>NZ_CP104562.2:2400000-4800000 GCF_025398155.2 Roseateles amylovorans
CCAGTTGGCGGCTGCTCAGCGCGGCGACCTGGGCCGAACCCAGGGCGACGATGGCATCGGTGCTCAGCGCGGCCACCTGGCCGGAGCTCAGGGCCTGGATCTGACCGGTGGTCAGGGCCTGGACATCGGCGGTTTCCATGCCGGCGACCTGGTCGGTCGACAGCGCCGCGACCTGGGCGGTGCCCAGGGCGCGGATCTGGCTGCTGTTCAACGCATTCAGGTCATCGGTGGAGAGCACCGACACCTGACCGGTCGTCAGGGCGGCCACCTGGGCGGAGGTCAGCGCGGACACCTGGTCCGAATTCAGGGCTTCGAACTGGTCGGTCGACAACGCACGCAGCGTGCTGGTCGAGATCGCCTTCATGTCGTCCGAGCTGATCGCAGCGATCTGGTCGGTCGTCAGGCCCTTGATCTGGATGGACGAGAGTGCGCCGATCTGGCCGGAGCTCATCGCCTCGATGGAATCGGAGCTCAGCGCGCCCAGCTGGGTCGAGCTGAAGGCCCGGACCTGGGCGGTCGACAGGGCCTGCACATCCTCGCTGGCCAGGCCGCCGAGCTGGTCGGTGGTCAGGGCGGCCAGTTGGGCGGTGGTGATGGCGCGGATCTGGTTGGTGTCCAGCGCGGCGATCTCGTCGCTGCTGAACTGGCGGATCTGGCCGGTGGTCAGCGCACTGATCTGCGCGGTGGTCAGCGCGGCGATCTGGTCGGAGTTCAGCGCAGCGACCTGGTCGGTGCCCAGCGACTTCACCGCGGCGGTGCTCAGCGAGTGCACGGCGTCGGAGGTCAGCGCGGCGGCCTGGTCGGAGGTCAGTGCGCCGGCCTGGGTGCTGGTGATGGCCTGGGCCTGCTGGGTGGTGAGGGCGGCCACGCCTTCGGTCGAGATGGCGGCAACCTGCTGCGAGCTCAGCGCGCGGATCTGTTCAGTCTTGAGGGCCTGCAGGTCGTCCGAGACCATGGTGCCGATCAGGCTGGTGGTGATGGCGGCCACCTGCTGCGAGCTCAGCGAACGGATCTGGTCGGAGCCCAAGGCGTTCAGGTCGTCGGATTCCAGGCCGCGCACCTGCTGGGTGCTCAGCGAGGTGACCTGGCGGGTCGTCAGGCTGCCGAACTGGTCCGAGCCCAGCGAATTCAGCTGCTCGGTGCTGAAGGTGCGGACGGCCGCCGTGCTGAGGGCGCGCAGGTCATCAGACTCGATGGCGGCGATGTTGCTGGTCGTGAAGAACGACACAGCCTTGGTGCCCAGGGTGGCGAACTGGGAGGTCGTCAGGGCCTGGAACTGGTCCGAGGTGAAGGCGGCCCAGTCTTCGCTGGTCAGTCGGGCGAGCGTCGTGGACGTCAGCGCCTGGATCTGGTCGGTGGACAGGTTGGTAATCAGCGATGCCATCTTGGAGCTCCGTGCGCTATGGGCTGTTGCGCCCATAGGCGCTTCGTTTATCGATCTCTAACTTCCAGCGGCAAGCCGCTTCGGGATGCCGTCATTCGGGTTTTCGGACGCTGAATGACAAACTTGAGCTAGCCCGGACATGGTATGGCTCACTTCTTTACGTTGAAGCAAACAAAAGGGCGTGGAGTCGGCCTCAGTTCACGCTTACATGTCAGACGTAAAGCCCGCGAATGCGGGGTCAGAGTGGCTGGACAAGATCGACGTTCATCCCGCGTTCATCGGGGTTGTCGGCGATTCGGCCCGGAACTTGAGCGCGGCGATGTCTTCACAGACCTGTAACAGAGCGGGCGAAATCCGCCGCCCGTGATGGATGTCTCAAACCGGCCGGGCATATCTCGATAACTATCTCGCGCGGGTTTGTGACCTCCGTGAAAAGGTTGGCAAACGGCGCCGAAGGAGATGTCGGCAAGAATCCCGAAAGTTCTTCTGATTCTCCAAAAAGGTCTTTCAAAACGACGTTTGGAAGGTCGTTGCAAAGGCGGAGGAACGGACATTCAAATCCGATCGAAGAACAAAAGCATTCAGGCGGCGTTGATCTCGCGTTCAGGGATGACGATTCCGTGATCGAGTTGGCCATTCGGTGGGGAAGGGCGTCGTGGCGACGCGACCGCCTCGGCCTCCGAGGGGCGTCGTCGGTCGACCGGGCTTGCCCGTCGGGCCGACCTCAATCGGCCGCGTGCTGAGTTGCTCGGAGGCCGTTGTCGAAATGTCGACGCACCAACTCGGCGCTGCGCACGGCGTCGCCCGCCAGGATGGCCGCCAGGATGTCGCGGTGCTCCTGCAGCGATTCCTGCAGCCGTCCCTGCATGAACAGCGAGTGATGGCGGTTGAGCTTCATCACCCGGCGCAGGTCGGTGATGAACTGCATGCGCCAGCGATTGCCGTCGATCTCGATGATGCGCAGGTGAAAGCGCTCATTGGCGGCGAAGAAGCGCTCGCGCTCGTCCAGCGCGGCCTCGAGTTCGTCATGCAGCGACTGCAGCTCGACCCGCTGCGCCTCGTCGGCCGCCTGCGCCACCTGGGCGGCGGCGTCGCTCTCCAGCAGCGAGAGGAGTTGGTAGGCCTCGCGCACGTCCCGCTCCGACATCTCGGTCACATAGGCGCCGCGGCGCACCCGCATGGTCACCAGGCCTTCGCTGGCCAGCACCTTCAGCGCTTCCCGCATGGGCGTGCGGCTGATGCCGAGTTCGGCGCAGAGCTTGAGCTCGTCAATCCAGCTGCCGGGTTCCAGCTCGCGCGCAAAGATGCGCTGGCGCAGCCGCTCGGCGACCTCTTCATAGAGGGCGCGGGGTGCAAGCGGGGTCAGCGGGCCAGGGGCCGGCGAGGCGGAGGTCGACATGGATGTCGGAAGCGGGTGAAAAAAGCGGGTGAAAAAAGCGGTTGGAGGCTGGAGTGTAATCAAACCTGAATTCATAATTATGAATTGGCGCGGCGCTATGATCTGCCGCTTCCAGGAGTCCGCCATGTCGAACAAACACCAGGTCCCCGCCGCTACGCCGTCCGCCACCAGCGGTCCGACCGTGTCGAACACCGCTTTGAATGCGACGCCAGGCGACGCTGCTGCCGCCGGTGCTGGCGCCGGGACGAATGCTGCCGCTGGCGCTACGGCCGCTGCAGCGTCCCAGGTCGGTGCGTCGGCGCCCATGACCTTCGCATCGGCGACCCTGGCGCAATGGCACAAGGCTGCGGCCAAGTCCGCGCCCGGGGGCGATCCGTCGGCCCTGAACTGGCACACGCCGGAAGGCCTGGTGGTCAAGCCGCTCTACACCGCGGCGGACACCCGGGATCTGCCCTACGCCGACACCTTGCCTGGCTTCGAGCCCTTCCTGCGTGGTCCGCAGGCCACGATGTATGCGGTGCGCCCCTGGACGATCCGCCAGTACGCCGGCTTTTCCACCGCCGAGGAAAGCAATGCCTTCTATCGCAAGGCGCTGGCGGCGGGCGGGCAGGGCGTGTCGGTCGCCTTCGACCTGGCAACCCACCGCGGCTATGACTCCGACCATCCGCGGGTGACAGGCGACGTCGGCAAGGCCGGCGTGGCGATCGACTCGGTGGAAGACATGAAGATCCTGTTCGACGGCATTCCGCTGGACAAGGTCTCGGTGTCGATGACGATGAACGGCGCGGTGCTGCCGGTGCTGGCGGGCTATGTGGTCGCGGCGGAAGAGCAGGGCGTGTCGCAGGCGCAGCTCAGCGGGACCATCCAGAACGACATCCTCAAGGAGTTCATGGTCCGCAACACCTACATCTATCCGCCGGCGCCGTCGATGAAGATCATCGGCGACATCATCGAGTACACCGCGCAGCACATGCCGAAGTTCAACTCGATCTCGATCAGCGGCTATCACATGCAGGAGGCGGGCGCGAACCAGGCGCTGGAGCTGGCGTTCACCCTGGCCGACGGCAAGGAGTATGTGAAGACCGCTATCGCCAAGGGCATGGATGTGGACGACTTCGCCGGTCGGCTGTCGTTCTTCTGGGCGGTGGGGATGAACTTCTATCTGGAGATCGCCAAGATGCGGGCCGCACGGCTGCTCTGGTGCCGGATCATGAAGGGCTTCAATGCCCAGAACCCGAAGAGCCTGATGCTGCGCACCCACAGCCAGACCTCCGGCTGGAGCCTGACCGAGCAGGACCCCTACAACAACGTGGTGCGGACCACCATCGAAGCGATGGCCGCCGTGTTCGGCGGCACCCAGTCGCTGCACACCAACTCGCTGGATGAGGCGATCGCGCTGCCGACCGAGTTCAGCGCCCGCATCGCGCGCAACACCCAGCTGATCATCCAGGAAGAGACCCACATCACCAACGTGATCGATCCCTGGGCGGGCAGCTACCTGATGGAGTCGCTGACCCAGGACATGGCCGACAAGGCCTGGGAGATCATCCAGGAGGTCGATGCGATGGGCGGCATGACCCAGGCGGTGGATTCCGGTTGGGCCAAGCTGAAGATCGAGGCCAGCGCGGCGGAGAAGCAGGCACGGATCGACAGCGGCAAGGACGTGATCGTGGGCGTCAACAAATACCGGCTGGCCAAGGAAGACCGGGTGGAGATCCTGGAGGTCGACAACGTCAAGGTGCGCGACAGCCAGATCGCCCGGCTGCAGCGCATCAAGGCCGAGCGCGACACCGCGGCGGTGCAGGCGGCGCTTGCCGCGCTGACGGCGGCGGCCCAGTCCGGCCAGGGCAACCTGCTGGCACTGAGCATCCAGGCCATGCGCCTGCGGGCCACGGTGGGCGAGATCTCCGACGCGCTGGAAGTCGTCTACGGCCGCCACCGCGCCGACACGCAGAAGGTGACCGGTGTCTATGCCGCTGCCTACGACTCGGCCGAAGGCTGGGCCAAGCTGCAGGATGAGATTGCCGCCTTCGCCGAGGACCAGGGCCGTCGGCCTCGGGTGATGATTGCCAAGCTCGGCCAGGACGGCCATGACCGCGGCGCCAAGGTGGTGGCCACCGCCTATGCCGACCTGGGCTTCGATGTCGACATGGGTCCGCTGTTCCAGACCCCTGAGGAATGCGCCCGACAGGCCATCGAGAACGATGTGCATGCGGTGGGCGTGTCGACCCTGGCCGCCGGCCACAAGACGCTGGTGCCGGCCATCATCCAGGCGCTGAAGGACCAGGGCGGGGACGACATCGTCGTCTTCGTCGGCGGCGTGATTCCGGCGCAGGACTATGACTTCCTCTACCAGGCCGGCGTGAAGGGCATCTATGGCCCTGGCACGCCGATCCCGGCGAGCGCGAAGGATGTGCTGGAGCAGATCCGCAAGACCGTCGCCGCCTGAGCGGAACCCACGCCGTGAATCGTTCGTCACCGGCTTCCCATCCGCTGGCTGCCGCGCTGCTCGGCGGGCCTGGACCGGCCCAGCGTCGCGCGGTGGCCAAGGCCATCACGCTGCTGGAGTCCACCCGGGCGGACCATCGCGCCCAGGCCGATGCGCTGCTCACCGAATTGCTGCCCCACACCGGGCGCTCGCTGCGGCTGGGCATCTCCGGTGTGCCGGGGGTGGGCAAGAGCACCTTCATCGAGGCGCTGGGCCTGTCGCTGATCGCGCAGGGCCACCGGGTGGCGGTGCTGGCGGTGGATCCGTCGAGCTCGCTGTCGGGCGGCTCCATCCTCGGCGACAAGACGCGGATGGAGCGGCTCTCGATGGATGAGCGCGCCTACATCCGCCCCAGCCCGGCCAGCGGCACGCTGGGCGGCGTGGCGGAGAAAACCCGCGAGGCGATGCTGGTCTGCGAGGCGGCGGGCCATGACATCGTGATCGTCGAGACGGTGGGCGTGGGTCAGAGCGAAACCGCGGTGGCGGGCATGACCGACATGTACTGTCTGCTGCAACTGCCCAATGCCGGCGACGACCTGCAGGCGATCAAGAAAGGCGTGATGGAGCTCGCCGATCTGGTCGTCATCAACAAGGCCGACCTGGACGCCGCTGCGGCGACCCGGGCCCAGGCGCATATCACCTCGTCGCTTCGTCTGCACGGTTGGCGCGGCCGGAGCGAGCGCGTCGGGCGCCCTGACCGCCCCGACCGCGGCGACCCTGCGGCACCGCCCGCCGATCCTCACGAGACCACGGCCTGGCAGCCGCGGGTGCTGCGGATCTCGGCGTTGAAGGCCGAGGGCATCGACGCGTTCTGGCAGGCGGTGACCGACTTCCATTCACAGCAACAGGCCAATGGCGGCTTCGACGACAAGCGCCGGCATCAATCGCTTGCCTGGATGTGGGACCGCATCCAGGCGGGGCTGAAGCAGCAGTTCAAATCCGCGTCCGCAGTGCGTGAGGCGCTGGCGGACACCACGGCGCGGGTGCTCGACGGGCAGTTGGCCGCCTCCACGGCCGCCCGTGAACTGCTGGCGATCTTTTCCGGTGACCGGAGCGCTCCGCTGCGCCCGGTGCCGACCGTTCCCCAGGACACAGACCCAGGCCCGCATCCGGACCGGATGCCAGGCCCAGACCAAGAGGACCGACGACATGCATGACATTCAACAGATGCTCGAGGCCAAGCGCGAGAAGGCGCGACAGGGCGGCGGTGAGAAGCGCATTGCCGCGCAGCATGCCAAGGGCAAGCTGACCGCGCGTGAGCGGCTGGATCTGCTGTTCGATGACGGCACCTTCGAAGAGTGGGACATGTTCGTCGAGCACCGCTGCGTGGACTTCGGCATGGCCGACAACAAGATCCCGGGCGACGGCGTGGTGATCGGCTACGGCATGATCAATGGCCGCATGGCCTTCGCCTACAGCCAGGACTTCACCGTCTTCGGCGGTGCGCTGTCCGAGGCGCATGCCGAGAAGATCTGCAAGGTGATGGACCAGGCGATGAAGGTCGGCGCGCCGGTGATCGGCCTGAACGATTCCGGCGGCGCCCGCATCCAGGAGGGCGTGGCCTCGCTGGGCGGTTATGCGGAGGTGTTCCAGCGCAATGTGATGGCGTCCGGCGTGATCCCGCAGATCAGCATGATCATGGGGCCGTGTGCCGGCGGCGCGGTGTATTCGCCGGCCATGACCGACTTCATCTTCATGGTCAAGGACAGCAGCTACATGTTCGTCACCGGCCCCGAGGTGGTGAAGACGGTGACCCATGAGGAGGTCACCGCGGAGGAACTGGGCGGCGCATCCACCCACACCTGCAAGAGCGGCGTGGCCGACCTGTCCTTCGACAATGATGTCGAAGCGATCCTGATGCTGCGGCGCTTCTTCAACTACCTGCCGTTGAACAACCGCGAGAAGGCCCCGTGCCGACCCAGCGGCGATCCGGGGGCGCGGCTGGATTACTCGCTGGACACGCTGGTGCCGGAGAACCCGAACAAGCCCTACGACATGAAGGAGCTGATCCTCAAGGTGGTGGACGACGGCGACTTCTTCGAGCTGCAGCCCGATTACGCGAAGAACATCCTCACCGGTTTTGCGCGGATGGATGGCCAGACCATCGGCATCGTGGCCAATCAGCCGCTGGTGCTGGCGGGCTGCCTGGACATCAAGAGCAGCATCAAGGCCGCGCGGTTCGTGCGGTTCTGCGATGCGTTCAGCATTCCGGTGGTGACCTTCGTCGATGTGCCGGGCTTCATGCCGGGCACCAGCCAGGAGTACGGCGGCATCATCAAGCATGGCGCCAAGCTGCTGTATGCCTATGCCGAATGCACCGTGCCCAAGGTGACGGTGATCACCCGCAAGGCCTATGGCGGTGCGTATGACGTGATGAGCTCCAAGCACCTGCGCGGCGATGTCAACTTCGCCTGGCCGAATGCGGAGATCGCTGTGATGGGCGCCAAGGGCGCGGTGGAGATCATCTTCCGCGAGGACAAGCACGATCCCGCCAAGCTGGCCGCGCGGGAGGCGGAGTACAAGGCGCGGTTTGCCAATCCGTTCGTGGCGGGCGCGCGGGGCTTCATTGATGACGTCATCCAGCCGCATGAAACCCGCAAGCGCATCAGCCGGTCGCTGGCGATGCTGAAGGACAAGAAGCTGGAGAACCCGTGGCGCAAGCACGGCAACATCCCGTTGTAGTTTTGGGCCCCCCAGTCGCTTCCGCTCCTGCCCCCAGGGGGCGCCATCCAGCGGCCCGGCAAAGCCGGATCCGCGGACGTGGCTTGACGATGGCCGGGCTGCGCCGGCCGGTGGGGCCGGGAGGGCTGCACGGCGGTTGGCGATGGCTGGGGTGAGGCGCTTTGTGGGGCGCTTGTGGGGTGGTGGAGACGTTGTGTGGTCTTGAGTGCGATGGTGGGCCTGTGGCTGCGCTGGCGGACTGAACCTGCTGAGATAGGGAATTGAGATGTTCAAGAAGATCCTGGTGGCGAATCGCGGTGAGATTGCGTGTCGCGTGATCAAGACGGCGAGAAAAATGGGCATCGCGACGGTCGCGGTGTATTCGGAAGCCGACAAGGACGCGCGCCATGTCGAGTTGGCCGACGAGGCCGTGTTGCTGGGCCCCGCGCCGTCACGCGAGTCCTATCTGGTGGCCGACAAGATCATCGCGGCCGCCAAGCAGACCGGCGCCGAAGCGATCCATCCCGGCTATGGTTTCCTGTCCGAGAACGAGGACTTCGCGCGTCGCGTCGAGGAAGAAGGCCTGGTGTTCATCGGCCCCAAGCACCATTCGATCGCGGCCATGGGCGACAAGATCGCGTCCAAGAAGCTCGCCAGTGAAGCAAAGGTCAACACCATCCCCGGCCACAACGAGCCCATCCTCTCCGCCGAAGAAGCAGTGACGATCGCCCAGCGCGTCGGCTATCCGGTGATGATCAAGGCCAGCGCCGGCGGCGGTGGCAAGGGCCTGCGCGTGGCCTTCAACGACAAGGACTGTTTCGACGGGTTCACCAGCTGCCGCAACGAGGCCCGCGCCAGCTTCGGCGACGACCGCGTGTTCATGGAGAAGTTTGTCGAGCAGCCCCGCCACATCGAGATCCAGGTGCTCGGCGATGCGCAAGGCCATGTGGTCTATCTGTGGGAACGGGAATGCTCGATCCAGCGCCGTCATCAGAAGGTGATCGAGGAAGCGCCGTCACCCTTCATCAGCGAAGCCACCCGGCGCGCCATGGGCGAGCAGGCGGTGGCTCTCGCCCAGGCGGTGAAGTACCAGAGCGCCGGTACGGTGGAGTTCGTGGTCGGCAAGGACCAGTCCTTCTACTTCCTGGAGATGAACACCCGCCTTCAGGTGGAGCATCCGGTCACCGAATGCATCACCGGTCTGGACCTGGTGGAGCTGATGATCCGCGTCGCCGCCGGTGAACCGCTGCCGTTCACCCAGCAGGACATCCAGCGCGATGGCTGGGCAATCGAATGCCGCATCAATGCCGAAGATCCGTTCCGCAACTTCCTCCCGTCCACCGGCCGCCTGGTGAAGTACCAGCCGCCCGAAACGTCGATGGAGGCTGCCGGTGACGAACGCTTCGGCGTGCGGGTGGACACCGGCGTCTACGAGGGCGGCGAAATCCCGATGTTCTACGACTCGATGATCGCCAAGCTGATCGTGCATGGTCGCGACCGGGAGGACGCCATCGCGAAGATGCGCGAGGCGCTCAACGGCTTCGTGATCCGCGGGATCTCCAGCAACATCCCGTTCCAGTCGGCGCTGCTGGCGCATCCGGATTTCCGCAGCGGCAACTTCAACACCGGTTTCATCGCCCAGCACTACAGCGGCGGCTTCCATGCCGAAGATGTGCCGCATGACGATCCGGACTTCCTGGTGGCCCTGGCCGGCTTCATCCGGCGCAAGGCACGCGAGCGCGAGGCCGGCATCACCGGCCAGTTGCGCGGGCATGAGGTGCGGATCGAGCACGACCATGTGGCGGTGGTCCACGAAGGCGAGGGCCGCTATCGCCGTCATCCGCTGAGCATCACCGAATACGTCGGCGCGCTGGGTGAGGCGCTGGTGAAGGTCGGCGGGCCCCAGGGACGGACCTATCGCATCGTCAGTCTCTCGCGGCTGAACGACATCCGCATCGTCGGCACGGTCAATGGTCAGCCCTTCGTGGCCCAGGCCGAGCGCGGCACGCCGAAGGCGCCGCTTGCTTATCGCATCCAGCACAGCGGTCGGGCGATCGAGGTGACGGTGTTGTCACCGCGCGCCGCTGAGCTGCAGGCGCTCATGCCCTACAAGGCGCCGCCGGACACCAGCAAGCTGCTGCTGTCGCCGATGCCGGGCCTGCTGGTGAACATCGCGGTGCAGCCGGGCCAGGTGGTGCAGGCGGGCGAGCGTCTGGCGGTGATCGAGGCGATGAAGATGGAGAACATCCTCACCGCCAGCCAGGACGTGACGGTGGCCGAGGTGCTGGCCAAGGTCGGTGAGAGTCTGGCGGTGGACCAATCCATCCTTCGGTTCGAGTGAGGCGCCCGCCATGACTGCATCCAAGGTGACTGCATCCAACGAGACCGCATCCAACGTGACGGCATCGCACATGACCGCATCGAACCACAAGCCATACCGCATCCTCGGCATCCAGCAGATCGCCATCGGCGGCCCCGACAAGTCGGCGCTGCGCAAGCTGTGGGTGGATGTGCTGGGCCTGACGGTGACCGGCCACTTCGTCTCCGAGCGGGAGAATGTCGACGAGGACATCTGCACCATCGGCAGCGGTCCGCACAAGGTCGAGGTGGACCTGATGCAGCCGCTGGATCCCGAGAAGAAGCCGGCGGTGCATGCCACGCCGCTCAACCATGTCGGCCTGTGGGTGGACGATCTGCCCAAGGCGGTGGAATGGATGACGGCGCACGGCGTGCGCTTCGCGCCGGGCGGCATCCGCAAGGGCGCGGCGGGCTACGACATCTGCTTCATTCATCCGAAAAGCAATGAAGCGTTTCCGATCGGCGGGGAAGGGGTGCTGATCGAGCTGGTGCAGGCGCCTCCGGAGGTGGTGGCGGCGTTGGGGTGATCGGGGGTCAAGCTTTGCTGGCATCTGCCGATATCCAGGGATACCGCAGAGACCGCCATGAACGTTTCCATCCCCTCCGCCCAAGCGTCCACTGGCGCGTCGTCCTCCGGCAGCGCCGGCAGCTCAAGCGGTGATTCTCAGATCGCCCGTCTGCAGAACCAGCTCAAGCAGTTGCAACGCCAGCAGAAGGAAGCCGCCAGCGATTCCAGCGGCAGCGACAAGGCCAAGCAGGATCGTCAGAAACTGCTCCAGGCCCAGATCCAGGTGGTGATGCAGCAGATCAGCAGCCTGCAGGCGGAGCAGGCCAAGGCGTCGCAGTCGTCGGCCAGCGCGACGCCGGTGGCCGCCACGGCGGGCAGCAACGCGGATGCAGACGCCGGTGCAAACGCAGGGCCAGCGAGTGCCGCACCGTCCGTCGGATCGACGATGGGTGCCTATCTCGATACCTACGCCTGACCGTCCTGCGACTTCCCTCTGCGCCGCAGCGACACCGGTTCAGCGATCGGCGTCGTCACAGGCGCACGGTCAGCGCTTCAGGGTGGCGGACAGCTCCGCCAGGCGCGTGAATTCGGCGCGGTGCCCGAAGCGGTCTTCGCCGCGCGCGCCGCGGGCCAGCGGCACGAACTGATCCGGGCCGTAGTCGCCGATCAGCGGGCTGCCGCGCAACCATTGACCCCAGCCCGCCACGGCCACGGCGAATCGCGTGTCCGCATCCTGCGCGGCCAGCGCCGGTAGAACCGTCGGCTTCAGCACCGGCAAGGCAACGAGTTGGCTCTCGGTCTGGCCGGGCGACTTGTAGCGCAGCTTGATCCAGGCGAGTTCCTCCGCCTTGTCGGCGGATGCGTTGCCGGCCTTCTTCCGCGCGCCGCCACCGTCGGACTTGTTGCCGGTGGCACCTTCGCTGCCATAGCGCAACGGATCCACCGGGCCGCGCGCCCCGACCGGCACATACTCATACAGCGCGGTGACCTGATGGCCGGCGCCGATGTCACCGGCATCCACCTGGTCGTTGTTGAAGTCCTCGCGCTTGAGTGCATGCAACTCGAAGCCGATGAGGCGGTAGGCCTGGACGTTCGCCGGATTGAATTCGACCTGCAGCTTCAGATCCTGGGCGATGGTGGCCAGGGTGGAGGTCATCTCGTTGACCAGCACCTTGTGGGCTTCCTGCAGCGAGTCCAGGTAGTGATAGCTGCCGTCGCCGACGTCGGCCAGCTTCTTCATCAGGGCTTCGTTGTAGTTGCTGTCGCCCACACCCAGGGTGGTCAGGCTGATGCCGCGCTTGCGCTCGCCCTCGACCAGGGCTTTGAGTTCGTTCGGGTCGGTGACGCCGATGTTGAGGTCACCATCGGTGGCCAGCAGCACCCGGTTGATCCCACTCTCCATCAGCGATTCACGCGCCTGCGCATAGGCCAGCCGCAGGCCGCCCTCGCCGTAGGTGCCGCCGCTGGCCACCAGTTGGCCGATGGCCGCATTGATGCGGTCCTTCTCATGTCCCGGGGTCGGTGGCAGCACGACGCGACTGCCGCTGGCATAGGTCACCAGGCTGACGCGGTCCACCGGCCGCAGTTGCGCGGTCAGCAGGCGCAGCGCCGATTGCACCAGCGGCAGACGGTCCTGCGGCCCCATGGAGCCGGAGACATCCACCAGGAACACCAGGTTGGCCGGCGGCAGGCTGGCTTTGGCCACGTCCTTGCCCTTGATCGCGATGCGGATCAGGCCGCGCTCCGCTTGCCAGGGCGAGGCCATTACCTGGGCGCGAACCTTGAACGGATCGCGCTCGCCGGCCTCCGGGCCGGGGGCGTCGAAGCCGAAGTAGTTGACCAGTTCCTCGACCCGCACCGCATCCTTGGGCGGCAGCTGGCCGCGATTGATGAAGCGGCGGACGTTGGCATAGCTGCCGGTGTCCACGCTGGCGCTGAAGGTGGAGACCGGCTGCTCGGCGGTGGCCTGCCAGCCGTTGTCGGAAAACGCGGTGTACTTGGCGGTGTCCGGCGCCGGCGCCCGCGGCAGGATCGCCATCGAGTGCATCGGGGCGGGCATGCCGGCCATGACCGGGGCCGGCGCCATGGGGGCCGATGGCATCGGCGGGGGCATGTCTTGCCTCAGACGGTCGGACCCGCAACCGATCAGGGCGAATGCCCCCGCGGCCATGACCAGGGCCGGAGCGGCCTTGAGGCGCAGTCCGGCAAGACCGCGGCGCAGGGCCGACGGCGAATGGGTGAATCTCATTGGTGTCTCTCCCTCGTGATGATCACACCGGGTGGCCGCGCAGGCGGGCGCGTCGGTCCCCGCGCGCGACGCCGCGGGTCAGCAGGCGGCGCGGATCCGGTTGAAGCCACAACGCGGGCGCGGCAGCCACGTTGACAGGGTGAGCGATGACCGGCGTCGAGGCCGGCGGGCAGGGGCGTCAGGTCTGCACTTCCAGGGTGGGTGCGGTCGGAGGTAAACTCCCGCCCTTCACCGTATTTCCGACGCTGCTCAAAGCGCCGGGCCCCTTGGTGGGCTGTGGCTGGCGAGTCTGTGCCTTCGGGTGGGTGTTACTTCAGTTCATTACCGGAGCCAACATGGGCAACAAGATCATCACCGAAGCCGACCGTCGCGCTTCTCCCCGTCCCGTCGCCCCCAAGGGCGTCACGCTGACCGCCGGTCGCGGCCAGAAGCGCAGCCTGGAGCGCGGCTCGCACACCCGCAGCAAGAAGAACCCGGGCAAGCGTCCGCACTCGGGTTGAGTTCCGACGGGACCCTGGTCCCGGCTGAACCCAAAAAACAGGCCCGTTTGCACGGGCCTGTTTTGTTTCTTCCCGGCCATCGCCGGCCTGCTTTTCTGCTCGATCAATCGCCATGATCCGCATCAACGAACTCCGCCTCCCGCTCCATCATCCGGAAGACGCCCTGCGCCCGGCCGTGGTGGCCCGGCTGGGCATTCCCGACGACCAACTCCAGGCGTTCACCGTCTTCAAGCGCAGCTACGACGCCCGCAAGAAGACCGCGATGGTGCTGATCTACAGCATCGACGCCGACATCGGCGATGCCGCCGCCGAGGCTGCGCTGCTCCAGCGCCTGCAAGGCGACGCGCACATCAAGCCGTCCCCCGACACCCATTACCGTTTCGTCGGCCATGCGCCGGCGGACTTCCATGCCCCCGACCGCCCCCGACCGATCGTCATCGGCTTCGGCCCCTGCGGCATCTTCGCGGCGCTGATCCTGGCCCAGATGGGCCTTCGTCCGATCGTCCTGGAGCGGGGCAAGGAGGTGCGTGAGCGCACCAAGGACACCTGGGGCCTGTGGCGCCAGAGCGAGCTCCATCCCGAATCGAATGTGCAGTTCGGCGAGGGCGGTGCCGGCACCTTCTCGGACGGCAAGCTCTACAGCCAGATTTCCGATCCCCGCTTCCTCACCCGCAAGGTGCTGACCGAGTTCGTCAAGGCCGGCGCGCCGGAAGAGATTCTCTACGTCAGCAAGCCGCACATCGGCACCTTCCGGCTGGTGAGCATGGTGATCAAGATGCGGGCCGAGATCGAACAGTTGGGCGGTGAGATCCGCTTCCAGCAAAAGGTCACCGACCTGCTGATCGAGCCCGATGGCGACGGCGTCCAGCACGTTCGCGGCGTGACCTTGGTCTCCGGCGAGCAACTGCGCGCCGACCATGTCGTGGTGGCCCTGGGCCACAGCGCCCGAGACACCTTCCAGATGCTGCATGAGCGCGGCGTCTACATGGAGGCCAAGCCGTTCTCGATTGGCTACCGGATCGAGCATCCGCAATCCATCATCGACAAGGCCCGCTTCGGCCCCAATGCCGGCCATCCCATCCTGGGCGCGGCGGACTACAAGCTGGTGCACCACGCCGGCAACGGGCGCTCGGTCTACAGCTTCTGCATGTGTCCCGGCGGCACCGTGGTGGCGGCGACCTCCGAGCCGAACCGCGTGGTCACAAACGGCATGAGCCAGTACTCGCGCAATGAGCGCAATGCGAATGCCGGCATCGTGGTGGGCATCTCGCCGCAGGATTACCGGCAAGACGGCAAGCGCGACGATTCACCGGTCAATCCGCTCGATGGGCTGGCCTTCCAGCGCTACTGGGAGTCCCGAGCCTTTGAACTGGGTGAAGGGGCCTACCGCGCGCCGGCGGCGCTGGTTGGCGACTTCATCAAGCGTCAGCGCAGCACCGCGCTGGGCGGCGTCGAGCCCAGCTACAAGCCGGGCGTGACGATGACCGACCTGCAGCAAAAAGGATTCGGCAGCCTGCCCGAGTACGCGCTGGACGCGATCCGCGAGGCGCTGCCGGCCTTCGAGAAGCAGATCCGTGGCTTTTCGATGAATGACGCGGTCCTCACCGGCGTGGAGACCCGCACCTCGTCCCCGCTGCGCATCACGCGCGGCAAGGATTACCAAAGCCTCAATGTCCGTGGTCTGTACCCGGCAGGCGAGGGCGCCGGTTATGCCGGCGGGATCATGTCCGCCGGGGTGGATGGCATCGAGGTCGCAGAGGCGCTGGGGCGCTCGATGCTGGGTCTGGACGGCGTGCGGCAGAGCTGATCGCGGTGGTGTCGATTCAGGCCGCCGGTCCTTGCGGACTCGGCGGCCTTTTCACATGCGGGCTTCGCGTCTCAACCTGCGGTCACAGCGCTTTCCACAGGATGTCGAGCACGCCGGCGGCGGACGGCGTCCAGCCGGCGCCTTGATACGCGGTGTGCGCCTGCAGGCAGCGGTAGCGCTTGCCTTGGTAGCTCACGACCTGTCCCACGGCATAGCTCGCGCCTTCCACCCAGGCTGGGCTGTCGCCGGGCGTGGTCGGTGGCGTGGTCGGCGGTGTGGCGGGCAGCAGCACGTCCATCGCATAGCTCGCGCCGGAGGCGGCGTTCAGCAGATAGACATCCATCACCGTCACCCCGCTCGGGACCACCACATTGCCGCCCTGCAGCGTGCCGATGCGCAGATAGGCGGACGCCTGGTTCGCCCGCGCCGCGATCTGCGACAGCCATGCCGCCTTGGCGGTGGCGGCGGGCAGGGTCAGGGCGATGGTTTCCAGATCGCCGCCCGATTTGTCGAACACGCGCAGCTTGACCTGGCTGTTGAGCGGCAGGTCCTGCGCGGCCGAGACCTGCCCGATCTGCTTCAGCCCGGTCGGGACGGAGGGCGGGGTGGTGGCACCACCGAAGTCGACATCCGAGCAGGCATAGAAGGCCTCGGTGCTGTCGGCGCGCTGCCAGACCGAGAACAGCACCTGCTTGCCGCTGCGCTTGGGCAGGCTCAGCTTCATCGTGTAGGTCTTGCCGGAGGTGACGATCTGGTCCGGCCCGAGTTGGGCGACCTGTTCCAGATCGGACCAGCGCAGCGGCGAGGCGGTGGGTGTCCAGCCATCACGCGTCAGGAAGAAGGTCCAGTTCAGCGACCGATGGGGCGCGGTGGCGTTGTAGCGGTATTCGTACTTGCCGTCGGTGCCTGGCGACCAGGCGGTGGCGGGCCAGTCGTTGCGGGCCAGGTCGAAACCCTTGAACTTCTCCTGACCGCCGGCGCAGATCTTCAGATCGGGCACCACGGCGCGGTGATTGCCGTTGGCGGCGGCCTGGTTCACGCCGTTCCAGTCATAGAGGGCTTGCTCACCACCGGTGGCGATGGCCGCCTGGCATGCCGGCAGCGACGGGTTCTTGTAGCAGTTGTATTGCCGCGAGATGGGGAACTCCGGCGCGCCGTGGGCCAGGGCGTCGGATGCGGGGGTCCAACCCAGCAGGCCCAAGAGGCAGGCGCCGCTCAGGCGAGTGAGAACAGGGGTCAAGGCAGGCATGGTCGTCTCCTTCAGGTGGAAGTCGAATGCGCAAGCCAGTGGGCCGGCGTGCGCAACGGGGATCGCCATTCTTTGGAGCGGTTTGCGGTTGCCCTCCCGTTCAAAGCCCGGGAAATTGACATCTCACCGCTACAGATGTGTCGATACCTCGATTTGCGTGAGCCACTCGCAACAATATCGGCAAATTAATGGCGCGTTAAAACCAAATAAATTCCAAATAAATGCCAACGAGTAACCAAAGCAAGACCACCATAAGACGCCGTTTGACGCTCCGCAATGCCCAGTGAGCCGAAGAAAGGAATGACTGAAAGATCCGACAGGTCGGGTTGAATTCGACCTGACCATCGCTTATGGCCTCATAGGGGGGAGCCGTGGAGACATGAATGACCAGGATCCGGTTGCGTGGAACCGATCGGGCCGCTGCCGCCACCTCGTGATGAGCATTCGCTCGCCACGAAGGAAGTATCATCCGGACCAATAGCCAGGTCATCTCGACGAAGGCTAGAGTTCAACTTCGACGCCTCACCACCATGCGCCTGGACCTCACCACCCTCAATCTTGTGCTGGCGATCGAGCAGACCCGCTCGATCACCCGTGGGGCCGAGCGCGAGCATCTGGCGCTGGCCGCCGCCAGCAAGCGCATTTCGGACCTGGAGACGCGTCTGGGCGTGCAGTTGTTCGAGCGTCGCGCCCGCGGCGTCGAGCCCACCGAGGCGTGCCGGGCCTTGGTGCGGCACATCCGCTCGCTGCATGCGTCATTGCATGCGCTCGAGAGCGAGGTGGTGGAGTTCGCGCGCGGCATCAAGGGGCATCTGCGCATTGCGGCCAATGCCGGCGCGATCGCCGAAGCGCTGCCGCCGGATCTCGCCGCCTTCTCGCAGGCCCATCCGCAGATTCGCATCAGCCTGGAAGACCAGACCAGCGCCGAGGTGCAGGCCGCGGTCGCCGAAGGCCGGGCGGATGTCGGCGTGTTCACTGCGCCTTTGCTCGACAACCGGCTGCAGACTTGGGCGTACCGGCAGGGTCGGCTGGCGGTGCTGGTGCCCAACCAGCATGTGCTGGCCGAGCGTGACGCGGTGAGCTTCGATGACCTGCTGGAGCATGACCTGGTCGGCCTGCACAGCGGCGCGGCGGCGCAGGAACTGATGATGCAGGAAGCCCTCGCGCGCGGCCGTACGCTCAAGGCGCGGCTGCAGGTGCGTGGCTTTGATGCGATTGCGCAGCTGGTTGAGGCCGGCATGGGTGTGGCGGTGCTGCCGGATGCGCCGGCGCGTCGTTTTGCGCAGGTGTTCGCGGTCAAGCGGCTGCGCCTGGAAGAAGCCTGGGCGCAGCGAGACTATGTTCTGGGCGTGGCGCGCCAGGAGCGCCTGCCGACGGTGGTGCAGCGCTTCGTCGATGCGCTCTGCCCCCAACCCTCGAAGTGATGGAGAGTCCCTCATGACCATGTCCAACGGTTCCCCCCGCACCCTCTACGACAAGCTCTGGGACGAGCATGTGGTGCACACCGAGGAGGACGGCACCGCCGTGCTCTACATCGATCGCCACCTGGTCCATGAAGTGACCAGTCCCCAGGCGTTCGAAGGCCTGGATCTGGCCGGCCGCAAGGTCTGGCGGCTGTCGGCCAACCTGGCGGTGAGCGACCACAACGTGCCCACCACCGACCGCAGCCAGGGCATTGCCGATCCGGTGTCGCGCTTGCAGGTCGACACGCTCGACAAGAACTGCGACCACCACGGCATCACCCAGTTCAAGATGAGCGACAAGCGCCAGGGCATCGTTCATGTGATCGGCCCGGAGCAGGGCGCCACGCTGCCCGGCATGACGGTGGTCTGCGGTGACAGCCACACCTCCACCCACGGTGCGTTCGGTGCGCTGGCGCACGGCATCGGCACCTCCGAGGTCGAGCATGTGCTGGCCACCCAGACCCTGCTGGCCAAGAAGGCCAAGAACATGCTGGTGAAGGTGGACGGTCAATGCGCGCCCGGCGTTGGCGCGAAGGACATCGTGCTGGCGATCATCGGCCGCATCGGCACCGCCGGCGGTACCGGCTACACCATCGAGTTCGCCGGATCCGCCATCCGCAGCCTGTCGATGGAAGGGCGCATGACGGTCTGCAACATGGCGATCGAGGCGGGCGCCCGCGCTGGCCTGATCGCCGTCGACGACACCACCCTCCAGTACGTCAAGGGGCGTCCCTTCACGCCGTCCGGCGTGGAATGGGACCAGGCGGTGCGCTACTGGCGCACGCTGCAATCCGATCCGGGTGCCCACTTCGACCATGTGGTGGCGCTGGATGCCGCGCAGATCCGCCCGCAGGTGACCTGGGGCACCTCGCCGGAGATGGTGCTGTCCATCGAGGACCGCGTACCCGATCCCGACAAGGAAAAAGACGCGGTCAAGCGCGGCGCCATGGAGCGCGCGCTGCAGTACATGGCGCTGGAGCCCAACAAGGCGATCAACGACATCCGCATCGACAAGGTCTTCATCGGCTCCTGCACCAACAGCCGCATCGAGGACATGCGCGAAGCCGCCGCAGTGGTGAAGCGCCTGGGCGGTCGGGTGGCCGGCAATGTGAAGCTGGCCATGGTGGTGCCGGGCTCCGGCCTGGTGAAGGCGCAGGCCGAGGCCGAGGGCCTGGACCAGATCTTCAAGGCCGCCGGATTCGAATGGCGCGAGCCGGGCTGCTCGATGTGCCTGGCAATGAATGCCGACCGGCTCGAGCCGGGCGAGCGTTGCGCTTCCACCAGCAACCGCAATTTCGAGGGCCGTCAGGGCGCGGGCGGCCGCACCCATCTGGTCAGTCCGGCGATGGCGGCGGCAGCGGCGATGGAAGGGCACTTCGTCGACGTGCGTCGCGTCATGTGAGGCGGCGTGGCGGTGCTGGCAGCGCGCCGAAGGGCGGGTCAGCCGGTGCCGAACAGCCGCTCTGCAGTGGTTGAACGCGTGCTGAGAAGCCGTGGAGATGCTGCAGCGCCGCGCCTCTCAAGGCGGTTTCATCGATGCCCGCCCGGCGGGTCTGAGACAAGGATAGACATGGACAAGTTCACCGTGCACAAGGGCCTGGTGGCCCCGATGGATCGCGAGAACGTCGACACCGACGCGATCATCCCCAAGCAGTTCCTGAAGTCGATCAAGCGCAGCGGCTTCGGTCCCAACCTGTTCGACGAGTGGCGCTACCTCGACCATGGCGAGCCCGGCCAGGATCCGGCCAGCCGCAAGCCCAATCCGGACTTCGTGCTGAACCAGCCGCGCTACCAAGGCGCCTCCATCCTGATTGCGCGCAGCAATTTCGGTTGCGGCTCCAGCCGTGAGCATGCGCCCTGGGCGCTGCAGCAATACGGCTTCCGCGCGCTGATCGCGCCCAGCTTTGCCGACATCTTCTTCAACAACACCTTCAAGAACGGCGTGCTGCCCATCGTGCTGCCGGAGCATCAGGTGGCGCGTTTGTTCGACGAGGTGTTCGGCTTCCCGGGCTACCAGCTGACGGTCGATCTGGCGCGTCAGGTGGTGGTGAAGGCCGATGGCGAGGAGCTGCCGTTCGACGTCCAGCCCTTCCGCAAATACTGCCTGCTGAACGGTTTCGACGACATTGGCCTGACGCTGCGCCATGCCGAGAAGATCAAGGCCTACGAGGCGGAGCGGATTGCCGCCAAGCCATGGCTGAACAACCGGCTCACGCCCAGCGCCTGAATGAAGGCGCACCGGGGCAGGTCACCTGCCTGATTTGCACAAGGAATGAAGATGAAAATTGCAGTCCTGCCGGGTGACGGCATTGGCACCGAAATCGTGGCGGAGGCCGTCAAGGTCTTGAACGTGCTCGAGCTGCCGCTGGAGATGGAAACCGCCCCCGTGGGCGGTGCGGCCTACGAGGTGGCCGGTCATCCGCTGCCCGACGCCACGCTGAAGCTGGCGCAGCAGGCCGACGCGGTGCTGTTCGGTGCCGTCGGCGACTGGAAGTACGACAAGCTGGAGCGCGCGCTGCGGCCCGAGCAGGCCATCCTGGGCCTGCGCAAATCGCTGGGGCTGTTCGCCAACTTCCGTCCTGCGATCTGCTATGAGCAACTGACCCATGCCTCCAGCCTCAAGCCGGAACTGGTGGCGGGCCTGGACATCCTGATCATCCGCGAGCTCACCGGCGACATCTACTTCGGCCAGCCGCGCGGCCGCCGCACGGCGGTCGACGGTCACTTCCCCGGCAGCGAGGAAGCGTTCGACACCATGCGCTATTCGCGGCCGGAGATCGAGCGCATCGCCCATGTCGCCTTCCAGGCCGCGCGCAAGCGCAACAAGAAGGTGACCAGCGTCGACAAGGCCAATGTGCTGGAAACCTTCCAGTTCTGGAAGGATGTGGTGACCGAGGTGCATGCGCAGTATCCGGACGTCGAGCTCGACCACATGTATGTCGACAACGCCGCGATGCAGCTGGTGAAGGCACCGAAGAAGTTCGATGTGGTGGTCACCGGCAACATGTTCGGCGACATCCTGTCCGACGAGGCGGCGATGCTGACCGGGTCCATTGGCATGCTGCCGTCGGCCTCGTTGGACAAGAACAACAAAGGCCTTTACGAGCCCAGCCATGGCAGCGCGCCGGACATCGCCGGCAAGGGCATTGCCAATCCGCTGGCTACAATCCTTTCCGCTGCCATGATGCTCAAGTTCTCCCTCAACCAGCCCGAAGCCGCCGCTCGCATCGAGTCGGCTGTTCAGTCCGTGCTGGCCCAGGGTCTGCGTACCGCAGACATCTGGAGCGAGGGCACCCGCAAGGTGAGCACCCGCGAGATGGGCGAGGCCGTGGTCGCTGCGATTGCAGCGGACACCGGCGCGACCACCACCAAAACCATCAAGAGCTAGTCCAGCTCCGGTTCGTCTCGCCCCCACACAAACCCGGCGAAGCGAGCCGGGCAGGGACCCCCAGGGTTTGTGATGTGTTTGGGCGAAGTTTTTGGGCGAATCAAGGCGCGCTCCGCGCGCTTTCTAAAGGAACGCAAATGACGACATTGGTTGGTTTGGTGGGTTGGCGCGGCATGGTCGGCTCGGTGCTGATGGACCGCATGGCCCAGGAGCGGGATTTCGACCTGATCGAGCCGCTGTTCTTCAGCACCTCGAACGCCGGCGGCGCGGCCCCCTCGTTCGCCAAGAACGAGACGGCGCTGCAGAACGCCTTCGACATCGAGCAGCTCAAGCGCTGCGACATCGTCCTCACCTGCCAAGGCGGCGACTACACCAACGAGGTCTATCCCAAGCTGCGCGCGGCGGGCTGGAACGGTCACTGGATCGATGCGGCCTCGTCGTTGCGGATGAACGAGAACGCCGTCATCGTGCTCGACCCGGTCAACATGCCGGTCATCAAGCAGGCGCTGTCGCAAGGCGGCAAGGACTGGATTGGCGGCAACTGCACCGTCAGCTGCATGCTGATGGGCGTGGGCGCGCTCTACAAGGCGGGTCTGGTGGAGTGGATGTCCACCCAGACCTATCAGGCGGCCTCGGGCGGCGGCGCGCAGCACATGCGCGAGCTGCTGACCCAATACGGCGCGCTGAATGCCGAAGTCAAGTCGCTGCTGGACGACCCGAAGAGCGCCATTCTGGAAATCGACCGCAAGATCATCGCCAAGCAGCGCGGCTTCTCGGCCGATGAGGTGGCCAACTTCGGCGTGCCGCTGGGCGGCTCGCTGATTCCCTGGATCGACAAGGACCTGGGCAACGGCACTTCCAAGGAAGAGTGGAAGGGCATGGCCGAGACCAACAAGATCCTCGGCCAGGGCGAGGGCTTCGGCACCGCCGCCGTGCCGGTGGACGGGTTCTGTGTGCGCATCGGCGCCATGCGCTGCCACAGCCAGGCGCTGACCTTCAAGCTGAAGAAGGATGTGCCGCTGGCCGACATCGAAGCCATGATCGCGGCCGACAACGAATGGGTGAAGGTCGTCCCCAATACCCGCGAAGCCACCATCAAGGACCTGACGCCGGTGGCCGCCACCGGCACGCTGACCATTCCGGTCGGCCGGATCCGCAAGATGGCCATGGGCCCGGAGTATGTCGGCGCCTTCACCGTGGGCGACCAGTTGCTGTGGGGTGCCGCCGAGCCGCTGCGCCGCATGCTGCGCATCCTGCTGGACCGCTGATCCTCCGTTGGCGGTGCGCTGAGCGCGGCGCCGTGTTTCCGGATGCGTCCTCACGGCGAAGCGGAATCGGTCCTGCGATACACATAGAAGAGAAGGGCGCCTGAGAGGTCTCGGCGCCCTTTTTTCATTTGCGTGACGTTTGACGTCTTCAGGCGCGCGGTTCGGTGCCGAAAAAGGGAGTTGAGATGTCGGATGGACGGTGGATGCCTGGCTCCAGGCGGTGCGGGAGTCCGTCGTGAGATCGGTCACGGTGGGCTTGGGCCGGTCAGCGGCTGGCGGCGGCGTTGCCAGCAAACGACAAGCTGGTAACCGGCTGTGAACCAGCGCTGGCTCATGGCTGCTATTCAGGAGCTACCTCAGCAACGGACCGTATATGCTTGCCACCGTTGTGATTTTCTACCGCGGGAACGGACCGTGCCTTGCTGAACGCTCGAGCCGCACAACAACAATACGTCATGACAGGCGGTCCTCTTCGTGTGGCCGCCTTGTTGCTTTGGGGGACGCCTTGAAAAAACATTCGAGCGCATATGCGCGATTTGCACTGAGCCAAGTGGCCGCGGTTACCGCTTTGGGACTGGCGGCAGGTTCGGCCTGGGGGTTGGGACTGGGCAAGCTGACGGTGCAATCGGCGCTGGGTGAAACCCTGCGTGCCGAGATCGACATCAGCAGCATGACGCCCGACGAGGCTTCCTCGTTGAAGCTGCGGGTCGCTCCGCCGGAGTCCTACCGCTCCACCGGTCTGGACTACAACGCCATCCTGACCAGCACGCAGGTGCAGCTGGCCCGTCGTGCAGACGGCCGGCCCTACCTGAAGCTGACCAGCGACCGCGCGGTTCAGGAACCGTTCGTGGACGTGATCCTCGAACTGAGCTGGAGCAACGGCCGCCTGGTGCGCGAGTACACGCTGCTGTTCGATCCCCCCAGCAATGGCAACGTCGCCCGCAACAATGAAGGCGGCGCCTCGCCGGTGATCTCGGCCCCCGCGCCCAGCACCAGTGCCCAGGCGTCGTCGCCGTCGGCCGCCAGTGGCAGTCGGTCGACCGCCTCGGCGTCGGCGTCCCCGAACGGCTCCGCTTCGCGTCCTCGCGCCAACGCGCCCGCTCCGGCCGCCGCGCCGGCACCGGCCACCGGCGCCAGCGAATACACGGTCCAGCCAGGTGACACGCTCTCGCGCATCGCCTCGCGCACCCAGCCTTCCGGCGTCTCGCTGGACCAGATGCTGGTCGGCCTGTATCGCAACAATCCGGACGCCTTCATCAGCAACAACATGAACCGGCTGAAGTCCGGTGCCGTGTTGCAGGTGCCGGGCAGCGAATCGCTGTCCAGCATCCCGCCCAAGGAAGCCCGTCAGGTCATTCAGGCGCAAAGCAGCGACTTCGGCGGTTACCGTCAGCGTCTGGCCGAAGCGGCCCCGACCCTGAAGGCCACCGACAGCGAGCGCCAGGCCAAGGGCAATGTCCAAGCCGCCGTGGAAGAGCGCAAGTCGTCCGCGGCCCAGGCGCCGGACAAGCTGACGCTGAGCAAGCCGGGCGCGGCCACCGAAACCAAGGTGTCGAAGGAGACCGAGAAGAAGGACTCCGCCACCCGCGTGGCCGAACTGACCCGCAACGTGGAAGAGCTGAAGAAGCTTTCCGCCGCTGCCAAGCCCTCTGCACCGACCACCGCCGCTGCACCGGCCCCAGCGCCCACGCTGGCACCCGTGCCTGCGCCGGCGCCGGCGCCGATCCCTCCGGTGACCGTGGCCGCCAATGTGCCGGAGGCCGCTTCTGCCGTGGCCTCGGAGCCGGCCTCCAGTGCCACCGCCGAGGCGGCGGCCTCGGAGCCGGTGATGGCGGCCTCGGCGCCGCCCAAGCCGATCGTCGTGCCGCAGCCGCAGGTTCAGGAAGAGCCTGGCTTGCTCGAAAAGCTGGGCGACTACCTGCCTGCCATCGGTGCGGCCCTGCTGGTGATCGTCGGCGGCGTGGCCTTCACCCGCTGGAAGGCGAAGAAGGATGCCGCCAACCGCGGCGAGACCGCCTTCGCCGAAAGCCGTCTGGCACCGGACTCGTTCTTCGGCCACAGCGGCGGTCAGCGCGTCGATACCCGTGACGGCACCTCGACTGGTCAATCGTCGATGAGCTACTCGCTGAGCCAGCTCGACGCGATCGGCGATGTCGATCCCGTGGCCGAAGCCGATGTGTATCTCGCCTACGGCCGGGATCTGCAGGCCGAGGAAATCCTGAAGGAAGCGCTGCGCGCCAATCCGGAGCGTCTGGCGATTCGCGTCAAGCTGCTCGAGGTCTACGGCAAGCGTCGCGACATCAAGGGCTTCGAGCAACTGGCCATCCAGCTGTATGCTGAAACCAAGGGTCAAGGCGAAGACTGGGCCAAGGTGCAGGAACTGGGCCGCCAGGTGGATCCCGAGAATCCGCTGTACCAGCCCGGCGGCGCGCCGATCACCCTCAGCGGTGATGACGAGGACCGTCCCGAGCCGATGAATGCGAGCACGCTGCCCGCTGCTGCCGCCGGCATCAGCATGGGCCATGGGGCCGACACCGCCATCGCCCGCGCTGCCGCCGCTGCAGCGCCGCGCGACAGCGGTCCGTCCAGCCTGATGGACCTGGACCTGGATCTGGACCTGAACACGCCGCCGCCGCCTGCACCGGCCATGGCCGCCACCCAGGCGCTGCCGAGTTCGGTCAACCAGCCGCCGATGAGCATGGATCTGGACCTGGGCGGCGTCTCTGCGCCGGCCGGCCCGGCCAGCAAGCAGGAGCTGGAGTTCGACCTGGGTGACCTGGGCGACCTGGATGATCTGGGTCAGCAAGGCCGTCCCGCCAAGGCGGCGCCCGCCCCGGATGATTCGCTGGATTTCGATCTGTCCAGCATCAACCTGGACCTGCCGAGCACCGGCGACGACAAGCCGGCCAGCCGTTCCTCGGCCAACAGCGTCCCCGAGCTGGAGCTGCCCGACCTGAGCGCACCGGCCCGCGCGCCGTCGGCGGACACGATGAGCCTGGACGACCTGGGTGTCGACCTGGACAGCATCGATCCGAACGACGACGAAGGCCTGCAGCGTCAGCTCGAGCTGGCGGAAGAGTTCCGCCAGATCGGCGACACCGAAGGCGCCCGCGATGTGCTGCAGGAGCTGGTGGCCAAGGCCGACGGCCCGCTGCGCAGCCGCGCCCAGGCGATGCTGGACCAGCTGCGCTAAAGTCCGCGCTGGTTCACGACAAGGCGCTCGGCCTGGCCGGGCGCCTTTTTCTTTTTCTGGATCGCAATCGGAGCAGTGGATGCGCGTGGCGCTGGGCGTGAGTTACCGCGGCGGGGCCTACAAGGGCTGGCAGAGCCAACCGGGGGGCGGCACGGTGCAAGACCGTCTGGAGGCCGCGCTGGCGCAGTTCGCCGCGCAGCCGATCCGCACCATCTGCGCCGGGCGCACCGACACCGGCGTGCATGGGCTCAATCAGGTCGTCCACTTCGACTCGCCGGTCGAGCGCGAGCCGTTCTCCTGGGTGCGCGGTACCAACCGCTATCTGCCGCCCGACATCGCCGTCCAATGGTCCGCCTTCCCAGGGGACGACTTCCATGCCCGCAACTGGGCACGCGGCCGTCGCTACTGCTATTTGCTGCTGGAATCCAATGTCCGGCCGGCGATCGAAAGCGGCGCCTGCGGCTGGATCTTCCGCCCGCTGGACGGGGACGCGATGCGCGACGCCGCCGCTCGGCTGATCGGCGAGCATGACTTCAGCTCCTTCCGCTCCGCCGAGTGCCAGGCCGCCTCGCCGATCAAGCAGCTGCGGGCGATCGACGTCCATCGGCGCGGTTCCTACTGGCGCTTTGAATTCGATGCCAGCGCCTTCCTGCATCACATGGTCCGCAATTTGATGGGCTGCCTGATCGCGGTGGGCACCGGCAACCGCCCGGCCAGCTGGATCGACGAGGTGCTGGCCGCCCGCTCGCGCGATGCGGCGGCACCGACCTTCGCGCCTGACGGGCTTTACTTCGTCGGCCCTTATTACGATGCGCACTTGGAATTGCCGCAGCGCACCGCCGCCATGGACTGGCTGCCCTGACGCGCGCCTGGCCCGTCATGGTGTCCTGACCGGTGCCTGAACGGGCCTTGGCCGGTCACGGGTCACGCTTTGACGCCCGCTGGATCGACCTGGAAGATGACCCTCATGAGCCGTACCCGAATCAAGATCTGTGGCCTGACCCGAGAGGCCGATGTGGACGCCGCCGTTGAAGCCGGCGCTGACGCCATCGGCCTGGTGTTCTATGCGCCCAGCCCGCGTGCGGTGACGGTGGCCCGAGCCGCGGAACTGGTGCGCCGTCTGCCGCCGTTCGTGACGCCGGTGGGCCTGTTCGTCAATGCCGATGAGGCGACGATCGATGCCGCGCTGCAGGCGCTGCCCCAGTTGCTGCTGCAGTTCCATGGCGACGAGACGCCCGAGCAGTGCGCACGCTGGGCGAGACCCTACTTGCGAGCGGCCCGCATGGCGGAGGGCTTTGATTTGTTAGACTTCGCCCATCGTTTCTCCAGCGCCCAAGCTGTGCTGCTCGACGCCTTCGTCGACGGCTACGGTGGGGGTGGAAAGGTGTTTGATTGGTCACTGCTGCCTCCAAGCGTTCCCTCTCCGGTCGTTTTGTCTGGTGGGTTGAGTGCAGCCAACGTGATCGATGGCGTGCGGAAGGTCCGGCCCTGCGCCGTTGACGTCAGTTCCGGCGTCGAGGTCGCCAAGGGCCTCAAGGACGCCGACAAGATGCGCCAGTTCTGCGACGCCGTGCGCGAGGCCGATCGTCTGATCGCCGCACCTGCGCGCGCCTGAGCGTCGCGCCACACCTATTGCACAAGGGGACATCCCATGTCTTCCACGATCGCTTCCACGTCCGCCGCTTCGTCGGCGCCCGAGCAACTGTCCGCGGCACTGCCCGGCTATGCGCAACCCGATGCCCAGGGACGCTTCGGCCCGGTGGCCGGCGGCCTGGCTCAGGGCTATTACGGCGGACGTTTCGTCGCCGAAACCCTGGTCCATGCGCTGGACGACCTCAACGCGGCCTATGACCGCTACAGCCGCGACCCCGAATTCCTGCGCGAGTACAAGTACGAGCTCGCTCACTTCGTGGGCAGGCCCAGCCCCATCTATCACGCCCGCCGCCTGAGCGAGGAACTGGGCGGCGCCCAGATCTTCCTGAAGCGTGAAGACCTGAACCACACGGGTGCCCACAAGGTGAACAACACCATCGGGCAGGCGCTGCTGGCCCGGCGCATGGGCAAGAAGCGGGTGATCGCCGAAACCGGAGCCGGCCAGCACGGCGTGGCCACCGCCACCATCTGCGCCCGCTACGGCATGGAATGCGTGGTCTACATGGGCTCCGAGGACGTCAAGCGGCAGTCGCCCAATGTCTACCGGATGAACCTGCTGGGCGCGACGGTGGTGCCGGTCGATTCCGGCTCCAAGACCCTCAAAGACGCGCTGAATGAAGCGATGCGTGACTGGGTCACCAACATCGAGTCGACCTTCTACATCATCGGCACCGTGGCCGGTCCGCATCCCTATCCGATGATGGTGCGCGACTTCCAACGCATCATCGGCGACGAATGCCTGGTGCAGATGCCGGAGATGATCGGCCGGCAGCCGGACGCGGTCATCGCCTGCGTGGGCGGCGGCAGCAATGCGATCGGGATCTTCTATCCCTACATTCCGCATGCCGATGTGCGCCTGATCGGCGTGGAAGCGGCCGGCCATGGCGTGGACACGCCCAAGCATGCCGCGACCCTGTCCGCCGGCACGCCCGGCGTGCTGCACGGCAATCGCACCTATCTGCTGCAGGATGCGGCGGGTCAGATCATCGAGACCCATTCCATCTCCGCCGGCCTGGACTATCCCGGCGTGGGCCCGGAGCATGCCTACCTGAAGGACATCGGCCGCGCCGAGTATGTCGGGGCGACCGATGCGGAGGCGCTGTCCGCCTTCCACCGGCTGTGCCGCACCGAGGGCATCATCCCCGCGCTTGAATCCAGCCATGCGATTGCGCATGCGATCAAGCTCGCGCCGACGATGCGTCCGGACCAGCATCTGCTGATCAACCTCTCCGGCCGCGGGGACAAGGACATCGGCACCGTGGCCGACTTGTCGGGCGCCACCTATTTCGACCGTCCGTCCATGGCCGGCCATGCCGTCAAGGGCGGCGCCGAGCTGAACGGAGCTGCACGATGAGCCGCATCCAGACCACCTTCGACCGGCTGCGTGCCGCAGGCCGCAAGGCCCTGATCCCCTATGTCACCGCCGGTGATCCCTACGCGGACGTCACCGTCGAGCTGATGCTGGCGATGGCCGAGGCCGGTGCCGACGTGATCGAGCTCGGCGTGCCGTTCTCCGACCCGATGGCCGATGGCCCGGTCATCCAGCGCGCCAGCGAGCGGGCCCTGGCCAAGGGCATCACCTTGCGCGATGTGCTGGCGATCGTGCGGGAATTTCGCACCCGGGATGCCGAGACGCCGATCGTCCTGATGGGCTATGCCAATCCGATCGAACGCTTCGGTCCCGAGGCCTTCGTCCTGGAGGCCAAGGCCGCCGGCGTGGACGGCGTGCTGGTGGTGGACTATCCGCCGGAGGAATGCGTGGCCTTTGCCGCCGCGCTCAAGGCGCAGGCGATGGACCCCATCTTCCTGCTGGCGCCGACCTCCACCGATGAGCGGGTCGCGCTCATCGGCCGCATGGCCAGCGGCTATGTCTACTATGTCTCGCTCAAGGGCGTGACCGGGGCCGGGCATCTGGACACAAGCGCCGTGGCCGACGCGATGCCCCGCCTGCGGGCCCACATCAGCGTGCCACTGGGGGTGGGGTTTGGCATCCGGGACGGCAAGACCGCGGCGGCGGTTGCGCGCGTGTCGGACGCGGTGGTGATCGGTTCGGCCCTCGTCCAACTGATCGAGTCCCAGACGCGCGATAATGTCGCGATCCAGGCTGCGGCGTTCATCCGAGACATCCGCGCCGCGCTGGACGCCTGACCCGGCGCGCAGCGCCCCGGACGCCCAGTGACAACCAAGGAGCCCGCCATGAGTTGGCTTGAGAAACTTCTCCCGCCCAAGATCCAGCAAACCGATCCCGACCAGCGCCGCACGGTGCCGGAAGGCCTCTGGATCAAGTGCCCGTCCTGCGAAACGGTGCTGTACAAGACCGACCTGGAGCAGAACGTCAATGTCTGCCCGAAGTGCTCGCACCATCACCGGATCGGCGCCCGCGCCCGTCTGGACGCCTTCCTGGACGGCGAAGGCCGTTATGAAGTCGGCCAGGAGATCCTGCCGGTCGATGCGCTGAAGTTCAAGGACAGCAAGAAGTATCCCGACCGGCTCAAGGAAGCCCTGGAATCCACCGGCGAGACCGATGCGCTGGTGGTCATGGGTGGCGCCGTCATGAGCGTGCCGGTGGTGGCCGCCTGTTTCGAGTTCGACTTCATGGGCGGCTCGATGGGCTCGGTGGTCGGCGAGCGTTTCGCGCGCGGCGTGGAAGCGGCACTGGAGCAGAAGACTCCGTTCATCTGCTTCACCGCGACCGGCGGCGCCCGGATGCAGGAAGGCTTGCTCTCGCTGATGCAAATGGCCAAGTCCAATGCGGCACTGACCCGGCTGGCCAAAGCCAAGCTCCCCTACATCTCGGTGCTGACCGACCCGACCATGGGTGGCGTGTCCGCCAGCTTTGCGTTCGTGGGTGACATCGTCATCGCCGAGCCCAAGGCGCTGATCGGCTTTGCCGGCCCCCGTGTGATCGAGAACACGGTGCGTGAGAAGCTGCCCGCCGGCTTCCAGCGCGCCGAGTTCCTGATGGAGAAGGGTGCGGTCGACATGATCGTGGACCGTCGCAAGCTGCGTGATGTCATCGCCCGCAGCCTGGCCATGCTGCAGCGCCAAAGCGCCGACGCCGTCGCTTGATTCCGGACCGGTCGCCAGTGGCGGCCGCCCGGTCCCCCTGCCTGCACGGCCAGACCCGCAACGGTCTGGCCGTCTTCATTTGTGCCGCTTCGCCCTCATCTGCAAGTGTCCTGGGATCCAACGACCGGGCCTGGCTCACACAAGCCCCGATCGTTCGATCGACAGCCTCAAGCCGTCCTGACCAGGAAGGCGGTGTGGCCGGGCCCCAGGTCCTTTCAGTGAGCCCGGCATGCTGGATCCACTGACGCGGACGGGCCGGCGGCGCGCCTGATCGGGCCGTCCTGGCTGACGCATTCGTTCGATCGCCCCCCTCAGCTTCTGCGAACCTCGATGTCCTCCACTGCACACTCCTCCTCGACCCCTGAAGCTCAGCAAGCGCTGGACGCCTGGTTGGCGCACTGCGAACGGCTGCATCCCAAGGAAATCGACATGACCTTGGCTCGCGTGGCCAAGGTGCGCGACGCGCTCGGCCTGACCTTTGGTGAACACACCCCGGTGGTGATGGTGGCGGGCACCAACGGCAAGGGCTCGACCTGCGCCATGCTGGAAAGCATCGCGCTGCAGGCCGGCTACCGGGTCGGGCTCTACATCAAGCCGCATCTGGTGCACTTCCAGGAACGCTGCCGCATCGGCGGAAAGCCGGTGGATGCGGCCGACCTGGTGCCTCATTTCGAGGCGGTGGAAGCGGCCCGGGGCGACCAGGCGCTGACCTATTTCGAGTTCACCACCCTGGCGATCCTGCATCGGCTGGCCGCCGAGCCGCTGGATCTGGTGATCCTGGAGGTCGGTCTGGGCGGGCGGCTGGATGCGGTCAATGTCATCGACGCCGATTGCAGCGTGATCACCAGCATCGACCTCGACCACACCGAATACCTGGGCCCGGATCGCGAATCCGTGGGCCGCGAAAAGGCGCACATCATGCGCGCCGGGCGTCCGGTGGTGGTGTCCGATCCGATGCCGCCTGAGTCGATCGCCGCGCATGCACAGGCGATCGGTGCCGATCTGCGTCAATTAGGCCGTGATTTCAACTACAGCGGCGATCGTCAGCAATGGCAGTGGGCCGGCCGGTCGCGTCGATTCAGCGGCATGGCGTATCCCGCGCTCCGGGGCGTCAACCAGCTGTTGAATGCGGCCGGCGTGCTGGCGGTGTTCGAAGCGCTGTATGACCGCCTGCCCATCAGCGCGCAGGCGGTGCGGACTGGGCTGGCCCTGGTGGAGCTGCCCGGGCGGTTCCAGGTCGTGCCGGGCTCGCCGATGCTGGTGCTGGATGTGGCCCACAACCCGCATGCGGTGGCTGCGCTGGCGCAGAACCTGGACCAGATGGGCTTCTATCCGAGGACCCGGGCGGTGTTCGGCGCCATGGCGGACAAGGACTTGGCCAACATCCTGGCGCGCATCGCCCCGCTGATCGACCACTGGCATTTTTGCGACCTGCCCATCGCCCGTGCGGCGACCGCCCAGGCGCTGACGGGGCAATTCGAGGAGGCGCGGGCCCGGGGGCTGCTCAAGCCGCCCGCTGGCGTGACCACCAGCCTGCATGCCAACCCGGCCGACGCCTTGGCCGCTGCTGCGGCTCAAGCAGACCCCGCTGATAGAATTTTGGTCTTTGGTTCGTTCTATACGGTGGGCGGTGTGCTCAAGGACGGCATCCCGCGCCTGGGCACCGGCGTTCAGCCTGAATCCGACACGGCTTCCGATGCGCATTGAACGTCGCTGAACCTTGAATTCAAACTGACGCAGTTGAAGACGGCGGCCTTGACCGAACATCGGAAGAGGCCGCTTTCCGCGCCGGTGCCTGACGAGGGCGCCGGCGCTTGCATTCCGGTCGTGCGGCGTCCGAAGCCTGGACGCTCACGGCCACAACCTGGCAATCAAGCGACATGGGTCTGTTGTCCTTCCTGAAGCGCAGTGAATCCGGCGAGACCGCCCGGCCGGCGAAGGCGGGACGCGCCGCCGAGTCGACCGACGACGTCCAGCAACTGCGCATCAGGGCCCGGCGTCGCCTGATCGGGGCTGCCGTGTTGGTGGCTGCGGCGGTGATCGTGTTCCCACTGTTGTTCGAGACCCAGCCCCGTCCGATCCCGGTCGACCTGCCGATCGACATTCCCAAGAAGGACGCCGCCGCGCCGCTGGGCATTCCCGCACCGGCCGTGCGCACCGCCCAGGCTGAGCCTTCGACCGCACCAACGCCGCATGCGGAGGGTGAGCGCGGTCGCGGCATCATCAATGAGACGGCGGAGCAGATGGCCGGTGATCGCGAGATCCCGCCGCCGGCCGCCCGTCAGAACCCGGCGCCGGTGGTGGCGCCGTCCACCCAACAGGCCGTGCCGCCGTCCTCGAACGACCGCCCGGCCGACAAGCCTGCGGAGCATCGCGCAGAACCCAAACCCGAGGCCCGCGTGAAGATGGCCGAACCCGCCAAGCCGGTGAAGCCGGAGACGCGCGCAGAGGTTCGTCCCGAGCCACGCCCGGACGCTCGCACCAATGAGTCCGCACGCGTGCAGGCGATGCTGGACGGGCGCGCCGCTGAAAAGGCGGCAGAAAAGGCGGCAGAGCGCAAGGCCGCGGAGGCCGCAGCGGCTTCCGGTGGTCGCTTCATCGTGCAGGTCGGCGCCTATGCGGACGCCAAGGCCGCACAGGACGCCCGCATGAAGGTCGAGCGCATGGGCTTGAAGACCTACACCCAGGCCGTCGAGACGGCCGACGGCAAGCGCATCCGGGTGCGGGTGGGGCCGTTCGGCTCGCGTGACGAGGCGGACAAGGTCGCCGCCAAGGTGCGCGGTGGTGGGTTGTCCTCGGCCGTGCTGACCCTCTGAGATCGCGATGACCTGGGTCGACCTCGCCTTGCTCGCCATGCTGGTGATCTCCATCTTGCTGGGGGTGTGGCGCGGGTTGGTGTTCGAGGTGATGACCATCGTCGGCTGGGTGGTGGCCTACTTCGCGGCCCCCTTCGTGGCACCGTTCATCGAACAGTTCTTGCCGGCGGACCGTCTGGGCCCCACGCTGCTGCATGCGGCCGGGCTGGTGCTGGGCTTCATGCTGGTGCTGCTGGTGTGGGGTCTGGGCGCCAAGCTCATCCGTGCGGTGATCCATGCCACGCCGCTGGGCATCCTCGATCGCATGGGCGGCGCGGCCTTTGGCGTGGTGCGCGGCGTGCTGCTGGGGCTGCTGGTGGCGGTGGTGGTCGGCATGACGCCGGCCGTGCGCTCCGAACCGTGGACCGACTCTCAACTCGCCCCCTGGCTGCAGGGTGCGCTGACGCAGGTGAAACCGCTGTTGCCGGCGGCCCTGCACGACTATCTTCCGGCTCAGGCGCCACAAGCGTCCGAGCCCTCATCGTTCCAAGTGCATTGAAGGATTAGGCATGTGTGGCATCGTCGGTGTGACTTCCAAGGCGCCGGTCAACCAGCTCATTTATGACGCCTTGCTGCTGCTGCAGCATCGCGGCCAGGATGCGGCTGGCATCGTCACCATGCAGGGCAAGAAGTGCTTCATGCACAAGGCGCGCGGCATGGTGCGCGATGTGTTCCGGACCCGTAACATGCGCGCGCTGCCTGGCAGCGTGGGCCTGGGCCAGGTGCGTTATCCCACCGCAGGCAATGCGTACAGCGAGGAAGAGGCGCAGCCCTTCTACGTCAATGCGCCGTACGGCATCGTGCTGGTCCACAACGGCAATCTGACCAATGCGCATGCGTTGAAGGATCAGCTGTTCGAGATCGACCGTCGCCACATCAACACCGAAAGCGACACCGAGGTGCTGATCAACGTGCTGGCCCATGAGCTGGAGCTGGCCGCGCGCGAACTGCCCCTGACGCCGGCCTCGGTGTTCAAGGCAGTCAGCGAGGTGCACAAGCGCATCAAGGGCTCCTACGCGGTGATCGCGCTGATCGCCGGCCATGGGCTGCTGGCCTTCCGCGACCCCTACGGCATCCGTCCCCTGTGCTTCGGTCAGGCGGCGGATGGCGAGGTGATGGTTGCCAGCGAGAGCGTGGCCCTGGAAGGCACCGGCCACCAGTTGATGCGCGATGTCGCCCCGGGCGAAGCCCTGTTCATCGACACCGCCGGCACCATCCACACCCAGCAGTGCGCCGAGAACCCGACGCTCAATCCCTGCATGTTCGAGTTCGTCTACCTCGCGCGGCCGGACTCGGTGATGGACGGCATTTCGGTCTACCAGTCGCGCCTGAACATGGGCGAAACCCTGGCCCAGCGCCTGATCTCCACCATCCCGCCCAGCGAGATCGACGTGGTGATCCCGATTCCGGAATCCAGCCGTCCGTCGGCCATGCAGCTGGCGCACCGCATCGGCAAGCCGTACCGCGAGGGTTTCGTGAAGAACCGCTATGTCGGTCGCACCTTCATCATGCCGGGCCAGTCGACGCGCAAGAAGTCGGTGCGGCAGAAGCTCAATGCGATCGGCCTGGAGTTCAAGGACCGCAATGTGCTGCTGGTGGACGATTCGATCGTGCGCGGCACCACGTCCAAGGAAATCGTGCAGATGGCCCGCGAGGCCGGCGCCAAGAAGGTTTACCTGGCCTCCGCCGCGCCGCCGGTGCGCTATCCCAATGTCTACGGCATCGACATGCCGACGACCGAGGAGCTGATCGCCCACAACCGCTCGATCGAGGAAATCCGCCAGTTCATCGGCGCCGACGCGCTGATCTACCAGGATGTGGATGCGATGAAGCGGGTGGTCGGCGCGCTGCGCCCGGGCCTGAATGGATTCGAGGCCTCGTGCTTTGACGGCCGCTACATCACCGGCGATGTGTCTGCCGAGGACTTCGCCACCATGCGCGAGCAGCGCAAGTCGCAGGCCGAGGAGGAGGACCTGCCCGCGCGCAGCCGCCTGGCGCTGCAAAGCGGCGGGGACCAGTGATGACGAATGCGTCGAAGCCTACGTCGCCGTCGGCGACCGGCCACGAGGTGGCCAGCGGTGCGAAGCCGGCCGCCAAAGTCGGCGGCATTCCCCGCGTGAACCTTCCGGAGGATGCGCGCCTGGATACGCTGGCGGTCCGCGAAGGCCTGCCAGCGACGCCATGGGGTGAGAACTCCGAGGCGCTCTTCATCACCAGCTCCTTCATCCATCCAGATGCGGCCACTGCTGCGCGCCGGTTTGCCAACGAGGAGGAGGCGTTCGTCTACAGCCGCTTCTCCAATCCGACGGTGATGATGATGGAGCGCCGCCTGGCGGCGTTGGAAGGCACCGAGGCCTGCATCGGCACGTCCTCCGGCATGTCGGCCATCATGCTGCTGGTGATGGGGCTGCTGAAGGCAGGCGACCATGTGGTGTGCTCGCGCTCGGTGTTCGGCTCCACCATCAAGCTGCTGCAGGGCGAGTTCGGCAAGTTCGGCGTGCAGACGACCTTTGTCTCGCAGACCGACCTGTCGGAATGGAAGGCCGCGCTGCAGCCCAACACCAAGCTGCTGTTCGCCGAGACGCCGACCAATCCGCTGACCGAGGTCTGCGATGTGGCCGCACTGGCCGAGATCGCACACGGGCATGGCGCGCTGCTGGCCGTCGACAACTGCTTCGCCTCACCCGCGCTGCAGCGTCCGGCGCAGATGGGTGCGGACTTCATCATCCATTCGGGCACCAAGTACCTGGATGGGCAAGGCCGCGTGATCGCGGGCGCGATCTGCGGCTCGGCCAAGCACATCGACGAGGTCTTCACGCCGGTCATGCGCAGTGTGGGCATGTCGCTGTCACCGTTCAATGCCTGGGTGGTGCTCAAGGGGATGGAGACGCTGTCGGTGCGCATGAAGGCGCAGACGGCGGGGGCAGCGCAACTGGCCGAATGGCTGGAGGCGCATCCGGCCATCGAGCGGGTGTACTACCCCGGCCTCAAGTCCCATCCGCAACATGAGCTGGCCATGCGCCAGCAAGGCGGGCAGGGCGGGGCGGTGGTGTCGTTCATCGTCAAGGGAGCGTCCGAGGACAATGGTCGCGCCGCCGCCTTCCATGTGATCGACCACACCCGCATCTGCTCGATCACCGCCAACCTCGGCGACACCAAGACCACCATCACCCATCCGGCCAGCACCTCGCACGGACGCCTCACCGAGGCCCAGCGACAGGCCGCCGGCATCACGCAGGGCCTGATCCGCGTCGCGGTCGGCCTGGAAGACATCGAAGACCTGAAGGCCGACCTGGCCCGTGGCTTGAACTCGCTATGACCAAGACTCCCATCCGCACCCGTATCGCGCCGTCGCCGACGGGCTTCCTGCACCTCGGCACCGCCCGCACAGCGCTGTTCTCCTGGGCCTATGCCCGCCACCACGGCGGTCAGTTCGTGCTGCGCATTGAAGACACCGACGTCGCCCGTTCCACCCAGGATTCGGTCGAGCAGATCCTCGCGTCGATGCAGTGGCTGGGTCTGGCCTATGACGAAGGCCCCATCTATCAGATGCAGCGCCTGGCGCGTTACCACGAGGTCGCGCAGCAGATGATCGCGGCCGGCACGGCCTACTACTGCTACTGCACGCCCGAGGAACTCGAAGCCATGCGTGAAGGCCAGCGCGCGCGCGGCGAGAAGACCGGCTACGACGGCCGTTGGCGCCCGGAGCCCGGCAAGACGCTGCCGCCGGTGCCGGCGGATGTGAAGCCGGTGGTGCGCTTCAAGAATCCGCTGGAAGGCGATGTGAGCTGGGACGACCTGGTCAAGGGCCCCATCACCATCAACAACCGCGAGATCGATGACCTCATCATCATGCGTCCGGCCGATGCCGCTGCAGGCGAGGGCGCGCTCGGTGTGCCGACCTACAACTTCGCGGTGGTGGTGGACGATTGGGACATGGCGATCAGCCATGTCTTCCGCGGCGATGAGCACATCAACAACACGCCCTGGCAGATCAACATCTTCAATGCCCTGGGCGCACCGTTGCCGCAGTTCGGCCACATTCCGGTGATCCTGGGCGACGACGGCCAGAAGCTGTCCAAGCGCCGAGGCGCCGTCAGCGTCACCGCGTACGAGGACAACGGCTACCTGCCCGAGGCCATGCTGAACTACCTCGCCCGTCTGGGCTGGAGCCACGGCGACGATGAGCTGTTCACCATCGAGCAGATGGTGTCGTGGTTCGATGGCGGGCACATCTCCAAGAGTCCCGCCCAGTGGGATCCGGCCAAGCTGGAGTGGGTCAATGCGCACTACATCAAGCAAGCGTCGGATGAACGTCTGGCGGCCTTGGTCGGTGCCCAGTTGACCAAGCGCGGTTTGCCGGTGCCGGCACGGCTGGAGGCCATGTGCGCGCTGTACAAGGACCGCTGTGCCACCACCGTCGTGCTGGCGGACTGGCTGGCGATGTATGTCGCGCCGGTGTCGCCGTCCGACGAGGATCGCGCCACCCACCTCACTGAGGCTGTCAAGCCTGCGATTCGGTCATTGGCCGACAAGCTGGCCGCGCTGGACGGCGAAGGCTGGAACAAGGCCGCCATCAATGGCGCGATCAAGGAGACCATCGGTGCCTTCGGTCTGAAGATGCCGCAACTGGCCATCCCAGTGCGGGTGCTGGTGTGCGGTCGTGCGCAAACGCCGTCGGTCGATGCGGTGTTGGAACTCTTCGACAAGGAAATTTTGGTGAACCGCTTGCGTTCCGTTTAAAACTCGATCTATACTCTCGTTCTCGCTTGAACAGCGCGGTCAGAAACGGTTCTGAAACGCAGTGAGTCTGAGCGAATCTGAACGGGGAGCGATAAGCTCCCCGATGAGATTCCAAAGGCCCTTCTACTGTGTGATGACTGTCGAGGCACCGGGGGTATAGCTCAGCTGGGAGAGCGCTTGCATGGCATGCAAGAGGTCAGCGGTTCGATCCCGCTTACCTCCACCAAGAATGTCTCTGGATGTATTTTCGGAGCGACTCAGGTGGCGCGCAGTTCAAGTCAAGAAGGTTTTGTCCCCTTCGTCTAGAGGCCTAGGACACCACCCTTTCACGGTGGCTACAGGGGTTCGAATCCCCTAGGGGACGCCAAGACTCAACGTCATGTTCGCATGGCTTGATTACTGGACTGAAAATTGAAGCGAGTTTGACCAAACTGCTCCAAAATTCAGTTATAGTAATGAATCGTTGAAAATCAAACTGATGCGATGGCTGCAAAGCCAAGTATCTTGGAGTGGTAGTTCAGTTGGTTAGAATACCGGCCTGTCACGCCGGGGGTCGCGGGTTCGAGCCCCGTCCACTCCGCCAATATTGTCGATGACTCGGGCTGCGTACCGAATCGATGCGAAAGCATTCGGGGGTATAGCTCAGCTGGGAGAGCGCTTGCATGGCATGCAAGAGGTCAGCGGTTCGATCCCGCTTACCTCCACCAAGTTTCTCGGAATGGCTCTTCGGGGCTGTTGTATGGAACGAGGGCGCAGTTTTGAGTCATTGAAAGAAGGACATGTCCCCTTCGTCTAGAGGCCTAGGACACCACCCTTTCACGGTGGCTACAGGGGTTCGAATCCCCTAGGGGACGCCAAGTTGTTCAAGCCGGTTTTTCCGGTTTGCCAGCGCCGACAGAATGCGAAAATAGTCGACGTCTGCGAACTTGTTTGAGAATGATATCGGTGCTGAAAAGCACCGTATCTGGAGTGGTAGTTCAGTTGGTTAGAATACCGGCCTGTCACGCCGGGGGTCGCGGGTTCGAGCCCCGTCCACTCCGCCAACATTGAAACCCTGTCGATGCAAATCGACAGGGTTTTTTCTTTTGCGGTTTGGTTTTACATTCCGATCGCCCAAGGGTTTCGATGGTCGCCTGACGAGCGTGGGGCGAGGTCTGCACCATGGATATCTCATTCACCCTGAGATTGAGGCTGTTGCAGGAAACTGGTGGCTCGGCTTGGTGGCAGCGACGAATCCAGCCAGGTTTCCAGCTTGGAATTCCACCTCGGTTGACCGTCTTCACCCGATGGGTTGACCATGGGATTCAGGAGCCCATCGGCCAAGGGATTGGCCGCCGGATTGGCGAGGCGGTCGCCTCTAGATTGCAGCAGCACCAAATTCTGACTGCGTCGTTCAGACGAAGGGTTAGGCTGGGCCTGCGGCGACGGAGTTCGAAACCCCAGGCGTTGCAAGCCAGGGCTCGCCCACCCTCGCGCTCAAACGTCAGGATATTGCGCTTTGCGCACAGCGGTATAACTCCACCAATCCCGCGCCGGACCGCCATTCATGAAATCAACGGCGGCCATGAGCGTATCCAGCACGCACGGATCGTGACGTTGCCCCGTGAGTTTGCACAGGCGCTGGTAGAGCGCAAAGGCATCGGCGCCGACCAGGTCGACCGGCAAGCGAATCCCCAACACCTCGAAGTCCGCCACCATGGCAGGACCGATGTTGGGAATCTGGCGCAAGTGTCGGCACTCTGCCGCCGATGCCGCTTTGCTGCTGCTGCGGGCGACCCTCGTTGCTGGACTGGACGTCATCGTCTTTCATCTCCGCATTGGCTTGAGCCGCACTTTGAGCGTCGACCTTTAAGCGTCCGCCGTCACCCGTCGGCCTTTTGGTATGGACCTTTATGCGCCGACCGTTACGCGCCGACCGTTACGCGTCGACGATTACGCGTCGACGGTTTCGCGTCGACGGTTTCGCCTCAATGGAATCCAGCCCGGATCAGTCCGACGGCCAGGCCTTCCAAGGCGAAGCTCTCATCGCCGGCCGGCACGTCGATGGGCTGGAAGTCGGGATTCTCCGGCAGCAGACGAATGCCGCCCGCATGCCGCTGGAAGCGTTTCACGGTGACTTCGTCGCCAATACGGGCCACCACCACCTGGCCGTTGCGCGCCTCGCTGGTTTTCTGGACTGCGAGCAGGTCGCCATCCATGATGCCGATGTCCTTCATGCTCATGCCTTTGACCCGCAGCAGGAAGTCCGGCGTGCGGGAGAAGACCGAGGGATCGACGCTATAGTGCTGCTCCACATGTTCCTCAGCGAGGATGGGCGAGCCGGCAGCGACCCGACCCACCAGCGGCAGCGTGAGTTGCGCGAGGTTGGGAATCGGCAACGCAAACTGGCGGTGCTCGCGGGCTTGATTCACTTCGCGTAGCGTCGGTGTGGGCAAGCGGATACCGCGTGCGGTGCCGCCCAGCAATTCGATCACGCCTTTTCGCGCCAGCGCTTGCAGGTGTTCCTCTGCGGCATTGGCGGAGCGAAAACCCAGCTCGGTCGCGATTTCCGCGCGAGTGGGTGGCGAGCCGGTGCGCTCGATGCTGCGCCGGACCAGGTCGAAAATCTGTTGTTGGCGGGCGGTGAGTTTCGGGGGTGTATCCACGTGCGCAGCCTTTGGTGGTCAGGGGTCATGGATGGAAATGCCTTTGCTCTGTCACCTGTGCCGCAGCGCTGGTCAAAGCAGTGATGCATCTGCATGAGGCAGGGACATCAGGTGGCAGTAGGCAAGGCAGCCGGAAGTTCGCTGATGGCCTGAGTATCCATCCAGTGATCTGTATTTTTATCCAGGAGACGCTGAATTGCAAAGCGCCGCGCAAAAGATTGTGATCATCGGGACCGGGGGCACCATCGCTGGTGCCTCGGGGAGTTCGACGGACAACGTCGGCTACAAGGCCGGCCAGCTCTCGGTGCAGTCGTTGGTGGCTGCCATTCCGGCGCTGGCCGATCAGCCTCTCGAGGCCGAGCAATTGGCTCAGCTCGACAGCAAGGACATGGATCACGCGACCTGGGCCCGGCTGGCGCGCAGTGTCGAGCGGCATCTGGCGCGCAGCGACGTGCGAGGGGTGGTCATCACCCACGGCACCGACACCCTGGAGGAGACCGCCTACCTGCTGCAGCGGGTGCTGGCACCCGGCAAGCCGGTGGTGCTGACAGCGGCGATGCGGCCGGCCACGGCTATTCAGGCCGACGGCCCACAGAACCTGCTCGATGCGGTCGCGGTGGCCAGGACGGATGGGGTTCGAGGCGTGGTGGCGGTGGTCGCCGGCCAGGTGTGGTCAGGCTTGGAGCTGCGCAAGACGCACACCTATCGCCTGGATGCGTTTGGCGCCGGGCCCGACGCAGGACCGCTGGCCGTGGTGGAGGAGGGCGCGCTGCGCCAGTTTCGCGATTGGCCGGCCGGGACCGCACTGGGCACCGCGCTGCTGCCGGATGAAGGCAAGGACTGGCCCTGGGTCGAAGTCCTGGGCAGTCATGCAGGCATCGATGCGCGTGCGTTGACCGCTTGGCACCGCGCCGGTCTGCAAGGCCTGGTGCTGGCCTGCACAGGCAACGGCACCTGGCACCAGTCCTTGGACGCGCCGTTGCAGGCGCTGCGCGAGGCGGGTGTGCCGGTCTGGCGAACCACGCGATGTGCGCAGGGCCGCATCGTCGGCGCGCCCCATGAAAAAGGGGCCGCCCTGTCACCCTGGGCGGCCCGCATTGAGCTGATGCTCACGCTGCTTCAAGCGCAAGGCTGAGCAGCGCGAAGCCGGGGCAGTCCCGGCTTCTTCAAGGTCCTCAGACCACCGTCAGCGTGACGTCGATGTTGCCGCGGGTGGCGTTCGAGTACGGGCAGACTTCATGCGCGGTCGCGACCAGCTTTTCCAGCTCGGCGCGGTCCATGCCCGGAACGGAGATCTTCATCGCCACGGCGATGCCGAATGCGCCGGCCTTGTTGGCGTGCGGGCCGATGGCGACATCGCTGGTGATCGACACTTCCGCCGGCAGCTTGATCTGCTGACGAGCCGACACCGCCTTCATCGCGCCGATGAAGCAGGCCGAGTAGCCGGCGGCGAACAGCTGTTCCGGATTGGTGCCGGCACCGCCGGCGCCACCGAGTTCCTTCGGCGTCGACAGGTCGACCTTCAGGGCACCGTCAGACGATTGGGCGGTGCCGGCGCGGCCGCCGGTGGCAGTGGCGGTGGCGGTGTAGAGGGCTTTCTCGATGGCCATGTGGCGCTCCTTGTGGGTGATGGATAAACGGATGCGTTGCGATGAACGCGTGAACGATCCGGACCTCAGTCCGGGGCGGGTGAGCGTTCCAGATGCGTGAGCAGCTGGCCGCGTAAGTCATGCAATTGCCGGGTCAGCGTCTGCAATTGGTCAGGGCTGCAGGCGCTGGCGCACGCCAGTTCTTCGGGAATGCCGACCGCCTTTGCCCGCAGGACACGGCCGGCCTCGGTGAGATGGATCTCCACGCGTCGCTCATCCTTGCTGTCCCGACGCCGGGCGATCAAGGCGATGCTTTCCAAGCGCTTGAGCAGCGGGGTCAGGGTGCCGGAATCCAGGTTCAGGCGTTGCCCCAGTTCCGAGACGCCCACACCGTCCGATTCCCACAGCACCAGCATCACCAGATATTGCGGATAGGTCAGGCCCAGCGGCCCCAGCAGCGGCTTGTAGAGCTTGGTCATCGCCAGCGAGGTGGCATAGAGCGCGAAGCACAGTTGCTGATCCAGCAGCAGCCAATCCGTCGACTCGACGGGCGCTGAGGCGCGGTCCGCGGCGGTGAGGGTGGGGCTGTTGTTTGGCATGGGTGTAAATGTAGCGCGCAATTGAATTGCACACAACTGAAATGGTCTTTCGGGCCCGGGTGCGTCCGTCTTCTGCCAATCTTCACTCATCCGTGTGACAAAGAAAAAGCCCCGCACTCTTGCGAGCCGGGGCTTTCCTTTGATGCCGATGAGTCGCGGGACCGCTGCCCGCAGGCCGTTCAGCTGGCGGCTTGCATCGCGTCGATCTGCTCACTCAGTTCGAGCCAGCGCAGTTCGGCGGTCTCGATCTCATCGGCGATCGCCTTCAGGCGCTTGCCGGCGTCGACGATCTGCGACGGCGAGGCACTGCCGCTGGCGAGTTGCGCTTCCAGCCGCGCGCGTTCGTCGGCCCAGGCCTTCATCTTGGCGTCGATCTGGTCCATCTCCTTGCGCAGCGGACGGGTCTGCTCCGCCAGACGTTGACGGGCCTGGCCGCTGAGCTTGCGGTCTTCGCGCTTGGCCGGCGCGGCGGCGGGCGTCGGCGCGGCCACCGGTGCCGCCACCGGGGCCGGGGCGGCGACCGGCAGGCCGGCATCCCGGCGCGCCTGTTGCTTGGCCTGTTCCTTCGCCAGCTTGGCGGCTTCCTTGGATTGGTCCAGCAACCAGCGCTGGTAATCGTCCAGATCGCCATCAAACGGCGCGACCTTGCCGCCCGCCACCAGCCAGAACTCGTCGCACACCTCGCGCAGCAGGGCACGATCGTGGCTGACCAGCATGACCGTGCCTTCGAACTCGTTCAGCGCCATCGAGAGCGCTTCGCGGGTCTGCAGGTCCAGATGGTTGGTCGGTTCATCCAGCAGCAGCAGGTTGGGGCGCTGCCAGACCAGCATGGCCAGCACCAGGCGGGCCTTTTCGCCACCGGACAAGCTGCCCACTTCCTGGTTGACCATGTCGCCGACGAAGCGGAACTGGCCCAGGAAGTCGCGCAGCTCCTGCTCGCGCGCGCCGGGGCTGACTTCCTTGGCCAGCCGGATCATGTGCATCAGCGGGCCTTCGTCGGGCCGCAGCACATCCATTTCCTGCTGCGCGAAGTAGCCGATCGACAGGCCCTTGCCTTCGGTGATCGTGCCGCCCATGGCCCGCTGCATGCGCGCCACGGTTTTCACCAGCGTCGACTTGCCCTGGCCATTGGCGCCCAGGATGCCGAACCGCTGGCCGGCCAGCACCGAACGATCGATGCCGCGCACGATGATCTTCTCGCCCTCGTCGGTGTCGTAGCCGACCGAGACCTCGTCGAACATCAGCATCGGGTTGGGCAGGTTCAGCGGCTCACGGAATTCGAAGCTGAAATCCGAGGCAGCCAGTACCGGCGCCAGCTTTTCCATCCGTTCCAGCGCCTTGACCCGGCTCTGTGCCTGCTTGGCCTTGCTGGCCTTGGCCTTGAAGCGGTCGATGAACTTCTGCAGATGGGCGACCTTGTCCTGCTGCTTGGCGTAGGCGGCCTGCTGCTGCTCCATGCGCTCGGCGCGCATCATCTCGAAGGTGGTGTAGTTGCCGCCGTAGCGGGTGAGCTTGGCGTCATCCAGGTGCAGCGTGACCTTGGTGATCGCATCCAGGAATTCGCGGTCATGGCTGATGATCAGCAGCGTGCCGTCATAGCGTTGCAGCCAGGCCTCCAGCCAGACCAGCGCATCCAGGTCCAAGTGGTTGGTCGGCTCGTCCAGCAGCATCAGGTCGGCGGGACACATCAGCGCCCGCGCCAGTTGCAGGCGCATGCGCCATCCGCCGGAGAAGCTGTTCACCGGCGCATCCACCTGCGCGCCCTTGAATCCCAGGCCCATCAGCAGCGCCTGCGCACGGGCGCGGGCGTCGAAGACGCCGGCATCCATCAGCATCGCATGCGCCTCGGCGATGGCATGGCCGTCGCCGGACGCATCCGCTTCTTCCAGGGCCCGGGTCGCGGCCATGAGCCGGACATCGCCTTCCAGCACGAAGTCGGTCGCCGGCATCTCGGTTTCCGGCATGTGCTGAGCCACTTCGCCCACCGCCCACTGGCGGGGAATGTCGACCTCGCCCTTGTCGCTTTGCAGCCGATCGGTCAGCAAGGCGAAGAGGCTGGACTTCCCCGCCCCGTTGCGCCCCACCAGACCGATCTTCTCGCCCGGCTGCAGCGTGACGCTGGCATCGTTGAGGACGATCTTGGTGCCGCGGCGCAGCGTCACATCGCGCAAGGTGATCATGCGAGCCCCTTCAGCGCGTCGCGCGTCAGCAGCAGCACTTGATCATCGCCCGCGGAGGTCTCCAACCAGGCCGCCTCCAGTTGCGGGAAGGCCGCTTCGAAGAATGCGCGTTCATTGCCGATTTCCAGCACCAATACCCCTTGTTCAGTCAGTTGTGCCGGCGCCTGGGCCAGCAATGCGCGGACGAAGTCCATGCCGTCCTCGCCGCCGGCCAGCGCGAGCTCGGGCTCGGCGCGGTACTCGGCGGGCAGGGCGGCCATCGACGCGCTGTTCACATACGGCGGATTGCACAAGATCAGGTCATAAGGACCTTGTGCGGGCGCCAGACCGTCGCCTTGCAGCAGCCGGATCCGGTCGCCGAGTTGATGGCGATCCACATTGATGCGGGCCACCGCCAGGGCGTCCTCGCTCAGATCGATCGCATCCACCGACACCTCGGGCCAGGCCATCGCCGCCAGCACGGCCAGGCTGCCGTTGCCGGTGCACAGGTCCAGCACCCGGGTCGTCTGGTCGGACAACCATGCGTCGATGGTGGCATCGGCCATCAGTTCGGCGATGAAGCTGCGCGGCACGATGGCGCGCTCGTCCACATAAAAGGGCACGCCCTGCAGCCAGGCTTCGCGGGTCAGGTAGGCGGCGGGCTGACGGCTGTCGATGCGTTGCGTCACCAGCGCCTGTACCTCGGCGCAGCGGGCGTCGTCGATGACGTCCGTCTCGTGCGCGTCGAGCGCATCCAGCGGCACGCCCAGCTTCCACATCACCAGCCAGGCCGACTCGTCGAAGGCGTTGGTCGTGCCATGCCCAAATGAAACGCCCGCCTCATGGAGGCGGGCGGCCTGGGCCTCGATCAATTCCAGCAGCGTCACAGCAGCAGATTCTCCAGAGTCCGTCGGTAGATGCGCGTCAGCGGCGCGATCTGATCGAGCGGCACGTATTCGTCGATTTTGTGGATGCTCGCATTCAGCGGGCCGAATTCCACCACTTGGGGGCAGATCTTGGCAATGAAACGCCCGTCCGAGGTGCCGCCGGTGGTCGACAGCTCGGTCTGCACGCCCGTCTCTTCGGCAATCGCGGCGCTGAGGGCCGCGGACAGCTCGCCCACCGGCGTCAGGAAGGGCTCACCGGAGAGGGTCCAATCCAGCGCATAGTCCAGCCCGTGTGCGTCCAGCAGCGCGTGGACGCGTTGGCGCAATTGGTCGGGCGTCGATTCGGTGGAGAAGCGGAAGTTGAAGTCCACCGTCATCTCACCCGGAATCACGTTGCCGGCGCCGGTGCCGGCCTGCACGTTGGAGATCTGGAAGGTGGTCGGCGGGAAGTAGGCATTGCCGGCGTCCCACACCATGGTGGCGAGTTCGGCCAATGCCGGTGCGGCCTGGTGCACCGGATTGCGCGCCAGATGCGGATAGGCCACATGGCCTTGCACCCCGATGACCCGCAGCCGTCCGGACAACGAGCCCCGACGGCCGTTCTTGACCGTATCGCCCAGCCGTTCCACCGAGGTGGGTTCGCCGACGATGCAGTAATCCAGCCGCTCGCCCCGCTGACGCAGCCGTTCGACACACACGACAGTGCCATCGCGGGCCGGGCCTTCCTCATCACTGGTCAGCAGGAAGGCCACCTGGCCTGCATGCGACGGATGGGCGGCCACGAAGTCTTCCACCGCCACCACCATGGCGGCGAGCGAGGTCTTCATATCCGCAGCGCCGCGGCCGTAGAGACGGCCGTCGCGAACGGTCGGCACGAAGGGATCACTCGCCCAGCGGGCGAGGTCCCCGGTGGGCACGACATCGGTGTGACCGGCAAAGACCAGGCAGCGGGCGGCCGACGATTGACCGCGCCGAATCGCCCACAGGTTGTGCACCCGGGCGCTCTCCGGGCCGCTGTCCATGCGCTCGAGCACGAAGCCCAGGGCCGCCAGACGGTCGCCGATCAGCGTCAGGCAACCCGCGTCATCCGGCGTCACCGAGGCACGGGAGATCAGTTGCTCCAGCAGCGAGAGCGTGCGGTCCTCGACATCGTCCCCGGCCTGGCCCCGCAAGCGCGAGATCGAAGCGATCGGCGTACTGAGGGCGGCGGACGGCGACCGCGAGGTCGATGGCGTCGACGAGATCGGCGAAGGAGGCGGGGCGGACATCGTCATGCGAGGGGGGCGGGCCGGTGGCGATCAGCCGGGTTGCACATCCAGGGTGATGGAGGTGAAGCTGGCTTCGTCGGCGGCCGGTTCTTCCTTCTTGGATTGCTGCGGCTTGCCGCCGGTCATGTCGTTCTGCAGACGCCAGAGCAGGTTGGTCGGCGAATCGGCGAAGGCCAGGCCTTCCTCGCGGGTGATCGTGCCGTCGTTGATCAGGTTGGCGAAGTGTTCCTCGAAGCTCTGAGAGCCTTCGGCAATGGACTTCTCCATCGCTTCCTTCACGCCGGCGAAATCACCTTGCTCGATCAGCTCGGCGATCAGCTTGGTGTTGAGCAGGATTTCGATGGCCGGCACGCGGCCGCCGGAAGCGGAACGCACCAGGCGCTGGGACACCACCGCTTTGAGGCCGGCGCCCAGGTCGTTCAGCATCGCTGGACGGGATTCCGGCGTGTAGAACGACATGATCCGGTTCAGCGCGTGATAGCTGTTGTTGCCGTGCAGCGTGGCCAGCACCAGGTGGCCGGACAGCGCGTAGGAGATCGCGGCCGTCATGGTTTCGCGGTCACGGATTTCGCCGATCAGGATGCAGTCGGGGGCCTGACGCAGCGCGTTCTTCAGTGCGATCTGCAGCGAGGCGGTGTCGCGACCGACTTCGCGCTGGTTGACCAGCGAGCGCTTGTTGGCGAACAGGTACTCGACCGGATCTTCGATGGTCAGGATGTGGCCGGTCATCGTCTGGTTGCGGTGTTCCAGCATCGAGGCGAGCGTGGTGCTCTTACCGGTACCGGTGGCGCCCACCATCAGGATCAGGCCGCGTTTCTCGGTCACCAGCTTGCCCAGGATGGATGGCAGCGAGAGGCTGTCCAGCGAGGGGATCACGTGCGGAATGTGCCGGAAGACGGCGGCGATCGAGCCGCGCTGACGGAAGCCGGAGAGCCGGAAGCTGCCGACCTTCGGAATGGACACGGCGAGGTTGAGTTCGCCGGTCGAGTCCAGTTCGGCCATGTGCTGGGCGTCGATCACCTCGCCGATCAGCTGCTTGGGCTGCGCGGGGGTCAGCAGCTGGTCGGAGACCTGCACCATCTGCCCGTTGATGCGGATCAGCACCGGCATATTGGCCGACAGATAGGTGTCCGATGCGCCCTTTTCGGCCATCAAGCGCAGGATGCGCTCCATATTCCCGGTACTCATCTCCATCCCTTCCATCGGGGCCACGCCCCGCATGTCATGTTCTAGAACCTTAACGTTCCCGCAGCGCCTCGTCGCGGTATCTCGTCACATCTCATCCAGCAGGGCACCAAGTTCCCGCATCAGCCACGCGATTCCCAACTCCGGCCTCCCGCCCCACCATGCGTCGCCCCAAGATCGACTGCATCCCGAGGGGCCGCCCCGCAGGCGGCGGCCTTATCAAGCGGAGCGCGGAGATCCGGCTCCGCCGGGCTCCCGCTCGCCCCCTGGGGGGGCCGCCGTCAGGCGGTAGGGGGGGGGCAGTCTCCGCCGGGCTCCCGCTCGCCCCCTGGGGGGCCGCCGTCAGGCGGTAGGGGGGGACTAGCCTACATCCGGAGGAGGTCGTTGATCGAGGTCTTGGCGCGGGTACCGGCATCCACCTTCTTGACGATGATGGCCGCATACAGGCTGTACTTGCCGTCGCCCTTGGGCAGGCTGCCGCTGATCACCACCGAGCCGGCCGGCACGCGGCCGTAGGTGACGGTGTCGGTCTCGCGGTCGTAGATCGGGGTGCTCTGGCCGATGTAGACGCCCATCGAGATCACCGAGTTCTCTTCGACGATCACACCTTCGACCACCTCGGAACGAGCGCCGATGAAGCAGTTGTCTTCGATGATGGTCGGATTGGCCTGCAGCGGCTCCAGCACGCCACCAATGCCCACGCCGCCGGACAGATGCACGTTCTTGCCGATCTGGGCGCAGGAACCGACGGTGGCCCAGGTGTCCACCATGGTGCCCTCATCGACATAGGCGCCGATGTTCACATAGCTGGGCATCAGGATGACGTTCTTGGCCATGAAGCTGCCACGGCGGGCCACGGCCGGCGGCACCACGCGCACGCCGGTGGCGCGCAACTGGGCATCGGTCATGCCGCCGAACTTGGTCGGGACCTTGTCGAAGAAGGTCATGTCGCCGGCGCCCATCTGGCGGTTGTCGTTCAGGCGGAAGGACAGCAGCACCGCCTTCTTCACCCACTGGTGCACTTCCCAGTCGCCGACGGCCTTGCGCTCGGCCACCCGCAGGGTGCCGGCGTCCAGGCGGGCCAGCACCTCATCCACTGCGGCGCGCACTTCCGGTGCATTGGCGGGATTGAGGTTGGCGCGGCCTTCCCAGGCGAGGTCGATGATGGATTGCAGGTCTTGCGTCATGGCGGTGTCGTGCGGATGGAAATCGGAAGGGGCGGTGAAAGTCTGTCGAGCGAGCGGCCACTGTGGCGCCCCGTATTCCGCAGTGGCCCGGTCAGCGAGGCAAGGTGCTCGGGGCGGGGGGCGGTCAGGCGTGTGCAGTGATCGAGCGTGGCGGCGACGTGTGGCGAGTGGCGTGTGGGCTAAGGACGTGTGTCGGGCCCGCTTCAGCGCAGGTTCCTGACGTAATCGACGATGCGGCGGGCGGCTTCCAGGCATTCAGCCTGCTCAGCCACCAACGCCAGACGGATGCGTCCGGCGCCGGGATTGATCCCATGCGCCTCGCGCGCCAGCAGACTGCCCGGCAAAACGCCGACATTGTATTGAGCGAGCAGTCCCTGGGCGAAGCCAATATCGTTACCGTCTGGCACAGCGGCCCATAGGTAGAAGCCCGCATCCGGCAGGGCAACATCCAGCACCTCGGCCAGCACCGGCGTCACCGCGGCGAACTTGGCGCGGTACTGGGCGCGGTTGTCGATCACATGCGTCTCGTCGTTCCAGGCCGCGATGCTGGCCGCCTGCACCATCGGACTCATGGCGCTGCCGTGGTAGGTGCGGTAGAGCAGGAAGCGCTTGATCCAGGCCGCATCCCCGGCCACGAAACCGGAGCGCATGCCCGGCACGTTCGAGCGCTTGGACAAACTGGTGAAGGCGATCAGGTTCCGGAAGTCGGGACGACCCAGCTGCACTGCGGCCTGCAGTCCCGACAGCGGCGCAGCGTCCGGACCGTCACGGAAATAGATTTCGGAATAGCACTCGTCCGAGGCGATCACGAAACCGTGGCGATCGCTCAGCTCGAACAAGGTCTTCCATTCGGACAGCGGCATCACTGCGCCGGTCGGGTTGCCGGGCGAGCAGACATACAGCAGTTGGGTACGGGACCAGGTCGCTTCATCGATCTGCGACCAGTCGGCCGCGAAATTGCGGGCTGGATCGGAATTCGCGAAGGCGGGCGTGGCGCCGGCCAGCAGGGCTGCGCCTTCGTAGATCTGATAGAAGGGATTGGGGCAGACGACGGTGGCGCCCGGCCGCGACGGATCGATCACCACCTGCGCGAGCGCGAACAGCGCCTCCCGCGAGCCATTCACCGGGAGGATTTGGGTGGCGGCATCCACCGTCAGGCCGTACCGGCGCTGAAGCCAGGCAGAGATGGACGCTCTGAGCGCCGGATCTCCGGCGGTGGCGGGATAGCTGGACAGCCCTTTCAGGTTGGCCATCAAGGCCTCTTCCACCAACTTCGGCGCCGGGTGCTTCGGTTCACCGATGCCCAGCGAGATCGGCCGGAACTCAGGATTGGGCGTGATGCCCTGGGTCAGCGCGCGCAGCCGTTCGAACGGATAGGGCTGCAGCAGCGCAAGCCGCGGATTGACCGGGGGGGAAGCGGGGGACGTCATGGCCGGAATCATAGGGGACCGGACCCGGGGACTGGGGCGCTGGGCGGGCGTGCCGAGGGTGGTGGCGCGTACTTATGTCGAGAATGCTGGGTTGAAGCGCAGCGGTGTGGTGGGGCGCTGGCCACCTTGCCGCAGGCGGGGAGGGGCTGGTTCAGATGAGAGGTGTTGCCTGTGCCCTGGGGCTACACGGCGTGGTCGGGCTGGGTTGCGTTGAGTTGGACCGCCGACCTGCCTCGGCCGGTGCGTTGGCCGCGAGGGCATGAGGCCTTGGCGCTGCCAAGACCTCACGCCCTCCCGTCCCCGATCAGCGTGGACTGCCCAGGTTTTGTGGGCGGTGGCGTACTCAACTTGGCTCGCCCAAGTTTTGCAGTGGGTGCCGAGGCTGCGGCAGATGCGGAGGCTGGGGCGTCGTGCTAGAGGGCGCCTCGGCAGCCCGAGGCGCGGCATCGGCAGGCCAGGCGGCCCTCGTGGTGCGTCTGGCCGTAGTCGACCGTGATTTCCTCGCCGCTCGCAATGTCGCGAACCGCGTGGAAGCTGATCTCCCCATCCTCCACCTGGATGCGCGCATTCGGCACACAGCTGTGGTTGGTGAAGCGCATCGCATCCTGCGAGCGGCTCGCATCGATCGCCCGCGCCGGCGACAACTCCACCAGCATCAACCGTCGTCCACCCTGCGCCCGGCGGCGCGCCTCCGCTACCGTGATCGATTCCCCGGTCAACAACCCTAGCCGCGTCAGCGCACCAATCGCGCCATCCGCAAAGACACCAAAACCATCGATGCGACTCCGCCGCAACGTCACAGGGACGAATTGATGCGTGTTGTCATAGGTCAGGGCCATGCGGATGGGGACGGGTGCGGGCGGTGAGGTTGGGCGACGTGGGACGCGAGCGAGGGTGAGCGCGCTCCGAAGGATCAGCGCAGCAGACCGGATTCGAATCCGTGAGCCGGCAGGTCCACCGCAGGCAGCGGCTTCCAACCCTTTTTGCGATGCTCGGCCACCACGTTGGTGTAGATGCCGCCCCGCACATACCACTTCGCGGTGATGCGGATGAAGCGCGGATTCGTGACCTTCACGATGTCTTCCAGGATGGTGTTGGTCACCTTCTCATGGAAGGCGCCTTCATCCCGGTAGCTCCAGAAGTACATCTTCAGGCTCTTCAGCTCGACGCAGTATTCGTCCGCGATCATGTCGATGGTGAAGTGCGCGAAGTCCGGCTGGCCGGTCAGCGGGCAGTGGCAGGTGAACTCCGGGACCTGGAACTGAATGACGTAGTCACGCTCTGGCGCCGGGTTGGGGAACACATGGATCTCCTTGCTCGGGCGGCTCGGAGGATTGGGCGGCATCTCCCGCATCTTGGGCGCCGCAGCGGGCTTGCCGGCCTTGGCGCTGCCCTTGGATGACAGGGCGGCATCGGCGGACTTGGACGCCTTGGGGGTCTTGGGTGCCTTGATCGGCTTGAGTGTTTTGGCGGTCGTCGGGGTGACGGAGGCGGCAGCAGCGGTCGGCTTGGCGGAAGAGGTCTTGGCCATGTGGAGTTCTGGGTGAGAGGGGTCGGGGGCGTGTCGGCGCAGATCGCCGGGACGCAGGCCGTTGGAGGCAGGGCGCGATGGTATCATCCGCCGCGAATCGAGCGCCCCGTCCAGGGGCGTTTCCACAATCAAATCAAAGGCTTAGAACACGTTGAGTGCGCGTCGATCACCGGTCGCCCGCACGTCGGCGGGCCCCTTCAAAGCGATGGTTCGAACGTCCCGATGCGACTGAACTCGATCAAGCTCTCGGGCTTCAAGTCCTTTGCCGACCCCACCAACTTCCAGTTGCCCGGCCAATTGGTCGGCGTGGTGGGCCCCAACGGCTGCGGCAAGTCCAACATCATGGACGCGGTGCGCTGGGTGCTGGGCGAGAGCAAGGCCAGCGAACTGCGTGGCGAGTCCATGCAGGACGTGATCTTCAACGGCTCCGGCAACCGCAAGCCCGCCAGCCGCTCCAGCGTGGAGCTGGTGTTCGACAACACCATCGCCCGCGCCGGCGGTCAGTGGAACCAGTTCACCGAGATCGCGGTCAAGCGGGTGCTGACCCGTGACGGCACTAGCAGCTACTTCATCAACAATCAGCCGGTGCGTCGACGCGACGTGCAGGATGTGTTCCTCGGTACCGGCCTGGGCCCGCGCGCCTACGCCATCATCGGCCAGGGGACGATCAGCCGCATCATCGAATCCAAGCCCGAGGAACTGCGCATGTTCCTCGAGGAAGCCGCCGGCGTCTCGAAGTACAAGGAACGCCGCCGCGAGACCGAGAACCGCCTCAAGGACACCCGCGAGAACCTGACCCGGGTCGACGACATCCTGCGCGAGCTCAACAACAACCTCGAGAAGCTGGAGCGCCAGGCCGAGGTCGCCGCCAACTACCGTCATCTGCAGGACCAGGGCACCCTGAAGCTGCATCAGCTCTGGTTCCTGAAGCACCGCGATGCCGCCGGCGAGGCCACCCGCGTCAAGGTGGAGCATCTGGAAGCGGTCAACGCGCTGGAAGCGCGCATGGCAGAGCTGCGGCATCTGGAGGCCGAGCTCGAAACCATCCGCCAGTCGCATTACGCCGCCGGCGATGAGTTGCATGCCGCCCAGGGCCGCCATGCGGAGGCGCAGCTCGAGGTCAGCCGGCTGGAAGAGCGCATCCGCTATGTGGTGGAAGGGCGTCAGCGTCTGGAGCAGCGGCTGGTGGAGTTGCAGGCGCAGAACCAGCAGTGGCAGGAGCGCGCCGAGCAGGCGCAAGCCGAGCTGGACGACGTCGCCACCCAGATCGCCCAGGCCGAAGAGCAGAGCGAGATCCTCGCCGCCCAGGCCGAAGATCAGGCGATGAAGCTGCCCGAGGTCGAGGATCAGCTCCGTGCCGCGCAGGGCCGCGCCAACGAACAGCGCACCCAGGTCACCCAGGTGCAGCAGCAGATCCAGGTGCTGGCGGCGGAGAGCCGCAGCGTCGATGAACAGCTCAAGGGCCTGCGCGGCCGACGCGAGCGCCTGGCGCAGGAGCGCCAGGGCCTGGCCGCGCCGCAGCACGACAAGCTCGAGGAAGTGAAGCAACGCTCCGCCGCCGCCGATGAGCAGCAGGCCGTCGCCGATGCGCGACTGGGCGAGCTCGCCGATGCGGTGCCGCAGGCCGACGAGCTCCGTCAGCGATCGCAGCAGGAAGCCCAATCCCAGGCTGCGAAGCTGACCGACATCGTGGCGCGCCTGACCGCCTTGCGCGCCTTGCAGGAAAAGGTGCAGACCGAAGGCAAGCTCAAGCCCTGGCTGGCCAAGCACGGACTTGACGGCGTCAAGGGCCTGTGGACGCAGCTCCACATCACCCCGGGCTGGGAGAACGCGCTGGAGGCCGCACTGCGCGAACGCATGGGTGCGCTGTCGGTGGGTAGGCTGGAAACCGTCCAGGCCTTCGCTGCCGATCCGCCGCCGGCGCGGTTGGCGTTCTACTCGCTGCCGTCCGGCGAGATCGCCAACACCCACCGCGCGCTGTCTCCGCTGAGCGACCTGCTCAAGCTGGAATCCAATGGCCTCAAGGCCTTGATGAACGACTGGCTGGAAGGCATCTACACCGCCGAGTCGATCGGCGAGGCCCTGGCGCAGCGCCCGCAACTCAGCCATGGCGAGGTCATCATGACCCGCGAAGGCCATGCGGTCAGCCAGTTCGCGGTCAGTTTCTATGCGGCCGATTCCGAAACCGCCGGCCTGCTGGCCCGCGCCCAGGAAATCGAGAACCTGGAGCGCGAGCAGCGCGCCCAGTCGCTGATCGCCGACGAGGCCCGGGCCCAGGCGATCCGCGCCGAGGCCGCCTACACCGAATCCGCCCAACGTCTGGCGGTGCTGCGTCGCGAAGCCACCGAGATCCAGGCGCGCGCCCATCAACTGCAGGTCGAACTGCTGCGCCTGGCCCAGCAAACCGAAGCGGCGGTGGCACGACGCAGCCAGCTCGACGACGAACTCGCCGAGATCGACGCCCAGACCGAAGCGCTGCTGGAACGCCGCATGGAAGGCGAAGCCCGGTTCGAGGAATTGGACCTGCAACTGGCCGCCACCCAGGAACGCCATGCCGAGCTCGACGAGGCGGTGATCCAGGGCGAACGCAAGCTCGCCGAGGCCCGCGAGCATCAGCGGGTGCTGGAGCGGCGTGCGCAGGAAGCGGTCTTCAGCGCACGTGCGCTGGCGGCCAAGCGCGGCGAGCTGCAGCGCAGCATCGAGACCTCGCGCCAGCAGGTGCAGGTCAATGAACAGACCGTCCAGAACATGGCCCAGGAGCGTGCCGAACTGGACGACGCCGCCGCCCAGGCCGGCCTGCAGGATGCGCTGGCCTTGAAGGTGGAGCGTGAGCAGGCCCTGGCCCAGGTGCGCGCCAGCTACGACGACCTCAGCCTGCGCCTCAAGCGCAGCGAGGAGCAGCGCATGACGATCGAGCGGGCGCTCGATCCGCTGCGCGAGCGCATCACCAAGCTGCAGCTCGATGAGCAGGCCGCCGCGCTCGGCGGGCAGCAGTACATGGAGCAGCTCACCGCGGCGAATGTGGATCTGGAGGTCCTCGCCAAATCGGTCGAGGAGGGCGCGGTGAAGCTGTACGGCCTGCAGGGCGAGATCGACCGCATCACCCGCGAGATCGCCGCACTCGGCGCGGTCAACCTCGCCGCACTGGACGAGCTGGGCGCCGCGCGCGAGCGCAAGACCTTCCTCGACTCCCAGTACCTGGACCTGAACACCGCCATCACGACGCTGGAGGATGCGATCCACAAGATCGACCTGGAAACCCGTGATCTGCTGGGCTCGACCTTCACCCAGGTCAACGAGCACTTCGGCCGCATGTTCCCCAGCCTGTTCGGCGGCGGCCAGGCCAAGTTGGTGATGACCGGCGATGAAATCCTCGATGCCGGCGTCCAGGTCATGGCCCAGCCGCCCGGCAAGAAGAACTCCACCATCCACCTGCTGTCCGGCGGCGAAAAGGCGCTGACCGCGATCGCGCTGGTGTTCGCCATCTTCCAGCTCAATCCCGCGCCGTTCTGTCTGCTGGACGAAGTGGACGCGCCGCTGGACGACGCCAACACCGAGCGTTATGCCCGCCTGGTGGCGGAGATGAGCAAGATCACCCAGTTCCTCTTCATCTCGCACAACAAGATCGCGATGGAAATGGCGGAACAACTGATCGGTGTGACGATGCAGGAGCAGGGCGTTTCCCGCATCGTGGCGGTGGACATGGAGTCCGCGCTCGCGATGGCGGATCACTGATTGCCCGGGTGATGTCCATGCCCACGAATCTGTCGTTCACCCCAACCCACGAGATCACGCCATGACCACCGACTGGAGCCTCACCGCCATGCTGGCCGCCCTGGGCGGCCTCGTCCTGGTGGGCGTGCTGGCGCAGGGCTGGTGGAGCGCTCGCCGCGCCGGCCCCCGCCGTCCCCTCCCACCCGTGCCCGCACCGGACCGCCAGGAGCCCAGCCTGGGCGGCGCAGCCGGCCTGTCGCCCGACGGCGGCGACGGACGGGGCGGCCTGTCGCCGGACGGCGGCGAACTGCCCGATCTCCGCACCCTCGACGAATCGGTCCCCGCCGTGGCGCGTGTGCGCAGGGCTTCGACCCGCATCGATGCGTTGATCGACGCCATCGCCACCCTGACGCCCGAATCGCCGATCAGCGGGGAGATGGCGCTCTCGCACATGCCCGGCAGCCGTCGCGCGGGCACCAAGCCCTTTCACATCGAAGGATTGAATGCCGCCTCGGGCGACTGGGAACTGCCGCACGCCGGTCAGCGCTACAGCGAGTTCCAGGCCGGCCTGCAGATGGCCAATCGCAGCGGCGCGCTCAACGAGATCGAGTACTCCGAGTTCGTGCAGAAGGTGCAGGGCTTCGCCGACGGCATCGGTGCGATGGTGGAGTTCCCGGACATGCTGGACGTGGTCGGCCGCGCGCGCGAGCTGGACCAGTTCGCGGGCGGCCATGACGCGCAACTGGCGATCTGCCTGCGTGCGCGGGGTGCCGCCTGGACGCTGGGCTTCGTCCAGCAAGGCGCCTTGCGGCACGGCTTCGTGCCCGGGTCCATGCCCGGCCGCCTGGTGATGCCGGGCCAGGAGGATGGCGCACCGCCGGTGCTCACCCTCAACTTCGATGCCCAGGCTGCACTGGCCGACGATCCCCAGGCCTCGTCGCTGCGTGAGCTGACCCTGGCGCTGGATGTGCTGCAGACACCCGAGGCACTGGAGCCCTTCGCCGTGTGGCAGGAAGCGGCGCGCAACCTGGCGCGCGACTTCGAGGCCGATGTCTGCGACGACCGGGGTCAGGTCCTGAACCTGCACGCCTTCCAATCCATCGGACTGGAGCTGGCCACGCTGTACAAGGCGCTGGCCTCGCGCGACCTCGCCGCCGGTTCGCCGGTGGCGCGGCGGCTGTTCAGCTGAGCCCAGTGGCGCGCCCACGCAGTGCCGACGGACACCGTACGGAGCCCTGCGGCGGATCGGGCGATGCGACACCCGCGGGTTTCCTGTGACCTTGTGACGGTATCGCCTGGCCGGCCGGCCGCGCCCGCTTCACCTTCAGCGCCATCTCGCCGATAAATCGGGAAGGCCGGCGACTCGCCGGGCCTGGCCGTGGGCGACTCTCAACGTCGCTCGACCGCTTGACCGACCTGAAAGTCCTTGCCCATGAAGCTTCGTACCCGAATCCTGTGGCTGTGCGCCGCCGCGCTGGCCGGCATGCTGTTGCTGGCAGCGGTCTCACTGACCACGCTGCGTCAGACCATGATCAAGGAGCGCACCGCGCAGCTCTCGACCTTGGTGGTGCTGGCGCATTCCGCGCTGGAGAAGCTCCATGCGCAGGAAGTCGCCGGTCAGATCACCCGCGAGGAGGCGCAGAAGGAAGGCAAGAAGATCATCGGCAGCTTCCGCAAGGAAGAGCAGTACTTCTTCGTGCGGGGCTTCACCAACGATGTGAACTATGTGCATCCGAATCCCAAGCGGGTGGGCATCGTCGATGCCAAGGGCGGCAAGGAAGCCGGCGTGCGCTATCGCACCGCCTTGGAAGGCAAGACCATCGGCACCGTCATTGCACCCGGCACGCGACCGGGGACCAAGGACGAGGTGCAGAAACTGTATGCCGTCATCAAGTTCGAGCCCTGGGACTGGATCGTCGGCTTCGGCGATTACATCGATGACATCGACACCGCCTTCTGGCGCAGTGCCGCGATCCTGCTGTCCATCGGCGGCGTGCTGATGCTCATCGTCGGCGGACTGGGCTGGCGCATGGCCCGCAGCCTCTACCGTCAACTGGGCGGTGAACCGGCCTATGCGGCCGACATCGTTCGACGCATCGGCGCGGGCGATCTGTCGGTTCAGGTGGCCTTGCAGGCCGGCGACCAGGCCAGCCTGCTGGCGGCGATGCATCAGATGCAGCAGAGCCTGTCCGGCACGGTCACCCAGATCCGCGGCGCGACCGACACCATTGCCACGGCCGCCGGCGAAATCTCCGCCGGCAATCTGGACCTGTCGTCCCGCACCGAGGCCCAGGCCAGCGCTCTGGAACAGACTGCGGCCTCGATGGAAGAGCTGACCGCCACCGTCAAGCAGAATGCCGACAACGCCCGCCAGGCCAACCAGTTGGCGCTGTCGGCCTCGGAGGTGGCGGTGCAGGGCGGCCAGGTGGTGAACCAGGTGGTGGCGACCATGGCGTCGATCAGCACCTCGTCCAAGAAGATCGTGGACATCATCGGCACCATCGACGGCATCGCCTTCCAGACCAACATCCTGGCCCTGAATGCGGCGGTGGAAGCCGCTCGTGCCGGCGAGCAGGGCCGCGGCTTCGCGGTGGTGGCCTCCGAGGTGCGCAGCCTCGCGCAGCGCAGTGCCACGGCCGCCAAGGAGATCAAGACCCTGATCGGCGACTCGGTGGACAAGGTGGATGCCGGCAGTTCGCTGGTGGGGCAGGCCGGCGCCACGATGGAACAGATCGTGGGCAGCGTGAAGCGGCTGACCGACATCGTCGGCGAGATCTCCAGCGCCAGCCAGGAGCAGACCGCCGGCATCGAGCAGATCAACCAGGCCATCGTGCAGATGGACCATGCCACCCAGCAGAACGCCGCCTTGGTGGAACAGGCCTCGGCGGCGGCCGAGTCGTTGCAGCAGCAGTCGCAGCACCTGGTGGTCGCCGTCCGCGTGTTTGCCTGACCGCATGTTGGATTGACCGCGGGGGCGCCTGGGCGCGCCGATTGCCATGAAGCGAGCGTCCGACGCCCCCGCGCGTCGTCGCTCCTTCTGGATGAGGTCCCCATGCCCACTCGCGCCGCCAGCGGTTCCGGCTCCACCACGCGTTCATCGACCCGGTCATCGACCCGTTCGTCGACGCCACGGCCACCCTCCGGCAAGGCCTCCGGCGCGGGCGCTGCATCCAAGTCGAAGTCTGGCAGCGCTCGTCCAAGCCGTGCATCCAAGGCCAACGGCCACAGCGCATCCGCTGATGCAGACAGCGCCGAGGCCTCGCGGCCACGTCGCGCCGTCTGGAAGGGCGCGATCAGCTTCGGTTTGCTGCATGTGCCGGTGTCGCTCTATCCGGCCTCGCGTGAGGAAGAGGTCGACTTCGACTGGCTGGACAAGCGCACCATGGATCCGGTGGGCTACAAGCGGATCAACAAGCGCACCGGCAAGGACATCGACAAGACCCACATCGTCAAGGGTGTGAAGCAGGACAGCGGCGACTATGTCGTGCTCACCGACGACGAGATCCGCAAGGCCTATCCCGCCACCACCCAGACCATCGACATCGAACGCTTCGTCCCCGCGACGCAGGTGTCTTTCGTCTATCTGGAAAAGCCCTATTACCTGGAGCCGATCGGCAAGTCCGCCAAGGTGTATGCCCTGCTGCGCGAGGCCATGGCCGATGCCGGACTGATCGCGGTGGCACGGCTGGTGATCCACAGCAAGGAACACCTGGCGGCGCTGCTGCCGGCGGGACCGGCGTTGATGATCGGCCTGATGCGCTGGGCCAATGAGATCCGCCCCGCCGACGATCTGAACCTGCCCGCCGAGGGACGCGCGGCGCACGGCTTCAAGGCCGGCGAGTTGGAGATGGCTCGGCAGTTGATCGATGAGATGAGCAGCGATTGGGATCCGACCGAGTTCCATGACGAATTCACCGCGTCCATTCGCAAGCTGATTGCCCGCAAGGTCGCCGCGGGTCAAACCGAGACGGTGGAGCCACTGGAGTCACAGCCGAGCGAGGAAGGCGCCAGCAATGTGGTCGACCTCACCGATCTGCTGCGTCGCAGCCTGGGCGGCAAGAAGAAGCCGCGGGCCGCCTGACCCGCTGCCGGCCGATGGGCCGCTCGCCGCCGACGACCCTCACCCAGGACACCTCCCATGGGCACCGCCGCCAGACCCGATTCGCCGCTGTCGCGCTACCGCAGCAAGCGGGACTTCCGCATCACGCCGGAGCCGGGTCCTGATCCGGAGACCGGGGCGGAGCCTTCGCCGCCGGCCCGCCGCTCTTCCTCGGCGCGACGGCGCAAGCCCGGCACCGAGGCGCTCTCGTTCGTCATCCAGAAGCACTGGGCCAGCCATCTCCACTACGACTTCCGGCTGGAACTCGATGGCGTGCTGTTGAGCTGGGCCGTGCCCAAAGGGCCGTCCTACGATCCGAAGCAGCGCCGCATGGCGATCCAGGTGGAGGACCATCCGCTGGCCTATGGCGGCTTCGAGGGCACCATCCCGGCCAAACAGTACGGCGCGGGCGAGGTGATCGTGTGGGACAACGGCACCTGGGTCCCCGAGGGTGATCCCAAGGCTGGACTGCGCGACGGCAAGCTGGTGTTCCGGCTGCACGGCCAGAAGCTGGCCGGGTTATGGCAGCTCGTCCGCACCTCGCGTGTCGGCGAGCCGCGTGCTCAGTGGCTGCTGATCAAGAAGCATGACGGCTGGGAACGATCGCATCTGGACTACGATGTCACCGCTGCCCTGCCGGACAGCGTGGTGGCGCAGCCCCTGGGTCGTGTGGAGGATCGAGAACCCCGCACGGCGAAAGACGCCGAGGCGGTCAAGGGATCGACACCCGCGACTGCACCCCCTGCCAAAGTAACGCGCACCGCTTCCAAATCGACGCGCGGGGACTCGTCAAAACAGAGGCCCGTCTCGACCGACACCGGCATCGCCTCGCCTCCCGACCTGAGCGGTGCGCGCAAGGCCAGGCTGCCGGCGAAGATGGCGCCGCAACTGGCCACGTTGGTCAGCGCCACACCACCCGGCGAGTGGGTGGCCGAGGCCAAGTTCGATGGCTATCGGCTGATGACGCGCATCGAGAAGGGCCGGGCCAGCTTGATGACGCGGGGCGGCAACGACTGGACCTCGCGCATGCCGTCGCTGGCCCGCGCACTCGAAGCGCTGGGCCTGGACAACGCCTGGCTGGACGGCGAGGTCGTGGTCATGCGGGAGGACGGATCGCCCGATTTCAACCGACTTCAGCAGGCACTGGGCAAGACACGGGGCAGTGGTGCCAGCGAGCGCGACATCCTCTACTTCCTCTTCGATCTGCCCCACCTCAATGGCTACGACCTGCGCGAGGTGCCGTTGCGTGATCGCCGTGCCGTCCTGCGTGCGCTCCTGGACGGCCACGGACACGAGGCCCGCGATCACCGAGAACCCCGCGTGCCCGACGATGACGAACGCCTGCGCTTCAGCGAGGACTTCGCCGTCCCGCCCGAGGATATGTTGGCGGCGGCCTGTCAGATGCGGCTGGAAGGACTGATCCTCAAACGCCCCGACGCGCCCTATGTCAGCGCGCGCAGCGACAGCTGGGTGAAGCTCAAATGCCAGCGGCGGCAGGAGTTCGTCGTCATCGGATTCACCGATCGATCCGATGGCTCCAAGGGACTCGGCAGCTTGCTGCTCGGCTACTACGGGACGGACGACGGGCGCCATGACGCCGATCACGCCGATACCCCCGATGACGCCGATGACGCCGATGACGGCAGCGGTGATCGGAGCGGTGCCGCTCGCCAGTCGGGGCACCAGGCGACGCCCGGCAAGGGGGCTCAGAACGGTCGTCGTGGTTCGGGGACTTCGGCGCTGTCGCTGCGTTATGCGGGGCGCGTCGGAACGGGGTGGTCGCTGTCGGCGGGCGCGTCGCTGCGGCGGCAGTTGGAGGCGCAGCTCGTCGCGCACGCGCCGGTCGATACCCATGAGATCCAGCGCAGTCATTGGATGCGCCGTCCCTCGGGGGATGAACGATGGGTGAAGCCCACGATGGTGGTGGAAGTGGCCTTTGCGGAATGGACGCCTGATGGCCATGTGCGCCACGCCTCCTTCCAGGGCGTGCGTGACGACAAACCGGCGCGCGCAATCCGTCGGGAAGCCACCACCGCGCCCGAGGCCATCTCGGCAGCGCCCGCAAAGCGGGAGTCGGAGCATCCCAGCACGACGGCCCGATCGACTCGCTCGACCCATTCGACCCATTCGACCCATTCGACCGATGCGCCCGGTGCGCCCGGTGCGACCGGTGTGACCAGTGCGACCCGCACGTCCGCCAAACCCAGCCGTGCCTCCAAGGCCGTTGCGGCGATGCCCAGCGATCGGTCGACCTTGCAGATCACCCACCCGGAGCGGGTCATCGACCCGTCCACCGGTCTGACCAAGATCGACTTGGTGCGTTATTACGCCAGCGTCGCGGACTGGCTGATGCCTCATCTGGCCCGTCGGCCGGTGGCAGTGGTCCGGGCGCCGGAGGGCGTCGACGGTCAGCAGTTCTTCCAGAAGCATGTCGACGGCGATGAACTCATCGTCATCCGCGATGCCGCCGCCGTGCTGCAGTTCACCCAACTGAATGCGGTGGAGTTCCACACCTGGAACGCGCAAGCGGACAAGCTGGATCGGCCGGATCGCATCATCTTCGACCTCGATCCCGGAACGGGCGTGAGCTGGGCGCAAGTGCGGGAATCGGCGCTGCTGGTGCGGGCGCTGTTGCGCGAGCTGGGTCTGGAAAGCTGGCTCAAGACCAGCGGCGGCAAGGGGCTGCATGTGGTGGTGCCCCTGATGCGCCGCCATGACCACGCGACCTGCAAAGCGTTCAGTCAGGCCGTGGTCCAGCATCTGGCGGTGACGCTGCCCAAGCGCTTCTCGGCCAAGAGCGGCCCCCGCAACCGGGTCGGCAAGGTGTTTGCCGACTATCTGCGCAATGGCGAGGGCCAGACCACGGCCGCCGCCTTTTCGGCGCGGGCGCGGCCCGGGCTGGGGGTGTCGATGCCAATTCACTGGGATCAGCTCGACGAGGTCAAGCGCGGCGATCAATGGACCATCGCGGATGCGCGAGACCATCTGAGCCTGCGCCGCGAAGATCCGTGGAAAGCCTACTGGCAGCACCATCAGACGCTCACCGCCGCCATCAAATTGCTGGCGAGCTGAGCGGCGGGCCAGCGCTCAGTTTGTCTCGGCGCGCAGCGCGCGCATCAGCGCCTGCGGGTCGGCCGGCTTGACCAGATGGGCATCAAATCCCGCCTGTGCGGCACGTTCCCGGTCTTCCGGCTGGCCGTAGCCGGTCAGCGCAATCAGGCGGATCGCCTGCATCGACGGATGGGCCCGAATGCGTTGGGCCAGCTCATAACCCGACATGCCCGGCAGACCGATGTCCAGGACCGCCACCTCCGGCCGGAAGGTCGACAGGCGCCGAAGCGCGTCATGGGCACTGTTGACCTGTGCCACGTCATGGCCCGCCATCGTCAGCGTCATCGCCAGCGCTGCGGCGGCGTCGGCGTTGTCATCCACCACCAGGATGCGCTGCGGCGGGACCGTTTCGTCGGCGACCTTGGGCGTGGGCGCGGGTGCCGTCTCCTTGAGCAACGGCAGGCGCAGCTCGAAGCGGGCGCCGGCGCCGGGGCCCTCGCTGTGGGCGGTCACCGTGCCGCCATGCATCTCGATCAGCCGCTTCACCAGGGACAGACCGATACCGAGCCCGCCCTGGGAGCGATCCAGCGTGCGGTCGCCCTGGACGAAGAGATCGAACATCGTCGCCTGCAACGGCGCCGGGATGCCGATGCCATCGTCCCGCACCGCCACCACCGCGTGCGCCGACTCGGCATGCATCGACAGATGGATATGACCCTTCGGATCGGTGTACTTGGCCGCATTGGTCAGCACATTCGCCACGCACTGCACCAGCCGCGCCAGATCGCCACGCACCTGCAGCGGTCCGCTGGTGGTGACGGAGAACAGATGGCCGCGCTCGCGCATCAGCGGCTCCACCGTCTCCACCGCCTGCGCCAGCACTTCGGCCAGCGGGACCGGAGCGAGCTGCAGTGCCACCCGGCCTTGCGTGATGCGGGAGACATCCAGCAGGTCATCCACCAGGCGGGTCAGGTTGTCGGCCTGCCGGCGGACGATCTCCACCATGCGGCGTGCGCGCCCGTCTTCCAGACCGAGCCGCGACAGCACATCGCCCGCGCTGCGGATCGGTGCAATCGGATTGCGCAGCTCATGCGCGAGCATGGCGAGGAATTGATCCTTCTGCCGGTCGGCGGCTTCGAGTTGTCGGCGTGCCAGGATGTGCGGGGAGATCTCGCGGAAGTAGCAGACCACGCCCGGTTTCCCTTCGGGCAGCGGGATGCGGTTGATCTGCCACTCGTAGGCTTCGGCCTGGCCGAGATCGCTGCGGTCCGCGACAAACTCCGACATGACGTAGGGCTCGCCGGTGGCCAGGGTGTGACGGAAGCGATCCAGGATGACGCCGCCCACGACCGGTCCCCACAGACGCTCGTTCAAGGTGCCGAAGTCATCTCCGATCTGCACCGCCGGCGATCCGAAGGCTTGGCGGGCGGTGGGATTGGCCTCCCGGACCCGCAGCCGGTCGCCACTCGGTTCGACCAGATAGACCCCCATCGGCGCCTCGTTGAGCAAGGTCTCGAACTGCGCGATGCGCACGCGATCGGCGGCTTCGGCGGTGCGTCGCATCCGGCGCAGCTCCAGCAGCGCGCCCAGTCGGGCCAACAGCTCGCGAGCGGAGAAGGGCTTGATCAGGTAATCGTCCGCGCCGGCGTCCAGGCCTTCGATGCGAGCCTCCTCGCCGGCGCGCGCCGACAGCAGCACCACCGGCACGCTGCGCAGGTGTTCGTCCGCGCGAATGGCGGCCAGCAGGGCCAGGCCGTCCAGGCGCGGCATCATCACGTCGGTCAGGATCAGGTCGGGCAATTGCCGCCGTGCCGCCTCGAGCGCCTGCAGGCCGTCGCCGACGCTGTCGATGGCGTAGTAGGGCGACAGCAGATCGCGCAGGTAGCTGCGCATGTCGGCGTTGTCATCGGCCAGCAGAATCCGGGCGCCGTAGGTGGGCGCGAATCGACGATCAGCGGCGGCAAGCCGACCGGTGTCGACGTGCGGGCGCAAAGTGGCGGGGCGCTCGCCGTCGACGCGGTTGGCGCCGGCAGCGAGACCTGGCAACGCCGGGTGGGTGGTCTGCGATGGGGCGCTGCCTGTGTACGCCGATTCCGGCAACCAGCGCAGTGCCTCGTCGACAAACGCGCGGGCGCCGGTGGTGTCGGCGGTCGGCGCGGTGGCCGCTTGGACATGCGCCGGTGGCAGATGCCCCGGGCCCAGCGGCAGCGTCACCATGAAGCGTGTGCCTTCGCCCCGCACGCTGGACACCTCGATCTGCCCGCCGTGCAGGCGCACCAGCTCCTGCACCAGGGCCAGGCCGATGCCGGACCCTTCGTGGGTTCGGCCTTCGGTGCCGGCCACGCGATGGAAGCGTTCGAACACCCTCGGCAACTCGTCCGCCGGAATGCCGACGCCGGTGTCCGCGACCTCCAGCACCGCGGTGTTGCCGTCGGGCTGCTGCCGAAGCCTCAAGGTGACCTGTCCCGCCAGGGTGAACTTGAACGCATTCGAGAGCAGGTTCAGGACGATCTTCTCCCACATCTCGCGATCGACATAGGCGGGACGGTCCAGGGGCGCGCAGTCGACCTCATAGCGCAGGTCCGCGCGTGCCATGGCGGAACGGAAGGTGCTGGCCAGGTCGCGGGTGACGGCGGCCAGATCCGTCGGCTGGTAGCGGGCCTGGGCGCGGCCGGCCTCGATGCGGGAGAAATCCAGCAACGAGTTGACCAGCCGCTGGAGCCGTCCCGCATTGCGCATCACCAGCGCCAGTTGGTCGCGCACCGGTGAGGACAGCTCGGCCGTGGTGACGATCTCTTCCAACGGTCCCAGCATCAGGGTCAGCGGGGTGCGGAACTCGTGGCTGACATTGGAAAAGAACGCCGTCTTGGCGCGGTCCAGCTCGGCCAAGGCCTCGGCCCGCTGCCGCTCGGCCTCATGGGCCTGGGCATCGGCCAGCGACGCGGAAATCTGCCCCGCCACCAGGTTCAGGAACGCGTGATAGGCCTCGTCCTCCGGCCGGCGCGTGCTGAGTCCGGCGACCAGGAAGCCGGTGAGCTCGTGGCCAGGCGCCTTGAGCGGCAACAGCACCGCCCGCTCGACCGCCTCCGGCCAGTTGCCCGCCGGGATCCGCAGCGACAGCGCGGACAGCGAGGGCAGGTCCTGCGGCGTCTGGCTGTCGCAGAGCGCCTGCAGCGGCCAGCCGCTGGGTGGATCGGTGAGGGAGAGGTACAGCGGCAACTGCGTTTGTGCCGCATGGACGGCGCATCCTGCCCGACGCGCGGACGTGCCGCCCGGATCGGTGAGGTAGAGGGCAGTAAACGGCAGGTCCAACGGGAAGTCCGCCAGCACCTCGCAGGCCCGGCGGGCGCAGGCGTCGCGCTGATCGGCGCCGGCCGTGCCGAGTGCCAGGTCGCGCAGCACCCGAAGGCGGCGCTCGCCGATCACCCGGTCGGTGACCTCGGTGACGACGCACAGCATGCCGGCGATCCGCATCTCATCGTCATGCACCGGGCTGTAGGAGAAGGTGTGGTAGGTCTCCTCCGGGAAACCGCTGCGCTCCAGAAACAGCTGCAGGCCTTCATCCCAGGTGGCCACGCCGTGGGTGAGCACCTGCTGGATCCGACTGCCGGCCGCGTCCCACACCTCGGCCCAGACCTGGTCGGAGCGTGCCCCCAGCGCCCAGTCGCGCTTCAGGCCCAGGGTCGGCAGATAGGCGTCGTTGCAGAAGAAGGTCAGCTCCGACGACCAGGCCATCCACATCGCATAGCGCGAGTCCAGCATCATCCGCACGATCGTCTTCAGCGACTGCGGCCAACCGTCCGGCGGGCCCACGGCAGTGCGTGTCCAATCCAGACTGCGCATGCGGGCACCCATTTCGCCACCGCCCTGCAGGAAATGGCGCCATGGGGTCCCCGCACTCGCCCCCGTCCCCGTGCCCGAACCCGTGACAGTGGGGTCGACGGCGTGTCCCTCCTGTTGCACCGGCTCGGTCTGGGGGAGCCCGGTGGCAGGGATTTCCGGGGCGGCGTGGGAAGCTCGTCCGGCATCTCCGGAAATTGGCGGCATTCGTGTCTCGTCGAGAAGGCGGTGCGTCGGTCGGCAGGCTGCGCCGTCGCCAGCGGGGGGATCAATGGCGGCAGAGTCTACAAGTCGTCTCCACCGCTCCAGCAAGCGACGATCCCGATGGCAAAGCGGTGTGGCGCGCCTGCTGCAGGCGCGGGATTTGCCAGCAGCGCATGGCAGCACGACAAGGGCAACACCACGCGGGTAACACCACGCGGGTAAAACCACGCGGGCCACACGGTGGCGTGAAGGATGCCCACAGGCGCCCCGGATGCTGATCGCTGCCTGCTTCGTGCGTGACCACGTGCGGGCTCAACGAGGATGTGAGGATGGACTTGATCTTGTGGCGCCATGCCGAGGCCGTCGACGCGGCGCCCGGCATGGATGACATGTCGCGCGTGCTGACCACCCAGGGGGAGCGTCATGCCGAGCGGGTGGCGCAGTGGCTGAACGAACGTCTGCCCTCGGAGGTGAAGGTGCTGGTCAGTCCCGCGGTGCGGACCCGGCAGACGGTCCAGGCGCTGCGGCGGCGCGTCGAGCTCTGCGATGCGTTGGCGCCGCGCCAGGGTGTGCAGGCGATGCTGCAGGCCACCGGCTGGCCCGACGCGCCCCAGCCGGTGCTGGTGGTCGGCCATCAGCCCAGCCTCGGCATGGCGCTGGCGCATTTGGTGGGCGGACAGCCGCTGGCGCAGGCGATGCCGTGGCGCGTCCGGAAGGCCGGCTTGTGGTGGCTGCGTTGTGAGCGCCGTCCACATGAGCGCGTCGGCGTGGTCGTGCTGGCCGTGCGAACGCCGGAACTGCAGTGACAGGAAGCGGCTTGGCAGGGGCGGGTCCGTGGCGGTGCAAGGAGGCGATGGGCGGCGTTCGCGGGGCCGCCGTACAGTCGCTGTGGTTCCGTCCGTCAGTGGGCCTCAGCATCCGAACCGACCGCGTCATCTCGACGCTTCAGCAGGAGAATCCAGACGATGACACCGCACGTATTTGCCACTTGGCGCATGGGCTTGGCCTTGTTGTTGATCGCCGCGTCGGCCGTTCACGCGCAGTCTCAGGCACCTGCATCGGCCCTGGGCCAGGGTGAGCATCAAGTGGCGACCACGGACGCCAAGTCCGCGCCCAGCCCGGCCGTCACCAACGCGACCGACGCCGGCACCACCGAAGCCACCCGTTGGTTGCGCCTGATCGACGGCGGCAAGTACGCGGAGGGATGGACCCAGGCCGCGACCGCATTCCGCGCGGCCATTGGCCAGCCCGATTGGGACAAGACGCTGGTACAGGTCCGCACGCCCCTGGGTGCGGCGACCACGCGGACCCTCAAGTCCGCCGCATTGACTCACCAGTTGCCCAACGTGCCGCCGGGTGACTATGTGGTGATCCAGTTCGACACCGCTTTCGAACAGCGACCCGCCGCAGTGGAGACGGTGGTGGTGCAGCGCGACACCGATCAAGTCTGGCGGGTGTCGGGCTACTTCATCAAATAGCGGGCCTACTGGCGGTCGAGCGGGCCACGGCGCGGCATCGGCGTGCCGCGGGTGCCGCGGGTGCCGTGCGTGCCGCGCGTGCCGCGAGCGGCCGCTACACTGAGGGCTGCTCCACTGTGAAAGCCGCCTTGAGTTCCAGCCTGTTCCTGGTCTTTCTGCTGATTGCCGCCAGCGCGTTCTTCTCGATGGCGGAGTTGTCTTTGGCCGCCTCACGACGGCTCAAGCTGCGACAGATGGCCGAGGAGGGCGACCCGCGGGCCGCTCAGGTGCTGAAGGTCCAGGAGCAACCCGGCTACTACTTCACCGTTGTGCAGATCGGGGTGAACACCTTGGCCATCCTGGCTGGCGTGGTGGGCGAAGGCGCCTTGACGCCGCATTTCGAAGCCCTGCTGCGGCCCTTCATCGACATCGATACCGCCCAGCGACTGGCGTTCGCGCTGTCCTTCGGATCGGTCACCATCCTGTTCGTGGTGCTGGCGGACCTGCTGCCCAAGCGGCTGTCGATGAACGAGCCGGAACGCGTCGCGATGGCCCTGATCGTGCCGATGCTGTGGCTCACGGTCTTGCTGCGTCCGCTGGCCTGGTCGCTCAACCATGTGGCCAACCTGCTGTTGCGGCTGCTGGGTCGGCCGATGTCGCCTGACAACAGCATCACCCATGATGACATCCTGGCGCTGGCGGAAGCCGGGCATCAGGCGGGTGTGGTGGCCGAGGCCGAGCAGCAGGCCATCGAGAACATCTTCGAGCTGGACACCCGAACCGTCGAGTCCTCGATGACATCGCGCGAGCGGATCGTCTACTTCTCGCTGGACGACGACGAAGCCCTGGTGCGCACCCGGATCGCCGATTCGCCGCATTCGACCTACCTGGTCTGCGATCGCGACATCGACCAGGTGGTGGGTTATGTGGATGCCACCGACCTGTTCCAGCGGGTGCTGCTGGGCGAGGTGATCAGCCTGCGGGACGAGCCGGCGCTGGTCAAGAAGGTGCTGATCGTGCCGGATCGGCTGACGCTGTCAGAGGTGCTGAAGCAGTTCCGGCAGGCGCATGAGGACTTCGCGGTCATCGTCAACGAATACAGCCTGGTCGTGGGCGTGATCACCCTCAATGATGTGATGAGCACGGTGATGGGCAGCCTGGTCCAGACCGATGAGCAGGAGCAGCAGATCATCCGACGCGATGACGGCAGCTTCCTGGCCGACGGCATCACCCCGATCCCCGATGTGCAGCGCGCGCTGGCGCTGGACGAATTTCCCCATTCCGGTCAGTACGACACGCTGGCGGGGTTCCTCATGGTCATGCTGCGGCGCATCCCGAAACGCACCGATGTCGCGGAATGGGGCGGCTGGCGCTTCGAGGTGGTCGACGTCGACAGTCATCGGGTCGACCAGGTGATGATCACTCGAGTGGCGTCCCCGGAGTGACCAAGGTCGGCTGGCCATCGTAGCGATTGGCCTGGATCGGGATCGGGTAGCGGTGGGACGCCGTGAGTACCCGCATGTAGCCGGGGGACCGGCTGCGCATGATGTCGTTCTCCATGCCCTTGAACGCATACTGCACGGCGCTGAGCAGTTGGGTTTCCCGTTCGCTCGAGAGATGCCCGATGAAGAAGTTCTCGGTCTGCGCCAGCAGGTCCTGATTCACCGTTGAGGGGGACTGCGTCGAGTAGACGATGCCGATGTTGAACTTCGCCCCTTCCTTGGCGAATCGGGAATAGACGTCGATGACATTGCCCGAATTCGGCGGGAAGATCATGTGCGCTTCTTCGAAGTAGATCTGCACATAGCGCCCCTGCATCTCATTGCGGACGAACTTGCCCTCCTGCTGCAGGAAAACCGCCACCGACAGGGTGCGGGCGAAGTAGCGAATGATCCGCTCGTTGGCACTGCCCAAGTCGACGATCACGGTGCCGCCGGTATCGATGGACGCCAGGATCTCGGTGATGAAGTTGTCGACCTGCGGGGAGTGAAACGGCACCGCCGGGCGCAGCACGTAAGGGCCGGCGCCCGCCTGCGGGAACAGGAAGGCGGCCATGATTTCCTCGTCCGCATCAAAGATGTACCGGCCTTGCCGTCGCAGCGCGGGGTCGTTCGGGTAGGACAGGCTGAAACGCAGGATCAAGCTGACCTCGGCCTCCATCTCCGCAAAGGTCTTGGGCAGCGGCGGCGCGGTGGTGCCATTGATCGCTTGATAGGCCGCCATCCGAAGGGGCTGGCTGAAGTTGGGATTGAACTGCGTGCCGTAGCCCAGCCGATTGAGCATTTCGCTCAGTCGGGCTTCGCAGTGATCGAAGCCGGCGGTGTGCAGGATGGTCCAGTAGATCATCAGCTTGCGCAGCCGCCGTTGGAGCACGTCCACGGTGTCGCCGTCGACCGGCTGCAGCGGCGGCAGGCGACAGGTGAGCAGGGGACGGACATAGTCGGTGTCGGCCACCTCCATCGGCAGCAGTTCGCGCAGGGTGTTCATGGCGTCTTCGGGACGCTCATAGAAATTGAAGCGCAGCAGCTTGGCATTGGCGTCGCTGGTGGATCGGTCCGACAGGAAGTAGACGGTGCAGCGGTCGGCGTAGGCGGCGCCGATGTTGTCGGCACCATCCTGTGGATTGCTGTTGGCGTACTCACCGTTCACATCGAAGATCAGTTGCCCGACGTCACGGCTTTGCGCCGTCACGTCCAGCATGCCCTGCACCAGCAGCTTGACCACGTTGGACTTGCCGAGCCGGGTCTTGCCGAACATGGCGGAGCGCTTGCCCCGGATGTCCAGCATCGAGAGGCAGGCTGTGATGCCCGGCTCTTTTGACGGGCTCGGGGTCTCGCTGTCGCGCAGTTGTCCAAAGCGAATGCGGTGGCGTTGATCGACGGTGCCGTTGACGAAGAGGTCGCGCATCCGGCGCGTCGGAATGAACGCGTCATACCGATCGGGATGGTCGAGCTGGCCGGGGTCGCCGGAGAACACGATGCGGCCGGCGTGGGCGTCGCCTGGCGCTGAAGGCGCGTAGGTGCCCAGCAATCGGCACTCGATCAGCAGGTGATCGTCATGCGCCGCGCCCTCGCTCGGCGATTGCGGCATCAGGCGATGCAGCCGGCGGTGACGCGGCGTGCCTTCATCCGGCCAGTCCAGGTGGGCGGTCACGCGGAGCACGTAGGCCATGTCGCCGCGCACCTCGGCAGGGCCGGGCGGTTGAGCGCCGATCCGGCACGCCGCAGCCTCGATGCGTCGGGTCATGAAACACAGTGCACCGCGCGCCATGGAGTCGTGGGTGGCCCAGTGACGGGCATTCACGAGCACGAGGGCACGGTCGTGGTTCACTTCAACGACGGGGCCAAGCCAGTGGGGTCTGGCAATGTCTGTTTCGCTGATGAGCATTTGCTGAACTTCTGAATGCAAAGACGTGGATGCGTTTGACCAGCGGCCGCTGACCGCAATGAACGATCCCTTGAGACATCGGGGCCCGACCTCACCGCACAGGCGCAGCGTCCGTGCGATCGGACGGGGCCGGATCCGGCATCAATCGACGCAGATCATGGCTGGCGCGTCGTGGGCAGCCGGGAGAGCACCTGTCGCGCATAGCGCTCCCGGCGTTGGGGGTCGCTGGTGTTGTAGGCCCCGAGTGCCGCAACGGTCACTCCCATGCGTTTGAAATTGCCCCCGAGAATCCAGGCTCCCACCATCACATTGGTGCAGGGCTCCCAGAGGTCCTGTTGACGCAACCCGTGACGTTCCAGCAGGGGCAGCCAGCTGGAGTTGATCTGCATCAGGCCGATATCGGTCGAGCCGTTGCGGTTGCGATTGATGGCCAGCGGATTCATGCCGGATTCTTGTTGCGCCACCGCGCGCAACAGCGCGGGAGAGACGCTGTAGCGCATGCCGGCAGCGTCGAAACAGGCGGCCTGCGACGAGCCCAGACCCAGCAGCCAAAGCGCGCCGATCAACCCGAGCCTGCCCACTTGGATGCGATGGTTAGGCCTCGCACGGCGCCATCGATGCACGGTGTATGCGGTCGCGCTCATCGCGGGCCTCCAGCGGCAGCGTTGCTCTGGATGCCGCTCTGCATCTCGAATGCGGTGGCGAAGAAGCCCAGCATCATGAAGCCCAGGGTCAGGCCAGCGATGGCCATCAGCAACCCGTTGAGCTTGGCGGCCGAGGCGCCAATGCTGCGATCGATGCGATCGATGGATCCCACACCGATCTTGACGAAGGCGGCGACCGGGTCACGCCGCTCCGAGGCGTCCTGCACACGATCTTCCATGGCGCGGTTCAGCACGCCGGTGGCGAATGCCTGTCCGAACTGGGTGGATTGCTCGCTCGAGAGTCGGGAAAGAATCTGGCGCAAATGCCAACGCATCCACGGCGAGCTGAAACGGGCGGCCCGCTCCAGCGATGAGCGAAGCGACACGCCGGTGCGCATCAGGGACGAAATCGACACAATCAGCATCGATCCGGAGAAGTCGCGGTAAAGGCTGTAGGGGGCACGGCGGTCCAGCCACCGCCGAACGGGCCCCTGCCATCTCGGCAGCGAGTAGCCAAAGGCCACGATCAACCCGACGATGCTCAACGCGATGAACAGTCCGTAGTGGCTGATGGTGGTGGAGACCCCATACAGGACCCGGCCGATCCACGGCCATTTCTCGGGGGGCATCAGTTCGGCCAGCACGGGCACGGCGAAGAGCGAGAAACCGGTCAGCAGCGCCGCGAACATGATCAGCAGGATCGTCGGATACGCAATGGCCTTGCGCATGGTCAGGAACATCTTGTCGACCTTCTCGACGGTGTCCGACATGAAATACAGACCGCGGGACAAGGTCGCGTCCCCGCTGCCCTGGATCGCATCGATCATGATCAGTTCCGCTTCCGGAACAATGCCGACGAGCGCCTGCGACAGCGAGCCGCCCATCACGTTTCGGAGCATGTTGCGATACAGGATCGCATCGCCGCGCGAGCGTTGCCGTGCGCGGCTTTCATACTTGCGAAGAATGGTGAACAGCGGCACCTTGTCCTCCAGGGCGCTGGCGAGGTCGTAATAGAAATCGGCCCGCCGAGCACGGAGTTGTCGTGCGGCATTCCAGGCCAGGAACCAGTCGATGATGAGCATGGGAAAGCCGTCAATCCTTGGTCAGTGACTTCGCCAACTGAGCGGCGTTGCCAAAGGTTCGTTCGAAATAGAAGGGATCCACCCGCCCTTGCGCAATGTCGAAAAGCACGTGACCCCACGCCTCCTTGCCGTCCATGTCGGGGTCGTTGAATGGCGACTTCAACCGACTGCGCCAGTAGCGTCGTGCCTCCAGGTCCCGGCGCTGCTGCAACAGCTCCAGCATCTGCAGGTCAGGGACGATCACCTCAGCGCCCACCTTCAGGCCCATCGTGCCGTTGCGGGTGCTGCCCGCGTAATCGATGCCGGGCTTGCGGCAGCGCTGGCAACCATGGTCGCTGGCGCAGAACAGGCGTGAGGTGTCCAGGCCGAATCCCTGGGCGTAGGTTTGCAGTTCGTCGGCCGTCAGCACTTGCGATGCCGGCACCTTGCAGTGCTCGCAATTCAGCGGAACCAGGACCTGGTAGACGAGCGCCGAGATGAACTCCGGGTTGCAGAGATCCTCGCGGCTCAAGCCGACATTTGGTGAGGCCAGACGGTTGATGACGCCCAAGGCCGAGGTGGCATGCACGGTCGACAGGATCTTGTGGCCGGTCTGAATGGCCACCTGGGCCATGTTGGCCGACAGAGAGTCGCGGATCTCACCGAACAGGCCGACATCCGGATCCATCCGCAGGAAGGACAACATTGCGCCGTGGAATGGATTGGTGCCGACGGCGGTGTCGGCGGCCCGCTGGATCGACAGATGGGTGACGCCGCTCATTTCGTATTCGACGGGGTCTTCGATCGTGATGAGCTTGCGCGAGCCCTGCCGGGTGAGCTGCGCCATCATGGTGTTGAGGGTCGTGGTCTTTCCGGATCCGGTCACGCCGGCCACGAAGATGCCACCCCAGGCCGAGCTGAGCGCGTCCTGAAGACGTTCCGTCTGCCAGTCGGTGTAGCCCAGCCGGTCCAGCGTGAGCAAGCGCGTGCGGGATTCGCTGTTGGACCTGAGGATGCGCATCACCACATCCAAGCCCCCGACGGCGGGGTGGCTCTGATAGCGCAGGGTGAGTCGCTGATCCGATAAGTCGACCGGGATCATGGCGGCTTGCGGTACCCCGACATTGAAGGCAACTTCGCTGCGTGAGCGGTCTTCGGCCAACACGGTGTAGGCCGCAGACACGCCATCCATGACGATGCGCGAGGGGAAGCTGCCCAGGTTGCGCATCAGCCCGTCCAGTCGGACCCGGGCACGCGCCATGTTGCCGCGCACTTCAAGGTGCAAGTCACTGGCGCCGGCCAGGACGCAGCGGTGAATCACGCCGCGAAACCACTCCAGCGGCGACGAGTTCGCCACCATGTCTTCAATTTCGCGCTCGCTCTCCGCCTCACGATCGGCGGTGCTGGCGCCACGGTTCTCATGCCGGTAGGCGATCAGGTCGAAGATCTCAGGTTCGGCCGTCACATAGCCAGCGAACTCCAGTCCCAGTTGCCGTCCGCCCTGGACCAAGTGGTACCAGACCGGGCTGTGGAGTTCGTCGGTGGACGAGACGATCATGAATCGCTGCCCCGCCAAGCCCAACGCCATCAGCTTGTTCTGCTTCGCCCGTGGGACTTTGAGTTCCTTGCCCAGGTCGCGTCCCACGAGCGTGTCTGCCACCACCGAGATGACGCGGTCGAATGCCGGCAATTGGGCGTAGTCGCTCACATGGCGGTTGGGTGATGGAGCGGATTCCGCTGGAACGGCATCGGACATGATGGTGAGGAGGCGGTTGGCGTGGCGGGGTGGGGCGCATCGACGCAGAAAGGCCGGATGCACGGGGTAATGCGCACGGAGGCGCACGGAGGCGCACGGAAGCGCACGGAAGCGCACGGACAGGACGCGGGACCAGACGAATCTTGACGAAAGGGGCTTTGACCGGAGAGATCGATGGGCCGTCATGGAGCGCCCCTTACGGATCAGCGATCAGCCAATAGCCCCTCGCCTTCAGCTGAACGGCGAAAACCAATGACGGTGACCTTCACGCGGTCGGCATGCATCAGCGATGGGAGGCTGGATTGGCCGATTTCTGATTCGATGCGGCATCCATCGGTGCGTCTTCGGCTGGTACGCGTCATGGCGAGCTTCGCCCGTTCGTGGCAAGGCCGTTACCGTCGAACGGAAGCTGGGCCGCGCGCAAGGCCGAAGCGGGCAGCGTGGCACCGCTCAGCGCCGAACCCGCTGCCGAAGGGAAGGGGTAATTGGAGACGGGGGTGCCTCGCTGCGGCGGTGCCAGGGTCAAGGTCTGTGGCAGTCGCTTGGCGCGGCGGACATCGTGACGGAGCGACAGCGTGACGCCGTCGTCCTGGATCGATTGCACTTGCCACGGACCGATGGCGTCGTTGGACGACCGCTTGCTGTCAACATGGTAGATCTGGCCGCCGAAATAGATCTCTGCATGCAGTCGCTTGTCGACACCCGACAGTGACCAGATCTGAGGGAGCTCCTCTGCGGAAGGGGCGCTCGGTCGATGCGCGCCGTCCTCGGCTGGCGGGGCGGGGGGGGCGACGACCGGGGGCTGGACGGCGTCCGTGCCCAGCATGCGGCGGGCCGCGGCGTCCAGCTCAGCCGCCTTCTTGCGCCGAGCGGCATCGATGACTTGCTGCATCGAGGCGGATGCAGGCTCGTACTGCGTGCCAGAGGCCGGTTCGGTTTGCGCGATCGATACGCCAGGTCCAATCAGCAGGATGGCGCCGACCGCCAACAGCACGGCGCTGTACGTCCGGTTGGCATGAGCGCCGAGCGCTTGGGCGGTCTCAGTATGGTTTACCTTTGGCATAGATGCTTCCAGAGAGGGTGTAGGTGACCTGGCCGGCCGACAGCTGGACCGTCAGGTTGTCCGGCACAGCGGTGTCGGGGAGGTCGATGGACGGAAGTGACCAGATGTTGTCGACCAGTCGCCACTCCATCGAGACCACCGGTCGTTTCACGACCTTGATGTCCCGCACTTGTGGTGGGCCGAACAACTGACCGGGCCTCAGGGTGGTGCTGGTGCTGCCGCCACCGCCTGAGGCCACCAAGGTCAGGTCCTGCAGTCGACTGCCCCACAACGTGGTTGCGTCCTTCTCCAGCGGCAGGTGTTCACGCTGCAGCGAGGGCAGGGTCGGTAGGGCGCCGGACGCGGCCGATGCGAGTGCTCGGGGCACCTGGACCGGATGCCGGGTGGTAATGGCCGACTTCAACAGGTCGCCATCTTGGCCGCCACCCGCGCTGGACAGTGCGGAGCCGGTGGCCTTGGCATCGAAGTCGTTGAAATTGCCGTAGTTGCGGTGCCAGGTGGCCAGGCATTCCTGTGAGACCCGGGTGCATTCCACCCGTTGCAGGGTCCATCCCTCTCGGGATAGCGGAAGTCCCTGAAGAATGCCGCGCCAGCTTGACAGCAAGGCATTGCCCGGCTGCCCCATCGAGGCCAGCATCGAATCAATCTTGTTCTCGTAGATCCGGTTGGGATCGTTCTCGTAGGCCTGGCGAGCGGCAGCCTCATCCTTGAGGCGTTGCTGATGCTGCTTCCACAGCATGCCGCCGACCGAGCCGCCCACCACGAGCGCGGCCATCGTGCCACCAACCACGGTACGGATCAGGGCCCGGTTGATCAGCGGTCGAACCAGCGAGGCGGCCTCCGGCATCTCGAACATGGCGTTCAGCTGCAGGGATTCCGCATTCGCGATCTGGTCGGTCAGGTTGGTGGCGAGCCGAACGTTTTGATCGATGTGAATTTCACGGAATTCGCGCAACAGGCCGAGCGCCGCATCCAGGCTGTTCAGCAAGCGGTCGAAGCCGGGAACCGGACGGCGGTCCATCAAGCCGATGAATGCCACCTGCTTGCCGATGCCGATCACACAGGCTTCGGCGCCGCCAGAAGAGAAGCGTTCGATCAGGAGCACCACCGCCGAATGCGGACGCCCCGGGCCCGCTTGAATGCCTTTGGCCAGGCCGACCAAGCGTCCGTCGGGAAGCATGGCGGCATAGTTGTAGCCAATCTTGCGCGCTCGCTGCAGCTCGGGGCCGGGCGCTGAAGCGTCTTCGACCGGGCTCCAATCCAGATCAAAGGCCAGGCGAACACCTGCCACCGTGGCGGTGCGGGCCACCGACCCCGGCCCATGGCCGGGTGCCCGCGGATCATCGGCATCGCCCGCTGCGTCAGCGCCCCGCGGCGGATCACCGCGTGGACGGTCGCGGCGACCGCGGCCAAACAGCTTGGTCAAGGTGAACATCTCAGTTTTCCGAGAGACGAGGCGTGATGAGGATCACCGTGCCCTGCTTGGCGCGCGCGCCTCGCTTGGCAATCGGAAGGAGGCCGCGGACGATGTCGGTGTCGTCAGCCTGGCTTTGTTCCCGCTCATAGCCGATCAGGACCAGGGTTTGGCCGGCGGGGACGCTGGTGCGCTGCAGGGAAGAGAAGCTGACCGTGTCCGGCAGCTGGATCGACTGCGAGGTGGTGCCGGTGCCGCTGGTGAAAGACTTGAGTTCACGCAGTTCACTGACCTGCATCACGGTTTGCAGCAGGATGCGGTTCGAGTCGAGGATCACTGGCAGGATCATCAGGCCCAGCCCGGTGGAGATGGAGCCAGGCACCAGAGAACCTGGGGTGGTGATGCCGGTGGTGGCATTGACGGTCGCTGCTGTGGTCTGCCTCACGTAGGAGCGTGTCTGCAGGGAGCCCACCGGGACCGGCATGCGGTTGGTGGTCGTGACCACACTGGAGTAGGAGGTGGCCACCTTGCCGTACTCCTGCAGGGACTCAGCCATCAGCCTGCTGGGCGAGTCGCGTGAACTCGAGGGTGCCAGGATGAAGGACAGCGAGCCAGGCGTATTGCCGGAAAGCGCGCCCCCGCCTTGCGGGCCCGTCAGGGTGAGCTGATTGCCATTGAGCTTGCCCAGCACGGCCTGCCAGTTGATGCCGTTGCTGTACTGATCCGACAGGTTGACCTGAAGGACTTCCACCTCCAGCGCCACCTGGCGCAGCAGGTTGACGTTGATCTCCTTCAAGAAGGTCTCGACCCGCTCGACATTGGTCAGTGCATCGGTCACGGTGACCAGGCCGGAGCGCGGGTCGACCTGCAACTGAGCGCGCGCAGAGAGCATCCCTTTGAGCGAATCGGTCAGGCCGGCCCAGTAGTTGCTGTCCGTCTCGAAGTCGATCTTGAGCGAGCCGGTGTTGCTGCTGTTGCCGCCGCCACCGCCACTGCCACCACCACCACTTCCGCCGCTGTCACCGCCGCCTCCACCATTGTTGGAGCCAAACACGTCCAGGCTGCCTGTGGTCTTGAGTCCGTTCGGCAGCGCCTTGACCATGATGGAGCGGGTGACCAGTCGCGAAAACACGATCTTGCCGCCGGCGTATTCCCATTGGAGGCCGGCACGGGTGGCGACCAGATTGAGCAGACCTGCGAGCGGGCCGGAGTAGTCCAGCTCGATGGAGTTCTGCAACTCCTGGGCTGAGATCGCCAGCGTACTCGCGCCGGCCATCGCCGCGAGTCGGGCGCTGGCGGTCTGGAGATCGTCAGTGCGAGCCTGCGCCGACTGCGTGGCCGCATTCAGGCCGCCGGGTGCATAGTCGCTGGCACTGTTCAGTGCATCGGGCGTCATGATCACCGGGATGTCGATCAGGCGGGAGATGAGCTCCGCGACAGTCACCAAGGACTGCCGACCGGGATAGCGCAACGTGACGTTGCCAATGTGCGTCGGGAGGCTCGCTGCGCGTTGCAACGGGATCGAGTGCCGCGCGAAACGCGGGGCGATGTCGGCCGTGACCATCGGCGGCAAGGCTTGGGGCTGCCGGGCGTGGGTCTGGAATTCGGCGGAGCGTTGCTGGGCCGTGTGGTAATCGTCCTGGGCCAGGCGGGTACTCTGTACCGCGCAGCCGCTCACCGCAATCCATGACGCGAGCGATGCCACTTTGGCGAAGGTCTGTGTCACCTTGGCCACGGGGCTGCCCAATGCCGGGCGCTGGTGTGCCAAGGGGAGCGTCGCACCGAAGGCCGGGTTGGCAGCGTTCACGGCGCAAGCCGAATGGGCCGAGGCGTGGCGGGGTGATTGGAGGCGGGAGCGAAGGGGCGAGAAGGGGGTCATCGACGATCTCCGTCCAGCATGTAGCGCTTCACGCGGACGACACGTGTGTTGGGGTTGATCAGGGCTTGGACGGGATAGTCCGTTTCGCGCAGCGAGTTCATTGCTTCTTCCAGCACCTGGGTGAAGTTGCCTTGCAAGGTCACCTGGGCATCGATGGCGAAGTCGCGATCAGCTTCCCAAACCAGTTGCCAACCGGCGATGCGGGTCCAGCGCAGCAGGGTTTGGCGGAAAGTCTGATCCGCCAGTTCGACGGTCCATTCGCCTGAGCTTTCGGCGCGCAATGTCTTTAACAGGACCTCGTCTCCGTCAGCAGCGACGGAAGCAGGGACGCGCGCACGAGGAGTGCGGACCCATTCGACTTCGGCGTAGCCGCGCGGCTCTGGCGGAGTGGTCGCGTGAGGAGCGGAGGTCGATGCCGCCTTGGCGGCCGGGTTCGGGGTTGCGTTCGCGGCCCGCGTTGCCAATGGAACCGTGGCTAGCGTCGCCAGCAGCAGGAGATGGAGGTTCTTCATGGAATAGCTGCGCCCGACCGGCGATATCGCCGGTCGGGCAAAGGTAGTTTGGAGTTAGAGCACGATCAGTGCGTTGATGGTGCGAGTGCCTGCTCCGGCTTGGCAGTTGTCCACGAGCTTGGCGAGGTCGATGCCAGAGTTGGCCTGGATGGCTTTGACGACGATCTTGTCATCAGGCGCGCCGTCGACGACTGCCTCGGCAACGGTGTCGTCCACCCAAATGCCTCGGGCCAACGGCGCCAGGCCATTGGCAATGGTGGCGCACATGTTGGAAGGAATCTGAGTCATGCGGACCACATAGCCTCGGCCAGCTTCGACTTCGCCAATTTTGGCGTTCACACCCAGGGTGAAGATGTTGCCGCCGAAGGAGTTCGTCACAGCGGCTTTGCCGCTCTCCCACTTCACGGAGGACTCCGGGAAAGCGCCCAGGGCCGCTGCCTGGGTGGTCGACAGGGTGGGCAGGCCTTTGCTGTTGCTCAGGGCCCCCAGCAGGGCTGCGTTGATGCGCGGCACATCGGCCAGCAGCGCATTGGCGCGGTTGTTGGCCAGGATGCGTTGCACGCCGATCAGCGAGCCGACGATGACAACGGAGACGATGGCCAGAGCAATCGACAGTTCAACCAGGCTGTAGCCGCGCTGGCGTGTCGATGCCGAACGGGCTCGTGCGAAGGGTTGGAAGGACTTCATGCGAAACAGCTCCAAAGAAAGTGATAGGTGGGGGAGCAGGGCGGACTGGGTCGATGGATGGACCTATGAACCGTTCCCGCCTCTCGGCTGCCGTGATCAGCAGCGCGAGCCGTATCGTAGGGTTTCATCTGATAAATGTGATTCCTGAGAAATTGCAAAACTGATACTGAGGTGTTGTCAGAGAGGGGCCTGTCAAAGTCGGATGTCCCCAATCGAAGAGGTGGCCGTGCGGTGGGCATCGCTCGCCATGCGGATGGTTCTGCCAGGCCCGTACCCGCTCGAGGCGGGCGCGATGGCTGTCTCGGGCAGTCAGTGGGGCTGCGCCACAATGTGTGCATGACATCCCTTTCCTCCGACGTACCGGCCGCCGTGGCCTCGCGGGCGAGTGAGCTGCGCGACCTGCTGAATCACCACGCCCATCTCTATTACGTGCTGGATGCGCCCGCGCTTCCCGATGCCGAATACGACAAGCTCTTTCAGGAGCTGCAGGCACTGGAGGCCGCCCATCCCGCGCTGCTGACTGCAGATTCACCGACGCAACGGGTGCTGGGACGAGTGCTCGATGACTTCGTACCGGTTCGACATGCCGTGCCGATGCTGTCCATCCGGACGGAGACCGATACCGAAGCCAGCGGCGCCGTGAATTTCGATGCGCGGGTCCGGCGCGAGCTCGATCTGCCGCCGGAGGCCCCCGCTGTGGAATACGCGGCGGAACTCAAGTTCGATGGCCTGGCGATCAACCTGCGTTATGAGGAGGGCTTGCTGGTGCAGGCCGCTACCCGCGGCAATGGCGAGACCGGCGAGGATGTGACGCAGAACGTGCGCACCATCGGCCAGATTCCGTTGCGTTTGAAAGGCGTGAGCGCCGCCGTGATCGAGGTCCGGGGCGAGGTCTACATGCGCCGCGATGACTTCGAGGCGCTGAATGAGCGGCAGCGCGCCGCCAATGAGAAGACCTTCGTCAATCCGCGCAATACCGCCGCCGGCGCGGTGCGGCAGTTGGATCCCGCGTTGGTTCGCCAGCGGCCTCTGAGTTTCTTTGCCTATGGGTTGGGAGAGGTCCGCGGCTGGGAGATCCCACCCACCCACAGCGCGCTGCTGGACGCTCTCGCCGCGTTCGGACTGCCGGTCTGCGAGGACCGCGCAGTCGCCCGCGGCGCGCAGGGCTTGATCGATTTCCATCGTGCGATGGGCGCCAAGCGCGATGAACTGCCGTTCGACATCGACGGGGTGGTCTACAAGGTCAACAACCGCGAGCAGCAACGCCGGCTGGGCTTTGTGTCACGCGAGCCGCGCTGGGCGGTGGCCCACAAGTATCCGGCGCAGGAACAGGTCACCCGGCTGGATCGCATCGACATCCAGGTCGGCCGCACCGGCAAGCTCACCCCGGTGGCGAAACTGGCGCCTGTGTTTGTGGGCGGAACGACGGTCAGCAATGCGACGCTGCACAACGTGTTCGAGCTGCGCCGCAAGGGCGTGCGCATCGGTGATCAAGTGATCGTGCGTCGCGCCGGGGACGTGATTCCGGAGATCGTCGGCAAGGTGGAGACGGCCCGGCCGGGCTATGTGCCCAATTTCCACATGCCCAAGCACTGCCCGGTGTGTGGCAGCGAGGTGGCCCGGGAGAAGGGGGGCATCGACCACCGCTGCAGCGGCGGCATCTTCTGTCCGGCCCAGCGCAAGCAGGCGCTGCTGCATTTCGCTGGTCGTCGGGCGATGGACATCGAGGGCCTGGGCGACAAGCTGGTCGATCAACTGGTCGATGGCGGCATCGTGACCAGCTTGCCGGGTCTCTACAAGCTCGGTGTGGCCAAGCTCGCGGCGCTGGACCGCATGGCCGAGAAGAGCGCCCAGAACCTGGTGGATGCGCTGGAGAAGAGCAAGAAGACCACGCTGGCGCGCTTCCTTTTTGCGCTCGGCATTCGCCATGTCGGCGAGACCACGGCCAAGGACCTGGCCAAGCACTTCGGCCACATGGACGCGCTGATGGCCGCGGATGAGGCGAAGTTGCTGGAGGTCAAGGACGTCGGACCGGTGGTGGCCCACAGCGTGGCGTCGTTCTTTGCAGAAGCGCACAACCGGGAGGTCGTCGAGCAGCTGCTGGCTGCAGGGATCGAGTATCCGAAGACCGACGGCGCCGTGGCGGCTCAGGGGCCCCAGCCGCTGGCCGGCAAAACCTTTGTGCTGACCGGCACGCTGCCCACCCTGTCTCGGGACGAGGCCAAGGAACTGATCGAAGCGGCCGGCGGCAAGGTCAGTGGATCGGTATCGAAGAAGACCAGCTTTGTGGTGGCCGGTGAAGAGGCAGGCTCCAAGCTGGAGAAGGCGCGTGAGCTGGGGCTGGCCATCCTGGACGAGGCCGGTCTGCATGCCTTGCTCGCGTCCGCCGCCGATACAGCAGCGGACGCGCAGGTGGATGCCGATCCGTCCGATGCGCCGGCGTCTGACGCTGGCGCTTGACCGTCCGAGGGAGCGTCGCTGATCGACCGCACGTCAGCGGCGCGCCGATTCCCTCAGCGCATGGCGGCGATTTGAAAGCGGTGCTCAAACGCTACTTCAGTGGGGCCCACCGTGACGCGCCGGGCGTGGGATGTGCGATGGCGGCACTGGCGGTGGATGCCGCGCGGGAGCAGGGGCAACTGGGCGCCACGTTCAGCGATGGCATGGCGGCTTACCTGCGGGAGCTGGCGGTGAACCGTCTGGATGGCACGGTGGTGGAAGAGCCCGATGCGCAGGACCGGGCCCGCGCGATCCACACGTTGTCGGTGATGGTGGGGTCGATGGTCCTGGCCCGGGCCAGCGCGGTGGCGGCACCGGCGCTGTCCGAAGAGAACCTGACTACTTCGCTGGACGCGCTGACCCGCCCGTCGGCCACCTGAGCACGCCGACCGCCAGCGCCGTGCCCAGCAGCACGACCAGGCAACCCGCCGCCATGGACGCAGTGAGCGTCTCGCCCAGCGCCAGCCAGCCCCAGATCAAGGCGAAGACCGGGATCAGGAAGGTCACCGAGATGGTGTTTGTGGGGCCGATGCGCTTCATCAACCGGAAGAACAGGATGTAGGCCACGCTGGTGCACAGCAAGGCCAGCAGCCCGACCGCCCACCAGGCGCGCGCGCCAGGCAGGGTGTCGGGACGAAGCGCCACTGCCGGCGCCGCCAGCATCATCGCGGCGGCGAACTGGCTGCCGGTGGCCACGGCCAGAGGGCTGGCGCCGCTCAAATAGCGCTTGGTCGCATTGGCCGCCAGGCCGTAGCTGCAGGTGGCGATGAGACAGGCCAGGATCGCGAAGCCGCTGCCGCCGGGCTTGAACGAGGCCTTGTCCCAAGCCAGCAGCACCACGCCGGCAAAACCCAGCGCCAATCCGATCAGGCGGGAGCCGTCCAGGCGTTGGCTGAACCAGGCCCAGGCGACCAGCGCGCCCCACATCGGCGTGGTGGCATTCAGGATGCTGGACAGCCCGGCATTGATCGAGAGCGCCGCATAACTGAACATCGCAAACGGCAGCGCGCTGTTCAGCAGGCCGACCAGGAGCAGGGCGCGCCAGTGCCGGCGGAGGTCGCCCAGCCCCTCGCGAAAGGCCAGCAGCGGCACCAGCAGCACCGAGGCGCCCGCCACCCGCACCGCGGCGGTGGCGACCGGCCCGAACTCCGGCGCGGCGACCCGCATGAAGAGGAAGGAAGCGCCCCAGATCGCGGCCAGCACCACCAGTTCCAACAGATCACTTTGCTTCACGCGAGAGGTCCTTTGCCCGTCAGGGGTAGTGCTTGTTCCAGCCGCAACAGCGCTTCCTTGCGATGCAGACCGCCGGCATAACCGGTGAGATGGCCATCGGCGCCGACCACACGATGGCAGGGGATCAGCAGCGACAGCGGATTGCGTCCCACCGCCGCAGCCACCGCCCGAACCGCTTCGGGACGACCCAGCCGGAGCGCGAGTGTGCCGTAGCTGAGCGTGGTGCCCGCAGGAATCTCAAGCAAGGCCCGCCAGACGGACTGCTGGAACGGTGTGCCCGCAGGGGCCAGCGGGAGGGTCCCGTCCGCTGCGGCACCGCCGCCGGCCGCGTTCGAGTGAAAGTAGGCCAGCACGGCGGCGCGTGCCGCTGCGAGGATCGGGTCGTCGTCGCGATGCGGTAGATCCAATCGGCCCGGATGGTATTTCTGATCCTCGAACCACAGACCGGAGAGGCCGTCTGCATTGCGCGCGAGCAGCATGCGGCCCAGCGGCGTGTCGATCTCGGACTGGAAGAGCGCCCGCAGGTGGGTCCGACCCGCCGCGCGGCGGCTGGGCGTGACGACGTCGGCGGTCGGGTGCAGGCCGTCGGCGGGCGTGGGCAGCGTCTGGGAACTTGGGTTCACGGGACGTCGGGATAACGTCGGCGGTGAGGAGGATGTGGGCGATGTGGGCAAGGGACGCGATGTGTCGGTCGCAGGCTGGGCCGAGAGGGCGCCGGACCGCGAAGGTTCAGTGAGTGGGGCCGAGGGCAAGTGGGTGGCGATCATGGCGACGGTTCCTTCCTGGCGGGTCGACGGCAGCGCGGAGCGGCGACGGGAGTGGGGAGATCGGAGGTGCGACCGGACGTGAGACCGGACGTGAGACCGGAGGTCGGACCGGACCTGAGATCGGAATCGGACCTGAGCTTGGACGTCGCCGCCCCCTCGGCGAGCGCCGCCACCGCGGCGATCGCCGCAGCGATTGGCCGGGCCGTGCGCTTCACCGGTGCAGCAGCGGAGGCTTCCCGCCACCACTGCAGCACCGCATAGCTGCGGTAGGGGGCAAAGGCCTCGGCGGCCGTGATCAGGGCCAGCGGCGTCAGTGGGCGTCCGGCGCGATGTTCCAGTCGCTGCTTGAGCACGACGTCGCCCGGCAGGAAGGCATCCGGCCAGCTCCAGCCCCGCATCAGCATGTAGTGGGCGGTCCAGGGGCCGATCCCAGGCAGCGCGACCAACTCGGCAATCGCCGCCTGCACGCTGCCACGGCCCTGCGCAAAGCCCAAGGTGGGCCACTGCTGCGCCAGGGTGATCAGGGCCTGTGCGCGACGTGCCGGCATGCCGAGCGAGGCGATGTCGTCCACACTGGCCGCCGCCAGACGCGCGGGCGGCGGGAATGCATGGGTGATGCCTTCCGGCGCGCCGAGCGCCACCGGCAGCGGCTCGCCGAACCGGGCAATCAGACGGGTAGCCAGCGTCCGTGCAGCGGCCACGGTGACCTGTTGACCCAGCACCGCACGGATCGCCAGTTCGAACCGGTCCAGCGTGCCAGGCAGCCGCAGTCCCTCAGCGGACGATCCGAGCGAATCGCCCAAGGCCGCCGCGATGGCGTGGGGATCGGCATCGAGGTCCAGCCAGCGCCGCAAACGAGGCATCAACGCGGCCATCGCCGGCCACAAGGAGGCGCTCAAGCGCACCTGCACCTGGGCACGCTCGGCACCGTCGGCGCTCAAGCGCACGGTGAGCCAGCCGAGCAGGTCGTCCTGGCCGGGCCGGGCCAGTCGCACACTGCGGGACAGCGTCAGCCGCTCGATGTCGACCTGCTCGACGCCGGGCACCGCCCGGGCCGCCAGGAACTGCAGCAGCACCGTGCCCAGGAGCGGCGGGCGAAGGTCCAGGCGCAGCTCCGCCGTCTCGGTGGCGGTGTCCGTCGGATCGCCTCCGGTGCGGCGCAGGGCGGTCGGGCTCAGGCGGTACTGCGTGGCAAAGGCCGCATTGAAGCGACGCAGGCTGGAGAAACCGGCCGCCAGGGCGACCTCCGAGACCGGCAGACGTGTATCCGTCAGCAACTGCTTGGCCAGCAACAGGCGCCGGGTCTGCAGATACTGCAGCGGGGCCACGCCATGGACGGCGGTGAACACCCGGCGCACATGCCGCTCGCTCACGCCCAGGTGGGCGGCCAACACCGGGAGCGAGGCGGTTTCCGGGGCGCATTCGTCGAGCCAGCGGGCGGCTTCGCGGGCCAGCACCTCGCCCGCATCCATCGCGCTCCACCGACGTGCGGCTGGCGCCAACTCGGGGCGACATTTCAGGCAGGGGCGGTAGCGGGCGGCTTCCGCCAGGCTGGCGCTGGCATAGAACTCGCAGTTTTCGCGCTTGGGCGGCCGCACCCGGCAGATCGGGCGGCAGTAGATGCCGGTCGTCTTCACGCCCACGAACCATTGGCCGTCGAAGCGGGCATCCCGCGCCAGCAGGGCGGGGTAGCAGTGGTCGGGGTCGAGGGAGAGGTCCATGGCAGGGATGATAGGCAGCCAGTCCCTGGACGGCTCGCCGTTTTCGGACCTGTTGCTGACACGGCCTGGCAGTTGCGGTGGCGCGGGCTTGGCCCGCCGCTTGCTCTCTCACACGCCGGGTTACATCAAGGCATCAGGACACCTGCCTACAATCCGCCCCAGTTTCTGCCCACCGCAAGGCGGGCCGCTCGGCAGCGTGTGGGACGTGACCGTTCCGCCGCCCGCGCCGGGCCTCATCTCAGATTCCGATCTCCATCTCAGACTTCCATCTCAACAGGGACGCTCATGCAAGTTCACGCATCCATCTTCAAGGCCTACGACATTCGCGGTGTGGTCGGTCAGACACTGAACGAGGAACTGGCCGAGCACCTCGGCCGCGCGTTCGGTACCGAAGCCAAGCTTGCCGGTGAGAAGGCCGTGGCCGTGGGGCGCGACGGTCGCGTTTCTGGTCCGTCGCTGGTGGATGCGCTGGTCCGCGGGCTGAAGTCGACCGGTCTGGATGTGGTGGACATCGGCGCGGTGACCACCCCGATGCTCTATTACGTCGCGGCCACCCGTGGCAAGCATGGCTGCAACTCCGGCATCCAGGTGACCGGCAGTCACAATCCGAAGGACTACAACGGCTTCAAGATGGTGCTCAAGGGCGCCGCCGTCTACGGCGAGCAGATCCAGGGCCTGAAGCGGCGCATCGAGGCCGAGGACTACGCCACTGGCAACGGCCGCGTCGCGTCGATGGATGTGGTGGCCGAGTACAGCGCCCGCATCGTCAAGGATGCCAAGCTGTCGCGTCCGATGAAGATCGTGGTCGACAGCGGCAACGGCATTCCCGGCGCCACCGCGCCGGCCATCCTGCGCGCCCTGGGTTGCGAGGTGGTGGACATCTTCTCGAAGGTGGATGGCGATTTCCCCAACCACCATCCGGATCCGTCGCGTCCCGAGAACCTGGAAGACCTCAAGCGCATCGTGCACGCCACCGATGCGGAGCTGGGCCTGGCCTTCGACGGCGACGGCGACCGCCTGGGCATCGTGACCAAGGACGGCACGATGATCATGCCGGACCGCCAGATCATGCTGATCGCGGCCGACATCCTCAAGCGCAAGCCCGGCTCGGAGATCATCTTCGACGTCAAGTGCACGCAACGCCTGGCCCCGTGGATCCGTGAGCACGGCGGCAAGCCGCTGATGTGGATGACCGGCCATTCGCTGGCCAAGGCCAAGCTCAAGGAGACCGGCGCCCCGCTGGCCGGCGAGCTGTCCGGTCACATCTTCTTCGCCGAGCGCTGGTATGGCTTCGACGATGCGATGTACACCGCCGCCCGCATGCTGGAGATCCTGTCGCGCTTCGACGATCCGAGCAAGGTGCTCAACGAGCTGCCCAACAGCGTCAACACGCCGGAGCTGAACGTCCCCTGCAAGGAAGGCGAGCATCACGAGGTGGTGGCCAAGCTCAAGGAAATCGCCGAGTTCCCGAATGCGAAGGAGCTGATCACCATCGACGGCATCCGTGTGGAGTACGACGACGGCTTCGGCCTGGTCCGTGCCTCCAACACCACGCCGGTGCTGGTGCTGCGCTTCGAAGGCCACACCCAGGAAGCCCTGGAGCGCATCCAGAAGGAAGTCCTGGCGCAGCTCAAGCGGGTCAAGGCGGACATCAGCTTCACCTCGGGTCACTGAGATGGCCACGCCGGGCGGTCGCCCTGGCGCGGCTGCCTGGCCCCCGCCGCAGGACAGTCTGCGCGAACGGCTGGCGCGCGCGGCCTTCAGCACGGTGCTGAGGCTCGCCGCGCCGGTCTATCTGATCCGCTTGCTGCTGCGCGGGCGGGCCGAGCCGCTGTATCGCGCCCATCCGGCACAGCGATTCGGTTTCGGCCCGGCCATCGCCCCGGGCGCGCTCTGGGTGCATGCGGTGTCGCTGGGCGAGACCCGTGCCGCCGCGCCGCTGATCGAGCGCCTGCGCCAAGCGCGACCCGGCCTGCGGCTGCTGCTCACCCACACCACCGCCACCGGCCGTGAGGCCGGTCAGGCGCTGCTGCGCGACGGCGATGTGCAGCGCTGGCTGCCGGTGGACACGCCCGGCGCGGTGCGGCGCTTTCTCCATCGCACCCGACCGGCGGTGGGCGTGCTGATGGAAACCGAGATCTGGCCCAACCTGCAGCATCAGGCGCTGCGGGCGGGTGTGCCGATGGTGCTGGCGAATGCGCGGCTGTCGGCGCGCAGCCTGCGCCGCGGCGAGAAGTTCCAGGCGCTTCTGGCCCCGGCCGCCCGCAGCTTGCGCCTGGCGCTGGCGCAGACGGCCGACGACGCCGACCGGTTGCGCCGGGCCGGTGTGGCTGAGGTGCAGGTCAGCGGCAATCTGAAGTTTGATCTCCAGCCGGATGAGGCGCTGCTGGCGCGGGGACGCGCCTGGCGGTCGGCCCTGGGGCGGCCGGTGGTGATGCTGGCCGTGTCCCGCGAAGGCGAGGAAGCCGCGATGCTGTCCGCCTGGACGGCCGCTGCTGCGGCGCGGACCGCAGCCGGTGAGCCGCTGCTGCTGATCGTGCCTCGGCACCCGCAGCGCTTCGACGCGATTGCCGCGCTGGTGGCCGACGCCGGCCTGAGCCTGGCCCGCCGTAGCAGCTTCGGTCCGCAGGCGGACGACGTCCCACCGGCCACCGCGGCCGCGGCCGACGTCTGGCTGGGCGATTCGATGCGCGAGATGTCGCTCTATTACGGACTGGCCGACGTGGCGCTGCTCGGCGGCAGCTTCGAGAAACTGGGCGGACAGAACCTGATCGAGGCCGCCGCCTGCGGCGTGCCGCTCATCATGGGACCGCACACCTTCAATTTCGCCGAAGCGGCGGCGCTGTCGATCGAGGCCGGGGCCGCGCGGCGGGTGGAGGATCTTCCCCAGGCGCTGGACGCAGCGCTGGCCTTGCTGGCCGGGCCGTCCGATCGCCTGGCCATGGCGGAAGCGGCCCAGCGGTTCGCAGGCGCCCACCGAGGCGCAGCGGATCGGATGGCGGTTCGGATTCTGGGTTTGATCGCCGACCCCGGCCTCGCTGGGTAGCGGCGGCGCGTTGGCGCCCTCGGGACGTCCCCGAGCGCGACCCGCAGTCAGCGCGAATGACCCCCGTCATCGTCTCGATCGCTTCTCACGGCTGGCATGCAGGTCTGCGGATCCGCCAGCCCGTCAGCCCGTGGGACCGTAGAGCCATAGAGCCATAGAGCCATAGAGCCGTAGGGCGGTAACGCGGTGAGGCGGTCAGGCGTGGGTACCCACGTGCACCCTGCGGCTTGGCGCTGCTGTTACTGGTTGCTGGTCGCTCTGACCTCGGCCAGCGTGGTGACGCCTTGCAGCACCTTGGCGATGCCGTCCTGACGCAGCGTGCGCATGCCTTCGGCCATCGACTGATGCATCAGCTCCTCGGCCCGTGAGCCGGTCTGGATCAGTCGGCGCAGCGAGCGCGAAACGACCAGCAGCTCATGCAGACCCGCACGACCCTTGAAGCCGGTGTTGTCGCACTTCGGGCAGCCGGGGCTGTGATAGTGCAGCAGGTTGGGCTGGCCGTAGGCGCCTTGCCATTCGGCCAGTACCGCGTCGCGGGGCGGGCGGTTCTCCGGCGAGAACACATGCAGGTAGTCGTCCAGCAGTTCGTTGAGCGCGGCTTCGGGCATCGGCTCGGCGGTGCGGCAGGAGGGGCAGAGACGGCGCACCAGCCGCTGGGCCAGCACCGCCAGCAGCGAATCCGCGAAGTTGAACGGATCCATGCCCATGTCCAGCAGCCGGGTCACCGTTTCCGGCGCGCTGTTGGTGTGCAGGGTGGAGAGCACCAGGTGACCCGTCAGCGAGGCTTCGACCGCGATCTCGGCGGTTTCCTCGTCCCGGATTTCACCGACCATGATCACGTCCGGGTCGGCCCGCAGGAAGGCGCGCAGGGCCTTGGCGAAGGTCCAGTCGATCTTCGGATTCACCTGCACTTGGCGCAGGCCCTGTTGGGTGATTTCGACCGGATCCTCGGCCGTCCAGATCTTGCGCTCCGGCGTGTTGATGTTGGCCAGCACCGAGTGCAGCGTGGTGGTCTTGCCGGAGCCGGTCGGCCCCACGCACAGCACCATGCCGTAGGGCCGGGCGGAGGCCGCCTGCAGCTCCTTCATGTTGCGCTCGGACAGGCCCAGCTTGGCCATCGGGATCGGCTTGGCCGAGGCCAGGATCCGCATCACCACGTCTTCCAGGCCGTTGTTGGTGGGGATCGTGGCCACCCGCAATTCGATCTTGTGCTGCGGCGAGAAGCGCGCAAAGTTGATCTTGCCGTCCTGCGGCTTGCGGCGCTCGGAGATGTCCAGGTCGCACATGATCTTGATGCGGGCGATCATGGCGCTGCGGTAGGTGTGCGGCAGGTCCAGATAGGGCTGCATCACCCCGTCCTTGCGGAAACGGATCTTGAGCTTTTCCTTGCCGGGCTGGGTCTCGATGTGAATGTCCGAGACGTTCTGGGTGTGCGCCTCGATGATCATCGTGTTGATCATGCGCACCAGGGAGTTGTCGCTCTGCTCGATCGGCCGCTCGTCTTCCCGGCTGACTTCGCGGGCGACCTGTTCCTGGCCTTCGCGCTCCAGGGTCTCGATCAGCTTGTCGGAGCTGTCCAGCTCGAATTCCACCGTCAGCGGCGGCAGGTTGGCGTCGCGGCCGCCCGCCGGCTGGTTGCCGTAACGCTCATAGGCATTGGGCAGCGCAAACTGCAGCGAGCCGACCCGCGCCAACGCCGGCACGATCTTGAGCTGGGTGATGAACTCGACCTCGTCGATGCAGTCGCGCCGCGTCGGGTCTTCCATCGCCACGATCAGCCGGCCATCGCGCAGCACCAATGGCAGCACCTCCAGCCGCCGCGCCACGGAGAAGGGCAGCTTGCGCACCGCATCCGGCTCGATGGCGAAGTTGTCGGCATCGACCAGCGGATAGCCCATCTTGCGGGCCAGGGCCGACTGCAGCTGCGCGCGGGTGACGATGCCCTTGCGCACCAGCAGCTCGCCCAGCGGCACCGAGCGGTCCTTCTTCTGCTGCTCCAGCGCCTCGTCCAGTTGCGCCTGGCTGACCAGCTCCAGCGCCAGCAGCGCTTCGCCGATGCGCACCATCGGCATCTTGGCCTGCTGCTCGATGGCCTGCATCAACTGCTCGGCGCTGACGATCTGCTGGGCCACCAGGATGTCGCCCACGCGGCGGTCGCGCAGGTCGCGCTGTTCCTTGGCGGCTTCCTCGATCTGCACCGGCGTGGCGACCTGCTCACGCACCAGCAGGTCGCCGATGCGCTCGCCAACCTCGAAGCCGGTCAGCACCTCGCGCGGGACAAACATGCAGCGCACCCAGTCGCTGGTGTCGCTGACCGGCGGGAACAGGAACAGACCGAGATCGGTCTCCTGGTGGCCGATGGTGACGCCCTTGAATTCCTCGCCGCCCACATACATCAGGCGAAAGTCGCTGCGCGGTCGCTGGTCCAGGGTGAGCGGATCGTTGGCGGCGGCGGGGTCGCGCGGCGGCACCTCGATCGCATGCAGCAGCTTCAGCGCCTTGAACTGAGAGAACTTGAGCGGCATGGCGTTGCGCGCAGGGGGCACCAGCACCTGGGCCAGCCGCTCCCGCGACACCATCTGGATCACCTTGCCGACGGTGCGGCTGCCGTTCAAGCCCAGGATCTCGCACGCGAGCGGATCGCGATGCGGCCGCGGCCGCGGATAGGCGGCAAAGGGCGGGGTGGGCCATTCGAACGGCTGCGAGGCGTCGTCGTCGCCTGGCCTCGTGCCGGACCGGGTTCCTGACAGAACGCCGGGCTGGGTTTGAGTCCACTGCAGCGGCACGGACGGATCGGACATGAAACGGTCTCCGCGGAATTTCCTTAATTGGGGTCAAGCCTAACGCTTTTGCAAGGGATTAATCATCCAGGATCGCAATTGGGGGTGAGGCTAGACTGGGTTCCGTGAAGAACATCCTGCTCACGGGCTTCGAGCCCTTTGGCGGCGAGACCGTCAATCCGTCCTGGGAATTGGCCCAGGCCCTCCACGGTGAGGTCATTGCCGAGTCGCACGTGGTGGCGGTGCAACTGCCCTGCGTGTTCGGTGAGGCGCTGCGGCGGCTGGACGAGGCGCTGCGCCTCGTCGGGCCGTCCCTGGTGCTGGCGGTGGGTCAGGCGGGCGGGCGATGTGACCTGTCCCTGGAGCGGGTGGCCATCAATGTGGACGATGCGCGCATTCCGGACAACGCCGGTGCCCAGCCGGTGGACGAGCCGATTGCTGCCGACGGTCCCGCGGCCTACTTCTCCACCCTGCCGATCAAGGCGATGGTCGCCGGACTGCGGGACGCGGGCTATCCCGCGTCGGTGTCGCAGACCGCCGGCACCTTTGTCTGCAATCACGTGTTCTACGGGCTGCAGCATCGGCTGCGGGGTACCGGCATCCGCAGCGGGTTCATGCACATCCCGTATCTGCCGGCGCAGGCGGCACGCCATCCCGGCGCGCCCAGCCTGCCGCTGCCCACCCTGGTAGCCGCCACACGATTGGCGTTGACGCTGGGCGCCACCGTCGAGGAGATCCGGGTCGGGGGCGGGCAACTGGACTGACGACGCTGACGGCCTCGGGGCCGCCCGAACCGTATCGACCGCTCATTGAGCGCGCCAGCCCGCCCCCGCGGACGCGGCGGCACCCAGACGGCGGGTGCCAAGGGCCGGGCCGGATCCCATCATTTGGCGACGGGACACTGCGGATCGGCCGGGATCCGTCCGCTTCGGGAGACCGTGCCGAGGGGCTTCTTGTGGGGCGACCTACTTGCGCGCGTCGCCGGTCAGGTCCCGCGACATCACCACCAGCGGCGCGTCTCCGACGCCCTTCCAACCTTCGGGGGTGGAGAGTAACTCCACGCGGATGAGGCGCTTGTCCCCCGGCACGTTGACGGTCAGCGATCGGAAGCTGCTGCCGCTCAGCGGGTCATTCGAGGCGGCGGTGGCCAGATCGGAGGGCTTGTACCAAGGGCGGAATCCCCGCTGCAGCAACTGGTGGCGTTGTGAGCCGTCCTCGTAGGTCATGCGCAGCGTGAAGTCACAGCCCTGACTCCGGCAGAAGTTGCGATAGATGCCCTGGCCCGTGGGCGTGATCGCGGCGCGATCCTGCGCATTCGTCGGGTCGATCGTGCCCAGCATGTTGCCTTGGTAGCGCAGCGGTGCGGCGAACTGATTGACCTCGGGCGTTGTGTTGCTGAAGGTCATCGAGACGGCGTAGATCGGGACGTCCACTTGACGGGGGAGATTCTGCGCAATGCCATCCAACGCGTAGTTGATCGTGGGCGGGCTGAACATTTCGTAGTGCTGGCCTTCCGCGTTGTAGCGGATGAAGAACGGATGCCCCTCATCGTCGTAGGCGCCTTCGAACTGCACGGTCTTGGTCAAGAGTTCGCGCTGGCCCAGGGCGATCTCGTAGTCGCTGTACATGTTGAAGCCACGGGAACGCGGCTTGTCGTAGTAGCCGTTCTCCATCACCGAGTTTTTGACGCAGCGACCTGCCTCATCGAACTGACGGCCCCGCGTCGTGGCGCAGTTCTTGTAGTTGTCTGCAGAGGGCGTCACCCACGGCGGAATGAAGGCCGAGCGGCTCGCGTCCCAGCCCCATGCCGTTCCCTTGAGGCTGGCTTCGGGATAGGGTGAGTTTCCCGTCGTGCCGAACAGGTGCGACATGGTCAGGTTGTGGCCGATTTCATGTTGGAAGATGCGGTCAAAACTGAATGGTCCGGTCGCGCTCCACCAACCGCCCTGGAAGGCCTTGCCGCCGGTGTAGTTGGTGATGACGTTGTCGACGGTGCGGTAGGACATGGGGCTGTAGATCAGTGTCGGCGACCGGAATTCACCGTTCGCCACATTGATCTCGTGGGTGATGCGAATCACCGCACCCGGGCCGTCTCGGCCGCCAGGCTCGCCGTGGGCCCGCTGGACAAAGGCCGGTCGACCACCGGAGGGCTCCATGACATAGGTGTCGCGTTCCACCTTGACGGCAGGATGCGGCTCGACGTCGACATTCCAGGGCACCATGGCCTTGTATTCGTACAGGCGATCAGCCGGGATCTGCGCGGCCTGCGGCAGCACCTTCTTGGAGTTGATCTCGTTGGCACCCCACAGGTAAACGGGCAGCACGCGAACCTTGAGCCATGACTCCGGCGCGACATCCAGCGCCAGCGAGTTGCCAGCCGGCTTGTTCTGGGCGCTGACCTTGAGCGACACGCCAGGCATCATCTCGCTGCGGGGGATGGTGGCGCTGTAAAGGTCGTTGGCGTAGGGGGCTTGACCGTCCTCGGTGGGTGGCAATGCGGAGGGGAGCGCCAGCGGCATGCTGTGGACGCGTCTGCCGTCTCGCCAGATCTCCAGTCGCGGCGAGGCCGGGACAGGCGATGGCAGCCGGACCAGGGCGAGCGTGTCCCGGCTGTCCACCAACCGCAGGGTCGGCGCATTGGACAGCTCGGGGTTGGACCATGTCTTCTTGCCATTGGGCAGCACATGGGTCTGAGCCAGCTCGATGCTGAGCATGTTCAGGGCGCCGTCGACCGGCGGGGAGAGTTCGCCCAGCGGCGTCTGGCTGAAGGTGCGAATCGTGGGCGCGCCGATCGGTGTGGTCGGTCCTGTGACGATCGGCTGATCGGCACCTGCCTCGACGCCGCCGTCGTCTGCGGCATTGCCATGATCGTGGTCGTGGCCAGAATGATCTTCCACCGTGCTTTGCTGCTGCGCGCGGCTGAGGTGTGCGGTGTCATCACCGCTGCCGCCGCAGGCGACCAGAACGGCCGCGCAGAGGGTGGTCAGGGTGATGGATGCCACCTGCACTCCACGGGTGGTTTGATGAAGCGGGGTATGCATGATGTTGCTAATCGAAGTGAAGGAACAACTTCAGTTTCGGCAACGGGTTGCGGGTTTTAAATGACAAGAAAATGCTGACTTGATAGCAAATTTAGGTCGGTCCCAGCGACAGTAAAAAGCGGTGTCATTCGAATACCGAGCCGACAGGGAGCCCGATCATTGCGTCGAGCGCCCAACCGATCACCAAGCCGATGGACAGCCTGATACCGGCGGTGGACGCACGGTGCCAGGTCTTGCTCGATCGTGGAAAGCGCCGGGCCGACAGGACCGTCGAAGGCGCCTGGCGCCCAGGTTCAATCGGAGCGTTCGTCCGAGTGGTCGCCGGGAGGTTGCCGCGGGCGGTCGCGCGCGTCGACAGCGTCGTCCTCGCCGCTGTAGTGCCGCCAGCGCGCGGTGGCCCGCTGCATCAGGTTGAGCTGCTCGCGCACCCGGGGGCAGGCGTCGCAGGCCGTCATATGCAGGGTCAGGGCGAGTCGCTCCCACCAGGGCAGGGGGCCTTGATCCTGGGCTTGCATCAGCAAGAAGGTGACTTCCTTGCAGGTTCTGCGGATTCGCATGGCGTGTCCTATCCGCGCGACGGGGAGATGGCCGCCGGTGCCTCGGCGCCGGACCCGGCTGAGATGAACCAGCGCTGCTGCAGACATTCGCGCAGACGCAGGCGCGCGCGGTGCAGCAGCACCCAGATGTTGGCGGTGGAGACGCCCGCCTCGCGGCAGATCTCGTCGGTGTCGAGCTCCAGCCATTCGCGCATCATGAACACGCGACCCTGCTGGGGCGGCAGCATCGTGACGCAGGCTTCGAGCACCTGCATGAACTCCACCTGATGCAGCGCGGCTTCAGGATCATGGCCCCAGTCCGGCGGCGTCTCGCGCCAATGGCCCGCGCCGTCGAACAGCAGGTCTTCCAGGGGTTCGTCGTCGTCCGGGCCCGCCGTGGCGGAGGCGGTCAGCTCCTTGCAGTTGCGGCGGATCTGGTCCACCAGCTTGTGCTTGAGGATGCCGATCAGCCAGGTCTTGAACTGCGAGCGGCCGTCGAAGTCGCGCGGTTTCTCGAGTGCCGCGAGCAGGGTTTCGGACACCGCGTCCTCCGCCCAGGCGTCGTTGCGCATCTGTAGCCGGGCGTAACGCAGCAGCTGCGGTCGCAGTTGCTCCAGCTCGGCGGGCCATTGGGAGGGGGACATGGGGGGGCGAAAAAATAGTTGGCGGCAGTGTAAGCAACTCGGGGTCTGCTGCGACAGACGGATGTCGCACCACACTCGCTCACCCACTTTTGACCCTGAGCGGGCGCCTGAGATTGAACCCGAACTCGGGTGGGTGGCGCGGCGAGTTCCACCTGTCATCCCAACTTTCCAACCAGGAGTCCGTTCCATGACCACTACCCGCCACCTCGTGATGTCCGCACTCACCGCCGCACTCGCCCTGGGCGCGGTCCAGCAGGCGTCGGCTGCCGATGAAAGCAAGGGCAAGGAGAAGTGCTACGGCATTGCCAAGGCCGGCCAGAACGATTGCGCCAATCTCAGTGGCTCGCATTCCTGCGCCGGACAGTCCACCATGGACGCCTCGCCCGACGAATGGAAGTACGTCGCCAAGGGCACCTGCAAATCCGCCGGCGGCATGAGCGCCGAGGCGGCCAAGCAACAGCGGATGAAGAAGTGAGCACCGGCGCCAGGCTGAAGCCGACTGCGGTCGGCGTCGGCTGGCGCCAGCCCCATTACCGCGAGGTGATGGCGACTGGCGCGGACGACGTGTCCGGCCCCGGCGGCGCGCTGTCGACGCTACGCCCGGCGAGGTCGCTCGGGGTGGACTTTCTGGAGGTCCACACCGAGAACTTTCTCGCTGCGGGCGGCGCTGCTCGTCAGATGCTGCTGGACGCCTCCACCTGCCATTCGATCAGTCTGCATGGCGTGGGTCTGGGCCTCGGATCCGCCTGCGGGCTGGACCTCACCCATCTGCGACGGATCCGTGAGCTGGCTGATCAGGTGCGACCGGTGCTGATGTCCGAGCATGCGTGTTTCGCTCGGGTGACGCCGGGTGGGCAGGGCGCTCAGGTGCTGCATGCGCAGGACCTGCTGCCCTTGCCCTTCAGTGCGGTCAGCCTGGACCTGCTGGTCGAGCAGGTGCAGATCGCTCAGGACATGCTGGGCCGCCGGCTGCTGATCGAAAACCTCAGCGCCTGCGTGGCCTGGGCGGACGATCACATCCCCGAGCCGGAATTCTTCAACCGCCTCGCGCAGCGTTCGGGCTGCGGCCTGTTGCTGGATCTGAACAATCTGTATGTCAACGCATTGAATCGCGGCCATGCTCAAAGCGATGTCGATGTCGATGTCGATGTCGATGTCGATGCCGATGCCGATGCCGATGCCGATGCCTTGCGCGCCGCATGCGCCTGGGTTGATGCGATCGATCCAAGCATCGTCGGCGAAATTCATCTGGCCGGACATCTGCGACGGGATGGCTTGGTGATCGACGATCACGGCAGCCGGGTGTGCAAGGACGTGTGGCGTCTCTACGCGCATGCCCTGCGACGGCTCGGCCCTCGGCCCACCCTCATCGAATGGGACACCGACGTGCCGCCGTGGTCGGTGCTGCTGGACGAGGTGGCGCAAGTCCGTCGGGCCCAGTCGACGCTGCAGTGGGGTGCGGGGGAGGTGATCGCATGAGCGCGCCGCAGCCAGACGTCGACCGAGCGCCCCGGGAGCCCGGTCGTGTTGACGACGAAACCGGCGACGCCGTGATGACGACGATGACGACGATGCCGATGCCGATGACGACGGCCGCGACCACGATGACCGCCCAGCGCGCGGCGCTGGACGTCGCGCAGCGTCGCTTTGTCGAGGCGCTGCGCGTGGCGCCGGACGAGGACCCGCTACGGTGGGCGCCGCCCGGCCTAGTGGCTTTGCCTGGCGTGCGCGGCGGTCTGCCCCGTGGCTTGACGGCGTACCGGCTCAACGGGTGCGTGCTGGCGGACCGAACGCTGTCGGCGGTCTATCCCCGCTTGCGGGAGCAGATGGAGGCCGAGCAGCCGGGCGGATTCGTCGCGCTGGCCTGGTCCTGCTGGCGCCGACAGGGTCCGGTCGACGCCGATCTGGGCGAATGGGGCGAGACCCTGGTGGACGCGCTGGCTGCTGCGGAATCCACGCAGGGCTCGCCACCGTCGTGGACCGATCTCGCCCGCCTGGAATGGGCGATGCACGTCTGCGAGCGCGCCGCTCAAGCGCGAGCCTTCAATGCCGAGTCCCTGGCCTTGATGGCGTCGGTGGATCCGGCGCAGTTGCAACTGCGGCTGGTGCCCGGTCTGCAGTGTGTGGTTTTGAGAGAAGCGTCGGCACGCGCCCTCAGCGAGGTGCGTGAGCTGTCCGAGTGGCTCGACCTGCCGCCCGCTGCAGCGGGCGCTGCGCCGGCGGACCAGTCGGTGGTGGTCTGGCCGGACGGCTGGCGGGCTCGTGCCCGGCCGGTGTCGTTGCCGGTCGCCACATGGATGCATGCGATGTTGCAGGGCGTGACCCTGCACCAGGCGTTGGAACGCGCCGATCCGGCCTTCGATTTCAGCGGCTGGCTGGTGGAGGCGCTGCAGTTCGGCTGGCTGAACGGCGTGCGCCGTCTTGAGGCGGATCGCTGATTCGTCGCGTGTGATCCGTCGCGTGTGGGCCGTCGCCCTACTTGCCACTTCCCAAACAATCCAAGGACATTCACATGAACACTAACACCGGCGCACTTCGGAAAGCCGCTTCGGCCGACGGCAGGGGATGGACCACCTGGCTGCGCATCCTCATCGATCCCGGCCTGCAACAGCCCAGCCTGCTGGGCGGCGCCGCGTCATGGACGGTGAACGGCGCGCAGGCCCTGGGCGCCCTGGCGGCGCGCTTGTATGTGGCCCATGTCTTCTTCCTCTCCGGCCTGACCAAGATTCGCGACTGGGAGATCACCCTGGCCCTGTTCGAGGACGAATACCACGTGCCGCTCCTGCCCCCTGAACTGGCCGCCTGGATGGGGACCGGGGGGGAGCTGGTGCTGCCGGTACTGCTGGTGCTGGGCTTGGGGGGACGCTTCGCCGCCTTGGGGCTGAGCGTGGTCAACCTGATGGCGGTGCTGAGCTTGTCTGACATCGCGCCGGCCGCACTGGTGCAGCATCAGCTCTGGGGCGGGCTGCTGTTGGGGCTGGCGCTGTATGGGCCGGGACGACTGTCGTTGGACGCGGTGGTCGCGTCGCACTTGCGCTGCGAGAAGGGCCGTTCGGGCCGTTGAAGCACGGAGGTCGTCACGCGGACCGTCGCCCTCAGATCTGCGCCTTCATCATTTGCTTGCTGCCTGCTGCCTGATAGCGGCTTGGCGGCTTGGCGGCTTGGCGGCTTGGCGGCTTGGCGGCGAGCCCCGACATCTCTTCTGATCGGGACCGGGGCGAGCCGCGAAGCTCGCTCCGGATCCTGCCCTCGGAGTCGGGGCATTACTCCCGCGGCCGGAAGGTGATGATCATCACCCGGGGCACGGTGCCGTCGGTGTCCCGCGGCAGCACCTCGGTCTTGTCCAGCGCGCGCAGGACCGCGTTGTCGAAGTCCTCCAGGCCGCTGGACTTGACGATCTTGCGGGAGACGATGGTGCCGTCCGGTGCCGCGCGCACTTCCACTTCCGCTTCCGGGTTGCTGGCACCGCCCGGATCGTTGTAGACGATGTTCGGACGGACCCGCGCCTTGATGCGGCCGGCATAGTTGGCCGATGGGCCGGAACTCTTCAGCGCCGATCCGGTGGCATTGGGCGCCCCGGTGGCACCGGCCATGCCGGCGATGCGCTGCAGGTTTTCCTGGCGCTGTTTCTCGCGCAGGGCATCGGCGTCGCGCTTGGCTTTCTCCTGCTTGGCCGCGTCGTCCTTCTTGGCCTGGTCCTGCTTGCGCTCGGCGTCCTTGCGGTCGCGTTCCTTCTTGTCGGCCTCGTCCTTCTTCTGCTGCTCGAGCTTGCGCTTTTTCTCTTCGGCGTCGCGCAGTTCCTGATCCTCGCGCTGCTTGCGCTCCTTGGCCTTGGCGATGGCGATCTCCGCGTCGCGCTGGGCCTGGATCTCTTCGCGGGTGGGCTCCTGCGGCTTCGGCGGCTCGGGCTTGGGCTTGGGTTCGACCGGTGTTTCCGGCGGAAGTTGTTCCTTGGGGGCGGCGGCCTGGGGGATGGCGGACCAGAGTTCCGCCTCCAGCGCCGGCGTGGGGGCCGAGCGCCAGTTGACGCCAAAGCTCAACGCGCCCACCAACAGGATGTGGGCCACGACCGCAAAGCCGAAGCCACGCCCCAGCCCCGGGGCGGGCGGCGGGCGAAGCGGGTCGCGATCGGGATGGAATCGGGAGACCAGGGTGCTCATCGCAGGATGTTCATCGCAGGGTGCTTGTCGACATCGGTCAGTTGTCTGCCGCACCGTTCTTCACCGACAGCCCGACCCGCTGGATGCCGGCACGCTGCAGCACATCCATGGCCTTGACCACCGCTTCGTACTTGACGTTGCGGTCGGCGGAAATGACCACCGGCGTGTTGGCATCGCCGGCCTGCGCATCCTTGACCCGCGCGGCCAGTGCCTTGAGCGGCACCGGTTGCGGATCCTGTTCACCGTCGAGCTTGAGCTTGAGCGTCTCGTCCTTGCCGACGATCACCTGGATCACATGGGTGGGCTGCTGGCGGCTTTGGCCCACGCTGGGCAGGTCCACCACGCCGGTGGTGATCAGCGGGGCGCTGACCATGAAGATGATCAGCAGCACCAGCATCACGTCGATGAAGGGCACCATGTTGATCTCGTTCATGGTGCGGCGGCGCGAACCGCTGCGGGAAGATAGGGCGGCCATGGCGTCGCTCTCCGTGGCGGTCGATCAGCGGGCCGCAGCCGGCGCGGGTTGGCCGGCGTTGCGCTGAAGGATGTTGGAGAACTCTTCGATGAAGGTCTCCAGCGTGATGGCATTGCGGTCGATCTGGCGGGCAAAGCGGTTGTAGGCCAGCACCGCCGGAATCGCCGCGAACAGGCCGATGGCCGTCGCCACCAGGGCTTCGGCGATGCCAGGCGCCACCGTGGCCAGGGTGACCTGGGTCAGGTTGGACAGGCCGACGAAGGCATGCATGATGCCCCAGATGGTGCCGAACAGCCCGACATAGGGCGACACCGAACCGACCGAGGCCAGGAACGAGAGATGCGATTCCATCGCATCGAGCTCGCGCTGATAGCTGGCGCGCATGGCGCGGCGGGCGCCGTCCAGCAGGCCGTTGGGTTCGGTGACCCGCTTCTCGCGCAGCTTCAGGAACTCCCGCATGCCGGAGGCGAAGATGCGTTCCAGCGGCGCGCCGTCGGTGCGGTTGGAGACGCTGTTGAACAGGTCGTTGAGGTTCTTGCCGGACCAGAACTCATGCTCGAAGGACTCGTTGCGTGCCTTGATGCGGCCCAGCGCGATCAGCTTGCTGAAGATCACGCTCCAACTGGCCAGCGAGACCAGCAACAAAGCGGCGATCACGAGCTGCACCGTCAGGCTGGCATGCGCGATCAGGGAGATGATGGAGAGGTCTTGGTTCATGGATTCAAGGTGATCTACAGGATCAGACAGGATCGGGCGGGATTCACAGGGATTTCAGGACAGCGCCAAGCGCAGGGCAACGGATGCTCCCGGCTGTCGGTGCTGCAGCCTTGGCCGTGGGCTTTGCCGCGCGCGGGGGCGAGTATGGGTCAAGTGCCGCCCCCATGGGCGTCGGTTGTGCTTCTGCGATGTTTCCGCGGTGCATTTGTGTGCCGGCGCTGGGCCAGGTGGTCAGGCCTGCAAGGCCTGCAGGATACGTGCCGGGATCCGGGTGGGCTTGAGGCTGCCCGCATCCACGCAGCCGATGCGGATGCGCCCTTCGGTCAACAGCAGCTCACCCCGCCAGACCTGCTGGTCGATGGTCAGGCTGGCCCGACCGATGTCGGTGGGATGGACGGTGACGCGCAGCCAGTCATCCAGGCGCGCGGGTGCCAGGTAGCGCAAGGCGGTGTCGCTGACGACGAAGATCAGGCCTTCGTCACGCCGCATGGCTTCCTGCTCGAAGCCCAGGCCGCGCAGCCATTCGGTGCGGGCACGTTCCATGAACTTCAGGTAGTTGGCATAGAACACGACGCCACCGGCATCGGTGTCCTCCCAATAGACGCGCAGCTCATGCTGGAACGCGGGCAGCGTGCCAGTGAGCGAGGACAACGGGGCGAGGGCGGTGCTGGGCATGCGGGCCTTGCGGGTCAATGGCGCAGCTGGTCCAGCCGCACCCGGATGCGCGCCAGCGCGTCTCGCAGATCCTCGGTGCTGCTGGAGAAGGACAGTCTCAGGAAGCGTTCGCCGAAGGCCGGACCGAAGTCACGCCCCGGGGTCAGCGCCACCTGCGCCTGCTGCATCAGGTCCATGCAGAGGTCCCAGCTCGACAGTCCGGTGCCTGACGCCGACGCATCGGCCCAGACATAGAAGGCGCCGTCGGGCACGACCGGCACCGGCAGGCCCATCGCTTGCAGCGCCGGGACCACCATGTCGCGACGTTGGCGCAGCTCATGGCGACGACGTTCGTATTCGGCCAGCGACTCGGGCTCGAAGCAGGCCAGGGCCGCTTGCTGAGCAATGGTCGAGGGACAGATGTAGAGGTTCTGCGCCAGCTTCTCGACCGCCGACATCATCGACGGCGGCAGCACCAGCCAGCCCAGCCGCCAGCCGGTCATGCCGAAGTATTTGGAAAAGCTGTTGATGGAGATGACGTCGTCGCCCAGCGCCAGTGCGCTGCGCCGATAGCGGTCGTCGTAGCTGATGGCCTGGTAGATCTCGTCGACGAGGGTCACGCCGCCGCGTTCCCGCACGAAGGCATGGATGCGGGCGAGTTCGTCCGGTGCGATCGAGGTGCCGGTGGGGTTGCTGGGCGAGGCCAGCAGCACCGCGCGGCTGTGGGCGGTCCAGTGCGCCTGCAACTGATCCAGCGACAGCTGGAAGCGCTGCTCGGCGCTGGAGGGCAACAGGCGCGGTGTGGCGTCCACCGCCGCGACGAAGTGGCGATTGCAGGGATAGCTCGGGTCCGGCATCAGGACCTCATCACCGGCTTCGAACAGGGCCAGGCAAGCCAACTGCAACGCAGCCGAGGCCCCGGCGGTGATGACGATGCGGGACGGATCGATCGGCAGGTTCTGCGTGTTGCGATACCAGTCGGACAGACGCTGGCGCAACGCAATCAGGCCGGTGGCCTGGGTGTAGGGCACGCGCCCGGCGGCGGTGAAACGCGCCGCGGCCTCCCGCACCGCCGCGCTGGCGCCGAAATCGGGCTCGCCGATGTTCAGGTAGATCATGTGCCGGCCGCCACGGGCCGGGTCACACACCGCCGAACGGGCGATCTCATCGGCCCGCTTGGCGCATTCCATGACATAGAAGGGTTCGATTTCCTGCAGGCGGGCGGCGAGCTTCATCGAGGTCTCCTTCTTGGCCAACATGTGGGACTGGCTGGGGTCGTGACGAATGTGGCGGTGGTCCGCGCGGGGGTCCGGTGTCGGCTCGGAATCGGCTGGATGGATCGGCTGCATCAACCGGATTGCTGAACCGGATTGCTGAACCGGCTCGCTTCCGGCCCGCTTCCGGCCAGGTCAGGCCGGTTCAACCCCGCCAACGATGCCGATCCGTGCCGAGCGGGTCAAGCCGGTGAAACGGGTCCAGCCGGTCGAGCGGGTCAATCCGGCCAATCCGGCTCATCCGGTCAATCCTGCTGATCCGGTCAAGCAAGGCTGGCCCTGTCCGATCAAATCTTCAGCCGCGAGCGGCTTTGACCTCGACCGGACGCAGGTCCGCCGCGGCGCGGTCCAGCACGCCATTGACGTACTTGTGGCCGTCAGTCCCGCCGAAGGACTTGGCCAGTTCCACGGCCTCGTTGATCGCGACCTTGTAGGGCACGTCGATGCTGTGCTTGAGCTCGAACGCGCCGATCATCAGGATCGCATGCTCGATGGGCGACAGCTCGGTGGTCTTCCGGTCCGCATGGCGGGCCAGCACCGCGTCCAGATCGGCGGCATCCTCGACGGCGCCGTAGAACACCTTGTCGTAGAGGTTGCGGTCACTCTTTTCGAAGCCTTCCTGCTCACGGGTGTGGGCATCGATCACAGCGAGCTCGTCACCGGTCAGCAGCCATTGATAGATGCCTTGCAGGGCATGCTCGCGGGCGCGGCGGCGCGCCGACTTGACCGGCGCGCGTTTGTCACCCGGTTTGGCACCCGCAGAGGTGGCCGGCTTGCCGGCGGCTGGGCCGCCGTTGTCGTGGGGGGTGTCCTTGGTCGTCACTTGAGTTCTTTCAGCAGCAGCGCCATTTCCACGGCGACCGTTCCGGCGTCGCGGCCTTTTTCGTCGGCGCGGGCCCAGGCTTGGGCGTCGTTTTCCACGGTCAGGATGGCATTGGCAATGGGCACACCGTGGTCGAGGGACAGCCGGGTCACACCGGCGCCGCTCTCATTGGCCACCAATTCGAAATGGTAGGTTTCGCCGCGAATGATGCAGCCGAGCGCCACCAGTGCGTCGAAGCGTTGGCTCTTGGCCATCGCCTGCAGCGCCACCGGCACTTCCAGGGCGCCTGGCACCGTCACATGGCGGATGTCGTCGCTCGACACGCCAAGGCGTGCCAGCTCGGCCAGGCAAGCCTTGGCCAGCGCGCCGGTGAGGGTGTCGTTGAAACGGGCCTGGACGATGCCGATACGCAGTCCGCGACCGTTCAGGGGGGCCGTCTGGCCTTTGTCAGATCCTTGCATGCGGTCCTCGCCGGTTCAGCAGTTCTGGGCGGCTTCGAAGCCGGTCACCTCGAGCCCGAAGCCGGTCATGCTGGGCATGCGGCGGGGGCTGCCGAGCAGCTTCATCTTCTGCACGCCGAGTTCGCGCAGGATCTGGGCACCAACGCCGTAGGTGCGCAGGTCCATGGTCGGACGCTTGTCGGCCTCGTCATGGCCCTTGAGCCGGTCGAGCAGGGCATCGGATTCCTCGCCGCAGTTCAGCAGCACCGCCACGCCTCGACCCTCACGCTGGAGGGCCGCTAGGGCCTCAGGCAGGGGCCATGAGTGACCGCAGCGGCCGGCTTCGAGCAGGTCCAGCGCGGAGAACGGCTCATGCACGCGGACCAGCACTTCGCTGTCCGGTGTCCATTGACCCAGCACCAGCGCCATGTGCACATTGCCGGTGCGGTCGCGGAAGACATGGCAGTCGAAGGCGCCCTGGCGGGTCTCCAGCGGACGCTGGGCGATGCGCTGGACGATCGATTCGTTGCGGCTGCGGTACTCGATCAGGTCGGCAATCGTGCCGATCTTCAGGCCGTGCTGCTCGGCGAAGACTTCCAGATCGGGCAGACGGGCCATGGTGCCGTCGTCGTTCATGATCTCGCAGATCACGCCGGCGGGCGACAGGCCGGCCATGCGCGACAGGTCGCAGCCGGCTTCGGTATGGCCGGCGCGCATCAGCACGCCGCCGTCCTGGGCTTGCAGCGGGAAGATATGGCCCGGCTGGACCAGGTCGGTCGGCACGGCGCCCTTGGCGACGGCGGCCTGGACGGTGCGGGCACGGTCGGCGGCGGAAATGCCAGTGGTCACGCCGGTGGCCGCTTCGATCGAGACGGTGAAGGCGGTGCCGTGCTTGGTGCCGTTGCGCGTGGCCATCGGCGGCAGCTGCAGTTGCTCGCAGCGGTCGCGGGTGAGCGTCAGGCAGATCAGGCCACGGCCGTACTTGGCCATGAAGTTGATGGCTTCAGGGGTGACGTGGTCCGCGGCCAGGACGAGGTCACCCTCGTTCTCGCGGTCTTCTTCGTCGACCAGGATGACCATGCGGCCGGCCGCCAGTTCGGCGACCAGCTCAGGAATCGGAGAAATAGGCATGGGCGGGATTGTAGGCGGGTAGGGGCCGGGCAAGGGCTGCGGGGATTAGGGCGGAGTCACTGGGCCGGGACTCTGCGCTTGATGGGTTCGATGGCAGACAGGCCCGGCTGAATTCGGTGGGGTGATGAGCGCTGAGGCTGTGTGGACCTCGCGACTAGAGAGGCGGGCTGCTGCCGGCGGGCCGCAGGCGCAGCCGCAGATCGCCCTCCAGCACCGTGCTGTCCAGCAGCGTGAAGCGGGGGGCGGCTTCCAGGGCGGTCAGCGCACCGAGATCCACCATGCCGCGTCCGTCGCCCATCAGCAGCGGGGCCACGTAAAGCAGCAATTCATCGACCAGGCCGGCGCGCAGCAGCGAGCCGTTGAGCTTGTAGCCGGCTTCGATGTGCAGTTCGTTGATGCCGCGCTGTCCCAGGTCGCGAATGGCCACCGCCAGGTCGACCTTGCCGGGCTTGTCATCGGCGCCGGGCGTGGCCACCAGTTCGGCGCCGTGCGCGGCCAGGATGGCGCCCCTCGGGCCGGGATCGGGCAGGGCGTGATAGATCAGCAACTGGCCCGGCGGCTGCAGGAGCCGGGCCTGGGGTGAGAGCTCCAGACGGGAGTCGATCAGTACCCGCTGCGGCTGCCTGGCGGTCTGGACCTCGCGGACATCCATCCGGGGATCGTCCTCGCGGGCGGTGCCGATGCCGGTCAACACCGCACCGGCGCGCCGGCGCCACGCATGGCCGTCACGGCGAGCCGCCGGGCCGGTGATCCATTTGCTGACGCCGTTGGCGAGCGCGGTGCGACCGTCCAGCGAGGCGGCGACCTTCATGCGCACGAACGGCCGGCCCCGTTGCATCCTGGACAGGAAACCCAGGTTGAGCTCACTTGCCGCCACGGCCAAGGGATGCGCCACCGGCAGCAGCTCGGCGCGGACACCGGCGGCATGCAGCCGCGCGAGGCCCTGGCCGGCGACCAGCGGATTGGGGTCGCCCAGTGCGCTGACCACCCGGGCGATGCCTGCCGCGATCAGGGCATCACAGCAGGGCGGGGTGCGGCCGTGATGGGCACAGGGTTCCAGCGTGACGTAAGCCGTGGCACCGCGAACATCTGCGCCTTGTTCTTGGGCATCGCGCAAGGCCATGACTTCGGCGTGGGCCTGACCCGCGGCTTGGGTATGGCCCTGGCCGAGCAGTCGGCCATCGGTGCTGACGATCACGCAGCCGACGCGCGGATTCGGATCGGTCAGGCCGATCGCCTGTTCCGCGAGGGCCAAGGCCTGTTGCAGCCAGGGCTCATCGTCAGGGCGTGGCAGGCTGGTGAAGGGGGGGGACGCATGCATGGCGCGCAGTCTAGCCGTCTGCCCGCAGCAGCCACAGGGTCAGGCCGGGGTCGTGGTCAAGGATCAAGGTCTCGAGTGACAGGTTCTGGGCTTGGCCGGCACGGTCGCGCCACTGCGCGTCGATCCGGACGGCGCGCACGGGCAGGGGATCTGCAAGCGCGGAGTCGACCGGGGCCGGACCATGGCTGCCGCCGCCACCGCCACCGCCACCGCCAGCGGCCGTCGAGGGAAGGATGCTCATGAGCGGCTGGCTCTTGGCATGCAGCTCGATGATGGCGGACGGCCCCTCCCATCGCAGCGGCAGGCTGCTGACATCCGCCCGCGGCGAGCGCAGTCGTTCGAGCTCCTGCCGGGCGAGCTGCAAGGATTCGTATTGGTGGCGGACCTCATCGGTGGCCAAGCGCAGGTGGAATTGCCATGCGGCCAAACCGGCGACACCGATCGCCATCAGCGCGATGGCGATCAACGCTTCCAGCAGGGCGATCCCAGATTGCGTGATGCGACAGCTGGGGCGATCCAAGCCAGCCTTGCATCCCTTGGCGATCTCGCCGGTTGGCTTACGCGATGGTTGGGGCCGGTTCAGGGGGCGCGCGGTGGACCGGTTGGCGTGCCGGATTGAAGGCCTGGATGGGGGGCGGCTTGCGGGCGGACATGAGGACTGACATGAGGACCGGCATGAGCACCGGCAGGCGGGCCGGCATGCGGGCCGCGCACTGGGCCGGATGGATCGGGTCGCTGTCATTGCACGGGCGTCCATCCGCCGGGCACGGGAAGGTAGCTGCCCATCTGTCGGCTGATGCGCTGGAGCACTTCCGGATCGTGCTGCAGGTTGACCGAGTCGGCGACTGCCCAGTCCGCGTCGGTCACCATCGCGCCGTGCAGGGTGGACAGGGTGCCGGCTGGGGGATGCCAGGCGATGCCGTTCCTCGCGTAGAGCAGGCCGGTGAGATGCATGGCCGCCCAGATGTCGAGCTGGCCGTCCACCAGGAGCACCAGCGGGGCGTCGATGGAGGAGGCCGGCAGCGGCTCATGCAGCGACAGGTCGCCCTCCACCCACAAGAGGCGGCGGCCGCGCGACAGGGCCAACTGCAGATCGGCGGAGCAATCGCCGGCGCAGCGCAGGCGGCTGACGGCGGGCTGCTGGCGATAGCGTCCTGCGGGATAGCCAAACACCCGCTGGAAGGCGCCGGCGCCGGATTCCACCGAGGACTGGGGCGGGCGCCGCAACGCGCTCAGCAGCGCCAGATGCTGCGAGTGCTCGGCCCAACCCATCGGGCCAAGCAGACCGTGATCGTCCGATCCCGGGTCCTCACAGGCGATGCCGCGGTCGCTGCAGCCGCGAGCCACGAGCCGAAGCTGTCCGGGCGGGCCGGCGTCGGCGAAGCGGATGCTGAACATGGGCCGGAAGGAGGGCGCGGTCGCGGTAATGCTCGGGTCCGTATCGCCCGGCAGCGGTTCGGCGCTGTCGCACCGGCATTCCCAGCGCTGCGGGCCGGTGTTGACGCAGGCGGCGGCTGGTGGCGAACCGGCCGGGCGTGCGCGATGGAAGTGGTCTCCATCGATGCGCAGCGCCCGGGCGCGGAAATCCCGGAGGTCCGGCAACGACTCGGCGCCGCCGGCTGCTGAGGATGGACCGGACGGCATCGGCGCCTGAAACGCAGGCCGACATTGCCCGTCGATGCGGCCGGTGTTGAGCATCGCGGTGGCCCATGCAAGACCCGCTTCAGCAGCTTCCGCCGCCAAGGCGGCCCGGAGGTCATTGCCGGCCACGCGCTGTGCGACGGTGAGATGTCGCCCTGCCCAGACCGCTGCCAGGGAGAGGACGAACAGCAGGAGCACGCACAGCAACAAGGTGGCCATGCCGCGTTCGGGAGGTGGGCGTGGCGTCATGGGCAGCTTTCCGTGAGGTGGTCGTTGCGCAGGCGGGTCAGCAGGTCGATCTGGTGTCGCACCGTGGCGTCGTGGCTCGCTTGGGCCACCAGTCGAAGTCGGACGCTCCGGACCTCCAGCGATCCGCGGCAGGGCGATGAGCTGCCTGGTGCTGAGGGTGGACGGCTGCCGACGCCCACGGCCGGCGCCGAGGTTGTCGGATCGGCGGTGAAGGGGCTGATGATCAGATCGGCGCGGAAACGGTCCACGCGCATCAAGGCGGGATCGGTCAGCGGCTGGAAGCGGGATCCGGTGAGTTGGTCCAGGCGTCCGTCGATCCATCGCAGCCCCGAGAGCTCGTTGCCCTTGGGTGGCAAGGGCGCGATGGGCGGCAGTGGCGCAACCGGGTGCGACGACGTACCGTTCGACGTGCCGCCCGATGCGCCGCCGCCGGGGCCCGGGGAGGGGCCCGGCTCAGCGCCGGACGCGTCGTCGCGGGAAAAGCTGTAGCTGAGCCGCTGGTCGGGATCAGTGAGGTCGATGGCGGTCTGCAGGTTGGCGGGGGGTGTGGGGCGCTCGGGTGACCACACCAGATCCTGCGGTCGGCCATGTCCGCCCGCCCGCCGCAGATCACGTTGGATCATGTCGGCCACGGCGCGCAGTTCCTGCTGCATCTGCAACTCGATCACCATCTTGTGGTGTTCACCGAGTTGAATGCCGGACCAGGCGGTGGCGCCGGCCAGCACGATCAAGCCCACGGTGAGGCCGACCATCAACTCGACCAGGCTGAAGCCGCTCATCTGGGTTCGGGCGACCGTGCGCCGGCGTGGCTCGCTCCGTGCGGTTCTGCGGCGCGATGGATGTTTGGCGAGAGCGTCAGCGTGGCTGCAGTCGTTCATGGGGATTCCTGTCTGGTTTGAGGCGTTGCTCATCCCGGGTGGCTCATCCCGGGTGGCTCAGACGGGCCAGCAATGGTCCGAGCGATCGTTGCCCTCGGCATCGAAGGCTTGGCGGCGGGACTCGCCCTGTTCCAGTCGAAGTCGCAGCCGTTGGCAATGGCGGTCTTTCACCTGGTCGCCGAGGGCGAGGGCTTCCAGGATGAATCCCGACGCAGAAGCCTCCACCAGCTGAAGCCGGTACCGCGCCTGGGGCGTCAGCGATGGCGCGGACAGCTCCTCCAGGGTCGACGCGTAGCGCGGATGGCGGCTGCGAAAGCGCTCCTGGGTGACCTGGAGCTGGCTGAGGGCCTGGATCGCCTCGGCGCGGAAGGCCTTCAGCACATGCTGTCGATAGCTGGGCAGCGCGATCGACAGCAGGACGCCGACGAGCAGCAAGGCAACCAGCAACTCGATCAGGGTGAGGCCGCGGTGAGCGGTCAGCCTTGACGGTTGCCGGCGGTGGGCGCGCGCAGCAGGCGCATGGATGCGGGGCGGCGGACTCATGCGCATCTCGGCAAGCGGGGCGAGGCGCTCTCGGTGGCGCAACTGCGGGCGCGACCGGTGATGGCCACGATGTGCCGCACCTCGCCGAGGCCTTCCTGCCTCACTTGAATGGTCGCCGCCATGGAGGCGGTGCCGTAGCGGCCGCTGAACAGCAGTGAGGTGACGTTGGCCCGCACCACGGGCTGACCGGGCGCGCGCGGCCATTGGACCTGCTTGATCGCCTGGGCGCCCGGCTGGCATTGCACCGGGCCGCTCGCCTGGCACTGGCAGCCCATCACCTGTCCCAAGTGGAGGACGTAGCAACTGCCGGCGGCGGTCTCGCCAAAGCGGATGTTGACGTTGCGTGCCCCTTGTTGTGCTTCACTGCGCGCTTGCTGCAGGTCGCTCAACACGGTCTGCGCGACATGCCCCAGGCGCTGCTGATGCACCCATTGCCGCAGCGGTGGGGCGGCGATGGTCACCAGCACCGCCAGGATGGCGACGCAGGCCAGGGACTCGATCAGGCTGAAGCCGCGAGTCGGCCGGATGGCGTCCGAGCGTACCGCCGTAGCCGAAGCCGCATTCGAATCCGAATCCAGATCCGAGGTGGACGGGACGTTAGAGGAGGGAGAGCGATGTCGCCACATGGACGCTTTCCAGAGAGTGCGGCCAGATGCCGCGATGACTGGAACTCTAGGAAAACGAGGCGCCCGCCGCGTCGCCATGAGGTGGGTAGCCGAGGCCCGCCGGAGAGGGCGTTCTTCCGGGGGGGATTCGTGTGCGTCAATGAAAAAGGCCTCCCGTGGGGGAGGCCTTCGTGTGAGGTCTGGGAGAGTGCTGAGGGCGCTGAGGGGCCCGAGGGCTCGTACGGGGCGCAGATTGCCTCGGTCTTGACGGCGGCGCCTGGTTGGGGCGCCTGCTCGCTCCGGTCCTCAGATGTCCCGGATCAGCTGGCGGAACTCGTCCACATCCTCGAAGCTGCGATAGACCGATGCGAAGCGCACATAGGCCACCTTGTCGATGCGCTTGAGCTCGCGCATGACATGCTCGCCCAGCTTAGTCGACGGGATTTCGCGCACGCCGCTGGTCAGCAGCTTTTCCTGGATGCGCTCCAGCGCGGCGTCGATCTGCTCGATGGAGACGGGTCGCTTGCGCAGCGCCAACGACATGGACGCGCGCAGCTTGCCCATGTCGAAGTCGGCGCGGGTGCCGTCCTTCTTCACCACCATGGGCAGCGCGATTTCGGCCCGCTCATAGGTGGTGAAGCGCTTTTCGCAGGACGCGCAGCGGCGCCGCCGGCGCACCACGTCGCCTTCATCCGACTCGCGGGTTTCCGACACCTGGGTGTCGCCATGACCGCAGAAGGGGCAGCGCATGCGCCTCGGCCTTTCAGCGGTAGACCGGGAACTGGCGGGTCAGTGCGGCGACCTTCGCGCGCACCGTGGCCAGATTGGCCTCGTCGTGCGGGTTGTCCAGCACGTCGGCGATCAGATGGGCGGTGGCGCGCACCTGCTCTTCCTTGAAGCCGCGGGTGGTCATGGCGGGGGTGCCCAGGCGGATGCCGCTGGTGACCATCGGCTTTTGCGGGTCGTTGGGGATGCCGTTCTTGTTGCAGGTCATGTGCGCGGCGCCCAGGATGGCCTCGGCTTCCTTGCCGGTGAGGTTCTTGGGGCGCAGGTCGACCAGCATCACATGGCTTTCGGTGCGACCGGAGACGATGCGCAGGCCGCGTTCGATCAGGGTGTCCGCCAGCACCTTGGCATTGGCGACCACTTGCTGCTGGTAGGTCTTGAACTCGGGCGTGAGGGCTTCCTTGAAAGCCACGGCCTTGCCGGCGATGACATGCATCAGCGGGCCGCCCTGGATGCCGGGGAAGATGGCCGAGTTGATCTTCTTGGCGATCGCCTCGTCGTTCATCAGGATGATGCCGCCGCGCGGGCCGCGCAGGCTCTTGTGGGTGGTCGAGGTGACCACGTCGGCATGGGGCATCGGGTTCGGATAGACGCCGGCGGCGATCAGGCCGGCGTAGTGGGCCATGTCCACCATGAAGTAGGCGCCGATTTCCTTGGCGATCTTGCCGAAGCGCTCGAAGTCGATGCGCAGGGCGTAGGCGGAGGCGCCGGCGATGATCAGCTTGGGCTTCTTCTCACGGGCGAGGGCTTCCATCGCGTCGTAGTCGATCTCTTCCTTGTCGTCCAGACCGTAGGAGATCACGTTGAACCACTTGCCGCTCATGTTGAGGGGCATGCCGTGGGTGAGGTGGCCGCCTTCGGCCAGGCTCATGCCCATGATGGTGTCGCCGGGCTGGAGCAGGGCGAAGAACACGCCCTGGTTGGCTTGCGAGCCGGAATTGGGTTGCACGTTGGCGAACTCGGCGCCGAACAGTTGCTTGAGGCGGTCGATGGCGAGTTGTTCGACGATGTCGACGTATTCGCAGCCGCCGTAGTAGCGCTTGCCGGGATAGCCTTCGGCGTACTTGTTGGTCAGCTGGCTGCCTTGGGCTTCCATCACTGCCGGGGAGGTGTAGTTCTCGGAGGCGATCAGCTCGATGTGGTCTTCCTGGCGCCGGGTTTCCTGCTGGATGGCGGCGAAGACTTCGGCGTCGACGTTGGCGAGGGTTTGTTGTGTGCGATCGAACATGATGAGGTCGGCTCAAGGGTTGGCGCCGCCCGACCGTCCATGCCTGGCCCTGTGGATGCGGCAGCGGCACGGCACGCGGACAGGCGGGGAGGGACGGTGAGTAGCGGCCCAGGCGAACGGCACGGACGGCGGGAGACATCTCCAGCCGCTCGCGCTCCCCGGTGGTGACCCACCTCGGCCTCGCCACGACGCTCAAAGAAGCTTGAGCGGCGGGGAGTCCTGATCGCCAGTTGCGCGAAGCTCGCAGTGTAGCCGCAGCCGCCCGCTCACAGTCGCATCCGCACCATCACGGTGAATGGATCCGAGGGACATCTTCCGCCAAAGGGACACCGAGGCGGAAAAAGAAAAAGGCGGCAAAGCTCGCCGCCCATCAAGCGGAGCAAGGAGACCCGGCTCCGATGGGCTCGTGCTCGCCCCGAGGGGTCCGACCAGCAGAAGCGCCCCGCCCAAAAGAAAAGGCGGCGAAGCTCGCCGCCCATTGAACGAAGCAAGGAGACCCGGCGCCCCCGAGCTCCTGCTCGCCTCGTGGGGCCACACCAGCAAGCCCCCGCGAAAAAAGAAAAAGGCGGCGAAGCTCGCCGCCTATCAAGCGGAGCAAGGAGATCCGGCTCTGCCGGGCTCCCTGCTCGCCCCCTGGGGGGCCGGCGTCAGCCGGTAGGGGGGGTCAATGCATCATCGCCACTTGTTCGCCGGTGGGCTGTGGTGAAGAAGCGGGTTCGCGGACGGGGCGCGGGGCTGACGGGCTCACGTTGCGTCCCTGAATGACCATCTTGAGCAGTTCCTGCTCCGCCAGCACCCGGGCCGGATAGCCGGTGTCATCCGGCAGATTCGCGGCGCCCACATACCGGCGCAGGCCTTCATCCACACCCCCGGCACGCTGGATGCATTCCTTCAGCACCTGCACGCCGACCCGCAGATTGGTGATCGGATCGAACGCAGCCAGATTGCCGCCGAAGGCTTCGTACTTGTCGTCATGCACCCGGGTCAGCACCTGCATCAGGCCCTGAGCGCCGACGGAACTCTGCGCAAACGGATTGAAGCCGGATTCGATCGCCATGATCGCCAGGATGAGTGTGGGATCCACGCGGGCACGCTGACCGACATCCCAGGCTTCCTTGACCAGCCGGCTGACCGGTTCCGGCGCCACGCGGTAGCGACGCGCCAGGTACTGGGCCACCGCCGCCTGCTGGCGGGTCAGCTCCTTGGGATCGACCGCCGTGGCGCGGGTGATCGCTTCGGGTTCGGCCATCAGCGCCAGCACATCGCCGGATGCTTCCACCCGGGCTTCGTGGCGGGCGTTGAGCCAGCCCAGCACCTGGTTTTCCACTTGCTGGCGCATGTCCGCCTGACTGGCGAAGATGATGCCGACCGCCACCACGGCGAAGCCGAGCAGGGCGAGGGTGTTATGGCTGACGACCAGCAACCCCTGGCCGATGTCTTTGATGAAAAGCACCAGGGCCGATCGGGCCTGGCGGGAGAGGGATAGAACTTGAGAACGCGCTGTCATGCGACTCCTTTCTCCGACATCCCGCCCTCCTGAACCTCAGCGGTCCCGGCGGCGGGGGATGGCGATAATGGGCCGTTTCGTTTCGCGTCCTTCAATGACTGACAGGGGCGGGCGATTCGGCGTCCATTGGCAGCGAGCCGGCCTTGCTGTCCCAAAGCAAGGACCGGGATAACCCTGGGATCCAGGGCAGGGCGCGATTCTATGGATCAAAAATAACCCGTCAACCTGATGGGCCTCATTCTTAATTTCTTTTGGTTATGAAGTATCGGGATTTGCGTGACTTTGTCAGCGCTCTGGAGGGCATGGGCGAGCTGCGCCGTGTGACCGAGCCGGTGTCCCCCGTGCTGGAGATGACGGCCCTGAGCGACATGGTGCTGCGTGCAGAAGGGCCGGCGCTGCTGTTCGAGCAGCCGACCGGCTATCGGACGCCGGTATTGGCCAATCTTTTTGGGACACCCAAACGGGTGGCGCTGGGTATGGGGGCGGACTCCACCGCCCAATTGAGGGAGGTCGGCCAGCTGCTGGCCAGCCTGAAGGAGCCCGAGCCGCCCCGCGGCCTGAAGGATGTGGGCCGGCTGGCGCAGATGGCCAAGGCGCTGTGGGACATGAAACCGTCGATCGTGCGCCGGCCGGTGTGCCAGGAGCAGGTGATCGAGGGCGCCGAGGTCGACCTCAAGCGCTTCCCCATTCAGACCTGCTGGCCTGGCGATATCGGCCCGCTGCTCACCTGGGGGCTGGTCATCACCCGTGGCCCGCAGAAGGTGGCCCAGCCTCGGCTGAGGCAGAACCTGGGCATCTACCGCCAGCAATTGATCGGTCGACGCCAATTGATCATGCGATGGCTGGCCCACCGGGGCGGGGCGCTCGATTTCAGGGACTTCGCCCTGGCCAATCCGGGGCAGCCGTTCCCGATCGCGGTGGCCTTGGGCACCGATCCGGCCACCATCCTGGGTGCGGTGACGCCGGTGCCGGACACGCTCTCGGAGTACCAGTTCGCCGGCCTGCTGCGAGGTTCCCGGACCGAGCTGGCCGACACCGGTGTGGGCGAGGCGGGCCGCATGCTGCAGGTGCCGGCCAATGCCGAAATCGTGCTGGAGGGCCATATCCCGCCGGCCGCCCCGGGCTATACCGGGCACAGCGATGACGGCATCCCGCTCAAGGAGAAGGGCGGCTACCTGCATGCGCTGGAAGGTCCGTTCGGCGACCACACTGGCTATTACAACGAGCAGGACTGGTTCCCTGTCTTCGAGGTCAGCCGCATCACCCAGCGCGACAACCCGATCTATCACTCCACCTACACCGGCAAGCCGCCGGACGAGCCCGCGGTGCTGGGCGTGGCGCTGAACGAGGTGTTCGTTCCCATCCTGCAGAAGCAGTTCCCGGAGATCCTCGACTTCTACCTGCCGCCCGAAGGCTGCAGCTACCGGATGGCGGTGATCTCCATCCGCAAGGCCTATCCGGGCCATGCCAAGCGCCTGATGTTCGGTCTGTGGAGCTATCTGCGCCAGTTCATGTATACGAAGTTCATCGTCGTGGTGGACGAGGACGTGAACATCCGCAGCTGGCAGGACGTGATCTGGGCCATCACCACCCGGATGGACCCCGCCCGCGACACCACGCTGGTGGAGAGCACGCCGATCGATTACCTCGACTTCGCCTCGCCCGTCAGCGGCCTGGGCGGCAAGATGGGCCTGGATGCCACCAACAAGTGGCCGGGCGAGACCACCCGCGAATGGGGGCGCACCATCGACATGCCAGCCGATCAGAAAGCGCGCGCGCAGGATTTATATAAGCGTTTGTTCGGGGGCTAGTTCGCTCGGGCCGGTCTTGAAAGCCGGCGTTGCGGCGTCTAAGTTTGTGAAGCCTTCATGGCACAACCTCTGGCGCAGTCGCTGCGCGCCAGGAGCCCTGCGGCACATCGCCACAGAGCCCCACAGGCGGCTAGTCCGCCCCACCCCTTCCCCGACCGGGTCGCCCGGCGCGGAAGGGGTTTCTCATGGTCATGGCGCCGAGCCGCCGAGACGCCGCGCCGATGTGCCGCTGAGCCGCTGAGCCGCTGAGCCGCTGTGCCGCCGAGCCGCTGTGAGGCTGCTCCGCGCTCAATGGCCGGCCATCCACCCCAGCCATTCATAGCCGAGGTAGCGGGCGCGGGCGATTCCTTCCTGTGACGGCAGCACATCGCGCCATTCGTAGCCGGGCGGATTGAGTCCGATGGGCGCCGGCACCAGCTCGATGTCCTGGGGCAGTTCCGCCCGGAAGGCCCGGATGGCGCGGCGCATATGCACGTCATGGGTGACCAGCACGACCCGCCGGATGCCCTGGCCCTTCAACATCTCCGCACTGAATCGGGCGTTGTCGCGGGTGTCGGCGGAACGGTCTTCCAGCCAGCGGGGCGTGAACCCGAACTGCTCGCGGGCGAGCCGGTCCGCCAGGGCGGCCTCGCTGGGTTGACCCGGCTTGGGGAAGCGCCCGGGACCGCCGGACATCAGCAACGGACAGTCGCACTGCCGCGCCAGCCAGATACCGTAGCGCAGCCGCTCGACCGACAGCGTCTTCAATTGCGAGCCGTGATACTCCGGCACCAGCACCCGGCCGCCGGCCCCCAGCACCACGATGGCCGTCTGGGGTGCAGGCACCTCGGCCAGGCGGCGCAGGTCGAAGGCGGACTGTCGCCCGAGCAGCCGATCCTGCAGCCACTGCGCGCCGAAATCGGTGCTGCCCACCCAGACACTGACCAACCCCAGCACGAACATGGCGCGCGCGGCCCAGGCGTGGCGAGGTCGCAGCCACCAACCGAGCAGCAGCAGCGGGAAGGCGCCGGTCGGCGGTAACAGAAACGCCGCGAGGCCGTGTGTCAGTTCGTTCATCGGTGTCAGGCGTTGAGGGCCGCCAGCATAATCCCGATGGTTGATGACTTCGGTGACTGCTCACGTGCTGTTTTCCTCTCTGCCGATCTGGCCGCGGCGCGTGGCGCGCGGGATGCTGGGCCTTGTGCTGCTGATCGTCGCGACGCTGTTGATCGCGTGGTTTGCGCTGCCCCTGTGGATCGAGCGTCAAGGCGTGCGGATCGCCAGCGAGCGGCTGGGGCGGACCGTCACACTGGAAGCAGCCCACTTCACGCCATGGCGCCTGGCGCTGGCCCTGGAGGGGCTGCGGATCGGTGGCCCGACGCCGGAGTCGCCCGCCTTGCTCGAGGTCAAGCGCATCGAGGCCGCGCTGTCGCCACGGTCGGTGCTGCATCTGGCGCCGATCCTGTCCTCGCTCACCATCGACACCCCCCGACTTCGGGTGGCCGTGTTGGCGCAAGGGCACACCGACCTGGACGACGTCATTGCCCGCCTGACCCGCGGCCCGGCGGCGGATCCGGCAGTGCCGGCGCAGGAACCCGACCTGGCGCTCTACAACATCCAGTTGGTGGGTGGTGAAGTGCAGGTGGATGACCGCAGCGCCGGCATGACGCACCGGCTCAGCGATTTGATGCTGGGCGTGCCGTTTGTCTCGACGCTGGACGCGGATGTCGACGTGCATGTGCAGCCTCGGCTGTCCGGTCGGCTCAACGGTGTTGTCTTTGAAAGCGAAGCCCAGGCGCAGCCGTTCGCGCAGACCCGAAGCGCCAGCCTGACCTTCAAGCTGGATACGCTGGACCTCGCCGCCTATCGCGCCTACTGGCCGCATGCCTTGCCCTTGCGCCTGGCCCGTGGGACCCTGACGGCGCAACTGACACTGGACTTCCATCAACCGAGGGCGCAGCCGCCGGTGTTGAAGCTCAGCGGACGGGCGTCGGTGCACCAATTGGCGCTCCAGCGTCGTCCTGCCGAGACCCCTTCCGCGACCCAAGGCGGCGCCGCAGGCACCGACGGTTGGGAGGACTGGCTGCGCTGGGGCGACCTGACCGTCGATCTGGCCGATGTCCAGCCGCTGCGGCGCCAGGTGCTGCTCTCCGGCCTGACCCTGGAGCGTCCCGAGCTGTTGCTGGGCCGCGATGCCCAAGGGCGATTTGCAGTGCCTCTCGTGGACAGCACCGCGGCCGCCACGTCCTCCCGGCAGGGCGGTTCGCCGGTCCCACGGCAGGCGGCGGCGTCGGCAGTGCCGTCATTGAAGCTGTCGGCCGTGGCCACGTCTGCGCCGTCCAACGAGGCCGCGAGGGCCATGGCGGCGGCCTCGGCGGCCCTGGCGCCGGCGCCTGCCACCGCCCCGACACCCTCGGCCTGGCGCTTGGGGATTGCACGCCTGGACGTCCGTGACGGGCGCATCGGCTGGGACGACCGTGCGGTGAAGCCCGCTGCCACCTTGGGCCTGAATGCGCTCACGCTGAAGGGCAGCGGCTTGAGCTGGCCGCTGGCGAAAGCGGCACCGATCGAGCTGTCGGCGACCTTGGCACCGCAGGGCGATGCCGTACCTGCCAAGCAGGGCAAGACCGCGTCAGGCGGTGCAAAGTCGGCGTCGGCGTCAGCGTCAGCGTCGGCGACCGTGACTGCCAAGGGTCAGCTCGGCGCCGACGGCGTGGCCGTGGACTGGGCGCTGCGGGACCTGTCCCTGGGCTGGTTCGCGGATTACCTGAAGGCGGCGACGCCGCTGCGAATCGGAGGACAGGTCTCTGCGCAGGGCAGCGTCCGTACCGGGCCGCAAGGGGAGGAGGTTCGGCTCGCTTTTCGCGATCTGGCGTTCACACGGCTTGAGGCGGCCGATGGCCAGAAGGCCGTGGTGTCGATCGACACGCTCAGCCTGGACCAGGCGGACATCGCGTTCGACGCCCATCGGATCAGCGCCGGCCGGCTGCTCGTGAAGGCGCCGCGCGCCCAATTGGCGCGCGATCAGGCGGGGGCCTGGAACTGGCAAGCCTGGCTGCCGGCGGGCGGGTCGTCCGCCGACGCGGCGGCCACCCCGGCGGCTCGTCCGACCGCGGTGGCCTCGGCGGCCGTGGCGGCCAGCGCCGCTCCGGGCGCCGATCCGGGCGCGTCGTCCCCATGGACGGCGCAGCTCGCCGAGGTGTTCTTGGAGGGCGGCGATGTCCAATTGATGGACCTCTCGACCCATGTGCTGGATGACGAACCGGCGCGTCCGGTCGGTGTCCAGGAGCTGAGCCTGCGCTTGTCCGCCCTGGATTGGGATGGTCAGCAGCTCCGCAAGCCGACCAACGCCCAGCTGAGCCTGACGATGCGTCGACCGGACGCCACCCGCCGCAGCGCGCGCGAGGCGCCGCGTCTGCAGTGGGAGGGACAGATCGCGATGTCGCCGCTGAGGGTCAGCGGCCGGGTGAAGACCGAGCGCCTGCCGCTGCATTGGGTGGATCCCTATCTGGATCCCTCGATCGGCATCCATCTGCAGCGGGTCGAAGCCAGCCTGAAAGGCGATTTCAGCTATGCCGATCAACCGACCGGGCCCTCCCTGCAAGCCGCAGGGGACCTGCTGCTGGCCGAACTCCGCTTGCGCCAGGCGCGGCTGCAGGAAGGGCGCCGCCGCTCCGCCGAGGACCTGCTGAGCTGGCAGGCTTTGCGCCTGAACGGCTTCAAGCTGCGGATGGCGCCGGCCCGGGCGCCGGAGGTCGTCATCCAGCAAGCGGGCCTGGACGAGTTCTACGCCCGACTCATCATCAATGAGCAGGGGCGACTCAATCTGCGCGATCTGCGCCAGACCGATCAAGGCCAGGCGGTGTCCGCCGCGGCGGGCGCTTCGTCCGCCGTTGGCGCGGAACCGGGGGCTGCCGTGGCCGCCATGAAGCCATCGACACCGGTCGCCACGGACGCCGCCCGCGTGGTGGCCGGCGCCGCACCCGCCGTGGCCGCCAGCGGGCCCGCCGCCGAGCCCGTCGTGCGGCTGAGCATCGCGGAGACCCGACTCAACGGCGGGCAGGTCGATTTCAATGACCGGTTCGTCAAGCCCAATTACAGCGCCCGATTGAGCGAACTGACCGGCACCCTGGGCAGTTTCTCGGCAGGGTCGACCGCGATGGCACCGCTGCAACTGCGCGGTCGTGTGGCGGGCACCGGGCTGCTGGACGTGAGCGGAGCGCTCAATCCCAGCGGCGCGCCGCTGGCGCTGGACATCACCGCCAGCGCGACCGACATCGAGCTGGCGCCGCTCTCGCCGTATGCCGGCAAATACGCCGGTTATGCAATCGAGCGCGGCAAGCTGTCCAGCCGGGTCCACTATCAGATCGAGCCGGGCGGCCGTCTGGTGGCGGAAAACAAGATCGTGCTGAACCAGCTCAGCTTCGGCGACCGCATCGACAGCCCGGAGGCGACCAAGCTGCCCGTCCGGCTGGCCGTGGCCCTGCTGAAGGACAGCAACGGGGTGATCGATGTGAACCTGCCGATCAGCGGCTCGATCAACGACCCGGATTTCAGCGTCGGTGGCTTGATCGTCAAACTGATCGTCAATCTCCTAACCAAGGCGGTCACCGCGCCGTTCTCGCTGCTGTCCGGCGGAGGCAGCGCGGAGATGAGCCAGTTGGCCTTCCCGCCCGGCACCGCCAGCCTGCCGGAAGCCACGGCCCAGCGCCTGGATGCCGTGGCCAAGATCCTGGCGGACAAGCCGACGCTGCAGTTGAGCATCACCGGATGGGTGGATGCGGCAGCAGAGCGCCGCGCCGCCCAGGCCGTCCAGTTGGAAGAGGCGATGCTGGCAGAGCGTCGCCGTGAGCTGCGGCGCCAGCAGAACACGGTGCCGGTCGCCGCTTCGGCACCGGCCGCGGCATCCGCATCGCCCGCGCGCGCGAAGTCGGCCGCGGGGGCTCCGGCGTCCGCGCCGACCGTGGCGGATGCTGCAGCGCAGGCTTCCGACGCGGCGACACCTGCGGACGGGTCGGCCGGCGGGGTCGCGGTGGGCGCAGCGGGGGCCTCGTCCGCGCCCGCCGGGGGCGGTGTGACCGCCTCGCCGGCCCAGGTGCCGATCACGCTGGACGATGCCCAGCGCCAGCGCTTGTTGAAGGTGGTCTACGACAACGCCAAGCTGCCCGACAAGCCGCGCAATCTGCTGGGCTTGGCCAAGGACCTGCCGGCTGAGCAGATGCGCCAGTTGTTGATGGACAGCTATCGCATCAGCGATGAGCAGATGCGCGAACTGGCATTGCAGCGTTCGGTGGTGGTGCGTGATGCGCTGATCGCCCGGGGCGTGCCGAATGCGCGTCTGTTCCTGGCCTCGCCGAAGCTGCATGAATCCGAAGCCGGGCAGGGCACGGACGGTGATCGAGGCTGGCAGCCGAAAGTGGATTTGTCGCTGACCGCCCAGTGAGGCTTGACGGCTGCTCTATGCTGGAACGACGTCGGCCCCATCTGGGGACGTTCCGCCCCACACGCCAGACCGGCCCCACCGGCCCCACCGGCCCGACCCGCCCGGTGGCGACGTGACGCAGGGCGTCCCCAAGCTTCGTTCTGCGGACTTCACGAGCACAAGGAAGATGCCATGACTGCCACGACCACTTCATCATCCCCCGCCAACGGCCTGAACCCTGGCGGCCCAGGCGTCGCCCGTCCCGCCAAAGAGGACCTGATCACCTTGGGCGGCGGCTGCTTCTGGTGCACCGAGGCGGTGTTTCTGCGCGTCAAGGGCGTGCTGGGCGTCGAGTCCGGCTACACCAACGGCGCGGCTCAGAATCCCAGCTATGAACAGGTCTGTTCCGGCAACACCGGACATGCGGAAGTGGTGCGGGTGCGCTTCGACCCGAGCCAGGTCAGCCTGAGCGATCTGCTGCAGGTCTTCTTCACCATCCATGACCCGACCACACTGAACCGCCAGGGGGCGGACGTGGGCACGCAGTACCGCTCCGGCATCTATTACCAGCGCACCGACCAACTCGCCGACATCCGCCAGGTGATGGACGAGGCCAACCGCGCCCATGGCGGCAAGGTGGTGACCGAGGTGCAGCCGGAGCAGAACTACTGGCCGGCCGAGGCCTATCACCAGCGCTATTTCGAGAACCATCCGGAGCAGGGTTACTGCGCCTTCGTGGTCGCGCCGAAGGTGGACAAGTTCATGCTGCGCTTCAAGGCGCTGATCAAAGACGAGGCGTCGGCTTGAGTCTGCTGGTTTTGGATGAGCTCCGCCTGCGCTATGGGCGGGCCGATGATCCGGGCTCGGCGCTGTTGAGTTTTCCGTCCTTCACCTTGCCCGAGGGGGGCCATCTGCTGTTGCGAGGCGCCTCCGGCAGCGGCAAGAGCAGCCTGCTGGCGCTGATGGCCGGTCTGCTGACTCCCACCAGCGGCCGGTTGACGATGGCCGGCATCGACCCGGCCCAACTGTCCGCCGCGGCGCGTGATGCTTGGCGCGGCGCGCAACTGGGCTTCGTGCCGCAGCGTCTGCACCTGAGCGCGTCGCTCACCGTGCGCGACAACCTGTCGCTGCCGTATGTGGCTGCGGGCCTTCGCCCGGACCTGGCGCGCATTACCGCCGTGCTGGAGGCCTTGGGCATTGCGGGCCTGCAGTCGCGGCGTCCGCATGCGCTCAGTCAGGGCCAGGCGCAGCGGGTGGCGCTGGCTCGGGCGCTGCTGCGCTCGCCGCGCTTCGTGCTGGCGGACGAGCCCACGGCCAACCTGGACGACGAGGCCTGCGCCGCCACGCTCGGGCTGCTGCGCCAGGCGGCGGAGGACCATCGGCTGTGCCTGGTGATCGCCTCGCACGATGCGCGCATCGAGCAGGCCTGGGGCTCATGGTCGGCGCTGCATCGGCTGCGGCTGGGCGGGTCGGCCACCGTCGATCGGACCGGATCGGCCGGGGTCAATGGGGCCGTCGGGGCGGTGTCGTCATGAGCTGGGTCTCTCGATGGATGGCGCACGACGCGCAGCCATTTCGCGTGCAGGCCTTCCTGCGGGGGAGCGCTCGATGACGGCCGCGCCCTTGACGCTGCCCCGTCTGGCCTGGCGCTACCTGTGGGCGCGCCCGATGCTGACGGCGCTCAACCTGCTGCTGCTCAGTCTGGGGCTGGCGGCCATCGGCTTCGTCGTGCTGGTCAGCGAGCAGCTCGAGCGCGGCTTGAAGCGTGATCTGGCCGGCATCGACCTGGTGATTGGGGCCAAGGGCAGTCCGATGCAGATCCTGCTGGCGGGCGTCTTTCACCTGGACCAGTCGACCGGCAACATTCCCCTGGCCACGTTGGCCCAGGTGAAGGCGCAGCCGCTGGTGGCGCAGGCCGTGCCGATCTCGCTGGGTGACAGCTTCCGCGGTTTCCGGATCATCGGGACCACGCCGGACTATTTCGCGCTTTATGCGCTGCCGCTGGCCGAGGGGCAGGTCTGGTCCGGGCCGATGCAGGCGGTGATCGGGGCCGAGGTGGCGCGCCGCACCGGCCTGAAACCGGGCGAAACCTTCCACGGTACCCACGGACTGGGTGAGCAGGGCGATGCCCATGCGCAGGCCTACACCGTCGTCGGCGTAATGGCGGCCACGGGCGGCGTGGCCGACCGGCTGGTGCTCACCGATCTGACCTCCGTCTGGGAAGCCCATGCACAGCACGGGCATGGCACCTCCGCCGCAGGCGTGCCCACCGCCGCCCACGGCGACGAGCGGGATTGGTCAGCTCGCCACGGTCCCCAAGCCGATCGGGCGAAACCTGCCGACCATCATGGACGCGACGACCGTACTGGCCACGCCGAGCGCGCGGAGCACGTCGAACATGCCGGACCTGTCGATGTTGCGGACCCGTCGGACCAGTCGGGCCATGGGGACCGTGCGGAACATGCTGCCGATGACCGCGAGATCAGCATGCTGCTGGTCCGGTACAAGGGCCCGCTGGCTGCGGTGATGTTGCCGCGATGGGTCAATGCGCAGGCGGGCCTGCAGGCCTCGGTGCCGGCGTTGGAGACGGCCCGGTTGCTGTCGATGCTGGGCGTCGGCATCGAGGTGTTGCGCGGCTTCGGCCTGGTGCTGCTGGTGGCCGCGGCGATGTCGGTGCTGGTGGCGCTGCTGCATGCCGTGCGGGAGCGGCAATCCGATTTGGCCATGCTGCGCATGCTGGGCGCCACCCCCGGGCGTGTGGCAGGGCTGATCGGCCTGGAAGCGTGCATGCTGGCGGCGCTCGCGACGGGGCTGGCGCTCGGGCTGGCGCATGCGTTGGTGGGCGCGCTGGGGATGGTCTTGTCCGCGCAGCAGTCGGTACGGCTGTCGGCGGGATGGCTGTCTCCGTGGGAGCTCACGGTGCCGGTGCTGGCCTTCGGCTTGGCCCTGCTGGCCGCTGCCTGGCCCGCCTGGCGCGGCTATCGGCTGGATGTGACCGACCTGCTGCAGACGCCGCGCTGATCGCGTTTGCGCCTCAAGAGGGTCGATGGCGATCCAGCGATCCAGCGATAGACCGATAGACCGATAGACCGATAGACCGATAGACCGATAGACCGATAGACCGATAGACCGATAGACCGATAGACCGATAGACCGATAGACCGATAGACCGATAGACCGATAGACCGATAGACCGATAGACCGATAGACCGATAGACCGATAGACCGATAGACCGATAGACCGATAGACCGATAGACCGATAGACCGATAGACCGATCGGCGTCGCACCGGCTCGACCCGAACGTCTTTCGCACGGATGTCGACGATCGTCCCGGGCCGGGCTCCCGCCGGGGAAGGGCGACCGTCGGCGATCCCGTCGCCGACACGTCGTCGCGGCGACCCCACGCCACCGGTCGCGGCACCGAGCCGCGACATCACCGCCACATTTGGAAGGCACAATGTCGGGCTTCAGGAGTTCCAAGACGATGACTGCCTCCTTCCCCAGCGCTTGCTGTGCCGATATCCGCCTGTGCCTGCGCGCCGCCGTGGGCGCGATGCTGGTGGTTGCCGGCCTGGGTGCCGTGCAGGCGCAGTCGTCGGGTTCGGCTGCGGGGCAGGGCGGTGCCGCTGCTGTGGCGGCCATCGGGCAAGGCCCCGGTTATCACGATCCCCGCAGCCCGTTCAAACCGCTCCAAGAGATCGACGGCGTGCTGAGCTGGAAGCTGCTGTCGTCGGTCACCACCAAGGCGGACAAGAGCCGGGTCATCCCCAGTTTTCCCGCCGCTGTCCAGGCCCTGGACAAGCGCACGGTGAAAGTGCAGGGCTTCATGATGCCGCTGGAGCCGGGCGACAAGCAGAGCCATTTCCTGCTGTCGTCGGTGCCCACCACCTGTTCCTTCTGCGTGCCCGCAGGCCCTGAGGGTCTGGTGGAGGTGCGAAGCAAGTCACCGGTTCGCTACACGCTGGAGCCGGTGACGGTGGAAGGCCAACTGGCCGTACTCAGCGACGATCCCTACGGCATGTTCTATCGCGTGACGCAGGCCGTGCCTGCCTCCGTGCCCGCGCGCTGAGCCGGGTCGACCTCCCCCGCATCGACATGCTGAGCCTCCACACGCTCCACCGACCCCAGCGCCTGCAGCGCGGGTGGATCTGGCTGTGCGTGGTCAGCTTGCTGGCGTTCCAGGTGCTGGGCCTGGTGCACCGGTCCCTGCACGGCGGCAGCCTGCCGGCGCAGCTTCGTCTGGCGATGCAGGCGCAGTCCTTGCGCGCCAGCGTGGGGCAGGGAATCGGAATCGGAATCGGAATCGGACTCGGACTGGAACTCGGACTCCGACGGGTCCCAACGCAGGCGCTCGCGCGGTCTGCGGATACAGGAACCGTTGCCAACGGCGACGGCGCCGTCATCTCGTCGTCCGGCCGGTGGACGCCAGGAGGCGCTGACACGGCCGGGACCATCGCCAGCACAGCCGACGTGCCTGGTCCGGTCGACACCGCCGGCGCTCGATTCGGCCACGCCGCGGGCAGCACCGACTGTCAATTGCTGGACCAACTGGGCCAGGCCCTGGGTCCCATCGTCCAGGCCATGGCCTGGACCGCGCTGCTGCCGGACGGTCCGGTGGCCACGCCGCAACCGCACAGTGCGCCGCTGGCGCGCGTCTGGCGTCTGCCGGCGCGCGCACCGCCGCTGGCCTGAACGCGCTCCCTCGATCCCCGTTGGGATCTGCCCGCCTCCGAGGCGCGATCGCTCCCCCTGGCCCTGCGCTGTCTCAGCGTTGATTCAGGTGGGCTGCTGGTCCGCTGCAGGCGACGGCACAGAGGCCACCGCTGGACGTCGGCTTTGCAGCCAGCGTTCCGGGTGGACTTCGGGGCGCACCGCTTCGCTCCCTTCATGGCCTGCTGCCCGGGTTGGCGGCGCCCTGTCGTTGTCCGTCCTTGCGCCAGTGATTGCTGGGAGCAAGGCGCCATCGACAAGGGCCCTCCGACACCGGCCGCGTTGCCTGAGCAGGGGCCGAGGCCTGCGTCCTGCGTGCCGCGCCGATGCGCACCCCTCGGGGCACCCCCTTGTCATTGATGGCGCAGAGAGCGTCGGCCGGTCGTCGGCATGCGGATCGCGGAACGATCCTGCGGCGAATCGGGTCGACCAGTCGGCTGCACCGTGTCCCGGTCGAGATCGACCGCGACACGGGCAGCGCGGACGCTGCGCCTGCGAGAGTGTTCATGTCCAAGAATCAAATCAGCGCTTCGGCGTCCCTCCATGTCGTGGCTTCGTCGGTGGCGTCGTCCTTCGCTGCTGCCGCTCCCTCGGCGTCCTTCTCCACCCGTTGTGTCGACACCGCCCGGTCGATGAGCGCTGCCGGCGTGGCCCGGCGCAGCCGGCTGGCGCAGGCGGTCGCGCTGTCGTTGGCGTTGGGCGGTGCGTCCGCCTGGGCCCAGGAGGCGCCGGCAGCGGGCGCGGCGTCTGCTGAGGCCCCAGCCGCTGTGGATGCTGCGACTTCAGCAGCCGCAGGGTCGGCTGGATCGGACGCCAAGGCCGGCGCCGCGCCCAAGCGCAAGGAAACGCTGCAAGCGGTGGTCATCACCGGCAACCCGCTGGGCCAGCGCGATCTGGTCGCGCCGGTGCAGACCCTCAGCGGCGATGCGCTCACCCTCAAGCGCGGGTCCAGCCTGGGCGACACGTTGGAGGGCCTGTCCGGCGTCGGCTCGACCTACTTCGGTCCCAACAGCAACCGGCCCACGCTGCGCGGGCTGGATGGCGATCGGGTCCGGATGCTGAGCAACTCCGGCGCGTCGGTCGATGCGTCCAGTCTGAGCTTCGACCATGCGCTGCCAATCGATCCGCTGGTGCTGACCCGCATCGAGGTGCTGCGCGGTGCCGCAGCGCTGCAATACGGCGGCAATGCCATCGGTGGCGTCGTCAATGCGATGGACAACCGCATTCCTCGACTGGCGCAGCCCGGCTTGAACGGCGCGGCCGAGGTGCGACTGGGCGGCGCGTCGAATGAGCGCGGCGGCGCGGTGGTGCTGGATGGCGGCACCTCGCAATTCGCCTGGCATGCCGATGCGGCCGATCGCCGGGCCGACGACCAGCGGGTGCCGCGCTTCGAGAGCGAGGATGGCTCCAGCACGCGTGTCCGCAATTCCGACGCCCACAGCCGCAGCGGCGCGCTCGGCGGCTCGTTCCTGTTCTCGCAGGGCTATGCCGGCGTGTCGGTGGAGGATTATCACAACGACTACGGGGTGACGGTGGAGCCCGATGTCCGCATCCAGATGCAGCGCCAGCGTTTGGCGACCGCTGGCGAGTGGCGGGATGTGATGCCCGGCCTGACGCGCCTGCAGTGGCAGTTCGCGAGCAGCCGCTACAAGCACCAGGAAGTGGAGGGCGACGGCGCGGTCGGCACCGTGTTCGAGTCCGACGGCAAGGACGGCCGGATCGAGGCCCAGCATGCGGCCCTGCAGACGCCCTGGGGTCCGGTTCAAGGCGTGCTGGGTTGGCAATGGGAGAAGAGTGACTTCTCCGCCTTGGGCGAAGAGGCGCTGGTGCCCAACACCACCACCCGCAACAACGCTCTGTTCCTGATCGAGCAGTTCAAGGCCGGCCCCTGGAGCCTGCAGGCCGGCGCGCGCAGCGAACGGGTGACGGTCTCCTCCATTGGTGGCGATGAAGACCGCTTCGGTGCGCCGACCTCGCGCCGCTTCAGCCCGAAGAGCCTGTCGCTGTCCGGAGCCGTTGAACTGGGCAGCGGTTTCAGCCTGTCCAGCAGCGTGAGCAGCAGCGAGCGTGCGCCGACCTTCTACGAGCTGTTCGCCAACGGCGTGCACGTGGCCTCGGGCGCCTACGAAGTGGGCGACCTCAACCTGGGCATGGAGAAGGCGAAGGCGGTGGACCTGGGTCTGCACTGGAAGCAGGGTGAGGCCAAGTGGAGCGTGCAGGTCTATCAGACCCGCTTCTCCAACTACCTCGCGCTGGATGCCACCGGCCGCCAGATCGACGAGGACGGCGAAACCTTCCCCGAGTACGCCTATACCGGCGTGCGCGCCCGCATGCACGGCGTGGAACTGGAAGGCCATCAGCCCCTGCCGTCGGTGGCGGGGTGGGACTTGAGCCTGGGCACGACGCTGGACATCGTCCGTGGCACCAACCTCGACACCCATGAGGCGCTGCCGCGCCTGGCGCCGGTGCGTGGCAGCGTGTCGCTGCAGGCCGCGAGCGGTCCGTGGCTGCTGCAGGCCGAGCTGCGAGGCGCGCTGCGCCAGGACCGGGTGCCCGCGCTGGACACACCGACTGCGGGCTACGGCATCCTGCGCCTGAATGTGGCGCGCCACTTCGACCTCGCCGGTCTGGATGCCATGTGGTACCTGAAGCTGGACAACCTGGCCAACAAGCTGGCCTACAGCGCCAGCAGCGTGCAGACCATCCGTGACCTGACCCCGTTGCCCGGTCGCAGCCTGTTCGCAGGGATGCAGGTGAAGTTCTAAGCAGGGTGCCGCCGAAGGACTGTCGACGGTCCTTCGGCATTCCGCGTTCTGTGCTCTGTGCTCTGTGCTCGGTGCTCGGCGCTCCGCGCTCTGCGCTCCGCGCTCCGCGCTCTGCGCTCTGCGCTCCGCGCTCCGCGCTCTGCGCTCTGCGCTCCGCGCTCCGCGCTCTGCGCTCCGCGCTCCGCGCTCTGCGCTCTGCGCTCCGCGCTCCGCGCTCTGCGCTCTGCGCTCTGCGCTCTGCGCTCTGCGCTCTGCGCTCTGCGTTGCTGCGTTCGTTGGGGACTCGTGCGGCCCTCATGGGCGCCGGGTTTGGAGCGCGATGGCGATCCCACGGCACGCCCACCGTGCTCCGATGGATCACCCTCAGGCGATCCGGCAACGGACTGTCGCTAAGGCGCCAGACTTTGGCGCGAGCCGCTGCCAGAGCATCGACATCGACATCGACATCGACCGACACCGCACACGGTGCGAACACACGAACCAAGGGGCGCCTGGAGCGCCCCTTTCTTCTTCAACAATGCCGCCTGACGGTCCAGGGTTACGGCGCCAAGCGCTCCCTCAACCAGACGCCGTTTTCCAACCGATACACCAGCCGGTCATGCAAACGCGATTTACGACCCTGCCAGAACTCCCACCGCTCCGGCACCAGCCGATAGCCCCCCCAATGCGGCGGGCGGCTGGGGCTGAGGCCGTGCTGGGCCGCGGCCTTGGCCGCGTTGGCCACCAGCACCGCGCGGGAGCTGATGACCTGGCTTTGCGGCGAGGCCCATGCGCCCAGGCGCGAGTCCAGCGGTCGGGAGGCGAAGTAGGCGTCCGATTGCGCGGCATCGACCTTCTCGACACGGCCCTCGATCCGCACGACGCGTTCCAGCTCCACCCAGTGGAACTGCAGCGCGGCGAACGGATGCGCGGCCAGTTCCCGGCCCTTGCGGCTGTCGTAATTGGTGTACCAGACCAGTCCGCGCGCATCGATGTCCTTGATCAGCACGATGCGGGTGGACGGTCGGCCGTCCGGCCCCACGGTGGCCAGGGTCATCGCGTTGGGTTCGGGCACCTTGGCGTCCAGCGCCTGCTGCAGCCATTGCTGGAACTGCAGCAGCGGCTCGGAGGCCGACTGGTGTTCGTCGAGTTCATCGCGCTCGTAGCTCTTGCGCAGGTCAGCGAGTTTGTCCATAGCCCCGGAGTATCGGGCGAATCCTTAAGTAAAGCTCCCAGTCGTGAAACTCCGGGTGTGAGGATCGCCGGACGGCAGGCATGCTGCATTGCACCGGGCGAAGAACCGGAAGCAGCGAGGGTTTCAACCTGAAGGAAGTACGAATGAATCAGCGACGACCCGCTGTTGTCGTGCTCGCGGCTGGGCGTGGCCAACGCTTTCGCGGGGAAGGTCACAAGCTGGAACAGGTCGTGGGGGAGGAAACCGTGCTGGCGCATACCCTGCGCCAGGCGATCGCATCGGAACTGCCGCTGGTGGTGGTGACCTCCGCCGCGCTGGCGCCGCTGGTGAGTCCCCATGTGGCCGCCCGCGACATGCTGGTGCTGCCCGACCAGGACCGCCTCGGGCGGCCAATGCCGGTGGGCATGGGCCACTCGATCGCGGCCGGTGTCGCCGCCACAGGGGACGCGCCGGGCTGGCTGATCCTGCCCGCGGACATGCCGATGCTGCGCACCGACACCCTGCTGGCGGTGGCGCAGGCCCTCTCGGACGACCCGATCGTGTTTGCCCAGTACCGCGGGCGACGCGGCCATCCGGTCGGTTTCAGCGCCGAACTCTTCTCCGAACTCGCCGCGTTGAAGGGCGACGAGGGCGCGCGTCGCCTGCTGGCGCGCTTTCCTTCGCAGCCGGTGGAGGTGGACGATCCCGGCGTGCTGATCGACGTGGACACGGTGGAGGATCTGCAGCGCCTGCGCGGTGCGGATCCGTCGGCGCCGACCGCCCCGGCCGGCGCCTCGGGACAGCGCGCGAGGATGAACCTGCTCGGTTGATCCGCCGCTTCGGCGGGCCGATGCAGCCTGACGCTGCCAACGCCTGACCCGCGCCGCGATGGACAAATCGGGTGCAGGTTGTCCGGGCCTGTGTCGCGGCCTTGACCGCAGCTGATCCCTGTCGATCCTTACCGGCCGTTGCCGACGGCCAAGCCGTGAGCGGGGTAAGGGTGCGCGCTCGACCGACCCGTGGCGCCGAGGCCCGCCACCTCCGATCGACTGGACCCGTGCCTACAAGCCGTTCGAGCGAGCGAGTGCGAGTTGGCGCTCCAGGGCGCGGTCGCGGATGTCGTGCTCGCGCAGGCAGGTCACCGCGCGCTGCAGGTAATCCAGCGTGGTGCCGTAGCGGCCGTGCGCGTGACGCAGGATGTGCAGCAAGCGATCGTCGCTGAGCTCGCCCACCCAGCCCGGACTGCGGCGCGACAGCGTGAACGCCAGCGCGCGGCGTTCACCATCTTCGCAATGGCAGCTCAGCCAGCGTGGCACATAGGTGCCCACCACCATCTCCCGCAGCCAGAGCCGATGCAACGTGGCTTCACTGCGCTCGGGCGAGACCCGATAGAGCAGGCCGCGGCAACTGCCGCCGGAGAGCAGCGTCATCACCAAGCCGGGCTGCTCGGCGCTGCCTCGGTTGACCAGGGAGCGCAGGCGCAGGGCGCGGTGATAGCCCCGCACCTTGGCCACCACGGTCTGGGTCGGATCGAAGCCGGGGTTCCACATCAACGAGCCGTAGGCGAACAGCATCAGCCCCTGTTCGCGATCCCATTGCTCACGGATCTGGTCATACCACTGCCGACTGTGGGCGGGAAGATCCTCCAGCCGCGCATCGGCGAGCGGATCGAGGACGGGCGCATTCGACATCGTGGGGGAGATCGGCAGTGGCGGAAACAAGTTCATCATGCTGCCACAAGCGCCGGCGCGAGACGACCGCCGGGTAACCAGGTGAAATGCCGCACACCGTTCGCCGACGGGTGAGCCGCAGGCGGGCGATTTGCCACTTGTAACTCTCTCGTACCCGGAAATGCCACCCGAAGAACGGCGGACGAGCGTGTAATATGGTTACCAATCAAACCCTGGCTGAGTTACATCAGCAGTCGGCATGAACAAGACGCTACTCGACGTCACCGCCCGCATCCGCGCGCGAAGCGCCGCCAGCCGCGAGCGCTATCTGGATCTGATTGAACGCATGGCGGGCCGCCAGCGCGGCGTGCAGCGCCTGGGCTGCGCCAACGTCGCCCATGCGGTGGCCGCGATGCCGGCCAACGACAAGCTGCGCATCGTGGCGGAAAAGGCGCCGCATCTGGGCATCGTGACCGCCTACAACGACATGCTGTCGGCGCATCAACCCTATGAGGGCTACCCATCGCTGATCCGCGACGAGGTCCACCGCCAGGGCGCCACGGCGCAGGTCGCCGGCGGCGTGCCGGCGATGTGCGACGGCGTGACCCAGGGCACGCCCGGCATGGAGCTGAGCCTGTTCTCGCGCGACACCATCGCCATGGGCACCGCGATCGCGCTGTCGCATGATGTGTTCGATGCCGCACTGCTGCTGGGCATCTGCGACAAGATCGTCCCCGGCCTGCTGATCGGCGCCTTGCACTTCGGTCATCTGCCCTGCGTCTTCGTGCCGGCGGGACCGATGAGTTCCGGCCTGTCGAACAATGACAAGGCCAAGGTCCGCGAGCTGTATGCGCAGGGCAAGGTCGGCCGCGAGGAATTGCTCAAAGCCGAGTCCCAGGCCTATCACGGCGCCGGCACCTGCACCTTCTACGGCACTGCCAACAGCAACCAGATGCTGCTCGAAGCCATGGGGCTGCATGTGCCGGGCGCGGCCTTCGTCCATCCGCATGACGGCCTGCGCGAGTCGCTGACCCGCGAGGCGGTGAGCCAGGCGCTGCGCATCATTCCCCAACGCGACTACACGCCGATCGGCCGCATGGTCGACGAGCGCACCATCGTCAATGCGATGGTGGCGCTGCTGGCGACCGGCGGGTCGACCAACCACCTGATCCACTGGGTGGCGGTGGCGCGGTCGGCGGGCATCCTGATCGACTGGAGCGACTTCTCCGATCTGTCGGCCGTGGTGCCGCTGCTGGCCCGGGTCTATCCGAACGGCAGCGCGGACGTGAACCAGTTCCAGGCCGCAGGCGGTCCCGGCTTCGTGATCCGCGAACTGCTGGGTGCCGGCCTGATGCATGGCGACGTGCTGACCGCTGTGGCTGGCCAAGGCCTGAGCGCCTTCGCCCGCCTGCCGCATCGAGCCGACGATGGCTCGGTGCAATGGACCGACCTGCCGGCCGACAGCGGCGACGATGCGGTGGTGCGGACTGCCGCGGCACCGTTCTCGCCCACCGGCGGCCTGAAGCTGCTGTCCGGCAACCTGGGGCGTGCGGTGATCAAGGTGTCGGCGGTGCCGGAAGACCGGCACACGATTGAAGCCCCGGCCCGGATCTTCGACAGCCAGGAAGCGATGCAGGCGGCCTTCAAGGCCGGCGAGCTGGAGCGCGATGTCGTCGTGGTCGTGCGCTTCCAGGGCCCGCAGGCCAACGGCATGCCGGAACTGCACAAGCTGACGCCGCCGCTGGCGGTGCTGCAGGGCAAGGGCTTCAAGGTGGCGCTGGTGACCGACGGCCGCATGAGCGGCGCCTCCGGCAAGGTGCCGGCCGCCATCCATGTGAGCCCTGAGGCGCTGGCCGGCGGACCGCTGGCGCAATTGCGCGACGGTGATGTGGTGCGGGTCTGTGCCAACACCGGTGAGCTGACGGCGCTGGTTGACCCCGCCACCTGGGCGGCCCGCGACATCGCGGTGATCACACCCGAGGCGGTGGCCGAGAACGGCGCCGGCATGGGCCGTGAGCTGTTCGCCGGCATGCGCCGCAACGTCACCACGGCGGAAGAGGGCGCGGTGACTTGGTTGTGAGGCCCGTGGCCCGCGCGACCGCATCGTTTCCGACCTCCGTCCCCGCATCGGTGCGCTGCGCCGCACCGCATTCATCGCATCGCATCGCATCGCATTCATCGCATTGCCACAAGGAATTCGCATGAGCACTCCCCTGGACACCCTGAGCCTGGCCACGCACGGCCCGGTGATCCCCGTCATCGTCATCGATCGCGTTGAGGACGCGGTCCCGCTGGCACGCGCCCTGGTGGCTGGCGGCGTCAAGGTGCTGGAGGTGACGCTGCGCACGCCGGTGGCGCTGGACGCGATCGCCGCCATCGCCCGTGAGGTGCCGGAGGCCATCGTCGGTGCGGGCACCTTGCGCACGGCGGCGGATGCGGCGGCGGCCAAGCAGGCCGGCAGCCGGTTTGCCGTCAGCCCGGGCTTCACCCTGGAACTGGCGCGCGCCTGCGAGGCCCAAGGCCTGCCGCTGTTGCCCGGTGTTTCGACCGCCAGCGAGGTCATGATGGCCGCCGACGCCGGCTACCGCTTCCTGAAGCTCTTCCCCGCCACGGCGGTGGGCGGCACCCAATTGCTCAAGGCACTGGCCGGTCCGTTCGCGGACGTGGCCTTCTGCCCGACCGGCGGCATCACGCCGCAGACCGCGCCCGATTTCCTGGCGCTGCCAAATGTGAAGGTCTGCGGTGGCTCCTGGCTCACGCCGGCGGATGCGGTGAAGGCGGGCGACTGGGCCCGGATCACCCAACTGGCCCGGGAGGCCGGCGCATTGCGCGCCTGATCGGGCGGACCAGCCGTCGGTTGACGGCTGGTAGGTGATCCGCTCGTTTCATGACGTCGCGACCTCGCGACCTCGCGACGTTGCCGTGGCCGGTTCATCCGGCCACTGCTGCGTCTGGGGGAGCTTGGGTGAGGGGAGGTGCGGTCCTCGGGACGTCCGCCTCACCACGGGGTGACCGCTGACCACGGTCGACGGGGTGACCGCTGTGGGATGTCCGCGGAGCGTCGGACCGGCGGGTCAGCCTTCCGCAGGCCTTGGGGGCGCGTCGAAGATCAGGCAGGTGGTGCTGCCGTGCGCATAGAGCTTGCCGTCCGGACCGATCAGATCGGCTTCGGCGGTGGCCATCTGGCGGCCGACATGGCGCACCCGACCGATCGCTCGCACCAGCGGCACACGGTCATGCAGCGCACGCACCAGGTTGATCTTCAACTCCAGCGTCGTGTAGCCGCGGCCGGGCGCCAGCGTGGTGTGCACGGCGCAGCCCAGCGCGGAATCCAGCAAGGTTGCAAACCAGCCGCCGTGGACAGTGCCCAGCGGGTTGTAGTGGCGGAACTTGGGCGTGCCCTGGAAGACGGCTTCCCCAGCGCCCACCGACACCAGGGTGAAATCCATGGTGTCGGCGATGGGCGGCGGCGGGAAGCGGCCGTCCAGCAGGGCCTGCATCTGTTCCATGCCGGTCAGGCCAGCCACATCCGCGGGCGAGGCGACGCCATGGTCGCGACGCATCCGGCCCCGCGCGGCGGCGGCCTCGGCCTGCCACTGTGCCAGCACTTCATCGGGCGTGGGCTGGGGGGCGGACGGGATCTCGCTCATCGGAACTCCTGAAGGGTGACCAGCCGCCAAGAATAGCGGGTGATGACGACGTCCGTTGGAGGCGGGCCACCGACGGCGTGGTGGGCGAAATGGCCGCCCGATCGCCGATTACCTCAATCCAGGGTGACGATCACTGGCGCATGGTCGCTGGGGCGCTCATTCTTGCGGGGCAGCTTGTCGATCACACAGGCGGTGACCCGTGGGCGCAGTGCCTCGCTCACCAGAATGTGGTCGATGCGCAGGCCCTGGTTCTTGCGGAAGGCCAGGTTGCGGTAATCCCACCAGCTCCAGCTCTTGGGCGCTTGCTCGAACAAGCGGAAGGCGTCGACCAGGCCGATGTCCAGCAGGCCCTTGAAGTGCTCGCGCTCTTGCGGGGTGCAATGAATCTGGCCGGCCCAGGCGACCGGGTCGTAGACGTCGCGGTCTTCCGGAGCGATGTTGAAGTCGCCCATCAACACCAGTTGGGTATGCTGTTTCAGTTCGTCGGCCACCCAGGCGCGCAGGCCGTCCAGCCAGGCCATCTTGTAGACGAACTTGTCGCTGTCGGGCGCCTGCCCGTTGGGAAAGTAGGCGCCGATCACCCGCACGCCGGCCACCGTGCCCGCAATGACGCGGGCCTGCTCATCGGCATAACCGATGATGTTCTTCACCACGTCCTGGGCGGGCTCGCGGCTGATCAGCGCGACCCCGTTGTAGGTCTTCTGGCCGAACCACTGCACCTGATAGCCGGCCTCCTGCAGCGCTTGCTGCGGGAACTTGTCGTCGGTGAGTTTGGTTTCCTGCAGCACGATCGCGTCCACCGGGTTGGCGCTCAGCCAGTCCAGCAGTTGCGGCAGGCGCACGGCCAGGGAGTTGACGTTCCAGGTGGCGAACTTCATGGGATCCGTAACCTATTGATTGGAAGAGGGGGACGTCTCGTTTCGAAGCCTCCGGAGCGTCCCGCGTTTGAAACTGCCGGGGCGGTCGTTCAGCCAGTTCCGAGACCTGTGCGTGTCGATACCGCGCGTGAGGGCGGTCGACGAGCTGCAGGCTGCGCCAGTCGCTGCGGCGTCTGAATTCAGTGAGCTCGATTCTCGCTGAAAGCGCAGCCACTCCCTCGGACGGATCGACGAGGGCTGTCTTCACCGATCTGATCGGCGAGTTTCACAGGCTCCGACCTGCCTTCGCAGGATGCGTTGTAGTCCCGATCCTGGAGAGGCTCACGGGGAGGAGCCTGAACCATGCGGGGCGCCGCTGGCATCGATGCCAATCCAACTGACGCCTTGCTCCGAGAGAAACGCAGCCGCACGGTCGCCCATCAGCATGGCCACGGTGCTCATCACACCGGCCGCCAAACAGGATGGCGCGATGACGCTCATGGACTGCCAGTGATTCACTGGCCAGCCCGTCATCGGATTCAAGATGTGACAGTAGCGTTGCCCCTCCACCTCCATGAATCGCTCGTAGTCGCCACTGGTGGCCAGCGAGCCGCCGGTGAGTCCGATTCGACACGCCAAGGTGCCCGGACGTCTCGGATGTGCTATGCCGAGCGACCAGGCCGATCCGTCGGGTTGAGGCCCCAGCACCCGGATGTCGCCGCCCAGGTTCACGTAACCATGCTTCAAACCGGCGTCTTGAAGCAGAGAGGCCGCCCGGTCCGCCGCGTATTCCTTGCCGAAACCACCAAAGTCCAATTCCATTCCCACCCGTGAAAGACGCACATGGGTGTCGGTGAGCTCCACATGCTGCCAGCCCACGCGTTCAAGGAGAGGCATCAGTTCCTGCGAAGAGGGCAACTTGCCGTCGTCGAATCGCCATGCGCGACGCAACACCCCTGAGGTCACGTCGAACAGACCCTGACTTCGCTGATGCATTTGACCGGCGAAACGAAGCAGACCGGCCGTCTCTGCATCGATGGCAACCGGCTCGCGGTGTCCTGCGCGCGCATTGATGAGCGACAGCACGCTCGTTGCGCGGTAACGCGAGTAGCGCTTCTCCACACGGATCACTTCTGCGGCGGCCCTGTTTACCGCCTCGCGAACCCTGGATACGCCGAGAAAACCTTGATGGACCCGGATCGCGCAGACGGATCCCATCGCTCGGAATTCGAGAAATTGATGCGGGACAGCCATCTCGACTAGAACCTTCTGCTGATTCCAAACTGCCAGAAAATCGCATCAAGTCGATCAAGGCTGAACGTTGTTCTCTGTGAGGGCAGCGCCCAATTGCTTTGCTGGCGATACTTCTCGAGCTTGTAGTCAATCAGCCAGAGCTGGTCCACTTGCCATTCAATCTTCAGTCCCGCGGTCAGCGCACCAAATGCGGCCAGGCGTTGATCCGCAGAGAATAATTTGGGGGCCGGCGGTGGCGCTGGAAAACCGTCCAGCCCCGGCCCTCCAAAAAAATCTGCAGAGTTCTGGGAGTAATAACGGAGGCTCGGCGTCAGGGTCAGGTGCCTCAGCATGGGCGTGGCCAAGCCCAGTTCGATGGTGTGGGACCGAATGCCGTAGCTGTCGGCGTAATACCGATAGCTGCTTTTCAGGGCCGAGGATCCCAACCAACGATTCCACCGGATGATCCCTGTGTTTGCATCACGTTGGCGGGGCCGTCTGTCGGAGAGTTTGTAGGGATCCGAGAGGTAGCCCCGAGCGCGACTTGATGCCAAATTGAGCTGAAACACATCTTTGGACGACCAGACATAGGTCACGCCCAGCTCCAACTCGAGGGTTTGCCTGCGTTCGTCGACCACTCGCTCGTTGGCGGGATTGATGCGATCGCGCGTCAAACCAACGCCCAGATTCCAGACGGTGTTTTGGTCTTCGCTTGATTGGGTGGTCTGAGCAGAAAATGCTTGGGAGATGTAGTCATTTTCCTCAGAGCGCGCTGTCCCGACACTGAGTGAACTGCGCGGCCAGAAGCGGCTGATCTTGGCATCGAGCGCGTTGCGCACCTCTTGCATTTGGCGTGCGCCTCGCATGTCCGAGTAATACTGGGGAGTCGCGCCCGATACGGAATCTCGCGTGAACGAACCCTGGGCTGCCCAATGTCCGCCAAACGGGGCAAGCACATACAGCGAGGGACTGCTGACCCGAACCCGTCGTCCGTCAGTACCCGCACCGCTGGCGCCGGATATCGCGTCTGCTGAACCGGACCGTCCTGCCAGATCGCGAGCCGACCACGCTTGGGGCGCGCGTCCGAACTCCCGCACTGAGTTTGGCGGCGCAGGTTGTTCCTCAGAATAGTGAAACTGTTTATATGCCACGATGCCTTCGGTCGGCATTTCCTGCGCGATTGCCGTTTCAAGCATCACGCCTGGCAGCGCCATGGCGGCCAAACTGATGGATCCGAGTCGTCCCCAGCGGTGTTTCTCAGTTGCAACCACAACCGCCTCCACCCACGCCGCTGCCGCCCGACGCCGCTTCTCGACTGAAATAGAGATGTGCCGAGAGGCCTGCCTCGAGCGGATCACTGTTCATCCGCATCGCGTTGCGAGCGAGGTCGCCTTTCTCCCAGGCCCGAGGCGGTGAATGGCTGGCGCATGCTGCAAGCGACATCAACAAAAGTGCAGACATGACTTTGATCGCAATATTCAACATGTTTACTTCGTGGCCCGGAAGTTGACTGGCATCTGCTGCAGATATTGGGCAATCTGAGCCTCGATCTCCGCCGTGTCTTCCAGGCGGAACCCCTTGTGAATAGCAATGACTCGGCCATCGGGACCAATCAGCAATGACGTGGGCATTGCCTTGATGCGATAGTTCTTGGGCACGTCTCCAACTGGATCGAAGGCGACATCGAAGCTCATCGGGATACTTCGCAAGAATTGCATCGCCTCTGCCCGATTGACATCCAGATTGACGGCAACAATTCGAAGCCCTTTGGCGCCATATCTGGATTGCATGTCATGCATCCAAGGCAATGACTGGCGACATGGTGCACACCATGTCGCCCAGAAGTCCAGATAGACCAAATGCCCTTTGTAGCGAGATAACTGAAGTTCGCCCAATCGACTTTCAAGTTTGAAATCCGGCGCGCTATCCCCCAGCGTCACCGCTGATACGGGCGGGTGAGATATAAGAATCGCAGCACTCGCCACGAGACAACGAAGCCGGCGTCCATAAAAATGGACCAGAAGCGTTTTTTTCATTGGATCCTTCAGGCTTGAGCTGCGGCTTATCTCTCTGCCCAACTCGCCCGAAGTGTTCACGAGCGAACGCGCTTGGACCAGCGAGTTTTTCCGACGGCTGCATCCAGCTTCCGTTGAGATGGCGCAGACCTTTTTTGGATCAGATGAACCGGCAACTGATTGAGATGATTTGCATCAGCGCATCAGCGTATCAGTGCATCAGTCTGAGATTACCGGCTGGGAGCGAAACTACCGGGCGTGATCTGGAACGGGCAAATTGATCGGCCACACCGCATACCCACGGAGCATGGGAGATTTGCTTCGCTCGGAAAGATCAACTCGCCGCATACGTCCTCAGAATTTCTTCGCGGGTGTTCGTCGCGAATCAGAGCCAGGGGTCCCGTGTGCTGACTTTTTCGTAACGCTGAGCCGTCGCCGTTAGAAAGTCGGTGAAGCCGCCACCCATGAGCGTGTCGGAAACCGCGTATTCCCCTGCTCCATTGCCTTAGGCATGAGTCGGTCATGAACGGGTCGTTCCATGGTCAAGACTTTGCTTGGCTGTTTGTCAATCATCCGCACCCATCAGCGCGACGGCTGATCCACTAAAAATAGATTGGATCTTCGGTGACTACAAAAAACCCTGTTCAAGCAAATACGACGCGATGCCAAAACAACCCCGAGGGTGAAGCGTCGGGCACCCCTTCCATGGCGTCGTTGCCATCCCGATTGCCTGGTGGTCATTGGAATCGGATGAGAACCTGGGTTGAATCCACCCTTGCGGGCGTGAAAACGCCAATACCCCAGCCACCTGTCGCGGCGAGAGGATATGCACCGGTTGGGGAGATCGATCGAGCGGCGACCACGCAGTCGGCGCCATCTCCGCTGGAGCAGCAGAAGGCCTCAGAGCTCGCGACCAATCTCATTGTGGGATGCCACGAGTTGAGCGTGCCCCTCACGGCCCTATCCCGTCTCTCAAAGAAACTGCTCGCTGACGATTCCGTGGGTGAGGCACACCGGAAAAGCCTGACTCATATCGTCCGATGCAGTGAAAACCTGTTGGTTCTGATCAGCGATCTCGCCGAATTGGCGGGGGAGAAAAACTGGGGCGTTGGACTTCGCCCCGGCCCGGTCCGATTACGTGATCTGTTATCCAACACGATCGAGATCACCCGCCCATTGGCAGAAAAGAAGTTCATCGATTTGCGCCTGCAGATCAGCCCCAGTATCCCGGTCATGGTTCAGGCTGATGAAGTGCGGCTGCGCCATGTACTGCTGGGGTTGATCGCTCATGGCATCAGCATTTCCGACCACGGGCCCGTGAGGCTTGACGTGCGGCGCAAGGATGACCTTCTTCGAAGCAACCCATCGACGGCGACTGTGGAATTCATCGTTGAAGATATGAGCGCGAAAGTCGAGCCGTGCTCATTTTTCAGCGTCGACGCCACACCGGCTGCACCCTACGCGACGGAACGGCTCATTCAGGACCTCGGCGGACAGCTGCATATCGTCAAGGAGCCCGAACTCGGTTGCCGGCTCATCTTTTCCATTCAATTGGACATGCCTTGGCTTGCCAACGAGCCATTGCGCGAGGGGCACCGTGTTTTCTCCGGTGCACGTTCAGAGAATGAAGTGATTCCACAGCGTCGGCGGGCTGATACAGCGTGAAATACGATATTGTGGATCTGAAACTCCTGATTGCAATTGCGGAGGCAGGCAGCGTCACAACGGCTGCATCCGCGTGCTTTCTGGCGCCGTCTTCTGCCAGCTTGCGCTTGCGAAATCTCGAGGATGCAGTGGGGACGTCGCTGTTCGAGCGCCATGCGCGCGGCGTGACACCGACCGAAGCCGGTCATTCGATGTTGGGATATGCGCGCACCTGTGTGCAGTTGCTCCAGGCCATGAACGATGAGATGGCCAGCTACGCCAGTGGTCTGAAAAGTCAGCTGCGGTTGTTTTCAAATTGCACCGCAGCGGCTTCAGTGCTGCTGGATGACCTGCAGCCATTTCTCCAACAGCACCCCAACCTGAGAATCAGTCTGGAGGAGCATCCCAACAGCGATATCGCCAGCGCCGTTGCAGCTCAACGTGCCGATCTGGGCATTCTGGTTTCTGGCATCCCACATCCAGACCTGGAGTACCAGGAATACCGTAATGAAGAGCTCGCCGTGGTGGCCTCACCGGGGCATCCCATATTCAAGTCGGAAAGCATCTCATTCTTCGAATGTCTGAAGTTTCCGATGGTCGGACTCCCGCCGACGGCGCCGATGCAGCGGTATCTCCACAGCAAGGCGCAGGCGCTGGGGATGAAAATGGACGTGAGGATGCAAGTTTCTTGCTTTGCCTCCGTGCTCAGGTTGGTGGCGGCTGGGGTGGGGGTGGCCATTCTTCCAGTCGATATTCTCACGCCACGGTTTGCCGACCAGTGCCAGACGGTCAAGCTGACGGACGCTTGGGCAAGGCGCAAATTGCTGGTCTGCCGATCGAGAGATTCCGTCGGTATTCAGCGCTCCGTCCACGCTCTCAGCCTTTATTTGAGCAACTTGCATCGACAACGATTGCCAGACTTGGAGATTGAACAAAGGGTCAACTGACCGGCCTCCAGTGAAAGGCGCTGGTGGCGTTCATGGCTCTTCTTTTTGGGGAGCCTGCGGGGACATCACGTCGCACGGCGCTGAGTAAGGGGCGGGGTCTTGCTCGAACGGTTGAGTGGAATCCGAAAAGCGAGTTCATTCCGTTGATTTATGACTACTTACAGACGCACCGAGCTTGGCAGGGAGGCCATGCGCCAACGCACCACTGACCTGCCACGAAATCTTCGTACCCTGCTGTTCGCGGTAGATGGCCGCACCGACTCCAAGTTTCTCGAGAGCAATCTGTCGTCGTTTGGTGACTTGCCTTTGTTGTTCAAGGAACTTGAGCAAGCGGGCTACATCGAGCAGGTGCCATCCTCAAAGTCGTCGTCTGGCAGCAGTACGAAATCTGCCCAGAACAGATTCTCGACGACTTTGCCGGCCGAGGAGGCTCATGAATGGGCGAGAAGAGCGGAAACCCGATCTTCTCGTGAGAGAAAAAACGTCTATCAACCCGCGCATGGTTCATCGGTCACCGGTGGGAATGAAATGAATCCGCGGGTGGCTGAATACCAGCTCAAAGCCGCCGTGAATCTGATGAGTGATTTCGTTGCCATCCATTTCCCGGAAAGGCAGCTTGAAATCGTGCTCGAACTCGAGCGCCTGAGTTCCGTTGAAGCATTGGCTCGGCAGATGCCCAGCTACCTGACTTTGATCAAGTCGTTGGGTGAAGTCTCTCGCCAGCATCTGAAGGAATTGCAGCTGCTGCTGTCCAGTAATTGATTATTTTAAAAACCGAATCCACATTCAAAGGGGTCTCATGCTCGTACGACTCATATATGCCAGCACTGCCAAGGAAACCGTAGACATTCAGGAATTCAAACGCATCTTGCTGCAAGCCCAGGGGAATAATCAGCGCCGCGATCTCACCGGCATGCTGGTGTTCAACAGCAAGGTGTTCTTGCAGGCATTGGAGGGCGACCGGGACAAGATCAATGATCTCTATGGCCGGTTGATGAGAGATCCTCGCCATCACAGCCTTGCGATTCTCAAGTTCGCTGAGATTGAAGAGCGCCATTGGGCCAATTGGTCCATGGGCTTTGCCGCGCCCAATGCGGACAACCGCGCGCTGTTTCTGAAGAATTCCACGCAGAGCGTGTTCAATCCTTACGGGATGGGGGCGAATGCTGTCGAGAATTTGCTCATGCGGCTGGCCAGCTCGGCGATTGCACTCACTGCACCGCGCACGGAAGTCGACGCCCGCAAAGAGGGCGGCGTCTTCGCGCGTTTTCTGAAGAAGTGAAATGAAATCTCACCCCGTAACTGAGGAGCTGGCGACGGTTGTCTTCAAGCGGACGAGATTGGCTGATGCCAAACTGCGCCACGATACGGCTTCCGTCCCAGCGCATTTGAGAACCTTGCTGCTGGCCATCGATGGGCGCCTGACCGTGGAGCGCTATGTTGCCTTTCTGAACTCACTGGCGCCATTGAGCCCGAAGTTTGTTCAACTCGAAGCACTCGGGCTGGTGCAACGCACCCGGCCCCCCAGCGAATCCACCCTTGGCGCGCCACCGCCATTATCGAAGGTCGAAGCCACGCTATGTGATGTGAAAACCTTGCCGCTCCGAGGCAGGGGCTTGGATCCCAATATCGTGGCGGCCATCGAATCCGTTTTTTCGGTCGACCAAGGCCGATCGTCTGTGCCAGTCGGGCCGCCTGCAGAGAAATTGAATGCAGGAGCAGCCCGCCAGGCTGATGATCATCTGGATTGCGAGGAGACGTTGAACCTCGTCAAAAAGGAGATGAGTCGCTTCATCTCAGAAACCATGGAGCTGAAATCGATGCCGCTTTCACAATCCATTCAGATGATCACCACCACCAGACAACTGCTTGACGAGTTGCCCGACTATGCGCAGCTTCTGGCGCCCCTTGGTGAAGCGGCGGCGCGGCACATTGATCAACTTCATCAATTGCTGCAAAAGAACAAGCGCCCGCTAAAGCCTTCTTGAACGCCCGCCCAGCATGGCGGTTGGAGATCGGCCTCTCGAAGCTGGCGTGACGCGGTCCGTCATCGTCTCCTCGCGCTCGACCCAACTTCAAGCGGGATGAACCGGTCGATCCGGCGCCGTTCGGCCGGGCCGATCGTGGTCCGCTCGCTGGGCATGGGTGCCTTCTGAGCCTCCAACTTTCCACATCACACGACCGCTGGGCGCCGCGAGTTCAGGCGAATGGAGCGTTCGTTGAACTCCGCTCGACGTGCCTTGGCGTCCTCGCCAACATCCTGGTTGCACTGACTCGCTTGAGGAAGCAATGATTGATTCTCCGGAAACAATGAGCGAAGGCTTGATCACTGCTACCGCGTGTAGCGACGGCCTGGAAATCCCCAGTGAACGCCCTGGCAGCCAACGCCTTGACGCTGCCGCGCTGGCCGCCCTGGCCGTTGCCACACTGGCGGGCTGCGGCGGCGGCAACGGCAGTGGTGCCGAGGACAAGGCGTCGCCCCCCAAGGTGGGCGGAGAGCCTGGAGGAGGTTCGTCGCCACCCACGGTCGGCCAAGAGCCTCCGCGACCCGTCGAGCTGGTGCCTCGCAGCGATGAAGACGGGGTGCGGTTCCTCCTTCAGGCGCAGTTCTCGGCCAGTCCTGAGCAGGTCGCCTCGGTGCGCGCCAAGGGATACCGCGGTTGGCTCCAGCAGGAGTTCGACGCACCTCGCAGTCCGCCGACCTACGGTGGAGCGATCGACAGTGCGGTTTGGGGGCAGCTCATCGGTGCGTCCGACGCGGTCCGCATGCGCCTGGCGTTTGCGCTCAGCGAGGTGTTTGTGGTGTCCGCGAACGGCATGACCGAGCCCGCCAACCAGTTGATGACCGGTTATTGGGATCTCCTGGTGGACGGTGTGACGGCGAATTTCCGCACGCTTCTGGAAGACATCACCCTCAATCCGGCGATGGGTGCCTACCTCAACACCAAGGGCAATCTGAAAGAGGACGCGAACGGCCGACAACCCGACGAGAACTATGCGCGGGAGGTGATGCAGCTCTTCACCATCGGCTTGACGGCATTGAATCCGGACGGCTCGCCCAAGCTGGATGCCGACGGCAAGCCGATGGCCAACTACACGCAGGACGACATCGTCAACCTCGCCCGAGTCTTCACCGGGTACAACTTCAACAGTGCCTTGGCTGACTGGCCGCGCCGGCCGATGATCGTGAACGAGGCGAATCATTCGAAGCTCGAGGCCAAGTTCCTTGGCGTGACGGTGCCTGCCAACACGCCGTCCGCCGCAGCGCTCAAGATCGCGCTGGATGCGCTCTACCAGCACCCCAACGTCGGGCCGTTCATTGGTCGCAAGCTCATCCAGCGCCTCACCACGAGCAACCCGAGCAAGGCCTATGTTCAGCGCGTGTCGGAAGCGTTCGCCAACAACGGCGCGGGTGTCCGGGGCGACATGCGGGCGGTGTTCAGCGCCATCTTGCTGGATCCCGAGGCCCGCGATGCCTCCGGCCTGAGCAATCCGACCTATGGCCGGCTGCGCGAGCCGATTGTTCGAGTGGTTCAGTGGGCAAGGACATTCGGTCTGACGTCGCCGCAGAACAAGTGGGAGCTGGGCGATCTGACGGAACGGATCGGACAAAGTCCCCTTCGTGCGCCGACGGTGTTCAACTTCTTCACGCCGGATCACGTGCCGTCGAACAGCGGTGCCGCCGCCAGAGGTCTGGTGGCGCCTGAGTTCCAGATCATCGACGAATCGACGATTCCGGATTACCAGTCCTACATGGTGAGCCGCGTCTCCTCCCCGCTGGAGACGGGCAGTCCTCCCCCGGCCTATACGGAGGAAATGCGCGTCGTCCTTGATGCAAAGGCGTTGGTGCGAAGGCTCAACCTGCTGTTGGCTTCCGGGCAGATCTCTGCCGAGACCCTCTCCGTGATGGTTCGGGCGCTTGAGCAAAGCGCGCTGACCGCCGAGAGCGCGGAAGCGGGCAAGTTGAATCGAATCTACGCGGCCGTTCTCATGATCATGAGTGCGCCCGAATACCTGATCCAAAAGTAGAACCAGGAAGGACGCCATGCATCACATTGATCCGAAGAAGCTCGCGCGTCGCGCGTTCCTCCAGCGCGCGAGCCAGATGGCCGCGCTCGGGACGGCCATGCCCCTCGGTTTGACGTTCGCCGCCATGGGCGACGCGGCGGCGCAGTCCTCCGGCAACGACGACTACAAGGCCTTGGTCTGCCTCTTCTTGTTCGGCGGGAATGACGATCCGCACACCTTCGTGCCGCACGACCTGGCCAGCTACCTGAAGTACAGCGCCATTCGCGGGGGGAGCGGCGAGGCCGGCGGTGGCATCGCACTGCGGCGAAGCGACCAGGCCAGCACGGTCATGACCGTGGACCAGGTCGCGAACGGGCGCGTCTATGCGATGAACCCGCTGATGAGGGACCTCTGGACGCTTCAGAACGAAGGCAAGGTGGCGCTCCAGCAGAACGTGGGACCGCTCATCGTGCCGTTGACGCGCGCACAGTACTTTGACGACCCGAAGAAATTTCCGCGGCCGGGCAACCTGTTCTCTCATGACTCGCAGGTCGCCACATGGTCCAGCTTCGAACCCACGGGGCGGGAAGCCGGCTGGGTCGGTCGGATCGGGGATCTGATGATGGCCCAGAACCCGACATCGTTCTTCACCACTGTCTCGGTGTCGGGGTCGATGACGATGATTTCCGGGCGCTCGGCCCGCACGCTCAATGTCGGAAACGGGGTCAACGCCGCACCGATTCACGGGCTCAGTTCCAACGGACCCATGCTGTTCGGTTCGTCGTCGGTGACGGCTGCGCTCGAACAAATGGCGAAGCAGGCGAGAACCCATGTTCTCGAGAATGACCTGACCAGCCTGAACAAGCGTGCCAGCGATGCGGTCGAGCAACTGAACAAGGTGTACGTCAGAAGCAATCCCGCCCCCTCGACCTTGACGGCGAGCGGAATGCGCAAGCGACTGGGGTCCGTCGCCCGCATGATCGCCGCACGCTCGTCCACATCCGCGCGCCGCCAGGTCTTCTTCGTGCTGCTGGGTGGTTTCGATGTGCATGACAACCTGTTGGTGCGGCAGGCGGCGCTGCTGCGGGATGTCAATGCCGGGGTCTTCGCGTTCCATCGACACATGGAGCAGCTCGGGCTCGGAGACAAGGTGACCTTGTTCACTGCGTCCGACTTCGGCCGGACGATGGCCAGCAACGGCGACGGCACCGACCACGGTTGGGGGGGGAACCACATGATCGTTGGCGGTGCGGTGAAAGGGAAGGAGCGCTATTACGGGAAGACGCCCGTGATCAGCGTGAGCGACGTGGCCACTGGCGATGGCTTTGACGGCCATGTCGGGCGAGGGCGACTGCTCCCGACGACCTCGGTCGAACAATATGCGGCGACCCTCGCCAAGTGGTTCGGGGTCCCGGCCAGCCAGATCCCCGAAATCCTGCCCAATCTGCGGAACTTCGGGGGGACGGACTACCCCATCGACCTGGGCTTCATGCGTTGAAAGCCAATCGTCCGCGCGGGGCCTTCACAGACCTGCGCGGACGTCTTTCGACTTCCACGCGCTGCTAACCGGAGTTCGACGATGCGACGACTCGTGATCGCACTCATCCTTTCATGCCTTTCTCCATGGGCCGGGGCCTTCGCCGATCCAGGTCGTGGGGCGGCGCTCTACGCTCGGCATTGCTTCGAGTGCCATGTCGCCGCGACCAATACAAATAATCTTGCGACCGCCAGGGGCGCGAACTCGTCGCGAACGATCCGCAACGCCATCGACGCCAATATCGGTGGCATGCGATTTCTCACCGGCTTGACCGTCGACGAAGTGGCCGATATGGCGGCCTATCTTGGGAATCTCCCCTCCGATGTGGAGTTCTCGCCCACCCGGGTGAGTGCCGAGAGCGCCTCCGCGACGGTGACGGTACGAGCGAGCACGCTGCAGCCGCTGGGGACGTTGAATTTCGCGCTCAACGGGAGCTTTCGACGGGCCGGTGGCACCTGTGGGAGCCAACTGGCTGCGGGCACGACCTGCAGTGTCGAGATCAAGTTCAGTCCGATGTCGGTCGGGACGCAGCAGGGAAACCTGACGATTCTCCATGACGGCCTTCCACAAGGACTGAGCGTGTCACTCGTCGGTGAGGCCCTGGACAGCGCCGCCGGCACCGGCGCCCGACTCTCTTGGGATGCCGCGACCGATGTGCTTGGCTTCGGTGCGGTGGAACGGGGCGGCGCCATGCGCCAAGAGTCTGTGGGCCTCGTCAACCGCGGTCCCGGTGGGGTCAAGGTGACTGAGATCCTGCTGGCGGGGCCGCATGTCGGGGACTTCACGCTGCCTGCCGATCAAGGCTGTGTCGTCGGGATGACGCTGGCGGAAGGGGCGAGTTGTCGACTGAACATCGGCTTCCGCCCCAGTGACGCCGGGCTTCGCACTGCGACGCTGAACCTGAAAACTGACGCGCAGCAGGCCCTCTCGCTGGGACTGCAGGGGACCGGGATCGGGACCGAGTCCGCCAGTGACAGCGACAGTGGTGGCGGGTGTTCCGAGCGAAAAGGTGACAAGCAGGCTGCTGCCGATCCCACCTTGTTGGCCATGGGCATGGGTGCCTTCGCCATCCTGCTTCGGCGGCGAATTCATGCCAAGCCCCTTCGCTTGCGACTGGCCACATGCTGGCCGCGGGGACGGTGGGCCGGGTGGCTGGGACCTGCCATCGTGGGCGCGCTCCTTGCGGCCTTGCTGCTGTCGATCGGCTCGGTGGGTTCAACCGGCGGTGTCGAGCCTGCACCGATGCGGCCCGAGCGCGTCCACGCGGGGCTGAGCGTGCCCGACGGGCGCGAGACGGTCGCATCGCTGGGCGTGCTGGCGTTCGAGCCGCGCGGTGTCGACTCGACCGGACTCCATGACCTTGGCTCTCCGGGATGCCATCCCACTGAGGCGGGCTCGGCCTGCGAGTTCTCGGGATCGGGATCGGGATCGGGCTCGGGCTCGGGCTCGATGCGAGCGCATCCGGCCGGACCGCTGGATTGGATGGATGAACCGTAGGCCCGGGTCCGCAAGCGGGTCCGGATCCGGAGGCGAGGCTGGGGAACTGCGAGTCGGTCGACCGATGAACTTCCTCCCTGCGCGTCGCGCACGCGAACCGGTCGTACGCAGGCCGTGGCGGCTTGTTGAGCGGCCCTTCCCGCATGGGGAGCAGCCGCTGAGCACAGATGAAACCGGTGCCGGGTCCGTCACGCCGATCAGCGGTATGTTGAGGCTGTTGGGCGGGCGGCGTCTCCCGTGGTCGGGCGTCGAGGTCCGGGTTGACCCAGCTCGAAATGGCGATCAGATTTCACGGATTCGCCGGGCAGTTGGCGACGGGTGGCGCGGCCACCGTACTTCCGCGCGGTAGCGTTTGCCATGGATGCGTGCACTGAGGGTGCGGCATCAGGGGCAGGCCGATGTGGAAAGCCGCCCACCAGGTTCCCGGCAGTGGGCTCGGGTGAGTCGGGACAGCCATCGGGCGTCAGGGCGGCGGCACAGGCTGTTGCCGTGGTCCTGCGAACACCGCGAGGCCTTCCACATCCCTGCTCCTCTGCACGCACCCCGGCGCGAAAGACCGTTCCGGTCTCGTCGCTGGCTTGAGCAGCTGGAAAGGCTTATGAGTTTAAGGAGTGATCAGTGCCAGACGCGTTGAGGGGGCGAAAGCTGCAGTTCGGGAAGTGGATTCTGGACCGCGACCGCATGCAGTTGAGTGACGGTGGCGAAGTGGTGGCACTGCAGCCGCTGGTCTATGCGTTGCTGCTGCACTTCCTGAACAGCGCCGGAAGGGTGGTGGCCAAGGACGAACTGCTCGAGGCGGTCTGGAAGTCGCCTTTCGTGACGGACTCGGCGGTGGCTCGTGCCGTGATGAAGTTGCGAAAGATCGTCGGCGACGTCATCACGACGGTCCATGGCGTCGGCTACCGGTTTGACGAGCATGTGATTGAAGCGGACGGTCCGATGCCCATGCGACCGCAGCCGGCGGAGGCACCCTCGCTCGGCCTTCCGGGACCGGTGTATCGACCGACTGCGATTCTTCGCTTCGTGGATGACCGCATGCCCCATCCCGACCAGGAGGCGGCCGAGGGATTGGCGCGTTGGCTTCACTTTGCGTTCGAACAGGCCGGGTTGGGGCCCTTGCTCCCCATTGGGTCCTCGCTGGCTTGGGTACCCCACGACGGCGATTTGATGGACGTGACGGCGGCTTGCAAGGCGATTGGCGCGCCTTGTGCTCTGGTGTGCCGGTTGAGTCTCGAGGACGGCCAGACGGTGGTCGATGCCGTCTGGGGCTGTGCCTACGGCCTGGTCCACACCCAGCGCGTTGTGGGCGCGACCTTGGTGGCGGCCATCGACCGACTCCTGGGCCTGCTGGGTGGAACGCCGCCCAAACTCATCGGCGACGCCAACGGGGGCGACGAAGTGGTGCAGGCGTTCGTGCTCGAGCGCCAGGGGAAGGAAGAGCAGGCCCTGTCGCTGATCGAATCGCTGGATGCCCAACAACCGAGCGTTGAGCGCTTGCCGATGAGGGTTCGTCTGCTGCGAAAGACGGGCGCACTCGACAGGGCCAAGACGATCGCGACCGAGGCCATGGACCCCGCCGGACCGACGCTGCCGCCGCACGTCAGTCTCTGGCTGCTCATCGAACTCGCCGAAGTGGATACCCTCAGAGCGAGATACCGATCGGCCCGGGAATACTGCGACGAAGCGCTGTCGTTGATCGAGGCCCACTCCGCGCTGAATGAAGCGCTTTCGCATGTCTTGATTGCATTGGCCCAGATCGAACATGCGCTCGGCGACAACGCCGCTGCGACCTTGCTGTGCAGGCGCGCGCTGGAAGTCGCCACGGCTGAAGGCGACCAGGCTGCGATCGTCCGAGCGCATGAGTATCTGGCGTACGTCTTGCCCATCAACGGGCGACATGCGGAAGCCATCAATCACGCCAACATCGCCATCAAAATGGCGACCTTGAGCGACATGCCCACGTTGCAGGCCTCCAGCTACAGCGCGCTGGCCATTGTTCACGGCATACGCCGGGAGCATTCCACCGCCGTGGACGCGGTGCGCAAGGCACTCGCGTTCTGTGGTCCGCATGGCCCCAAGCACACGGTGGTGCGTGCGCGAACCATCGAACTGTGGAACCTGATCTCTGCGAGTCGTCTTGAGGAAGCCAGCGTGGTGGCCGGAATGCCTGAGCTGAAAGCAGCAGGCGGGGAGCAACCTTCGGCCATGGTTGCGACCGCGACGGCGGAGCTGGTGTGGCGGCAAGGCCATTACCTGAAGGCGGTGAGTCAGCTCGCAGAAGTCCTGCGGGTGTGCATCGACATCGATTCAGAGCTCCGTCGCCACATTGCGAAGGAGTTGCTTCAGATGCATCTGAGCTTGGGTCAAGGCGAGCAAGCGCACGAGGTGGCGAAGCTCGCCGAGTCAGACCCCCACAAGTGGAGACGCATGTCCATCGCGGCCCACCTCGCCTTGTTTGAAGGCGACCGCGAGCGCTGTGTCACGCTGCTCCGCGGGATCTGGACGAGGTTCTCGAGCGGGCCCGAGAGTCCTGACAATTCACTCAATCTGGCGTGGCTGTTGTTGGAGGACGGTCAACTGGATGGGGCACCCACCTTCTGGCGTCACGTTCAATCGATCTCGCCCCAGCACGAGTGCGCACGACTGGTGCAGTACCGCTATCGCGTGGCGACCCAGGTGGAGCCATTCGATGCCGAGGTGTGGCGCCGTCTGGTTCTCTCGATACCCGGGCTCAGGTTGCGGCATGGCTGGCTGGCCGATGTGGACCTCGCCTCGGAGGCCACATCGGGTGCGCCAAGAAAACTGTCGGAGCTTGTGAATCAAGCCTGCTGGTAGGTCGGTCGTGGCGCTGCGATCTCGCTGACGGTGGCGCCGTGCTTGGCTGGCATCCGACCATGACCTTGTGGATGGCGAGACAGGCGGTGCGCGTCCGCGTACCCTTGGCGGAATGTCGCCGGCCCAGGCTCCCGGCGATCGAGGTCCGGCCGGCTCGAGGATCGGGTGGTTGCGGGTCTGGCACGCAAGCCGATGAGTAGATTCTCCGTTGAATGAGGGTATTTTGAGATGATTCTGAAAATACCTTATATTTCAATGGGTTGGGAAGAAAGAATCTGCTCATGCGTGACGACATACTGGACCTGGTTCGAGCCGGCGGCCCGGGAGGGCTTGCGGCGGAAGACATCCTGAACGGGCTGACGGAGAAGATCAGCCGGGCCACGCTCAATCGCCATCTGGCGGCGTTGCGGGAAGGGGGCCTGATCAAGTCTGTCGGGCAGGCGCGCGCCACGCGCTATGTCACCACCTCGTCCTTCTCGCGCGCCGACATCGACGCCTATTTCGCCCGTCCCGCCGCGAGCCGTCCCTATGCGCCGTTCCGGGAAGCGTACCTGGAGCCGCAGCCCAACATTGACCGTGAGCGCGCCGCACGTTGCGTCGAGATCCAGGGTCTGGCCAATCCCATGGACCGCAAGTACCTGGCGGCCTTCCTGGTGGACTTCAGCTGGGGCTCCTCGATCCTGGAAGGCAGCACCTATTCGGAGCTCGACACCGAAGCGCTGATCACCTACGGCCAGCGCGCCAAGGACAAGCCGGTGGAGGACGCTTTCCTGGCGCTCAACCACAAGCGGGCCGGTGAGCATCTGTGGACGCACCGCGCGCTTTCTGTCGAGAACCTGTGCGCCATGCATGCCCTCCTGACCGATGACCATGGGCGGGAAGAGCTTGCGGAGTCGGATCACTTTCTTCCGATCGACCAGCGTGGGGTCACCCGGGTCTTCAACGACGTCAATCTGCAGAACTCGGCCTATCTGCCGCCGTTTCGCCCGGGCACCGACCACGCACGAGAGCTGCTCGACCGGATCGTCGCCACCGCGCAGGCGCAGCCGGCGGTGGAGGCGGCGGTGTACCTGCTCACCCGCGTCGCTTATGTCCAGTCGTTCAGCAACGGCAACAAGCGCACGTCGCGTCTGGCGGCCAACATTCCGCTGCTGGCCGAGGGTTTGATTCCGTTTTCATTCGCCGACGTCAACAAGGCCGACTACATCCGCGGCATGGCCGCGTTCTATGAGCTCGGGTCGGTCCATGTCATCGAGCAGACCTTCATCGAAGGCTATGTTCGATCCGTGATCCGCAGCAGCAACCTGCCCGCCAGTCTGCGCACGGCCAGTGCGGATCCGGAGGTGCTGGCGGGCAGCCTGGTCGAGTATGTGAATACCGGCAAGCGGCCCGCATCCGCAAGCGTCGCGACCTTCCTTCGCGCCAAGGCGACGTAGGCCGCAAGGGCCTTGGAGGGGCACCGGCGGATTCTGTCCGCGCCCACCGGAGGCCCGCTGGCCCGCCGCACATGCCACCGTTGCAAGGCGCCCTCCGTGGCGACAACCTGCAGGCGATCAACACCCTCAGCGCCTTCAGCGCCCTGGGCCACATCACCCCGGCGGGCGCGGGCTGAGACGCACCTGTGCTCTCAGCGGGCGCGTCCGCCGGCGTGGCGGGCCCTTCAGGCGGACCCGCCACGCGGTTCTCAGAAGCGCAGAACGCCCTCGATCGAGTCGTCCAGCGTCTTGCCGATGGCCGCACCGATGGCCATCTTGGCGCCGGCGACGAGGTCCCCATGCTTGTTGTCCCAGTAATAGCCCGAGACCAGTTGCACGGCGATGGTGGTGATGCGCGGATCGTCCTTGCCTTCGGTGAACCAGGTCTTCATCAACGGGCTCCAGAGCTCATCGATCTTGGCCGGGTCGCGGGACACGGTCGCGCGGCCGTCCAGCGCCATGAAGCCGGAATGCTCGGTGGCCTGGAAGTACAGCCTCACGTTCGGATCCTGCGCGATTTCGGCATTCTTGTGGCTGTCGGACGCGCTCATGAACCACATCCGGCCGGCGTCGTCGACCTCCAGGGCGCCCATCGGGCGGGTGGTGGCGGAGTCGCTGGTGCTCGCACTGGTGCAGAAGAAGCAGCTCTGATTCTTCTTGATGGCGCTGCGAACGCGCTCGATGGCCTCTGCGCCGCTCAGATCCTTGCGGTTCTCTTCGGGCTGTTGACGATTGATGGAGTCCATGACGTGCCTCGGGAGTTGGAGATCCACTCCTGTGGCAAATGGCGTTCCGCTCGACTTGGCGCCGGCCCGTTCAGAAGTGGAACCAGGCGGCCACCCCGAGCGCGATGCCGACGACACCGGCGATGACGGTGGCGCCCTCCATCCAGCGGCGGCGTGTCAGCAGCGCGATGGCGGCCAGCGCAATGCTCACCTGCAGCACCGTGGTGGCCTGGGCCCAGCGGTGATGCTCATGCAACTGCTCTTCGCTCTTGTGGTCCCACTCGGCGGACTTGGCTTCCAGCGCTTCGGCCTGGGTCTTGATCTCGTTCTTCTCGGACTCGTAGCGGGCGATCTTCTCGCGGTACTTGGCCTTCTGATCGTCGCTGGTGGTCAGGTCCATGGCGAGCTCGGCCATGTTCTGCTTGCTGCTCTTGGCCTGGAAGTAGTTCCAGCGATTGGCGGCTTCGGTCTTGGTGATCGCGGCGTTGTTCTTGTAGAGGCCGGCATTGGCCTGGGTGGCGCCTCCCATGTAGGAGAAGCAAGCGCCGACGGTCGCCAGCACCGCGGTGATCACCGCCAACTGGCCTGCCAGGCCTTTGGGCTCGTGCTGAGCCGCGTGCTCCATCTCATGGTCATGCGGGCCGTGAACGTGGAATTGGCCTCCGGACATTGGGAACTCTCCAGATTTTTCGGGGATGCGGATGATGAACGTTCGGCGTGGAACGGGGAAGGGCGGTGACAGGTGTTGCCTGGTGTTGCGCGTCTGCGGTGGCCCGACCGCTTCAGTGGGGTCGATGCGCGGCGGTGTGCCAGGTCTTCAGCGCTGCCGTTCGTAGCGGACGAAGTCGAAGGTCCAGCCGTGGCCGCGGTCGGCCGGGCTGTGGTGGGACGAGCGGGCGACTTCCTTGAACTGTGCCGGATCGATGGCCGGGAAGAAGGCGTCGGCGTCGAAGGCGTGGTCGATGTGGGTCAGCTCCAGGGCGTCGGCCTGGGGGAGCGACTGGTCATAGACCTGGGCGCCGCCCATCACGAACACGGCCTCGTCGGTGCCGCAGGCGGCCAGGGCGGCGGACAGCGAGTCGAACACTTCGGCGCCAGGCAGTTCGAGGCCGGGCTGGCGAGAGAGCACCAGATTGCGACGCTGCACCAGCGGTCGGAACTTCGCGGGGATCGAGTCCCAGGTCTTGCGACCCATGATCACGGTGTGGCCCAGGGTGAGGGCCTTGAAGCGGGCCATGTCCTCGGGCAGGCGGCACAGCAGTTCGTTGTCGCGGCCGATGCCACGGGCGCAGTCCAGCGCGGCGATCAGCGTCAGGTGAGGCATCTTGGGGCTCCGGATTCAAGCGGATTGGGGTGGCAGGCAGAGGGCCTTCGGGGCGCCAGGTGGCACGGGTGCGACGCGGCAGTGTCCGGCACGGCATCGTCGATCGGATGCGGGACGGCGCTGGAGCGGCATGTGGGAATCGTGGCGGGCAAACGTGCGGGCGGCCTGGCTTTGGGCGAGCGGTCTCGACAGGGCCTGAAGATGGCGCGGATTCTAGCGGCGCGGTGGGGGCGCCCTGCTGGCTCATGGTCTGTTGCGATGGGCTTCGTACCGACGCAGGACCACCTTGCTGAAGATCGCCCTGGGATCGCCCTGGGCCTGCTGCAACCGACGGAAGGCGAGGTCGCCTTCGGCGGTATTCCGATGCGGCAATTGGGGATGCCCAATTGCCGCCGCCAGATCGGCACGGTCATGCAGGAAGACAAACTGCTGACCGGCAGCTTGGCTGATCACATCGCCTTCTTCGACATGCAGCTGAATTTGGCCCGCGTGGAGGTCTGTGCCCGGCTGGCCGACCTGCATGACGACATCGTTCGTATGCCCATGGGGTATCGGACCTTGGTGGGCGATCTGGGGGGCTACCACGGCCTCGCATGAGGCGCGGCATCGTCAGTGATCCGCGTCTCTTCGTGAGGGAACCTCGCCCCAACCGTCGCCTCGAGCCCTCAAACCGCCACCGGCGCCTTGATCGCCGCATGGTGCTCATACCCCTGCAGCTCGAAGTCAGCCAGCTCGTAATCAAAGATCGAAGCCGGCCGACGCTTGATGTGCATCGTCGGATAGGCCAGCGGCTCGCGGCTCAGTTGCGTTTGCACTTGCTCGAAGTGATTGGCGTAGATGTGGCAGTCGCCACCGGTCCAGATGAAGTCGCCCAGGCCCAGGTCGCATTGCTGCGCCAACATCTGGGTGAGCAGCGCATAGCTGGCAATGTTGAAGGGCACGCCCAGGAAGATGTCCGCGCTGCGCTGGTAGAGCTGGCAGGAGAGCTTGCCGTCCGCCACATAGAACTGGAAGAAGGCGTGGCACGGCATCAGCGCCATGCGGTCCAGATCCGCCACGTTCCAGGCCGAGACAATGATCCGGCGCGAGTCCGGATTGGACTTGAGCTGCTGAACCACCTGCGCGATCTGGTCGATGTGGCCGCCGTCCGGCGTCGGCCAGTTGCGCCATTGCACGCCATAGACCGGGCCCAGATCGCCGTCCTCGCGCGCCCATTCGTTCCAGATGGTGCAGCCGCGCTCCTGCAGCCATTGCACATTCGAATCCCCCCGCAGGAACCACAGCAGCTCCAGGATGATCGACTTCAGGTGCACCTTCTTGGTCGTCACCAGCGGGAAACCCTCGTTCAGATCGAAACGCATCTGATGACCGAAGACACTGCGCGTGCCGGTGCCCGTGCGGTCGCCCTTGGCCACGCCATGCTCGTACACATGGCGCATGAAGTCTTCGTACTGGCGGCGCACCGGGCGCAGGGGCTTGGCAATGTCGGTCATGGGGCGGGATTCTAGGTGGGGCGTCAAAGCCGGGGCCGCCAGCGAGGCTTCCCGCGCTGCGGTCCGGGTGACAAGCGAGGATCAGTGCGTGAACTGCAGCGCTGCCAGGCGGGCGTAGAGACCGCCTCGGGCGACCAGCTCGGCGTGTCGGCCTTGCTCGACGATGCGGCCGTCCTCCATCACCACGATGCGGTCGGCCCGCTGCACGGTGGCCAGCCGGTGGGCGATGACCAGCGTGGTGCGGTCCCGCATGGCTTCGTCCAGCGCCTGTTGCACCAGCCGTTCGCTTTCGGCGTCCAGTGCGCTGGTGGCTTCGTCCAGCAGCAGCAGCGAGGCGTTCTGCAGCATCGCGCGGGCGATGGCAATGCGCTGGCGTTGACCGCCGGAAAGACGCACGCCGCGCTCGCCCAGGAAGCTGTCGTAACCCTGGGGCAGTTGCTCGATGAATTCGTGCGCGTGCGCCGCGCGGGCCGCGGCGATGACCTCGTCACGGCTGGCCTCGGGTCGTCCGTAGCGGATGTTGTCCAACGCGCTGGCAGAGAAGATCACGCTCTGCTGCGGCACCAGCGCCATGCGGCTGCGCAGGTCCGCCAGCCGCATGCGGTCCACCGGCACACCGTCGAGCTCGATGTGGCCCTGCTGCACGTCATAGAAGCGCTGCAGCAGCTGCAGCACGGTGCTTTTGCCGGCGCCGCTGGGGCCCACCAGGGCCACGGTTTCGCCCGGCGCGATGTGCAGATCGAACTGCGTCAGCGCCGCGCGATCCGGGCGCGAGGGATAGTGGAAGCCCACCTGATGGAACACCACCCGTGACGGCCCGCTTTGTGCCGGCGGATCCAGCGGTGCGACGGGATCGGCCACCGGCGACCGGGCCGCCAGCAATTCCATCAAACGCTCGGTGGCGCCTGCAGCGCGCAGCAACTCGCCCCAGACTTCCGCCAGCACCGCCACCGAGGACACCAGCAGGATCACATACACCACCGTCTGACCCAGGTGACCGGCGCTGATGCGTCCCGCCATCACCGCCTGCGTGCCTTGGTACAGGCCCCAGAGCAGGGCGCCGAAGGTGGCGGTGATGATGAAGGCCACCAGCAGCGCGCGCACCCGGGCGCGCTTGCGGGCGGTGTCGAAGGCCGCCTCGCTGGCCACGTCGAAGCGCTGCGCCTCGCGGCCTTCCTGGGCATGCGACTGCACGACGGTGATCGCATTGAGCATCTCGGCCGCGATGGCGCTGGTGTCGGCCACGCGGTCCTGGCTGGCCCGGGAGAGCCGTCGCACCCGGCGGCCGAAGAACAGCGCCGGCAGCACCACCAGCACCAGGATGCCCATGACCTGCGTCATCACCCACGGATTGGTCGCGATCAGCAGGGCGATGGCGCCGATGCCCATGATCATGTTGCGAAGCCCCATCGACAGGCTGGAGCCCACGATGCTCTGGATCACCGTGGTGTCGGTGGTGATGCGGCTGATCACCTCGCCGGTCTGGGTGGTCTCGAAGAACTCCGGGCTCTGGCGCAGCACATGCGCATAGACTGCCGTCCGCAGGTCGGCGCTCACCCGCTCGCCCAGCCAGCTCACCGCATAAAAGCGCAAAGCGGAGAACAACCCCAGCGCCGCACCGGTGGCGAACAGCCACAGGAAGTGTTCCCGCAGCGCCATCATCCGCTCGCCGGGATCGGCGGCGATCAGGCCTTGGTCGATCAATTGCCGCAGCGCGATCGGAAACACCAGCGTCGCGACCGCCGCCATCACCAGGAACACCACCGCCGAAGCAATCCGCCAGCGGTACGGCCTCAGGAACGGCCACAGCGCCGGCCCCATGGCTCGCAGCGGCGGACTGGCGCGCGCACCGGCCGCGTCGCCACTGTCTGACGCGGCTGCGGACCGTGGCACGGCGGAAGTGGCGGTCGGATGACCTGACGCGCCGGAGACGGCAGGCCGGGACGAGGGGGCGGAGGAGGCGGGCGGGACAGCGGACATCGAGGCAGTGTAGGGCGGCCACCGCCGCCTGCCCGTGACAACCCGCTTCCGGCACCTTGAAGGATCAAGGCGCGAGGCCGGCCGGGCAGGAGCGCAAAGCCCCTTCATTGCTTAGGCCCATTGGATGCAGTGATTGGCAAGGCAATCATTGCCTAAGCAATAATTGCCCAGACTTTTCCGAAGGCCACCACTGAAAAACCGGATCTTCCGGGATTTCAGATCACTGGACGACTGCCATGAGTCCCAAGCTCCCACCCATCGCCGAGTTTTACAGCGCCGACAACTTCCAGTGCGAACCCAGCCTGGGATGGATGCTGCGCCAGATCAAGCAATCCATGGTGTGCCAGGCCGACAAGCTGCTGGGCAAGCATGACCTGACCCATGCGCAGTGGGCCCCGATGCTGCGCCTGCGGTTCAACGGGTCCATGTCCAGCGCCGCCCTGGCGCGTGAGCTGGCGATGGACGGTGGCGCGATGACCCGCTTGCTGGATCGCCTGGAGGCCAAGGGCCTGGTGCGGCGTGAGCGGTCGGTCGAAGACCGCCGGGTGGTGATGGTGTCGTTGTCGGACGCCGGTCTGGCGGCGATGGCGGCGGCGCCCGGTGTGCTGTCCCAGGTGTTCAACGCCCATCTGGCCGGTTTCACCGATCAGGAGTTCCGGACTTTGGTCGACCTGCTGCAACGCATGGTCGCCAACGGCCATGCCATCCGCGACGCTGGCCTGACCTCGGAGACCTCGTCCCTGGTGGACAGGGACGACTGATCCCTGGACCACGTCGCCGCTGTGTTGTCCCTGCGCCGGTCACACGGCGCCTCACAAGAACAATTTCCCGCAGGACTGCCTCATGACTTCCCGAATCCTTCATCGAACCACGCTGGCCCTGGCCATGGGCGCGGCGCTGCTGATGGTGCTCGCCGCTTGTGCGCCTATCCCCAAGTTGGCTGATCCGGCCCAGCCCTTGGAAGGCGAGGCCGCCGCGCGCCTGGGCTTGTCGACCGGCGACGGCCAGGCGCTCGACGCCCAGTGGTGGAAGACCTTCGGCGATGCGCAACTCGATGGGCTGGTCGACCAGGCCATCGCCCAATCGCCCAGCCTGGCCTTGGCCCGGGCCCGCATCGCCCGCGCCGCTGCGCTGACCGAGAACGCCGAAGCCGCCAAGCGGCCCAATGCCAGCCTGTCCGCCGATGTGACCCGGCAGCGCTTCTCCGAACACGGCATCTATCCCCCGCCGCTGTCTGGCAGCGTCCAGACGCTGGCCAACATCCAGGCCGGCCTGAGCTATGAGTTCGACTTCTTCGGCCGCCACGAGGCCGCGTTGCAATCGGCGCTGGGCCAGCGTCGCGCCGCCGAGGCGGATGCCGCGGCCGCGCAGTTGAGCGTGTCCAATGCGGTGGCCAAGGCTTATGTGGCGCTGGCGCGCAGCCAGGCCCAGAGCCGACTGCTGGAGCAGCAGAAAACCTTGCGCGACCAAAGCCTGGACCTGGTGCGCCAGCGCAGCGCCGCCGGCCTGGACAACGGCCAGGACCTGCGCGTGGCCGAAGCGCCGCTGCCCGACATCCAGCGCCAGCAGGTGGTGCTGCGGGAACAGCAGGCCTTGCTGCGCCATCAGCTCGCCGCGCTGACCGGGCAGGGCCCTTCGGCCACGGCGTCGCTGGAAGCGGCCCTGCCGCGAGTGATTGACTGGCAGCAGGAACCTCACCTGGACCTGCTGGGCCGTCGCCCCGATCTGGCCGCCGCCCGCGCCCGGGTGGAAGCCAGCGCGCAGGACGTGCGCGCCGCCCGCACCCAGTTCTATCCCAGCGTCAGCCTCAGCGCCTTCGCCGGCCTGAACTCGATCGGCCTGGATGATCTCTTCAAGAGCGGCAGCCGCCAGTTCGGTATCGGTCCGGCGCTGCATCTGCCGCTGTTCGACAGCGGCCGTCTGCGCGCGCAGCTCAAGGGCAGTGCCGCCGAGCAGGACGCCGCCGTCGCCACCTACAACGCGGCCGTGCTGGATGCGGTCCGCGATGCCAGCGACCAGTTCACCACCCTGCAGTCGCTGCGCCAGCAAGGCGTGCAGCAGGAGGCGCTGGTCGCCAATGCGGACAGCCAGTCCGCCCTGGCCAGCCAGCGCTACCAGGCCGGGCTGGTGAACCGCCTCGCGGTGCTCAACGCCCATCAGAACCAGTTGCTGCAGCAACGCGGCCAGATCGATCTGCAGGCCCTGACCATCGATGCGCAGATCAATCTGATGCGCGCCCTGGGCGGCGGCTATGCCGACCCGGCCCGCACCACCGCACAGACCCCGACGGGCGAGCGCGGCTGAGGCCCCGACCGTCCTGAACAAACACCCGAACCGACTCTCGAAGCACCTCCGTCCGAGCACCATCATGAGCGCCACGCCAGAGAACACCACACCCTCCGCCGCCACCGGCACCCCGCCCGCCAACGGCAAGAACGGCAACCCCCGCAAGAAGGGCCTGACCCTGATCGCGGTGGTGGTCGCGCTGGCCGGCATCGGCTATGCCGCCTATGAATGGGTCATCGGCAGCCATTACGAAACCACCGACAACGCCTATGTCCAGGCCAACGTCGTGCAGATCACGCCGCTGGTTGGCGGCACGGTCCGCGCCGTCTATGCCGACGACACCGACTTCGTGAAGGCCGGCCAGAGGCTGGTCAGCCTGGATCCGGTGGATGCCCGCATGGCGCTGGACCAGGCCCAGGCCCAGCTGGCGCAGACCGTGCGTGAAGTGCGCACCGTCTATGCCAACAACAGCGGCCTGGCCGCCCAGGTGCAGGTGCGTGAAGCCGATCAGCAGCGCGCCTTGAGCGAGCTCAGCCGGCTGCAGGCGGACGTCACCCGCCGTCAGCCGCTGCTCGCCACCGGCGCCGTCAGCAAGGAAGAGCTGGACCATGCGCAGGCCCAACTGACGGCCGCCCGCGCCGCCGCCGCGGCCGCGCAGTCCGCCTTGCTGGCCTCGCGTGAGCAACTGCAATCCAACCAGGCGCTGACCGACGGCGTGAGCGTGGAGGACCATCCGAACGTGCTGCGCGCCGCCGCCCGTGTGCGCGAGTCCTATCTCGCGCTGCAGCGTGCGGAGCTGGTCGCCCCGGTGGAGGGCTGGATCGCCCGCCGCTCGGTGCAATTGGGCCAGCGCGTGGCCGCCGGTGCGCCGCTGATGGCGGTGGTCGGCCTGCAGCAGGTCTGGGTGGATGCCAACTTCAAGGAGAGCCAGCTGGCCAAGCTGCGCATCGGCCAGACGGTGACGCTGGAGGCGGATGTCTACGGCAAGAAGACCGAGTACCACGGCAAGGTGCAGGGCCTGGGCGCGGGCACCGGGGCGGCGTTTGCGCTGCTGCCGGCTCAGAACGCCACCGGCAACTGGATCAAGGTGGTGCAGCGGGTGCCGGTGCGCATTTCGCTGGATCCCAAGGAAGTCGCGGAGCATCCGCTGCGCGTCGGCCTGTCGATGGATGTGCAGGTCGACATCCGCAACCAGGACGGCCCGACCCTGGCCGCCGCCACCGGCAACACCGCGCCGCGTCTGCAGACCACCATCTTCGACACCCAGGAACGCGCCGCCGACGAGCAGGTCAACCGCATCATCGCGACCAACCTGGGCAAGGCCGCCAAGGCGCCGGTACGCGCCACGATCAAGCCCGCGCCCGACAACGCACCGGCCAAGGCGGCTCCGGGCGCCCAGGCCCACGGCAGCCACGGCCACGCCTGAGGTGCGGCCGCGTTTCACGGTCTCCCTTTTCTGATGACGATGGACCGCGGGCGGGCTGATGCCGGCGCGGCTGGGGCCATCGCAAGACCTCCAACAAGAAGACGAGCATGAGTACACCGGCTCCAGGCGCCCCGACAGCGCCCGCGCCACTCCAGGGCACTGCCCTGGTGTTGGGCACGATCTCGCTGTCGCTGGCGACCTTCATGAATGTGCTGGACTCGTCGATTGCCAACGTGTCCCTGCCGGCGATTGCCGGCGACCTGGGCGTCAGCCCGGTGCAGGGCACCTGGGTGATCACGAGCTTCGGCGTGGCCAACGCGATCTCGGTGCCGCTGACCGGCTGGTTGACCCAGCGCTTCGGCGCAGTGCGGCTGTTCACCACCAGCGTGCTGCTGTTCGTGCTGGCCTCCTGGCTGTGCGGCTTCGCCCACTCGCTGGAAATGCTGATCGTGGCCCGGGTGTTCCAGGGCCTGGTGGCCGGACCGATGATTCCGCTGTCGCAGACCTTGCTGCTGTCCAGCTATCCCAAGCACAAGGCGGGCACGGCGCTGGCGTTATGGGGCATGACCACCCTCGTGGCACCGGTGGTGGGGCCGCTGCTGGGCGGCTGGATCACCGACAACGTCACCTGGCCGTGGATCTTCTACATCAACGTGCCGGTGGGCCTGTTCGCTGCCGGCCTGACCTGGAGCATCTACCGACACCGCGAAACGCCGATCAAGAAACTGCCGATCGACACCATCGGCCTGGCCCTGCTGGTGCTGTGGGTGGGCTCGCTGCAGGTGATGCTGGACAAGGGCAAGGAACTGGACTGGTTCGCCTCCGGCCAGATCCAGCTGCTGGCGGTGCTGGCGGTGGTGGGCTTTGCGGTGTTCGTGGTGTGGGAGCTGACCGAGAAGCACCCGGTGGTGGACCTGCGGCTGTTTGCTCGGCGCAACTTCCTGTTCGGTGCGGCGGTGCTGTCGGTGGCCTATGGCCTGTTCTTCGGCAATGTGGTGCTGCTGCCCCTGTGGCTGCAGCAGCACATGGGCTACACCGCCACCGCGGCCGGCTTTGCGCTGGCACCGGTGGGGGTGCTGGCCATCCTGCTGTCGCCGGTGGCGGGCAAGAAGGTCGCGGTGTGGGATCCACGATGGATGGCGAGCTTTGCCTTTGTCATGTTCTGCGTGGTGCTGACGATGCGCTCGTTCTTCACCACCGACACCGACCTGGCCACCATCATGGTGCCGACCATCCTTCAGGGCGCGGCGTTGGCGTTCTTCTTCATCCCGCTGACCACGCTCACGCTGTCCGGCATCCCGCCGGAGCGCATTGCGGCGGCGGCGGGCCTGTCGAACTTCGTGCGGATCACCGCCGGCGCCATGGGGACCTCGATCTCCACCACGCTGTGGGAGAACCGCGCGACCCTGCACCACAGCCATCTGGTGGAGCACATCGCCGTCGGCGATCCCGTGGCCGGCCAGACCTTGAGCACGCTGCAGGCAGCCGGCATGAGCTACGAGCAGGCGCTGAGCTACCTGAACCGCCTGATCGACCAGCAGGCCTTCACCCGTGCAGCGGACGACATCTTCCTGGCCTCGGGGGTGCTGTTCATCGTGCTGATTGCCTTTGTCTGGATCACCAAGCGGCCGCCGAAGGTCGGCGCGCCGGTGGATGCGGGCGGGGCCCATTGACGGTGGCACGCTAGACGACCGACCCGTGCGCGGCCCGCAGCAGCGGACGCCGCCATGACACCAGCGCCTGACGGCGCCTCGATCCGAGGCGCCGTCAGGCGTTTTGCATTTCCAGGCCATGACGTCATGCCGCGATGCTGCGATGCCGCGATGAAGCGATGAGGAATGACGCAATGTCGCCCTGAGGCGCCTGCACACCTTCGCGATGACGCGCCTGCACATGCCTTGATGTCGTTCGAGGCTGCCTGGCTGGCCCATTCGGCATGAGATGCGCTGCCACACCCGATCGCGAGGACGGGGCGGCCTGACATGTCCCTCCCGCCGAGGTCATCCTGGCCACGGGATCGGTCGCCCTTCGGGTCTCCCTTGTTGACGTTCGACCTGCGCTGGTTGATCCTGCCGTCACCTCCACCGACCCGGGTCAGGTCGCGAGGCACGACGATCCGCCGAGGACGCGTGCCGCGACCGGACCGCGAGGATCAATTCAACCAACGAGGAGACTTCATGGAGCGTCGATCATTCGTCAAGAACGCCGGCCTGGCGGGCGTGCTGGCCGCCGGTGCGGCACCGGCCATCGTGCATGCGCAGACCCAGGTGCGGTGGCGCATGGCCTCCAGCTTTCCCAAGCAGCTCGACACCATCTTCGGCGGCGGAGAGGTCTTCGCCAAGAAGGTGAGCGAGCTCAGCGGCGGCAAGTTCCAGATCAGTGTGCATGCCGGCGGCGAGCTGATGCCGGCCTTCGGCGTGGTGGACGGCGTGCAGAACGGCACCGTGGAGATCGCCCACACCGTGCCGTATTACTTCTTCGGCAAGGACGAGACCTTTGCCATCGGCGCCGCGATCCCGTTCGGCCTGAACTCGCGGCAGATGACCGCCTGGACCTATCACGGCAACGGCCTGAAGCTGATGCGCGAGTTCTACCGGAACTACAACATCATCAACTTTCCCGGCGGCAACACCGGCGCGCAGATGGCGGGCTGGTATCGCAAGGAGATCAAGTCCGCCGCCGACATCAAGGGCCTGAAGTTCCGCATCGGCGGCTTTGCCGGTCGCGTGATCGAACGCATGGGCGGCGTGCCGCAGAACCTGCCTGGCGGCGAGCTGTATTCGGCGCTGGAGAAAGGCACCATCGACGCCGCCGAATGGGTCGGGCCCTACGACGATCTCAAGCTGGGCTTCCACAAGGTGGCGCCGTTCTACTACTACCCCGGCTGGTGGGAGGGCGGCCCGCAGGTCGATTTCTACATCAACACCAAGGCCTATGAGGCGCTGACGCCGGAGTACAAGGCGATCATCCAGGCAGCGTCGTCGCACACCCATGTCGACATGCAGGCCAAGTACGACGTGCTCAACCCGATCGCGCTCAAACAACTGGTGGCAGGCAACAAGACGCGCCTGATGCGCTTCCCCACCGAGGTGATGGACCTGGCGTTCAAGGAGTCGATGGCGCTGTACAGCGAGCTGTCGGCCAAGAACCCGAACTGGAAGAAGGTCTACGAGGATTACGCGCTGTTCCGGCGCGACCAGAACCTCTGGTTCCGCTTCGCCGAAGCCGGCTTCGACGAGTACATGCAGCGGCAGCGGTTCTGAGTGCTCGCGGCGGCCGCGTCAGGCCGCCTGTCGCGCCGGCTCACGCGGCTTGCGGTCCGTGCCATGGGTCGAGGGTCCTCGCCTCAGCAGGTGCGGCCGTCCAGCGCCTCGCGGATGGCGCGGGTGAGGGTGCCCAACTCGATCGGCTTGGCCACATAGCCCTGGAAGCCGGCGGCGAGGCCTTCCTGCCGGTCCGACACCATCGCGAAGGCGGTGAGTGCCACGGCAGGCAGATCGGCCGCGCTGCCGCCGGGCATGCGGCGCACTTCGCGGATCAGGGACCGGCCGTCCATGTCGGGCATGCCGATGTCGGACACCAGCAGGTCGAAGCGTTCGTCGTTCAGCACGGCCAGCGCTTCGGCCGCGCTGCCCGCCACGCGCACCTTCGCGCCCAGCCGGCTCAGGGCCACCTGACCCACCTCGCGCGCATCCTCTTCATCGTCCACCAACAGCACCCGCACGCCGGCCAGGCTGTCGTCGGAGAGCGCCATCGTTCCGGTGGCCGGGGGCGGCGGCAGGGCGCAGTCTTCCAGCACCGGCAAACGCAGCTCGAAGCAGGCTCCACAGCCCGGCCCCGGGCTGTGGGCGCTGATCTGACCCTGATGCAGCTCCGCAATGGCCCGCGCAATGGCCAGGCCCAGGCCGAGACCGCCAGCCTTGCGGGTGAACGAACCGTCCTCCTGCCGCAGCCGGTCGAACACATAGGGGAGGAAGGCGGGAGAGATGCCGCGGCCGGTGTCGCTCACCCGAAGCACCGCTTCGGTACCGTCGACATGGACCTCCACATTCACTCGGCCGCCCCGGTCGGTGAACTTGATCGCATTGCCGACCAGGTTGGCGATGACCTGGGAGAGCCGCTCCACGTCGCCGTTGATCCAGACCGTGCCGTCCGCATGGCAATTCAGGGCCACGCCTTTGCCCTGGGCCTCATGCAGCGAGCCCAGCACCGTCTCCGAAGCCAGATTGGCCAGGTCCAGCGGGGCCGTCTGCAGACGCAGCTTGCCGGCGACGACCGCGCTCATGTCCAACAGGTCGTTGATCATGCGCGCCTGCAATTGCGCATTGCGCCGGATCACGGTGGAGGCCTTGCCCAGCAGCGGATGGGCGTCCGAGAAGTTGTTGAGGATGTCGGCCCAGCCGGTGATGGCGCTCAGCGGCGACCTCAGCTCATGCGAGAGCACGGCGAGGAACTGGTCCTTGAGCTCGCTGGCCCGCTCGGCCTCTTCCTTGGCCAGACGCAGGGCCTCGCGCGCTTCGAAGGCCGGGGTGATGTCACGGATGATCTTGGAGAAGCCGGTGGCCTCGCCGGAGACGCTGTAGAGCGGCGTGACCGCGCCTTCGGCCCGCAGCCGGCCGCCGTTCTGCCGCATCAGCCAGCGATCATCGCGGGCGGAGCCCTGGGTGAGCGCCTCGGCCAGCTGGCGATCCAGTACACCGGCGGCGCGATCCTCGGGCGTGAGCAGCAGCTCGGCCGAGCGCCCGCGCACCTCGTCCAGCGTGTGGCCGAAGATGCTGCTCGCCGCCTGGTTCCAGTCGCGGATGCGGCCCTCGGTGTCCAGCAGGATCACCGCATATTCCTGCAGCGAGTCCACCACGCGCGCATACAGCGCATCGGCCTCGCGCAACTGGGCTTCCACCAGCCGCTGGGCTTCGCGCTGACGCACCTCGCGCAGTGCGCGGTCGATGGCCACCGACAGGCGCGTCAGTCGGCCCTTCATCACATAGTCGGTGGCGCCGCGCTTGAGCAGCTCCACCGTGTTTTCCTCGCCGATCACGCCGGAGACGAAGATGAAAGGCGTGCCCGGCGCATGCAATTGGGCCAGCGTCAGCGCTTCGGCGCCGTTGAAGCCGGCCAGTTGATAGTCCGACAGGATCAGGTCGAAGCGTTGCGTCTCGAGCGCCCCCAGCAGGCCGGCCTCATCCTTCACCCAGGTGACCCGGGCACGCGGATGGGTGTGGTCCAGCGAGGCCTGCAGCAGTTCGGCATCGAAGGCCGAGTCTTCCAGCAGCAGGATCTCCAGCGGCGCGGCAGCGCCCGCAGGCTCGCCCGGGCCCGCAGTGAGGCCCGCCGGTGCGTTGCCCGCCGTGGCGGAGGGGCCCGAAGTCCCGGAGGCGGCCCAGACCGCAGCCGCCCCGGCGCCTGCGGCGGCACGTGCGGCGCTGGAGGCGCTGTGGGCCGCGGCGGCTGCGGGCGCGGTCGGTCCAGTCGATCCCGTCGATTCGGTCGAGTGGCCGTCTGAGCCCATCATGCCGGGGCTTCCCGCCGGATCGGGCGCGCCGGGCACGCCGGACGGCCCGGTCGAGCCGGTGGTGTCACTCATAACGGCGGGACGAGCGCAGCGAGCCGGGGGGCGGTTCATTCAACACGGCCCAGAACACGCCGAGGTCGGCGATGGCCGCGACAAAGCGCTGGAACTCCACCGGCTTGACCACATAGGCATTCACGCCCAGCGCGTAGCTCTGCACCACGTCGGATTCGGTCTGGGAGGAGGTGAGCATCACCACCGGCACGGATTTCAGCGACTCGGTGGCGCGCACCGTCTTCAGCACTTCCAGCCCGTTGACCTTGGGCAGCTTCAGGTCCAGCAGGATGACCGCCGGGTTGCCTTCGGCGCGCTCGGCGTGGGCGCCTTCGCGGTTGAGATAGTCCAGCGCCTCGGCACCGTCTCGCACCACGATGACTTCATTGGCCAGTTGGCTGCGTTCGAGCGCCACCAGGGTGAGTTCGAGGTCGCGGGCGTCGTCTTCGACGAGAAGGATGGGCTTGAGCATCTCAGTGCGGATCGGTGGAACGGGGAGGAGGAGATTGTGCCGACAGCGCGGAAGACATCAACGCGGCCAGGGCCGATGAGCGATCGACCGACGGTGGCGCCGGCGCTGTGGATGGGGCGGCCGCCATCTCGCGGGTGGGCAGCACGAAGGTGAAACGGGCGCCTTCGTCGGGAGCGCCCCAGGCATCGACCTGGCCGCCGTGGCGTTCCACGATGCGGCGCACGCTCGCCAGTCCGATGCCGGTGCCTTCGAAGGCCTCGTTCTGATGCAGCCGCTGGAAGACGCCGAACAGCTTGCCGACGTACTTCATCTGGAAGCCGACGCCGTTGTCCGAAATGCTCAGGCCCACGCCGTGCTCGTTCTGGACCGGTTCGATGGTGATGCGCGCCGGATGCCGCTGGCGGCTGTACTTGACCGCATTGCTGATCAGGTTGCGCACGGCGACCTGCAGCAGCACCGGATCGCCCCACAGACGCGGCAGCGGCCGGTGAACGGTCCACTCGATGGGCGCTTCCCGGGCCGCGCCGTTCGCGTCGGCGGACCGGGGCGGGCTTTGCAGGGCGCTGTGTTGTGCGCCGTGTTGTGCGCTGTGCTGAGCGCCGTGCTGTGCGTTGTGTTCGGCGATCAGGTCGTCCACCAGATGCTCGGTGTTGAGGGACACCGGCTTGATGGCCGAGCGCCCCATGCGCGAGAAATCCAGCAGCGCATCGACGAGTTGCCCCGCATGGGCGGAGGCTTCCTTCACATGGGTGAGATAACGCCGGGAACGTTCGGACAGGCCGGCCCCTTCCATCTCCACCACCAGGTCGACGAAACCGGCGATGTGCCGCATCGGCGCGCGAAGGTCGTGGGACACGGTGTAGGAGAACGCTTCGAGCTCCTTGTTCACCCGCCCCAGCTCCATGGCCACTTCCGCCATCTCCTCGGCACGCCGCAGCACGATGCCGATCAGCGCCTGACGCAGCTCCTGCACCGCATGCACCTCGCCCTGGGTCCAGGGCAGCGAGCGGCCCCCCAGTTGCTGACGCCAGCTGGCGAAACTCAGGCGCGGATGCAGCCGGCCTTTCGGGTTGTCCAGCTCCTTGCGCGGATCACCCGCCCAGACGATGGTCTGCACGATCTCCGGTCGGAACCAGACGATGTAGTGGCGATGCAGCTTGGAGATCGAGATGGCCAGCAACCCGGCCGCGCCGCCCAGCGCGTCGGCCAGGGCCGGGGCGTCGGTGGCGAGGCGGTCGGTGTGGTCGACCTCGTCGATGCGGTTGCCCAGCCATTGGCCGAGCTGGATCAGGGCGCCGGCCGCCGGGGTCTCGCCCACCGACCAGCACTGGTCGTTGAGGATCACCGCCGCACCGGTGGCCCGACCCAGGCGCAGCAGCGGCCCGGGCTCGGCCATCAGGCGTTGCAGTGTGGCGTCGCTGTCAGACAGGTGGGCGACGATGGCCAGGGTCAGCTGGCGCAATCGCAGCTGTTCGCTGACCCGTTCGTTTTCTTCCTTGGCCTCGATCTGAAGCGAGAGCAACTGCCCCAGATGCTCGCAAGCCATGCGCACCTGCCAGGACAGGTGGCGCGGCGCGTGGTTGTGGCAGGAGACCAGACCCCAGAGTTGGCCGTCGACGATGATGGACACCGACATCGAGGCCAGCGTGCCCATGTTGCGCATGTACTGCAGATGCACCGGCGAGACGCTGCGCAGCGCCGCCTGGGAGAGGTCGAGCGAGGTGGGCTCGCGACCATCGACAAAGCGCACCGGCACCGGCTGGTAGTCCGCATCCGGGATCAGTCGGATGTGGTTGATGCGGTAGAGCTCGCGCGCCTGGCTGGGGATGTCCGCCGCCGGAAAGTGGTGACCGGCGTAGGCGTCGTAATCCGCATCACGCGCTTCGGCCAGGACCTCGCCATGGCCCTCGGCATCGAAGCGGTAGGCCAGGCAGCGACCGAAGCCGGTCAGCCGTTTCATTTCGTTGACGACCAGGCGGCACAGCGCGTCGACCGAATCGGTGCGCTGCATCAAGGGCACCAGATGACGGGCCAGGCTGTAGATCGGCGCGCGGGGGCCGGCGTCTTCCGCTTCGGTTTCCAGCTCGAAATAGGTGAGTTCGCCCAGGCGGTGGCCGGACACATGCAGGCGGCGGCCGCCGGCGATCAGCGGTCCGCAGGAGACCGGACCTTCGCCATCCACCAGCGTGTGGCGGGTCTGGACGATCGGGCTCAACAGGTCGTGGATCGCGGCGTCGACCTCGTTGTCGGGCGCTTTCAGCAGGTCGGGCCAATTTCGGCTGTAGGCCACCAGGCGTCCGGTCAGCGCATCCGCCACCACCAGCCAGCCATGCGGCTGGATGGCACCGGGAATGCGGATCGGCTCGCTGGCGCAGCTCGCCAGGTCAGCGTCGGAAATGGTGGGCGCGGCGGTCATGGCCTCATCAAGGCGCCGAGGCGCAGCAAGGACGGCGTTCCGACGGGTCGTCACCCGCCGCTGCCCGTCCGGGGTGGTCAGGCGCCGTGTCCGCCGGGGCGGCAAGGTGCGGGGAGCCGGATGCGGGGAGGGGCGGGGTGGGCACGCCGCGTCCGGTCGGGGCCGCCGGGGGCGCAGTGTGGGTCAAGGAAGGCCGCGTCATCGCCTCGATCGGGTCGAGCCCTTCGAAGGTGGTGATCAGCGCCTGGAAGGTTTGCATCGCGGCGCGGCAAGCGGCGTCGATCTGTTCGGGGGTTTCGCCCACCTCGCGGGTGAGCAGTTGTCGAAATTCGCGCCACATCGCGCCGGTGCGATCGCCGAAGCCATGGAAATAGCTGAGCCCACGTTCTGGCGACAGCCCATGCAGGGCCGCCAATTGCGGCGTCAGCACCTGGCCACCCAGCGCGGAGCCTTCGATCACATAGAGCGCCCCCAGCGCCTGCGCGGGTGACTCCAGCTGGATCTGATCCTGCGCGACGCGGGCCGCCTCGCGCCACTCGGGCGCCACAGGCGGGTTCAAGTGGCGGAGGTCGCGCGCGGCGAGCGGGCTGCGGCGACGCAGGTCGAACCAGCCGTGCAGCGACTCGGGCAGCGCCGCGCGTACACGGGGCTCCCAAAGCTGCAGAAATTCATGGAATCCGTGCAGCACCTGGCCGTACCGGGCCAGCGGCATGGGGGACTCCAGACGCAGCACCTCCTCGATCCGCTGGTGAAGGGAACCGGTGCTGCGGCGCAGTCGGGGTAGCAAGTCGTCGTCGGTCGTCATCGGAAGCAAGGGAGGCTGCCAGCGTAGGGCAATCGGCGCGCCAGGGGGCGGGAGCGAGCCAAGCCTTGCGGAACGGGCAAGGCAGTGCGTCCGGCAAGGGCCGGATCTCGCGGCGGGCGGATTATGGTCAGAAAGGGCACGGTTGAGCAGCAGGTACACCCCCGCAATACCGGGCCCCGAATGTCGATGGGATGCGGCTTTCGCAACAAATGCACGGCGCGTGACGGGAACGCTTTTTGCCCGGTACTCGCCCATCGCATCACGGCCTTGAGCGGCGGTGGGCGGCGTGTCATGTGATCACCAGCACGGTGGGCAGGCTTGCGGCAACCGACCCGGCTGGATTTGCGGCGACACTCCGCGACCTCTCCGCTGCGCGGACCCTCGATGCATCGTGTCCGGCGCGTTGCCGCGCACGCCTGTTCCATTACTTGCAGAGACCGCCATGCCGTACGCCGTCATCGTCGACGATAACCTTGAATCCAGCGAGACCCTGGCCATCCTTCTCGAGATGGAGGGCTATGACGCCGCGACGGCCGCGTCGCTGGGCGAAGCGCGCCGGCGGCTGGCCGAGCATCGGCCGGATGTGCTGATCCTGGACCGGGCGCTGCCGGACGGCCAAGGCATGGACTTCATTGAAGAGGCCTTGCGAGACGGCCCGATGACCGTGGTGCTGCTGACCGGCCTGTCCGACGCCGCCGACGCCGCCGAAGCGGTGCGCCGCGGCGCGGCCGCCTACCTGGTCAAACCGACGACCATCGACCAGCTCAAGGCGGTGCTCGATCAGGCAGCGTCGCGCACGACCTCGCAGGTCTGAGCGCAACTGCGCGGCGGAATCGCCACGCGCGACGCGCGCGGCACGATTCGCCGAACCTCTGCAGACTGGCTTTCAGCCTGTCGAGCGCATTGAACGCCGCCAGGCGTTCCACCAGGACTGCCGCCAGGTTCAGCGGAAATCGTCCAGCTGGATCCCGTGCCGGTTGAGCTTGTCATAGAGCGTTTTGCGCGGGGTGCCGAGCAGCTCCATGGCGGCCGGCACCTTGCCCTGCGTGCGCCGCAGGGCCTGCTCGATCAGCGCCTTCTCCACCAGCTCCATCTGACGGGCCAGGTGCAGGCTGGGCAGGTCGCGCAGGGCTTCCTGGCGATCGAGGTCATCCAGCGCCAGCACGAAGCGGTCGGCGGCATTGCGGATCTCGCGCACATTGCCCGGCCAGTCGTGGGCCATGAGCTCGCGCAGCTTCTCCGGCGTCAGCTCCGGCGCCTCCCGTTCATAGCGCACGCAGGCCTGGGCCACGAAATGCTCGAACAGCAGCGGAATGTCCTCACGCCGGTCGCGCAGCGGCGGTAGCTGCAAGGTGGCGATGTCCAGCCGGTAATAGAGGTCGTTGCGGAATTGGCCGCGATCGCCGAGCTCGCGCAGGTCCGCCTTGCTGGCGGCAATGAAGCGGACATTGATCGGCAATTCCTCGTTCGAGCCCAGCCGCTCGATGCGGCGTTCCTGCAGCACCCGCAGCAGCTTGATCTGCAGCGGCATCGGCATGGTTTCGATCTCGTCGAGCAGCAAGGTGCCGCCGTTGGCATGCTCGATCTTGCCGATGCGCCGCTTGGCCGCCGAGGTGAACGAACCCGGCTCATGACCGAACAATTCACTTTCGAACAAGGCCTCCGGCAGACCGCCGCAATTGATGGCGACGAAGTGCCGATCCCGCCGCGGGCTCTGATCGTGCAGGCAACGGGCCACCAGCTCCTTGCCGGTGCCGGTCTCGCCGAGGATCATCACGTCGGCCGAGGTGGAGGCCAGGTTCAGCACCTGGCGACGCAGTTGCTGCATCGAGGCCGAGCGGCCCAGCAAGGCCGCCTCGATGCCGCTGGCGCGCTGCAGCTGCTGGCGCAGTTCGTCGGCGGAATGGCGCAGCATGCGAAGGTCCAGCGCGCGGCGGGTGGTGTCGAGCAGACGCTCCGGCGCGAAGGGCTTCTCGATGAAGTCGTAGGCGCCGGTGCGCATGGCCTGCACCGCCATCTGCACATCGCCATGGGCGGTGATCAGGATGACGGGGATGTCGGGATCGGTCGCCTGCACATGAGCGAGCAGAGCGCGGCCGTCCATGCCCGGCAGGCGCACATCGGTGATGAGGACGATCTGCGCGCCCGGCTGCACATGGGGCAGGGCTTCCTCGGCCGATCGGCAGGGGATCACCGACAGGCCCTCCAGTTCCAGGGTCTGGGTCAGGCTGACCCGCACCGGCAGGTCGTCCTCGACGAACACGACCTTGTAGCCCTCAAACATATGTCTCTTCCTCCGCCTGCCAGGTGTCGACGCTCAGGTCGAACTCGAAACTCATGCCTTGTTCGAGGCGCTGCGCACGCAGCGTGCCGCCGAACTCGTGAACGATCTTGGATGAAATCACCAGCCCCAGCCCCAGCCCTTCGCCCGCCGGCTTGGTGGTGAAGAAGGGCTCGAACAGCCGCTGCAGATGATCGTCCGCCAGCCCGGGACCGCTGTCCTGCACCTTGATCAGCGCGCGTCGGCCGTCGTCCAGCGGCACGGCTTCGATCCGCAGCCGATGGCTGACCGCCGAGGACGTCGACAAGGGGGCGTCGGCCGTATCGTGGAGGCCTTCGTGAGACGCGTGGGCGGCTTGCGCTGGTTGCGCTGCTGGCGACGCGCCGGTGGGCAGGTCATCCGCCAACTCGCGCGACGCCGCCGGGCCGAGCGGCGCGGTCGGATCGGCCACCATCGCGTCGATCGCATTGGCGAACAGATTGACCAGCACCTGCTCCAGCCGATTGCCCTCTGCCCGCACGCGCAGGCCGCCGGGCACGGCGACGTCGATGCGCAGATCCAGCGCGCGGGTGCGGTGCTCCAGCAGCAGCTGCGCGTTGCGCACGCAGGCCAGCAGCGGCACGGCCGCATTCACCTGCTCGGCCTTGCGGGCGAAGCTCTTGAGCTGCCGGGTGATCTGCGCCATGCGCTCGACCATCTCATCCATGGTCTGCAGGTTGTCGGCCACCGCCTGGGTGCGGCCGGCTTCGAGCAGGCGCTGCGAGTTGCGCGCCAGGGCCCGCAAGGCGGTCAGCGGCTGGTTGACTTCATGCGACAGGCCGGCGGACATCTGCCCCAGCACCGCCAGCTTGCTGGTCTGCAGCAATTCCCCTTCGGCTTGCCGGCGCTGGTTGATCTGGTCCTTCAATTCGTCGTTGGCCCGGCGTAGTTCGACAGTGCGTTCATCCACCGTGCGTTCCAGCTGCACATGCGCATCCTGCAGTTCCGTCTTGGCCAGGAACAGCTGACGCAGCGTCTTGCGGCGTGAAGCGAGATAGAGCAGCAGCATGCCGATGGCCGCACCGAAGGCGGCGCCGCTCCAGGCGGCGAGCCGCGCCTGTCGACGCACCTCCGACAGGTCGGACAGCGCGAGCAAGCGCAGGCCCAGCGGCAGCAGCTGCCGCTCCTGGGCCAGCAGGGTGGTGTTGGCGGGCGCCGGGGCGCGCACCAGTCGGCTGTCGTAGGCCTCCAGCACGGCGGGCAGGCCGAGGTCCGGGCCGACCGCACGGGGGTATCGCGCGCTGGCCTGCAACTGATCGCGCTGGGCGTCGTCCGCCTGGTTGAGCACGGCGTACTTCCAGGCTTCGACCGAACTCATGATCACCACGCCCTGGTCATCGGCCACCAGGATGCGCTCGCCCTGGGAACGCAGGCCCAGGTCCACCCAGGTGGCTTCCAGCGGCGCCAGGTTGAGCTTGACCACAATGACGCCCAGCAGACGCTGCTGGCGGCGCACCGCCTGCAGCAGATAGAAATTGGTGCTGGCCACGCCATCGCCCGCATCGGAGGCAAAGAAATGGTGGCGGTCCTGCGCGATCGCCTGGGCCAGCCGCGGCGGCGGGGTGACCGCCTCGCTGGCGGCCAGCACCTGGCCCTCGGCATCGGACAGGAAGATCTGGGTGGTGCCGGCCCGCACATTGACCCGCGCCAGCATCTGGCCGACTTGCCCCCGCAGGGCCTCATCGTCCGGGCGCTGCAGCAGCGTGGTCACCCGGTCATCGATCGCCAGCAGGCTGGGCAGATAGGCGTGGCGGCTCAGTTCGGTCGACAGGTTGGAGGCATACAGCTCCAGCCGTTCGGTGGCGAGCGCAGAGAGCTGGATCAGGCCGGCGCGTTCGCTGAGCCGGTGACCGAACACCAGCCCCAGCATCATCAGCACCGCGGTCAGATAGAGATAGAAACTCGGCCGCCCCAATAAATGAGTGGCCCGGGCCCTGATGTTTGAGTGAGGAACTGCCTGATCCATGTGAGACGAAAAACGTCACCTAGTGTGCCCAAAGTGTCAGATGTCGTGCACCATGCGGCACCCGATTTTTGGGGTTGGCGGGGAATCGCCCGGCTGTCGAGGCGGTTTGTGCGGATTTCCGCCCAGCGTTTGCTCGCCGAGACTGCGAATAGCGCACCGATCCCGGCCCAGAGGGTGTTCTGGGTCGGTGATTACCCTTGAAACGTGAAGATTGGCACGGGGGTTGCACCTTGTGACCGGTCGCTGGCGAAAGCCATGTCCAACAGATTGCCGGGGCCTTCATGGAGATACTTTTTCAGCAGATCATCAACGGCTTGGTGCTGGGCAGCATGTATGCCCTGGTCGCACTGGGCTACACGATGGTGTATGGGATCATCAACCTCATCAACTTCGCGCACGGCGAGGTGCTGATGGTGGGCGCGCTGGTGAGCTGGACGGTGGTGACCGCGCTCGCCGGGCTGGGCCTGCCGGGCTGGCTGCTGATGATCATCGCGCTGGTGTGCGCGGTGGTGGTCTGCATGGTGCTCAACTTCGCGATCGAGAAGATCGCCTACCGGCCGCTGCGCAATGCGCCGCGCCTGGCGCCGCTGATCACCGCCATGGGCATGTCGCTGCTGCTGCAGACGCTGGCCATGATCATCTGGAAGCCGAACCCCAAGCCGTTCCCGCAACTGCTGCCCACCGAGCCGATCCAGATCGCCGGTGCGGTGATCACGGTGACCCAGGTGCTGATCCTGGTCTCGACGGTGGTCATCCTGGGCGGCCTGCTGTTCCTGGTGAACCACACCAAGATGGGCCGCGCGATGCGCGCCACCGCCGAGAACCCGCGGGTGGCTGCGCTGATGGGCGTCAAGCCCGATGCGGTGATCTCGCTGACCTTCATCATCGGCGCCGCGCTGGCGGCCGTGGCGGGTCTGATGTGGGCGGCCAACTACGGCACGGTGCAGCATTCGATGGGCTTCATGCCCGGACTGAAGGCCTTCACCGCCGCGGTGCTGGGCGGCATCGGCAACCTGGCCGGTGCGATGGTGGGCGGCGTGCTGCTGGGGCTGATCGAAGCCATCGGCGCCGGCTACCTCGGTGACCTGACCGGCGGCGTGCTGGGCAGCCATTACGCCGACATCTTTGCCTTCGTTGCGCTGATCCTGGTGCTGACGCTGCGTCCGTCCGGCCTGCTGGGCGAACGTGTCGCCGACCGCGCCTGAGGCCAGAGGAGAACCCACTCATGCAAAAACAATTCAACAAGCTGATCGTCTTCCTGATCGCCGCCGCCGTGCTGCTCACGCTGCCGCTGTTCACCCAGCAGCTGGGCAACGGGCCGGTGCGCATCATCGACCTGGCGCTGCTGTATGTGCTGCTGGCCCTGGGCCTGAACATCGTGGTGGGCTATGCCGGCCTGCTGGACCTGGGCTATGTGGCCTTCTATGCAGTCGGCGCCTATCTGTTCGCGCTGCTCAACAGCCCGCACCTGGCGGAGAACTTCGAGACCATTGCGGCCAACTTCCCGCAGGGCCTGCATCTGCCGCTGATCATCGCCATCATCGTGGCGGCGATGCTGGCGGGCCTGTTCGGTGTGCTGCTGGGCGCGCCGACCCTGAAGCTGCGCGGCGATTACCTGGCCATCGTGACGCTGGGTTTCGGCGAGATCATCCGGGTGTTCCTGAACAACATGGAATATCCGCTGAACATCACCAATGGCCCGCGCGGCATCGGCCAGATCGACGGGGTGCATTTCCTCGGCTTCGAGTTCAGCCAGTCGCATGAGTTCTTCGGCTTCACCGTGCAGTCGGTGTCGATGTACTACTACCTGTTCCTGGCACTGGTGATCGGCTCGGTGGTGATCTGCTACCGGCTCGAGAACTCGCGCATCGGTCGCGCCTGGATGGCCATCCGCGAAGACGAGATCGCCGCCAAGGCCATGGGCATCAACACCCGCAACATGAAGCTGCTGGCCTTCGGCATGGGCGCGACCTTCGGCGGCGTGGCCGGTTCGATGTTCGGTGCCTTCCAGGGCTTCGTCTCGCCCGAGTCCTTCAGCCTGCAGGAGTCGGTGATGATCGTGGCGATGGTGGTGCTGGGCGGCATCGGCCACATTCCGGGCGTGATCCTGGGGGCGCTGCTGCTGGCCGCGCTGCCGGAAGTGCTGCGCTATGTGGCCGGCCCGCTGCAACAGATGACGGACGGCCGGCTGGATGCCGCCATCCTGCGTCAGCTGCTGATTGCGCTGGCGATGATCGTGATCATGCTGCTGCGTCCGCGCGGTCTGTGGCCGTCGCCGGAGCACGGCAAGGCCGCCCCGACGCCGGTGGATGGCCCCGACCATTCCGCCAAAACCGCCAACGCGGCCTGAACACCGGCAGGAGCAAAGACGAATGACTGAAACCGTACTGAAAGTCGCCGGTGTGTCCAAGCGCTTCGGCGGCCTGCAAGCGCTGAGCGAAGTCGGCATCGAGATCAAGAAGGGCCAGGTCTATGGCCTGATCGGTCCCAATGGCGCCGGCAAGACCACCTTCTTCAATGTGATCACCGGCCTCTACACGCCGGACGCCGGCAGCTTCGAGCTGGGTGGTCAGGCCTATCGGCCGCAGGCGGTGCACCAGGTCGCCAAGACCGGCATCGCCCGCACCTTCCAGAACATCCGCTTGTTCGCCGACATGACCGCGCTGGAGAACGTGATGGTCGGGCGCCATGTGCGCACCCACTCGGGGCTGCTGGGGGCGGTGTTCCGCACGCCGGGCTTCAAGAAGGAAGAGGCCGAGATCGCGGCCCGGGCGCAGGAGCTGCTGGACTATGTCGGCATCGGCAAGTACGCCGAATTCAAGGCGCGCACGCTGTCCTACGGCGACCAGCGTCGCCTGGAAATCGCCCGCGCGCTGGCCACCGATCCCAAGCTGATCGCTCTGGACGAACCGGCGGCCGGCATGAATGCGACCGAGAAGGTGGTGCTGCGCGAACTGATCGACCGCATCCGCAACGATGGGCGCACCATCTTGCTGATCGAGCACGATGTGAAGCTGGTGATGGGTCTGTGCGACCGCGTCACCGTGCTGGACTACGGCAAGCAGATCGCCGAAGGCACGCCGGCGGAAGTGCAGCGCAACGAGAAGGTCATCGAGGCCTATCTCGGTGCCAATGCGGCTCACGCCCACTGATCCAAGGACTCAACAAGATGGCAGACAACATCCTGCTTCAGGTCTCCGGCCTGAAAGTGGCATACGGCGGCATCCAGGCCGTCAAGGGCGTCGATTTCGAAGTGCGTGCGGGCGAGCTGGTCAGCTTGATCGGTGCCAACGGCGCGGGCAAGACCACCACGCTGAAGGCGGTCACGGGTCTGCAGCCGGTGGCCGTGGGCGATGTCCAGTTCATGGGCCGGTCGATCAAGGGCCAGGGCGCCTGGGACCTGGCCAAGCAGGGCCTGGTGATGGTGCCGGAAGGTCGCGGCACGTTCACCCGCATGACCATCACCGAGAACCTGATGATGGGCGCCTACATCCGCAAGGACAAGGAGGTGGATGCGGACATCGACAAGGTGTTCGGCCTGTTCCCCCGCCTGAAGGAGCGCCGGAACCAACTGGCCGGCACGATGTCCGGTGGCGAGCAGCAGATGCTGGCCATGGGCCGTGCACTGATGGCCCGTCCCAAGGTGCTGTTGCTGGACGAGCCGTCGATGGGCTTGTCGCCGATCATGGTCGACAAGATCTTCGAGGTGGTGAACGACATCCACCAACAGGGCGTCACCGTGCTGTTGGTCGAGCAGAACGCCAGCCGGGCGCTGGAACTCGCCAATCGCGGCTATGTGATGGAGTCCGGGTTGATCACCATGCAGGGTGAAGGCCGGACGCTGCTGACCGATCCGAAGGTGCGGGCAGCCTACCTGGGCGAGTGAGGCCGGCCCGCCTTGCGGGCTCGAATTACGGCGGGCTGCGGCGCACGCGATGTGCCGCAGCCCGCGCGCCTTCTGCACTGTGGTCGCAACGCCGGTGCGCGGCATCGCGGAGTTCCGTGTCATTCCGTGCTGCCGCGCAACATGACGCGCCATGCATCATGGCGCGTCATGGCCCGTCAAGGTGGGCCTTCCTCACTTATTGCTCGCTCGTCCAGTACGCATTGGACTTCTGGTCGATCGGCAAGTAGAGGTGCTGGTTCTCGTAATAGGTGCCGTACTTGGCTCGGAAGTAATCGACCGTGCGGGTGTAGGGGTTCCGATAGACATACAGGTCGCCGGGATTGGAGTAGCCGTTGGGCACCCAGTACTTGGCCCCGCGCTTGGCCGGGAACTCATGGCCAATGAGAACCCAGTCGCCATTGTCCTTACCGTCGATCGGGAAGTAGCCGTAGCGTCCGGCTCGCTTGGCGACCAAGAAGTCGAGCGTCTTCGTGTAGGGGTTGTTGTAGATGAAGAGCTCTTGCGCCTGGGCGGTGCCGTTTGCCTGCCATGCGCTGGCGTTGCGTTCGATGATGGCGTCGATCAGCGGCTTGCCCGGAAAGTCTGCGGCGACGATGCCCACGTAAGCCGGCATCTCCTTTTTGATCACGCCGGCTGCCATCTCGTTCATCCCCATGTAGTAGATGCATCGGGCAGTTCCGCCGGCACAGACGTCCCGCGGCAATTCAGGGTAGGCCAGATCCCACTCAGGCACCCTCAGGAAGGTCGCCTGATGGCCACCGAACATCGACGTGCGTGCGCCTGCCGAGACATACGGAGGGTAGGTCCCGGAGGACGCGAGGTTCGTGATGTAGTACGCGGCGGGGTCCGGGAACGATTTCAGTCGAGCCTGGGTCGCCACAAACTGTTCGTAAGGGAACTGCTTCGTCGAATTCTCGAATCTGTTGAGCACATTGAAGTGGCGGATCGGGATCCCTGATTTGTCAATATCCCATTCGTCCCAAGCATAGTTGTTCAGGATCACGATCTTGCCCCGCACCTTGCCCAGCGTCGGTGCCAAGGTGTCCACCGTCCACATCCATGGGGCGAAGTCCGCAGCTATCCTGTTGAAGGCCGTCAGAAACTCTTCGCTGGAAGCCGTGGAATATTCCTGCTTCAGCGACACGATGACGGTTTCGGTGGGATGTCGCTTCAGAAAGCTGACCACGTCGTAAATGCCGCTGCCACAGCTCTTGCGCATTGACAGCTCCTCGCGCTGGAACTGCAGGCTGCCGTTGGTGAGGCGGCAGCGGAAATCCAGGAAGCGAATCCCCGCCTGCAACTGGTCCACGAGGTTGAGGCTTTGGCTTTGGTAGGCCAGGCTTCTGGTGTGGTCGCCGTAGGTCGCGGATTGATTCGTACCCGGGATGGACATCTTGAACAACGGGCGGTCGTCCGGGATGGTCGACATCCAATCCGCTTGCATCTGATCCCCAGCCCACAGCGGCTTGGGCCAATAGGCGTCTTCGTATTCCCAGGGGCCAGCCTTGGCGGTGGTGCACACCACGGCCAGCAAGGCGCTGACACTGGGGGCGATGAGTCTTGAAAGTTGGGCAGTCACGGGATGGCTCTCCTGTCATGCGAGCGACGGCTCGCGGATGGCGATGGCACTTCACGGGGAGGTGCGGTGACCTGCGCAGTGAACGCGGCGCGCTTTCATGCGATCCGCCCGCAGGGCTCAGGTCACCCATCAGTTGCCGTCCCGCTGAGGTCGTTCACCCTCGGACAGGTCGCTTTGGCGTGAAGCCTGCCTTGCATCAGGTGTTGGGTCCCTGGAAGCAAGTCAGGGCGCCCCTGGCGCCCTGATCTGAGGGTCACGGAGTGACGTGCCTCACTCACTCACTCACTCACTCAGTGCACGATCTCCCAATACGCGTTGGAGGTCTGGTCGACTGGGAGCCAGAGTTTCTGGTTGTCGTAGAAAGCGCCTTGTTTCGCGCGGAAGTACTCGATGGTGTGGCTGAACGGATTCCGGTAGACATACAGGTCCCCCGCATTCGAATAGCCGTTGGCGATCCAGTACTTGGCACCCGGTTTGGTCGGGAACTCGCGACCCAGCAACAGCCAGTCGTTGTTGTCCTTGCCGTCGATCGGGAAGTAGCCGTAGCTGCCGTCGCGCTTGGCGGCGAGGAAGTCCACCGTCTTCGTATAAGGGTTCTTGTAGATGAAGACCTCGTTCTTCTGCGCGGTCCCCGCCCACTTCCATGCACTGGCATTGCGCTCGATGATGGCGTCGATCAGTGGCTTGCCAGGGAAGTCTGCGACCACGATGCCGACGTAGGTGGGCATCTGCTGCTTGAGGAAGCCGGCTGTCAGCTCGTTGAGCCCCTTGAAGAAGATGCTGCAGATGCCGATGAAGCAGTCGTCCCGCGGAAAGTCAGGGTAGCTGCTGTTCCAGCCGGGCGTTGTCCGTCCGGTCAACAGATGTCCTCCATACATTGACGAGCGTCCGCCGGCCGCGAAATACGGAAACGATCCGCCAGTGCCCACGATGAAGGTGACCTTGGCGGCGTTGCCTTCAGCGAACCCGCCCAGCCGCGACTTGACCTTGGTCCAACGGTCATACAGGTCCCAGTTGCTCGACATCTGGGGGCTGTAGAGGACATCGAAGTTGGCGCCGAGGAGCGTGGAGTAGTCTTGGCTGGACTGGTCCCATCCTCGATTCAAGATCACCATCTTGCCTCGTACCTTTCCCAGCAGTGGATTCGGTGTGTCCCCCTTCCAGATCGAGCCGGAGAAACTCGCTGCCATCTGGTTGAATGCCCCCTGGAAGACGGCGTTGGGAGCGTTGGAGTACTCCTGCTTCATCGACACGATGACGGCTTCCTTGGGATGTTCGGCCAGGAAGTTGGCCACGTCGGCCATGCCGCTCGCGCAGCTCTTGCGCATCCACACGTCGTAGTTGTGGAACTGGAGGCTGCCGTCGATGAGTCGGCATCGGAAGTCCAGGAAACGAATGCCCGCCTTCAGCTGATCAGCGATGCTGAGGCTCTGGTTCTGGATGGCGTCGCCACCATAACCGTTGGAGGCGGATTGGTGAGTGCCAGGGAGGGACATCTTGAGCAATGGACGGTCGTCGGGGATGGTCGACATCCAGTCCATTTGCCACTTGTCCCGAGCCCAGAGGGACTTGGGCCAGTACGCGTCGTTGTAGTCCCAGTCCCCGGCTTTGGCGGTCGTGCAGAGCACGGCCATCAAGGCGCTGACACATGGGAGCATGAGTCTTGAAAGTCGGGCAGTCACAGTATCGATTTCCTGTCATGCGAGCATGAGCTCGCGGTTGGCGATGACACTTCACGAGGAAGTGCGCTGGCCCGCACAGTGGCGCGGCGCGTTTGGATGCGATCCGCCCGCACTGCGCAGGTCGCGCCTCAGTTGCCGCAGTGAGCCACGGTCGTTCACGCTCTGACAGGTCGTTCTGGGGCCAGGTCTTGCCTTGCATCAGGCGCTCGATGACTGGAAACAGGAGGGGCCGCTCGCCGCGCCGCTGGTTGTCGGTGCCCGGAAAAGCGAAAGGGCGCCCACGGCGCCCTTTCTTGCGATGAGCGGCACAGGGGCCGCTCCGGTGACTGCGTGAACTCAGGCCGGCTTGACCAGCAGCGAACGCGCCCAGGCGTCCGCCTCACGGGCCGGGGTCTGGCCGCTGGTCTTGATGCGATCCAGCAGCTCGGCGACGCGACCACGGATCTGCGCGACCTCGTTCATCACCGCCGTCTCTTCGCCTTCGTTGCGGAACTCGCGTGCCACGCTGATGATGCCGCCCGCATTGACCAGGTAGTCCGGCAGGTAGGTGATGCCGCGGGCCTGCAACGCGTCGCCATCGGCGGCGGTGGCCAACTGGTTGTTGGCGGCGCCGGCAATCAGCTTGGCCTTCAAGGCCGGGATGGACTGCGCATTCAGCACCGCACCCAGGGCGCACGGGGCCACCACATCCACCTCGGCAGCCAGGATCTCACCAATGCCGACCGCTTGGGCGCCCAGCTTGGCTTGCGCGCGGGCGACCTTGTCGGCGTTCACATCGGCCACGACCAGTTGAGCGCCCGCGCGGTGCAGGTACTCCGCCAGGTGCCAACCCACCGCGCCCAGGCCTTGCAGGGCCACACGCACGCCTTGCAGGGACTCACGGCCCAGCACGCGTTTCACGCCCTCGTCGATGGAGACGAACACGCCGTAGGCGGTCTTGGGGCTGGGGTCGCCGCCGAAGGCGCCTTCACGGGGAATGCCCGACACATACTGCGTGTGCGCGGTCATGCCCAGCATGTCGGCGGTGGTGGTGCCGACGTCCTCGGCGGTGATGTAGGCACCGTCCAGCGACTGCACCGCGCGGCCGAACGCCGCGAACAGGGCCGGACGATCAAAGTCGCCCGCCGGCTTGATGATGACCGCCTTGCCGCCGCCGAAGGGCAGGTTGGCCAGGGCGTTCTTCAGGCTCATGCCCTGCGACAGGCGCAGCGCGTCATTGAGCGCGGCCAGTTCGTTGTCATAGCTCCAGAAGCGGCAGCCGCCGAAGGCTGGACCGCGCGCGGTGCTGTGCACCGCCAGGATCGCCTTCAGGCCGGTGACCGGATCGGCCGCGAGCAGCACGCGCTCATGCGGCGATTGGTCGGGCAGACCGAACAGCGAGGAGGGGATGGAGTCGGAGGAGCCGGCGGCGAGCGCGCGGGCGATGTCGGTGAGGGCGTTCATGCGAGAGCCTGCACTTGTGATGCGTAAGGGGAGAACCCGTGCCAGCGGCGCCGGGGGAACGGACCCCGCGCGCTTGTGGCGCCGAGGGTGCGTCAGTGTAGAGGGCCGCCCAGCGGGCTGCTTGCCCCTTGGGCATCAGGGCATGCAAGCTTTGCATGCTGGGCCGGGTTTCGTGCGGTGAGTGGCGGATCCCTCCCAAGGGTGGGTGGCGCAATTCCGGGCCGCTTCCGTGTCAAAGTCCGGGCACTTCGGAAATTTCAAGCAGGACGTACCGAAGGCGCGCCACCCGACACCGACCGTCGCGGGAGGTGACACGGGAGACCCGGCCGCTGGATGGCGGCAACGGGCGACGATAGGCTGTCAGCGACAGGGCAGCGAAGGCAAGGCCATGGGAGGGCAGACAAGGTGCCGTTGATCGTGATGGTGGTGGTGGGGGTCTTGATGGGCGCCGCACTGGACAGTGGGTTCTTCGGCGCCGTCGTCGGCGGCGTGGTGGGGTGGTTGCTGCACCGCAGCCGGTCTCAGCAGCAAGAGATCAAGCAGTTGCAGGACGCCCTGACGCAGTGGCGCGAGGTCGCGCTGGCTGCGGTGACTCGACGCGACACCGCGCCCGAGGCTGAAGCCCCCTCGGCCGAAGGCGAGGCGATGTCCGACACGGGCCGACCACCGTCTCCGTTGGTCACCTCGGCGGTGCACCCGTCGACGGCTGCGCCCACACCGGCGCACCCACCTGCCTCGGCGACGGTGCCGGCGTCGACCTTGACCCCTGCCGGGCCGGCCGCAGCGTCTGCAGCGGCGGCCGTCGAGATTTCCGCTGTCGCAGCGCGTTCGCCGGCGTCAGGAGACCCCCTCGCGACTGCCCCGGTCCCCGCTCCCGATCCCGATCCCGATCCCGATCCCGTTCCCGTTCCCGTTCCCGTTCCCGTTCCCGTTGCGCCTTCCGCACCGGTGCCGACGCCGCTTCCCCCGGCTCGTCCGGCCGCGCCCCGCTCCCCGGACCTCTTCGATCAGGTTCGTGCCTGGCTGGTGGGTGGCAACACCATCGCCAAGGCCGGCATCGGCATCCTGTTCATCGGCCTGGCCTTCCTGGCGAAATACGCCAGCGACCAATCGCTGCTGCCGGTGGAGCTCCGTCTGGCCGGCATCGGCGCGGTCGCGCTGGCGCTGCTCGGGCTCGGTTGGCGGTTGCGCCAGGCGCGCCCGGCCTTCGGGCAGGCGTTGCAGGGTGGGGCGGTGGCGGTGCTCTATCTGACCTTGTTCGTCGCCTTCCGCTTCTACGGCGTGCTGGCCGCCGGACCGGTCTTCGGGCTGATGGTGATGGTGGCGGGGCTGGCCGCCGCGCTGGCGGTGCGGCAGGACGCCCGCAGCCTGGCGGTCATCGGCGCGCTGGGCGGCTTCGCCACACCCTTGCTGGTGTCCAGCGGCAGCGGCAATGTGCTGGGCCTGTTCAGTTACTACCTGGTGCTGGATCTGGGCATTGCGGCGGTGGCCTGGTTCCGCAACTGGCGGCTGCTCAACGCGGTGGGATTCTTCTTCACCTTCTCTGTGGCCACGGCCTGGGGCGTGCTGAAGTACGACCCCGCGCAGTACGCCATGGCCCAGAGTTTCCTGATCGCCTACTTCCTGCTCTTCACTGCCGTGCTGCTGATGCCGGTGCGGCGGCTGTCCGCTGCCCCGGCGCGCAGCGATGCCTGGATCAACGGCGGGCTGCTGTTCGGCGTGCCGACGCTCAGCTTCGTGCTGCAGCACGGCCTGATGCGTGACACGGCTTACGGCACCGCGCTGTCTGCATTGGTGATGGCGGCGTTCTACGTGGTGCTGGCCACACGCCTGCGCAAGAGCGCGGCGCTGAAGGGTCTGTTCGATGCCACGCTGGCGATCGCCACCGTGTTCATCAGCCTGGTGATTCCCTTTGCCCTTGATGCCGACAGCACCGGCGGCGCGTGGGCGCTGGAAGGGGCGGGGCTGCTCTGGCTGGGCTTCAGGCAGCAGCGACGCCTGCCGCGCCTGTTCGGCTACGCCTTGATGCTGATCGCCGGCTTCACGCTGATGATGGCGCGGGAATGGCATGGCGCGCCCGCCACCGTGTTCAACGGCTGGGCCTTCAATGCGCTGCTGCTGGCGGTGGCGGCTCTGGCCGGCGGCTATTTCGTCCATCGCGGCACCTCCACCGACCCATCGCTGAAGGATGAAGCGAGCGCCGAAGGGCTGCTGATCGGATGGGGTCTGCTGTGGGCGCTGGGTGCCGCAGCGGTGCAGATCGAGCTGTTCACCACCGAGCGGCAGAGCGTGACGGCCTGGCTGGCCGCGCTGTCCGCCCTCACGCTGGGCCTGACGACGGGCGCGCTGCGGCTGCGCTGGCGCCACCTGGGCCTGCCGCTGATGGCGCTGGCGCCAGCGCTGCTGCTCCTGGCCTTGGGCTCGGTGGTCCTGCTGGACAACCCGGCGCAGCAGGGCGGCTGGTGGGCCTGGCCGTTGGCATTGGCGCTGCAGGTGTGGGTGCTGCGTCGGTTGTCGCCGGATTGGCCAGCGCGGGCGCGCCATGCGGTGCACGCCTTCGGGCCTTGTGTGTTGGCGGTGCTGGGCGCGCAGGGGGGCGGCGACCTCACCCGTCACTGGGGCGACGCCCACACCGCCTGGCCCTGGCTGGGCACCCTGGCGGTTCCGGCGCTGCTGTTGCTGCTGCTGCCGCGAGCCGCCACGGCCGCTCGCTGGCCGGTGAAGGCCGAACCAAGGGCCTATCTGATTTCGGCAGGGCTGGTGCTGGCCACGTCACTGTTGCTGTGGACGCTGCTGGCGAACTGGTTCTCGAGCGGCAATGCCCGCCCGCTGCCGCATGTGCCGCTGCTCAATCCGCTGGATCTGGGCGTGGCCGCGGCCCTGTATGCGGTGTGGATGTGGTTGCGCCATCCGGCCGCGCGCGCCCGGCTGGCCGGCGCCGCGCCTGCGCCCATGGCCTTGATGGCCGGGATCGCTTTCTTCTGGATCAATGCGATGCTGCTGCGTGCCTTCCACCACTGGGCGGACATCCCCTACCGATGGGCGTCGTGGACGGATTCACTCGCGGTGCAGACCGGCGTCACCTTGCTGTGGTCGGTGACCGCGCTGGCCTTGATGTGGTGGTCGGCCCGTCGCGTTCGTCGCACCCCGTGGATGGTGGGCGCCGCGCTGCTGGCGGCCGTGGTGGCCAAGCTGCTGCTGGTCGACCTGTCGGGCAGCGGCACGGTGACCCGCATCGTGTCCTTCATCGGCGTCGGGGTGCTGATGCTGGTCATCGCCTATGTGGCCCCCTTGCCCTCGACTGCGAATGAGTCCAAACGTGAAGCCTCTTGAGATCGTCGTTGCGCTGCTGGCGGGCAGTGTGTCGCTGTGGACGCTACCGTCATGGGCCGCTTCCCATGCGCCCGCCGCCCCGGCGTCCGCCCCCGCATTGCGCTGGCAGGCCGCCGTCACCCTCCAGCAGGAGGGCAGCTTCATTGCACTGCCCTTGCCACCCAGCGCCTATGCGCACAGCCTGAGCCCCGGCCTGGCCGACTTGCGCGTGGTGGATGCCGCCGGGCAGCGCGTGCCGTATGCGTGGCTGCCACAGCCGGAAGGGGCACCCCGTTCAGAAGAGAGCCTGCGCGCGACCACGGCCTATCCGCTGCCGCGCCGCACGGCGCCGGATGCGGCACTGCAGTCGCCGGTGGAGGTGCTGGTGCAGGGCGACCGCCTTCGCGTGCGGCGCCTGGGAGGCGGCGACACGCTGGCCCGACCCGATGCGATGTCCCCCGGTTGGTTGTTCGACCTGGGCGAGCGCACGCCCGGCGAAGCGGCGCCGCAGAGGCTGCGGCTGACGTGGTCGGGGCCATCGGAATTCGCCGCGACGTTCGACATCGACGCCAGCGAGACCCTGCGCGACTGGCGTGGTGCCGGCAGCGGTCAAGTGATGGCCTTGAGTGCGCCGTCCGGGGCGCTGCAGCAGCGCGATGTGCTGCTGCCGGCCGATGTGCCGCGGTTTGTGCGTCTGGTGTGGCGGGACACCTCGACGGCACCGCAGCTCACGGGCGGGCAAGCGGTCCGCATTCAGACGGGCCTTGGCGCGCAGACCGTGACTGAAACCTTGCGCTTCACGCCCAGCCCCGAGCCGGCCGGCCGGTGGCCCCTTGTGCCGAATTCGCTCCACTTTGATCTGGGTGGGGGCTTGCCGATCCACGCCGTCGACCTTCAACTGCCCCCGGCCACCCGTGTGGTGCCGTTGCGCCTTCAAGGTCGGCAACGCAGCGACGAGCCGTGGCGCGAGCTCGGCAGTTGGGTGGCCTATCGCCTGGACCGGCCGGATGGGCAATCGCCCACCAGTCATTCGCCACCGATGGCGGTGCCGGCCACGGTTCGCTATCTGCGCTTGCTGCCGGATGAACGGACCGGCGCCCTCGATGCCGCTCGTACGCAGCTCGTGGTGAAGGCCGCGTTGGCGACGCTGGTGTTCGCCAGCCAAGGCCAGCCGCCGTTCCAGTTGCAGGCTGGCGCGGACAACGCGGCCAATGGGGCGCTGCCGATCGGCATGCTGGTGCCGCAGCTGGATCAGGAACGGGACCGCCTGGGGCGCGCGCAACTGGGCGAATGGACGGAAGTCACCGCGGTGGCGGAGCAGGCTGCCGCGGACCAGCGACGGGCCGCCATGCGCGTCTGGCTGCTGTGGGGCGTATTGCTCGCGGGCGTGATTGCATTGGGCGCGATGGTGTGGAAGCTCGCTCGCGGTGCGCGACACGACACGTCAGCCGCCGCGCAGCCGGTCGCCGAAAACACGCGCGATCCTCAAGCCGGTGGCTCATCGGCACCTTGAACGATGCGGGTTCACTGCGACAGCACGCCGGCGTCGTGTCAACGCTACGCCGGAGCAAGTGTGAACAAGGTGGCGTGAACTGGCGGGCAGGATGCCAATGCGCGATGCGGTGATCCGCTGATGCGCTGCCGTGCTGCCGTGCTGATGCGCTGATCTGCTGATGCGCTCAGCGTGTCTTCGACATCCTCGATGAGGCAGAGACATGCGCGGCGGCCGGCGCCTTGGCGCGCCGAACCGCACACGGGATCAAGGGCCCATGAAGGTCTCGGACCGCAGCGTCACCACCAGGGTGTCGCGGTGGCCGGCATGCATCGGCTCCATCGGCTGAATGGGGGTGGTTTCGTGGATGACCCGCTCGTCATCCAGCAGCAGCAGCGTCCAGGGCTCCATCATGGTGAAGCGCATGCCGCGCGGGCCGTCGGCCTCGAAGACGCGGGACTCGCCACCCTTGATGCCTTGGCGTGCCAGCATGAAGACGGCCACCAGGTCGACGCCATCCCGATGCGCGCCCTCGGGCGTGGGTCGGCCGATGCCGCCGGCGGTGTCGATGCGGAACTGATGCGCCTCGACGAACCAGGGGCGGGTGCCCTTCAGACGGTCGGCGACCCCGGCCAGACCCAGCATGAGTCGCGACCAGATGGGCAGCTCGATCGCCCCGGGCGCCATTGGCTCGAACCACCGTTCGATGCCGCCGTGCAGCGCGTTGTAGTCCAGCGGTTGCCAGTGGGCGCGATGCGGCGCCAAGCGCACTGCGGGATCGGCCTGGGCATCGACGACGAAGCTGGCGTGGCGGCGGAAGCGGTAGCGGCCGCCGTCGCGCAGATACGCGTCTGCGGGCAGGTCGTTCCAGAACGCCTGCAGCGCGCGCAGGTCGGCGGTCTGGCAGTGCAGCCAGTGGGTCAGGCTTTCCGGGGCGATCACGGTATGACCGAGGTCGGACAACTGCTGCTCGAACTGGGCGGCGCTGGAATACGGCGGCGGAAAATGCTTCATGGTCGGCAGTATCGCGCTGCGCGGGCCGACCGACGTCGAGTCCTTGTCGGCATCCGGGATCAGCGGTGCAGGATGCGCCCGCGTGTCGCGGGACTTTGCGCCAATCGGTGAGAGGGCGGGTCAGCGATTCAGTCCCGCCAGCAGCTCATAGGAGCGGCGACGTGCGGCCGCGTCATGCACCGCACAAGCGACGATCAGCTCGTCCGCCTCGGTGCGGGCCAGCGTCTCCTCCAGACGTGCGCGTACCGTGCGGGGCGATCCGACGATGGATTCGGAGAGCATCCGCTCCACCGCGAGCTTCTCGCCCGCAGTCCAGAGCGCATCGATGCTGTCCACCGGGCGAGGCAGCAGGCCGCGCTCACCGCGTTGCATGCCGAGGAAGCGCTGCTGGATGGAGCTGAACAGGCGGATGGCTTCTGCATCGGTGTCGGCCACGATCACATTCAGGGCGACGGCCGCATAAGGTCGCGGATGGCGCTCGCTGGGTCGGTACTGGGCACGGTAGATCTCCAGCGCCTGCATCAGCATCGCCGGCGCGAAATGCGAGGCGAAGGCGAAGGGAAGGCCCAGGTAAGCCGACAGCTGGGCGCTGTACAGACTGGAGCCGAGCAGCCAGATCGGCACCTCGGTGCCCTGGCCGGGGACTGCACGCACGACCTGGTCCTTCTTTGCGGGCGCCAGGTAGGCCTGCAGCTCCAGCACGTCTTCCGGGAAGCGGTCCTCATGGGCCGTGGCCAGGTGCCGGCGCAGGGCGCGCATGGTCGGGCCGTCGGTGCCGGGGGCGCGGCCCAGGCCGAGGTCGATGCGGCCGGGGAAGAAGGTCGCCAGCGTGCCGAACTGTTCGGCGATGGTCAGCGGCGCGTGGTTGGGCAGCATGATGCCGCCGGAGCCGACGCGGATGGTCTGGGTGGCGGCAGCGATCTGGCCGATCAGTACCGCGGTGGCGGAGGACGCCACGCCCTCCATGTTGTGGTGTTCCGCCACCCAGAAGCGCTCGTAGCCGAGGCGTTCCGCGTGCTGGGCGAGGGCAATGCTGCCGCGCAGGGCTTGCGCGGCGTCGCCGCCTTCAACGATGAAGGCGAGGTCGAGAACAGACAGTCGGGTCAGCATGGGACGCGAGTCTAGGACGGAGCGCGCGGACGTGTCGGCGGCGGGGGCTTTCTGGTTGTGCTTTTCGCTGGCGCATGTACGTGGGCCCGTGCCTGTGCCCGTGCGTGTTTGTGTGCGCCAGTGCCAGTGCCAGTGCCAGTGCTGGGAGGTTCGCGTGCGAGTAGCGCGCTCAATCGCTGCCGAGCTGCACCTTGACCTGCCATGATCGGCCCGCCTGCGAGACGGTGAGGGTCACCGAATCGCCGATCTGGAAGTCCTCGAGTCGATTGAGCAGGTCATCCAATGAGGCGACGGTTTGGCCATTGACCTCGGTGATGACGTCGCCATGCTGGATGCGTCCATCGCGACCTCGCATGAACGGCTGCAGGCCGGCCTTGGCGGCCGGTCCGCCGGCCTGCACACGCACCAGCACCACACCCTTGGGCAGGTTCAGGGCCTGGCGCAACCCCTCGGCGCCGGCGCTGATGCCCAGCGCGGGCCGAATCACGCGGCCGTTCTTGATCAATTGCGGGACCACGCGATTGACCTCGTCCGCCGGGATGGCGAAGCCGATGCCGGCGCTGGCACCGCTGGGGCTGTAGATGGAGGTGTTGACGCCGATCAGGCGACCGGAGGAATCGAGCAGCGGGCCACCGGAGTTGCCGGGGTTGATGGCCGCATCGGTCTGGATCGCGCCGCGAATGGTGCGCTGGGTCAGCGACTCGATCTCGCGATTCAGGGCGGAGACGATGCCGCGGGTGAGCGTCTGGTCCAGCCCGAAGGGATTGCCGATGGCGTAGACCGTCTGTCCGACCAGCAGGTCGCGGCTGCTGCCCATGGGGACGGGGGGGAGTTTGTCGCGCGGTGCCTGGATCCGCAGCACGGCCAGGTCGCGGTCGGGATCGATGCCGACCAGGCGAGCGGCGAAGCTCGATTGATCGGAGAGCGTGACCCGGGCGGCGTCCGCGCCCTGAATCACATGGAAGTTGGTGACGATGTGGCCCTGCTCATCCCAGATGAAGCCGGAGCCGGTGCCGCGGGGCACCTGCGACACATTGCGGGAGAAGAAGTCGCGTTGCTGCTCCAAGGTGGTGATGTGCACCACCGACGGCGAGACACGTCGGAAGACGGCGATGTTGTTCTGCTCCTGAGCGTCCAACGTCCCGCGCGGGGTGACCGCGCGGGGCTGCTGGGCCCAGGCAGGGAGGAGACACAGACTCAGCAGTCCGAGGAGCAGGCGGCGATGAATCATGGCGTTTGCGTTGAGACAACACCCGCATTATCGACTTCGTCGACGCGAGTGCGGGCCTTATTGATTCATGCGCCGTCCCTGGTGCTCCTGCTTTCATCTGAGGGCCTACTGGCGCTTCACGCTCAAATTGACGCGTTCCTTCCTGTTAAGGGTTGGTTGTCATATTAGGGCGCTGAGGTGTTTAAATTCGAATCGCTCGGCACAAGTTCCAGATAGGTCATTTTACCAGCTGATGAAATGGGTATGGCCGAGTCATTCCACACCCATCGGTGAGTCTTGCTCTTGGATGCGGTCAGTGTCTCGTATTCGGCGCTGCGCCAGATTCTTTCGCCCGCATTGCTTGCTACGCCATTGCTTCCACAATAGAGGAAAAATCTCTGCCAGCGAAGATTCTGAGCGTTGACATAGTCGCTTGGATAGTCAAAGCGAACAAGATCATTTGCCGAGGCCGCATTGTTGAGATTGACCAATTTGCCAGAGTAGGAGAGCGCCATGTCACCATAGCCTCTGCTGTCACATTTCTGGCCTGGGTATGCCCGTGGAAGCCTGATCGATGATTCATTCTTCACATAGAGGCCTATATTTTTCTGGGACTTGTCGATGGGCGGGTTTACCGTCAAGTATCCGGTGCTTTCCATTGCCTCGCTAACGAGCCGCTTGGATTCAATTGTCTCCAGCTGTGCCTCTCCGCCAGCAATTTTCGAGTCCTTTCCCATTTGTAAGTTTCCATCCAGTTTTAGAGCGGTCGGTCTCCAACCCTGCTGGTTCTGCTTTACCGGCGTGAAGCTGGACGCGTCTGGATATCTGTCCGGCTGGATCGTGACTTGTCGAGCTTTGATGTCCTCAGATGAGAAATTGTTGACGTTGATCAGGTCCTTTTGGTTGAAATCCCATGCTGCAGTGGGTTTCGCTGTTCCGTCGCGGCAGGTGGTGGCGCCCAACTGGTTGCAACTGGTCGGCAAGGTGGACGAATCATCGCCTCCCCCACTGCCACTTTTGCCGTTGAAGTAATACCAGCTTTCGGCGGCAAGAATCCCGGGCTGTCCTCCGCTTGCATCCGCCATTGAAATGGGGTTGGGTACTTGAGTGGTGCCTTGCAAACCCGCTAGCTGAACGCTTTGAGCGGGCGAAAGGGTGGGCATAGCCAGTCGCCCCTTGTACCCGGCGGCATGCAAAGCGGCAGCAAGCTGTGCAGAGGCCCCAAAAGGCAATGCATGGTTGCCGGTGTAGTAGGGCTGGGTGTTGTAAACCAGGCTCCTCAGTCGCCATTCTGGCTTGTTCTGAGAGACATTGGAACCCACTGTGCCGGTGCCCGAGGTGATTCCGGCAATGTTCTGTGAATCAGTTCGCCATGTTTCCTGCAATTGCTTGATGATGTTTGGTCGAAGCTTTGCGTTTACATAATCGGAGCAGAACTGGATGCCGTTGTCGAATTCAATGGAGCCAGCTTTGAAGATTATTTTAATGTTGCTTCTGCAATCGATGCCATACAGTGTTTGGAGCGTCGCTGGGTACTTCGCTTTCCAGGCATCCTGAGCTTCGCCGGTGAATGGCTTCCCGTGGCGGTACATATCGCAAAACGATTGGCCGCTTGATGAGGTAAAAACTTTTGAGCCGATGACGACGTTGATCTCTTTGATGGACGTGTCGAGGCAATCGACGTCATAGACGCGACTCAGCTCTCCATCGAGTCCGTAATCAAGCGGTAGGCGCCCTGCGCTACCCATCGCGAATTTCGCAATCTCCCGTGCGCCGTTTCCGACAGTGCCGCCGCCACCGACAGATCCGCCACCGATGGATCCCCCACCACCCGATCCGCCGCCCGATCCCCCACTGCCTGATTCCGCACCGGGATCGTCGCTGGTGGGGCCCTGTTCCAACACGATGGACACTGCGAGTCGCGGCAGCGCGTCCTGCCCGGTGACGCTGTCCTTCACGGCGGACTGCTGGTAGGGCAGCAGCAGCGAATCAGCGCCGCGCACATAGTTGAGCTTGAACAGTTCTGCCACCGTGGGTTGGTAGCCGTTCTGCACGGTTTCGCCGTTGAGGGTGAGCTTGCAATCCGGCTCTTGTGAGGGCGCGGTGCCGATGGTGCTGCCGGCAACCAGCTTGACATCCGCACAGGCCGCCGGCAGGGCGCGGATCGCTTCGGCATGCCGCAGCATGTAGCGGTTGACGCCCTCATCGATGGCGGCCAGTTGCTCGCCGGCCGCTTCGCCCAGCTTCACCATCTGGTGCATCCGCAGCGTGAGCATGAAGCCGACGCTCAGGCCTACCACCAGGGTGCTGGCCAGTGCGATCTCGATCAAGGTCATGCCGCGGGCGAGGCGGAAGGGCGGCAGGCCAGCGCCGCGCCGGGATCGGCGCGACGGCATGGCCACGAGGGAAGACGGGGGCGGGGTCAACCGCCCGGAACAAAGGTCACGCATGAGACGACGGCGCCCCGAACGGGCGCATGGTTGGAATTGGTCCGCATCGTCGTCAGGGTGTGGGACTTCAACAATTGCTCAGAGTTGGAGTCCTCGTCTCGATTGGTGCTGGCTTGTTTGAGCTGGCGACACTTCACTCATAGCCACTCACCCACGGACCGTTGGGTCCGATGAGGATGTCCTCATTCGTGTCACGCCGGGAACCGGTTGTGAGCGAGCCATTCGCCGCGTAGGTCGGCTCCAACCACCTCCAGACATGGGTCGCTCGGTAGGTCTGCGAAAGTGCCTCGTATTCGGAGTTTCGCCAGACGGCTTCATTGCGTTCGCTGCCTGAAGGAGGATGTGTGGGGGACGTGGCCTTCGTCGCGCCGCAATAGAGCATGAACCGATGAAAACTTCGGCCATTGGCATCCAGCAGAACCTGCTTTCCATCGTCGTTGCTGACCAATTGGCCAGGCAGGCTCAGGGCGATGTCCTCCAGGTCGTTTTCCCTGGCGCAGGGTTCACCCGGCATGGCTCGGGGCAGCCGCAGCGCTGCGCCGTTGTGCACATAGAGTGCCGCATGTCGTTCACCCAAGATCTGGCCACCTCTCGGCGTGCCGACGGTTGTCTTGCTTTGAAACGAGGCATTGTGGGTCGCACCGAGATTCTTGGCCACCACCACGCTGGCCTCGACGACGTCGGCCGCCATCGTGGACCGTTCGGACATCTGAAGATCGCCACGAACCGTCAACGCGGGTCGCCCTGAATTTTGAGGACTGATCAACGCAGGGAGTGCGGCGGAGTGGTTCTGCCAGTTTTGGTAGCGCACCTCCAGGGTGCCCGCCTGAGCATGTTTCACGCGGGTGAGGTCTTGTTCATTGAAGTCCCACGCCGAAGTGGGCAGCGCCGACCCATCCACGCAGACGTACTTGCCGTAGGGCACGCAAGGCGGAAGCGTCGAAGGGGTTTCGCCTCCGGATCCAACCGTCTGGTTGTCCAGGTAGTGCCAGCTCTCGGCAGCCAGGATCCCCGGCAGTCCACCTCGGCCGTCGGCTCGTTGAACCGGATTGGCGGTGCGCAGCTTGCCTTGCAGGCCATACAGCTCACCCGGAGGCTCGGCGGGACCCGCGGGGGTGTCGACCGATTGCCACCCCGGCATCGACAGACGCCCCTTCAAGCCAGTCGCATGCAAGGCGGCGGACAACTGAGCCGAGGCGCCAAAGGGCAGCGACGCGGATGTGGCGCGGGGGCTGTAGTGATAGGGCTGCGGGTTGTAGACCAGGCTGCGCAGCCGCGTTCGGCTATTGCTGCCTCCTGTTCCCGACCCGGTTTCAGTGCCTCCCGTTGCAGCGGAACTCTGACCCGTGTTGGACGAGGTCCAGAACTTCTGAAGCTGTTGGATCATCGTCGCCGCCAGGCTGGCCTGAACATAGCTCTGGCAGAACCGGCTGCTGTCGGGGAACTCCAGCACACCTGGGATGAACACGGCGGGGGCGATGCTGTTGCAGTCCGCGCCGTAGAGGGTCTTGAGCTTTGCGGGATAGTAGAACGCCCAGTCGCTGCGAAAGGATCCTCCCAGGGTCATTTGACGGTAGGCGCCACAGAACTCCGCCCCAGTGCCCTGATAGATCGCGGTGTTGTAATGGTCGCCTGGGGCCTTGTCCGGATCTTTGACGGCATGCAGTTCGTTGAATCCATTCGACCCCCTTACCCAATCACACGACGCGTCAAACACGGTGGCGAGTTCGCCGCTGGCCTTGTAGGTCACCGCAAGCCGGCCCCGTCCCGTGCCTTCTTCAAAGGTGGCAATGGATGAGCCCGAACCCGGCCCGTTCCCACCGCCGTTGTTGCCGCCGCCGCCATCGCCGCCCGATCCAGACGCCTGCTCCAGCACGATGGACACGGCCAGCATCGGCTTGGGCAGCGCCGGGTTGATGGCATCGAAGGGCAGCATCAGTTCGCCCGACTCGGGACGGCTGATGTAGCCGAGCTGCCACAGCTCTTGGATGGCGGGCTGGAATCCGTTGATCACGGTGAGGCCGTTGGCTGGCATCGCGCATTGGGGATCCGGCACCGAGGCCGTATCGAGCGCCGGGATCACCGCGCAGGTCGCCGGCAGCCCGGCGATGGCCTGCGCGTGCTGCTGCATGTAGCGGTTCACGCCGGCGTCGATCAGGTTCAGTTGCTCGCCCGCGGCTTCACCCAGTTGCACCATATGATGCATGCGCAAGCTCAACAACATGCCAACGCTCACACCGACGATCAGGGTGCTGGCCAACGCCAATTCGAGCAGGGTGAATCCGCCGTCGTGCCGGCCCAGGGGGCGGGGCGTCGCCCGGCGTGCGGTCTGTTGTCGCGCCGATACCGCGAGCGGGTTTGAGTGATGCATGGGGCCCGCCGGACCTCGGGAGCCACGTTCGCTGGAGGGGGACGGATGGCCCGATTGGCCAACACGGCGCGCCTGAAGTGGGGTGCGGGAGGTGAGCATGGGCATGGGCGACATCGCCAGTCGAGCGCTGGCGCTTGGGTTGTTCCAGCCCGCATCGTCGTGACTGACCTACACGCTGCCAACTGATGCTGTTTGCGTCATTCCTATGCGTGGAAGTCGCTTCATTTGAGCCGTTGTCATCCGACTTGATCGTCCGACGCGCCGGGACTGTCCAGCAACGGCGGCGAAACCGTCTCGGCCCAATCGCGCTTCTTCTTGATTTCGAGGTCTGAATCCGCGTATCGCGCGGCAATTTCCTGGAACTGGGTTTGAATGTTGATGAACGCGTCCACCAGCTCCGGGTCGAAATGCGCGCCGCGACCCTCCAGGATCAGCGCGGTAGCGGCTTCGTGTGACATCCCTTCTTTGTAGATGCGCCGGCTGATCAAGGCGTCATACACATCGGCCACCGCCATCAATCGGGCGGCCAGCGGGATGTCTTCGCCGCGCAGGCCCAGCGGATAGCCGGACCCATCCCACTTTTCCTGATGACCGTAGGCGATGTCCTTGGCCATGGCCAGGAAGGCGACCGGGGTGCCGAGCTGGCGCTCCGCCTGGGCGATGGCGTCGCGGCCCAGCGTGGTGTGGGTCTTCATGATCTCGAACTCGTCGGCATCGAAACGGCCTGGCTTGAGCAGGATGCGGTCCGGGATGCCGACCTTGCCGATGTCGTGCAGGGGCGCTGACTTGAAGAGGGTGTCGATGTAGGCGTCGGTGAGCAGGGCGGCATGGCGAGGATGCGAGCGTAAGGCCTGAGCCAGCGCGCGCACATAGTGCTGGGTACGGCGGATGTGGTTGCCCGTGTCGTTGTCGCGGGTCTCGGCCAGCGAGGCCATGGCGAGGATGGTCACATCCTGGATCGCCGCCAGTTCCGCCGTCCGGCGTGCCACCTCACGCTCCAGGAAATCCGCCTTGTCGCGCAGGAAATCGGCACTGGCCTTGAGCAGCAACTGGGTACGCACCCGCGCCAGCACGATCGGCGGGCTGATCGGCTTGGTGATGTAGTCCACCGCACCCAGGCTGAAGCCGCGGGTTTCATCCGCCACGTCGGACTTGGCGGTGAGGAAGATGATGGGAATGTCGCTTGTGGCCGGCGCGCCCTTGAGCCGGGCACAGACCTCGTAACCGTCGATGCCCGGCATCATGACGTCGAGCAGGATCAGGTCGGGCGCGGGATCGGCATTGGCAATGCGCAGCGCCTTGTCGCCGCCGTTGGCGATCTTCACCCGGTAGTCGTTGTGCAGGAGTTCGCTCATCAACGAGAGGTTGTCCGGCGTGTCGTCGACGACCAGCACGATCGGGCGCTCGGCCGGGGCTCCCGTCACGGGGTGCAACGACGGTCGCAGAGGGGCGGCATCGCTCATGACGGTTTCCTTTCTTCGCGGGGACCACCCGGCTCGACCGCCTCGACGGTCGCCGCGCCCGCAGGCGACGCCGTGCTGACGATTCCCGTCGCGGCCGCGTTCATGCCCGCGCCTGTGCTTGCGCTCGCGATCGAGGGGGCGACGGTGTTCGCAGCGCTGGGCCCGGTCGACACGCCGCCGTTTGTGTTCGACGTCGCTGCGCGCTGGCGTTGCAGCTGAGCGTCCTCTCTCAACAAGGCGATCGCGATATCGAAGTCGAACCGGGCTGCGGCATCGATCGCTCGGCGCAGCAGCCGATGACGCGGTGCAGGCAGTGCGGCACGCTCCATGGCCAGCACCAATTGCGAGGCCATCTCGGAGGCGTTGGAATCGCTCTCCTCCAGCACCTTCATCAGCGTCTGCAGCGCGTCCTCGAGCTGCCTGCGGGCCTGCGCGACCTGAGGCGGCGGTGCCGCTGCGGTGGAGGCGGAGGACGCTCCGGCAGCCGTCTCCGCCTGGGTATCCGCCAGCGCCTCTCGCGCGAGCATGCGGCCCAGGGACACCAGCAGCGTCGCGAGCAGCGACCGGGTCTGCTGGAGCAGGGGCTCTCGTTCTGCCGCTGGCGCCTGCCGCGCGCAGGCCTGTTCGAGCTGGCCCGCCGCCTGGGCCAGCGTGTGTCCGCCGAGCGTGGCCGCCGCGCCGCGCAGCGAGTGCGCCAGGCGCGTCATGGTGACGGTGTCGCCGGCGCGGGTGGCCTCGGCGAACTGCGCAGTGAAGTCCAACTGGCTGTCGTGGAAGGTGCGCAGCAGCTTGCGGTAGAGCTTGGGATTGTGGCCGGTCGTGGCCAGCCCGGCTTGCAGATCCAGGCCGGGCAGGGCCGTCAGGCCGGTCATCGGATCCACCGTGTCAGCCACCGGGAGTGCGTCGTCGGTGCGCAGCCGGGTGTCGATGCGACGCCCCTCCCCGGACCGGGTCTTCATGGTGTCATCGGTCGCCACCGGCTTGATCCAGTAGGCGAGGGTCTCGAACAAGGCGTCCACATCCAGCGGTTTCGGGACATGGTCATTCATGCCGGCGGCCAGCACTTTGTCGCGGTCGCCGCTCATGGCGTTGGCGGTCATGGCGATCACCGGCAGGCTGCGCCAGCGCGGATCGGCCCGCAGTGCACGGGTCGCGGAGTAGCCGTCCATCACTGGCATCTGGCAGTCCATGAGGATGCCGTCGAAGGGCTGGGCGGCGTCGGCCAGCAGATCCAGGGCGATCTGGCCGTTGGGGGCGAGGGTCACGCGCAGGCCTGCCTCTTCCAGCAGAGCCGCAGCGAGTTCCTGATTCAGTTCGTTGTCTTCCACGATCAGCACGTGGGCACCGGCCAGCTTTCGGATCGCGTCCTTGGTGGCGCCTCGACGACGGCGTTCATGCGGTACCGGTCCATTCGCATGCCCCATGGCCTCGCCGACCGCGCACAGCAACGCCGAGCCGGTGACCGGCTTGGTGAGCAGCACCGGCCGTTGGGTGGACGGCGTCTGGGCCAGGGCGGCGGCCAGCGCCTCGTCGCGGCCGAAGGAGGTCACCAGCACCAGCGAGGGCGGCTGGCGCAGCCGGCCGTCACGCAGGCGGCGCGAGGCGGAGAGACCGTCCTCGATCGGCATCTGCCAGTCCATCAGCACCAGGCCGTAGGGATCGCCCTGCACCTGCGCCTCGACTGCCGCATCCACCGCCCGGGCGCCATCGGACGCGGTGTCCACCCGCAGCCCGAAGCTCTGAGCCAGGGCGGCCAGGATTTCGCGGGCCGGGGCGTTGTCGTCCACCACCAGGGTGCGCAGATGTTGCAGATCATGGGCCATGAGCGCGCGGCGACCGGGCAACTGGCCGGCCGGCTGGGCCTGCAGCCCGAAGGTGGCGTTGAAATGGAAGGTGGACCCGGCGCCGGGTTCGGATTCCACCCAGATCCGTCCGCCCATCAGCTCGACCAGTTGGCGGCTGATGGCCAGGCCCAGGCCGCTGCCGCCATAGCGGCGCGTGGTGGAGCTGTCGGCCTGGCTGAAGCTCTGGAACAGGCGCGACTGCTGCTCGTCGCTCATGCCGATGCCGGAGTCCTTCACCCAGAAGTGCAGCTCGACCAGCCGGCCCTCGTCGACCTCGCGCCAGCCGGTCTGCTCGATGCCGATGATGACCTCGCCGCGGTCGGTGAACTTGACTGCGTTGTTGCCGAGGTTGACCAGCACCTGACCCAGCCGCAGGGGATCGCCGAGCAGCGCCAGCGGCAGGTCCGGCTCCAGCTTCAGCAGCAGCTCCAGGCCCTTGTCCTCGACCCGGAACCCGATCAGGTTGACCAGGTGATCCAGCACATCATCCAGCCGGAAGGGCACCCGCTCCAGTGTCAGTCGACCGGCCTCGATGCGGCTGAAGTCCAGGATGTCGTTGATCACGCCCAGCAGGTTCTCGGCGGAGCGGTGCACCTTCTCGATGTAGTTGCGCTGCCGGGCGTCCAGGCCGGTCTGCAGCGCCAGATGGGACATGCCGATGATGGCGTTCATCGGCGTGCGGATCTCGTGGCTCATGTTGGCCAGGAAGTCGGACTTCGCGCGGGTGGATTCCTCGGCGGCTTCCTTGGCACGCAGGATGGCCTGCTCCGCCTGCTTGCGGCGGGTGATGTCGACCATCCACATCAGCGTGGCGGTTTCGCCCTGGTAGTCGATGCGCAGGAAGGAGGCGAGGTAGTCCCGCAGTTCGCGCTTGGGGTTGTAGAGCCGCAGCTCGATGCTGCGCTCGTCGGAGCCCTGGGTGATCAGCGCCTGCAGGCGGTCGCGCTCGCCGGGCTCGGCGATGTCGTCGGGCAGGGGCAAGCCCAGCTCGGCGCGGATCATGTCGCGCTGGGCCGGGTTGATCATGCGCACCTCGGCGTCCACCAGCACGCTCACCCCGATCGGCGATCGGTCCAGGATGGTCTGCAGCTGACGGTGCTGGCGTTGCAGGGCGAGGTCCTTGCGTTCGCGGTCGGCGCGGTGGCTGAGTCCGCGCAGCCACATCATCATGAGACCGAAGGCCAGCAGCCCCACCAGCAACGAGATCCACCACCGATAGGCCATCGGCGCGACGCCGGAGAGATCGTCCAGCAGCACCAGTTGCCACTGGCCGGTGGTGTCATGCCACTCGACGGGCGCCCGTGCCACGGCATGACGCTGGCCATCCAGCTCGATCGTTCGCAGGTTGAGCGCCAACGGCAGTCGACGCACGGTCTGAGGATCGGCAAACAACTTGCCGAACTGGCGGCTCTCGGTGAGCAGGCGGCTGCGTTCGGGATGCGGGGTGCCGTCGAGCGTGAGACGCCATTCCTCGCGGGTGGCGGCCAGCACCACACCGGTGGGTGAGACCAGGAGCGCGCCGGCGTGACTGCCGGCGTCCAGGAAGCGATCAAGTCCTTCGGCAAAGAAGCGGGCCGAAATCACGCCGATGACTTTGCCCGTCTGCCCTGGCGTTTCATAGATCGGGGCGGAGAGCCAGAAGGTGCGCTTGCCGGTGCTCAGACTGATGCCGGCATACACATTGGGCTGGCCTTGCATGGCCTGTCGAAAGTATTCGCGAAAGCTCACGTCCAGGCCGATGGGCTCCTGGCCCTTTTCGTCCCAGGCGCTGATGAGCACGCCGTCGGCATTCACCACGAAGGTCTGCTGGGAGGCCACGCTGCTGGCCAGCACCTGCAAGGTGTCGGCCGCCGGGCGAGTGCGCCGCGCGAGCGCGACATCCTTGATCTGGGCCGCCGTCTTGAGCGCCGGAGTCAGTTGCCCCGCCAGGGTGACCGCGCCCATGCCGCGGCCGGTCAAGGTGAAGTTCTGCAGGGCGCTGGCCTCGCGCAGGGCCGTCTGATCCATGGTGCGGCGGTACTCGCTTTCCAGCGAGGCCTGATGCAGCGCACCGGCAGCCCATCCCAGCACCGCCGCCATCACCAGAGCCAGCAGCCAGCCGGCGCGGCGATGGGCCAGCAACCATCCTGAGACACGACCCATCCTTGTCCTCCCCGGAAAGTCCTGGCGGCGTCCGCCGGACCTTTGTGGATGTGAACCCGTCCTGTGCAGTGTAGGGGAGCGCCCGGCGATGGGAAGCCCCCTGTGGAGGGGCAACAGAGGCGCCGCCAATGGGCAGGCTGGCCGGGATTGCGCCGCGATGGCGCAGCGGTTCTGGAGCGATTGACGCGGGCGAGTGAAGGGGCGACTGAAGGGGCCACTGAAGGGTGATGGGATGGGTTGAAAGCCGATTGAAAGGCAGCTGAATGTCAGGTGAACGACCGGTCAAAGGTCGCTGCAGAGGCCGCTTCAGAGGTCGCTTGAAAGTCCTTCAACGGCCTTCAATGGCCATTGAGAGTTCATTGGGACGAAATGCGGACGAAATGCGCGGGGCATTGACACGCGATTGAGGGACCATCGCCGGGCATTGACACCCGATGGAGAGGCCATCGCGGCGCGATTGCAACCCCATTGCTGAGTGATTGCAGGGCGATTGAAGGCGATTAAAGGGGCGACTGCACTGCGCTGGAGACGCACCGGACGTCATCCATCACCCGTTGCGAGGCCATGCTGCAACGGTCGGGCGGGGTTCGAGGCGCCAACGAGCGGCGATCGGGGGACGATCGGGAGACAAATGGGGGACAGGCGCGGACGGGTTCACGTCCTACAGCGAACGTGGAGGCAGCCGCACTACGATCGGTGGCATGACCGGACCGGATGCCCCTTTCCCCGCAGGCCCGCGCATGGCCGACGAGCCCGCTGAAGCCCCCACCGACCCGTTTCATGACGAGGTCTCTGCCAGGCGGACAGCCCAGTTGCAGGCCGACCGCGCCTCGATGGCAGCCCAGGCCGGGGACCTGATCGTCGCGCGCCCCGAGGGGCTGTATTGCCCGCCGGGTGACTTCTACATCGACCCATGGCGGCCGGTGGACCGGGCGGTGATCACCCATGGCCACAGCGACCATGCGCGCTCGGGACATGCCCACTATCTGGCGCACCGGGACAGCGAGGCGATCCTGCGGCGGCGGCTGGGCGACGCCATCCAGCTGCAGACGCTGGCCTATGGCGAGGTGGTTCACCATCACGGCGTGCGGGTCTCCCTGCATCCAGCGGGGCATGTGCTGGGCTCCGCGCAAGTGCGGCTGGAGCATGGCGGGCGGGTGTGGGTGGCCTCTGGCGACTACAAGCTCGAGGCAGATGGCACCTGCGCGCCCTTCGAGCCGGTCCGGTGCGACACCTTCATCACCGAATCGACCTTCGGACTGCCGATCTACCGCTGGCCGTCCCAGGCAGTGCTGTTCGCCGAGATCGATGCCTGGTGGCGCCGCAATGCGGCGGCGGGTCGGGCGTCGGTGCTGTATGCGTATGCGCTCGGGAAGGCGCAGCGCCTGCTGCACGGCGTGGATGCGTCGATCGGACCGATCGTTGCGCATGGCGCGGTGGAGCCCTTGAACGAGGTCTACCGCGCGGCGGGTGTCGCGCTGCCGCGCACCTTCCTGGCCACCGACGCGTCACTGGACAAGGCGGCGCTGTCGCAGGCGCTGGTGATTGCGCCGCCATCTGCGGGCCGGTCGACCTGGTTGCGCCGGTTTGGCGCCGATCCGGCGGACGCCTTCGCCAGCGGATGGATGCAACTGCGCGGCACGCGTCGTCGGCGCGGCGTGGACCGTGGCTTCGTGGTCTCGGACCATGCGGACTGGCCCGGGCTGCAAGCGGCGATCCGTGCCACCGGCGCGGAGCGGATTTTCGTCACCCATGGCAGCGTGCCGGTGATGGTGCGCTGGCTCAATGAGCAGGGCCTGCGTGCGCAGTCCTTTGCCACCGAATACGGCGACGAGGACGACGGCCCGGAGCGCCCCGAGGCCCCAGCGCCGGACGCCGCAGCGCAGCAGGAGCCCGCATGAAGGCGTTTGCGGCGCTGTATCGCGAGCTGGACGCGTCCACCGGCAGCCTGGCCAAGCAGGCCGCACTGCAGGCCTACCTGCGCCAGGCGCCCTCGGAGGATGCCGCTTGGGCGGTGTACTTCCTGGCCGGCGGCAAACCCCGCCAGTTGGTGCCGAATGCCTTGCTGCGTGCGCAGGCCCGGCTGACTGCGGGCCTGCCCGAATGGCTGTTCGACGAGAGCTACGAAGCGGTCGGCGACTTGGCCGAGACCATCTCACTGCTGTTGCCGGAACCGACCGAGGTGGCGGAGCGCCCGCTCTCGGCCTGGATGCGGGATCACCTGCTGCCCTTGCGTGGACAGGCGCCAGACGCCCTGGCGCTGACGCTGCAAAGCCAATGGGCGACCTTGGATCCGGCGCAGCGCTTCGTCTACTTCAAGCTGATCACCGGGGCCTTCCGGGTGGGGGTGTCCAAGCTGCAGGTCACCCAGGCGCTGGCGGCGGTGAGCGGGGTCGATGCCAAGGTCATCGCCCAGCGCCTGATGGGCTACACCCACATCGGGGCGCGGCCGGCCGCGGCGGACTATGAGGCACTGGTCGCGCCCGCCGACGTCGATGCGGCGGACAGTCCCGCGCGCGGCGGGCAGCCGTATCCGTTCTTCCTGGCGCATCCGTTCAACTTGCCGCTGGCGCAATTCGACGAGGCGCTGGGGGCAACCACCGATTGGTTGGTCGAATGGAAGTGGGACGGCATCCGTGCGCAACTGGTCAAGCGCGACGGGCAGGTCTCGATCTGGTCGCGCGGCGAGGAGCTGCTGACGGATCGCTTTCCGGAACTGCGTGCCATGGGCGAGGCTTTGCCCGACGGCACCGTGGTGGATGGCGAGATCCTGATCTGGCGCGAGGGGCGTGCGCAGCCCTTTGCCGAACTGCAACAGCGCATCGGCCGCAAGACGCTGAGTGCGAAGCTGCTGCGGGACCTGCCGGCTGTGCTGTGCGTCTACGACCTGCTGGAGGCCGAGGGCGAGGATCTGCGGGATCGGCCTCAGCGGGAGCGTCGCCAAGGTTTGGAGGCGCTGGTGGCGGCGCACCCGATGCCGGGATTGGAACTGAGTCCGCTGATCGATGGCGCGACCTGGGCCGATCTGGCCCGTGTGCGCGAACAGGCCCGGGCCCTGGGCGTGGAGGGCATGATGCTCAAGCGCGCCGATGCCCGCTACGGCGTGGGCCGCACCAAGGAGGTGGGCGTGTGGTGGAAGTGGAAGATCGATCCGCTGTCGGTGGACGCGGTGCTGATCTATGCGCAGCGTGGTCATGGCCGTCGGGCGAGCCTCTATTCGGATTACACCTTTGCGGTCTGGAACGGTCCGCCGGACGACGCGGCACGGCAGTTGGTGCCGTTTGCCAAGGCCTATTCCGGCCTGACCGATGCGGAAATCGGCCAGGTGGATGCGGTGATCCGCAAGACCACGATCGAGACGTTCGGCCCGGTGCGCAGCGTGACACCGACCCTGGTGTTCGAACTGGGCTTCGAAGGCATTGCCCGCAGCGCGCGGCACAAGAGCGGCATCGCGGTGCGCTTCCCGCGGATGCTGCGTCGGCGTGAGGACAAGCCGGTGGCGGAGGCTGACACCTTGCAGACGCTGCAGGCGCTGCTGCCGGTCGATCCCTCCTCAGGCACGCCGGGTCAGGGGCCTGCGGCACCGCCTGCCCGGGCGCGGCGAAAAGCCAAGCCAGCGGACACGGACCGCGAGACCGAAGCGGTCAGCGACATGCCCGGATCAGCCGCGGCGATGGGCTCGCGCGTGTCCGTGCCCGAGCCTGGCGCGGCCTTGGCCGTGCCTGGTACCGACGGATGGTCCTCGAAGGGGCGAAGCCGTGGCGTTGACTCTGCGCCTGCCCATGTCCTTACCGATGCCGATGCCGATGCCAATACCGATGCCGGCATGGATGCGCAGGCCGAAGCCGACGCCGATGTGCACCCGGAGGACGCGCGTTGAGGAAGCAGAAGGGGTCGGTGCAGGAAGACTGGTTGGCGCAGCAGGGATGGTCGGCGTTTCCGTTCCAGCGACAGGTGTGGGACGCCATGGCGCAGGGCCGGAGTGGACTGCTGCACTCCAGCACTGGCAGTGGCAAGACACTGGCGGTGTGGCTGGGCGCGTTGGCGGCGCTGCGCGAGGGCGAGACGGCAGTGCCAACGCGCACACGTGGAGGCAAGGCCCTCGCGCCGGCGCTGACCGTGCTCTGGATCACACCGATGCGCGCGCTCGCCGCCGACACGATGCGGGCCCTGCAGGCCCCGATGGCGGCGCTGTGCCCTGACTGGTCGATCGGCCTGCGCAGCGGCGACACCACCTCCGCCCAGCGCGCCGCGCAGGATCGGCGGCTGCCGACGGTGCTGGTCACGACGCCCGAAAGCCTGTCCCTGCTGCTGTCTCGTGCCGATGCGCGCGATCAATTGGGCCAGGTGCGGCTGGCCGTCGTCGACGAATGGCATGAGCTGATGGGCAACAAGCGCGGTGTGCAGACGCAACTGGCGTTGGCGCGATTGCGAGCCTTTCGGCGGGAGCGGCTCAGCCCAGGCGATGCGTTGAGTCCCTCGAGGTCGTCGGGTCCGTCGAATGCCTCGGAGCCCTCAGAGCCCTCAGAGGTGCCGTCTTCATCCGACGACTCGATGGCGCCCGTGCGGCCCGCCAGGCGCACGCGTGCCAGTGGCCGGGCCGCCAAGGCCTCTGATGCATCCGCGTCAGCCTCGTCATCCGCGTCGGCCGCGTCGGCCGCACCGTCGGCTTTATCCGCTTCATCGGCCTGCGCAGCGGCATGGATCGCATCCTCCGCATCCTCCGCATCCACCGAATCCACCGCATTGCCTGCGACGCCGGCATCGACGATCCGTGCCGCGCCCTTGATGACCTGGGGCTTGTCGGCCACGCTGGGCAATCTGGAGGAGGCGCTGAAAACGTTGCTCGGGACCGATGGATCGATCGACGGTGCGTCGGGTCACCTCGCACCGGTGCTGGTCCAGGGTGAGACCGACAAGACGATGGTCATTGACACGCTGCTGCCCGCCACCGCCGAGCGCTTCGCCTGGGCGGGCCACATGGGGCTGCGGATGCTGCCGCAGGTGGTCGAGGCGATCGAGTCCAGCGCGAGCTGCCTGGTCTTCACCAACATGCGCTCGCAGGCGGAGCGCTGGTACCGGGCCTTGCTGGAAGCGCGGCCGGACTGGGCCGGCGTGCTCGCTCTGCACCACGGCTCGCTGGACCGCGAGGTGCGGGAGTGGGTGGAACTGGGCTTGAAGGAAGGCCGCATCAAGGCGGCGGTCTGCACCTCCAGCCTGGACCTGGGCGTGGACTTCCTGCCGGTCGATCGGGTGTTGCAGATCGGCTCGGCCAAGGGTGTGGCGCGGCTGGTGCAGCGGGCCGGTCGCTCCGGTCATGCGCCGGGGCGACCGTCGCGGATCACGTTGGTACCCACCCACAGCCTCGAGTTGGTGGAGGCCGCTGCCGCGCGCGAAGCGGTGCACGCCGGTCAGATCGAAGCCCGCCACAGCCCCCGCGAGCCGCTGGACGTGATGGTGCAGCACTTGGTCACGGTCGCGCTGGGCGGCGGGTTCCGACCCGAGACTCTGCTGGACGAAGTTCGGACGACAGTGGCCTATCAGTCCTTGTCCGACGCGTCCTGGCAGTGGTGCCTGGACTTCGTCCGCCAGGGCGGACCCTCGCTGGCGGCCTATCCGGACTATCACCGGGTGATTCCGGACGAGGCCGGTGTCTGGCGGGTGCCCGATGCCCGGCTGGCGCGGCGGCACCGGGTCAACATCGGCACCATCGTGAGTGATGCGGCGGTCACGGTGCAGTATTTGAGCGGCGGCAAATTGGGGACGGTCGAGGAGGGTTTCATCGGGCGCTTGCGTCCGGGCGATGCCTTCATGTTCAGCGGCCGATTGCTGGAGCTGGTGCGGGTGGAGCAGATGACGGCCCTGGTGCGACGCGCCACCGCGGGCCGCGCGGCGCTGCCCCGATGGAATGGCGGCCGGATGCCGCTGTCCAGCACCTTGGCCGATGCGGTGCTGCGCGAGTTGGCAGCGGCCGATGCCGGGTTGGACACGTCACCGGAGATGGCCTGCGTCCGGCCGCTGATCGACATCCAGCGGCGTTGGTCCGGCGTGCCGGCGCCCGAGGTGCTGGTGGTGGAGACCCTCAAGTCCCGCGAGGGCTGGCACCTGTTCCTCTATCCGTTTGCCGGCCGCCAGGTCCACCTGGGCCTGGCCGGTTTGATGGCCTGGCGGGCGGCGCAACCGGAATCCGGCACGTTCTCGATCGCGCTGAATGACTACGGCATCGAGCTGCTCAGCGCCAAGCCCATCGATTGGGCGGAACGGCTGCCCTCGCTGCTGACGCTGCCGCCGATGGAGGATCTGCTGCATGAAGTGCTGGCCAGTCTCAATGCCACCGAGCTGGCGCGCCGGCGCTTTCGCGAGATCGCGCGGATCGCGGGACTGATCTTCCAGAGCCACCCCGGTGAGCGGCGCAGCAATCGACAGTTGCAGGCCTCCGCGACGCTGTTCTTCGAGGTGTTCCAGCAATATGACCCCCAGAACCGGCTGCTGGTGCAGGCCGAACAGGAACTGCTCACGCAGGAGCTGGATGTGCAGCAACTCGCCGGCGCGCTGGGACGCATCGCGACCCAGACGGTGCGGGTGCATGCGCTGCGCAAGCCCACGCCGCTGGCCTTTCCTTTGATGGTGGAACGCTTCCGCGAGAAGCTGAGCAACGAGCCACTGGGCGAACGCATTGCGCGCATGGTGTCCGAGTTGGAACGCAGTGCCGGCGGTGAGACCGTGGGCACCGCGCATGAACGCGCGGAGCGGGTGTATGCGAAGGAAGGGGCGCCGGAATGGGCGATCGGCACGGTGGACGCGTCGCTGGCGATGGAGCCGCGCGGTGAAGCGCCGTCGTCCCGTCGGGACGGGCGGGCGCGGCGGGGGCGTCGCTGATGGGCCTCCGGGGACGAAGGGTGTGGGGGCTGCTCGCCGTTTTTGCCTTTCAGGCCAGGTCGGCGGAATGTGGCGTGGAGCGCTCCGCGGCCGAGGTGGGGCGGCTTCATCGGGATGAAACCGGGCGATGATGAGGGAATGACGACGTTGATGAGGGATGCCGCCATCGAGCCTTCACCCGGGGCCGTGGCGTTGCCATTGGCGGGGGAATCCGTCTGGCTGCTACCGCAGCGGGCGCTTTGGTGGCCGGCGGCGGACACGATGTTCGTCGCCGACGTGCATCTGGGCAAGGCCGCGAGCTTCCGTGCCCTGGGCCAGCCGGTGCCATCCGGCACCACGCGCGACAACCTGGATCGTCTCAGTGACCTCATCGATCGCTTTCAGGCCAAGCGTCTGGTGGTGCTGGGGGACTTTCTGCATGCCGCCACGGCGCAGCAGAGCCAGGTGATCGAGCCGGCGACGCAGTGGCGGGCGCGGCATGCCGATCTGGTGTGCGTGCTGGTGCGAGGCAATCACGACAGCCATGCGGGCGATCCGCCGCCGTCGCTGAGGTTCGAGATCGTCGATGAGCCGCATCCGCTGGGACCGTTCCTGGCCTGCCACATGCCGGCGCACGCCGCAGGCGGCGCGTCCATCGATGTGGCGGGCAGCGGATCGACAGGGTTCGCCAACGATGCATCGAATGCATCGAATGCATCCGGCGGAGCCAGCGACGGCCCGGCGGTGCGCGTCCGTCTGGCCGGGCACCTGCATCCAGCAGTGTGGCTGAGGGGGCCGGCTGCGGACCGCCTGCGCCTGCCTTGCTTTTGCAAGACGGCGGACCAGCTGATCCTCCCGGCCTTCGGCGCGTTCACCGGTTCGACGGTGTCAGGACTACCGGCCGACGCACGCTGTTACCCGATCGGCGGAGGCCGGGTGCACGGGCCGATCGCAAGCGGCGGGTCGGGGCCGCGCTGGCGTCGGGGCTGACGGTCCCACGCGGGGCGGTGAAGGCTCAGTGGGGGTCAGGGAATCAGGCCGCCCAGTTCGGTGTGGTAATCCCCGACCTCCGACCATTGCGACAGCTGTTCGGGCACGGCGAATGCGGCCGCCACCGCCTTGGCGGCCTCTTCAGCGGTGGTGAAGGAATCGCCCCAGGGATGGCCGTCGTGCTTCACACGCCAGCGGCGCGACAGCCGCGGCTTGATGGTGAATCTGCCGTCCACACTCTCATAGGCATAAGAAATCGTGTCTATATCCATCGTGCACTCCACGTCCTCATGGGCGTTGCTTTGGGTCCTCGCGTCGGGAACGACCGGGCCATCTTGGCGTCAACATCCTTCGGCGGCAACCGTCATGCCCAACGGATCTCCCTGGCGTTGCGACCCTGGCTCAGTCGCGGGAAGCGTCGTCTGAGCGTTCGACCGACGAGGGCGTGGCGCGGGCGCGGTTGCCGTTGCCGCTGCCGCTGCCGTTGCCGTTGCGGTTGCCGTTTCGGGTGATGAGCGGCACCAAGGTCAGCACGGCCAGCGCCAGCAGGGTGCTGACCACGGCCGTGGCCTCGCGGCCGAGTCCGCAGGCCACACCGATCGCCGCCGTCATCCAGATTCCGGCTGCCGTGGTGAGGCCGTGTACCTGTTCCTCTTCCTTGAGCTTCAGGATGGCGCCCGCGCCCAGGAAGCCGATGCCGGCGATCACGCCCTGCAGCACCCGGCTCATGTCCGGCATCGGCATGCCGCCTTGTTGCGGCACCAGCACGAACAGCGCGGCGCCGAGCGACACCAGCATGTGGGTCCGGATTCCCGCAGCCTTGCCCGCCTGCTCGCGCTCATAGCCCAGCACGCCACCCAGCAGCGCCGCCAGCGTCAGGCGCAGCACCAGCCGCACGATCTGGGCGGTGTCGGGGATGTCAGAGAACTCGGTGCGGATCGTGTCGACGACCTCGTCCATCCAACTGCCGGAGGCGGACGTGCTGGAGGCGGGGGCGGCGCCCGGGTGGACGGCGGCGGTGAGGGGCGTGAGCGCGAGCATCATGGCTGACATCCTGGGTTCAGGTGGCGGTGCCGAGGCTCAGCCCAGCGATGGAGGAACGGTCGGCTTCGGACATCGCCGCCCGCCTGGGCTCGTCGGCTTCGACGGGCGCCGTGCTCATCGGCGTCCCCAAGGGATCGGCCGCCAGCGCGGGCGTCGACGTGCCGGTCAGCGTCCGGACATCGCCGCGTGCGGAGCCCGCGCTGACCCGGGGGTCGGCCGCCTCCGGATCGTCGGACTCGAAGGCAAAGCCTTCCGCCGGATGCAGCGACCATTCACCTCCTCCGTGCAGTCGCAGCACATGGGTGTGATGCCGCAACACCGCGGGGCGATGCGCAATGCTGACGAGCGTGACACCGTCCTCGCACAGGCGCTGATAGAGCCGGTGCTCATTGCGGCCATCGAGCGCGCTGGTGGCCTCATCCAGGATGACCATCTTGGGACGTCGCACCAGCACGCGGGCAAAGGCCAGACGCTGTTGCTCGCCCATCGAGAGCAGCTTCTCCCAATCCTGCACCGCATCCAGGCCGCCGACCCGATCGACCAGCTCCGGCAGGCTGACCTCGTCCAGGATGCGGCGAAGGGTGTCGTCATCCAGGTCGGTCCGGGTGTCCGGATAGATCATCTGGCTGCGCAGGCTGCCCGGCTGGAGATAAGGGCGCTGCGGGAGGAAGAAGACATCCTCCATCGGTGGATGTTCAATGGTGCCGCTGCCGGTGCGCCACAGGCCGGCAATGGCGCGCAGCAATGAACTCTTGCCGCAACCGCTCACCCCGGTGATGAGCAGGCTTTCGCCCGGCTTGAGCTGGAGGTTGAGCTTGTCGACCAGCAGGCGGTCGAACTGCGGCGTGTAGAGCGTGACCTCACGCAGCGCCAGTTGCTCGGCCGGGCTGCTGGCGATGCGCTCACGTTCGCGTCCGGTGGGCGGCTTGTTGTGCAGCACGGCTTCGGAGAGCGCATGCAGCCGGTCGATGCCCGCCACGAACCGGCTCAGGCTTTCGAAGTTGTCGACGATCAGGGAGACGGCGGTCAGCACCGCAGCGAACGCGCCCGCGGCCTGGACGGCGGCGCCGACCTCCAGTTGTCCCGACAGCACGCTGTCGGCCAGGATCACGCTGGGCACAACCAGGGTCAACTGGCTGAAGCCGCGCTGGAACAGGTTGAGCGAGCGCTGCTTGCGGATGAGCTTGGCATAGTTGTCGTAGACGGCTTCGAAGCGGCCTTCGATCTGGGCGCGCTCCTGCGGTTCGCCGCGGTAGAAGGCGATCGATTCGGCGTTCTCGCGCAGCCGCATCAGACCGAACCGGAAGTCGGCCTCCCGACGCAACTGCCAGAAGTTGAGCTTGATCAGCGGCGAGCCGAAGACATACAGGGCCAGGAAGGTGCCGGTGGTGGCATAGACCGCCAGAAAGGCGACCAGCGGCTTGGACAGCGACCACAGCACCGCACAGAAGGCCACCAGTTGCATGGCCGAGCCCAACATCATCAGCAGGAAATGGGTGGAGCGGCCGGTGAAGGTGTTGAGGTCTTCGCTGATGCGCTGGTCGGGGTTGTCGATGTCGCCGTGCTGGCTGGCGGCGCTGCCGCGGCTGATGTCGTAGTACTTGCGCCCGTCGAGGTAGCCGTCGAGAAACCGACCGGTGAGCCAGCGACGCCAATGGTTGGAGAAGGCGTCCCGCATGTAGTAGTAGAACGCGTAGACCGGGACGGCGAAGGCCAGCACCATCAGGCTGTCCCGCACCGAGAGCCAGAACCGGCCATGGTCGCGCGCGGCCAGTGCGGAGGTCATTTCACCGGTCTTGTCGTTGAGCATCACCGCGAGCTGGGTCTCGCACAGCATCAGCACGACCAGCAAGGTCAGCAAGCCCCAGGCGGCTCGCTTCTTGTCGCCTTGCCAATACGGCTTGGCGAGTTGAAGGAACTGCCGCCATGCGGCGGCGGAGAGTCGCGGCGGCTGTCGCCGGGGGCTGTCTGACTTGCGTTTGAAGGCGTCCCGGGTGCGCGCCAAGGCACGCTGTGCGGCCGCCCGCGCACGGGCGCGGGCGCCGGCTGCGGAGGGCGTGTTCGTTGCGGGCGCCGTGGCCGCGGAGTTGGCGGTGTTGGCTTTTGAGTCGGCAGTCCGGCCGGGGTCAGAAGGCGTGTTGGTAGGGGAGGTGCGAGGCATGAGTTGCCCTAGGGCAGCCGGGATGCCTGACGGTAGCGCGGCGCCCGGAGGCACCGTGTCGGACGCCACCTACAGCGTCTGACGGCGGGCAGCGCATTCTGACGAACGGCGTCTCCTGGGAAGGGCTTCTGATGCGAACAGCGCTTCAAGCGAACAGCGATGCGAGCCGCTGCACAGCGGCATCGGTCAGCGCGCGCACCACCTTGTGGTCGGGGTTGTTGAAGTCCTGCGGATCCTGCGCCTGGACGAGCAAGCCATCGCGCCGGGGCACCACCACCAGGTTGTGGCCGCGGTAGACGAGCAGGTCGGTGACTTCAGGCTGCGGAATCAATCGAGCGGTCTGGCCGCGCACCGGGATCAGCAGCGGATCATTGAACAGCGCCTTCGCGCCGTAGCCCGTGCAGTTCACCAGGGTGCGCTCCGGCAACGTGGCCAGCTCGCGGGCATGCTGGAAGTCCCGTTGAATCCACTCGCCGCCGTCTCGCAGGAAGTCCTCCACCAGCATCCGTTGATAGGGTCGGATGTGAAACACCATCTGGGTGAAGCGCCGGGCATGGGCCACCTTGAACGGGTGCTGATCCGGCCGCAGCGGGCTCGATCTTGGACGCAGGTCTGCAATCAGATCCATCAGGTCGGGATACTCGGGCTCGCCCGGCAGGCCATGGTCGCCCGCACCCGGGGCATCGAACGGCGTGTCGGACAGCACATGACCGTCGCGCCATTCGATGGGGGACCCCGGCGCGCCCAGCAACTGCTGGTAGCTGCGGAACGCGTGGCGAGCCATGGCCTCCCAGCGTCGCTCGAAGGCCGGTGTGGCGGCGGCCAGCGCGCACAGACGTGAGTCGGGCGTCCACATCCCGGTGGCGTGGGTGGAGGCGACCTCGGGCGGGCGTTCGCGGGCGTAGAGGCGCACCCGCAGGCCGGCCTGCTGCGCCACGCGCGCGGTGGTCAGTCCGATCGCGCCGCCGCCGATCACGGCGATGCGACGTTCCCCGGTCGCCTGGATCAGGGGCAGCGCGCCGATGGCGGCCGATCCCCACGACAGCGACCAGCCGCTGCCGCCGTGGCCGTAGTGGTGGACCACGGTTTTGCCGAACAGGCGCTCCGACTCGATGCGCGGCCCTTGCAGCCGGAACGGTCGGGTGCACACGCCGATGTCGATCACGCGATCAACGCTGGCGCGGATGCGGGCGGGAAGCGCGGGTGAGGCGAAGGGCAAGGGGTCCGCTGAGCCGCCGAGCGGCCATGCGGCAGCCCAGGCGCTGGCAGCGCCGATCAGATGACGTCGTTGCATGGCGTGGGACGAGCGCCGGCGAGGCGCCCGGATCAGGAGGGCATCAAGGGGATTTCAGCGAGGCGTCGGCGGGCGTCTGCGGGGCCTCGGCCGGACATCCGCGGCGCATCTGCAGCGCAACCGCAGGCGATGGGCCACACCCGACGCGGCCCCGCCGCGGCCCCCGCGCTCAGGCGGCGGCCAGACGCGACAGCGACTTGCGGATCAGCGACGCATCACGCAGGCGCTGGGCAGAGCCATCGGCATCGAGCAGCACGACGGTCAGCGTCTGACCGCCGCTCTTCATGCGCATCGTCAGGCAGCGGCCGGCCTCGGTGGTGTAGCCGGTCTTGGACAGTTTGATGTCCCAGCCCTTGCCGCCGACCAGGTGGTTGGTGTTGCGCAGCTCCCGGGCGCGGCCATTGATCGCCACGCGGCTGCTCTTGTCGCTGGTGATGCGGGCGATGTCCGGATAGTGCGCTGCGGCCATGGCGATGCGGGCCACTTCGGTGGCGGTCGAGGTGTTGGCGGGCGACAGGCCGGTGGGGTCGACCAGGGTGGTGCGGGTCAGGCCGAGCGCCTGGATCTTCGCCTGCACGGCGGCCTCGAAGGCGGCGGTGCCGCCGGGATAGGCACGGGCCAGGGCGGCGGCGGCGCGGTTTTCCGAGGACATCAGCGCCAGTTCAAGCGCCGCGGCGCGTGTCATCTGGGCGCCGACTGCCACCCGGGAGCGGCTGTGCTTGAGCAGGTCGACATCGGCGGCGTCGATCCGCAACATCGCCTGCGGATCCTGGTGGGCATCCAGGACCACCATCGCGGTCATCAGCTTGGTCAGCGAGGCGATCGGAACAATCGCATCCGGATCCTTGGCCATCATGACCCGACCGCTGTCGTCGACCACCATCACATGCCGCGCATTGACCGGCAGCTTCATCATCTGTGTGCCGGACACGGTCTGGAAGGCCGGTGCGGCGACCGGTGCGGCGGCGGTCACGACGCCGGACTGACGCTGCGGCGAGCGGGCCTGGGTGGGCTCGTCCACGGCGACGGGCGCATGGCTGGCGGCTTGGACCAGCAGGGTCGCGCAGGCCAGCAACAAGGCAGGCAGGGCCAGCTTCCAGCTGGTGGTGTGCGGCGTGGTGATCATCAGTTGCTCGATGCGTTGCAGGAGGTGGCCGCCGCGGGCGGACAGCGCGGGAAAGGGGGGAGGGGCGGACCGGCCGGCGCGGGCGTCCGGATCGGGGCGCCGGACGGATGGGCGGGATGCGGGGGATGCGTTGAACTGCGACAGCGCGGCCAGGGCGGTGGCCACGCGATGACGGTCGCCCTCCAGCGCGTCGGCGGCCAGCGCGTCGGCGACCTGTTCGCGCTCATGCCGCATGCGGGCCGACAGCCACCAGACGGCGGGATGGAAGAACAGCAGCGCTTCGGCCAGGCTCTGCAGCAGATTGACCAGGAAGTCCCATCGCCGCACATGGGCCAGTTCATGGGCCAGGAGGGCGTCGATCAGCGGCGCCGGCAGACCGGTGAGCAGGCTGGCGGGCACCAGCACCAGCGGGCGGAAGGCGCCGACGGTGATCGGGCCGTCCAGCGTCGGCAGCAGGCGCAGCGGCACTGGTCGGTGGATGTGAAGTCGGCGGCGCAGCGCATCCAGCCGCGCCTGCCACTCGGCCGGGGCGGCGGTGGCGCGGCGTCGCAGTCGGGCCACCCACACCAGCCCCAGACCGAGACGCAGGCTCATCAGTCCGACACCGCTGGCCCAGGCGTGGACCAGCAGCGGGAGGTGGTCGACCAGTTCCTTCAGCGGGCGGGGCAGGGCCTCATCGCTGTCGTAGCGCCATTGGCCGGACGGCTGCACCAGCCATAGCCAGTGCAGCAGCGGCAAGGCCAGACAAGCGGCCAGGGCCGCCGCGCAGACGGCGTAGCGCGCCTGAGGGGCGGCACCGCGCAGTGCCCGCAAGCCGACAGCGGCGAGGGCGGCGATCAGCACCACTTGCCAGAGCGCATGCAGCAGCACCCAACCCAGCGCCGCCACGGCGCTGTCCAACCAGATCGCGCCCATCAGGATTTGGCCTCGCGGTCGAGCAGGTCCTGGATCTCCGCCCGCTCCTTGGCATTCACATGACCCTTCAGTGCCGCCATCACCAGCGCCTTGCCGGAGCCGGCAAAGGCCTTGGCGATCAGTTCCTTCAGCAGCCGTGTCTGGAGTCTTTCCTGGGTCTGCACCGGTGCATAGCGCTGCGGGCGCTGGGTTTCATCGCGTTCCAGCAGCCCCTTGCCGTGCATCACTTGCAACTGGCGCAGCACCGTCGCATAGGTGGCGTCCGGTCGTTCGGGCAGCAGGGCCTCGTGGACCTGGCGGGCATCGGCGGGACCGAGGCGCCACAGCACGCGCAGCAGATCGAGTTCGCCCGCCGTAGGGGGTGGCAATCCAGTTTTCGACATGACGCGCAGAATAGGTGTTCTAGAAGAGATTGTCTAGAACAAAATGTCTAGATGGCGGCGATGTCTCTCTCGCTCTCTACTCCCTCTCCCTCTCCCTCTCCCTCTCCCTCTCCCTCTCCCGGGGTGTTCCCAGCGGGGCAGCAACGCGCGAAGCGGCCGGCTGCTGGGGTGTGGCATCCCGGCTTCGCGGGGCCCTCCGTCTGTCTCCTTGGGCGACCCCGGCATCCCCCAAGGCGCCCCTGATATCCTTCTGATGCGGGGGGAGGCACGCCGGGCGCCGGGTCGACCAAGAGCCGACCTATATAATCGCGCTTTACCACCACGGCGTTTTTGGGATCCCATCGGAGTACCCAGGCGCTGCAAGACAATGACCAAGTACGTCTTCGTCACCGGCGGTGTCGTGTCCTCCCTCGGCAAGGGCATCGCATCGGCCTCTCTCGCCGCCTTGCTCGAGTCCCGCGGCCTCAAGGTCACCCTCATCAAGCTGGATCCCTACATCAACGTGGATCCGGGCACGATGTCCCCGTTCCAGCATGGCGAAGTCTTCGTGACCGACGACGGCGCCGAGACGGACCTGGACCTGGGCCACTATGAGCGCTTCATCACCACGCGGATGAAGCGGAGCAACAACTTCACGACCGGACAGATCTACATGTCCGTGCTGGAGAAGGAACGTCGCGGCGACTATCTCGGCAAGACGGTGCAGGTCATCCCGCACATCACCAACGAGATGCAGGAGTTCATCCGTCGCGGTGCCGGTCATGGCACGCCGGATGCGGTGGATGTGGCGATCGTCGAAATCGGCGGTACCGTGGGCGACATCGAGTCGCTGCCCTTCCTGGAAGCCGCTCGGCAGATGAGCCTGAAGCTCGGTCCGACCAATGTCGCCTATGTTCACCTGACCTATGTGCCGTGGATTGCCGCGGCCGGTGAACTCAAGACCAAGCCCACCCAGCACACCGTCCAGAAGCTGCGCGAAATCGGTATCCAGCCCGACGCGCTGCTGTGCCGTGCCGACCGCCGCATCCCGGACGATGAGCGCGAGAAGATCTCGCTGTTCACCAACGTCCCCGAATACGGCGTGATCTCGATGTGGGACGTGAACACCATCTACAAGGTGCCTCGCGTGCTGCATGAGCAGGGTCTGGATCAACTGATCTGCACCAAGCTGCAGCTCAACACCAAGTCGGCCGACCTCAAGCGTTGGGACACCCTGGTCAGCGAGGTCGAGAACCCCAAGACCGAAGTCACGATCGCGATGTGCGGCAAGTACACCGATCTGTCGGACAGCTACAAGTCGCTGAACGAGGCCCTGCGCCACGCCGGCATCCACAACCATGCGCGGGTGAACATCGAGTACGTCGATTCCGAAACGCTGGATGCGGACGGCATTCGCCAGCTCAGCCAGTACGACGCGATTCTGGTGCCGGGCGGTTTCGGCAAGCGCGGCGTGGAAGGCAAGATCCTGGCGGCCCAGTACGCCCGCGAGCACCAGACCCCCTACCTGGGCATCTGCCTGGGCATGCAGGTCGCGACCATCGAATATGCCCGTCACAAGGCTGACCTCGCGGGCGCGAACTCCACCGAGTTCGAACCCGACGCGCAGCACAAGGTGATCGCGCTGATCGACGAGTGGCAGGATGCAGACGGCACCATCCAGAAGCGCGACGAGAAGTCCGATCTGGGCGGCACGATGCGCCTGGGTGCCCAGAGCTCCGACGTCAAGCCGGGCACGCTGGCCTATGAGATCTACGGCCCGGTTGTGACCGAACGCCATCGTCATCGCTACGAGGCCAACGAGCACTATCTGGATCAGCTGCAGCACGCCGGCCTGGTGATCTCCGCGATCACCCAGCGCGAGAAGCTGACCGAGATCGTCGAACTGCCGCGCGAGGTGCACCCCTGGTACATGGGCGTGCAGTTCCACCCGGAGTTCAAGTCCACCCCTTGGGACGGCCACCCGCTCTTCATCGCCTTCATCAAGGCCGCGCTCGAGCACAAGGCCAAGGCCCATCCTGAAGCCAAGGCCGCCTGAGACCGCCTGAGACCGCTGAGACCAACCGACGCCGCGCTTCCTTCCACAGGCCGCGTCAGCGCCCCGCGAACCCGCCCGAGACCTCGCCCATGCCCGCCTTCATCCTGATCGACGTGACCGTGACCGATGCCGCCCAGATGGCGATCTATCGCGAATGGAGCACCAAGGCGATGAAGGAGCATGGGGCGGAGGTGCTGGTGCGTGGCGGCGAGTTCGAGGTGCTGGAAGGCCCGTGGACCCCGGGCCGTCTGGTCGTGCTGAAGTTCGCCGACCGCGAAGCCGCCAAGGGCTTCTATCACTCCGAGACCTACCAACATGCCAAGTCGCTGCGCGAGAACGCCGGCGTCATGCGCATGGTGTTGGTCGACGGTGTGTGATCCGCGCGTCACCTTGATGACGATCGCCTCGACACCGCCCGCCGTGCTGGCCACGTGCGTCCGTGGATCGATTGTTCTGCGCAGGTAACTACAAGCTGGCACCATGCGCGCCGACAAGATTTTTCACTTCTGGAGACTGTTCCCATGAGCGCCATTGTTGATATCGTCGGCCGAGAGATCCTCGACAGCCGCGGCAATCCCACCGTGGAATGCGACGTGCTGCTGGAGTCCGGCGTGATGGGCCGTGCGGCCGTGCCTTCCGGCGCGTCCACCGGCTCGCGTGAAGCGATCGAACTGCGTGACGGCGACAAGTCGCGCTACCTGGGCAAGGGCGTGCTGAAGGCCGTCGAGCACATCAACACCGAGATCTCGGAAGCGGTGCTGGGGCTGGACGCGTCGGAACAGGCCTTCCTGGACAAGACCCTGATCGACCTGGACGGCACCGACAACAAGAGCCGCCTGGGCGCCAATGCGATGCTGGCGGTGTCGATGGCAGTGGCGCGTGCGGCGGCCGAAGAATCCGGCCTGCCGCTGTACCGCTACTTCGGCGGCATGGGTGGGGTGCAACTGCCGGTCCCGATGATGAACGTCATCAACGGCGGCGCGCACGCCAACAACACGCTGGACCTGCAAGAGCTGATGATCATCCCCGTGGGCGCACCGTCGTTCCGCGAGGCCCTGCGTTGGGGTGCCGAGGTTTTCCATGCGCTGAAGAAGATCCTGCACGACAAGGGCATCAGCACCGCCGTCGGCGACGAAGGCGGTTTTGCCCCCAGCGTGGAAAGCCACGAGGCGGCCATCCAGTTGATCCTGGAAGCCATCGACAAGGCCGGCTACACCGCCGGCGAACAGATCGCGCTCGGCCTGGACTGCGCTGCCAGCGAGTTCTACAAGGACGGCAAGTACGTCCTGGAAGGCGAGGGCGGCATCCAGCTGAGCGCTGAGCAGTGGACCGACATGCTGGCCACCTGGGTCGACAAGTACCCGATCATCTCGATCGAGGACGGCATGGCCGAAGGGGACTGGGATGGCTGGAAGCACATCACCGAGAAGCTGGGCGAGAAGGTGCAGCTGGTCGGCGACGACCTGTTTGTCACCAACACCAAGATCCTGAAGGAAGGCATCGACAAGGGCATCGCCAATTCGATCCTGATCAAGATCAACCAGATCGGCACCCTGACCGAGACCTTCGCGGCCATCGAGATGGCCAAGCGCGCTGGCTACACCGCCGTCATCTCGCACCGTTCGGGCGAGACCGAAGACTCGACGATTTCCGACATCGCCGTCGGCTTGAACGCGGGTCAGATCAAGACCGGTTCGCTGTCGCGGTCCGACCGCATGGCCAAGTACAACCAGCTGCTGCGCATCGAGGAAGACCTGGGCGACGTGGCGGTCTATCCTGGCCGTTCGGCGTTCTACAACCTGCGCTGATCGCCCGCAGGGGCCGGCATTCCGGGTGGCGGCGTGTTGCGCCCCTGGACTGCGGCCGGTGTCCCATCCGATCAGGCCGTTGCGGATCAGATTGGATGGGGCCGACAGGGGTCAGTAGGGGTCGGTAGGGTGGCGGCGCGGCGGTCATGACCTGTCATCCGGGGCATTCATCAGCCGTGGTGGCGGCCCCTGATGGCGGACCGTGATGGCCAACACGCCCCACCTGAATGCGGTAGGTGCCGGGCAATGCCTGCCACCGCGCTGCGGCTACACTTCTGGCCGTGAAAGCCCTGGCCATCGTCCTCACAGCCTTCCTTGTCGCCATCCAGGCCCAGCTCTGGTTTGGCAAGGGCGGGCTGGCGCGCGGCGTCCAGTTGCGGGCCGAACTGCGTGAGCAGATGGAGGCCAACGAGAAGGCGCGGGCCCGCAACGCACAATTGCAGGCCGAACTGCTGGACCTTCGCGAAGGCCTGGAGATGGTCGAGGAAAAGGCCCGGCTCGAACTGGGCATGGTCAAGCCGGACGAAGTCTTCGTTCCGCTGCGTCGCTGAGTCGCCTCGGCGGTGTCTGTTCCGATCGACTCGATCTTGGTCCGTCCGCTGCCGTTGCGCCGATGTGTCGATCTGCCGACCTGCCGACCTGCCGACTTGCCGACTTGCCGACTTGCGGGCTCCGCGAGTCTTGGAGTTCAGGATTCGTCGAGCTCCCGAGGCTCCGGGTTGCCGGGTCTCGGTGTTCCCGAATTCCCGAGGCGGGCCTCGTCGTCAGCCTGGCGGGCTAGCCTTGCGCCATTGAACCCCTGAGTGATCCATGGATGCTCTGCCGTCGCTTCAGTCCCTCGTGTCGTTGATGCTCGCTCCGGCGTTCACCGCCCTGGGCAGTCCCATCAGTTGGCTGGAACTGGTCGCCTTCGTCCTGGCCATCTGGATGGTCGTGTGCAACATGCGGGTTCAAGTGCTGGCCTGGCCGCTGGCGCTGAGCAGTTCGCTGCTGTACTTCCTCCTGTTCTGGAGCGGCAAGCTCTATGGCGAGGCCTCGTTGCAATTGTTGTTCGCCGCCTTGTCGCTCTGGGGCTGGTGGCAATGGTTGCGCGGCCGGACGGCGGATGGTCAGGCGCTGCGTGTTCGCACACTGGGGCCCCGAGGCCGTTGGGCCGCCTTGCTGGTCACCTTGGCGGCCTGGCCGTTGTTGGGGCTCTTCCTTCAACACCGCACGGATTCGCCGCTGCCCTATTGGGATGCCTTGCCCACCGTGGCCAGCATCACTGGGCAATGGTTGCTGGGTCGCAAGTACCAGGAAAACTGGCCCGTCTGGGTGCTGGTGAATCTGGTCAGCATTGCCCTGTTTGCGCTCAAGGGCTACTGGCTGACGGTGGTGCTGTATGCGGTCTTCGTACCGATGTCGGTGGCGGGTTGGCGTGCGTGGCAACGTCAGCTGGGCGCGCCGGTGCCGGCCTGACCCGCGACCGCCAGGTTCGACATGGCGCTTCACATCGCGCTCCTCGGGGCCGAGAGCACCGGCAAGAGTCAGCTCGGTCAGGACCTGCTGCGCCATCTGTGCGATCAGACCCGGCTGCGATGTGCCCTGGTCCCGGAGTTCCTGCGTGAGTGGTGCGACCGGGAGGGCCGCACGCCACGCCCGGACGAGCAGATGGCCATCGCCCAGGAGCAGCATCGTCGCGCCGACGTCGCTGCGCAGGCCCATGACCTCGTGCTGCACGACACCACGCCGCTGATGACCGCCATCTACAGCGACCTGCTGTTTCAGGATGACAGTCTCTATCCGTTCGCACTGCGCGTGCAGGCCGGCATGGATGCGACCTTGCTCATGGCGCTGGACCTCCCCTGGGTGGCCGATGGCCTGCAGCGGGATGGCCCGCAGGTGCGCGGCCCGGTCGATCAGGCGATCCGGCGCGCGCTCCGCGGTTCAGGGCTGGGCTACAGCCTGGTGGCCGGAGAGGGTGGGGCGCGCTTGGCGCAAGCCTTGAACGCGCTGGGACCGCTGCTGCGTCCTCATCTCGGTCGAGAAGACGGTCTGTTCGGTCGACTGCTTCAGCGCGGCGAGCGCCTGGGGGGCGATTGGCGCTGCGACAACTGCGACGACCCGGACTGCGAACACGCGAGCCGTCAAACACGGCTTTGAACCTGTCGGCGAGGCACAATCCGCCGTCCCCGATCGCAGAGGTTTGCAGGACCTCGGAGTGCCCTCATGAATCGACTGGTTCCGCGTCATTTCCTTCTGCTGCTGAGCAGCGCCGTGCTCGCCGCGTGCGCCAGCATGACGGCACCGCCAGACGCTCCGCCGAGCGCCCCCGCCCCGTCTGCGTTGAAGTCGACGTCGACGGTGAACGCGGCCACGGTGGCGGTGAAGGTGCTGGCGATCAACGATTTCCACGGTAATCTGATGCCGCCAGCCGGTGGCATCAAGCTTCGCGATCCGCAAACCGGGGAGACCTTGACGTTGGGCGCGGGCGGCGCGGAGCGCATGGCGACTGTCGTCCAGGCATTGAAGGCGAAGAACCCCAACCATGTCTTCGTCGCTGCAGGCGATCTCGTGGGTGCCAGCCCGCTGCTGTCGGCACTGTTCCATGACGAGCCCACGATCGAATCCCTGGGACTGATGGGTCTGGATCTGTCGGCCGTCGGCAATCATGAATTCGATCAGGGACTGACGGAGCTGCTGCGCAAGCAGAACGGCGGTTGTCATCTCAAGGATGGTTGCAAGGGGCCGACCCCGTTCACCGGCGCGCGTTACCAGTACCTGGCGGCCAGCACGATCGACACCGCGACCGGGCGCCCGGTACTGCCCGCCTACAGCATCAAGCGGTTTGATGGCGTGCCTGTCGGCTTCATCGGCCTGACCCTGAAAGACACGCCCAATCTGGTCAGCCCGACCGGCGTGGCCGGACTCCGTTTCGACGACGAGGCCCAGACCGTCAATCGCCTGGTCCCCGAACTCCAGCGACAGGGCGTGCACACCGTCGTGGTGCTGATCCATGAAGGCGGCGTTCCGACTGGCAGCTACAACGAATGCCCGGGGATCTCGGGTCCGATTGTGGACATCGTCAAGCAACTGGATCCCAGCGTGGGGCTGGTCGTCTCCGGACACACCCACCGTGCCTACAACTGTCGGATAGACGGTCGGTTGGTCACCAGCGGCGACAAGTACGGCACGCTGGTCAGTGAGATCGATCTGCAGATCGATCGCCGGTCCGGCCGGCTGGTCGAAGCACGGGCTGAGAACCTGGTCGTTCGCCCCGAGATTGCCAAGGATCCCGCCCAGACGGCATTGATCGCGTCCTATCAGCGCCTGGCCAATCCGTTGATCGAGCGACCGGTGGGGTTCCTCGCCCGCCCGCTCAGCAAGGAGGATGGTGACCGGGACAAGGGCGGCGGCACCACCATGGGCCAACTCGTGGCCGATGCGATGCTGGCCTCCACGGCGGCGAGTTCGGCCGGCGGCGCGCAATTGGCGTTGACCAACATCGGCGGGGTTCGTACCGGATTGATCCGACGCGACGACGGCCGCGTCACCTTCGGCGACCTGTTTGCCGCACTGCCGTTCTCCAATGCGCTGGTGGTGATGGAGTACACCGGCGCGCAATTGCGTGAGGTGCTCGAGCAGCAATGGCAGGTGAACGACAGCCGCTTCCTGCCGCTGCAGGTGTCTCAGGGCTTCAGCTATCGCTGGGACAAGCGTCGTCCGGCGGGTCAGCGCATCCTGCCGGACAGCCTGATGCTCAACGGCCAGCCGATCACCTCGGATCAGAAATTGCGAGTGACCATCAACGCCTTCCTGCAAGCCGGTGGCGACGGCTTCACCACCCTCACCAAGGGCCGACTGGTGCAGACCGGGCCGATGGACGTGGACGCCCTGGAAACCTATTTCAAGTTGCAGGGCACGACGCCCGTTCAGCCCAGCTTGCTGACGCGCTCGGTGCGCATCGACGATTGACGCATCAGGCCGTGTGCGCCTTGGCGCGCATGGCTGCCATCAATTCGAGCACCAGCGCCGCGGTGTCGTCCGGGCGTTCGAACGGGTAGAGATGGGTGCCCTCAAACCAGCGGAAGAGGTCCTTCGCCAACGCCTTTGATGCGCCAGCACCGGCCTGGCGCAGTTCTTCGGACTGCGTGCCTGCGATGAAGGCCACAGGGCATTTCGGTGCGTGGCGTTTGAGGATGCGTGGCAGGTTGTGGGGCAGGGTGTTGTAGATGCGGGTCTCGATTTCGCGTTGAAAGCCCAGTTGGATGCGACCGTCCGCCTGCTCATCGAATCCGCTGGCGACATAGTCCTGCAGCACCCGTGGATCCCAGCGGGCGAACTTCCCCTTCGTCGCGAAATGGGTGTGGACGTCCTCACGCGTCGGCCATTCATGGCGGCGTTGCCGAGAGATCTTTCCCGGCGACACGCGGTGGATCAGCCCCGCGGCTTTCACCACCTGCAGACTGTGCGACCGCCAGCCGTCCACGACCGGCGAATCCAGCATCACCAGACCCTGCGCCAGCGCCGGTTTTCGGCAGGCCGCCAGCAGCGACAACAGGCCGCCCAGCGAGTGGCCGACCAGCATCACCGGACCTTGCGGTCGCACCTCGTCCTGAATGAAGCCCAGCAGTTCGTCCCGCAGGTGCGGCCAGTTGCTGGTGACCGGATAGCGCGGATCGTGTCCGATGCGCGGCAACGCATGCACCTGCCAGCCTGCCGCTTCCCAGGTCTCGAACAGCACCCGATAGCAGCCGGACGGGAAGCCATTGGCGTGGGAGAAGACCAGGGTCTTCGGTCCGTCAGGCTGAGAGGGGGGCATCGCGTGGGTCGCTGGGCTCATGGAAGGGGCGTCAGGTGCGTGGCGATGATCGTGGATTGGCGGCGGTGCAGTGGCCAGGCGGTGGTTAAAGCCGTCCCGAAGCCAAGGACTTCAACTGATAGAGCGCGGCGAGCGCCTCTCTCGGGCTGAGCGCGTCGGGATCGAGATCGCGCAGCGCGTCCAGCAGCGGGGAGGGCTCATCCGCCGCCAGGGCACCCGGGGCAGGCTCTGGCGGTGCGGCGAACAAGTCGATCTGGCTCTCGTCTTCGCTGGCGCGGGCTTCGAGGGCTTCCAGCGCCGCACGCGCCTGACGGACCACCGGGGCGGGCATGCCGGCCAGCCGGGCCACCTGCACGCCGTAGCTCCGGCTGGCGGGCCCGGGTTGAATCTCGTGCAGGAAGACGATGTCCTCGCCGCTTTCCACCGCCGACACATGCATGTTGATCGCCTGCGTGTGCTTGGCCGGGAACTCGGTCAACTCGAAATAGTGGGTGGCGAACAGCGTGAACGCGCGGCATTTGTCGTGCAGATGGGTCGCGATCGCGCCGGCCAATGCCAGACCATCGAAGGTCGAGGTCCCGCGGCCGATCTCGTCCATCAGCACCAGCGACTGTTCCGTGGCGCTGTGCAGGATGGCCGCTGCCTCGGTCATCTCCAGCATGAAGGTCGACTGGGCGTTGGCGAGGTCGTCCGCCGCGCCGATGCGGGTGTGGATCGCATCGATCGGTCCGAGCCGGCAGGCCGCTGCGGGCACATAGGCGCCGATGGATGCCAGCAGGGCGATCAGGGCCACCTGCCGCATGAAGGTGCTCTTGCCGCCCATGTTGGGGCCGGTGATCACCAGCAGTTTGGTGCGGGCGTCGAGTCGGCAGTCGTTGGCCATGAACTCGCCGCTGCCGGTTTCCCGCAGGCGGGATTCGACCACCGGGTGGCGGCCGGCCTGGATGTCGATACAGGGGTGGGTCACGAACTCGGGCCGGCACCAGTTCAGGGTTGCGGCACGTTCAGCCATGGCGGCCAGCAGGTCCAGGGTGGCCAGGGAGCGCGCCAGTCGGCCCAGGGCAGGGAGCTCCTCGCCCAGTTGGTCGATGACCAGCTCATAAAGCAGCTTCTCACGCGCCATCGCGCGTTCCTGCGCCGACAGGGCCTTGTCTTCGAAGGTCTTGAGCTCGGGCGTGATGAAGCGTTCGGCGTTCTTGAGTGTCTGGCGGCGCTGATAGTCGAGCGGCACCTTGTCGAGGCCGCTGGTGGTGACTTCGATGTAGAAGCCATGCACCTTGTTGTACTGCACGCGCAGGTTGGTGATGCCGGTGCGAGCCCGTTCGCGGGTCTCGAGATCCAGCAGGAAGTCGTCGCAGTTGGTCTGGATGCTTCGCAGCTCGTCGAGTTGTTCGTCGAAGCCGGTGGCGATCACATTGCCTTCGCGCAACAACGCGGCGGGCTCTTCGGCAATGGCGCGGGTCAGCAATTCGGCCAAATGAGGGGATGCGCCGAGGCCGACGGCCAACTCATCCAGCAGGGCGGAGCCGGCGGGCACCGTCTGGGCAAGTTCGGGCAGGATCTGCAGGGTGGCGCGAAGGCCCGCCAGTTCCCGCGGTCGGACTTGCCGCAGCGCGATGCGCGCGGAGATGCGTTCGACGTCAGATACCTGGCGCAAGGCTTCGCGCAGTGGATCGAAGCCGGTGGCCAGCAGTTCGGCGATCGCATCCTGCCGAGCGCGGGCGATCGTGCGGTCGCGCGGCGGGTTCAGCAGGCAGTGACGCAGCGCGCGGCTGCCCATGCCGGTGCGGCAGGTGTCCAGCAAGGACAGCAGCGTGGGCGAGGTCTCGCCGCGCAGGGTCTGGGTGAGTTCCAGGTTGCGCTGGCTGGCGGGCGGAAGATCCAGCAGATCGGTCGCGCGCTGGACCTGCAGGCGCTTCACATGCGAGAGCGCACGGCCCTGGGTGTGTTCTGCAAAGGACAGCAGCGCCGCAGCGGCCGCATGCGCCGTTGGCAGATCCTGCGCATTGAAGCCCTGAAGGCTCGCGACACCGAGTTGCTCGCACAACTTGCGTTGGCCGAGGCTGGTGTCGAACTGCCAACTGGGGCGGTTGGTGATGGGCAGCCGCGCGGCGAGTACGGCGGCGGGGTGGCGCTCGCGGTCCACCAGCACTTCGGCAGGAGCGAGGCGGGCCAGCCAGGAGGCCAGTTCACGTTCTCCGCATTGCGCCAGGCCCAGTTCGCCTTGGGTCAATGAGAGCCAGGCCAGGCCGAAGGTCTTGCCCTGCGTGGCGACGGACAGCAGGATGGCGTCCTGCTTGTCGGCGAGCAACTCAGCATCGGTGACGGTGCCGGGCGTGACCACCCGGACCACTTTGCGCTCGACCGGCCCTTTGGTGGCGCCGACTTCGCCGATCTGTTCGGCGATGGCCACGGGCTCGCCCAGTTTGATCAGCTTGGCGAGATAGGCGTCCAGGGCATGCACGGGAACGCCAGCCATGACGACCGGCGCGCCGCCACTTTGGCCTCGCGTGGTGAGGGTGACGTCCAGCAACTGATTCGCTTTGCGGGCGTCGTCGTAGAACACCTCATAGAAGTCGCCCATCCGGTAGAAGACGAGGGTCTCCGGATACTCCGACTTGATGCGCAGGTACTGCTGCATCATCGGTGTGTGCTGGCTGAAATCGTCGGTCGCGGGACTGCTCATCGGGCGTCTGGAAATGAACAAAGCCCTCTGACCGAGGGCTTGGGGGGTCTGGAGGCGACAGTGTAGGGCAGAGGGGGCGGCTCAAGGTCCGTCCAACGCCCCCCTTCGGAGTGCCCGCTTTTGCGCGATTGAGGTGAGCCGCCTGCGGGACTAGTCTGAACCCCTGTGTTTCACCCCTTGACGGAGAGCAGGACATGACGACCGCAGACATCACGATGAAGGGCGCGACCGCCGCCGCGTTCTTGACACCCTCACCCCTGCCGGAGAGGTCCACCGGTGGGCAGCGCCCGGCAGAGCCCATGAGCGAGCCGGCGGCCCACGAGGCCCGGCCCGCAGTGTCTCATTGGGACCATGCCGACGAGCGTCGAAACGATCGACCACACGATCGACCGCACGATCGACCAAGCGATCGCCTGCATGAGCGCCCGCATGAGCGCGCCCACGAACTTCCGCAGGAACCTTCACAAGAATGGCTGCACGAACGTCCCGATGGCCAGCGTCATGGACAACGTCAAGACAGCCCTTCGCGCTCGCGGAATGAGCGTTCGTTCCACCCCATTGGGCGAGAAGAGCACGACGCAAAGCTGGGCGCCCTCCGCCAAGAGGTGCGCGCGGAGGTCAAGCTGCTGCAACTGCAGCTGGAAGGCGTGTCCCGCCGAATCGACGCGCTCGCCAAGCAAGTGGAGGATCTGGCCCTGCGCGTGGGCAATCTCCGCTGGTGGTGGGTGGTTCCGGTGTTGACCGTGGTCACCGGGGTGTATGGGGCGGTGTGGGCGGTGCAACAGACCACCATCCAATCGGTCCGTGCGGGCAGTGTCTATCAACAGCATCAGCATGAGCTGACCGAACAATTCCGCCAACTGAATCAGCGTCTGGACGTGCTGGGCGCGCCTCGATTGGATGCCAGCGCGCCCTTGGCAGCGGGGGGTGTGGCGGCGCCGCCCTCCAATGCCTCGAGCCGCGTGCGGGAATCGTCGCCCAGGACGACGGAGGAGGCGCCCTGAGCCATGACCTGCGAGAGGCGGGTGAACCGCACCGCTGCGAGGCATGAAAAAGCCCCGCTCGAGGGCGGGGCTGATCGTGAGGTTCGCTCACAGGCCGGTCCTGAGGGGCGACGTTCAGCCCTCGCTGTCCTCGGTCTTCTTGATCCGGACAGGTCCGCGCTTTTTCTGGGCGGCTTCAGCCACCGCATCGGCGGCAGTCGCGGCTGCCGGCTTGGCGGATGTGGCGCTGGCGTTGGGCGATCCCTCGCCTTGCGCATCGGCCTCCAGGTCTTCCGCCTTGATCACGCGGGTGTACGGGGTGAGCGTCTGCACCAATTGGCCGTAGATCTTCGGGCTGCCCGCCACGATTTCGCGCTGGAACAGGAAGTCCGATTCACCGGTGAAGTTGCCGACCAGACCACCTGCCTCGGTGATGATCAGCGAACCAGCGGCCACGTCCCAGGGGTTGAGGCCGGTTTCGAAGAAGGCGTCGTAGTAGCCGGCGGCCACGTAGCAGAGGTCCAGGGCGGCAGCGCCAGGGCGGCGCAGGCCGGCGCACTGGGTCATGACCTCCTCGAACATCTTCATGTAGCGCTTGAAGTTGTCGCCGCGGCGGAAGGGGAAGCCGGTGCCGATCAGCGCGTCGCTCATGCGGGTGCGCTTGGACACGCGCAGGCGCTTGTCGTTGAGGTAGGCGCCGCGGCCCTTGGTGGCGTAGAAGAGGTCGTTGCGGGTCGGGTCGTAGACGACGGCCTGTTGCACCACGTTGCGGTGTGCCAGGGCGATCGACACGCAATAGACCGGGAGGCCGTGGATGAAATTGGTGGTGCCGTCCAGCGGATCGATGATCCATTGGTATTCGGAATGACGGGCGCCGTGGGTGCGGCCGGACTCTTCGGCGAGGATGCCGTGGTCAGGGTAGGCCTGCAGCAGGGTTTCGATGATGGCCGCTTCTGCGGCCTGGTCCACCTCGGTCACAAAGTCATTGGGCGACTTGGTGTTGATCTTCAGGATGTCCAGATCCATCGACGCGCGGTTGATGATGGCGCCGGCGGTTCGCGCCGCCTTGATGGCGACGTTGAGCATGGGATGAAGGGCAACTTGCGTCATGCGGGACGATTCCTGTGCTGGAGATGGACTGGCGAAGGGAAAGAGCAACGCGCCACAAAGGGCGTGAGCCCATCGTCGGCGCGGATAATGCGCGATTTTGGCACAGAGTCGTGGTTTCCCCTATGCCCCCATCCTCCGCCGATCCCGGCGCACCCGCTCCGGCGTTGGATCCGACACGTTTCGTGCTGATCGAGACCAGCCATCCCGGCAATGTCGGCTCGACCGCCCGTGCGATGAAGGTCATGGGCTTTCGCGATCTGGTGCTGGTCAGGCCCCGCTTCGCCGATGTGCTGAGCCAGGAAGACACCGTCGCCATGGCCAGCGGTGCGGCCGACATCCTGGCGCGCGCCCGCATCGTCGATCGGCTGGAGGATGCGCTGGACGGCTGCACCTTCGTGTGCGCCACCGCCATGACTCCGCGCGATTTCGGGCCGCCGACCCGCATGCCACGTGAACTCTTCGCCGAGCTGGCGGGGGGCGCTGCGCCGGGTGCTGCGAGAACCACGCCGCAGGTGGCGTTTGTGTTCGGCTCCGAACGGTATGGGATGAGCAACGAGGACGTCTATCGCGCCCATGCGGTGCTGTCCATCCCGACGCATCCGGACTACGGCTCGCTCAATCTGGCGCAGGCCGTTCAACTGCTGGCGTACGACTGGCGGCAGGCACTCGGCGGGTTCCCCGTCCAGGCCCGGACCGCCGACCCGCAATGGGCCGATGCACAGTCGGTTCAAGGTCTGCTGCAGCATCTGGAGCGCAGCCTGATTCATCTCGGCTACCTGGATCCGGCGTCGCCCAAGAAATTGATGCCACGACTGAATCAGCTCTTCAATCGGGCCGGCCTCACGCAGGAGGAGGTCCATATCCTGCGCGGGATCGCGCGTGCCATCGAGAAAACCGGGCCCGCTGACCGCTGAGCGCTGAGCGCTGAGCGCCGTTGCCCGAGAGCGTTTGAGGGCTCCAGCAGCGCACGCAGCGCCTGACGACCGCAGCAGCGCATGACGCGTCCGACGACCGCAGCACCGCATGAGGTGCCTGACGACCGTCGCAGCGCAGGAATCGCCTGTCGCAGGGCGTTGACACATGACTCCGCGATCGGGCGTTCGTGGTGAAGCGACGAGCGACGAGCGGCGACCCGAGCTGCCCTCCATCCCAGAGAGCCTGACCGAAGCAAGGTTGGCGCCCGCCGCTAAACTGGCCGCCCGCTGGCGTTCATGACCTTGGGGTCTGCGCCCAGTGTCCTGCCCGGCCGTCGCTGGCCGCGTGCATCCCATCCTCCATCCAGGACAGCCCACCGCTGCGTCCCTCATGTTTCAGCGTCTTCGCGAAGACATCGCTTGCATCCTCGAACGCGACCCTGCCGCTCGCTCGGCTTGGGAGGTGTTGACCTGTTACCCCGGTCTGCATGCGTTGGTGCTGCATCGTTGTGCGCGTTGGTTCTGGACGCGCGGATGGCGCTGGCTGGGTCGCTTCACCTCGCATGTCGGCCGGTTCCTGACCGGCATCGAGATCCACCCCGGCGCGACCATCGGCCGGCGCGTCTTCATCGATCACGGCATGGGCATCGTCATCGGCGAGATGACCGAGATCGGCGACGAGTGCACCATCTACCAGGGCGTCACCCTGGGCGGGACCTCGCTGGTGAAGGGCGCCAAACGCCATCCGACCTTGGAGCGCGGCGTGATTGTGGGCGCCAATGCCTGCATCCTGGGCGGCTTCACCGTCGGGGAAGGCGCCCGCGTGGGTTCTGGCGCCGTGGTGACCAAGCCGGTCCCGGCGGGCGCGACCGCCGTCGGTAATCCGGCGCGCATCATCGAAGCCAAGGGCGACGCCCAACGCGAGGCTGCCGCGGCGCGCATGGGGTTCTCCGCTTACGGGGTCACCCAGGGCGACGATCCGGTCGCGCTGGCCATGAAGGGCTTGATCGACCACGCCGCCGGCCATGAGCATCAGATTGCGCTGCTGTGGCAGGCGGTGGCCAAGCTCTCCGAAGACCAGCGTCGGGACTGCGTGCCAAGCGGCGCGCAGCAGGACGAGCAGTTCGACGCCGCCGAGTTCGCCCGTTTGGTCAAGTGACGCGCTGACGGCCAGCGTCAATCCGCTGCGGCAAGGTCATGATGACCTTTCCGCGGCGCGCCCCGCCTTCAGTGCTGCGGGTCAGCCGTGATCGGCAGTGGCCCGAAGCGAGATCTCATCCCTCAATGATGATGGCCATGCGCGCCGTGCGCGTGACCGTGTTCGATCTCTTCCGGCGTGGCCGCGCGGACATCCTTGACCTTGATGCTGATCTTCAGATGCTGTCCCGCCAGCGGGTGGTTGCCGTCGAGGATCACCGCGTCGCCCTTGATCTTGGACACGGTGAAGACCTTGAACTCGCCATCCTCGCCGCGGACTTCCAACTGGCCGCCGACCTTGACGCCGGGCGGGAAGTCCTTCTTGGCGATGGTGATCAGCAGGCCCTCGTCGCGCTCACCGAAACCGGTTTCCGGCGTCAGTTCCAGCACGGTCTGGAAACCCTTTTCCTGGCCTTCCAGCGTGGATTCCACCACCGGCAGGGTGTTGCCATAGCCGCCGATCAGCAGCGCCATGGGTTCGTCGGTCTTCTCGATGACGCGGCCGAGCTTGTCGGACACTTTCAGTTCCACGGTCGCGATGGTGTCTTTGGTGATTTTCATGAGCGGAGGGTGGTTCGATTCAGTCGTGGGTGACGATCCCATCGGATGAATGAGATCAGTCGTTTCATTCAGCCCTGGCGCGCGGGGCGCCGGGCGGTTTTGGGGCGGAACGCCGCGCACACCTCGTCGCGGGTTTCCAGATAAGGGCCGCCGATCAGATCGATGCAATACGGCACCGCGGCAAAGATGCCAGACGCGGCCTCATGCCCCGAGAGGGTTTCGGCGATGGCCTTGGGCTGGCCCGGCAGATTGATGATCAGCGCCCGGCCCCGGAGGACCGCCACCTGCCGGGACAGGATGGCCGTCGGCACGAAATGCAGCGAGATCTGGCGCATCTGCTCGCCGAATCCCGGCATCTCGCGGTCCGCAACATCCAGCGTCGCTTCGGGGGTGACATCGCGCGGCGAAGGGCCGGTGCCGCCGGTGGTCAGCACCAGGTCGCAGCGGGCGTCGTCCACCAGCTCGCGCAGCGTGTGGGCGATCTGTGCCCGTTCGTCCGGGATCAGTCGCGGCTCGAACGTGATCGGATTGAGCAGCGCGGCGGTCAGCCAGTCCTGCAGCGCGGGCAGGCCCTTGTCCTCGTAGACACCGCTCGAGGCCCGGTCGCTGATCGACACGATGCCGATCCGCACCGGCTCGATCGGGCCGGGCTGCAATGCGGCGGCGGGGCCGCTGGCGCTGGGCTCACTCATCGTCGCTGCCCGGAGCGTCGGCTTGCTCGTCGTCGCTCCCGGTCGAGCCCTTGGCCGCCAGCACGTGGGCCTTGATGAACTGGAACAGTTCGCGCCAGGCGCGGCCGTTGCGTTGTTCCGGCTCCAGGGCGCGGTCCTTGCGGGCGGCGCGGATCAGGCTGCGCAGTTGTTGGACATCGACTTCGTCGAAGGTGTCGATGAAGGCCTGCAGCGCGGGGTCTTCGCTGACCAGCCGCTCGCGCCAGCGTTCAGCCTGGTGCAGCTCCAGCGAATCCTGGGCGCGGCCCAGCTTGAATTCCGCGACGGCTTCCCGGATCGGTTCCGGGTCGACGTGGCGCATCAGCTTGCCGATCAACTGCAGCAGCCGCCGCTTGCCCTCGTGCGCGGTGCTGCGGCGGGCGTCCCGGAGCGCATCGTTGAGCTTCTCGGGCAGATTGAGCGCGGCAATGCGCTTTTCCGGCAGTGCGAGCAGATCGACACCCAGGGCCTGGAGCGCGGACATGTCGCGCTTGAGCTGGCTCTTGCTGGGGCGTTCGTCGTCGGGATCTTCGTAATCTTGCATGGGGGAAAGGTCAGAAGCCCCGACCGAGAGGGTGGGGCGCAGCGCCCGTATGATAGTCGCCACCCTGTCGATCCCGGTCGCGACCCCCATTTGCGACCCCCTATTGCGACCATTTCCGCGCGGACGGTTGTCGTCCCGCGCGAGCCCCATCACACGAGACCGTATTCATGAGCCAAGCCGAGCAAGGATTCGCCTACAGCCAGGACCAGTTCCGACAGTTGATCGAGGATGTGCTCGCCGAAGCGAAGCAGCTCGGCGCGTCGGACGCGGGTGCGGAAGTGTCTGAAGGCAGCGGCATGTCGGTGTCGGTTCGCCGCGGCCAGCTGGAGAATGTCGAGCGCAACCGAGACAAGTCGCTGGGCATTTCCGTCTACCTGGGCCAGCGGCGCGGCAATGCCAGCACCTCCGACTTCTCGGTCAAGGCCCTGAAGGACACGGTGCGCGCCGCCTACGACATCGCCCGCTTCACTGCCGAGGACGAATTCGCCGGTCTGCCGGATGAGCAGGACCTGTCGTTGGACGCGGAGGCCCGCCCGTCCCTGGACCTGTTCCACCCCTGGGCGATCACCGCCGAGGCCGCGGCCGAACTGGCGCTGGAGTGCGAAGCTGCGGCGCTGAGGACGGATGCGCGCATCACGAATTCCGAAGGCGCGGCCGTGTCGGCGCAGCAATCGCATTTCTTCACTGGCAATTCGCGCGGCTTCCGCGGCGGTTATGCCAGCTCGCGGCATTCCCTCTCGGTCGCACCGATCGCCGGTCGCGGCGCGGGCATGGAGCGCGACGCCTGGTACAGCTCGATGCGTGACGCCGCCGATCTGGCCAGCGCCGAATCCGTCGGCCGCTACGCCGCCGAGCGCGCTCTGGCACGCCTGAAGGGCCGCAAGGTCAAGACCGCGACCGTGCCGGTGCTGTTTGAATCGCCGGTGGCCGCCGGCTTGCTGGGCGCATTGGTTCAGGCGACCAGCGGCGGCGCGCTCTACCGCCGGGCCAGCTTCCTGCTGGACAGCCTGGATCAGCAGATCCTGGCCCCGCACGTCGAGGTGGTGGAAGATCCGCATCTGCTCAAGGGCAAGGCCAGCGCGCCCTTCGATGACGAGGGCGTCATCACGCGTCCCCGTACCGTCGTCGAGGCGGGCGTGCTCAAGGGCTATTTCCTGAGCACCTATTCGGCGCGCAAGCTGGGTCTGCGCACCACCGGCCATGCCGGCGGCTCCCACAACCTCACGATGCGCAGCCGTGCGACCGCGCCGGGTGATGACCTGCCCACCATGCTTCGCCGGCTCGGCACTGGCCTGTTCGTCACCGAGCTGATGGGGCAGGGCGTCAATTACGTCACCGGGGACTATTCCCGCGGTGCCAGCGGCTACTGGGTCGAGAACGGGGAGATCGCCTTCCCGGTCAATGAAGTGACCATCGCCGGCAACCTGAAGGACATGTTCCGGCAGATCGTCGGCATCGGTTCGGACACCTACACCCTGGGCGGCAAGACCGTCGGCTCGCTGCTGCTGCCGCAGATGAAACTGGCCGGTTCCTGATCGAGCCCAGCCGTGCGCCCGTGCATGACGGGCCCGCGGCTTTCTTCTTGGTCGCCCGGCTTATTTCACGGTCGCCCAGCGCAGCTCGAACCAGTTGTCCGGGCGGTGCTGCACCGTCACGTTCTGACGTGTGGCCCAGGGAATCATCTGACGATGGAGCGGAATCAGGTGGATCTGCGCCTTGAACTCGGCCAGCACCTCCCTGATCAGGGCTTCGCGCTTCTTGGGATCGGCCTCGATGCTGGAGGCGGCCGCCAGCGCATCGAACTTGTCGTCGCGCCAGTTGCCGAAGTTGTAGTTGCCGACGCCCTTGTCGCTGCGGTTGCGCAGCACCGGGGTGATCAGGGTTTCCGCGTCGGTGATGGTGCCGCCCCAGCCGTAAAGGTAGAGGCTGGTGTCGAGCTTTTCCAGCTTGGGGAACATCAGCACCCGCGGCTGGGCATTGACGCGGACCTTCACCTTCAATTGCGCCCACATCGAGGCCAGTGCCAGGCAGATCTCCTCGTCATTGATGTAGCGGTTGTTCGGGCAGTCCAACGTCACCTCAAAGCCGTCGGCGAAGCCTGCATCCGACATCAACTTGCGCGAGGCGGCAAGGTCGTAAGGCAATCGGGCCTCGAGCTGCGGATCGTTGAAGGCGCCCAGCGGCGAGGGCGTCAGTCCGCCGGTGGGCACGCTCAGGCCGTTCATCAGCTTGGTGCGGATGGCGTTGATGTCGATGGCCTGGTAGAGCGCCTGGCGCACCCGCAGGTCCTTGAACGGGTTCTTGTCGCCCGGGACCTTGCCGTAGAGCAACTTGTCGCGTGACTGGTCCATGCCGATGAAGATCAGCCGATTCTCCGGACCTTCCTGCACCTTCACGCCTGCGGTCTGCTTCAGGCGGGGGATGTCGCGTGGCGCCGGGTCGACGACGAAGTCGATTTCGCCCGAGATCAGCGCGGCGAGCCGCGTCGCATCGTTGCCGATGGGCGTGTAGACGGCGTCCTGCACATTGCCGTCGAACTTGCCCCACCAGTTCGGGTTGCGCTTGAAGGTCGTGCGCACGCCAGGCTGACGGTCCACCAGGATGTAGGGGCCGGTGCCATTGGCATGGGTGGCGGCATAGGTCTCTTCCCGGTCCTTGAAGCTCTGCGGCTTGGTGACCTTGTACTGCTCGCTCCAGCGCTTGCTCATGATGAACAGCGTGTCCAGGTGCTGCAGGAAGATCGGATTGACCTTGTCGAGCTGGAAGTCGACGGTGTGGTCGTCGATCTTCTTCGGCGTGCCTACCGCCTGCGCATAAACGCTGATCTGCGAGTTCGGATCCTTGGCGCGCTGGATCGAGAAGACCACATCGTCGGCGGTGAACGGGCTGCCGTCATGGAATTTCACGCCCTGACGCAGCTTGAGCCGCCACAGGGTGGGTTTCACCTGCGTCCATTCGGTGGCCAGTCCCGGCACGATGGCCAGTTGTTGGTCCCGCGAGACGAGGCGCTCGTAAGTCTGACCATTGATGGAATTGGTCAGGATTTCGTTTTGCGAATGTGGATCCGCGGTCTGCATGTCGCCCTGGCTGGCCCAGCGCAGGGTTTGCGCGCTGGCGATCCCGACGCTGAACAGGCTGCCGGCGGCCAGCGCCCAGGGCAGCAGGGCGCGGGCAGTCCGCGTCGTGCTGATGCGAGTGGCGGTCTTCAGGATCATGGTCTGGGCATCTCCATCAATCGGCGATTGGCCCCGGCAGTGCGACAGGCGGGCGACGCTCGGGGGCGGTGGGCGGGTTCGCGGGTGGTCCGGGGCAAGCGTGGTGCCCTCGGTGAGGGCGTTCGAGTTTAGAGGCAGGGGCGGAAGCTGCGACAATGTGTTGTTGCGGGCCGGACGTCATGGCGAGCAAGATGCGAATCTCGCGCCCCGTATGCGTGCATCTCGCGTCAGCATCGCGCACACGTCAAGGCTGCCGGACCGGCCGGATCTCCCTCCGGCCCGACGCCGCAGCCGCGCGCCCATTCCACCCACGAACCGAGCAGAGTCCATCCGCCATGGCCCAATACGTCTTCTCGATGAACCGCGTCAACAAGACGGTTCCTCCCAAACGCCACATCCTCAAGGACATCTCGCTGTCCTTCTTCCCGGGCGCCAAGATCGGCGTGCTGGGTCTGAACGGCTCCGGCAAGTCCACGCTGCTCAAGATCATGGCCGGCGTCGACAAGGAGATCGAGGGCGATGCGGTGCCCATGCCCGGCATCAAGATCGGCTACCTGGAGCAGGAGCCCAAGCTCAATCCCGACCAGACCGTCCGTGAAGCGGTGGAGGAGGGCATTGGCGGCGTGCTGATGGCCAAGAAGCGCCTGGACGAGGTCTATGCCGCCTACGCCGAACCGGACGCCGATTTCGACGCCCTGGCCGCCGAGCAGGGCGAGCTGGAAGCCATCATTGCCGCCGCCGGTTCCGAAAACACCGACCTGCAGCTCGAACTGGCTGCCGACGCGCTGAACCTGCCGCCCTGGGACGCCAACATCGGCGTGCTGTCCGGGGGCGAGAAGCGCCGCGTGGCGCTGTGCCGCCTGCTGCTGTCGCGCCCCGACATGCTGCTGCTCGACGAACCGACCAACCACTTGGACGCCGAATCCGTCGAGTGGCTGGAGCAGTTCCTGCAGCGCTTCCCCGGCACCGTGGTGGCGATCACCCATGATCGCTACTTCCTGGACAACGCCGCCGAATGGATCCTGGAACTGGACCGTGGCCACGGCATCCCCTGGAAGGGCAACTATTCCGACTGGCTGGACCAGAAGGAACGCCGCCTGGAGCAGGAGCAGAAGACCGAAGACGCCCGCGCCAAGGCCATGAAGGAAGAACTGAAGTGGGTGCGCTCCAATGCCAAGGGCCGTCAGGCCAAGAGCAAGGCGCGTCTGGCCCGCTTCGAGGAGCTGAGCGACGTCGAATACCAGAAGCGCAACGAAACCAATGAAATCTTCATTCCCGTGGCCGAGCGCCTGGGCAATGAAGTGATCGAGTTCGAAGGCGTGACCAAGAGCTTCGGCGACCGGGTGCTGATCGACAACTTGTCGTTCAAGGTGCCGGCGGGCGCGATCGTCGGCATCATCGGCCCCAACGGCGCCGGCAAGTCGACCCTGTTCCGCATGATCCAGGGCGTGGAGCAGCCCGACAGCGGCACGGTCAAGATCGGCAAGACGGCCAAGCTGGCCTTCGTGGACCAGAGCCGCCAGAGCCTGGATGCCAACAAGACGGTCTGGGAAGACGTGTCGGGCGGGCTGGACAACATCATCGTCGGCAAGTTCGTGATGCCCAGCCGCGCCTACATCGGCCGCTTCAACTTCAAGGGCAACGACCAGCAGAAGATGGTCGGCCAGCTCTCCGGGGGTGAGCGCGGTCGCCTGCACCTGGCGAAGACCCTGGCCCAGGGCGGCAATGTCCTGATGCTTGACGAACCGTCGAACGACCTGGACGTCGAAACCCTGCGCGCGCTGGAAGAGGCGCTGCTGGAGTTCGGCGGCTCGGCCATGGTGATCTCCCATGACCGCTGGTTCCTGGACCGCATCTGCACCCACATCCTGGCCTGCGAAGGGGATTCGCAGTGGTTCTTCTTCGACGGCAACTTCCACGAGTACGAAGCCGACAAGAAGAAGCGCCTGGGCGAAGAAGGTGCGCGTCCGAAGCGCGTGCGTTTCAAGCCGATCACCTGAGCGATCGATCACCTGATCGATTGAACGGCTGACTGCCGCTTCGGCGGCGGCGCCAACGGTCGAGCGAACTCGCCCGACAGCGCCCGGGGCGCCCCAGATGCCGCACATGCAGCGTCTCGGGCGTCCCGGGCGTTTTCATTGGTGGGCTCGATGGCTCGCTCGGGCGTCCCTGTCCATTGCGGATCGAATCACTCTGCCAGCCAGCCAGCCAGCCAGCGGGCCAGCCGACCAGCCAGCCTGCCTGCCGGGCGGTAGGTACGGGGCCCGGTGCCTTTGAATGTGTCGGGTTTGAAAAGAGCCCTATACCGACCCGCGTCCTTCGCACCACCCGGTTGCGCGGCGTTTTGGACCTTCCGCCGGACGCCTGAGCCCGTCACCGCACGCTTTCAGGCGTGTCCCGTGTGTCCGTCCATCCCGCATGGCGGTGCCGACGTCCGGTGAAGCAGCGGCCAGGCAGCGTCAAGTCTCTTTGAGGGAGTTCATCTTTCTTTACGGGCCGCCCACGGCCAACTTACCTGAGTCGCCGACGATGCACTCATCCCGAAACCAAGGAGATGTTCATGATGTTCCAGCGATTCTCCCGCCCGCTTCGCTCGATCCACGCCCTCGGCCTGGTGGCCGCCCTCGGCCTGGCCGCGATCGGTGTGCAAGCCGCCGAACCCAAGGCGCCCGGTGGCCCGGACGCGCCTCCCGCTCATGGCCGCCCCGGCCCCGGCCCGGGTATGCCTCGCGGTCCGATGATGATGGATGGTCGCCTGCTCAAGGAAGTCGGCGCCAGCGACGCGCAACGGGCGCAGATCAAGCAGATCTTCGAAGTCGCCCGCAACGACCTGAAGGGTCAGCACGACACCGAGCGGCAACTCCACGAGCAATTGCAGGCGCAGTTCGCCGCACCGACGCTGGACACCGCCGCCATCGAGTCCCTGCGACAGCAGATCGCGGCCCAGCATGAGGTGGTCTCCAAGCGGCTGACGCAGGCGGCGATCGACGCGGCCAAGGTGCTCACCGCCGAGCAGCGCGCCAAGGCGGCCGAGCAGTTCAAGAAGCACCGTGCCCGCATGGAAGAGCGCGTCAAGCACATGATGGAACACGGTGGCCGCGCCGGACGCGGTGAAGGGAGTGACCTGCCGCCCCCGCCGCCGAGCCGTTGAACCAGGAGGCCGGCTATGCTTCAGACTTTTGACGATTCAGCGGTACGCGGCCTCGCCGATTCGGCCCGGGCCGCCGCCGTTTCGCAACGCCCCATGAACCCCCGACTGCTCCTGATCGACGATGACGCACGCTTGACGGCCATGCTGGGTGACTACCTGAGCAATGCCGGTTTCGATGTGAGCTTCGCCGGCTCGCTGGCCCAAGGCCGTGCCGAGTTGGAGGCCGGCCAGTACGAGCTGCTGGTGCTGGACCTGATGCTGCCGGATGGCGACGGCCTGGAGTTCTGCCGGCAACTGCGCGGCGACAAGCGTTGGCGCCGCCTGCCGGTGCTGATGCTGTCGGCCCGCGGCGAGCCGATGGACCGCATCCTCGGGCTGGAACTTGGCGCGGACGACTACCTCGCCAAACCCTTCGAGCCCCGTGAACTGCAGGCCCGTGTGAAGGCGCTGCTGCGCCGCACCGAGCCGCAGGCGCTGGGCGACGAGGTGCTGCGCTTTGGTCGCCTGGAGATTGACCTGGCGGCCCGGCAGGTGCGGTTGGATGGCAATGCCTGCGACCTCACCAGCCACCAGTTCGACCTGCTGGTCGTGCTGGCCCAAAGTCCGGGCCGGGTGCTCTCGCGCGACCAGATCATGGATGCGCTCAAGGGCCATCCGCTGGAGGCCTTCGATCGCTCCATCGACGTCCACATCTCGCGCATCCGCGCGTTGATCGAGGATGACGCCAAGAACCCGCGACGGGTGCTGACGGTCCGCGGCGCCGGCTACGTGTTCGCACGCAAGCAAGACGCCGAAGGCCTGGAGTGAAGTCGCTCTACCTTCGCATCTACGTCACCGTGGTGGTGGTGCTGCTCGCCTTTGCGATCGGCTCCGCCTGGCTGTTCCAGGGTCGCATCGAGCAAGAGCGCGGCACCTTCGAGCAAGCGGCTTCCGAGCGTCTGGTCGCGATGGCCGTGCTGGTCCAGCGTGCGCTGCCGGCCGCCTCGGCGCCTGCGGGGGAGCAAGCGGATTCCGTCGAGGACTGGGGCCAGCGCCTGCGCATGGCCCTGGCGCTGGAAGATGCGAAGGGGCGGCGCATCGGCGCCTCGCCGCTGTTCGAGCGGCGTGAAGACCTGCCGGGCACGCGGGTGCTGCGTGTGCCGCTGGATGACGGCCGGCACCTGCTGTTCCTGCGTCTGGCCCGTCCGCCGGCGGCTTCGGGTCCGCTGGGCGGCCCGGGTCCATTCGGTCCGGAGGATCGCGGCAGTGGCCCGCGTCGGGAGGATGGTCGGTTCGCGCAGAATCCGCAGGGCGGGCAAGAACCACTGGGCAGGCCGAACGCCCAGAACTCCCCGAGCGCCCAGAACGCCCAGAACGCCCAGAACGCCCAGAGCTCGCCGAGCACCCAGGCCGGTGATCGGCGAGGCGACAACGCCGCGAGCGACGCGCGCGACCCGTCCGGCAATGCCGGACGTGATCCGCGCGATGTCGGTCGTGATCCCTCCCGCGATGGCGGCGATCCGCAAGCCCGCCGCGATCGGGCCGGGCGTCATGAACCGCGTCCTGAAATCGAGGCGATGCGCGAGCGCATGCTCGAACGCCTGGAGCAGCAGCGCCGTGAAGAGGCCGCCAATTCCTGGTTCCCAGGCTGGATGCCGCGGCCCAGCGGTGAAGCGCTGGCCGTGCTGTTGGCCGTGCTCTTCCTGGCGGTGGCGGGCGGTGCTTATCCGGTCGTGCGGCGGTTGACGCGTCGGCTGGAATCGCTGAAATCGGGCGTCGAGCAGTTCGGCGGCGGCGACCTCAGCTTCCGTGTCCTGGACAACGGGAAGGATGAAGTGGCCGCGCTGGCGGGAAGCTTCAACCTGGCGGCCGAGAAGATCGAAAACCTGATGCGCTCGCAAAAGAGCCTGCTGGCCAATGCGAGCCACGAGCTGCGCTCGCCGCTGGCGCGTCTGAAGATGGCATTTGCGATGCTGGACGAGGCGTCGCCGGCGCAGCGCTTCCGGCTGCAACAGGAAATCAACACCAACATCGGCGAGCTGGACGCGCTGGTGGAAGAAGTGCTGCTGGCAAGCCGACTCGAAGGTGGTGCACAGGCCCTGCGGCCGGAGAGCGTGGACCTGTTGGCGATTGCCGCCGAAGAGGCCGCTCGCGTGTCCGCCGAGGTGGATGCCGAGCCCGGCATCGAGCATGTGCCGCTGCGCGGCGACGATCGCCTGCTGCGACGCGCGCTGCGCAACCTGCTCGAGAATGCGCGGCGTTATGGCGGGCCGCAGATCGAGGTCAAGCTGCGGCGCGCCGGCGCCACGCATGTGGAGGTCCAGGTCTGCGATCGCGGACCGGGCGTGCCGGACGCGATGCGGGAGCGGATCTTCGAGGCCTTCTTCCGCCTGCCCGGCCATGCCGAAGTGTCGGGCGGTGTCGGGTTGGGTTTGAATCTGGTGAAGCAGATCGCGCTCGCCCACGACGGCTCGGTTCGATGCGAGGCTCGCGAGGGCGGCGGCAGCGTCTTCACGCTCAGTCTTCCGACCTGAGCGACGCCCCGGTCTGGTCCGACCTGGCTTGGCTTGGCCAGGCCAGGCCAGGCTAGAGGTTGCGGCTTCTCGCGGCCGCCCGCAGACTGGCCTCGCCCCCGAGCGTGGCGAGATCGGGCGCTTCAATCCAGTGAGGTCAATGCGGCGATTCGCGGCGATGCACCATCGCCAGCAGCACGCTCAGACCGATGGCCGCGGCGGTGAGGCCGGCCGCCGCCGCGCTCCAGAAGCCCATCGCGCCCTGCATGCTGGGCGGCAGCGCCTCGGCGTGTTGGCCAAAGGCCAGCCAGTAGCCACCGCCCAGGCCCAGGCCCCAGATCGCCAGGGCATAGATCACCATCGGCGCGGTGGCAATGTGATGCGCGCGCAGCACGAAAGCCGCCAGCGTTTGGCCGGCATCGGCCACATGGAACAGCCAGAGCCAGCCGAGCAGCGGCAGGGCCGCGGCAATGATGGCTGCGTCGTTGGTGTAGAGCCCCAGGACCTGACCGCGCAGCGTGAAAACGACCGCGCCCAGCACGAAGGCAATCGCCAGCGCAATCTCCAACCCATGCCAGCCCAGCCGCCGGGCCGCCGCAAAATCTCGCGCACCGAGCGCCTGCGCCACCAGGGTGCTGCAGGCATTGGCCTGCGCCAGCGGCAGCATGAACATCATGGCCACCAGGTTCGCCGCCAGCTGATGCCCCGCCACCGGCGTCATGCCCAATCGGGCAATGAAGATCGCCATGAAGGTGAAGCCCGTGACCTCGATCAGCACCGAGGCCCCCATCGGGACGCCAAGCTTCACCAGCCGGACCAAGGTGTCCTTGCGAGGTCGATGCAGCCCCGTCGAGGCAAATCCGAATTCGCGATAGAACGGATCGCGGCGCAGCACCACCACGGCAATCAGCAGTTGGCTCCACATCACCAGTGCCGTGGCCATCGCGCAGCCGACCGCCCCGAGCGCGGGCACCTGCAGCGGTCCCAGCGAGAACCCACCGATCAGCAGCGCACTGGCAGGGAACTTCAGCAGCAATCCGCCGATCTGCAGCGCCATCACCGCCTTCGGTCGGGAGACAGCCGTGTTGAAGCCGCGGTAGGCGGTGAAGAGCAGGGCCGCCGGTAGCGCGACGCCCAACATCCGCAGATAGTCCCGCACCTTCGCGCCGACCTCCGGCGAGACCTGCGAAATCGCCAGGAAGGGCGCCGGGAACCACAGCACCAGCTCCCCCAGCACCGCCAGGCCCAGCGCCAGCCAGGCGGCCTGGTGCAGGCTGTCGCCCACCTCACTCATGCGGCGAGCACCGAAGAGTTGACCGGCCACCGGCGAGATCGCCAGGACCACGCCCATCAAGCCCACGAACACCGAGGTGTAGACCGCCGATCCCACAGCGAGCGCCGCCAGGTCGAGCGCCGAATGCCGGGCCACCAGCAAGGTGTCGATGGTGGAATAGGCCAGGACCGCCAACTGACCGATGAACACCGGCCAGGCCAACGGAAGGATCTGGCGCGCACTCTCCAGGCGGCGGCTCAACGCGATGCCTTTCTGGCCTTCTTCTTTGCCAGACGTGAGGCTTTAGGCAGGGGCGATCCGCGAGCATTGCGGGTGTCCGCGGAGGGGACTGGCGCGATCGGCGCGATCGGTATGTTGGAGGCGGTGGGCGCAATGAGCGCAATGGACGCGGTGGGCACCATCGGCTGAAGGGCTTCGGTCGATCCGGTCGAGCCGGCACCTGTCGATATCGATGCCGACGCGATAGGCGCGCTCGGGGCAGACGGGGCGCGCTGCACTTGCGATGCGAGGTCCGTCTGGGCGGTGCGAGAGAGCGATGCTGTGGCCGCGGCCGCAGGCGCACGGTCGACCCCGGCGGGGGACGACGGACGCATCTGCCGCTCGATGGCCCGTTCCGCATAGCGGTTGAAGCGCCAGGCGGTGCCATCCAGGGTGATGCGTCGCCAGGTCTCGCGCTTTTCGCCCGGTGTCAGGACGGGCCAGTTCTGCACTTCATCGAAGGTGCGGCCGCAGCCCTTGCAGAGCTCGTCGCCCTGACTGGTCGAGCAGATGGCGATGCAGGGCGCATCCGGCGTGGTGTCGTACCAGGCCAGCCAGGCGGCGCGCGCGGCGGGCGGCATGCTGTCTTCGTCGCAGGTCGACTCGTGGTGGAACACCATCAGCGCGTAGACCTCCGCCAAGGCATGCAGCTCCGCGCTGAGGGTGACGCCGTCACCCGGGGCGCGTGCGCGCCACCAGTTGATGGCGGATTCGATATCGGTGATGTGGAGGCCGGCCATGGGAGTGTGCGAGAGGAGAAGGCTGCGGGACGAATCGTGAGGAACAAGGGGGCAGGTCGTGAGGCCTTTGGGCCTTGAGGCCTTGAAGCGCTGAGGTCGCGAGGTCGCGAGGTCGTGACGGCGACCGGCAGGGCCTATCCACCCGTTCAATAGGCCAGGCCCATCGCGACGCGAACCTCCTTGAGCGTCTTGCGTGCCACCGCACGGGCACGTTCGGTGCCCACCTCCACAATCCAGTGCACCTTCTTCGGATCGGCCAGCAGTTCGTCGGCGCGCTCGCGCCAGGGTGCCTGCTCGCGCTGGATGGCGTCGATCAGCGGCTGCTTGCAGTCCAGGCAGCCGATGCCCGCGCTGCGGCAACCGGCGTCGATCCAGGCGCGGGTGTCGCTGTCGGCGTAGACCTGGTGCAGCGCCCAGACCGGGCACTGGGTCGGATCGCCCGGGTCCTGTCGACGAACCCGCTGCGGATCGGTCGGCATGCGGCGAACCTTGTCGGCGACCACCTCCGGCGCGTCACGCATCGCGATCGCATTGCCGTAGGTCTTGCTCATCTTGCGACCGTCCAGGCCCGGCAGGCGGGAGGTCTCGGTCAGCAGCGCCTGCGGCTCCGGCAGCAGCGGGGCATAGAGGTGGTTGAACCGGCGCGCCACTTCGCGAGTCACCTCGACATGCGGCGCCTGATCCTCGCCGACCGGCACGAAGCCGGCCTTGTAGATGAGGATGTCGGCCGCCTGCAGCAACGGATAGCCAAGGAAGCCGTAGGTGGCCAGTTCGCGGTTCTCCGCCACCATGTCCTTGTAGCTGGGCATGCGCTCCAGCCAACTGGAGGGCGTGCTCATGGCCAGCAGGGTGAACAGCTCCGCATGTTCCGGCATGCGGCTCTGGATGAACAGCGTCGCCTGTTCGGGATCGACGCCGGCCGCCAGCCAGTCCACCACCATGTCGTAGACGCTCTGCTCCAGACCCTCGCGGTGCTGGTAGTGGGTGGTCAGCGCATGCCAGTCGGCCACGAAGAAGAAGCAGTCATAACTGGATTGCAGGCGCACCCAGTTCTTCAGCGCCCCGTGATAGTGGCCAAGATGCAGTGCACCGGTGGGACGCATGCCGGACAGCACGCGCTGGCGCGGCAAAGGGTTGGATTGGTCGTTCATGGCGAAGGCGAAGGCGAAGGCGAGGGCGGAAGCGGTGCGGTGCGGTGCGGAGCTGGGGCGCGGGGCGGATGAACGGAACGAGTGGAACGGGTGAAGCGGGCGGAAGGTTTGTCAGCCCGCGATCGACGTAGGCGTGCCGTCCTGTTGCCGTCTGAAAGGAATTGGCGGCCGCGCGGTGGGCGCATCGTCAAGGCCGGGAAGGCGATTGTAGGGATGCGGGCCCTCGATCGTCGACCTGTGGCCATTCACGGCGATGAACGCACGGTCGGTGGCGGTTGAGCGGTCAGTGGCGTCGGTCGACGGGGCGCTTGGCTACACTGCCGGCCCATGAAGAACATCGTCATCCTGATCTCCGGCCGCGGCTCCAACATGGAGGCCATCGTCAAGGCCTGCGCGGCCGAGGGCTGGCCCGCACGCATCGCGGCGGTGATCAGCAACCGGCCGGAGGCAGGCGGGCTGGCCTTTGCGCAGTCGCATGGCATTGCGACGGCGGTGGTGGATCACAAGCCCTTCGGAAAGGGCGACGCAGCGCGCGCCGCCTTCGATGCGGAACTCCAGCGGGTGATCGACGGCTTCGCACCGGACTTGGTGGTGCTCGCCGGCTTCATGCGCATCCTGACGCCCGGCTTCACCGGGCATTACGCCGGCCGGATGCTCAACATCCACCCGTCCTTGCTGCCGGCGTTCACCGGGTTGCACACCCATCAGCGGGCGATCGAGGCGGGCTGCCGGGTGGCCGGCGCGACGGTGCACTTCGTGACCGCGGAACTCGACCATGGCCCGATCGTGGCGCAGGCCGTCGTGCCGGTGCTCGATGGCGACGATGAATCGGCGCTGGCGGCCCGCGTGCTGTCGCATGAGCACCGCATGTACCCGAGTGCGGTGCGCTGGTTCGTCGAGGGGCGGCTGGTGATCGACGGCGCCCGGGTGCGTCATCGGGACGGTGAGTCCCAGATGTTCGGCTGAGCGCGGCGCGGTCGACCTCCTGGACCTGACGAAGACGATCGGGTCATGGCAGCCCGAGGGCTTTGCCCTCGGTCGCCGATGGTTTCAGCTGAGCAGGCTGGCCAGCATGTTGATGGTCAGCGCCAGCACCACCGTGTTGAACACGAAGGCCAGGACAGTTTGCACCAGCACCAGCCGTCGGATGGGTCGGGCGCTGACGGCGACATCCGAGGTCTGGGAGGTGGCCGCCAGCGTCACCGCGAAATAGACGAAGTCCAGGTAATCGGGCTGCGGGTCGTCCCCGGGGAACTCCACCCCGTGCGGCGCATTGGGGCCGGTGTGGAACAGGCTGGCATACGCCAGCGCGAATTCCACCGGCAGCAGCAGCCAGGAGCCGGTCACCGTTGCGAACACCACCAGCAGATGGGGCCAGCCGTGTGCGATGCCGGCTTCGCGCACCTGCGCCAGTTCCAGCGCAATCGCCGCCAGGCTGGCCAGCGCGCCGACCATGGCCAGGCCCAGTACGGTCGGCATGCCGTCCGCGATGGCCTGGGCCTGTGTTTCCACATCCTCCGCCGCGGTGCGCAGCATCATCTGCAGCACCAGCGTGAGATAGGTCCAGACGCCGGCGCTCCAGCCCAGCAGCAACCGGGTGTGCCACGGCAACTCGCTCGGCCAGAGCAGGGCCAGAAGGGCGCCGACGGCCGCGCCGATCAGCAGGCGAGGGCGGCGCTTGAGCTGGTGCAGCAGGGGCATGGGGCTTGGGGCATGGATCAGGGATGCGCAACAGTGCTTGCGGAAACCGTGCGGGACGGAGCGCAGGCGGCGGGCGGGGTTCAGTCGCTCACGCGTGCGAAGCGGGGCACGGTCCGGCCATCGATCTCGATGGTCCCGAAGAACATCTCGTATGGGCGAACCCACAGGCCACTGTCGTTGTAGAGCGGTGCATACAGCACCATTGGCTCCAGCGTTTCGCTGTGGCGCACCACGCCGCGCAACTCGTACTCACCGCCCTTGTAGTGGCGATAGCGTCCCGGCGGCGCGCTCGGCAGGGGTGGGAGCGGATCGCCGGCGCCGTGAGGCGTGGGGGAAGAGGAGGCGGCTTCGGTCATGAATTCCCGAGGTTCAAGGGCAGGGTGGTGCGGTGATGGTGCACGGAGTTCGACACCATCCGACGGGGCTGTACCGCCGGCACCGGGCAGGCCGGGGATAATCGGCGGATGCATCCTAATGCCCTTCTCGAACTCACCGCCGAACTCATCGACAGCCTGCTGCTGTTCGACAAGCCGGCCGACACCCTGGTTTCCGCCTTCTTCCGCGAGCACCGTGCCCTGGGTCAGCGCGAGCGCCACGCCCTGGCCGAAACCGCCTATGCGGTGCTGCGGCGCCGTCCGCTGCTGCAGCATCTGGCGCAGTCCGGCCGTGGGCCGATGTCGCGGCGTCTGGCCATCCTGGCCTGGGAGGGCAACGAATCCTTCCTCCGCGGCGCCCTCAACGAGTTCGAACTGCAGTGGCTGCAGCAGGTCAAGTCGGTCGATCGCAGCAAGCTGCCGGCCAAGCTGCGCCACAACCTGCCGGACTGGTTGGTCGAGCCGCTGCAACAGCGGCTGGGCGATGAGCAGTTCTGGGCCCTGGCCGAAGCGGTCAATCAGAGCGCGCCGCTGGACCTGCGGGTGAACACCCTGAAAGCCAAGCGCGACGAGGTGCAGGCCGCCCTGAAGACCAGTGGCTTCAATGCCGCGCCCACCCCCTATTCCCCGTGGGGCCTTCGACTGGAAGGCAAGCCCGCGCTGCAGAAGCTGGACGTCTTCATCAGTGGCCAGGTCGAGGTCCAGGACGAGGGCAGTCAGTTGCTGGCCCTGCTGACCGAGGCCAAGCGCGGCGAAATGGTGGTGGATTTCTGCGCAGGTGCCGGCGGCAAGACGCTGGCGCTGGGCGCCTCGATGCGGAACACCGGTCGCCTCTATGCCTTTGACGTGTCGGGTCACCGGCTCGAGAAGCTCAAGCCGCGGCTGGCGCGCAGTGGCTTGTCCAACGTCTATCCGGTGCAGATCAGCAGCGAGCGCGATGACCGGGTCAAGCGCCTGGCGGGCAAGGTCGACCGCGTGCTGGTCGATGCCCCGTGCTCCGGCCTGGGCACGTTGCGTCGCAATCCGGACCTGAAGTGGCGGCAGTCCGCAGAGGGTGTGACCGAGCTTCACGCCAAGCAACTGGCGATCCTGAACAGTGCCTCGCGCATGCTCAAGCCTGGCGGCCGACTGGTCTATGCGACCTGCAGCCTGCTCGAGGAAGAGAACGAGTCGGTCGCCCAGGCCTTCGCTGAGGCTCACCCGGAATTCGAACTGCTGCCGGCGCAGGACGTGCTGGCCCACGCACAGGTGCCTGAGGAGCGCATTGCCACGCTGTGCGAGAACGGTTTCCTTCGACTGTGGCCGCACCGCCATGAGAGCGATGGTTTCTTCGCGGCGGTCTGGCAACGCAGGAATTAAGGTCTTTCCGGGCGTGCCGCCTGCCCTGTGGAAGGGCGGTTGTCGGCGCTGCAGGGCGGTAACTGTCCTGTAACGACGGGCAGTTCGGGTGATTTCTGCGCGCCTGAGCGGGAAGACCGGCCTGAATTGGAGATAGATCAAAGACGCAATCTAGGGAGGCTCGCCTACAATCGAGCCTCTTGTGGACAACTGGCTCCTTGTGAGCAGGGTTAGGACCTAATGAACGTTTTGATGACTGTGCACGACGGTGTACTGAACTGGCTGATCAACGGCCTGCTCGGCGCCAGCTGGTGGCAGACGCTGGCCTATACGCTGGTCGTGACGCACATCACGATCGCGGCTGTGACGATCTTCCTGCACCGCGCCCAGGCGCACCGTGCGTTGGATCTCGGCCCGATCCCCTCGCACTTCTTCCGCTTCTGGCTGTGGATGACCACGGGCATGGTCACCCGCGAGTGGGTGGCCATCCACCGCAAGCACCACGCCAAGTGCGAAACCGAAGAAGATCCGCACAGCCCGGTCACCCGTGGCATCAAGACCGTGATGACCCGTGGTGCGGAGCTCTACCGTGCTGAATCGAAGAATCAGGAAACCATCAAGAAGTTCAGCCATGGCGTGCCGGACGACTGGATGGAGCGCAACGTCTACACGCGCCACTCGGTGCTGGGCGTCTCTTCGATGCTGATCCTCAACGTGGCGCTGTTCGGCGTGATCGGCCTGTCGATCTGGGCGATCCAGATGGCGTGGATCCCGTTCTGGGCGGCCGGTGTGATCAATGGCGTGGGCCACTACTGGGGCTATCGCAACTTCGAGGCGCAGGATGCGTCGACCAATGTCTCCCCGTGGGGTCTGATCATTGGTGGCGAAGAGCTGCATAACAACCACCACACCTACCCGACGTCGGCCAAGTTCTCGGTCAAGCCGTTCGAGTTCGACATTGGCTGGGGCTACATCCGGGCCATGGAGATGATCGGCTGGGCCAAGGTGCGCAAGACGGCGCCCCAGATGCGCACCGGCGCCATCAAGGCCGAGGCGGACAAGGACACGCTGGAAGCCATCATCGCCAACCGCTACGAAGTCATGGCGCGTTATGCCCGTGAACTGCGCGGCGCTTGCAGTGAAGAACTGCGCAAGCTGAAGGAATCGGGCGAGCAGCACAGCGTGAAGTTCCATCAGTTCAAGCTGGCTCAGCGTTGGCTGCATCGCGATGCGGACAAGATCCCGACCGCCTACCAAGCCCAGATCGAAGGCGCCCGTGCGGCCAGCCCTGTGCTGGACAAGCTGGTGACCATGCGTGAAGAGCTGCGTCAGCTGTGGACCCGCACCAATGTGTCGGCTGAACAGCTGGTGCATGACCTGCAGGCCTGGTGCCGCAAGGCCGAGGAAAGCGGTATTGCCGAGCTGAAGGCGTTTGCCTTGGGCCTGCGCGCAGTCCGCGCCTGATCATGGCAACGACCTGATGGCTGCTTGCGCGGTCGGTCAGTCAACGCAGAAAGCGCCCCACTGGGGCGCTTTTTTATTGCCCTGCGCCTGGGGGGGAGGGGTGCGGCCATATCGGGTGCCATGCGCTCGCCATGTCCCGGGCGGCATGCTTTGTCGCCGAGCGCCCCTACCGACGGCTGGTCGTCTATAGCGCGTCATAATTTAACGGTGACCGATCGAATCACGACAAGGAGATGGCCATGACGTCCAACCGCAATCAATCTATCGTCGGCTTGCGCGCGACCGTGCTCGCGCTCGGTTTGGCTGCGGTGGGACTCACTGCCCACGCCCAAGCCGAGGTGAAATTTACCGAGCCCTCCCGGTTCAGCGATGTGGGGGAGAACGAGCGTGATCGTGAGACCGCGATGAAGCAAATCCAGGAGCACATTGAAGCCCTGGCGCGCCGCGAGCTGCCGGGACGGCAACTGAAGATCGAATTCACTGATGTCGATCTGGCCGGTGAATTGGAGCCTCGCGGTGGTGCTTTCAGCCGCATCCGCGTGCTGCGCACGGTGACGATTCCTCGCATGGCATTCAACTATGTGTTGAGCGAGAACGGCCAGGAGATCAAGGCGGGCAAGGCCAGCCTGCGTGACATGAACTACCAGGACGGCGCGAATCGCTACTTCGACAGCGAACCGCTGCGCTACGAGAAGAAGATGCTGGACGATTGGATGGCCAAGGAGCTGCTCGGCAAGGATCGATTGGCGCGCGTCACGCCTTGATCTGGATGGTCTTTGACCGTGAACGGTCGCCCAGAAATAAGAAAACCCGCCAGCGGCGGGTTTTCTTTTGGCAAGGAGCCGGGCTGAATTACTTCAGCTTGGTTTCCTTGTACAGCACGTGCTTGCGTGCCTTGGGGTCGAACTTCATGAATTCCAGCTTTTCGGGCGTGGTCTTCTTGTTCTTGTTCGTTGTGTAGAAATGACCGGTGCCGGCAGTGGATTCCAGCTTGATCTTCTCGCGTCCGCCTTTGGATGCCATGGTGTCGCTCCTGATTCAGTGATTAGGCTTGACCGCGGGCACGCAGGTCGGCCAGCACGGCGTCGATGCCCTTCTTGTCGATCAGACGCAGCGCGGCGTTGCTGATGCGCAGACGGACCCAGCGATTTTCGCTTTCGACCCAGAAACGGCGGTATTGCAGGTTCGGCAGGAACCGGCGCTTGGTTTTGTTGTTGGCGTGGGAAACATTGTTCCCGACCATGGGCTTCTTGCCCGTGACTTCGCAGACGCGTGCCATGAGGACACTCCGATACTTGTCATCCAGCGACCACCCAGTCGACCCAGCCTCATTGCTGGTCCGCGGGCGGCGGCCTCACCTCGCCATAGGGTGGCGGTAACCCGTGCTTCAAAGGCTGATGCCCTCAAGCTTCACTTCAGTTTCTCTTCATTGCCCGAAGTCCTTCACAGGATGTCGGCCAAGGAAAACGGCGACTGTAGCACAGACGATCGGGCCCGCGCAAAGTCGGGCCCGCATCGGATTGGGAATGCACCTCGGACAGGTGCATCGGACAGGTGAATCAGAACGACACATCTGAACCGCGCCTCAGAACGACGCCTCAGAACGACGCATCAAGGCTGCCAATCCGGCGGTGACCGCGGAGGGCGCCGATCACGCCCGCCGCCGGTGCCGCTGCGGCTCAGGTGCCTTCCTGCTCCAGGAAGCGCTGTGCATCCAGGGCCGCCATGCATCCGGTGCCGGCGCTGGTGATGGCCTGGCGATAGATGTGATCCTGCACGTCACCCGCGGCGAACACGCCCGGCACGCTCGTCATCGTGGCAAAGCCCTCCAGGCCGCTGCGGGTGCGGATGTAGCCGTCCTTCATGTCGATCTGGCCGGTGAAGATCTCGGTGTTGGGCCGATGGCCGATCGCAATGAAGCAACCCTGCAGCTTGATGTCCTTGGTCCCGCCATCATGGGTGGACTTGACCCTGACTCCGGTGACACCGCTGGCATCGCCCAGGACCTCATCCAGGGTGCTGAACAGCTGCAGCTCGATCTTGCCGGCCTTGACCTTTTCCATCAGCTTGTCGACCAGGATCGGCTCGGCGCGGAACTTGTCGCGACGATGGATCAGGTGCACCTTGCTGGCGATGTTGGACAGGTACAGCGCCTCTTCGACCGCCGTGTTGCCACCGCCCACCACGCAGACTTCCTGCTCACGATAGAAGAAACCGTCACAGGTGGCGCAGGCGCTCACGCCGCGGCCCATGAACGATTCCTCGGACGGCAGGCCCAGGTATTGGGCCGATGCGCCGGTGGCGATGATCACCGCATCGGCCGTGTAGACGGCGCTGTCGCCGGTCAGGGTGAAGGGTCGCTTGGAGAAATCGACCGTGTTGATGTGGTCAAAGACGATCTCGGTCTGGAAGCGTTCCGCATGCTGCTGGAAGCGCTGCATCAGCTCAGGACCTTGCACGCCCATCACGTCGGCCGGCCAGTTGTCGACCTCGGTGGTGGTCATGAGCTGACCCCCTTGCGCCATGCCGGTCACCAGCAGGGGCTTGAGGTTGGCGCGGGCCGCATAGATGGCGGCGGTGAACCCGGCAGGGCCGGAGCCCAGGATCAGCAACTGGGTGTGACGTGTGGTTTGGCTCATGGTCGTACAAATGGGGATGCACACGTGTGGCGCAAGGGCCGCAAGCCTACGGCCTACACCCTATGAACAACCGTGAACAAATTGGCACAATGCATGGCATTCTAGGTGGCCCCAACGTGGGGCACCCCGATGATCGTCTTTAGACCCTAGACCCCGACAGGAGGTTCCCCTTCATGGCCATGTTGTCCAATCTGGATCTGATCCGCAGGGTCCCCTTGTTCTCCCTGTTGACCGCCGACCAGGCCCAGTCCATTGCGGACAGTGTCGTCAAGCGGCGATTCAAACGCGGCGAACTGATCGTCGAGCAGGGCACGAAATCCAACGCGCTGTTCATCCTGCTCAACGGCCGTGCCCGTGTGCTGACCGCAGACAGCCGCGGTCGCGAGGTGATCCTCGCGGTGCTGCAGCCCGGCGACTATGTCGGCGAGATGAGCCTCATCGACAACGAACCCCACTCCGCCACCGTACGTGCCGAAGTCCAGACCGACATGCTGGTGCTCGGTCGCTCCGACTTCGCCCGTGGGCTGCCCGAGCCGTCGAGCCTGGCCTACGGCATCCTGCGCGGTCTGGTGGCCCGCCTGCGCAACGCCGATCGCCAGATCGAGTCGCTGGCGCTGCTGGATGTCTACGGACGCGTGGCCCGCACGCTGCTGGACATGGCCGAGGAGGAGAAGGGCGTGAAGATCATCCGTGGCAAGGTGTCCCGCCAGGACATGGCCAAGGTCGTCGGCGCATCGCGTGAGATGGTCAGCCGGGTCATGAAGGATCTGGAAGACAAGGGCGTGATCGAGACGCTGGAGAACGGTTCCGTGGTCATCAAGGAACGGTTGCAACACGATTGAACACCTTGCGGCCCGCCTGCGGGGCTGAGGCGCGGGTGACCTGCGTCACAATGGCGGCATGAGTTTCCCCGGTTCCCTGCTGGGTGGAGAAGACTCCGCCGCCCCCTCCGAACGCCCCGCGCGCAAGCCACGCAAGGCGCCTGTAGCCGCACCTGCGCCGGTCAGTCCGCTGCGCACTCCGCTGTGGTTGCTTGGCAGCGGACTGGTGTGGTGCCTGGTGTTGCTGGCGTTGGTCAGTCATGACCGCGGCGACAGCGCCTTCAGCGTCGCCGCCGGCCAGGAGTTGACCCACAACCGGGTGGGTGCACTGGGCGCCTGGATTTCCGACCTGCTGCTGTTCGGCCTGGGCTATTCCTGCTGGTGGCTGATGCTGGTGTCGGTGCGCAGCTGGCTTGGCGGCCTGGCGCGCTTGCTGCGTGCGGACGGCACGGCCGCACCGTCCGTCAAGGAACGGATGCACACCGCCGGCGGGGTGCTGTTGCTGATGGCGGCCAGTTGCGCGCTCGAATGGACCCGGCTGTACAGCTGGGAATCGCACCTGCCCGGCCATGCCGGCGGTGTGCTGGGCTATCTGCTGGGTCCCGCCAGCATGAAGTTGCTGGGCTTTGCCGGTTCAGGTGTGGTGTGGATCGCCGCCTTGGTGATCGGTGCCTCGCTGGCGTTGAAGTTCTCCTGGCTGCGGGTTGCCGAACACATCGGCGCCTGGATCGAAGGCCTGCGTGAACGCCGCGTCGAGCGCCGCGAGATCGCCGAGGACAAGCGCGTTGGCAAGGAAGCCAAGCGAGAGCGTGAAGCGGTGGTCGAGGTCGAGCGGCTGGTGGTCGAAGAGCACCTGCCTATCGTCATCGAGCCTCCGGTGGCCGAGGCGCCGAAATCCACCCGCGTGATCAAGGAGCGCCAGCAGACGCTCTTCACCGATCCGAGCGATGCCAAGCTGCCGCAGGTCGACCTGCTGGATGCACCGCCGCCGCGGGTGGAAACGGTCACGCCGGAATCGCTGGAAATGACCAGCCGGATGATCGAGAAGAAGCTCAAGGACTTCGGCGTCGAAGTGCGCGTGGTGCTGGCATCGCCGGGTCCGGTGATCACCCGCTACGAGATCGAACCGGCCACCGGTGTGAAGGGGTCGCAGATCGTCAACCTGGCCAAGGACCTGGCCCGTTCGCTCAGCCTGACCTCGATCCGGGTGGTCGAGACGATCCCCGGCAAGAACTTCATGGCGCTGGAGCTGCCCAATGCGCGGCGCCAGACCATCCGGCTGTCCGAGATCCTGGGTTCGCAGATCTATGCGGACGCTTCTTCCGCGCTGACCATGGGCCTGGGCAAGGACATCATCGGCCAGCCGGTGGTGGCCGACCTGGCCAAGATGCCGCACTGCCTGGTGGCCGGCACCACGGGTTCGGGCAAGTCGGTGGGCATCAACGCGATGATCCTCAGCCTGCTCTACAAGGCCGAAGCCCGCGATGTCCGCTTGATCCTGATCGACCCGAAGATGCTCGAAATGAGCGTCTACGAAGGCATTCCGCACCTGCTGGCGCCGGTGGTCACCGACATGAAGCAGGCGGCCAATGCGCTGAACTGGTGTGTCGGCGAGATGGAGCGGCGCTACAAGCTGATGTCCAAGCTGGGCGTGCGCAACCTGGCCGGCTACAACAAGAAGATCACCGAAGCCGCCGAGCGCGAGGAAAAGCTGCCCAACCCGTTCAGCCTCACGCCGGAAGAGCCGGAGCCGCTCGATCGTCTGCCTCACATCGTCGTGGTGATCGACGAACTGGCCGACCTGATGATGGTGGTCGGCAAGAAGATCGAAGAGCTGATCGCCCGCCTGGCGCAAAAGGCTCGGGCGGCGGGCATCCACCTGATCCTCGCCACCCAGCGTCCGTCGGTGGACGTCATCACCGGCCTGATCAAGGCCAACATTCCCACCCGCCTGTCCTTCCAGGTCAGCAGCAAGATCGACAGCCGCACCATCCTGGACCAGATGGGCGCCGAAGCCTTGCTCGGCATGGGTGACATGCTCTACATGCCCTCCGGCACCGGCCTGCCGGTGCGGGTCCACGGCGCCTTCGTCAGCGACGACGAAGTCCATCGCGTGGTCGAATACCTGAAGGAGCAGGGCGGTGAGCCCAACTACATCGAAGGCATTCTGGAAGGCGGCGTGCTCGACGGCGATGGCGGCGGCGATGGCCTCCCAGGCCTGACCGCCGGCGGCGAGGGCGAATCCGACCCGATGTACGACCAGGCCGTGGCTGTCGTGCTGCAGCACAAGCGGGCCTCGATCTCGCTGGTGCAGCGTCATCTGCGCATCGGCTATAACCGGGCAGCCCGTTTGCTGGAGCAGATGGAGAAATCCGGCCTGGTGTCGTCGATGGCCACCAACGGCAACCGCGACATCATCGTGCCCAAGCGCGACGAAGGCTGACCCTGCAGCGATCCTCCTATCCCATGACTGTGCTCTCCACCTTGTCTGCCTTGACCTCTCTTGCCGCCCTGGCGCGCTCGTGCGAACCGCATCGATCGGCCCCGTGGCGCTTCCTGACCGGGATGATCCGATCGTCCGGTGCGGCTTCAAGCGGGGGCGCAGTGCGCGCGCTGGTGGGCGTGGCGTTGGTGAGCCTGGCCTCCCTGGCGCAGGCCGATGGTGTCAGCGCGCTGCAGACCTTCATCAGCGAGGTCAAGAGCGGTCGCGCCACCTTCACCCAGACGGTGACGTCGCCCGATGGCAAGCGCAAGAAGAACACCACCGGCAGCTTCGAGTTCCAGCGGCCCAACCAGTTCCGCTTTGCCTACGACAAGCCGGCCGAGCAACTGATCGTGGGCGATGGCAAGAAGGTCTGGGTGTATGACCCGGACCTGTCGCAGGCCAGCGTGCGCAACATGGATCAGGCCCTGGGTGCGACGCCGGTGGCGCTGCTGGCCGGCGGCGACCTGTCGCGCGACTTCACGCTCAAGGCCCAGCCCAGCGAGCAAGGGGTGGACTGGGTGCTCGCCACGCCCAAGCGCAGCGATGGCGGTCTGCAGAGCCTGCGCCTGGGTTTCAAGGGGCGCGAGCTGACGGCGCTGGACATCGTCGATGCGTTCGGCCAGCGGTCGGTGATGCAGTTCAGCGCGGTGCAGGTCAATGCGAAGATCGCGCCTGATCGGTTCCGTTTCGATCCTCCGGCCGGCACCGACGTGCTGCAGCAGCCCTGAATCCCCCGGCGGTGGACCCGCTCGCCTGAGGCGGCTCGCCCACCGCTTTCCGTCATGAGCAACGCATCCCTGTTTCCGGACGAGTTCGATCCCGTCCCGTCCTCGCCCCCGGCCGCCACGACGCCCAACGCTCATGCCCCGCTGCCGGAGCGCCTGCGCCCGCGCAAGCTGGAAGACGTGGTGGGCCAGCGCCATCTGCTGGGCGAGGGCATGCCGCTGCGTGTCGCCCTGGAGAGCGGTCGGCCGCACTCGATGATCCTGTGGGGTCCGCCGGGCGTGGGCAAGACCACGCTGGCGCGCTTGATGACGCAGCATTTCGATGCGCAGTTCATCGCCATCTCGGCCGTCCTGGGCGGTGTGAAGGACATCCGCGAGGCGGTGGAGCGTGCACAGGCGGCGGCCGGCCAAGGCCGTCGGACCATCGTGTTCGTGGACGAGGTCCATCGCTTCAACAAGGCGCAGCAGGATGCGTTCCTGCCGCATGTCGAGTCCGGCCTGTTCAGTTTCATCGGCGCGACCACCGAGAACCCATCGTTCGAGGTGAATTCCGCGCTGTTGTCCCGGGCCACGGTGCATGTGCTCAAGGCGCTGGACGAGCAGGACATGCGCGAGCTGCTGGCCCGCGGCGGTGCGATGCTGCACAGCCCGGCGTTGACCGATGCGGCGGCGCAGCGGCTGATCGGTTATGCCGACGGCGATGCGCGTCGGCTGCTCAACACCTTGGAGACGGTGGCGCAGTTGACGCCCGCCGGCACGACGGAGATCGACGAGACCCTGCTCGAGCGCACCCTCGGTGAGCAATTGCGGCGCTACGACAAGGGCGGCGACCAGTTCTACGACGTCATCTCGGCGCTGCACAAGTCGGTGCGAGGCTCCAATCCGGATGCGGCGCTGTATTGGCTGGTGCGGATGCTGGATGGCGGCGTCGATGCCCGCTACATCACCCGGCGACTGATCCGCATGGCCAGCGAAGACATCGGCAATGCCGACCCGCGGGCGCTGCGCCTGTGTCTGGATGCGGCCGAGACCTATGAGCGGCTCGGCTCGCCCGAAGGTGAGCTCACCTTGGCGCAGGCGGTGGTTTATCTGGCGATCGCACCCAAGTCCAACGCCGTCTACAACGCCTACAACCAGGTGCGCGCGCTGATCAAGCAGGACAGCTCCCGCCCGGTTCCCGTGCACCTGCGCAACGCGCCGACGCGGCTGATGAAGGAACTGGGCTATGGCAAGGCCTATCGCTATGCGCATGATTTCCCCGGCGCGTATGTGGCCGGCGAACAGTACCTGCCGGATGGGCTGGAAGACCAGCGCTTCTATCAGCCGGTGCCGCGCGGCCTGGAGCTGCGCATCGGCGATCGGCTCAATGAGCTGCGCCGGCTCGATGCCGATGCCGATGCCCCTCGTGGGGACGGCAGCGCGCGGCAGGGCCGAGCCCGCACCGGCGGCGCGGCTCAACCCAGCCGCGATCGCGATCGCGCTCGGGACGCCGAGCCGGACCGTCAGCGCGAGCAGGATCGCCACGGCGATCTCGGCGGCGACGAGGGCTGAGCGCACATGCGGGCGATCCGACTTCGCGCAGCAGCGCTGCTGGCGGCGCCCCGCAGCGGTTGGCGTTGCACCGTGCATGGCCTGCGGTTCGTTCGGGCGATGGGGAGGTCGGCCGTTGGCGCGGTGCGTTCGGTGTGCGGGGTGATGTTGACGGCGGCTGTCCTGAGCCAGGTCAGCGCAGAGGCGGCACCTCGCCGCTCTATCGGGGCTGGGCCGCAGGCGGGGGCGTCGACCACGGCGTCGTCGCCGGTCTCCTCCGCAGCCGGGCCAGCGGTGGGGCCCTCCACAGCGTCCTCCCCATCCCCATCAGCCGCCACGGCCGCCGCATCGGTCACAGCGCCCATGGCACCGCCCGAAGGGCCGACGCTCAACCGCATCCGTCAAACGGGCGTGGTCGTGATGGGGTATCGGCCGGCCTCGCTGCCGTTTTCCTACTTGGATGCGCAGCTCAAGCCGATTGGCTACACGGTGGAGTTGTGTGACCGGATCATTGCCGCGCTGCGGGTGCGGCTCAAGCTGCCGGACCTGGAGGTGCGGCGCGTGGCGGTCGGGTCAGCCACGCGGCTGCCGATGGTCACCAACGGGACGCTGGACCTGGAGTGCGGCATCACCACCAACACCGCCGAACGGGCGCGCAGCCAGGCGTTTTCGGTGACCATCTTCGTCGCGGAAACCAAGCTGATGACGCGCGATGGCGAGCGGGTGCAAAGCCTGGCGGACCTTCGGGGCCGACCGGTGGCCAGCACCATCGGCACCACCAGCATCCAAACCCTGGCGCGCATCAACGAGCAGCAGCAACTGGGCATCCGCATCGTGGCGGGACTGGATGACCCGGACGCCTTCCAACTGCTGCGCAGCGGCCGCGCGCAGGCCTTCCTGATGGACGACGTGCTGTTGCGCAGCCTGCTGGCTCAGCAGGGGGGCTCGCTGTCCGCGGATGGTTATCTCATCTCCGAGCGCGCGTTGACGGTGGAGCCCTACGCCATCGGCCTGAACCGAGATGATCCGGCGTTCAAGGTCCTGGTGGATGAGGTGATCACCGGCCTGTTCCGCAGCGGCGAGATCGCGACGATCTATCGCCGCTGGTTCGAATCCCCGCTGCCGCCCAACGGCATCAACCTGAAGATGCCGATGAGCGCGGCCTTCCGGCGCGTGGTCGCGCAGCCGACCGACACCCCGGATCCTGAACATTACCGTTGAGGTGGCGCTTGCTGCGCTGGTTGCACTGGTTGTACTGGTTGCGGACAAGATCAGTGCCTGCGGGCCTCGGCACGATCCTGTGGGGCCTTGACGGCCTCTGTGCGCGCGGCATGGCGGCGGCGCTCGGCGCGAGAGGATGCCCCTGACGGCGTCGTGCCGCCCACCGACGAATCCTGAAACGCCGAATCTCGGGGTTGGGTGTCCCGGTATCGCGGGTCGGGCTGTGCGGGGTCATGGCGCCGCGCCTCACGCACACGCTTGACCCGGCGCAGCCACGGTGCGGCCCACCGCTTGAGCCGCCGGCCGAGTGCGCGGACCAGGCGATGCAGGGGATCGCGGGCGGTGGGTGCATACGCATACTGGGCCAGCACTCGCACCTCGACCTCGGTGCCACCCTGCGCGCCCGCACGGATCCGCAGGGTGCCTTGCAGGCGTTTGGCGCGTTCGAACATGCCGCGGATGCCGTGATGGCCGGGGCGTCCGTCCAGGTGGCCGATCGCAGGATCCAGGCCCCTGCCGTCGTCGGCCACCTGCACGGTGACCCCGCGCTCGTCATAGCGAAGGTGCACCGACAGGGTCGTCGCACTGGCATGGCGCACCGCGTTGCAAAGCGCTTCCCGGGCGATCATGAGCAACTCGTCGTGCACGAACTCGCGAAGGGCGCGCTCATTGCCGTCGATCTGCATGACGACCGCCAGCTTGTCGTCCGCCAGTTCGGTGACGATCCGGGTCAGGTCGGCCCCCAGCGGTCCGTGGTTGGCCCGCAGGTCGGACACCCGGTCGCGCGCGGCGGCAATCAGGTTCTCGGCATTGGCCAGCGCCCGTTCCATCTTGTCATTGATCTCCGGTGCGTCCACGCGGCGCGCCACACGGTTGAACTGCAGCACCAGGCCCTGCACGCCCTGCAGCAGCGTGTCGTGGAGCTCGCGGGCGATCCGCTCGCGCTCGAGATGGCGCTCTTCCAGGCGCAGCCGCACCTGCTTGGCGATGGCGCGGATGCGCAGCCGGTAGGCCAGCCATCCCAGCAGCAGCAGCGAACACAGGCAGGCCAGCGCGAAGCCTCGGGTCTGAAACCATGTCGGCGCAATGCTGAAGCGCAGGTTCGCCCCGGACGCGTCCCAGACGCCGTCGCCGTTGGCGGCCATCACCTGGAAGCGATACTCCCCCGGCGCGAGGTTGGCGTAGGTGGCCTCGCGCTGCGCGCCGGCATCGTGCCAATCCCGATCGACGCCTTCCAATCGGTAGCGGAAGCGCGCACGGTCCGCCGCAACCAGCGTGATCGCGGTGTACCGCAGCGTCAGGCTGGTGGTGCCGGCGGGCAGGGTGAGTGCGTCGTCGGCCATGTAGGTGCGCTCGCCGGTGCGAATGTTCAGCACCTCGGTGTGTGGCGGTCGTTCATTGCGCGGCAGCGCGGCCGGGTCGAGCCAGGCGATGCCTCGGTTGGTCGTGAACCACAGGCGACCGCGGCCGTCACGCAAGGCCGTCGGTACTGCAGTGGCCTGCAGCGCGACCCCGGGCAGGCCGTCACGGCGATCCAGTAACCGATAGTTCATCGCGGCGGAAGGCTTCGCGAAATTGGATGCCACGTCCGCCGACGGCATCTGGATGACACCTCGGCCGCCGCTGAGCCACAGGTCGCCGTCCAGTGATTCGATGATGCCGGTGACATTGCCGAAGGCGCTGTCCTGCACGTCGGTGATGGCATGGAAGCGCTTTCCGTCGAAGAGGGCGACGCCGCTTTCACCGGCGATCAGCAGCCGACGATCGCTGACATACACCGTGGTGGCGCGGCCGATCGCCAGGCCCTGTTCCAGCCCGTAGACCGTGCTTTGGCCGGCCCTGCGATGGATGACCTGGTCCTCGCTGGCCAGCCAGAGCGAGCCGTCTGGGCCGCGGCCCATGGCCCGTGGCGCCGGCAGGTCCTTCAGGCGTTCGTCCTTCACGACGCCGCTGGGCGTGGCATGGTAGATGCCGTCGTCCAGGACCGACAGCCACAGGCCGTCTTCGCCATCCGGTGTCATCGCCACCGCCAGGACGCCCGACAGATGCGGCGGCAGCGGCACGTGGCGCAGGTCGCTGCCCTTGCGGCGGATCAGCTCCGACTCGCGGCGCCACCACAGGGCACCGTCCGCACTGGCGATCGACGTCCGGGTGGGAATCGGGCCGGTGAGGGCCACCTCGGGTGTCGGCGGATCCACGGCGAACGCCTCCCGCAGGTTCCCGGCGACCACCCCCTTGCCATGCGCCAGAACGGCATAGCCGCCCACGGAGGTGGCGGAAAGGCTCTGCACCTCATGCAGGCGCTTCTTCTGGAAACTGGATATGCCGTTGTTGGTGCCGACCCAGACCGTCCCTTCACGGTCCTCGATGATCGGGACCACCACGTTGGCGGGCAAGCCCTGGTCGCGGTCGAACTTCTCCAGCGGATCATCGGGCGAGAGGGGGCGGTCGGTCGGCACGGCCTCCGGATGCAGGAGCCGCCAGACGCCGGCGCCGGACACCGTCAGCCACAGGCTGCCGTCGCGCGCGAACAGCATCTGCTTGGCATAGCCAAAGGCCGGGGTGGGAAATGTATCGGTGGACGGCTGGGGTGGCGGTCCCTTCGGCTCGGCCGGCCGTGAACTCCTTGAGTCAGTGGCCCAGAGCTCGGGCAGCGGGCGAATGCCATAGAGCGACTCGCTGAGCCAGATCCGGCCGCTTCGATCTTCCGCAACGATGCCGTACTCCGCGATGCGGATGCCGGTGTCCTCGAATCGCTGAGCGCCTGGACGCAGGAACATCAGTCGACGGCCGGTACAGACCCACAAGATCCCACGGCTGTCGACGAACACGTAGTACGCCCCCTCATCGCCCAGCCCCCAGCCCGACGTCGCGGCTTGCCAGCGGCCGTCGACGAAACGCGCCAATCCGCCACTGGCTGCGGCCCAGAGGACGCCGTCCCCCGTCAGGGCGAACCGAAGGACCTTGCCCGGAGGAAGCCCCTGCTTGGGACCGTAGAGCGTGGCGCGGCCGTCTCGCAGGCGGGCTGTGCCGCCACCGTGAAAGCCCAGCCAGATGTCGCCATCGGCCATCAACTTCAGCCCGTTGATGTTGGAGGAGGTCAGCCGTTCACCTTCGCGCAACGGATAGCGATCAAACCGCAGGCCGTCGAATCGGAACAGGCCCATGCCGGTGCCCAGCCACAGCACGCCGTCGTCGGCCTGCGACAGGGTCCAGATGTCGGCGGGCGCGCCGTCGTTCACCAGCAGCGGCGTGTGGGCGTAGTCGGTGAGTTTGGACGCGGCCAGCGCCGCGGTGGCGCCCAAAGACAAGGCCCCAGCCAGCGCGGCGGTGCAAAGCGCCACCATCACGGCCTGAACGCGTTTCAGGGCACCAGCGGGCACCTCGGGCACGGATGTGGGCATTGCTGCGCTCGTCATCCTCCGCAGGTTCTGCCGCGTCGTCGCCAGGCCCAGCAACGTCGACCGCAGCCGCAACCACAACCACAACCGCAACCGCAATGGAAGGCGCTGTGGGTGCTCAGCCTGCGGCGGTGCAACGTCGATGGCTCCGGAACGGTGGGAGCACGTCGAGCGATGGGCGTGGCAGGGCAGTGGTGATCGCATGAAGACGGAGTGGGTTCCGGAAGTATGCCCGATGAGCTCTTTTCCGCTGGGCCCCCATCGGGGAGAGGCCATATCCGGAAAGGCACGCTGTGCGCCCACGGCTGCGCCGTCGAGCGGGCCCGTCCGGCATGGCGATTGCCGACAAGACCTCATTCATCGACCACACCAGGAGATCGACATGAACGACGTTCAAAAGCGGGATGCGAACCTTGATCCCATCACCAAGGAGCCCGGCGCTCATCCGGTGGGCACCGGACTGGGCGCCGTGGTGGGCGGCATGGCTGCGGGTGCCGCCACAGGTACCGTGGCTGGCCCGTTGGGCACGGCGGTAGGCGCCGCCGTCGGTGCGGTGGTGGGTGGCCTGGCCGGCAAGGGCGTGGCCGAGGCCATCGATCCCACCGCCGAAGCGGCGTACTGGCGGGAAAACTACGGCATGCGACCGTATGTCGAAGACAAGGCCAACTTCGACGACTACGGGCCTGCCTATGCCTATGGTGTCGACGCCTTCAGTCGCTATCCGGACCGTGACTTCGACGACTTCGAAAGCGAACTGCACCGCGACTGGGGTCAACAGCGCCGAACCTCGTCGCTGGATTGGGACCGGGCTCGTCCGGCCGCTCGCGATGCATGGGATCGGGTGAAGTCCTCCTCCAACATGCCGCCGGCCACGCGCTGAGCGAGCACAAGGCGCAGGCGTCTCACCCCGGCTGGGCGCCTGCGCCTCCCAATGCCTGGCCCGCTGAAACGAACAAGCGCAGGCGTCTCCTTCGCTGATCGGCCGATCCGCTGATCCGCTGATCCTCCCTCATACCCCCTACCCAAACCCTGTACCACCAAGCCCAGAGTTCAGAGTTCAGAGTCCTGAACCTTGGGTGCTTTGGCGGTCGCTGTATTCGAGGTTTTCGGGGAATGGTTTGGTGGAAGTTCTCGGTCTGTCGGGGCGGACCGACCCGGGCCCTCTTTCGGAAGTATTAGGGGGAATTCGACTGCCGACAGGCAGGCGAAGGAGGACATGGAGAAAGAGGGCCCGGGTTGGTCCGGCCCGACGCGCGGTGCGGGGTGTGTGTAGTGGCTGGCCGCAAGGAGCTCCAGCCGTTATTTCTAGGTTTCTTCCACGGCTCTGCGGAGCGCATCCATGGGGTCTTCGCGCTCGCTGGGGTTTGAGGAACCCGGCCCGGAGGCTGCACCAGACGCTGCACCGGACGCCGCATCAGAGGCCGCATCAGGCAGCCCGAACAACCGCCGCGTCTCCTCATCGGATTCCTGACCTCGCCCTCCTTGACCGGCGTCGATGTTCTGAAGCATCTCGGTGGCCTTGTCGAGATCGCCGGCTTCTTCCTTGTCCAGGAAGGCGGTCACGGTGACCGGGAACAAGATCACCACGGCCACCAGCATCAGTTGCATCAGCACCCAGGGGATGGCGCCGAGGTAGATGTCGTTGGATTCGATGCGCCGGGGCAGGGCCTTGTTCTTGTAGAGCGTGTCGGCGATGCCGCGCAGGTAGAACAGGGCGAAGCCGAACGGCGGATGCATGAAGCTGGTCTGCATGTTCACGCACAGCATCACGCCGAACCAGACCAGATCGATGCCCAGGGTGTGGGCGACCGGTCCCAGCAGCGGCAGGATGATGAAGGCGATCTCGAAGAAATCGAGGAAGAACGCCAGGAAGAAGATGAACAGGTTCACTGCGATCAGGAAGCCGATCTGACCGCCCGGCAGATTGAGCAGCATGTGCTCGATCCACACGCCGCCTTCGACGCCCTGGAACACCAGCGAAAAGATGCGCGAGCCGATCAGGATGAAGACCACCATCGCAGTGATGCGCATGGTGCCGATGGTGGCTTCCTTCACCACCGGCCAGCTCAGCCGCCGGTGCAGGGCCGCCAGGATGAAGGCGCCCACGGCGCCCATGGCGCTGGCTTCGGTGGGCGTGCAGATGGCGGTGTCGATGCCGGGCAGCCCGCCCATCGATCCCAGCACGGCGAAGATCAGGATGGCCGATGGAATGATGCCGCGCAGGCACTTCTTCCACAGCGCCCAGCCGTGCAGGGTGCGTGCCGAGGCCGGCACGCCGGGGACGTGATCGGGCTTGATGCGCGACAGCGCGAAGGTGTAGAGCGCGAAGATCAACACCTGAAGGATCGACGGCCCCCAGGCGCCCTTGTACATGTCGCCGACCGGGCGTCCGAGCTGTTCCGCCAGCACCACCAGCACGAGGGACGGCGGCACCAGTTGCGTGATGGTGCCGGAGGCTGCCAGCACGCCGGTGGCATACCGCATGTTGTAGCCGTAGCGCATCATCACCGGCAGCGAGATCATCGCCATCGCGATGACCTGGCCCGCCACCGTGCCGGTGATCGCACCCAGGATGAAACCCACAATGATCACCGAATAGCCCAGCCCGCCGCGCACCGGTCCGAACAACTGGCCCATCGAATCGAGCATGTCCTCGGCCAGCCCGCATTTTTCGAGCAGCGTGCCCATCAGGGTGAAGAACGGGATCGCCAGCAGAAGCTCGTTGGACAGGATGCCGAACACGTTCTGCGGCAAGGCCGACATGAATGCCACCGGGAACCATCCCTGGCTCACCGCGAACAGCCCGCAGGCCAAGCCCAGCGCCGCCAGTGAGAACGCCACTGGAAAGCCGATCAGCATGATCAGGATCAGCCCCGCGAACATCAGCGGGGGGAACTGCGCCATCGTGATCATTGCAGCGGCCTCTCGTAGTGGATGTCCATCTCATGCCGATGGGCCAGCCAAGCGACGCGCTTGATGATCTCCGACACGCCCTGCAGCGACAGCAGTGCGAAGCCCAAAGGCAGCATCAGCGCAGCCGGCCAGCGGATCAATCCACCGGCGTTGCCGGAGACCTCGCCGCTGCTCAGGAGCCGCCACCCGTAGCCGATCCACCCCAGCGTGGCGATGCGGTCGTCGGCGCGAAGACCGGAGGTGAGCTTCACCACGAAGAAGTCCCAGGACAGCACACCGGCCACCACCATCACCGGCAGCAGGAAGACGATCAGCCCGAAGAGGTCCACCAGCACCTTGCCGCGTCCGCCCAGGCGGCCGTAGAGGAGGTCGACACGGACATGCTCATTGAGCCGAAGGACCTGCGACGCGCCCAGCATCACGCAGGCGGCGAACAGATACCACTGGATTTCGAGGAAGGCGTTGGAGCTGATGTCCAGGCCGTAGCGGATCACCGCATTGGCGGCACTGATCAGGCACGACAGCAGAACGGCGCCGGCGGCAAGGAGGCCGAATCGGTCCGTCAGTCCGTCAATGCCCTTGGCGAAAGCGAGCAGGGCGTTCATCACTCAGATTCCGAGTTGTCTCCTGGCCTCCCGTCGACGGCGCGGGATGGCTCTGACCGTTCGGGCGGCCTCGTCGCACTGTAGCCAGCGCGCGTGGAGCGGGATCTGAAATCAGCGGCCGATTCGGGAAAGCACCAGGGCGTGTGTTGCGGCGCGGTAGCAGGGGCGTCCGGGATCCGGTGGGGCCATTGGCCTTGCCCGCAGAAGCTGTCGAGCGCGCTTGGATTGGGAAGCCCGCGGTGCAGGCGATAGGCGATCGCTCAGAGCGGCGCAAGCCCGTGACGGGCGCGCGCCCGGTTGCACGCCTCATCCCCCAGGCCCAATGGCGCCCGCAGTCCAAACTCTCGGCAAGGAGACGGGCGCCATTCATAAATGCCGCAACCCGCATGCTCACCCACCTTGCCAGTGAGCGCCGCACAGCGCGGCTGCGCATGATCCGTCCCGCGCATCCGGCTCAAGCTGTCGTTGAGCGACACCGTCAATCCGTCCGGCACCGTCCCGCCTTCGCTCAGCAACTCCTGGCGCGAAAAATCGACTCGGAAGGTCGCGCAGCAGGCGCCGCAACGGGTGCATGGATTGTCCGCGCCAGCACCCCTCGGGGACGTGGCGCTCTCATCGTGGGTGGCGGGGGACTGGGACATGCCCCGCAGTTTAGGTCTTGATCTTGGGGGTGAGTCGTTTGCCGACACCGCCCTCATGCTGGCCGCGAGCACCTCACCCTCGGGGCAGGCTGACCCGGGCCCTCTTTCTCCATGTCCTCCTTCGCCTGCCTGTCCGCAGTCGAATTCCCCCTGATTGGGACGCGTTGGCCATCACCGCCCTCATGCCGGCCACGAGCACCTCACCCTCGGGGCAGGCTGACCCGGGCCCTCTTTCTCCATGTCCTCCTTCGCCTGCCTCTCGGCAGTCGAATTCCCCCTAATACTTCCGAAAGAGGGCCCGGGTCAGCCTGCCCCGATCCACCGTGCCCTTCCTTCAAGTCACCCATACCCCTCGTCGGCAACACCGTCTCCAAGATCGAGGATCGAGGACACACGAGCCACGAACCTCTCGATCCCCGCGGCCTCATTCCTCCGGCAGGGCGGGCTCGCGCACGACGGTGACGGTGCAGGCGCATTGGGTGACGACTTGCGCCGAGACGCTGCCCAGGTAGCGGCGCAGGGTGGAGGTCGCTCTCGCGCCCATGACGACGTGGTCGACGCCGGTCTTGGCTGCGAATTCGATCAGCGCATCGGCGGCGTCCGGGGCCTCCAGGACGTGGAAGGTCAGGCGGCCATCCTCCAGCGCCAGGTCCAGTGTCATCGGATGGGCCCAGTTCTTCAGGGCGATGAGTTGCTGCACATGGTGGCTGCGGCCTTGGGCATCGGTGAGCTCGTCCATGCCGATGCGCGCGGTCTTCATCACCGAGACGCAGGCCAGGCGCGCGCCGGGCTCGGTCTGCATCAGCCGGCGCACCACCTCCCGCAGTTCCTCCAGCAGCACCGGGCGGCCGTGGGTCACATCGACCGCCGCCATGATGATGGGGCTGCGGGCCACCTGGGCGCCAGCGGAGCTGGGCGCCTGCGGCTCTTCGCCCATCGCCAGGAACCAGCGCTTGAAGCGGCGCACCAGGCCGCTGCGTTCGAGTTTGTGAGCCCGTGCGGTGAGGGCGACCGCATCCGGACGTTGAAGATCCAGCGCCAGTTGGCTGGCGCTTTGGTAGCGGCGCTCCGCCCGCACTTCCAGGCAGTGCAGGACGATTTCCTGGAACCAGGGCGGCAGCTCCGGCCGGATCGCTCGCGGCGGGATCGGCTCGACATAAAGGCGCCGCCGCAGTTGTCGCACCGAGGTCGGCTGTCCGAACGGGCGCTCGCCGGTGGCCAGGTGGTAGAGCATGACGCCCAGCGCGAAGAGGTCGCTGCGCGGGTCGTTGCGGATGAACTGCACTTGCTCCGGGGACATGTAGGGACCGGTGCCCATGGGCAGGGAGAACTCTTCTTCCAGCAGGTCGGGCAGGAAATCGTGGCGCGACAGGCCGAAGTCCACCAGCACCACCGTGCCATCGGCGCGGCGCAGGATGTTGCTGGGCTTGATGTCCAGATGCACCAGATGCTGGCGATGCAGGTCGGTCAGCGCATGCGCGACATGGATGCCGATCTCCACCACCTCCACCAGCGGCAGCGGCGCGTGATCCAGGCGAGGCCGCAGGCTGTCGGCCTGGATGTGCTCCATGACGATGTAGGCCTGACGACGCCAGTCGCCGCGCGCGACGAAGCGCGGCACATGCGGTCCCTTGAGGGCCGGCATGATCATCTGCTCGACCTCGAAGCCGACGATGCTGGCCGGATCCTCGCCGCCCTTGATGCGCGGCACCTTCATCATCAGCGCAAAGTCCTCGCCCGGCAGCGGCGTCTCGCGGCGCACCCGCCAGAGATTGGCCATGCCGCCTTGATGCAGGCGCTCTTCGAGAATGAAACCGTCCAGGATCTGGCCGGGTTGCAGCGGAGTGGTGATGGGCGGCGGGCTGTCGGTCATCGTGCGGCGCGGGGCGTCGATCGGGCGCGGGCCTAGCGGCCCAGGATCAGGCGCTGCGCGAGGCGCTCGCCCAGGGCCGGCGGCAGGCCGTTGGCCGCGCGCAGCGCGGCCACGGCGGCCTCGACGTCATAGGGCACGCGTTGAAAGGTGAGTTCCCCGCGGTCATGGTCGAACAAGGCGTAGCCGGCGGCGGGATTGCCGTCGCGCGGCTGGCCGCAGGCCCCCGGGATCACCAGCCATTGGCGATTGGGCAGCAGGGGGATCGCCACGCCCGGCTGCGGCCGGAAATCCCCCGCCTTGCCGGTGCCGGAGAGGTGGTAGAGCATCGGCTCATGCATGTGGCCACAGAAGGTGTAGCGGCATTCGGTCGCATGCAGGCTGCGCATCGCTTCCAGCCGTCCCTGGACATAGGCAAAGCCCGCAGGGTCGAAGGCATTGGCATGCACATACAGGCAGTCATGGCGAGCGTCGGACAAGGGCAGCTCGGCGAGGAACCGCAGTTGGCTCTCATCGAGCCGGGAACGGGTCCATTCGATGGCCTGCCGCGCATCGTCGTGCATGGTCGGATGGGTGCCTTCGGCGACGCTTCGGTCGTGATTGCCCGCCACCACCACGGCGCCCGCCGCCCGCAGCGCACGCACCTGGTCAATGACCCAACCAGGATCGCTGCCGTAGCCGACATAGTCGCCCAGCAAGGCGAAATCATCGGCCCCCTGGGCGCGGGCATGGTCGAGAACGGCCGTGAGCGCCTCACGGTTGGCATGGATGTCGGAGATCAGCGCGGTCTTCATTGCCCGCAAGCATGCCACGTGCGGCTGACGTTGCGCTGAGTGGCGTGGCTCGCCCGCTTCCCGACATGGACCTCCCCGCAGATGGATGGCCGCCGCGGCCTGCGGGTGCGGGGGCTTTCACTGCTGGCTGAATCGTTGCAATTTGTTAACCTGCCGCTTCAGACGGGGCGCCCGCCGGGTAGCCTTGCACAGGGGAGTAACTTCACATGAATCAGCAGTCTGCTGGGCGGCGGGACCGCCCAGCGAGCGTTCGAACGCCAACGTCGACCTTGCGCCGACGAGGTTGGATGGCCTTCGCGGCCAGTGCTGCCCTCCTGACCATGGGACCCGTCCGGGCCCAGTGCAGCCGGACCATCCGCGTGCCCTTGTCACCCACCGGGCTCAGTGTGGTGGCCTCCGGCGGGGCCGTGGCGGGCGTGTATCCGGACATCCTTCGCAAGGTGTCGGAGGAAACGCATTGCCAGTTCGAGTTCACCGTCGTGCCGCGCGCCCGCCTGGAGGCGATGTTCAGTGGCGGCTCGGCCGATCTGCTGCTGGCCGCCACCCGCAGCTCGGGGCGCGATGCGCGGGGGGATTTCGTGCCGACGATGCGCTACCGGCCGATGCTGATCTCCCTGGTGTCGGACCGTGCCTCGATTGACAGTCTGGCCGAGCTGTCGCAACGCCGCGAACTGCGCGTGGTGCTGGTGCGCGGCTATGACTACGGAGAGGCGTATCAGGCGCTGATCCAGACCCTGCGCGAGCAGAAGCGGCTGCTGTTGGAAGCGGATCCGTTGGCGGTGGCCCGCGCGCTGGAGCGCAATCTGGCCGATGTCACGCTGATGGTGCCGTCCATCCTGACCGGCACGCTGCTGCAGGATGGCCGCCAGCGCGCCTTGATGGAGCGGTTGCGCTATGAGCCGGTGGCCGAGCTCGGCTGGGGCGAGAGCGGCGTCTATCTGTCCCGGCATCTGTCCGCGCAGGACCGCGAGCTGCTGTCCGAGGCCATCGAGCGGTCCACCCGGTCGGGCGCCTTTTGGAAGACGGTGCAGCGGCACTATCCACCCGGCAGCTATGAAGATGGCCTCAAGCCGCTGAAGTGAATGGAAAAACGGCCCGCAGAGGCGGGCCGTGGGGCGGCGGGGTTGGCGCGGTAGGTGCGTTGGCGTATGGAGGCCTGCAGGCGGAATCCGGCGGAACGCCGCGGAACGCCGCGGAATCCCGGCGGAATGCCGGCGCGCCTGCTGCAGCGCTCGGCGGTCCGGATCAGCCGATCCGGCCCAGCAGCAAATACTCCATCAGCGCCTTCTGCACATGCATCCGGTTCTCTGCCTCGTCCCAGACCACGGACTGCGGACCGTCGATGACCTCCGCGGAGACTTCCTCGCCCCGATGCGCGGGCAGGCAGTGCATGAACAGCGCATCCGGCTTGGCCTGCGCCATCATGTCCGCGTTCACGCACCAGTCGGCGAAGGCGGTGCGACGGGTCTCGTTCTCGGCCTCGTAGCCCATGCTGGTCCAGACGTCGGTGGTCACCAGGTCCGCGCCGCGGCAGGCTTCCTTCGGGTCCTTGAAGACCTTGTAGCAGCGACTGTCCTGGATGCCGGCCACCTTGGCGTCGATCTCATAGCCGCTCGGGGTGCTGACATGCACGGTGAAGCCGAGGATCTCGGCCGCCTGCAGCCAGGTGTTGGCCATGTTGTTGCCGTCGCCCACCCAGGCCACGACCCGACCCTTGAGGCAGTCCATGTCGATGGCGCCGCGTCGGTCCATGCCGCGCTGTTCGATGAAGGTGAACAGGTCGGCCAGGATCTGGCAGGGGTGGTATTCGTTGGTCAGGCCGTTGATCACCGGCACCCGCGAGTGCGCCGCGAATCGCTCGATCTTGGCCTGCTCGAAGGTGCGGATCATCACCACGTCCACCATCCGGCTGATGACGCGGGCGCTGTCCTCGATCGGCTCGGCACGGCCCAGTTGGCTGTCGCCGGTGGTCAGATGCACCACCGATCCGCCCATCTGGTACATGCCGGCCTCGAAGCTCACCCGGGTGCGGGTGCTGGCCTTCTCGAAGATCATGGCCAGCGTCCGGTCCACCAGCGGCTGGTACTTCTCGTAGTTCTTGAAGCGACGCTTGATGATGGACGCGCGGTCGAACAGGTAGGCGTACTCTTCCGCGCGCAGGTCCTTGAACTGCAGGTAGTGGCGCATCAGGCTGTTCCCCGGCTTCATGGACTGGGCGCGGCCAGGAAGGCCTTGATCAGTGGCACCAGGCGATTGGCAATCTCCGCCGCTTCATCGCCGGTCATGATGAGCGCCGGCAGCAGACGCACCACCGAATCCGCGGTCACGCTGATCAGCAGTCCGGCGTCCAGCGCCTGGCCCAGCAGCACGCCGCAGGGGCGGTCGAGCTGGATGCCGATCATCAGGCCGTAGCCGCGCACCTCGACGAAGCCCGGCACGCCGGCCAGACCTTGTTCCAGCGCGGCCTTCAGTTCGGCGCCGACGCGGGTGGCATTGGCCAGCAGTTGGTCGTCTTCCATCACCGTCAGGGTTTCCACGCCGGCGCGCATGGCCAGCGGGTTGCCGCCGAAGGTCGTGCCATGGTTGCCCGGACCCAGCACCTTGGCCGCACGCGGTCCGCAGACCACCGCGCCGATCGGCACGCCCGAGCCCAGGCCCTTGGCCAGCGGCATGACGTCCGGCGAGATGCCGGCCCACTGGTGCGCGAACCACTTGCCGGTCCGGCCGATGCCGCACTGCACTTCGTCCAGCATCAGCAGCAGGTCGTGCTGGTCGCACAGACGGCGCAGGTCTTTCAGGAATTCGATGCGGGCGGGGTTGATGCCGCCTTCGCCCTGGATCGTCTCCAGGAAGATGGCGGTGATGTTCGGATTGGCCTGGATCGCCTGTTCCAGCGCCGGCAGGTCATTCAGCGGCACGCGAACAAAGCCCGGCACCAGGGGCCCGAAGCCGGCCTGCACCTTGGGATTGCCGGTGGCCGACAGCGTGGCGATCGAGCGGCCGTGGAACGCCTTCTCGAACACGATCACCGCCGGGTTGTCGTTGCCACGGTCATGGCCGAACTTGCGGGCAATCTTCAGCGCCGCTTCGTTGGCTTCCAGGCCGGAATTGCAGAAGAACGCATTGGTCAGGCCGGACAGCTCGCAGAGCTTGGCCGCCAAGGTTTCCTGCAGCGGGACGTGGTAGTAGTTGCTGGTGTGAATCAGCTTGCCCACCTGGTCCCGCAATGCCGCGACCAGCCGGGGGTGGTTGTGCCCCAGGGTGTTCACGGCGATGCCCGACAGCCCGTCCAGGTATCGTCGGCCGGCCGTATCCCACACCCAGCAGCCTTCGCCGTGCGACAACGCGATCGGCAGGCGGCCATAGGTTTGCATCACATGGGGTTCGGTGGGGGCGGCGAACGAGGAGTCCGGGGCGTTCATCAAGTCTCCAAAGCAAGGAGTGAAGGAAAGGGGAGCGAATGATTCTAAGGGTCACCCTCCGGCAAACAGGTGGGCCGCGCCATATGTCGCACGGGTGATCGGTCTGCCGCTCGCTCATGTGTGCTGCGACGCAACACATCCGAGGCACAATAGCGGTTTTGCCTGTGGGCCCCCCCGGCCTGGGCCGGTGGATCCCACCGATGGAATTGGTCGAGTGACGCATGACAGAGCAGCCCAAGCCGCGAGAAGTGTTCATCCAGGGAATCACCACGGATGGCCGCACCTTTCGTCCGAGCGACTGGGCCGAGCGTCTGGCGGGCGCCATGTCCTCCTTTCGGCCTGGCGGCACCCGCACCGGTCGTGACGCCTACCTCGGCTACTCGCCCTACTGCGTCCCCCGTGTCATCAACGGCGTGAAGTGCGTGATCGTCAACGAGGCCCTCAAGGCGATCGAGCCCATGGCCTGGGACTTCGTCATGAACTTCGCTCGCGACAACAAGCTCCAGGTCGTCGAGGCCTGTCAGCTCCCCGAGGACGGCGCGCCCAAGCGCTGACCCGCGTCCCGGCCGTCGGGACGATCGCCGCGCTCGCGCCGGTTCCGGCGCTCGCTGCCCCACGAGTCTTCGTTCCGTTGCTCCCGCCGCTCCCGCCGCGCTGGCTGCCCTTGCGTTGCGGCTGCCGTAGCGGAGCGCACACGACGTGGCTCCATCGGGCCATCGCCGCGAGCCGCCTCTGGCGATAGGCTTGCCGGCTTCGTCCGACACCCGCGCATGGCCGTCCTTCCCTCGTCATCGGCGTCCAGCGCTGCTGTCCTGCCTGAGCTCCAGGAGCTTGCCCGCCTGATCGACCAGGGCGGCGACTGGCTGCGCTGCCGCGAGCTGGCGAAGGTTCGCCTCGGTGACGCCGAACTCCCGGTGATGGCGATCACGATGGGCAATCCGGACCCGAGCGTGCCCGGTCTCGGATTCATCGGCGGGGTGCATGGCCTGGAGCGCATCGGTGCGCAGGTGGTGTTGGGCTATCTGGGCAGTCTGGTGCGGCGGCTGCGCTGGGATGCGAGCCTGCATCAGCAACTGGAGTCACTTCGGCTCGTGTTTCTGCCGTTGGTGAATCCTGGCGGCATCCTGGCCGGCACCCGGTCGAATCCGCAAGGCGTGGACCTCATGCGCAATGCCCCGCAGGATGCGGAGCGGGCGGTGCCGTTCCTGGTGGGTGGCCAGCGTTTGACGTCATGGCTGCCCTGGTACCGCGGCGCGTCCGGTGCGGCGATGGAGCCGGAGAGCGAGGCCTTGTGTCGCCTCGTGCGGGAGGAGTTGCTCGGCCGCCCGTTCTCGCTGACGATCGACTGCCATTCGGGCTTCGGTCTGCATGACCGGATCTGGTTTCCCTATGCGCGCAGCCGGCGTCCGATGCGCCACCTGGCGGAGGTCCACGCGCTGTGCGAGGTGCTGGATCAAGGGCTTTTGGCGCATCCGTATGTGATGGAGCCGCAAAGCCGGCACTACCTCGCGCATGGCGATCTCTGGGACCATCTCTATGACGAGTCCCTCACCATGAATGAGGGGATCTTCCTCCCTATGACGCTCGAAATGGGGTCATGGCGATGGGTGAAGAAAAACCCGCGGCAGCTACTCTCCCGGCACGGCATGTTCAATCCGCTGATCGAACATCGACAACAAAGAGTGCTTCGGAGACACATGGCTTGGATGGATTTCATGACGCGCGCCACGCAGAGCGCGGCCCGCTGGCTGCCGGGGCCGGACACGCGGCTGGATCATGGCGAGCAGGCGCTGTTTCGCTGGTATCGCCGGAGCCGTGGATGAGCTCGCAGACCTGGGTGCTGCTGCGCGGCCTGACGCGCGAGAGCGGCCATTGGGGTGACTTTCCGAACCGGCTGGTGCGGGCGTTGCGGACGCAGCAGTCTGATGTGCGGCTGGAACTGCTGGACTTGCCGGGCAATGGCGAGCAGTGCGCCGTCAGCAGCCCGACGCGGGTGCCGGAGATGATGGAAGCCTGCCGCGCGGAATTGCGTCGGCGCGGTGTGGCGCCGCCTTATCACGTGCTGGCGATGTCGCTGGGAGCGATGGTGGCCAGCGACTGGGCACTCAAGCATCCTTCCGAGCTGCAGGCGGTGGTGTTGATCAACACCAGCTTGCGGCCCTTCAGTGCGTTCTTCCGCCGCTTGCGCCCGTCCAACTACTGGCCGCTGGTGATGTTGAGCGTGTTCCGGCTCAGCCTGCGGCAACGCGAGGCGCGTGTGCTCAGCATGACCACCCGGCTTCAGGCCCAGCCCGATCGGGTGCTGGATCGCTGGGTGGATCTGCAGCGGCAGCATCCGGTGCGGCGTCGGAATGCGCTGCGCCAGCTGCTCGCGGCGGTGCGCTATCGGGCCAGCCCGGCCAAGCCGGAGCCGCCGATGCTGCTGCTGTGCAGCAAGGGCGATGAGCTGGTGGATTGGCGGTGCTCCCAGGCGATCAGCCGTGCGTGGGGCGCGCCCCTGCGGCTGCATGCCCGTGCGGGGCATGATCTGCCGCTGGACGATGGGGAATGGGTCGCGCGCAATGTGGTGGATTGGCTCCACGTGCGCGAGGTGGTAGGGCAGATCAGTCGCCCCATGCCGCTGCAGGCCTGATTGCACTCAAGGCGAGGCGAGGCGAGGCGAGCTCAGGTCAGGTCAGGCCGGGCGGGGCTAGGCCGGGCCGAGGCGAGAGCAAGGCAACACGGGGTCGGGCGAGGGCGCAAGTGCCCGCCGCCGGTCCCTGGCGCAGCTGCAGGCGCCAATGAAAAAGCCCGCCTTTCGGCGGGCTTTTCCTGCACCAGAGCTGGTATTGCTATCAGGCGGCGAGCGCCTTGATCTTGGCGGACAGGCGGCTCTTGTGGCGAGCAGCCTTGTTCTTGTGGAAGATGCCCTTGTCAGCGACGGAATCGATGACGGGTTGGGCAGTCTTGAACAGCTCGGCAGCCTTGGCCTTATCGCCCGTGACAATCGCCTTTTGCACGTTCTTGACGACCGTACGGAACTTGGAACGCAGCGCCGTGTTGGCGGCGTTCAGCTTGACGTCTTGACGTGCGCGCTTGCGGCCCGAGGCCAGACGCACGGTTTTCTTCTTGGCTTTGGAAGAGCTTGCCATTGTCTTTAAAGTCCAGTTGGTGCAAAGACGGCGAGTATAGCAGCGCGATACTGAAAATCCAAGGGCAGTGAACACAAGCCGAAGATAATGCGCGCTCCCCGCCATCTGTCCAGGATCCGCCTGGGGGATTTTCATTCGGCGGCGGCTCTTATTTCAGGCTGCTCATGAATCTGTTGCGCACCGCCTCGGTGGTTTCGGTTTTCACCTTGTTGTCCCGCATCACCGGGTTGGTTCGCGAGCAGATGGTGGCCCATCTGTTCGGCGCAAATGCGATGACCGATGCCTTCCAGGTCGCGTTTCGCATTCCCAACATGCTGCGGCGTCTGTTCGCCGAAGGCGCGTTCTCTCAGGCCTTTGTGCCCGCACTGGCCGCCGCCCGGGCGCAGAACGGCGACGACGCCACCCGTGACCTGATCGATGCGGTCGCCACCGTGCTGCTGTGGGCGTTGCTGGCGACCTGCGTGCTGGGTGTGGTGGGTGCGCCGGTGCTGGTCTGGGCCCTGGGCGCCGGTCTGCCGCCCTCGGCCCACGAGGCCGCCGTGGTGATGACTCGCTGGATGTTTCCCTACATCGGCTGCATGTCGCTGGTGGCTTTGGCGGCGGGTGTGTTGAACACCTGGCGGCGCTTTGTCGTGCCGGCGGTGACGCCGGTCCTGCTGAATCTCTCGTCGATTGCGGCGGGTTATGGCTTGAGTCCGCATCTGGAGGCGTGGGGCTATCGCCCGATCTATGCGCTGGCGCTGGGGGTGATGGTCGGCGGCGTGCTTCAGTTGGTGGTGCAGATTCCCGCGCTGATGCGCATCGGATTGATGCCTCGGTTCGCCTTGACCTTCGGCGGACTCAAGCGTGCGTTCCTGCATCAGGGTGTGCGCCATGTGCTCAAGCAGATGGGGCCGGCCCTGTTGGGCGTGGGGGTGGCCCAGCTCTCGTTGGTGATCAACACCCAGATCGCGATCGCGGTGGGCGAGGGCGCTGCCTCCTGGTTAACCTATGCAGACCGACTGATGGAATTTCCGATCGCGTTGCTGGGCGTGGCGCTGGGCGTGGTGTTGACGCCGCAGCTCTCGGCCAGCCAGGCCAAGGGGGAGACCGCGCAGTATTCCGCGCTGCTCGATTGGGGATTGCGCTTGGTCCTTCTGCTCGCGCTGCCTTGTGCGGTGGCGCTGCTGGTATTTGCCGAGCCGCTGGTGGCGGTGCTGTATCAGCGTGGCGCCTTCCGCGCGCAAGACGTCGCCCAGACCGCCCAGGCAGTGATGGGTTACGGCGCGGGGCTGATGGGCCTGGTCGCCATCAAGGTCCTGGCCCCCGGGTTCTATGCGCGGCAGGACATGCGCACGCCAGTGCGGATCGCCCTGCTGGTGCTGGTGCTGACGCAGGTGATGAACGGCATCTTCGTGTTCTGGCTGGGCATCGGCGTGGCCGGCTTGTCGCTGTCGATCGGGCTGGGTGCGGTGATCAATGCCGGTCTTCTGCTGTATGGCCTGCGCAAGCTGGGCAGCTATGCCCCGACGCCGGGGTGGTGGCTGTTCGGCCTGCGTGTGGTCCTCGCCAGTGCGGCCATGGGCGCGCTGCAGTGGTGGCTGGCCCATCATTTCGACTGGGTGGCGCTGGGTCGTCACGAGCTCGTGCGCGCCGGTTGGATGGCCGTCAGCCTGGGCGGATCCGCCTTGCTCTACTTCTCGGTGCTGCTGATCAGCGGTCTGAATCTGCGGCAGTTCGTGCGCAGGTCCTGATCGACCTGACGGATTCGTCCAGGGCCGGCTGAGCTGACGTCGCTTCAGGACGAGGGCTGACGGTCAACGGTCAATGGTCGCCGACGGCCGGCCATGCGTCGTGTCGGCAGGCCCTGAGCATGCGGTTCGACAGGTCTGCCGCCGCCAGGATGGGACATCCATCACCGCGCGAGGCTCGCACAGGGCGTAGACTTGGGCGCATGAGTTTGCCTTTGCAGTGGACGGTGCCGACGGCGCTGGACTATTTCGCGACCCTGGTAGCTGACGACGAGGGTCTCAATCTGGCCGAGGCCGCCATCGCCATCGCGCAGGACGATGTGCCCCGATTGGATGTCCAGCAGGTGCTGGCGGAGCTGGACCGCATGGGCGAGCGGCTGCGCCGCCGTCTGCCGTCCGATGCGCCGCCCAGTCACCGGCTGCGCATGCTCAACCAGTACTTTCATGGCGAGCTTGGCTTTGCCGGCAACGTCAACGACTACTACGCCATCGGCAACAGCTACATCCATGAGGTGATGACCACCCGGCGGGGCATCCCGATCTCGCTGGCCATCATCTATATGGAACTGGCGAGCCATGTGGGTCTGCGGGTGCGCGGCGTGAGCTTCCCCGGGCACTTCCTGATGAAGCTGCGGCTGCCGCAGGGTGAGGTGGTGCTGGATCCGTTCAGCGGACGTTCGCTGGGTCGTGGCGAACTCGATGAATTCCTCAGTCCGTGGCGGGATCGTGCCGGCCTGTCGCCGGAGGAACCCATGGCGCTGGATGCCTTCCTGGGCACCGCCTCGCCGCGCCAGATCCTGGCCCGCATGCTTCGCAACCTCAAGCAGATCCACATGGAGCGCCAGGACCTGCCTCGTCTGCTGGCGGTGCAGCAGCGCCTGGTGGCCCTGTTGCCAGACGATCAGGCCGAGCGCGCCGAGCTGGCCCAATGCGTCCAGCAGATCCGGGACGGGCAGGGGCCGGCAACCTTTCATTGACGGCGAGTGTGCGGCTCGGACGGGCTTGCCGTCGCCGTCCCGCCGGCGTGCCGCAAGTCCTCCAGGGGTCCTTGAGCGCCGGTTGATCGACGCTCACACCCTCGTGACGTCGAAGGCCGATCCGCCCGCGCCGGCCCTTGCCGCGGCCGCGCAGCGCACCCTGTTCATCCTGTGACCCATCGAGGGCGGTCCTGGCGGAGCGGTCGTGGTGGTGTGCTGCGGGGAGGGGGCTCTGGATGGGGCGCCCATCCGGGTGCTGCCTGCTGCCAGAGCGAGGGGGATGTTCCCCCTTAGAATTGCCGCCGTCCGCCCTGGTTCGCCCAGGGCGGCTTTCATGAGGGCAGGACCCGCGCGACCCACGCCTGGCGGCATGACGGCCGCCGGGAATGCCGAGCCGTTGCCGGCCGCCCTCCATCCAAGGCTAGAGTGGTTTTGAAACAGATCCCGTTGTCGCTGGGCCCGGAGCCCGACTACACCTTCGAGAACCTGCTGCCCGGCACCAATGCGGCGGCGCTGACCCATGTGCTGGGTTTGGGCGCGGGTGCGCCGCCGGTGTTTCTCTGGGGGCCGCACGGCTGCGGCAAGACCCATGTGCTGCGTGCGCTGGCCCGTCGCTGGCAGGCCGCCGGTGCGCAGGTCGGCTGGTATGACGCCGACACGCCGCTGCCCTGGGAGCTGCCGTCCCATCCCAGCTTGTTGCTGATGGATGACTGTCAGCGCTTCGACCCCGGCCAGCAACATGCGGCCTTCGCCTTGTTCGTCGAGGCTGCCACGCTGGGCTTGGCGGTGGTGGCTACCGGCACCGAGCCGCCGGTCGACCTGGCCCTGCGGGAAGACCTGCGCACCCGGCTGGGCTGGGGGCCGACCTTCGCCTTGCAGCCGCTGTCGGAGGCCGAGGTGCGGGCGGTGCTGCGTCGTGAGGCGGATCGGCGCGGCATTGCACTCAGCGACGATGTGATGGACTACCTCCTGACCCGCTTCGCCCGGGACCTCAAACACCTGATGACGTTGCTGGATGGCCTGGATGAATTCGCCATGGCCAGCAAGCGCGCCGTGACCGTGCCGCTGTTGCGCCAGATGCTGGCCGACCAGGGCGTGCTGTAAAGCCTTGCAAGGAGCCGATACCGTGGATCTCACCCTGTTCGACCTGGATGGAACCCTCATTCCCCAGGATTCGGACCATGCCTTCGGCGCCTACATGGTGGAGATCGGCTGGGCCGACGGTGCGGCCTGGGCGGCCCGCAATGACGAGTTCTATGCCCAATACCAGCGCGGCGAGCTGAACCTCGACGAATACGTCGATTTCGCCACCTCGGTCTGGCGCGCCCGACCGCTGGAAGAAGCGCTGGCGGCACGCCAGGTTTTCATGGAACGCATGGTCGCGCCGATGTTGCGCGACAATGCCCGCGCACTGGTGCGCCGGCATCTGGATGCCGGCGACCTGGTGGTGGTGGTCACTGCGACCAATGAATTCGTGACCGAACCGATCGCCAAGGCTTTCGGCGTGGACCATCTCATCGCGGTGCGGCTGGAGCGGGACGACGCCGGTCGCTACACCGGGCGGGTCGACGGCGTGCCGTCGTTCCAGGCCGGCAAGATCGTGCGAGTGCGGGACTGGCTGCGTGACCGGGGCCAGCGCCTGGAGGATTTCGAGCGTGTGAACTTCTACAGCGACTCGATGAACGACCTGCCGCTGCTGGAGCTGGTCAGTCACCCGATCGCCACCAATCCCAGCGTGGCGCTTGAAACGCTGGCGTGCGAACGCGGCTGGCCGATATTGAAGCTGTTCGAATGATTAAAAAACTGATCAACAAGCTGTTGCGCAAGGCGGAGGGCGGCGTGATCCTCACGCCGCTGGGCAAGCGGATGGAAGTCCTCGCCGAGGAACACCGCATTGACCCGGAGCTGCTCGATGAGCGCGGCGTCAAGGTGGTCAAGGGCCTGACTGATGCCGGCTTCGAGGCCTACATTGTCGGCGGCGCCGTGCGCGACCTGCTGCTGGGCCGTCGCCCCAAGGATTTCGACGTGGCCACCGATGCCACGCCGGAGCAGGTGAAGAACCAGTTCCGCCGCGCTTTCATCATCGGCCGCCGTTTCCGGATCGTTCACGTGGTGTTCGGCCGGGGACGCGAGCATGAAGTGATCGAGGTGTCCACTTTCCGTGCACTGCTCACGCAAGATGATGCCGAGCAGGTACAGGGCAACGAGAAGACGTCCAAGGACGCATTGGCCGGCAAGTCGCATGTGGTGGATGCCAGCGGCCGCGTGCTGCGCGACAACGTCTGGGGCCCGCAGATCGAAGATGCGGCCCGCCGCGACTTCACCGTCAACGCCATGTATTACGACCCGCAGCGCGAGCTGGTGGTCGACTACCACGGCGGCTTGGCTGACGTCCGCAAAAAGGTGCTTCGGATGATCGGCGACCCGGAAACCCGCTACCGCGAGGATCCGGTCCGCATCCTGCGTGCGGTGCGTTTTGCCGCCAAGCTTGGCTTCACCATCGAACCCAAGACCCGCGCGCCGATCCCGGCGATGTCGGCTTTGCTGGCGAATGTGCCGCTCTCGCGCATGTTCGACGAGATGATCAAGATGCTGCAGACCGGCCATGCGCTGGCCAGCCTGGACGAACTGCGCAAGCAGGGTCTGGCCCGCGGCATCTTCCCGATCCTGGATGCGGTGCTGGACAAGGACGGCGCACTGCCGGAGAACGTGCACGGCAAGTTCGTCCGCCTGGCGCTGGAAGACACCGACAAGCGGGTGACCGAAGGCCGTTCGGTCGCGCCGAGCTTCATGCTGGCCTGCATGCTGTGGGGTGAGGTCCAGCAGCGCTGGAAGCGTCTGACCGACAAGGGCGAAGGCGCCGTGGCGGCCTTGCAGCAGGCGATCGACCTGGTGTTCGATGCCCGGGTCGGCGACATCTCCGGCCGCGGCAAGCTGGCGGCGGACATGCGCGAGATCTGGATGATGCAGCCGCGCTTCGAGCGCCGCACCGGCAGCGGTCCTCATCGCCTGATCGAACAGCCGCGCTACCGCGCCGGCTTCGACTTCCTCGCGCTGCGCGCCGAGGCGGGCGAAATCGATCCCGCGCTGGCCGACTGGTGGGAAGACTTCGCGCTGGGCGATGAAGACGAGCGTCGCGCGCTGCTGGAGCAAGTCCGTGAGACCCAGCGCCAGGGCACGCCGCGCAGCCGTCCGAAGGCGGGCGGCGGTCGGGTGCATCAGGTGGCACGCGGCGCGGTCGGCACTTCTGTCAGCGGTGAATCAGCGGCTGCGGTGCCGCTGGGCGACGTGGACCTGGATCTGAGCGACGCCGATGACGAGGGCGAGGGCGACGACGGTGACGGCGCCGGCAGCGAAGGCGCCAAAGCCGCCAGCCCGGCCCGCAAGCGCCGGCGTCGGCGCAAGCCCAAGGCGGCGGGTGGGGCGGAAGGCGCCGCCGCAACATCCTCCTCGGGTTCCGACGGCGACGCATGAGCCCAGCCCTCTGCACCGACGGCTTCGCCGGCCGCGGCGGCAAGCGCCATCCAGGCTGATCATGGGCGTGGCCTACATCGGGTTGGGCGCCAATCTCGGCGACCTGCGTCTGGCGTTGGAATCGGCGCTGGCCGATCTTGCTGCCTGGCCCGGCATCCGCGTGTCGGCCGTATCCGGTGCCTACCGCAGTGCGCCGGTCGGCTGCGAGGGGCCTGATTTCCTGAATGCGGTCGCACGGTTGGAGACCGAGCTGCCGCCCGAGGTCGTGCTGGAGGCCTTGCTGGCCATCGAACTTCGCCATGGTCGGGAACGTCCTTTCCGCCATGCGCCTCGCACGCTGGATCTGGATCTGCTGATCCAGGACGGCGCACAACTCGACACTGAGCGCCTCACGCTGCCGCATCCCCGACTGCATCAACGCGCCTTTGTGCTGCGGCCCCTGCTGGAGCTCGATCCTTCGTTGACCTTGCCGGGGCTGGGTACGCTGGTTGCCCATCTGGGCGCCTTGGTCGATCAGCCGCTCACCCGAGAACCTGAACCGCTGCGCCTGCCCGCGGTCGCGGCGGCGGTGAACCCGTCGATCGATCCCTTGTCCGATTCAACTTCCAGGAGCTGATCATGTTCGCGACCGCCGCCGGCTGGCAGACGGTAGGACTGCTGGTGCTGTCCAACATCTTCATGACCGTGGCCTGGTATGGCCACCTCAAGGACCTGGCGTCCAAGCCCTGGTATGTGGCGGCGCTGATCAGTTGGGGCATTGCGCTGTTCGAGTACCTGCTGCAGGTGCCGGCCAACCGCATCGGCTACAACGGCGGTTTTTCGCTGGCCCAGCTGAAGATCACCCAGGAAGTCATCACCTTGGCGGTCTTCGTCCCGTTCTCCATGGTCGTCATGGATCAGCCGTTCAAGACCGACTACCTCTGGGCTGGCGTCTGCCTGCTCGGCGCCGTTTACTTCATCTTCCGCAGCTGAGGTCAAGTTTTCAGCCGGCGGTGTCGCGTGAATGCCGCCCGGCGCGTGCCGTCGCGCCACGGCAATGCGGTGAGGCCCGCTACACTCCTGGATTCGCCGCGTGACACGGTGATGACAATTTCGTGACGATGTGATGCGCGCCCGCGCAACCGGAATGCTCTGCGGTGTTCCGGTGGGTGCGCATGCCTGCTGCGCCAGTCGGGTGCGCGCGGGCCCTGCTCATCAAGGAGCCTCAATGTTTTTCGGCAAGCTGCTGCCCCGTGAGGGCAATTTTTTTGAGTTGTTCAATGAGCACGGTGCTCAGATCGTCGAAGGCGCCCGCGCCTTCATGCTGATGATCCAGAACTACAACGACCTGAACCTGCGCGAGAAATACGCTGCCGAGGTCGACAAGGCCGAGCATCACGCCGACCGCATCACCGCCGAAGTCAACCGCCTGCTGCATCGCACCTTCATCACCCCGATCGACCGCGAGCAGATCCACGGCCTGATCAATGCGATGGACGACATCCTGGACCTGCTCCAGGACTCCTCCGAGACCATGCAGCTCTATGACGTGCGCTCGATCCCCGAGGAAGTGCTGCGTCTGGGCGATCTGTCGGCCAAGTGCTGCGAGCGGGTGCAGCATGCGGTGTCGCTGCTGCCCAAGCTGAGCCAACCGCAGACCGCCGAAGCCGCGGTGAAGACCTGCGAAGAGATCGACAAGCTCGAATCCGATGCGGATCGCGTCATGCGCGCCGCCATGTCCAAGCTGTTCCGCGAACAGGAGGATGTGCGTGAGCTGATCAAGCTGAAGGCGATCTACGAACAGCTGGAATCCATCTCCGATCGTTGCGAGGACGTGGCGAATCTGATCGAGGGCATCGTCCTCGAGAACTCCTGATCCGGAACGGGAGCGTTTCTCATGGGAACGATGCAGGTGGCCTTCTGGGTCGTGGCCATGCTGGTGGTGCTGGCCGTGCTGTTCGACTTCATGAACGGCTTCCACGATGCGGCCAACTCGATCGCGACGGTGGTGTCCACCGGCGTGCTCAAGCCGCAGCAGGCGGTGCTGTTCGCGGCTTTCTTCAATGTGCTGGCGGTGGCGTTCTTCGAGCTGAAGGTGGCCGCCACCATCGGCAAGGGCAGCATTGATCCCGGCATCGTTGATCACCATGTGATCTTCGGCGCGCTGATCGGTGCCATCGCCTGGAATGTGATCACCTGGTTCTACGGCATCCCGTCGAGCTCGTCGCATGCGCTGATCGGTGGGCTGGTCGGGGCGGCGATCGCCAAGGCCGGCACCAAGGGGCTGATCATGAGCGGCATCGGCAAGACGGTGCTGTTCATCTTCGTGTCGCCGTTGCTGGGGTTCTTGCTGGGGTCGCTGCTGATGGTGGCGGTGGCCTGGCTGTTCCGACGCAGCTCGCCGCTGCGGGTGGACAACTGGTTCCGGCGTCTGCAACTGGTGTCCGCCGGCCTGTACAGCCTGGGCCACGGCGGCAATGATGCGCAGAAGACCATCGGACTGATCTGGATGCTGCTGATCGCCTCGGGTTATGCCTCGGCCGGCGAGCATTCGCCGCCCACCTGGGTGATCGGCATCTGCTACTTGGCCATCGGCATGGGCACGATGTTCGGCGGCTGGCGGATCGTCCGCACCATGGGCCAGAAGATCACCAAGCTCAAGCCGGTCGGCGGCTTCTGTGCCGAGACCGGCGGGGCGATCACCCTGTTCCTGGCCACCGCGCTCGGCATTCCGGTCTCGACCACCCACACCATCACCGGCGCGATCGTCGGCGTGGGCTCGACGCAGCGTGCATCGTCGGTGCGTTGGGGCGTGGCCGGCAACATCATCTGGGCCTGGATCTTCACCATTCCCGCCTCGGCCTTCATCGCCGGCTTCTTCTACTGGGTGAGCTTCACCTTGTTCTGAGGTGATGAGGTGGCCCCCGACGGCCTCGGTCGTCAGCGACGCCCCATGACAAAGCCCGGCCATGTGCCGGGCTTTGTCGTTTCATCGGGAGCGGGGTGATGGATGTCGAGCGGGGATCACGTGTTGCTGGACCTCGTTCTGCCACTTGTCCTGCCTCGGCCGCTTGCCGCTTCTGCCGCTTCTGCCGCAACTGCCGCAACTGCCGCAACTGCCGCAACTGCCGCAACTGCCGCAACTGCCGCAACTTCCGTTTGCCAATTAAGTTACTGGCTCAGTTCCTGCGCGGCCTCGACCTGCGATTCGAAATACCGCTGCGCCGAGAATGCGATCGTCGCCATCAAGCTCGCGCCGCCCAACATCAGGCAGGCGATGACGCCCAGCACGGGGCCCCAGCCGGTCTTGCGGGTCGGCTGCCCTGGGGTGAATCGATCGGCCCATCGGTCATCCGGCATCAGGCCGTAGACGATGCCGGTCAGCATGCTCTGCGCCAGCATCAGACCCAGCAGAGGGATCAGCACCCAGGCGAGGCGGTCGTCCTGGCCCAGGACATCCATGCGATGGATGCCGTACAGGCCCAGCAGCGTGGGCCATGGATGCAACCAGGCCAGCTTGTCATTCCAGCCGTAGAGATAGATGCGGTGCGCCCCCAGGCTGCCGAGCGCGAAGCTGAGCCAGGTCGCCACGGTCTTCGACGGCCCGGAGGCGGTCGGCGTGGTGCTGCTCGGCGGGGGCGTCATGGACATCTCGGTCGTCTCGGGCATTTCCAACCTTTCGAACCTTTCAGGCCTCTCGGCGGCGGGACAGGAGGGTCGGCGCCGAAACGGGTGTCGACACCAAGGCCCCCGGTGGCGGCCGGTGGCGGCCGGTGCGCGCGGCGCGCGGACCGGTGCTGCCCTCAGGCGGCCGCCACCGGTGTGCCGGAAGCGGTTGCCGGTGTCGACGTGGGCGATGTGGTGTCACCTGGGCCCAAGGTGCGTTGCATCAGCACCACATCCAACCAGCGGCCAAACTTCCATCCGGCCGATTTCAGCACGCCGTTCGGCTCGAAACCCAAACTGCGGTGCACGCCGATCGAGCCGAGATTCTGCGAGTCCCCGATGACCGCGATCATCTGCCGGGCGCCCGCCGCCTCGCATCGAGCGATGAGTTCAGCCAGCAGCAATCGGCCCACGCCCTGGCCTTGCGCCTGGGGCGAGAGATAGATCGAGTCTTCGACGAAGTACCGATAAGCCAGGCGAGGGCGGAAATAATTGGCATACGCATAGCCCAGCACCACGCCGTCGCGCTCCGCGACCAGGTAGGGCAGGCTGCGGCTCAGCACTTCGGTCCGGCGGCGCGCCATCTCGGCGCGGTCCGGCACCTCGGTCTCGAAGGTGCCGGTGCCATGCAGCACGGCATGCTCGTAGATCTGCTGGATCGCGGCGATATCGCCCTCCAGGCTGGGTCGGATCACGAGCGGTGCGGCGCTGTTGGTGGGGAGTGCGGAACTGGATGTGTGGTTCGTCATTGGGGGAGGAAGACAAAGCGTCAAGGCCGAGTTTATAATGCCCGGTTTTGGCGCTGGTCCTTGGGTGTGAACACGAGAGTGATCCGAGGGCGTATCTACGGCGCCAGTTCAGGAGTGATGTTGGGGAGTTTCATGCAGCGCACGCGTGCCCCATCCGCTGATTCCTATTCCTGATCTGCTTGCCCCTGTGTGTCTCCCTGGTGCGGTGGAACGCTGAAAACACTGAAGGACTGATCATGGTCGTGATTCGACTCTCCCGCGGTGGCGCCAAGAAGCGCCCGTTCTACAACATCGTCGTGACCGACAGCCGCAACCGTCGTGACGGCCGCTTCATCGAGCGTCTGGGCTTCTACAACCCGGTGGCTTCCGGCAACGCCGAAGGTCTGCGCATTGCGCAAGATCGCATCAGCTACTGGATCGGCGTCGGTGCACAGATGTCGCCTTCGGTGGCGCGTCTGGTGGACGTGTCCAAGAAGGCCGCCGCCGCTCCGGCAGCAGCCTGAGTCGTTGACCCCACGTTGACGATTCACTGATGAAGCAAGCGCCCGACCTCACCACGGACACCCCGGCCTGGCCGGAGGACGCCATCGAAGTCGGGCGCGTGCTGGACGCCTGGGGCATCAAGGGCTGGCTCAAGATCCTGTCCCACTCGGCCGATGCCGAGGCCCTCTTCGCGTCCCGTCGCTGGTTCATGCAACCCAGCGAACGGGCCCTGCCGGGCAAGCCCCAGGCAGTGCCCCCCATTCTCAAGATTCTTTCCGTGCGCGACCACGGTGACGGCATCGTCGCCCAGGTGGAAGGCGTGAGCGACCGCAGCGGCGCCGAAGCGCTCAAGGGCGCACGGATCTTCGTGTCTCGCAGCATCTTCCCCGAGCCTGACGAGGACGAGTATTACTGGGTCGACCTGATCGGCATGACCGTCGTCAACCGGGAAGCCCAGACGCTGGGCGAGGTGGTCGACCTGCTCGACACCGGCCCACACTGCGTGCTGCGCATCGCCCCGGCCGGCAAGACCGCCCCGGTGAAGCCCGACGAGGAAATTCTCGTGCCCTTCGTGGCCGCGTATGTGGACACCGTCGACAAATCCGAGCGCCGCATCACGGTCGACTGGGGTCTGGACTACTGAGCGGGACTCGCTCCATGCCCGCCTGAGATCCTGTCCAGGCCCTGTTCCAGCGGTTTCGGCGCGCAGTCCCGACAGGCGGTCTACGGGACTTCAAAGTCTCCTCGCTTCCTTCGACGTTTCTCCCGACCGACGTCCCCACCGACGTCTCCGCTCATGCGCTTCGACGTCCTCACCCTGTTCCCCGAACTCTTCGAGCCGTTTCTGCGCGTCGGCGTGACGCGTCGTGCCTACGAGAGTCGTCAGGTGGATGTCCGGCTGTGGCCGTTGCGGGACTTCGCCGAGGACAACTATCGCCGCGTCGATGACCGCCCCTATGGCGGCGGGCCCGGCATGGTGATGCTGGCCGAGCCGCTCGAGCGCGCGCTGGCGGCGGTGAGGGCGGACCGCAGGGGCGGGGAGGGCACGGGCGTCGGACCTGCCTCCGCGGCCGCAGTGAGCGATCCCGCCGAAACGTCCATCAACGCGGCCATCGATGCCTCCTCCGGTGCTGCACCTGTGGCCGCGCCCGCGTCGTCCGCCGAGCCCGTCGTCATTCATTTCAGTCCGACCGGGCGACACCTGGACCAGGCCCTGGTCCGCGAGTTGGCCACCGGACCGGGGGCCATCCTGCTGTGCGGGCGCTATGAAGGCATCGACCAGCGCGTGCTGGACCGCCATGTGACGGTGGAGTTGAGCCTCGGGGACTTCGTGCTCTCCGGCGGTGAACTGCCGGCCTTGGCGATGCTCGATGCGGTGGCGCGGCTGCAGGATGGCGTCCTTAATGATGCCGCCTCTCACCAGCAGGACAGTTTTTCCGACGGCTTGCTGGACTGCCCGCATTTCAGCCGACCCGAGGTGCTCCAGACGGCCGAGGGCGAGATGCCGGTGCCGCCGGTGCTGATGTCCGGCCATCATGGCCAGATCGCGCGTTGGCGCCGCGAGCAGTCGCTGGCGATCACGCTGCGTCGCCGACCGGAGCTGATCGAGATCGCCCGGCGTGATGGAAAACTCAGTCGGCAGGACGAGCAGTTCCTGTCGAGTTTGACGGCTGACAAGCGCCGCCTATAATCGCGGGTTTTCCGATCCTCTACCGGGCAAGGCGGGGCAAGGGCGGCGACAGGTTCTCAGGGCATCCGGCCCTCACGAGCATGAACGGTTCACACGGACCGAGCGGGCTTGGGAGCGCGGAGGTCTCGAAACGCAGAGCGCCGTTGGTTGAATCCCCCCTCGGGCCGTGGCGCATCCGCTGCCAGCCGTTCATGACGGCCTGTGTCAGCACTTCCCGCGCCACACGCCTTGGAATCATCCCGATTCGCGCCGGCACGATCACCAGGAGTTCCCTGTGAATCTGATCCAGACCCTTGAGCAAGAAGAAATTGCTCGCCTGAACAAGACCATCCCTGTGTTCGCCCCTGGCGACACGGTGATCGTGAACGTGAACGTCGTCGAAGGCACCCGCAAGCGCGTGCAGGCCTACGAAGGCGTCGTGATTGCGCGTCGCAATCGCGGTCTGAACTCCAACTTCATCGTCCGCAAGATCTCGAGCGGCGAAGGCGTTGAGCGCACGTTCCAGCTGTACAGCCCTCTGATCGCTTCGATCGAAGTCAAGCGCCGCGGTGACGTCCGTCGCGCCAAGCTGTACTACCTGCGTCAGCGTTCGGGCAAGTCCGCTCGCATCAAGGAAAAGCTGGCCACCAAGTCGGCCGACTGATCCTTCGACGCAAGTCGTTTCAAAGCCGCTCCAAGGCCCTGCCCGGAGCGGCTTTGTCGTTTCTGGCGCTCCAACGGGACGCGAGCAGGGGTCGACTGAGTCGACTGAATCGACTGATTCGCGAGTATCAGGATCCTGATCGCTCGAGCAGGCAGCATCGCCGGGCCGCTCATCCAGGGCGATCACGCGGGTTGCTCGATCGCCTTGCCGAACCGCTCGCCCGCCCGATCTGTGCAACCCCGCCAAGCCACGCAGAATCCTTGGGTCCGCGTGCTCCCCGGGACCCTGCCGATGACCGATGGACGCAGCATCGATCGCGGCTTTCAGGTCCCTCTGCGTCCCGCCCGCCCATTGCCATGTCCACGCCCGCCAACCGACCCCCCATCAAGGATCCCCGTACCGTGCCGGTCGCAGGGACCGACGCGCATCTGCCTGCCGTGCCGGCCGAGCGGCTCACGCCGGCGGCGTTGCGGCAGCGCTTCCTTCGCCCGCCCGCGTTCGATCCCGAGATCCCGGGTGATGGCGGCTTTGTGCACGACCGCTCGCCGACGCCGGCTGCGGTGCTGGTGCCGCTGGTGCTGCGCGACCATGGCTTGTCGGTGCTGCTGACCCAGCGCACCGCCCATCTGCGCGACCATGCCGGGCAGATCAGCTTCCCCGGCGGCCGGGCGGAGCCGGAGGACGGCTCTCCGGAACGCACCGCGCTGCGCGAGGCCCAGGAGGAAATCGGACTGGACGAGCCGTTTGTCGACATCCTCGGGCAACTGCCGGTTTATCAGACGGTGACGGCCTATGAGGTGACGCCGGTTGTGGCCCTGATCCGGCCGGATTTCGCGTTGCGGCTGGATGCTTTCGAAGTGGCGGAGGCCTTCGAGGTGCCGCTGAGCTTCCTGATGGATCCGGCGCATCACCGCCGCCATGTGGTGGACTGGGAAGGCGGGCGCCGGCAGTTCCTGTCGATGCCGTGGATGGGGACAGGTCTTGCCGTGACCGGCCCGGACGCGGTGTTGAGCGACCGGGAGTTCTTCATCTGGGGTGCCACCGCGGCGATGCTTCGCAACCTGTATCGTTTCCTTCAGGCCTGAGGCCGGCGCGGGCCGCTATCATCCCCGCCCATGAACCTCATCGCGGTCTTGCTCGCGCTGCTCTGCGAGCAACTCAAGCCTCTTCCTCACGGTAATCCGGTCCACCAGGGCATGATCGCCTGGGTGCGCTGGACCGGGCGCAACTTCGACGCCGGTCGCCCGCATCATGCGGCGGTGGTCTGGTCGATCACGGTGGTCGGCCCCGCGGTGCTGGTGGGCGTGATCGGCTGGTTGCTGAACCGCTACAGCGATGGTCTGCTGTTGCTGCTGAACGTGCTGGTGCTCTACCTCACCCTGGGCTTTCGCCAGTTCAGCCATTACTTCACCGACATCCGCGATGCGCTGGAGCGGGGCGACGAGCTCGAAGCCCGCCGTCTGCTGGCCGAATGGCGCCACCTGGATGCCAGCGAATTGCCCCGCACCGAGCTGCTGCGCCATGTGCTGGAGCATTCGCTGCTGGCGGCCCACCGGCATGTGTTCGGCGTGTTTTTCTGGTTTGTGCTGCTGTCGGCCTTCGGACTCGGTCCGGCCGGGGCGGTGCTCTATCGCATGGCCGAATTCGCTGGACGTTACTGGGCCTTCAAGAGCCGCACCCTGGACGCGCCGACCAATGAACGCCTGATGCATCTCTCGCGCCGCCTGTTCGGGTTGATCGACCATGTGCCGGCGCGCCTGACGGCCACCGGCTTCGCCATCGTCGGAAACTTCGAGGAAGCGGTGAATGGCTGGCGCCGGGACGCGGCGCTCTGGGCGCACAGCAACGAGGGCATCATCCTCGCGGCCGCCGCCGGCGCGGTGGGGGTGCAACTCGGCGGCAGCGCCGCACCGGGCGTGACGCCGGACCGCAGCAAGACCTTCGATGCCGGCAGCGACATGGACGTCACCCGCGCCGAAGGTTCCACCGAAGGCCAGCCGCCCCAGTTGGGCCACCTGCAAAGCGTGGTCGGCCTGGTGTGGCGATCGGTGGTGCTGTGGATGCTGCTGCTGGCGCTGTTGCGGCTGGCCAATATGGTGGGCTGACCGGGCGCTGCGGATACGCGTCGACGCCCAGGAATCACTCCCCCATCCAGCGGGCGATCCAACGGCCCATCCATCGGCGCGCCGCGCCTTGCAGCGATCGCCGAAGTGATCCCTGCATGGAAGCGATGCCGGTCAGGCGTCCCGCACATCGGCCAGCACCTGCTGGCCGAAATCGTTTCTGGCGAGGAACTTCAGCACCCGGGTGGCGGTGTCCTGCGCGCTGGCGAGCTGGCCTTGGGCCTTGAACTCGGCGAAGCGGTGGCGTTCCGGGAACTGAGCGTCATCGGCGCCGCGGAGCTGGGCCTGCATGTCGGTGTCGATGATGCCGGGTGCCAGCGAGACGATGCGCGCCGCAGGCCTGCCGGTGGCGGCCTTGTGTTCCTCATCCAGCGCCATCGCGCGGCTGAGGTTGTCCATGCCGGCCTTGGCGGCGCAATAGACGGCACTACCCGCCATCGCCCGGCGGCCCAGTCCCGAGGAGATGTTGAGGATCTTGCGCGGGGCCGTCCAGTCACGGGTGGCCTCGAGGAAAGCGGCGCTCAGCAGCAGCGTCGCCTCGAGTCCAACGCGGATCGCTCCGGAGAGCGCCTCCAGCGATTCGCCGTCCACCGGACCCGGGGGCGTGATGACGCCGGCATTGTTGATCAAGGTGGCACGGGTCCAGTCGATCGGCTGTGTGCGTAACCATTCACCGAGGTGCTTGGCGATGACGAGCGGCTGAGAGAGATCGGCTTGCCATTGCTGCAGCGGCAGGCCGCGCTCATGGGCAAAGCGCTCCAGCGATTCGCTGCGGCCGCGCGCAATGCCGATGACCAGGTCACCGGCCTCCAGCGATTGAAGCGCCAGCGCCTCGCCCAGCCCGCGCGAACTGCCGGTGATGAGGGTCAGGGCACGGGCGGCGGGGTCGGTGGCATGCGCAGTCATGTGGAGCTTCCTCAAAAAGGGAGTGGAACGATGCAGGGCCCTGTCGAGCCCTGTCCAGAAGCATCGGAAACCGCTTCAACGCGGCTCGCTGATCGCGGAGATCGGTCAAGGCGGCGGCTCAGAACTCGGGCGGGCAGTGCAGTGACAACGCCGACTCGCCCAGCAATCCGGGCAGTGTCAGGTCACAGGCATGCAGCAGCAAGCGGGAGGCCTGCGCGAGTGCATGCGGCGGTGCGTAGAGCGCATCGCCGAGGATGGGATGTCCGATCGCCAGCAGATGCACCCGCAACTGGTGGGATCGCCCGGTGACCGGCGCCAGCGACACTCGGGAGCGCCCCGCGCCCGCATCCCTCGCCATCAACGTCACCCGTGTCAGGCTGGGCTTGCCGCGCTCGCGGTCCACTCGCTGCCGGGGACGATTCGGCCAATCGGCGATCAGCGGCAGATCGATGTCGAACTGTTCGCGCTCGACCTGCCCATCCACCACCGCCTCATAGCGTTTGTCGACCCGCCGCTGTGCGAAGGCCTCGCTGAGGGCCCGCTGCATCGCCTCGCCGCGGGCGAACACCAGCAGCCCCGAGGTGGCCTGATCCAGCCGATGGACGATCAACGCATCCGGGAATTGCGCCTGCACGCGGGACCAGGCGCAGTCCTGCTTGTCCTCGCCCCGCCCGGGCACGGCCAGCAGGCCGGCCGGCTTGGCAATGACGATGCGTTGCGCATCCACATGAATCAGGGAGAGGGGAGCAGACATGGTGCCGATTGTCGAGGTGCTGTCTTTGCGCCCGCGGTTCGACGACGGGTGCGGCCCGCACGCCGGGGTGGCGATTCGTCAGAACTGATCGATCCAGCCCGATTGCACCGCCGACTGCGGATTCGACCCTGCCGCGCGAACCGCCTCCAGCGCCTCATCGGCCGGCAGGCCGAGCCGCTTGAGCACGCAGGCGGCGACCGTGCCGGTGCGCCCCAGACCGGCCGCGCAGTGCAGCAGCGCGCGGTCACCCAGGCGCAGCCCGCTGGCGATCTGGTCCACGCCGTGCCGGAAGGCATCAGGATCGGAGGCCAGGCCGAAGTCCCGCATCGGCAGATGCATCCACCGGAACGGCAACCGGCCCTCGGCAATCGCCTTGTGATAACTAGGGGAGAGTTCCGCGACTTCTTCCAGCGGATTCAGGCAGACCACCAGATTCAGCTGCCGCTGACGGGCCTCGTCCAGAAAGAAGCCCCAGGGCTCGCGGCGCCCGGGCATCGACTGCAGCCACAGTCGACCGGACACGGTGTCGGGAAGGGGGAGCGATCGGAAAGCCATCGGGCGATTGTCGTGTGTCCCTGGCGTCCTCCTTGTTAATAAACAAAAAGTTGTTTTATTGGGGGTGTCGGCGGAAGATTCAGCCATCGACCGACATCGACCGACATCGACCGACATCGACCGACATCGACCAACTCGACCAACTCGACCAACTCGACCAACTCGACCAACTCGACCAACGCGACCAACGCGACCGGAGCGGCCCACATGATCACGATCGAAGGACTGGACCATCTCGTGCTGCGAGTGCGGGACCTCCCCGCCGCGCTGCATTTCTATGTGGAGCTGCTGGGCTGCCGCTTGGAGCGCCGCCAGGACGAGATCGGCCTGGTGCAACTGCGGGCCGGCGCGCAACTGATCGATCTGGTGACCTTGGACGGCAAGCTCGGTCGCGCAGGCGGCACCGGACCGGGCCCGCAAGGTCGCAACGTCGATCACTTCTGTCTGAAGGTCCAGGCCCTGGACGAGCCCGCGCTGCGGCGCTGGCTCACCGACCGCGGGGTGACGGTGGATGCCTACGGCTCACGCTACGGCGCCGAAGGCGAGGGGCCTTCGCTCTATCTGTTCGATCCGGATGGCAATGGCGTGGAACTCAAGGGCCCGCCCTGGCCGGCCGGACTGCATGAGGCACTGGATGAGTCGGTGCGCTTCGGACCGATCTACGGCCGCGCCGACATGCCGCTGTTCAATCACCTGCCGATGGTGCTGGGGGCGCTGGGGCGGCTCGGCGCCCCGCGGCAGGCCATGCGGCTGCAGCTTGACCACTGGGCGCCGCTTTCCCGACCGGCGCAAGCGGATGGTCCCGCCGCACCCGCGGTGGCGCAGGCGCTGACGAGCCTGTTCGCCTCGCCCGAGAGCCAGGCCTTTCACGTTGCGATCCGGCTCGCTTATGCGTTGAAGTCCGGCCATGCCGGGGAACTGGCGTCGGCGCTGAAAACCTGCATCGACCTGGACCGGCCGCTGGGGGATCCGCCGCGCAGCGCACAGGGATCGCTGGCGCTGCGCGATGCGATCGACCAGGTGCGCGCCGATGACGCGCTCACCCTGGCGCCGATGCCCGGCACGCTGATTACCACCCGCATGCAGCGGGCGGCAGCGTTGCCCGGATTCGATCGGCATGTGGCCTCACCGCACCTGTCGATGGAGGCGCTGGCGGAGGCCTCGCTGGCGGTCTATCTACCCACCCACGGCTTCGCCGCGCTGCACCTGATCACCGGCACCCTGGCGATTCGTGAGCTGCTGGAGGCGGCCGCGTCACGCGGTGTCCCGGTCGACCAGGACCAGGTCTTGCGCAGCGTCTGGCGTGCCTGGCTGGCGGCCTATGTTTCGATGCAACGACCCGCGCCGGCCTGGGACCGGGTGCATGCGGGCGAGGCCTCGGAAGCGGACTGGACACGCGCACTGCCGGCGCTCTCCGAGACGTTGAACGACCACCGCATCAAGCTCGCCGATGCGGCCCGCGAGGAATGGCGCCACCGCGGCTGGCCGGGTTATGCCTTGTGTCTGCAGCCTGCCGGGGCGGCGGCATGACCGTCTCCCCCGAGACCGGCAATGAAGACCGGCTGCTGTTCGAACTCAAGCGCAGCGGCGCGCTACCGGCCGCGACCCTGGCGGCAGCCTGTGCGATCACGCCCATGGGCGCGCACAAGCTGTTGGGACGCCTGGAGGCGCAGGGCCTGGTGGTCGGACGCGAGGATCACGGCGATGCGCCACGGGTCGGGCGACCGCGCAAGCTCTGGGCCCTGACCGCGGCCGGGCACGGCCGGTTTCCCGATCGGCATGCGGACCTGACGGTGCAGCTTGTCCACCAGGTGCGCACGGTGCTGGGCGAGGCGGCGCTGGATCAGCTCATCGCGGCCCGCGAGCGTGACAGCGACCTCCGCTACACCGCCGCATTGGCCCGCTGTCGAAGCGCCGGAGACCGGCTGCGTGAGCTGGCGCGGCTCCGGGCGGACGAGGGCTACATGGCGCGGGTGGAGCGGCAGGGGCGGGACTGGGTGCTGATCGAAGACCACTGCCCGATCTGCGCTGCTGCGCAAAGCTGCCAGGGGTTCTGTCGCTCCGAACTGGCCCTGTTCCAGCGCTGCCTGGGGCCCGACTGGGTGGTGGCGCGCACCGAGCACCTGCTGGCGGGCGCTCGGCGTTGCGCCTATCGAATCTCGGCGGCGGCGGTCCCGGGGGAAGCGACCGATGCGCCGCCTCAGGACACGATGTAGGCCGCCGCGCCGGTGGCGAGCAGGCGACCTTGCTCATCGGTGAACGACATCCGGGTGTTGGCCACCCGGCTGCCCAGGCGCAGCACCTCCGCATCGCAGCGGAAGAGGGCGCCGACGGCCGGGCGCAGGTAGTCCACCCGCAGGTCGATGGTGCCGAGCTTGCCGAAGCGCTGCAGGCGCTGCGCGGGCGGCTCCTCCTGGTGACGGGCGCCGATGGCGGCCATCACCGCCAGGCCGCCCATCGCATCCAGCGTGGCGCTGATGACGCCCCCATGCAGGCGCTGATGGGCAAAGTGACCGATGAGCTCCGGCCGCATCCGGAGGTGGGCCCGGGCCGTCTCGTGCGCCAGCGCGTCGACCTTCAAGCCGAGCAATTGATTGAAGCTGATGAGTTGCTCGAAGATCTCGCAGAGCTTGCCGGTGAATTCGGGTTCGAAAGGGCTGATCACGTCGGTCATGCGCCGGACCTTATCGCAGCGGCCCCTGCAGGCGTGATAGCGCTGCCCCTGAGCCGACCTGACACCCGTGCGACAGGGCCCGATCCGGCCGCAGGCGGCACAATGCGCGCCATGAGCGAGCGAACTCCTTCTTCTGGCGTCCCTGCCGACCCAGCCGCCCAGGGCGGCGTGTCCGCGCCGGCCGCCGCACCGACAAGCGCGGCGACAAGCGCGGCGACAACGGCGACGGTCGTGACAGCGACAACGACAGCGACAACGACAGCGACAACGACGCCCGCCGCCGTGGCATCGTCCCGCCCCGAGGGCTTCCAGCGCGTCAGCGCGGCCCTGCTGGCGCGGGCCCATCCGCATCCGCCGCGGTGGTTGGAGGTGTCGGCTCGCAGTGCGCAGGAGGCCGCGGATGCCCTGGGCGTGGCGCTCGGGCAGATTGCCAAGAGCGTGGTGTTTCGCCGCAAGCTCGACGACGCCGCGGTGCTGGTGATCGCCTCCGGCGACAAGCGGGTGGATGAGCGCAAGCTCGAGAGCCTCACCGGCAAGCTGGGCCGCGCCGATGCCGACTATGTGAAAGCCCGTACCGGTTTCTCGATCGGTGGCGTGTCCCCGCTGGGTTTTGCGCCCGAGGCCGACGGCGTGCCGCCGCGCTTGTTCATCGACCGCGAACTGTTCCGCTTCGATGCGATCTGGGCGGCGGCCGGGCATCCGAATGGCGTCTTTCTGATGAGCCCGGACCAACTGGTCGCGCTCACGGGCGCTCCGGTCGTGGATGTGATGCAACCATGAGCGAGTCCCTCACGCCGGTGGCCTCGGTCACGAGCGCTCTCTCGATCACGTCGGCCCCATCCCCACGTCGCTGACGCCGATGACGCCGCTCACGTCGCCTACGCCTGTCACACCGATCACCCGCTCATGCCGATGACTTCCCCCTCCGCCTCGACAACGATGACCACCCCGCCCGCGGAACCTGCATCCGCCGCGCAGGCCGACGATGGGGTCGCGCGGACGCCGGAGGGCCGTGTCGCTTCGCCGTGCATCAACGTCTGCCAGATGCATGAGCCTACGGCGCTGTGCCGAGGCTGTGCGCGCACCATCGCCGAGATCACCGCTTGGCGCAATGCCGACGATGGACAGCGGTTGCGCGTCCTGGCCGCCATGCCGGCACGCCGTGCCTTGCTGCAAGCCCATGGCGCGCTGGTGGAATCCGCCGCTGATCGCTGACCACCGAGCGGTGCAGGTTCCCCGTTCCCCGTTCCCCGTTCCCCGTTCCCCGTTCCCCGTTTCCCGTTTCCCGTTTCCGGACGCGGGTCGCCGTCGCCGGAGGACGTCGGACGCTGTCCCTGGTGATACCGTCAAGGGCTGACCGCTTGCCCTGACCGGTGCTGGTTCCCGCGCTGCCCGGCTCGGCCCGGCAGCGCCCATCCGTCTGGAGGTGCTGCATGAAGACGCTGGATTTCTATTTCGATCCGATCTCGCCCTATGCGGCCTTGGCCTTCGAGCGTCTGCCCGAGATGCTGGCCGGCCGCAGTGTCGCGGTTCGATATGTGCCGATCCTGTTCGGCGCGCTGCTCAAGGCCAACGACCACAAGGGACCGGCCGAGATTCCGGGCAAGCGCGACTGGACCTACCGCCAGGTGCTCTGGCTGAGCCATCAGCTGGGTCTGCCGCTGGCGTTGCCCGCCAGTCATCCGTTCAATCCCTTGCCACTGCTGCGCCTGCTGTGGGCCTGTGCCGAGCCCGGGCAGGACGCCCAGGGCAGGGCGCTGACGCCGAGCCGCTTTGCCGTCGAACGGGTACTGACGCATGTCTGGCGCGGCGGCCAGGAGGCGACCGATGCCGCCCGACTTCAGGCGCTCGCCACCGAGCTGGCGCCGGCGCAGGATCCCGCGTCCGACGCGGTCAAGGCCGCCCTGCGCGGGGCCACCGACGAGGCCCAGGCGCGCGGCGTGTTCGGCGTGCCGACGCTGGCTGTGGACGACAAGCTGTTCTGGGGGCTGGATGCGCTGGAGATGGCGGTGGCGTGTCTGGATGGCGATCCGTGGTTCGAGGGGCCGGCGTGGTCGCTGGCGACTGCAGTGCCGGTTGGCATCAGGCGCCAATGAGCCAGCTAGCTGACGAGCCAGCGAGCTGACGAGCTGACGAGCTGACGAGCTGACGAGCTGACGAGCTGACGAGCTGACGAGCTGACGAGCGATCGAACGAGCGATCGAACGAGCCGATGAGCCGTTCAACGCGATGCCACCCGCCTGAAGCGGGTTCGGGCAGCGCGCTAGGGACATACCCTCTGCTGCGGTGCACATCGGTGGAAATTCCGCATCGAGAAATCCGGACCTAGGGTTGCGCCGGACTTTGTCAGCCTCAGGCAAGCAAGTTGTCAGAAACGGGTCAGAGCCGCCCTGGATAGTGCTGGCCATGGGTCATCGGTCGATGGCTCTGGGTGAAATGAGGAGACAAACCCCATGGCAACTGCAAGCGCAGTGACCACCAATACGCCGATGACCGCGGAGGAGAAGAAAGTCATCTTCGCTTCGTCGCTGGGCACGGTGTTCGAGTGGTACGACTTCTATCTCTATGGCTCGCTGGCCGCCATCATCGGCAAGCAGTTCTTCACCGGCCTGGATCCGACGGCGCAGTTCATCGCCTCGCTGATGGCCTTCGCCGCCGGCTTCATCGTGCGACCGTTCGGCGCGCTGGTGTTCGGCCGCCTGGGCGACATGATCGGCCGCAAGTACACCTTCCTGGTGACGATCCTGATCATGGGTCTGTCCACCTTCATCGTCGGCGTGCTGCCCACCTACGACACGATCGGTCCCGCCGCGGCGGTGATCCTGATTGGTCTGCGTCTGCTGCAAGGCCTGGCGCTGGGCGGTGAATACGGCGGTGCCGCGACCTATGTGGCCGAGCACGCGCCGCAGGGCCGCCGCGGGGCCTACACCTCCTGGATCCAGACCACCGCGACCCTGGGCCTGTTCCTGTCGCTGATCGTGATCCTGGGCACCCGCACCGCGCTGGGCGAGGCGACCTTTGCCGCCTGGGGCTGGCGCATTCCATTCATCGTGTCGATTCTGCTGCTGGGCATCAGCGTGTGGATCCGGCTGTCGATGAATGAATCGCCGGCCTTCCAGAAGATGAAGTCCGAAGGCAAGACCTCCAAGGCGCCGCTGTCCGAGTCCTTCGGCCAGTGGAAGAACCTGAAGGTGGTGCTGCTGGCCTTGTTCGGCCTGGTGGCCGGCCAGGGCGTGGTCTGGTACACGGGTCAGTTCTACGCGCTCTTCTTCCTGCAGAGCGTGGTCAAGGTGGATCCGGCCGCAGCCAACATCATGGTGGCGGTGGCGCTGCTGATCGGCACGCCGTTCTTCGTCATCTTCGGCACACTGTCGGACAAGATCGGCCGTAAGCCGATCATCATGGCCGGTCTGCTGCTGGCGATCCTGACCTACTTCCCGCTGTTCAAGGCGCTGACCAACGCGGCCAACCCGGACCTGGCTCGCGCCCAGGCCACCGCACAGATCACGCTGACGACCGATCCGGCGCAATGCTCCTTCCAGGGCAGCCCGGTGGCGCGCGAGGTGGACTTCACCACGCCGTGCGACATCGCCAAGCGGGCGCTGGCCCAGGCCGCGGCCAACTACGAGACCGTGCCCGGCACGGCCGGTACGGGTCAGGTCAAGATCGGCGACAAGGTTATCGAGGCACCGACCGCCACGCTGACCGCCGGTGGTCACAAGTTCGACGAAGACAGCGCCAAGAAGATCGCCGCCTTCAAGAAGGACCTGGGCGATGCGATGAAGGCTGCCGGCTACCCGTCCAAGGCGGATCCGGCCAAGGTCAACACGCCGCTGGTCATCGCCATCCTGTCGGTGCTGGTGCTGTATGTGACCATGGTCTACGGCCCGATCGCGGCCATGCTGGTCGAGCTGTTCCCGACCCGCATCCGCTACACCTCGATGAGCCTGCCGTACCACATCGGCAACGGCTGGTTCGGCGGTCTGCTGCCGTCGATCAGCTTCGCGATGGTGGCGCAGAACGGCAACATCTATCACGGGCTCTGGTACCCGATCGGCATCGCCGCGCTGACCCTGGTCATCGGCCTGCTGTTCGTGCGTGAAACCAAGGACGTGGACATCTACGCCCGCGACTGAGCGGAGGACGGATCAGCGCTGCGGCGCTGATCTCCGCGGCATGGCGGTTCTTACCGGCTGCATGCCGACGGGATGTCGATGACACCAACGACAAGGGCGGCCTCGGCCGCCCTTGTGCTTTTCCGGTCCGGGGTTTTTTCGGATCCCGGATCGGCGTTCAGTTGTTCATTCGTGGGACATCAGCCGCCGGCTTTCATCTGCTGCGCACGGGCCTGGACCGACGCCGCATATTCCGCGGCCTTGATCTCCCGCCCGTAGGAGTCGGTGGCGCCGGGTGCCCAGTTGTCCCCGCCGTTGTACTTCTGCAGCATGTTGGTGGCGTCGCCGCCCTTGTCGGCCAGGATCACGCCAGCCATGGCGATCTGGTCCTTCGGATCGCCGTGGTCATAGGCATGGCCCATCTTTTCCTGGAACTTGCCGGCATAGGCCTGGCGGGTGCCGGGCTCGACCTGCATCAGGCCGTCACCGGCGCTCGGGCTGCCGGACAGTCCCTTGCCGAACTGACTTTCCTTCTCCATCTGCGCGGCCAGGAGGTAGGGGTCGACGCCCGTCTTCTTGGCGGCATCCTGGCAGCCTTGCCAGAGCTCCGCCGGCATGCCGGCCGGACCCTTGCCGCCGCTGGTGGAGGACACATCGCCCACCGCCGGGGTGGGCGAATTGGCGGAGGCGGCCGGCGACGAGTAGCCCGACGGGCCTTGCGCCTCGTGGGTCGGCTTGTACGCGTTGGACACGCCTTGCGGTCCACCTACGCCGGAGGGGCCACCCCCACCCCCACCGCCACCACTACCGCCGCCACCTGATGATGACGGGCTGCCTTGTCCGCCTTGCTGGGCCTGTTGGGCCTGCTGCGCTTGTTGCAGGGCCTTCATGATCTCGTTGATCAGCAGGTTGAGGATCTGGAGGATGGCCTCGGTGAGACGGGCCTGGATCTCGCTGGCGCCTTGCGGTGACTGCGACGACACGCCCTGCAGACCTTGCAGGCCCGACTGGCCGAAGGCGTCGAGCCCGATCGGTTGTTGTTGAACGCTCACGGACATGCTGGGTCTCCTTGTCAGGCTCTGTTGAGCTTTCCCATGGGAAATGTTGAGGATGCCCTCCCATGGTGAGCGGCCCATTCCGCGTCGCTGACGCGATGCGAAGCCGCATCCAGGCCCACGAAGCGAGCCGGCGTAGGCGCGCGGCGCGACGGGCCTGCGACCGTTTTCGGATCCGCAGACGGCACTTCGCATTCCTTCAGCGCCGGTGTCCACAGGCCGCCACGCTGGACTGAAGCGGTCACTGTGAGCCTTCATCCCATGTACCCGTTGTCCTCACCGCCTTTGCAGGCCAGTTCGCTCTCGGCCTGTCCCGGTCATGGCGCCACTCATGGCACCGGTCGCGCTGCCGGTGCCGGTGCCGGTGCTGGTGCCGAAGTCATGGTCCGCCTGGCCGGCGGCACCTCGCACCCGTCCATGCCTGAAGCGTCTTGGTCCAGACCACGGATGCTGTCCGCCTGCCTCCTGCTGGCCTGCCGACGGGGCCTCGCCCACGAGGCTGCGCCGATCGCCAACGCCTTGGCGCGGGAGCTCGGTGACGAGCGGGCCGTCAAGGCGCTGATGGCCGTGGGCGCGCTGCTGGGGGGCGATGCCTCGGTGGGGCGGGCCGAACTGGCGCGCGAACAGTTCTCCGGCGAAGCGGATGCCGCGACGCTGCTGTTCGCGATGGTCGATCGGCTGGGAGGCGGTCAGCACCAGTGGCGCCCGCTGGTGGAGCGGGTGCTGGCCACCAGCAGCGATCCGACCTGGCGCGCGATTGCCTATGTGATCGCTCAACTGGACTGAGGCGCAAGACGGCCGGAAATCGGGGCGCGCGCTCAGCTTTCTCCTGCGTCTGCCGCTCAGCCTGCTGTCAGCCTGGCTTTCCACAATGGCCCACGACCCGGTCTGTACTCGTGACCGGCAACCTCAGAAGGAAGCTCGCAACCATGTGGAAAATCGTCCTAGGATTCATCGTTTTCGCCGCGATCGCGCTGTTCGTGCTGATGAAGAGCGGCGGCAACATCGACCTCACGGGCGAGAAGCACGATGTCACCGGCGGCCATGCCGACTCGGCCGCCAGCGATGCCGCCTCGGCGGCCATGGCCGCGGCGTCTGCGGCAGTGCCCGTGCCGGCGTCCGGCGCGTCGCAATAAGCGGCGACAGGCCAAGCCGCGGACGCCGCGGCGAGGCACAGACGAGCGGGCGCACCGGGGGACCGAACAAGGAAAGTCTTCGGCCCTGAACGTCAAGACTTCCTGTCGGCCCGCAGGAGAACAGTTCGGAAGAACCCGAGGACCTGGGCGGACCAACCGGTCAACCGGTCAGCCCGTCATCTGGTCATCCGGTCAGCCGGTCAGCCCGTCAGCCCGTCAGCCGGTCAGCCGGTCAGCCGGTCAATGGTCGCCGGTCGATGGTCGATGGTCGATGGTCAACTCGTCAGCCGATCCGCTCATCCCCCGGAGCGCCGGCCGTGCGCGAGGGCGCATGGACCGGCAGCCGCACCACCATGCGGGTGCCGGCATCGGGATGGCTGATCACCTCGATGGTCCCGCCCAACACATGGTTCACGATGTTGTGGACGATGTGCATCCCCAGCCCCGAGCCGCCTTTGCCGAGCTTGGTGGTGAAGAACGGGTCGAAGATGCGGCGGACCACCGAGGCGTCCATGCCGCGCCCGTCGTCTTCCACGACCAGCTCGACCTCATCCTCATCCACCCGCTGGCAGCGCACCAGGACCCGGCCTTGTTCGCGGCCATCGAAGGCATGCACCAATGTGTTCATCACCAGATTGGTCAACACCTGACCCAGCGCGCCGGGATAGCTGCTCATCCGCAAGTCCGGCTGCAGCGCGGTCTCGATGCGCCAAGGCGTGTGCTTGAAGCTGGGCTCCACCATCACCAGCACGTCTTCCACCACCTGGGCGAGTTCGAAATCGCGGCGCGTGTCGCTGGTCTGGTCGATGGCGACCTGCTTGAAGTCCCGCACCAGGTCGGCCGCCTTCTGGACATTGCGATGCAGGATGTCCTGCCCGCGGCGGGTGTCCTTCACCAGTTCTTCCAATTGGCTGCGCCGCATCGGGGTGTTGTCGGTCAGCATGCGGTCGATCTTGCCCCAGCGGTCTTCCAGCGCGGAGACCACGGTGAGCGCGTTGCCCAGCGGCGTGTTGAGTTCATGGGCCACGCCCGCCACCAGCCGGCCCAGCGACGCCAGCTTCTCCGATTCCACCAGCTCTCGCTGCGCGGTCTTGAGGTTCGCCAGGGCCTGGGTCAATTCGGCATTGGTGCTGGTCAGCTCATGGGTGCGTTGGGACACCTGATCCTCCAGGGTGCTCGCATGGCCCCGCAGGTCATCGAAGGCCTTGAGCAGCGCCAGCCGCATGCGCTCCAGCGCGGTGCCGACGCGGGCGATCTCGTCCTCGCCGCCCAGCGCCAGCGGTTTGTCCAGCCGGCCGGCTGCGAGCTCATCCGCAGCCTCCGACAGCCGGGCCATCGGCCGCAGCACCCGGCGCTGCAACACGATCAGGATCAGCGCCAGGGAGAGCGTGAGGGTCAGCAGGCTGCGCCACAGCATCTTCAGCAATTCGGCGCGCTTGAGCGTGAGCAGCGGTTCGGCGCTCATCCGCAGGGTCAATTCCGCGATCTGGCGGCCTTCCCGCATGACCGGGCGGGTGGCGATGCGGGTGAGCGCCTCGTCGCCGGAGCCGCGATGGAATTCGACGAAGGGCTGCTGGGCACCGGTCTCGGTCACCACGACCGAGATGAAGCGGGGATCGTCCGCCTGTGCCTTGACCATGGGTTCGGCCAGATCGGGCGACACCTGCCAGATCGGCTCCGCCAGCGACAGCGCCAGCACTTCCGAGACCCGGGCCAGGTCGCGGCTGAGATCGTCCATGACGGTCTGGCGGCTGAGCTGCTGCTCATACAGCAGCACCGCCGCCGTGGGCAGCAGCAGGCCGACCAGCAAGGCCAGCATCACGGCATTGCGCAAGGAGCTTCTGATCAGAGCCACGGTCGCCGATCCTCTGTCCATCCCTGTTGATGCGGTGGATTATGAGGGGGCGGTGCGACACCGCCGATGCGGCGAAACGAGGGGCTGCCGAGCGAACGTGAGCGTCGCCGCCGGGCGCGGTAACTGGCAAGGCCCGCCATGCCCGCAACGCAGCCTTGCCCGCTGGAGAAAGCCGACCCAGCGGGCGGCCGCCAGAATCGGGCGCCATGAGCCGTCCTGTCCCATCGCGTCCTTCGATGCCGTCCACTGCCGTGCCGGTGGCGCCATCGCCGGCGGCCCCTCGCGACATCCCGCTCAGCGGCTGGCTGCTGGCCGTGGGCGGCGCGATCGGGTTCTCCGGCAAGGCCATCATCGTCAAGCTGGCGTATCGACATGGGGTCGATGCGGTCACCTTGCTCATGCTGCGCATGCTGCTGGCGCTGCCTCTGTTCCTGGCGCTGGCCTGGTGGGCGGGCCGCGGACGGCCGCCGCAGACCGGACGGGAACGCCTGGCGGTGCTGGGCCTGGGCTTCTCGGGCTATTACCTGGCCAGTTTCCTGGACTTCGCCGGCCTGGCCTATGTGAGCGCCAGTTTCGAGCGCCTGATCCTCTATCTCAATCCCACCCTGGTGCTGCTGCTGGGCTGGCTGCTGTTCAAGCGACGCGTCGCCCTGCGCCAGATCGCCGCGCTGGCGGTGAGCTACAGCGGCGTGCTGCTGGTGTTCGGCCATGAGCTGAGCCTGGCCGGGCGCGAGGTCTGGCTGGGGGCCGGCCTGGTGTTCGGCAGCGCGGTGGCGTATGCGCTCTATCTGGTCTACAGCGGGGAGTTCGTCCAACGTCTGGGCGCGTTGCGGCTGACCGGGCTGGCGACCTCGGTCGCGTGCTTGCTGTGCATCGGCCAGTTCCTGCTGATCCGCTCGGTCGGGTCGCTGGCCGAGCTGCCACCGGCCGTGTGGTGGCTGTCGGTGCTCAATGCGCTGGCCTGCACCTTCGCGCCGGTGTTGATGGTGATGATGGCGATCGAACGCGTCGGTGCGGGCATCGCCGCGCAGACGGGGATGATCGGGCCCATGTCCACGATACTGATGGGCGTGCTGATCCTGGACGAACCGCTCACCGCGTGGATCGTCGCCGGGACTGCGCTGGTGCTTGGCGGCGTGTGGCTGCTGGCGCGCCGACGCTGATCGACTCAACGGAGAAACAAGATGGATCTGGGACTGAACGGCCGCTGGGCCCTGGTGTGCGCCGCCTCCAAGGGCCTGGGCGCCGGATGCGCCGAAGCGCTGGTGGCCGAGGGCGTGAACGTCGTCATCACCGCCCGCGGTGAGGAGGCGCTGCAGGCGCAGGCCGCTGCGCTGCGGGCGCTCAACCCGGCGGTGCAGGTGATCGCAGTGGCCGGCGACATCACCACCGAGGCCGGTCGCGCCGCGGCGCTGGCGGCCTGCCCGCAGGTCGACATCCTGATCAACAACGCCGGCGGCCCGCCGCCCGGCGACTTCCGGACCTGGGGCCGCGAGGAGTGGCTCGCCGCCCTCGAGGCCAACATGCTCACGCCGATCGAGCTGATCAGGGCCACGGTCGATGGCATGGCGCAGCGCGGCTTCGGGCGCATCGTCAACATCACCTCCGGCGCGGTCAAGGCGCCGATCGATGTGCTGGGGCTGTCCAACGGCGCGCGCTCCGGGCTGACCGGCTTCATCGCCGGCATCGCCCGCCAGCCGCAGATCGCCGGTCGGAATGTGACGATCAACAACCTGTTGCCCGGCGCCTTCGACACCGATCGCTTGAAGAAAACCATGGCCGCCGGCGCCGAGAAATCCGGGCAGCCGGTGGACCAGGTCCGTGCCCGGCGCATGGCGGCCATCCCGGCCCAGCGCTTCGGAAGCGCGGCGGAGTTCGGCGCGCTGTGCGCCATGCTGTGCAGCGCCCATGCCGGTTATTTGACCGGGCAGAACATCCTGCTCGATGGTGGCGCCTACCCCGGGACGTTCTGAGCGGACCATCGATGGGAGGTCCCGGGGGTAGCAAGAATAGGCTGGTGAAGGCCGATAAAACACACATCAATTGATGTGTTTGCTACGTCTGAGTGCATCAAGAGGCGGGGAACTGAATCGGACCGACGGCGAAGAATGCGCTTGTCTCCACCACGCTTCATGCAAAGGACAGCCGCCATGCGACCGGCCCGCGCGCTCATCCGCCAACATCACCATGCCGCTCAGGACCCCGCGAATGACAAGGTCACCGATGCGGTGATCCTCTCCGAATCGACTGAGCGCCCCCGTGGGGCCCGCGCCGGTTCCAGCATGCAGGACCGCGATGACCAGCGCCAGCTGGTCACGCTGGGCGTCGAACCGCTCGCCGATGAGGCGATCGGCGGCGGCGGGCGGCTCGTGGAGGTGGATGCGTTCGACCCCACCGATTCCTTCGAACGCGGCGATCCGGTGGCCCGGGTCGAAGTCGTGGAGCGCTTTGAACGGATGGCGTGCATCGAGCGCATCGAGCGGCGCTTCGAACGAGTTTCCCGCACCGAGCCGATGGCCCAAGACGCTGGCGAGGGTGGTGGCGCCCGGTCAGCCTGCGCAGACCCGAAGGCATGCGCGAGGCACACCCACCGCCGCGCGGGTAGCCGCCATGGCCGACGCGCCGGGCGGCGGGACGATGGGCGGGCCGGCGTGATCGATGGGCCTTGCCGAATGGTGCACGCCGCGGAGAGGCACGCGTCCAACGGTGCGGACGCGCCGAAGGGCATGGTCCTCAACGGCGTCTGGCTGCCGTTGGCCTCTTGAGAGCCTCCTGAGAGCCTCCTGAGCGGAAAGCGACCGCCGATGAGCCATGCGCCTCACCGGCGCTGCGCCGACACCGCAATCCCCGCCGCGATCAACCCGAAGGCCGCGCCGTGGAACCACTGCGGCCATTCGCCCAGCAAGGCGGCCGACATCAATGCCGCGAACACCGGCGTGAGGTTGCCGAAGAAGGCAGCCAGCGTCGGTCCCGCCTGTGCCACGCCGATGCCCCAGCAGCGATAGGCGATCAGCGACGGTCCGACCGCCACATAGACCAGCGCCATCGCCAACGGCCATCCCCAATGCACGGTCGCGGGACCGGCCAGTTGCTCCAACCCGGCCGATCCCCAGGAAAAGACCAGCCCGAACAGCATCTGGGCCATCAGCAGCGACGCCCAGTCCCAGGGCGGCCGCCGGCTGCCCTGCATGTGCGCCGGCGGGCGGGCGAGCAGCCAGCTGTAGAACGCCCAGCTCAGCACCGCCAGCAGCATCAGCAGATCACCCTGGACGAACTGCACCTGCGCCAGCCGGTCCGGATGCCCGCGGGAGATCACCAGCCCCACGCCGGCCAGTGAGAGCAAGGCCCCCGCGAGTTGCCGACGGGTCGGCCAGATGCGGTAGAGCAGGGCGCCGATGGCCAGCATCCACACCGGCAGGCTGGCGGCGATCAGGGTGACATTCAGCGCGGTCGAGCTGTGCAGGGCCTGGTACTGCAGCGCGTTGTAGCAGCCCATGCCCAGCAGCCCGGTCAGCGCGAAGTAGCCCCAGCGTTCCCGCCACGGGGCCAGGTCTTGCAGCAAGGCCCGGGCGAGTGGCAGCAGCAGCACGAAGGCCAGGGTCCAGCGCATCGCATTGAGCAGCAGCGGCGGCATGAGCCCGCTGATCGAGCGGCCGACCACCGCGTTGCCGGCCCACAGCAACGGGGGCAGGACCAGCATCAGGGTCAGACGTGGGGTGAGCGACATCGTGTGTGCACAACGGCCGGGACGCTGGCACGATAGCGGAATTCCTGAGGAGATCCTGATGAGTGAACTTGCCGTGCGCATGGCGCAAGCCGGTGGACCGGAGGTGATGGTGCTGGCGTCGGTCGTCCTGGCTGACCCGGGTCCCGGCGAAGTGCGGATCCGCCATGTCGCCTGCGGACTCAACTACATCGACATCTATCACCGCAGCGGAGCCTATCCGTTGCCCACGCCCACCGGCCTGGGGATGGAGGGGTCAGGTGTTGTCGAGGCGGTCGGGCCGGAGGTGACGCATCTGGCCGTTGGCGACCGGGTGGCCTATGCCAGCCAGCCGGCCGGCGCCTATGCCACCGCTCGGGTGATGCCCGCGCGCTGCGTGGTGCGGCTGCCCGAGTTCCTGAGCTTCGAGCAGGGCGCCGCCATGATGCTCAAGGGACTGACGGTCCAGTACCTGCTGCGCAAGACGCTGCCGCAGGACGGGCTCCAGTCCGGCGACTTCATCCTCTTCCATGCGGCCGCCGGCGGCGTGGGACTGATCGCCTGCCAGTGGGCCAAGGCCCTGGGCCTGCAATTGATCGCCACGGCCGGCAGCGATGACAAGTGCGCCCTGGCCTTGCGTCACGGCGCGGCGTTCGCCATCAACTACCAGCGTGAGAACTTCGCCGATCGGGTGCGGGAGATCACCGGCGGTGCCGGCGTGAAGGTGGTCTACGACTCGGTCGGGGCCACCACCTGGGAGGGGTCGCTGGCCAGCCTGCGGCCGTTCGGACTGATGGTCAGTTTCGGCAGTGCCTCCGGTGCGGTGCCACCGATCGCCTTGAGCGCGTTGGCCGGCAAGGCGCTGTATCTGACCCGGCCATCGATTTTCGTGCACCTGAGCTCGCAGGCGGCCACCCAGGCGATGGCCGACGATCTGTTCGAGGTGGTCCGCAGCGGTGCGGTGTCGATCGAGGTCGAGAACCGCTATGCGCTCAAGGAGGTGCAGCAGGCCCATCGGGAGATGGAATCCCGCCGCACCACCGGTTCAGGCGTGCTGCTGGTTTGAGGAAGGGCGCGGCGGTAGGTCGCCGCTGCCGTCGAGGTTGGCGGCCACGGTGTCCGCTGCCAGCGCGGCGTCGCGTGCGGCGGGATCCTCGGGCGGGCGGGGCACCTGGGGCATCGGACGGTAGGTGGCGGCGGGCGGCAGATCGTCCAGGCCTGCGGGCACCGTCGGCGCGCAGCCGAATTCGTCGTACTCGTCCGGGTCGTCGCAGTGGTCGTCCACGGCAGGGGCGGGGGGAGGCACCGAGGTGGCGGGGGCCCCGGCTGTCCGGCCGATCCGTCCCGGCGACTGCTCGGCGGCGTCGACCGGCAGATCGACCGTCTCGGTGCGCAGCACCTCGTCCAGTACCATCGGCTGGCCCAGCCGCACCTCGAAGCTGAAGCATGAGCCCAGGCCCGGTTGGCTTTCGACCTGCACCTGGCCGCCCATCAGTTCCACCAGCCGCTTGACGATGGTCAGCCCCAGGCCGGTGCCGCCGTAGCGCCGGGTGATGCTGCCATCCGCCTGGGTGAACGGGCTGAAGATCTGCGCAATCTGGTCGCGCGTCATGCCGATGCCGGTATCGTGCACCGCGATGCGCAGCCGCAATGGGCCGGCTTGGGCGCTGGCGGGTGCGTCCTCGTCCTCGACGCGTTGCAGCTCGACCCGGACCTCGCCCTTTTCAGTGAACTTCAAGGCGTTGCCCACCAGATTCACCAGGATCTGGCGCAGCCGCAGCGCGTCGCCCAGCAGATGCTGCGGCACACCGGGCTGGATGCGGGCCGTCAGTTGCAGGCCTTTTTCATGCGCCTGCAGCAGCAGGGGATGCAGCGCCTCGCGCAGGCAGTCATGCAGGCTGAACGGGGCCTGATCGATGATGACCCGGCCGGCCTCGATCTTGGCGATGTCCAGCAGGTCGTTGATGATGACCATCAGCCCCTTGGCCGAACTGTGCGCGAGCTCGATGAACTTGCGTTGGCGGTCGTTGAGCTCGGTCTGAAGCACCAGCTCGGTCAGCCCCAGCACGCCGTTCATCGGGGTGCGGATCTCATGGCTCATGTTGGCCAGGAAGGAACTCTTGGCCTGGCTGGCGGCCTCGGCGGCCTCGCGGGCGGCTTCGAGCTGGGCCTGGGTGGCCTTGAAGTCGCTGACGTCACGTGCATTGAGCTGCAGCACGACTTCGCCGCTGACCGGGTCGCGCATCGGGCGGGCATCGATCGCATGCCAACGGCGGCCGTTGGCGGTGTTGAGCTCCAGCTCGGCACCGAAGGTCTGTCCGTCCCGCACCTGCGACACGATGCGACGCGCCAGGTCCGGTTCCGGGAAGAGGGCGCTGAAATCAGTCGCGCCGATGGTTTTTCGCAGGCCGTTGAAGCACATTGCTGCGGCCGGGTTGCGCATCAGCACGCTGCCATCACGCAGCGAGAACACGGCAATGCGCACCGAGGTGTGCTGCAGCGCCTCGACGCCGCGCAGCAGGCTGCGGTCCACGCCGCTGACCAGCGAATCCGCCGCAAAGAGCATGACCTGGCGCTTGTCCGGGGTGCGGATGCCGCGAGACACCAGCATCACGGTGGCGGGCTGGCCCTTGGGATAGAGGGTCCATTGTTCGCGCACCACCTTGCCCTGCGCATGGTCGGCGGCGGTGACCGCCAGCCGCTCGGACACGGCCAGGCTCATGTCGCTGAGATCGCGGGAGAGAAATTCCTCGGCGCTGTCGGCGCGCCAGAAGCTCAGGGCGGCCGCATTCGCCCACAGGTTGCGCTGACGCTCCTGGTCGTACACCCACATGGGGACGTCCAGCCAGTCATAGTGCGTCAGGCATGAAAAATCGAGCATGAGCCGAGGCGCGTGGGTGAAGGTGAGATGCAATCGCATCGCATTGTCGCCGCCGGGCGATGCGTGTCCATCCTCAACGATGCCTAATCCGTCACGGCCCGGGCGGCTTCCTCCTCAGCGGTTCCAGCAGGGCGCTCAGCGGTTGGTGAATCCGTGCTGATGTCTCCATTCGGCGGTGTTCGCCCTCATCCGCTGTCACTCGTGCGCAGATCGCCGACCGCGCTGCGGTAGGCGTGCCAGCTGGCATGGCCGATCCAGGGGCCGACGATCAACAGCCCGGCAAAGCCCGGCACCATCGCCAGTCCCACCAGCGCGGCAATGAGCAGTGCCCACAGCGCCATCACGCCGGTCTGGGTCCACACCAGTTGGGCACTGGTGAGCGCGGCGGTGATGGCGTCGACCTCCCGGTCGAGCATCATCGGCAGCGCAATCACGCTGAAGGCGAAGATCAGCGTCGCGAAGATCGCACCCACGGCGACATAGGCCGTGAGGAACGGCAGGTAGTCAGGTGCCAGCAGATCGCGCAGGCTGTGAATCTCCGGCGGGCTGTCGAAGCTGACGGCGAAGATCACCAGCGAAGCGCGTGCCCAGACCATCTCCAGCAGCAGCAACGCGCCACCGAACAGCGCCATCTGGCCGATGTGGTCGCTCCAGCAGGTGAGGGCGTCGCCAAGGTCGGGCGTCTCGCTGCGCTCCAGGTCGCGGCTGACCTTGTACAAGCCCAGCGCCAGGAAGGGCCCCAGCAGCAGGAATCCGGCCGACAGGGCCAGCACATACGCCGGCGCCGCACGCAGCGCGCCCACCAGGGCCCAGCCCATCACCGCGAACAGGGTGCCGAAGACCAGGCCGATGCCGGGCGCTCGCCGAAAGTCGCGCCAGCCCGCCGCCAGCCATCGCCACGGATCGGCCATGCGCAGCGGTCGCAGCGGCGGCAGCCACGGACGTGGCGCCTCGGGGTCCGACCCGGGCGGCGCTGCGGGCGATGCGGCAGGTGGTCCTGCAGGCGGTTCCGGGTTCGGTCTCACGACCGGCCGCTCCACCGGTGGCTCGACGGACGGTGTCTCCATCAGCGAAGACTACGCAATGCCTGCGTTCGGCACCAGCCTCGTTTCACCCGAGGAAATGGCAGGAACCGGGCCGGCGTAGGCCGCTACGCGGCCGGTGACGGGCGCTGCCCGACGGCTCAGGTTCAGCGCCGCCTGGATTTGCGCCGGCCATCTGGCTTCGGAGGCAGGGGCGGGCTGTGGGCGACTGCAGGGCGTCGGTCGGTGCGATGCGCCAATGCGGTAGGCCAATGCGATGCGCCGATCGAGTGCCCACATCGGCCCATGAGACGGTTCAGCCCCGCTTGACGCGTCGCAGTTCGTCCCACACCAGCAGCACCGCGCCGACGGTGATGGCGCTGTCGGCGATGTTGAACGACGGGTAGTACCAGTTGGCCCAGTGAAACTGCAGGAAGTCCACCACATAGCCATGCAGCAGGCGGTCCACCACATTGCCGACCGCGCCGCCCAGGATCAGGCTGAGTGCCCAGGCGAACATCCGTTGATGGCCGTGGCGGCGCAGCATCCAGACGATGAAGATCGTCGCCACCACGCCGAGCGCCACAAAGAACCACCGTTGCCAGCCCGACGCGCCGGCCAGGAAGCTGAAGGCCGCGCCGGTGTTGTGGACCCGCACCAGGTTGAAGAAGCTGAAGACGTAGCGGCTGTCGCCGTACTGGAAGTTGTTGAGGACCAGCACCTTGGTGAACTGATCGACCACGACGATCAGCAGCGCAATGGCCAGCCACTGGAGCAGCGGAGCCGAGGAGGATGCCGAGGACTTCGAAGAGGAGGAGGACTTGGTGGCCATGGACGAGGGCGGACAGCTGCGGAACCGGCGCGAGGTCCGGCAAGGGGGCGAAACCCGCAACTGTAGCGCCAGCGCAGCCGGACGCCGCGGCCGATGGCAGCCGCTACAGTGCGGCTCCCATGAAACTGCGTCTGCGACTGAAGATCCTGCTGCTGGCGATCCTGCCCCTGGTCGCCTCGCTGTTGCTGATCGCGATGGCGGTGCGCCAGCAAGAGCGCGCGCTGCTGGCGCGCGAACATGCGGCCGTTCAGCGCACCTACATGGAAGCCCGGCGCGACGAGCTGCGCCACTATGTGGAGCTCGCAGTGAGCACGCTGCAGCCGCTGTACCTGCATGACAAGGACGCGCCGCCGTCCACGGTGGAGTCCGACAAGCAGGAAGCGCTGCGGCTGCTGTCGGCCCTGGACTATGGCGAGGACGGCTACTTCTTTGTCTACGACCTGCAGGGCCGGGTGCTGATGCACTCCCGCCAGCCTGAACTGCAGGGGCGCAATCTGTGGGAGCTGCGTGATCCGCTGGGCCGCCCGACCATCCAGCAACTGATTGCGCAGGCCCGCGCCGGCGGCGGATATGTGGACTATCAATGGCGCAAGCCGTCCACCGGCGAGCTCGCGCCCAAGCTCGGTTATGTGGTGGCGATGGAGCGCTGGAACTGGATGGTCGGCACCGGCCTGTATCTGGACGGAATCTACGCCACGCTGGAACAGCTGGACCGCGAGGCGCAGGCCAACATCGCCCAGACCATGTGGTGGATCGCCGGGATCGCCGTCTTCGGTGTGGCGCTGATCAGCGCCTGTGCCCTGGCGCTCAACCTCAGCGACCACCGGGTGGCCGAGGCCAAGCTGCGGGCGCTGGCGCATCAGGTGGTGCGGTCGCAGGAGGAGGAGCGGGCGCATCTGTCGAGGGAACTGCATGACGGAGTCAGCCAGACCCTGGTGTCGACCAAGCTGCTGATCGAATCCGCCCAGCAGGCGCAAAACACCGTGCTGCTGCCGCGGGCGCTGGAGCGGCTCAACGACAGCCTGACCGAGGTCCGGCGCCTGTCCCACCGGCTGCGACCGGCGCTGCTGGACACCCTCGGGCTGCCGGCGGCGCTGGAGCATCTGGCGCGCGAGTTCGACGGCGGCGATGAGGCGGCCAGCGCCTCGGTCGGGATGCAGATCGTCGGCACGCCGTTCGAGTTGCCGGAGCTGCTCAACACCGTGCTGTTCCGGGTGGCGCAGGAGGCGCTGACGAATGTGGTCAAGCATGCGCAGGCCAGGCGCGTCGAGATGTCGCTGGAGTTCGGATCGACCCCCTTGCACGAGGGCGCCATTGCGCCCGGCGCGGTGATGCTGCGGGTGCTGGATGACGGGGCCGGTTTCGATCCGGACGCCGCCGAGCGGGACGATCCCAGCCAGGGCATCGGCCTGCGCAACATGCGGGAGCGTCTGGCCTCGGTGGGCGGCCTGCTGGAGCTGCAATCCAGTCCCGGCCACGGCACCCAGATCGAAGCCCTGGTCGACGGCGACGCCATCACCCGGCTGGCGCGCGACAATCCGGTTCCATGAACGAGACCGTCGCACCCCCTGTCGATCCTGTGCGCATCCTGCTGGTGGACGACCATCCGCTGGTGCGGGAGGGCTTGCGGTCCCGGCTGCAGGGCGAAGCCCGCTACCGGGTGGTCGGCGAGGCGGGCACCGCCGAAGAGGCCATGGTGATGATGATCTCCGCCCAGCCGCAAGTGGTGTTGCTGGACGTCGGGCTGAAGGGCCACAACGGCATTCAGCTCGCGCAGACGATGCTGGAGCGGGTGCCCGATCTGCGGGTGCTGATGTACAGCATGTATGACAACCCGGCGTATGTGCAGCGCGCCCTGCAGGCCGGCGCGCGCGGTTATGTGCTCAAGGACGCGCCGGCGGGTGAGATCGTGGCGGCGATCGATGCGGTGGCCGCGGGCGGCACCTTCCTCAGCCCGGGCGTGTCCAAGCGCATGTTCCGCAGCCAGCAGCCGCGCCCGATCCTGTCGCCGCGAGAGAGCGAGATCCTCTCCGCCCTGGGGCGCGGCGAATCCAGTAAGCAGATTGCCAAGGCGCTCGACCTGTCGGTACGCACCGTCGAGACCCATCGTCAGAACATCAAGCGCAAGCTGGAAGTGGACGGCCAGGCGGAGTTGATCCGCTATGCGGTCGAACATGCGCGGGGCCTGCATCGCGACGAGGTCTGAACGGATCGTATCGGCGCGCCATGCCCGCTGCGATGGCCGTGATGGCCGCGCTGGCCGCGCTGGCCGTACCGCGCCCGTGAGGGCGGCTTTCCGCCGAGGAAGCACCCGGACCAGCGCCCCGCAAGGGTGACGACATCCCAGTCGTGACCTGACCTGACGTCACCCGACGTCACACGACGACGCCCGACGACGCCCGACGCGGCCCGACGCGGCCCGACGCGGCCTGACGCGGCCTGACGCGGCCTGACGCGCCCGGACGGCACGGATCGGGTTTCCACCTAAGCGATGCCACGCGCCGCAGCTACTGCATCAGACGGATGCACATCGGCTGACGGGCACGCAAACTGCCTGCTGCAAAAAATCACGGACCGTGTGCGCAGCGCTTTCGAGGCGATCGTGAGATCGACCTCGGCGCCGGGCCCACGCCAAGAAGGAGACACCGATGACGAATATCAGTCGCCACCTCGCCTGGGCGGGCGTGGCCATCCTGGGGGCGTTCGCCCTGGCCACCGTGGCGCTGGCGCGCGGCGAGGCGGTCAGTGCGCTGTGGGTGGTGGTCGCCTCGATCTGCGTCTACCTGATCGGCTACCGCTACTACAGCCTCTTCCTGGCCACCAAGGTGCTGGGCCTGGACCCGACCCGGCAGACGCCGGCCTGGAAGTACAACGACGGTCTGGACTATGTGCCGACCCACAAGTACGTGCTGTACGGCCATCACTTCGCCGCCATCGCCGGCGCCGGTCCGCTGGTGGGCCCGGTGCTGGCCGCGCAGATGGGCTACCTGCCCGGCTTGCTGTGGATCCTGGCCGGCGTGATCTTCGCCGGCGCGGTGCAGGACTTCATCGTGCTGTTCATCTCCACCCGTCGCGACGGTCGCTCGCTGGGTGACCTGGTCAAGCAGGAGATGGGCCTGGTGCCCGGCGTGATCGCGCTGTTCGGCGCCTTCATGATCATGATCATCATCCTGGCGGTGCTGGCCCTGATCGTGGTGAAAGCCCTGGCCGGTTCGCCGTGGGGCACCTTCACCGTGGCGGCCACGATTCCAGTGGCGCTGTTCATGGGCGTGTACCTGCGCTTCATCCGGCCCGGTCGCATCGGGGAGGTCTCGGTCATCGGCTTCGTGCTGCTGATGCTGGCCATCGTCGGCGGCCAATGGGTGCATGAGAGCCCGGCCTGGGCACCGCTGTTCACCTATGACGGCAAAGCCCTGACCTGGATGCTGATCGGCTACGGCTTTGTCGCGGCCTGCATTCCGGTCTGGCTGCTGTTGGCGCCGCGGGACTATCTGTCGACCTTCCTGAAGATCGGCACCATCATCGCGCTGGCGGTGGGCATCGTGATCGTCGCCCCGCCACTGCAGATGCCGGCCTTCACCCAGTTTGCCGCCGGCAACGGTCCGGTGTGGTCGGGCAACCTGTTCCCCTTCCTGTTCATCACCATCGCCTGCGGCGCGGTGTCGGGCTTCCATGCGCTGATCAGCTCCGGCACCACGCCCAAGATGCTGGACAACGAGGTCAATGCGCGCTTCATCGGCTACGGCGGCATGCTGGCCGAATCCTTTGTGGCGGTGATGGCGCTGGTCGCGGCCTCCTGCATCGAGCCGGGCGTCTACTTCGCGATGAACAGCCCGGCGGCGCTGGTCGGCAGCACGCCCGAGGCGGTGGCCGCCACGCTCTCCACCTGGGGCTTCGTCATCACGCCGGAGATGCTGGTGCAGACCGCCAAGGACGTCGGCGAGAACACCATCCTGGCGCGCGCCGGTGGCGCGCCGACGCTGGCCGTGGGCATGGCCCACATCCTGCACCAGGTGGTCGGCGGCAAGGCGATGATGGCCTTCTGGTATCACTTCGCCATCCTGTTCGAGGCGCTGTTCATCCTGACGGCGGTGGATGCCGGCACCCGCGCCGGACGCTTCATGCTGCAGGATCTGCTGGGTACCTTCGTGCCGGCGCTCAAGCGCACCGAGTCGCTGCCGGCCAACCTGATCGCCACCGGCCTGTGCGTGGCCGCCTGGGGCTACTTCCTGTATCAGGGCGTGGTCGACCCGCTGGGTGGCATCAACACGCTGTGGCCGCTGTTCGGCATCGCCAACCAGATGCTCGCCGCCGTGGCGCTGATGCTGGGCACGGTGGTGCTGTTCAAGATGAAGAAGGACCGTTATGCCTGGACCACCATCGTGCCGGCCGCTTGGCTGCTGGTGTGCACGATGACCGCCGGCTGGCAGAAGATCTTCAGTGCGGACCCCAAGGTCGGCTTCCTGGCGCATGCCGCCAAGTACGCCGATTCGCTGGCAGCGGGCAAGGTGCTGGCGCCGGCCAAGAGCCTGGAGGCCATGGAGCGGGTGATCTTCAACGACCGGCTGGATGCGGCCTTGTGCGTGCTGTTCATGTTCGTGGTGCTGAGCGTGTTGTTCTACAGCGTGAAGGCGGTGCTGAAAGCCCGTGCCGAGCGGCACCCCACGGTGCATGAGACCCCGTTCGAGCCGATGCCCGCCAACGCCACGGCGACCGGTCATGCTTAAGGAAGCGGCGCAAGCGGCGCTGGCCACCGCAGCGGACGTGCTGCAGGCCGGCCGCTACATGGCGCGCGGCGTGCGGCAGCAATTGGTCGGAGCGGACTATGGCGCCTATCTGGCGCACATGGGCCGCACCCATCCGGATCAGCCACCCCTGAGCTACGAGGCGTTCTTCCGCGAGCGCCAGGAAGCCCGCTACAACAGCCGAACCGGCCGGTGTTGCTGACGCGGGTCCGAACGACGCTGAACACTTTGGCGGCGGGGGCCGACACAGCCTGCACCAAGATTTCCGGTGAAGGCTGTGTCATGAACTTTCCGCATCTCTCCCCTCAGCAACTCCTGGGCGCCGCGTCCTTCACCGCGGGGCCATCCGGCCAGACCGCCTTGAGCGCGCAAGCGGTTCAATGGCTTCAGCAACTGGAGCGCCCCGGCACCTGGTGCGACCATGCGCGCCAGGCGATGCTGATCCGCTGGCTGGCCAAGGCCCTTGTTCGCGCCGACGGTTTCCCCCAGGATCGCGGCCTGTGCATCCTCGACTGCGACCATGCGATGCAAAAGTTGCACAGCGGGCCCGCGCAGTTCTGGTATTCCATTGGCTGCACCAGAAGCGTTGAGCAGCCCGCCGGGACGTTCTATTGCTATCTTCGCCGACGCAGCAATCACGAACCCACGGATCATTCCCCACGACCGGCGCCGCGACGTTGCATGACCGGCGTGGGAGGAGATGGCTTCTTTCTCGCCTTGACGACGGTCTTGGCCGCGGACGGCCAACTTCAAGCGCTGCTCGACCGCCACGCCCTGCCGGCAGCTCGCAATGAGGACATGCTGCGTCAATTGCTGGTGGGTCAGCTCCGGAAGCATTTCCCGGAGGTGAGTGAGCAACTGGCTTGGGAGGTGCCGCTGCATCAGGTGGAGCAGGGAGCGCCGGTTCGAAGGATCGCCTCATTGGCGGCTGCTTCAACATCAGCCTCGGCCTCGGCCTCAACATCAGCCTCAGCCTCAGCCTCAGCGGCAGAGCGCTCAATCGAAGAGGATTCAACCGCGAAGGCCTCGAATGTCGACGCCACGTTCCATCCGATCACCGGCAGGGTCGGTGTGCACGAGCTGGTCGCGGCTCACCAAGCCGAGACCGCTGCGCGCAGGCTGTGGACCTTGTCGTCGAGTCGGAAGCGGCCCGGTTCTCCGTTGCCGACCACCGAGGCCTCGGCGTCTTTTTCCATGCCGACGGACCAGCCTCCCGGTCCCGCGGCGACGCCCCGCAGCATGTCCGGCGCCTGGCTCAATTGGCCAGCGTCTGGCCGCCAGGAGCAGCCTGACCGCTCTGACCTGGAGAGCGGTGAAGTGTTCATCACGGGCTTTGAGCCACCGCGGGCCGTTGCGGCCCCGCGTCCGATGAGGGTGGGAGATTTGTTGGACAGCGTCATTGACAGACAGATGCGCGCGCCGACGACCGACAGCGATGCCGCGCATGCCCCTCATGTCGCTTCACGATCGCCGTCCGATTCCACTGCGGCCTGACGGCGGCTGCGATCCAGGACGGCTCGCCGCCTGCGCGCACAGTGATCAGTGGAGCGAGACGACCCGATGGGATGGGTCGGTCGGCTGCGACTACCGGCCACGCCTCGGCCTGACGCCCGGCCTGACGACCGGCGGGACCTCGGCGGGACTGGGATGGGTGAGGGCATGGCGCGACCGCTCAGGCGCCGGACCATGAAAAAAGCGCGAGACCCTCAACGGCACTCGCGCTCATGTGACCGGGATGACCGGGGATGACCGCCATCAGGCCGTGGCCTGGATCGCGGTCCCGATCGGGATCAGGCCACGCGGCGGGTCTCGCCGTCGCCGAACAGGTTGCTGTCGCAGCGGCCGCACAGCGTCGGATGCGCCGGATTGGCGCCCAAATCGGCCCGATAGTGCCAGCAGCGCTCGCATTTCTCATGGGTCGACGGCGTGACGGTCACCGTCAGTTCTGCCGCCGCGACCACCGAGGCGGCCGACGTGATCAGCACGAACTTCAGGTCGTCGCCCAGGCTTTGCAGCAGGGCCAGGTCGTCCGCCGGCACGCCCAGGGTGACCTCGGCCTGCAGCGAAGAGCCGATCGCGCCGGTGGTGCGCACCGCTTCGATGGCCTTGTTCACCGCATCGCGGATCTCATGGATGCGGTTCCACTTGCCGATCAGCGCCAGGGCGGCTTCGGACGCGGGTTGCGGCGTTGCCGAAACGGCTGCCTCGACGCCTGGGTTGCGGGCGTGGCCATCGAAGGTCCAGAAGGTCTCGGTGAAGATCGAGTCGCCGGCCGACTTGCCGGCGAACACCTTCCACGCTTCCTCGGCGGTGAAGCTGAGGAAGGGCGCCATCCAGCGCAGCATCGCGTTCGTGATGTGCCACAGCGCGGTTTGCGCCGAGCGGCGCGCCGCGCTCTTGGGGGCGGTGGTGTAGAGGCGGTCCTTCAGCACGTCCAGATAGAACGCGCCCAGGTCCTCGGAACAGTAGACCTGCAGCTTGGCCACCACCGGGTGGAACTCGTAGCGCTGGAAGTGCGCCAGGATGTCGTCCTGGAACTGCGCAGCGCGTGCCAGGGCGTAGCGGTCGGCTTCCAGCAACTGGTCCAGCGGCACGGCATCGGTGGCGGGATTGAAATCCGACACGTTGGCCAGCAGGAAGCGCAGGGTGTTGCGGATGCGGCGGTAGCCGTCCACGACGCGGGCGAGGATCTTGTCGTCGCCGGCGATGTCGCCCGAGTAGTCGGAGGCGGCCACCCACAGCCGGATGATCTCGGCGCCCAGCTTCTTGCTGGTGTCCTGAGGGTCCACGCCATTGCCACGCGACTTGCTCATCTTGTGGCCTTTGCTGTCCACGGTGAAGCCGTGGGTCAGCAGTCCCTTGTAGGGCGCGCGGCCGTTGAGCGCGCAGGAGATCAGCAGCGAGGAGTGGAACCAGCCGCGATGCTGGTCATGACCTTCCAGATAGAGGTCGGCTTCCGGACCGCTGTCATGCGCCGCGCCGGCATGGCTGCCCTTGAGCACATGCTGGAAGGTGGAGCCGGAGTCGAACCACACGTCCAGGATGTCCTGGCCCTTGCTGTAGAGCGCGGCGTCCTCGCCCAGCCACTCCGCCGGATCCAGCTTGGACCAGGCCTCGATGCCGCCGGCCTCGACCAACTGGGCGGCGCGTTCGATGAAGGCCAGGGTGTCCGGATGCGGCTGGCCGCTGTCCTTGTGCAGGAAGATCGGCAGCGGCACGCCCCAGCTGCGCTGGCGCGAGATGCACCAGTCGGGACGGCCGGCGATCATGTCGTGCAGCCGGGTGCGGCCGTTCTCGGGATAGAAGCTGGTGGCGTCGATGGCCTCCAGCGCCATCTGGCGCAGGGTCTTCTCGGCCTTGTCGACGGTGAACACGCCGTCGCCTTCATCCATGCGCACGAACCACTGGGCGGCGGCACGGTAGATGACCGGGCTCTTGTGGCGCCAGCAATGCGGATAGCTGTGGGTGATCTTGCTTTGCGCCATCAGACGGCCGGCGTTGTGCAGCGCCTCGGCGATGACCGGATTGGCCTTCCAGATGTGCTGGCCACCGAACAGCGGCAGCTCGGCCTCATAGACCCCGTTGCCTTGCACCGGGTTCAGGATGTCCTTGAAGGCCAGGCCGTGCGCGATGCAGGAGTTGAAGTCATCCACGCCGTAGGCCGGTGCGGAGTGGACCACGCCGGTGCCGTCGTCGGCGGTGGCGTAGTCGGCCAAGTAGACCGGGCTTTCGCGATCGAAGCCGGGATGGACATGGGCCAGCGGATGCTTGAACTTGAGCAGTTCCAGCGACTTGCCCGGGGTGACCGCCATAGTCTTGCCCTCGATGCCCCAACGGGCCAGGCACTTCTCGACCAGCGCTTCGGCCACCACGAAGTAGCCACGCTCGGTGTCCACCAGCGCGTAAGGCAGCTCCGGATTAAGGTTGAGCGCCTGGTTGGCCGGGATGGTCCAGGGGGTGGTCGTCCAGATGACGGTGAAGGCGTCCTTGTCGAGCGCGTTCAGGCCGAAGGCGGCGGCCAGTTTGGCGGGCTCGGCGCTCAGGAAGGCCACATCGACCGCAGGGGACTGCTTGTCGGCGTATTCGATCTCGAATTCGGCCAGCGAGGAGCCGCAATCGAAGCACCAGTACACCGGCTTGAGCCCGCGGTAGACGAAGCCGCGCTCGAACAGACGCTTGAGGACACGGATCTCACCGGCCTCGTTCTTGAAGTCCATGGTGCGGTAGGGATGGTCCCAGTCACCCAGCACGCCCAGGCGCTTGAAGTCCGCACGCTGCTGGTCGATCTGCTCGGCGGCATAGGCGCGGCTCTTGGCCTGCACTTCGTCGCGCGGCAGGCCGCGGCCGTAGGTCTTCTCGATCTGGTTCTCGATCGGCAGGCCGTGGCAGTCCCAACCCGGGATGTAGGCGGCGTCGAAACCTTCGAGCTGGCGCGCCTTGGTGATGATGTCCTTCAGGATCTTGTTGACCGCATGACCCATGTGGATCTGGCCGTTCGCATAAGGCGGGCCGTCATGCAGGACGAACTTCGGCTTGCCGCAACGGGCGTCGCGCAGCTTCTTGTAGATGCCTTGGTCTTCCCAGTCCTTCACCCAGCCCGGCTCGCGCTTGGGCAGGTCGCCGCGCATCGGGAAGGGGGTGTCGGGCAGGTTCAGCGTGGCGCGGTAGTCGGTCTTGTCCTGCGGGGCCCCGGCGGGGGCGGGCTGGGCGGTGGTGTCCGGCTTGGAGGCGTCGTTCATGGCGGCGGCAATCGTTGATGCGGCGGAAGAAGGATCCGCGCGCGGAAGGAAAGGGGCGCAGGCGCGAGGGCGGCGAAGCAGAAGGGGTCGGCGCGCGTCGGCTGGGCGAAGGGCAGTGAAGCGGGGGAGTGCGGGGGCTCAGCGCTTCAAATTCGGTCGCGCGTGGTCTGGCGGCGGACGGCGGCGTGAGGGCTGGCCTGCTGCGCGAAATAGGCGCGGGCCTGCCGCACGTCCTCACGGATCGCGGCGGTCAGGGCGTCCAGGCCGTCGTAACGGGCTTCATCACGCAGTTTGTGCAGGAGTTCCACGCGGACGAGTTTACCGTAGGCCTCGCGCGGTCCCAGGCGCTCGGCCAAAGCCACCGGCCAATCCAGCGCATGGACTTCCAGCAGCACCCGGCCGGCATCCTCCACCGTCGGTCTCACGCCCAGCGAGGCCACGCCGTCCAGGACCAGCGGAGACGGGGCGTTCAGCGCCGTGGGGCCGGTCGCCGGCAACGGCGCCGGGCCGCTGTGGGCAAAACTTGGCTGGGCAACACCTGGCGCCGCGCCCGGGCCGGATGCCTCGCCGTCCAGCCCATGCACCCGCACCGCGAAGATGCCGTGTGCGGCCGGCTTGTCGTGATCGAACTTCAGATTCAGGGTGCGGAAGCCGTCGGCCGCGCCGGGGGCGGACTCGGCCAGTTGTCGCCCCAGCTTCTGGCCGTGGATCACATGGCCGGAAATGGCGTAGGGGCGACCCAGCAGTCGGGCGGCGCCGTCCATGTCGCCCGCAGCGAGGGCTTCGCGGACCGCCGAGCTGGACACCCGCAGGCCGTGCACCTCATAGCTCATCATCCGCGCCACGTCGAAGCCCAGGCGCTGGCCGGCCGCATCGAGCGTGGCGTAGTCGCCCTGGCGCTTGGCGCCGAAGCGGAAATCGTCGCCCACCAGTGCGTACCGGGTGCCGAGACCATCCACCAGCACCTGCTGGATGAAGTCCTGCGCGCTGAGCGACGCCAGGGCCTCGTCGAAGCGCAAGACCACCACCTGATCGATGCCGCAGCGTGCCAGCTCCTGCAGCTTGTCGCGCAGGGTGGCGATGCGGGCGGGCGCCAGCGCCGGCTTGCCCATCTTCATCGAGAAGAAATCGCGTGGATGAGGCTCGAAGGTCAGCACGCAGGTCGGCAGGCCGCGATGCCGCGCTTCCGACAGCAGCAAGGCCAGCATGGCCTGATGGCCGCGATGGACGCCGTCGAAGTTGCCGATCGTCAGCGCACATTGCGCTGCGATGCCCGGATGGTGGAAGCCGCGGAAAACCTGCATGGGGCGTCATTATCAGGCGGCCGGAGGAACCCGGCGGAAGCGAACAGGACTGACCCGCGTCACCGAACGCACATCAGGACCCGACATGCCCCGCCGCAGCCCGACCGCCGCCGCCCCTCACGCGAGGGCCGCCCTGGCGACCGCGCATGGGTCCGAGTCCGATGCGGCCGATGCGGCCGAGGCGTCGCGTCGCCCCCTCCACCCCGCCTTGTTGCCGAGTCACCCGCCCACCACACTCTGGCCGGCGGACGATCCCCGCGAGCTTCAGCGCCATCTTCGGCGCGCGGAGTGGCTGGCTCCGCAGATCAACGCGGTGCAACCCTGGGCCGAGGCTGACGAGGCGGGCCTGTGGGACGACGATCGTGAGGCGCAGGACCCGTCGCCGTATCTCAGCCTGCCGGAGCTGTGGTCGGATCTCCCCGGCATCAAGGTGGCCGGACCGTTGCTCAGCCATTCGATCAGCCTGAAGCGCGCGCAGCCCCCTGTGGGCTGGCGTAGGAAGCCACCCGAGCCTGGTGAGGTCCTCGAATCCAAGCCCCGGATCGTCCGGCAGGCCCCCTGCGTGAATGCCCGGGAAGTCTGGGACCGGCTGATCCTGAGCGCTTCCCCACCGGCTGACCCCAGTGCGCTCATTGATTGGCTGGCCATGCTGAGCACCTCCAACGTCGCGCTGGTGATCGACGTTCGCACCGAGGCGGAACGATGCGACGAGCACATGGGCCAGTACCTGCAGAACCGCAGGTGGAAAACCGACGGCGTCGCAGTCAAGACCAGCATCCGGTCGGGCGACTGGAAGCCGACGCCCCACTCGACCAGGCTGGCCGCGTTGAGCGACCGCGCGCTGGTGCAGGCTACGGCCCCGGTGTGCCGTCTGCACATCGAGCTGCGTGACGCGAAGTCGAATCGATCGCAGCATGCCTGCGATGTGGCGCTGCTGCCTCATGAATCAGGCAGGCCGCTGGCGACCGGCCTGCTCGAATGGGTCGCGATGCGGTCCGTGCCCTATTGGATGCCTCGGAGGACGGGCAGGGCCGACGGGCGTGTGTTGGTGCAAAGCCCGCGTGGCTTTCAGCGCGGCGCGCCGCTGCTGGTGGCCATGGCGCTCGCCAGGCGGATGAGCGAGAAGACCTGCGGCGCCGGGGAGGGGGAGTCATGGGTCATTGAGCTGGCGTCCGAACTGCGGGCGCGACGTGGACCCCAGTCGCACTGGACGGCTGAACGTCTGGCACCCCTGCTGGCCCTGGCCGAGCGCTGGGGACGCAACGGCCTGCCCGAGCAGGCCCCCAAGTGGCTGGACAGGCAGCAGTCGACCCTGAGCATTTCCGCCTCGCTGAATCTGGCTGCCGTTCGCCGGCGTCATGCGGCGGCCACGGCCGGCGAATCCAAGCTCAAGCAGCTCGGGGCCCAGTTTGCGACGCGGTCTGTGCCAGCGCGGACGAAACCACCGATGCCGTCCGATCCGGCGGACTCGGCAGCGGCGACGGATGCCTACCGGCCGACCCCGACACCGACCCCGACACCGCCCCCGGCTCCAAACCCGACCCCGGAGTGAGCAAGGGGCCCCCGTCATTGGCGGGAAGATGCGGCGTCACCACCGCCAGCAGATCCTCCAGCTCAAACGGCTTGACCAGGTAGTCGTCCATGCCCGAGGCCATGCAGCGCTCCCGATCGTCATTCACGGCACTGGCGGTGAGGGCCACGATGGGCGTGCGCGGAAGCTGCCGATTGCGCTCTTCCTGCCGCCAGGCGGTGGTGGCTCCGAAGCCGTCCAGCTCCGGCATCTGACAATCCATCAGGACCAGATCAAAGGCCTGGCCGCGCAGCTTCTCGATCGCCTGCCGTCCGTTCTCGGCCGCCTCGACCGCCAGGCCGCAACGCTGCAACATGGTGGAGGCCACCAGCAGGTTGACCGGACTGTCATCCACCAGCAGCACGCGACCCTGCAACTGCGGCAATGGGGGAGGCGCAGCCCCGGCATGAGGGGCCGGCGACGGGTGAGGCGCTTCGGCCTGAGGCTGGATGGTGCCCTGGCCGCGAACCGGGTGGGCGGTGCTGCTCTCCCGGTGGGCCTCGGCGGACGCGACCGGATGCAGCGGCAGCGTGAACTCGAACACCGAGCCGCGGCCCGGCGTGGAGGAGCAACGCAAGTCGCCGCCCATGGCCCGGGCCAGCTCTCGGGAGATGGTCAGGCCCAGACCGGTGCCGTCCCGGCGCCGCGCCTGGCCGGCGGCCACCTGTTCGAACGGGGCAAAGATGCGTTCGAGCTGATCCGCTGCAATGCCTTCCCCGCTGTCCTGCACCGCAAAACGCAGCAAGATGCCGGCGCGCATGTCGAGCAGGGTGGAGACGTCCACGGTCACCGAGCCCTTGTCGGTGAACTTGATCGCATTGCCGACCAGGTTGTGCAGCACCTGCTGAATGCGCGAGGCATCGCCCATGGCGCGGGCCGGCAACTGCGGCGAGAGGCGCCAGTCGAAGGACAGCCCCTTGGCCCGGGCGGTCGCGCCGAGCAGGCGGCAGACGTCGCCGACGACTTCCCGCACATCCACCGAATGGGCATCCACCACCAGCTTGCCGGACTCGATCCGGGCCAGGTCCAGGATGTCGTTGACCAGGCTCAGCAGGTGCCGACCGGAGCGGCGCACGATGTCGACCTGTTCCCGCTGCTGATCGCTCAGGTCGCTGCGTTCCAGCAACTGGGCCATGCCCAGGATGCCGTTGAGCGGCGTGCGGATCTCATGGCTCATCACCGCCACGAAGCGGCTCTTGCTGCTGCTGGTTTCCTCGGCGGCATGCAGGGCCAGCTGGCTTTGTTCCGCCAGACGCGCCTGTTCGAAGCGCAGACGCAGCAGCTCCAGCGTGCGGGCCTCGATGCGGCGCGACTCCAGGGTGGTCAGCAGCCAGAACATGATCAAGGCGCCGGCGCTCAGCCAGGCCACCGAACCGCCTTGCAGCGCCAGTCGCAGGATCAGGGGCGCGAACACCAGCGAGGCGAACAGGGCCTGCGCTCGCGCCCAGGCGCCCAGCGACATCTGGGTGAAGGCCGCCAGGCCGACCAGCGTCGTCATCACCGCGCCGTCGATTTCCGGCAGGTTGGGCGTGGCAAAGAGTGCCCCGACCAGTCCCCAGGCCAGCCCGTCCAGCAGCAGGGCGGCGAGAAAGCGGTTCTCCCAGCGAGGCAGGCTGCGCAGGGTGGTGGTCAAGGGCAGGCGCAGGAAGCGTCGCGCCTCCAGGAAGCGCCAGGTGGAGATGGCCCAGCGCGCGGCCAGCCAGCACAGCAGCTCCGCTGAATCCAGATGACGCCACAGCAGCAGCACAGGGAGCAGGCTGAACACCGCGCCCATGGCCGCCGGCAGGCGGACCAGTGAATGAAGGCCGGCGAGCCGTTCGGCTCGCACCTGCAGCGCCACTGGCGGGGCGCTGTCGTCCTCGTGTGTGTGGATCTCTGACGTTCCCATACGACCCGGCTGGCGAGGATCCGGCCATGGCGCCGTGTTCGGCGTGTGATGTGGTGTTGTTCGGAAAATGACAACGTTGTTGGCGCGTTGGCGCGTTTCTACCCAAGGAATGTGACAACGGGTGATGGGGACTTCCCTCGAATGCCGACGGATGCCGGACGGCGTCGCGCCGACGCCGCGTTCCTGTGAAGGCGCGGTAAAGCGAACTGGGCGATGGACCACCGATTTGAGGGGGATGGCTGATTGCCTCCGCACTCTGAACTGCGGCGCGGAAGGGACCCGACTCACTTCGACGCCTGGCGGTCGTGCATCCGGTCTTTCTGCGGTCACCGCGCCGGAGCGGCTGGGCGGAAGGAGTGCGAACCTTGCTACGCCGTTGTTGTTCATGCCTGGGTGGGTCTGTTGCCGAATCACCCAGGGGCACCGCGTCGATCGATGCGGTGAATTCCATCGAGTCGGCCGCCTCGCGCCAGTTGCGCTTCGACATGGCAGAGGGTAGTCGGCTGCGCGATGCCATCCTCAGCGACTTGGAGAGAACGCCTCGGTCCGAGTACGGGGTGGGCCTGCCCTTGAGAGCGGTGCGTCATCGGTACGTCCTCAACGCGGGCACGCTGGTGGGCACGACCGTGGATGACGATCCGAAGACCATGATCGACGCCAACCGGGTCGATGCGCAGACCCTGGTGATGGGGATTCCGTGCCCTGATCCGATGGTGATGCGGGCCTTCCTGCATGCCATGCGCGACGAGGATGTGCGACTGATCGTCGATTTGTCCACCCAGAAGGAGCTTGATCTTCCGAACACGGCCCACTACCACCAGGGCGGTCACTGGTCGCCGGGCGCTTATTCGGGATCGGCGCAGGTGGAGGTGGCTAACGGGTCCAGCCAGGAGTCCGTGCAGCTGTTCGTCGGCGGATCCGGGGCCGGTGCGTCCTGGTCTTCCCACCAGGGAGGGCGGCCGCGCCGGCCGGACGCCCGTTCGCTGGGGCGGTCCACGTCTCAATCGCTGGATGAGCCGGTGGCCGCGGCGGTGACGCTGCGATGTCGACTGATCCAGAAGATCCGGCGTCGCCAGCGGTCCTCGCAAAGCTGGTCGTGTGATGCACGGACGCCGGGCCTGGAGGGCGCGGCCGCCCCGCAGCGCCCCCGACTCACCAGTGCGGGGTCGGGCGCGAGCGCCCAGGGGGCGTCAGCACCTGCCGTCGGCATCATGCGCAGTTTGAGTGAGCAGCCCCCGGCGAATGACGTCATCCATGAGCTGACGCATCTGCAGATTCCAAGCGCGGCGGCGATGTCCAGGTCTCCCGCGGGTCTGATGTGGGTCGCCGGGACGGTCGACGCTTATGTTCGTCGCGCAGGACACGCCACGGTGGCCTTCCAGGATGCGGACGGTGGCCAGCGTTGCGCCCTGGTGTTGGCTGCGCTGGATCTGATCCGGTCCGGCTCGACGAACCTCGCGGACCGTGAACAGCTCATCATCCAGCGCTATGCCAACCTCTGTCGGCAACGCGGCGAGCATCTGTTGCCTGACGAGCCGGATCTGGCGGTCTTGGCAAAACTGGCCGCCCAGCCGGGCAACCTGCGCTGCAACGTGGCTTGGGGGCCCGATCGGGACGATGAGGGGTGAGGCGGGGACGGGGCCGGTGGGCCCCTGGGGCGGAAATGTCCCTGCTCAGCGCAGGCGGAACACCGAGATGGCGGTGGCCAGGCGCTGCGACTGGTCCTTCAGGCTCTCGGCGGCGGCGGCGGATTCTTCCACCAGCGCCGCGTTCTGCTGTGTCATCTGGTCAAGCTGCCCGACGGCGGCATTGACCTGGTTGATGCCGTCGCTCTGCTCGCGCGCGGCGGCGCTGATCTCGCCAATGATGTCGGCCACGCGCTGCACGCTGGCCACGATCTCGGTCATGGCGCCGCCGGCATCCTCCACCAGCTTCGACCCGGATTCGACCCGCTCCACGCTGGCACCAATGAGCGTCTTGATCTGCTTGGCGGCTTCGGCGCTGCGCTGTGCGAGGGAGCGCACTTCGCTGGCGACGACCGCGAAACCGCGACCCTGCTCACCGGCGCGGGCCGCTTCCACCGCAGCATTCAGCGCCAGGATGTTGGTTTGGAAGGCAATGCCGTCGATCACACCGATGATGTCGCCGATCTTGCGCGAGCTGTCGCTGATGTCGCTCATCGTGCTGACGACCTGACCCATCACCGAGCCGCCGCGCTGGGCGGTTTCGGCCGCAGAGCTGGAGAGCTGATTGGCGGTCATGGCCGAGTCCGCCGTCTGGCGCACCGTGCCGGTCAGCTGGGTCATCGAGGCGGCGACCTCCTGCAGGCTGGAGGCGGTCTGCTCGGTGCGGGCGCTCAGGTCGTGGTTGCCGACCGCGATTTCGGCGCTGGCGGTGCCGATGCTCTCGGCCGAGCCGCGCACGTCGCCGATCAGCTTGAGCAACTGGCTTTGCATGCCGCCCAGCGAACCCAGCAGGGCGCCGGTCTCGTCATTGCCGCCCTTGGGCACGGCATGGCTCAGGTCGAAGCGGGCGATGGCATCGGCCACGTCCACCGCGCCGCGCAGCGGGCGGGTGATTGAGCGCGACAGCATCACGGCGAGCCAGATCCCCAGGCACAAGGCCACCAGCGAGAACACCAACTGGCCGGTGCGGGCGCTGGCGTTGGTCTCGGCTACATGCTTGGCGGCTTCGTCCAGCGAGGCCCGCTTGTGCTGCACGATGGCTTGGATGGCTTCCTGGAACTTGGCCGCTGCGGGTTGGAACTGCTGGTCGAAGATCTGTCGCGCTTGTTCGGCATCTCCCGCCTTCTTGGCGCCGGAGACCGCATCCCGCGTGCTGAGGTAACCCTTGCGGGCCTCGCCGAGCACCTCGTACATCTTGCGCTCTTCGGGGGTGACCATGTAGGCGTCCAGCTTCTTCTGAAGCTCGCCGGACTGCCGGGTCGACTCGGCGGACGTGGCGGAGAAGAAACTGGTCAGACTGGTGTCGGCGCTGACCGCGATGGCGCTGGTCCGGGTCACGCCGTTGGTGATGTTGCGATGCCAGTCGGACGCGGTGCGCTCGGCCAGCAGGTCTTGGTTGAACATCGTCTCCGTGTCGGCAGCGATCCGATTCAGGGCCAGGTAGCTGAGTCCGGAGCCGATGGTGGAAATCAGCAGCACCAGTCCCAGCACCAGGCCGAGTCGTTGGCCGATGGTGCGTCCCGTGATGAGATGAATCATGAATGTCCCCCTGAATTGTCGATTGGAATGGGCGTGGTCTGGAGGGGCAGGATGGCGCGGGCGCTGACCCGGTTCCCGGGCAGCGCCCCTCCTGCCTCGCTGAGGCGTCGGCTCAATGATCGACCGTACGGTAGAAAAAACCTAGCTTCAGGCCATGCGGGTGAGCGTGCCGTGCGGCATCGTTCACAGAGTCCGCCGCTGCGGCTCCGCGATCTTTGATCAATCAGGTGTTGACTGGGCGAACGGTGGGGGGCTCACTCGCTCAGCGCAGGCGGAACACCGAGATGGCGGTGGCCAGACGTTGCGACTGGTCCTTCAGGCTCTCGGCAGCGGCAGCGGATTCTTCGACCAGCGCCGCGTTCTGCTGGGTCAACTGGTCGAGCTGCCCCACGGCGGCATTGACCTGGTTGATGCCGTCGCTCTGCTCACGGGCGGCCGCGCTGATCTCGCCAATGATGTCGGCCACGCGCTGGACGCTGGAGACGATCTCGGTCATCGCGCTGCCAGCGTCGTGAACCAGGGCCGAGCCCGACTCCACCCGTTCCATGCTGGCACCGATCAGGGACTTGATCTGCTTGGCGGCCTCGGCGCTGCGCTGGGCGAGCAGTCGCACTTCACTGGCGACGACCGCAAAGCCGCGGCCCTGTTCACCGGCGCGGGCCGCTTCCACCGCAGCATTCAGCGCCAGGATGTTGGTCTGGAAGGCGATGCCGTCGATTACGCCGATGATGTCGCCGATCTTGCGGGATCTGTCGCTGATGTCGCTCATCGTACTGACCACCTGACCCATCACCGAGCCGCCGCGCTGGGCGGTTTCGGCCGCGGAGATGGAAAGCTGGTTGGCCGTCATCGCCGAGTCCGCGGTCTGGCGCACTGTGCCGGTCAGTTGGGTCATCGAGGCGGCGACTTCCTGCAGGCTGGAGGCGGTCTGCTCGGTGCGGGCGCTCAGGTCGTGGTTGCCGACCGCGATCTCGGCGCTGGCGGTGCCGATGCTTTCGGCCGAACTGCGCACGTCGCCGATCAGCTTGTGCAGTTGGACTTGCATGCCGCTGAGCGAGCCCAGCAGGGCGCCGGTCTCGTCATTGCCGCCCTTGGGCACGGAATGGCTCAGATCGAAGCGGGCGATGGCATCGGCCACGTCCACCGCACCCCGCAGCGGGCGGGTGATCGACCGCGACAGCATCACGGCGAGCCAGATCCCCAGGCACAGGGCTACCAGCGAGAACACCAACTGGCCGGTGCGGGCGCTGGCGTTGGTGTCGGCCACATGCTTGGCGGCTTCGTCCAGCGAGGCACGCTTGTGCTGCACGATGCCTTGGATGGCCTCCTGGTATTTGGCTGCTGCGGGCAGGAACTGCTGATCGAAGATCTGTCGCGCCTGTTCGGCATCACCGGCCTTCTTGATACTGGTGACCGCATCCCGGCTGGTGAGATACACCTTGCGGGCCTCGCCAACGGTCTCGTACATCTCGCGCTCTTCGGGGGAGACCATGTAGGCGTCGAGCTGCTTTTGAAGCTCGCCGGCGCGCTTGGTCGACTCCACACCGGTGGCGGCGAAGAAACTGGTCAGACTGGTGTCGGCGCTCGCCGCGATGGCGCTGGTGCGGGTCACGCCGTTGGTGATGTAGCGATGCCAGTCGGACGCGGTGCGCTCGGCAATCAGGTCCTGGTTGAACATCGACTCCGTTTCCACGGCGATCCGACTCAGCGCCAGATGGCTGAGGCCGGAACCGAGGGTGGAAATCAGCAGCACCAGACCCAGCACCAAGCCGAGTCGCTGGCCGATGGTGCGGCCGGTCACGAGATGGATCATGAATGTTCCAGACACGAAGAGGAGGAGGGGTGGATCTGCCAGGCGCGACCGGCTCGACATACAGTTGAGACCTGTGCCATGCGCGTCCGCAGAGGGACCGTTTCTCGTACCGCGTACGCGCGCGCCCGGTGTGCCTCGGGGATGAGCGACCGCCGGCATGAAGACTTAAAGCCTTCGATCTGCGACCAGCCTGCTCCGTGACTTTTGTCACGTTGTTGAGCGAGCGGGCTTGCGCCTTTTTGAGATTTCTCCTGGAGCGACCATGTCCGTCCCGATCCCTCATCCCGCATCCGCATCGTCCGATTCAGCGGACGCGGCATCGCCTGACTCGTCCACGCGCGCCTCCGGCGCCGCGGTGGTGCCCACGGCCTCCCGCTATCTGCAAGTCATTGCCCATTACCACGTGAAGCCGGGCCTGGGTGACCGGGTGAGTGAGCTGCTCGGCGAATTGACCGCGGCCACACGGCAGGAGCCGAAGAACCTGGGCTATGACTTCTACCGCTCGCCGCAGGATCCGGACCGATTCGTCATCCTGGAGCGCTACACCGATGCCTCCGGCCTGGATGACCATCGCGCGGCGCCGCATTTCCAGCGGCTGGGCTTCGGCACCATCATTCCGATGCTGGTGTCGCGGCAAGTCCAGAGCTTCGAGGTGAGCGTCAACGGTGATGGGGTTGCGACCGCCGTGCAGCGCTGAGCCGATGCCGGGTCGGGCGGCGGCGGGGGGCGCTGGCGTCTGCGTCTGCGTCTGCGGCAGGGGGCGTTGAATCGCCGATCTGCCGCCTGATTCAGCCGCCTTGCCGCACCCGGCGCGCCGCGAATCGCGCGGGATCCAGCGCTTCGGCCAGATCCATTTCCAAAGGCCAGGGCGCGCCGGTGAGCTGCGCGGCGATCAGCTCGCCGCACAGGGTGGCCCAGGTCAGTCCGCGAGAGGCCAGCCCGCCGCAGATCATCAGGCCGGGATGGCGGGGCCAGGCGCGGACCTGCTCGGCGCGTTGCGTCGGAACCGAGGAAGGCAGGGCGCCGACGATCGGCAAACGGTCTGGGACCAGGCTGCGCCAGCCGACGCGACCGTGCAGCGGCAGTGCGGCCAGGTGCTCGCTCCGGGCGCCGGGCAGCAACTGGGTCAGACGCGTGAGGTTCTCCGCTTGGTCCGCATGGCGCAGCGCGGGGTCCGGATCGTCGACCTGGGTCGTGGCGCCGAAGCACAGGGTGCCATCCGGCAGGCTCAGTGCATACCCAACGCCAGCAACCGGCACCGCCGGTCGTGGCGGCGCGCAGGCGCGATCGATCAGGCTGAGTTGTCCCCGCTGGTCGCTCCACGGCCATTCGGGTCCGGCGAGCCACTTGGCTGCCAGCGCTTGATTGGCCGTGCCCGCCGCGAGGATGACGGCATCCGCCTGGGCCAGCACACGGCCGTCCGTATCCAGAGCGGACCATCGCCCGCCGTCGTTGCGCAAGTCGGCGACGTGGGTCCCCAACTGCGGCTGAATGCCGGCCTCGGCCAGCCAGGCCCGCACCACGGCGCCGGGCTCGACGGCGCCGCCCCCCGGAAAGAACCACGCGGGATGCACCATCGTCAGACCGACCTGGGCGCTGACCTGCGACGCATCCAGGGCCTGGACATAGTCGCCGGGCAGTCCGGAGCGCTGCTGCAAGGCGCGCATCGCTTCCAGGCTGACCTGCGGCTCGACGCGCATCAATCCCCACTGCAACCAGGGCAGGGCAGGCGCGAGGCGGCGCAGCTCCCGCTCGGTCGACAGGGCGGCCGCGCGATGGAAGCGGGCATGCGGGCCGTCGTCCGCATGCAAGGTGCCGTGGAACAGTCCGCCGGGATTGCCGGAGGCGCGTGAGGCGACGGCTGCATCGGCGTCCAGCACCTGGCACTGAAGGCCCTGACGGGTAAGCGCCCGCGCGCAGGCCGCGCCCGCCAGACCGGCGCCGAGGATCAGCACCTCGCGGGCGTTCGGCGCCACCGCCTGCCGACCGGGTGGCATCGGTGGGACATGCCGAGGCGCGTAGCGGGCCGCGGACATCTCGCCCTTGCTCGCGAAGCCGGGTCGCTTCTCGACCTGAAATCCCGCAGCAGCGAGGCCATCCCGCACGCTTCGCGCCACGCTCCAGGTCGCGGCGGTGGCGCCGGGGGCGGCGAGCCGGCCGATCTGCTTGAGCAGGCCGGCCTCCCAAAGATCGGGATTGCGGGCGGGAGAAAAGCCGTCCAGGTAGAAGGCGTCGACCTGAGCCGACAGCTCATGCAGCCAGTCGCGGGCGTTGCCAAGGGCCAGCATCAACCGGACGCGGCCGCCCTCGACATCCACCGTGTGGAGGTTGGCGGTGAGCGGCGGCCAGGCGTCGATCAGCTGTTGGGCGAGTGCGGGCTCGGGTGAGGCGGCGTGTGCACGTGCCAGATCGGCCCGTGTCAGCGGATGCTTTTCGATGCTGATGAAGACCAGCCGCTCGCTGCGATGCGGATCGTCGCGCCACGCGGCCCAGGTGGCGAGAAAGTTGTTGCCCAGGCCGAAGCCGGTCTCCAGCACGACAAAGCGTGGGCGACCCGACCATCGGGAGGGGAGGCCGTTGCCGGCCAGGAAGACATGCCGCGCCTGGGCGAACGCGCCAGCGCGGGCATGGTAGACATCGCCGAAATCCGGCGCATGAGGCACAGCGGCGTCGGAGAAATCGACGCGGGCCGGAAGAATGGGCGCGGTCTTCATGGAGTGGCCGCGAGTATGCCGCGCCCTGTGCAGAGCGGCAGCTCGCGGCTTGCCGAAACTCAAGCCGCAAGGCCGCCGGATGCGCCGGCGTGCTTGCGGCTGTTCCTTCAGGAGGAGGACTTCGGACGCGTCAGCGCGGCACCGGCCGGGCGATTGCCCTGGCTGCCGTGGCCGCCGCCGTGGCGACGTTCACCCTGGCGCTGGCCTTGGCCTTGGCCCTGTCCACCCTGGCCGCCTTGGCCTTGACCGGCCGGGCGCTGACCCTGCGCTTGCGAGCGCTGGCCCTGACCCTGGCCACCGCTGCCGCCGCCACCTTGGCCGCGGCCTTGGCTCTGGCCTTGCGCCGCGCGACCCTGGCCTTGCGGTGCACGGCCGCCGCCGCCCTGACCGCCCCCACCGCGTCGGCCGCCACCGCCGCCGCCGCTGGGACGCGGCGATCCGCCGGTCTTGCCGACACCGCCGTTCAAGACCATGCGACCCAGCACGATCGGCTCGGGCTTGGCATTCGGATCGGGTTCGAAGCCCGGGACGACCTCGCGCGGAATCTCGCGCTTGATCAGCTTCTGGATGTCACGCAGGAAGCCTTCCTCGTCCACGCAGACCAGCGACAGCGCTTCACCCTGGGCGCCGGCACGGCCGGTCCGGCCGATGCGGTGGACATAGTCCTCCGACACATTGGGCAGCTCGTAGTTGACGACATGCGGCAACTGGTCGATGTCGATGCCGCGCGCAGCGATGTCGGTGGCCACCAGCACCTGCAGGTCGCCGCTCTTGAACTCGGCCAGGGCCTTGGTGCGGGCACCCTGGCTCTTGTTGCCGTGGATCGCCATGGCGGTGATGCCTTGCTTGTCCAGGAACTCGGCCAGGCGGTTGGCGCCGTGCTTCATGCGGGTGAAGACCAGCACCTGGTGCCAGTCGTGCTGACGGATCAGATGGGCCAACAGTTCCTTCTTCTTGTCGCGGTCGACCGGATGCACCTTCTGCGCGATGGTGTCGGCGGTGGCATTGCGGCGGGCAACTTCGATCAGGCCCGGCTTGTCCAGCAGGCGATCGGCCAGGGCCTTGATCTCGTCGCTGAAGGTGGCCGAGAACAGCAGGCTCTGCTTCTTCTGCGGCAGCAGGGCCAGCACCTTCTTGATGTCGTGGATGAAGCCCATGTCCAGCATGCGGTCGGCTTCGTCCAGCACCAGGATCTCGACCTTGGACAGGTCCAGCGTGCCTTGCTGTGCGTGGTCCAGCAGACGGCCGGGCGTGGCCACCAGGATGTCGACGCCCTTGCGGAGCTTGTCGATCTGCGGCTGCATGCCGACGCCGCCGAACATCACCATGCTGGTGAGCGGCAGGTATTTGCCGTAGGTGCGCACGCTTTCTTCGACCTGCGCGGCCAGTTCACGGGTCGGGGTCAGGACCAGGGCACGCACGGCCAGGCGGCCGCGGGCGTCGCGCACCGGCTTGCCGACGGACAGTCGTTGCAGCACCGGCAGGGTGAAACCGGCGGTCTTGCCGGTGCCGGTCTGGGCGCCGGCCATCAGGTCGCCGCCGCTGAGGACGGCCGGAATGGCCTGGCTTTGGATCGGGGTGGGGGTGGTGTAACCGGCGTCGGCGATTGCGCGAAGCAGGGGCTGGGACAGGCCCAGTGCGTCAAAACTCATAGCTGCTTTGTTGTGGTGCTCGAGAAGAGCAGGTGCAGCGCACTGTCCTGCGGGACGGTGCCAGTCTTCGGCTGCCGTGAGAGCGTGAGCTCAAAAAGATAAAAGCCGCGGCAAGACTGGGCCGCGGCGTTGGGGCGCATTGTAGCCGAGCAGGGTGAGTCGACCTCCGGCGACGGCCGTGCGCCGCCCAGCGATTCGTGCGAAGGACGAGGCATTTCCGGGTGCTTCATGTCATGGCCCGCAACCGTGTTTCGTTTCCGTAAACCCCGGGTAAAAAGGGCCGTGAGGCCCGTCCTGATCGGCCTTCCAGGCGGTTTGCAACGGCATAGTCTCGGGCCTGTACCCACTTGTTTCGGCGCCGACGATGAGCTCCCTCTTTCCCGATCCTGCCGCCGGCACGCATCTGCTCTTGCTGGACCCCGACAGCCATGCGCGCCTGCGCTGCGCCGCCTTGCTCCGGGCCTGGGGCTACCGCGTGACCGACAGCAGCGAACCGGCCTTGCTGGATCGGATTCCCTTGCTGCCGGTGGATCTGGCCCTGCTGGACCCCAGCGATGCCCGCGAGGCCGGCTGGGCGGCGCTGACCCGTCTGCGTCAACGGTCCCGGATGCCGGTGATCGTGCTGCTGCAGCATGACAGCACGCTCGAGCGTGTCCTGGCGCTGGAGCGCGGCGCCGATGCGGTCGCGGCCAAGGACGGCGAGCCTCGAGAGCTGCAGGCCCGCATCCGGGCCTTGCTCCGGCCGCGCGAGGGCGATGCGGCCGAGGTGCTGATGTTCGGCCGCTTCCGGCTCGAGCCGATGACACGGCGTCTGACCGGCCCCGGTGGCTTCTGCGTGGTGCTGTCGCAGAGCGAATACAAGCTGCTGCGTGCCTTCCTGGAACGGCCGCACAGCGTCTTGCAGCGTCAGGAGCTCCTGCATCTGGCGCGCGGGGATGGGGTGACAGCCCTGGAGCGCAGCGTGGACCTGATGGTCTCGCGACTGCGCCAGAAGCTGCATGACGACCCCAGCTCGCCGCTGATTCGCACGGTGCGCGGCGTCGGTTACCTGTTCGACCCGCCGCTGCGCTGAGGCGGGTGAGCGCCGTCGGCATGCGGTGATGGTGCCGGGTGCCGTCGGCGCCAGATTCCGTGGGGCGAAGGGCTCCACGTCGACGCCCCCCTGTGGCGCCGGGGATGCGCGGATGTCCGCGTGTCGGCACTGACAAAAAGTGGACATATCGGGCGCTCGGTGGTGTCCTGCTCTGCGGAGGGCGTGACGGCCCAAAAGAAAAAACCGCCCGAAGGCGGTTTTTCTTTGTGTGGACGGTCCGGCGGTCGAATCGACCTGCGAGATCCGTAGGGCCCTCGGCTGATCAGGCGGTTACACGTTCAAAGGACTTCTGATGCGAAGTCCGCCAGCCGTGAACGCTCGCCGCGGGCCAGCGTCACATGGCCGCTGTGGGCCCAGCCCTTGAACTTGTCGACCGCAAAGGTCAGGCCGGAGCTGCCCTCGGTGAGGTAGGGCGTGTCGATCTGCGCCAGGTTGCCCAGGCAGACGATCTTGGTGCCCGGGCCGGCCCGGGTGATCAAGGTCTTCATCTGCTTGGGCGTCAGGTTCTGGGCCTCGTCGATGATGACGTACTTGTTCAGGAAGGTCCGGCCCCGCATGAAGTTCAGGCTCTTGATCTTGATCTTGCTGCGGACGAGGTCATTGGTGGCGGCGCGGCCCCATTCGCCGGCGGCGCTGTCACCGCGCGCCAGGACTTCCAGGTTGTCGTCCAGGGCGCCCATCCAGGGGCCCATCTTCTCTTCCTCGGTGCCGGGCAGGAAGCCGATGTCCTCGCCCACCGGCACGGTGACGCGGGTGACGATGATCTCGCTGTAGCGGCGCTCATCCAGCACCTGCGACAGGCCGGCGGCCAGGGTCATCAGCGTCTTGCCGGTGCCTGCCGAACCGGTGAGGGTGACGAAGTCGCAGTCCGGATCCATCAGCAGGTTGAGGGCGAAATTCTGCTCGCGGTTGCGCGAGGTCACGCCCCAGACCGAATGCTTCTGATTGCCGAAGTCCCGCAGCGTGCGCAGCACGGCGGTCTTGCCGGTGATCTCCTGCACCTTGGCATACAGCGGCGCAGCGCCGGGTGCTTCCAGGTAGACCAGTTGGTTCACCAGCAGCGTGGGCACCAGCGGACCGCTGATGCGGTAGAAGGTGGTGCCGCCTTGCTGCCAGCTCTCCATCGTCTTGCCGTGGCGCTCCCAGAAGTCCGCCGGCAGGGCCTGGACGCCGGTGTAGAGCAGGTCGGAGTCTTCCAGCGTCTTGTCGTTGCGGTAGTCCTCCGCCGGCAGGCCCAGGGCGCGGGCCTTGATGCGCATGTTGATGTCCTTGGACACCAGCACCACTTCGCGGCTGGGCTGCTGCTGCTTCAGCGCCTGGACGACGCCCAGGATCTGGTTGTCGGCCTTGCCTTGCGGCAGGCCTTGGGGCAGGGGCGCCTCGAACAGCGTGGTCTGGAAGAACAGCTTGCCGCCGGCCTCACGGTGGCCGGTCTGGTCCAGGGGCAGGCCCTTGGACATTTCCTCGATGGTGCTGGACTTCAGGCTGGCGGCCAGCGCGTCCAGGTCACGGCTGACCTGGCGCACATTGCGGGCGACTTCGGTCATGCCCTTCTTGTGGCCGTCCAGCTCTTCGAGCGTGATCATCGGCAGGTAGATGTCGTGTTCCTCAAAGCGGAACAGCGACATCGGGTCGTGCATCAGCACATTGGTGTCGAGCACGAACAGCTTGGGATCGCCCGCCGGTTTGCGCGCCTTGGCGCGGGTCGGGGTGGTCTTCCGGGCGGGCGACTTGTCGGCGACCGGCGGCACCAGCGCCAGCGCCGGGTTGACCGACCGCGATTCCCGGGCCTCGGGCTCGGTGCGGCTGCGCGCCGGCGCGGCTGCAGGCACCGCCAGTTCGGTGGTGCTGAGCGCGGCCGATGCAGCGAGAGCGGCGGGAGCGGGTGGGGCCTCGGGCGCGGAAGGGCGTTTGCTGGGCGACAGGTTGGTCGCGTAGGCGGCGGAATCTAGGCGGCTGGCGCGCTTGGTCGGAGGCTTGGGCAGTGGCATGTGCGGGTGGGCAAGGCGTGCGTGAGGAGCCTGGGTCCGAGCGGACCAGGGGACATGCCCGAGTCGGGATCGGCGAGGGCGGGGCCGGAGGTGTCGGCGGCGGCCGCCCGGGCGGTGTCGTCCAGAAGGCAAAAAGCCGCACGTGGGGCGGTGCGGCTCGTCCTCTTGGATCTGGGAAACACAGCGATCAGGCACAGGGGCATGCGACTGATTATGCACAACTCGCAGCCGGCATCGGATGACGCTGCCGACCAAAACAACAGGCGGCATTCAAAACCGCAAGCTGCCGGGCTGGCTGATCCGTCTCATGCAAGGGCGCTGCATCAAAAAAACAAGCCGACCGCGGCGGTTGCCGGGTCGGCTTTCGGGCCATACTGGTTGTCTGGCTCGTGGAATGCGAGGATCAGGCGGCTTCTTTCTTCAGCGCCTTGACGGCCTTGAGCACGTCGTCCACGTGCCCGGCCACCTTGATTCCGCGCCATTCTTCACGCAGCACGCCCTTGGCATCGATCAGGAAGGTCGAACGCTCGATACCCTTCACCTTCTTGCCGTACATGATCTTGTTCTTCACCACACCGAACATGTGGCAGAGTTTCTCTTCGGTGTCTGCAATCAGATCGAACGGCAGTTCCAGCGTTTGCTTGAACTTTTCGTGGGAAACCATGTTGTCGCGCGAAACCCCAAACACCACCGCGCCCGCTTTCACAAATTCCTTGTGATGGTCGCGGAACTGCATGGCTTCGGTGGTGCAACCCGGGGTGTTGTCCTTGGGGTAGAAGTACAACACGACGGCTTGACCGTGGAAGGCATGAGGAGTGAACTTCACGCCTCCCGTAGCGAGAGCTTCAATGTCCGGGAGAGGTTTGTTGAGCGCTGGCGTCATGTGGCGTTTTCAGAGAGATGTGCCCGGGCGGGCATAGCCGATGATTATACGTGTAATGGGTTGTTCCTCGCCCAATGCGCAAGGTCACGTCAGTCGCTCACCCATGTGAGCCGGCTCTCCGCGGGGCGCTAGGCCTCGATCAGCAGTGCCGCCAACACGGTGCGGCCCTCGCTGGCCAGCACGTTGTAGGTGCGGCAGGCGGCACCCAGGTCCATGGTTTCCACGCCAATGCGCGCCTGGATGAGCGCCCGGTAGAGCTGCGGCTTTGCGAAGCGGATCTTCGCGCCGCTGCCGAACACCACGAGTTCGGGCTTGAGCGCGAGGATGCGCTCGAAGTGCGCTTCGCTCAGGTCCTCGAAGCGGCTGAGCTCCCAGGCCTGCACCGGTCCCTGCCAAGGCACCAGCACGCTGTGCCGGTGGGCGACGCCATTGACCCAGACGGACCGGCCATCGTGTTCCGAAATGATGTTGCCGCCCTGCGGCTGGTCGAGTTGAAATTTCATTGAGGCTGATTTTGGCAGCGACGCAGGCTCGCGTGCGTCTGACGGCCAGATACCCTGTGTTTAAATCGTGGGTTCCGATTTTCCCCTCTGTGAGAACCGGTGCAGCGCGCCTGCGGCGCGACTGCCGTGCCGCATTCTTACCGCATTCGTGGAGCAGCCTTGAAGACCGTCACCAAGTCCAGCAAGTTGGCCAATGTCTGTTACGACATCCGGGGACCCGTGCTGGACAAGGCCCGGCAGATGGAAGAGGAAGGGCAGAAGATCATCAAGTTGAATATCGGCAATATCGCCGCGTTCGGCCTGATGCCGCCCGACGAGATCGTGCAGGACATGATCCGCAACCTGCCCGATGCGGCCGGTTATACCGATTCCAAGGGATTGTTCGCCCCGCGCAAGGCGGTGGTGCATTACTGCCAGGAAAAGGGCATTGCGGGCGTGACGGTGGACGATGTCTACCTGGGCAACGGCGCCTCCGAGCTCATCGTGATGGCGCTCAATGCGCTGCTGGACAACGGCGATGAGGTCCTGCTCCCGGCGCCGGACTATCCGCTCTACACCGCCGCGGTGGCATTGTCGGGCGGCCAGCCGATCCACTATGTCTGCGACGAATCGAACGGCTGGTTCCCCGCCCTGGACGACATCCGCGCCAAGATCACGCCCCGCACCAAGGCGATCGTCGTCATCAATCCGAACAACCCGACCGGCGCGCTCTATCCGGAAGCGCTGCTGCGCGAGATCGTCGAGATCGCCCGCCAGCACCAGCTGATCATCCTGGCCGACGAGATCTACGACAAGACGTTGTATGAGGGCGAGACCCACACCAGCATCGGCGCGCTCTCCGACGATGTGCTCACCCTGACCTTCAACGGCCTGTCCAAGAACTACCGCAGCTGCGGCTATCGCGCCGGCTGGATGGTGGTGTCCGGGGACAAGCGCCATGCGCTGGACTACATCACCGGGCTGAACATGCTGGCGTCGATGCGGCTGTGTGCCAACACCCCCGGGCAGCTGGCGATCCAGACCGCGCTGGGCGGGTATCAGTCCATCAAGGACCTGGTCGCCCCCGGCGGCCGCCTGGCGCGGCAGCGCGACCTCGCCTATGAACTGCTCTCGCAGATTCCCGGCGTGAGCGTGGTCAAGCCCAAGGGTGCGCTCTACATGTTTCCCCGCCTGGACCCCAAGATCTATCCGATCGAGGACGACCAGCAGTTCGCCTACGACCTGCTGGCCGAGGAAAAGGTGCTGATCGTCCAAGGGACGGGCTTCAACTGGATAGCCCCCGATCATTTCCGGCTTGTCTTCCTGCCCAACACGGATGACCTCCGTGAGGCCGTCGGCCGCATCGAGCGTTTCCTGGCGCATTACCGAAAACGCCACGCACGCTGACCCCTCGACCTTCAGAAAGTTTGACCATGAATCCGATCAAAGTGGGCCTGCTGGGCATTGGCACCGTGGGCAGCGGCACCTTCCAGGTGCTGCATCGCAACCAGGCAGAGATCCGCGGACGCGCCGGTCGCGGCATCGAGATCGCCATGGTGGCCGACCTGGATGTGGACCGCGCCCGCAGCATCGTCGGTGACGCCTGCACGGTGGTCTCGGATGCGCGCCAGGTGATCGCCAATCCGGAGATCGACATCGTCGTCGAGCTGATCGGCGGCTACGGCGTGGCGCGCACCCTGGTGCTGGAGGCGATCGCTGCCGGCAAGCATGTGGTCACCGCCAACAAGGCGCTGCTGGCGGTGCATGGCAGCGAGATCTTCGCGGCCGCGCGTGCCAAGGGCGTGATGGTGGCCTTCGAGGCGGCGGTGGCCGGCGGCATTCCCATCATCAAGGCGCTGCGCGAAGGCCTGACCGCCAACCGCATCGAATGGATTGCCGGCATCATCAACGGCACGACCAATTTCATCCTGTCGGAGATGCGCTCCAAGGGGCTGGATTTCGGCACGGTGCTCAAGGAGGCCCAACGGCTGGGCTATGCCGAGGCCGATCCCACCTTCGACATCGAGGGCGTGGACGCCGCGCACAAGGTGACGATCATGAGCGCGATCGCTTTCGGCATCCCGGTGCAGTTCGACCAGGCCCATGTGGAAGGCATCACCGCGCTGCAGGCCACAGACATCAAGTACGCCGAGCAACTGGGCTACCGCATCAAGCTGCTGGGCATTGCCCGGCGCCGGGACAACGGCATCGAGCTGCGGGTGCACCCGACGCTGATCCCGGCGAACCGGTTGATCGCCAATGTCGAGGGCGCGATGAATGCGGTGCTGGTGCAGGCCGATGCCGTCGGCACCACGCTGTATTACGGCAAGGGCGCCGGCGCCGAGCCGACCGCCTCCGCAGTGATTGCCGACCTGGTCGACATCACCCGCCTGGCCACGGCCGATCCCGACCATCGCGTGCCGCACCTGGCCTTCCAGCCCGATGCGATGAACGACACCCCCATCCTGCCGATGGACCAGGTGCAGACCGCCTTCTACCTGCGCCTGCGGGTCGCCGACCAGGCCGGCGTGCTGTCGCGCATCACGACCATCCTGGCCGAGCATCAGATCAGCATCGACGCGGTGTTGCAGCGTGAGTCGGCCGAGGGCGAGAGCCAGACCGATCTGATCATCCTCACCCATGACACGCAGGAAGGCCGCATGAACAAGGCGCTGGCCCAGATGCAGGCGTTGGAGACGGTGCTCGCGCCGATCGTCAAGCTGCGCAAGGAAGAACTGGCCTGAGTTCGGGTCGGTCTCCGCCATGAACGCCCCTTCGCTCGGACCTCTGCTGGACGACTTCTCCAAGGTGTTGGCGAACGACCCCGGCGCGCTGGATGTGAACAGCGCGATGTACGTGCCCAACCTCCACGGGGTGGGCGCGGAGGATGTGATCGCGCTCCTGGAGCGGGCGATCCGGCGGACCGACGACGAAGGGCAGATCTACTACTTCAGCGGCCAGCGCGGCACCGGCAAGAGCACCGAGCTGCGCCGGCTGGCCACGCAGCTGAATGCGCAGTCGGACACGCGGGCCTATGTGGTGGACGCGCTGGAGTACATCAGCGACACCCATCCGCTGGACACGCTCAGCCTCCTGCTGGTGGCGGCCATCGCCTTTGCCGACCGTCTGGCCCAGCCCGACGGCCTGGGCGTGGCGCCGGCGCGCGAGGACGGCCTGCTGGCGCGGTTCACCGGCTGGCTGCGCACCGAGGTGGACATCACCCAGGTGTCGATCGGCGGCGTGAAGGCGGAGTTCCGCAAGCAGCAGCAGAGCATCGTCGAGCGCCTGCGCAGCTTCGATCTGACCCGCCAGGAGCGGGTGATGGCGGAATGCCGCGCCTATCTCAGCGACATGGCGGAGGCGGTGCGGGCCACCTGGCAATGCCGCCGCGTCGTTCTGGCCATTGATTCGCTGGAGCGGCTGCGCGGCATTGGCGGCGAAGCGGGCGCGATGTTCGAGCGCATCGTCCGGGTGTTTGATGGTGGCATTGCGCAGCTGCGGGTCCCGGGCGTGCAGATGATCTATTCGGTGCCGCCGTACCTGCCTTACCTGACCAATGTGAAGGCGCTGGTGCGGTTGTTCGTGCTGGCCTCGGTGCGGGTCTGCCAGCCTCCGGCCACGGCGCGGCGAGAAGCGCGCATCGAGGGCGTGGCCGCGATGCGGCATGTCGTCGAGCGGCGCTTCCCGCGCTGGCGCGAACTGATCGAGGAGCCGGCGCTGGATCGGCTGATCCTGGCGTCTGGCGGCGATCTGCGCCAGTTGCTGCGTCGTCTGGTGCTGGATGTGCTGGACGAAGCCTATTTCCAGCAGGAGCGGCTGCCGCTGCAGGCCAGCGATGCGATCCTGGAGGTGGTGCTCAAGCGCCATCGCGCCGAGATCGGCAACCTGGTCGTGCGCAATGAGTTTCCGCTGCTCCGTGGCATTGCGCAGACGCATGCGCTGGACCTGGAGCGCCGCGAGGACCTGCCCATCGTGGCCCATTTCTTCGATGTGCGCGCGGTGTTGAACTATCGCAACGGCGTCGAGTGGCTGGACCTCAATCCGCTGCTGTGGGATCTGATCAGCACCTCGCCGGCCGTGCAGCCGGCCACGCATGAGCCCGGCACCGCCTGACGCCGGCCTCGAGCTGGCCTGGCGCCAGATCGAGCGCCGGATGTCGCAATTGCAGCGCTTCGGTCTGCTGGTCGTCTTCGTGAAGGAGCAGCGGCTGGTGGCGGAGCTTCGCCAGCGGGTGCGGGACTGGGCCCTGCGGCGGGTTGCCGAACGGATGGATCCGCCTCGCCGCATGGCGCCGACCGGTCTGGATGTCGGGGCGCTGGATGTCGGCGCACTGCAAGCGGCCAAGACGGCCGCCGAGATTCAGGCTGAGCTGGCTTCTGACGCTGATGCGACCCTCGCAGCCGCCACGCCCGGGCCGGTGGTCGAGATTGCCGAGCTGGAGGTCGACGACTTTGCCGTCCACACCCTGCAGGCGCTGTATGAGCGGCTGGATGAGGCCGCGCCGTCGCTCTTGTGGCTCGAAGCCCATCGGGGCGCGGGACAGCCCGCGTGGGAGGCTCAGCGCGCCCGATTGCTGAGCCGCCTGAACGAGCAACGCAGCCGGCTGGAAGCCGAGATGACGGGGCCGTTCCTGCTGCTGCTGCCGGACGGCGGTCAGCGGGAGGCGTCGTCGCAGGCGCCGGACTTGTGGCATGCGCGGTATCTCACGGTGACCTTGGGCTCGTCCGAAGAGGCATTGGCGCAGATGGCGCAACTGGCGCAGTCGGGGCTGCAGCCGCCGTCGGTGCCTGCGGCGGGTGCGCTCGCGCATGCGGTCACCTCCCATGACGCGCACGATTGGCTGACCCGGTGGAACGCCACGATCGGCGATCGTCCCGCGACGGTGGAGGACGCACGCGGCGGGCGAGGCAGCGACGTCTGGCTGCCCGATGCCTTGTCGGCAGCCCGAGATGCGATCCAGAACGGCGAAGTGGCCGATGCCGAAGCGCTGGCTCGGCGGCTGGTCTCGCTGGCGGACGCGCGTCGAGCCGCTGGCGACGATGGCATCGGCGGCGTGGGGGCTGCACAGAGCCTGAGCGTGTCCCGCGATCTGGCACTGGCGCTGCAGACCTTGGGCTATGCGCTGTGGACCCGTCAGGCCTGGGACGAGGCGCTGGCGCACTATCGGCAAGCGATCGACGTGGCGCGTGCGGCGCGGCAGGCCTTCCCGCGCGACAAGGAACCGGTGCTGCTGCTGGCGATGTTGCTGGACGACCTGTCGATGCTGTTGCAGCGGAGCCAGGACTTCGACGGCGCGCTTTCGGCGTCGGAAGAGAGCCTGGCGCTGCGGCGGAAGTTGCTGGACCAACAGCGCGATGCGGCGCATCTGCGGCATGGCCTGGTGACCGCGCTGGAGAGCCTGGGCCTGCTGCATCAGCGTCGCGGCCATCTGGCCAGGGCCGACGCCTGTCTGACCGAGGCGCTCAGCCTGGCCCGCGTGATGGTGGCGGCCGATCCGGCGCTGGCCGGTGCGCGGTCGGACCTGGCGGAGATCCTGCTGCATCTGGGCTTCGTCAAGCTGTTGCAGGGCGATGCGGATCAGGCCATGGCCTGTCAGCAGGAAAGCGTCGAGCTACGGCGGCTGCTGATGGAGGAAGACCTGTCCCTGGAGTCCGACATGCGGCTCATGACCGGGCTGGAGGCGCTGGCCGTCGTGGCGGCCGCTCAGGGCGACGAGCGTCGGGCCACACGGGTTTCGGATGAAGCCCTCGCGATCGCCCGCGCGCGACTGCGGCTGGACGGCCCGACGCGTCTCTCACTGGACAACCTGGGCACCCGGCTGATGAACCGCCTGGGGTCGTCGCTGCCGGCGGAGCCCTCCCTGCGGGACGAGGCGGTGCGCGTCTACACCGAACTGTCCGAGCGCTTTCCCGATATCCCTGCTTACTCGATGCATCTGGCCACGCTGCGCGACGGCCCGGCCCCTCAACCGCTATTCTCCGACTCCTCGAACGCGACCTCATCGTGAACTACCTCAGCACCCGCGGCGATCCCGCTGCCCGCCACTTCAGCGACATCCTTCTCGAGGGCCTGGCCCCGGACGGTGGCCTGTACCTGCCGCAGTCCTATCCCCAGATCGACGCGGCCACGCTGGCCCGTTGGCGTGGACTGGCCTATGCCGACCTGGCGTACGAGATCCTGTCGCTCTACATCGACGACATTCCTGCGGACGACCTCAAGGCCCTGACCAAGCGCACCTACACCGAAGCGGTGTTCGGCACGCCGGAGATCACGCCGCTGAAGCCGCTGGAGCCGGGACTGGCGCTGGTGGCACTGTCCAACGGGCCGACGCTGGCGTTCAAGGACATGGCGATGCAACTGCTCGGTCAGTTGTTCGAGTACGAACTCAAGCGCCGTGGCGAGACGCTCAACATCCTGGGCGCGACCTCGGGCGACACCGGCAGCGCGGCCGAATATGCGATGCGCGGCAAGGCCGGCATCCAGGTCTTCATGCTCAGCCCGAACGGCCGCATGAGCCCGTTCCAGCAGGCGCAGATGTTCAGCCTGCAAGAGGCCAATATCCACAACCTGGCGCTACAGGGCGTGTTCGACGATTGCCAGGACATCGTGAAGGCGGTGTCCAACGATCTGGACTTCAAGCGTCGGCACCGGATCGGGACGGTCAATTCGATCAACTGGGCGCGTCTGCTGGCGCAGGTCGTCTATTACTTCGCGGCTTATTTCCAGGCCACCCGCACCGACAGCGAGCGGGTGAGCTTCACCGTGCCGTCGGGCAACTTCGGCAATGTGTGCGCCGGCCATGTGGCCCGCATGATGGGCCTGCCGATCGAACGCCTGGTCGTCGCGACCAATGAGAACGACGTGCTGGACGAGTTCTTCCGCACCGGGGTCTACCGTCCGCGCGGTGCGGCGCAGACGCTGGAGACCTCCAGCCCGTCGATGGACATTTCCAAGGCCAGCAACTTCGAGCGCTTCGTCTTCGATCTGCTGGACCGGGATGCGGATCGGGTGCGCCAGCTGTTCGGCGAGCAACTCGCGACGCAGGGCTATTTCGAAATCACCGCCGAGGAACGTGCGCGCATGTCCGCGCGCTTTGGTTTCGTGTCCGGTCGCAGCAGCCATGCGGACCGTTTGGCGACGATCCGCCTGTGCCACCAGCGATACGGTCAGGTCATCGACACCCACACCGCCGACGGCCTGAAGGTCGCGCTGGAGCAGCGCCAGGCGGGCACGCCGATGCTGGTGCTGGAGACGGCCTTGCCGGCCAAGTTTGCCGCCACCATCGAAGAGGCGCTGGGCCTGGTGCCTCCGCGCCCGGCCGCGCTGGCCGATCTGGAATCACGGCCGAAGCGGGTGCAGGTGATGCCGGTGTCGGTCGATCTCGTGAAGCAGTTCATCGTTGACCATGTCTGATCTGAAATCTGATCTGAAATCCGATTCGGCGGGGGCCTCGGCCTCGGTGTCCTCGTCTGCGGCGGCAGCGCCTGTCCGGGCGCCGATGCTGTCGATGGACGACGCCTTGCAGCGGCTGCTGGCGCAGGTGCAGCCGTCGGGGCGCACCGAATCCGTGGTCACCGCCCTGGCGCTGGGTCGGGTGTTGGCGGAGGACGTGCTGTCGCCGCTGGATGTGCCGCCGCGTGACAACAGCGCCATGGATGGCTATGCGATGCGTGTGGCCGATGTGGTCGGCGCGGGTACGGTGCTGCCGGTGTCACAGCGCGTGGCGGCGGGCGCGATGCCGCAACCGCTGCAGCCGGGCACGGCGGCGCGGATCTTCACAGGCGCATTCGTGCCCGAGGGGGCGGATGCGGTACTGATGCAGGAACAGTGCGAGGCGCTGAAGGATCCTGCGGGAGGCCTGGGACAGGTCCGCATTCAGGGCGCCGTGTCAGCGGGTCTGGCGATTCGGCGTCGCGGCGAGGATGTGCGGCTCGGGGAGCGGGTGCTGAGTGCCGGTGCGCGGCTGCATGCCGCAGCGCTCGGGCTGGCGGCCACCGCCGGCCGCGCCGAACTCACCGTGGCCGTGCGGCCCAAAGTGGCGCTGTTCTCCACCGGTGATGAGTTGGCGCTGCCTGGGCAGCCGCTGGGGCATGCGCAGATCTACAACTCCAATCGCACGACCTTGCATGCGTTGCTGCTGTCGCTGGGATGCGAGGTGCGGGATCTGGGCATCGTGCCCGATTCACTGGAGGCCACGCGCGCGGCCCTGCGCGATGCGGCGGGTGACGCCGACCTGATCCTCAGCTCCGGCGGCGTGTCCGTTGGCGAGGAAGACCACCTCAAGCCCGCGCTCGAGCGGGAAGGGCGGCTCGATCTCTGGCAGATCGCCATCAAGCCCGGCAAGCCGCTCGCCTTCGGTGAAGTCACCTCCACTGGCCGGCGCACCTGGTACATGGGGCTGCCGGGAAATCCGGTCTCCAGCTTCATCACCTTCTTGCTGTTCGTGCGGCCCGTGCTGCTGCGGATGCAAGGGGCGACTCAGCTCGCGCCCCGGGGCTATCTGCTGCCGGCAGAGTTCGCCTGGACCAAGGCCGACAAACGGCGGGAGTTCCTTCGGGTGCGGGTCTCTGAGCAAGGTGGGTTGCAGCTGTTCTCGAATCAGAGCTCAGGAGTCATGAGCTCGGCCGCCTGGGCCGATGGGGTGGTCGATCTCGCGCCCGGGACGGTGGTCCAGCCCGGGCAGGTGGTGCGGTTCCTGCCCTTCAACGAACTGTTCTGACGCCTTCCACGGCTTTTTTATGTCCATCACCGTTCGTTATTTCGCCTCGCTGCGGGAGGCGCTGGGGGCGCAGGAAATCCTCGCCCATCAGGATGGGGTCACCCTTGGGGAACTCCGCGATCAACTGATCGCCTCCAGCGACGCCCACGCCGCCGTCCTGGCCCGGGGCAAGGCCGTGCGGTGCGCGCTGAATCAGAAGATGAGCTCGGAAACCGTCTCCATCCCCGATGGGGCGGAGGTGGCGTTCTTTCCGCCCGTGACGGGGGGGTGATGGGGCTCTGTTTTTTGCTTGCTCGGCGAGCTTTCTCACCGCCGTGAGAGCCCGCCGGGGTTTCGGCCCGGCAGCCGAGTCCCTTTCTGGCGCCCCAGAAAGGAACCAAAGAACGCCTCCCTCCCGGCGAGCTTGCTCGCTGTCATCCCCCCGTCGCTCGTCACTCCGCTCCGAGACTCCTCCAGCCCTGCTACTAGAACCCCCACCGCTCACTGACGCTACCCACTCCTCGCTGCGAACGCTTGCCCGCTGGCGCGGGACGCGCCAACCATTCAACGCAGTCCTCCCACCGTCACCGACACTCGCCCTAAGCGGGGCTCGTCCGCGGTACATCCACGCTCGTGCCTTCCTCCCCGCTGTGAACGCTTGCCCGCTTGCGCGGGACGCGCCAACCGTTCAACGCAGTCCTCCCACCGTCACCGACACTCGCGCTAGACGGGGCTCGTTCGCGGTACATCCCCGCTCGTGCCTTCCACCTCGCTGCGAACGCTTGCCCGCTTTCGCGGGACGCGCCAACCATTCAACGCAGTCCTTCCACCGTCACCGACACTCGCCCTAGGCGGGGCTCGTTCGCGGTACATCCACGCTCGTGCCTTCCTCCTCGCTGCGAACGCTTGCCCGCTTTCGCGGGACGCGCCAACCGTTCAACGCAGTCCTCCCACCGTCACCGACACTCGCGCTAGACGGGGCTCGTCCGCGGTACATCCACGCCATCGCCATCGCCATCGCCATCGCCATCGCCGGCGCGCCGGTTAAAGATTCGCGAGACTTGGTGACGATCGGCTCTCGTACCGCCTCGGACTCCGGGGTCCTCACCACCCATGGCATGGCATCGCAGGACAGAACGTGACGGCGGTGCATGCCGTCGCCGAAAGCTGCATCAGTCGGGCGGCATATGACGCGAGCAAATCCAGTCGGTCGGGATGCGTGAAAGACGAGCCCCGCTTAGGGCGAGTGTCGGTGGGGGTGGAAGGATTGCGTTGAACGGTTGGCGCGTCCCGCGAAAGCGGGCAAGCGTTCGCAGCGAGGAGTGGGTAGTGTCAGCGAGTGGTGGGGGTTCTAGTAGCAGGGCTGGAGGAGTCTCGGAGCGGAGAGACGAGCGACGGGGGGATGACAGCGAGCAAGCTCGCCGGGAGGGAGGCGTTCTTTGGTTCCTTTCTGGGGCGCCAGAAAGGGACTCGGCTGCCGGGCCGAAACCCCGGCGGGCTCTCACGCGGTGAGAAAGCCCACCGAGGAAGCCATCAACAAAAAACCAGGCATCAACGCCGAGCCCCCAAAACCCGAGCCCCCAAAACCCGAGCCGCCACCACTTCCCCCTGGGTGAAGGCTTCTTCAAACACCGAGTACCCCGCCAGATCGGCGTGCGCGAACTGCAACCGCCCGTGGTCTCGTGTCCGCAGCGCTTCGAGCGGCACCGACCCTCGGAGGCCGGGATGCGGGATGCTCATCGCATGCCCATACCGCATGAGGTCGACCCGCTGAACCCGTTCCGGCAGATCCGCATGCAGGGGCGCGAGGTCTGCCAGCACCTGGGCGGCCCAGCCCCGCCAGTCCTGCGTCAACAGCGCCGACCGTTGATCCAAGCGGAGTGCGCGATAGGCGGTGAGCACCATCGGCCCTCGACTGGGATCGAGCGTCTGCTGATTGGCATTGACATAGCCGAGCGCCTCCCCGCCGAAGACGACGTTGTCCCAGGACAGCGGCGCCCCCACGCGCTCCAGGGGCGGCGCATCCAGCAGCAGATTGGCGACCAGCCAAGGCGCATACCGTATCAGCCGAGCGGCCTCAGTGAGCGCGGCGGGCGGTTGCTCGGGCAACCGAGCCGCGATGAACAGGGGCATGGCCATCACCACCTGCGGCGCTTCCCACCGTTCAGCCGCCTGGGTCTGCTCGTTCCAGGCCATGACCTGCACCGAGTGCCGCTCCTCGCGCACCCGGAGCACGGTGCGCCCTCCGTGGAAGGAATCCGCCAAGGGCGCGGCCAAGCGCTCCGAAAGCCATCCGTTGCCTTGCGGCCAGGTCAGCACCGATTCCCGCTCCTCCAGGCTCATGAACCCGTGGCGACTGCCGAAGTAGTGCAGTCCCGCCCAAGCGGACACCTGGGTCGCATCGGCGCCGTAGTCGTCGCGACAGCAGTAGTCGAGGTACCACCGCAGCGGCGGCGCGTTCAGTCCCTGGCTGTCCAGCCAGACCGAGAAGGTCTGTGCATCCAGCGCCTGGTGGGCCGCCGACCACCCGTGATGGGTGCTGGGCATCGCAAAGCCGACCTCATGCCGAGCCTGCTCCACCAACGCGGCAAACCGGCGGTACTGGTCCTGCGTCTGGGCCGATTCGGCCGGCGGCAGCAGTCCATCCACCCAGTGGTCTTTCCACCAGAGCCGCTCATGCGGGCTGTGGCAGAGCCACCGTTCGTCGTAGACCCAGCGCCCCAACTCATGCCGCGCCAGCCCCAGATCCTCCAGCAAGGCCCGTACTTCCGTCGCCTCGGGGCCGGGCGTCGGCAGATAGTGCGCCCCCAACGGACACCGCAGCCCTTGGGCCTGATCGGCGCCATTCGTGATCCGATGGCCTCGGCTGTTGCCGCCCGGACGATCCTCCAGATCCAGCAGCGCCACGTCCACGCCCTGAAGCCGCAGCCGCCTCGCGCAGGCCAGCCCGGCGATCCCGGCGCCCAGCACCAGCACCTGCGCACGGCGCGGCGTGCCGGTGACGGCGCTCCACGCCGGCGGCGCCGCCCGCAGCCGGTGACCTCGCGCAGCATCGGCCCCCACCCAGCCCCCCGGCAGCTCGGCCAGCCGGTCCGCCAGCCGCTGCGCCACCGGACGCGCTTCGCCCTCGCACGCGGACAGCAAGGGCAGCAGGCCCAGCGCCAAGCAATCCCGGCGGTTCATGCCCCGCATCGTCGACCTGGGCCCGCTCAATGCAACTTGCCCCATTCGCGTTCGAATTCATGGACCAGCGACTGGTTGGACAGCCGGTTCACCTCCAGCCCCTCGGGCCGGGCCATGTCGGGCGGGAAACTCATCAGGGCCGGAAAACCGTCCAGGCTGATGAAGCGCAGCCCGGCGGGGAGGGCGCGCGGCATCGCCCAGGGCCGGCGGCTGGCCATCACATAGCCCCACTCCCCAAAGCTCGGCACATGCGCGTGATACGGCGTGGCGGTCATGCCCACCGACTCGACCGTCTTCACCACCGTCCAGAAGCTGCGCGGCGCCACCAGTGGCGAGGTCGACTGGATGACCGCATAACCCGATGCGCTCAGGTGCTGGTCGATCAGCGCATAGAAGCTGGCGGTGTAGAGCTTGCCCAGCGCGAAATTGCTGGGGTCGGGGAAGTCGATGATGATGACGTCGTAGGGCTCGTCATGCTGCTCCAGCCAACCGAACGCGTCCGCATTGACGATCGTCAGCTTGGGGCTGAGCAGCGCCTCATGGTTGAGTTGACGCAGCAGTGGCATGGTCGAGAACAACCGTGTCATCTGCGGATCCAGCTCCACCAGCGTGATCTGCTGGACCGACGGATAGCGCAGGACCTCCCGCACGGCCATGCCGTCGCCGCCGCCCAGCACCAGCACCCGACGCGGTGCGCCCTGGGCCGCCATCGCCGGATGCACCAGGGCCTCGTGGTAGCGGTATTCGTCGCGCGAGTGGAATTGCAGGTTGCCGTTGAGGAACAGGCGCGTGCCGCCTTGACCTTGCGTCACCACGATGCGCTGGTAGTTGCTGCTCTCCTTGAACAGGATGTGCTCGCCGTAGAAGCGGTCCTCGGCCCAGGTGCTCAACCGGTCGGCCCCGGCCATGCCCAGCGCCAGGATCAGCACGCTGACCGCGCAGGCCACCGCATGCGAGCGCCAGCCGCGCAGCTCGGCCCTGAACAGCCACAGGGCCCAGATCGCCACCGCCACGTTCAGCAGCCCGAAGAACAGCCCGGTGCGCACCAGCCCCAGGTAGGGCACGAGCAACAGCGGGAAGGCCAGCGCCACCAGCAGGGCACCGAGATAGTCGAAGGTCAGCACCTGCGAGACCAGCTCCTTGAGCGCATAACGCTTCTTGAAGTGACGCTTGAGGATGCGCATCACCAGCGGGATCTCCAGTCCCACCAGGGCCCCGACCAGCAGCACCAGCCCATACAGCAGGATGCGGAAGGCCGCGAGTTGTCCCGGTGGCAGCACGCTGTGCACAGTGAACAGCGCGGCCGGCATCAGGCCGCCGATCACGCCGACCAGCAGTTCCAACCGGAGGAAATGGGCGACCAACTGCCGATCGATGTAGCGCGACAGCCAGGACCCCACCCCCATCGCAAACAAATAGGTGCCGATGATGGTGGAGAACTGCAGCACCGAGTCGCCCAGCAGGTAGCTGGCCAGCGCGCCGGCGGCGAGTTCATAGACCAACCCGCAGGCGGCAATGACGAACACGCTGGCCAACAGCAGGATCTCGGGCAGAGACGCCCGCGTGTTTGGTTCGCCATCGCCTGCAGCTTCCTCATAGGAAAGAGCGCTGACGTCGTCAATCAGGCTGGAGTCGCCCGCAGATGCATTCGAAGACATAACCCCCGAGCATATTGGAAAGTACCCCCCTACCGGCTGACGCCGGCCCCCCAGGGGGCGAGCGCAGTGAACTGGCAAAGCCAGTCCACGCGCTCCGCTTGGCTGGCGGGCTGACGCCCTTGATGTTCTGGCGTGATTCGACTTGGCGGAATGCAGTCCAGGAATGCGGGTACGGCGTGTGGGGGCGCAGCGAGGGTGCGGGTGCGAGTGCGGCTCCTGAAATTCCACGGAGGCGATTCGCGGCAGAGGGGCGCGCGAGGAATCGTGGGGGAGCTGGGTGGATGGCGTTGGCGGCAGCGGCCGCCCTCGGAGTGAATGCGGGGCGCCTGAAGCAGTGAACTGGCAAAGCCAGTCCACGCGCTCCGCTTGGCTGGCGGGCTGACGCCCTTGATGTTCTGGCGTGATTCGACTTGGCGGAATGCAGTCTAGGAATGCGGGTACGGAGTGCGGGGGCGCAGCGAGGGTGCGGGTGCGAGTGCGGCTCCTGAAGTTCCACGGAGGCGATTCGCGGCAGAGGGGGCGCGTGGAATCGTGGGGGAGCTGGGTGGATGGCGTTGGCGGCAGCGGCCGCCCTCGGAGTGAATGCGGAGCGCCTGAACGCAGAGGGCGGCCGCTGCCGCCAACGATGCTCGGTGAGGGCATGGCGCGGTCTCACTGAGGCAGCGACTTCAACCACGGCGGCGATGCCAACCACGCCAGCGACGCCAACAACGTCAGCGAAGTTGCCAGCCCCACCCAAGACGCAAACCCCACTGTGATCACCGAAGACATCGATGTCAACGATGTCCCCAGCCGCAGCACCCTCACATGCCGTTGCTGATCTTGCGCTGCAGCGCCTTGTATTGATCCAGGCGGGGGCCGCCGAGTTCAACGGCGCGTTGGATGGCTTGGGAGGCCTTGGCGCGATTGCCTTGTTCAAGCATGACCTGCGCCAGGTTGTTCCATGCATCTGGCAGCTCGGGATGGAGGTCCGTCAAGCGGGCGTAGTGTTTGGCTGCGCCGCCCTTGTCGCCCGCCGCATAGGCGGTGTTGCCGGCGCCCATGAGCAGGACCGGTTCGCCGGGCCAGCGGGTCAACGCCGTGGCATAGCCCCGACGGGCCGCCGGGGCGTTCAGTCGCTCCAGTGCGCTCAGCGCGGCACCGGTCTGGGCACCGTCCAGCGAGGCCGGGACCTGGTCCAGCGGCAGCGCCGTCATCGCCCAGTAATCACCGCGCGCCCAGGTGCGCTCGAACACCGGCAGCTCGACTTCCTGGCGGCGCGTCTTGCCGCTGTGCAGCAGCACCGTACGACGCTCCCGGTCATAACCCACCGCGACGGCGTAGTGCCACACCGGATAGAACTCGAGCGACAGGTTCTGGAACACCACCACCGGATGTCCCGCCGCCAGTTCCGACAGCAGGGCGTCCAGCCGCGGCGGCAGCGGATAAGCCGGCAGGCCCTGGCGGCGGACCGCCACCAGCATTTCAGTCTGGAGGGAACCCTTGCGTCCGGGCAGGAAGACCTGCGGCTTGAGCTGCTCCACGGTCACGCGCTTGCCCGTCGTCTGCAGCAGCATGGCGAGCGCGGCCGGGCCGCATTCGTAGTCGTCCTGGGCAATGAAGGGCGTGGTCGACGACAAGTCGACGCGGGCCGGCAGGTGCGCCGGCCAATGGGATTCCAGCGCGCTGAACTGAGGCGGCGTGCTTGCGCAGCCGCCCAGCAACAGGGCGCCGGCCACCGAGAGGGCGGCCAGGGTGAGTTTCATGATCAGAGGATCGCAGACCTTGAGACAAGGCATCGGCTGCGGCTCAGCCGCTGAACCGCAGCCGATCAGCCAACGCCGATCAGCCGATGCCGATCAGCGGATCGAACGGGTGAACGGGAACACCTTGGTGAAGCCCAGGATGTCGGTGATCAGCAGGATCACGAACACGGTGAAGATGATGCCCAGCACATCACCGCCCGCAGGGGCTTGGGCGATGCGGCCGTCCAGGGCGCGGATCTCGGCGTCGGACATTGCATCCACGCGCGCCTGCGCGGCGGCCGCGTCCACACCTTCTTGTTGCATGGCTTGGCGCACTTCGGCACGGGCGAAGAAGGCGTTCACGCGGGCACGGCTGTCCGCCACATCACCGGTAGACGCGGTGCTCTGCACCAGGGTGTCCGTCGGGACGATCTGGGCGCTGGCGTGCATCGGCACCGCCATCAGCGAGCAGGACACGATCAACGACGAAGCAATCAGGCGATGAAGACGGGTTTGGGTGCGGCGCATAGGAATGCCATGTGAGAGGAGGTGAAGGATGCTAGGGGTCCGGATGGCTTTGTTACAAGCGCGATTACTTCAGGTCACAACCATGCCGGTCATGACACAAGGTCCCCGGTGACCCGTGGCGGCGCAGCGACAGGGCAATCGTGATGCCTGGCAAGGGCGGAGTCCCGGCGCCGATGACCTCAGCGTGAGCAGCGGGGCGTGCTGGCGCTGCGCAGGATCCATCGGTCGGACTTGCGGGCCAGCACGGCCAGCGAGTCCAGCGTGCCGGTGGCGCAGACATCCGGGTCCACTTCGGCGAACTGCTCCAGCTCAATGGTGTTGGCATCGCGCCAGCGCATGAAGCGGAAGCTCACCGCCCGTTGCTCGGGGCTGAGCTGGAAGCGGTAGCGCTCAACCAGTCGGCCCGCCTCGCGCGCCCAGATCACCACGCCGTTGAATTCGACGCCGGGCGAGGCGTGGGTCACCACCAGGTGGCGACCATCCGGCGACGGATGCACATTGCCGTGCATCTCATAGCGCTGGCCATCGGCACGGGAAATCCAGAGCACTTCGCTGCCAAAGCCCAGCGTGGCGCGGACGATGAAGAACTCGCTGTCCTTGGTCATGCCGTCCAGGCGGAAGTCGATGTAGGGCGTCGCGCTGTCGCCCGGATCGGGACGCAGGCTGTCGAGCATGACCGGCCGGCCTTGCTGCACATAAAGCATCAGACGCAGGCCATCCCGCTTGGCCAGGGCGCCGACCTTGCGCAGCACCGTAGCTTCGGCGTCCGCTCGGAAGGCCTCGTCGGACAGGCCGGCAGCGGCCTCGGAGTCCAAGGTCGACGCCTCTTGCGCATCGGCAGCCGCTGAAGCGGCCTCGGCGGCCTTCTTGGCGGTCGGGCCGGGCTTTCCCCTCGGCGCGATCGCAATCGACGTGGCGAATGCCTCTGGCGGGATCACGGCCGGACCGATGAGGGCGCAAGCCAACAGCAGGGCCAGCGGCAGTTTCGGGAGCAGGGTGGGGCGAAGCAGGTGCGGACGGCTCATCGGGACAGGACAGCGAGAAGGATTCAGAACGGGATCGCGGAGCAGCGGGAGGCAGAAAGCGAACAGCGAACAGCGAACAGCGAACGGAGGACAGCAATCCTCGATCATCCGAACGGTAGGCGACCGGACGCTGAATGCTGCCGTTCAAAGCGCGGAGAGCCGTGCGAAATCGGCGGAACTGACGGAATTTGCAGCACGTCGGGTCGTTTCTCGGAACAACCGGCTGGTGGCGCTTTCAGATGTCGTACTGCCGGCCGGGTGCAGACTCGGTCGTGCAGGTCGTGCCGGTCGCACCGCTTGCGGCGCTGCTGCCATGCGCTCGACCTGGCAGAGCGCGGGCCCGAACGCGTGCCGACGTAGGGCGCGCGAGTCTAGGGGGGTGACGAACGCGCACCAAGCGCCGTTACGACGCGTCACAAACCGGTGCGTGGCTCAGGCGGCGGCTGGGCGGGATCACGGTGACGCGGCAGCCCGATGCGGGCGGATGGGTGGGTTGCCCCAGTGCCGAGGATCAGCCGTGGATCGCCGCTGCCACGATCTGGCCGATCGACAGGCACATCGCGGCCACCACCACCGCCAGCGCCATGTTCTTGTGCTCCACGATCTCTTCCCAGAGTTTGTAGGGCGTGAGCTTGTCGATGATGACGAAGCTGATCCAGAACACCAGCACACCGATGACGGCATACAGGATGGACCCCAGCACGATGCTGGGCTTGAGCCACTCGAAGCCTTCCATGTCGTTCTCCTGCGCGGTTCGCGCTGTTCTCGCTGTTGTCGTTCAAGATGCGGGGCGGGGTGCGGGGCACCAGGCCCCGCATTATTTGTGCCCGCCGCCGCCGCTGCTGTAGCCGCCGTAGGAGCCGCCGCTGGAGCCGCCGTAGCCGGTACCGCTGCCGCGACTGTCGCGTTTGCATTGCTGGTATTCGGCACTGGAGGCGCCGTAGGTGTCCTTGAACTTGGCGCAGTCGTCGCTGCTGCAGGCCCGCAGCAACGCAAACACCACCACGATCAGCAGCATGCCGATGACGATGTTGCGCAGCAGCTTGCCTTGGTCCATGCCCGACGAGATGTCGCGCTTGATCGCCGGCATGCGGTCTTCCGGCAGCGCGAAGGCACGCCGGAGTTCGGCCGCGTCGACATTGCGGCCGTAGCTCCAGGTGATCTCGTTGCCGGTCTGCTCGGCGCTGAGCAACTCCAGCCGGCTGCCGTTTCGCCATTCATAGTCGCGCACCAGGGCCCGTTCCTCCCGGCGCACGCGCCAGTAGAACTCGCCCAGCACATAGGTGACCTTGGCGGTGTAGTTCCAGCGGCGCTTGAAGGTCTTGCCCTGGTAGTCGACCGAATCGCGCTTGGCGCTGTCCGGCGCGCCGGTGATGGGGCGGACCAGGCTCCAGCCTTCCTCGGTGTCCACCAGGAAGGCAAAGCCCTCCATCTGGTTGAACAGCAGGTATTCACGCCAGAAGGTCTGCTCGTCCTCGCTGCTTTCCGGAATGTCGCAGCGCTCCAGGTAGCCGACCACCTGCCAAGGCTTGGTGGCGCCGCCGCTGAGGGCGATCTGGCCGGTGGTGCCCAGCGGAATCTGCGGCTCGCCGCCGTTGTTCTGCTGGTAGCTGGTCAGGTCGGCGCCCACCCCCTTGGAGATGTCCACCACCGAATGACACTGGCCGCAGACGATCGACTGCGTGTTCTCCAGCCGCGGTTCCAGTGCGGCGCCGCAGTGGGGGCAGGGCAACGCCTTGGATTTGAGCGTGGCACCGCTTTCGTTGCGCAGCCCGACCATGGACAGGTCGGCCAGACGCACCGATCGGCCCACCGACCAGGTCGGTGCGGCCGGGTCGCTGTAGTCCAGCGTACCGACCTCGCCCTGCGTGTTGCGCAGGTCGACCACCCAGAAGCTGTTGTCCAGATGAGGCGGGTGGGGCAGTTCGCCCTCGGCGGCGGCCACGGTGGCGTCGACCTTGGAGGCGACCTGCCACGACTGGCCGGCCAGCAGTTGGCGTCCGGCGACGTGGACCTGCCCGATCGATGGGGCACGTTCCTTCAGCGGGGCTTCGAAGCTCAGGACGAAGCTGCCGTTGTCCTCGGAAAGCCAGCCGCTTCGTCCGGTGCCCTCGCCGTTGTCGAACAGCACATGCCATTCATTCCAACTGCCGTCCGCATAGGCCATCTGAACCCGGCCGACGACGGTGAAGGCGGCACCCGCAAAACGGCCCGCCGCGCCCAATTGGAGCGGCGAGTAATCCTCGAAGAGTTCGGCGCTGGTGCCGATCTTGCGCAGCGCGTCGCCTTCACGCAGGAGCGTGGAGCGACAGTAGCTGCAGACCGTGCTGGCGGACGCGGCCGAGGCGAACTCGACCGGTGCCCCGCAGTTGGGGCACAGGGCCTGCCAGCGGCGCTGGGGCGACGGGGTAGCCAATCAGGTGTGCTCGGGGATCAGCTCAACTTCTTGAGCAGTTCAGCCTTCTTCGCGGCGAATTCCTCGTCGGTCAGGATGCCCTTGGCTTTCAGGTCGCCCAGCTTCTCCAACAGAAGCAGGACCTCGTCGGCGCTCTGGCTGACCGGTTGAGGCACCGCCGGCGCTGCGGCTGCACCTGCAGCCGTACCTGCAGCCGTACCTGCAGCCGCTGCCCCGGCAGCAGTGTTGGCGGGTGCGAGGCCCGCCTGCAGCTGTTGGGCGAGCGTCTGGCCCAAGGCCAGCCCGGCGCCCAAGCCCATGGCGTCGCCGGCCACGCCGCCGCCGCCCGAGCCCACGCCTTCGGCCAGCTTCGGGATGGCTTGTGCGGTCTGGTACTGCAGGAACTGGCCCATGTTCTGGCCGATCATGCCCATGCCGATCTTCTGGTCCAGGATCTTCTGCAGTTCCTCGGGCAGCGAGACGTTCTGCAGGGTGACCATCTCCAGCTTCAGGCCCAGCGCATCGAACGCGGGTGAGGTGGCTTCCTGCAGGGCCTTGGCGAACTCGACCTGATTGGCCGCGAGATCCAGGAACGGGATGCCGGACTGCGCCACTGCATCGCTGATGTGCTGCAGCATCAAGCCGCGCAGTTGGCCGTCCAGTTCGGTGACGGTGTAGCGCTCGCGGGTGCCGGAAATTTCGGTGTGGAACTTCTTCGGGTCCACCACGCGGTAGCTGTAGTTGCCGAAGGCGCGCACGCGCACCGCGCCGAAGTCCTTGTCGCGGATGGTCACCGGCTGGGTGGTGCCCCAGCGCTGGTCAACCTGTTGCCGGGTGCTGAAGAAGTAGACGTCGCTCTTGAACGGGGATTCGAACAGCTTGTCCCAGTTCTTCAGGTAGGTCAGGACCGGCAGCGTCTGGGTGGTCAGCTTGTACATGCCGGGGCCGAAGACATCGGCCACCTTGCCTTCATTGATGAAGACCGCCATCTGCGATTCGCGCACGGTCAGCGAAGCGCCGTACTGGATTTCGAAGTCCTGCATCGGGAAGCGGTAGGCCAGGACGCCGTTGTCATCCTCCGTCCACTGGATGATGTCTATGAACTGTTTCTTGATGAAGTCCATCAGGCCCATGGCGCTGCTCCGAAAAGGAATGCGATCCAACGCGATCGCGAACGCGAGTATCCCTCAGCGCAGCGCTGCCGGTCGCTCCCCCTGAGGGGGGCTCTCCGGTCGGGGTTCGCACGGCGGGATGCCGGGCGGGCGGAGGTGCCACAGGTCATGGCCGCGTCCGGTGGCGGGCTCCGCCGCCGCATCTTTACGACTTCTTGATACCCCGACCCGCCGCTTCTACGAGGCCTTGAGGCGGCGCTTTCTAGAGTTCAGGCATCCCAAAACGTCCCCGTTGTCCGATACGGGGCCTCTGAATCATGGATGCACTGTTTCTCGGCCTGAGCCTGCTGCTGTTCCTCGTGGCGGTCGGGCTGGCCCTCGCCAGCCACCGTCTGGAGGGTCAGCCATGAGCGGCCTGTACTGGGTGACCGGCCTGGTCAGCGCCGGCCTGTTTGTCTATCTCGTCGTGGCGCTGTGGCGCGCCGAGAAGTTCTGAACCCGCGTCGCTGAAAGCACCACATGAACAGCTTCGCTACCCTCAATCTGATTCTTTTCCTCGCCCTGACGCTGCTGCTGGCCTGGCCACTGTCGCGCTGGGTCACCGCGCTGGCCCAAGGGCGACTGCCCCGTTGGGCCGCCGCGCTGGAGCGTCCATTCTTCCGCGTCGCCGGCGTCAAGCCGGAGCAGGGCATGCACTGGAAGCAGTACGCGCTGGCGCTGCTGCTCTTCAACCTACTCGGTGTGCTGGCGGTGTATGCGCTGCAGCGCCTGCAGGATGTGCTGCCGCTGAATCCGCAAGCCATGGCGGCGGTGTCGCCGGATTCTGCCTTCAACACCGCCATCAGCTTCGTGGCCAACACCAACTGGCAGGGCTATGGCGGCGAGGCCACCATGAGCTACCTCACCCAGATGCTGGCGCTGACGGTGCAGAACTTCCTGTCCGCGGCCACCGGCATTTCGGTGGTGTTCGCGCTGATCCGTGGCTTTGCCAACAAGCTCAGCGGTCAGGTGGGCAACTTCTGGGCGGACATCGGTCGCATCACGGTGTGGCTGCTGCTGCCGCTGGCCTTCGTGCTGGCGATGGTGTTCGTCCAGCAGGGCGTGATCCAGAACTTCGACGGCTACCGCACCGTCCAGACCCTGGAGGCGACCGACTACCAGACGCCCCAGTCGGGTCCCGACGGCCAGCCGCTCAAGGATGCCCAGGGCCAGCCCCTGATGCAGAACCAGCGCGCCGACACCCAGACCCTGGCCATGGGCCCGGTGGCGTCGCAGGAGGCCATCAAGATGCTGGGGACCAACGGCGGCGGCTTCTTCAATGCCAATTCCGCGCATCCCTATGAGAACCCGACGCCGCTGACCAACCTGCTGCAGATGCTGGCCATCTTCGTGATCCCGGCGGCGCTGTGCCTGAGCTTCGGCCAAATGGTGGGCGATCGACGCCAGGGGGCGGCCATCCTCGCCGCGATGACCGTGCTGTTCGTCGCCGGCGTGCTGGTCGCCACGCCGGCGGAGCAAGCCGGCAATCCGCTGGTGGCGGCGCAGGGCGTGGACATCCAGGCGGGTGACCAACAGGCCGGCGGCAACATGGAAGGCAAGGAGACCCGCTTTGGCATCAGCGCCAGTTCGCTGTTCGCGGTGGTGACCACGGCGGCCTCGTGCGGCGCGGTCAATGCCATGCACGACTCCTTCACCCCGATCGGCGGCGCCGTGCCCATGGTCATGATGATGCTGGGCGAGGTGGTGTTCGGCGGTGTCGGCACCGGTCTGTACGGCATGCTGATCTTCGCGATCCTGGCGGTGTTTATCGCCGGTCTGATGATCGGCCGCACGCCGGAGTACCTGGGCAAGAAGATCGAGCCCTTCGAGATGAAGATGAGCGCGGTCGCCATCCTGGTGACGCCGATCGTGGTGCTGGCTGGCACGGCCATCGCGGTGATGGCGGAGCCCGGCCGGGCCGGCATTGCCAACCCCGGCGTGCACGGCTTCAGCGAGATCCTCTATGCGCTGACCTCCGCGGCCAACAACAACGGCAGCGCCTTTGCGGGCCTCTCGGCCAACACGCCGTTCTACAACACCTTGCTGGGCATCGCGATGTGGCTGGGCCGCTTCCTGATGATCGTGCCGGTGCTGGCCATCGCCGGCAGTCTGGCGGCCAAGAAGCGGATTCCCGTGGGCGAGGGCACGTTGCCCACCCATGGACCGCTGTTCATCGCACTGCTCATCGGCACGGTGTTGCTGGTCGGCCTGCTGAACTATGTGCCCGCCCTGGCGCTGGGCCCCATCGTCGAGCACCTGATGCTCTGGAAGCTCTGATCCCCGGAGCCTGATATGACCACCGAACTCAAGCCTATTTCCAATCCGGCGCCGGCCGACCGCCGCACCGAGGTCCGTGGCGGCGTGGCCGCTGGCGGTCCTGCGCCGCAGGATGCCCTCGGATCGACGTCACCGACGTCGCTGTCGAGCACGGCGTCCTCGCATCCGTCGCCGCATCCGCAGCGGCATCGCAGCGGCCTGTGGGATCCCGCGCTGGTCAAGCCCGCGCTGGTCCAGTCCTTCGCCAAGCTCGCACCGGCGGTGCAGCTGCGCAATCCGGTGATGTTTGTCGTCTACGCGGGCAGCATCCTGACCACTGGCCTGTGGATGGCGAGCTTCGCCAAGCCCGAGCTGGCCGGCACCGAAGGGCCGGGCTTCATGCTGGCCATCGCGCTGTGGCTGTGGTTCACCGTGCTGTTTGCCAATTTCGCCGAGGCCCTGGCCGAGGGCCGCTCCAAGGCCCAGGCCGCGTCGCTGCGCGGTCTCAAGGCCAAGACCTGGGCCAAGAAGCTGGAGCAGCCGCGCCATGGCTCGTCCTGGCATCCGGTGAATTCGGAGGAGCTTCGCAAGGGCCATGTCGTGCTGGTGGAAGCCGGTGACCTGGTGCCGCTGGACGGCGAGGTCATCGAAGGCGTGGCCTCGGTCGACGAGAGCGCCATCACCGGCGAATCCGCACCCGTGATCCGTGAATCCGGCGGCGACTTCTCGGCCGTGACCGGTGGCACACGCGTGCTGTCGGACTGGGTGGTGGTGCGCATCGCGGTGAATCCGGGGGAAGCTTTCCTGGACCGGATGATCGCCATGGTGGAAGGCGCCAAGCGCCAGAAGACGCCCAACGAAATCGCGCTGACCATCCTGCTGGTGGCGCTCACCCTGGTGTTCCTGGTGGTGACGGTGACGCTGCTGCCGTACTCGCTGTTCAGCGTGGACGCGGCCGGCGCCGGCACGGTGGTGTCGATCACCGCCCTGGTGTCGCTGCTGGTCTGCCTGATTCCGACCACGATCGGCGGCCTGCTGTCGGCCATCGGCGTGGCGGGGATGAGCCGCTTGATGCAGGCCAACGTGATCGCCACCTCGGGCCGTGCGGTGGAGGCGGCGGGCGATGTGGACGTGCTGATGCTGGACAAGACCGGCACCATCACGCTGGGCAATCGTCAGGCGAGTGCTTTCCTGCCGGCGCCGGGCCTGGGCGAGCAAGCCCTGGCCGATGCGGCGCAGATGGCCTCGCTGGCCGATGAGACGCCGGAAGGACGCAGCATCGTCGTGCTGGCCAAGCAGCGCTTCAATCTGCGCGAACGGGAGCTGGTGAGCCTGCAGGCGCACTTTGTGCCGTTCACCGCGCAGACCCGCATGAGCGGCGTGAACTTCGGCCCCGTCGACGCCCCCGATCGGCAGTTGCGCAAGGGTGCGGTCGATGCGATTCGTCGCTTCGTGGAATCGCACGGCGGCCAGATGCCGGCGCAGGTGACGGCGGCAGCGGAAGAGGTCGCCCGCCGCGGCAGCACGCCGCTGGTGGTGGCGGATCTGTCGGAAGGCCGCGCCCGTGTGCTGGGCGTGGTCGAGCTCAAGGACATCGTCAAGGGCGGCATCAAGGAGCGCTTCGCGCAGTTGCGCCGCATGGGCATCAAGACGGTGATGATCACCGGCGATAACCGCCTGACCGCCGCCGCCATCGCCGCCGAGGCCGGTGTGGACGATTTCCTGGCCGAGGCGACGCCCGAGGCCAAGCTGCAACTGATCCGGGACTACCAGTCCGAGGGTCGGCTGGTCGCGATGACCGGTGACGGCACCAACGATGCACCGGCGCTGGCGCAGGCCGATGTGGCGGTGGCCATGGCCAGCGGCACGCAGGCGGCCAAGGAGGCCGGCAACATGGTCGACCTGGATTCCAATCCGACCAAGCTGCTGGAGATCGTCGAGACCGGCAAGCAGCTGCTGATGACGCGCGGCTCGCTGACCACCTTCTCGATTGCCAACGACGTGGCCAAGTACTTCGCCATCATTCCGGCAATGTTCCTGGGCGTGTATCCGCAGCTGGGCGCGCTGAACGTGATGGGGCTGCACAGCCCGTCCTCGGCCATCCTGTCGGCGGTGATCTTCAACGCGCTGATCATCGTCGCGCTGATTCCGCTGGCCCTGAAGGGCGTGGCCTATCGCCCGATCGGCGCGGCGGCCCTGTTGCGCCGCAACCTCTGGATCTACGGCCTGGGCGGGCTGATCGTGCCGTTCATCGGCATCAAGGCCATCGACCTGCTGCTCACTGCAACGCATCTGGTCTGACGCGCCCCGTCACTGCCCCACAAAGGATTTGCCATGACAACGATGTTCTCGAATACGTCTTCCAAGACCGCTGCCTCAGCCTCTGCCATGAACGCTGGCGCCTCGATGCCCGCCACCGGGCCGGTACCTGGCTCGGCGTCTGACGGTGCCGGCCGCACGCTGCTGCAGATGATGCGTCCGGCGCTGGTCGGCTTCCTGCTGCTGAGCGCAATCACCGGCTTGCTGTACCCGGCGGCGGTGACTGGGTTGGCCAAGGCGGTCTTTCCGCACCAGGCCGCCGGCAGCCTGATCGAGCGTGACGGCCGGTTGGTCGGCTCCGAGCTGATCGGCCAGAACTTCAGCTCGCCGCGCTATTTCTGGGGCCGTCCGTCGGCGACGGGCCCGATGGCCAACAACGCCGCCAACTCAAGCGGCTCAAACCAGGGCCCGACCAACCCCGCGCTGGTGGAGGCGGTGAAGGCCCGCATCGAGGCGCTCAAGGCCGTCGATCCGGAGAACCGGCTGCCAGTGCCGGTGGACCTGGTCAGTGCGTCGGCCAGTGGGCTGGACCCGCACATCAGCATGGCCGCCGCACGCTACCAGGCGGCTCGGGTCGCGCGTGAGCGCGGTCTGTCCATCGACACCGTGCAGCGGTTGATCCAGGCCCACACCGAAGCCCGCGATCTGGCGGTGCTGGGTGAGCCGCGCGTCAACGTGCTGCGGCTCAATCTCGCGCTGGACCGCGAGCCGGGGCAGAAGGTGGTCACACCTGCGCCGGCAGCGGCAGCCTCGGCCGCCTGATCGCGGCACGCCGCAGGCGATGCCGCCGGCGGCGTGTGGCCGTCGATGTACGGCGGTCGACATATGGCGGTCGACGACCTCCGATTTCCTCGGCGCCGCCACCGATCGGTGGCCTTCGATGGCGTGGTCCGGGTGACTGCCCGTCGAGGACCGATCACGGCCTCTGACGCGAAAACAGCGGCCGGGCGGCGCCGGGCTTTTCATCCGGTCGTCCCATTCCGTCTTTCCTCTTTCCTCATTGGCAGGTTTCGTCCTGCATCCGACCCGCCTCGGGTCCCCTGTGGCCCTGTGCGGGTCACACCTTCCTTCCATCGACTGATCATGAAAACCCGTCTTCTGACCCTGTTCCTGATGAGCGCCTGCCTGCTGCAGGCCACGGCGCGCGCGGACGAAAGCGCCCCGATGGGCAGCGCCGCCGCCGCGCCGAACGAGACACCCGCGCTGAGCCTGACCGGCAATCTCGGCTTTGTCTCCGACTACCGCTTCCGGGGCATCAGCCAAACCTGGAAGCGCCCCGCCGTGCAGGCGGGCTTGGACCTCGTGCATCGAAGCGGTTTCTATTTGGGCGCCTGGGGATCCAACGTCTCGGGCAACAGCTACAACAACGGTGCCGGCATGGAGCTGGACCTCTATGGCGGCTTCAAGACCCCGATCGCGGACGGCGTGACCCTGGATCTGGGCGCGCTGGCCTATGTCTACCCGGGGGCGCGTCTGAACCGCGCGCCAGGGCAACCTTCCGATGACAAGTACGACAACCTGGACCTGTATGCCGCCGTCAGCGCGGGCGCGTTCTCGGCCAAGCTGTCGGTGGCTGCCACCGACTATTTCGGCCTTAACAGCACCACGTCCGGTTATGCGTACTTCAGCGCCTTGCCCGCCAAGGGCGCGTCCAAAGGCACGGCCTACCTGGACCTGAACTACGGCGTCGACCTGGGGCAGGGCGTCAGCGCCGGGCTGCATGTGGGGCACCTGTGGGTGCGTCGTTATGGCGACCTGTCCTATACCGACTGGAAGCTGGGCCTGAGCAAGGCGTTCGACCACCTGGGCGGCCTGACCGTGAGCGCCGCGCTGGTCGGCACCGATGCGGACAATGCGTTCTACCAGGCCGGCGATGCCGGCGGCCTGCGCGCCAAGCGACTGGGCGACACCGGCCTGGTGCTGGGCATCGCCCGGACCTTCTGAAGCTGACGCGACAATGTTCCGATGACCGTCTCCGACGACCGCCCCGATCCCGATGCGCTGCTGGCTCAGCTCCGCCAGCAGGAGCAGGCCCAGTCGCGCGGCCGGTTGCGCATCTACTTCGGCGCGTCGGCGGGCGTCGGCAAGACCTACGCCATGCTGCAGGCCGCGCGCCAGGCGACGGCCCAGGGGCGGTCGCCGCTGGTGGGCGTGGTGGAAACCCACGGCCGCAGCGACACCGCCGCCTTGCTGGAGGGCTTGCCGCGATTGCCGATGCGCCAGTTGGCCTACCGTGGCCATACCCTGCCGGAGTTCGACCTCGACGGCGCCCTGGCGCGGCTCAAGGGCCAGCCCGATGCGCTGATCCTGGTGGATGAGCTGGCGCATTCGAATGTCGCCGGGTCTCGTCATCCGAAGCGCTGGCAGGACGTCGAGGAACTGCTGGCCAACGGCATCTGCGTCTACACCTCGCTGAACGTCCAGCATCTGGAGAGCCTGAACGACGTGGTCGGCGGCATCACCGGCGTGCGGGTCCAGGAAACGCTGCCCGACACCTTCTTCGACCGGGCCGATGAGGTGGTGCTGGTCGACACGCCCGCCGATGAACTGCTGAGCCGCCTCAAGGCTGGCAAGGTCTACCAGGGCACGCAGGCCGAGCGGGCCGGGCAGCATTTCTTCCGCAAGGGCAACCTGATGGCGCTGCGCGAACTGGCGCTGCGCCGCACGGCGGATCGGGTGGAGGACGATGTCCAGGCCTGGCGCAGCAATGAGCGTATTGCCCAGGTCTGGAAGACCGAGGCCGCCATCCTGTGCGCGATCGGTCCCGGCGACGAGGCCGAGAGCGTGGTCCGCAGCGCGGCGCAGCTGGCGCAGCAGCTCGCGGTGAGCTGGCATGCGGTCTATGTCGAGACGCCGGCCTTGCATCGGCTGTCCGATGCCCGGCGCGAGGGCATCCTGCAGGTGGTGCGTCTGGCGCAGGATCTGGGGGCGACCTCGGCGGTGCTGTCCGGCCAGCACCCGGCCAAGGCCTTGGCGGATTACGCCCGCGAACACAACCTCTCCAAACTGCTGGTGGGCCGTGGCGCGCCGCAGCCGCGCCGATGGCGACGCCGCACCCTGGCGGCACAGCTGGCGCAGGCGGGGCCAGAGCTGGACCTGATCCAGGTGGGTGCCTCCGCCACCCAGCGGGTGAAGCGCGAGGAGCGTTCGCCGACCTTCGGATCGTCGCCGCGGCGCTATCTCTGGGCGGCGCTGTCGTGCATGAGTGTGGCGCTGGTGTGCTGGCCGCTGTCGCATCGGATCGCCAACGACAACATCGTCATGCTGTTCCTGCTGGGCGTGGTCGCGATCGCGATGCGCTGGGGCCGAGGGCCGGCGGTGCTGGCCAGCTTCCTCAGCGTGGCGCTGTTCGATTTCTTCTTCGTCGCGCCCCAGCTGAGCCTGGCAGTGAGCGATGTGCAATACGTCATCACCTTCGGCGTGATGCTGGCGGTGGGGCTGATCACCGGGCAGTTGACTGCCGGCCTGCGCTATGAGGCCCGCGTCTCGGCGGATCGCGAGGCCCGCGCCCGCGGGCTGTTCGAGCTGACCCGGGAACTGGCCGGCGCCTTGCAGACCGAGCAGGTGCTGGCGATTGCCGAGCAACAGTTGGCCCAGCAGTTCGGGGGACGCGCCTTGTTGTATGTGCTGGATGAGCAGGAGCAACTGCAGCCGTCTCCCGCGCAGCACCCCATGCCGCCTGGCGAGCAGCCGGATGCCGGCACCGCGCGCTGGGCCCTGGACCATGAACAGGCGGCCGGCCTGGGCACCGACACCCTGCCGGGCAGCCACTGGTTCTACCTGCCGCTGCGGGCGCCGATGCGCAGCCGCGGCGTGCTGGCGCTGCGCCCCGGCCAGGCGGGCGCGCTGATGCTGCCGGAACGACGCGCCCAGTTGGACACAGCGGCGCGCATCGTCGGGCAAGCCCTGGAGCGGGTGCATTACGTGGAGGTGGCGCAGGGCGCCTTGCTGCAGATCGAGTCGGAGCGGCTGCGCAACTCGCTGCTGTCGGCGCTCTCTCATGACCTGCGCACGCCGCTGTCGGCCCTGCAGGGACTGGCCGAAACCCTGGCGCAGCGTCCGGGGCTGGAGGCGGGCGTCGCGGACGCGGCCCAGGCGATCCAGCAGCAGTCGCTGCGCATCAATGCGATGGTGCACAACCTGCTCGACATGGCGCGGCTGCAGAGTGGCGCCTTGAAGTTGAATCGCCAATGGCAGCCGATCGATGAAGTGGTCGGCAGCAGCCTGCAGCTGATGGGCACCGCGCTGGCGCGCCATCGGGTGCGGCTGGACGTGCCGGCCGCCTTGCCGTTGGTGGAACTCGATGCCACGCTGGTCGAGCGGGTGCTGGCGAACCTGCTGGAGAACGCGGCCAAATACACCCCGGCGGGCAGCGAGATCCGCATCGGCGCGCGGGTCCATGGCGCCGAACTCTGGCTCGCCGTGGAGGACAACGGTCCCGGTCTGCCGGTGGGGCGCGAGGAGGCGCTGTTCGAGAAATTCACCCGCGGCCACAGCGAATCGCCGTTGCCGGGCGTGGGCCTGGGTCTGGCGATCTGCCGTGCCATCATGCAGGCCCACGGCGGCCGGATCTGGGCGGAGCGAGCGACGCCGCAGGGGGGCGCCCGCTTCTGTCTGGCCTTGCCGCTGGGCGAGCCGCCGGAGGTGCCGTCGTTCGACGAGGACGAAAGCACCGGCGCATCGCCCGCCGCAGGTCGCCTGTGAGATTCCGTTCCTCATTTCCGAACCCAGTCACGATCCATGAACCGACGCGAAACGATCCGGGAGTTCCAGCCTTGAGCGAGCCGCAACCGACCGCGCTGATCGTCGAGGACGAGCCCAACATCCGCCGCTTCGTGCGCCAGGCCCTGGAGGAGGAGGGCTGGGTGGTGCATGAAACCGGCACCTTGCGCCAAGGTCTGATCGATGCGGGCACCCGTCGACCGGACCTGGTCATCCTGGACCTGGGCTTGCCCGACGGCGACGGTCAGGACTTTCTGCAGGACCTGCGTGCCTGGTCGGCGGTGCCGGTGATCGTGCTCTCGGCCCGGAGCGCCGAGGACGACAAGATCGCCGCCCTGGACCAGGGTGCCGATGATTACCTCAGCAAGCCGTTCGGCGTGGGCGAACTGATGGCGCGGGTGCGGGTGGCGCTGCGGCGCAGCCAGTCGCGTGCCAGCGAGCAGCAGGATCCGGTGTTCCGCTTCGGCGATGTCGAGGTGGACCTGGCGGCGCGGCGGGTGCGGCGAGGCGGGGAGGATGTCCATCTCACGCCCATCGAATACCGGCTGCTCAGCCACCTCATCGGCAATGCCGGCAAGGTGCTGACCCATCGCCAGTTGCTCAAGGCGGTCTGGGGCCCGGCGCATGTGGAGCAGAACCACTACCTGCGCGTCTACATGGGCAACCTGCGGCAGAAGCTGGAGGCGGAGCCGGCCAGTCCGAAGTTCCTGCTGACGGAGACGGCGGTGGGGTATCGGTTGATGGCCTGATGACCTGATGCCTTGATCGCCCGCTCGCCCGCTCGCCTCACGGCCTGTTCGCCTGATCGCCTGCGCCCGCCATCCGGGGGGCGGCCTTGACGGCTCAAGACCTGTACCCCGCAGGTCGTGGCGGGGGATTGAATCCGGCGCAGGCGGGCCGCGGCTTGTCGGCCGTCGATCGACCTCGTCACGCCGCGCGCAGGCGCCCAAAGACCGGCGGAAGCGCCAGTTGCCCGATCCAATGCTGGTACAGGCAGCCGGCGGCCGCGCGCACGCGCGCGAGCCGTTCCGGCAGCGCGGAGAGAATCTCCGACTCGCTCTGCACGGTCAGGCTGCGGCCGGTGCGCAGGGCTTGCCGACCTTCGGCGCACCACTGGCGAAGCCCGTGCTCGGTGATTTCAAGGTGGCTCTGCAGCCCCAGGTGCGGCCCCAGGGCGAAGCCCTTGTTCAGGCAATGCTGGCCGAACAGGGTGCGCGTGGCGCCGATGGGAATCTGGAAGCTGTCGTAGTGCCAGTTGAAGCTCAGCAGGTGGTCCTGCCCACCGAACAGCGAGCGGGCGGTGGGGGTGATCCAGAGTTCGCGCCAGCCGATGTCCGGCCGTGGATTGCGGTGGACCGCGGCACCCATGGCGCGAGCCAGTTGCTGCGCGCCAAAACAGTGGCCCAGCACGGGTCGGCTGAGCCGCAACGCGTCTTGCATCAGCGCCTGTTCGGCGCCGATCCAGCTCAACCGGTCGTGCACGCTGTGGTCGCTGCCCAGCACCACCAGACCGCTGAAGGCCGACATCTGTCGCGGCAGCGGTTCGCCCTGGTCGGGGCGCAGGAGATGCACGGGCACATCTTTGGACTGTAGGCACTGCAGCAGGTAGCCGGGCCCCTGGGCCGCTTCATGCTGGAGGATCAACACCGGTCTCATGGCGGGGCGCGGAGGCGACGGAGGGCTCCGCGCGGTGGTTGGGAAGGCCTCAGCGTAGCCGTGCAGGCCTCAGGCCGACGTCAAGAAGGCCGGCGGCGGCATCAAGACGGCATCAAGCTGACACCGACGATCGATGCCCCCGCGACGGGGCAGCCGATGCCCCACGGGTGCGCGCCAGGCGAGTGTGCAGCGCGCACCCGTGGCCGTTTCCTGGCTGGGGCGTGTCGCTGCGAGCTGCGGCGCGCTCGCCATGCCGCGCATCGCCACCTTGGACGCTCGCACCGGAGACATCGACGTGTGCCTGCTGCCGGCCTTGGACACGCCGGCGGACATGCCCGAACAGGCCCTGGCACCGCGCATCCACACCGACACCGAGATCCGACCGTGCATCGCCCAGTACCTGTGGCGCTTGAAACTGCTGTGTACCCGGCCACCCGGCCCGCCCCCGATCGGCTGAGCCACAATCCGGCGTCCAAGCTTGCAGCCGGCGCATGTGCCGGATCGATCATGTCTCCAGCCTTGTTGGCCAGCTCCGCCGTGCCGCGTGTGCGCATCCAGACCGACGATTTCGACCTCAGTGCCGAGACGCTGTCCCTGAGAGCCGACGACGGCGGGGTGGGCGCGGTGGTGAGTTTCGTCGGCACCGTCCGCGACGGCGCCGATGGCAGCCCGGTCAGCCTGATGGAGCTGGAGCATTACCCCGGCATGACCGAAGCCGCGATCGAGGCCATGGTCGACCAGGCCTTTGAGCGCTTCGACATCCTCGGCGCTCGGGTGATTCATCGGGTCGGACCATTGGGCCCGCGCGCCCAGATCGTGCTGGTGCTGGTCAGCGCGCGGCACCGGGGTCAGGCCTTTCAGGCCTGCGAGTTCCTGATGGATTATTTGAAGACCCAGGCGCCGTTCTGGAAGAAAGAGCACGGGCCTTCCGGGGCGCACTGGGTGGACGCCCGGGTGACGGATGACGAGGCTTTGGCGCGCTGGGGCATTCAGGCGGAGGGCAACGGCACATGAACTGGCTTCAGGTGGCGGCTGTGTCCGTCGGGGCTTCGGGCGGGGCGTTGACCCGCTGGGGGGCGGGGCTGTGGTTGAACTCGAAGTGGGCCGGGTTTCCGCTCGGCACACTGGCGGTGAATCTGGTCGGCGGCTTCTTGATCGGGATGGCACTGGAATGGTTCGGGCGCCATCCGGACGATCTGCTGAAGCTGCTCCTGGTCACCGGCTTCCTGGGGGGGCTGACCACCTTTTCATCGTTCTCCGGCGAGTCGCTCTCGCTGCTGCAGCGTGGCGAATTCCTGATGGCCGTGTCCCATTCGGCGGCGCATGTGTTGGGGTCGCTGATCGCTGCGGCACTGGGCATGCGGCTGATACAGGCGCTGCTGCCGGCCTGAGGTCGTTGAGGCGGACGGTCGCGTCGGGCCCCAATTCGATCGCGTGTCGGAACCTGCCTTCGCGACGGCAGCACCCATCGGGTCCTCGTTCAATCGGAGAACTCGATGTCCATCGCTTCGACAGGCTCGGTCGATACCGGCGCACCGTCCGGTCCATGCCACTCGTCCCCTTCGTCCCACTCGTCCCATCCTTCACACTGGCCCGCATCCTCCACCCGAATCGACCCACCCACCCCGTCGCCCGATGGAGGCTGTGCCGAGCGGTTCGATGCCCCCCTGGCAGCCATGCATCGCTGCACGGCCGCCACCGCCGAGGCGCGGACGGCAGCGACGCTGTCGCGCCGCGCCGTCGGCAAGGGGGCTGCGGCCTTGCTGGGGGCGCTGTTCGCCGGCGTCAGCCACGCGCAGTATGTGGGTCCCACCGGATTGAGCTTGCGCACCGTCAAGCAACTGACCGAGCACGGGCGGGATGACGAGCCGGCCCGGCTGCGCGGCCGGATCTTGTCCCACGACGGCGGGGATCACTACACCTTCGCCGACGACACAGGACGCGTGATGGTGGAAATCGACGCCCATCTGTTCCCACCGGGCACGCCCATCGACGACAAGCGGCTGGTCGAGATCACCGGCGAGTTGGATCGTGGGTTCAGGAGCGTCAAGTTCGATGTGAAGTCGATGGAGTTGGTGAAAGCCTCCCGATCGGCCGCCCTTCCAGAAACATCCACCGCCTCGCACCCGGCGGCGGCGCGGGCCAAGCGCTAAGCGCTCAGGGACGCGGGCTGAGGGCGAACGGCGTAGGGCGTAGGGCGGATCAGCGATCGACCTTTCGACGCAGACCGGACCGCGTGCAGGCCGTGCGCCATGTTCGCGGCAGCGGCGGCCGCGGTGGCAGCGGTGGCATCAGCCGCAGCGGCGGCATCAACTGCTGCTGTGGCCTCAACTGCTGCAGCGGCTTCAGTGGCCTCAGCGGCGCCGCAGCAGTTCCTGCAGCCGCTGCGTCAGCGTGCCCAGGGCGAAGGGCTTGGCCAACATGTCCATGCCTTCGCCCACGAAATCGCCTCGCACGGCGGCTTCCTTGGCATAACCGGTGATCAGCAGCACCGGCAGGGTGGGACGCGCATCCCGCACCAGATCGGCCAGCCGGCGTCCGGACAGGTCCGGCAGCCCGACATCGGTGATCAGCAGATCAAAGGATTCGTCATCCAGACGCTCCATCGCCTCGTGGGCATCGCCGACGGCGGTCACCACATAGCCCTGCTCGGTCAGCGACTCCTCCAGCAGTCGACGAAGGTCGGTGTTGTCGTCCACCACCAGAATGCGTTCGCCGGCGCCGGCCACCACTTCGGGCGGGGACGCGATCTCCTGCGGTGAGTGCGGCGTGAGGGCCCGCGGCAGGAAGAGCTTGACCGTCGTGCCTTCCCCGACGATCGAGAAGATCGACACATGGCCGCCCGACTGCTTCACATAGCCATAGATCATCGACAGACCCAGGCCGGTGCCCTTGCCGATGTTCTTGGTGGTGAAGAAAGGATCGAAAGCCCGGTCGATGACCTCCTTGGGCATGCCCAGGCCGTTGTCCGAGACGCTGATGACCACATAGTCGCCTTCGGCCAGCTCGGACTGCCCCAGCAGGTCGTCAGCGACCTGCAGGTTGCGGGTCTCGATGGTGAGCTGCCCGCCATGCGGCATCGCATCGCGCGCATTGATGGCCAGGTTGAGCAGCGCGTTTTCCAGTTGATTGGCATCGGTCTGGACCGGCCAGGCCGCCTCGTCCAGCCGCAGTTCGACGGCGATCTGCTCGCCGAGGGTGCGGGAGAAAATGTCCTCCAGACTGCGCGCCAGTTGATTGGCGTCGACCGGTCGCAGGTCCAGCGACTGCTTGCGCGAGAACGCCAGCAAGCGATGGGTGAGGGCGGCCGCCGATTGCACCGACCGGTCGGCGGTGTCCACGAACCGTGGCACGTCGCTGACGTCGCCCGATTTCACCTTGCGCCGCACCAGCTCCAGGCAGGTGCCGATGGTGGAGAGCAGGTTGTTGAAGTCGTGCGCCACACCGCCGGTGAGCTGGCCGACGGCCTCCATCTTCTGAGACTGGCGCAGCTGTTCCTCGGCGCGTCGCTGGTCGGTGCGATCCCGGGCGATCAGCAGCACCAGGCCGCCGAAACCCGCGTGGCGTTCGACCACCGCCATCACCGTCTCCACCGAAATGTCGCTGCGACCCGGATAGACCCGCCGCGCGGTGTAGGTGTGGTTGTGGCCGGTGCGCAGGCATTCGCGGACGCCCCGTTCCAGGTCCTGGACCGCATCCGGCGGCAGGACGGACCGGGGTGACGCGCCGAACACCTCGGCGCGCGGCCGTCCGATCAGGTGCTCGACGCTCGGATTGATGTCCTCGATCGCCAGTTCGCCGCTGGCGTCCGCCCGCAGCAGCATCACGTACTCGGGCGTGGTCAGGAAGTAGGCGCGGGCGCGGGCCTCGCTCTCGCGCTGGATCCGGGTGCGCTCGCGCAGTTCGGTGTCGCGCAAATGCTCGTCGGTGATGTCCCGGGCGACACAGTAAAGCACCGAGTCCTCGGGCACCGCCGTCCAGGAGAGCCGCCGATAGTCGCCGTCACGGGTGCGCAGGCGGTTTTCGAAGGTTCGTGTGCGCTCCCCGCCGGCCAGTTTGCCCACTTCGGCCCGGGTGCGGTCGCGGTCGTCCGGATGTTCCAGCCATTCGGAGGTGCGACCGAGCAGCTCCGCTTCCGACCAGCCCAGTGCGGCCGTCCAGGCCGGATTGACGCTCAGCCAGACGCCGGCGCGGTCCGCCACCAGCAGCATGTCGCGGCTGACCTCCCAGATCCGGTTGCGCTCACGGGTGCGCGAGGTGACTTCCGCCTCCAGCCGATCATTGATTTCGCGCAAGCGCGATTCCGCCAGATCCCGGCGCTGTTCCGAGACGACATGCTGGGTGGTTTCGGTGGTGTGGCACAGCACGCCGCAGATGCGGCCATCGTCCTCTGCCAGCGGCGAGAACGAGAACGTCCACCAGGTGTCTTCGGGCTCGCCGCGTCGCGCCATGCGGATCGGCAGGTCGTGATGGCGCGTCGCTTCGCCGGCAAGGGCCTGATCGATGAGCGGGCGCACCGCGTCGATCGCATCCGGCCACAGCGCGGCCAGCGTGGTGCCGATGGCCCGGTCCACCCGAGGCCCCAGCACCGGCCGGTAGGCGTCGTTGGAGAAGAAATGCAGCGCATCGCCCCAGAGTAGATAGATCGACTCCGGCGACGACAGCAGGTAATTCACCATGTGCCGCAGCAGTCCCGGCCAGCGCTCCGGCGGGCCCAGCGGATGGCCGGACCAGTCGTGGGCCCTCATTTCTTGGGCCGTCAGGCTGTGGCCTTGGAGGCACGGAGCGGGGGAATCGGTCATCGGGTCGGTGGGTGGCGCCGCCACGGGCGCGGATCTTGGCTGCGGATGCTACGGCATGGCGCAGTGGGCAAGTCGTCCTCCCGTCCGCTTGTCCCGCCGAAGGGGCGCGGACGGAGACCGCACCAGCCCTCGGCGGCGACCCGTTGCGCCAGCGTGCGCCGGGTGCATGAAGCCTGGCCGGGCGCGTCGGACCGGCGGTGACGCGCCCCCTGCCAGGTCGGCGGGTCGCCCGGTGCCCTCGGGAGGGCCCCCTCGTGCGGTCTCCCACGAATGATTTCAGTGACAGGCCTGTGACTTGCTGCCGCGCACCGGAACCCTTGAAATAGGGGGACACAGTCCCACTTGAGTCGGCAACGGAGGTTTGAACACCATGCGAGTCGACAAGCTCACCACGAGATTTCAGGAAGCACTGGCCGAGGCCCAAAGCCTGGCGGTGACAAGAGACAACCCGTACATCGAGCCGGTGCATGTGCTGGGCGCGATGCTGGCGCAGGACGAAGGTCCGAAGGCGCTGCTGGAGCGGGCCGGCGTGAAAGTGCCGGCCTTGAAGGCGGCGGCGGACGGCATCCTGTCCGGCCTGCCTCAGGTGCAGGGCGAGGGCCAGCAGGTCCAGCCCGGGCGCGACCTGATCGGGCTGCTGCAGACGGCGGAGAAGGAAGCCTCCAAGCGGGGGGACCATTTCATCGCCAGCGAGATGTTCCTGCTGGCGTTGGCGGATGCCAAGACCGACCTGGGCGGCGTCGTCCGGGGCCACGGCCTGACTCGCAAGGCGCTGGAGACCGCGATCGAGGCGGTGCGCGGCGGCCAGAAGGTGGACAGCCAGGAATCCGAGGGCAACCGCGAAGCGCTGAAGAAGTACACGCTGGACCTCACCGAGCGCGCCCGTGCCGGCAAGCTGGACCCGGTGATCGGCCGTGACGAAGAGATCCGCCGCGCCATCCAGGTCCTGCAACGTCGCACCAAGAACAACCCGGTGCTGATCGGCGAGCCCGGCGTCGGCAAGACGGCCATCGTCGAAGGACTGGCGCAGCGCATCGTCAATGGCGAAGTGCCGGAATCGCTCAAGGACAAGCGTGTCCTGGTGCTGGACATGGCGGGCCTGCTGGCCGGCGCCAAGTTCCGCGGCGAGTTCGAGGAACGTCTCAAGTCGGTGCTCAAGGAAGTGGCGGCCGATGAGGGTCGGATCATCCTGTTCATTGACGAGATCCACACCATGGTCGGCGCCGGCAAGGCCGAGGGCGCCATGGACGCGGGCAACATGCTCAAGCCGGCGCTGGCGCGTGGCGAGCTGCATTGCATCGGCGCCACCACGCTGGACGAATACCGCAAGTACGTCGAGAAGGACGCCGCCTTGGAGCGCCGCTTCCAGAAGGTGCTGGTGGACGAACCCACGGTCGAAGCCACCATCGCGATCCTGCGCGGCCTGCAGGAGAAGTACGAGGTCCACCACGGCGTGGAGATCACCGACCCGGCCATCGTCGCCGCGGCCGAGCTCAGCCACCGCTACATCACCGATCGTTTCCTGCCCGACAAGGCCATCGACCTGATCGACGAGGCCGCGGCCAAGATCAAGATCGAGATCGACTCCAAGCCGGAGGCGATGGATCGGCTCGACCGCCGCATGATCCAGCTCAAGATCGAGCGCGAGGCCGTGCGCAAGGAGACCGATGAAGGCTCGCAGCGCCGATTCGGCCTGATCGAGGAAGAGCTGCTCAAGCTCCAGCGCGAATACAACGACCTGGAGGAGATATGGACCGCCGAGAAGGCGCAGGCCCAGGGCTCTGCCCATGTCAAGGAAGAGATCGACCGCATCAAGTTCCAGGTGGAAGAGCTCAAGCGCAAGGGCGACTTCAACAAGGTGGCCGAGCTGCAGTACGGCAAGTTGCCCGAGCTGGAGAAGCGTCTGAGCGAGGCCCAGGCCAAGGAGACCGTCAAGGCCAAGGACAAGACGGTGCCGCAACTGCTGCGCACCATGGTCGGCGCCGAAGAGATCGCGGAAGTGGTCTCACGCGCCACCGGCATCCCGGTCAGCAAGCTGATGCAGGGCGAGCGCGACAAGCTTCTGCAGATGGAGACCAAGCTCCATGAGCGGGTGGTGGGTCAGGACGAGGCCATCGTGGCGGTGGCGGATGCGATCCGGCGTTCGCGCGCCGGTTTGTCGGACCCGAACAAGCCGCTGGGCAGCTTCCTGTTCCTGGGCCCCACCGGTGTGGGCAAGACCGAGCTGTGCAAGGCGCTGGCGGGCTTCCTGTTCGACAGCGAAGACCACATGGTCCGCATCGACATGAGTGAATTCATGGAGAAGCATTCGGTCAGCCGGCTGATCGGCGCGCCTCCGGGCTATGTCGGCTACGACGAGGGCGGCTACCTGACCGAGGCGGTGCGGCGCAAGCCCTACAGCGTGCTGCTGCTCGACGAGGTCGAGAAGGCCCACCCGGATGTGTTCAATGTGCTGCTGCAGGTGCTGGACGACGGCCGTCTGACCGATGGCCAGGGACGCACGGTCGACTTCAAGAACTGCGTGATCGTGATGACGTCCAACCTGGGCTCCCAGCACATCATGGCCTTGCAGGGGGAGTCGGAAGAAGTGATTCGTGCGGCGGTGTGGGACGAGGTCAAGGCCCATTTCCGCCCCGAGTTCCTCAACCGCATCGACGAGACGGTGATCTTCCATGCCCTCGGCGCGGCCCACATCAAGTCGATTGCCCGAATCCAGCTGCGCCAGCTCGAACAGCGTCTGGACAAGTTGGAAATGAAGCTCGATGTGAGCGAGGACGCCTTGAGCGAACTGGCCAAGGTCGGTTTCGACCCGGTCTTCGGCGCACGTCCGCTCAAGCGGGCGATCCAGCAGCGCATCGAGAACCCGCTGTCCAAGCTGATCCTGCAGGGACGCTTCGGGCCGAAGGACGTGATCCCGGTGAGTGTGGAGGGCGGCGAGTTCAGCTTCGGACGCGTCGTTCACTGATTGCTCGTTGACCCACAACGTTGACGCTCACGACCTGCGCTGGCGCTGGCGTTGACCTTGACGTTGACGCCAGCGTGCCCGCCGGCCCGCCTGGCCCCAGCCTCCCACAGCAGCCCCGTACGGTGTGAGCATCGTGCGGGGCTGTTTCTTTCTCGACGGCGGGTCGGCCGGGGTGGCCCTCGGCGAGTCGTTCGATCTGGCCCCCGGCTTCCAGTTCCCAGCCCCCGGGCTTCCCGCCCCAGCCGCAGCCCTAGGCCATCTGGATTCGGCAGGCGCGGTTCGTTTGCGTCATCAACGGGGACTGGAAGAACGCGTCGACGCATGGCGTTCGGCCAGCAGCGCCACCTGGTCGCGAAGCCGCGCCGCCGCGAATTCGCGAGAGGACATAGGAAGCCGCGCTTTGGCGCTTCGGAATTGCAGACCGCAGAGGCTCTGGATGGCCGCCTTGTCCATTTGCGCGATCAGGCAGTCGAAGAAGCGATTCTCTCCGCTGCGCTTGCCTTTTGGCCTGGGACGTTTATGGACTGCCGTTTTCTCCGGATGGCCGACCGCGTATCGCTGGCGTTCCGCGTGGTAGGTGATGTCAATGGTGCGGGTACTTCGGGGCGTCGTGAACTCCTGGCTGCGTGGGGTGACCGTGTATCTTCTCCAGGTCTCGACGGTGAAGACGCGAAATGAGACGTCCGGCCAGCCACTCACTTGAAGGGTCAATCGATGGACCGTTGCCGCATCGCGTTCGGTCCAAGTGCCCTCCTTGATCAACTCATGCAGTGGCAACTGCTCATCGGGGCCCTCGGCGGTGAGGGCCTGGGCCAACTCGACGGGCTGTGCTTCGCCGGGCCGATCCATGGACAGGGTGTCGCCGTGGCCGGAAGGCGACGACGGCGGTGCGGTCGAGGTGGACGTCCGAGCGAGGAGCCTCATGTACGAGGCGGCGTCAGAGGCGGCGTCAGAGGCGGCCTTGCGGACCAAGTTCGAGCTTGTGCCCGACACGGGTGACTGGCTGGGCCCCGGACCGGGATGACGGGGGGGCTGTCTCTCCGCTGAGCCGTCCCATTCACCCTGCCACGTCCGCTTGGCCGCGGGCGCCAGGTGGGTCCCGGGGTCGTGCGAGCCGTCCGTCGGCGGGGGCGGCATGAGCCCGACTTCTGCGGAGATCAAGGTGACCAGGTCTTGATACTCGCTGTCGGTCGAGATGGGAGGCGATGCGACGGTGTAATCCGGGGGACCGGGCCATGCTTGTCGGTCTAGCGCACGGGTCCGCCAGGTGTCCGAGGTGGCGAGGTCGGGTCGGGACGCCGCCGTCATCGGCGTGGTTTGCGAAGCCGGGGCGGCGTGCGACGGCCACAGGGTGGTGTCGAAGCGCCAAGGGCTCCTGGCCTGGTCATCCCCGAAAAGGCAGTGGGTCAATTCACTTGCCTTCGCATCAGGGGCGTGTAGAAAGTGCGCCTGGGTGTTGGCGTTCACGGCGACCTTCCCGTCCTGGTGGGTCGGTGCGAATCGCTGCAGGGCGGACGTGGAGGGCATCTGGCCGGGCTGGGTCGACCGCTGGCCGGCCATCGCACCGGTGGCGTCCGGCGATGAAGCGCCCGGGGCTTTGTCCATCAATCTCACCAAGCGGGGCAATGCGCCGGGCGACCCGCGCGAGCCGGGCGACGCATTGAACCGGGGTATCGGATTCGTCGAGCCGGTGTCGAGGGTCAGCACCAGTCTGTGAGGCGGCTGGGCGGTGAAGGATTCGGTCTTGTGGACCTCCCCGGAGAGGCCGGCCCGCGGCGTTCGGGGGGCGCGTATCAGGCCGGGCAAGCGCAAGCGGGCGGGCTCGCCGGGTCGTTCGACGGGTTCCGCGCCGTCGGCGATTGAAATGGCGCGCGTCAACGTGGGAGGCTGGTTCAGCAGATGAAGCAGGTGGTCGGCCAGCCGGAGGCGCAACTTGCCCAGCAGCACCTGGTTGGTCACCGGATCGCGTGGCGGTGCCGTCAGGCTGGAGTCCTGGAGGACCTGCGCCAGGATGCACCAGCCGCCGGGGTGGTCGTCCAGGCAGGCCAGCACGGCCGCAAACACGGATGGGTCCGACGCGTCACTCGGGTGCGGCCACAGGCGCTGTGCAGTGGGGGCGGCTTGAATCCCTCCGTTCGCGTCCTGTTGCAGGCGCAGGGGCCCCTGGGTCGTGCCATCCAGAGCTGCAGGTCCGAACACGCTGGCGCTCGGCGGCGGACCGGTCCGCTCGACCTGGATCTGCAAGCCATTCGGCCAGCCCGCCAGGGTGGGCAGCAGGCTCAGCACCACGCGTTCGGCCTCTGGCGACAACGGCCCGCTGCGGGCCAGGTCGGTGGTGAGTTGCCGCAGGTCCTGGACTTCCAGCGCACTTGGCGGTGGCGCGGCGTCAGCAGGGAACGCTTCGAGGTGATGCTGCCTCGCGCAGCGCAGCAGGCGTTGGGTGGCCAGCATCGATCGCTCCTTTCTGTCCTCAGCGAAGCGAGATCAGTCGCGACCCAGCCCCGCGGGTTCAGACGAGGACGTCAGTGGCTCCGTGCGGCATCCCTCAACGGACCTCCCCACCGGGGCGAGCGCCCTGGCGTTGCCGGAGGTGTCGGGCAAGAAAGTCCCGCGAGCGTTGATCGGCCAGATCGGCCGCGGCCGGCTCGCGCTGTGGTCCAGCCAGCCGGGCGAAGCCGTGAGGCGCCTGCGGATACAGATACAGCTGCGTGGCCGGCCGGGCGGACAGGGTCTGTGCCATGCGATGCCGATCGCCAGGGGATGCTGCTTCGTCCTTGCCGGCGACATGCATCAGCATCGGACAGTCCGGGGTGTGGACCTCGTCCAGGAAGCGCTCCACCCCGGTGGCGTAATACACCACCGACGCGTCGAGGCGCCCGTAGACGGCGGCGCGGTAGCTCAGCACGCCGCCCAGGCCGTAGCCCACGCAGCCGACCCGTCGGCGAGCGCCGTGGCTGCTGTCCATGCCCGCCAGCCAGTCGATGGCCACCTGCAGGTCGTTGACCCCCTGATCCACATCGAAGCCGTAGTGGGGATGGGGCGGCACCGGCGCCTCCGGAAGTGGCGGTGTCGCGCTTTCCGCGGGCGGCCGCGCAGGGGGACGAGGGTGGCGCCAGAGCAGGTCCGGACCCAGCGCATGGAAACCGTCGGCGGCCCAGCGTTGGCACATTGCCGGAAGGTCCTCGTCTCTGCCGAGGGCTTCGGGAATCACCACGATGCCCGGGGCATCCGGCGCTGCGGCGAGGGCCAGGTAGGCATCGAAACTTTCGGTGCGGCTGGACAGGTGGGGCAGCTCGATCTTGAACAACGGTCGTCCGACCGCTTGTGGCGGCGGATCCGAGTCATCCTGGCCTGCGGTGCGGCCAGGGCGTTCGGGCGGGATCGGTGGCGGCATGAGGTCTCCGTCGGGGGCGATTTGGGGGGACTGAGTGACGAGCGGTCGACGACGCCCGGCACGGTCCCCGTGCAGTCACCCGATCAGGTCGCGCCTCAGAGCGACCTGGTTGTGGGGATGTGATGCGGCGCGTGCCGTCATGTCCGCGGTTCGCGCCAATCCATCCATGCCACCAACAGGAAGCCGCCGACCAATCCCCAATGCTCGAAGAAGCTGTTCATCAGCATGAAGCGCTCGTGCCCGGTGGCGTCCCAGTAGCGATTGGCCATGAAGGTGGCCGCCGCGGTGAAGGCCGCCAGGGCCAGCGCGCCGAGCCACCGCCAGCGGCCCGACAGGATCAGGGCCGAGGCCCCGAGCTCGAGCACGATGACCGCCGCGGCGAACAGCGGCGCCGGCGCCAGGCCGAAGTGCTGCATTTCGCCGACGGCACCGGGAAAGTCGAACAACTTCACCAGGCCGCCCTGGAGATAGGCCGCACACAGCAGCAGCAGGGCGATCCATCGCCCCAGCCGTGCCGGTGTGGCCAGGCGGACGACCGGCGTGAACAAGCCCGTGGTGGAGGGGGCGCCGCTGCTCATACCGCCCAGCATGCGCAGCCCAGCGCGCCCCAGAAGCTCTTGAGGTCAGACACCGGCGCGCTGCTGGCCCAGGCCCGCGCATGGTCGTGTCGATGCACGCCGCAGCTCGTGGCGCAGTCGCAGGACTGCCGCTGCAAGGCCGCCTGCAGCGGACGACCTTCCTGATCGCCCCAGGCGCCGTAGCCGCCGAATCGGCGCACGGGCGACCAGTCCGGCAAGGGCAGCGGCGGGGTGGTCTCGTCATGCGGCGTGAATTCGCCCGCAGCCCAGACCACCTTGCCGCCGACCACCGTCATCAGCGCGCTGGTGTCGGCGATGTCACTTTCGGCGCAGGCGAAGAAGTCGCGGTCGGGCACCACCAGATCGGCCAGTTGACCCTCCTCGATGCGCCCCTTCTTGCCGACTTCATTGCTGAACCAGGTGACGTTCTCGGTCCACATCCGCAGCGCCTGCTCACGGTCCAGGCAATTGCGCTGCGGGGTGATCTGCAGGCCGCCGACCGTCTTGCCGGTGATCAGCCAGGACAGGGATACCCAGGGGTTGTAGGACGCCACCCGCGTCGCATCGGTGCCGGCGGACACCTTCAGGCCCTTGTCCAGCATCTGGCGCACCGGCGGTGTGGCTTCGGCAGCCGCCGGACCGTAGCGCTCGACGAAGTACTCGCCCTGGTAGGCCATGCGATGCTGCACCGCCACGCCGCCGCCCAGGGCGGCGATCCGGTCCATCGATCGCTCGGAAATCGTCTCGGCGTGATCGAAGAACCAGTTCAGGCCGTCCAGCGCGATGTCCTGGTTGACCCGCTCGAACACATCCAGCGCGCGGCTGATGGTTTCGTCATAGGTGGCATGCATGCGCCACGGCCAGCGGTTCTCCGCCAGGATGCGCACCACGCCGTCCAGATCGTCCTCCATCTCCGGGCCCATGTCGGGGCGCGGTTGGCGGAAGTCCTCGAAGTCGGCGGCGGAGAAGACCAGCATCTCGCCCGCGCCGTTGTGCCGGAAGTAGTCGTCGCCCTGCTTGTACTTGGAGTGCTGGGTCCAGCGCAGGAAGTCGTCCTTTTCCTGCTTGGGCTTCTGGGTGAAGAGGTTGTAGGCCAGCCGCAGGGTCAGCAGGCCGTCGCGGGACAACTGCTCGATCACCTCGTAGTCCTCGGGATAGTTCTGGAAGCCACCACCGGCGTCGATCGCGCCGGTCACGCCCAGGCGGTTCAGCTCCCGCATGAAGAGCCGGGTGCTGTTGATCTGATAGTCCAGCGGCAGCTTGGGCCCCTTGGCCAGGGTCGCATAGAGGATGGCGGCATTGGGCTTGGCCAGCAGCAAGCCGGTCGGGTTGCCCTGTGCATCCCGGGTAATCTGCCCGCCGGGAGGCTCGGGCGTGTCCTTGGTGTAGCCGACCGCGCGCAGCGCCGCCGCGTTCAGCAAGGCGCGGTCGTAGAGGTGAAGAATGAAGACCGGCGTGTCCGGGGCCACTGCATTCAGCTCGTCCAGCGTGGGCAGCCGCTTTTCGGCGAACTGATGTTCGGTGAATCCGCCGACCACCCGCACCCATTGCGGCGTGGGCGTCACGTCCACCTGGCGTTTCAGCATGGCCATGGCGTCGGCGAGTGACTTCACCCCGTCCCAACGCAGTTCCATGTTGAAGTTCAGGCCGCCACGGATGATGTGCAGATGGTTGTCGATCAGGCCTGGCAGCACCCGCTTGCCGCGCACATCGATGACCTTGGTCTGCGGCCCGCGCAGCGCCATCACCTCCTGCTCATGGCCGACCTTGAGGAATCGGCCGTCCTTGATCGCCACGGCCTGCGCAGTGGGCTGCGCCCGGTTCAAGGTCGTGAACAGACCACGATGGAGGATCAGGTCGGCATGCGGTGAGGCCGACGGCGGGGCCGTGTGGGCGGCGGTGTCAGACATGACGGGTCTCCGTGGTGGTGGGCGAGGTCGATGCCGCGGTCGAGGGGGACGGCACAGGCGAGGGCGGCACGGCGTCAGCGCCGGTGGTGACGGCCGACCACGGCGGGACCGGGGCGCTGCTGCTGCGTCCGTCCCGGGCTGCGATGTCGGCGCACTTCGGCAGCTCGCCGAACATGTGCGGCTTCACCTGGTGGTGAAGCCAGGACACCTGGGGGGCGTCGTCGCGCTGAACCATCTTCTTCACCAGCGGCGGCAGCTGTTCACCGACCAGGATGCCCAGCAGGCCGACCAGCGCAATCACCGGTGGCGCGGGCGAGCGCACATTGAACAGGGCGTAGATCACGCCCACCAGCAGGCCGACGGCCAGGGAGACAAGGTAGGGTTTCATCGCGAACACAGGTGAGAGTGGCCTCATGACAAGGCCGACAGGGCCGACAAGACGAGCGGCGCGGCGGGATCGGTCTCGACCGACCTCGCCGCAAGCTCGTCAGGCGCTTACTCAGCCTTCGTGGGCATTGAACATGGACTTGGCGTAGGTGATGCCCAGACCGTAGGCGCCGCCCAGCTTCTTGGCGATGCCGGTGGTCATGTCGTAGGTCGCGGTGCGGGCCCAGTCGCGCTGCAGTTCGAGCAGGTATTGCAGCGAGGTCATCGGACGGGCGCCCGCCTGCACCATGCGTTGGACGGCGCGCTCATGGGCCTCGTCGGAGACGTCGCCACAGGCGTCGGTGATGATGTAGACCTCGAAGCCCTGTTCGATGGCCGATAGCGCCGGGCCGACGATGCAGACCGAGGTCCACAGTCCCGCCAGCACCACTCGCTGCTTGCCGATCGCATTCACCACCTTGATGACGTTGGCGTCCTCCCAGGTGTTCATCGAGGTGCGGTCGATCAGTTCCTGGCCGGGGAAGGCCGAGGTGATTTCCTCGTACATCGGGCCGGAGAAGCTCTTCTCGGCCACGGTGGTCAGGATGGTCGGCACCTTGAAACCGGCGGCGGCATTGGAAACCAGCGCAGCGTTGTTGCGCAGTTCCACGGCGTCGATCGACTTGGTGGCAAAGGACATCTGCGACTGGAAGTCGATCAGGATCAACGTGTGATCGGTAGGGGTCAGCAGTCCGGCACCGGGCGTGGGGGTGGCAGTGAGGGCCATGATCAATCCTTTCAGGGGTCTGTCGTCGGGGGGACGGGCGCTGCGCCCGACCTCGCCACACAGTCTGCGTGTCCCGCACCGCGCCGTGATCTCTCCAATGGGGAGGGCGCCGCTACCGCAGTCGAATGAATCGGGTCCGTATCCCCCGGATGGGGAGGTCTGCGCTATGGCAGTCGCTGAACAAGCCTTCACAAGTCATCACTCGCCGCCCGTGAACAAAGTCGCGACCATGCCGGCCATGGGAGTAATTTTTGGAGTGTCACCATGATGAATTGGCCTTCTCAGCGCATCCAGGTCAGCGTCGCCCACAGCGATCCGCTGGTGGCGGTCGGCTTGAGCACCGTGCTGTCTCAACAGGTGGACATGGAGGTGATCGACGCCCAGACACGGCCCGCCTCGCCCGGGCCGGCCTCACCCTACATCGTGGTGGCCGACTATGAACGCGGGCTGCATCTCGCCGCCGCCCGGATCTCGCCGCGGGAGCGCCATGCGCCCGCGCCCAAGGTGCTGGTGGTGACCGCCAACGACCGCGAGCATGAGGTGCGCTCCGCGCTGGAGGCGGGCGTCGAGGGCTACCTGGAACTGGGCTGCGCCCTGCAGGATCTGATCTCGGGTGTGCGGCAGCTCGCGCGAGGATCACGCTACCTCAGCGCCATGGCGGCCCAGCGCATCGCGGCCAGCATGGCCCGATCCACCCTGACCGACCGCGAGCAGCAGGTCCTCGGCCTGGTGGCGCGAGGCAAGAGCAACAAGGGTGTGGCACTGACCCTGCAGATCTCTGCGGGGACGGTGAAGGCGCACATGAAGGCGATCCTCAGCAAGCTGGATGCGGAAACCCGCACCGAAGCGGCCAGCATTGCGATGGAGCGCGGCCTGATCGGCGTGGCCCTGACGGCGGACTGAGCCCCCCGTAGAGGCCAACCTGTTCGCGTGGGTGACGGCCTGACCTCTGGAAGCTGACAAATCTCATATTCGCCATCGCAAAGGCTATCACTTTTATCATTTAGATGGGTAGAGTTCTGTCCTTATTGGGGCAGAGCCATCACACCGGCCGCCACTCGACCCTCGTCGTGCTGGCGGCTTTGTGTTTTGGCGCTGCCCCGGGGGCGTCGCGTCTGAACGTCCGTCGCATCGCTGGGGCCACGTCGCCATGTGTCCCGCAGGGATTGGGCGTCAGAGGAATCGAACTTGACCAGGCTTGGAGAATTGAAATGAAACGATTGGTCGCCGTGGCGATGGAATTGACCGCCGCCGGTTTGCTGTTCACCGCCATTCAGGAATTCAGCGTCGGTGCACATCAATTTAAGTTGGCGCCGATGGGTTATCTGTTTTTGGCTGCCGGCGTGTTGCTGGCGGCGACATGCACGGTTGCCTTGCTCCTCGGCGATGGAAAAGGCGAAGGAGACGCGGACTCGTCAACTTGAATCAGTCGGTTTTGACCTTGGTTTAGGTGGGGCGCTCACAAGCAGCTGCTGTTTTATGCCTGCGTGTGAGCGTCAATATGTTTACTTGCTTGTGTGCTTGCCGGTTTTTCTCCTGCGGCCAAACTAAGCCCCGCGCTTTTTCCGGCCAACAAGAAAGATCGATAGGAGTACCCGCATGAGCATTGCCGTGGCCATCGTGGAAGATGATGCTGCCGTCCTGAAACGCATCGTCGAGATCCTCGCTGCCAGCAGTTTTTGTCGAGTGGCGGCAGTGGCGAAGAATCGGTCCGAGGCGCTGGCCGCGATCCTGGCCAACCGCGCCGATCTCTACCTGATCGATCTGGGTCTGCCGGATGTGGACGGCATCGACCTCATCCGGCTGATTCGGGAGAAGTGTCCGGATGCGCGCTGCGTGGTGCTGAGCACCTTCGGCGACAGCAAGCATGTGATGCGCAGCCTGAGGGCCGGCGCCATCGGCTACCTGTTGAAGGATGAGATCCAGCCCTCGCTGGTGGACAAGCTGGTCAGCGCGCACAACGGCCAGGCCCCGCTCAGCCCGGCAGTGGCCCAACTGATCCTGGACCGTGTCAATGCGCTGGAGAACCACGTCCGTCCCAAGGTGGATCGGCAGAAGGTGCTCAATGAATTGGGCATGGGCCAGCGGGAATGGGAGGTGCTGCGTCACCTGGTGGAAGGCCATCCGATCGTCGAGATCGGTCAGCGCCTGACGATTTCGCATCACACCGTCAACCAGCATCTGCGCTCGATCTACCGCAAGCTGGGCGTGAAGTCCCGCGCCATGGCGGCCAACGCCGCACGCATCCATGGGTTGGTCGATGACTAGACGCTCGACCGGGCGGGCGTCGCTCACCTCCGTCTTCTTCTGGATCACGCTGCTGATCGTGGCCTTGTCGCTGGCCGCGACCAGCCTGATGGTGAAGGACATCCACGAGGTCCGCAGTGCCGAACGGCTGGAGATCGTGGCCGATACGCTCGGCACCGCCAGCGTGGGACCGGAGGCGACTCGGCTGCCCGGGGAGTCGCTGGCTGAGCGCTCGCGCATCGTCCTGCCTTTCACCCAAGAGCTCCCGCATGCCAGCGGACTCAAGCGCGCCCGCTACCAACTGGTGATTGATCCCTACCTCCGGGCACTGCCCACAGGCAAGGCTCCGGCAGGAGCGTCCCAAGGAACGCCCGCTGGAGCGCCCGCAGGAGCGCAAGGCCGTTCGCCGGGCAAGAGCCTGCTGGTGAGCCAGGCGCTGGATGGCATGGACATCTATCTGAATGGGGTCTGGATCGCCGGTCTGCCCAAATCCGACCTCGAGGCCCGCTACAAGTGGTTCCGCCCGCTGATGGCCCCGCTGGCGCAACGCCTGCTGCGCAGCGAAGGCCCCAACATCCTCACCATCGAGACCACCACCTGGGATGCCCAGGTGCGGGTGCCACCGATCTATATCGGGGATGTCGGCAGCGTGGCTTATGTCTATGAGCTGACCAACTTCATTGGGTCTTCCCTGGCCAACGCTTCCAACGTGTTCTGCCTGCTGGCTGGCATGTTCATGCTGGGTGCCTGGTTGGCCAGTCGCCGGGACGGCACCGTGTTCGCCCATGCGGGGGCCACCACGGTGATCTGGTCGGTGCTGTTCACGCTGGTGCTGCTGCCGCGGGTGCCGGTTCGCTACCTCGACCTGTGGATGTGGGCCCAGTACGCCTGCATCGGCGCGGTGGTGACGGTGCTGACCCTGTTCATCTTCGCCTTCATCGAGCAACCGTTGTCGCGTCGCGGGCGCCGGCTGCTGTTCGGCACCGCATCTGCTGCCGCGTTGACCTATCCGTGGCTGGGCGAGGCCGGGCGATATTGGCTCGACATGCTCTGGCTGCCCAGCCTGCTGCTGTTCCATCTGTATGCCTGTTCGCAACTGGTGCTGCATCTGGCCCGCCGGCGCAGCCGCGCTGCGGCGTCGCTGCTGGCCCAATCGCTGCTGGCCCAGGTGTTTGCGCTGCATGACCACAATGTGCGGCTGCAGTTGCTGCAACTGGATGTCGGTGGGGAAGGCTGGAACCTGTCGCACCTGCTGGTCACGCCGATGTTCTTGAGCCACCTGAGCGTGCCGTTGCTGCTGTTCGTTGTGGCGCGAATCCTGTTGGGGAAGTTCCAGGCCAATGTGGCGCGCATCCGTGATGCCAACAAGATCCTGGCCGACACGCTGCAGCAGCGTGAACGCGAACTGCGGATCAGCTACAACCGGCAGCGGGACATGGAGAACGAGGTCGCCGCTCAGGGCGAGCGGGATCGCATCTATCGCGACCTGCATGACGGCATCGGTTCCAAGCTGGTCACCACGCTGTTCAGCGTGCGGGATCGCCAGATCAACCATGAGCAGCTCGAGAGCCGGCTGCTGGAGGCGCTGACCGACATCCGCGAGATCATCTCCGTCAGTGCGCCCCATGAGCAACGCTCCATCCAGGAAGTGCTGTTCACCTATTGCGCGGATCTGGACGAAGCCCTCAGCGCGGCGGACTTCCAGATCGAGTACGAGCTGTCCGAGGACGGTGAGGTGGTGCTGCTGGGCGATCAGACCAAGCAGTTGATGCGCATCGTGGAAGAGTCCGTGGCCAACACGGTGAAATACGCAGGCGCCACCCGGCTGCAGATCCGGATGCAGATGCAGGAGGGACTGTTGGTGCTGGCGATCGACGACAACGGCCAGGGCGCCGCCCATGCGGCCGACCGGTCGACGACCCCGCCAGCCCGACCGGCCTCCATCGCGGCGCGGGTTACAACCGCCGAGCCGGCCGAATCAGCCGAGCCGGTCGAGACGGCCGAATCAGCCGAGCCAGCGGAGCCAGCCGGGCCAGCCGGGCGTGTGCTCCCCGTTTCACCGAATGCCGCTGCCCCGTCACCGCTGTCGGGCGGACGCGGCCTGCAAGGCATGCGCAGGCGGGCCGAGCAGATGGGCGGACGCTACCAGTTCGATCGCACCCCGGACGGTGCGCGCACCCGGCTCTGGCTGCCGCTGGTCGGCGTCGATCTGCGGTCGACGGGGAGTGCGACGCCATCAAACGAGTCGGCGCCTCACTGCTCCCAGTCGGACGTGTGTCTGGCCCCACTGGCTTAAGCCATCGTTCGAAGCGGCGAAGTTGGAAATACTTGCTGGCTCTTCGCGACTCTCCCCACCGTCGACGGCGCGTCTGCCGCCTTCGCCCGACACCACTCCGCCGCCATGCATCCCGCGCAACGATCGACCCGCCGAGGGACATCGCACCCCCGGTACTTCCATGCCGACGACATCTCCTGGGTGCACTTCGCCCGCCAGCCGATCGTGGACGGCTCGGTCGAGCCCATGGGCCACGAGCTGAGTTTCCGCTGGAGCGGCGTCTCCAGTCGGGACACCGTCCCGCCCAGCGTGTATGCCACCTGCATGGCGCTCAGCCACGCCCTGCTGGATGGTGGGCTCAGTTACCGCTCGCCCGGCCGGCTGTTTGTGTCGATGGACCGATCCACCTTGCTCACCTCGGTGGCCGACACCCTGTGCGCGTCGCTGGGCGTGATCCAGTTGCCGGGCAAGCTGGAGGTCAAGGAAGACGTCACCCGGCGAATCGCCCAATTGCATGCGCGCGGCTACCGGTTTGCGCTCGGCGATGTGCATCGCCTGGATGATGCGCGCTGGGCCTGGGCGCCGTTCGCTTCCTACGCCAAGATCGATGTCTCGGTGAGCGTCAGCAGCGACTGGCCCGAACTGCTCGCCTGTGCCCGCGGGGCCGGGCTGCGGGTGATTGCCGACCGTCTGTCAGAGCCCGTCGACTACCTGCGCCTGAGGCGGCTCGGTGTCCAGTATTTCCAGGGCAGCCTGATCCTGCCCGAGCAGGAGGAATGCGCCCGTGCACTGCCGTGCTGCGACCACAAGACCCTGGCCAAGATCCACCGGATGGCTGAGCATGGGGCGGCGCCGGACGCGTTGTCGATGATCGCCGCCACGGATCCCGCGCTGGTGATCCGGCTGTTGATGCTTCACCGGCTCTATGCCAGCGGCGGCGCCTCGGCCACACTGGTGGAGGTCATGAGCGGCCTGCCTTATCAGGTGCTGGCGGGCTGGCTGCGGATCTTGCGCTGCAGCTCGCTGGACCCGCAGGAGCGCGGGCGCTCGTGGTCCATCTCTGTGCGCGAGCAGATGTACAACTACCGCGCGCGATTGATCGGCGCTCGTGCGTGCGGCAGCCCGGCTGAACTGGAGGCGCGGGTATTTGATCTGTATCGACGGATCTGCTCGCGCGAATCGCTGATCGCGTTGACCTTGAATCCGCCCCCCCAGCGGGATCAGATGCCAGCGGCGCCGCCCATTGCACCCACACTGCCTCAGCCGCGGGGAGCGGCGTCTCGGCCGTCAACTCCAGTCCCACAGGCCGCTCATGCCGCTCCGGCCGCTCATGCCCGAGCTGGCGCGCCGGACGAGCCTGCCCAAATGGCCACTGACACGCCGACCGCGCCAAAAGCGCCTGCCGTTCCGACTTCATCGGCGGACTTGCCGACGTCCAGCACGCCTCCACAGCGTGCGCCTCAGTCACAGCCTGAGCCTGAGCCAGAGCCTGAGCCAGAGCCAGAGCCTGAGCCAGAGCCAGAGCCGGAGCCAGAGCCAGAGCCAGAGCCAGAGCGTCAGCCTCAGCCCGAGCCTGAACCCGAGCCTGAGCCTGAGCCTGAGCCTGAGCTGTCGGTCTCTATCGATGCTCAAGTGCCAATCGATCCACCGACGACGCCATCACGCGAAGATGCCGGCGAGCACGGCAACGACCCTGACGCGGCGATCAGGGCACCTGCGCCGGGGCTCTGATCGCCCTGATCGCCCGGTAGCCGGTAGCCGGTAGCCCGGGGGCCCGGGACGCCCGGGGGCTGACGCGGGGACACGCGTCGTCAGTCAGAGCGATATGAGCGCTGTTCAGCCCCGGAATGCGCGCCAAGCGCCCGTGAAGCGCACGCCGCGCGCCTGACGCGCGGACGCTGCGGGGACGCTCGCTACACTGCCCGGGCCCATTCAAGAAGGCCCCGAACAGACCGTGACCGCTTCAGCCTCCGCCCCTTCCGATCCCGCCGCGGCCCGCACCAGCGTCTTCCGCCACCAGGGCTTCGCCGCCTTCCTCATCGCGCGCATGGCGGCGGTGTTGGCGGGGCAGGTACAGGCGGTGGTCGTGGCCTGGCAGGTCTATGACCTGACACGCGAGCCCTTGGCGCTGGCCTATGTCGGTCTCGCCCAGTTCATTCCGATGTTGCTGCTGTTGTTGCCGGCCGGCGACCTGATCGACCGATTCAGCCGCAAGCCCATCCTCGCCATCAGCTGGGCGGTGAGCGCCTTGTGCAGCGGCTTGTTGTGGTGGCTGTCAGGCCACGGCAGTGCCGGCGTGAATGGCATCTATGCGGTGCTGGTGCTGTTCGGTTGCAGTCGCGCCTTCTCTGGCCCGGCGCTGCAAAGTCTGCTGCCGCAGATCGTGCCCCGTGAACAGCTGGCGCAGGCGATTGCCGCCAACAGCATGCTGCTGCGCGCCGCCAGCATCGGGGGACCGTTCCTGGGTGGCTTGCTCTATGGGTTCGGCGGGGCAGGGCTGACTTTCATCGTCTGCCTGGCGTGCTTCACCGTGGGAACGGTCCTGCTGGTGGCGGGTGTGCCGGTGCGCGTGCCGGCGCCGCAACCGGCCCAGGGCACGATCTGGCAACGATTCGGTGCCGGTATCCATTTCATCCGGACTCGCCCGATCATCCTGGGCACCATCTCGCTGGACCTGTTCGCCGTGCTGTTGGGTGGCGTGATCGCGTTGCTGCCGATCTATGCCCATGAAGTGCTGCATGTCGGTCCCGAGGGATTGGGCGCGCTGCGCAGCGCCATGGCGGTGGGCGAGGTGCTGGCGGGTTTCTATCTGAGCGTTCGCCCGTTCAACCGGCATGTGGGCAAGGCGATGTTCATCGCGGTTGCCGTGTTCGGTGTGGCGAACCTGGTGTTCTCGCTGTCGACGACCTTCTGGTTGTCCTTCGTGGCTTTGTCGGTGGCGGGCGCGGCGGACATGGTCAGCGTGTACATCCGAGGCGCCCTGGTGCAGTTTTCCACCCCTGACGAGATGCGTGGCCGGGTGAATGCGGTCAACATGCTCTTCATCGGCTCGTCCAATGAGCTCGGCGAGTTCCGCGCCGGCAGCGCGGCGGCGGCCCTCGGGGCGGTGCCTGCCGCGGTGACCGGGGCGGTCTGTACCCTGGGCGTGGTCGCCACCTGGAGCGCGCTGTTCAAGCCGCTGCGCAAGGTGGACCGTTTTGAAGAGGCGACGCCCGCGATCATGCGTTGAATGGCCCGCTCGGCATCAGGAGACGGGCCGTTCGATCCCGTACATCATCGTCGGTGACGACAGGGAGATGTCGAATGCGCTGCAGCAGAGTGGACACCTCGGCTTAACATGCGTGCGTCAATGCCCATCGGAACCGTTGAGCGCCCACTGGGCGCCTCTAACCCGATCGGGTAATCGACACCGCCAGCATCCCGCCGCGAAGATGCCCCCGCTGCTCCAGCCGTGAACCCCGCTTGATGTCCGATCTTCCTCGTGTTGAGCCTTTTCCCCGCCCCGACCCGGCGCCCGTCGGGCGCGTGGTCTCGCCCATCCGCATCCTGACGGTGGACGACCACCCGCTGCTGCGCGAGGGCATTGCGGGCACGCTGGAAGATGAGCCGGACCTGAAACTGGTGGCAGAAGCCGCCAGCGGGCAGGAGGCGCTGGCCCGATTCCGGGAACATCGTCCGGACATCACCCTGATGGATGTGCGCCTGCCCGACATGGACGGCATCGACTGCATGGCGGAGCTGCGGCGGGATTTCCCGGATGCCCGCATCATCATCCTCACCACCTACCGAGGCGATGTGCAGGTGCGTCGCGCACTGGCGGGCGGGGCGATGGGCTATCTGCTCAAGAGCATGCTGCGCAAGGACCTGGTGGACACCATCCGTGCGGTGCATGAGGGGCAGCGCTGCATTCCCGGCGAAGTCGCCCGCATGCTGAACGAGGACAACGAAGGCAGTCTGTCCCCGCGCGAGATCGAAGTGCTGCGGCTGGTGGCCGAAGGGCGGTCCAACAAGCGCGTTGGCGTTGAGCTGGGCGTGAGCGAGGAGACCGTCAAGATGCACATGAAAAGCGTGCTGTCCAAGCTCCATGCCAACGATCGCACCCATGCGGTGACGATTGCGCTCAAGCGTGGCTATTTCTCGCCCTGAAGCCGCGCTGAAGCTGGCCGGACGCCGGCCGGACGCCGGCCCGAAGTTCGCCCGAAGTCGCCCGGACTTCGCGTGGATTCCAGCACTGATCAGCGTGCTGGGCGCCATCGACTGCCGCGCCGGAGCGCGGCGCCATTTGAGTCTTCGGCGGATCGCCGCGCTTTCCTCCTGACCGGTCTGTTGGTCCTCATTCCCAAAAAAAGAGCCGCGCCTACCCAGAAGGTGAAGCGCGGCAACAGGGAGGATGCTTTTCAGGAAGTCAGAGTCAGAGAGTCCAGAGTCAGAGAGTCAGATTCAAAACTATCAGAGCGTCGAAAAATCCACCGCCTGACCACCAGTCCGGAACTCACCGGATCGGGGCAGGGGCTCTCACTGCCGGCGCCACCGTGTTCAGCGAGCGCCGGCTCGATGACCTCAGTTTAGGTGGGCGGTGTCACCGGTCTCGTCAGACATCGCGCAGATCGCTTGTAGGACAAACAGAGGCCTGCCACCTGCGATCAGTGCTCCAGACCGCGCACCGCTGGCGGCAGGTAATCCTTGCCGACCATCGCCCGGGCAAACAGGTAGTTGTGCCGGGCGCGATCGGGCAGGGCGTCGAGATCGACATGACCCTCCGGATCGCACGGGAAGGACATCCCGCGGCCGGGGTCGAACAGCGACTCGAAGCGCACTTCGAACTGGGGTGACGCGAGGTCCGCGGTCGTGATGCTGAGCAGGCTCATGATCTTCTCCGGTGAGTCCTTTGAACTGAATATCGGCCACGGCCGAGGACCTTCCCATAGGTCAGTCTCGGTGTCGGATGTCGGTGGAGCGGATCAGGCGATGTCCGCAAACGTCCTACAAGCTGTCACTTCAACGGAGGCTGGCCGCTCGCCGTTGCCCCCTGTGGTTCCGTTCTTGCCCGTGAAGGCCTGGGGCGCGATCGCGGGTTGTGGGAGAGCGCCTACAGCGCCTCGCGGCGCCCGCCGCTTCGCCGGGCATGCCCGGACCTCCAAGATGCGTTCATCCGCAACCCGGTCCCGAACCGGTTCTCTCCAGCTCACCACCCAACAGCCACGTCCGCCCGCCGTCGCGCGATCCTGCGCAGGGCCGGCGCGCCACACGAAGCGAGATCCAACATGGACGACATGCTGCTGCTGATGACCCTGGCCTCCTGCACCGCCATTGCGATGGCGCTGCGGCTGTGGCAATGGCTGGATGAACTGGGACGGGACGATCTCCAGGAGGACCCACCATGAGTGCACGCCCGCCCCTTCCCCCCACGCATCCCGCCGACACCTCGACCTTGGAACCCGGCACGGACATGCAATCGGTGCCGGAGAACCCGCTCTCGCAGAGCGCCTTCATCTGCGGCGAGGTGAGCTATCGGCCGGGAGACGGCCAGATGGTGGTCATCCGTCCGGGTCCGGTGTCGGTCGAGATCGGCACCCATGATGTGACGCTGGGCTGGCAGGACGAGTCCTCGCGCCTGAGTGCGGTGATGCCGCGCACTGAATATGCGCGCTTCATCGGCGAAGGCGCGATCAAGCCGGTGGTGACCCATCGCCCCGAGGACGCATCGGCCCCGGAAGACGGCGCGCACTGATCTCGTCCCGACTGCAACTTGACGTTGCGAGGCTGATCCCGCATCCGCCCATCCCCAAAGAGAAACCGCCCCGGAGGGCGGTTTTCTTGTCTTCATTGCAGGTGTGAAAGACGACGACGTTTCAGTTCACGACCACGATGAATCGCAGGACCGAGACGCCGCCGCCAAATCGACCCGAACTCGGACTCAGACAAATGCCCGAGTCCAGGGCGATGGGGCACGGACGCCGCGTTGGACTTACATCCAGGCAACGCCGTAATAGTCGTAAACCTTGCGGCCGTATTCGTCGCTGTACTCGGGACGATCGGTCTGGGCGTAGCGAGGCGCCTTGTCCAACTGGTCTTCACGCAGCGGCACGACATAGCCGTCCAGGCCGGTGTCGTACTTCAGCATGTTCCAAGGAATCGGGTAACGATCGGTGCCGATGCCCATGAAGCCGCCGAACTCCAGGGCCGCATAGCGGACCAGGCCGGAGCGCTTGTCGATCACCAGGTTGTCGATAGAGCCCAGCTTATCGCCGTTGCCGTTGTAGACCTTGGTGCCTTCGACGCGATCCGAGGAAATGGTGGTACTGGCCATGTCAGTAACTCCTTGAAGGGTGGATACAGCGTTGATTTGGCAAATCGCGTGCCCTCCCGTGTCGTTCGGCTCGGCGCATCACAGCGTGGAGCCGGGAATCGCCATTGCCGCCGCGAGCTCGCCACCACTCTGAAAGGATTGCTCCCGATGTTCAAACTTCCGTCGGTCGTCAAAGAAGCCGTCGACCTGGTGAGCGAAGCCGCCCAAGGTTGGAGCGACGACAACGCGCCCAGCATGGGCGCGGCGCTGGCCTACTACACCCTGTTCTCGATCGCGCCCTTGTTGCTGATCGTGATCGCCGTGGCCGGGTTGGTGTTCGGCCAGCAGGCCGCACGAGGCGAGGTGATGGACCAACTGTCGGGTCTGGTCGGCATCCAGGGCGCGATGGCGGTGGAAGACCTGCTCAAGCGGGTGAATCGTCCGGAAGAGGGCGGTCTGGCTGCCGTCATCGGCACAGCCGTGCTGTTGATTGGCGCCACCTCGGTCTTCGCCGAGCTGCAGAATTCGCTCAATCGCATCTGGAAGGCACCGCTGCGCAATGGTCCGGTCTGGGACGGGCTGTTCACCCTGCTGCGTCGGCGCCTGCTGTCGCTGGGCCTGATTCTCGGATTGGGCTTTCTCTCGATGGTGTCGATGGTGGCGAGTGCGGCGCTGTCGGCCTTGTCCCGCTGGTGGACGCCCTGGATGGGCGACTTCCTGTTGCTCGCGCAACTGCTCAATGCAGTGTTCGCCTATGGGCTCATCACCGTGCTGTTTGCGTTGATCTACAAGTGGGTGCCCGACGTGCCGGTCCGTTGGCGGGATGTCTGGGTCGGCGCGCTGATCACGGCCGCGCTGTTCAGCCTGGGGAAGATGCTCATCGGTCTGTACATCGGCCACAGCGGCATCAGTTCGGCTTATGGCGCGGCCGCCTCGCTGGTGGTGATGATGCTGTGGGTCTACTACTCCACCCAGGTCTTCCTCATGGGTGCGGAGTTGAGCTATGCCTTTGCCAAACGGCACAGCCTGCGTGAACAGGCGATGGAGCACGTCACGCAGGTTTTGAAGCCCGTTTGACCCATGCGGTCTGATCGGGATCCGTGCCGCAGCGCAGACGCGCCTTGCAGCGAGACAGGCGCCCCGGCTCATCGAGTCAAACAACGCTGGAATGTCAGCTGGTTGATCGAAGCGTTTGATCAAAGCGTTTGATCAAAGCGTTTGATCAAAGCGTTTGATCGAGGCATTCCATCGAAGCGTTCGATCGAAGCGTTCGATCGGAGAGAACCTCGATGAATAAAGGCTTCCAACAGATCGTCATGGCCCGCCAGATGCGATGAGCACTGGCGTGCGGTGTGACATTGATGCCGCGACCATCAAGCCCTTCCATGGCTTCTCGGATGGGTATGGCGATTGCCGATTCATTCCCACGGACCGCCCATCGACGCGAATCGACGTGAATCGAGGCCCATCGACCTGCATGGCAGCGATCGATGCAGGTGAAGCCAGACGCCGGCGGCGGACTGTTCAACCGTTCAGAGACCGAAAGGAATCAAGATGAACCAGCAAGGGCAATACCGAGGCGGACGCCAAGACGACCAGCGCAGCAATGAACGCGGCTGGGACGACCGCTCCCAAGGACGATCCCCCTATGGACAGGAACGACACGACGCCTACAGCGCCCATCAGCCCAGCAACCCGGGCCAACCGATGTCAAGCGGCCGGGAGACCTATGGCCAACAGGGCTACGGACAAGGCCAGAACCAGGGTCAGAACGACCGGTCGGGCGAAGGCGGCACCTGGGCTCAACGGCCGCAGTCGTCCTTCGACGACCGTAGCCAGCCCGGTGCACGCAACCCGTATGCAGGCCGTGAGGGACAGGCCGGCTACCAGTCACCGTATGGCGGCAGCAGCAGCGCGTCCAGCAGCCAGTACGGCGATCACGACAGCGGCTATGGCCGCGGTGCATCGTCTTACCGCGACCAAGGCGCTCGCCACGAAGGCTGGCGCGAGGATGCGGGCTATGGAGGCAGCAATCAAGGCTGGCACGGTGGCACGCATCAGGCCCAGGGCTACCAAGGTGGCAGCTACCAAGGTGGCGGCTACGGCGGTGGTGCCGAGGCCAATCGTTATCAGGGCGGCAGCTATCAAGGCGGTGGCTACCAGGGTGGTGGCTACGGCGGCAACTACGGCGGCAACTACGGCGGCAATGGCGGGTCCGCCCTTCAGCAAGAGACGCGCTGGGGGGCTGGTCAGGGCAACGGCTACCCCGGGCAGGGCGGTCAGTCCGGCCAGAGCTACGGGCAATCAGGCGCGCACTACGGTCAGCAGCAAGGCCAACCGTACGGTCAGCATGCCGGCCAACGCAGCCACTATGACCCGGACTACGACCAATGGCGCACCGAACAACTGCGCAACCTCGATGACGACTACCAAAACTGGCGTCAGGACCGCTACAAGAAGTTCAGCGAGGACTTCAACAAGTGGCGGACCGAGCGCACCGGCCGTCAATCCTCCTCCAGCGACGATGCCGCCGGCCGCCGCACCGACGCACTGACCACCGGCACGGGTGGACGCGCCGATGACAGCCTGTCGTCGGCGCTGGGCTCGTCGCCGTCCACCGTGGCGGGAAGCACCACCGGCTTGTCGTCTGGCACCTCGGGCAATGCGGGATCGACCGTGTCCGGCGGCACCTCCTCGACCACCAGCGGGTCGGGCATCTCCGGCCTGTCCGGGACGTCCGGCACTTCGGGCAAGTCCAAGTAAGTCGACCGCGTCAAGCGCGGCAGGTGTCCTGTCCACCGGGGTACGTGGGACCCGAGCCACGTACCCCCGGTGTCCCGATGTGCGCACCGTTCACAGCGGCGCAGGGGCCCCGGGGCCAGGACGCCGTGCAGGGGAAGCTCGTGGGCATCGCACTTGCCGTTGTCTCACTGCAGGGTGTTGAGATGGCCGGAGCAGATCCGGCCCAGCGCCCGATGCGAAAGCTTCCTGTCCCGTTGATCGGTTCGCCAACGGATCGGAGCCACCGGCTCCCGTTGACCGCCGGCATCCATTCATCATCAAGGAGATTCACATGAACAGCCGTTCCAAGATCACCACTGCCGCCATGGCCATCGCACTCGCTTCCGGCATGGGTTTCCTCCATGCGCAAAGCGCCGGCGCAGGCGGGCAGGGCAGCTCGGGCTCCAACAGCGCCCGCGAGCAAAGCAATGATCCGCTCTACAACAATAACAACCAGGTGAACAACGCCGCAACGAACGCGAATAACGCCTCCCGCGCCAACAACGCGACGAATGCGAACAACGCCAACAACGCCAACAACGCCAACACCTACAACCAGGGGCAGACGGGGCAAACCGGTCAAACCTCGACCAGCAGCCAGAACAACGGCAACAACAACACGACCGACACCTGGCAAGACCCGAATCGCCGTTCCACCGATCCGACGATGAATCCGTCGACCGACACCTCCACCAGCGACATGAATGCCAACAGCTCGCTGCCGGCGCGCGCCGATCGGAACTGAGTTCAGCACCGTCGTATCGTTTGATTTGACGGACTGGCGATCCGTCTTCGGACTGATTGACTGACGGCTTGACCGAGATGAACGAGGCGGCCTTCGGGCCGCCTCGTTGTGTTTCGTTGCGTCGGCGGTCTGCGCAGCCCGCGCTGCAGGTCGATTGCGCCGGCGGCGCATCACCAGCCTTGTCGATGCCGCCTCCCAGGGCCCGGTTCAGCATCAAGCCATCGGCATGTCGTTTGCCACAACAAAGCGGCAGGGGATGGGTGAATTCAACACAGGGTGGAGGTGTCATGTCCAAGCAGGATCGGTCAGGCACCGGGCGCCCGGCGGTGTTCATTGACGAGGAGTCGGCGCTCTTGATCGCGCCACCGGAATTTGCCGATCGGACACCCCGCCTGCGGCCACATGCCCAGGCCGCCTTGTTCGCGCTGGCCGCGCATGGCTATTCGCTGGTGTTGCTCAGCAGTCAGGCGGGTTCACGTCTGGCGCGCTGGTCTGCCGGCGAGGTCGCTCTGCATCAGCAACAGCTGCTCGGCCTGTTCCAGGAGGATGGCGAATCCGGCGTGACCGATGTGCTGTCGTGTCCCCACCTGCCAGGCCTGGCGGGCAAGCCGGCCTGCGATTGCCAGTTGCCTCGCGCCGGTCTGCTCTTCGAGGCGGCGCGGCGCCACGATCTGGACCTGGACCGCTGCTGGCTGATCGCCGGCGGCAAGCGCACGCGGCGTGCCGCCCGCACCGCCGGCTGCCGCAGCGTGGTGATGGGGTCGGGGCGTCATGCCGACACCAACGACCTGATGCAGGCCGCCAAGAAAATCCTCCGCAAGCACGATCCGGTGCAGGGCATGGTGTCCGCATGAAGCCGGACGACCGCGATGCCGAAGCGTGCGGCGGGTCCACGCCGCACTCGAAGCTGCACCCGGCGCTGCACGCGGCGCCCCGCTCGAGTCCCGTCCACCTCGGAAACACCCTGCCGTTGACGGCCTCGGTGGCGCCCTTGACCGGCTCGATGCCGGTGGGCGATGAGTCGCTGGCCACGGAACGCCATCGCCGTTGGTGCAATGTTCGACGGGTGCTGTTGGTGCGTCCTGACCTGCCGGAGCAGGTGCTGATGAGCACCCCCGCCTTTGCGGCGGTGCGCGAGACCTTGCCATGGGCGCACCTGACGCTGCTGGCCGCGCCGGCCACCCAGGCCTTGCGCCACCATCTGCCGGTGGTCGACGACATCATGTCCTTCCATCTTCCCTGGGTCGAGTCCGGCGCTGCCGCACTGGCCCAGGAGCCACCGACGATGCGCGGGGATGCGGAGATGCATCTGGTCCGCCGCCTGCGCCGAAGTCATTTCGATGCGGCCATCCTCTTCACCAGTCCGGCGCAGAGCGCATTTCCAGCCGCGCTGGTCTGCCGGATGGCCGGCATCGGGCTGACCCTGGCGCATGTGCGCGAGCGGGCCCACGGGCTGTTGAGCGACGAGGTGCCCGATCCCTCGCATGAAGACGCCCGCTCGCTGGCGCGTGAGGCGTCCACCGGCTGGTCGCTGCATCGGGAGATTCGTCGGCAGATCGACCTGGTGGCCCATGTGGGCCTGCGCACCGCGGATGAGCGCCTGCGGCTGAAAGTGCAGTCCCGCGACCAGACCGTGGTGCGGCAAGCCCTGCGGCAAGCGGGGGCGCGCGACGGACAACGCTATGTGCTGGCGGTGCTGCGTGACGGTGCAGTGCCTCGGTCGCGCCGATCGCCGGTGCTGTCGGCGGCATTGGACCGCCTCGCCGGGCTGGGGGCTTCCAACAGCGCCAGTGGCGACATCGTGACCGTGTTCCTGCTCCCGGACGCCTCAGACCGAGCGCTTACCGAGTCGCGGTCCGCCGTGGCGGGGGACGCCTTGGTACTGGCCACCGCGCGCACCGAGCGGTGGCTGGGCGAGTTCGCCGCGCTGGTCGAGGGCGCCTGCGGCGTCGTCTGCGAGGAGCCCTGGGTGGCGCACCTGGCGACGGCGCTGAATGTGCCGAGCGAACGGTGGGCGGACCAGGATCAACCCGAGGACGACACGGTCCGACGCCTGTCCCCGGAGCGCTCATTGCGTCGCTTGCTGGCCAAGCCCGCGCTGCGCAGCCTGCTGTCGCACCCGGAGGCGCCCAGCCAGCAGACCCACGCGCGGGCGGAATCGAGCTCGCGAAGCTACCCGGATCTCGTCTGATCACGCGACCTGATCGCCAGGACCACGGCGAGCGCCATTGCAGGCCCAGAACCAGCGTCCGGTGTAGCGCCGGATGCAGATCCAAACGCGGACCCAGGCCCGGATTCCAATTCGGATTCCGATTCGGATTCGGACTCCGATTCGGTCTCTGACTCGGACGCCGACTCGGACTCGGATTCAGATTGAGAGCAGGGCGGGCGCGGGCTGTCGGGCATGGGACAGCAGCGCGTCCAACTGGGTCGGATCGACCGGCTTGGTGAGGTGGTGATCAAAGCCGGCGGCAATGGCATCCTGCCGATCCGTGTCCTGACCCCAGCCCGTGATGGCGACCAGGACCGGACGGCGATTCAGCGGCAGCGCCCGGATCCGGCGAGCGACTTCATTGCCATTCAAATGCGGCATGCCGATGTCCAGCAGGCACACATCCGCCGGTTGGCGCTCGAATTCGGTCAGTGCTTCCTGACCGTCGAACGCCAGCGACACCCGGTGCCCTTGCAGCTCGAGCAGCACCGCCAAGCTTTCCGCCGCGTCCCGGTTGTCGTCGGCGATGAGGATGCTCAGCGGGGCGGCCCCGTCCGCGTCGATGGCCGGCTGCACGCTGTCGGTGGCGACCACCGGACGAAGGGGCATGCGCACGGTGAACCGGCTGCCGCGACCGGCACCCTCGCTGTGGGCGTCGATGCCGCCGCCGTGCAACGCCACCAGACCGCGCGTCAGGGCCAGGCCGATGCCCAGCCCGTCATTGACGCGCTCGGTCCCGCGCCGCAACTGGGTGAACATGGTGAAGACCTCGTCCAGCGATTCCGGCGGAATGCCGATGCCGTTGTCGCTGACCTCGATCATGACCTCCTGATCGGTCGACGACGGTTCCGACGCATCGGCACGCGGGGTTGCACGGGTCCAGGCGCGCACCGTCAACTCGCCGTGCGCGTCGGTGTATTTGGCGGCATTGGTCAGCAGATTGGCCACCACCTGGGACAGTCGCAGGGCATCGGCCTCGAAGCGCACCGGTTCGGTCGGCAGCGAGACGCGCAACTGATGGCCCTTGGCGTCGATCGCCGGCCGTGCGGTTTCGATCGCGGCTTCGATGATGGCCGACAACTCCACCTCCGCCAGCCGCAGGGACAGCACACCGCGGGTGATGCGCGAGATGTCCAGCAGATCGTCCAGCAACAAGGCCATGTGCTGGACCTGGCGTTCGATCACCGCATGGCTCCAGAGCTTCTGCGCTTCGGTGGCGCGCGGTGAGTTGGACAGCAGGGCCGCCTGGCGGATCGGCGCCAGCGGATTGCGCAGCTCATGGGCCAGGGTGGCGAGGAACTCATCCTTGCGTCGGTCGGCGTCCCGCAGCTCGCGCTCATAGCGCTTGCGGTCGGAGACGTCCGAGAACCACAGGGCGATCGATCCACGCACCGGCGAGGCGATGCACTGGAAGGTCCCGTGGTCGGCCATGGTGAGTTCGAACGCCCGGTTGTGGTGGCGCGTCACCACCGCCACGCAGTGTTCCAAGGCCTCCGGCTGGGTGCGCCAGCAGCCGGGCATCAGGCGATTCAGCGGCTGATGCAGCAGCGCCGCGCGCGGGGCGCCGATGGCATCGGCGGCGGCGCTGTTGAGGTAGGTGAGGCAGAAGTCGTCGATCGCACCGGCTGCATCGTGGGAAGGCGTGAGCACGCAGAAGGGCGCCGCGGAGGCGTCCAGCACCGCCTCGAAGCGATGCTGGGATTCCTCCAGATCAGCTTTGGCGCGCGCCCGCTCGGTATGGACGATGCCCTTGCGGGCACACAGGTCGGTCAGCGCGATCTCTCGGTCGGTGATCGCTCTCGGTTGGGCGAACTGGATGCTGATGATCCCCAGCAGCTCGCCGCTTTCGCTGATCAGGGGCGTGCTGTGGGCGGCGCGAAGGCCACAGGCCTGCGCCAGCGGTCGAAGATCGAGGCAGCGGGCATCGGTCTCGAAGTCGTTGACGATGATGCGCTCCCGCCGCTGCTGCGCCATGCCGCAGGTGCCGCCGCCGGCCAGCATGAGCTGTTGGATCCGGGCGAGTGTGGGGGCGTCGTATCCGGTCGAGGCTTCGATGCGCAGCACCGGGTGGTTCGGGTCCGGGTCGAGCAGCGACAGCAGGCCATGCTCGGCCTGATGCAGGTCCACCACCGCTTCCAGCACCAGCTGGAGTTGCTGCTGCAAGGCGCGGGTGTCGAGCAGCCGGCTGCTGAGGTCCTGCAGACGGTGCAGGTCGTCGATCTGCCGGCTCAACGCAAGCTGGGTGTCCTGAAGCTGGGTCTCCATGTGCTTGCGTTCGGTGATGTCCACCACTGCGCCGCGCAGGTGGGTCACCCGTTGATCGTCGCGGACCAGGCGCACCCGGAGCAGCAGCCATCGCACGCCGGAGGGCGTGTCCCAGGCCAGCTCATGTTCGATCCGCTCGCCGCCGCGGCTGAGCAGGGATTCCAGCCCCAATCGGCCCTGGGCCACCAGCGCCGTCGGCAACTGCCGGACCAGCCGGGCCGTCGGCACCGCCTGATCCGGCAGCGACACGCCGCACAGTCGCGCCAGGGGCGGCGACAAATAGATGGTGTCCTGCTGCTTGTCCACCTCGAACAGGCCGACATCGGTTTCCTCGGCCAGCAGCCGCAGGCGGGCCTGCGCCTGGGTGGCCCGCAGCGTGCGCTGCCGGATCAGCTCACCCAGCGCAATCAGCAGCACGCCATAGATCAGGTAGACCGAAATCGTCACCCGGCTGCCATTGTTCTGCCAGAACTCCTGGAATGTGAGCTCGTCCAGGCCGGCACTCGCCAGGCCGGCCACCAGCACCAGCGCCCCCGGCGCGCGCCCGAACCAGACGGAGGCCAAGGCCACCGCCGGCAGGAAGAACAGGAAGGGCTCGCCATTGCCGATGAACGGTCGCGCGAGCCATTGCAGCGCCATGGCCAGCAGCGCCAGCCCGACCACATAGGCCAAGCGTTGAAAGAACTGGCGGCTGGCGTCGCTGACTTGCATCCGTGGACCTTTCCTTGTCATGCAGGCCAGGCACGCGGCGATGCGGCCTGGCAGCGTGGAGATTGGATCATCCGCTCGCGTTGGCAGCTCGGAAATGTCCCGTAAAGCAGTGGGAAATCGTGACCGAACGTTTTTGCAGGCACGTTGCTTGCCCTACTTGCCGCGGCGCTTGCCATTACTGGAGATGTTCATGTTGTTGCGTCAACGGATGGGGTTGTGGGTGGTCCTGCTGGGGGCTTCTGCCGCCCATGCAGAAGCCGCCGGCAGTTTCCTGGAGGGCGCGCGTCTGGCGAGTTTGGTGCACAGCTCGGCGCAGGCCGGCAATGCCCCGTCCTCGCTCACGTCGAGGGACTCGGCCGACAGCAGGGTCTCGGCCAAAGAGACCCGGTGGTCTTCCGACGGTCGTGCCGCATCGCCCACCGGGACGCAGGCGGTCACCACCGGGACGGCCACATCAGGCACGCCCTCGCCAAAGGACGATGACGCACCCACGTCCCAGGACGTTCGCAGCGTGCTCACCTTGGTGGTGGCGCTGGCGCTGGTGGGGTGGATGCAGCGTCGGCGCCCCGATGCCTGAGGTCGTGGTGCTGCCAGGCGCGGACAAACATCCAGCGCCTCATTTCAACCAGCGGCCGCGAGCCGCTTTTTCTGCGGCCTCTGCGCCGGTTCGCCTATCGAGCTTCGCCATGAATGTTCGGAGAGAGCCTGTCGCGTGCGGCATTCAGCTCGATGACGCGAGGGTTCGGCGGAGTCGAACGTTGTCACTAGAAAATTTTTCAAACGCGGTCGCGCAAACTACTTTCATCAGGGCGCGTTGCTGCAAGAATGAGTTATGGTGATTCAAGCGCGTGATTTGAAAAGCGATTGAATCGCCGATGTGGCGGGCCTTCCGCGGCGTTGCAGGCACAGGACTGCCGGCCGCCCCGCCATGAAACCCAACAGGTGACGCGTTCGTTGATCCGATCGTCGTCACCGGATGCCCGGCAATCGTGCCGTGGTGTCCTCAACTACCAAGGATGAACCGGTGACCCATGCCTTGATCGTGGATGACGATGTCGATTCCGTCGCCACCTTGCAAGAACTGATTGCGAGCGAGAAGTTCACCGTTTCGGTGGCGCACACCTTGCGTGATGCGCGGCGGCACATCGCCCTGCAGCAGCCCGACGTGGTGCTGCTGGATCTTCAACTGCCGGACGGCAACGGCATGGAGCTGTTTTCCGATCCGCAGCTGGTGGCCAATTCGGAAGTCGTGTTGATCACCGGCCATGCCAGTCTCGACACCTCGATCCAGGCGCTGCGCCTGGGCGCGGCGGACTACCTGGTCAAGCCGATCAACATCCGTCAGCTCCAAGGTGTGCTGTCGCGGGTGATGAAGCCGGCGGCGCTGCAGGCGGAAGTGGCGGACCTGCGCTCCAACCTGGCCAACAGCGGCCACTTCGGTCTGCTGTGGGGACGCACCCCACCGATGCAGCGCATCTACGAGCAGATCTCGCGGGTGGCGGGCACCAGTGTGTCGGTGTTCATCAACGGCGAAAGCGGGACCGGCAAGGAGCTGGTGGCGCAGACGGTGCATGACCTGAGCCGCCGTCGCAAGAAGCCGTTCCTGGCGGTGAACTGCGGTGCGATCTCGCCCAATTTGATCGAGAGCGAAATCTTCGGTCATGAGAAGGGCGCATTCACCGGCGCGGACAAGCAGCACGAAGGCTTCTTCGAGCGCGCCAGTGGCGGCACCCTGTTCCTGGACGAGCTCACCGAAATGCCGCTGGAGCTGCAGGTCAAGCTGCTGCGCGTGCTGGAGACGGGCCGTTTCATGCGCGTGGGCTCCACGGTGAGCATCGATGCCGATGTGCGGGTGATTGCCGCATCCAACCGCCCGCTGCTGCAGGCGGTGCAGGCCGGCAAGCTGCGCGAGGATTTGCTCTATCGCCTGAATGTGTTCCCGATCGAGATGCCGCCGCTGCGCGACCGTCTGGACGACGTGCCGCTGCTGGCCGAGCACTTCCTGATCGGCATCGGATCGAAGGAAGGCAAGTCCAAGCGCTTCACGCCGCGGGCGCTGCAGCAGCTGCAGACCTACCGCTGGCCCGGCAATGTGCGTGAACTCCGCAATGCGGTGCAGCGCGCCTATGTCATGGCCACCGGCGACACGGTCGACGAGCAATGGCTGCCTCGCGGTGAACTCAATCCCGCCGATTCGGGATCGCCGCAGGGCGGAGCTGGCGTGCCGGCCGGGGGGAGCGGTGTCTCCTCATCGGGCAGCGCCGCAATGCCTGCGGCCCAGGCCGAGGTGTCTGGGCCGTCCGTGGTGATGCCGCTGGGCAGCTCGATGGCTCAGGTGGAAAAGGCCTTCATCCTGGCCACCTTGCAGCACTACAAGCACCACAAGGAACAGACGGCGGCGGTGCTGGGCATCAGCCTCAAGACGCTCTACAACCGCTTGAAGGAATATGCGGCCGAAGATGCCGCAGCGGCCGACAACGCCTGAGTTTCAGGACGCCAGGCCTGTGCTGGCGTGTGATGTGAGATGACGACGAAGGGGCTGGCGTGAGCCGGCCCCGGGGCGAGGGCTCGCAGCGGGCCGTCGCACCGCGCCCGGATCTCCGGGCGACAGACAGCGGATCCAAGCAGCCGGCTCTCCGAGACCGAGGTGACAAAGAACCAGGGTCCCACAAGGGCCCTGAGTTCTTTTCAGGCCTGCTCGGCCGTTTGGCCCGTTCGGCCCCTTGGCCGCTTGGCCGCTTGGCCGCCCGACTCGCATGGGCATGCGGACTGCCTGAGCATCGGCATCTGAATGCGCAGGAGCTCCGATGAGTTTGCGATGGGTGTCCGACTGCGAGCCCGGCTTGCGCCGCCAGCGCGCCGGCAAGGGATTTCGCTATATCGATGCGTCAGGTCGCTCGGTGCGCGACCCGGAGGTGCTTCGCCGCATCCGCGCGCTGGCCATTCCGCCGGCGTATGAGCAGGTCTGGATCTGTGCGCGCGAGGACGGTCATATCCAGGCCACCGCGCGTGATGCGAAGGGCCGCAAGCAGTACCGCTACCACGCCGACTGGATGGCCCTGCGCGGTGACAACAAGTTCGGCTCGCTGACCGACTTCGCCGCCGGCCTGCCGCGCCTGCGTCGTCAGGTGCAGCGGCGCCTGGGCGATCGCGGCCTGGGTCGAGACCGGGTGATTGCCGCATTGGTGCGGCTGCTGGACCGCACCTGGATGCGCATCGGCCACCGGGAATATGCCCGCACCAATGGGTCCTACGGCCTGAGCACGCTGCTGTGCCGGCATGTGAAGGTCAGCGGCGATGCGCTGCTGCTGAGCTTCGTCGGCAAGAGTGGGGTCCGCCATCAACTGGCGGTGAAGGATGAGCGGGTGGCCGCCTTGGTCCGCCATTGCCGCGACCTGCCGGGTCAGGAGCTCTTCGGCTATGAAGATGAGCAGGGCGAACCGCACCGCATCGATGCGTCCGATGTGAATGACTGGTTGGCGCGGGTCGGCAGTCCGACCTGCAGCGCCAAGGTGTTTCGCACCTGGCATGCCAGTGTGTTGGCGCTGGATCTGTTGCAGGCGCAGGCGCGTGCAGGTCGGGCGCCTGCGGCCGCACTGAAGGACGTGCTGACCCAGGTGGCCGGGCGTTTGGGCAACACCGTGGCGGTGTGCCGCAAGTCGTATGTGCATCCGGCCGTCATCGACTGGGCCAGCGCCGATCAGTTCGATCAGTTGCCCGTTCAACCGTGGATGCGCGAACCGCCGTCGGTGGCCGGTTTGAGCGTACCTGAGCGTCGGCTGATCGGTTTGCTGCGTGCGACGGCTTCGGCGCAGGTCGGCGCGGCAGCCTCTGCGGCCGTGGTCACGGTGACGGCCTCACCCGCTCCGTCGCCCAGTCATGCCAAACGCGACACCCGGCGCCGTTCAGCGGCGGGTCGCGATGCCGCCCAGCGGGGTCGGGCATCCGGGGCGAGGGCGCCCAATCAGCCGACGACCGCCGTCAAAGCGCCGAAGGGATCGACGAAGCAAACAGCGATGGCCGCAACCTGACCGACAGCGCCGAGCCCACGCCTGTTGTGCGATCGGGCTCATCCAGCATCTGAGCCGGGCTCGCCGCCCGCAGCGGATCGGGCGACGGCAGTGGCGACACCGCAGTGAGCAACTGATCGACCAGCGGCTCCCACGCGTTGAAGCGGCCGTCCGGCTCGCGCAGCGGCGACAGACGCCATTCGGTTTCGCCGCCGCTGTCTAGCAGCACGCTGCGTGCGCCGGCACGGTGACCGGCTTCGACATCATCCAGCGTGTCGCCAATCATCCAAGAGCGCGCCAGGTCCAGCCCATGGGCGCGCGCGGCGCGCGTCAGCATGCCCGGCGCCGGCTTGCGACACAGACAGGCGGGGCGGCCGCGGGCGTCCGGGCTGTGCGGGCAGACGGCCACGTCCTCGATCTGGACACCGAACTCCTCCTGGAGGCGACGCTCCAGCACATCCTGCAGTCGGGCGAACTGGGCGCGCGAGAAATAGCCGCGCGCGATGCCGCTTTGGTTGGTCACGATCACCACCGCCAGTCCCGCTTCACGCAACCGGGCGATCGCTGCGCCTGCGCCGGGCATGAAGCGCACCGGGTTGGGATCAGCGAGGTCGGCCGGCAGGGGCTCGATCAAGGTGCCATCCAGGTCCACGAACACGCCCGGTCGCAACGGCCGGGCCGAGGCCGGCGAACCGACCAGCTTGGCCATCAGGAAATCGTTGAGGGTGGTGCTCAAGGGGGGCCTCACGGACTGATGGAAGAATGGGCAGAGAAGGCGGAGAGGGCGGTGGTGCTGCTCGCGGCGGTCGCTGCGGAGGCCGCTGCGACCAGTGGCGCCGCCAACACGTCATCCCGTCGCGGCTCGGCCGTCAGGAAGCGGTCGACCGTCGTCGGGATCGCAGCCGGGGCGGTGCCGCTGAAGGCCAGGGTCGGCGCCATCGGCATCAGCGCTTCCCGCACCGCGCGGGCCACCTGCAGCGGATTGCGCAGGCGGCTGTCGTCGATGTGGCTGAAGCGCAGGGGTTTCGGGTCACCCACCGTGGCGTGCAGCGCATGCGCGCGGCCGATGCGGCCCCAGCCGACCGATCCCCCGGCACCCGCTTCCGGCCAGCCCGGCGTGGTGGTGTAGGAGATGTTGACGATGTGACCGCCGGTGCCCTGGCGCAGCATTTGGGCGCTGGCCGGTCGGGTCATGGCCAGCGGTGCGCTGGCATCGACCGAGGCATGCTGGATCAGCGCGTCGAGCCGGCCGAACTGCCGCACCACGGCGTCGACCACGGTGGCGCATTGGCTGGCATCCCCGCCATCCAGTGCCAGCGGCAGCACCTGGATGCCGCGCTCACCCAGCACGGCGGCGCAGTCCTGGGCGCGTTGGAGGTCAGTGTCGGTCAACACCACCCGCATTCCGGTCTCGCCCAGCACCTGCGCAATCGCGGCACCCAGTCCACGACTGCCGCCGGCGATCAGCGCGACGCCGCCTTGCAGCGAGCCACTCGCGATCGGTGCGCGCAAGGCGATCAGCGCAGCGGGCTCGGTGTCTGGGAAGGGGTCGGCAGCGACGTGGGTCAGGCTGGACGTCGAGAAGGGGTCAGCGGCTTGGGGTTGGGCATCCATGATGGCGAAGATCCTGTACTTGAAAACGTGAAGGCTTGTGGAACGAATGAGCGCGATTCTTCGAGGCACGCCTGACGTCGCCTCACGGTACGGACAAGAAAAAGCAAGACCTACAACTACAGGTGATGTGAGGGCGGCAGATACACCTTGATTCGCCACCCCTCTCTGTCAGCAACGCGCACGCGTGGCTCCAACGAGGAGCCATGGCAGGCGGCGTGCCGGACGTCGTCTTTGGAGGTGTTTGTGGTCGCTGTTCGCCCAGTTGATCGAAGCTGCTCGATGAGGCCGTCGTCGCTCGGTGGCTGACGCTCGGCGGCTGACGCTCGGCGATTGCGTGCTGGCAAGGCGGTTGGCCTGCAGAGATGTGCCGGATCGCGCGTCAGGTCGAGGTGGGGGCAAGGCGGGGCGGGCGGGAACGCTTCCCCTGGCCTGACGAGAACCTTCGCCGAAGCTACAGCGCTCGCAGAGAGAGGGGCATCGGTGTTAAGCGCACACCCGATCGTGGGGTGACTGCGGTCACCGCTGAGGGAAGGGATCAGACGGGTGATCGGGGTGGTGCGTCGTGACGGCAGTCGACGGTGCCGCTCAGCGGGCTTCCATCCAGGGACTGATGGGCTCGCATGCCGGGCGCAAGGCCCTGGCGGAGGCGAGGCGGCCCGGCGGCGGGAAGGTGGGCTCACCCGGACGACCTTGCTGTGGGCCATTGCCCAGCGTGGGGTCACCGGCGGTGCCGCCCTCCAACCCGCCGACCGAGCCATGGATGCCGCGTGGCGGGGGCAGCAATTCGGCCAGCCGGGCCAGCGTGCGGCGCACGTCCAGCGGCTTGGCCCACAGCTCCTGGAAGCCGGCGCCGAGGGCGTCGAAATCGGAATCGGCGGTCACCGCAATCGCCGGCACCTGTGCCCAGCCGCGACGCATGCGCAGCAGCTTGAGCAGCTCCGCGCCATGGCAGTCCGGCAGGTTGAGGTCGACCAGCAGCAGTTGCGGCTGCAGGCGTGCACTCAGTCGCCAGGCGGGCATGCCGGCTTCTGCGACATGCAATCGCAGATCACGTCGTTGCTCAAACATCGCTTCCATGACGATGACGTTGAGCGGGCTGTCCTCCACGTACAGCACTGAGGTGAGACCGTCGTTCATCTTGTTCGCTCCTTCCCTGCGAAAAGGTGATCGCGATCAGGGGCAAGTGTCGTGCCCGTTTCAATCCCACGTGATTGGGAGCACGGTCATCGCATTCGCCACCGGCGCGTCTTTCGTTCCCTCTGGACTTCGCCCGATGCAGTCATTACCGCATGTGTCCATGGTTTCGTCGACAGCGTGTTACGAAAAAGAGGGGACTTGGCGGGCTTGCGCCTTGCCTGGATTCGGCTATCTCCACTCGGCTTCGTGCCGGAGGTCCCCATGGCCACCCCCATCGACTCCATCGACTCCAGCGACCCCGCCAGCATTGATCGCGGCACGCCGGCCTCGCCCGGCTCGCCGGGCGCACGGGAGGATCGCCCCACCAGTTTCGGTGTCTACAAGCCGGTGGGCCACCTGGTGATCAGCTTCCCCTCCGCAGAACATGCCGATGCCGCGCGGCAGGCGCTCGGCGATTTGCCGATCGCGCCCGAGGACATCCATGCCTACACCGATCGCGAGATGGTGGCGCAGGTGGCCGACGACCTGCGACAGGCCAGTCCCCTGGCCGCCATCGGCCAGGAGATCAACCTGTTGCGTAGCCATGGCGAGTTGGCTGAGCGGGGCTATCACTTCCTGGCAGTGAAGGCCGAAAACGACGAACAGGCCCGTCAGATTGCCGACCTCGCCCAGCGCCATGAGGCCGAACGGGCCCAGTACTACGGCCATTTCATCATCGAGGAAATGATCGAGCGTGAGGTCGGACGTCCGCAGGTGGCGGAGTCGCCGGACCGCGGGCTCGACACGCATCCCAAGCCGCCGCTGCCCCGATGAACCGGGGGCCGCCACACCGGCCATGACCCCTGATGAGGTCGCCCGGCATGCGGCTTGCCAAACAAGCGCACCACCGACCGAAATTGTTCGGTCCTGACCATCAACCCGAAAGGATTTCTCCATGTCCACGACGCCCAGCAACGAAAAGACCGACAAGACGGTTCCGTTCACCACCTCGGAGGATGCTGCCAAGGCCTCCGTCGCCCAAGCTGCTTCGTCGGCTTCGGCTGCGGTGAAGAACGGCGCGACGCCGTCCAGCACCACCGGTGTGGACCTGGTGAATCGCGTGGCGCAGACTGCCCATGCCACCATCGACAAGCTGGCCAACCAGGCCACCCCGGCGGTGCAGCATTTGCAGAAAAGCCTGGAGGACACCGGTGATCTGCTGCATCAGCGCGCCGACCAGGCCCGCAACGTGGGCAACGAGTGGTGCGAGAGCCTGCGCGGCAGCGTGCGTCAGCATCCGCTGGCGGCCGTCGGCACGGCCCTGGCGGTGGGCCTGCTCATCGCTCGCCTGACGCGCTGACCGCGGCGCGCCCATGAGCGATCCGCGTCGCGACTCTCTGCCTCCTGCCGCTTCGACCGATGCGGGCGCCTTGTCGGGCGCGTCCTCCCAGGTGCCTGTACCGCCGCGTCCGCCGGCGGCGCCTCCACCGTTCCCCGGTGACGGCGCCGCCGATGGCTGGGGCGGCGTCCGACCCACGCCCGAGGCCGGCGTCCACCAGGATCGACCTGCCGATGCAGGGCCGATCCCGGGCGCTGGCGACGGCTATCAGGCGCACCCCGGCACGGGTGCGAGTCCGGGTGCAGCGGACGGCACGTCGTCCGCGCCGCCCGACATCGGCTGGATGGGTGACCTGAAAGGCCTGACCGGCTCGCTGCGGGGCATGGTTCAAGGGCGGCTGCTGTTGCTGTCCCTGGAGCTGCAGCGGGCGCAGCAGGGCCTGATGAGCCTGGTCGTGCTGCTGGTCGTGGCGGCGATTGCGGGCGCCACCGCCTGGCTGGCGCTGTGGGCCGGCCTGGCGGCGTTGGCGGTGCAACTGGGGCTGTCCTGGCCCTGGGCCTGTGCGGCGGTGCTGGGTGCCAATCTGCTGCTGTTGCTGTGGATGGTGGCTGCGATGAAATCGTTGATGCCCTTGCTGTCGCTCCCGGCTTCCCGTCGCCAGTTCCACTGGCTGTTCAACGACCCACAGGATGCTCCGGCACCTCCCGACGATGGCCGCACCGCTACCACCCCCTGAGTCCCTGGACGAGCTGTCCGCCCACATCGATCTGATCGAGCTGCGTGTGGTTCAGCGCGACATGGCCTTCCATCGGCATTGGCAGTCGCTCCAGCACCGGGGCAAGGCGGCCCTGGCGCCGACGCGCTGGCTGTTGCCGCTGGCCGGCGTCGGTTCCAGCTGGCTGTTCATGCGCTTGTTCCGCCGCAAGCCGCCGCGAGGTCGACACGGACGTCATGACGCGCCGGTGCATGCGGCGCATCCGACCGCCCACGCGCGACATGCCCATGCGACCGAATCGCCTGGTCATGATGCCAAGCGGCCGGAGGTCGGCTTGCTCCAGACCCTGACCTTGCTGTGGGGACTGATGCCGGCGCACATGCGTCAGAAGCTCGGACCCGAAACGACGCAACTGGTGTTGGGGGTGGTGGCCGGCTTCATCGAAGGTCGTCGCCGTCAAAGGCCGAAGGCGGGAGAGCCGTCCGCTGAGGCTCCCGGCGCGGCTGCGCGCAGCAGCGGCGACTGATCAGTCGAGCGCCGGCGTTGAAGTCCAACGGCTGAACGCCCGGTTCCTCACTCGCGAATTGCCCACGATGTCCAGTGCTGGAGATCGTGGGCGTTTTTCATGGGGGCGCCCATGCAAGGCTGGACCCACGCCGGCAGTTGTTGCACGTAAGAAGGGCCCGCATCGCGGGCCCTGAGGGTCTCGTCACACGCCGGGCTGACCGTACCGATGCAAGGCGGTCAGACGTCGCCGGCGACGCTGGTCGCGGGAATCGCCGTGGCGCGTGGCGCGTGATGCGTGATGCGTGAGGGCTGCAATCAGGCGGCTTGACGCGCTTGATCGCGCAGCAATCGGATCTGATCGTGATTGCGAAGCACGCCGGCCATCTGGCGCTGAACCACGTCCATCACGCCGGCGGGCAGATCCTTCTGGGCCGCCTTGCGGTAGCGTGCCACCGCGACATCCTCGCCGCGTTCGCATTCTTCCAGCATGGCCACGTCGCTGTAGCCGGTGAGGGTGCCCTTCACGGCGACCCAGCCGCGGTGCATGGCGCCGGAGGTGCTGCCATCTTCTTCCGGCTTGCCGCCGTGCTGACGCACCAGTTGCTGAAGCTCCGAACTGGCTTGGCGGCATTCGGCAGCGCGCTGCGCGAAGACTTCGCGCAGGCTGGTGCTGCGCACATGCTCGGCGCAGCTCAGGAAACCGTACTCGCCGTCTTTGCAGGTCTCGATGAGCGTATTGAGCTCGTCGTTGATGTCCTTGTTGTCCATGGGGAAGGCCTTTCAGGAAGTGGTGGGGATGAGGCTGATTCAGCAAGGCGCATACCCGGCCGCGTTCCTGGTCATCAAGCAAATCGGGCATCGCTTCACAGCGATGCCCGACCCATTTGACATGACGGTCAGCGGCTTCTTGCTGCGGCTGTCATCCCGCCACCACCGGCCGTCCCATCGCCCGGGCCAGCGCATCCAGCACCTGTGCCGGGGAGGCCGGCTTGCGCAGCACCGGGAAGGACGATTCCGCCGTCAGCGCCGTGCTGTAGCCGCTGATCAGCACGATCGGCAATCCCGGTCGGCGGCGACGCAGCTCCCGCGCCAGCGCCTGGCCGTCCATCGCGCCCGGCATCACCACATCCGACAGCACGACGTCGATCGCCGCACCGCTGCCGTATTGGCGCAGGGCTTCCTCCGCATCGTGCGCCGTGACCACCTGGCAGGAGAAGCTGCGCAGCAGGCTGGCGGTGACGCGGTTCAATTCATCGTTGTCTTCGACCAGCAGCACGCGCACGCCCGAGAGGCTGCCCGGCTCCGCCGTCTTTTCGGGCCGCACCGCCGGCGCGCTGGTGCGAGCCGGCAGCAGCAGGGTGACGGTGGTGCCATGGCCCGGTTGGCTGGCCACCCGCGCGGTGCCTCCGGCCTGCACGCAAAAGCCCATCACCTGGCTCAGCCCCAGCCCGGTGCCCTTGCCGACGGCCTTGGTGGTGAAGAAGGGCTCGAACACCCGTGGTTGGACGTCTTCAGGGATGCCGTCGCCATGGTCGGTGAAGGTGATGACGACATAGTCGCCCGGGGCCAGGTCGTGCTGATCAAAGGACTCCGCATTGCGCGCCTCCAGCACGATCTCGCCCACGCCGTTGGTGGCATCGCGGGCATTGAGCGCGATGTTGATCAGCGCCAGCTCCAGCTCCGACGGATCGACCAGCACGCTCTGCGTGTCCGGCGCGACCGTCATCGCGAACTGCATCCGCTTGCCCAGCACCGTGACCAGCAGCTCACGCATCTCGCTCAGCGTGGAGTTCAAGTCCACCACCTGCGGATGCACCGGCTGTCGACCCGCCACCCGCAGCAGATGCTGCGTCAGCCGGCTGCCGACCTCGACCGACCGCATGATTGCGCCGATCGGCATGGCCAGGGTGTCCGCATGCGGACTGCGTTGCAGCAGGTGTGCGCTGTTGCTGATCACGCCCAGCAGGTTGTTGAAGTCGTGGGCCACGCCGCCAGTGAGGCGCCCCAGCGCCGCCGTGCGTTGCGTGTTCGAACTGCGCTGTTCGGCCTCACGGGTGCGCTCGATCGCTTCATTCACCCGGTGCTGCAGCTCGCTGCGGCCCTGGCGGATCGCCGCGCTCGCATCCTCCAGCGCCAGCGCCACCGCATCGCATTCGGCCACGCCGGTCGGCGGCGCGGTGACGGGCTCGCCCGCGCGCAGCTTGTTCGCGATCTCATTGAGCTCCTGGATCGGCATCGAGATGCGACGGGCAATCCAGCGCGCGGCGATGAAACCGCTCAGCAACAGGATCAGTGCGCCGATCACGATCGGCTGCAGGGCCCGCGCGCGCCCCCCGAGCAAGGTCTGCCGCGGGATCGCGGTGAGGAAGGTCCAGCCCTGCGGCGAGGTGCTGTAGTAGCCGATCACCGGCTGCCCATCGAGGTTGGTCGACTCGAACACCGATTCGCTGCGGGAGGCCAGCATCCGACGGATGTCGTCGGTGGCGCCTCGGCCCGCATAACTCACCCCGCCCGGATGGCGTGCCACCACGGTGCCGCTGGCGTCCATGATGGTGGCCGTCCATTCCGGCGGCAGCTGCTGCTTGTCGATGACCTGCTGCAACTCCTGCGGCATCAGCGTCACCGCCAGGTTGAGCAGCACCCGGCCGTTGCGCTCCACCGGCTGGACGATGGCGGCGCGCAACTCGCCGGTCGTCGGATCCGGTTGAAGCGCGCCAAAGACCGGACGGTCCACCAGCGGGGCCGGCGTGCCGCGACCCATGGCCGATGCCGCATGGTTGGCCGGGGACGCGGCGGGCGATGTCGCTGCTGCAGACAGTGTCGATGGGGGGGATGACAGGGCGGCTTCGTTCGAATTGGTCGCGAGGTTCGGGGAGAGCGACTGACCGGGGGCGCCTTCAGCCGGTCCGAGACCGCGCGAGCCGCCTGCCGGGACGCGGGTGGTGAACAGGGTGCGGTCGCCGGCCGTCAGCTCGACCCAGCCGCCCAGGCCCTGCATGGCGCGACGCGACTGCAGCTCCAGCGTGGCCAGTTCTTCGGGCGACAGCTGCGGTGCGTTGTCCAGCATCTGGGACAGGGACAGCACCCGTGCAATGCCGGCACGCTGCGTCAGTTCCCGGTCCACCACCATCGACAGCGCGCGGGTGTTGTCCCGCATGCGTCGCACCAGGGCATCGCGCTCGTCGTTCCAGGTCTGCCAACTGACCCACAGCGCCGCCAGTACGCCCGGCAGCATCACGGAAACAACCAACAACAGCAGACGGGTACGGATCGACAAGGGCATGGGCTGAGCAGACAAGGCCGTACGGGCGCGCCAGAGCGGCAGGGCTCTGGCGCCGCGACGGCGCGGCAGAGGGTGGGCGGTGCTGTTCAATTCGGGTGTGGCAGTCTAAGGGCGACTAGGGGGCGACGCGCGCCGGTGTCGGCGGCACGATCGTCTGGATCTCGGTACGGGTCTCGGTCAGGGTTTCGCTCCGGGTGGTCACCGGAGCGACGTCCGGCGGGAACAGTTCGGCACTGCCGGGTGCGGCTGCGGTCGGCGGGCCGATATCCACACCCGCCAGGTCGACATCGCTGCGCGCGGGCTCGGGCGGCACCGACAGGCCGGCCACCGGCGCGCCCCGGGTCTCCGACGCCGAGTAGGTCGTGGTCTCGATGGTGGTGGTGGCAATGGTCGTGGGCTGAAGCAGCGACCGAAGGCTGGGACAGGGGCGGTCACTGCCTTGCAGGTAGACAGCCACCGGCCGCATGCGGCGGTTGCGCTGGCTGATGCTGCGCAGGCAGATCAGCAAGGGCACGGCCATCACCGCACCGGCCACGCCCCACAGCCATCCCCAGAACATGACCGACAGCAGCACCGACAGCGGATTCATTGCCAGCCGCTTGCCCACCACGAAGGGCGTGATCACATTGGCCTCCACCCCGTGAATAAGCAGATAGGCCAGTGTCGGCCCCAGGAGCGCCAAGGCGCCCCCGTCGCCCAGGGACGAGGCCAGTGAAGCGCACAGCACCAGGCCGGCCATGATCAGCGGCCCCAGGTAGGGGATGAAGTTCATCAGCGCCGCCATGGCTCCCCACAGGCCCGGATTGGGCAGGTCCACCCACCACATCACCGAGGCCGTGGCCAGGCCCACACCCGCATTGATCAGGCCGACCGAGACCACATAGCGCGAGATGTCCCGCTGTGCCGCGCGCAGCCCGCCCAGCACCATCGCCCGCAATCGCGGTCGGGGGGGCAGCAGTTCGATGCATCGCGACAGCACCCAGTGCTCGGACGCCAGGAGGAAGTACAACAGGATGGTGGTCGCTGCGGCCGACACCACGAAACGCACCCCCTGACCCAGCACCTGCGCGGTGAGCGCGATGCTTTCGCTGGCCAGGCGCTCGCGCACCGGATCATTGGCCGGCTGCGCCGCACGCCCGGCCACCCGGCGCTCGGCCGGTGGCCCGAATCCCGGCACGGTGGCGCGCCAGCGATCCACCCGGGCCAGTGCTTCGGACACCGCCTGCGGCGCGCGCTGCCACCATTGCGCCGCCGGCTCCGCCAGCAGCGCCAGCGCCAGCACCGAGGTGCCGACCAGCGTGGTCACCAGCATCGCCGCGCTGATGGCTTCAGGAATGCGGTGGTGGCGGAAGGTGCGGACGGCCGGGGCCAGCACGAAGGTGAGGATCAGCGCGGCGAGGATCGGCAGCACGATCGCACTCGCCGCCCGCAGCAGGAACAGCAACGCGATGAGCAGCAGACCACGGGACGCCCAGCGGCGTGCCGCAGGACCGGGGAGGATGATGGCGCGCAAGATGGCGGTCCCGGTTCAGCAGTCAGCGGGTGACGCGCGCGTCGCACCGCGCTGCCCGCGTCGGCAGCGTGCAGAGGCGCAGCAGGCGGGAGCCGGACAGGGCCCTGGCGTCAGCGCAGGGGCGGTCGCCAGGGCGGGCGCTGGGGATGGCGCAGGTCATGGTGGGGCTCCTCAACATTGTTCGATTTCTCGTGTGTGCAGTGCGTCGGGTGAGGATGCTGCAAGACACGCCGGTCGACCCTCGTCCAGGCTTGTCAAAGCAAACTGCGGGCCATGCGAGCGCGGTGACGGTGACATTCGTGAGGAAGTCACAGCCGCTGTCAGCCAGTTCGGGATCGACAGACCTCTCAGACCTCGTGGCAGCGGCGCAGCGGCGTGGCCGCCACCCTGAGGAAACGAGGTGGCGACGCGTCCCGCAGTCGAAGTTGTGTCGGTCGGTGTCGACGTCCACCAAGCTGGCGGCTCGATGCGCGTCACCGCGACCAGCTGCCCGCAGGGTCGGCAGGAACGACTGAAGAATCCTCCGCCGGCTTGCCGATCACAGCGCGGGTACAGACCGATTCGGTAAATGCTGCCGCAACCCTTTCCGCGCCGCAGGGGTGCGTCGGATGAGTGGGAAGGCGCTTTACTCGGCGCGGCGCCGGGAGCGCGGTTTGTAGCGGTCTGCCGCGTGCATTGACCGGCAGGCCCCGTGCCTAGGGGGTTTGCGGGGAATCGGGCGCCGCGTCGGAGCGCGTGATGGGGATGGTCTTCACTGCTTTTGCGACATCAGTCATCGATGCGAGCGCAGTCGAAAACGTGATTTTTCGACGGGCGGCATGGGTCTTGCGTCTAGGTCGATTCGGAACGGTCCAGGCCGTTCATGGATCACCCGCCGATCGCCGATCGGCAGTGATCGCATTACCTACCAGACAGGAGTGGCAACAGTGGGAGCAATGGAACTACGGCACGAGCACAGGCAGTCGCAGACGCTGTCGCCGCGCCTGCAGCACGCTGTCCGGCTGCTGCAGATGTCCTCATTGGACTTTTCGACCATGGTCACCGACATGCTGGGGCGCAACCCCTTCCTCGAAGTGACCGAGGGTCAGGACGACGGCGGTTCGCTGGAATCGGAGATGGCGGTCGCCGCCCAACCGGTGATGGCGGATTCCCCGGAACCCCTGCCCGATGACCGCGAGATCTGGCGCGCCGAAAGCTCCGGCTCGCTGCGCCGGGCGGAAGACGGCGAACTCAGCGCCTTGGAGATGACTGCGGCGCAGACTTCGCTGCGGGAACATCTGCGCAGTCAGCTGAATGTGCTGCGGCTGTCGTCGCGGGATCTGCTGCTGGCCTCGGTGATCGCCGAATCGGTCGATGACGACGGCTATCTGCGCAGTTCGCTGGAAGAGCTGGCCGCCGTGGTGCAGATGCATCCGCCGGTCGAGATCGGCGAAATGCAGATTGCGCTCAAGCGGGTGCAGGCACTGGACCCGCTCGGCGTGGGCGCACGCAATGTGGCCGAGTGCCTGCTTCTGCAACTGCCCAAGATCGACTGCATGCGCAGCCGGTCGTTGGCGGAGCGCATCATCACCCAGCATTTGAATCTGCTGGCCTCGCGTGACATTCCCGGCTTGGCGCAACTGCTCGACATCACCGTGGCCGAGGCGGAAACGGTCTGCCTGAAGCTGCGTCGTTTCGACCCACGGCCGGGCTGGCGTTACGAGACCTCGCAGGCGGCCTACATCGTGCCGGACGTGCTGACGACCAAGGTGCGCGGCCAATGGCGGGTGCAGCTCAATCCGGCGGTCATTCCGAAGGTGCGGATGAACCAGGTCTATGCCGAGCTGTTCCAGCGTCATCGCAACCAGGGACATGCAGAGATGGCCAATCATCTGCAGGAAGCCCGCTGGACGATGCGCAACATCGAACAGCGCTTCTCCACCATCCTGGACGTGGCCGATGCCATCGTGAAGCGGCAGCGCCACTTCCTGGAGTTCGGTGCGATGGCCATGAAGCCGCTCGGCCTCAAGGAAATCGCCGACGAGGTGGGCATCCATGAATCCACGGTGTCGCGGGTCACGAACAACAAGTTCCTGGCCACGCCGACCGGCGTCTACGAGCTGAAGTATTTCTTCTCCCGCGCCATCGTGAGCAGCAACGGCAGCGCCTGCTCGGGCACCGCGATCCGCGGCCTGATCAAGGACATCATCGAGGCCGAAAAGCCCGAGACCCCGCTGTCCGACGCCGAGATCACCCGCCAACTGGCCCGCCAGGGTCTGGTGGTGGCGCGGCGCACGGTGACCAAGTACCGCCAGATGCTGCGCATCGAAGCAGTGGATCGGCGCCGACAGCACAGCTGAACAACGAAGAGGCGGAACAGCCGAGGAGACAACGCGGGGCCCGATGGGCCCCGTCGTCATTTTCGGACCGCGCAGAGTCAGTGATCGGCGGTCATCGGCGGTCCCTGGCGGTCAGCGGCGGACCGGCGTCCGGTCGGTGCGCTCGGTGGGCGAGTCCTTGGCGGTCGATTCCGGCACCAGCCCCTCACGGCGCTGTGCATCCAGGCCCGGCGTGGCGCGCATGTCGGTGTCGACCTGGCCCTGGCGAAGGTCCTCATGGGCCTGTCCCATCTGGTCGCGCTGCTCGGCGCCTGCTGCGCCGGTGCCCATGGCGCCGGTGGAATCGGCACCGGTGGATTGGTCGCGCTCATGCGGCAGCTGCACATCGTTCCCGCCGATGTGGGCACCGCCCAGCGGTTCCACGCCTTGGGCCAGCGGGGCTTGGGACAGCAACTGATCCACCTTGGCATGCAGTGCGGGGTCGACGGCGCGCCCAGGGGCGTCGGCATCCGGGCGATGGGTGGTCGGGGAGGGGGTCTTGGTGGTCATGGCAATCTCTTTGCGTGATGGATCGGTCGGTCCATGGCGGCGGTGGGCCTGTCGGGCTCGGTCGGCGCCTGGTGATGTCTTGCCTCGGCAAACCGGCCGCCCACCCTGTGCGGCGCAGGGCGCGGTCGCGGGCCTGCGATCCGCGCCCCCGGTCGGCGTCAGTGCTGGCGCAGCTTGGCCAGCCAGTTGTCCACCGAGCTGCGGTAACCCGGCTCGTTCAGGTCGGGCCATTGCTTGCGGTCAAAGGCCTGCTGGGCATCGAGGTCGTTGCGGGTGAGGGTCAGCACCAGATCGTTCTTCTTGTCGTCGGGCACTTTCAGCGCCTTCATCGGCAGGGCCAGCAGCTTGTCATTCAGGCTCCAGGCACGGTCGAACTCCAGCACGACATAACGCACGTGGGCGGTGCGCAGGGACACGACCAGGTCCTCGACGCGGCCGGCATCCTTGCCGTTCTGGTCGTCCACGTTCTTGCCCAGCAGATCGCTCGCGCGCAGCAGGCGCGCATTCGGGCGCGCCGGGATCTTGCCGGTGGCACCGAAGTAGCGTTCCAGCTCCATGGCGTAGTCGGGCTGGGCCCAGTTGGGCCAGTTGCGTTTCTCGAAGCCGGGTGCGCTGCGCAGTCGCTCCTTGGTCACGTCCAGCACCAGGTCTTCATTGGCGCCCTGGTATTGGAAGGCCGTCAGCGGGAAGGCGAACAGCTTGTCGCCCACGCCCATCGCGCCGCCGAAGGACAGGATCGCGTAATGGATCGCGTCGTTGTTGACGTCCAGGATCAGGTCCCGGATCTCGCCCAGTTTCTGGTGCTGCGGATTGCGCACTTCCTTGCCGATCAGCTTGCTCGCCCGCGCGTCACGAGTGACCGAGGCCTGCGGCGGGGCGGCGGTGGGTGTGTCAGGCGCGGCGGTCTGTGCTTGTGCGTGTGCCGGCGCCATCACGGCCAGGCACGCGCCCATCAGCAGCGTGGCGGCGGTGGCGGGCAGCCGGCGGCCGATCGATGTGAAACGAAGCGATGTCTTCATGAAATCTCCTGGCGTCGGTAACGGGATGACGCGATACCGGCGATCGGCAACGTCCATGCCTGTTGGTGGCGCAGGTTGGAACGTCCCTTGCCGCCCAGCGCCGCATGGACACATGGCGAGAACAACTCACGACACTGCCGCTGGACCTCATGTTGTGGGGCCAGTTGTTGCTGGGCGCGCTGATCATCGTGCTGGGCGCCCTGGTGCTGCACCGGCTGCTTCGTCCGCTGGCGCTGCGGCTGGCACGCTTTTCGGTGCTGCTGACCGCGGTGGTCAAACGCATCGATCGACCGACCCGTTGGGCGATGCCGCTCATCGGATTGCTGATCGCGGCGCAGGGCATTCCGGAGACGGTGCCGGGCAATGCGGGCCTGCAGCATCTGCTGGGCGTGCTGACCATCCTGGCGGTGGCCTGGGTGGGCATGTCCGCGATTCGCGGCGCGGCGGCCGGCATCGCGGCCCTGCATCCGGCGGATGTCGAGGACAACCTCAACGCGCGCCGCATCCAGACCCAGACCAAGGTGCTGTCGCGCATCGCCAGCAGCGCGGTGCTGCTGGCGGCGCTGGCCTTCGTGCTGATGACGTTTCCCAAGGCGCGCCAACTCGGCACCAGCCTGCTGGCCTCCGCCGGCATCGCGGGGCTGGTGATCGGTCTGGCCGCCAAGTCGGTGTTCGGCAACCTGCTCGCCGGCCTGCAGATCGCCATGGCTCAGCCGATCCGGCTGGATGATGTGCTGATCATCGAAGGCGAGTGGGGTCGTGTGGAGGAGATCACGGCCACCTACGTGGTGCTGAAGATCTGGGACGAGCGGCGGTTGATCATTCCGCTGCAGTGGTTCATCGAGCACCCGTTCCAGAACTGGACCCGCACCAGCAGCAGCATTCTGGGCTCGGTGATGCTGTGGGTGGACTACACGCTGCCGGTGGCACAGATCCGGCAGCAGGCGCAGGCGATGTGCAAGGCCTCCGCCCACTGGGATGGGCGAGTCTGCGGGGTGCAGGTGGTGGAAGCCACCGAGCGCACCATGCAGCTTCGCATCCTGGTCAGCGCGCGAGACTCCGGCAAGGCGTTCGACCTGCGATGCGAATTGCGAGAGGGGCTGATTGCCTTCATCCAGAAGGAGTTCCCGCAGTCATTGCCGCGCCTGCGAGGACTGGTGGAGGCCGGGGCGGCGCCCACGGCGCCGGCGGTCTCACCGTCGTTGCCACCGTCGCCGGCGCCTTGAGCGCGTCGCGGCTCACTGCCGGTCGTCGGTGAATGAGGCAGATCGGCGTCGCTGCACCGGCCCCTGCTTGGACAGAACCGATTGGCGAGGACACGCCTACTGACGCGCCAATGATGGCCGGCGCCTGTCCGGCCGTCGCCCCCATCGTTCAGAGGATGTCTTCATGCCCAATCTCAGTTCCTGCTTTCCCCTCGGCTCCTGGTGTCTCAGCGCGCAGGAGACGCCGGACCCGACGCCCCTGCGGCAACCCAGTGTCCGCGGCGGCGAGGCGGCATCAGGTGCGCAGGCCGCGCACGGGCGAGCAGGGCAAGCACCAGGCGGGAGCCAATGGGCTTCGGGTGCTCCGCCCGATACGAGCGTGCCGGCTCGCTATCCGTTTACTCGCTTGAACTCCCAAGAACCCTCCACGGATCTGCAGATGGGCGCAGCCGGGACCGCTGAGCGGCCCTCGACGCAGGAGGTCAAGAAGAAGCTGGCGACGATCTTGAGCCGGATCGACAAACTGCCTCAACCCTCCCACCTGTCTTCGACACTCTCGAACGAGTGTCGCCGGCTGAACGACTCGCCGCCATCGCGTCGCACCGGGACCGAAACCTGGCTCGCCAATGTCCAGATCTTGCAGTCCCAGGTGGCGTATGCGCACATGGTGCTGAACGCGTTGAATCGCACCGAGGAAATGCGGTGTCAGCTGTCGGCTCGCGCGAAGGGCTTTCCCCAGGGCACACTCCGCGACGCGGGCCATCGACGCGAGGGCAGTGCCAGTGGCCTGTTGAAGCAAGCGCATGATGCCTTTGGCCGCGGTCACCTGGAGTATGCCGCCGGGTTGGCCGATGTGGCCGAGAAGGCCACCTCGGGTGGACTTCTGATGCTCGAGGGGTCATCGACTCAGTGGCCGGATCCGGAGCAGCAGATTCGGAGGAGCCACACCCTGAAGGGCCTCTTCCACGACTTCAAGACCCGAGAGACCGGGTTGCTCGCCTCACGCGAGGGGCGGCTTGGCGTCGAACAATTCGAGGCGTCAGTGATCCGCTTCGAGACGGCTGAAAGCCATTCGGAGGCTGAGAGTGCGCTGATTGACATGGGCAATGCACTGGAGCTCGTCCAACGGCGCCGCTTGATACTTCCACCGACATACGTTTCACCGGAGCTCGTCCAACTCGGCGAGTTAGATCTTCCACCGCCCTACGATTGGGCGATGGGCGAGGGTCGCGCCAACTGACCACGACGACGCGAACTGACGGTGTTCTTCCTCACGCCCAGCGAGGCCATGTGGCGCGCCATGGACGTCCTCCGCGTCCAGGACCCGCAGCCTGACGTCCCAGCGCCTGCGGCCACCCCGCCGGTGCACAACCCTGGCTGCAAGCTGGCGCAGGCGGGCCCCGCTGTGCAGGGCGCCGGGCCGGCGTTGACCGGACCGTCTCGTCTTGCTGAGCGTCGCCCGACCCTCGAGGCGTTCGATATCGACCCGACCTTGCGAGACCGTCTGGATGGGCGGTCGCTGCCCGGCATGCCGAACGGTCCGGGGTCCGGCGCGGGAAGGTCGTCACCGACCGGGTTGATGCCCGTGTCCAGCCGTTATCTGCGCGACGAGTTGCAGAAGATCGAATCGCGTCTGCGCCGGTTGCCCACCGGCACGCCGTATGGCGCGGAACTGCGGCAACGCTGCCAACGGCTGCAACATTGCGCTCGGGAACCGATGGTGACCGCCGAGGTCATGGCGGAGGCGAAGCGGCTGACTGAGGAGCTGGCCACCAGCACCGGTGTCGTGCTGCTGGCGCTGGAGAAGGCTGAGCGGACCGACCTGAGGCGCCTGGACAGTTTCATTGAAAGCTGTGATGCCAGGGTTCGTGAGGCCTTGCAGCCGCGCGCCGACAAGGCCCATGCCCTCCATGACGAAGCGAGACGTTGCTTCGGCAAAGGCATGATGGAGTCGTCGATGCGGACGACGGAACAGGTCCGTGGACTGTGTGCCGCGACCCTTCAGCTCATGGTCAACGACCGTGCGTGGGAAGAGGTGGTCAACCAGTGCAAGCTGCATCAGGAACTGCGGGCGGGCATGTCGCAGCTGCGTCAATCCGGTGGGGTGGCGTTGGGCCGACTGGCGGAGCGATTCGACAGATTCGAAGCAGAGTTCGAGTACGCCCTCAACAGCGACCAGATGCGCTGCGCCCTCTACGAAATGGACGAGTTGGTGCGGACAGCCAGGCAACTGAACCGATCGACCGACGCGCCGGACCTTCCCCGGAACGGCCAGGCGCGACGCCCGTCGCCGCGTGCCCCGGCCGCGCCGCAGCCCCCGACTCCGCATTGACGTCCGGGTTGACGCCCGAGTTGACGCCCGGGTTGACGGCAGCGTTCACGACCCAGTTGGCGCCCGAGTTGGCGCCCGAGTTGGCGCCGGCGCGATGCGGATGCGGGCTCGCCGATCCTGGCGCCGGCGTCACGCCGCGCGGTCCTCTTCCACTGGACGTGTCGGACCGGGCGACTCAGTCGCCCAGGGCCTGCCGCATCACCCGCAAGGCTTCGTCCATCTCCGCCTGCTCCTGCAGGAAGAAGCCGGCGTGGCTGTGGTCCAGCCGCGGGCCCACCCGGGCGGTCACCCAGCCAGGGGCCGCGCGCCGGAAGGCCGGCTCGTCGTTGGTGTCGTCGCCGGCATAGAACGCCGCCGAGGTGCCGTACCGGGCACACAGCCGGGCCAGTGCATCGCCCTTGTCCGGCGCGCCGGCCACCAGCACATTCACGACCCGCTTGCCGGGCTCGGTGATCACGCCGGCCGGCAAGTCGCTCAGCAGCTCGTCGATCGCGGCGCGCGCCTCGACCGGATTCGCCGCCAGGCGATAGTGGATGGCGATGGAGGCGCCCTTGTCCTCGATGCTGGCCCCCACGCGGCTGAGCAGCGGCTCGAAGCGATCGGCGCGCTCGCGAAACGGCTTGAGGGTCAGGACCACGCCGGGATCCGGTCCGTCGAACTCATCCTCCGCCCCGTGGTTGCCGACGATGTGGGTGGGGGCGAAGCCGAGCCGATGCCGGACATCCAGCACCTGCCGACCGGTGATCACCGCCACCGGCACCCGCCGAGCCAGATGCTCCAGCTGCCGGGCCACCTCCACCGGCACCCGGGCCTCGTCCGGGTGCATCACGATCGGGGCAAGGGTCCCGTCGAAGTCGAACGCCAGCAGCGGCTGCTGCTGCATCAGTTGGGTCAGGGCTTGCGTCCCGTCGCGTCCCAAAAGGTGTCGGACCGGCATCACGGGATCATCGCCTCCGCGCCCTCGCGGGAGCGCCGTTGCACACGCCGGGTGATGCGTTCGCGCAGCCGCCATTGGCCCGCGTCGGCCAGCATGCGGCCGGCCCAGCGGTAGACGTTGAACTCCCGCACCGTCATGCGCAGGCTGGCCATGCGTTCACGCTGCTCCTGCGGGGGCATGGTGGCAGCGCGGTGCAGGGCGTCGGTCGTTTCCTCGACATGGTAGGGATTGATCACCAGCGCTTCCGGCAGCTCGCGGGCGGCGCCGGCGAAACGGCTGAGGATGAGCACGCCCTGTTCATCGTCGCGGGCGGCGATGAACTCCTTGCAGACGAGGTTCATGCCGTCATGCAGGCTGGTCACCACGCACATGTCGGCGGCGCGGTAGAGCGCCATCAACGCGGCATGGTCGTGATGTTCCGCCAGCAGATGCACCGGCTTGTAGCCGCTCTGGCCGAAGCGCAGGTTGATGCGCTCCGTCACCCGCTGGATCCGATCCTGGAATTCACGGTATTCATCCAGCGCGCTGCGGGTCGGTGCCGCGACCTGAACGATCACGAAGCGGCCTTGCCATTCGGGGTGCTTTTCCAGCAGGCGTTCCACCGCATGCAGCCGTTCCAGGATGCCCTTGGTGTAGTCGAACCGGTCCACGCCCACCGCCAGCATGGTGTCCGGCGCCAGGCCCAGTCGCGCGAAGACGGCTTCGCGGGCCGCGGCCGGGGTCGGCCATTGGGCCCGCTCGTCGTCGGTGGGCCAGGCAATCGAAATCGGATAGCTCTGCACCAGCGTCGGTTCGCCCTGATAGCTGATGGTGGAGTGCTCGTGCTCGATGCGGGCCTCCAGGTAGCGGTCGACCGTTTCGGTGAAGTTCTTGCAATGGAACCGGGTGTGGAAGCCCAGGATGGTGCTGCCCAGCATGCCCTGCAGCAATTCGCGCCGCCAAGGGCAGATGCCGAAGGACTCCGGGTTGGGCCATGGGATGTGCCAGAAGGTGATGATGGTGGCCTTGGGCAGCTTCTCCCGCACCATCGCCGGCAGCAGGGCGAAGTGATAGTCCTGCACCAGCACGACCGGATCGTCGCTGCGGGCTTCGGCGACCACCGCATCGGCGAATCGCTGGTTCACGGCACGGTATTGCGCCCAGTCCGATTCCCGGAACACCGGCCGCACATGGGCCACGTGACACAACGGCCACAGGCCTTCGTTGGCGAAGCCCTGGTAGTAGCCTTCCTCTTCTTCGGCGGTCAGCCAGATGCGGCGCAGCACATAGTCCTGGGTGTCCGGCGGCACGGCCACCCGGTCGTTGGCATCCACCACCTCCTGGTCGGCATTGCCGCTGCCATGGGCGATCCAGGTGCCGGAGCAGGCCCGCATCACCGGCTCCACGGCCGTCACCAAGCCACTGGCCGGACGACTCACGCTGATGCCGTCGGGCCCGCGCAGGTGGATGTAGGGCTCGCGGTTCGACACCACGATCACCTGGTCGCCCCGCAGCTCGGTGCGCAGCAGGCCGCGCAGGCGCTCCGGATCCCATGGTGTGAGCGGGCCGTGCTCGCGGTAGAAGTTGTCCTCCAGCTCCCGCAGATGGCGGCGGATCTCCACCTCCAGCGGCTGGAGTTCGGGCGGGGCACTGTCGGGCGCCGGGCCGCCGCCGTTTTGCAGCAGCGGCCGCACCAGACCTTCGCCCCGCATGATGGCCCGCATGCCCGAGACCCAGCCGCGCCAGCTGATCTGCGCCACGATCATCGTGATGCCGGCGATCGCCAGTCCCAGGATGGTGATGAAGATGATCATGTAGCGCCGCGTGTCCACGCTGCGCCGGTCGGGCAGGCTCAGGTCGTGCAGCAGCACCAGGCGATCGGAATCAGCCTGCTGCGGACTGACCGGGAACACGCCGATGTGCACCGCCCCGCTGGCCAGGTCCAGGCGCGGGTCCTTCTGACCCGCCACGTCACGCGCTTCCTTGCAGCTCAGCGTGTCCGGGAAACCTTTGGTGCTGAGCACCTGGCGGTCGTCGGCGCTGCAGAAGGCAATGCCCACCAGGCGCTCGTCCAGTACCCCGCGTTCCAGCAGGGCGCGCAGGCGCTCGCGCTTGGCGCCCGGTTCGATGTCGGAAATGGCCAAGGAGAGCGTCTTGGCCACCATGGCGCCGCGTGCACTCAGGTCGCGCGAGAACCAGCGCAGCGTCATCTGGTCCAGCAGCGGCAGCGCCAGCAAGGCGGCCACGGTCAACGTGGCCAGCAGCGGCACCAGGAAGCGAATCTGCAGATGCAGTGATTTCATGCGCGGCCCCCAAAGCGACGGGGCGTTGGCCCGGCCTCGTCCTGCGCCGCATCGCGCTGCAGATGCAGCAGTCGATCGTGCAGCGCCGAAGCGCGAGCCTTCAGCGTGGCCAAGCCGCTGTCCGACGCCCAGGCGCCCACGGGGCGGGGCGCGCCGAGGTGCTGGCCGACCGCATCGAGCGCGTCACCGAATTCACCGTACCGGTCGTCATTGGCGTCGCGATCGGTGCCGACGCGGCGGGGTGCATCGTCCACCCATTGATCGCGGGCTTCATCGTCATCGTCGTCACACGCCGGCCGCGAATGCCGCAGGGCGAGCAGGCCGCCGACCGCCAGTCCAGCCGCAAAGCCGCCGTAGAGGGTCCACGGCCGTGGCGACGAGGCCGGCTTGTCCGCACCCGGCGTGAGCCGACGCGGCCCCACCACCCGATCAATGCCTGCCGCCACGGCGGCCAGCAGCAGCGCATCGGTGCAGGCATCCAGTCGGCCGGGCCGACGGCGGAGGGCGCGCATGCGGTCATACAGCGCGCCCCACATCACCGACGTGGCGGTGTGCATAGCCAAGGTGGCGGCGCGGGAACTCAGCGGGGGCTTGCCCACGCGCAATTCGGCCATGCCCACCTGGTGGGCGAGGTCGGTCCGGCTGCTGCGCAACACCGCCAGTCCGGAGAACAGACTGGCCAACACACCGTCGGCAAGCACCCGGCGCAAGGCCGGCAGCAGCAAAGCATTCAATGGCGACTCCTGTGACAGAGAAAATCAACTACCCGCCACCGTTGGCAATTGCCGTGCCGACCTGTTCTTCAGGCGCGCGTGATGCGAACGGCCAAGGCCCGTCACGCTCCTGCGAAAAGGCGGAAATTCAAGTTCTCCAGCACAGGCGAGCGCCGCACGGCGGGCGCCAGCCGCCGATGTACCCGTCTCGAGCGACACGACCGACGGAAGGGGCCGGCCGCGGCTGCCTTACTGAATCGCCATCGGCGTCGGCATGACCGGCGGTTCGCGCACGGGCACCGGGTTCTCCGGCAACGGGGGATCAATCACCTCGGGCGGGCCGGGTTCGGGCTCGGTGGGCGGGCCGTGCGGCGGAGGCGGCACGCTGGGCACCTCGTCGGGATGCGGAGGTGAGGGCGGAATGCTGTGTGCGCGGCTGGGACGCGCGTCCGATCGTGGCGGGGGCAGGTGAGCGATCCACGACAGGGCCGTCGATACGGCGCTCATGGCCGCCGAACAGCGGGGGGCAGGGTGCTCGATCATGGGAATCCTCATGGGCCAGGTCGCCGGATGACGCGCCATTGACGCATCATTCCTGCGACAGCGCCGATGTCGCCGCGACAGTGCGGCGTTGCATGAATGGCGCCTTTGCGGCAAGGTCACTGCAATTGGCGCGCCCGCTTGGCATTCGATCGCGGGGAGGTCGGCCCGCATGGCCGCGGGGATGGGTCGGGAAGCGGGTTGGGAAACGTGTCGGAAAACGAGTCGGAAAACGAGACGAAAAACGAGACGGAACACGTGTCGGAAGAGGAGGCCGCCGAACGGGCGGCATCCGGATTGCCTCGATCGGTTCAAGGAGATCCATCACATGAACGACAAGGCTTTCGAGACCCCGTGGCAGGTGTTCTGGTGCGCCGATGTGGCGAATCAGCGTCTGCTGCATGTGAGTGCCTCGGTCGAGGCGCTGCTGGGCCTGCGTGCGCAAGCATTGCTGGACGATCCGCTGCAGTGGAATCATGCGGTCCTGCCGGCGGATGCCGCCGCAGTACCGCGGCCCTTCTTCTCCGAGGATCTGCCCCATGGCGACGGGCATCTGCGTGAATACCGCATGCTGGGTGCCGACCTCCATCTCTATCAGGTCCGCGACCGGAGATTCCGCCGCTGGGATGCCGAGAGCGCGCGCTTCCAGTGCTTCGGTGTCGTGGAAGCGGTGCGCGAACTCCGACCTGATGCGGATGCCGAGATCGAGCCGTCCTGGGAATACCTGTGGGCCACACCGAGCGTCACGCCCACGCCCACGCCCACCGCCACTTCGCCTCTGCTTCCGGTCTCGACGCTGAGGGCGGCAGCGCCGGCGCCGCGACCGAAGGAGGAGCGGCCCGCGGCTCCCAGCCCGGCACCGACCCCCGGCCCGGCGTCACCGGCACCGGACCGTTTGCCGCATGAGCATGGCGACGATCCGGGCGTGCATCCGGACGGCCCCAAGCGCTATCACGACGATCACGCCGCCCCGGCGCGCATGCAGCATCGAGCCCTCGGGATCGGGGAAGGAGCCGCAGCATGAGTCATGCATTTCTGCAAGGCGATGTTCGGGCCGACCTGGCCGCGCGCGACGAAGTGGTGGCGCTGCTGGTCGACGACCACCAGCGGGCGCTGCATGCGTTTCACCAGTTCGACCGGCTGTGGGCTCAGCAGGATGTCCAGGCCTGCGAGGTGCTGGTGCGGCGCACCTGCGCGCTGATCCGGCTTCATGCGACGCTGGAAGAAGAGCTGTTCTATCCGGCGGTGCGCCGTTGCCCAGCCACCGGGCCGACGGAACACCGACTGATTCATGAAGCGGAGGTGGAGCAACTGGTGGTGCGCATCCTCCTTTCCCAGCTGCGCCGCATGACCGCGCAGGATCCGCAGTTCGTGCCGCTGGTGGGCGTCCTGGGCCGTTATGTCGAGCACCATGTGAAGGATGTGGAGCAGGGACTGCTGCCGCAACTCACGCATTCGTCCGGCATGGATTGGTCGTCGCTGTCCACCGCCTGGCGCCGTCGGCGGGCTGAGCTGGAGCAGCAGTGGAGTGATGAGCTGAAGGCCATGACGTCCAACGTGCCGCCGGGCGGCGCGGAGACTCGATGAGTGCGTTGATGGGATGACCGGACGACCGGTTGACCGCAACGGCGACCGCGACCGCAACAACAACCACAACAGCGATCGGAACCTCACGAACGTCGAGCGCCTCGGGCGTGGCACGCCCAGGTTTCATGCAGGCATGGCTGCCCGAACGGCCCCTCAGCCGCATCGGCCTCATCAGCCGCGTCAGACCCATCGGGCCCTTCCGAGGTGGCCCATCAGACCCTCGCGGTCCTGACGGCGTACTACCTCAGCCAGGCGGCCCATTGCGTGGACACGGTGCGTGGTCATGCGGCCGATCAACTGCGTGAGGACATCGCCACCCTCCGCCAGGGTCTGGTGGACGGCTCGCCGCAGGAAGGCTCGCCGCTGCATCATTCGGCCCGTTGGCTGCTTCAGCGGGCGCGTTTCGATCCCGACTGCCATCCCGACATGTGGCGTCGCTACTCCGCCTTGCAAGCGGAGATTGCTCAGGCGGGACAACGGTTCCAGCGCACCGACGCCCCGTAGGACATGGCATCGGACGCGGACGTGGACGAAGGCGCGTCGCCCGCGGTCTGGACCCTCATCGACCGCGCCGAACGGACCGCGCAGCAGGCCCGGGGGCGGGTGGGCGTTCAGGCGTTGGGACGGCTGCAGAGCTGGGTCGAGGCAATGGGCGCGGCCCGTGTGTCGCTGGCCAGGCTGGACCGCATGGACATGGCGCTGCGGGCGACCGAGGCCGACGCCCAGCACCAGGACCAGCACCAGGACCAGCACCCGCACAACGTCGCCGCCAGCGCCCGCCGAGGCCGCCACCGAAGCCGCGCACGGGACGGCCTGACGCGAGTCGGTTGCCTGTCGGCCGATCGTCCAGCGGTTCGGTCGGAGGCGCTGCGGTGGCGGCCGGCCATTGGCTCGCCCAATGAGGCCGGCCGGGCCACCCCATGCGGACATCGCCGCATGAGGTGGCCCGGCCGGGCCGTCTTTCATGGCTGGGGTGTCGGCCTCAGCGCTGCGGCGGATCCATCTCCCGCTCGAAGCGGCGATGACCGGCCAGGCTGGTCAGGAAGGCGGTCACCGTGGCCAGATCGGTGCCGTCTTCCGGCGTGGCGGGCGGATCCATGAAGAACAGGGCCGGATCGCCGTCGGCCTCATCCACTGACCCTGGCGCACCCACTGCCGCCAGCAAGGCGCTGTCATGCCCCAGCACCAGCAGCGGCTTGCAGTGCAGATACTGGTCCTGCACGAAGGCCACCGCCTGGGCGGAGCGCGACAGATGCGGCGCATCGTCGGTTTCCTCGGGCAGCACCACCGCATCCCACAGCGCGCCCGGCGCGGTCTCCAGCGTGATCTCGACCGGGATCACATCGCCCTCGGCCGTGCTCACATCGCCGAGTCGGTGGCCGATGTAACGCGGCACGCCGCCGGCCGACAGCACCGCCTCATGCACCTCGCGCACCCGCGCGCCGTCGATGCCCTCATGCACCAGCAAGGCCACGCGGCGCCCCCACAGTCCGCCATCGCCGGGACGGTCGAGCAAGGACAGCGAGTCCGAGCGCGTCACCTCCGGCGGTTGCACGGCGCCCGCCACCGGGGCGCCCACGCCGCTGTCTCCCAACAGGTCCGGCAGCGGGGCGGGCAGGTCCATGCCCAGGTCGTCCGCCAGGCGTGTGGCCAGTGTCTCGTCCACATGCCGGAGCATGGCCAGCACGCGTTGGCGGATGGCCGGCGTCTGGACACGGGTCAGCTCGAAACGGAAGGCGCCCACGATGTGGTCCTGCTCCGCCTCGCTCTGGCTCTGCCAGAACAGCGTGGCCTGGGCATAGTGCTCGGCAAAGCGCTCCGGCTTGCCTCGCAGGGCCTCACCCTGGATCGCCTTGGGGTAGGACACAAAGCCCGACTTGCCGGCCTGGAACGGACAGCCCCCCGCCAGCGAGTTCGGCTCATAGGCGACACGGCCGCGCGGAATGGCCTGGCGGTGCAGGCCGTCACGCTGGTTGTTGTGGACCTGCGCGATCGGCGCGTTGATGGGGATCTCGTGGAAGTTGGCGCCGCCCAGTCGGGTGATCTGGGTGTCCAGGTAGGAGTGGATGCGGCCCGCCAGCAGCGGATCGTTGCTGAAGTCGATGCCGGGAATGATGTGGGCGGTGCAGAAGGCCACCTGCTCGGTCTCGGCGAAGAAGTTGTCCGGGTTGCGGGTCAGCACCATGCGGCCCACCGGACGAATCGGCACCAGTTCCTCCGGCACGATCTTGGTCGGATCGAGGATGTCGAAGGACCATTGTTCCGATTGTTCCTCGGTGAAGACCTGCAGGCCCAGCTCCCATTCCGGATACTGGCCGGCTTCGATCGCCTCCCAGAGATCGCGGCGATGGAAGTCGGGATCCGCGCCGGCCAGCTTCACCGCTTCGTCCCACACCAGCGAATGGGTGCCGGCGCGTGGCGTCCAGTGGAACTTCACGAAATGGGCTTCGCCCTGCGCATTCACCAGCCGGAAGGTGTGCACGCCGAAGCCCTGCATCATCCGGTAGCTGCGCGGAATGGCGCGGTCGGACATCACCCACATCAGCATGTGGGTGGATTCCGGCATCAGCGAGACGAAGTCCCAGAAGGTGTCGTGCGCGCTGGCGGCCTGCGGCATGCCGTTGTGCGGCTCGGGCTTGACCGCATGGATCAGGTCCGGGAACTTCATCGCATCCTGGATGAAGAACACCGGCATGTTGTTGCCCACCAGGTCCCAGTTGCCTTGCTCGGTGTAGAACTTCACCGCAAAGCCGCGCACATCGCGGGCGGTGTCGGCCGAACCGCGCTCGCCGGCCACGGTGGAGAAGCGCACGAAGACCGGCGTGCGCTTGCCGGCGGCTTCGAACGGTGCGGCGATGGTGAGGTCATCCAACGCGCCATACGACTCGAAGTAGCCATGCGCCGCCGAGCCGCGGGCATGCACCACGCGTTCGGGAATGCGCTCATGGTCGAAGTGGGTGATCTTCTCCCGCAGGATGAAGTCTTCCATCAACGTCGGACCGCGCAGCCCGGCCTTCAACGAATTCTGGTTGTCGCCGACGGGCACACCCTGATTGGTCGTCAGCACCCGGCCGGTCGAATCCACCCGCACCCGATCCAGCGAATCGTTGGTCGGGTTCTCACCCGCTTCGGGGATGCCGTCGCCGACCTTGTCGGAGGCAAAGTCCTCGCTCAGCGTGCTGGCGCCGACCTCCTCATCCGGGGCGTCGACCGGCACGCCGGCCTGCGGATGCACGGCGTTGTCGCGACCATGCTCGGCCGCCTTCAGCGGATTGGAGGGCGTGCCGCGCGCCAAGGTGTCGGTGCCGGCCATCTTGCGGACCAGGCGCACCTGCGCTTCGGTGGCGCCCTCAGGCGCGGTCACCTCGCCCTGGGCCGGGCCGGCGACGGTGCTCAGCGCGGAGCCGATGCCGTCGCCCAGCACGGACGACGCGCCGGGCTTGGCGGTGGCGACGCTAGCGCCAGGTGCCTTGGCCGCCTTGGCACTGGGCGCGGTCTTGCCGGCCTTCGCGCCATTCGAAGGCGCCTCGGTGGCGGGGGCGGTCTTTCCTGTCTTCGCGGTCTTGGGCGCTGCAGCAGCGCCTGCTGTCTTGGCCGATGTGCCGGTCGGGGCGGGAGCATCGGATTTGCGGTTGGCCATGTCGTGTCCTCGGTGTGTGGGGGTGTGCGGTGCAAGATCGTCCGCGGCTGTGCGGGCATGGGTCGATCTTGTTCGGCAACCCGCATGCCTCGGGGGCATCGGAATCGCACGCCATCGAGGCCGGATGCTCGGCATGCGGGTTGCCGATCTTCGGCATTCCATTCAAATCAGGAGGACCACCATGACCAGCCAGTACGGCAAGAAGGCGCAGCAGGCCGTCGCGCAGGCGTTGCACGAGGAAAAGCGTGGCCAGCTCAAGAGCGGGAAGGACGGCAAGACGGTGACCAGCCGCAAGCAGGCGGTGGCGATCGGCTTGTCCAAGGCGCGAGAGGCCGGTGCCAAGGTGCCGGCGAAGCGCGCCGACACCGGTCATTGAATTCCCCTGAATCCCCTGAATCCCAAGGAACGCCCATGAGCGAACTCGCCCAGAACCGCCCCTCCGCCACCGGCACCGATCCGCTGACACCGACCCATCCCCAGGCCGAGCAGCCAGCGATCTCCGGCGGATCGCGCCTGTCCCAGTTGGTTGCCGGACAGCGGATCGCGATGCTGGCCACCGTGCTGGCGGACGGCTCGATCGACAGCAAGCCGATGACGCTGCTGGAACTCGATGCTGACGGCGCCCTGTGGTTCTTCTGCGAGCATCACCCGGACGACGACGCAGCGCATGAGCGCTATCGACGCGTCAACCTGAGCTTCAGTGATGAGGTGCGCTCGGTGTATGTCTCCATCGCCGGCCGCGGCGAGCTGCTGCACGACAAGGCACGGCTGCGCGAACTGTGGACCCAGCAGGCCCGTCCGTTCTTTCCCGAAGGGCCGGAGTCCGAGCGGCTGGCCGCGCTCAAGGTGACGCCGGATCGCAGCGAGTACTGGGAATCGTCGAACAGCCTGTTGGTGCGTGGCGCCGCCCTGAGCGTCGGCGGTTGACTGGAGCGACACCGGCGCCAGGCGCACGGCGGCAGCGGCCACACCGCACCCGCCGCTGCCCTGACATCTGACCCCTCGGTGGAGGGCGTGATCAGGGATGGCGATCCCGCCCGCAAATACAAAAGGCCCCGGTGTTTGCCGGGGCCTCGTTGTGTTTGCAGCGCGTGTTGGCGCGCTCGGTGTCGACGCGTGACCTCGAGCTCAGCGCGAAGCTGCGTCTGCGGGCGGCGGTGTGGTGGCGGGCACGGTGGTGCCGGACGCCGGATCCGTTGAGCTGCCCGATCCGGTGACCCGCCAGATCACATTGCCGACGTCGTCGGCCACCAGCAAGGCGCCTTGCTTGTCGAGCGCCACGCCGACGGGACGCCCCATGGCTTCGCCCTTCCCATTGAGGAAGCCGGTCAGCACATCCATCGGCAGTCCGCTCGGCTTGGCACCGACGAAGGGCACGAAGACCACCTTGTAGCCCGACGGTTCCTTACGGTTCCAGGAGCCATGCTGGCCGATGAACATGCCGTGCGCATAGGTCTGCGACAGCCGATTGCCGTCCGAGGCGGTCAGGCCCAGCGAGGCGGTGTGCGCACCGACGGCATAGTCGGGCACCAGGGCGGTGTCCACCAGATCGGGCCGCGGCGGCTTGACCCGCACATCGACATGCTTGCCGTAATAGCTGTAGGGCCAGCCGTAGAAACCGCCGTCCTGCACCGAGGTGATGTAGTCGGGGACCAGGTCGTCGCCGAGTTCATCGCGTTCATTGACCGCCACCCACAGCGCCTTGCTGGTCGGCTCCCAAGTCATGCCGACCGGATTGCGCAGCCCGCTGGCGAAGACGCGGGTCGCGCCGGTCTTGACGTCGATCTCCAGGATCGCGGCACGGCGCTGTTCCGCGGCCATGCCGTTCTCGGCCACGTTGCTGTTGGAGCCGATGCCGGCGTAGAGCTTGCTGCCATCCGCGCTGGCGATCAGGCTCTTGGTCCAATGGTGGTTGATGGTGCCGCCGGGCAGGTCGGCCAGCTTGGTGGGCGAGCCCGCCAGTCGCGTCTGGCCCTCGTTGTAGGGGAAGCGCACCACCGCATCGGTGTTGGCCACGTAGAACTGGTTGCCGATCAGGGCCATGCCGAAGGGCGAGTTCAGGCCCTCGGCAAAGACGAAGCGTTGATCGGCCACGCCGTCGCCGTTGGTGTCGCGCAGCAGCGTGATGCGGTTGGCGCTCTTCACCGTCGCCCCGGCGCGCTTCTGGAATTGCTTGGCGACCCAGGCCTTCGGGCCCTTGCCGTCGTCTGGGCGCACCGGTGCATTGGTTTCAGCCACCAGCACGTCGCCATTGGGCAGCACATAGATCCAACGCGGGTGATCCAGCTTCTCCGCGAAGCGCACCACGCTCAGGCCAGCGGCCGGTTGCGGCTGAACGCCAGTGGGCCAGCCGATGGCCTTGGCCACGTTGATCGTGGGCACCAGCGCCTTGGCGGGCTCCGGCAAGGCGGGATTGGGTCCGAAGCCCGGCGGCGTGGCCGGCTGCGCCTCCAGGGCGCGGGCGACATTCATGCCGATGTCGCCGATCAGCACCACGGCCAGGGTCAGCGTCATCGCACCGATCAAGGTGAGGCTGGGCTGACGACGGGCGCCTCGGGCACGGCGTGCGCGACGATCGGCGCGGGGTTCGGACGGGGCGGTCGGACCGCTCTGCTTGGCCATTCCGGTCTCCTGAAAAAAGCAGGGGTGAAGGTGATTCGCAACTTCCATGGCAAGCGAGATGCCTGGCATGGCGTGGGGCTGATGCGGTCATCGCTTTCAGGTGCAGGGCGATACCATTCGCGCGCCTCGGGACCGTGGTGGACCGGTCCAGGGCCAGCAATGCCGGATTGATTTGGAAGGACACAGATGACGAAGCGCCCGTTGGGCCCAGGCTGCCAGACTGGTGGCCGCGAAGAGGAACATGCCCGCGCGAAGCGGCCGCGCGCTGAGCGGGCGCGGCAGATGGCCACGGCCCGGAGCTCGGTCCTGCACGATGCAGGCGCGACGCGTATCACGTCGGAGCGATCGCGTGCTTTCGCCCGCATGCGAGCGCCCTGGGCCACGGGGACCGTGGTGTCGATTTCGTCGTTGCGCGTCGGGCGCACGGTGACCGCATCCGCCGCCGCATGGGCCTTGGCTTGTGCTGCCGCAGCCGTGCCCGCTCGCGCGCAAGATGGCCAGCAACAGCAACAGCAACAGCAACAGCAGCAGGTAGATGCCGCTCCGCAGGCCGGCGTCACGCTCCCGGTGGTCGTGGTGTCCGGCAGTGTGTCCGAGCGCGCGCTGGCCAATGCACCGTATGCGGTGTCGGTGGTGGAGTCGCAAACGCTGCGGGAGGCGGGGCCGATGATCAACCTGTCCGAAGCGCTGACGCGGGTGCCCGGCATTACCGCCAACCACCGCCAGAACTATGCCCAGGACCTGCAGCTGTCGTCGCGTGGCTTCGGCGCTCGCGCCGCTTTCGGTGTGCGCGGATTGCGGCTCTACACCGATGGGATTCCGGCGACCATGCCCGATGGGCAGGGTCAGGTCACGCATTTCGATTTGGCGTCGGCACAACGCATCGAGGTGCTGCGGGGACCGTTCTCCGCGCTGTATGGCAACAGCTCGGGTGGCGTGATCGCGCTGGTCAGCGCACCAGTGAAGGCGCCACAGCTCGGCCTGGATCTGGACGCCGGCAGCGCCGGCCTGCGACAAGCGCGGCTGACGGCCGGCACGCCCTTCGGACAGGGATGGGAGGCGCAGGCCAGCGTCTCAGGTCTGGAGGTGGATGGGTTTCGACCGCAGAGCGAGGCCCGGCGCACGCTGGTCAATGGACGATTGGGCTGGCAGGGCACGCGCGATCGCGTGTTGCTGCTGTTCAGCGACATCGACCAGCGTGCCCAGGATCCGCTGGGGCTGACGGCCGCCCAGTTCGCGGCCGATCCAGACCAGACGACGCCGCAGGCCCTGCAGTTCAATACCCGCAAGAACGCCAGCCAGACGCAGCTCGGAGGGCGATGGGTGCATCAGTTCGATGGCCTGGGGCCCTTGGTCGACAGTGGCCTGACCGCCTATGTCGGTCGCCGGTCGGTGACGCAGTGGCAGTCGATCACCACCGGCGCGCAGGCGGCGCCGGGCAGTGGCGGCGGGGTGGTGGACTTCGATCGGCGGCAGGACGGGATCGATGCGCGACTGCGCTGGCGCCTGGGCGACGCGACGCTGGCCACCGGGCTGAATCTGGAGCGGCAACGCGACGACCGGCAGGGCTACGAGAACTTCATCGGCATCGGGGCGTCTCAGCAGCTTGGCGTCACCGGCGCGCTGCGTCGGGATGAGGACAATCGGGCGACCACCCGCGAGGCCTATGCGCAGCTGGAAATGGCGGTGAGCGAAGCGGTGTCCGCCAGTGCCGGCGTGCGCGCCGGGCAGGTGCGCATGAGCGCGCGGGATCGGTACCTGGCCAACGGCGACGACTCGGGCGCACTGCGCTTCAGCTATGCGAACCCCGCCTTGGGGCTGGGCTGGCGGCTGTCGCCGGCGCTGTTGCTGCATACGTCGATCGGCCGCGGTTTTGAATCGCCCACGCTCAATGAGCTGGCCTACCGCGCCGACGGGCTGGGGGGCTTCAACACCGCGCTCAAGCCCCAGAAGAGCCTTCAGCAGGAGCTGGGCCTCAAATGGCGACGCGGCACCCTGGCGCTGGACGCCACCGCCTTCCATGTCACCACCCGCGACGAGATCGGGGTGCTCACCAACAGCGGAGGCCGGTCCAGCTTTCAGAACGTGGGCCGCACCCGGCGCAGCGGGGCGGAGCTGTCGGCCGCCTGGCAGCCGGCGCCGGCCTGGCGCACCCAGTGGGCGGTGTCCACCCTCAAGGCCCGTTACCGCGATGCCTTCCTCACCTGCACCGGCACACCCTGTGCGGCAGCGAATGTGCCGGTGGCGTCGGGCAACCGGATCGCGGGCACGCAGGGCGGCAGTGCTTTTGCGGAACTGGCCTGGAAGCCGGCGTGGGCGAGCGACACCGAAGGCGCCATGGAGTGGCGCGGCGTGAAACGCACCGCAGTCAACGACATCAACAGCGAATGGGCGGCCGGCTATGGCCTGGTGAATCTCCGGCTGAGCCAGGCTTGGCGAGTGGGCCATGGCCAGTGGTCGCTGACGGCCCGGATCGACAATCTGGCGGATCGCCGCTACGTCGGCAGCGTGATCGTCAACGACGGCAATGGCCGCTTCTACGAACCCGCGCCGGGACGCTCGTTCTGGCTGGGCTTGAAGTTCGAGATGAAACCGGGCGCCTGAAGCGCCCGGTTGGAACCGCGCCCGGGCCCCCGGTACACGCGGCGACTGCCGGCGTGATCGGGGACGGGCGGGCCGTAGGTGACAGCGGGTGAGCTAGATGGTCATCTCGTTGGGCGTGCCGACGACCGCCAACAGCGCAACGATCGGCTTGTAGTGTTCGGCCTGCTGTTCGATGTGGGTGGCCAGGCGTTCACGAAGACGCTGCACCGCCTGCTGCTCGGTGGCGTTCTCCGGCAGGCCCAGTGTCTTGCGGAACAGCGGGGCGTCATCGCCCAGACCCTTCAGGATGGCGCGATAGAAGCAGTCGCCATCGGTGGCCACCTCCACCGGCTCGCCGCGGAGCAGGGGCGTGTAGTGCTCTCGCTGGGGATCGCGCAACAGTTGCACCGGTTCCGCCTGACTGCCCTGCGGGTAACGAATCAGTTCGCTGCGGTCGCCTGCATTCAGGAATTGCAGCGACCGGTTGGCCGGCCAGCCCGGCAGGTTGGTGATGGCCAGCGGCGCCAGTTCCCCGCCCAGGTTCGCCCAGCTGCCCATCTCGCGGATATAGGTGGCGGCGGCCTTGACCAGCACGCTGTTGCTGCGCTCGACGTCGATGGTCGGCGCAGTGCTCGATGGCGCAGAGCGACCGACGCGCGGCGGTGTGGACGTGCGGACGGTGGTGGACGACGCTGAAGGGCGGCCCGCAGCGCCTTCGGAGGGCGGCAACGAGAACCGAACGGAGGGCTTCGACGACGGTCGCTGTGACGGTCGCTGTGACGGTCGCTGTGACGGGCGCTGTGACGGGCGCAGTGACTGACGCGAGAACGGCGGCAGTGGTGGTGCATCCGACGGCTCCGATGACGGCCCCGATGAAGAGGTCGGCCGGGGAGGTTGGGGTGGCGCACCGGTCGGACGGGGTCGCTGAGCCTTCGGCAACACCTGGGCGTACACCGGATCGGAGTCTCGTGCCGAGGACTGGAGGGGGGCCGCCTTCTCCTTGCGGCGCCCCATCACGGGCGACGAGATCTCCGCGTAGTCACTGGTGGGCAGCGACGAGGGCGGACTGTCGATCCCGGAATCCTGCCTGGAAAGCGGAGCCGAGCTGGACGATGAGGCCGAGCGCCGGCTGCCGGGGACTTCGTCCTCGCCGAAGAGTTCATTCCAGGCCTCAAGATCCACTTCCGGAATGCCCGAGCCGTTCGGTCGAGAGGAAGCGGCGCGTGCCTGCGCCGACGACGGCGGGGGGAGCTCGCCTGGCTGCGGGGTCGCGTCGGATTCCGACCGTTTCAACGGCTCGAAGTGGGCCAGCCGCTGCACGATGCCGGCGGGCAGGCGGTTGCCGAAGGGTCGATGCCCAGCGACAGCCGGTCGGTCCGACCCCGATGCGGCCTCGAAGTCGGTGGGGGGGGCGACCTGTCTCGCCCGCAGACTGACATCGCCCCGCTTGGCCAACACATCCTTGGCGGGTGGGGCATGCTCGGCCAGCGAGGCCATGGTCGCCTGTGGCTGCTTGGCCAGGTGCGTCTGCAGCGCGCGGATCTGGCCGCAGGTGTGCGCGATGGCCTCGTCGCTGATCAGCTCACGCCAGGGCGGCTGGTTCACTGTCGCGTCGGCCGAGCGGTCGAGCGTGGACGCCAGCGTCCTCAGCCAGTCGTCGCGGTGCCGGGTCAACTGGGCTTGCAGGGCTTCGGGATCGATCTTGAGGAAGGCCTTGCGCAGTTGGCTGTCGATCGGCTTGCTGGCGGCGGGCAGCGCCTTGCCGTCCAGGTCCCTGCACAGGGCGGCGGCCGGGTTCGGATTGTTGGGGCCGGTGCCGGGTTCAGGGAAGGCGGTCTGTCCGCCCTTGGCACGACATTGCCCAGACGGGTCCACCTCCAACTGGTCCCAGGACAACTGGGTGCTTCCCATGGCGAGATGCCCCAGCATGGCCCGCTGCAGTTCCCTTGCGGGCACGGTGCCCAGTTCCTGGTTCCAGCGGGCGAGGGTTCGCTCCATGCCGATGTGATCCGTCAGTCCCGCGCGCCGCCGGTCGGCCAGCGCGCGCGTATCGAAACAACGGCCATTGATGCCTTCGATCAGCGCGCCGGGCTGGTCGTCCATCCGGGAGAAGGCCACTGCCGGAAAACCGAAATCCAACCCGGTCTGCTGGCGGACGGTCTCGTTGGCGCTGTGGCACAGGGCCTGGCGCAACAGCTTGTTCACCGGCGGCACATCGGCGTGCGACGCCCCGGTCGGGAATGGCTTGAAGATGGCGGCAACGCCCCCGTCGGCCTGGTGGATGAGCCGCATGCCGTCGCCGCATTGGGCCTTGCTCTCCCCGAATTCGCGCGCCATCGCCTTCGCAAACGACGTCATGGGCGCCTGGCTGGAGGAGGGTGTCGCGCTGTAGCGCTGCGGATGGGCTTCATGGATGCCGTGCTGAATCAGATGACGCAGATCGTTGAGCATCCGATGCGCCGTGGAGGCGCGCGCGCGGCTGACCTCTTGCGACGCATTCAGCAGATGGCCGGACGGCGTGTCCAGCCGCTTGCGTCGCTCGGGCGTGAGGTAGCGCACCAATTGATGCTGCAGCGATCTCGCCTGTTCCCAGAACCGTTCCTGAGGGGCGGAGTGAAGCGCCTTGGCCGCATCCAGGATCGGTTGGAAGCTGCCGGTGGAATTCTTGCGAAACAGGGGCAGACCTTTGCGCTTGGACAACAGCGCCTGGATCTTCTCCAGCTTGGCGGGTGAGAAGTTCTCGTCAAAGCTGGACGCGCCGGGCGCGGCGTAGCTCAGCGGGCCGTCCGTGGCGATCTGAGGTACACCGGCGCGATGCTTGGCCAGCATGTCGGCGATGAAGCGGTTTTGAGGGCCGCTGAGCTGGGGGCGGGGAAGTCCGGTTGGCGCGCCGGCGCCGGCCCGGTCCTTGAGCGGCAGATCCGGCGATGCCGAATGACCCGATGAAGCGGCGTGATGAAGAGTTCTCATGGGCGGACGTGGGTGGAGGGGACAAGGTGGGCGAGGGTGTCGTCCAACGCCTGGGTCAAGGGTTGGCGCAGGCTGCAGTGCAGAAAGCCGTTGTGTTCCAGCTCATCCAGCAACTCGTCGTCCAGGGCTTCCTGATAGCAAGCGATGGTGGCGAGTGCCTCGCTCAGGCGACGTTGCGGCGACAGCGGCGGCACGGCGGGATCGCCCCCTTCGAGCAGTCGCAACAACACCGCGTCGCGGGTGGGAAGGCGGTCGGTGAGGGATGACAACGCCGTCTGGATCTCGTCGGCATCCGGTTCGCCGTTGCAGCGTGCCATGACCGTTCGGGTCAGTTCCTCCAGCGCCTGGGTGATCTGGTGTTGGCCGCGCTGCCAGGTCGCCAGGGCCTCAAGCCATCGCGGCGTCGACGGCGGTGTGGTGAGCGCCGCCGCCGTCCTGGACGCGGCGGGCCGGCGGCGGGCGCCGACGTCATCGTGCGGAGGACGTGGCGCTGAGGCAGCGGGTGGGGTGTCATCGAGGGCGACGTCATCAAGCCGGTCGCGCCAGGGGGTGTCTGCCAAGCGGGCGGCAACGCCGGGCTGCGGCAGCGGCGGGCGCGCATCCGGCGATGCGGCGGCCGCGGCATGGTCGTGGGGATGGGTGGACAAGGCCATGAACTCCTGCGGGCGGTGGAAGCCCCTTGGTGGTGTCACATGGATAAAGGGTTTGCATTCGAAGGGAAGAACTTGTTCGCCGCCGGGCCCACGAAAGCCGATCCAGGTGCTCCGGCGTTCACGGTCAGACCGATCAACGCGTCGGCGAGCGCGCAGCCGGCGCGCGGACGCGGCCCGGTCAGCCCCTGATCTCGGTCGGGCGTTCGCTCAGCCGGACCGGCTGAGTCGCCGCGCAGGCCTGCTCGAAACGCGCCACAAACGCGGCCCGGTCCTTCCGAGCGAGCCTGGGATCGGCCTTCTGCAGGCGCTGGAGGGCTTCCAGTTCGGTGGCCGAGGTCAGTGTGGCGGCGCGCTGACTGAACTGCCGGGCGAAGGCGTTCATCGTCATCCGCGGAGCGCTGCGAAGAACGTCCTGCACCAGGCGCAGCGACGCCACGCCGCGCTGCACGTCCGCCTCGGTCAGCAGGCGTGGGGTGTCGATTGACGTCCCCGATCGGTCCCGTCGCGCCAGTCCGTCCATCGACTTCAACAGATCGGACCGCGCGTCCTGCAGGGCCGCGGCATAGGCCTGCGGATCGATGCGCAGCACCGCCTCCACCAAGCCGCGGTTCATCTCCACCGATGCCGCGGCGGGCGACACGGAGAACGGCAGGTAGCCCATGGCCGACGGCTGCACGCCCAGGGCGACGGACATCGCCATCTGTGCGGCGGTCGGGAACGCCGTGCCGCCGTCGAAGGGCCGACAGCGGCCGGCCGGGTCCACCATCACGTTGCCCCATTTCACATCCAGGTTGCCGGTGAGCAGATTGGCCAGCAGCACCTTCTGAAGTTCCACCGGGGCCAGACAGGTCGCCACTTCATCACCGCGGACCTTGAGTTCCAGATGCGTTTGCGGCGAGATCGACTCACGGTCGACCCGCGCCATCAAGGCCTCGGGATCCAGGCATTCGCCGGGCAGTCCGTCCACCAGCGCGCCGACATGGCCCGACATCACGGCCAGCGTCACCTCCGGAAAGCCGAGGTCGAGGCCGGTCTGCCGAAGCACCTCGCGCCCGGCGGCAGCGCACAGCGCTTCGCGCATGGCGCCCCCGCCTGGAGGGATCAGCGTCTGATTGGACTCCCCGGCGACCGGCTTGAAGGCGTAGGCGATGCGCCTGTCTGCATTGCGGATCAGCTCGACGTCGGAGCTGCCGCCTGGCGCGGCGACGGCCCCGAAGCGCTGCGAGAGCATGAGCGCGTGCTGTTGACGGGCCTCTGCGCGCAGGGATGGCTGCGCGGCCACCTGATCCCTCAGCGCGGCGTCCAGATGCTGCTGCATGGACTGACGCACCAGGACCAGCATCGACTTGACCTGGGAGGTGGCCACATCCAGGCGGTCGGCGTCCTGCCCGTCTCGCGCCCGATGGCTGGCGGCGTGTTGAAGGAAAGTCTGGGCCAGCCGTTCCACCTGACGGGCGGCTGGGTGAAAGTGGCCGCTCAAGGGCTCGTCCTTCAGTGCGTCGGCGGCCTGGTGCAGGGCGCTCCAGTCCGCGCGCAGTTGGGCACGCCTGAATTCGACATCGCGACCGTGGGGCTGCATCATCCGCGCCAGTCGGTCGCCCGAGAAAAATGTGCCGAACGCATGCGCATCCACATCCACGCGATCGCCCGCAGCGGGGCGGCGTCGGCGGCGCGCGGCGGCGGCCGATGCGTCCAGGCGCGCGTGTTCGTCGCTCTTGAGCCCGAGATCGGCTGGCGGCGGTTGGCGAGCCTCCTCAAGCAGTGCGCCGCCGCGCCTCAGCACGTCTTCCACGAACTGGGTCTGCGACGGGGAAAGCCCGCGGCGCTCGACCAGCGCGCCGCTGGAGCTGGATGCGGCCACCGGGGCCGATGGCGTGTGCTTCGGGACCACGTCGGCACTGGCCCAACGGATCAGCGGCATGGCACGACTCCCTGCTGAATTGTCTGCGTCTGCGCCTGCGCCTGCGCCTGCGCATGGGCCTCGCATCGGCGCAGGAGCTGATCCAGGTTGGGCGTGAGGTCGAGTCGGAGGAAGGGGTTGTGCTCGATCAGCCGCAGCGTCGGCGACTGCCGCAGCGCCTGCAGCTCCTGCCACACCGTCCGGTCGGTGCGCGGGCCGGGCGACGCGACCGGCATTGATCTCGCGGGGCCCTCCGTCGCGACCTGCGTCATCTGCGCGACCTGCGCGTCGAGATCGTCGAGGTGCTGGCAGAGCAGGGCGGTGAGTGCGGCCAGCGCGCGGTCGATGTCCTGCGCATCGGGCTGCTCCTCGCACCGCGCATGCACGCGGGTGGCCAGCTCGGACAACGCGGTTCGCCAATGCCGGGTCATGGGACGCCACAGCGTTGGGAGATCCGGCGGGATGGCGTCGGCCAATCTGGCTGCAGTGGCGGACGGCTGCGGCGGGTGGGACTCGTCGGGTGTCGGGCGTCGGGCCGTGGGGTCGTTCGGACGGTCCTCGCCGGCAGCGCGCTGCGCCTGAATGGGGGCGGTGAACGGCCCGGCTTCGATGGCAGCCGGGCGGAAGGTAGGAGACATCGATGAACCAACCTGGGCGGTCGCAGCAGTGGCGAAGCTCGCTCAGTGTGTCAACTGAACCAGGCGTTCAATTCGGTTCGCCCTCGAGCGCGTGCTCAGCCCGGACGTTGAGACAGTTCCTCGACCACGCGCAACAGCAACTGCGGCTTCAGCGGCTTGGACAGATGGGCATCAAAGCCCGCATGCAGCGCCTGCTGGCGGTCCACTTCGCGTGAAAACGCGGTGAGCGCGATGGCCGGCAGGCGACGCGGCGGCTGGGGGCCTTCCGCTTCGCGTGAACGCCAGTCGCGAATCAGTTCATAGCCGTCCCGGCCCGGCATGCCGATGTCGCTGATCAGCAGATCGAAGGACCGCTCGGTCAGGGTGCGCAGCGCTTCATCCACACTCTGGACCGAAGTGACCCGCGCGCCGCGTTCGCCAAGGATCAGGCGCAGCATGGCGCCCGCATCGGCATCGTCGTCCACCAGCAGCACCCGCAGGCCGGGCAGCGCGACCGACGGCGCGTCGTTGAGTTCGCCATAGCCGCTCAAGGCGCCGCTGCCGGTCTCGGCATCGGCCGACGGATCGACGGATCCCAGCTCGGCGCCGGGCAGCCAGAAGGCGATGCGGGTGCCCTGGCCGGTGCCGTCGCTGTCCACCCGTACCCAGCCGCCGTGGGCTTCCACCAGGCTCTTCACGATGGCCAGCCCCAGGCCCAGTCCGCCGTGGTGGCGATTGCTGGCGGCATCGCTCTGGGTGAAACGGTCGAACACATGCGGCAGGAACTCGGCCGCAATGCCCTGGCCCTGGTCGCGCACCTCGATCAGGGCGCCGCCGTCCTGGGGCCTCAGGGTGAGGGTGATGGCCGTCTCCCGCGGGGAGAACTTCGCGGCATTGCCGAGCAGGTTCCACAGCACCTGTTGCAGCCGGCCGCTGTCGGCATGAAGCACCAGGTCCTCGCCCTGGAGGTCCAGCACCAGCTGATGCCCGCTTTCCTCGATGGAATGCTGGATCGCGGCGACGGCATTGCGCAGCACCGCGCCGGCCGTGACCTGTTCGAGGCTGAGCGGCAACTTGCCGACATTGAGCCGGGACATGTCCAGGATGTCGGAGATCATCCGTGCCTGGATGTTGACATTGCGGTCGATGGCCGCGAGCCCCTTGGTCAGCAGATCGGGCGGACTGTGCCGCTGCAGCACATGGGTCCAGCCCATGATGGCGTTGAGCGGCGTGCGCAGTTCATGCGAGAGCACGGCGATCAGATCGTCCTTCAACCGGCTCAGCCGCTCCGCTTCGCCCCGGGCGCTGCGTTCGCGGTCCAGCAGCTGCAATCGCTGCTCGGCGAGTTGCACCCGCTGCGAGATGTCGACCGCCATCGCCATGCACACCCCCGGTTCGATGTGGGGCGAGGCCGACCATTCCACCTGCACCGCATGGCCGAGCGGCGAGATCAGGGCGAATTCGGCCTGCACGCCGTCCGCGCCCAGGCCGTTGAAGAAGCTCTGGGACCGTGCCAGATCGCCCGGTGCGACGAATTCGCGCAGCGGGCGGCCCACCACCGCCAGACTGTCCCGCCCCAGCAGCGCGAGCATGGCCGGATTCGCATCCAGCACGGTGCCGTCCTGCGCCGACAGCAGGCAGATGCCGCTGGGCGCCTGGGCATAGACCGCACGGAACTTGGCCTCGCTGCGGCGCATCGCCTCCTCGGCCGCGCGGGTGCGCACCAAGGCCTGGATGGTGGAGACCAGCACCGCCGGCTCGACCGGATGGGTGAGGTAGGCATCCGCACCGGCATCCAGGCCGCGGACCTTGTCCTCGTCGGTGAGGAAGGCGGCGGTGAGGTGGATGACCGGCAGCCGGAAGGTGCTGGCCTGCGCGCGCAGCCGTCGGCAGAGTTCGAAGCCGTCGATGTCGGGCAGGTGGATGTCCAGCACCACCGCAGACACGCCCAGCCCGGCCTCTTCCAGCGCCTGGGTGCCGGTGGCGGCTTCCAGCGTCGGAAAGCCCGCCGCATTGAGCAGGCGCACGGTGGTGTAGCGACCGATCGGATCGTCGTTGACGACCAGCAGCCGGTGCTGCGAGCGGTCGATGACGCGCGGCTCGGTCATGCGCCCAGGCCTTCCGGGACGCTGTCGGGCAGCCGCTGGGGCACCGTCACCGAGAACACCGAGCCCTTGCCGGCCTCGCTGCGCAGCGCCACGCTGCCGCCCAGCAGCTCGGCCAGACGCTTGCTCAGCGACAGGCCCAGCCCGGTGCCGCGCAGCCGCTTCTGGATCGGCGAGTCGATCTGCACGAAGTCCTGGAAGATCGCCTGATGGAATTCCTCCGCAATGCCGATGCCGGTGTCGCTGACCGAGAAGGTCATCGCGCCGTCCTCGTCGCAGACGGCGCTCACGCGCACCTCGCCATGCGCGGTGAACTTCAGCGCATTGGAGATGAAGTTGCGCAGGATCTGCGAGAGCTTGGCGTTGTCGGTGAACAGCTGCGCGGTGGTCTGCGGCTCCTCGAAGATCAGCTGGACATCCGGATTGACCAGCACCGGCTTGAACATGCCGCGCAGGGCGGCGAACAGGTCGAGCAGCTCGAACCAGGCGGGCGAGATGTCGATGCGACCCGCCTCGACCTTGGCCAGATCCAGCAAGTCGTTCACCATTTCCGCAAATTCTTCCGATGTGCTGCGGATGAAGGTGATCTGCTTTTCCTGCTCCTCGGTCAGCGGACCGTCCACCCGGTCCAGCAGCAGCCGGGTGAGGCTGCGGATGGAGGCGATCGGGGTGCGGAACTCGTGGCTCATGTAGGCCAGGAAACGGCTCTTGAGTTCGGTGGCCTGGCGCAGTTGCTGGGCCTGGGTGTCCAGCTCCGAGTACAGCGCCAGCACGCCGCGGTTGGTCTCGTCCAGCTCCTGTTGGAGGGCGCTCAGTTGCGCCTGCGCTTGCGACAGCGCCGCGCGCAGGGCGGCGGGATCGTCGGCGATGGGCATGGCGTCGGTCATGGTGTGGCGGTCGGGCGGGCGGGGGGTGAGAGGTGGCGGCGCGCGACGACGACGGTGGCGTCATCGCGGCCTCGAAGATGATCGCGCAGGATCCAGCCGGCAATGACCGCAGGATCGGACTGCAGCAGGCCGGGCGTGTCCTCCAGATGCCATCGGGTGATGATGCCGTCTGAATGGAGCACCAGCACCGCGTGCGCGGGCCAGTCGTAGGCGACATCCTGCAATCGGCGCACCTGTACCCCCAGCGTGCCATGCTGCGACAGCAGGGTGCGATCGGACACACCCGAAATCAGGCGTCCGGCAATGTTGCCTGCGCCGGCGAAATGCAGGCGGGGCAGCTCGATCTCCATGGCCACCGCGGCGACCGCCGCGCCACGGGTGCTGCGCATGCGGTCATGGGCATCCTCCAGCATGGCTGCGGGCTGGTGGCAGCTGCTTTGATGGGTCAGCTCCACCACCCGGTCCGCTGCCTCGGCGGCCGCAATGCCGTGGCCCAGGCCATCGGCCAGCATCAGCAGCCAGCGGTCGTCCAGTCGCCGCAGTGTCCAGGCGTCGCCGGAGACGGTTTCACCGGGTGCGGCCAGGCTCAGGCCGGCGATGTCGAAAGGGCCTTGCGCGAGCGTGGGCGAGGCGCCCTGGCTCGAGCGATCGGTGTCCGCCGCAGCCTGCGCGGCGATCACCGTGCCGCGGCCGGGCGCCGAATAGGCGCCGAAGCGACGCGCCATGCGGCGCACCGCGCCCAGCCCGGTGCCGGAGGTGCCGCCGGTGCTGTAGCCGTCGCGCAGGCAGCGGTCGAGGTCCATGCCGGGCCCCTGGTCGAGCGAGAGCACGCTGACGCCCCGGCGCGCCTCGCCTGTAGGGGCGGGGAGGTCGCACGCCTCGTCCACGCCGATCAGCAGCGCGGCCTGCCGGCCGGGACCCACATGGCGGACCAGGTTGGTACCGAGTTCGGTGACGATCAGCGCCAGGCGGCCTGCGGCGGCCTCGTCGAAGGCGAGTTCCTGTGCCAGCCGATGGGCGGCGCGACGCGCTTCTCCCACCTGGCTGATGTCCTCGATGGCAAAGCGCACGTGCGGTCGCATGCTATTTCCATCGCGTGATGCTCACGCGCGTGCCGCGGCCGGGGCCGGTGTCGATCTCGAAGTCGTTGACCAGCCGCTTGCTGCCCGACAGGCCCATGCCCATGCCGTTGCCGGAGGTCCAGCCGTCCTTGAGCGCCAGGTCCAGGTCCGGAATGCCGGGGCCCTGGTCGATGAAGTCCAGACGCAGGCCCGAACGCACGCCCTGGTGGACCAGTTTCCACACCATGTCGCCGCCGCCGCCGTAGATCAGCGTGTTGCGCGACAGCTCGCTGGCGGCGGTGATCATCTTGGTCTGGTCGACCAGCGAGAACTTCAGCGCCTGGGTCAGCCGGCGCACCTGCTGGCGTGCCAGCACGATGTCGGGCTCGCTGCGGATGGGCAGGCGGCCATCACCGGGCGCGTCAGCGGGGGTCGGCATCAAGGGACTGCTCCTCGTCGGACACCTCGTTCACCTCGGGCTGCAGACGGTCATCGGCCTGCTGGAGCAGCCGCATGCCGCGTTCCACATTCAGCGCGGTGCGCACGCCGTGCAGAGACAGGCCCAGCTCGACCAGCGTGATCGCCACGGCCGGCTGCATGCCGACCACCACCGAGGTCGCGCCCAGCACCCGGGCGATGCTCGAGATGCCGGCCAGCATGCGGCCGATGAAGGAATCGACGATCTCCAGGGCGGAGATGTCGATCAGCACGCCGGAGGCGCCGGTGTGCTGGATCTTGTTGGCCAGGTCGTCCTGGAGGGCGAGGGCGGTCTGGTCCTGCAGGTCGACCTGGATGGTCACCAGCAGGGTGCGCCCCATCTGGAGGATCGGGATGCGCTGCATCTCAATCGGCCCGGGACAGGGCCGAGCCGCCGGCACGCGGGCGCGACACCACGAAGCCGGCGCGCTTGATCGCCAGCGCCAGCGCATCGGCCAGCGAGGCCTTGGTGGTGATGCCGTCCAGGTCGATGCCCAGGTGCACGATGGTCTGCGCGATCTGCGGGCGGATGCCGCTGATGATGCAGTCCGCGCCCATCAGCCGGATGGCGGTGACGGTCTTGAGCAGATGCTGCGCCACCAGCGTGTCGACGGTCGGCACGCCGGTGATGTCGATGATGGCCAGTTCGGAGCCGGTCTCGACGATGCGTTGCAACAGCGCCTCCATGACGAGCTGGGTGCGGCCGCTGTCGAGCGTGCCGATCATCGGCACCGCCAGAACGCCCTCCCACAGCTTCACCACCGGGGTCGAGAGCTCCAGCAGTTCCTGCTGCTGGCGCGCGATCACCTCTTCGCGGCTGCGTTGGTAGGTGGTGACGGTGTACTGGGCCATCTGGTCGACCAGGGTGGAGATCTCCCAGGTCGCGGCGACCAGCGCCTCCGGCTGCGCACTCAAGTGGCGCTGCACACCGGCGAACAGCGGTTTTTTCAGCGCCAGCACGAAGCGGCTGGTTTCCGCCGCGGTCGAGCCCTGCGCCGCGCGCGAGCCGGACAGGGCGGCCAGCACGTCGCGCACCGTCGCCCAGGCCGGGTGATCGAGGTTCTGGGTGTCACCGGCTTGGCGAAGACCGCCGAGCAGGGCGTCCGCCAGTTCGGCCGTTTCGCGCAGCTCGGTGTTGAGCGCGCGTCCACCGTTTCCGGTACGCAGTTCGCCTTGCCATTCGGCCAGGACCTGATCGCGGGTGGTCGAGAGCAGATCTTCAATCGCGGCGCTGTGTTGTGTCATAAGTTCCTTAGAGGGCGCATGGGGCCCGAGCGGTCTCCGCATGGAAATCGCTGCTGCCGGCACCACCCGGTGACGCTGAACGAGTGAACGGAAGTCGCACGACATCCCGATCGTCCGACCCCCTCCGGCATACGGCGTGCCAGTCGAAAAGCGGTCGCATATTAACTGGGGCCCTGTGTCGCCTCGCGCGAGGTGCCACCGAGGGTTTATCCCAGGGGTGGGTTGGGCACGCGGATTGCCCTTTAGTCCGCGGAGATGCGTCTGCCGGGCGTTTGTTGCGCTGGTGAGTGTGTCTCGGAAAGACAAACATGACACGCCTTGAACACATCAGGCGAAGGAACGAGTGGGAGAACGACGTGGTCGAAGCAGCAATGATGATGGCGCGCGAGCGGGCGCCGGACAGCGACAGCACAATGAACAGCAAGCCGACGACGCCTCCCATGAACATCCTGGTGGTGGACGACAAGCCGCAGAACCTGCTGGCGATGCAGGCCTTGCTGGCCGACACCCAGCCCGAACTGCAGGTGCTGACTGCCGAGTCCGGCCACGAGGCGCTGGAACTGCTGCTCACCCACGATGTGATGCTCGCGCTGCTGGATGTCCAGATGCCGGGCATGGACGGCTTCACCCTGGCGGAACTGATGCGCGGCGCCGAACGCACCCGCCATGTGCCCATCATCTTCCTGACGGCTGGCGCCAAGGAAAACCAGCGCAGCTTCAAGGGCTACGAAGCGGGCGCGGTGGACTTCATCTACAAGCCGGTGGATGCCCATGTGCTGCGCAGCAAGGTGGCGGTGTTTGCGGATCTGCACCGCCAACGCATGCTGCTGGCCGAACGCATTGCCGAGCAAGAGCGCCTGGCACGGGTCAATGCGCTGATGCTCAGCGCGCTCTCTCACGACATCCGGGGTCCGCTCTCCGTGATGATGCTCAATGCGGAACTGCTGATTCGCCAGACCGAGCAACCCGCGATGCAGAAGGCCGGCGCCCGGATGAAGGCCGCGGCGTCTCTGCTGGGCCGTCAGGTGGATCACCTCGGCAGTCTGGCGCAGCGTCCGTGCGACCTGCTGCAGGTCAAGGTCAAGCGCGGTGATCTCGCGACCCTGGCGGCGCAGCGGCTGGACATCGAAGCCAACCAGGCGGTGCTGTGGTCGCCGCCGGAATTCGAGCGCCTGGGCGACACCGTGGGCGATTTCGACCCGGGCCTGATGGCCCAGGCCCTTGACCAACTGCTGATGCAGGCGGCCACCCATGCCGGCGATGCGGCGATCCGCATCCAGGTCGATGGCAATGCCCACCGCTCGCTGCTGCTGCGGGTGAGCTTCGACACGGTGCTGTCTGCCGAAGCGTCCACCCATCTCTTCGGCGGGCATGAGCCGGTGTCCGGCATGGCGTCGCCGCATGTCGGCCCCGGGCTGCATGATCCCGAGCGTGTGGCGCGCGCCCACGGCGGATCGCTCATCGGCGGGTCCCGCCAGCGGCAGGGCACGATGTTCGAGCTGCTGCTGCCGCGCCACCAGGCGGAACGCTGATGGTCCGCCCGCTGCCCCGCGCCCGATGTGGTCGCCGGCGGGAGCCCGCCGCCACCCCTCCTGTGCGCCGCGTGCTGGCAGCACGTGGGGCTCAACGGCCATCACCGTCAACGCGCGGGGCGAACCACGCCTCTGACCCCGATCAACCTTGAGGGAACGCCTGTGAGGGAGCGGCTAGGATGCGCGCACCTCGTGCCGACCCGCTACGTTTTCTCCCATGCCATTCTCCAACTCAGGTATTGAACTGGATCGTCCGCTGCAACGGCTGCGCTGGTTGCCGTTGCCGACGCTGCTGGGCTTTGCGCTTGCGGTGCTCACCATTGCGATCACCGCCTGGTTCTCCTGGCGCTCCCAGCAGACCCAGGCGGCCACCGCCGATGCGATGACCCGCACGATGGAAGTGCAGGAGCAGATCCAGGCGCTCGGCTCGGCGATCAAGGATGCTGAAACCGGCCAGCGCGGTTATCTGCTGACCGGCACCGACACCTATCTGTTGCCCTTCAACACCGCGCAGGTCACTTTGCCCGCGGCTGTGACCCGGCTGCGCGCGGCCTGGCAGAACAACCGGCCTCAACTCGGTCGGCTGACATCGGTGGAGCAACTGTTCAAGGCCAAGCTGGCCGAGATGGACCAGACCATCGAACGGCGCCGGCTGGGTGACGCGGCCAGTGCGGTGGCCACGGTGCAGGGCGATCGCGGCCGGATCCTGATGGACCGGATCCGCACCCTGCTGGGTGAGATGGAGCGCGAGGAGCGCGAGAGTGCGGCCAATCGCCGCGCCACCTGGGATGCCGCAGTCATCCAGACCCAGTATGTGATGTGGGGCGGCTCGCTGGTGTTGCTCACCTTGGTGTTGATCTCGGCCGCGTTGACCGCACGCGCCTATCGCGCCGCCAAGATCGAGGAATGGCTCAAGGCCGGCCAAGCTGCGCTGGGCGTGGAAATGCAAGGCGATCCGCAGGTCGAGCGGCTGGCCGAAGTGGTGATCGGCTTCCTGGCCCGCTACACCGGCGCGCAGGTGGGCGCCTTCTATGTGACACAGAAGGACGGCAGCTTCGAGCGCGTGGCCGGGCATGCCTTGCCGGTGGACGCGAATGCGCCCACGGTGGTGCGCAGCGGCGAGAGCCTGTTGGGTCAGGCGGCCCGGGATCGCCGGCCGGTGCATTTGAAGTCACTGCCGGCGGACTACCTGATGGTGTCGTCGACGCTGGGCAAGACTGCTTCGACCGAACTGCTGATCGGCCCGGCCGGCATTGATGGCGGCGTGCAATGCGTGATCGAACTGGGCTTTGTGCGCCCGGTTGGTGAAGCCGGTGCGGAGCTGCTCAAGCGCGTGGCCGAGCCGGTGGCGATGGCCCTGCGCGCGGCCAAGGACCGCACCCGCCTGGAAGCGTTGCTGGAAGAGAGCCGTCGCCAAGCCGAAGAGCTGCAGATGCAGCAAGAGGAGCTGCGCGCCAGCAATGAGGAGCTGGAAGAGCAGGGCAATGCGCTGCGTGAATCCCAGATCCGCCTGGAGTTCCAGCAGACCGAGTTGGAGCAGAGCAATGCCCAGCTCGAAGAGCAGGCGCGACAGCTCGAACTGCAAAGCGCCGATCTGACCGAGGCGCAGCAGATCATGACCGAGCGCGCCGAGGCGCTGGAGCGCTCCAACCAATACAAGAGCGAGTTCCTGGCCAACATGAGCCATGAGCTGCGCACCCCGTTGAATTCCACCCTGATCCTGGCCAAGCTGCTGGCGGACAACAAGGACGGCAACCTGACCGAGGAGCAGGTACGCTTCGCTCAGACCATCAGCTCTGCGGGCAATGACCTGCTGGCGCTGATCAATGACATCCTCGATCTGTCCAAGATCGAATCGGGCAAGGTGGACCTGCAGGTCGAGCGCGTGCCGGTGCCGCGGCTGCTCCAGCAACTCACGCAGATCTTCGCGCCCATTGCCGCGCAGCGGAACCTGGCCTTCGCGCTGCAACTGAATCCGGGCGCTCCGGATTGGCTGGAGACCGATGAAGCCAAGCTCAGCCAGATCCTCAAGAACCTGCTGTCGAATGCCTTGAAGTTCACCGAGAAGGGCTCGGTGCGGATGGAAGTCGGCGGCACGCAGGACGGCCGCCTGGTGTTTGCGGTCAAGGACAGCGGCATCGGCATCGCGCCGGAGCAGCAGGCGCTGATTTTCGAAGCCTTCCGCCAGGCCGACGGCAGCACCCACCGCAAGTACGGTGGCACTGGGCTGGGCTTGTCCATCTCGCGCGATCTGGCGCGGCTGCTGGGTGGCGACATCCATCTGCAAAGCGCGGCCGGCCATGGCAGCACCTTCAGCCTGGTGCTGCCGCAACACCATGAAGTCACCGCCGAAGCGGAACAGCCGCGGCCGCTGTCCCCGGCGCAGCCGCCGCTGACGCCGCCCCCCGCCATGAAGCCCGCGCCGGAGACCTTGAGCCTGAGCCAGGGTGTGGCGACCGAGTCGGCCCTGGCGCAACCTGCGCCCATGGCGCCGGACGCGCGACTGCCGCAGCTCGATGACGACCGCCTGGCCTGGGTGCCGGGCGCGCGGGCGATCCTGGTGATCGAGGACGATGAACGCTTCGCCTCCATCCTGCGGGACCTGATCCGCGAGCGTGGCTTCCTCTGTCTGATGGCCCACACCGCCGAGCACGGCCTGGGCGTGGCGCAGCGCTACGCACCCAGCGCGATCCTGCTCGACATGAACCTGCCGGACCATTCCGGTCTCGGCGTGCTGGACCGGCTCAAGCGCGAACCGCTGACAAGGCACATTCCGGTGCACGTGATCTCCGTGGCCGACTACACCCATGAGGCGATGGAGCGCGGTGCCGTCGGTTATGCGCTCAAGCCGGTCAAGCGCGACGAGCTGGAGGTGGCGCTGCATCTGCTGGAGGCCAAGTTCTCGCAACGCCTTCGCCGTGTGCTGGTGGTGGAAGACGATGTCCGCCAGCTCGACAGCATCCGCCATCTGCTTGCAGGCGACGAGGTCCATATCCAGGGCGTGGCCACGGCCACCGAGGCGCTGGCCGCCTTGCGGACCTCCACCTTCGATTGCATGGTGATGGACCTGAACCTACCGGACATGAGCGGCTATGAACTGCTGGACCAGATGGCCCTGCAGGACGATGTCGCCTTCCCGCCGGTGATCGTCTATACCGGCCACAGCCTGACGCCGCTGCAGGAACAGCAGCTGCGGCGCTATTCCCGCTCCATCATCATCAAGGGCGCCCGGTCGCCCGAGCGGCTGCTCGATGAGGTCACGCTGTTCCTCCACCAGGTCGAGTCGCAGTTGCCGCCGGAGCGCCAGAAGATGCTCAAGGAAGTCCGCGCCCGCGACAACATGCTCGAGGGCCGTCGGGTGCTGGTGGTGGAGGACGATGTGCGCAACATCTTCGCGCTGTCCGCGGTGCTGGAGCCCAAGGGGGTGAAGGTGGACATCGCCCGCAATGGTCGCGAGGCGCTGGAGCGCCTCAACAAGCCGTCCCAGGGCGATGGCGCGATGCCGCCGGTGGACCTGGTGCTGATGGACATCATGATGCCGGAGATGGACGGCTACACCGCGATGCGCGCCATCCGCGAGCGGCCCGAGCACAAGCGCCTGCCCATCATTGCGTTGACCGCCAAGGCGATGAAGGACGACCAGGAGAAATGCATGGCCGCCGGCGCCAACGACTACATTGCCAAGCCGCTGGACATCGAGAAACTGCTCTCGCTGGTGCGGGTGTGGATGCCGCGATGAGCGCAGTGCCCGCCGGCTTCGGCGCGCAGGCCCGCTTCGCCCATCCCAGGCAGTGAACGGACATCAGGAGGCATCAGCGGCATGAGCGAGTTGGGCGGTGAATCGGCAGCCGGCGCGGCACGCGGCGATCGGGTAGCGGCGGCGGGCAGTGAGCTGGACATCGAGGTCCGCTTGATCCTCGAGGCCATCTACCTGCGCTACCACTACGATTTCCGCGACTATGCCGACAGCTCGCTGCGACGCCGGCTCAAGGCGGCGATGCAGCGCTTCGACTGTCTGAGCCTGTCGCAGTTGCAAGGGCGTCTGCTGCGCGAGCCGGAGGTGTTCCGCTCGGTGCTGGGCGATCTCACCGTGCAGGTCAGCGAGATGTTCCGCGACCCGGAGTACTTCCTGGCCTTGCGGGAACAGGTGGTGCCGGTGCTGCGCACCTATCCGTCGCTGAAGATCTGGGTGGCGGGCTGCAGCAGCGGCGAGGAGGCCTATTCGCTGGCCATCCTGATGCGCGAAGAGGGCTTGCTGGAGCGCACCCTCATCTACGCCACCGACATCAGCCATGAGGCCTTGATGCATGCCCAAGCGGGCGTCTACCGAATGGAGCTGGTGCCCGGCTTCACCGAGAACTACCGCCGCGCGGGCGGCACGGGGTCGCTGTCGGACTACTACACCGCCGCCTACGACCATGTGCTGCTGGACAAGAGCCTGAAGGAACACATTGTGTTCAGCGATCACAGCCTGTCGACCGACAGCGTGTTTGCCGAAGTGCAACTGGTGTCCTGCCGCAATGTGCTGATCTACTTCAACCGCGGCCTGCAGGACCGGGCGATCGGGCTGTTCCGCGATGCCCTGTGCCGCCAGGGCTTTCTGGGACTCGGCGCGCGGGAGACGATCCGCTTCTCGGCGCATTCGGGCGACTTCAGCGAGCTGGCGCCGCGGGAGCGCATCTACCAGAAGAAGACCTGAATCGGCGCCGCGCAGAGGACCATGCGCTGACGGCTGACGGCTGAAAGTAGAAGGCCGATGGCTGAGCGCTGAGCGCTGAGGGCCTTGGCCAGGAGCGAACGGGCGCGAGGCTTGCCTGTACAGGTCATCGATTCACACGATGACCAGGAGTTTTTCATGGCAACCAGCAGCATTCTCGGCGGCACCACCGTGCCCGAGCGCCACAAGGGCACCGGGACCGACGCACTCGGCCCCAGCGACAGTTCCGACAGCGGCAGCGATGTCTCCGGTGAACGCGCCATGGCCACCGGCCCGGATGATCCCGATAACCTGGGTGCGGTGCCGTCCGACATCAGCAGCGACACCGATCGTTTCGGCACCGGCGAGCGGGCCTCGGCCACGCCGGGACGCCGTGATCGCGAGGACGGCGACATCCTGCCCGACAGCATCCGCACCGGTCCATCCGATCAACTCGACTTCGACAGCGACATCGACGTCGAAGAACTTGCCAGCGGAGACGACCCCAGTGCCGGCCCCGATGCCGAGCATGACGGTGATGAGCTCGAAGCGCTTGATGACGACGAGGTGGACGAGGACGCCGGTCAGGCGGAGCCCACCGACGCTCGCGTCCGACGCTGAGTCCTGGACAGCCGGTGGGATGAAGCCCATCGGCGCACCGGCGCGGGGGCGTTCGCGACCGCGGTGACAAGCCCCGCACTCAGCGGGCCACCCCCACCTCAGGCTTCAGGGATGCGCCGGGCTCACCCGGGCCTTGAGCGCCTCCTGCATCCAGCTCAGCGCTTCGTGCTTGCGCCGTGGCGATTCGGCGGCGGTGCAGTCCTCGGGCACCCAGACCTTGTAGCCCCGCACATAGGCATCCATGGCGGTGCACATCACACAGTAGTCGGTGGCCAATCCGGTCACGACGAGTTCGCGAGCGCCCAAGGTCTTCAGCAGCAGTTCCAGCGGCGTGGCGTGAAAACCCGAGTGCCGCGGCTTGAGCACCATCAGATCCTGCTGGGCAGGCGCGAGCCGTCTGGCGAGTTGCGCGGCCGCGCCGCCCTGGCGCCGGCATTCACGCAGCAGCGTGCGGAAGTCCGATCGCCACTGTCCAAAGTTGTCGTTGACATAGATGGCGCGTGATCCGTCGGCGCAGAACCGCTTTTTGAAAGCCGCCGCAGCTCGGGCGGCTTCGAGCGCGTCCTGCGCGAGGTCCTCGGCGCCGTGAAACTGCAGCGGATTGATGAAGTCCACGAGCAACAGCACACGGCGTGAACCGGGCAAGGCGTCCTCCGGCGTACGCGTCACCGCGCTGCGGCGAGCGGCTCTGTCTTCGGACGTGCGTCCCGTCGATGTGCGGCCGTGACCGGAGGGGCGAGCGGAGGTCATGGAGGGGAAACGGGCAACTCCCGTACCTGTGAGCCCATGGTGCGCCGAAGTGCGGCGCTTCTCGTCCGTCGCTCTGAGGATGCGCGAGGTCCCGGTGAGGGGGCTGCTCCACCCGGCAGCGCCTGTGCCGCGTACGACGTGACCCACTGCCACCGCGTTCCCTTGCGAGCGGGCCTGGTGAGATCCTGCAACCCGTCCGAGGCGGCCCTGGGGGCCCCGGCATCTTTTGACCGGCCCCAGGGGCTGTCCAGCGCCCTCAGCGCCTTTCAGCGGCCCTCAGCGGCCTTCAGCGCCTCTCAGCAATTCAGACGCTACCGGCGATCCACAGCGAGGCGATCACGCCCAGCGCGAGTGCGATGAGCCAGACGGAGACCGGCGCCGGTTCGTCACGGGGGCGTTGCGCCTGGTGCCGATGGGTGAGGAAGCAGGCCACCGAGGCGGCGCCCGCCAGCAGGAACACCACCGCGAAGCCCAGCCCTTCGATGCTGCGGCCATGGTGCAGGGCCAGCGCCAGGACCACCTGGCCGAGCATCAATCCCGCCACACCGGACAGCGCGGTGGAGGAGAGAGAAGCAGTGGCGGAAGACGACTTGTTCATGGGGCAACCTGGCGAAATCGGACAACAGCGGCCATTGTCCGAGGCCATGTGCAGGTGCAGCAGATCGAAAACCGGTGCAATGGTGCAGTACGACACTGAATGGGCGATGTCGGCAATGCATTGAGGGCTCGCGGAGACGGATCGGGCGCCGGGTTCTCTCTCTCGGCGGCTGGTTTTCCGTCCTTTGCGGCGCACCATTGCAACGACTCGTTACCCAATGGCGGGGAAAGGGCGCTTTGATTGCTGTTGCGCTGCAACAAATTGACACCCTTAAATGCGGGGTTCATCACACTTCCAGAGCCTTTGTCGTCGCGGGTTCTGGGTACATGTCCATTTTTAATGTGGGTGGGCGAACAGACGTCAAGAGGTGTCAATGGTGAACTCCGTTGTCCGCGACGTGCGGACGACTTCTCTCTTATCGGAGCAACCACCATGACTCTGCCTATGCTCTCGCGCCAATCGACTGGCGTGCAACGAACTCTGCTGGCCTTGGCCCTCGCGGCCGCCAGCGCCAGCGCTTCGGCGCTGCCCGCGTTCACCTGGGATCCCACCGCCGCCGGCCTGAACGGCGCGGCCTTCACTGCGGACAACCTGCTGATCTCGAACTATTCGACGGTCACCTTCGGCGCCAGCGACACCTTCACCGAAACCGGCTACCTGACCGTCAGCGCGGCCCAGCTCGGCGGCGGCGCCGTGCTGCCCACTGGCCTGAACAGCACCTACGGCCTGTACATCCAGTTCACCGGTACCGGTACGCTGACCACCAACGGCGCCCCTGGCACCACCGCCACGCTGGGCAAGCTGGACACGCTGAGCTACACCCTGTACGGCTACAACGGTTCCGCCTCCTTCGGCGTGACCGGCAAGACGCCGACTGAAACCGCCACCGGCGAAATCGCCCTGGCCTCTGGCACGCTGAAGTTCGGCAATGTGGCGACCGTGCCTTCCGGCGACGGCACCACCTTCAATCCGTCAGCCAATGCCAGCCTGACCGCCAACTGGCTGGCTCCGGGCTTCTTCGCCGATCCGTCGGTGCCGTACACCGTGGCGCTGACCTCGTTCTCCAACACGACCTCGCAAGTCACGCCGTTCGCTGACGGCACTGGCTTCTCGATCAGTCAAGGTGGTGGTTCGATCAACTTCGCGACGCCGGTGCCGGAACCGGCCAGCTACGCGATGCTGCTGTGCGGTCTGGCCGCCATCGGCTTCGTGGCCCGCCGTCGCAACCGCGGCGAGAAGTGAACTGAAGTGAACGGGAACGCGTCAGCGTTCCTGGCTGGATGACCGATCGTGGCGCGTCAGCGCCGCGGTTGAGTGATCTGGTGAGGCGACGGTGGGTGCCGGTACGGACCCTTCTCGCCACCCTCATCGATGAGGCTGGAATGACGATGAACGATCGATCGGCGATGGACGCGCAAGCGCCTCGCCGCATTGGCGTCGCGGCGTTTGGCGCTCGATCGAGGTGAAGACGTGGGAGAGCTGTGGGTGACGGCGGTTCGGGCTCAGGCCTGAACGGCGAACGGCGCGTAGGCAGAGGTGGTCGCGTCGGTGTCGTCGGTCTCGGGATGAGGCAGCAACCGTTGGAAGTCCTGCTTGAGCAGGGCATAGCACTCGCAGGCTCGGGCCTCCAGCCCCGGTCGATCCAGTGCGGCGATATGGCCGCGCGTGTAGCGGATCAGACCGGCGGCCTGGAGGCGCTGAGCGCTCTCCGTCACGCCCTCCCGACGCACGCCCAGCATGTTGGCGATCCATTCCTGGGTCACCGACAGTTCGCTGTGGCCGTGCTGGCGGTCCAGGCACATCAGCAGCCAGCGGCACAACTGCCGTTCCAGCGAGTGATGCCGATTGCAGACGGCCGCCTGCGCAATCTGGGTGATGAGCGATTGCAGATAGCGCAGCAGCCATTGGGCCGGTGCGCCACCGCGCTGGAATTCGTCGCGCAAGGTCTGGCTGCGCATGCGCCAGGCCAGGCCGGAGCGTTGAACCACTGCCCGGCAGGCCGGCGATTCCCCCCCCATCAGCACCGCCAGACCGACCGCACCTTCCGGACCGACCATTGCCACCTGCGACGAGGTGCCGGAATGCGTCGTGTAGATCAGGGACACGATCGATGTGGTGGGGAAATAGACATGGGCCGACGGAGATCCGGCCTCGAACAGCACACGGCCTTTCAGGAGCTCCACCGCTTCCAACTGGTTCATCCAGCGGGACAGGTCTTCCGGCGGCCATTGCGACAGCAGAAGATTGCCGCGCATCGACGCGGCAGGGGCGGTAGAGGCAAGTGAAAGCGCCATCGGCGAACTCCATCGGATCCATGAGCCTTTCCCCCTGGCAGCCGGTCGCCGCCATTCGAAAGGTTCCAAGGGAAGAGGATGGCAAACTGCGTGCCCGATTGAGTTTCAAGGCGTTTCATCGATCGCCATCGGTGCGGTCGAGAAGGACCATCCGTCGCTCATCCCGCTTGGCGACGGGGCTGGCGGCCAGCGAGCCGGGCGCGCCGTGACAATCAGAAGCGACTCCACGGCGACTCCACGGCGACTCCACGGCGACTCCACGGCGACTCCACGGTCACTCCAGATCGGAATCTCTTCGTCCGCCGTGCCGGTGACGGTCTCAGGTCACACGCTGTTCAAGCACATAGCCCATGCCGCGCACCGTGTGCAGCAGCGGCGATTCGAAGGGCACATCCAGCTTGGCCCGCAGTCGACGAACGGCCACTTCCACCACATTCGTTTCACTGTCGAAATTCATGTCCCAGACCTGTTCGGCCAGTTCGGTGCGGGACAAGACCTCGCCGGTGCGCCGCAGCAACAGGGTCAGCAGATTGAATTCCTTGGCGGTCAGGTCCAGCCGCTGGCCGGCGCGGTGGGCCTTGCGCCGCAGCAGGTCGATCTCGAGGTCGCCCAGGCGAAGCACGGTGGCCGACGTGGTGGGAGCGCTGTCGGCGCGGCGCATCAGCACATGCAGTCGCGCGACGAGTTCGGAGAAGGCGAAGGGCTTGACCAGGTAGTCGTCCGCGCCGCCTTGAAGGCCGCGCACCCGGTCCTCGACCTGACCCCGCGCGGTGAGCATCAGCACCGGCAGCCGACGCGTGCGGTCGGACTGCCGCAGCGCCGCCAGCACCGCCATGCCGTCAATGCCGGGCAGCATGCCGTCGAGCACCATCAGGTCGTACTGGCCCTCGGTGGCGTGATGCAGCCCGTCGACGCCGTCATGCGCCACGTCGACCACAAAGCCCTCCTGCGTCAGGCCATTGCGCAGGTAGTCCGCCAATTTGATCTCGTCTTCAACCACCAAAAGCTTCATGCAGCCGATCCTACCGGCGACGCATCAGTTCGTGGATGACGGTTTTGTCATCCGCACGCGTTTACCCCTATCGCGCACGGACTGAGCTTCGCACTGCAAGGACAGTGCCTCGCTCTAGAATTTCCCGATGCCCATCTGGTCCCCGCCGTTCTCACTGTCCTTTCGCGCCGGGGGATCCATCACCGCCAAACTGCGCACCATCGTGTGGCTGATGGTGCTGCCGACGCTGCTGCTGTCGGTGATTGCCGGCATCGCCGTGTTCCGGGCCGAGCGCCGCGCGGTGGTGAATGCCGCACTGGAAACCGCCGAGGCGCTCAGCCTGGTCACCGACCGCGAGATGGCGGTGCGCACCGCGCTGCTAAAGGCGTTGACCGTCTCTCCCAGCTTGAGAGAGGGTCGCCTGCAGGATTTCTACCGCGAGGCCGCTCGGCTGGCGGACGGCTCCACCAACACCATCGTGCTGGTCACGCCCGACGGGCAGCAACTGATCAACACCCGGATTCCCTGGGGGCAGCCGCTGACGCGCTCGCCGGCGTTCGCCACCGGCATGCAGAGCGGGCGGCGGCTGATCGTGTCCGATCTCTTCCACGGCCCGGTGGATGAGCGCTACACCTTTGCGGTGCGGGTGCCGGTGACGGTCAACGGTCAGGCGATGTTGTTGGGTTACGGCAGTCCGGCGACGGAATTGCAGCAGATCTTTCGCGATCAGCCGCTGCCGGAAGGCTGGCTGGGGGTGGTGCTGGATCGCCAAGGCCGGGTGGCGGCGCGGACGCGGGATCCGGAGCGACGGGTGGGGCAGGTGGCCAGCGACGCGATGCGCCAGGCCATCGCCACCACCGACCGCGGCGTGGTCGATGCCCGCACGCTGGACGGCGTGCCGGTCTTCACCGTGTTCAGCCGTGCGCCGGATTCCGGCTGGGTGGTGCTGATCGGGCTGGACCGCGCGGAGCTGGCGAAGTCCGCCTGGGCCGCATTTGCATTGACCCTCTCGATCTCCACCGTCTTCATCCTGGTGGCGCTGTGGATGGTGCGCCGGATGGCCCGCGACATCGTCGAGCCCCTGCAAAAGCTCCGTGAGGACGCCATCCGGATGGGTGGTGGCGAGACGGTGGCGGACGGTCCCACCGGCGTGGAAGAAATCGACACGGTCCAGCATGCCTTGGCCACTGCCAGCCGCGAGCGCGCCGGCAGCGAGCATCGGCTGAGGGCGGAGATCGACGCGGCGGTGGCCGAGACGCGCAGCGCGCAGCAGGCGGCGTTGCGCAGCCAGAAGCTGGAAGCGCTGGGGCGATTGACCGGCGGCATTGCGCATGATTTCAACAACCTGCTTCAGACCATGACGACCGGCCTGGAGCTGGCCCGCCGTCTCAATTCAGAGCCGCGAGGCGATGCCGCCCTGGCCGCCTGTCAGCGCGCGACCGGCAAGGCTTCGCAACTGACTCGTCAGTTGCTGGCGTTCGGTCGGCAGCAGGTCGGGCATGAAGCGGTCATCGATTTGCGGCGGCAATTGCCCGATCTGATGGAACTGGTCGGCGGGGCGGTGGGCAGCGCGGTGGAGGTCCACTTCAAGGTCGACGACGCGCTCTGGTCAGTGAAGACCGATCCGGTCCAGCTGGAGCTGGCGGTGCTGAACCTGGCGCTCAACGCGCGGGATGCGATGCATGGTCGCGGTCGGCTGTCGGTCGCTGCGGACAACCAGTGTGTCCAGGCGGGCCAGGTGCATGACCTGACGCCGGGCGAGTATGTGCGCATCGTGGTGACGGACAACGGCGACGGCATGAATGCCGAACAGATCAGCCGAGCCTTCGAACCCTTCTTCACCACCAAACCGGTGGGCCAGGGCACGGGGCTGGGGCTGGCGCAGGTGTATGCGCTGGCGCGCGGTGCCGGCGGTGCGGCAACGATCCACAGCAAGGTCGGCCTGGGCACCGAGGTCGCGGTCTGGCTGCCTCGGACCCTGGCGCTCTTGGACGACGCACCCGCTGCGGCGGCGCCGGGACAGAACCGCCGTTACCGCGGGCGGGTGATGCTGGTGGAAGACGATGCCTCGGTGCGGGAGCTGACGGCGCAGTCTCTGGAGGACCTGGGCTTCAGCGTGGTGACCGCGCCGACCGCCGACCAGGCGCTGGACCTGCTGCGCGGTGGGACGCCGGTGGACGTGGTGCTGTCCGACATCGTCATGCCCGGGACCCGCAGCGGCGTGGACCTGGCGCGGACCCTTCGGGTGCTCAAGCCGACCTTGCCGGTGGTGCTGGCCAGCGGCCATCCGGTGCGGATCGAGGAGGCGCCCGATGTTCCGCTCGTCGCCAAACCGTATGAGATCCACGCCGTGGCGGCCAAGCTGGCCGAGGCGATGAACCAGGCCGGTGTAGCGGCCAACACCGGCGAGTTTTTGCCTGGGACCTGAGCCGCGACCCCCAGCGCGTTTCAGCCTGGAACCCGAGTCGGGACCCACAGACTGAGCCCGCTTTCGGAGCGAGGCTTGATGGTGCCAACGTTTGGATCAAGGGTGTCCGGGACCGTGATGACGGCGTTGCTGAACCGCAGTGATTCGCTGCGGGAGCAGACTCGCGCCGACGCAGACGCAGACGCCGACGCGATCGCCGAGGCGCGTGATTTCATGCTGGCCGGGCGGCGGCGGAACCTGACCGCGTCGCCCAGCTGGGTGCCTGCTGAAGACCTGCCGGCCGCGGCGCACGACGGCCCCTTGGTGTGGCGACGCCACCTGGCCGTGACCCGCGGCCGGGTGACTGGCGACATGGTGATCGTCCGGGAGCTGCTGTTGACCAACGCCGAGCTGAAAGGCCGGCTGCTGACGGCACGCGGTCACCTGCAGGTGCTGGACGGTGCCCGCGTCACCTCGACATCGCCACTGGGGCGTCCCACCGTGGTGGTGGATGACGGGGTGCTGCATCTGTGCGGCGCCGTCATCGAGGGCGGCCTGGGCGCGAGCGGCGGCGAGATCTTTCTCGGTCGCGGTTCGGCCATCTGCGGCGATGTGCAGGTGCGCAGCACCGCCCGCCTGCACACCCACGGAGCGACCATCCAGGGTCGGCTGAGGCTGTATGGCGGCGAGGTGAGGCTGGGGCGGGGCACCACCGTCGACGTGCTGCGCGCTGAGCCCACATTGGATGCGGACCTCCCGCCCGGCGCACCGCACGCGGCCAAGCGCTCGCCGATGACCATCGTGCTGGATGAAGGCGTGCGGATTGTCGAGGTTCAGGCCCGGCGCCCGCTGACCTTGCTGGCGCATCGCGATGCGGTGATCGAGAACTCATTGCCGGCCGGTGTGGCGCTGCTGCGCCAGTCCGGCATGGCACCGATCCCCTTCACGCCACCTGTCTCCCGGCTCCTGCATGAGTCAGACGAGGTGCAGCGGACCTTGAACATCCCGGATCTGAGGGAGGTGACCGAGCGCGCGCACCGCAGTCGCCTGCGTGCGGCCAGGCAACTTTGCCAACCTCGCAGCACGGCATCAGGCACTCATGAGGTGAGCGACGGGACCCGTCTGCACCTGATCTGGCTCCTGGGACAAGCCATGCTCTGGGAACTGCAGCGGGTCTCGGTGGATACGGTGGTGGCTCGTCATCGGCGGTGTCCGGTGGAGGAGCGCGCCGCGGGACTGGCCGCCTTGGTGGGAACCGCCCTGAACCTCCGCGCATGGGACGTTGATCCCCAACTGAAGCAAGATGCCGAAGACATGTGCCGACGCAGCGGCGTCAGTCCTCAGCAGGTCCAGGACGTGCTCGACCGCATCGACCTGCTGGAGCCGTCGGATCCTGCCGACCACCCGGGACAGGGGTGGCGGATCCGGATGCGTCAGCTGCCGCCGCTGGCCCTGGCGATGGGCATGATGGACGCCTTCCAAAGCCCCCCTGCGGGGAGGTGACCATGAGGAAGGCGCCATGAGGAAGGCGCCATCAGATGGCGCCATGAGTTGGCGGTCGTTCGGCTGCGCGCCTAGGCGACCTTCGGCATCTTGGCCAACAGCTTGTCGAGCGTGACCGGATAGTCCCTTACCCGCACCCCGGTGGCGTTGTAGACCGCATTGGCCACTGCGGCCGCCACGCCGCAGATGCCGAGCTCGCCCACGCCCTTGGCCTTCATCGGCGAGGACAGCGGATCGGTCTCGTCCAGGAAGATCACCTCCTGATGCGGAATGTCGGCATGCACCGGCACTTCGTAGCCCGCCAGGTCGTGGTTGACGAAGAAGCCACGCTTCTCGTCCACCGCCAGCTCCTCCATCAAGGCCGCGCCCACGCCCATGGTCATCGCGCCGATGACCTGGCTGCGGGCCGCTTTCGGATTCAGGATGCGGCCGGCGGCGCACACGGCCAGCATGCGGCGCACGCGGACCTCGCCGGTATAGGCATGCACCCCCACCTCCACAAAATGGCCGCCGAAGGTGGATTGCTGGAACTTCTTGTCCAGGTCGCCGTATTCCATGTGGTCTTCGGCGACCAGACCGTCCGGCCCGGCAGCGTCTGCCAGGGCGAAGGACTTGCGGTCGGCGCGCACCTGACCGTCGGCGAAGACGGCTTGCTGCGCCTCCTTCGCATCGAGGCCGAGCTGGCGCGCCACCATCTCCCGCAGTTTCACGCAGGCCGCGTACACGCCGGCCGTGGAACTGTTGCCGCCCCATTGGCCGCCGGAACCGGCGGACACGGGCAGCGCCGAGTCGCCCAGTCGCACGATCACCTGGTCCAGGCCCACCCCCATCATCTCGGCCGCCGTCTGCGCAATGATGGTGTAGGTGCCGGTGCCGATGTCGGTCATGTCGGTTTCGACGATGACCATGCCCCGGCTGTCCAGACGGACCCGGGCGGCGGACTTCATCACCAGGTTGTTGCGGAAGGCCGCGGCCACGCCCATGCCGATCCACCAGTCACCCTCGCGGCGCTCACCCGGACGGCTGGCGCGACGGCCCCAGCCGAAGCGCTCCGCACCGGTGCGCAGGCACTCGGCCAGATGGCGTTGCGAATAGGGCCGCTCCGGCTTCTCGGGATCGACCTGGGTGTCATTGACGATGCGGAACTGCACCGGATCCATGCCCACCCGCTCGGCGAGCTCATCCATCGCGATCTCCAGCGCCATCAGGCCGGGCGCCTCGCCGGGGGCGCGCATCGCATTGCCCTCCGGCAGATCCAGGACCGCCAGCTTCATCGCGGTGTAGCGGTTGGCGCCGGCATACAGCAATCGCGTCTGGGCGACCGCGGTTTCGGGCGCGCCACCTGGCAGATCGCCGGACCAGCTTTCATGCGAGATGGCGGTGATCTTGCCGTCGCGCTCGGCCCCGATGCGCAGCCGCTGGATGGTGGCGGGCCGGTGGGTGGTGTTGTTGATGATCAGGGGCCGCTGCAGCGCCACCTTCACCGGCCGGCCGGCGGCCTTGGCGCCCAGCGCAGCCATCACCACATCCGCCCGCAGGAACAGCTTGCCGCCAAACCCACCGCCGATGAACGGCGAGATCAGGCGCACATTGGCGCGCGGCAGGTTCAGGGTCCGGGCCAGGTCGCCGCGTCCCCAGTCGATCATCTGGTTGGAGGTCCAGACGGTGAGCTTGTCGCCGGCCCACACCGCGATGGTCGCGTGGGGTTCCATCATGGCGTGCGATTGGTCGGGCGTGGTATAGGTTTCGTCGATCTTCAGGGCCGCCTTGGCGAAGGCGCCGTCGAAGTCGCCGACCTGGGTGGAGGGCGGCGTGCTGTCATCGCCTTTGGGCGGTTTGGCGTCGCCCTTGGCCTTATCCAGGCTGAACGAGCCGGCGGTGGGGGCGTACTCGATGCGGACCAGCGCCGCAGCCGCGCGGGCTTGCTCGAAGCTCTCGGCCACCACCATGGCCACGGCCTGGTGGTAGTGCTGGACCTCCGGCCCGCCGAGCAGCTTGGCGGTGTTGAACTTGCCGTGACCGAGCTTGCCGGCGCTGTCGGCGGTGACGATGGTCAGCACGCCCGGCGCCGCTTCCGCGGCTGTCAGGTCGATGCGCAGGATCCGTCCCTTGGCAATGCCGGCACCGATGATGTGGCCATACGCCGGGTTCGCCGCCACATCGTGGCGCTCATAGGCATAGGGCGCGGTGCCGGTGGTCTTGCGCGGGCCGTCGATGCGGTCGGTGGGTCGGCCGATGACCTTGAGCTGATCGATCGGGTTGGTGGTGGCGGGGGTATCGAACTTCATGCCGGCGTCCTCGCTTGATGGAGCACGGCCGCGATGGTGCGTTCCACCAGCGGCAGCTTGTAGGCGTTGTCGGGCGTGGGGCTGGCGCCTGCCAGCAGCCGGGCGGCCACGGCCTGGGACCCGCGCGGCAGTTCGGCCTCGGCCGCCTCCACGCGCCAGGGTTTGTGCGCCACGCCGCCCACGGCCAGTCGGCCACTGCCGTCGCGCTGGACGATCGCCGCCACCGACACCAGGGCAAAGGCATAGGACGCTCGGTCCCGCACCTTTTGATAGAGATGGATGCCGCCGATCGGCCGGGGCAGGGTGACCGAGGTGATCAGCTCACCGGGCGCGAGTTGGGTCTCGACCTCTGGCGTCTGCTCCGGCAGGCGGTGGAAATCCGCGATCGGGATGCGGCGCGATTGGCCGTCGGCCCGCACCGTCTCCACCGTCGCATCCAGCAGCCGCATCGCCACCGCCATGTCGCTGGGGTGGGTGGCGATGCAGCGGTTGCTCACGCCGATCACCGCATGCTGGCGGCTCACACCGTCCAGCGCGCCGCAACCGCTGCCGGGCTGGCGCTTGTTGCAGGGCTGGTGGGTGTCGTAGAAGTAGGGGCAGCGAGTGCGTTGCAGCAGATTGCCGGCGGTGGTGGCGCGGTTGCGCAACTGGCCGGAGGCACCGGCCAGCAGCGCCCGCGACAACACGCCGTAATCGCGCCGCACCCGGTCATCCGCGGCCAGGTCGGTGTTGCGCACCAGCGCGCCGATGCGCAGGCCGCCCTCAGGCGTGGGCTCGATCTTGTCCAGGCCCAGGCCGTTCACATCGATGAGGTGGGGCGGCGTCTCGACCTGCAGCTTCATCAGGTCCAGCAGATTGGTGCCGCCGGCGATGAACCGGGCGCCGGGTTGGCGGGCCGCTGCGGCGGCGGCCTGCGCCGGGCTGTTGGCGCGTTCGAAGGTGAAGGGCTTCATGCGGGCCTCCCGGCGACCTCGGTGATCGCATCGATGATGTTGGCGTAGGCCCCACAGCGACAGAGGTTGCCGCTCATCCGCTCGCGCAATTCCTCGGCGGACAGCAGCGGCCGGGCGGTGAGGTCCTGGCTGACATGGCTGGGCACGCCGGCCCGGAGTTCATCCAGCACCGCCACGGCCGAGCAGATCTGGCCGGGGGTGCAGTAGCCACACTGGTAGCCGTCATGGCGCACGAAGGCCGCCTGCATCGGATGCAGCTTGTCGGGCTGGCCGAGGCCTTCGATCGTGGTGAGCTGGGCGCCTTCATGCATCACCGCCAGCGTGAGACAGGCATTGACGCGACGACCGTCCAGCAGCACGGTGCAGGCACCGCATTGCCCGTGGTCGCAGCCCTTCTTGGTGCCGGTGAGTTTCAGATGTTCGCGCAGGGCATCCAGCAAGGTGGTGCGGTTGTCCAACTCCAGCGTGTGCGACTGGCCGTTGACCTGCAATGTGACGCGTGACATGGCCACGAGCTTCTCCTGCGCCGGGTGGGCGTTGCGGGGGCCGCCCTGGGCGACCACCTCGGTAGACAGACCGACACCCGCCGCACAGGCGCTTCCGGCGATCAGCAGGTGTCGCCGGGAGAGCTGCGGATCGAGCATCTCGAACCCATCGCGGGGAGCGGCGGCGGTCCGGCGATCGCCGTTGCCGCACACGGCGAGGGCCACGTCGGCCGCGCCGTCCGTCGCGAGGGTCGGCGCATTCTCGCTGCTGTGCGGGGCGGCGCCGTACGTCACAGGCCACACCGTCGGTGCGGAAGACACGGGCGACACGGGCGACACGGGCGACATGGGCGACATGGGCGACATGGGCGACATGGGCGACGATGGATCGCCCGCACCGGTCGCCATGGTGGAAGCGGCGTGAAGGGGATCTGACGGCAATTCAGGGCCGTGCGAGGGGCTGGCGTCACAGCGGACACAGTCCGGGGCAGATGCGGATGGCATGGCGATGGCTCTCCTGGAGGCGGCCGAACTGCGGCCGAGGTGTGGCCGTCGTGCGGCACCTCGCCAAGATGGCAATCCCTGTACCTGCCGGCCCTGCGGCGGGCGGTCAGCGATGGGCCTGCAGCCACTCCTCCACCGACTTCGCACTGGTGCCAACCGCGTCGACCGCATGCTTGACCAGGGTGTCGGAGACGCCGAAGCGTTCGCCCCAGTAGCGCAGCTCGTAGTCGTCGAGCACGTTCACATGGTTGCGGTCGGAGCCGTGGGTGTTGGAGGTCTCTTCAGGCATGACAGTCTCCCGTAGGGTGAGCCGCAGCGCAGCCATCGACGTACCGGCTGAGCGGCATTGTCACGACCCCCGGCATCGCTGTCGATCATGATGTGATCGTCATGACCGTCGGGCTCAATGCGAGGGATCGTCGCGCACCAGCGTGGACGGCGGCACGCGATTTTCATCGTTGTCCATGCCTGCACCCGGGTCTTCCTCGCCGGCGACCGACTCCTCGAAGGCGTGCTCCGGCACCGGTGTCGGACGGACGCTGGGTGCGGGGGACGGGGCGGCGGGTGCGGGGCCAGCGGCATGTGGCGGGTCGGCGCGGTCGGCAGCGGGATCCTCGGTGGGTCGGGTGGCGGCAGGGAAATCGGACGATGAGGTCATGACGGGAGCCCCGGTGGTGGCCATTGCGAACTGATGCTTGCCGTTGCGCTTGGCCTGATACATGGCGGCGTCTGCCGATCGCATCAGCAAGTCGGACTGGCGGCCATGTCGAGGGGCAAACGCGATGCCGATGCTGGCGCCCACGGCTGCTTCGCCGCCGTCGGGCAACCGGATCGGCTCGCGCAAGGCGTTGAGCAGGCGGTGCAGCGCGGGTTCGGCCTCCGCCTCGCTGCGCAGCGAGGCCAGCAGCACGCCGAACTCGTCCCCACCCAGCCGGGCCACCAGATCATGGCTGCGGACGCCGGCCTGAAGCCGTTGGGCCACCACCCGCAGCACCAGGTCGCCGGCGTCATGGCCGAACTGGTCGTTGACGTCCTTGAAGCCGTCCAGGTCCACATAGCAGACCGCCAGCAGGCTGCTGCGGTCGTCCAGCAGCGAAAGCGCACCGGTGAGCCGGTCGGCAAAACGGACGCGGTTGGGCAGACCGGTCAGGGCGTCATGCACCGCCAGGTGCTGGGCGTTGACCTCGCTCTCCTTCAGCGCGCTGACGTCGACCATCATCCAGATCGACTCCTGTGCCGACACCGGCGCGCCGCTGAGGTCGATCCACAATGCGGAGCCATCCTTGCGCCGCATGCGCAGCTGTTGCCGGTAGCGCCGGCCCTGGGCGAAGGCGTCCTGCGCCTGCTGTGCGACGTGGTCGTAGGAGGCCTGGTCCAGGTAGAGCGCACGGGTGGGCTGTTGGATCAACGCCTGGCTGTCATAGCCGAACAGCGCATCCAGGGCGCGGTTCTTCCAGGTCATGAGCTCGCCGCGCACCCGCGCCATGCCGACCAGCTCGTTGTCCAGCATCAGGCTCTGTTCCGCTGCCAGCCGCGAGACTTGTTCGCGGGCACGGAGCTCGCGGCGCTGCTGTCGGTACACGACATAGGAGCAGGCCAGGGCGGTCAGGATGACGATGGCCGCCAGCAGGCTCTGCTGCTGGGCCTCGCTGCGCCAGGCGGTGAGGAAATCGGCGGTGCTGGTGCCGGTGAGGATGATCAGCGGATAACCCCGCACTTGGCGGTAGGCGGTGATGCGTTCGATGTTGTCGATGCGGGTAGGGGTGAGGTACCAGCCACGGGTCGGGTCGCGGGCGAACTGCCGGACAAAATCTTCGGAGACGATGATCTCGCCCAGCCCGCGGTTGGATTGGGGCTCGGCCGCCGAGTAGCGAGCAATCAGCCGCATCGACAACGAGCGCAGCGAGATGGCGCCCTCCGGCCCGATGGCGAGATGCCGGAAGTTGTCGACGAAGTGATCGGTGGACAGCACGGTGTAGGCCACGCCCGCAAACTGGCCGTTCTCGCCTTCCAGCCGACGCGCCACCACGATGCCCCATTGCGCCAGCAGCCGCCCGTACAAGGGTTCGGACACCACCATGCCCGCTCCGTTGCGCGCCAGGGAGAAGTAATCGCGGTCGGCGACGTTGAGCTGGTGTTCTTCGGCCGCCAGCCCGTAGACGACCTGACCGGAGGCGTCGGTGATCCGGATGACGTCCACCTGCGGCAGCAGGCTGCGTTGGTCGGCAATCGCGCGCTCCATCGCGCGACGCAGCTCGGCCTCGGTGCCGCGGACGCGACGGTACTGCAGGGCGATGGTGGCCAGCGCGTTGTCCACCTGCTTGAGTTCGGCGCCGAGTTCGATCGACAGGCTGCTGGCCAGGTTCTCGGTGGTCTCGCGGGCGCGGACCTCGTCCGCCTCCCGGCTGGCCCGCAGCGCAAGCACCGTGGCCAGCACCACCGACAGGGCCACGATCAGATTGCCGGCCACCAACCAGGCAGCGAGGCGTCGCAAGGGACGGGGGGCGGGAAGATGCAGGCGGTCCATCGGGGCGCGGGAGTTGATCGCACCCATCCTAACGGCATGACGGGCCGAGACCGATCGAGGCAGGGCCCGTGCCCGCCCGCACCCGCACCCGCACCCGCACCCGCACGGCGGTCAGGCGTTGGGCGGTGCGGTCGATGATGCTTTGAGGCCCAGCATGACGGTCAGCGGCTCCATCGGGGACTGGACAAAGCCGTGCTTGCAGTAGAACCCCTTGGCCTGCTCATCGATGGAATGGCACAGCAGGGCGCGGCCCCCGACGATCTGAGCGGCCTCGGCGCTGCGCAGCACCGCGTCCCGCAGCAGTCCGCTGCCGATGCCCAGGCCTTGCCAGGCTGAATGCACCGCCAGCCGACCCAGCACGAACACCGGAATGGGTTGCGGCATGTTGCGGCGCAGGGCACCGGGTGTGGCGTCCGCAGCCACCGCACCCGGCGCCAGGGCGTAGTAGCCGACAACCTGCTGATCGCTGGTGCTGACCACATAGGTCCGCGATGCGCCGGCCGCCTGATTGGGCAGTGCGCGGCGCTGCAGCCAATCAGTCAGCGGGGTATGGGTGCAGGTGAAGGCCGAGCAATCATGCGCGGCGGTGATCAAGGTCGGTGGACGGAGTGATGGATGCCTCATTGATCCCATGGCGCTTTTTTCGCGAGCAACCGATTGACGGCCGCGTTCTGGTCGATCGGCTGGTCCAGCACGGCCTGGAAGGCCTGCATCTGCGCTTCGTCCAGTTGGAAGAAGGCGCGGTCCAGCAGCACGCGCTGTGCCTCCGCCTCCGACGCGGCCATGATGAAGTCCGTGCGGGTCTTGCCTTGGGCGGTGGCAGCGCGATCGATCAGATCGCGGAAGTCCGTGGTGGCTCGGAAGTTGATGGTGGTGGTAGATGCCGTCATGGTGTGGCTCCGTCCTCAAGGGGTTCAGGCGGGGTTGTAACCCGATTTGTCAGAGCCTGATCTTCCGAGCTTTGTACGTACACTGTCAATACGCTTGATCGCGTGGGGCACTGACCTCATTGAGTCGTTCGGCGCCTCCATTCAGGCGTGATGGTGGTCGCGGGCGCGGGCTCGGGTGCGGGCCCGGCGCGCCGGTCGAGCGGCTTCCAGGCGGGGTGCCGGGCGCAGGGCGTCGGTTATCGTTGCCGGTGGGCCGAGACAGGACGGTGGGCGCTCGGGCGTGACGAGGATCGAAAGGAAGACCGGCTGATGGAACGCGTGGACTGCATCGTGATCGGTGCCGGGGTGGTGGGCCTGGCGGTGGCGCGGGCGATGGCGGCTCGTGGGCTGGAGACCGTGGTGCTGGAGCGCGAGCGCGCCATCGGCACCGGCACCAGTTCGCGCAACAGCGAGGTGATCCATGCCGGCATCTACTACCCGGAAGGCTCGCTGAAGGCCCGCTGGTGTGTGCGGGGCAAGGCGTTGCTGTATGCCTACTGCGCTGCGCGCGGCATTGCGCACCGTCGCTGCGGAAAGTGGATCGTGGCCACGAGCGACGGACAGCAGCAGGCGCTGCATGCGCTGCTGGACGCCGGGCGGGCCAACGGCGTGGAGGACTTGACGCTCATCAGTGCCGCGACCGCCGCGACGCTGGAGCCACAGCTCCAGGGCGTGGCTGTCCTTCAGAGCGGCTCTACCGGGATTGTCGACAGCCATGCGCTGATGCTGTCGCTGCAGGGAGACGCCGAGGCGGATGGCGCCATGCTGGCCTTCGACGCCCCGGTGCTGGGTGGGGATGTTGGTCCGGATGGCCTGGTCCTGCACATCGGTGGCGAGCAGCCGATGGAGATCGCCGCCGGTCTGGTGATCAACTGTGCGGGTCTGCACGCGCAGGCGGTGGCGCAGGCGTTGACCGGCATGCCTGCGCTGCAGGTGCCGGCCTTGCATCTGGCCAAGGGCAGCTATTTCGCCTTGGCGGGGCGCTCGCCGTTTTCTCGGCTGATCTATCCGGTGCCCGAGCCCGGTGGGCTGGGCGTGCATCTGACCCTGGACCTCGCGGGGCAGGCGCGTTTCGGTCCGGATGTCGAGTGGGTGGCGCCGGATCCGGACCGCCTGGACTACCGCGTGGATTCGCGACGGGCCGATGCCTTCTACGGCGCCATTCGCCGGTACTGGCCCGCTTTGCCTGATGGGGCGCTGCAGCCGGCTTACGCGGGCGTTCGGCCCAAGCTCAGCGGCCAGGGGGAGCCCGCGGCCGACTTCATGATCCAGACCGCGTCAGCGCATGGGGTGCGGGGACTCGTGAACCTCTTCGGCATCGAATCGCCGGGACTGACCGCTTGCCTGGCGATTGCCGAGGCGGTGTCTGCCGCGGTGTAGATCGGGGAAGGGCGGTGCCGCATCGAACGGCGAAGCCAAGGGCTCATCGAAGAGCGGTCCGGTAGCCGGGATGACGTGGATGAGCGGGATGAGCGGAATAAGCGGAATAAGCGGGATAGGCGGGATAGGCGGGTGCGCGTGATCTCGGACCGCGCGGCCATCCCATTGAGATGGCCCGCATGCCGTGCGATGCGTTCACGCCGCCTTCGGGGTCCTCGGCGCGCGCGGGCGCGCCTTGCGGACATAGGCGGGCAGGAAGGTACGGGTCTCCGCCGACTTCTGGTCTGATCGGCGACTGGCCACTGCGAGGCCGGTGACTGCCTCCGCCGCATCCATTCCGATCTGTCCGATGGTTGACGCTTGCGGTGCCTCGGCGGGTGGCTGGGCGGCGTCGCCGAAGGCCACCGTGACACTGTCCTTGGAAGCCGCCACCACGCGGCCCAGTCCATAGCGCGGCACGCGAACCATCTCGCCGATGTCGAACACCGGTGCAATGGGGACGGGCTTGGCGGCTGGCGTCGATTCCCTGCTCGATTCGCTGCTCGCTTCCCTGCTTGCGGCCCGGTTCGCGTCCCCGCGCCGGTCCTTGTTCGTCGCGCTTGTCGCTTCCTGCGCGGCGTCGCTATCGCTGTCTTGCAGGTGCTCCGCCTGGGCGGCGCCAGCGGTGGCCGCGCGCTGCAACGCCTGTTCATGCTGATCCATGCGGGTGCAGTTGTCGCAACCGTGGCAGCGGTCAAATCCGTCGCTCTCTCCGAAGGCTTCCAGCATCACGCGCCATCGGCACAGGCCGCTCTGTGCATAGAACACCATCTGCTCAAGCCGCCGATGGTCCAGGGCAGCCTTGTCCTCGTAGCGGCGCAGCGCGTCGGTGAGTTCGGCCAGGTCGTGGTCGGTGCGGTCAGTGAGCTGCCAATGGCCTTGATCGTTCACGGCCACCCAGCCCTCTCGTCGCAACAAGCCGCACAGCACCCGCAGCTTGTTGAGCGGACGTTTCAGTCGGTCACGCAAGGCGTCCAGGGTCCAGCCTGCAGGGTCCGGCGCGGTTGTGGCCAGCGCATTCAGCACGGCCTGGGCGTCCTCGGGCACCGGATAGCGGCCATTGAGGAAGAACTGCTGCACCGCGCGGTCGCTGGGCACAAACAGCAGGGTGTTGTCCGCCCGCAGCCCGTCGCGGCCGGCGCGGCCGGACTCCTGGTAGTAGACATCCAGGCCCGCCGGCAACTGGTAGTGGATCACCTGTCGGATCTCTGCCTTGTCGATGCCGAGTCCGAAGGCATTGGTCGCCACCATCACCGAGGCCTGGCCGGTCATGAAGGCGTCCTGGGCCGCGTGTCGCAGGCTGGCGCGCAGGCGGCCGTGATAGAGCGTGGCCTCGATGCCGCTGTCACGCAGCTTGGCATGGACCGCCTCGGCGGCCTTGACCGTGGCGGTGTAGACGATGGACGCGCCGGGCGCCGCCTGATCGGGCGGGGCTTGCAGCAACGCGAGCAGGCGGCGGCATTTGTCTTCGTCGTCCGCCAGCGGCTCGACCCGGTAGTGCAGATTGGGGCGGTAGCTGCCGGCGACCAGTCGGCCGGAGCGCGGGATGTTCAACTGCTCGGCGATCTCCGCGATGACCTCGTCGCTGGCCGTAGCGGTGAGTGCGAGCACCGTCGGCTTGCCCAGCGCCTTCACCGCCTCGCCCAATTGAAGAAAGGCGGGCCGGAAGTCGTGGCCCCATTCCGCAATGCAGTGCGCCTCGTCGACCACCAGCAGGTCAGTGGGATGCGCTTGCAGCGCGGCCAGCCAGTCGGCATCGGCCAGGCGCTCCGGCGTGATCATCACCACGCGGGCGCTGCCGTCCAGCGCCGCGGCGCTTTCCCGGGCCAGCGTGGCGGCATCCAGGCCGCTGTGCAACTGCGCGGCCGACAGTCCGATGGCCTCCAGCCGGCGGCACTGGTCCTCCATCAGGGCAATCAAAGGCGACACCACCACCGTGCGTCCGGGCAGCAGGCTGGCAGGCAACTGATAGCACAGCGACTTGCCCGCGCCGGTGGGCATCACCGCCAAGGTGTTGAGGCCTCGGAGCACCCGTTCCACCACTTCCTGCTGGCCGGCCCGCCAACGTCGCAGGCCGAATCGTCGCAACTGCTGCTGCAGGGTGCGCGCGCTGGGGAGGCGACCGGGACGGAAGGACATCTGGGACGGCTGGGACGGCTGGACAGGACGAGGCTGGGCGATCGGCATGGGCGGAGCAATCAAGCGGTGGTCAAGCGGTGGACATGGGCTGGACCGACCGCCGTTTGCGCCCGGCCGGTGGGATCGGCCATCGCGACCGATCCGAGCCCCCTGATGTCGCTCCGTCAAGCAATCTGCGCTCCCGTGATCGCGGGGCCCTCACGTCGAGGATCAAGGGGACAGCCGCGCCGGGTGCCGCCGCCGGGTCGTCGACGGGCACATCGGTTGCCATCAGCAGCCTAGCCGGGACGCAGTGGCGCGTCCCTCCGCTTACAACGCGAATGGAGAAATTTCATGATCAGCACGATCCTGCTTGTCGTCCTCATCCTGCTTCTGATCGGCGCACTGCCGTCGTGGCCGCACAGTCGCAGCTGGGGCTACTACCCCAGCGGCGGTCTGGGCCTGGTGGTGCTGATCCTGGTGATCCTGCTGCTGATGGGCTACATCTGACCCACCGCTGTGGTGAATCGGGCCGGCCAGTGTCCGGACGGTCGCCACAGCGTCACCGCGTCCGAAGCCATTCGTACGGCAGCGTTGGCGCCCGTGGATGCGCGCACACCCAGACATGCAGATGCGCGGTCGCTGTGTCATGCGACCGCGTTCTCACGTTTTCACGTTCTGACGTTCTGACGTTCTGACGTGCTCCAGCTCTCACGCGCTCTGGTGATCCAGGTCTCGCCGATGAACGCGGGACCTCGAGGCCGCTCAGGCGCCCAGCAAGGACTGCCCGCACACCCGCAGCACTTGGGCGTTGATCGGGCCTGACTCCGGCGCGGCGAGGAAGGCAATGGCTTCGGCCACGTCCTCCGGTCGACCGCCTTGCTTCAGGGCGTTCAGCCGCCGTCCGGCTTCACGAAGCATCAGGGGAATCCGTCGGGTCATGGCCGTTTCGATGAAGCCCGGCGCCACCGCATTCACCGTGATGCCCCGGGTGGCCAGCTCGTCGGCCCGGGCGCGCACATAGCCGATCAATGCCGCTTTGCTGGCGCTGTAGTTGGTCTGGCCCGCATTGCCGGCGATGCCGCTGATGGAGGAGAGGCAGATCTCCCGCGCACCGTCGACGATCAAGCCATCGATGTCGAGCCGATCGTCGATCGTCGCAATCGCCGACAGGTTCACCGCCATCACACTGTCCCACTCGGCCGCGCTCATGCGGGTGAGGGTGCGATCACGGGTGATGCCGGCGTTGTGCACCAGCACCTCCAGCCCGCCGAAGCGGGCCGCTGCGGCCGCGATCTTGTGCGGCGCTTCGGCGCTGACCAGATCGATCGCCAACAACTCTCCGCCGATCTCGCTGGTGAGGGCGATCAGGGCGTCCTTCGTGGCCGGCATATCAACGCACAGCACCCGCAGGCCCTCGCGCGCCAAGCGCCGTGCCGTGGCCGCGCCAATGCCGCCGGCCGCGCCGGTGACCAAGGCGGTCTTCATCGGGCGCGGGTTCGAGCCGGCGGCGGGGGTGGTGGCGCTTGGCGCCGCGGTCGCTCCCAGGGGCCGCTGAGGCTCGGCCGGGTCCGTCGCGTGTTCATGCGGTCGCCATGCCAGCACCTGTCCGGAAATGTAGGCGGAGCGATCGTTGCCGAAATATCGCAAGGCGCCGACCAGGGACGACGGCGCGACGGGCGTGGCCAGCGTCCGAGAGGGCAGCACCAGCAGATTGGCCGTGGCACCGCGTCGACCCAATTCCTTGGACAGGGATCGGGTGAAGCCATGCAGCGCCTGGGCGCAGGCAGCCCGCAGGGGCACGGCCAGATCGCCCGCATCCTCCGCCAGTAGCAGCACATGCGCGCCGAGGCTCAACCGGGGCAGCACCGACTGCACCTGCTGGAACAGCGCGCGCAAGGCGGCGATGTCGACACAGGCGGTGGCGTCGACGATCAACGTCTGCACTCCGCCGCTGTCGATCAGTTCACCGCCCTGACTCGCCACGGCATGCCGCAAGGCCTCCCGCAAGGGCGCCTCGCCGATGGCCACGATCTGCACCCGACGGCCTTCCAGCTCGCGATCGCCATAGGCATCGGCGCGGCGCGGCAGGGGTCGAGGCTGCGGCAGCCCCAGTGCCTCGACGATCGGGCGACCCCATGGATGGTTGGCAAAGGCAAGCAGGCGGTCGTCAGGCATGGTGGTCAGGCGCAGGGGAGGGCGTCGGAGTGTAGGTCGATGGCGCAGGGCTGAGGCGCTGGCGCAGCGGTCGGTTGTGGAACTGCCTCCCTAACAGGATGCCGCTTCAGAGAACGCCGCGTGAAAGAGGGCTGCGCACTCATCGGCGCGCGGCCAGCAGCCAGCGACGGCGCAGCTTCTTCAGTCGAGGCCGTGGTCGAAGGTGCATCCGCAGCCGCGAGCGCGCGGGGGCCTTGGTGCCGCCGGCGATGGCGATGCCGATCCGGTTCTCGCCCTCGGCCGACTGCGCGAACGGCTCGCCGCCATGCATGCGGGCAATCGCCGCCACGATCGACAGCCCCAACCCGTGGTGATCGGCGCCGCGGCTGCGAGCAGGATCCGCGCGATAGAAGCGGTCGAACAGGCGGGGCAGGTGATCGGCATGGATGCAGGGACCGAGGTTGCTCACCGACAGGCGCACCACCCCGGCCGCATCGGACTCGATGCACACCCGCAGCTCGGTGTCGGCGGTGGCGTAGCGGGTGGCATTGCCGAGCAGGTTGGACAGTCCGCGCTTGAGCAGCGGGGCGTCGAACTCGCCCGAGGCATCGCCGTCGATGCGAAGCCGGAGCCCGGCCTCGGCGATGGCCGCTTCGTGATAGTCCGCCACATCGGCGGCCAGCGCCGCGAGGCTGCCGACCGCCTGTCGCCGGGCGCTGGCGCCACTGTCCGCATGGGAGAGGAACAGCATGTCGTTGACGATGCCCGCCATCCGGCGCAGTTCCTCCAGGTTGGAGCCCAACTGGTCGAGGGTGGCGGCCGGGACGCCGGGTTGGCGCATCGCGATCTCGGTGCCGGTGATCAGCGTGGCCAAGGGCGTGCGCAGCTCATGCGCGACGTCGGCATTGAAGCCCTCGAGCTGCGCATAGCTGCGCCCGAGCCGCTCCAGCAGCGCATTGAACTGGTCCACCAGCGGCATCAGCTCCTCGGGCTGCTGGGAGCCGTCCAATCGTTCATGCAGTTTTTCCGCAGCGAGCTGTCGGGTCTGATCGACCAGCAGCCGCATCGGCGACAGCGCCAGCCGCACCAGCAGCACACAGCCCACCGAGACCAGCAGCGCGCCGATGAGCGAGGCGGTCATCAAGGTCAGCCCCAGGCGCTGGAGAAAGCTTGCATCGCGGCGCACATCCAGCCACAGCGTGCCGGACAGTCCGGTGGCTGCCGGGTCGACATCGAGCGCCCGCCATGCGGCCGGGCGAAACGCTCGCCCGGCGAGCGACGCTTGCGCTGGAATGGGATGGTCGACCAGCACCTTGCCCGCCGCATCGGTCAGCCGAAGGCGGAGTTCCTGGTGGATATCCAGGAAGTCGGCGAGCTGCTGAACGCGGGCGGGGGGCGGTGTGGTCGGTGAAGGCGATCGCGCGGGTGGCCGCGACAGGGCGCGGGGAGGGGACAGTGCGCCATCGCGATCGATCGTCGAGGCCGGCGGATCCAGGTCGGGATGCGCCGCCAGCAGATGCCGCACCTGCGCCAGGTTCTGCGCGAGCGTGTCGTCCTGTCGGCGTTCCAGGCTGGCGGCGGTGAGCAGATAGGCGGCGAGCGAGACCAGCGCCAGGCCGGTGAAGGTCTGCGTGGCCAACCACAGGGAGAGCCGAGCGCCGAGGCTGTCTGCGAACGGCAGACGCCGTCGTGCGGAGGATCTCGCGCCGAGTGCCGCCGGTCGCGCGTGATCGACCGGTGGTGCGTGTCGTCCCCAACGCGCGCCCAGGGATCTCATTGCGGCCCCGATCCTGGGTACGCCTGCCATCGCGCCAGGATGACAAAACTGTCATGTGCGCGTTGGTTGCTTGTCGGTGTGCTGAGACTAAATTCAATCCCAACGCGATGGACACAGAGCTTCAGCCGCATTCGCTGAATCGCTACCGCCGTCGCACTGCCTTCAACTTCCTTCAGGAGATCCATCATGAACAAGATCCGCAATCGTCTGGCCATTCCGTTGAGTGCAATGGCCATCGCCGCCGCCATGAGCGTCCCGGCTTTTGCGCAGGTGGAAGAAGAGGTCATGTCGGGCCCGAAGACACGTGATCAGGTGATGGCCGAGCTGGAGCAGGCCCACGCCGACGGCTCGCTGGCCAAGGTCAACAGCGAAGCCGGTTATGCGCCGGACTTCGACGAAGCCCTGGGACGTGGCGTCATCTACTCCAACACCCAGCCCGAGGCTGACACCTCGGTCAGCATGAACAGCGCGGCCGAGCTGCAATTCGCGCCGACGGCCGCAGGTGGCAAGTCGCGTGCCCAGGTGATGGACGAACTGCAGCAAGCCCGTGAGAACGGCTCGCTGGCCAAGATCTGGAGCGAATCGGGTTATGCGCCGGAGTTGGAGACGGCGCAGATGTCGGGCCGCTGATCAAACATCGGCGAGCCGACGGAGCCGCCATCACGGCGTGCTCATCCTCGGATGAAGGGGCCCCTCACGGGGCCCCGTTCGTTTTGAAAGCGGTGCAGGCGGCCCCACTTTCAAGTCCCCTCTTGCAAGTGCCGCTCTTGCAACTGCCGCTCCTGCAAGAGGGCCGCCAGCAGGCACGGCAAGGTGCTAGCGATCAGCGCGGGGCTTGCCGGTGGATCCGCGCACCACCAGCTTGGGCGGTTCGGTGACGAGCATCGGCAGCGGGCGGTCCGGTTCGGCCTTGATCTCCGACTGCAGCAATTGCACCGCCAGCGAGGCGGCTTCCGCCGTGGGCATGGCCACGGTGCTGAGCGCCGGACGCATCTGATGCGCCAGCTGGATGTCGGTGACGCCGATCACCGACAGGTCGCGCGGCACTTCCATGCCCAGTTCTGCTGCTGCTTGCAACACGCCCAGTGCCGGCAGGTCGTTGGTCGCGAACACCGCGGTCAGGCCCGGCACGCCGGCCAGCAGGCTGTGCGCCGCATTGCGGCCTTCATCGATGGTGTCGTGGCCGAAGCGGATGTGGGTCTGCGGCAGGTCGACGTCGGCCTTGTGCAGGGTGTCGATGAATCCCTGCAGCCGCCACTTGTGGTTGCCGCTGGGCTCGCTGCCGGAGACCGCGCCCAGCCGTCGATGACCCAGGCGGAGCAGATGTTCTGCCGCCAGCACGCCGGCCTGGTACAGATCCACCGCCACGCAGGGCAGCGGCGGCGGTTCCTGCGGCCGCTCCCACATGCACAGCACCACCGGCACGCCGCGTCGGCGCAGGTCCTGCAAGGCGTCGAGCTGGACGAAGTCCGCATTCATGACGATCACGCCCTGCGCCAGGGCGCCGCCGACCGCGTCGAGATAGGCTCGCTCCTGCGCCGGATCGTCATTGGTGTTGCAGACCAGCAGGAAGTAGCCGAGCTTGCGCGCGGCCCGCTCCACCTCGAGTGCGAACTCCGGGTAGAACGGGTTGGCAATGCTGCTGACCACCAGCGCCATGGTGTGGGGCTTGCCCTCGACCAGCGCACGCGCCATGAGGTTGGGCCGATAGCCCAGCGCCTCGACGGCCGCCAGCACCCGGCGGCGTGTCTCTTCACCCACCTTGCCGCGGTTGCGCAACACATTGGAGACGGTGGCGGCCGTGACGCCCGCCGCCTGGGCCACCTCGACCAGCGTCGTCATGCCGACGCCGCGTTCCGTGCCGGCGTGCCGTCCGTCCAGGCGTCCGCCCGTGCGCCGGGACCGGCCTCGCACAGGTAGACCAGGGCGGGCAGGCCCTCCGGCGAGCGATAGCCGGCTTCCAGCGCTTCCAGCGCCTTGGGCACGAGTTCCTTCTTCAGCAGCGCGATGCAGCAGCCGCCGAAGCCGCCGCCGGTCATGCGCGCGCCACCGTCCTGGCCCGCCACCTGTTGCAGCACTGCGGCCAATTGGTCCACGGCGGGCGTGGTGATCTCGAAATCGTCCCGCATGGAGGCATGGGACGCGGCCATCAGTTCGCCCAGACGGGGCAGGTCGCCCTGGCGCAAGGCCTCGGTGGCGGCGAGCACGCGCTCGTTCTCGGTGATGATGTGGCGCGCGCGGCGGAACACCTTGTCGGGCAGTTGCGCGGCATTGAGCATGTCCAGGGTCGCGTCACGCAGCGCCGGCACGCCGAGCGCACGAGCGGCCTGCTCGCACTGGGCGCGGCGTTCGTTGTAGGCGCTGTCGACCAGCCCGCGCTTGACCCGCGAATGCGCGATCAGCAGGGTGGTGCCCTCGGGCAGCGGCACCGCACGGGTATCGAGCGAGCGGCAGTCGATCAGCAGCGCATGTTCGGGGCGGCCCTCGGCGCTGGCGAGCTGGTCCATGATGCCGCACTGGCAGCCGACAAAGCGGTTCTCCGCCTGCTGGGCCAGACGCGCCAGCTGCTTGCCGTTCAGTTCCGGATCGCCGGCGAGCTTCTGTGCCGCCCGCAGCAGGGCCAGGGCCAGCGAGGCCGACGAGCTCAATCCCGCGCCCATCGGCACATCCCCGGCGATCACCAGGTTCATGCCGTCTATCGAGATCAGCGAGGGCACCAGCTGGGCCAGCGTGCCGCGCACATGGTCGCGCCAGCCCCCGCCGGGATAGTGCGGCGGCTCGGCGCTGAGCGGGAAGCGGTCGTCGGCCTGTTCCTCGTCGAGCGCCAGGGCGTCGACCAGGCCATCGGTGCGGGGGCCGGCGGCGACCCAGGTGTCGCGGTCGATCGCGGCGGGCAGGACGAAGCCGTCGTTGTAATCGGTGTGTTCGCCGATCAGGTTGACGCGACCCGGTGCGCGGGCCAGCACCGTGGGCGCCACGCCGTGACGCGCGGTGAAGGCGCGGATGACGGACTCGGCGGTCGGCGGCAGCCCGGTGGTCGCGGAGACGGGGGGGGCGGTCATGGAAGTGGAGGTCGAAGCCATCGGAGGTGCAGTCGGTGAGGCCGCGCGGATCAGCGCTGGCGGTAGTGAACGGTGGACTGCTCGCGCAGTCGGGCAGCGGCCTGCTCAGGCGTCAGGTCGCGCTGGGATTCTGCGAGCAGCTCGAAACCCACCATGAACTTGCGGACCGTGGCGCTGCGCAGCAGCGGCGGATGAAAGTGGGCATGCAGCTGCCAATGGGCGCCGTCCGGTGCGTCAGGCCCGGACGGGGCACCGTGCCAGCCCATCGAATAGGGGAAGCTGCACTGGAACAGGTTGTCGTAGCGGGTCGTCAGCTCGCGCAGGGCGTCGGCCAGGCGGGCACGTTGCGATTCGGTCATCTGCTCCAGGCGCTGCACCGGGAAGCGCGGCAGCAGCAGGGTCTCGAACGGCCACTCGGCCCAATACGGCACGATGGCCAGCCAGTCGTCGTTCTGGACCACCACCCGCTCGCCGGAGGCTGCCTCGGCGCGTGCCAGCGCCAGCAGCATCGGCTCGCCACGGGTGGCCAGCCAGTCGCGCTGCTGCTGGTCCTCGCGGTTCGGCAGTTCGGGCAGGAAGTCGCAGGCCCAGATCTGGCCGTGCGGATGCGGATTGGAGCAACCCATCATCGCGCCCTTGTTCTCGAAGACCTGCACCCAGCGCCACTGGCGGCCCAGTTCCTCGCTCTGGTCGCACCAGGTCTGGACGACCTGGCGCAGTGCCGCCTCGTCCAGCTCCGGCAGGCTGCGACTGTGGTCCGGCGAGAAGCAGATCACCCGGCTGGTGCCGCGCGCGGGCATGGCCTCGAACAGGCCGTCGGCGCCTTCGGGCGCACCGGTGCCGGCCGCGTCGGGCGCCGGGACGTCGGCCATCAGGGCGGCGAAGTCGTTGTCGAAGACGAAGGTGCCGGTGTAGTCCGGGTTCTGCTCGCCGTTGATGCGGGTGTTGCCGGCGCAGAGGTAGCAGCTCGGATCATGGCTGGGCCGCAGCGCGGTGTCCGGACTTTCGGTCTGGCCCTGCCACGGGCGCAGGCTGCGCTGCGGGGACACCAGGACCCAGCGTCCGGCGAGCGGGTTGTAGCGGCGGTGCGAATGGCGGTTGCGGTCGAAGGACATCGGATCGATCGGTGAAACGGTGAAGCCCGGGTGCTTGGCCTTGCCGGACAGGGCGCGGCATGGCGTCGCGGGCGGAACCTTACGGCACGCAGCGTGCCGGTGGAATGAGGACAAGCGCGGGCGGCCCCTGGGGTCAGGTGCCGTCCGCCAGGCGCCAGACGGCGACGCCACCGGCCGGCAGTGTCGCATCGCCGAGCAGGCGTGTGGCGCCTTCGGGTGACGGGACGGTCGCCGGTTGCGGTCCGTGGTTGATGGCGAACTGCCAGCGGCCACGGCGGCGCAGGCGCAGGCCGGCGGCATTCGGGTCCAGGGCGACCGGCTGAAGGCCGGCGGCGCGGGCGGCTTCGGCCATCCAGCGCTGGAGCAGGGCCTCGTCGACCAGACCGGCGTGATAGTGCCAGGTTCCATGGCTGACGCGGGCCGGCCAGCCGTCCTCGAAGCGTTCATGCACCCGCATGACCGGCGGCAGGTCGACCTCCGGCTCGATCAGGTCACGCCACTGCTGGCCGTGGCCGACCAGTTCGCCGGTGGGGCCGCCCTGCGGGCCGTTGTGCTGGGCGACATCGACGCGGTAGTCGAAGTCGTCAAGCGAGGTGGCCACGGCGTAACGGCGACCCGGACGCATCGATTCGACCGCACGCACGCGGATGGGCAGGAACTTGCACAGCGGCCCCGGGGGCAGCGGGGTGGCGATGCCGAGGCTGTCCGTCTTGCTGCCGGTGCGGGGGCCGGCCACCACCACGGCGGACAGGCCGGACAGCTGTCGGGTCAGCGACTCGGGCAGGTGCAGCACGCCGGGCAGCACCACCAGGGCATAGGCGCGCAGATCGTCCTGCGGGCCCACGACGTCGACATCCAGGCCCAGGCGTCGCAGCGCCGAGTAATAGCGGACGGCCATGCCGAAGCCCGCCATGTCCGCGCCCTGCGGCTGGATCTGGCTCATCCACAGCGAGGGATAGTCCACCACCAGGGCGACGCGGGCCGGTGCGGTGGTCAGCGCGTCGGGGCCGCCGGCCTCGAGCAGTTGCTCGATCTCGGCGCGCACCTGAGCGGCTTCATGGCCGCCGAGGTCCAGCACGCCATCCGGCCGGTTCAGGCCGGAATGCATCTGCTCCTGACCGAAGGGCAACTGGCGCCAACGGAAATACGACACCAGCTCGGCGCCGTGGGCAAAGGCCTCCCAGGTCCAGGCCCGCACCATGCCCGGCAGCGGCAGGGCGTTCCAGGCCGCCCAGTTCACCGGGCCGGCCTGCTGTTCCATCACCCACATGCGGCCATGGCCGATGCCGCGATAGAGGTCGTGATGGAAGGCGCTGAGGTCCGGATGACCGGTGCGGGCCCATTGCTGGCGCTCCGGCTCGGTCAGGAATCGGGCGGCGGTGTCCACATGGCCCAGCGGATAGCTGTCCCAGGCGGCGATGTCGAGTTCCGCGCCGAGGGTGTGGTGATCGAAATCCCCGAACAGCCCCATGAAGTTGTGCAGCACCGGTCGATCCACCGCATGGGCCCGCAGGATCTCGACCTGCATCCGGTTGAAGCGGATGACTTCGTCCGAGGCAAAGCGGCGGAAGTCCAGGGCATGGCTCGGCAGCGGATCGGTCGGCTGGCCGACCGGGAAACCCACCTGCTCGAAGCTCAGGAACTGCAGCCCCCAGAAGGCGGTGCCCCAGGCCTCGTTGAGGGCCTCGATGCTGCGGTAGCGGTCCGACAGCCAGCGCTGGAACGCCGCCAGGGCGGCCGGCGTGTAGGACAGGATGGTGTCGTGGCAGCCGTACTCGTTGTCGGTCTGCCAGGCGATGACGGCCGGATGGCGACCGTAGCGCTCCGCCATCGCGGTGACGATGCGGCGTGAAGCCTCGATCATCGACGGGCTGGAGAAGCAGTAATGCCGCCGGGCGCCGAAGGCCTTGACGCGACCGTTCGCATCCATCGGCAAGACGTCCGGATGGGCCTCCACCAGCCACTGCGGCGGGGCGGCGGTGGGCGTGCCCAAAATCACCTGCAGGCCTTCCTGGGCCAGGACCTCGATGGCCTCGTCCAGCCATGACCAGTCGAAGCGGCCCGCTTCGGGCTCCATGCGGGACCAGGCGAATTCGGCGATCCGCACCGTGGACAGGCCCAGCTCGCGCATGGCGCGGGCGTCGTCGCGCCAGCGCTCACGGGGCCATTGTTCGGGGTAGTAGCACACGCCCAGGCGCAGCGGGGTCGACGGATGGGAAGGATTCACGGCAGCGTCGGGTGGAATGAGTTAAGCGATTAATCCGATTGGAGCAAGCGTCCCGGATGCTGTCAATCGGGCGCAGGCGTAATGTCCGACCGACGGGCGCGCCGGGCAGCCCGTCGGTCGGGTCAGTCCGGCGCCGCCCGCATAGAATCACGGGCGCGCCCCACAGAGAGCGGCCACGGCGTTTGGCGCCTTGGCGGCATCTGGCGTCCGTCCGTCGATCGCCGACGCTGACGTCACCCCATTCCGGCATCTTGGTGGTTACCCGCATTGCGGGGGCCTCGGACGCTTGGTCTACTGCCTCAAATTAATCGATTAACCTGTCTGCAACGGACGGGCTGTACAAACGTGAGCGAGACAATCCATCCGGTGGTCGTGCCTGTGCCGACCGCCGTTTCCGTGCCGGAAACCGGCTTTCTGAACCTGGGCCACTACCAGCCGGACGCATCACAGGCGCTGCCTGCGGGCGCCGAACCGGGTGCTGATGCGGCAACGAGCCCGGCCGGCGCGCCGCGGATCGGCGTCAACAGCCGCTACCTCACCCGCGACGGGCGTCCCTGGATGCCGGTGATGGGCGAGTTCCACTACAGCCGGTTCCCGGAGTCGGAATGGGCGTCGGAGCTGGCCAAGATGCGCGCCGGCGGCGTGGATGTGGTGGCCAGCTATGTGATCTGGAATCACCACGAGCCGCATGAAGGACAGTGGCTGTGGTCCGGACAGCGTGATCTGTCCCGCTTCGTCGATCTGGCGGCGGAGGCCGGGCTGCTGGTCTATCTGCGCCCGGGGCCCTGGGTGCATGCCGAGGTGCTGCTGGGCGGCTTCCCGCGCTGGCTGCCGGCGACGGGCCCGCTGCGTTGCAACGATCCGATCTATCTGGGCCATGTGAAGCGGCTGTTCGGCCAGATTGCGGCGCAGGTCAAGGGTCGCCTGTGGGCGGACGGCGGGCCGGTCATCGGTCTGCAGCTGGAGAACGAATACGGCGCCACCGGTCCGGGTCAGGGCCATGAGCACATCAGCGCGCTGAAGCGGCTGGCGATCGAGGCCGGCATGACGGTGCCGATCTACACCGTGACCGGCTGGCCCACGCTGGACATCCCGCCGCAGGAAGTGCTGCCGGTGTCCGGCGCTTATGCCGACGGGTTCTGGCAGGGATCGCGGGAGGCGCTGCCGCCCTCTGGCGTGTTCCTGTTCAACACCCGGCGGGTGATCGGCGAGATGGGCAATGTGGACGGCACACCCGCCGCCGGCCTGATCGACACCGCGCACTATCCGTTCTGCCTGGCGGAGGCCGGGGGCGGCATGCATCAGAGCTATCACCGCCGGCCGGTGGTGAGCGCGGAAGACGTGTACGCGACGACCCTGGTCCAGCTGGGCTCGGGCGCCAACCTGTACGGCTATTACATGTACCACGGCGGGACCAACCCGGTCTGCGAGACCGGTCCGCTGAATGAAACCCAGGCCAGCGGCTATCCCAACGATGTGCCGCAATGGGGTTACGACTTCCATGCCCCGCTGGGCCAGTACGGCCAGGTGCGGCCGTCCTGGGGCCGGCTGCGGATGCTGCATCAGTTCATGCAGGCCTTCGGCGACACGCTGGCGCCGCTGGAGGCGGTGCTGCCGGCGCAGGGTCCGTTCGATCCCGCCGATCGCGAGCGCCCGCGGGTGTCGCTGCGCGCTGCGGGAGCGGATGCGGCGTCGATGACCGGCTTCGTGTTCGTCAATCAGCATGTGCGTCACCATCCGCTGCCCGCGATGCCGGCCCAGCAGATCGTGCTGCAGCCCGCTTCGGGCGAGCCGCTGCGCCTGCCGTCGCAGGGGACAGTGGACCTGATTCCGGGCTTGTCCTTCATCTGGCCGATCGGCCAGCGTCTGGGCGAGGTCCGCATGCGCCAGGCCACGGTGCAGCCGCTGACGCGCTGGACCGATGCCGACGGTGCGGTGACCTGGGTGGGCCTGCGCATCGATGGCGTCACCGCCGAAATGATCGTTGACGCCTTGGGCCTGTCGACCTTGGAGGTGGACGGCGCCGATGCCGAATGCCTGTCCGACGGCAGTGGCTGGCGTCTGCGTTTCGCCGCCGGCCATCGGCCTCAACGCGTGACCCTGCGCGATGCGCTGGGTCGGGCCCATCAGGTGCTGGTGCTGTCCGAGGCCGACGCGGCGAATGCGGTGCGGGTGCGTCTGGGCGGACGGGACCGCTTGCTGTGGTCCAGCCACGCTGCCACCTGGAACGAGGCGGAAGGCAGCGTCACGCTGCACCGCGCCACGCATGAGGCGGGCTGGGTGCGGCTGTATCCGGCCGATCAACTGGGCGGCGAGCGCGAGTCGGCTGCGGTGGACTGGGCCGCCTGGCACTGGGCGGCCGAACCCGGTCGCACCTGGACGCTGCAGCAGGAGGTGCTGGCCATCGCCGGTGCGCCGCCGGCCATCCAGTGGGGACCGCACATCAGCTGGCGTGACGGCCCGGTGCCGTTGGTGCCCGACGAGTCCGCCCAATTGACGGCGGCGCGCTGGGCCCTGACCGTGCCGGCCGAAGCCACCGCGGCGCTGGCCGCGGACGCGGGTCGCTCGCGGCTGTGGCTGCGCCTGGACCTGGTGGGCGATGTGGCCCGGCTCTCGGCCAACGGAACGGTGGTGGACGACCGCTTCTGCGACGGCAGCCCCTGGCTGATCGGCCTGGACCGCTGGCATCAGGAGGGCGGCTGGCCCGCCCTGGAATTGAGCGTGGTGCCGATGGCGGCGGACCTGCCGGTCTTCCGCGAACCGGCGGCACACGCGGCCGGCGAGGGCGCCCATCTGCGCGCGGCGGTGTTGACCGTGGAACGGCGCGAAACCGTGCGGGTGCTGGGCGAGGCCTGGTCCGACGTACGAGCCTGGAGCTGACGCATGGCATCCGTGCAACTGGATCGGATCGGCAAGACCTATGTCGAGGGCGGTGTGCCCACGGTGCATGAGGTCTCGCTGGACATCGCGGAAGGCGAGTTCTGCGTCTTCGTCGGCCCGTCGGGCTGCGGCAAGTCGACGCTGCTGCGCATGATCGCCGGCCTGGACACCATCAGCACCGGCGAGCTGCGCATCGGCGGACGCCGGGTCAATGAGCTGGCCCCAGGCGAGCGCGACGTGGCCATGGTGTTCCAAAGCTATGCGCTCTATCCGCATCTGGATGTGGCGGAGAACCTCGGCTTCGGCCTGCGCATTGCCCGGGTACCCAAGCCCGAGGCCCGGCGTCGGATCGAGGAGGTCGCCCGTCTGCTGCAGATCGACCATCTGCTGCAGCGCAAGCCGCGGGAGCTGTCCGGCGGCCAGCGTCAGCGCGTGGCCATCGGTCGTGCGCTGGTGCGCCAGCCCGGGGTGTTCCTGTTCGACGAACCTTTGTCCAACCTGGATGCGGCCCTGCGCCAGCAGACCCGGCTGGAGATCGCCCGACTGCATCGCAGCCAGGACCGCGCCTGTTCGATCTACGTGACCCATGACCAGGTCGAGGCGATGACCTTGGCCGACCGCATGGTGCTGCTGCAGCCGCCGCCCCCCGGCGCCACTGAGGCGCGTGCGAGCGTGGCCCAGTGCGGCGCGCCGCTGACGCTCTATCACCGGCCTCGCAACCTGTTCGTCGCGGGCTTCCTGGGCTCGCCGCGGATGAACTTCTTGCCGGCGCAGGTGCGTGAGCGCCGGGCCGACGGCGTGGTGCTTGCGCTGGGCGACGGCACGACCCTGACCGCACCGATGCGGGCGGACGGCCTGGCCGACGGCGAGACCGTGACCGTGGGCATCCGCGCCGAGCATCTGCGTCCCGTCCGTGGCGACGATCCGCGCCTGACCGAGCCGCTGCAGACCCAGGTCCAGTGGCTGGAGCATCTCGGCGACCAGAGCCTGGCCTATCTCAGCGGCCCCGGCGGCGCGCTGGTGCTGCGCCTGCCGGAAGGTGCCGCCTCGCCGTCGATCGGTGAATCGGTGCCGGTGGCCGCCTTGCGCGACCAACTGCATGTGTTCGATGCGCGCGGCGAGGCCGTGCTGCGTCTGCACGAGGAGGCGCCGGCATGTTGAATCGCTCGCGTCGACAGGCGCTGGCCGCGGGTGTCGGGCTGGGCGCAGCGGCCCTCTCGGGGCCGGCCCGCGCCGGACTGCTGGGCCGGCAGGAACCGCTGCGTGTCTGGATCAACGGCGACAAGGGCTATGACGGCATCACCCGCATCGGTGAGGACTTCACCCGTGACACCGGGGTGGCGCTGCGGGTGGAGCATCCGGAGAACGGCGTCTCCAAGTTCGAGCAGGCCGCCGCGGCCGGCAAGGGGCCGGATGTGTGGATCTGGCCGCATGACCGCGCCGGCGGCTGGGCCGCGTCCGGGCTGATCCGTCCGGTGGCGCCGTCGCGTCGGCTGCGCGAGGAGATCGCGCCGCTGGCCTGGTCGCCGTGGCGCATCGGCGGTCGGACCTGGGGCTATCCGATGGCCATCGAATCGGTCGCGCTGATCTGCAACCTGGATCTGGTGCCGCGCCCGCCGCGCACCTGGGACGAGGTCTTCGAGCTGGACCGCCGACTGCGGCCGCAGGGGCGTCGGGCCATCATGTGGCCCTACAACGAGTTCTACTACACCTATGGGCTGATGTCGGCCGGCGGCGGCTATGCCTTCGCCCGGCGCGAGGACGGCAGCTGGAACGCTGCGGACAACGGCATCGACACGGCCGGCACCCGCCAGGGCATGAGTCTGCTCAAGCGTCTGGTGGACGAGGGCCTGGTGCCCCGCACCGCAACCTACGCGGAGAGCGAGGCTGCGATCAATGAAGGCCGCGTGGCCATGACGATCAACGGTCCGTGGGGCTGGAACAACCTCAAGAAGAGCGGCTTGCGGGTGGCGGCGTCGCCGCTGCCGTCGCTGAAGGGGCGCCCCGGTGGACCGATGGTGGGTGTGCTCGGCGCCATGGTCTGCGCGGCCAGCCGGCAACCGCTGCTGGCCACCGAATTCATCGAGAACTACCTCCTGAGCGAGGCCGGTCTGATGGCCATGCAGGCGCATGTGCCGCTGGGCGTGCCGGCCAACTTGCGGGTGCTGGACGCGCTCAAGAGCGATCCGCTGGTGGCGGGGACCAGCGCCGCGGCGCAGCAGGGCGAACCGATGCCCAACATTCCGGAGATGGCGCGTTTCTGGACCGCCATGAATGCCGCCGTGCAAAGCGTGACCCAAGGCCGCGAGACGGTGGCCGATGGACTGGCGCGGGCGTCCCGCCGCGTGGCCGGCGACAAGGGCACGCAAGGCGGCGATGGCGCAAGTTCGTCCGCGGCAGGGCAGGGCGCTGAGCTCGCCACCCGTGCGGCCGGCGACATGAAGGAGTCCAGCTGATGCGCGCGGTGACCTGGGGCCTGCACGGCCTGAACCTGGCGGCGGTGCTGGGCTTGCTGTTCATCAGCCAGCAGTTGCTTCGCGCGCATGAGTCGCTGTGGGCGATGGCGGTGCTCGGCGCGGCCGGCCTGCTCGTGCTGCTGCAGTTCTCGCGGCGATTGCAGGCCTGGCGCTATGTGATGCCGGGGCTGCTGGCCGTGATCATGTTCATCGTGCTGCCGATGGGCTTCACGCTGGGCATCGGTTTCACCAACTACAGCTCGGCCCATCTGCTGTCGTTCGAGCGCGCCACCGGCATCCTGCTGCAACGCACCGAAAGCGAAGGCCTGGGCATGGACCTGGCGCTGCTGCGCGACCGGGCGAATCCGGCGCAGCCGCGTTATCGGGTGCAGTTGATGGGCGACGATGGGCAGGCTTGGCACAGCGATCTGTTCGACCTGCCCAAGGCGGCCGACACCATCACCCCCGATCCGAAGGCGGGTGTCCCGCTGCTGGCCGGCGAGCTGCCGGCCGAGGGGCTGGCCACCACCCAGCGACTGGACGGCCGGGCATTGGTCGAATTGCTGCCGCAGTTGCAGGTGCTGGTGATGCGCACGCCGGAGGGGCGGCAGTGGCGCCTGTCCAGCCTGCATCGGATCAGCGACCAGTCGCCGCGCTATGTGGCGGTCGACGACGATCACCTGACCGATCTGCGCGACGGTCGCCTGGTGACCGCAGACCATGCGGCCGGCGTCTGGCGCAATGCCTCGGGCCGCGCCCTGGAGCCGGGTTTCCGCACCGGAGTGGGCCTGGCCAACTATGTGCGGATCTTCGGCGACCGGCAGTTCCTGGAGCCCTTCGGACGGGTGTTCGCCTGGACCGTCAGCTTCGCCACGCTCAACACGTTGCTGACCTTCGCGCTCGGGCTGTTCTTTGCGGTGGCCTTGAGCTGGCCGGCGCTGAAGGGGCGATCGGCCTATCGGATCGCGCTGTTCCTGCCGTATGCGGTGCCGGCCTTCATCTCGATTCCGGTGTTTCGCGGCCTGTTCAACGAGAACCTGGGCGAGATCAACCTGGTGCTGGACCTGCTCTTCGGCGTGCGGCCCGGCTGGTTCAGTGATGCGACGCTGGCCCGCGCGATGGTGCTGACGGTCAACACCTGGCTTGGTTATCCCTACATGATGATCCTGGCGATGGGCCTGCTCAAGGCCATCCCGGAGGATCTGTATGAGGCCTCCGCCCTGGCCGGCGCCGGACCGCTGACCAACCTGTTCCGCATCACGCTGCCCTTGATCGCGCGGCCGATGGCGCCGTTGCTGGTGGCCTCGTTCGCGGCCAACTTCAACAACCTGACCTTGATCGCGCTGCTGACCGAGGGCGCACCGGACTACCTCGACACGGTGGTGCCGGTGGGGGCGACCGATCTGCTGGCGTCCTACACCTATCGCATCGCGTTCAACGACGGTGGACAGAACTACGCGCTGGCCTGCGCCATTTCCTCGATCGTGTTCGTGATCGTGGCGCTGCTGGCCTATGTGAACCTGCGCTTCTTCGCGAGCGCCAAATCGGCCCGGCGCTGAGCCGGGCAGGAGCGGACCGTCATGGCCATGGTGATGACCTCCTCGCAACGCTGGCGCGTGCTGGCTTTGCATGCTTTCTTGATCGCCTTCGTGGTGATCAGCCTGTTGCCGCTGGTGATGATCGTCTCGATCTCGCTGCGGCCGGGCAACTTCGCCGGCGGCAGCCTGATTCCGAAGGAGATCAGCTTCGAGCACTGGCGGCTGGCGCTGGGCCTGTCGGTGGTCGACGCCCAGGGGAATGTGACGCCACCGCCGTTCCCGGTGCTGCAGTGGATCTTCAATTCGTTGAAGGTGGCGATCATCAGTGCGGCGGTCTGCCTGGCGTTGTCGGTGACCAGCGCCTATGCCTTTGCCCGTCTGCGTTTCGCCGGACGGGAGGGCACGCTCACAGCGATGCTGCTGCTGCAGATGTTCCCGTCGGTGCTGGCGCTGGTGGCCATCTACGCGATCTTCGATCGGCTGGGCGACTGGGTGCCCTGGCTGGGCCTCAACAGCCACTGGAGCCTGGCGCTGGCCTACACCGGCGCGGTGGCGCAGCACATCTGGCTGGTCAAGGGCTATTTCGAGAGCATTCCGCCCGACCTGGAAGAGGCCGCCGCGGTGGACGGCGCGAGCCGCTGGCAGTCCTTCGTGATGGTGCTGCTGCCGCTGGCCAAGCCGGTGCTGGCGGTGGTGTTCGTGCTGGCCTTCCTGGGCGCGATGATCGAGTATCCGGTGGCCTCGGTGCTGCTGCATGATGAGCAACAACTGACCCTGGCGGTCGGCTCGCGGCTGTTCCTGTTCAATCAGCGTTATCTGTGGGGCGACTTCGCCGCGACCGCGCTGCTGGCCGGACTGCCGCTGACATTGATGTTCCTGCTGATGCAGCGCTGGCTGGTCGCCGGCCTGACCGCAGGCGGGGTGAAGGAATGATGGCCGACACGCTTGAGCCGGGACCGGCGGCCCCTGACGCCGCGGGTGCGCGCACGCGGTGTGCCGATGCGGCGGATGCCTGGACCTTGACCGGGCCGGACGGGCTGCAGATCCGGGTGCTGGGCTACGGCGCGAGTTGGGTCGGCTGCCGCGTGCCGCTGCGTGACGGCACCTCGCGCGAGGTGCTGCTGGGCTTTGATGACCTGGATTCGCAGCGCCGCAATCTGGCCTATGTCGGCGCCACCATCGGCCGCTGGGCCAACCGCATCGCCGGGCTCAAGCTGCGCCGTGAGGAGCGTGCCTGGACGCTGGCCAGCGAGCCGGGCCTCAATCACCAACTGCATGGCGGCCCCGGCGGCTTTCATCAGCGGGATTGGACCTTGCTTGAGCAGACCGATCACCGCATTCGCCTGGGGCTGCACTCGCCAGAAGGCGATCAGGGCTTTCCGGGGGCGCTGGATGTGGAGGTGCTCTACACCTTGCTCGGCGGCCTGGGCGTGGAGATCGAACTCCGCGCACGACTGGGCGGGCCGCGGGCCTGTCCGGTGGGCATGACCAATCATGCGTATTTTCAACTGGACGGTCATGGCGACGTCGATGTGCGGCATCAACGGCTGCAGGTCGCGGCCTCGCAGGTGCTGCCGGTGGACGGCCACGGCCTGCCGACGGGTGGGCCTGTCAGTGTGGTTCAGGAGGGGTCGACCGGGCGATTCGATTTCCGCACCTTGCGGGCCATTGAGAAGCCCTTGGACCACGCCTTCCTGCTCGATCCCTCTGCCACGCCCATGGCGCGACCGGCCGCGACGCTGAAGTCCGCCGACGGCCTGGTGGCCATGGATGTCTTCACCACGCTGCCGGCGATGCAGGTCTATACGGGCGAGTTCCTGGCCTCCGGAACGCAGCACTGCTCACCGTGCTGGCCGGCCTTCGGTGGCATTGCCCTGGAGCCGCAGTACCTGCCCGACAGTCCGCACCATCCGGAATGGCCGCAACCCGATTGCTGGCTGCAACCGGGCGGCCTCTGGAGCCATCGGATCCGTTACCGCTTCCGGGCTTGAGGTCCGCATCGGCCGTGCATTGGGAGGTTCGGTTTCCATTGCGACTGCGACTGCGACTGCGACTGCCATTGCCACCGCTGCCACTGCCACTGCCACTGCCACTGCCACTGCCACTGCCCGGCGTCGCCTTGATTTGATTTGATTTCACTTTCGGAGACTCGCGATTCCCTCACCACAACCATGAAAGGAGACAGGGGAATGAAGAAGACGAAGGAACTCAAGCACCCATCCACGGCAGCGCACGGCCCTGCGGGCGTGATGACGGCCAACAGCGCGATCAGCGCCCTCGATGCCACGGGCCATCCATCGGCCGACGGGGGACCGGCGGCCTCCTCGGCCGCGGGACTGACCCGGCGCCAGTGCCTGGGGGCCGGCCTCGGGCTGGCCGGCAGCCTGGCCGCGTTTCCGGCCTTCGCGGCGACCTTGCTCAAGGGCGCGGATGTCAGCTGGGTCAGCCAGGAGGAATCGGCCGGCTACAGCTTCTACAACGCCGCCGGCACCAAGACCGATCCGTTCAAGCTGCTCAAGGACCTGGGGGTGAACACCATCCGGCTGCGGGTGTGGGTGAATCCCTCGGGCGGCTGGTGCGACGGCGCGGACACGCTCTACAAAGCCAAGCGCGCCATGGCGCAGGGTCAGAAGATCATGCTGACCTTCCACTACAGCGACAGCTGGGCCGACCCCGGGCAGCAGACCAAGCCGGCCGCCTGGTCCAGCCATTCGCTGAGCCAGTTGGTCACCGATGTGTATGCGCATACCCAAGGCATCCTCAGCTACCTGAAGAACAACGGCGTGAATGTCGACTATGTGCAGGTCGGCAACGAGATCAACAGCGGCATGTTGTGGCCCACCGGACAAGCCTCCGGCAGCAACTTCGGCAACCTGGTGCAGTTGATCAACAGTGGCTTTGAGGCGACCAAGGCGGTGTTCTCCGGCGCCCAGGTGGTGCTGCATCTGTCCAACGGCCATGACAACGCGCTGTTCCGCTGGTTCTTCGACGGCATGAAGAACCACGGTGCCCGCTACGACGTGATCGGCCTGTCCCACTATCCGACCGCCAGCAACTGGAGCAGCCGCAATGCGGCGCTGTCGACCAACATGGCCGACATGGTCTCGCGTTATGGCAAGCCGGTGGTGGTGGCCGAGACCGGCATGGACTGGCAGCAGGCGGCGGCCTCCAAGGCCATGCTGGCCGATGTGCTGACCCGCGTGTCCGCACTCGGTGCCAAGGGACTGGGCGTGCTGTACTGGGAGCCGCAGGCTTATCCGGGCTGGCAGGGCTATACCTGGGGCGCGCTGGATGGATCGGGACGATTCACCACGGCGCTGGATCCGTTTTGAGGGCTGACCGCTGACGGCTGACGGCTGAGGCCGAGGCGGTCGTGGCCTGCGGGTCCTTCGTGGGCGCTGCGGCAGTTGCGACTGTCGAGCCCGCTGTGGCTGCGGTGGCCGTTGTGGCCGTTGTGGCTGTTGTGGCCGTGGCGCCCGCCGATACCGCCTTGATCCTGTCGAGCGGCCGTCGGGAGACGGCCGTTCTTCCGGCGGCTTCCCTCGGCGCTCCTGTGGGGCGCGCGCGAATCCATGCCGCCGAGTTACCCCTGTGCGGGGGACACACGGCCGCTCAGCGGACCGATTCGATCCGACCCTGGAGGGGGTGCAGGCGTGGTGCGTCAATGCGCGGCCCGCTTTTTTCCACAGGCGAGGCGTCGTTCTCTACGGTGCGAAGACCGCGACATGGTGTGGCGGTTGACGCAAGGAGATCACGATGCTGGACATGAGATTCGAAGACTTCGCCTACTTTCCCGCGCTGCGGGCCCGGCAGGCCGAGATGCGAGCCCTGACCGAGATGGATGACGAGCGGCTGGACCAGATCTTGCCGATGATGACCTTGGGCGGCTGGGTGCCTGCCCAGGAAACCCGACGGGCGGTGGATCGGATCGGTGACCTGATGCGGGGTCGACCTTATCTGCTGAACGTGGGCAGCCCGCATCAGCCCGCTGGAGATTCGGTCGCCCCCTTGTTCGATCCGGCACAGGCCTTCCTCGCGTGGCGAAGCTTTGTCGGCGACCTGGAGGGCGCGATTCCCGTGATGCAGTTCGAGACGCGAGGAGACCGGCGTGCGCTGGTGCGGCAGGCGGTGCTGGTGGAGCGGGTTCTGGGACGCCTGGCGTTTCGGGTGCGCCATCCCGAAACCGAGATCGAGCAGGTGCTGGGCGCGCTGCATGCGCTGGACGATACGGACAACGCGGTCGTCTATCTCGACTGCGGGTATCTGCGCGGCGCGCTGTTCGAGAGCTGGCGGGTATTGACCCAGGCCTTGATCCGGCTGCGCATGGCCTATCCGGACTTGATCGTGGTGATGCTGGGGACGAGCTTCCCGGCATCGGTGCAGCAGTTCAGCCTGAGCGCGCTGGGCCCGATGGGGGCGATGGGGACGATGGGGACGATGGGCACGGGCGGCGCGCAGCGCGGGGTGCTGGAGATCCAGGAGCGCAGCCTGCACGCGCGCCTGGGTGGGAATGCCCTGGTGGCCTACGGCGACTATGGTGCCTTGCATCCACAGCCGCGCCCCACGGCGGACGGCAGCGACTGGACCGCCCGCATCGACTATCCGAAGGAGACGAGCTGGGTCTTCCACCGCCGCTTGAATGACCAGAGCCGTGCGGGCTATGCGATGGTGGCCAGCGCGCTGATGGCGTCAGAGCCCGGCATGGGCGAGCTGGATTGTTGGGGGGAACGGATGATCGTCGAGGCGGCGCAGGGTGAGGTGTTCGCCCGCGGTCCGGCGGCCTGGTTGGCGGTGCGGATCAACATTCACCTGGCGCGTCAGGTGGAGCTGTCGATGCGGCCGTCCCCCGCCCGCATCATCGGAGGGAGAGGCCAGGAGCCGTTGGAGTGGCACGAGTGCGGCGTCGAGGATCTGCTGGAGGCCTGAGCGGGACGCCCGCCCATCGTGGCTTCGGGAGGCGCCGGTTTCAGGCTGCGCTTGCTGTTGCTGTTGCTGTTGCGGTTGCGGCTGGCGGCTGGCGGTGAGCAGTCGGCGTCCGCGCGCCGAAGGCGCAAGGAACCTCGCAATGACAACGGCCGCGACCCCGCTGGTGAGCGGTGTCGCGGCCGTTTCGTGAAGGGAGGCCGCTTGATGGCAGGCCTCCACCGCCGCTCCTTCGATGCGGCCTGTTCTCCGCCGGGCCTCGTCTCAGAGCTCCGCGCGCAGGCTGATCGCAAAGCGGCGATCGTCGGTGTAGGTGCCGCGCGGCAGGTTGTAGTCGGTGTAGGTGCTGCGGCGAACCGTCTTCGTCAGGTTGTTGCCTTCGATGGCGATGCGCAGCTTGGGCGTCAGGGCATAGCTGAAGTACGCATCGACCATGCCGTAGGCCTTCATCGACACCGGCGTCTGCACCGTCACGCCGTCGTTGGTCGGATAGCTCAGGCGCGGTCCGATCGCGTAGGCGCTGCGCCAGTTGTAGGCCAGCCGTGCGGAGAAGTCGCCCAGGTCATACATGCCGACCAGGTTGGCGCTGCGCTTGGACAAGCCCTCCAGCGGCGCGCTGCGGCCGTCGATCGGGCTGGGAGCGGCGCTGTCCACATAGGTCACGTTCGCTTGCAGGCCCAGACCACGCAGCAGGCCCGGCAGCTTGTTGAAGAAGCCCTGGTAACCCAGCTCCAGGCCGCGGATGCGGCCGTCGCGGCCATTCGTCGGCGTGGTGACGGTGTAGGTCGTGCCGTTGATGGTGCTCTGGGTGCTGGAGGTCTGGATGAAGCCGGAGACCTCCTTGTAGAACGCGGCGCCGTAGACGCTGTCGCTCTGGCTGATGTAGTACTCCAGCGTCGTATCGACCTGGTTGGCCCGCAGCTTGTCCAGTTCCGGATTGCCTTGATAGCCGGTGCGATCGTTGACATTCAGGCTCAGGCTGGGCGTGAGCTGGTCAAAGTTCGGGCGGGTCACCACCCGCGACAGGCCCAGGCGCGCTTGCAGGTCCGGACGCAACTCCAAGCGCAGGTTCAGCGACGGCAACCAGTCGGTATCGCTCTTGTCCAGGCTCACACGGTCGCCAGCCACGGTCGAGTAGTCCCGTGCGGTCTTGGTCTTGACGGCCCGCAGACCGACGTTGCCGGTCAGCGGCAGACCCGCCAGGCTGGTGTCCAAGTCGCTCGCGACATAGAACGCGCCACTGCGTTCCTTGTAGTTGAAGGTCTGGGCCGGGTCGAAGTCCGGAATGCCCAGGTTGAAGGTGCCACGCACCGCGGCGGCGTCGCGCAGCCAGTCGGTGTTGGTCACCGTCAGCCATTGGCGAGCGATGTTGCCGTGGCCCGCGTCTTTCAGCAGGTCGTTGTAGGGCAGCAGGCCGATGTTCGGGATCGACGACAGGTTGAACATCCAGAGATCGTCGATGGTGTTGATCTCGGCGCTGTCGGCGCGACGGTCGGCCAGACGCACGCCGCCCCGCAGCTTGGTCACGATGCCCAGGTCGACCGGCTTGTCCACATCGGTCTTCCAGGCGGTTTCGCGGCCGGTGTTCTTGATGCGGAAGTACAGCGCCTTGTCGGCCCAGTAGTTCGCCGGATTGCTCAGCTGCGAGGTGGCCGAGCCGGCCGACGGCAGCTTGGTGCTGAGGTCATAGCTGTAGGTGGCCGGATCGTCGCTGAAGGTGCCCAGGCGCACTTCCTGGTAGAAGCGGTCGAACTTGCTGGTGGTGTGGCTAAGGTCGCTGCGCACGATGGCATCGGCCACTTTCCACTTCGCGGCCAGGGCGATCTGGTTGATGCGGGTGTCCTCGTCGGCCACCGAGCCGGAGGTGCTCATGCTCGCGCCCCAGAAGGTGCCCGAGACGAAGCGGCCGTTGCTGTCGATCTTGATCTCGCCGTTGGGCCAGAGCTGGCCCTGGTTGGCGGTCGCGCTGAAGTTGGCCCAGAACGGCGACGCGTAATGGCCGAACACATCGGTGCGGCTCTTCAGACGGGTATGGTTCAGGTCCAGCGTGTATTCGCTGCGGGCGTCGGGGCGCCATTGCAGCGAGGCGCTGGCGGCCTTGCGGTCGCGCTCACCGAACTCATAGGCCAGCCAGTGGCCCAGCGGGGCCACGGTGCCGGAGCCGTCGGCCAGCGCTGCGGGGTTGTCCAGCTCCTGGGTGTCGGAACGGTAATTGCGCTTTTGTGCGGAGACGCTCAGCAGCGCGCCGAATTCGCCGCTGGCGGTGCGCCAGCGGTTGGACACCAGCACCGAGCCTTCGGCATTGTTCTTGTCGACCAGTTCCGCTTGGGTGGCCTTGACCGAGCCGGCCAGCTTGAAACCGGCGAAGTCGAAGGGGCGACGGGTGCGCAGGTCGATGACGCCGCCGATGCCGCCTTCAATCAGCTCGGCCGTCGGGGTCTTGTAGACGTCCGCACCGGCCAGCAGCTCGGCCGGCACGTCCTGGAAGGACAGGCCGCGTTCCTTGCCCGCAGAGAAGATCACCCGGCCGTTCAGCAGGGTCTGGGTCTGTTGCAGGCCGCGGACCTGGACACGGTCGCCCTCGCCGCGGTTGCGCGAGATCTGCACACCGGTGATGCGCTGCAGCGCTTCGGCCACGTTGGCATCCGGCAGCTTGCCGATGTCATCGGCCACGATCGAGTCCACCACCTGTTCCGCATTGCGCTTGATGTCCTGGGCCTTGATGAGGCTGGAGCGCTGTCCCTGAACCACCACCGTGTCCAACTGGCCGGCCTCGGAGGCGGCTGCCGCGGGCGGCGTGGCGGCCTGCTGTGCGGCGGCGGCGAACGGGGACATCAGGGCCGCGCAGGCCAGCGCCACCGGCGCGACGCTCAGCAGGGTGGCCGGGGAGGGCTGGTGGACGTGATCGCCGGGGGTGCGGGAGGTGGAACGGGTCATGGGAGGTCTCCGAAATTGTTGATCGTTGGTATGGGTGACGCGGTGGCGCGGACGGCGCGCAGAACGAAGGCGGATCAGTTCACCGGCAAGGGGCTGAATCGCGGAACACCTTCAGGGCCGGCAGGGCGCGACCTTGGGCGTCGAACAAGGTCTGGTTGGCCCAGCCGTTGCCTTCGCCGGTGCGCCAGCCGGCGCCGGGGACATTCAGCCAGGCGGGTTCCCACCAGAAGACGCCCAGGCCCTCGGGCACGGCGGCCACCGCCTGCACCAGGTCACGCAGCATGTCGGCCTGGCCTTGTGGGGTGGCGAGATAACCGCCGCGCTGGGCGCCTTCAGGATTGAAGACCGCCGGGCCGCCGCCGGGATTTTCCGGTTGCCAGCCATAGGCGGTTTCGACCACCACCAGCGGTTTGCGGTAGCGGTCGGACAGATCGCGCAGATTGGCGCGCAGTTGCGTGAAGTCGTCGTGGTGGTAGGGGTACCAGCTCAGGCCGATGATGTCGTAGTCGAGCTTGGCCGCTTCGAACTGGTCGTAGACGCGGCGGAACAGCTCGCCGCTCTTGCCGTCCCCGGTGTGGGCCAGGTGCAGCATCACCGGCAGGCGCTTGCCGCGCATTGTGTCGGTGGCCCGAACGCCGCGAATCCCGGCAGCCAGCAGGGCCGCAAACGCGTCGTGGCCGCCGATTTTTTCGTCGGGCGTTTCGCGCCAGGTCTTGCCATCCGGCCAGAGCATGCCGCCATTGATTTCATTGCCGACCTGGATCATGTCCGGATCGGTGCCTTGGCGGTGCAGGGCGGTCAGCACCTCAACGGTATAGCGTTCAACCGCGTCCTGAAGGGCTTTGCCGCTGAGCTTGGCCCAGGCTGCCGGTTTCGCCTGCTTGCCGGGATCGGTCCAGAAGTCGCTGTAGTGGATGTCCAGCAGCCACTTCATGCCCTGTGCCTGGATGCGCTTGGCCAAGGCCAGCGTCAGCGCCAGACCGTTGTTGCCGCCGCCGACCGGTTCGCCGTGTCGGGAGATGATGCGGTCGCCCTCGATCACATCGGCCGCATTCACCGGTGTGTGCCACAGCCGCAGCCGGGCCCAGTTGACGCCCGCCGCGCGCAGGATCTGCAGGGCGGTGCCGGATCGACCGTCCGCCGTGGTGAACCGGGCGCCGCCACGTTCGACGACGTCCAGGGTCGACACATCGGCGCCCAGGATGAAGTCACGGGCGTGGCGCGTGGCCGGCCCTGGGGTGCAGGCCGCCGCGACAGGGGCGCTCCCCGCAGCAGATGCCAGGCCGGGGCCGGAGGCTGTGGCAGTGGCGCCGCCGGGGACGACATCCGCCGACGCCGGAACGGCGAAGGGCAGTGCCGCGCCAGCGAGCAGCAAGTTTCGTCGAGTTACGGCGCCGAAGGGAGTGCCGTCCTGTAGGCGGGGGTCGTTCAAGTCTGTCTCACTCCGGAGCTCGCCCGTGGACGGGCCCCTTGTAGTTGCTTTTCGGTTCGATAGGTTAATCGCTTAACCTGATCGTAGTGTCGTTGATTTGTCATTCGTCGGCAGTGAGGGCTTTCCCGGAAGGCAGGCGGCGGAGGACTGTGCTCGCACCCGCTGCCAGCGCCGTGTTGGCGGGGCTAGTGACGGGCGGGGCGCGTCGCGGCAAGAGCTCGCTGACGTGCGTCGCAGCGCCCGGTGCGCCGTCGGGGAGGGCGCGTCAGGGCCGTGAAGTGTCGGTCAACCGCGGTGCCCGCCAGGTAACCAGACGCGACCGGTCGCGCCAGTGAGGTGCCGGGTTCCGGCGCGCGACGCCATGCGTTGATCTAAATCAGGTTACGGACTTGGCACAGGCGCTCGGGGCGACACGGAGCGGCGGAACAGGTGACTACACCACGTCAATCGCCTTGCTTTGTGAGGCGGCTGTTGTTGTTTCTGTTGCCTCAACCATGGAGTTCCCCCTGATGTACAAGAAAGCCCTGTCCCTGTCCATGCTGGTCCTGTCGGTCGCTGGCGCCCCCTTCGCCGTCCTGGCGGCGACGCCGGAGCCGGACGGCGCCAAGACGCGCGCCGAAGTCATTGACGAGATCGCCCGCGCTCGCGCGGACGGCTCTCTGGCCAAGATCCAGAGCGAAGCCGGTTATGCCCTGGAATTCGAGCGCGCCACGAAGCGTTCGACCATCAAAAAATCCCGCGAAGAAGTCATTCATGCCGCCGAACGTGCGCGTGCCGATGGCAGCCTGGCCGCAATGCAGAGCGACAGCGGCTATGCGCCCGAGTTTGTCGCCGCCGCTCAAGGCACCGATGGCGGGCTGTCCCGCGAAGAGGTACTGGAAGCCTTGGCGCGTGCCCGCGCCGATGGCTCGCTGGACCAGATCCACAGCGAAGGCGGCTACGCCCCGGAGTTCGAATCAGCGACCCGGCGCCCGGCCCAGCGGTCTCGTGCCGTGGCGGATCGCCGTTGAACGCATGGAGATCGAACGGATGGCGACATCCGTCACCTCGTTTGAACGACGAGTGACACCGCCGTCCTGATCCTGCCTTCTCCAATCCCTCAAGCGACTTCGGTCGCTTTTTTTGGGGTCGCAGCGCCGGCTCAGGCACACCGAATCAGCCCTTACACGATCAGCAGTGCGAGAGACAGCGCCAGTCCGCTGCAACCCCACCTTTTGCTCTACACCGTAAGCTCAAAAACCCACTAAAAAACCTGTTTTCAATCATTTTCCAGTGAGAGTTATCCGAGGTTTTTGTGCGAGAGATGAGTCCGAGAGAAATCCAGTAACAACTGTTGCGTCTCCCCTTCCGGACTTCCCCCTTCTTAGGGGGTGTCTTGTGACCCCACCGGCCTAAGATGCCTCCGGTCCCGGTGAAGCAGGAAATGTGGCGATCTGGCCGGGCAACGAGATCAGCCACGACAGGCAGGGAGGCCGTATGGAAGTCATGTCCGATCCACGAGTGTTCGCTTTGGGCGGAAACACCGGTTACGCGATGTCGGCGTTGGCCGCGGTGCCGGTGAAGCGTCGTGTGTTGCTGGTTGACGATCATGAACTGGTCCGCGCGGGCATCCGCACGCTCTATCAGTCCCTGGATGAGATCAGCATCGACTGGGTCGAGGCATCCTCGCTGCAGGAAGGCCTTCAGGCGTATACCGATTGCATGGAAGGCGCCGGCGTGGACGCCGTGCTGCTGGACCTGAACCTGGGCGACTGCAAGGGCCTGCAGGGCCTGCGCCAGTTCATGGAAACCTTTCCTGATGCTCGCGTGGTCGTGTTCAGCGGCACGCAGGACGAATTCGTGGTGCGGCAGGCGAGGGCGCTGGGCGCCGTCGGCTATTTGCCCAAGGGTGCCTTGATGTCGGAAATGCGCAGCACGCTGCGGGCGCTGCTGGGTGATGGACAGCGTCGCGCCGCGACCCAAGGCGGCTCGCTGTTCCCGCGCTTCCCGTCCTCGGCGATGTACGACCGGGTGGCTGAACTGGGCCCGCGCCATCTGGAAATCCTCGAGCTGGTGCTGTCGGGCTGCAGCAATCAGGAGATCAGCAATTCCACCTTGCTGTCGCTGGGCACGGTGAAGAACTATGTGTCCTCGCTGCTGCTGGCGCTGGACGTGAAGTCGCGCTCGCACATGATCAGCCTGTTCCGCTGAGCCGCTTGGCTTCGAAGCGGGAGGGTCGACCTTCTCCTGACGGTGTCTTTGTTGCGGTCGCGGGCGTGTCCCGCGACAGCGATGAATCGTTGCAGGAGGGTCGCAAGCAGGAACGGCGCGCCCTGGCGCGCCGGTTGGAGGATGCCGCCTTTGACGAGGCCTGGGCCCATTGGCCCTGGCTGCTCGCGGCGGTGGCCTTGCCGCTCGTCGTCTCTGCGGCGGGCCGCACCATCTCGTCGGGACTACTGCTCTGGTTTGTGGGCGTCGCACTGCTGGCCAGCGGATGTGTCTGGACCGCGCGGGACATGTCTCATCGACTGTCGCGCCCGGGTGTCCGCGCGTCGCTGCACACGCCCAAGGGGCGGCGCCTGATGTTGCTGCAGGGCGCCGGATGTCTGGCGCTGCTCTGTCTGCATCCCTGGGTCGCCGAAATGCCTGGCGCCCGGGCGCCGTTGGCCGGGCCGTTGCTGGCCGCCGCCTCCACGGTGATGGCGGTCCTGCTGGCGCCGATGGGGCGCGGCGCGGCGGCAGTGGCCTTGCTGCCGGCCTCCGAAGGCCTGGCCCGGCTGATGCAGGACGGCGGTCTGGAACGGCCACTTCAGGGCGCGGCGTGGTTCGCCGCAGCGACGGCAGTGGCCGGACTGGCCTTGCTGGAGCACCACCGCTGGCACCGCAATCAGCATTGGGTGATGCAACGGGATGACCAGGTCATCGAGCTGGGGCAGCAGCGCGACGATGCCCTGCGGGCCGATCAGGACAAGAGCCGCTTCCTGGCGATTGCCAGCCATGACCTGCGCCAGCCGGTGCACGCATTGGGCCTGTTTGCCGCGACGCTGGAGCGCCGCCTGCAGGGCAGCGCGGAAGAGCCGCTGGTGCGCAATGTCATGCGCTCGATCGAAGGGCTGGAGCGCTCGTTCAATGCAATGCTGGACATCTCGCGACTGGACGCCGGCACCGTCGAGCCCAACATCCAGCATTTCCCCTTGCGGGACCTGTTTCGCCGGCTGCACATGCATTACGCCGGTCAGGCGGAAGCCGCCGGCCTGGGGCTGCGGTTTTCGCCGGGCGGCAAATCGATCAGCAGCGATCCGCAATTGCTGGAGCGCATCCTCGGCAACCTGGTGCAGAACGCGCTGAAATACACCGAACACGGCGGCGTGGTGGTGGTGGCTCGCACCACGGCGACGCACATCAATGTCGAGGTCTGGGACACCGGCATCGGCATCAAGCCGGCCGACCTGCCTCGCATCTTTGCGGAGTTCTACCAGATCGGTCATGGCGAGCGCAGTCGCGCGCAGGGGCTGGGCATGGGCCTGGCGATCGTCAAGCGACTGGCCCATCTGCTGGGCTATCCGCTGATGGTCTCGTCGCGCCCGGGCAAGGGCACGATGTTCCGGATCGGCATTCCGATCGGGGAACTCTCCGAGATCCAGGATGTGATCGGCGCCGCCGACACCATCCCCATGCCGGTGATGGAGCCGCGCTCGGTGTTGGTGATCGATGACGAGGAGCCAATCCGGGAGGGCTTGCGGATCCTGCTGGAAGAGTGGGGTTATGAATCCCGACAGGCGGCCACGGCCGAGGAAGCCGAGCAGATCGTGCGGTCTCGCGCCATGGTGCCGGACCTGATCCTGTCCGATCTCCACCTGGGGGAGGGGCCGGACGGCATCTCCGCCATTCAGGGCGTGCGGCGTCTGCTGGGCCGCGATGTGCCCGCCATCCTGGTCACCGGCGACACCAGCCGGGAGGAATTGCGCCGCGCGACCGACAGCGGACACACCGTGCTGTTCAAGCCGCTGCAGCCGCGCAAGCTGTTCAATGCGCTCCGGGGCATGGTCTCCTGAGCGGTGCCGGGCCTGATTCGGCCCCGGAACGGGGCGAGGCGGGGCCTCTTGTCGCCTGATTGACCACCCTGTCAGGGGTGATCCCCTCAGAAAGTGACTTTCGACCACTGCGCTTTGCGGCCGGGATCAATAGAGTCCAGCACATCCTCTTTGACCTGTGCTTATCGCCTCCAATGGCTGACCTTGATCTCGACGCGCTGCTGGTTTCCCTCCAGGACGATGCCCCTTGCGGCCCGGACCTGGAGTACGACGCTGCCTTCCTGGCGCTTCAGACCGCCGGTGAGGGCAAACCCGAACAGCAGTACGGCGACACAGTCATCCCCGCCGAAGAGCCCGACTGGATCAAGGTCCAGGAACAAGCCCTGGCCCTGGCCCAGCGCACGCGCGACCTGCGCATCGCGGTCTACCTGGTCCGCAGCGCCGCCCGGCTTCAGGGCTACGGGGCTGCCTTGCAGGCCCTGCGACTGACCCAGGGGCTGCTGGAGCAGCATTGGGCCCATGTCCATCCGCAGCTCGATGCCAGCGATGGCAACGATCCCACCATGCGTCTGAATGCGCTGCTGCCGTTGGTCAGCAACGCGGGCGCCCTGGCCGACCTGCGTGCCGCCAGCCTGACCGGCCAGCGCGGCGGTCCCCGGGTGCGCGACATCGAACTCGCCTTCGGTGGCGCCGATCCGATGGACGGTGAATCCGTGCCGTCTCCCCAAGGCCTGCTGGACGGCCTGTCCGCCCAGGCCGCGCAGGATCCCTCGCTGGTGGATCGCCTGTCCGCCGGCGTGGCCGCGGCGCAGGCGCTGGGCGCGGCCATTGAACAACACCTCGGCCCTGGACAAGGGCCGGACATCGCGCCGCTGGTGCGCCTGCTCAAGCCGCTGGCTGCGGTGGCGGCTCAACTGGGTGGCGGTGCCGCCCAGGCCGCGACCGACGGTGGCGCGGACGGCGTTGGCGCTGCCGATGTCGTGGCCACGCCGGGACGCGTCGTGGCCGGCGGCAGTGGCGTCATTGCCAGCCGCGAGGATGCGATGCGGGCGCTGCAGCGCGTCTGCGAATGGATCGAACACAACGAGCCCAGCAATCCGGCGCCGCTGCTGATCCGCCGCGCACAGCGCCTGATGAGCAAGAACTTCATGGACATCATTCGAGATCTCGTGCCGGACGGCCTGCATGAGATCGAGAAGCTGGCCGGCAGTCCCGAATGAGCCGAACCGCGGTCCTGTGCCTGAGCGGCGCCGCGTGCTGATCCCGCCTCCCGGATCACGCACCCAGCGACGACCTCAACCCAGACCGCCCGACCGCCCGATTCGATAGCCGACCCGCGACCGATCACCCTTCCAACAACAACGCCGCCCGACGACACCCACCCCAAGGAGCAGCCATGGCCACCAGCAGCCAGAAGTTCATTGCCAGGAACCGCGCCCCGCGCGTTCAGATCGAATACGACGTGGAGCTGTATGGCGCCGAGAAGAAGGTGCAATTGCCCTTCGTCATGGGCGTGCTGTCGGACCTGTCCGGCAAGCCGTCCGAGCCGCTGCCGCCGGTGTCGGACCGCAAGTTCCTCGATTTCGACGTGGACAACTTTGACGCCCGCATGAAGGCGATGAAGCCCCGCGTCGCCTTTGCCGTGCCCAACACGCTGACCGGCGAGGGCAACCTGATGGTGGACGTCACCTTCGAGAGCATGGACGACTTCTCGCCCGCCGCCGTGGCGCGCAAGGTCGACGGCCTGAAGCAACTGCTGGAAGCGCGTCAGCAACTGGCCAACCTGATCACCTACATGGATGGCAAGGCCGGCGCCGAGCAACTGATCGCCAAGGTCGTCAAGGACGAGGCGCTGCTGAAGTCCCTGGCTTCCGCACCGCAAAAGCCTGACGCGCAATAACGCCCACCATCCCCCTGCACGCATCGGGAGCACCCACCATGGCCGAAGAGACCCTCGCCCAATCAGCCGCCTCACTCAAAGGCATCGAGTACGAAGGCGGCGAGTTCGCGCAGCTGCTGAACAAGGAATTCAAGCCCAAGACGGATGAGGCCAAGTCCGCCGTCGAACAGGCGGTGCTGACGCTGGCGCAGCAAGCGCTGTCGCAGACGCAACTCATCGGCAGCGACATCATTGTCTCGATCGAGGCGATGATCGCCGAGCTCGACAAGAAGCTGTCCGACCAGGTCAATGCCATCCTGCACCATGCCGAGTTCCAGCAACTGGAAAGCGCCTGGCGCGGCCTGCACTATCTGGTCAACAACACCGAGACCGACGAGCAGCTCAAGATCCGCGTGATGAGCATCTCGAAGAACGACCTCGGCAAGACGCTCAAGCGCTACAAGGGCGCGGCCTGGGATCAGAGCCCGCTGTTCAAGCGGGTCTATGAAGAGGAATACGGCCAGTTCGGCGGTGAGCCCTTCGGCTGCCTGGTCGGCGACTACTACTTCGACCACAGCCCGCCGGATGTCGAGCTGCTGGGCGAAATGGCCAAGGTGTCCGCGGCCGCGCATTCGCCCTTCATCGCAGCGGTCAATCCGTCACTGATGCAGATGGGCTCGTGGCAGGAGCTGGCCAATCCGCGTGACCTGACCAAGATCTTCGGTACGCCGGAATACGCCGCCTGGAAGTCGCTGCGCGAATCCGACGATGCGCGCTACATCGGCCTGGCCATGCCGCGTTTCCTGGCGCGCCTGCCCTATGGCGCGAAGACGAATCCGGTCGAGGAGTTCAACTTCGAGGAAGAGACCGGCGGCGGCAACCACAACGCCTACACCTGGGCCAATTCGGCCTATGCGATGGCGGCCAACATCAACCGGTCCTTCAAGAGCTACGGCTGGTGCACCCGCATCCGCGGCGTGGAATCGGGCGGCGCGGTCGAGAACCTGCCGGCCCACACCTTCCCGACCGACGAGGGCGGCGTGGCCATGAAGTGCCCGACCGAGATCGCGATCAGCGACCGCCGCGAGGCCGAGCTGGCGCGCAACGGCTTCATGCCGCTGGTCCACCGCAAGAACTCCGACTTCGCCGCCTTCATCGGCGCCCAGTCGCTGCAGCGCCCCGCCGAGTACGACGATCCGGACGCCACCGCCAATGCCAATCTGGCGGCGCGGCTGCCCTACCTGTTTGCGTGCACCCGTTTCGCTCACTACCTGAAGTGCATCGTGCGCGACAAGGTCGGCTCCTTCAAGGAGCGCAGCGAGATGGAGCGCTGGCTCAACAAGTGGATCATGAACTACGTCGACGGCGATCCGGCGAATTCGTCCGAGACCACCAAGTCACAGAAGCCGCTGGCCGCGGCCGAAGTGCTGGTCGAGGAGATCCCCGGCAACCCCGGCTACTACACCTCGAAATTCTTCCTGCGTCCGCATTACCAGCTCGAAGGCCTGACCGTGTCGCTGCGACTGGTCTCCAAGCTGCCGTCGGAAAAGGGCAAGTGAGGCGAGGGCGCGGTCGCATCGTGACCGTGCCGTGGCTTCACCCGGCGGCAGCTGCCGCCCCCGTTTGACGACGACGTTTCCACACTTCCCCTCATGCCCGGCCATTCCGGTCCGGGCATGTTCAAGGTTCCGGGCCCCCCGGCCCGTTTTTTGAGCCCCGCACGCGTTGACGCGGGGCTCGTTCCCACGAGTCCATCAAGGAGAGACCGACCATGACGATCGACGCCAATCTGAAGCTCGCCGGTGTTGAAGGCGAATCCACCCACAAGGACCACAAGGGCGAGATCGATCTGCTCGCCTGGTCCTGGGACGTGCGCCAGGAAAGCACGGCTGCCTCGGGCTCCGGCTCGGGCAAGGGCAAGGGCATTCCCGGCCAACTGGTGTTCGCGCACTACTACGACAAGGCCTCCCCGGTCCTGGCGAAGTTCTGCGCCAACGGCAAGCACTTCGACACCGCCGTCATCACCTGCCGCAAGGCCGGTGAAGGCCAGCAGGACTTCCTGAAGGTCACGCTCAAGCAAGTGCTGGTGACCTCGGTGTCCCCGTCCGCCAGCAGCGGCGGCGACATCTCGGAAAGCGTCTCGCTGAGCTACGCCGACATCGAGTTCGAATACAAGGCCCAGGACCCCAAGGGCGGCCTGGGCGGTGCGGTGAAGTTCGGCTGGAACGTCGCCACCACCGAAACCCGTTGATGACGGCGGGGCCGCGTGAGCGGCCCTGGACGACACCCCATGCGGCCCGCCCCACCGGGCGGGCCGCCCTCGCGCATGGCGGCCTCGCGTCGCCGTGCCGGAGCAAGACATGCTGATGAATACCGGCGGCGCCGCCAGCGCCGACATGTACCTGGACCTCACCCTCAAGCGGGCCGGCAAGGTCAAGGGCGAGTCCACCTCCACCGGCCATGCCAACGACATCGTCGTGCACGGCTTCAGCTGGGGCGTGGGTGCGGCGGGCGATGCGGTCGTCGGTCAAGGCACCGGACGTCGCAGCTATCGCCAGTTGGTCATTACCAAGGGGCTGGACAGTGCCAGCACCGCGCTGATGAGCGCCGTGGCCAGCAATGACGAAGTCCGCAGCGCCAAGCTGTGCCTGCGCAAGGCCGGCGGCGAGCAGCAGGACTACTTCACCCTGACGCTGGAAAAGGCCCGTGTGGCCGCTTATGACATCGAATCCGCGGACGACGGCTCACCCGTCGAACGCATCACCTTGAGCTTCCAGAAGGTCGCCATCGAATACCGTGTGCAGGGCATGACCGGCCAGGTCGGCGGCACCCACAGCTTCAACGACGACCTGACCTGAGGACTGCGATGAGCGCCGTCGAGCAACTGATCGCTGCCGGGCAGCCCACGGCCGCGCTGGCCGAGCTGCAGCAGCTGGTGCGCCAGCGTCCGCAGGACGCCAAGCTGCGCGTGCTGCTGTTCCAGCTGCTGGCCGTGTCCGGCCAATGGCCGCGCGCCGCAGCGCAGCTGGAAGTCTGCGGTGAGCTGGACGACAGCACCCTGGCCATGGTCAACACCTACCGCGAGGCGCTCAAGTGCGAGCTGGTCCGCGAGGCGGTGTTCGAGGGCAAGACCACGCCGATGGTGATGGGCGAGCCCGCCGAATGGGTGGTCTCGCTGATCCAGTCGCTGAAGATGGATGCCGACGGCGACACCGCCGCCGCGGCCACGCTGCGCGCGCAGGCCCTGGCGCAGGCGCCCGCCACGCCGGGCACGCTGGACGGACAGCCCTTCGAATGGCTGTGCGACGGCGATTCCCGCCTCGGCCCCTTGCTGGAGGCGGTCATCAACGGACGCTATTGCTGGGTGCCGTATGCGGCGCTCGCAAAGATCCAGATCGAGCCGCCGGAGGATCTGCGCGACCTGGTCTGGATCCCGGCACACCTTGAATTCCCCAACGGTGGAGCCTCGGTCGCCTTGATTCCGACGCGTTATCCGCGCAGCGCCGCACTCGGCGATGAGCGCGCCTGGATGGCGCGGCTGACCGAGTGGCAACCCATCACCGATGACCATTTCGCCGGCGTCGGCCAGCGCGTGCTGATGACCGACCACGGTGAGGCAGGATTGCTGGATGTCCGTCTCATCGAATTGAGGAATTGAATGCGCGCTCCGTCTCCCCGTCCCGTGGCCGCCCTGGCCGTTGCTTCCCTGGTGAGCGCCGTGGCGTTGGCGGCCGGACTGGCGCCGAGCGCCGCGATGGCCGATGCCGCGCCGGCGAAGGCTTCTGCCAAGGCCGGCACCAAGGCCTCGGCCTGGCGCACCCTGACACCGACCAGCTGCAAGCCGCTGAGCGCTGAAGAAGGCAAGCACATGCCGGATGCGTGGGGCCCGTACCTGGGCGCGGCACGCCGTTGCGACCTGACCCCGGCCGGCGGCCCGGCGCAGGTGTCGCTGATTTCGGTCTTTGTTGAAGACTTCTATCGCGGCAAGCCCGACAACGCCCCGTGGGAGAACTTCCCCAAGCCGATGCTGGTCGACCGCGATTTCCGCTGCCTGGGCGGCTTGCGGGAGCTCTATCCGTACGACCAGCCGCGCGAACTCCAATTGCGGCACGGCCTGTGGAAGGCCGGTGTGCCGCAGGAAATCCGCGTCCAGGTCTCCAACCCGGCCGTCGGCGGCGATTACGCGCTGCCGGTGCTGCGCTGGGACGCCCAACAACATCTCTACCAGGCCTCCGGGCCCAAGACCGACGAGGATCCCACATGTCCGACGCCCTGAGCGCTCCCCAACAAGACGCCGTCGACAAGCTCAAGACGGCGGCCGCCGAAGCGGTCTCCAAGTACCCGGCGTCGTGCAGCCACGCCGCCTGGCATGTGATCAAGGCCTTCGTGCCGGATCAGCCCTATCGCACGGCCAATGACCTGGTCAATGCGCTGGACCAGGACCGTCGCTGGAAGTCGGTGCCGGTGGCCGAGCTGGCCGAGCGCGCCAGCCGCGGCGAGCTGATCGTCGGCGGGCTGAAGACCAATCCGAACGGCCATGTGATCGTGGTCTATCCGGGTCAGCCCAAGCCAGCGGGCGGTTATGCCTACACCTCGGGTGGTCGCTCGCAGACCATGCGTTCGCGCGGCATGTACGCACGGGCCATGTCCACCTCGCTGGGCGGCTGGGCCGGCGCCAAGAGCAACGGCGACAAGACCGTGTGGGATTCCTGGGCCAACGACGCCAAGTTCGCCGAAGTGAAGTTCTGGCGCCTGGACACCGCCGCAGGCCAGTGATCGCGTGAACACGATCACCCGCGATCGCCTGCAACCGGCCCTGCTGGACCGGCTGACCGATGACGACCCCTACCGCCGCGAAGAGGCGGAAGAGCGTCGGATGATGACCAAGTCGCAGCTGCGCCAGGCGGTGCTGCGCGACCTGGGCTGGCTGTTCAATGCGGTGCAGCCGCTCGGCCGCCTGATGGAGCAGCATCCGCAGGTGGGTGACAGTGTGCTGAACTTCGGCCTGCCGGCGCTGTCGGGGCAATTGGCATCGAAGGTGGACGTCAGCCTGCTGGAGAAGACGATTCGCCAGGCCATCCTGCGCTTCGAGCCGCGCATCCTGCCGGAGTCGCTGGAGGTGCGCGCGCTGGAAGCCAGCAGCGTGCTGGACACCCACAACGTGATCGAGTTCGATATCCGCGGTCACCTCTGGGCCCAGCCGGTGCCGCTGGAGATCCTGCTGCGCACGCAGATGGATCTCGAAGCCGGCCAGGTCGAGGTGCGGGAGGCCTGAGCCATGGACCCGCGCCTGCTGCGTCTCTACAGCGATGAACTGACCCACCTGCGCGAGGTGGGGGCCGAGTTCGCGCGCGAATTCCCCAAGATCGCTGCCCGGTTGGGCATGGAAGACAACGAGGTCGCGGACCCGTATGTCGAGCGCCTGATGGAGGGCTTCGCCTTCCTCGCCGCCCGCGTCCAACTGAAGCTGGATGCCGAGCATCCGCGGCTGATCTCGCACCTGCTCGAATCGATCTATCCGAATTTCCTCGCGCCGGTGCCGTCGATGATGGTGGCCCGCTTTGCGGTGGACACCACCGATCCGAATCTCTCCAAGGGCTATCCGGTGCCGCGCGACAGCGTGCTGCAGTCCGGTCTGGCGCGCGGCCAGGACACCCGCTGCGAATTCCGCACCGCCCATGCGGTCACGCTCTGGCCGATCGAGCTGGTCAGCGCCCAGTACTTCACCCATGCGCCCGATCTGCCGATGGCTCGGCTGTACGAGGCCGCCGGCCAGCGTGGCGGCCTGCGGCTGCGGCTGCGCACTGGCGGCGGTCTGACCTTCCGTCAGCTGCGGCTGGATCGGTTGCCGCTCTACCTCAGCGCGCCGGACGATGTCGCCTTCCGCCTGCACGAGCTGGTGCTGGGCCACGCCATGGGCAGCCTGGTGTACGGGGAGGGCATCGATGCCACCACCGTGTCGGCCCAGTGGCGTGCCGCGACCAGCGTGCAGCCGGTCGGTTTCGGCTCGGACGAGGCGCTGCTGCCCGAAGCCCACCGGTCGTTCTCCGGATGCCGGCTGCTGCAGGAAGCCGCCGCCATGCCGCGCCGCTTCCTGTTCTTCGAGATCACCGACCTGGCCGACCGGCTCGCCCGCATCGATGCCCAGGAGGTCGACCTGGTGCTGTTCTTCGACCGCGGCGATGCGGCGCTGGAAGCCCTGGTCGATGTGAACAGCCTGGCGCTGCACTGCACCCCGGCCATCAACCTGTTCCCGAAGCGGCTGGATCGCATCCAGCTCGGCCCGGGCAGCTGGGAATATCACGTGGTGCCGGACCGCACCCGGCCGATGGACTTCGAAGTCCACAGCCTGCAGTCGGTGATCGGCTACGGGGCCGGCCAGATCGGACAACAGAGCTTCTGGCCGCTCTATGCCACCTATCACGAGGCCCCGTCCGACACGCCCGGCTTCTACACCGCGCGGCGCGAACCGCGGCTGATGTCCTCGCGCCAGAAGGACCAGGGTCCGCGCACCGCCTATATCGGCGACGAGGTGTTCCTCTCGTTGGTTGATCCGCGACAGGCGCCGTATCGCGAAGACATCCGGCAGCTGTCGGTGTCGGCGTTGGTCACCAACCGCGACCTGCCGATGCTGCTGCCCCACAACGGCAGCGGCGGCGCCGGGGCCTGGCGACTGGATGCGGCGGGCCCGGTGCTGCGGGTCGATTCGATGCATGGCCCGACGCGTCCGGTCAGTCGCCAGCCGGCGGGTGATCCGGGCTGGAGCCTGGTCGGCCTGCTGACCCTCAACCAGTTGCCCTGGGCCGATGAAGCCCCCGCGCAGGCCGCAGCCACGCTGCGCCGCCTGCTGCTGCTCTATGGGCCGCCGGGTGATGCGGCCTGGCAGCGGCAGGTCGACGGGGTGCGCACCGTGGTGGCGAAATCGGTCGTGCGTCGTCTGCCGTTTGGTGGACCGCTGACCTTCGGCACCGGCTCGGAGATCGATCTGGAACTGGACGAACTGGCCTTCCAGGGGCACAGCGCCTTCCTGTTCGCCAGCGTGCTGGAGCGCTACTTCGCTCGGCATGCGGCGATCAACACCTTCACCCAGCTGAGCCTGCGCACCACCCAGCGCGGGCCGATCAAGCGGTGGCCGCCGCGCGTCGGGGGGCAGGACGATGTGACCACGGAGCGCCAGCCGTGAGCGCGAGCGGGGCCGCTTCCGGACCGGGGCCGATGCCGCCGTCCGCAGCGGCAACGGCCGTGGCGCCCGGCGGCGCAGGCAAGGCGCCCGGTGGAGCCGTGGGCGCGGCGGCTGCGTCTGCCTCTACCGCCGCTTTTGTGGCTGCGTCGATGGCCGGCACCAAGGCGGCGCAGGCGGCTGCGCTGCAGGACCTGTTCGCCCGGGTGGAGGCCGCGCCCTGGGCGCATGACTTCTTTGCGTTGCTGCGCCGCGTGGAGGGCTTGACCCCGGACGCACCGCGCCTGGGCCGCGGCGCCCGGCCGTCGCAGGAGGCCATCCGCTTGGGCGAGGAGCCTGAGCTGGACTTCGCGCCGGCCGCGCTGGCCAGTCTCACCACCGGCAAGGGACCGGCGCCCCGTCTGGGCGTGCGTTTCTTCGGGCTGCTGGGGCCGCAGGGGCCGATGCCGCTGCATCTGACCGAATATGCGCGGGAGCGATTGCATCAGCGCGGCGATCCGACGCTGACCCGATTCCTTGACGTCTTCCATCACCGGCTGCTGCTGTTCTTCTATCGCGCCTGGGCGCAGTCCCAGCCCGCGGTGCAGCATGACCGGCCGGAGAGCGACCGTTATGCGGCCTGGCTGGGCGCGGCGGTCGGCCTGGATGGGCGGCTTCGTCCGCAGGACTCGCTGCCGCAGACGGCGCGGCTGTTCAATGCCGGCCTGATGGGCGGGCAGGCTCGCCACCCGGAAGGCCTGGCCAAGATCCTGTCCCAGCACTTCGGTGTGCCGGTGCGCATCGAGCAGCATGTGCCGCACTGGTTGCCGGTGGAAGACAGCGAGCGCACCCGGCTCGGCCATGCGCGCAACCGGCGCGAGCGCATCGGCGCCACGCCGGCGGCCTTGGGCCGCAACACCAGCATCGGCAACAAGGCCTGGGACCGGCAGTTCCGGTTCCGCGTCGTGCTGGGGCCGCTGTCGCGCGAGAAGTACGAGCAATTCCTGCCGGATGGCTCCGCCTGGCGGCCGCTCAACGACTGGATCCGCCAGTACGTGGGCCACGGCCTGTGGTGGGAGATCCGCCCGCTGCTGCGGCGCGAGGCCGTGCCGGCCGCCGCCCTGGGTCGCCATGTGCGACTGGGCTACACCTCTTGGGCCGGTCGCACCGGACACGGCCCGCAACGATACGACCGGGGCGACCTGCGCCTGCGGCCGGACCATCTGCCCAGGACGACGCCCGCCGCCGCTCCCCAGGCAGGCGGTGCCGGCGGCGCGCAGCCACGCCCCTCACAGGGAGCAAGACCATGAGCGAAATCTCGCGCACCAGCCTGTTCGGCAAACTCAATCCGCTGGCCTACAAGGCCATCGAAGGCGCCACCGTCTTCTGCAAGCTGCGCGGCAATCCGTATGTGGAGCTGCAGCACTGGCTCTATCAGATCCTCAACACGCCGGACTCGGACGTGCACCGCATCGTCAAGCAGTACGGCCTGGATGCGGCCCAGCTGTCGGCCGACCTGATGGCCTCGCTGGACCGGCTGCCGCGCGGCGCGAGCTCGGTCACCGACCTGTCGAGCTGGGTGGAGAACGCGGTGGAGCGCGGCTGGGTCTACGGCTCGCTGATGTTCGGCGACACGCAAGTGCGCACCGGTCACCTGATCGTCGGCCTGCTGAAGACGGCCTCGATGCGCAATGCGCTGCTGGGCATCTCCAAGCAGTTCGAACGGGTGAATGTCGACGACCTGAGCGAGAACTTCCTGCGCCTGCTCGAAGGCTCGCCGGAGGCGGCGATGCGGGCCGCCGAGCCCGGCGCCGCGCCCGGCGATGCCAGCGGCGCGATCGCGCCTGCGGCCATGGGCAAGCAGGAGGCGCTCAAGCGCTTTGCGGTGGACCTGACCGAGCGCGCTCGCAACGGCGAGATCGATCCGGTGGCCGGCCGGGATGAGGAGATCCGCCAGATCGTCGACATCCTGATGCGCCGTCGCCAGAACAACCCGATCCTCACCGGCGAGGCCGGCGTCGGCAAGACTGCGGTGGTGGAGGGCTTTGCCTTGCGCCTGGCGCAGGGCGATGTGCCGCCGCAGCTCAAGGATGTGTCGCTCTACATGCTGGACATCGGCCTGCTGCAGGCCGGCGCCAGCATGAAGGGCGAGTTCGAGAACCGCCTGCGCGGCGTGATCGACGAGGTGCAGGCCTCCCCGAAACCCATCATCCTCTTCATCGACGAAGCCCACACCCTGATCGGCGCCGGTGGCGCGGCCGGCACCGGCGATGCGGCCAATCTGCTCAAGCCGGCCCTGGCGCGCGGCAAGCTGCGCACCATTGCCGCGACGACCTGGGCCGAATACAAGAAGCACATCGAGAAGGATCCGGCGCTCACCCGTCGCTTCCAGGTGGTGCAGGTGCCCGAACCCGATGAGGCCAAGGCGGTGCTGATGCTGCGCGGTGTCGCGTCGATCCTGGAGAAGCACCACCGGGTGGCGCTGCTGGACGAGGGCATCGAGGCCGCAGTGCGGCTGTCGCATCGCTACATCCCGGCCCGCCAGTTGCCCGACAAGGCGGTGAGCCTGCTGGACACTGCCTGCGCCCGGGTCGCGGTGAGCCAGCATGCGACGCCGGCCGAGCTCGAGGACTGCCTGCGCCGCATCCAGGCACTGGACGTCGAGCGCGAGATCATCGGCCGCGAAGCCGCCATCGGCCTCGATGTGGGCGATCGGCAGCGCCGCGTCGCCACCGAGCTGGATGAGGCCCAGACCCGTCGCGCCCAGCTCGAGGAGCGGCATGCGAAGGAGAAGGCGCTGGTCGACCGCGTGCTGGCGCTGCATGCGCTGCTGCGCAAGTCGGGTGAGGGCGCGCCTTCGGATGACGAGCGTGTGACCCTGCTGGCCGAGCTGCAGGACCTGCGTCGCCAACTCGCCGAGCTGCAGGGCGATGCGCCGCTGATTTTGCCGACGGTGGACGAGCAGGCGGTGGCGGCCGTGGTTCAGGACTGGACCGGGATTCCGGTCGGTCGCATGGTCCGCAATGAACTGCAGGCGGTGCTGCAACTGGCGGAGACGCTGAATCAGCGCGTGGTCGGTCAGCGGCATGCGCTGGACATGATCGCGCGCCGGATCGAGGTGTCGCGCGCCCGGCTGGACAACCCCAACAAGCCGATCGGCGTGTTCATGCTGGCGGGCACCTCCGGTGTCGGCAAGACCGAGACGGCGCTGGCCCTGGCCGAGGCGCTGTACGGCGGCGAGCAGAACGTCATCACCATCAACATGAGTGAGTTCCAGGAGGCGCACACCGTCTCCACGCTCAAGGGCTCGCCCCCCGGTTACGTGGGCTACGGCGAGGGCGGCGTGCTGACCGAGGCGGTGCGTCGCCGGCCCTACAGCGTGGTGCTGCTGGACGAAGTGGAAAAGGCCCACCCGGATGTGCACGAGCTGTTCTTCCAGGTCTTCGACAAGGGCTGGATGGAGGATGGCGAGGGCCGCTACATCGACTTCAAGAACACCATCATCTTGCTGACCAGCAATGCGGGCAGCGACCTGATCATGAAGCTGTGCGCCGACCCCGAGCTGATGCCCGAGCCCGAAGGCATTGCCAAGGCGCTGCGCGAGCCGCTGCTGAAGATCTTCCCGGCGGCGCTGCTGGGTCGTCTGGTGACGATTCCCTACTATCCGCTCAACGAGGAGATGCTGGGCCAGATCGTCCGCCTGCAGCTGGGCCGCATCCAGCGGCGCGTCAGCGAGAACCTGGGCGTGCCGTTCAGTTTCGACGACGACGTGGTCAAGCTGGTCATCAGCCGCTGCAACGAAGTGGAGAGCGGCGGCCGGGTCATCGACGCCATCCTCACCAATACCGTGCTGCCGCGCATCAGCCGCGAATACCTGACGCGTCTGACCGAGGGCCATTCGATTGAGCGTGTGGCGCTGGCGGTCAAGGATGGGGATTTCGAGTACGTGTTCGACTGAAGGTTGGAGCGATGATGGTGGGGGGCGACGCAGGGCGTCGTCTCGCGGACCACGCCGCATGTTGCGGTCGTTCGCGTTGGGAAGACGGAAACAAGAAGATCGTGTGGTCCGATTTCAGAGCCCGCTTCGCGCGGGCGCTTCGTCGTGGGCAGGCTGGCGGCCGTGAAGCCGGGCGCGGCGGTGCGCCGACGTCAGCCGCTGCGCAGCCGCCCCTGCGGGAAACGCCAGCCCAGCGGGCGCGTGCCTGGCGAGCCCTTTCCACCTTGTTCCTGGACACCGAGCTGGACGATGACGACATCACCGCCATCGCCCGTGAACTCCGGCTGACCGGCTTCGGCGCCGCCGAGCTGCAGCGTGTCTACGAGGAAGAGGTGGCTCCGGTCTGCTGGCGCAATCTCACCGTGCTGCCCGGCGGTGCCTGGGCCGCCTTTGACGACGAGTGGCTGATCACCAGCATCCAGGGGCGACTGGACCGGCTGCAGTCACGACCGATGCATCCGACCGCGCGCAAGCTGCGGATCCGCTGGTGGACCAGATCCACCCGCAAGGATTGGTTGCGGGTGCGGGATCGGTTGAGGATCTGAACCATGTCGGTTCGCGGACGCCGGGGTGCCCTCGGCCCTTCCACCGCGCCGCATGCGAGCTGGAGCCGGTTTCCGTCGGCGGGCGAGCTTCGGTTCCGGTGCTCATTGAACTGGCAGTCGATGTCCGAAGCGGACGCGGCGACCTTGGCCGGTTCGTTCGCGGTGGAGATCCGTGCCCGTCGCCAAGATCCGATGGGGGCGAGGGACTGGATCTGGCTGGTGTATCGGCTGCCTGACGGTCTCCGCCAAGTCCTGCTCGAGGAGCTCGATCAGGGAAACCTGTTGGTGGAAATCGGAGAATCCTCCTGGCCCAGCCCCCGAAGCATCGTGGGGACGCTGCGTGATCGTTTCCACGGACAGGGCCGGCGCTGGCCTGAGGGCGTGGTGTGGCACGAGGTGAATGACCCGCGTCAATGGCGCGAGGACGTGGCCGAGACCCGGGACGGGCAGGAGTTCCTGCTGATGACCTGACGCCGCGGGGCGGCCGTTTCAGCCTGCTCTTCAGCGGGCGGTTGCAGACGCGATCCGGGGTGGGCGAGGGCGCTGACGGTGGGTGTCACAGGTCGCCGGGGTGGCGCGCTGGGGCTGCTCTGAGGTTTCATGGCTGTAACGATTTGCAAGGCCCCCCTGAAATGGCGGGGGTCGATCGGGTCCCGGACGGCCGAAGTGACTTTCGACAATTCCCGGTGACAGGGCTTGCCCCTAGTCTGAGGGCTGGACGATCAGGCCTTGCCCATGCCCGCACCGACACCTTTCCGCCTCAAGACCTCCTTGCCCGAAGACACGCTGCGTGTGCACACCTGTGTGTCGCGCGAAGCGCTGAGCGACCTCGGCGAGACGACGCTCACCGTGCTGAGTGAACGCAAGGACATTCAGGCCACCGAGCTGCTAGGCAAGCCCGCCTCGCTGACGGTGGCGCTGCGTGACGATGTGCCCCGGCATGTGAGCGGCTATGTGACGCGATTTGCGCGCAGCGGCTTCGAGGGCAAGCACAGCGTCTACCAGATGACGCTCAAGCCCTGGCCCTACCTGCTGACGCGCACCGCGGACTGCCGGATCTTCCAGGAAATGACGGTGCCCGACATCGTCAAGATGGTGTTCGACGACCATCCGGTGGCGCGCTTCGAGCTCAAGCTGTTGCGTCCCTACCGCACCTGGAACTACTGCGTGCAGTACCGGGAGACGGATTTCAACTTCATTGCCCGCCTGCTGGAGCATGAGGGCATCTACTGGTACATCGAGCACGACGAGGCCGGTCACAAGCTGGTGCTGTGCGATTCCGCCAGCGCGCACGATGCGATCCCCAGTTGCGCCACGCTGCCGTTCTACGGTGGCGACGGCCAGGTGCCGCCGCAACTGGAGCATGTGGCGCAATGGTCCAACGTGCAATGCGTGCAGCCGGGCAAGGTGGTCATCACCGACTACGACTTCCAGCGCCCGTCCAGCTCGCTGCAGACCAGCCAGACCCGCAAGCGGGACTACGACCTGTCGGACGGCGAGATCTTCGACTACCCGGGTGGCTACATCCAGAACGGCGATGGCGCGCAGTATGTGGAGGACCGGCTCGACGAGCTGCAAAGCGCCTACGACCTGTATGACGGCGCGACCAATGCGCAGGGCGTCCACACCGGTCACCTGCTGTCGCTGAGCCGGCACCCGAGCGACGACCAGAATGCGCAATACCTGGTCACGGGCACCACGCTGCATCTGCGCCAGGCGGTGAGCGAGGCGGGTTCGGGATCGACCGATCTGAGCTGCAGCTTCAACTGCATTCCGGCGGCCCAACAGTACCGGCCGCTGCGCCGCACGCCCAAGCCGATGGTGCCGGGGCCGCAGACGGCGATCGTCACCGGTCCGGCGGGCGAGGAGATCCACACCGACAAGTTCGGGCGGGTGAAGGTGCAATTCCACTGGGACCGTCGCGGCCAGCACAACGAGCAGAGCTCGTGCTGGGTGAGCGTGGCGCACCCGTGGGCGGGCTCCAACTTCGGCGGGGTGCACATTCCGCGCATCGGGCAGGAGGTGATCGTCGGCTTCCTGGAAGGGGACCCGGACGCACCGATCATCATCGGACGCACCTACAACGGCGAGAACCTGCCGCCGTGGGACCTGCCGGCCAATGCGACTCAGAGCGGCTTCCTGACCCGGTCGACCAAGGGTGGCGGTTATGGCAATGCCAACGCGATCCGGTTCGAGGACAAGAAGGGCGATGAGCAGCTTTGGATCCACGCGGAGAAGAATCAGGACATCGAGGTCGAGAACGACGAGACGCATTGGGTCGGGCGGGATCGGACCAAGACGATTGACCGGCATGAGACGACGCTGGTGAAGGGGAACCGGACGGAAACGGTGAACCTGGATGAGACGATCACGGTGCATCAGAACCGGACCGAAACGGTGGATCTGGACGAGACGATCACGATCCACAAGAACCGCACTGAACGCGTCGACCTGGACGAAAAAATCTCGATCGGGATGAATCGTTCAGAGGACGTCGGCGTCAATGAAACGATCAGCATTGGGTCTAATCGTTCGGTCACGGTTGGAGGAGCCAAGTCCGAAACCATCGCGTTAATGAAAACCGAGACGATCGGGTTGGCGAAGGCGCTGACCATTGGCCTTGGTTATCAGACCACGGTTGGTGCGGCCATGAACACCACCGTCGGAGGACTGCAAACCGAACAGGTGGGCCTCTTCAAGCAGGTCTCGGTTCTGGGGGGGGACTACACGGTCAGCGTCAACTCGGGAAGCTATGCACTGACGGCCGCCAAAGAAATCAGCTTCACGGTGGGTAAAGCCAACATGGTGATGAAAGAGGATGGAACGATCATCATCAACGGCCACACCTTCAGTGTGGGCACAACCGACGCGCAAAACTTCCGAGCCGATGGTGACATCACCGTCAAGGCTAAGACGATCTACGACAACTGATCATGAAACGCAGCGTTTCCCAGGCAGAGCCGACCTCGGCCCCGCAGAACGACCCAGGTAGCGAACTTCTGCAGCAGATGTTGGAAGGTCGCACATTGACAGAGCCTCAGTTGATCAACGGCGTCGTCGTCGGAGAACTCGCGGGTCAGACTCCCGATGGCGACGCCTTGATCAGCGTCACGTCGATGGGGCTGAACGCCCGAGTGGCACGATGCGCCGCAATAGTGGATCTCTCGCAATTTGGATTGGCAGTGGCGGTCTCTTTCGAACAGGGGAACCCTCATAAGCCGATCATCATGGGGGTGATGCAGCCCCAGCCGCAGCGTCCAAATGGAAGTGTGTCCGGCGTTCCGGTCGAGGCTTCAGTGGACAGGAAGCGACGTGTCGTGATTCAAGCGGATGAGGAAATCGAATTGCGATGCGGGGATTCAGCGATTGTGATGACGTCGGATGGACGCATTCATCTTCGCGGGCAGAACATCACCAGTGAAGCAGATATGTCCCAGAGGATTCTGGGCGCTTCCGTGAGCGTGAACTGAACAGGTTGACTGTATGCAGATCGTCGCCGCATCGGAGAATTTGGCCAGCAGTGCCACAGTGAGCGTGGACAGCTCGGGACGGGAGCATCTCGTCGTCGTCAGCAAGGCCACATGGCGCATTCCCCAAGAGGGACAGAGGCCTCGGCCAATGCCGCCTCAGCCGTTGGCGTTCGTCGATCAGTACCACGGTGAACCTGGCGATAGCGCAATGCGTTACGGTGATGATTTTGCGCGGTTCAAGGCGCGTTGCGACGTGCTCTTTGCTGCGCAGGCGTACTCGCCGGACGGACAGCCGTTCACGCAGCTCGAAGTGTTTTGGCAAGTTGGCGCATTGAACAAACGTCTGCTTGTCAAAGGCCAGCGCGAGTGGCGCGTTCGCATGGGCCAGGCCATGATGACGGAGATCCGCCCGGTGATCTCGGTGCCATTGCACTACGGCTTTGCATGGGGAGGTTCTCAGCGTCCGATCGATAGCGAACAGTATGCTCCGGCGCCGCATCCGACCAATCCTGCCGGTCTGGGATGGTTCGAGGCGGATCGCTTGGCTCTGAGCCATGGGCAGGTGCTTCCTTCGCTTGAGGTCCCCGGGGAGCCAGTGGAATCCCCCCGGTCAGCCCGAACGCCGGCGGCGTTTTCTGCGGTACCGCGCGACAGCGAGTGGCGGCGCCGTTATGCAGGTACCTATGACGCAGCCTGGAAGCGTGACCAGTTCCCGCTGCCACCGATCGACTTCGACGAACGCTTTTATCAGTGTGCACCCGAAGACCAGCAGATGGTCTACCCCACAGGCGGCGAAGAGGTGACGCTTCAGCATATGGTCGCTGGTAGGCCCCTGGTGCGCTTCAAACTGCCGCGACTTGATCTTCATAAGGTTCATGTGCTCCGTACCGATTACAGCGTCGAGTCGCCGAAGCCGGTGGTGGATACGGTGTTTTTCGAGCCCGATGAGGACCGCTTCTCGGTGGTGTGGCGAGCCAGTGTGCCTATCCGGCGACGCATCCAAGAGTTCGACACCATTGCTGTTGGCGCTGTTAATCCGGCGTGGTGGTTGGACCTGATGGAAGGTCGATGCATCAATTGCGGGGAGGCAGCCTGATGGCGTTGGTCGTGGAATCGGCGGGACTGTGCTGCTCGGTTGGCGCAACGTTGGCCAGTGCGGCTCATGCTGTGCGTGCGCGAGTGGATCACTTCCAGCGCAGCGAGTTCCGTGATTCGACGGGGCTGCCTGTGGTCGTCGCAAGGCTTAAGGTGGACAACGATCTCTGGGGGCCACGGCGCCTTGCTCAGTGGATACATGCCTCCGTTGAGGATTGTCTGCAGGGTGCGCAGCAGCGCCACCAAGTGTCGGATTTGCCACTTTTCTGGCTGGGGCCGGAGCCGGCGCGGCGGGGTGCCAATCCGGGTTGGTATCGCGCCGCTTACGAGCATGCGCAGACTCTGATGGGTGGGAGCTTCCATCCGGATTCCAAGTTGTTCGCGTTGGGCAAGGCAGGCTTGCCTGCGCTTCTTACCCATGCCGAGCAATGGTTGTCGGCCAATCCTGGACGGGCTGCTTTGGTGCTTGGCGCCGACACGTTGCTCGAGTCTGCCGACATCGGGCAGTATTTGCGTGCGCAGCGGCTGCTGGTGGGCGAAAACTCGGATGGGTTTATCCCCGGAGAAGCGGCCGCAACGCTCTTATTACGTCCACAGTTGCCGGCGCCGGTGGGGCAGACCCGGTTGCATGTGCTCGGTTGGGGGGCTGGTCAAGAGCCCGGCCGTAGCGATGGCAGCGTACCGACTCGCAGTGTCGGTCTGACGGATGCGCTGCGTGCCGCCATGGAAAGGTCTGGACTGGCCTTCGAGCAAATCGGATTCCGTTTCAGCGATCAAAACGGGGAGGCCTGGTTTGCGAAGGAAGCCGCCAGCGCGTTGGCACGTGTCACTCCTGTGGGAGGACACAAGCTGCCCGTGCAGACTCTGGCCGACTGCATCGGTGAGGTAGGCGCTGCGACCGGTCCGGCCATGCTTGCCTATCTTCATGCCCTAAGTCCTGCGCTTGGACGCCCACCGTATGCCCCTGCGATGACTGGGCTGTTGCACTGCGCCTGCGATGGCGACCTGCGCGCCGCGGCGGTCGTCGCCTTCCGAGCGAACTGAATCGGCATGCATTGCGCCACTCTTACTTGACCAGTCATGGGCACCAACGTCTTCATCAACTCGCGCGAAGCCTGCTCTCAGGCGGCTGACGGCTTTACTGCGCCCGCGTTTCCGGATCCTTGCTGGAGTCCACCCCCGCCCCCCGCCGGTCCAGTGGTTCTTCCATATCCCAATACAGCCTTCGCCAAGGAATTGACCAATGGAACGAAGACGGTCTTTATCAAGCGCAAGCCCGTGGCGGTTAAAGATGTCTCGTTCTTGGCCAACAGCGTTGGCAACGAGCCGGCCACGCCTGCCTTCCAGAAGGGTGTCGCGACCCAAGTAATCAAGGGCAAGAGCTATTTCGTGGACTGGTCACCTAACGTCAAGTTCGAAGGCTTGAACGTCTGTCGGCACCTTGACCCGACCACCCACAACCACCGCTGATCGTTGCAATGGCACTCACAATCCCAAAGGGCGCAACCGGCAGCACGAATAAGAGGCGCAGGTCCGAGGATCCCTCCGACCGCGGCCAGCAGCCGCACAAAAAGCCCACCAAGCAGGCGGCGTCCGGTACAAATACGGCCACTTTCCCGTATTTCGACAAACAGAGCCTTCCACCTTCCTGCAAGGCCGATAGCGATCGCATCCATGAGAAGTGCGACAAGGATGAAGGTGTTCAAGAAGGCAAGGACTCCTTCGCCAAGGCAAAAACCGACGGAGCCCAGCATAAGCCTGGCTCGTTGGTGAATCGGCTCCAAGGCAAGTTCCGCGGCGCTCTTCGCGCCATTGATGGCGTCGGGAAAATCTCCAGCAAGTACAAGCCGAACGCCAAGAACCAATGGATGGAGAACCACTGCACGGGCTTGTGGAACAAGCCGGGTGGCGGTGAGGGTGGGAGTAATATCAAGAAGTTTGAAGACCAGATCGCCGATACGATCAAGAACGAGAAGGAAGTCGTCGAGAAGGTCAAGAATGAGGCGATGGAAAAGCTGCAGAACTTCGCCAAGGACTATTACAAGGAACATCTCAACGAGACGATGGGCGCTGCAGCGGAAAAAGCGGCAAAGCGTGCTGCGATGTCCCGTTTCCCGGCCCTGATGGCAGTGGTGGGGCGAGTCAGTGCCTACGAAGGGTTGGGTAAGCTGATCGGCAATGTGGCCGGTGCCATCGCCACGGATGACATGGCCAAGCGCTTCGACGCGGTGGAGAAAACGCTAAATGCGGCGCAGGAGAAACTGAGCGAGGTGATGAGTTTCACCAAGGGCAAGGTTGAAGATGCGATGGCCTCCACGCAGGCGGGTATTGCCTATGCGAACCCCTGCATCAAGGCACGCAAGTGCATGCTGATTCCGTACAAGGATACCGATAAGACTGCGCAGGGTAACGGCTGCTGTCCGGGGCAGACCGGGCATCATGTGCTGCCGGATGCGATGTTCTATAAATATGCTCCAGAAACCCATCCCAAGACTGGAAAAGTCAGTATGAAAAAGGGTGGGCATCGAGATTGCTGGAAGAAATACAAGCATGGCGATGCTCCGACCATTTGTTTGGAAGGCACTACAAATAGAGCTACAAACGGCAGTCACGGAATCGCACACAAGGTCACCAACGAGTTCATAGCGGACCATCGCTCAGCCCAAAGTATGAGCTACGAAACTGCGTCTACGGAGATCTCAAAACTGTTGGGAACGCCTTTTGGCTGTAATCCGGACTGCATCAAGGCTCAATTGGACGCGTATTACAAAAAGGCGCACGGCTGCGGCGATTTGGATAAGGCTGAGGTCACCCCGCACTCTGGAGAGCCAGGGGGTGGACCGAGAGTTACCGATGATGACGGTATGATGTAATCTCTGGGGTTATATATGATCATTGAAGATTCAGTTTGGAAAAAGTATTTCGACGGTTATACGGTATTTGACTGTGCAATATTCCGTCAGCAGGGGTTTTTCTTCATTCTGGTTGAAGAGAAAGATAGTCGAGATGTACTTCCTAAGACGCGCCTGATAACATTGGCGACAGATAGGCTGGGCGAGGCTGGCATTCGCAGGTCGCAAGCGGAAGATTTCTCGTTCTCCAGCGTTGCGTGTGGGGTTGACCCGACTGAATATGTTGTTGTAGATACGGGTAGCAATGTATACAGCGCGAGTGGCAAGTCCAATCAATTTGAGCGAAAAATTGAGGATCTTATTAGTCTTAAGACTCCTGTTGGAACGATGGTAACCATTCGGCGAGTGGTGAGAGTCGCAGGAAAGTTGTATGCGGTAGGTAGCAACCGTCGGTTGTATCGACGTGAGGGCGTAGAGAAATGGGTAGACCTTCACTCGAAAGGTGTTGGCGCTCCCATGCCAGCAGACTATATGGAATCGAAACTCAGCGGTTCTTGGAGTCGAGTGATTGGATTCAAAGATCTCAGCGCCTTCAGCGAGACAGACTTCTACGCCGCGGGAGGTGAAGGCGACCTGTGGCGATTCGATGGAAAGACTTGGACTCAATGTCCGCTTCCTACGAACGCCCAGTTGGAAACAGTGTGCTGCGCCGGCGACGGCAAGGTGTACGTCACTGACTTGCACGGCAACGTCTGGGCGGGTCGCGAAGAAAAGTGGGCCCAGGTCGCGACGAGCGAACTCAGCTGGGGATCGCAACCCGTTGACGCCTTCTGGTTCAAGGGCCGCATGCTGTTCGGGGCGCAGGAGGGGCTGTACGTCATCAACGGAAGCAAGCAATTGGTGCCGCTTGGTGATGTCGAAGACGGCGTTCCCAGCTCGATGGTGACGGGTCGTATCGACATCAGCCCGGACGGCAATCACCTGCTGACCGCTGGACCGTACGGTGCCTGCCTCTACGACGGCAAGACCTGGACCCGTCTGTTCAGCGCTTTCGACTATCGTTGAGATGAACGATGAATCCATCGTGGCACCGCGCTTCGAGCAGGTGCTACGTCGTCACGTACAGGATGCGGCCTTCTACTGGAGGCAGCTCGATGGTTCGCTGCAGTCGTCGCAGCTCACGCCAGATCGCTTGGACGAGTTCAGCCTGCAGATGCATGCCCATTTGGACGGCCTGCTACACGCTAGACGCGACGGGTGGGATTTTGCGTTGGACGCATTCCTTCGCTGGCGACAGACAGGCGAGACATTTGTCGTGTCTTGGCTGGCGGCTCAGGTGGACCACCCCTCACTCTGGGAGAAGGTCTGGCCAGTCATTCAAGCGAATCCGGACGGCTTGATTCGAGGCGCTGTGTCCGCTTTGGCTTGGTTGCCGATGGACCGCAGCACGGCGTTAATGCAGCGATGGACATCGTCGGACGAATCCGTGATTCGCACTGTAGTGGCATTGCGTGCAGCGGCCCTCGTCGACTTGCCGGCGCGCGCGTTGGGCATCCGGTCCTTGGAGTCTTGGCTGAGGCATGCCGATCCGTTTGTGCAATCGGCTGCTTGCCGCTGGGCTGCCTGTTCTGCGAATCGTGAAGAACCTGTGGCAGATGTGCTTCGACAATGTCTGGCAGCCGAAGATCGTTGCGTGCGGGCTGAGGCCGCCATCAGTTTGGCCTTAAGGGGCGAAGCCAGCGATACCGCGCTCAGTGCCTTGTGGCGCAGCACCGTTGAGCAAATGGCAGAGGTTCAAAAGGTCACAGGTTGGCACCAAAAGCAAGGCTGGCGGCGCCTGGACCGCTGGCTCGCTCACATCGGGCACGCCGCACCGCGAGGACATTCCGGAATCGACTTGCTCCTTCAGCAGTTACCTCCGAGGGCGGGGCTGAGGGTGGCGCTTCATCATGGGGATCCTGCTCACCTGGACTATGTTCTCGCTCAATTGGATCACCCTCAGCACCAGCGTTTTGCCGCTTGGGTGTGGCAGACGTTGACTGGGTGGGATCTGGACCTCAATGGTCTAACTGTGGCTGATCTGGAAGAGGATGAATCGGTGGGGCTGGAGGGGGTGAACGTGCCGTCGCTATACGATGCTGGACTGCCTCGTCCTGCCGTCGACGCTATCAGGAAACTTCACGCAGACCTCGACATCCAGATCCCCGATGACACCCGGTTGCTGAGTGGGGAAGCCGTTTCGCTGGCCCTTGCGGCGGAAGTGCTGAACGACGCCCCCCAGGCCGTGCGCCATGTGGCCTCCTTGGCGCTCGATCACGGAGCGCCTGAACATAGCTTCCATGTTCGCGCTCCATTGTGGAAGCAGCGGCATGCCTTGCAAGCCCTTCATCTGGCGGCGACAGCATGACGATAAGCGATCCTTGGGCGGATGCGAGGGCGATTGCTCAGCGGCTCCGACAGAGCGGAGCTGAATTGCTGGTTTTGATTGGTGCTGCCGCTTGGTGCAGCAAATGCCAGCGGCTCCGCCCGGCTTTTGAGCAATTGTCGGGACAACTTCCTGGTCACGTATTGCCTCTCTGGTTGGATCTGGAGGATCACGCCGAATTCCTGGATGGCTTCATTGCACCGGATCTGCCGTTGCTTCTGCGGTGGCGCCAGGGCACCTGCGTGCAGGCGGCGGTTGTCATTGAAATCGCACCGGAAGCAGTCCCGTCCGAGCAAGTCAAGCTGCAGCCGCTAGTGCTGGATGGGTCACGCCTGCTAGACCCGCACCAAGGCGAATGGATCGAGCTGCCGCCGCTGTGGAAGGAGTTTGTTTCTGAGTCCTGGGCTGCTGGCGGGTAAGTCGGCATCAGGCGTGTGCTGTGGGGCCATCGGAATTGCAATCATCGATCGCTACCGCAAAGCGATCGATGCCCCTGCAGAGAAGTCTTCATGGTCAGGTCGCCACATGACCATTGCTGACGGTCGAGACTTGCGAGGTCGGTGGTCAGATTCGGCTGCCTCCTGCCGAAGTCGGATTGATGGACATGAATCGAAGGCCATCGCATGAATGCCTGCCTCTCTCTGGATGACTATCAAAAGCGCTTTGAAGGGTTCGGCATACGCGATTGCGCCGTGGTCTCACCTGGCTGCTACTTGTTCGTTGCTGTGCAGGATTGGGACGATGCCCGGCCGCGCCCTTTTGAGAGTGAGCTGAGTAGCAGGCTGCATAAGCTGGAGATCGATTCGGAAAGGCCCTGGGTGACTGCCGGGCTCACCGGCTTCAGTCGTCTCAAGTGCGCCGGGCTGAAAGGCAGTGGCGACGTCGGCCTGGCCATGGATGGCTTGGGTCAGGTGTATGTCAGGCGGGCGCATGGTGGCGGGATGGAAAACAACGTCCCTGGAGGGCAGGGCGTCGGGCCTTTGCGTGGAGCGGTCAATAGCATCAAGCAGTTGAATGATCGTCTCTACGGATGCGGCGGCGCCCGAAGCCTGTTCCGACGAGTCGGCCCGGACCGCTGGGAAGAAATCGGCCCGTTGCCACCAGAGGGGCAGGGCGAAGTCGGCTTCCATGATTTCGATGGATTCAGCGAGTCGGACCTATACGCCGCCGGCGGCCAGGGAGATGTCTGGCGCTATGACGGCCGTGCGTGGCACCAGGTTGCCTTCCCCTCCAATCAGTGGATCAAGTCAGTGTGCTGCGGCGCAGATGGCCAGGTGTATGTCGGCGCAGAGTCCGGAACCGTGTTCCGTGGCCGCGGCGATCAGTGGGAGTTGATTCATCAAGGCGATCTGAGCCTGCCATTCCGTGACATGGTCTGGTTCAACGATCGTGTCTATGCCACCAACGATTACGGTTTGTGGGAGATCCGGGACGGCCAGGTTCGCCCAAGCGCCGCACCGATCGAGATCACCAACTGCGCGGGAAACCTGTCCGTGGCCAACGGTGTCATGCTGATGGCTGGCGCCTACGGGGCCGCGGTGCACGACGGTCAATCGTGGTCGAGACTGTTCAGCATTTCCGAACTCGCCCGAGCGTCGAAGGGCCGATGATCTGTGGAAGCCCTTTCAGATAGTCCGTGTCTTCGGAAATCACTGACGTTCGGACTGGCATTCAGAACAGTTCTGGAGATTACTTTTGACCAAGCAATTAGACATTCCCGAATCGTTTTCACCAAAGAATCTTCGACAACCGATGGTTCTATGACTGCGCAGTGATCCGCCGGCGGCGAAGGCAACCTCTGGCGCTTCTACGGCAAGGCCTGGCGCCAGTGTCAAGTCCCCACCTGCATGACGATGGAAAGTCTGTGTTGTGCGGGTGACGGTAGCGTCTATGTCGGCTTGCAGTCGGGCGGCCTGATGCGTGGGCGCGGAGACGACTGGGAGGTCATCCACGAAGACAACATGACCGTCCCCTTCAAAGACATCGTCTGGTACCAGGGCCAGCTGTGGTGCACGTCGGAATACGGCCTGTGGACGGTGGGGAAGGACGGCAAGCTGGTCGATGCCGACGTGCCCGGGTTGGTCTCGGCATGCGCTGGCAACCTGTCGTCGGCAGACGGCATCCTGATGGTTGCCGGGCTCAACGGGGCTGCCATTCATGACGGCATGGAATGGCACCGTCTGCTGTAATTTGCAGCCGATGCTGCCCGCGCGGCCAACGGGCTCTCACCCGGGGCACAGGGACGCACATGGCAGTTTGCACTACGAAGGGAGGCGGACAGTGGGCCGGAATCTGCTACGAACACGAAGTACGTGATCGGTTCGGGACCCGCCAGGACAAGGTCTCGACCGCGCTGAAGTAACGGTTCAGAAGCGCACTACTGAATCCCGCCTAGGATATTGGGTCTCGCTCATCCAGATCACACGCAGCGAAGCCGCAACGCCTGCTATCCGCGATCGCGACGTCGTTCAAACACCGTCTTTGCAGGAATTAGCGGTGTAGACGATTTGGTGAATTGCCATTGCCTCGTATAAGCAGCTAGTTTGAATAGGTTGGCCATGAACATTGAGAGCTTTATCAAATTCCTTGCGCATTCCACTGTGAACGATCGATTCGATGAACAGTTGGAGGCGGCCGGCCTGAAGGAGCGACCCAAGGGGGATGATCCGACAGTCTTTGTGAAAAGTCCTGATGAGGGCTTCATTCTTGGATTCAGCTCGAATGCGGCTTTCCAGGAGTTCTATGCGACCGAACCCAAAACACCGGGTGGTTACATTTTGGTCTCTATTTATGGAGAGCCCGGCAAGGCGGAGCTTCCCTTTGCACTGGATTGGGCGATGACGGCCAATCAGATTAAATCAAGGCTTGGCGAGCCGAAGAGGATCGCTGCATCCAATGCCACTTTCGTGCACGAAGGGTTACAGGTTGTGTGCCGTTTCAAGGACAAGTCAATGCAAGAAATGACTTCGGCGACTGTCTCTTTGATCGACATCTACGCGAAGCAACGCTTCGGGTTGTAAGAGGCATGTTCTCCACCGACTCGCTTTTAGCCTTCATCGGCCGCTCGCCTGCTGGGCCTGAAATGGACGAATGGCTCAGTCAGCAGAGAATTCGTCATCGGCCATTCACGGCGGAGGAAGATGAATGCTTCAAACGCGATTCCTATCGTGCGGGCCGGAATGCGCGGGCTAGCGAGGTGGACGAGGTGGAGCGACACAGTCTGGCGCTCATCTATGATAGAAAAGCCCTCTATTGGTCGCTTGTTGGCAAGCCTGACGAAGTCCCGCCGCTTGATCCCGGTCCATTTGTCTTGCGCGAGGTCGCCTTCTTTGCTTCCGGTTTTCAGAACTATCGCGGGTACGAAGGTGAGTTGCCGGCCCAACTGCGCTTTGGCCAATCTTCAACCGAAGCAATACAGTTGTTGGGCGATCCCCTAGCACGTCGGAAGGTTCGGGACTTGATCTGCCTGCTCTGGGCCGTGGACGATTGGATCCTCAATGCCAGTTTTCTTGAAGGGGATGACGATCTTGGCGTCGTGCACATCCGTCGCCAGAATATGTATGACCGTCGTATGCTGGGTAAGGATCGCCAACGTGATGACAATGAGCGGGGCCCTGCCGACATGGCGCACAAAGCGGTGGGACGCTCACTGGTCGGACCGATTGCTGGTGACGCACTTGCTTCCATCGGCTGGGCGCCAAATCTGTTCGACTTAAGCAACGCAGGCGAGATTACCCATTACATGCCAACGCGCGGAGTGACTTTGTATGTTGGTGACCGCGGTCAGGCACCTTCCGTCTTGACGGGGATTCGATTCAACCGTCGCGGGGACATGGGGAGCGAGGGATTCGATGGTCGGATGCCTCATCAAATTGAGTTCCATGATACGCCTGCTGTAGTGGAAGCGCGGGTTGGGCGGCGGCCCGACAAGATCACTCAGGCGCCGGATACTGGGGCATATCTTTGGCACATGGGTAAATATGACCTTCATGTCATGTTTAGCTTAATTGACTATCAGGTCTATCGTACCTCGTTGTTCATGGCAACGTAGATCTTCGCGGCAGAATGCAACCTCGGTAGTTTCCTTAGAACAAACCCGTCGCTGGATCTGCCCAGCTGTCGATGCTTTTTAATCTGGGTAATTCTGAATCAAGCTGATTGTTGATTATAATTTTGGAAAATATATCGATGAAATAATCAATAAATAGCTTGATTGATCGAAATTTTAAAGATTTAAAGGGTATTGATGGATATAAAAATTCTGGTTTCCTTCTTGGGCCATTCATCCGTGCATGATGCGTTCGATGAATTCTTGATCGAGAATGAGATCAAGATGCGTCCGAAGCTGTCTGACAGCTATCCGTACAAGGTTAAGTCTTCAGAACCAGGCCTGGCATTGACTTTTGAAGACTCTGCGGAAGCAAAGGGCATGGCACGGAAAAGTGAAGGCCAGTTCGTATTCCATGAAATCTACTTCGATTTTGACCCACATAAGGGAGTGTTTCTGGGGGAGCTCCCCTTTGGCATCGGCGCGGCCCGGTCCATCGAGGGCATCGAAGCGGTACTCGGTAGCCCACGGGTTCGGCGGGACAGCGCGAACCCGAAGTTCCCAGGCCTCTTTGCGAGCTATTTGATCGACGGGATGGTGATTCAACTCAAGTTCGCAGATGCCGATGGCAAGGTGCTCAAGTTTGCGCGAGTCGGGTTGAAAGAAGACAACCATGTCAGTCAAGGGCTGGCCTAATCGCATGGATCGATGCAAATATCCACCGATGATCTGCTGAGTTTTGTCGGCCGCTCGCTCGCGGCTGCTGATTTTGATCAGTGGCTCGAACTCATCCGATCTATAACTGCCCGCCCATCACGAATAAATCGGACCGAGAGGACGACGCCCGTGATCCCTTTGCCGGCGCTTCTGGCGTTGAACCGCTAGTAGGTTTTGCCAATCCCGCCGCGTCATGAAGCGGTTGCGGATTCTGGCTTGATGAATGCAGGTCCGTCCGACGGAGGCAACATTCGAAGCTCGTCAATTCTGACGCCTTGGCGCCGACCTCTCTGACGATTCCCTGCAATGGGCGCGTGGGCCACGGCGGGCTTGGTCGTTACAGCGAGGAAACTTGCGCCCATCTGCCCGAATGGCCAAGCTGCATTGAACGCCATCATGGATATCAAGAACGTCAAGGAGCAGGCGAAGTCGGGCGTCCAGGGTTTCAAGGACAACCCTCACAAGGCCCATGCAGATATCATGAGCCTGATGACGTAATTGAATTCTTGAACCACAGCTTGATAAACAATATAAAAGTTGCTTCGGAAGGGGCTTGGCCGCTTATTCGGATTCAGGGGCGTCGGCAGAGATTCCAAGGCACTTCAAAGAAGGGCGCAAAGAAATAATGCTCATCACAGTGGAGGAGTACAAAGACGTGCTCGAAAAATATTTCGTCGTGGATTGCGCGATTCGCGAACGGAACATTTTTGGCTTCGCATTAGACCGTGTCTTTTCGGACAAGGAGGTTGAGGAGGAAGAGCGAAATAAATGGGACAGATCGCTGCGTCCAAAGCGGCTTGCCGTTTTTTACCGAGACGATGCCGAAGGTGAACGCTTGGGTGCAGAGAACTTGGGCAATTGGGGACCTCTGCAATTGGGTGCTATGACTGTCCCAACGAGCCAATTCCTACTTTACGAAAGTCATGAGGATCGCGTATACGTCATCGGTTCAGGTCGTGATGAATTCGAGAATCCAATTGATCCTCGAAAAAATCCTGATGCGCCGGTCCATGCGGGAGTTCGTCGTATTAAGACTTTTCATGGTAAAGCATTTCTTGCAGGCGGTTATCGAGGGTTTACCGAGCGTTTAGGGCCGGATAGTTACCGCAGTCACAAAACGCTAGTGGGTGGATATCCGTTGAGCCATCCGGAAAGCGGGAGAGAGGGGTTCGTCGATTTCGATATGTTCTCGGAAACCGACATCTATGCTGCCGGTGGAAAAGGGGACGTTTGGCACTTCAACGGATCAGCTTGGCGCCAAATCCAACTACCCACAAATGCATGGCTAAATACCGTGTGCTGTGGGGGCGACGGCATGGTCTACATCTCCGGCTACGAGGGGCTGACCTTCATGGGCCGCGGCGACAATTGGAAGCAAATCAACGCCGGTGGAATTTATCTCGGCTGGAAAGACATGGTCTGGTTCGAAGACCGTGCCTGGGCCACCAGCGATAACGGCCTGTGGACCATCAAAGACGGCAAGGTGGAGTTTCGGAATCATCTGCTCCCTTCCGAGATCAGCGTCTGCAGCGGCAATTTGTACGTTGCCGATGGCGTCATGTTGATGGCGGGCCTTGGTGGGGCGTGTTTCCGCGAGAACGGCAAGTGGCACAGCATTTTCACAGCGGGCCAAATGGGCAAGCTGCTGCTCGACGAGGCCAAATGAGCCTGCCGCCGATTGCTTGGCCCGGCCTGCCGAAGGTCGTCGAGCCGCTGGTGCGCCGGCACGCCGAGGATGCTGCGTTCCATTCGAACTGAACCACTCCGTCGGCTTACGTTTTCCCCGTGGTGATAGGCGTATTGACGGCGGCCCATTTCATCGATACGTCGACGGAACTGCCGTAAATGTCGTGGCAGAGGGGCCTGGCGGCATTAGAAGAAATTTAGGAGCGGATCCTCGTCGCCCGTATCATGGATTAGTCGGGTGCCTATTGTAAAAAAGCTCCATGCAGTGGGGGCTAGGATGGCGCTGAGGTTACTCCACATTCGGGTGAGCCAGGGGCAAAGGTTGTGGATGACAATTGCGGGATGTGACTGGCGAGACGCATATGATTATTGAGAAATCGATTTGGAAGAAGTATTTCGAAGGCTTCACATTCTTTGGCTGTGCGATTTTCCGTCGGCAGGGTTTTTGTTTTGTGCTTGTAGAGGAGAAGGGTAGTTTTGACATTCTGCCAAAGACGAGAATATTAACCGTTATTGCAGATAAGGCCGCAGAGGCCGGAATCCGTAGGGCGCAGGCTGAAGATCTTTCTTTCGCAACCATTGCTTGCGGGCTTGATCCCACTGAATATGTTGTCGTTGATACTGTAAGCAATGTATACAGCGCGAATGGGAAGTCAAATCAGTTTGAGCGAAGTATTGAGGATCTGATTAGCCTCAAGACCCCTGTTGGAGCCATGGTCACCATTCGGAAGGTAGCGAGGGTGGCTGGCAAGGTGTATGCAATCGGAAGCAATCGTCGTCTATACCGTAGGGAAGGTATCGAGAAATGGGTAGACCTTCACGCTGAGGGTCGCGGGGCGCCAATGCCGGCGGACTACACGACCTCCCGTACGGATTGGGGACGAGTACTTGGGTTCAAAGACCTAAGCGCCTTTAGCGAGACCGACTTCTACGCCGCAGGCGGAGCAGGTGACTTGTGGCGCTTTGATGGCAAGACTTGGCAACAATGTCCGTTGCCGACCAATGCCCAACTGGAGACAGTCTGCTGCGCCGGCGATGGCAAGGTCTACGTGACCGACCTGCACGGCAACGTGTGGGCGGGCCGCGAAGAAAAGTGGACCCAAGTCGCGACCAGCGAACTCAGCTGGGGATCGCAACCCGTTGACGCGTTCTGGTTCAAAGGCCGCATGCTGTTCGGCGCGCAGGAGGGGCTGTACGTCATCAATAGAAACAAGCAAGTGGTACCGCTTGGTGACGTCGAAGAGGGAGTACCCAGCTCGATGGTGACGGGGCGTATCGACATCAGCCCAGACGGCAATCACCTGTTGACCGCTGGACCGTACGGGGCCTGCCTCTACGACGGCGAGACCTGGACGCGCTTGTTCAGCGCTTTCGACTATCGTTGAGATGAATGATGAATTTATCGCGGCACTGCGCTTCGAGCAGGTGCTGCGTCGTCACGTGCAGGATGCGTGTCAGGCGACATCCAATACTGCCCCCCTGACGACATCCAGAACTGACCCCCTTCACTAGAAGGAGGTCCGCATGACGGACGTTGTGACCGATCCTTCCCGCGTCATGTACGACGGTGGGAGGCAGACGATGTTGGCTCCGCAGGAGGTGCAGAGGATGCTGGCGCTGCAAGCGCAGGGCTGGGGAGCCAAGCGCATCAGTAAGGAACTGGGCTGCAGCCGCAACACCGTGCGGGAGTACCTGCGCAGTGGCGGCTGGAAGCCTATGGACGTGTCGGGGCGCTCCAGCTTGCTCGAGCCGCATTTGGCGTGGCTGGAGCAGCGTCTTCGCCAGCACAAGGGAAATGCCGACGTGGTGCGCCAGGAGCTGCAGCGCGAGTTTGGCATCACTGTAAGCCTGCGCACCGTGCAGCGCGCCGTAGCGCCGATGCGAGTGGCGCTGCGTGCTCAGGCGCTCGCCCACGTGCGCTTCGAGACGGCGCCTGGCCTGCAACTGCAGGTGGACTTTGGCAGCACCCACGTGCAGGTCGGCGAGGAACTCACGCGCGTCTTCCTGTTCGTCGCAACGCTGGGCTACAGCCGTCGCACCTACGTGCTACTGAGCCTGCATGAGCGCCAGTCGGCCTGGCTGCTCGGCCTGGAGGGCGCGTTCCGGCATTTCGGCGGCGTGCCGCACGAGGTGCTCATCGACAACGCCAAGGCGCTCGTGGAGGAGCACAACCGCCAGACGCGCGAGGTCAAGCTCAACGACCGCTTCCGCGCCTTCTGCAGCTACTGGGGCGTGACGCCTCGGGCCTGTGCGCCGTATCGGGCCCAGACCAAGGGCAAGGACGAGCGCGGGGTCGGCTACGTCAAGCGCAACGCCATCGCAGGGCACACGTTCGCCAGCCTGGACACGCTGCAAGCCCACCTGGACCGCTGGATGCGCGACGTGGCTGATGTGCGCATGCACGGCACGACCGGCGAGCCACCCATCGAGCGGTTCGAGCGCGATGAGCGTCGGTCCCTGCGTCCGCTGCCGTCAAAGGCGCCGTTCCTGCAAATGCGCGAACTCGTGCGGCGCGTGCACACCGACGCCTGCATCGAGCTGGACACCTCCCGCTATTCCGTGCCCTGGAAGCTCATCGGTGAGCAAGTCAGCGTCGTGGTGTCCGACTGCGAGGTGCAGGTGCTGTACGCCGGCCAGGAAGTGGCGCGGCATGCGCAGAGCTCCTTGCGTCGCAGCAGCGTCATCGAGCGCAGTCACCTGGCCGGCATCGTCGGCAGCCAGTTCATCGGCGCGACCCGGTTGGCGCCGCCGTCCGCTGCGGCGCCTGCCGAGTTGCAACGCGACCTCGTCGAGTACGAGGCGCTGGTCGGGGGAGCCTGGTAATGGCACGCGTCAAGAAGACCGAACAAGCCATGCCTGTGGACGAACTCGGCGGCATGCTGACGCGGCTGAAGCTGACCGCCATCCGCGACCAGCTCGACACGCTGCTGGATCAGGCCTCTCGCGCCGACATGACGCTGCGCGAGGCGCTGCAACTGCTGTGCGCCGCCGAGGTGGCACGCAAGGACGAGCGCCGCATCCAGATGGGCATGTCCATCGCCAAGTTCCCCTGCGTACGCACGCTGGAAGGCTTTGAGTTCGATGCGCAGCCGTCCATCGACCCGAAGCTGGTGCGCGAACTAGCGACCTCACGCTGGGTCGCCAACGGGGACACCGTGCTGCTTCTGGGCCCCCCTGGCGTCGGCAAGACGCATCTGGCGGTCTCGCTCGGCCGGGAGGCCATCCTTCCTGCGCGGCTACTCAACCCTGTTCGCTTCGGCGACCAGCGTCGTAACGCAGCTCGTGCGCGCGCACGACGAAGGCCGCCTGGAGGAGAAGCTGACGCACTTCGCCAAGCCAAAGCTACTGGTCATCGACGAACTCGGCTACCTGCCGTTCGAGGCCAACGCGGCGCACCTGTTCTTCCAACTCGTGAGCCGTCGCTATGAGCGCGGTGCCACGCTGATGACGAGCAACCGATCCGTGGCGGAGTGGGGTGGCGTGTTCGGCGACGCGGTGGTCGCCACCGCCATCCTGGACCGCCTGCTGCACCACAGCCACGTCGTCACGATCCGCGGCGACAGCTACCGGCTCAAGGCCAAACGCAAGTCCGGCCTCGTGAGAGACAACACCGCTCCCGCCGCAGTGATCTGATCATCAACCCAGGGGGTCAATTCTGAATGTCGTTAGGGGGGCAGTTCTCGATGTCGCTTGACAATGCGGCCTTCTACTGGAGGCAACTGGATGGTTCGCTGCAGTCGTCGCAGCTCACGCCGGATCGCTTGGAAACCTTCAGCCTTCAGACAGACGTGGAATTGGTCGTGTCTTGGTTGGCGGCTCAGCTCGACCACCCCTCACGCGCTTGCCCATCCCAGCACCGGAACGCCTCCAGGGGCCTGATGGTGAAGGCGCGGAATCGGAGCGGTTGCAATGGTCAGCAAAATTCCGGCTATTTGGCGGACATTCCTTGAGGAGAAATGATTGCTGCGACTTCAGGACTACAAGGCCTATTTCGAGGGATTTGGCATTCGTGATGCCGTCCTTCGGGACCGAAATATTCTGGTGTTCATTGCACTGCAAGATTGGGACGACACCAAACCGCAGCCGTTCGAGGAGGAACTGAAGACTCGATACATCTGCTACTTCCGCGATGAGGATCGCTGGGGCGCCGATCATCTGGAAGGATTTGCAGGAATGATGGTGGGCGCCAGCGTGAAGCCGTTGTGTCAGAACATTTGCGTCGACCGGTCTGGACAGGTCTATGTGAAGGGAAGCGGAGTGACGGCCGTCGAAAAGAAGATCCCCGGCGGCATGGGGCACGGCCCCAAGCGAGGGAGTGTTCGCAACATCAAGCAAATCGCGGGGTGGTTGTACGGATGCGGCGGCGCCCGAAGCCTGTTCCGACGAGTCGGCCCGGACCGCTGGGAAGAAATCGGCCCGTTGCCACCAGAGGGGCCGGGCGAAGTTGGCTTCCATGATTTCGATGGATTCAGCGAGTCGGACCTGTACGCCGCCGGCGGCCAGGGAGATGTCTGGCGCTATGACGGCCGTGCGTGGCACCAGGTTGCCTTCCCGTGCAACCAATGGATCGAGTCGGTGTGCTGCGGCGCAGACGGCCATGTGTATATCGGCGCAGAGTCCGGAACCGTTTTCCGTGGCCGCGGCGATCAGTGGGAGTTGATTCATCAAGGCGATCTGAGCCTCCCATTCCTTGACATGGTCTGGTTCAACGATCGTGTCTATGCCACCAACGATTACGGTCTATGGGAGATCCAGGACGGCCAGGTTCGCCCAAGCGCCGCACCGATCGAGATCACCAACTGCGCAGGAAACCTGTCCGTGGCCGACGGTGTCATGCTGATGGCTGGCCCGCACGGTGCGGCCCTGCATGACGGTGGATCCTGGTCGCGGCTCTTCAGCATCGCCGAACTGGGCCGTGAGTCGACAACTCGATGAACTACGCCGCTGCGCGGCAGACGATGCGAGCGCCCTTGGCCCCCTCGGTGGTCCGGCTTCCGTCAGGTGCTCAGCATTGGGGCGAAAAGAAGTGATCCGGTGAGGAGTCGAGTCAGGTGATCCTGGCGGAGGGTATGGTATAAAAATGGAAATTTGGAATAATCCATGAAAATTTTCTCAAAAGCGACTTTTGAGGCGAATGTTAAGGGTTATTCGATTTTCGACTGTGCATTTAATAATGCCGATCGGTTTTGTTTTCTTCTCGTGGAGCAGAAAAGTTCGCGAGATGTTTACCCTCGTACGCGTTTTTTGGTTTTGGGTCTTGATGGTCCGACTGCCCCAAGAATTGGCTATTACGACACAGGGGAAATGACATTTTCGTCTATTGCTCGTGGTTTCAATCCAGAGGAATATGTGGCTGTCGATTCAAGGAGTAGGGTCTACTCCTCTGACTCTAAGCGTCGAGGTGAAGAGTCGGCAATTGAAAGTTTGATCAGCCTCTCCAATGAGGCGGGCGACACTGTGGTGATTAATCGTGTAGCCAGGGTTTCGGGAAAGATTTACGCAATCGGCAGCGATCGTTGTCTCTACCGTCGGGAAGGAATTGAAAAGTGGGTTGATCTTCATGCCGAAGGTCGTGGAGCCCCTATGCCGGCCGACTACACGACCTCCCGTACGGATTGGGGACGAGTACTTGGGTTCAAAGACCTAAGCGCCTTCAGCGAGACCGACTTCTACGCCGCAGGCGGGGCAGGTGACTTGTGGCGCTTTGATGGCAAGACTTGGCAACAATGTCCGTTGCCGACCAATGCCCAACTGGAGACAGTCTGCTGCGCCGGCGATGGCAAGGTCTACGTCACCGACCTGCACGGCAACGTGTGGGCGGGCCGCGAAGAAAGTTGGACCCAAGTCGCGACGAGCGAACTCAGCTGGGGATCGCAACCCGTCGACGCGTTCTGGTTCAAAGGCCGCATGCTGTTCGGCGCGCAGGAGGGGCTGTACGTCATCAACAGAAACAAGCAAGTGGTACCGCTTGGTGACGTCGAAGAGGGAGTACCCAGCTCGATGGTGACGGGGCGTATCGACATCAGCCCAGACGGCAATCACCTGTTGACCGCTGGACCGCACGGGGCCTGCCTCTACGACGGCGAGACCTGGACGCGCTTGTTCAGCGCTTTCGACTACCGTTGAGATGAACGATGAATTCATCGTGGCAAAGCGCTTGGGGCATTTAAAGGACGGATTCAAGACTCAGCCCGGCTTTCATCTCTACGACCGCAGCCGTGTTCGATCCCTTCGGGCTGAACCACTCCGTCGGCTTGACCAGCGTCGCGGCACTCAAAACCTGGTTCAGACGAAAAGTCCTCGGGCAATCCCGTCCGTTGGCTTCGGCAAGGGCGCCATATCGACCATCAACGCGTGAACGAGCAATGACCCAGCTGATGGATATCTTGTCCCCAGATGACTACGCAAAGCGCTTTGAAGGCAGCAGTATCCGGGACTGCGCCGTCATCGATCGCGGCCTGTTTTTCTTCATCAGCCTGCAGGATTGGGACGACCACAAGCCTCGTCCCTTTGCTGAAGAACTCCAAACGCGCCTGACGAAGCTTGAGCTCAATGCCGAGAAGCGCTGGATCACGACTTTCATGGATGGGTATTCCGGCCTGATGTGTTCGGGCCCCAGAGAAGCGGAGATCGTCTGCGTGGCCGTTGATGGCCGAGGCAAGGTGCTGGCCAAAATGCTGCAGGGCTCGAACGACGAACGGGACGTTCCTGGCGGGAAAGGTCATGGTCCTTGCCGGGGAAACATTGCCAAGATCAAGCCGTTCGCAGGACGCCTGTATGGCTGCGGAGGGGGCCGCAGCGTGTTTTATCGAAACGGCCCTGGTCTGTGGATAGAGGTGGGACCGCTTCCGCCGGAAGGTCGCGGAGAAATCGGTTTCCATGATTTCGATGGATTCAGCGAGTCGGACCTGTACGCCGGCGGCGGCCAGGGAGATGTCTGGCGCTATGACGGCCGCGCGTGGCACCAGGTTGCCTTCCCCTCCAACCAATGGATCGAGTCGCTGTGCTGCGGCGCAGACGGCCATGTGTATATCGGCGCAGAGTCCGGAAGCGTTTTCCGTGGCCGCGGCGATCAGTGGGAGTTGATTCATCAAGGCAATCTGAGCCTGCCATTCCGTGACATGGTCTGGTTCAACGATCGTGTCTATGCCACCAACGATTACGGTCTATGGGAGATCCAGGACGGCCAGGTTCGCCCAAGCGCCGCACCGATCGAGATCACCAACTGCGCAGGAAACCTGTCCGTGGCCGACGGTGTCATGCTGATGGCTGGCCCGCACGGCGCGGCCCTGCATGACGGTGGATCCTGGTCGCGGCTCTTCAGCATCGGCGAACTGGCCCGCCAGTCGACTGCTCGATGAACGACACCGCTGCGCGGCAGACGATGCGAGCGCCGTTGGCCCCTCGGTGGGAGACACTGTGGCTTACTGGTCGCGCCCATGCGACGCGGATCATCTTTAATTTGAGGATTTGAAATGATGATTGACGAAGTTCGCTGGACTGAATTTCTGAAAGGCTATGTCGTCAAGGACTGCACCATCGGCTTTGAAGAGGGCCGCTTGGGGTTCCTGCTCTATGAAGAGCTTGAAGAAGGTGCCTCACTGGAGAACGGCTTCAAGATTCGCATCCTGTCGGTCAAACTGTCCAATGACATGGATAAGCGCTTCTTCTCCATGTCTGCCAATGGCTTAGGGGTGGGAGCTCGCTTGGCGAGCGCGTGGGCACCTCAAAACGAAGAGTTTGTAGCCGTCGGCATCGGACGTGAAACATATTCGTACAAGCCCAAGGCCTATAAAGGTCGAGAGGAAACTATTCCATTTGAAGGCCGAAAGCTTTCGGCGGATGCTTATCACGAGTTTGATGCAGCGATCACAAAAACGGTTCGGGTGGGGTGCACGGTCTTCGCTGTCGGCGTCCCATTTCGCATTTTTGAAAGAATGGACGCTCAGCGCTGGAAGGAGCACGATGACATTGCCATCCCTCCCGAAATAGGCAGTTCTGATCGCGAGACCATGATGGACGCGGTGACGAACAGCACATTTCAAGATCTGGCTGGAACTTCCCCTCAGGATATGTACGCAGTAGGCGGCGAAGGTACGGTCTGGCGACGTCAAGGTGAGGCCTGGAAACGGATGAAGTTTCCTGGAGATTTATCGCTTCATACGGTGGCAGTCGAGCCAAATGGTACGACATACATCTGACCTGCTCGGGAATTTCGAGACAGTAGTTCCTAGAAGACGGCGGGTTGCAGGACTTGATGGAGTTGCTGCTTGAACTCCGTCGGGGTCAAGTATTGCAGGCTGCTGTGCGGCCTGACCTCGTTGTAGTGCTGACGCCAGGACTCGATGACGACCTTGGCCTCGCGGCGCGAGCGGAACCATTCAACGGACAGACATTCGTCGCGGAGCTTGCCGTTGAAGCTCTCGTCGGTACCGTTCTGCCAGGGCTTGCCCGGGTCGTTGAGCACGGTCGCGATTCCGGCGCCGGCGATCCATTCCAGGATGGCCAGGCTAACGAACTCCGGCCCGTTGTCCGAACGCATGAACAGCGGCGCTCCGTGCACGCTCACTAGGCGTGACAGCACCTCGATCACGCGCTTGGAACGGATGGAGCCGGCCACGTCGATGGCCAGGCACTCGCGGGTGTACTCGTCGATGACGGTCAGGCACTTGAGCTGCTGGCCCGTGGCCGTCGTGTCAAAGACGAAGTCGTAGGCCCAGACCATGTTGGCCTTGAAGGGCGTGTGCACGCGCGGCCGCTGGGACGCAATGCGTTTGCGCGAACGCTTCCTGGGCACCAGCAGACCCGCCTGTCGCCACAGCCGATGCGTGCGCGACCAACTCAGCTCGAAGCCGCGCCGACGCAGGAAGATGCGGATGCGCCGGTAACCGTAGCGTGGGTACTGGGCCGACAACTCCTTCATCGCCTCGATCACTGGCGCATCCTTGGCCAGCATGCGCGGCTTGTAGCTGGGCGTGGCCCGGGACATGCCGACGAGCCCGCAAGCCCGACGCAGACTCAGGCCGCGCTCGCGAGCGAAGGCGACCTGGGCGCGTCGAGCCGGCGGGCTCACCATTTTTTTGCGTTGATCTCCTTCAGGACCTCGATGTCCAGATCACGCTCAGCCAGCAGCTTCTTGAGCCGGCTGTTCTCCAGCTCCAGGGCCTTCAGGCGCTTGACGTCAGCCACTTCAAGCTGGCCGAAGTGCTTGCGCCAAGCGTAGATCGTGGGCTCGCTGACCTTGTGCTTCTTGGCCGCTTCCGCCACCGTGGTGCGGTCCGCCTCGCGCAGGATCGCCACCATCTGTTCTTCCGTGAATCGACTCTTTCTCATGGGCTCCTCTTGGGATAGAGCCATCTTCTCTGGAAATCAACGTCTCGGAGAAACCGGGCAGGTCACATCACCGATGCACGTGGGTCGGTCTGGCAGGGAAATGATCACCAATGGGAACGAATTGTTCAGGCCGATCAAATGCTGCCCTACCAGGATTCGGTCTGGTTCAAGGGGCGACTGTATTGCGCCAATGACGCCTACGGATGCTTCGTCCTTGAAGACGGGGAGATGATTGCGGCCCATCGGGCAAAGCGTGAACCGATGCCAGCTGAAACCGCCATACACGCCCATCGACTCGATGTGTCGCCCGATGAAAACCGATTGCTTGTGGCGGGAATGTACGGCGCTACGATGTTTGATGGCAGGACGTGGTCCATCCTCTTCAACGGCGATCTCTACGAGTGAATGAAATCACTCACGCTCCGTGGGCCTCTTAAATAGGCCGAGTGCATTCAAAGGTCGAGCACAGACGGGAGTCTTTGTGGCACCCTTCGACCTGCCGCTGCTCGCTCAGCCTCTTAGTTCCCCGGCGCCATGTTTGCTTTTTGAATGATGCGCGCGTGGGTGTCCATCCGCTACAACGAACGTTGCATGACGGTTGGTGTGTGTGGCAGCGAAGTCGCGACTTACAGCGACAACGGGAGCTACCATCGCATGATGGACCGTCAATACAAGTGGTTTGCCTGGCTGCTCCTCGTAATAGGCGTCGGAGCCTTCGTGGCTAGCACTAACATGATTTTCGCACTCGATCCTTCCCTCCCGCAGGGACTTGGCTGCCGAGTATTTTGCGGACTGGCACTCATCGCAGCTAAGTTGTTCGGCATTGCCTCTGGGCATGCGCTTCTAGCCACCTTCTATGGTGCATGTGGCCTTGGGTGTTTATGGCTAGCCTCACGGTTGCCACGTTCCATCTGAGCAACGCGTCCAAGTTTCACTCGGCCATCGAGAGCGAGTCGCCGCTGAGTTTTTCCAGACCTTCCCTAGGTGAATTGAATGCCGACCATGTCCCATCCGGCGCTGCATTGAAGAAGGCAGCCGAGGACTATCTGAAGAAGATCGACGTCTGGTCTGAACTGAACGATAAGCAACGGGAATCCGTTCTGAACCGTGTCTATAACAATGCCAAGACGATCACGGTCCCTGAAGATGTTCACAAGGAAGGTCGAACCTGAGGCACAAGAACAATCAGCCCCAAGTTTCTGACGATTCCAAGGGCCTCAAGGCAGCCTTCAAGAAGGATGCCGAATCCATTCAGAATTCAATGGATACGAAGGACCATGGCTGCAGTGAGAAATATGCTGAAGCGGTCAAGGAACTTGAAGCTTTTGACTTTGACCAGTACGTGAAGGACGCGGTGCGAAGTCACCATTCCGTGAAGCCACATCTGTAATCACTCATTTTAGTTGACCGTCATGAACCTGGAAAAGCTCATTCCCTTCTTTGCTGATTCTCCTGTCAATGACGCCTTTGATGACGTTATGCAGGAGCTCCAGATCAAGAGCCGACCCAAGGGGCCAGATGCCACCGTCTTCGTCCGCACGCCCGACGAACAGCTCGCTCTTGAATTCGCCGCCAATGTCAGCTTCAAGGAAGACCGTACTATGCCGGCAAAGTCCGATGAGGCCTATTTGCTCGCCGGGTTCGACGCCTATGCCGGCGCGCCGCATAAACTCCCATTCGGCTTGTTTTGGGACATGGATATTGCCAAGGTGCGTGCCGCGCTTGGCGAATCGCGGAAGGCCAAGAATCACAATGCCACCTTCTTTCATTCCGGCTTGCGGGTCACCTGCCGATTTGAAGACGATGCGATGAGCAAACTCAAGTCGATCGGCATTACGGTGATCGATATTCACGCCAAAGAGCTTTACAACCTGTAATCGCGAACATGTCGCGCCACTTGAGCGCTGAATGGGGGCGCGGCGATGAGTCTTTCAACGCAGGAGCTCATGACATTCGTCGGACGTTCACCGTCCGCGGGCGATTTCGATGCTTGGTTGGATTCCCACAGGATTCGAAGCCGTCCTCACACCGCTGGAAGAAGACCTGTATTCGAGCGCGACCCTCACAAAGCTCTGATGAATGCTCGCACGAGCGAGATCGAGGACGATGACGTCACGGCCTTGTCCTGATCTACGACGACAAGGCCCTCTATCGAAGTCTGGCGGGAAAACCGCCTGGCCTAGTTGTGAAGCGTCAAGACGTTATGTTCTGAAGCATTGAGCCTGGTCATCGGTGAGACGCCGACGATGCCGCTGTGCGGGCGATGCCAGTTGTAGTGCGGCACCTGACGAAGATGAGGATGCAACCCACCCATGAGCATGACTGTTCACCCCCCTCTGTTCGATCGCCCCAACTGGAACCGGTTCATGGCCGGCTACATGGTTCGCGACTGCACCATCGGATTCGAAGATGGCCGCTTGGGATTTCTGCTTTTCGAGGAGCTCGCCCCGGACGCCCAGATGGAGGACGGGTTTCAGATTCGTCTGCTGGCGGTGAAGGTCGGCAATCCGTTGGAGACGCGTTTCTTTTCTCTGTCGGCCAATGCGCTGAGTGTCGGCGCGAATCTGTCTTCCGCTTGGTCTCCGCTGGGTGAATTCGTCGCCGTCGGGATAGGACGGCATGTCTATGGGTATCGGCCAAAAAGCCACAAGGGCCGAGAGGAAGACATCCCGTTTGAGGTGCGCAGACTTGCACCATCCGCTTACAGCGAGTGCGGCTGCGCAATCCTCAAGACAGTCAGGGTGGGAATGACGGTCTTTGCGGTGGGCGGACCGTTCAGAATCTTCCAGCGGATCGGCCCGCAGGAATGGCAGGAACATTCAGAGATTCCCATTCCCGCGGAGCTTGGCAGCAGCGACCGTGAAACGGCTTTGGCAGCCATCAACGCTTCGTCGTTCGAAGACTTGGCTGGTCTCTCGGAAGAGGATATGTACGCCGTGGGAAGCCGTGGCGCATTGTGGCGGCGCCACCAAGGCCGCTGGGGCCGCGCGCGCTTTCCAAGCACACGGGATCTCCACACGGTCGCCGTTGCCCCTGACGGCACAGCGTACGTGACCGATCATCGCGGCTGCGTCTGGAAGGGAAAGGACAGCGAGTGGACTCAGTTGGTGGAAGCGGATCTCTCACTTCCATATCAGGACTCGGTCTGGTTCAAAGGGCGCCTGTACTGCACCAATGATCTGGCCGGCTGCTTTGTGTTGGAGGAAGGCCGCATGGTGGCTGCCCACCGAACGGCGCACGACCCGATGCCGGTCCGATGCGCATTGCACGCGCATCGGCTTGATGTCTCGCCGGATGGCGGTCGGCTCTTGGTCGCCGGGATGTCTGGCGCCAGTCTGTATGACGGTCGCCAATGGCACCTGCTATTCGATGGTGAGCCCGACAGCGATTGAGTCTGCATTCCGACGTTGAAGGAGATGAAGAATGAGTTTTTATCAACTTGAAGATTCTTACATTCAAAGATCTTTCAAGGATCGCTGGTTCTATGACTGTGCAGTCATTGATAGAAATACATGCAGCTTCATCTTATTCAATCGCGTTAGCGAGGACGATGGAAACCGCGTGCTCGGGACAGTCCGCTTCGGCGAAGAGGGTTCTTGGAAAGCACGCAGATATGCAGGTTTTGTCCTTCCAATGCTCGGTGTGGCGCCGAACCTGGGAAAAACCTCTGTGATGTTGGGCCGTATCAGTGGTGTGGCCGTTCACGGTGACGCAGGCGATGAGAAGTGGCCCGATATCGCGGAATCTCCCAACGGGCCACTCCGAACGGGCGCCGACTGTATGGCCACAATTAACGGTCGACTTTATGTTGGCGGAGGTTGGCGTCATGTGTGCTTTCTGAACGATGCGAGGGAGTGGGAATCCATCCGCCACAACCTGCCGGATCCACCAAATCCCAAGAAGGCCAGCCGATTTGGTTTTGACGCAATCGCTGGCTTCAATGCTAATGACATTTATGCCGCTGGAGGTGAGGGGGATCTCTGGCGCTTTGACGGCCGGTTTTGGCGTCAATGCCAAGTTCCCACCAATATGATGATGGAAACTCTATGCTGCGCCGGTGATGGCCATGTGTATGTAGGGCTGCAATCCGGTGGCCTCATGCGCGGCCGGGAGGATGAATGGGAAGTCATCCACCAAGACAACATGAGCGTCCCCTTCAAAGACATCGTCTGGTACCAGGAGCAACTCTGGTGCACTTCGGAGTACGGCCTGTGGACCGTCGGCAAGGATGGCAAGTTGGTCGATGCGGATGTGCCCGCATTGGCTTCTGCCTGCTCCGGAAATCTGTCGACAGCTGACGGCATCCTGATGGTGGCGGGCCTTAATGGGGCCGCCATCCACGACGGAAACGAATGGCACCGTCTGCTGTGATCGTCTCTGCTGTCCGGAGCTGCTGAATGTCAGTCCAAGCGCCCCCGAGACCGCGCTTTCCAGCATCGGAAGAGCGGCCCGTCGTGCTGCCTTTGGTGCGACGGCACGCGGAAGATGCCGGGTTCTATTGGCAGTTGCTCGCTCGACCGCACGCTGCCTGCGCTGCCTTGGCTGGTCGCAGAAGATGCCGCCGGAGAGGTCTGTGGCTACGCCTATGCGGGCAAGCACCGGGAGCGTCCGGCCTATCAATGGTCGGTAGACACCACCGTCTACATCCGGGCCGACCAGCGCGGCCTCGGCATCGGCAGGGCGTTGTACGAGCGTCTGTTGGCGATTCTTCGTGAGCTCGGCTACTGCCAGGCCTTTGCAGGCATCGCCTTGCCGAATGCGGGCAGCGTCGCGCTGCATCAAGCCCTCGGCTTCGAACCGATCGGCGTGTACCGGGGCGTCGGCTACAAGCATGGCGCTTGGCACGACGTCGGCTGGTGGCAGAAAACCCTGCGAGCCGACGCGGCGCCAACCAACGTGACAAGCTTCGGCGGCGTCGCGACCGGCCACGAACAAGCCCGATCGCAATCCGCGCCTACTTCACCTTGATCACCACCTTGCCCTTCGCCCGGCCGGCGCGCACAAAGTCGAGCGCCTCGTTGGTCGACGCAAAGGGGAAGACCCGATCGATGACAGGCCGGATCACGCCAGCCTCGATGAGCGCTGTGATCTCTCCCAACTGACCGCCGTCCGCCTTCATGAACAGGAACGAAAAGCGCTTGCCTTGGCGGCTTGCCTTTCGGCGGATCCCGGCGCTCAGCAGGCGCATCACCAGCCGCACGAAACCGGAGGCGCCGATCGCCTGGCCGAACTCCGGATCCGGCGGCCCAGAGATCGAGACCACCTGCCCACCGCGCTGGAGCACGCCCAGAGACTTCTCCAGCGTTTTGCCGTCCTGGCTGTTGAGCACGACGTCGTAGTCACGGAGCACCTCGGCGAAGTCCTGCTTCTTGTAGTCGATGACCACATCGGCGCCCAACCCCTTCACCAGCGCGACGTTCGTGGTGCTCGTCGTGGTCGCGACCGTCGCGCCCAGATGCTTGGCCAACTGGATCGCGAATGTGCCGACACCGCCCGAGCCTGCCTGGATAAAGACCTTCTGCCCGCGCTTCAATCCGGCCCTTTCGACCAGTGCCTGCCAGGCGGTCAGCCCCACCAGCGGCATCGCCGCGGCTTCTTCCATCGTCAGATTCCTGGGTTTGAGCGCGAGCGACGCTTCCCTGACCGGGACGTACTGCGCGAAGGTGCCGATCCGGAAGTCGTCCGCCCGCGCATAGACCTCATCACCGGGCTGGAAGCGGCGCACCCTGGCGCCCGTTTTGACGACGACGCCCGCCACATCGTGGCCAAGCACCACGGGCAGGCGATAGGGCAGGATCAACTTGAACTCGCCGTCCCGGATCTTGGAATCCAGCAAGTTCACGCCGGCCGCATGGACCTCGATCAAGACTTCGTCGTCTCGAATCTCAGGGGTCGGCCTCTCTGTCGATGTGAGCGTGCTGGTCTTGCCGTAGCGCTCAAGAACAAAAGCTTTCATGGTCGTGCTGGTTCCTGGTTCCTGGTCCTGGTTGCTCTGCGTCCTGATTCCTGGCGCTGCGGCGTCACTTCGCGAGGAAGGCCAGTGCCCTCGGCACGAAGTCCTCGTGATACTGGAAGATGCCGCCGTGGCCGGCATCGGGATAGACGATGAGTTCGCTATGGGGCAGGCGCGCGGCCAGGTCGTAGCTGTTGCGGGTCGGCACCATCCGATCATCGCTGCCGTTGGCCACAAGGACCGGCTGTCGGATCAACGACAGGTCGGCAGGCGGTTTCTGGCCCCATGCGCTCAGTGCCTGCAATTGCGCCACATAGGCCCCGAGCGCGATGGCCTTGTCCCTTGGCGCTGTCCGTTCCTGCAAGCGGTTGAGGAAGGCTTTGCCCGCCTCGATCCCCCCGGGCGTGCGGGTGAAGAAGAGGTATTGCTTCGGGTCCTGACCGGTGAAGGTGGCGCGCAGCAGGTCGAGATTCGCCACGCCGGCCACGGTGCTGATGCCCGGACCGCCCGCCGGGCCGGTGCCGGTCAGGATCAGCTTGCGGACCAATTGCGGCTCCTTCAGCGCGATCTCCTGGGCAATCATGCCGCCCATGGAAAAGCCGAACAGGTCCACCTGCTGGAAGCCCTTGGCCTTGATGAAGGTGATGGCATCGTCCGCCATCTGTTCCACGGTGTTGGCCGGCGATCCGGTCGAGGCGCCCACGCCGCGGTTATCGAACGCGACCAGGTGATGCCGCGCGGCAAAGCCGTCCATCACGCGCGGATCCCAGTTGTCCAGCACCGCGGCCAGGTGGCCGAGGAAGACCACCGGCGTCCCGCCATGCGGCTGACCCAGTTCGCGGTAAGCGAAGTCAACGCCGCCGGCGGTGAGCACCTGCGTGGGAACGTTCTTCCACGTCGTCTGCTCGGCGGTGACGGTGGCCACCGGGGCGCCCGCGGGCGGGACGGTCGAGTCAACAGCCGCGCAGGCCGTCAACAGCCCAGCGGAAAGGGCCATCAGGCCCAGGAGGGATCGGGAAAGAGGGCACACGGTGTCTCCGCTGGCGGGTAGGGGATCGAGAACGCGTTGGCGATCAGCGCTGCGGGTGATAGCGCTCAGCGGCATGGGCCTGCCGGATGTCCGACAGCAGCAATTGGCGCGCGCCATCCAGCGCATCCCAGCGGCCGGCCTCGGTCAGGGGCGGGACCGTGACGAGCTCGCGGCGATCGAAGCCGATCAGAGCGGCATCGACCAGTTCCTCGACCGGCATGACTTCAGGCAACGCATTGATGTCCATACCGGCACGCTCCCAGATCTCGGTGCGCGTGGACGCCGGCAGCACCGCCTGCACATAGACCCCCTTCGATCCCAGCTCGACATGCAGCCCCTGCGACAGGAACAGCACGAATGCCTTGGTGGCACCGTAGATCGACATGCCGAACTCGGGCGCAAAGCCCACCACCGAGCCGATGTTGACGATCGAGCCCGTACCCGTCTCGGCGAAGCGCGGTGCCACGGCGGCCGCCAGGCGGGTCGGGGCAGTCGTGTTGAGCGCGATCAGTTGCTCGATGCGTTGCGGCGTCTGCTGCAGCAGGCCGCCCGTCTGCGCGATGCCGGCGTTGTTGATCAGGATGTCGATGCGGGCATCGTCGCGCAGGCGTGCCTCGACCGCTGCCAGATCGGCCTCCTGGGTCAGATCGGCGGGCAGCACGTCGACAGCGACCTTGGCCTCGGCGCGAAGACGGGCGGCCAGGGCTTCCAGGCGGGCCTTGTCGCGGGCCACCAGCACCAGGTCGTGGCCGCGTTGGGCAAAGCGCTCGGCATAGGTGGCGCCAATGCCGCTGGAGGCGCCGGTGATGAGAACGGTGGGGCGTGTGGTCATGGACGTACTCGTGATGGGTAGGTGAGAAGGGCGCAGGGCGGGGAGTGCCCACCGGAGCCTGTGAAATGGTCGATCTGGCCGACGGCACCGCCGTCCTGAACGGGGTTTGACGTCTGGACGGGGCGGGGACGTCGGCTGGGTCGATGGGCTCAATGATGATGACCGTCATCCAAAAAGTCAAGATTTGGATGATGGTCGACATCTATGTATAGTGAGCGCTGTTCACGCAACCGCCGATCAGCCCGACATGAAGGTCAGCAAAGCCCAGGCGCAAGCCAATCGAGAGCACGTGGTCCAGACGGCCTCCGCCCTGTTTCGGGAGCGGGGCTATGACGGCGTGGGCGTGGCCGATCTGATGGCCGCCGCCGGTTTCACCCACGGCGGCTTCTACAAGCAGTTCGAATCGAAGGCCGAATTGATGGCGGAGTCGGCCGCCTGCGGCATTGCGCAGACCGTGGCCCTGTCCGAAGGCGCCACCGCTGCCAACTTCGTGTCGGCCTATCTCTCCCGCGAACACCGTGATGCGCCCGCAAAGGGCTGCACCATGGCCGCGCTCGGCGGCGATGCCTCGCGGCAGTCAGAGGCGGTGCGCGCCACCTTCGCCGGCGGCATCGAGGGCATCCTGGCGGGTCTGAATCTCGAAGGCACCGCACTCGATTCGGACGATGCCCAGGAGGCCCGCGCCAAAGGCCTCAGCGTGCTGGCGCATGTGGTGGGCGCCGTGGTGATGTCACGCGCCTGCCCGGATGACTCGCCCTTGGCCGACGAGATCCTGGCCGCCTGCCGGAAAGAGATCCTGGCCTCGCTGGTCCCGCCGCCGAGCGCGCCCAAGCCCGGCCGCCGGCGGGCTGGTCCTCGCGCCGGCAAGCCGTCGGTCGACAAAGGCCGCTGAGGGGCGACGCCTCTGCCGCTGCGCCATGGGAATGGCGACAGCGCGCGCTGCAGTGACGGCGGACCTGTCGATGCCGCGCGGGGTTCGCGGGGCTTGCCGGGCTCGCGGGTCTCCTCGTCTCATGCTGCAGGTCGGTTCTGCGCGCCTATGATCCCGGTCATCTCGTCTCACGGCATCGCCCCCGCGCACCATGACCCCCGACCATCTCCCTCAGCTTCTCGGCCTCACCAACACCGACGAGGCCCTGATCGCCGCGATCATGGCCAACGCCTCCGGCGACGCCAAGCTCACGCCCAAGCGCATTCAGGACCTGAAGGCGGACTTCGTCATGCTGCGCCAGGCCGGCCTGGTGATGTCCTTCTCCACCCGCGAGACCCACACCAGCGACTTCGGTCCGCCCCGTGGCGACGGTCCGCGGGTGCTCAGCGGCTTGTTCTACTACCCGATGGGCAGTGAAGAGGTCGATCCGTACGAAGGCGTCGCGCCCCTGGCCGCCGGCCGGGTGCTCACCCGCGAGGACGCGCTCGCCGCCTACGGCGAGCCGTCCGACGGCGAAGAGGAAGATCCCGATGGCGACGACGTCGTCGAATGGGAACAGTGGCATGTGCAAGGTCTCGAACTGACGGCCGATTACGACGACGATGAACAGGTCGTCACCCTGACCGTGTCCTTGCCGATGGTGTTCTGACGGTCGATGGCGGCGGTCGGTCGGGCCGCAGGGGCCGGACGTCCCGCACATGCGGGACAGTGGGGCGGTGGCGCCGCCCTGGGGTAGGGCATTCCTGAGGCGTCGGAGTGACTTTGGTCGCTTCCCCGCCCTTGGGCCGAGGCCTACCGTGGGGTTTGGTCGCCTATCGCCCCCGCCCGGCCCCGCCATGCCATCTCCTTTCCGCCTCAAGACGCCGCTGCCCGACGACACGCTCCGAGTGCACGCCTGCGCGTCGCGCGAGGGCTTGAGTGAGCTCGGTGAGACCACGCTGACCCTGCTCAGCGATCGCAAGGACATTCAGGCCAGCGACCTGCTCGGCAAGGCCGCCACGCTGACGATCGCACTGACCGATGAGACGCCGCGTCATCTCAGCGGCTATGTGACCCGATTCGCGCAGACCGGTTTCGAGGGCCGCCACAGCGTCTATCAAATGACGATGGTGCCCTGGCTCTGGCTGCTGACGCGCACCGCCGATTGCCGCATCTTTCAGGAGATGACGGTCCCGGACATCGTCAAGGCGGTGTTTGACGACCATCCCGTGGCCCGCTTCGAGTTCAAGCTGCAGCGGCCCTATCGCCGCTGGAACTACTGTGTCCAGTACCGCGAGACCGACTTCAATTTCGTCGCCCGGCTGCTGGAGAACGAGGGCATCTACTGGTACCTGACGCACGACGAGTCCGGCCACACCCTGGTGCTGGCCGATTCGGCCAGCGCGCATGATTGCGCGCCGGGCTGTGAGTCGCTGCCGTTTTATGCGGGGGGCGCGCAGACGCCGCCGCAACTCGCCTTCATCGACCAGTGGACCTCGGTCCAGAGCCTCAAGGCCGGCAAGGTGGTGATCACCGATTTCGATTTCGAACGGCCATCCACCTCGCTGCTGACCAGCCAGGCCCGCACCCGCAACTACGACCTGTCCGACGGCGAGATCTTCGATTTCCCCGGCGGCTACCTGCAAGGCGCCGATGGCGCCCAGTACGCCGAGGATCGGTTGGACGAGATCCAGACGGTGCACGATCGCTTCGAGGCGTCCACCAATGCCCAGGGCGTATGCACTGGCCATTTGCTGTCGCTCACTCGCCACCCGCGTGACGACCAGAATGCCAAGTACCTGGTGATCGGCACCACGCTGCATTTGCGGCAGGCCGCCAGCGAATCGGGTTCGGGCGAGTCCGATCTGCGCTGCGCTTTTCAATCCATCCCGTCCACCCAGCAATTCCGGCCGTTGCGCCGAACGCCGAAGCCCATGGTGCCGGGACCGCAGACGGCGATCGTCACCGGGCCTTCGGGCGAAGAGATCTTCACCGACAAATACGGCCGGGTGAAGGTCCAGTTCCATTGGGACCGCCGCGGCGCACGCAATGAGAAGAGCTCTTGCTGGATTCGCGTCTCCCAGCCGTGGGCGGGCAAGGGCTGGGGCGGGGTGTCGATTCCGCGCATCGGCCAGGAAGTGGTGGTGGATTTCGTCGAGGGCGATCCGGATCAGCCGCTGATCACCGGCCGGGTCTACAACGCCGAGCAGATGCCGCCGTTCGAGCTGCCCGCCGGGGGCGTGGTGAGCGGGATGAAGTCCAAGAGCCACAAGGCCACCGGCTACAACGAGCTGTCGATGGACGACACCGCCGGCAAGGAAAAGATCACCATCCACGGCCAGTACGACATGGCCACCACGATCGAGCACGATCAGACCTCGACCATCCACAACAACCGGACCGACAAGGTCGATGTCGACGATGCCGAGACGGTCGGCAACAACCAGACCCAGACGGTGGGGGTGAATCAGACGATCAGCATCGGATCGAATCAGGACCTCACCGTCGGCGCCAACCGGACCAAGACGGTGGGCGCCAACGAGACGCTGACCATCGGCGCCAACCAGGTCGAGAGCGTCGGGGCCACCCGTTCGCTGTCGGTGGCGGGGTCGGACACGCAGAGCTTCGGCAATGTGCAGACTGTCACCGTGGCGCTGATGAAGACCGAGACCATCGGCGCGGTCTATGCGCTCACCGTCGGCGCGGCGATGAACCATGCAGTCGGCGCGGCGCTGATGCAGGAGGTTGGCGGCGCGAAGGTGGTGGCCGTGGGCGGGCTGAGTTCGGAACAGATCGGGGTGAGCAAGTCAGTCTCCGCCGGCACCAACATCAGCGAGCAGGCCGGGGCGAAGATCAGCCACAAGGCTGGGGCGTCCTACACCGTCGACGCAGGCTCGACGATGGGCTTCAAGTCGGGCGACGATTACGGCGTCAAGAGCGGCGCCAAGGTGGCCATCGAAGCCGAGACCGAGCTGGTCCTCAAGGTCGGCTCCGCGCAGTTGATCATGAAGAGCAACGGGGACATCACCCTCAAGGGCGCGCAGATCAATGTGCAAGGCAGCGGCAAGATCAACATCAAGGCGGGCGGAGACCTGAACCTGAAGGGCTCGCCCAACATCAATCAGAACAGCTGATGCTCGTTGCGGGCGGTCCGTCAAGGCAATCGGTAGGGCTCCCCCTCGAAGTCCAGATCACGCAGGTCGCCTGGTGTGGCCAGGTAGGGATTGGCGGTGGCCAGTGACTCGGTGAAACACCCGGCGAGAAACGCCCGATCCTGCGATTCATCCCGAGGCAAGCCGGGATCAAATGTCGGGCGGCCGAACAGCGGCCCGAGCTGTTCACCGACGCGCTGATCGAACAGGTCGTCCAACGGATCCGACGGGATGGGTGGCGCAACCGCGGCCAGCCGCTTCAGGGTGTGATCGAGCCACTGCTGAAACCCGTCCCGCTGCGGCAGGACATGCATGACGAGCCGGTACAGGAAGCTCAAGGCGCCGTACAGATCTCCCTCGTGCCGGACACCGTTGTTGAGCCCGAAGCTGAGGTGGGTCATTCCACACCAGAGCGGTCCGTCAATGGGCCCCACCCATTCATCGCGTTCCAGCTCGAAATAGACCAGGTAGCGCGGATCGACGGTGGCGCACCAGCTCGCTTCCAGCACCTGGACCGGATCGGGCCGGTCCTGCAAGCCGTCGAAACGCCACACCAGCCATTCATACAGCGCCACGGCCAGTGCCATGCGGGCACGGACCGACAGGCGCGCGGATTGGTCCAGCAGCGGCACGGCATCCGCCCGAAAGTCGGCGTCCACCCGGGCGTCGTCCCAGACAAAGCGCAGGCTTCGGCGCGCATTCGCGTCCAGCTGCACCCACGCCGGACAGGTCAATGCGCTGGGCGGCAGCGGCGTCACGGCTGGTGGCGGTAGGGCGCTGCCATGCCGGCCTTGAGCAGCTCCGCGGCCGGCCGCAGATAGGGGTTCTGCTCGGGCAGCAAGCCATCGAAGATCGACGGCGCACCGGCGGGGCGGAAGTCGGCGATGCTGGCCGGCTTCTGCGCGCTCATGGGCACACGTTCGGCAGGATGGGTCTGCTGCAAGCGCTTGAGCAGCTCCGGCAACCAGGATTTGAAAGCGGGAGACCGTCCGCAGACATGCTCGGCCAGCATGGACAAGCCCAGGGCCACGTTGAAGATGGACTCGGGGTCGCCCGGTTCCAGGCCTTCGGCAAAGGCATCCCCCATCATCGTTGTGGCGGCCCAGATCGGACCATCGGCCGCCATGTTGCCGTCCGCTTCCTCCGCATCATCCGGCTCCGGCAGCTGTGCGTATCGGGGATCCACCAGCGCCACCCACGCGGCTTCAATGCGGCGCAGCGCGTCCCCCACCTTCATGGGGTCTGCCTGTTGCGCCACCCGCGCCACCACCCATTCGGTGTTCGCAATGATCAGGCCGAACAAGGCACGGTCGTTGATGGCCCGGAACGCGTCGGCCAGCTTGGGCTTGTCCTCGGAGCGTGCGGCCATGAACTTGTCGGCGGTTCGCACGGTCCACTGGTAGTCGATGCCCAATCGGGCCACGCCTGAGGCGTTGAGATGATCGATGAGTGTCATGAGGTTCAGAGAAGGAGGGCAGTTCGCTCGATGTCGGGCGGAGGATCCATGCGGCCATTGGTGGCGCGTCCGTCCACCATCTTGGCCAGCCGGCGGTAACCGCCTTGTCGGTTGCAGTCCGCCTTGTGCAAGGCCACCGGCTGGTTCATGAAGTTGCAGATCAGGATCTGGATATCACATTGGTTGGCCGCATTGCAAAGCATGGCATAGCAGTCCGGGCACGGCATCCCGGAGTACTGCGGCCCACCGCTGCCATTGGATCGCCAATCGATGTTGAGCAACACCGAGCCGCCCTGAAGCTTTGCGCCGCTCTTCATCATGTTGGAGAGCTGATTGAAGATCTTGCATTCAGCGTGGGCACCTTTCCCGCCGCCGGGATGCACATATTCATTGCAAAGCGCGCCGGCCTTCTTCTTGGCCGCGGCGTGGGTGGACGAGGTGTCCTCGCGGATCGCCTTGTTGAGCCCCCGACGTTGCGCCGCCGTGCCGCCCCGCGCGGTCTTGTCGATGTAGGTGTCGGACAGCTTGTTGCTGGAGAAGGTGCGCACCCCCGAAGCGCCCGGGATCGTGCTGTAAGCCGATGAATAGGTCATGCCGGTGCCCGCCGCCATCTCCCACGGCGGCTTTGGCCCGGTGGGGTTGCCTGAGGCGTCCAGCTTGGTGCGCACCCGCTTCGGGCTGTTGGTGACGAACTTCTTGCGCTCCTCCAGATTGCGCTGCTGAAGGGCGCTGCAGTCCAGTGGTTTTCCCAGTCCGTCGGCGACATTGCCGGCATACACCATCATCGACGTGTTCATGGCGCCATTCAGCGGTTGTTGTTGGTGGACAGATCGAGCAGACGCTTGGCGTTCTTGCCCTCGAACTTCACATTGAAGGACCAGGCCTGCGACACCGTCTTGCCCTGGATGCAATGCTCGATGACATTCATGCCGAAGGACCGGGTCGCGGCTTCATCGCCCTTGCAGGTCGCATAGTGGGATTCGCTCTTGATGCCCACCTGGCCTCCCTTGATCTTGACCGAGCGCGCCCCCTTGGCCGTGTCGCTGGCCTGGGCGAAGTTGGGATAGGGAATGGGAATGGGCCCCGCCGGTGGTCCGGGAGGCGACAGGCAGACATCGGGCATGGCCCCCGAGATGTGGGTGGTGTCCTTCTCTGCGGAGACTTCACGGCCATTGGCGAAGACATTGGCGCTCATGCGAACGAACTCCTTGCAAACGGGCAGGGCGGTTCCGCCGACGCGCCGCGTGAGGCGGATGGCGGGCGGGCGTACGGAAGGCTATCCATGCTGAAGCACCAAGGCGGCACGGTGGCCGTGATCACTGCCGACATGGCACAACGCGCGCGGTCCAGGGGCGTAACCCCACCGAATCGCATGGTCCGCCCAGGACAGCAGGCAGGGCAGGATCGCAGCGCCGATCTCCCCCAGATACTCGATCGGATGCCACAGCGCCAATGGCGTGGATCGCTCGCCGCGGTCCAGTCGCATCGGAATGAACATGGCTTCCTTGAACTTGTAGTGCTCGCCCGACAGGTCGGTGAGCCGGAAAGCGATCTCGCTCAAGCTCATGCCTGCCGCCGCGAGCGCCGTTCTCACCGCCTGTGTCAGCCCTTGTCCGAGAAGCGGCTCGGTGCTGTCGATGGTGGCGTGCTCCATGGACTGGCCCAGGCCCACAATCCGCAGCGTGCGCGCGTCATCGCCAGCCGATCGGGACAGCAGCACGGCGGACGCCGCCTCGCCCGGGAGAAAGCCATTCGAATTGCCTGTGCACAGCAGCCGACGCTGCTGGTCATAGCGGCTCAGGGTGTCTCGGTGCAGATAGCTGTCCACGCCGGCGACCAGAATGTGATCCGCGCGGCCCGCTTGGATGAGCGCCTGCCCCAGGGCGATGGCCTGCGCCGCGCCGGCCTGCCCGAACGGGAACACCGCGGAGTCCGGGTGCAGCCGGGCCTCCAGGCGGTCGGCCACCGCGCCCAGAAGTTCCTGCTCCAGCCTGCCCGGGCGGCCGGGACGATCGGGCTCGGACACCCCGACCAACAAAGGGATGTCGGTCAGCGAGACCCCTTCCATCGCCTGTAGGCATTCCAGCACCGCCGGGCTGAGCAGGTCGGCCAGCAAGGCCACGCCCGCCCAGCGCTGCGGCAGACTGACCTGCGCGCAGGCATAGGGCTCGCCGCCTTCTTCGTCGGCCCACAGGCGGGTGCGCACACCACTGACGCCAGCCCGCAGCGCCGCCAACGAGGCCGGTGCGTTGTAGCCCAGCGCTGTCACCATGCCGCTGGCGCGCAGCCAGAGCCCGCTCATGACCGTCCTCCGCGCCGCGCCGCCACCGCCTCGGCGAGGCTGCGGTGATAGGTCTTGTTGGGAAAGCGCCGCGCGCGGTACCAGGCTTCGCTCATGTCGCCGGTGAGGATTTCCTTCACATCGAACACGCTCTTGCCCAGCGCCAGGCCGGCGCGCCAGGTCGCGGTGAAGCAGTCCTCGTCGGGCTCGAACACCAGTGTGTCGAGCACCGCCTGGCGCGTGATATCGCGGCAGCGGTAGGGAATGAAGGTGACCGGCATCGACAGCCGCGGCAAGGCAAAGGCCCGGCGGCCGTCCGGGGTCAGGTGTTGCAGCACCACGGGTTCACCACCCTGCGGATACGGGATCTGCTGATCCAGAGGGGCCGCCTGGAAGTAGCGCTCATCGAAGTCGTTGGGCCAGAACGGCGCCTGTTCTTCCAGCCAGCGGGCGTCATAGGTGCCGGCCAAGCCGTGTCGCGGCGCCCATTGGCGGCCGACCGGCGTGAAGGCCATGGGTCGATAGGCACCGTCGTGGCGGGTCACGGGCTGCCCGACCTCTTCCAGATTCGGCAACGGCTGACCCTCGAGGTGGTCGGTGAAGCGCCAGTAGCCGCGTCCGACCGGATTCGTCGGCAGACTGTGGCACTGCCCCGTGCGGGGCAGGGCGGTGCTGTCGGTGCCGCCAAATGCGCGCTCGTAGCCGAGCGACATCTCGCGGAAAGGCTGAGGGTCGCTCGCATTCACCCCACCCACCAGGGATTGGTGCCAGTGCCGATCGCCCACCACCGCGATCTGCTTGGTCATGTCACCCACCCGCATGCCTGCCACCAGACGCCTGACCCGCGTGCCCGCCGGCGCGTGGGCATGGCCGAGCACCAGCACATCGCAGGCCGGCTTGGCATGAGCGAAATCCGTCTCCCGGGTGGGCGCGCTCAAGCCGGGCTCCCCGATGAACTGGTCCTCCCGGATCAGCTCGCGCTGTGTCTCGTGCTGCAGCACCGGCTCGGTGGCATCTCGAGGCATCCGGAAGGTGGCCTTCACGATGGCGACCAGCCGCTCGCGCCCGTCGCGCTGAAAGCCGAGCGTCCAACCGGCGGAATAGGGCGTGGCGTTGGTGAACTTCATGCCACCGCCCAACGCTGGTGCTGCCAGTCAGCGCGTCCGGTGGTCGGAAACACAGCGGTGCCGGGGCGCAACCGGGCCGCCTCGATCGCTGCGCTGCGCCGCTGCCGCTGCGTGCCGTGGCGCAGGACGAGCAAGGCCGCCTCTTCGCTGATCGGTCGGCCGCCGAGATGGCGCACCCCGCGTCGAAAGCGCGCCAACTCCGCCTGCCACCAGCGCCGCAGGGCATCGGGATCGGCCCACGGCGCATGCACATCGTCAGGATGGACCTCGTCCAGCGCAATCGCATCGTGCCGCCATTGCGGATCCTCCAGATCCAGTCCGGTGATCGAGGCCATCGCCTCGCCGGCCGCCTGCGCCAGGGTGGGCTCATCGCACAGTTCCAGCAGCCACGGCACCGCGGCCGGATCGCCCAGCACGCCGGCGCCCACCACCGCCAGCCGCTGGCTGCGGCCCTCCGTGGCAAGTCGACGGATGGTCTCCCTGGCCCAGTCCGGGCGACCGGCTCGCATGGCGATGTCAAGGCCGGCCGCGGTCTGACCAGCCTGATGGCTCACGTCGTAGGCCGACTCGGCCGCACCTTCGTCGCCGCCGAGGGCGAGCGACCACGCCGACCAGAACCGGCAGCCCGGATCGGCGTCGTGCTCGGCGGCCTGCAGGCGGTCGCGATGGCCGGTCAGCCCCAGTTCGCCGACCGCGCGAAAACCTTCGGCCCGCAACAGCGGATCGGGGTCCTCCATGGCCGCGACCAAGGCCTGCCGGGGATGCACTCGACGCTCGATCTGCACCGACAAGGCCAGCGCACGGTGCGCACTCACCGCCGAGGATTGAAGGCGGGGGAGCACCGGCTCCAAGGTACTCGGCGGGACCCACGACAGCGCGGCAATGACCGGCGCGCGCCATGCCGGTGCGCTGAGTGCGACCGCCACGACGTGGCCCATGGCTTCGGCATCGCGGCGGACGAAGGCCTGGTGAGCCGCCACGAAGAGCGTGCCCGCGTCCACCTCACCTAAAGCCCGCAGCGCCAGTTGAAGGCCGGTAGAACCTGACAGCAGCAAGCCTTCCAGATGCGCCAGCAGGCGCTCATCGAGGGTGGCGAGTTGGTCGAAGCGGTAATGGGGCCCCAGGCCGGCCTGTTCACGCGCGATCCAAAGGAAGGCCGCCTCCTCCGCATGCTGGTTCAGGACCGGTGCGTTCTGCAGCGCGGAGATTTCCGCAGGACTGAAACCATTGTGCATGGCAGCTTCAGTTGAGTTGGACCGAGCCGCCTTGCACCTTGTTCGCTCCAGCCGCGCGGGTGACGATGGTTTCGCCGTGCACCTCCACCCGCCCGTCCTCGTGCAGCGTGAGGTGAGACTTTCCGCAGCGCAGGACCAGCGCGTGCTGCGCGTCCAGCAGCACCCGGCCGCCGTCCATGCGCACCTCCAGCGCCGCTGCGGTGGGGGTATCGGTGGCCGGTACGGCCCGCAGCACACCCATCACGATGGGTCGCATGGGGTCAGCTTGTTCGAAGGTCAACAGCACCTCGGCGCCGATGTGATCGTGATGAAGATCCACGATGCTCCGGGCGAGGCGCCCCGCGGTGGACAGGGGCGGTGGCAGCACCACCAGCGGTGTGCGTCCCTTGTCCACCAGCCCGAGCAGCCGACCCACCAGCACGCTGCGGTAGTCCGGTTCGTCCGCCAGCGGCGTCTGGTCGAGCGGGTCATGTCCGGGCGCGACAGGCGGAAGGTCGGCCTGATCAGGGCCGGCGATCACCGCGCCACCCCGGGCAGGCACGCCCGCCAGCGCGCCGGGCGGACCGCTCACCGGGGTCCGCGACGTCAGAGGGTGTTCGTCGACAGGCAGGTCGTTCCAGCTGTTCATGAGCGACGATTCTGCGGCGCCGCTCTCTGCCAGCCAGTGACCTTAGTCACCGGTCACAGGTGTCTCGGCCACCTGCATTGGGGTCATCCCGTCGGCGCTGCGCCGATGGATCGGCTTTTCGTTACGTCTGGATCCATTTCCCCCGTCTCCGTAACCGCTGACCTAGGTTCTCGTGACTTTCGTTCATTGCCCCCAAAGCCAGGGACGCCGACGATCGGGGTAGGCGGCGCATTTCGCCGCGGCGAGGCGTTTGATGTCACGACCCGATGGATTTTCTCGCCCGGCCACGCCGGGAACCGACCCGGCGGTCCCGGAATCTGACCCGATGATGGATCCGGATGCCACCCGGATCGTGCCGGCCGGCACCCCGCTGGACCGCATGCCCGCGGACACTGCGGCCAACCGCCGGGAGCCGTTGACGGCGCCCCCGGCTCGCGCCGCCGTGCCCGACACCCCCCCCACGCCCGCGGCCGAGCCGCAGGAAGCGATCGAGGTCGCGGAAATCCACGACCCCAACTATCCCAACACCCATCCGCTTCGCGCCCGCAAGGCCGCGGAAGCGGCCGCGCTCGCAGCCCAGCAGGCGGCCCAGGCCGAGCAGGGCGCTCCGGCGACCCTGCCCGTGTCTGAGCCCGAGCCGGTTCCGGCCGCCGATGCGGCGGCCGCGACCTTGCCGGAGGCCTCGGCGGTGCCGGTCGCCCCGGCCTCCCCAGTGGAGCCGGTTGCGCCGGTTGCTCCCGTGGCACCGGTCGCCGAAGCGCCTGTGGCAGCGCCCACGGCGGCGGCACCCGCCCCGGTGACACCTCCCGCGCCGCCGGCGACCGCCATGCCGGTGCCGATGGATGACGCCACGGTGGTGGTCTCCAGCGCCGTCTTCAAGGCGCCGCCCCCAGCCGCCCCGGTGGCCCCCAACCCGGTCGCTGCGGCCACGCCCACGCCGGCCGTTGCACCCGTGGCGGCACCCGTCCAGGCGCCTGCCGCGCCGGCCGCTGTCAGCGCGGCGCCCGTCGCACCGCAGGCGGCGCAGCCCAGTCCGACGCCCGTCCCCCAGCCCGCTCCCCAACCCGCCTCCCAACCTGTTCCGCCAGCGGCGCCTCGCCCGGCGGCGCCGCCGGTGGCGGTGGCACCGGCCTCGGCATCGGCGGGTGAATCGTCGCCCATCATTTCCGCGCCGGTGACCATCAGCGCCCGCAGCGGCCTCTCTGCGGCCGCCCTGGCTGCGGCTGCCGCGGCGCCGACGTCCGAAGGCGAGGACTCCGAATTCGCCGAAACCCGCTTCGATCCCGAGCTGCAAGCCCAGGCCGAAGCCGCCTGGCGCGGCGCCGGCACCTTGCCGGGTGGCCCGCTGATCGGACCCGCGGGTCCGGGCTCGACCACCTCGGTCGGACCGGGCCGGGCGCCGTCGGCGGACATGCCGGTGCGCCAGGTTGGTCGGTACGAGATCCGTGAGCGGCTGGGCCGCGGCGGCATGGCCAGCGTGTTCAAGGCCCATGACCCCGGCATCGCGCGGGACGTGGCCATCAAGTTCCTGCATGCCTCGCTGTGCGAGGACGAGGAATACCGCGCCCGCTTCCTGCGCGAGGCGCGCGCGTCCGGCGGCCTGTCGCATCCCAACATCGTCACCGTGCATGACGTGGGCGAGATCGACGGCCGTCCCTACATGGCCATGGAGCTGCTGGACGGCGAATCCCTGGCCGATGTGCTCGAGCCCGGCAAGCCGCTGCCGGTGCGCGACACCGTGGTCATGGCCATCCAGCTGGCCCGGGCACTGGACTACTCGCACAAGCGGGGCATCGTCCACCGGGACATCAAGCCCGGCAACATCGCCCGCTCGCGCGGCACGCTCGACATCAAGGTGATGGACTTCGGCATCGCCCACATGGAGTCGACCAAGGGAGAGCAACGCACCCGGGTCGGCGATGTGCTGGGCACGCCGCAGTACATGTCGCCCGAGCAGATGAACGGCGAGAAGATCGACGGCCGCTCCGACCTGTTCTCGGTCGGCATCGTGCTCTACCAGATGCTCACCGGCCAGCGCCCGTTCAGCGGCGACAGCGTGGTGAACCTGGCCTTGAAGATCGCCAAGGAAGACCCGACGCCGCTCAACAAGCTGCGTCCCGGCCTGCCGGCATCGTTGCGCCGGGTGGTCGACCGTTGCCTGGCCAAGGCGCCGGACGACCGCTTCCCCTCCGGCGCCGATCTGGCCGATGCGCTCACCCGCGTGCTGGCCGAGCTCGACGAAGAGGCCGGCGCGGCCAACCGTCCGCGCATCATCCCGCTGCGGGTGAAGTGGACCGCGATGATGGCGACCATCGTCGCGGTGGTCATGGCGGTGACCTGCACCATGATCATCCAGCGCCAATACGCCGCGATGATGCAGCAGGTGGCCGACACCGGCGCCGCGCTGTCGCGCTTCATCGGCGTGCAGAACGCGACACCCGCCCTGGGCGAAGACTGGGTCACGGTGGACGTGTCGCTGCAGGAGATCATGAAGACGGGCGACTTCCAGAGCCTGACCATCTCCGACCGTGGCGGTGTGGTGCGCGCTTCCAGCGTGCCGGAAACCGTGGGGCGCACCTACCAGACGCCCGCCGGCGAAGTGCTTGGCGATCAAGGCGGGGTCAAGCGCACCCGCTATGTCGCCAACGGCGAGCCGGTGCTGGGCTTCGAGTCCAACATCCTCTATCAGGACAAGGTGGTGGGGCATCTCGCGCTGGCTCTGCGTGAGCGACCGCTCGAAACCGTGGCGCGCCTGTCCCGCACCCTGATGGCCGCCTTGGCGGTGATCACCGTGCTGGCGGTGGCGATTGCGATGTATGTCGTCGGCAACTGGTTCTCTCGGCCCATCAAGTTGATGAACGAGGCGCTGGGCGAGATCGCGCGCGGCCGCTATGGCTTCCGCATCCGCGAGCAGCGCAAGGATGAGTTCGGCCTGCTCTATGCCACCTTTGACCAGATGGCCCAGGCCCTGCAGGATCGTCAGGCCCTGGCCGCCGGTCAGGCCCGGCCCGACACCATCCGCACCACTGCCGCGCTGACGGCCGCCTCCCGCGACAAGACGACGTCGGGGGACGACAAGTCGCGCCGGTCCAGCCGGGACAAGGATGCCAAGGCGGACAAGTCGGCGGACAAGTCGGCGGACAAGTCCGACAAGTCCGAGCGGGCCGGCAAGTCCGACAAGCATGAGGGCAAGGGGTCGTGAACGCTGCCATGACGAGATCCGCCGCACGCGGCGGCTGGAGCGCCATCGCCCTGGCGGCGCTGGTGGTGATGGCCGGTTGCACCACGCCGGCCGCGCCGCCGCCGGAGCCCACGCCGGTCGCGCCGACCGAGCCGAAGCTGCAAGGCGAGGTGGTTGCGCGCAATGAGCGGCTGCTGATCTATGTGCCGGCCAATGGCGAGTCGCTGCGGGGCATTGCCGCCCGGTTGCTCGGCAACGAGGACCACGAGTGGCAGATCAGTGATGCCAATGGCGGGCTGAGCCGGGTCGATCCCGGCCAGCCGCTGGTCATTCCGCTCAAGCCGCTCAATCCGATGGGGGTGGTGCCCGGCAGCTATCAGACGGTCACCATCCTCTGCTATCACCGGGTGGGCACCGTAGGCGGGAAGATGGCGGTCTCGCCGGCCAACTTCACCGCGCAGATGGAATGGCTGGCTCGCAACAACTACCGGGTGCTGCGGCTGGGGCAACTCAGCGGCTATCTGGAGGGGCGCGAGCCGCTGCCGCCGCGGTCGGTGGTGGTGACCTTCGACGATGGTTATGAATCGGTCTACCGCTACGCCTTCCCGGTGCTGCGCAAGCTCGGCCTGCCGGCGACGATGTTCGTCTACACCGACTTCATCGGTGCCGGTGATGCGCTGAGCTGGTCACAGCTGCAGGAGATGGCGTCTTCCGGCGTCATGGACATCCAGTCGCATTCCAAGAGCCACCGCAACCTGATCGAGCGCGCGGCGGGCGAGGGCGATGAGCGCTACGCCAAGAACCTGGAGCTGGAAACCGCCGGCCCGCGGGACCTGCTGGAGAAGCGGCTGCCGGTGCAGGTGCGGCACTACGCTTACCCCTACGGTGATGCGAATGAGCAGGTGCTGGACACGCTCACGCGTCAGAAATACAGCTTGGCGGTCACTGTCAACCCTGGCGGCAACGCCTTCTTTGCGCAGCCGCTGATGCTGCGCCGCACCATGATTTTTGGCGACCACGATCTCGAGGCCTTCAAGGCCCGTCTGCAAAGCAGCCGCCGCATCGGACCCACGCCATGACCCGTCAGGCAACGATGACGCCGGGCCGTTGGTTCACCCCAGCGGCTACGCTGGTGGTAGCGATGGTGCTGGCCGGCTGCAGCACATTGCCGCCCCCGAATGCGGACGGCACAGCGCGCGATACCGCGCCCGTGGCCAAGGGGCCGGTGGGTGCCTTCGAGGCCGCCCACCTGCAACGTGCGCAGGACATGGAGAAGCAGGGCCAACTGGCCGAGGCTGCGCTGAGCTGGGAGGTGCTGACCCTGCTGCGTCCCGACAACGCCAGCTACCGTGACAGCCAGGCCGCGCTGCGCAAGCAGATCGAGACCGCGGTGGCCGATCGGCTGCAACGCGGCCAGCAGGCCCAGAAGAAGGGCGACCTGGAAGGCGCCAGCAACCAGTACCTGACGGCACTGGCCCTGCAGCCCGACAACGCCCCCGCCGCCGAGGCGCTGCGGGCCATCGAGAAAGAGCGCAACCGCCGCACCTACCTCGGGACGCCGTCGCGCATCACCTTGCGGCGCGGCACCACGGACGGAGCAGCGCCCAAGGCCGCGGCCGCGCCGAAGGCCGGCGCCAAGGTGGCGGCAGGCGCTGCGGCGGCCACCCCATCGACCGTCGCGCCCGCGGCGGCGGGCGCCGATCGCAATGAGCTGGAGCACATCGCGATGCTCTCGGCCCAGGGCGAAGTGGATGAGGCGATCGCGCAACTGGAAAAGCGGTCCGCGCAGGACAAGCGCGATCCATCCGCCCGTCGCCTGCTGGCCGACCTCTATGTGCGCAAGGCCGAGCGGGTCGCGACGACCGATCGGACCGGCGGCATCAACTGGCTGCAGAAGTGCCTGAAGATCGATCCCAAGCATGCGCGGGCCACCACGCTGATGCGGCAGTGGATCGATGCGTCCGCCGGGCCGGCCACCGCCAGCGGTGGCGGCGGCACGGGCGTGGCGACGACCAAACAGAACAAGCGCTGAGGTCCGGCGGCCAGGCGGCAGAACGGCCGGGCGGCAAAGCCACAACGCGGCCGAGTCGCCGGAGTCGCCAATTCGCCGAGCGGTCAAGTCGCCGAGCCGGCCATCGGCCGGAGGCTCAGGGCGTTTCCGGCGGATCGACCTGGGTGGGCGCGAAACCGTGGTCACCGGCATCGCCGTCGTCCAGCGCCATGGCGGGCTGGCGCTGATCGTTTTGCGCCAGCATCCTCTCCACCTCCAGCACGCTGGGGCGGGCCGCGGGCGGCGCAGCTGGTTCCGGTACCACGGGGATGAACGGCTCCCGGCGGCGGACGCGGTCGGCGGTCAGGCGCAGGGTGGCCATCTCCACCTGCATCTGCTCGATCTGGCGCCGAGCCTGGGTGTTTTGCTGATCCAGCAGGTCGCGAGAGGCGCGGATGCGGTCAGCGGCCCGCTGCACGACCGAAAGCCGTCGTGACCACTGCCAACTGGCGCCGGCAATGCCCAACGCCACACCGGCCAGCGAGCCGGCGATGGCCATCCAGGGCTGCAGGTTGTTCATGTGCTGTCCTCCAGGGCCGTATCGGCCTCCCCCAAGCTGTTTCTTCTTTGACCCATCGGCGGGGTCGGCCCCGTGCCCGTGCCCACGGCGTGAGCAGTCGTGTGCAGGTGTGTGCCACGTAAGCAGGCGCGAATGTACTGGGGAGTGCGAAGACCGACCAGTAGGAAAGCCCTCTAAAGTGGGGCCGCCCAAACGGCTTCGTTAAATTGCCACAACGCTGTGGTGGCGGCCGATCCCGGCATTCGGCCAGGGCCGTGCACGAATGCACCAAAACAAAACGCCGACCGTCTGACGACAGGTCGGCGTGGGCACGAAACCGGCGCGCGAGGCGCCAATCCGGTGAGCTGGCGGGGGCCGCCAGCGGGTTCAGGCGATTAGCCGGTCACTTCAGCTGATCCATCCGCTGTTTCAACTGAATGGCCTTCTGGCGCTCGAGCTTGGCCACTTCGTTGTTCGGATCCAACTCCAGCACGTTGTCCCAGGCGCGGATCGAGCCGGCCAGGTCCTGCTTGGCGAAGGAGGTGCGGGCCTGCACCGTGTAGCGGTCCATCAGGCGCTTGCGCACGGCATCCACCTTGGCTTGCGCCCCGGGATGGTCGGTGGCTGCGGCACGGCGGTAGTCGTCCAGGGCGCGATCCAGGCGACCGGCCTTCTCGTTGGCTTCACCGTTTTTCATTGCACGCTCGGCCGGGCTCAGCTCGACGGCGGGCGGGGGCGCGGGCGGCGTGGCCACTGGGGGCGTCGGCGTGGCGACGGGCGGCTGGGCAACGGGGGGCGGGGTCTTGTCCGCACCGCGGGCCGGGGTGCGCGGGGGTGCCGGGTCCAGCGAACCGGGTGGGGGCGCCTTGCCCGGCACGCGCAGCACCTGGCCGCCGGCGACTTGGCGCGGCACCTTGATGTCGTTGTAGCGCGCCAGGATGTAGAACGAGTAGATGTCGCCCATGAAGCGGCCGGCGATGCGCGAGAGCGTGTCGTTCGGGCGCACCGTGTAGGCGAAGGATTCACGGCCGAGCATGGCCACCGGGTCGCCGGTGATCTGGCGCATCAGGCTGTTGGCCAGCTTGTTGGCCGGATCCAGGGCCAGGGCGCGCTGCAGTTCGGCACGGGCCTGGTCTTCCTGGCCGGCTTCCAGCATGTCGATCGATGACATCGCCATCTTCTGCGCCTGCACTTGCTGGGCCGGCGTGGGCGGCGGCGGAGGCGGCGGTTCGGGCGGCGGCGCCACCGGCTCGGACGCGGGCGGTTCCGGCGGAGCGGGGGGCGGCTTGACCGGCTGAGGCGCGCAAGCGGCGATCAGCAGTGTCAAGAGAAGGGGGGCAGCAGTGCGCAGGGGAAATTTCGACATCGGCATCAACAGGCAGACTCGATTCGAGCCGTCGCAGTATGAGACATAAGGAAGCGACCGGCAGATGACTTTCGTTCATTGAAGCCTGCCCGCCGAGGCGCAACCATGCTGGGGCTCATTCTCCCCCGCCAAGGCACGCCAAAGGCCGAAAACATGTCTCTCACCCTGCGCGCGGTGTCGCTCAACGACCTGCCACTCACGCAGCCCATCACCGCGCAATTCGGCGCGCAAGGCGGCACGATCGGCCGCGCCGACCAGAACACGCTCGCGCTGCCCGACCCGGAGCGCCACATTTCGCGCCAGCAGGCGGAGATCCGAGTGGGGGGCGCCGGCTACCTGATCAGCAACATCGGCAGCGCCAATCCGATCACCGTGGCGGGCCAACCGCTGCATCAAGGCCAGACCCTACCGTTGCGCCACCGCGACGAAGTGCGCATCGGCGGCTACCTGTTACAGGTCAGCGATGACGGCCAGGAGGCCGACACGAACATTGGCGCCGGATCACGACCCGTTGCGCCGCCGGCGCCTTCCGTCGCCCCCGGCATGCAAGGTCGCGGCCCGGCGCCCGCACCCGGCGGCTTCGATCCGCTGGCCGGCAATCCCTTCGACGGCCTGGCCGGCTTCGGCCTGGGGCCGGGCGGCGGCGGCGTGAGCGCCAATTCCTCGTCCGGCATGACGGGCAGCAATCCCTTTGCCGACCTGCTGGGCGGTGCACCGGTCTCCGCCCCGACTGCCGCGCCGGCGATGTCCGCCTTCGGCCAGACTCATCTCGCCGCACCGCCGCCCGCGCCGGCAACGAATCCGGGCATGGGGCTGCTGCCGGATGATTTCGATCCGTTTGCACCGCCCCCGGCGCCTGCGTCCGCCCGGTCAACGGGCCCCGCGCCATCGCCGTTCGATCGGCCATCCAGCGCGGCGACGCCGAGCGCCGATCCCTTCGGCGCCTCGTTCGGCACACCGGTGGGCGCGGCCTCGCCGGCTGGCGCGCCGTTCCAGCATCCGTTCGACGCGCCCCGCTCGGCGCCCGCACCGCGACCTGCGCAACAGGGCGCTTTCGGCGATTTGGGTCTGGGCGGTGGCGGGGCATTTGCCGATCTAATCCCGAGCGAAGGCTCGGGGGGCGGCTCCATTGACGATCTGTTCGGGCTGAAGCCCGGCGCCGGCAGCGGTGGCGATCCGCTGGCCGGTTTCATGGCGGAAGCCGCGAAATCGGTGCGGGACAGCGCCAACCAGACCATGCCGTCGGACCCGCTGGCTCTGTTCGGCCTGCCCGGTACGGCGCCGACGCACAGCGAGCCCAGCACGCCCGCGCTGCCGGACCACACTTCGGCGCTGAATGCGTCCTTCCGTCCGCCAGAGGTGCGGCGGCCCTCGCCACCGGCCGAGGCGCCGGTCGCGCCCACGGTGCCGGCCATGACCGCCCCGGCGGCGGCGATTCCCGCACACGATCCGCTGGCTGACTTTGTGGCCACCGTGCCGCCACCGCTGGAGCCGGCGATGGTGATGCCGTCTCCGGCCGTGGCGACGCCACCGGTCGCGCCGGTGGCGCCTCCGGTGGCCGCTGCGGTGGCTGCGCCGGCTGCGTTCGTTCCTCCCGCCTCCGCAGCAGTTGCGCCGCCGCCGATGGTGGCGCCGCCGGCCGCCACCGCCGCGGTGCCGTCCGCCGCTGCCGGCGCGCAGGCCGACACTGCCGCGCTGTGGAATGCATTCTGCGAAGGCGCGGGGCTGCGTTTCGAGCCGCCGCAGGGTCTGAATCCGGACCTGATGCGGGTGATCGGGCAACTGCTGCATTCGTCGGTGGATGGTGCGCTGCAGATGATGGCGGTGCGTGCGGCCACCAAGCATGAGCTGCGGGCCCAGGTCACCGTGATTCGTTCGCGGGACAACAATCCGCTGAAGTTCTCGCCCGATGCGCAATCGGCGATGGAGCAGCTGTTGCAGCCTCCGGTGCGGGGTTTCCTGCCGGGACCGGCGGCGATGGCGGATGCGATGCATGACCTGGTGGGCCACACCATCGGTACCATGGCCGGCACCCGTGCGGCGCTGGAGGGCGTGCTGTCGCGCTTCAAGCCGGAGATGCTGGAATCCAAGCTGACCAGCCGTTCCATGCTGGACAGCGTGCTCACGCTCAACCGAAAGGCCAAGCTCTGGGAGCTTTACCTGACGCACTTCGAATCGATCCGCGAAGAGGCCCAGGAAGACTTCCACAACCTGTTCGGCAAGGCTTTCCTGGAGGCCTATGAAGAACAGCTCGAACGATTGAATCAACGCAAGAGCGCGGCCTGACGCGCCCGGTCCTCAAAAGAACATGCTCAAGATCCGCGTTGCGGCCTGCAGCGAGCGTGGCCAACGGGCCACCAATGAAGATGCCCTGGTCGCCCATGAGAACGGCCCGGGCTGGTATGCCGTGCTCGCCGACGGCGCGGGCGGCCACCGCAATGGCGCGGAGGCCGCGCGTCGCGCGATCCACCGCATGCAGCTCAGCCTGGGCGACGCGACCTTGCCCTGGCGCCCGGAGCTGCTGACCGACGCGGTGCTGGCGGCGCATGACGATGTGCGCCGTGGCATCGACGCCGCAGGTCGGGACCGCATGCACACCACGCTGGTGGCACTGTGCGTGGATGCGCAGCGGAACTTTGCGCTCTGGACCCATGTCGGCGATTCACGGCTGTACCGCTTGCGGCGCGGCGGCATCGACATGGTGACGAACGACGACAGCGTCGTTCAGCGCCTGATCGATGCCGGCCTGATCACGCCCGCGCAGGCGGAGGACCATCCGCACAAGAACCACCTGGTGGCGGCGCTGGGCATCGACGACGATCTTGAGCCGCACACCAGCCGGGTGGAGCCGCTGGAGGATGGCGATGTCTTCCTGCTGTGCAGTGACGGCTGGTGGGCCACGGCCGGCGAAACGGTGATTCCCGACACGCTGCGCCTGGCCCCGAATCCCGAGGCGTGGCTGGACGCGATGCGCCTGGCCATCGAGGCGCGCGACCTGCCGAATCAGGACAACTTCAGCGCGATCGCTGTGTGGGTGGGCGAATCCGTGGGGGCGCCGAAGGACTCGGAGCTGCCGACGGTGGCCCGACCGGCCGTGGCTCAGGAGACCGCGCCGGTTGAGGATGATGACGATGAGAGCACGCGGCGCATGCCGCTGTGAGGCGTGAGGTGGGGCGTCGTGAGACGCCTTATCCGCGAACGAACCAGACCTTCGAGATGCCCTGTTCGGTGACCTCGTAGATGGCCGCCACCTGCACCGGGGCCTCGGGCACGCCGGTGACCAGTTCGTGGTCGATCACCTTGTTGCCGAACACCATGCGGTTCACGAGCTGGGCGTGCAGCTCGGGGAGGTTGAATCGGTTGTCCCGGTAGTGCCGCTTCAGCGCCTCGCGGCCGACGATCGTCGGCTGCGGGTTCGTCAGGACGTAGACCTCCACATCCTCGGTGTATTCGGCGACGAAGCGGTCCAGGTCTCGGGCGTTGTAGGCGTCGAGTTGGCGTTGGGCGAAGGCGGCGGGGTCGAAAGGGGTGGGCATGGCGGGGTGGGGGAGCGGTTGGAGGCGATCCTGGCCGGTTGGGGTGTTGGGGCGCTTGATCTCAGCAGTCCGCCTTCGCAGGACCTTCGTTGACGACGAACTCGCGCAGGTCCGGATATTCCGGTGGAAGCAACTCTCGCACCGAAGAGAAGGGCAACCTTTGAAAGGCGCGTTCCCAGAAGCGCTGTGCGTGGACGTCAGCGCGAAACACGCCAATGAGCCAAGGACTGTCTGAGGCCATGATCGTCTGGTGGATCACCTGGCTGGCGATACCCAAGCCGCGATATTTGGGTAGCACGTAAAGATCGGCCAGCTCCTTGATCGCCTGTCCATGTAGCTGCTGTAGCCCGACGAGTACAAACCCGACGACGCGGACGCCATGGCGGATGAAGTAGCCCTCGGCAACGGCATACGGATCGCGCAAGCGGTCCAGGAACGCCGACAGCGAATTGAAACGGCCTTCTGAATCGATCTCTTCTTGGGACCACGCCGATGATTCCAGTTCGTAGAACTGCCAGAGGTTGTCGAGCAGGTGGGCATCTGCGGGGGAGATAGGGGTCAGGGTGATCGGAGCGGTCATGGCGGGGTTGATGCATTGCTGGCGGACGCATTGAACTGGCGGCCTTCAGCCTGGGTCTAACGTCGGTTGGTGACCGGCTGCTCTGCAGCGGAAACGGTCTTTCGACGCGCTGAACTCGGTGCCCTAAAGCGGCCGTTCAGCGATTGCGTTCGGCTGAGTCGTTAGACGTCGACTCGAACAGCATGTACAACTCCTTCGCGTCAGTCAGCTAACATTTGATGTACGGAGGAGCGCTGAACATCGTGCCATGAGAGCAAAGATAACGCCGAAGTTTCGGCGACCCGCAGTGCCGCCCGCAACTTTCGTCCCGCCGCCGCCAGCTCTGAGTGGCCAGGAGAAACTCGTCATCAGGCAGACCGCCTATGTCGAGGCGCTGCATCAGGGCTGGTTCGCCACCGCTCTGGAGCAAACCAAGTCGGTCTTCACGCTGGCCAGCGCCGGTGTTGGCTTGGCGCTGACATTACTGTTTAGCGCGAATAAGGAGATTCGTACCTGGATCCCCGGCTGGCTTCTCGCTTCCGCCATCTTGTTCGGACTGGCCACCGCCGCCTGCATCTGGGTCTTTCACGCCAATGGCAAGTTGGCGCTGAAGTTGATATGCGAAGAAGACCATCAGGCGGCTAATGGCCTGGTCCAGCGCATGCATCTGGTCAGTCTTATCTGCTTCTTCCTGGGCATCGCCTTCCTTCTTGCCGCTGGTCTGGCATTCATCCTGTTCGGGAAATAAGCATGAGCAAGAAGGTACCGTCCAAAATCGATTCCAGGCGCGCGGGATCGACGCCGAGCCTGACCTCGAAGCCGGCGAAACGCGGGGCTACGGCCAAGAAAGCCGGCCGGCATGTCACGGCCGACAAGGCCACCTCCTGCTTCGACGGTGCGGGAGACCTCAATCCAACCAAAACAAAGGTTGGCCAATCCAAGAAAAGGTAGCCATGGCAACCAAGACCAGTCAGCAAACCGGACTGCTGCAGAAGAACTTCACCGGCGCGGGGAGCATGCGACCCGAGCAGGTCCCCGTCGCTCAAGCGCCCGCGCCAACGCTGGCACCTACTCCAGCGCCCGCGCCTGTCAAACGCAACTGAGCCAGGCGGCCGCAGGCCGCGGTCGATATGAGATGCACTGCAAGGCAGAGATCCTTCAGGCAGGGAGAGAGCAATGTACCTGGCCAAGCTGGTCATCAAGAACTTTCGCAAGCTTGCGCATGCGGAGCTGTCATTTCAAGCCGGCCTTAACGTCCTGGTCGGCGGCAACAACGTCGGCAAGACGGCCGTGGTCGATGCCTTGCGCGCGCTGTTGGCTGGTCATGACGAGCCTTACCCACGCCTCGGCGAAGAGGACGTGCATCGTCCCAAGAGCGGCACGCCGTTTGGCGACATTGTCTTCGAGTACGTGTTCAGTGGCCTCGACGCTGACGATGAAGCTGACTTCCTGGCCGCCCTCGTGCCTGACCCTGCGGGCAATCTAGACGCGCACATCAAGATCCGTTACTCGGACCCTGACAAGGGCGGCCGCCTGCGCGCCAAGCGCTGGTGCGGCGAGCATGAGGATGTCGGCCTGACCGCGGACATGATGGAAAACTTGAGGGGCGTGTACTTGCCGCCGCTGCGCGATGCGTCGCAAGGTCTCAAGCCCGGCAGGACCAGCCAGCTTGCGCGACTCCTGCAACTGCTCGCGGAGGAAGACGGCGTCAAAGGCATCGACAAAGCGCTGCAGGATCTCGACAAAGAGCTGAAGACGCACCTGCCTATCGTCAACACACAGAACGCCATCGACACTCGGCACAAGATGATGCTGGGCACGCAGCTCGCGCAGCTGCTGGAAGTCGGTTTGAGCGCCAGCGACTTCAAGAGCTTGAAGTCCCGGTTGTCGTTGGTCGTGGACGCCTTCGAGATCGAGCAGAACGGGTTGGGCTTCAACAACCTGATCTATATGTCCGTTGTGCTGAGTGAGCTGACCAAGAACCCGGACTCCCGTTACCGGGGACTGATCGTTGAAGAGCCGGAGGCGCATCTGCATCCGCAGCTCCAGGCCGTGCTGCTGCAGTACCTGCAGTCCATCCAGGCCGTCGACGGCGAGAAGCCCGTCCAGCTCTTCGTGACCAGCCACTCGCAGAACTTCGCGAGCATTGCCGACCTGGATAGCCTGGTGTGCCTCGTGGACACCGGCAACGCGGTTGAGACCTTCCTTCCCCGCAGCATTACTTTCGACAAAGGCAAGCGCGAGAAGCTGGAACGCTACCTTGACGTCACGCGGGCCGAACTCTTCTTCGCCCGCCGGGTCATTTTCGTCGAGGGCGCTGCCGAACTCATGATGGTTGACGCTCTGGCCACGCGCATGGACTGCAACCTGCGCCAGCATGGCGTGAGCCTGATCAGCGTCGAGGGACTGAACTTCGATTCATTCCTGCCCCTCTTCGGGGACAACGCGCTAAAGATCCCGGTGGCGGTCCTGACCGATGCCGACCCTGTGGCACCTAAAACTCCCTCCGCACCAGCATCCGCGGCGCCATTCGCTTTGGCCACTCCGCTAGCAACGCCACCAGCCGCAGCTGGCGACTCTGAAGACGAAGAGGACGAGGACGCCGTACCAGTCTATCCCGCGCCTGGAGACACCATCATCGTCTCGGCCAACACCGCCAAGATGAAGACCTGCGAGGATGACCACGTCAAGGTGTTCCATGGCCTCAAGACCTTCGAGTACGACTTGGCGTTGGAACCCGAGAACCGCGCCGCCATGCTCAAGGCATTAGGGGAGCTGCGGCCGAGGATCGCGAAATCCCTGACAACCAGGGTCGCCGCGGAGGTCGGTGATGCGGCCCAGGCCAAGGCGTTGTTCTGCGGCATGTTCGAGCGCAAGCAGAGCAACGTCCAGAAAGGCAGCTTCGCCCAGTCGCTGGCGCAGGTCATTTCAGACAAGACGGTGCCCTTCAGGGTGCCGGCTTACATCCAGGCTGCCATCAAGCATGTTTGCAAAGTTGCGGCACCGGCGCCATGAGCGGCCTCACACCTGAACAGCAGGACGTCGTCGATGCGCCGATGGTGCCGCTGTGCGTCATCGCTTGCGCCGGTAGCGGCAAGACCAAGACTGCCGTTCATCGAGTTGTGCGGATGCGGCACAACCTTGGCGAGGCACGTGGCCGCGTGGCGCTGCTGTCGTTTTCCAATGTGGCCGTCGACACCTTCCGCGAGGCCTATGACGATCTGGCGAGCAGTCTGCCGTCCGGCGCCGGCCGATCGCGGGTCGACATCGACACGCTGGACGGCTTCATCACCACCAACGTCATCCGTCCGCACGGCCACCGGACCATGAAGTCCCCGCGGGCGGCGTTCCTCGTGACTGGCGATGAAGCCTTCCTTGAAGGCTTCAAGTTCCCGACGTCGTCATTTCCTCAGTCGATCAAGGCGCTGAACCTAGCGTTTTTGAACGGAAAAGAGGTCTTCTTCTACATGTTCAACGACCAGGTCGTCATTGTCGACTCATCCGTCGCCCGCAACCTCATCGCGAAGTTGGGCCGCACAGGTGCGTACACCCACGACCTCGGGCGCTACTGGGCTTACCGGACACTGAAGGAGCAGCCGAAACTGCTGGCGGCACTGTCGCGCCGCTACCCGCACATCGTGATCGACGAGGCGCAGGACATCGGGTCTGTCCATCAAGCCATTCTTGAGCTGCTGATTGGCGCCGGCTCGTGCGTGACGTTGATCGGCGACCCCAACCAGGGCATCTACGAGTTCGCGGGCGCCGACGGCAAGTTCCTCATCGAATACCACCAGCGCGCCGGCGTCCTGCAGCACTCGCTGAAGAGGAACTTCCGGTCTGCCCCCAGTATCGTGGACCTGGCCAATTGCCTTTGCGGCCGCGACGACGTCGCTGAGCGGAGCGCGCCCGCCACGCCGCATGGTGCCTTCTTCACCGGCTACAAGGGCGACCAGTACCCCCAGCTCATCTCTTCATTCCAGGGCGCCATGTCAGCCGCCGGCGCAGACATCAAGCGATCCGCCGTCTTGTGCCGTGCCAAGAAGTTGGCCGGAACGCTTCGTGGCGACGAGGCGCCGGCCGGCCAAGGCCTGGTCAGGTTGTTCGCCGCCGCCGCAGTGTTGCGTGACCGGCGCAAGGATTTCCTGAAGGCGTTCCAACGCGTCGCTGTCGCGGTGGTCGCGCTGTTGGATAACGCACCCCACGGCCTTGTGAGCCAGATCACCCAACCGTCAAACAAGCCGGATGACCGGGAACTGCGCAAAGTTATCTGGGCCTTCACACGTGACCCAGCCACCGGCCTGCCGTCGGCGTCCCTAGTGGCCGATGCGCAATGGCACGCCCATCTGCTGGCACGCATCAAGGTCTTGCTGGTCAATCTGGATACGAAATTCGGCCTCAAGCGGGTCGCCAACCTCGGCAATAAGCTTTCCAAGAAGGCGTTGCCGAGCACGCCACTTACCAGCGCTGCGGACCTGGCTGATGGCGGCGCCACGGCTCTGCGAATCGACACCGTACACAAGGCCAAGGGAGAAAGCCTGGACGCCGTCCTGTACGTGACCACCAAGGAGCACGCGCAGGCACTACTAGGGGGCGTCGCGACCGAGTTGGGCCGCATTGGCTACGTCGCGGCTACGCGGACCCGTAACCTGCTCTGGGTGGCCGTGCCGCACAACTCTTTGAAAGAACTTCGACCCCAGTTGCTGGAAAGAGGATTCAAAGAGGTAGGGCTCTCAGCGACGCCGACGCCCGCGGCCAAGTCGACGCATGACGTGCTCTTGCCGTTGCCACTGAAGGCAACGAAGCCGCAGGCCAGTGCCTGATTTGATCGCGCAGCAGAAGCCTCCAATATCTCCGCGGCCCGTTGGCTCCGCCAGCAACTCGCTCGTTGATGAGCAAGGGTTGAACTTGCAGTCTGACACGGAGGTATCGCAAAGCGGTCACTTACGGCTGACAGCTTCCAGCCTGAACCGGAAGCTCCGCCCGGCCCAATAGGAGCCCTGCGCATGGCCTACGCCATATGCGAACGGATTTGAGGTTGTCTCTGCCTCCGGTTGTCTTCAAACGAGGCCGGCGAACGGTGCCTCCGTCGCCGGCCATTCCTGCGTCTTCCCCCGAAATCCAAGAATCAGCATTCTGCTGAGAGACACCCACACGCGGGCGCGCTAAAAAGGGAAGAGGGCCTGATCAAATTCGCCCCAATCGATCGCTCAATCCCATTCAACAAGTTCCAGGCAGGTCGTCTCTCCCATGAAGCCGTTTGCGGACACGTCAGCAGCGACCTTGCGGACCAAGACCCCGCAGCCAGCCGCTGCCTTAATCGCCAGCGAAAAGACACTGGCGCCGTCTCCATCCAATCCATTGCAAGCAGCGATTGATGCCTCACCCCGCATGCTGGCGCAGCGTCGCGCCATAGATGCGGCGTTTGGCGCGGCGGCCGATCCTGCTGTCGTGCAAAGAACCCGTCCATCGCAGCAACAAGCCGCTGCGCAGCCCCAATCCCATTCCAGGAACACTGGCTCGCCATCCGCATCCGTCGCCCAACGGGTCATCGTGCGCGGGCAAGGGAAGGGCGCGTACATGGACGACGACAGCGGCCACGAATTCGCGTTCCTCAAGCAGTCCCCCAATGGGAAAAACCTGCTGTTCGCCAACCGCGATCAGTTGAGCAACATCCGTGACTTGATCCTGGCGGGCTCCCAACTACCGGTCGTCGCATCAAACCAAAGGTCAGTTCGCGACGCCATGGACACCTGGAGAAAGCAGCGAAGGGATACCGCGGCGGACGCGGCGGTGACCGACGCGCTCTCGAAACTGAAGCTGGTCTGGGTGGAAGAAGACAAGGAAACCAACTGCACCTATGACGAGTGCGCGGGAGACGTCCAATCCGTCCTGGTGACCGTGCTGGGCCACACGAACGAAAAATGGGGCCGGCTCACCTTCAAGAAACCCGGGTTTGGGGAGCGCGCGCCGGTGGCCTCGGGCACCGTCACCATGAACAACCAGCACGGCGTTGACAAGAATTCAGTTCGAGAATCGTTGGACATCAGCAAGAAGGACCTGTCCGGAAAGGGACGGTTCAAAGGCGTTGAGTTCAGAGAACTGACCGACCCCCACTATTCATTGGCGTCCACGACCGCCGGGGACAATGCCGTGACGGTGGAAGGAAAGGACGGTCAGTATTTCTATGTGTCCAAGGCAACCCGCACGGCCAGGACCACCAGCGCCACCGAAGGCAATTACGTGTTGAACGGCCGCAGTTTCGCCAACTTGGCCGCCATCCCCGCCAATGACGCGGCGATCAACCAGTCCTACGCCAAGCTGGTGACCGATCGCTCGGTGCAGGACTGGGCCAAAGTAGATCGCGTGGGCATGCGCGCCGGCACCCAGGACCAGGCCATGGATAAGTGGAACGCTCTGGGCATGGCGGCGTATGCGAAGAAGGTGCTGGGGTTCAACTTGGCGCTGAATCAGGACTACGAGTGGCTGCACATCCGCGGCGTGCAGAACGGAGGACGCAATCTGATCTCGAATCTGGGGACAGGCACCTGGATCGCGAACTCGGCCATGATTCCCTTCGAGAACCAGATTCGCCACTGGGCGGACACCAAGCCCGGCCAGCTCTTCGCTCGGTACGAGACGACGACGCATGGCGTCAATACGCCGGTGCTGAATCAGATCACCATCAAGGTCGCTGCCAGCGACGACCATGCCATCGGCCCCATCTCACGCGACGATCCGCTCACCGTGGTTTTCAATGCGCAAAGTGGGCTGCTGCAGGACACCTTCAGCAACAAGATCAGGATCAAGGACTACCACCAGCGTGCCGGCGGCTTGGCCTATCAGGAGGGCGTGAAAGCTGCGGCGGCGGGCGGTCCCGCACTCGACAGTGCACGGCATGCGAGAGGCCACCGCCACTATCAGGAGGGCGTCGCGGCGGCGCGACGGGGCGATCCCGCGCCGGCAACGCGGGGTGGTGCAGCGGGCCATGCGGACTACTGGGCCGGAGTGGCCACCGCAAGGGCCAGTGGCTCGGCTGGCGTGGGTGGGCATGCGGTGGGCTTCAACCATTACGTGGCAGGAATGCAGGCTGCCCGGGCCAATGGCACAGCGGGTGTTGGCGGTCAGGCCGTCGGGCATGCCGACTACTTGGCCGGCGTACTCGCGGCAAGTGTCGGCGCCGCAGCGGGCACGGGTGCGCACGGCGTCGGACATGCGGACTGGCACCGAGGGTATGCCCAGGGCCGCGTCGGCAACCTCGTCAACTTCGTCCACAGCGGCGAGGTGCGCGGCTGTCAAGCCGGGATCCGTAACTTCCTCGACAAGCAATCCAAGACACGCAAGTTGGACGACGAGGACGACGACGTGTTCGAGGACGACGATGACGATCAGAGCGATGACGAAGGCCCGAAGCGCATCAAGCTCGACGCGTCGATCGCCACTTCATTCAGGAATGGATCGGCCCCTCAGAGCGGGACGTCCACGCCAAGCCAGTGATCGACGCGAGCTGGCGACGACGTCTCAGGATCCGCTCGCCGTCCTGGCTCCCGCCTCACGCCGCTCCCGCCTGAACTCCCACGGCGCCACAGCCGCCGCCTCGCTCCACAACCCGCGCCGCGCCTGCCGCGCCGCCGATTCCGCATCCGCATAGATCACCCGATCCGGCGCCGCCTGCTGCCGCTGATAGGCCTTGTAATGCCACGCCAGCCCGCTGCGGATCTGCGCGAGCCCGGCATCTTCGCCATTGACCAGCACCTTCCCCACGATGCGTCCATAGCGGTCCTGGGTCGACCACTCCACCGTCACCTGCTTGCGGAACACCAGCGTCGACAGGTTCTGCCGCGCGCGCTCGCCGAAAGGCTGGCGCTTCTCCGGCGCATCAATGCCGGCAAGGCGGATCTTGTGCGTCGTCTTCGATGCATCCAGCACGGTCACCGTGTCGCCATCCGCCAGACCGACCACCTCGCCGCGCAAGGTCGCCGCAACGGCGGCGCTGGCCATCGGCCCCAGGACAGCGCCCAGGAGTACGACCGATGCCAGCGCACAAGGCGCGGAACTCACCCACCGGAGGAGGCGGCGCGAACAGAGGACCGATGGCTTTGAAGCGTCGTCCGAAGACAAGAATGAGTTGAGCAATTCCAGGGAGAGGCTGACTTGAACGTCGCGGACTGTAGCGGCGACAAGTCAGGCTCCCGGACGGCTATCGCCCAGGGGCGATCGGCCCGCGCCGCAGCGGCGGAGCGGCTTGGTCAGGCGCCTCGGCCAGCCTTGAGCATCGTGGCGAACAGGTCCACCGAAGGCAGACCCGGTCCCCACTGGATCTGCGCCGGGTAGGAGGGCGCTGGCGGCGCGGACCACAAAGTGCAGCCCGCCAGCCGTTCCAGCAGCTCACCGGCGGCGAGCATGGAGATGGAGGTCGAAAGCGCCGTCGCCGGCACGTTGAAGCTCTGCCAGCGGTTGGCGGCGTCCGGCACCGGGATGGCCCCGGCGCCGCTGGCCGGCCAGGCGGGTGCGGATTCCAGCAATTGCTCGAAGCTCTCCACCGTCGCCGCGTCGTCCAGCGTGTGCAGCGCCGCGCGGGCCAGCACGGTCGTCCAGCGGTCCAGGTGCTCCAGGCCCTGTCGGTCCACCGGCGGCTGGGTGCGCGGCTGGGCGATGACGAGCGGGAAGTACCGGCCCACGTTGTCGCAGCTCGGCATCAGCACGCCGAACCACCACTTCATGTCGACCACGCCCGGCGCCCAGGCGAAGCGCAGCACCGGCGCGGTGAGGTAGATGTCCAGCCATTGCGGGCCGAGGGCGAGCGGGATGTCCCGCATCAGCCCGGCCAGCCAGGGGTCGCAGTGGCGCACCCAGTGGGCCGGCAGCCGTCGCTGGGCGAAATCACCCAGGGCGGACAGCTTGCCGTACCAACCGGGCGCGTCGGCCTGGCCCGGGGCGGAATCAGAGGCGGTGAGGGCCATCGTGGTCGATCAAAGGCTGTTGGGGCAGGAGAACTGGTTCAGCTCCGGCAGCCGGAACGGATTGCGCACGCTGCTGGCCGTGACCTCGAAGACGGCCTTCCGACCATCCACATCAAACGTCACCCGGAATCGCTCCGGCGCATTGGTGCTTTCCATCTTCACCCGGTCGAAGAGCCGGAACAGCGCCCACGGCCCATCGTTGACCATGCCCGAAGAGCCGTTCGCACTGGCCGGGCTGACCTGCACCCGCACCTGCGAACTGCCGCGCGGACCCGGCCATTGCACCGACATCGGAATCTGCGGCCCATGGGCATAGCGCACGATCTGGCCGTCCACATCCAGGATGAACTGCTGGATGGTGGTGTCCATCTCCACCGGCTTGAAGTCCAGCCGCAGCGACGGCGATCCGCCGCCCGGGAAGAAGGTCTCCTTGATCACCGCCGCGCGTTGGAACTGCGGCAGCGTGCCGGCATCGGCGCCCAGCGGCGTGCCTTCCACCGCACGGAACTTCCACGGCCGCGTGGTGGTGTCGACATACGGCGCGAGCTTTTGCTGGAACAGTTGATCGATCTTCCCGTTCGGGCCGAAGAGCGTGGCGAAGTCCGCCTGCGTGGCGTCGCGCGACGAATTGCGATCCAGCGGATACCGGCCCGCCACCGCCTGCTGGCAGAACTCACCCACCTGCGAGCGCACCTCCTGGCCCAGCGTCTGGCGCATGGCGCCCTGCGACACCCGGGAGCTGCTGTTCGACAGGTCATCCAGCATGGTGCGCAGCGGCAGCGGCATGCGCGCCGCTTCCGCCTTCAGTCGGTTGGGCACCGGCGACGGCGGCGGTGCGGAGCCGCCCTTGAGCGCGGTCTCGGCCGCATTGAGCATCAGGTTGGCCTCGCCGATCAGCGAGAGCGTGTCGTCCAGCGGGGACTTGCCGCCCCCAGGGGGCGGGGTGACGAGCTGGCGCAGGCCCACGAACCGGTCGTCGACGATCGCCTCCAGCCGCTGCGCATTCGCCGCGTTCGGATCCGCGGTGCCGGGCTTGCCGGCGAACACGTTGGCGATCTTGTCGCGCGATTGCTGGATCAGGTCGCCGGCCCGTTGCTGAGCCTGTTCCATCGCATTGCCGCCGCTGCCCAGCGTCGTCTCGCGGGAGACGGCCTTGAGCAGCGGGGGCAGCGGGCTGTCCGGTGCGGACAGCAGGCGCGAACGCTCGACCGATTGCGTCACCGAGGTCATCGGCAACAGACGGACATCGTTGAGGAAGCCTTCCCAGGTGGAGGCGTAGTCGGTCAGGTACAGGCGACGGACCTCGTCCACCAGCGGCCCGTTGGCGCGCACCAGGGCGGCGGCGTCCTTCGGCGCATCCGGCACACCCAGCACCCACGATTGCTCGGAGGCGAGCTGCTCCGCCGCCTGGCCCACCATGGGCTGGAAGCCGCGCAGATAGCCGTCCCGCGAATAGAGACCGGGCACGCCCGAGGTCAGCGGCGCACCGCTGGCGCGGGTGAACACCAGCGCGGCGTTGTGACCGGCCGCGCGGCTGATGGTGAACTCAGGGAAGTCGCCGCCCAGGCCCTGGGCCTTCAGGCGGTTGTAGACCCGTTGCGGCAGCGGCAGGGTGGCCAACTGGTTGCGGGTGGCCTTGAGCAGGGCGTCGTCCTGCGGCAGCGGCGAAGCCACACCGCCTTGGGCCAGCAGGGCCTCCAGATGCTGGCTCAGCGCGGCACGTTGCTCCGGCGTGAGTTCGCGGCGGGAGACTTCCCAATCGGTCTGCACATGCTGCTTCAGCGCCTGTGCATCGAAGTGGGCCGGGTCATGCAGCATGACGTAGGCCTTCAGCGCCTCATACAGCGTTTCCGGCGTCTGCGCGCCTTGGCGCAACTGCTCTTCCAGGCGGAGCATCAGCCGCGGCAGCAGCGCATCGGCCAGCATGCGCTGATAGGCCGCACGGGCCGCGCTGTCCAGCTTCTTGCCCTGGAACAGGCCCAGGCGCAGGGACCACGGCGTCTCGCCGCCGACGCTGGCCAAGGCCCGCGTGGCTTCCAGCGCCGGTGCGATCGGCAGGATGTCCGGCGTGGCCCGGTTGGGCGTGGACTGCAGCAGCTCGCGCACCTGTTCGGTCCGGGCCGACACATCCGCCACATAGCGCCGGTTGTTGTAGTAGCTCAGCGTCCAGGCCGAGATCAGCCCCAGGCCCACCACCGCGACCGCTGCATAGCCGGCAATGGCCAGGCCGTTGCGCTGGCGTTCCCAGCGGCGGTTGGTGCCGCCCAGGCCGGCTTCGGCGAAGACGACCTCGCTCAGCAGACGGTTCAGGAAATAGCTGCGGCCGCTGGACTGGTTGGGCGCCAGCACCGCGTTCTCCAGCCGATAGCTGCGCGCCACCGAGCCCAGCACCCGGTCGATCGGCGTGCCTTCCTGGGTGCCGCTGACGAAATAGACGCCGCGCAGCAGCGGTTGGGCTTCGTACGGGGAGGGCGCGAACACGCCTTCCAGGAACTCGGCCAGCACCTGCCGCAGGCTGGCGAACTGGGCCGGGAAGCCGTAGATGCGGGCACGACGCTGCGGATCGCGCTCGGCCTGCAGTCGGTCGATCAGGCCGTCCAGCAGCCGCTGGGCCAGGGCATCGAACTCACCGCCGAATCCGGCCAGCGGCTCCTTGGTCTCACGCGGGAAGGTGAAGCCCCAGGGCGCGGCGCGCTGGTCCTTGTCCACCGTGGCGAAGTAGTCCATGAAGCCGGCCAGCAGGTCGGCCTTGGTCACCAGCAGGTAGATCGGGAAACGGATGTCCAGGTCCTTGTGCAGCTCCTGCACCCGGGCGCGCACGGTGGCGGCATGCTGGGCGCGTTCGGACGGGCTGCGCGCCAGCAGGTCGGACACCGACACGGTGACCAGCGCCCCGTTGAGCGGCTGACGCGGACGCGAGCGCCGCAGCATCTGCAGGAAGCCGCCCCAGGTGGCCTTGTCGTTGCCCGGATCGCTGTCCTGGGTGGTGAAGCGGCCGGCGGTGTCGATCAGCACCGCCTGGTCGGTGAACCACCAGTCGCAATGACGGGTGCCGCCGACGCCGCGGATCGCCAGGTCGCCCATCTGATCGGCGAGCGGGAATTGCAGGCCGCTGTGGCGCAGCGCGGTGGTCTTGCCGGAGCCCGGTGCGCCGATGATCAGGTACCAGGGCAGCTCATAGAGATAGCGGCCGCCAAAGCGCGCGGCCAGGCCCTTGACCTTGCCGCCCGCGCCGAAGCGGGCCCGCTGCAGCGTCAGCATCGCCTGCTGGAAACGCTCGCGCACCGCGATCATGTCCGGGGTTTCGCGCTCGGGCGCGTCACCGGCCGGTGCCTGAATCAGCTGGTTGACGACCGCCGCATTGCCGCGCTTGGCACGCCAGCGGCTCCAGACCACCAGGCCCGCCACGATCAGCACCAGCACGCCGATGGTGATCCAGCGCGAGGCCTCGGTTTCCAGCGGACGGCGCTCGCCGATCGCGACCAGCGGCCCCACGATCCAGATCACCAGCGCGACGGCCAGCAACATCACCGCCAGCAGCACCCACCGGTTGAAGATCCAACCCAGAATCCGCTTCATCGTGCCGCTCCGCTGGCCGATGTCGACACCGTGGCATCGGGTCGGCCCATGATCATCAGACTGATTTCGACGCGCCGATTCAGGGCGCGGTTGGCCGGGCTGTCGTTGGGCGCGAGTGGCTCGCCATCGGCGCGGCCCTCGGATCGCACCCGCTCCGGCGCCACTTGATGCGCCACCAGCAGCTCACGCACCGTGTGCGCCCGTTCTTCCGACAGATGCCAGTTGGACGGGAAGCGCGCCGTGCGGATCGGCGTGTTGTCGCTGTGGCCGGTGACCACCACCGTGCCCTGCACCTGCGACAAGGCCTCGGCAATGCGCACCATCAGCGGCTCGCGCTCCGGAGCCAGCGCGGAACTGGCCGGGGCGAACAGGCCGTCGCCGCGCAGGGTCACCACGCTGCGGTCGACCTCGTCACGCACGGTGACCAGGCCGGCCTTGATGTCGGACTGCAGGAACTGCGCCAGACGGGGCTTGGCGGCCGGTGGCGGTGGCGCCACGACCGGCGGCGTCAGGCGCAGCGACTGGATCTGGCCGAACACCGGATCGGACCGTTCCGCCAGGGACAGGGTGAAGCCCAGATACACCGCCGCCAGCAGCAGGGCGGTCACAGCGGCAGTGGCGGCCAGCGGCAGCCAGCCGATGTGGCGGCGCTGCTGGAGCGCTTCCACTTGCCAGTGTTGGGCGAGGGCAGGCGCATAGTCGCCGCGCTGCTGTTTCAGGATCTGCGCCAGGCGATCGCGCACCGCTTCCAGTTGAGCGCGTCCGTTGTCGATCACCCGGTAGCGACCTTCGAAGCCGAGCGTCAGCGCGGCATAGATCACCTCCAGCAGATCGCGGTTGGCATCCGGCTTTTCGGCCAGGCGGGCCATCAGCTGGAACACCTTCTCGCCGCCCCAGGTTTCGTTGTGGAACATCGACAGCAGGCTGTGTCGCGCCCAGACGCCGGAGCCGCCCCAGGGGGTGTCGGCGGCGGCCTCGTCGATCATGGTGCACAGCACATAGCGGGTGGCCATGATCCGCTCGGGCGGGATGCCGGCGCTGGTGGCCTGGGTGGCGAAGTCGCGCACGCCTTGGGCCAGTTGATTGCGCAGCGCGCCGGGATCGTCCACGCGGCGGGTGCCGCGCAGTTGCGGCACCAGCAGCAGCAGGCGGTTGGCCAGCGAGAGCAGCGGGTTCAGGCCTTGCGCGGCCTCGGCCGCGTCGGCGTCGCCGTGTCCGTCGCCGGAGGGCTGCGGACGGGGCGCCCCAGCGCCACCGGCGCCACCGGGACGAGGCTTGATGAAGGTGCGCTGGTCGTCGAAGCCCGCGAAGGGGTCATTGAGCGCGGAGGGGTCCATGCCGGCTCCCGAGGGTTACTGTCGAATCGTTCTAAGGAACAGCCCGGCGCCGGTGGCCACAAGCCACGCGCCGACAGCCGAATCGGTCGCTACTGCCGGATGGCCCACAGCTCAAGTTCCAGGCCGGGGAAGTCCCCCGCCACATGCAAGGCCAGGCTGCCGCTGCGTTCGAGCTGCTTCCACAGCTCGCCGCCGCGGTCCAGCTCGAAATAGTGGAAGCCGGCGTGGAACGGCAGTTGGCGCGGCGCCACCGGCAGGGAGCGCAGCGCGATGCCGGGCAGTTGCAGGTTCACCAGGTCGCGGATCTTGTCTACCGGCCCCAGCTTGGACTGGGCCGGGAAGCGCTGACGCAGTTGTTCGGCCGCGAGCTGGGCATTGACAGCCAGCACGAAGCTGGCGCTGCGCAGCAGTTCCGGATCGCCCACCACCGCTGTGCGCACGCCGTGGGTGCGGTCGATCAGGTCGATCTGCAGCGCATTGCGCTCCAGCACCACCGACAGCATCCGGCGCAGGTCCTCCAGCAACGGCGCGAAGCTGCCGCGCAGGTCGTCATGGCGATACAGCGGGTATTCGGTGGCCAGGCGGGAATCGCTGACGAAGGTCGCCAGATCACCGGCCAGTTGCAGGCAGTCCCGATGCAGTTGCTCCGGATGGACATGCGGCGAGGCCGCATGCTGGCGGAACAGCGGATCGGCGCGGTTGAGCGCCTGCAGCATCAGGAAATCGGCCAGTTCGGACACGCCGTTGCCCATCTGCCCCATGCGCGAGGCCAGCAGTTGCGCTCGTTGCCGCACCAGACCGCTGAGCAGCGAGGCCATGGCGGCCAACTGGCCGCTGGCGTCCAGCCGGGACTGGGGGGCGATGTAGGACGTGTCCAGCACCACTTGCTGATCGGCGCGGCGTTCCGCCACCCGGGCCACGCCCAGTGCGGCATAGCCGTCGTGCAGTTCGCGGGCGGGCAGCAGGCGCAGGCTGAGCGCGCCGGTCTGCACCGGTTCCGGTTCATCGCCGGCGTTGGTGACGTCGCGCAGCTCGTGGTCGATCACGTGATAGCGATGCAGCTCGCTGCCGTCGCTGCCGCTGAACGCGACCTGGTTGGTGCCGGGCCGGGCGATCGGCGCGGCCAGGTAGACGATCTCGCCCTTCAGGTCGGCCGGCACCTCCAGCGGCGCCAGGGCGGCGTCGCCCTGCGGCATCTGGAAAGGCGTGCCGTCCGGCAGCACGCCGCTGGCGCGCAGCACGCCCAGGCGGCCGATGGACAGCAGCGATTCATCGAGCACCAGCTCGGTGAAGCCCCAGCCGTGCGGCGCGAGCGCACGCACCCGCATGTCCACCAGGTGCTCCAGGTAACGGGTTTCCTGCTGGAAGTGATGGGGCAGCAGGAACATGCCCTGCGACCAGATGACCTTGCTGTGCCAGCTCACGGTTTTTCGACGGTCGCGCTCACCGACAGTTCGTCGGCCTTGATGGTGATCTTCTGCTTCTGGCCGACCTGCACGGCCGTGACGGCACGCCAGTTCGCCCGCTCCAGATCGCGGTAGGCGGCAAACACCGCGATGAAGCGGGTCTCCGGCTGCAGCGTCTTGTTGTAGGGGCGGGATTCGCCGGGGGCCAGGGTCAGTTCCTCGCGGGTGACCACCTCGGCGCCCAGTTCGGCCTGGTCGCGCTGGTAGAGCGAGACGAAGTCGGCGGAATTGAACGCCGTGGCCGTCTTGAGTTCATACACCCGCACCAGCAGCGGCGAGGGCCGCTGATTGACGCTCGGATTGATCTTGGCGGAGGCGACGATGGCGCCGCTCACCTGGGTCGGCTTGGGGCCGCCCATGCCCATCATGGAGCAGCCGGTGAGCGCCAGCGCCACGATCGCCGCCGCGGCGAGCGCCGCCATCACCGATCTTCCCGACACTCTGAAACCGATTCCCATGGCCGTCCAAACCTATTTGTTGATTGGGCGGAAGAATAGCCAGCGGGGCGGCTTCGGGGTGGTGACTTAGGTAACTCGGGCGGGTCGGAGGGGCGCTTTTTCGAGACGAGCGGTGGGTTTGGCCGGGATTTCAGGCCTCGGATGTCCCGAATCGGTGCAGGGTGCGGCTGCGATACACCTCGCCCGGCCGCAGCACGGTCGACGGCCAATCCACGCTCGGCGCCTGGTTGGGTGAATTGGGGGCATGCTGCGTTTCCAGGCAGAGCCCGTCGCCCTGGCGGTAGAGCTGGCCGTCCGCGCCGGTGAGGCTGCCGTCGAGAAAGTTGCCGGAATAGAACTGCAGACCGGGCTCGGTGGTCAGGATCTCCAGGGTGCGGCCGGACACGGGATCGCGCAGGCGCGCTGCCGGACGCAGGTCGCCGTCCACCGGCGCGTCCAGCAGCCAGTGGTGGTCGTAGCCCTTGGCCCGCTGCAGCTGCGGATGGCCTTGGCGCAGGCGCGCTTCGATGACTTGCCCGTCGCGGAAATCGAACGGCGTGCCGGTCACGTCGGCGATGGCCGTCGGGATCATCGCGTCGTTGACCTCGCAGTAGCGGCTGGCGGCCAACTGCAGTTCATGGCCCAGCACCGAGCCGTGGCCGGCCAGGTTGAAGTAGTCGTGGTGGGTGAGGTTGACTACCGTCGGGCGGTCGGTGGTGGCCTCGTACTCGATCAGCCAATCCTGGCCGCCGACCAGCCGGTAGCGGACCGTCGCCCGCAGCCGGCCCGGAAAGCCCTGGTCGCCGTGCGGGCTGTCCAGCCGCAAGCACAGCACATCGTCGCCTTCCGGTTCCGCCTGCCACAGCACCTTGCCAAAGCCCGCCACGCCGCCGTGCAGGCAGTTGGTGCCGTCGTTGGTGCTGAGGACGTGACGTTCGTTGTCCAGTCGAAACGCGCCATCGGCGATGCGGTTGCCGTAGCGGCCGACGATCACGCCGAAGTGCGGATTGCGCAGCAGGTAATCGGTCAGCGTCGGCAGGTTGAGCACGACGTTGGCGAGGCGGCCGCGCGCATCCGGCACCTCGATCCGGGTGACCAGACCGCCCAGGGACAGGGCGGACAGCCGCAGGCCGCGGCCGGTGTCCATCGTGTATTCATGAACCAGGCGACCGTCCGGCAGATGGCCGTACGCGCGACGTTGGATCGGTGTCATGGGCGAGACCTCAGCGGGTGGCGAACCGATGGGCCGGACGGCCGCGATGGCCGTGCGGATCCAGCTCGAACACGGCGCCGGCCAGCGGCTCGTGCTCGCATTGCTTGCGCGCGGTGGTGACGAACAGGCGGTCCAGTGCCGGGCCGCCGAAGACCGGACAGGTCGGCTGCGAGGCCGGCAGGCTCAGGCGCAGGGTTTCACGGCCCTGGGCATCGAAGCGGATCACGCAGCCGTCGCCCCAGATCGAGGACCACAGGCCGCCGTCGGTATCGACCGCCGCCCCGTCCGGCTCACCGCCGTCCATCGGCAACTGGGCGAAGACGCGGCGCTCGCCGAGCTGGCCATCGGGGTGGTAGTCCAGCGCCCAGATCGTGCGGGTGGGCGAATCGGTGTAGTAGAGCGTGCGGCCATCCGGGCTGAAGTTCAGCGAATTGCCGACGATCGCAGCCGGCAGCGGCAGCCGCTCCACCTTCAGCCCGCGCCCGAATCCCACGCCCGCCATCTGCGCGCGGTAATAGCCCCCGACCGCCGCCCCGTGCGGATTGAACATGCCGAAGATGAACCGGCCCTGCGGATCGCAGCGGCCGTCGTTGATGCGGGTGCGGGGCTCATCGGCCTCGACCGGCGTCAGCGGGCCGATCTCGCCGGTCTCCAGGTCGAACAGCGCCACGCCCGAGCCCAGGCCCAGCAGCAGTTCACCCGGTTCATCGCACAGCGCGAAGCTGCCGAGCGGCTCGGGCATGGTCCAGTGGGTGAGGGCGCCGTCGGCCGCACGCCAGCGCGACAGACGGTGGCTGTCGATGTCGGTCCAGAACAGCGCCTGCTCGCGATCGCACCACAGGGCGCATTCGCCGAGCCGCTCCCGGCAATCGACATGGACGCGGGCCGTCGAGGCGGCGCCACTCATGCCCAGCCTCCGTCCACGATGAAGTCCTGCGCGCTGCACATGGCGCTGTCGTCGGCGGCCAGGAACAGGGCCATCGCCGCAATGTGCTCCGGCATCAGCGGGCGCTTGAGGCACTGGTTGGCGTCGATCTCCTTCTTGGTCTCGTCATTGACCCAGAGCTGGAGCTGCTTCTCGGTCATCACCCAACCCGGCACCAGCGTGTTGACGCGGATGTTGAACGGCCCGAGGTCGCGGGCGAGCGAGCGCGTCAGCCCCTGCACGCCGGCCTTGGAGGTGGTGTAGGCCGCCATGCCGCCTTGCATCAGCATCCAGCTGAAGGACCCGAAGTTGATGATCGAGCCGCCGCCGAGCTGCTTCATGTCGGGCACCAGCGCCTGCGCGGCGAAGAACTGGTGGCGGATGTTGACGGCAATCGCCGCATCCCAGAGCTCGGGGGTGACCGTCTCCAGTGCATGGCGCTTGTCGTTCGCGGCATTGTTCAGCAGCGCGCGGAACGGGCCGCCCAGGGTGGTCCGCAGCTGATCGATGGCGGCGCGCAACTGCGCGATGTCGGTCAGGTCCGCCGCCACGAAGGCGCTGCCCGGCGTGCGCGCGGCCAGCGCCTGGCCGGCCTCGGCGGCGATGTCGATGAAGCCCACCCGCGCGCCCTGCGCGGCGAAGGCTTCCACCAAGGTCGCGCCGATGCCGGTGGCCCCACCGGTGATGAGCACGCGTTGGTCCCGCAGGCTGGGATAGCTTGCGCTGAGGGTCATGTCTTGTCTCCGTTGTTGTCGGCGTGGAGGTCCGGTGGCGAGTCCGGCACCGAGGCCGCCACGAAGGTCTGGGCGACCTCCGGGTGCGGATTCTCTCGGTGCAGATGCGTTCTGCGGCGGACGCTCTCGCTGCCGATTCTATTAGTCAGACTAATTGGGATGGCAAACCCGATCGATTCAGGGTTTTCACCAATTCGTGGCTTGATAAAGTAATACTTTAATCCGATCCATGATGCGACGGACCCTGGACCACCGGGGCATTGGCCCCCCGGGCCCGACACGCGTCGCCCCATTTGGAGACAAGCAATGAGCCGACGCTTTCCGCGGCCCTACAAGGGCGTGTTCCCGGTCGTTCCGACCACCTTCAACGAGCAGGGCGGACTGGACCTGGAAAGCCAGAAGCGCTGCATCGATTTCATGATCGATGCCGGCTCCAACGGCCTGTGCATCCTCGCCAACTTCTCCGAGCAGTTCGTGCTGAGCGACGAGGAGCGTGCCGTCCTCACCCGCACCATCCTCACCCATGTGAATGGCCGGGTGCCGGTGATTGTCACCACCACCCACTACAGCACCCAGATCTGCATCGACCGCAGCCGCGAGGCGCAGGCGCTCGGTGCGTCGATGGTGATGGTCATGCCGCCGTACCACGGGGCGACCTTGCGGGTCGGCGAGGCCGGCATCCATGCGTTCTATGCGCGGCTGTCCGACGCCATCGACATTCCCATCATGATCCAGGACGCGCCGATGTCCGGCACGCCGCTGCCGCCGCCGTTCCTGGCCCGCATGGCGCAGGAGATCGAGCAGGTTCGCTACTTCAAGATCGAGACCGCCGGTGCCGCGAGCAAGCTGCGAGAGCTGATCGCGCTGGGCGGTGACGCCATCGAAGGCCCCTGGGACGGCGAAGAAGCCATCACGTTGCTGGCCGACCTGGATGCCGGCGCGACCGGCGCGATGACCGGCGGCGCCTATCCGGACGGCATCCGTCGCATCGTCGATGCCTACGCCGCCGGCGACCGCGAGACCGCCGTGACCGAATACGGTCGCTGGTTGCCGCTGATCAATTTCGAGAACCGCCAGGGCGGCATCCTGACCGCCAAAGCCCTGATGAAGGAGGGCGGCGTGATCGACTGCGATGCGCCGCGCCATCCGTTCCCGACGATGAATCCGGCCGTCCGTGCCGGACTGCTGGATGCCGCACGCCGGCTGGATCCGCTCGTCCTTCGCTGGGCGCGCTGAACGCAGGCGCGCCGCCGGCAACGGCGCCCGCCTTGAGCCCTTTCGTTGGCCCGTTCGTTGGCCTTTTCCTTGGCCCTTTCTTGGCCAGCCTCTCCGCCGGCGCCGCCAACGCGCCATCGCAGCCAGCCGAGTGCTCCGACCCCGATCCCCGGCAGGCGCCCAATTCGTGTTCCATCGCCCCCGCTGCGGGGCTTCAGCCGTCTCGAGGCCCAGACATGACGCAATCCTTCAAGAACTTCATCAACGGCGAGTGGGTGGCGGGCGTGGACCAGCGCCCCAACATCAACCCATCCGACACCAGTGATGTGATCGGCCTGTATGCGCAGGCCGATGCCGCACAGACCGAGACCGCAATCGCGGCCGCCCAGGCCGCGTTCCCGGGCTGGGCGGCCAGCACGCCGCAACAGCGCTTCGATGTGCTGGATGCGGTCGGCAATGAGATCCTGGCGCGACGCGAGGAGATCGGTCGCCTGCTGTCACGGGAAGAGGGCAAGACCCTGGCGGAGGGCATGGGCGAAACCCACCGGGCGGCCATGATCTTCAAGTTCTTCGCGGCCGAAGCCCTGCGCTGCGGCGGCGAGGTGCTGGCCTCGGTGCGGCCGGGCGTGTCGGTGGATGTGCTGCGCCAGCCGGTGGGCGTGGTGGGCTTGATCGCGCCGTGGAATTTCCCGATTGCGATCCCGGCCTGGAAGATCGCCCCCGCGCTGGCCTACGGCAACTGCGTGGTGTTCAAGCCCGCCGAGCTGGTGCCGGGCTGCGCCTGGACGATTGCCGAGATCCTGTCGCGCACCGCCTTGCCCAAGGGCGTGTTCAACCTGGTGATGGGCTCGGGCTCGCAGGTCGGCCAAACATTGGTGGATTCGCGCCGGGTGAAGGCGCTGAGCTTCACCGGCTCGGTGGCCACCGGGCGCCGCATCATTGCCGCCTGCGCCGCTCGCCAGGCCAAGGTGCAGGCCGAGATGGGCGGCAAGAATCCGCTGATCGTGCTGGATGACGCTGACCTGAATGTCGCCGTGAATGCGGCCGTGCAAAGCGCCTATTTCTCCACCGGCCAGCGCTGCACCGCCTCCAGCCGCGTGATCGTGACCGAGGGCATCCATGACCGGTTTATCGATGCGGTGGTGGCCAAGCTCAAGACCCTGACCATCGACCATGCACTCAAGGCCGGCACCGACATCGGTCCGGTGGTGGATCAGCGCCAGCTCGATCAGAACCTGCGCTATGTCGACATCGCCAAAAAGGAAGGCGGCACGCTGGTGTGGGGTGGCGAGGTGGTCGAGCGCGCCACCATGGGCTTCTATCAGATGCCCGCGCTGATCACCAACACCACCAACGAGATGACGATCAGCCGCGAAGAGGTCTTCGGCCCGGTCGCCAACGTGGTGCGGGTGAAGGATTACGACGAGGCGCTGGCGGTGGCCAACGACACCGAATTCGGACTCTCGGCCGGCATCTGCACCCAATCCCTCAAGTACGCCTCCCACTTCAAGCTGCATGCGGAAGCCGGGATGGTCATGATCAACCTGCCCACGGCCGGCGTGGACTATCACGTGCCGTTCGGCGGGAGCAAGGGTTCCAGCTACGGCTCGCGCGAGCAGGGGACCTATGCCCGGGAGTTCTACACCACGGTCAAGACGGCCTACACCTTCCCGGGCTGAACCGGCACCGCCGACCCGATCCGCCCCGACTGAACGAACCCAGCGGCCACCTACGGGTGCAGGCCGTTGGGTGGCACGCCGATGTGGCTTGCCGGCGTTCGGCGCGCTGCGGGAGGGTCCGGTGCAAGCGTTACACGCATGGGTCCACCGAGGCCGGCTTGCCCGCCTCGGTGGGGCTTCGAGGTCAGCTTCCCGTGATAGCCTGCCGCCCGATGAAAACCCGCGCCGATCATTCCACCTATCGTCGAACGCCGCCTGCGGCCAAGAGCATGCATGGCCGCATCGTGAGCGAGCTCGGCCTGGCGATCGTGGCCGGCGAGCTCAAGCCGGGCGATCGTCTGCCGCCGGAGCCCCAACTGCTGGAGCGCTACGAGGTCAGCCGACCGGTGCTTCGCGAGGCGGTGCGGGTGCTGGTGGCCAAGGGCCTGGTGGTGTCGCGGCAGCGCGCCGGCGCCATCGTGCGGCCGCGCAATGAATGGCACCTGCTGGATCCGGACGTGCTGTACTGGTTGATCCAGACCAAGCCGCAGCAGGAATTCCTGAACACCCTGATGGAAGTGCGGCGGATCTTCGAGCCGGCAGCCGCCGCGCTGGCCGCCAAGGCCGCCACCGAGGAGCAGGTGCGCCAGATCGAAGCCGCGTTCGCCGGCATGGAAGCGGCCACCGATGTCGAGCAGTTGCTGGAGCCCGACCTGGCCTTCCATCGCCAGATCGCCGAGGCCACCGGCAATGACCTGATGGCCTACATCGGCAACATGCTGTCGCTGGCGCTGCGGGAATCCATCATCCTCAGCAGCCAGCTGCCCAACACCCATGAACTCTCGCTGCCCCGCCACAAGGCCATCCTGACCGCGATCCGTGATCGCGACCCGCTCGGTGCGCGTCAGGCGACGCTGGTGCAGTTGCAGGAAACCGGCGATGACCTCAGCAGCGTGCTCTCCACACAAGGCATCGTGGACCTGGCCTGAATGAACGACGCTCCCAATCCCAACTGGTTCCTGCGTGCGCGGCTCAAGACCCGCCAGTTGCTGCTGCTGATCGCGCTGGACGACCACCGCAACATCCATCGGGCCTCCGAGGCCTTGTGCATGACCCAGCCCGCGGCCTCCAAGCAGCTCAAGGACCTGGAGGACATGCTGGAGGTGAAGCTGTTCGAGCGCCTGCCGCGCGGCATGGAGCCGACGCTCTTCGGCGAGACCATGATCCGCCATGCCCGCATGGCCTTGACCAGCCTGGCCGCTGCGCATGAGGACATCGTGGCGCTGAAGAAGGGGCTGACCGGGCAGGTGGACGTCGGCGTGATCATGACCCCCGGCATGTCGATGCTGCCCAAGGCCATCGCCCGCATCAAGTCGACGGCGCCGCTGCTGCGCATCGGCGTGCAGATGGACACCAGCAAGGTACTTCTGAACCTGCTGCAGCGCGGCGAGCTCGACTTCATGATCGGCCGCATCATCGAGGAGGACGGCGCCGGCGGGCTGCACTATGAGGAGCTCACCGGCGAGCCGGCGTGCGCGGTGGCGCGACTCGGTCACCCGCTGCTGTTGCGCCGGGACCTGAGCCTGGCCGACCTGGCCACCCAGCCCTGGATCCTGCCGCCGCCCGGGAGTGTTCTGCGGCACCGCTGGGAGCTGATGTTCCGCCGGGCGGCGCTGGCGCCGCCTTCCGATGTGGTGGACACCACCGCCTTGCTGGTCATCACCGCCTTGCTTCAGCACACCGACGCCTTGCATGTCATGCCGTTGGAAGTGGCCCGCTACTACGCCTCGCTGAATGCGCTGGCCATCCTGCCGATCGAGCTGCCCTGCGCGATGGATGCGTTCGGCATCATCACGCGGGAAGGGCATCTGCTGTCGCCGGGGGCGCGGGCCTTGCTGGAGCAGGTCCGCAGCGTCGCGAAGGAAGTCGGCTGAGGTCGGGCGACCTGACCATTGGACCACTGGACCACTCGACAATTCGGTCATTCGGTCATTCGGTCATTCGGTCATTCGGCCCGCCCGCCTGGGCCGCGGCCCTCTCACGCCGTGGGCGACACCGGCCGCGACAGCAGGCGCTGCACCACGCAGAACAGGAAGAGCAGGGCGCCGATGACGATCTTGGTCCACCAGGAACTGAGGGTGCCGTCGAAGGCGATCAGCGTCTGTATCACCCCCAGCACCAACACGCCTGAGAGCGCGCCCGCCACATAGCCGTAGCCGCCGCTGAGCATCGTGCCGCCGATCACCACGGCGGCGATGGCGTCCAGCTCGGCACCCTGCGCATGCAGGCCGTAGCCCGACAGCATGTAGAACCCGAACAGCAGCCCCGCCAGCGCGGCGCAGAACCCGCTGAAGCCGTAGACCAGCAGCTTGGTGCGGCCGACCGGCAGCCCCATCATCAAGGCGGACTGCTCATTGCCGCCCAAGGCATAGACCGCGCGACCGAACGGGCTGCGGTGCGCCAGCCAGATGCCCACACCCAGCACCACGACGGCAATGACCGCACTCGGCGACACAAAGCCGCCCGGCACCGACCACTGCGTCTGGGAGATCTCGACAAAGCTCGCTTCGCTGATGGTGATCGAGTCCACGCTGATCACATAGCACAGGCCCCGAGCCAGGAACATCCCGGCCAGCGTCACGATGAAGGGCTGCAGCCGGAAGAAGTGGATCAGTGCGCCCTGCAGCATGCCGAACAAGGCGCCCCCGGCCAGCACCACCACCATCACGGCGGGCGCCGACCACTGCGCCTGCTGCAGCAGCCAGGCCGCAACCGTGGTCGACAGGGCCAGCACCGCGCCCACCGACAGGTCGATCCCGCCGGACAGGATCACCAGGCTCATGCCCACCGCCAGCACCAGCAGGTAGGCGTTGTCGATCAGCAAATTGAGCATGACCTGCGGTGCCGCGAAGCCCGGATAGCGGATCCCGCCCGCGATCAGCAACAGCAGCAGCAAGGCCACGGTGACCTGGGCGCTGAAGGCCGGGTGATGCAGCCAACGGTTCATCGCGGGCCTCCGGGTGGTGGCCGCTTGGTGGGACGGATCGCCTGCAGCGCGCGGCGCGCCATCGGCTGCAGCTCGCTCGATTGCAAGATGCACAGCAGGAACACCACCATCGCCTTCACCACCATGTTGATTTCGGGCGGCACGCCCAGCGAATAGATCGTGGTGGTCAGGGTCTGGATGATCAGCGCACCGACGAGGCTGCCCGCCAGGTGGTACTTGCCCCCCGCCAACGACGCCCCGCCCAGGGTCACCGCCAGGATCGCATCCAGTTCCAGCAGCAGGCCCGCGTTGTTGGCGTCGGCGCTCTTGATGTTGGAGGCGATCATCAGACCGGCCAGTCCCGCACAGGTCGCCGCAAACACATAGGTGCCGAAGATCAGCGTGCCGGTGCGCAGACCGGCCAGTCGCGAGGCGACCGGATTCAGTCCGACCGCCTGCACGAACAGTCCCAATGCCGTCTTGCGCAGCAGCGTCGTGGTGGTCACGGCCACTGCCGCCACCACCCACAGCGAGATCGGCAGGCCCAGCCAGTAGCCGCCGCCCAGCACGAAGAAGCTGGGTTGGTAGACGGTCAGGATCTGCCCGTCCGCCAGCAGTTGCGCCAATCCCCGACCCGCGACCATCAGAATCAAGGTCGCGATGATCGGCTGCAGCTTCAGCCCCGCCACCAGCACACCATTCCAGGCGCCGCACAGCAGCGCGGCGCCCAGCGCCGCCGCATAGGCCACCGTCATCGGCTGGCCGGCGTTGACCAGCATCGCCGCCACCGTGGCCGCAATCGCCACCACCGCGCCGACCGACACATCAATCCCCCGCGTGGCGATCACCAGGCTCATGCCCAGCGACGCCAGCATCAATGGCGCCGCGCGGTTGAGGATGTCGATCAGCGGTCCATAGAGGTGGCCGTCCTTGATTTCCAGATGCCAGAAGCCGGGCAGGCAGATCGCATCCACGATCAACAACATCAGCAATGCCGCCACCGGCCGCAGCAGTGGATGGGCGCGACCCACGGCCCAGCCGCGTCGCGCACCGCGCAGCAGGCGCGCCAGCGGGCCGGGAGGCGGCTCCACACGCAAGGGCAGCGACTCAATCACGTCGGGCTCCGCCATCGCCTGCAATCACTTCCAGCACCGATTGGTCATCCAGTTCGCCGCGTGAATACACACCGCCGGCGCGGCGCTCCCGCATCACCATCAACCGGTCGCTGCAGCGCAGGACCTCGGGCAGCTCGGACGAAATGAAGAGCACCGCCATCCGGCGATCCTCCGCCGAGACTGCGGGCTCGGCGATGGCGGAGGCGGATTCGCTCGCGCCGGGCGTGGCTTGTCGCCAATTCGTCCCGGGCGTCGCCGGGTCTTCCCGCACCGCACACAGGCGGCGGACCTCATCCATGATTTCTTCCTTGGCGCGCACGTCGATGCCGCGGGTCGGTTCGTCCAGGATCAGCAACTGCGGTCGCGTCAGCAGCCAGCGCGCCAGCAGGGCCTTCTGTTGATTGCCGCCGGAGAGCAGGCCGATCGGCGTGTCGATGTCGGCGGTCTTGATGCCGAGGCGGCGGACATAGTCCTCCGCCAGGGCGCGCTGCCGACGCAACGGCATCGCGCGCCACCAGCCCTGACGGGCCTGCAGCGCGAGGATGATGTTCTCCCGCACCGACAGCGCCAGCACCGCGCCCTCGACCTTCCGGTCCTCGGAGCAGAAGGCCAGGCCTTCGGCGATGGCCTGTCGGGGCGAGGCCATGCGCTGTCGCCGGCCATTGATCTCGATCTCACCGGCGTCGGCGGTGTCGGCGCCGAACAGCAGCCGTGCGGTCTCGGTGCGGCCCGATCCCAGCAGGCCGCACAGGCCCATCACCTCGCCGCGACGGATTTCCAGATCCAAGGGCTGCAAGACACCGCGACGCGCCAACCCATGGGTGCGCAGCACCGGCGGACCCTCGGCGGCGCAGGCGTCGGTGCGCTCGGCGCCCGACGCCACATGCGGCCCGACCATCCGCTGCACCAGCTCCAGGCGACCGAGTTCGGCCGCGTGGTATTCGCCTTCGGTGCGGCCGTTGCGCATCACCGTGATGCGGTCGGACACCGCATACACCTGCTCCAGAAAATGGGTCACGAACAGGATGGCCATGCCCTGGTCACGCAGCCGGCGCATCACCCGGAACAGATGCTGCACCGCGGCCTCGTCCAGGCTGGAGGTGGGCTCGTCCAGGATCAGCACCTGGGCCGAGATGTTCAGCGCCCGCGCGATCGCCACCATCTGCTGCACCGAGAGCGAATACCGCGCCAGCGGCGCATCCACATCGATGTCGAGTTCCAGCTCCGCAAGCAGCACCCGCGACCGCTCGCGCATCCGCTTCCAGTCGATCTGGCCGAAGCATCGCGGATAGCGGCCGATGAACAGGTTCTCCGCCACCGACAGGTTGGGGCAGAGGTTCACCTCCTGATAGACGGTGCTGATGCCCAGGTCCTGAGCCTCCGCCGTGCTGCGCGGGGCGATGTCCTGGCCGCTCAGCCGGATGCGCCCGGCGTCCGGCGCATACAGGCCGGTCAGCACCTTGATCAGCGTGGACTTGCCCGCGCCGTTCTGGCCCATCAGCGCATGGATCTCGCCGCCGAACAGGCGCAGGCCCACACCGGACAAGGCCTGCACGCCAGGAAATCCCTTGTCGATGTGCTCCAGCACCAGCAGCGGCGAATCTGCGCTTTCCCGTTTCAACGTCGCACCCCGTGTCCTCTCGACCCGGTCGGCGGCCGGGTCGGCCGCCTCGCGGGCTCTGTGCTCAGTACTTGCGCTTGGGCAGTTCCTGCGCGGCGACGTCCGCCGTGAACACGCCTTCTTCGGTCGTGATCCGCTTGGGCAGGGTCTTGCCGGCCTTCACATCCTTGGCCAGTTGCATCAGCTGCGGTCCCAGCAGCGGATTGCATTCGATGGTCACATTCAGCTTGCCGGCCACCATCGCCTCGAAGGCGCCGCGCACGCCGTCGATCGACACGATCGCGATGTCCTTCACCGGCTTCAGACCGGCTTCCTCGATCGCCTGGATGGCGCCGATGGCCATGTCATCGTTGTGCGCATAGAGCAGGTGGATCTTCTTGTCCTTGGCCTTGAGGAAGGCCTCCATCACTTCCTTGCCCTTGGCACGGGTGAAGTCGCCCGACTGCGAGCGCACGATCTTGATGCGCGGATCGGCCTTGATGATTTCCTCGAAGCCCTTCTTGCGATCGATCGCCGGCGCCGAGCCCACGGTGCCTTGCAGCTCCACGATGTTGACCTCGCCCTGGGGCACCGTCTTCTTGGCCCAGTCCAGCACCCAGCGGCCGGCCTTGCGGCCTTCCTCGACGAAGTCCGAGCCGATGAAGGTCACATACAGCGACGGGTCGGTCACGTTCACCGCGCGGTCGGTCAGGATCACCGGGATCTTGGCGTTCTTGGCTTCGCGCAGCACCGTGTCCCAGCCGGACTCCACCACCGGCGAGAACGCGATCACATCCACCTTCTGCGCAATGAAGCTGCGGATCGCCTTGACCTGGTTCTCCTGCTTTTGCTGCGCATCGGCGAATTTCAGCGTGATGCCGGCCTGCTTGGCGGCGTCCTTGATCGAGGCGGTGTTGGCGGTGCGCCATTCACTTTCGGCACCCACCTGGCTGAAGCCCAGCACCAAGGGTGCATCGGCAGCGTGAACGCTCAGCACCGGGCCGAGCGTCAGGGCGAGCGCGGTCGCGCCCAGAAGATGGCGGCGAGTCTTCAACATGCTTGTCTCCTCATTCGACTTGGTATGGGAGGTCATGCCCGACAGGACGCCGGACAAGCCTCGAGAGGTGGCTGGCATCGTAGGCACGGACGTTCCGTGCAACCAATCACATTTGAGGATGGGGTGATGTCGAGATCGGTATCGGAGCGTCGGGATTGATATTCGGGTTGTTCCCAGGTGCCACGCATCGCAGGGGCCGTCCACGACGGGCGGACGTTCGGCCAAGGTGCGAGTCCGCCGCCCGCCGTGTTGCCTGCGGCGTGGGAGCTGCGCTGGCGTGCCCGCCGCCGCGCAAACCCGGACCGCGCCCCGGATGCCGGGGTCATGCACTGGAAGGCGCCGGAGCGGCGGCCTATCGTCAGTGCGGCGCCGCCGTGCGTCGACCAGACTTCAGCAAGACTTCAGCAAGACTTCAACAAGACCCCAAGGAGGCCGCTCATGACCGGATTCATGTTTTCACCGGGACGCGCCCGTGGCCTGCGGGCCGCCCTGGCGGCGCTGGCTGCCTGGGGGCTGTTGCTCCTGGCGTCCACGCCCGCGCATGCACTGGAGTTTCGTTACTCCTACGTCGGGCAGCTGTTCGATGTCCAGACCCGCCTGATCCGGGAGGATCCTCCCAATGACCTGGTCGTCGCGCCGTACCGGATCCGGGCCGACATCTGGACCTCCGAGATCCTGGCAGCTGGCGCCACCCAGGACGACATCCTGCGCTTTTCGCTCACGCTGCTGCCCGCCAGCGGCGGTCCCGGACAGACCCTGACGTTTCCCGGACCGGGCGATCCCTGCTGCGGCGGCTCGGTTCAAACCGTTGGCAGCTTCTCCATCGGTGCGACCGGCATGTTCGCGTTGCCCACGGTCTGGAGCCTCTCGATCGACCAACTGACCATCGCGCCGACCGGACGTTTCGAGCAACTGAGCCTGAGCACCTCCAACACCCGCGATTCGATTTCTGGCGAGCTCGAGACCTGGAATGTGCGGTCGGGGTCGCTGTCGGCATCGCCCGGGGTGTGGTTCATGGCCGTGGTCCCGGAAGTCTCATCCCTCGTCCTGATGATCGCGGGCCTGCTGATCCTGGTCGTGCTGCGAGCGACGGGACGGCGCGTCCGGTGGCCGGGCGCGACCCAGGATGCGGGTCGCCAGGAATCGTGGTCCGGGCGCACCGACCATCCTTCCTTGGGGGGACAGACCTGATCCATGTGAGTGCTTTGTGCGGAATTCCCGATGGCGGTCGTTGACGGAACAGACTTGTCGCGCCTGAGCTGCAAGGGTTCGGCCTGAGGGCGGCGGGCTCGCGGACACTCCCGGCCGGAGGGTCGAGACGACCCCGTTCAGACAGGGAGAACCGCACCATGGCTCGTTGCGCGTATTGCGACACCACCATTCTTTTCGGCGGCAAGTCGCAAGGCGACCGGCGCTACTGCAACAACACCTGCATGGCCAACGGCGCCATGGCGCAGGCGGCTGCGCAATTGAGCGATGCGGATGTCCGCTACCACGTCACCTTGGTCCACCGCGGCAACTGCCCGCAATGCAGCGGCCAGGGGCCGGTGGATGTGCATACCTCGCACCGTGTCTGGTCCGCCGTGCTGATGACCCAATGGTCCAGCCGGCCGATCATCAGCTGCCAACGCTGCGGCAACAAGCGCAAGCTGGGCGATGCGGCGTTCTCGCTGGTCCTGGGCTGGTGGGGCTTCCCTTGGGGCCTGGTGATGACGCCGGTGCAGGTGGTGCGCAACATCGCCGGCGCCTTCAGCGGCCCGAAGCCGGATGTGCCGTCCGATGCGCTGGAAAAGCAGATGCGCCTGCGTCTGGCCGCCCATCTGTTGTCGCGCCAGCAAGGCGATTGAGCGCGGGAGCGCTCCAGCGGGCCCTTTGCCCTTGGCTATCTGCTATCTGCTATCGGATCTCGGATCTCGGATCTCGGATTCCGGCTATCCGGCTATCCGGCTATCCGGCCCATGGACCATTGGGCCTTTAGGCATTTGGTCGATCATGGTCGACTGACTCATTTGTTGAGCCGCCCGCGGTCGAGCGACGGCGGGCGTCGCATTCTTTCAACGCTGTGGCGTGTGTACGCGCCGTTGGGGTCGACCCACCTGGGATTGCTCAAGATTTCACTTCCCCCTCAGGGGTGAACTCACGAGGGATCGAGCGCGCTCGATCGGGGGAATGAGATTTGCGGGCGACATCTCATTTTGGTTCTTGCCCCTCCATCGAGCCCTTGCGGCGATTCGCGTCCCCATCGAGGTTCTCTCGCATCGATGGCCGGCAGTGAGGCGGTCGCCAAGCCCGCTCTTCGGCCGGGTTAATGCATCGGGATTGACGGCGTCAATCACCTTTAAACAGATCAATTTCCGGGTTTGCTGCTCGATAGCATCGATGGCTTCTTGCGAGGCGGTCGGTGTATCGGCGGCCTGGCGGCCCAGGGCAAAACCGGTGTGAACCGGTGACGCAAAGCCACCGGTCTCTCGGACCTGTCGACTGCTCGACACGTTCCTGGAGATAGCGGGGTTGCCGGTTCGGCGCGGTCCGGATCGTGATGAAGCGTCGCGGCGTGATGCGCGGTCTTGGGTGCACGTTCAACCTGAGTCTGTCGCGATGAACCGCCTTCAATACCGAATCGTTTTCAACCAGCAACGCGGCCAGTTGATGGCGGTGGCCGAGACGGTGCGCAGCCAGGGCAAGGGCGCCGCGGGCGAGAGTGACGGCCCATCGCGCCGGGCGCTGACCTCCGAGGCGTCGGTGCCTGCGGTGTCTCGTGGCCCGCCGGCGCTGCTGGGCTTGGTGGCGGCCATGGCCATGTCGATGGCGCTGACTGCGGCGCTGACGCTCTCGCCCGACGCGCAAGCGCAGATCAAGCCCGACGCCACCGCGCCCAAGAACCAGCAGCCCACGGTGCTCACTGCGCCCAATGGCACGCCGCTGGTCAACATCCAGACGCCGAGTGCGGCGGGGGTCTCGCGCAACACCTACAGCCAGTTCGACGTCAACCCGTCGGGCGTCATCCTCAACAACTCGCGGGGGGAGACCAGCACGCAGCTCGGCGGCTGGGTGCAGGGCAATCCGTGGCTGGCCAAGGGCGAGGCGCGGGTCATCCTCAACGAGGTCAACAGCAGCAACCCAAGCCAGCTCAAGGGCTTCGTGGAGGTGGGCGGACGCCGGGCCGAGGTGGTCATCGCCAACCCGGCCGGCATCGTGGTCGATGGCGCAGGCTTCATCAACGCCAGCAGCGCCACGCTGACCACCGGCACTGCGCGCTGGGGCGCGGACGGCAGCCTCACCGGCTTCGGCGTGCAGGGCGGCCTGATCCGCATCGACGGTCAGGGGTTGGACGCGAGCCAGACCGACTACACCGCGCTCCTGGCCCGCGCCGTGGAGATCAATGCGGGCCTGTGGGCCAAGGACGTGCGCATCGGCACCGGCACGCAGGTGATGGGTGCCAACCTGAATGCGGGAGGTGAGGCCCTGGCGCCCACCGGCGAGCGGCCTCGCTACGCGCTGGACAGCACCGCCCTGGGCGGGATCTATGCGCAGCGAATCACGCTGGTCGGCACCGAGGATGGCCTGGGGGTGCGCCAGGCCGGGCAACTGATCGCCGGGCAGCTCACGCTCAATGCGCAGGGCTGGCTGGACAACACCGGCACCGTCTATGCGCAGGACGCCGCACCCGCCAACGGCGAGGCGGCGCTCACGGTGCGGATGTCGCAGGGCGTGCGCAACGCTGGCTGGCTGGCGGCCAAGGGCTCGGCCACCCTCAGCGGCGGGCAACTGCAGGGCGAAGCGGGCAGCGTCACGGCCGCAGGCCTCAATGACGACGGCACACTCACTGCCGGCGCGGGCAACCTCACGCTGACGGCCGAGGGCCTGTCGCGCCAGGCCGGCCAAGTGCTGGCCGGTGCGGCGCTGCAGGCGTCCGGCGACTCGTTCGATGCCACGGGTGCGCAGTTCCAGGCGGCGCGCATTCAGCTGTCCGCGGCGGCGCTGCGCGCCGACAACGCGCAGCTCTTCTCGACCGGGACGCTGGACCTTCGCTCCGGCGGTCTGTTGAGCACGCAGGGCGCGTCCCTCGTTGGGCAACAACTGCTGATCGCAGCGACCGATCTGGACAACACCCGAGGCGAGTGGCTGCATCTGGGCAGCGAGGCGCTGTCGGTGTCGGTGAGCGGCAACCTGATGACCGATGGCGGCCGCATCGCCAGCAATGGGCGGGAGTTCGTGCTCTCGGCCGGCCAACTGAGCGGCGTGCAAGCCCGTCTGGAGCACTACGGCAGCGGCGCGATGCGCCTGAGCGCGGTGGACGCCGATCTGCGAGGCGCCGCCCTCAGCACCAACGGCGCGTTGGAGGTGTCGGCCGGCCGGCTGCAGCTCGACAGCGCGGACGTGCTGGGCCGCAGCGTGCAGCTGCAGTCTGAGGGCGCACTGTCGCTGCGTCAGGCGGTGGTGCGCAGCAGCGGTGCCACGTCGCTGAGCGCGGACAGCCTCGACAACCGTGGCGGGCAGGTGCTGGCGGATGCGGGGCTCGCCGTGCAGGTGCGCTCGTCCATCCAGAACGATGGCGGTCAGCTCCAGGCGGCGCAAGGCGGGTTGAGTCTCTCCGGTCAAGGTGCGCTGAGCAATCGGGCGGGGATGATCGCGGCGCGGGATGCGGTGTCGATTCAAGCGGCCTCGCTGAGTCAGGAGCACGGTGGGCTCGTCAGCGGGCAGGATGTGCAGTTGAGGCTGCAAGGCGGGCTGGTTCAAGACAGCGAAGGGAAGGGCGCGGCTGGCGCATCGAGCATCGTGGCCGCGCGGGATCTCACGGTCGATGCGCGGACGGTTAACAGCCAGGGTGCGCTGCGCGCAGGAACATCGGCGACGCTCGCGACGGTCGACTCTGCCACCTTCGGCGGATCGGTTTACGGAGGCGCCTCGCTGCGCGCGACGTCCGGGACTGATCTGTCCATCACTGGTCTCTTCGGATCGCAAGGCGATGCCTCGGCGCAGGCTGGACGTGCACTGAGAGCGTCGTCGACATCGACGATGGCCGCCGGTCTGCTCACCGACGGTCGCATCGCGGAGCGCGGCACGCTGACCGTGGTTGCGAACGAAGCCGCAGTGCAAGGCCAAGTGCTGGCGGCCGACGCTGCGCTCAGCGCTCAGCAGTTGGACCTCAGCCGCAGCCAGATCTCGGTCGGGCATGGCGTGACGTTGCAGTCCACGCAATTCCTCATCACCGAGGGTGCGACGCTGCGCAGTGGGTCGTTGTTGCTGCAGGCGACGGACTGGCGCAATGCGGGCGGCACGGTGGCGGTGAGCGGTGACGGCGCGTGGACGGTGGCGCTGGCAGGCCAGTTGGACAACCGTGGCGGCGTGATCCAGACCAACAGCCGCGCGGCGTCGGTCAGCGCGCAGTCGCTGGACAACACCGGTGGCGTGCTCTCCACCAGCGGCGCCGCCATGCGAGTGCAGACGGGCCAGTTGCAGAACCAGGACGGGCTGCTCAGCGCCGGCGGGCTGCTCGATCTGAACGCCCAGTCGCTGTTCAACCGCGACGGCCAGGTGACTGCACGATCCATGCAGATCCAGGCGATGACGCTGGACAACGCGGGCGCCGGCGTGATCGCTGCTACCGCCGGCACGCTGCGCCTGGACGGCGTGCAGCTCACCAACGCCGGCAGCATCCAGGCCAACGGCGATCTGCTGGTGCGCACCACCGGGGTGTTGGACAACAGCGGGCTGATGCGGGCGCAGGGTCAGCAACAAGGTCAGGCCCCAGCCCAACTGCAAGTGCAGGCCGCGACGCTGCGCCACAGCGGCACCATGGCGTCGCAAGGCGCGCTGTCGGTGGACGCCACGCGCATCTATAGCAGCGGCACATTGGCCGCCGGCCTGCTCGCGGACAACACGATCGGCGCGCAAGGCGATCTGACGCTGCATGCCACGCAAGCGCTGCAGCACAGCGGCGCGGCGCTGGCGGGCGGCCGCCTCACCCTGGACGGCGAGACGGTGGACTTGCGCGGCACCCAGTTGCAGGCCGCGCAACTCACGATCGGCGCGCGTACGGGCGAGCTTCAGTTGAGCCGCACGACCATCGCCACGGCCGGCTTGTTGGCGCTGTCCAGCCAGAGCACGCTCCATACCGAGGACGCCAAGCTCAGCGGCAGCGACGTGACCATCACCGCCACCGACTGGCGCAACGCGGGTGGCGAGATCGCCCAGACGTCAGCCGCCGGACGCTTGGACATCCAGGTGGCAGGCCTACTGGACAACGCCGCCGGGCAGATTCAGGCCAATGCCACGAACGCGGCCGTGCGGGCGCAGACGCTCGACAACGCGCAGGGCGCCATCGTGCATGCGGGCACAGGTCACCTTGCGGTGGATGCGACCACGCTCAATGGCGCCAGCGGCTCGTTGCTCACCAACGGCGCGCTGACGCTGACGGTGACCGGTGCGGCGGACTTTTCGCAAGCGAAGACGCAAGGTCAGCGCGTCTCGGTGACGGCAGGCAGCCTCAACCACCAGGGCGGCGAGTTGATCGGCGTGTCCGGCTTGGAGGTCTCGGTCGCCAATGCCGTCAACAACGTCGGCGGACTGCTGCAAAGCGGCGGCGACGTGCAGCTGCAGGCCGGGGTGCTGGAGAACGGCAACGGGCAGATCGACGGGGCCAGCGTGCATCTCGCGGGTGGCAGCGTGAACAACGGCGCGCAGGGCCTCATCGCGGCTCGGCAAGGGTTGAGCGTTGATGTCGCACAGCTCGCCAACGCTGGCTCGCTGCAGGCTGGCGCGGCGATGGCGCTCAGCGCCACAGGTGCCGTCACCAACAGCGGTCAGGTCTATGCCCAAGGTCCGTTGTCGGTGCATGCCGGTACCACGCTGACCCACACAGGCACGCTCGCTGCGCTGGGCGCGGTGGAGCTTCAGGCGGACCGCATCGCCAGCAGCGGGCTCATCGCTGCGGGGTTGAAGTCCGACAGCACCTGGGCCAGCACCGGGGACCTGACGCTGCGCGCCACCGACTCGCTGCAACACAGCGGGCAGTTGACGGCGGCCGGTCGCCTGAGCGCCACGGCGGGCTCGCTGCAATTGCAGGACAGCCGGGTGCTGGCGCAGCAGATTGATTTGATCGCCCGAAACGCTCTAGGCGCTCAGAACTCGCAGAGCGCTCAGACCAGCGAGCTGCGCCTGGACCGAGCGCAGGTGGTCACTGCAGGCACGCTGACGCTCGACAGCGCAGGTGGCCTCACCACCAGTGGTGCCACGCTCAGCGGCAGCACGGTGCAGCTTCGCGCGACCGACTGGACCCACATCGGCGGCCAACTGGCGCAGACCTCCGCCACAGGCAGCCTCGGCGCGACGTTGCAGGGTCGCATCGACAACACCGACGGCGTCATTGCCGCCAACGCGCAGGACTTGACGCTGCGGGCGACCGAGCTGGTCAACACGCGCGGCAACCTGACCCACGCGGGCAGCGGCGCCTTGCACGTGGAGGTGGGCGATCTCAGCGGCGCACAAGGTCAGGTGCTGAGCGCGGGTGCGCTCGCTCTCGATGTGGTCGGCAACGCGTTGCTCAACGGCTCCAAGACCCAGGCGGCCACGGTGACGCTCAACGCCGGCAGCTTGCAGCATCAAGCCGGCCAGCTCATCAGCGTCGGCGATGCCCGACTCCAGATCACCGGCAGCGCAGACAACACCGGCGGCGTCCTGCACAGCAGTGCGGATCTGCATCTGCAAGCCGGCGCGCTGGATAACCGAGACGGGCAGATCGGCGCGCGGGCCATCGAGCTCACAACAACGACCTTCAGCAACGGTGGGCAGGGGCTGGTGTCAGCGCAGGGGGCGCTGACCCTCACCAGCGGCGAGTTGGCCAACGCCGGTACGCTGCAATCCGTCGGCGCGGTGGGATTGACTGTCACCGGCAACGCGCAGAACAGCGGCCTGATCTACACGCAGGGCATTGGCTCGGTGCAGGTCGGCGGCACCTTGCAGCACACCGGGACCGTAGCGGCGCAGGGCGCGCTGACCGTGGAGGTTGATGCGCTGTCCGGCACCGGCACGTTGGTGGCCGGCCTGAAGCCTGACAACACGCTGGCCGCCAGCGGCGATCTGACGGTGCGAGCGCAGCAGGCGCTGCAGAACAGCGGCTCGATGCTCGCTGCGGGCGCGATGACGCTCTCAGGTGCCTCGCTGCAATTGCAGGACAGCCGTCTTCAAAGCGCTCAAGCGACGTTGACCGCGTCAGGGGGAACACTTCAACTGGACCGTGCCGTGCTGGCCAGCGCCGGGGCACTGGCGCTCACCAGCGCGCAGGGCGTCCTCGTCACCGATGGCGCTCAACTCAGCGGATCGAGCGTCGACATTCGTGCCCAGGATTGGCGCAACGTCGGCGGTGGGGTGACGCAGACCGGATCGACGGGGGCCTTCACGGCCGTGGTCGGCGGCACGCTCAACAACCGATCCGGCCAGATCCAGGCCACCGGTGCCACGCTGAGCCTGGACGCGCAGGCCCTGGACAACACGCTGGGTCGCCTCGCTCAAGCCGCTACAGGCACCACCACGCTGCGCGTCGGCACGCTGCAAGGCCACGCGGGCCAAGTGCTGACCAACGGACAGTTGACGCTGCGGGCCACGGGCGCAGTCGACCTGAGCCAGGCCCAGACGCAAGCCAGCGGGGTGACGCTGACCGCGTCGTCGCTCAACCATCAAGGCGCCCAGTTGCTGAGCACCGGCACCACGACGATCGACGTCACTGGCCAGATCAACAACAGCGCCGGCACGGTGGCCAGCGCGGGCACGCTGGACGTGCACGGCGGCAGTCTGGTCAATGCCTCCAACGGTCTGCTTCAAGGCGATGGTGTGACCACGCTCCGAGTGGACGGGACTCTTGATAACCAGGGTGGCAAGCTCCGTGCCGGTGGCGATCTGGCGCTGACCGCTGGCCGCATCGACAACCGCAGCGGCTGGGCCGGTGCGGATGGAGCGCTCACGGTGCAAAGCACGGCGGAGCTGCTCAACAGCAGCGGCAGCCTGATGTCGCAGCGCGCAATGACCATCGATGCCAGCGCCATCGGCAATCAGCTCGGCCGCATCGGCAGCCTGCAAAGCGCGGTGACGCTGCGCAGCGGCGGGGCCATCGACAACACGCAAGGCCGGGTGCAGGCGGCGCAGGGGCTGTCGGTGACCGGGTCGGGCGTGACCAATCAACAGGGTGAGCTTTCCGGCACGGTGCTGACGCTGGACACCCGAGGCCTGGCGCTCAACAACCGGGACGGCCAGATGCTGGCCAGCCAGTCGCTGAGCTCGGTGAGCGGAGCTTTTGACAACGCGGGCGGGCTGGTGCAGTCGCTGGGCGACCTGACGCTGCGCACGCAGGGCGGGGCGTTGAGCAATGCACGGTCCGCAACCGGGGCAGTAGCGGGCACGCCCACGGGGATCCACGCGCGGGGCAATCTGACGCTCAATGCCGGCGCGTTGGTCAATGAAGCGGGCATCAGTGCGGCCGGCAGCGCGCAGATCGACGCGAGCCAGCTCACCAACCGGGCGGAGCTGTCCGCCGGCACGGGGCTCACCGCCACGGTGGCCGGGACGCTGGACAACGAAGGCGGTCGACTCATCGGGTCGCAGAAGCTCGATGCCACCGCTCAGCAAGTCCTCAACCAGCGCGGGCTGATCTACGGCGGCCAGACGCTGACGCTGCGAGGTGGCACCCGAATCGACAACAGCAACACCTCGGGCACCGGGCAAGGGTTGCAGGGCGGCAATGTCAGCCTCATCGCGACGCAGTTGGACAACCGCGCGGGCCAAGTGCTGGCCAGCGGCGATCTGGCATTGACGGTGGGTCAGTCGCTGGACAACGCCAACGGGCAGCTGGGTGCGGTGGGCCGGCAGACCATCGGCGACGGGGGCGCCGCCTCGGCGTCTGCGCTGGCCCTGAACAACGCCTCGGGCCGCATCTGGTCGGGTGCGGCGATGGGCGTCGGCGTGCGTGAACTCACCGGCGGCGTGGCGGGCCAGATCAGCAGCGGCGGCAGCCTGAGTCTGACGCTGGCGGGTGACTTCACCTACGGCGCCGGCAGCCAGCTGCAGTCCTCTGGCAACACGGTGCTGACGGTCTCCGGCGCCTTCACCAACCAGGGCACGCTGCGCAGCGGCGGCACGCTGTCCATCGGGGCATCGAGCATCGACAACCAGGCCAGCGGCGAGCTCAGCGGCACGGTGACGCTGCTCAACGCCAGCGGCACGCTGACCAACCGCGGTCTCATCGACGGGGACGCCGTCGGCCTGACCGCTGACCGCCTGCTCAACCTGGGCAGCGGTCGGATCTACGGTGGGGACATCGTCCTGACGGCGGGCCAGTTGGTGAACGACAAGGAGGGGGGCGCTGCCGCAGTGATCGCGGCGCGCAACACCCTGGACGTGCAACTGAGCCGCGACCTCATCAACCGCAACGGCGCGCTGATGTACGCAGACGGCGGCATGCGGCTGGTGGCCGACAGCCTGCTCAACGAGAACGCGACCATCGAGTCGAGCCAGTGGCTGGAGATCAGCACCCGCAACGGCCTGATCAACCGCACGGTCTACGACGGGCTGAGCACCGGCGAGGGCACCGGCCTGGGCAACCTGGCCAGCAAGTCTTTCATCAGCAGCGGCGGCGACATGCTGATCCACGCCGGCAGCGTGCTCAACAGCGGCGCGACGATCGAGGCGCGGGGTGATCTGTCGATGACATCGGGGACGATTCAGAACCTGAATCCGTATCTGATGTGGGCCCGTGGTGTCGGACCGGCTGACACGATCATCCTGGACTATCGCTCCAAGAGCGGCGGCCTTTCCTTCCTGATCCCGAGATCGGCGGTGCTGGCTTTGAACGGCAGAACGCCCGAGCAGGCGATCGAAGACTTCAGGCAGGCGGACCCACAAATCGTCTTTGTTCTAGGCTACGAGCTCGCTGCCGGCACCGCCACGGCGGAAGTCACGCAAAGCGCAGCTGGCCGCATCATCGTGGGCGGCACGCTCAGCGTGACGGGAGGCGCCATCACCAACGACATGAGCCAAGTGATCGGCGCTGATGGCGTGGCGATCATCGGCTCTGCGGTGGAGAACGTGACGCGCACCGTGCGCGTGACCGATCCGTCGAACGGAACCCAGCGCGACTTGGTGCTCACCCTGCCGACGACGGCGACGTCCTATGCGCCAGCCGGAGTGACGCCCTCGGTGCGGACGTCATCCGGTGCGGTGAGTACCGGTGGTGCCGCGGCGTCTCAGCAGGCAAAGGGCAGCAGCGCGGTTAACGCCAGCGGTGGGGGCGGGCTGGGCGCGCTCTTCACCCGGATGCCCAGTCAGGTCAACGCGGCGAATGGGGCGTCCGCTAACACGGCAGTCAACATCGCGTGGCGTGCGGGGGGTAAGCCATCGGCGCAGGCGGTAAGCCCAGCGCAGTCCGGGCAGGCGGGTGTGAGCGCATCGGCCTCACAGCAGTCCGGCCGTGCCGGCCTCATCGCGATGCTGCGTGAGGCCTCCGCCGCAGTGGTGAGCGCAGATGCGGACGGTCGCGCCAAGGCAGCGGCCGTAGCGCAAGCGGTCAGCACCGGCGGCGCGACGACGGCGCAGGACCGGCCCGGCACAGGTCGGCTGGTGACGCTCAACAGCGCCAACGCCACGTTCAACGGCAAGCCCTTGGCGCACAGCGTGGGCGTCAGCCTCACGCTGCCGACGAACAGCCTGTTCAAGCTGCACAGCGAGCCCACCTCGCGCTACCTGATCGAAACCGATCCGCGTTTTTCCAACTACCGCGACTGGCTCTCCAGCGACTACTTGCTGCAGCAGCTTGCCGTGGATCCGGCCACCACGCAGAAGCGCCTGGGCGACGGCTTCTACGAGCAGCGCCTGGTGCGCGAGCAGATCGGCCAACTCACCGGCACCACCTTCCTGGAAGGCTATGCCGACGACGAGGCGATGTACCGTGCGTTGCTCAGCAACGGCGCGAGCTTCGCCAAGGCGCATGAACTGCGCCCCGGCATCGCGCTGACGGCTGAGCAGATGACGCAGCTCACCACCGACCTGGTCTGGCTGGTGGAGCAGACGGTGACGCTGGCCGACGGCACGACGCAACGTGTGCTGGTGCCGCAGGTCTATCTGGTGCCGCGTGACGGGGACCTGTTGCCCAGCGGCGCGCTCATCGCCGGCAATCGGGTGGAGATGGCGCTGAGCGGAGACTTCAACAACACCGGCTCGGTACGCGGCGGCGATGTGGCCATCACGGCGCAGAACATCGCCAACACCGGGGACATGCGCGGCACTTCGCTGGCGCTCAGCGCCCGCGACGATCTTCGCAGCGTCGGCGGTACCTTGTCGGCAAGGGGGGACATGGCCCTGACGGCGGGGCGTGACATCGTGATGGAAACCACCACGGCCAGCGGCAGAACGCAGCGCGGCAATGTGACGACAAAAGCGACCATCCTGGATCAGGTGGCCTCACTGAGCGCCGGTGGCGTGATGGTGGTGCAGGCCGGGCGGGATGTGTCGCTGCAGGCGACGCAGATCACGCAAGGGCAAGACGGGAAGGGGACGGACGGCGGAGTGGTCATCCAGGCCGGGCGTGATTTGACGCTGAGCACGGTGCAGATTGCCAGCTCGCGTGACGAGATCAAGAACGCCACCAACTTCAAGAAGGAGAGCCTGACACAGGACGTCGGCACCACGGTGCAGGGCGAGGGCGTGGTCGTTCTCAAAGCCGGTCAGGACCTCACGGCCACCGCTGCGGCGCTCAAGAGCAGCGATGCCGGCGTGACGCTGGCCGCCGGCCGCGATGTGTCGCTGCTGGCGGGCGAGGCCAACCAGGTCATCGAACAGATGACCCAGAAGACCAAGAAGAGCGTCGTCAAGAAGAAGACGACCACGACCTACAACAAGTCGGATGAGACCACCGCCATCGGCACCACGGTGTCTGGCGATACGGTGGATGTGCTGGCGGGGCAGGACCTCAAGCTAGTGGCGGCCAATGTGGTGTCGGATACGGGCACTGCGCTGCAGGCGGGGCGGGACATCAGCATCGAAGGGGCGACCAACACACTGGAGACCGAGCAGTTCAAGAAGACGGTGAAGTCCGGCTTGATGAGCGGCGGCGGCATTGGTTTCAGCATCGGCAAGCAGTCGCTGGCGCAGACGACCAAGACGACGCAGGAGACGAACTCAGGCTCGACCGTGGCCAGCGTGGGCGGGGATGTGTCCATCGTCGCGGGTAACGCGTACCGGCAAGTCGGATCGGACATCGCTGCGCCGGGCGGGGATGTGAGCATCCAAGGCAAGAGTATTGATGTCCTGGAATCGCGCAACCAGCAGGCGCAGGACACGCAGACGAAGTTCAAGCAGAGCGGGGTGACGGTCTCGCTGAGCATTCCGGGCGTGTCCACCGCGATGGAAGCGGTGAAGGCGGGTGAGCATGTCACCCAGACCGAAGACGACCGGATGAAGGCGCTGGCGGCGGCGACGGCGATCTCCAAGGCCATGCAGGCCCAGAAGGAGATCGCCAACTTCGAGCAGCTCAGCAGCGAGGCCCAGAAGCAGAGCATCCGATTCAACATCTCGGTGGGCAGCAGCAAGAGCACCACGCAGCAGTCGAGTCAATCGAATCAGGCGGCGGGCAGTTCCATCCTGGCGGGCGACAAGCTCAGCCTCGTCGCCACCGGTGGGGACCAGTCGTCCAACGTCACCGTGCGCGGGGGATCGCTCTCAGGTCAGGAGGTGCTGATCAAGGCGGACAACGCCATCAACCTGGTGGCGGCCACCAACACCAGCGAGCAGCACAGCGGCAACAAGAGCAGCAGTGCCTCGGTGGGCGTGGGCTTCCAACTGGGCGCGTTCAACAGGGTCGGGTTCACCGCCAGCGGCAGCGTGACCAAGGGCAACTCCGACGGCGTGGACAAGAGCTTCACCGCCACCGAGCTGAAGGGCGGCACCAGCGTGACGCTGCAGTCCGGCGGCGACACCACCTTGCAGGGGGCGGTCGTCACTGCGCCGACCGTCAAAGCGCAGGTGGGCGGCGATCTGCAGATCGAGAGCCTGCAGGACACGGCGAAGTTCGACAGCAAGAGCAGCACCGTCGGCGGCAGCGTCACGGTGGGGTACGGCGCTGGCGGTAGCGCGAACTACAGCAAGTCCAAGGTGGATGCGGACTATGCGGCGGTTGGCGCGCAGGCGGGCATCCGCGCAGGAGATGGCGGGTTCCAGGTGGAGGTGAAGGGCAACACCGACCTCAAGGGCGGTGCCATCACCAGCAGCCAGGCGGCGATCGATGCGGGCAAGAACAGCCTGAGCACCGGGACGCTGACCACCAGCGACATCGACAACCGCAGCCAGTACAGCGCCAGCGCGGTGACGGTGAGCGCGGGGACGAGCGGCGGGATGGCCGGCGCGTACAAGGCCAGCGGGGACGAGCGCAGCACGACCAAGAGCACGATCAGTTCGGGGGTGACGACGATCACCAGCGGGGATGCGCAGAGCCAAGCGGCCTTGGACAAGCTGGACCGGGGGGCGACCAACGATGCGACAGCCGGCAAGCTGGCGCAAGGCTGGGATGGGCAGAAGCTGGCCGAGCAGGTGAAGGTGAATGCGCAGATCGTGTCGGAGTTTGGGGCGCAGGCGGCGAAGGAGGTGGGGGATTTTGCAGGCGACAAGGCCAAGAACCTACGCACCCAAGCGGAGGCCGCCAGAGCGGCTGGAGAGAGCAAAGCTGCTGATGAGCTTAGCGCCGAGGCCAGCCGTTGGGACGAAGGCGGCGACTACCGTGTGGCGCTACATGCGGCCGTTGGTGCGGTCACCGGCGGTGTGGGCGGCGCGCTGGGGGCAGCTTCCAGCGCCAAGTTGGCTGGTGAATTGGGGAAAGTTCAAACCAGCTTGAAAGCTTCATTGGAAGAGGCCGGGCTCACGGGCAAGAACGGAGTGAATGAATGGGCTGCGGGTCTCTCGAAGCTCGCGGCGGCGGCCTTGGCCACTGGCATCAGCGCCGCTGTAGGCGGAGGTGTTGACGGCGCTGTGGCTGGATTGAACCAGGATTACAACAATCGTCAGTTGCACCCCGATCAGACCGCGCTGGTGAAGGAACAGGCCAAAAAGCTTGCCGGGATGCGGGGGCTGAGTGAAGTGGAGTGGGAACAGCGGCTGACTCAGCAACTGCTCTTCCAAAACGACAGCGCCTACCAGACAGCCTTTGGGAACCTGACCAACGACCCGCTCGCCGAGCAGATCCTGGCCGGTATGTCGCGTGAATCTGGCGTGAGCATGGACGCTCGCGGCACCGCCGCGTTCTTCGACCACACCGTCAACACCGAGTTCCTCAACGAGACCAGCGACAGCTACAAGCTCGTGGGCCAGGTGCCCTCGGGTGGTATTGAACAGGCCGACGGTACTTGGCTCGCGGTACGGCCTTCGACAACACCATGGTCCGATGGAGCAAAGCGGACCACCCAGTTCCCAGTGCCAGGGTGCGAATCGCCCGCCGGACCTTGCACTTATCTGTTCATCGATGGCAGCGACGTGGCGTATATGCGAGTGCCACAGCGCGATGGCACGTTCCAAGTCGTCGAGGTTCACCCTGACCAGCAGACGACGCTTGTGGCACTGACGGCGAAGTACTACGGGCAAGGCGCCTTGGCCGCGCCGGGCAAGCTTGTGGATGCGGGCTGGGCGTTGGGCAGCGAAAGCGTTTCCATCTACAAGGACATGCTGACCGTGCCTGGAGGGTACGCAAGACAGGTCATCAACAACTACCTGAATTCAGGCGCCTTGAGCGGCGACGGGCCGAGCTTCGATTCCAAGACCTTCCAGTGGCTATCCGACGGAAAGTTCATGGACATCACCGGCGCAGATGTCCGGACGGCGCTGATGAACATCTCGCCGGTTGGAAACATGCTGAACCACTTGGAAAAGGTGAGTTCGAACGATCCGGAGAAGGTCAAGGAGGCGGGGACCGAAGGTGGGTTCGCAGTGGCCGGCTTCGTGGTTGGGAATACCCTGGAAGTGGGCGTGGGCGTTGGGAAGAAGCTGGCGAGTGAGGCGGCCTCCGAAATCGAGGCTAAAGCGCTTGCGAGGATTTCACAGAATGCTCAGCGTGATGGAGGTGTTGAGCCGTATGCTAAACCTGCTAACGCGGACGCTGAGTTGGCCTTGCGTAATAAGGTTTCATTAGATGAACAAAATGGCACAAGCAATCCGCATTACATTGAAAAACATGGGGTATATACAAAGCTGTCGGATCAGTACGATCGAGCGATGAATGGTACTAATCCGCAAACCGGACAGCCGGGTAGGCCGGTAAACGCTTCCAAATTCTTTAATTCTGTCGATATGGATCAAGCGATAAAGCAGGCGGAAGAAAAATACGCCGCCAATCCTGCAGCTTTTCCCAACCGCCAAGTTGTGGTTGATTTTGGAAGGCCTGTTGGCGAAGGTTATTTGGCAAATACGCCAAGCAATCAAGCTAGAGGTGTCGCCGGAGAGTACAGATGGACCGAGAGTGTTGTAGTGAGCATTGATAAAGCTACCGGAAAGGCTTATACATCGTTCCCCGAGCTCAAATCCGGTGTGAAGATGCCAGATCCGAAAGGAATTCGACCTTGAAGCAAATTTCACTTTGTCATGCTGAATTAATCATGTTTCCATTCTGCGAAGAAGAAGCTGCGCACTACGGCTACGACAAGGAATTTTTCTCGTTAAATCTTTTGGATACAAGTCAGGCCGAGTTTGCCATTAGGAAATGGTTGCTCCCTGAAGTAAAAAACTGGACCGCACAAGGTTGTGAGCTGAGGCGAGAGGCCGCAAGGGTTTGTATATCCCAGGCCGTTGCATTCAGCGACTTTTGGCTTCCTGGAATTAACGATCGATGGAAGTTGACTGGAGATTTAGAAGAGTTTTCGGTTAATATTTCAGCATTCCAGAAGCTGGTTTGGAAAAATTTGTTCTTAGAAAATTATACGGCGATGCCGCTTGAAATTTACGTCCGGCGGATTGATAAAGGATTCGAGCGATTCCCGGATTTTCCCGATTTATGGACTGATCCAATATACTCGGAATGGCCTGTCAACTTTAATTCCGGCAATCTTCTTAAATAGATTATTGGCTTTTCGTAGTTTATCATCCCGATTCGCTGATTTGCAGCCGTGCTCGCCCATGCCGTGCACGAATATTATTGTTCTCAAATGCGTGACATTTTATTGACAAGCGAATCCAATGCCTCCAGTAGTTGAGGCTGATGTAGGTATGCAATCAGTTCGTATTTCAATCATCGGTCAAGTTGACTCATCAAAATGGGCCATCGGGGAAGCTCTCCTTCGCATGATGGGGTCGGCAGATTCGCGGTTGTTCCCAGAGAGAATTGGCAATTCCGAACCATTACAGAATATTTTCTCGGGAATATCTTCCGCCGAAAAATACTGGGCACCAGAGGTGAAAATTTGCTCCTCAGGAGTTTCCTTTGTTGCAAAGTCTAATGTTTTATGGGTGCGAAGTAAAGCAATTAAAGGACGAGGGCATATGACGCATCGCTCGGTAAATGTCCAAGGAAAAGTAAATCCAGCATGGTTATTGCTGGAGTATAAATATGACCCACGAGTGAATTGGTTTCGTCTATTTAAGGAGAGTTGTAATCTGCTGCAGGCGACCTACGGAACACTTCATCTTTTCACAGGTAAAGAAACTTCCGAAGGAGTATTTGGCCAAGACGCTGATTTGTCATTCGCAACAAGTGACTTCATAGATGGCCTCCCCCCAATCGGGCTGGAGAAACGTGGACTTGCAAACATTGCCTGGGCGAACTACTTTGGCCCTGAATTGGTTGCAGAAATTGATCGCACAGCGCTGCAACTGAACGGATTCCCTGTTGAGGAGCAGGAGCACGATGCATGTGTGTTTTGCGTCACCAAAAAGATTGGGGATGTTATAGATGACTTCGAGACATTCTCTTCCCGGCGAAATCGGTTGAAGACTCTCTTTAGAAGCGGCCTCTTCAGGATTGGCAAAGAACCACGCGAGAATCAATTTTAAGGAATTTTGCTCGGTATACAATTTCTCATCTTTCCTTATTGCTTATGTTCTTGCTAATTTCCTTGAATTCGTTGAGTCTAACGGATTTGGCCTCGATGGCGTGATCACGGTGCAGTACAACCGGAATTTGCCGCTACAAGCGGTACAGATCCAGCAAGGTGGCTTTCAACCAAATTTTCCTCTGGATAAGTGGCGGCTATTTATTGGAATTCTGGAAAAGATGACGGCCAGCTTTTATTTGTTGTCTTCAAAATATGATCCTAAGCAGCACGCCGCTTTCGGCGCAGCTGTATCTTTCGTCATCGACGGTGCTGATGGCTACTTCAAAACAGGAATGGTTATGGATCACATGACTAGATTGCTTAAGCATGGAGTTACTTTTGACACGGAGCAACGTACAGAAATTGGGGCCTGGGCAAAGCGTTCAATAGTCACATCAGAGGTCACAGGTGACGTAAGAGAAGGCAGCTACTTTGCTTGGGCTGATCCGAGAGAATGGAATTTTCCTTTGCCTTTGGTGATATACCAGAAGGAAGACTTCTCAAGAATGTTTTTTGATTGCTGCGAGATATATTTGGCTAGTCATTCTGAGCGCAGGGAGGAGTTCATTGCGGCCATGCGCGCAAATGGATACGTCGTAAAGAGGCCAAGCCCAAAGCAAATACGACATTGAAGCATATTTCACCTTGCCATGCTCAATTAATCACGTTTCAATTCGCTGAAGAGAGCGGCGCACTATCGCTACAACGAAGAGTTTTTATTGGATTTTTTGAAAGCCAGCCAAGCCCAGTTTGCCGTTAGGAAATGGTTACTTCCTGAAGGAGAGAAATGGAGCGATCGAGATCGCGAGCTGAGGCGAGAAACCTGAAGGTCTGTCGATCCCCGCGAGTTGCCGTTGGCGACTTCTGGCTTCCTGGAATTATCGGCCGATGGAGATTTGATGGGGAAGTCTGAGAGTTATCCATCAGTATGTTGCGATTCCAAGAGCAGGTTTGTGAGAGACCGTTTTTCGAAACTTGCATTGCGCAGTCGCTCGGCCTTTAAGTGCGTCGAATTGATAAAGGATTTGAGCGTTTTTCAGATTTTCCTAGTCTTTGCGCTGATGGTATATCCTTGGAATGGCTTGCAGTTTAATTTCGGGAAATTGCTCGAATATATTATTAACATTGCCAGCTGCCGCATGCGTTATTTTTTCGAGCAAATTATTTGTCTACCTCTGGCGAATCCTGCGCCGAACCGGGCGCCTCTCCAGGTCCCCAGACCTGCAGACGAAAGCCCAGCGGCTGAGAAGGCAAAGATCGAAGCCCCTTGGCGATGGCCACCCCGCGCAGGACCGACACTGGGTCGGTCCTGGCGCTTGATCCCTGCGATTCGTTCGATTGGTGCAGTTGGTGCGGTTGGTGCAATCGGTGCGACCAGTGCGACCCCCGCAATCGGTCCGACGCGCCCGATCAGTGCGAGTGCCGAGGCACCGCCGACCCGCGACAGCCGCGCAGGAAGTCGAAGTCGCAGCCTTCGTCGGCTTGCAGCACATGCTGCACATAGAGCTTGCGGTAGCCGCTGGCATCCGCCGGGTCGGGCTGCTGCGCCGCCTGCCAAACGTCCAGACGTTGCGCCAGTTCGGCATCGGGGATGTCCAGGTGCAGGCGGTTGTTGGCGCAGTCCAGTTCGATCCAGTCGCCTTCGCGCACCACCGCCAGCGGGCCGCCGGCCTTGGCTTCGGGCGCCACATGCAGCACCACGGTGCCGTAGGCGGTGCCGCTCATGCGGGCATCGGAGATGCGGACCATGTCCTTGATGCCCTGCGCCAGCAGCTTGGGCGGCAGGCCCATGTTGCCGACCTCGGCCATGCCCGGATAACCGCGCGGGCCGCAGTTCTTCATCACCAGGATGGAGTCCTTGTCGCAGACCAGCTCCGGATCCAAGATCCGCGCCTTGTAGTCCTCGAAGTCCTCGAACACCACCGCGCGGCCGCGGTGCTGCATCAGCGCCGGCGTGGCGGCGGAGGGTTTGAGCACCGCGCCGCGCGGCGCCAGGTTGCCGCGCAGCACGCAGATGCCGCCGTCCTCGATCAGCGGCTTGGCGATCGGGCGGATGACCTCTTCGTCATAGATCGGCGCGTCGTGGCAGTTCTCCCACAGGCTCTTGCCGTTGACGGTCAGCGCGTCCTTGTGCGGCAGCAGGCCATGGTCGCCCAGGCGGCGCAGCACGCCCGGCAGGCCGCCGGCGTAATAGAACTCTTCCATCAGGAAGCGGCCCGAGGGCAGCAGGTCCACCAGGGTGGGCGTGCCGCGGCCGACGCGGGTCCAGTCCTCCAGCTCCAGCGGCACGCCGACGCGTCCGGCGATCGCCTTCAGATGGATGACCGCATTGGTCGAGCCGCCGATCGCCGCGTTCACGCGGATGGCGTTCTCGAAGGCCTCGCGGGTCAGCACCTTGGACAGCTTCAGGTCCTCCCAGACCATCTCGACGATGCGCATGCCCGACAGATGCGCCAGCACATAGCGGCGCGCATCCACCGCCGGAATCGCCGCGTTGTGCGGCAGCGAGGTGCCCAGCGATTCCGCCATGCAGGCCATGGTCGAGGCCGTGCCCATCGTGTTGCAGGTGCCGGCCGAGCGCGAATGGCCGGCCTCGGCAGCGATGAAGTCGTGCATCGAGATCTGGCCGGCCTTCACCTGCTCATGCAACTGCCAGACGGCGGTGCCGGAGCCGATGTTCTTGCCGCCCAGCTTGCCGTTGAGCATCGGACCGCCGGTCACGACGATGGTGGGCAGGTCCACGCTGGCCGCGCCCATCAGCAGCGCGGGCGTGGTCTTGTCGCAGCCCACCAGCAGCACCACCGCATCCATCGGATTGCCGCGGATCGATTCCTCCACGTCCATGCTCGCCAGGTTGCGGGTCAGCATGGCGGTGGGGCGCAGGTTGGACTCGCCGTTGGAGAACACCGGGAACTCCACCGGAAAGCCACCCGCTTCCAGGATGCCGCGCTTCACATGCTCGGCCAGCTTGCGGAAGTGGGCGTTGCAGGGCGTCAGCTCGGACCAGGTGTTGCAGATGCCAATGATCGGCTTGCCCTGGAACTCATGGTCCGGAATGCCCTGGTTCTTCATCCAGCTTCGGTACATGAAGCCGTTCTTGTCCTGCGTGCCGAACCATTCGGCCGAACGGAGCTTGATCTTCTTTGCCTCGGTCATGGGTCTTTCTGCGGTTCGAGGGTCACTGGGGGCGGTAGCCCGGTTGGCGGACATGCTAGGCAGGTCGCCGATCCAGATCCAATCAATTGTTCCGGGACTTCGATATCGAAATCGGCATGATTGGCCACAGGGAGGTTGAGCGAACGAAACGGTGGGTAACGAGACGGCCTTCACAGGCCGGAATGCTCGCTTGTCCGGAGATGATCGCTCCCGCGAATGCTCTATGCTCGCGACCGCTTCAAGGCGTGCCAACGAGCCGTCGTTTGTACCATAGTTACGCTGATTTATCGCTAAACACGCGGCTTGCAGCGAGATAAAAGAAGGAGACCCATGAAGTTCACCGACGGGCAATGGCTGTTGCAGCCCGGTGTGGCGGCGCACTACGCCACCGAGACCTATGCCGTGGATGTGCATGAGGACAGCGTGGTGCTGCTGGTCACCACACGTCCGATCAAGCATCGCGGCGACACCCTGCAGGGACCGGTGCTCACCGTCACCCTGCGTTCGCCGATCGAGGGCGTGATCCGCGTCAGCGTCGCCCATTACATCGCCTCGCAGGCGCCGCGTCTGCACGTGCCGATGCCGGGCGCCACTGCGGTGGCGCTGCAGGTGCAGGAGACCGAGACGCGGGTGACGATCACCAGCGGGGCGCTGTCGGTCGACGTCAAGAAGGGCGAGGGCTACGGCCTGACCTTCCGCGAGGGCGACCGGGTGCTCACCCGCAGCGATTGGCGTGCGCTGGGCTATCTGCAGTGTCCCGGCCCGACCACCCAGGTGCATGAACAACTGAGCCTGGCCGTGGGCGAGTATGTCTACGGCCTGGGCGAGCGCTTCACGCCGTGGATCAAGAACGGCCAGGTGGTGGAGAACACCAACAAGGACGGCGGCACCGCTTGCGAGCAGGCCTACAAGAGCGTGCCGTTCTACCTGAGCAACCGCGGCTACGGCGTGCTGGTCAACGAGGCCGGCCCCGTCTCCTTCGAGGTGGCCTCCGAAAAGACCTCGCGGGTGCAGTTCAGCCGCGAGGGCGAAAGCCTGGACTATTGCGTGGTCGCGGGTCCGACGCCCAAGGACGTCATGCGGCGCCTGACCGCGCTGACCGGCCGCGCGCCACTGCCGCCGGCCTGGAGCTTCGGCCTGTGGATGACGACCTCGTTCACCACCCAGTACGACGAGGCCACCGCCACCCACTTCATCGACGAAATGGCGCGACGCGAGCTGCCGCTGGCGGTGTTCCATTTCGACTGCTTCTGGATGCGCGAGTTCCAGTGGTGCGACTTCGAATGGGATCCGCGCGGCTTCCCGGACCCGCAAGGCATGCTGGCCCGGCTGCGCGACAAGGGGCTGAAGATCAGCCTCTGGATCAATCCGTATGTGGCCCAGCGGTCCCGACTGTTTGCCGAAGGCGCGCGCGAGGGCTACTTCATCAAGCGCCGCGACGGCCGGGTCTGGCAGACCGACCTCTGGCAGCCGGGCATGGCCATCGTGGACTTCACCAATCCCGCTGCCGTGGCCTGGTACCAGGGCCATCTGCGGCGTTTGCTGGCCATGGGGGTGGACTGCTTCAAGACCGATTTCGGCGAGCGCATTCCCGACCGGGATGTGACCTATCACGACGGCGCCGATCCGGTCGAGATGCACAACCTCTATGCGCTGCGCTACAACGAGGTCGTGTTCGACCTGCTCAAGGAGGTCAAGGGCGACGAGGCGGTGGTGTTTGCCCGCTCGACCTATGCCTCCGGTCAGCGCTTCCCGGTGCACTGGGGCGGTGACTGCTGGTCCAACTTCGAATCGATGGCCGAGAGCCTGCGCGGCGGCCTGTCGCTGACCAGCTGCGGCTTTGCGTTCTGGAGCCACGACATCGGCGGCTTCGAGGGCAACCCGCCGCCGGCCGTCTACAAGCGCTGGATCCAGTTCGGTCTGCTGTCGTCGCACAGCCGTCTGCACGGCAGCAGCTCCTACCGGGTGCCATGGTTGGTGGACGAGGAAAGCTGCGACGTCCTGCGTCGCTTCACCCGCCTCAAGCACCAGCTGATGCCCTACCTGTATGCGGTGGCCATCGAGGCCACCGAGACCGGTGTGCCGATGATGCGCAGCCCGGTGATGCAGCATCCGGCCGATCCGGCCTGCGCGACGCTGGACCGCCAATATCACCTCGGCGATGGCCTGCTGGTCGCGCCGGTGTTCACCGAGAGCGGCGAGGTGGATGTCTATCTGCCGGACGGCCGATGGACCCATCTGCTCAGCGGCGAGGTGGTGCAGGGCGGTCGCTGGCGGCGCGAGACGCACGACTTCCTGAGCCTGCCGCTCTATGCCGCGCCGAATTCGGTGCTGCCGTGGGGCGCGGAGACGGAGCGGCCGGACTACGACTACGGTCGCGGTGTGGTGCTGCGGGTGTTTGCGCTCGATGACGGCGCCAGCGCCGCCTTCGTGGTGCCGGCGCTGGACGGATCGATCGCCGCACGGGGTCAGGTCGAGCGTCATGGCGACCGGTACCGCGCGGTGATCGATGAAGGCCTGTTGCGGGATTGGTCGATCGAGGTCGACGGCGTGCGCAGCCCGGTGCAGGCCGAGGGCGCTTCGCTGGACTGGTCGCCGCAATGATCCAGGGTGGCGCGCTTCGAGGTCCCGCGAGCGACGCAGACCGGCGGGTGGTCATGCACCGCCGTCTCTGCCGTTCTCGCCTCCGGTGCTCGGGGCGCGCCGCTCGGCCCTGCTGCAGGGATGCGCGCATGCATTGAGGACTTTTTCCGGCCGTCATGGGGCGGCCGGCTTTCCACGATCAAGAGCGCCGACACAGGCGCCGTCGAACAGGAGACAACACGATGCGGGTGCACTCCCGGAATCGTCGAACCGGCCCGACCGCGACCTGCGGTGGCGGGCACACGGCCGTGGTCGGCCAGCGTCTGTCGCCGTGTGGCGCGGCGATGTCCCGCTCGCCGGTGAGCGGACTTTGCGCGTGGCTCGCGGGCCTGGGCGCCGCCGTGGCGCTGCCCGCGGCGTGGGCGCAGGCGCCTGCTGTGCCTGTGGCGAAGGTGGCGTCCGCGTCCGCGTCCGCGCCCGCAGCGGTATTGACCGCGCAGCCAGTCATTCAGATCAATCAGCTCGGCTTCCCGCCCGGCGCAGCGAAATGGGCCGTGGTGCCGACGATCGGGTCCAGCCGACCGACGTCCGGCGGCGAGCCCGTCGGCCAGCCCGGCGGCGGCAAGCCCCGCACCATCGGTCGCCGGTTCGAGGTCCTCGATGACCGCACCGGTCAGGTGGTTCTGAGGGGGGCCTTGGGTGCGCCGGCCCTGTGGGCGCCGGCGCAGATCGAGGTGCAGTTGGCGGATCTGTCCGCGCTGAAGACGCCGGGTCGCTACCGGGTCCAGGTGCCGGGCGTGGGCTCGTCGGCGGTGTTCCGCATCGCTGCGGACGCGTACCTGCCGCTCAGCGCCGCCGCGATCCGGGCGTTCTATTTCAATCGAGCCAGCCTCGCGCTCACACCGGCGCTGGCCGGGGTGTATGCCCGGCCCGCCGGCCATGCGGACACCCAGGTGCGGCTGCATGCGTCGGCGGTGGGGCCGGAGCGGCGCGAAGGCAGCGTCATCGACAGTCCCAAAGGCTGGTATGACGCCGGCGACTACAACAAGTACATCGTCAACTCCGGCATCAGCGTCTACACCTTGCTGGCCGCCTACGAACACTATCCGGCGCTGTTCCAGTCCCTGACGGTGGGGCTGCCGGAAAGCGGCAACGGCGTGCCGGATCTGCTCAACGAGGCGCTCTGGAACATCGACTGGATGCTGACGATGCAGGACCCCGCCGATGGCGGCGTCTATCACAAGCTCACCAACCTGAAGTTCGACGGCGTGGTCATGCCGGACCGCGCCGATGCGGAGCGCTACGTGGTGCAGAAGAGCACTGCGGCCACGCTGGACTTTGCGGCGGTGATGGCCACCGCCAGCCGGGTGCTGGCGCCGTTCGATGCGCAATCGCCCGGCCGCTCGTCCCGGCTGCTGAAGGCCGCTCAGGCGGCGTGGGCGTGGGCGAAGGCCCATCCGGACGCCGTCTATCGGCAGCCGCCGGATGTCGTCACCGGTGAGTACGGCGATGACAAGCTCGATGATGAATTCGCCTGGGCCGCCGCCGAGCTCTACATCACCACCCGGGATGACCGCTTCTATCAGGCGATGGCACCGGCCAGCACCGCGGCCACCGTGCCGGCCTGGGGCGATGTGAAGGGCCTGGCCTGGGTCTCGCTGGCTCAGCACCGCGCGGCGCTGACCCCGGCGGCCGACCGCGCCCTGATCGAGAGTCGCCTGCGGACGCTGGGCGATGAGCTGGTCGGGCGATGGCGGCACTCGGCCTGGCGCGTGTCGATGCAGGCCAAGGACTTCGACTGGGGCAGCAACTCGACCGTCTTGAACCAGGCGCTGATGCTGATTCAGGCGGCCCGCCTGGCGCCGGCCGGTTCGCCGGCCCGAAAGGACGCGCTGGATGCGGCCCAGTCGCTGTTCGATTACGTCATGGGCCGCAATCCGCTGGGTCTGTCCATGGTCACCGGCTTCGGCAGCGTGTCACCGATGCATCCGCATCATCGGCCGTCGCAGGCCGATGGCGTGGCGGCGCCGATCCCCGGCTTCATCGTCGGCGGCGCCAATCCGGGGCAGCAGGACAAGTCCGACTGCCCGGTGCCTTATCCCGCCAGCGCGCCGGCGCTGTCCTACCTCGACCACTTCTGCAGCTATGCCAGCAATGAGGTCGCCATCAACTGGAATGCGCCGCTCGTCTATGTGTCGGCGGCCCTGCAGGCGCTGAACGCGCCGCCCAAGAAAGGAACGCGATGAGCGCCGACCTCTCCACCACCGCCGTCCCCGGCGCTGCGCCGTCCGGCATGACGCCGGATGGCGCCACGCCCGCCACTCCTCCTGTCGAGGCCGAGATGAAACGCCATCCGCTTGCCTGGGTCCCGTCGCTGTATCTGGCCATGGGGTTGCCCAATGTGCTGGTCGGTGCGGTGGCCGCCATCCTTTACAAGAACATGGGCGTGTCCAACGAGGACATCGCGCTCTACACCTCGCAGATGTACCTGCCGTGGGTGCTCAAGCCCCTGTGGTCCCCGCTGCTGGAGCCCTACCGGACCAAGCGCTGGTGGGTGATCACCATGCAGTTCCTGATGATGGCCTCGCTGGGCGCGGTGGCCTTCTGCCTGCCGCTGGACGGGTTCTTCCGCGCGTCGCTGGCGTTCTTCTGGATCACCGGTTTTGCCTCGGCCACGCAGGACATCGTCGCCGACGGCGTCTTCATGACCACCATGCCGCCCCGGGAGCAGGCCCGCTACGCCGGGCTCCAGGGCATGTGCTGGAACCTGGGGGCGGTGGTGGCCTCCGGCCTGCTGGTCTCCTTGACTGGCTGGCTGCACCAGTCCCTGGGCTGGAGCTGGGTGCATTGCTGGATGGCGGTGATGCTGGGCGCGGCCGGCATGATGGGCGGCTTCGGGTTGTGGCACTTGCGGGTGCTGCCGCCGGGCGCACCGGCCGCCGTGCACGGCAAGGACCTGGCCACCGCGATGGTGGCGCTGCGGGCGTCCTGGGTCACCTTGTTCCAGAAACCGTCGATCTGGATGATGCTGGCGGTGGTGTTTTTCTATCGCTTCGCCGAGGGCTTCATCGAGAAGTTCGGCCCGCTGTTCCTGCTGGATCCGCGCAGCGTGGGCGGGCTCGGCCTGGACAACGCGGCGCTGGGGCACATCTACGGCACCGCCGGCACGGTGGCCTTCATTGCGGGCGCCTTCCTGGGCGGCTTCATTGCAGCGAAGATGACGCTCCGGCGCTCGTTCTTCCTGCTGGCGATTGCGCTCAACCTGCCGCATCTGACCTATTACTACCTGAGCCATGCGCTGCCCAATGACCTGTGGGTGATCGGCGGCATCGTCGCCATCGAGAAGTTCGGCTTCGGCATGGGCTCGGTCGGCCACATGCTCTACATGATGCAGCAGATCGCTCCGGGGCCGTTCAAGATGACCCACTATGCGATGGCCACCGGCGTGATGGCGCTGACCAAGTGGGCCACCGGCAGCGTCAGCGGCTGGGTCTATGCGGCGGTGGGGCAGCAGTACGCCTCGTTCTTCGGCCTGGTGCTGCTGTTCTCGATTCCGCCGATCGTGCTGGCGTGGCTGGCACCGTTCCCGGTGACGCTGGGCGCCGATGATGAGGGCGAGGGCGAGGGCGGCGAGGGCAGGGCGGCCAACGCGGGAGGCGCGCATGCGGCGCATTGACGCCGCGGCTGGGGCTGCGAGCCGCGTGACAGGCGATGTGTCGGGCGGATTGCCATTGCCGCGTCGGTCGCGCGCACCTCACGCACTCGCCTGGATGGTGGCACTGGCGGCGACGGCCACGGCGCCCGCCGCGTTCGGTGCGACCAGCGGCGGCGCGGCCGCACCCGTTTTGCAACCCCGGACCTTCGTGCTGGACCTGAAGGCGGCGACGCAGCCGATGGACCGTGCGCACGACCTCTCCATCGGTGCGGACTTCCCCGGCACCCTGGGCCGCGAGGACAGCCTGGGCCAGGTCAAGACGATGGTCGATGAACTCGGCATGCGCTTCATCCGCTTCCACGCCATCTTCCATGATGTGCTGGGCACGGTCACAGTGAAGAACGGGCAGACGGTCTACGACTTCAGCGGCATCGATCGGCTCTATGACGGCCTGCTGGCGCGCGGCATCAAGCCTTTCGTCGAACTGGGCTTCACCCCGGCGGCGATGGCCACCTCGCCGCAGACCATCTTCTACTGGAAGGGCAACACCTCGCATCCGGAGCCCGCCGCCTGGCGCGCGCTGGTGGATGCGTTCGCGCGGCACCTGATCCAGCGCTATGGCGCGGCGGAGGTCCGCAGCTGGTACTTCGAGGTGTGGAATGAACCCAACCTCGACGGGTTCTGGGAGAAGGCCGACCAGCCGGCCTATTTCGCGCTGTATGCGGACACGGCCCGGGTGCTCAAGGCCGTTGACCCGGCGCTGCGTGTGGGCGGTCCGGCCACGGCGGGTGCCGACTGGGTGGTGCCGTTCCTGGCCTATGCGAAGTCGGTGCAGGTGCCGGTGGACTTCGTCACCACCCACACCTACGGCGTGGACGGCGGCTTCCTTGACGAACACGGCGTGGAGGATCGCAAGCTTTCACCGTCGCCCGACGCGATCGTCGGTGATGTGCGTCGGGTGCGTGAGCAGATCCAGGCCTCGGATTTTCCCGGGCTGCCGCTCTTCATCACCGAATGGAGCACCAGCTACAACCCGCGCGACCTGGTGCATGACAGCTACATCAGCGCGCCCTACATCCTCACCAAGCTGCGCCAGACCCGCGGCCTGGCGCAGGGCATGAGCTATTGGACCTACAGCGACCTGTTCGAGGAAGCCGGTCCACCGCCCGCACCGTTCCATGGCGGCTTCGGTCTGATGACGCGCGAAGGCGTCCGCAAGCCGGCATGGTTCGCCTACAAATACCTGAACGCCTTGCGCGGCCTGGAGATCCCGGTGAGGCCGGCGGAGGGCGGCACACCCGTCCCGTCCGACGATCAAGTCCTGGCCACCCGCGACGGGGATCAAGCCACCGCCCTGGTCTGGGATTGGCAGACGCCGGATCAGCCAGTGAGCAACCGGACTTTCTTCGGCCGGCCAGTGCCCGCTGGACAGGCCCGACCGGTCCATTTGCAATGGCATGCCCTGACCCCGGGGCGCTATCGGGTGGAGGTGCGGCGCACCGGGCATCAACGCAATGATGCGTTCACCGCCTGGCTGGAGATGGGCTCGCCGGTATCCCTCAATGCGGATCAATTGAGCCGCTTGCAGGGGCTGACGCAAGACCGTCCCGAAACGAGCCAGACGATCCGGATCGGCGCGAAGGGCCGACTCGACTGGCGTGTGCCGATGCGCAGCAATGACATCGTGCTGGTCACGCTGCGACCCGAAGGTCAGAACACTCGGGATCCGGCGGGGACGCGCGTGAAGAAACCGGCCAGCCCTGGGCGAAGCAACTCGCAGTGACGGTGGGACGGCGATGACGGAAATGACGGCGACGGCAGCAATGACGATGCGGGCGGCGTCAGCGGCGTAGGCGGCCTGGGCTGCTGCGGTGGCGTCAGCCTGCTGTGTGGGCGATGAATTCGATGTCGGCATCGATACCGAGATCGATATCGAAACGCGACCATGTGCGCAGTTTCCTGGCAGCCCTTCCGAAAAAGCGCCGCGCTCCAGAACCGCGTGCTGGCGGGCTCTGACCGCGATGGTGGGCAGGCGTGGCGCCCTGGTCGGCCTCTCAAGGGGCTGGTACGCCGCTTGCCGAGTGGCAGCCACCCTTGATTCATTCAGGGAATGTTCAGGATGCATTCAGTGGTTGTTCATGCGATGCTCGGGCGCCGCGCGATCGCAATGAACGATTTGAATGCGGACGGACAGGGGGCCGTGAGGGTCTCCTTGTCAGACAAGCAACAACGGAGACGAAGACATGACACTTCACAGCATCACGCGCCGCCTGGCGCTGGGCGGCCTGATGACGGCCTGCATGATGACCCTGGGCACCGCCGCCCACGCGCAGGACAAGGGCCTGGTCGGAATCGCGATGCCGACCAAGAGTTCCGCCCGCTGGATCGCCGACGGCGACAACATGGTCAAGGCCTTCAAGGACAAGGGTTACCGCGCGGACCTGCAGTTCGCCGAAGACGACATCCCGAATCAGCTCGCCCAGATCGAGAACCTGATCACCAAGAATGCCAAGGTGCTGGTGGTGGCCTCCATCGACGGATCGGCGCTGTCGGGCGTGCTGCAGAAGGCCGCCGACCGCGGCATCAAGGTCGTCGCCTATGACCGCCTGATCCGCGGCACCAAGAACGTCGATTACTACGTCACCTTCGACAACTTCCAGGTCGGCGTGATGCAGGGCCAGTCGATCATCGACAAGCTCGGCCTCGCACAGGGCAAGGGCCCGTTCAACATCGAGCTGTTCGGCGGATCGCCGGACGACAACAACGCCACCTTCTTCTACGACGGCGCCATGTCGGTGCTCAAGCCCTACATCGACAGTGGCAAGCTGGTGGTGCGCAGCAAGCAGCTGGGCATGGGCAAGGTCGGCACGCTGCGCTGGGATGCCTCCGCCGCCCAGGCCCGCATGGACAACCTGCTGTCGGCCTACTACGGCAAGGAACGCCTGCATGCGGTGCTGTCGCCGTATGACGGCATGAGCATCGGCATCCTGTCCTCGCTCAAGGGCGCCGGCTATTGCAGCAAGAGCCTGCCGTGCCCGATCGTGACCGGCCAGGACGCCGAGATCCCGTCGGTCAAGTCCATCCTCAAGGGCGAGCAGACCAGCACCGTCTTCAAGGACACCCGCGCGCTGGCCCAGTCGGCCGCCACGCTGGTGGATGCGGTGCTGACCAACAAGACGCCGGCCATCACCGACAGCAAGACCTACAACAACGGCGTGAAGGTCGTGCCGGCCATCCTGCTCAAGCCGGTGTCGGTGGACACCGGCAACTGGAAGGCCACGCTGGTCGACAGCGGCTACTACAAGGACAGCCAGGTGCGCTGAGGGCCGGCTGCCCGGTGATCGGGCCGCTGGTGTCGGACGTGCGTGGGGCTGAGCGGGTGGGCATGTGTCCTGCCCGATCGGTCCGCGACGCTCCGCATCCGGACCGATCGCCTGCGTGACCCCGCGCCGATGCTCGGCGCGTGTTCCCGGGGCCGGGTAGGGTGCCTTCGAGGCGCCTGGTCCGAGCCGATCGAGCGAGGCTGACGGTCCCCCTGTGGCGCCGTCAGTGTCCGTCTGACTCTTTGGAGGGGCTGATGTCTGAAGCCGAATCCAGCACGGTGCCTGCCGGCGCCATGCCCAACCCGCGCGGCGCCGAAGCGGCCGCGCCCATGCTCGAATTAAGGGGCATCACCAAGCGTTTCCATGGCGTGACCGCGCTGGAGAACGTCCATCTGGTGGTGCATCCCGGCGAGATCCATGCCGTCGTCGGCGAGAACGGCGCCGGCAAGTCCACGCTGATGAAGGTCGTCAGCGGCGTCTATCCGCATCCGTCGTACGAGGGCGAGATCCGCTTCCAGGGTGAGGAGCGCCGCTTTGCCGGCATCACCGACAGCGAGGCCCTGGGCATCATCATCATTCACCAGGAGCTGGCGCTGGTGCCGCAGCTCTCGATTGCCGAGAACCTGTTCCTCGGCCATGAGCCGGCCCGCCTGGGCGTGATCGACCGGCTGGCCATGCACGATCGTGCCCGCGAACTGCTGGCCCGTGTGGGCCTGCGCCAATCGCCGGACACCCGGATCGCGGACCTGGGCATCGGTCAGCAACAGCTGGTGGAGATTGCCAAGGCGCTGGCCAAGTCGGTGCGGCTGCTGATCCTGGATGAGCCGACCGCCAGCCTCAACGAGTCCGACAGCGATGCGCTGCTGGACCGCCTGATGGAGCTGAAGGCGCAGGGCATTGCCTGCATCCTCATCTCCCACAAGCTCAAGGAAATCACCCGCGTCGCCGACCGGCTGACCGTGCTGCGCGATGGCCGCTCCATCACCACCATGGACTGCCGCCACGAGCCGGTGAGCGAGAACCGCATCATCCAGGCGATGGTCGGCCGCGACCTGGCCGACCGCTTCCCCCGCCGCGTGCCCAAGATCGGCGAGCTGCTGTTCGAGCTGCGCGACTGGCATGTGCAGCATCCGGTGCAGACCGGGCGCGAGGTGGTGAAGGGCGTCAATCTGACGGTGCGTCGCGGCGAGATCGTCGGCATCGCCGGCCTGATGGGCGCGGGGCGGACCGAACTGGCGATGAGCGTGTTCGGTCGCAGCTACGGCCGCCGGATCACCGGCACCGCGATGATGGACGGCCAGGTGATCGATGTGTCCACCGTGCCCAAGGCGGTGGCGGCGGGACTCGCCTATGTCACCGAGGACCGCAAGTCCCTCGGCCTGCTGCTCAACGATTCGATTGCCTGGAACACCAGCCTGGCCAATCTGCCGGGCGTGTCCCGCTTCGGCGTGCTGGACGAAGCCCGCGAGCACAACGTGGCGCAGGACTACCGCCGGCAATTGGCCACCCGCTGCGCCGATGTCAGCCAGGAGGTGATGCATCTGTCGGGCGGCAATCAACAGAAGGTGGTGCTGGCCAAGTGGCTGTTCTCCCAACCGCGGCTGCTGATCCTGGATGAACCGACCCGCGGCATCGATGTCGGCGCCAAGTTCGAGATCTACGGCCTGATCGCGCAGTTGGCGGAAAGCGGCTGCGGGATCCTGATGATCTCGTCGGAGATGCCCGAGCTGCTGGGCATGTGCGACCGCACCTATGTCATGAATGAAGGGCGCCTGGTGGCCGAGCTGGACCGCACCGAGGCGACACAAGAACGAATCATGGGCGCCATCGTCGGCGCCAAGGAGACCAGTTATGCCTGAGACCCTGATGACCGCCCCGGCCCATGGTGCCCAGGGCAAGGGCACGCCGACCGAAACCCGTGCGGCGCCGTCCCCCAAGCCGCCCGGATCGGGCCACGGCGCCAACGGCGTGGCCCACTTCCTCAAGCGCCACCTGCGCGACTACGGCATGTTGCTGACGCTGGTCGGCATCATGCTGCTGTTCCAGGTGCTCACCGACGGCACCTTGCTGCAGCCGCTGAACCTGACCAACCTGGTGCTGCAGAACAGCTACATCGTCATCATGGCGCTGGGCATGCTGCTGGTGATCGTGGCGGGGCACATCGACCTGTCGGTGGGCTCGGTCTGCGGCTTCATCGGCGCACTCGCGGCGGTGCTGATGGTCAACTACAACTGGCCCGCGCTGCCCGCCGGGCTGGTGTGCTTGCTGGTGGGCGCGGTGATTGGTGGCGCACAAGGCTGGTTCGTCGCCTACCTGGGCATTCCCTCGTTCATCGTCACGCTGGCCGGCATGCTGGTGTTCAAGGGCCTGGCGTTGGCGCTGCTGCAGGGCCAGTCGCTCGGCCCGTTCCCGGACGCCTTCCAGGCCCTGAGCGCCGGCTTCCTGCCGGAGCTGTTCGGCCAGGAGGATCCGCGTCCGACCACGCTCGGCCTGGGCGTGCTGCTGGCGGTGACGGCGGTGATCGTGTCCTGGCGCCATCGCAATGCCTGCATCCGTCACGGCATGGAGACGGAACCCTCGCCGGTCTTCATCGCCCGTCAGGCCATCATTGTGGTGGCGGTGCTGGCCATGAGCTGGCTGATGGCGTCCTACAAGGGCCTGCCGACGGTGATGGTGGTCATGGTCGCCCTGACGCTGGCCTACGACTTCATTGCGGGGCGGACCACCTTGGGACGCCGCGTCTATGCGGTCGGCGGCAACGAAAAGGCGGCGCGGCTGTCGGGCGTGCGGACGCAGCGGATTGCGTTCCTCACCTTCGTGAACATGGGAGCCCTGGCCGCGCTGGCGGGACTGGTGTTCGCGGCGCGCCTGAACACGGCCACGCCGAAGGCGGGTTTGGGCTTTGAGCTGGACGTGATCGCGGCCTGCTTTGTCGGCGGCGCCTCGGCCTCCGGCGGTGTGGGCAAGATCATGGGCGCGGTGATCGGCGCCTTTGTGATGGGCGTAATGAACAACGGCATGTCCATCCTCGGCATCGGCATCGATTACCAGCAGGTGATCAAGGGGCTGGTGCTGCTGGCGGCGGTGTTCGTGGATGTCTACAACAAGCGCAAGGGATGAGCGCGTCGAGCGTTCCGAGGATGATCGTCGATGCCGCGCCTGATGGCTCGTAGGAGCGCGGGTCTCGGCGAGCGATACTCGCGGGATGGGCGATGACGACGGTCGACTTCGACCGGCAAGAGCAGCCCATCCTGCGGAATCTTGGCCGATGCTTTCGATCTTTCCCTCATCACTTCAGCCGTTTCCACCATGGCTTGGTTGATGGCCTCTGCGCACCGACAGGTTGTGCATGCGGTGGTGCTGGGAACGGCATTGACGGCCCTGGCACCTGCGGACGCACGCGCTGATGAATCAAAGAGCTGCTCATTCGGCGCATTCATTGAAGAGCGTGACCCTGCGGGCGTGAACGTCCGGTCAGCGCCAAGCAGCACCGCGACGATTCTTGGCACGCTGCCGCCGACCTGGTTCAGCAAGACCGACAGCCTGCAAGAGCGGGTGGAAGTCGACGTGATCAGCAGCAGGCAGGGATGGTTTCAGATTCGAAAGGCCGTCGACTTCAGTGGCCTGTCGGCTCGTAAGCCGCGTCCGACGTATGCCGAGGAGGGCTGGATTAGCGGCAACAAGATGCTGGTCAAATCCCAGGCCAGCGTGGGGCGTTCGGCGCCCCGCAGCGATTCATCGGTACTGATGCAGGTGGGAGAGGGCGAGACCCTCGACAGCGATGCGCTGATGGACGCCAGCCGGCCGGTAGACTGCTCCGGTCACTGGGTACGGCTGGAGTTTCGAGAAAACGCGATTCCCAAAGACCTTCGTGCCACGATGCGAATTCACCCTCAGGCCAGACAGGGCGTCAAGCCGGGCCGATTCAGAGTCTGGGTGAATCGAATCTGCGACATCCAGGAGACGACCTGTGATGGATGGCCCCAGCAGGACGAGTGAAGTCCTTTGATCGCGCGGCAAAGCCGCTGATGTCTTGATCGCGCATCCGCTTCATTTGCATCCGTAGATCCGGACACGGGTGCTGCAGGATCGTGCCATCCAGATTCCCTCACAATCGATCCATTGATTTGGCGTTTGGACGGTGTGAATGGACCTTGAATCTCGCAATTGGACCTGGACCGTCCTGGCCACGAACGCCGACCACTTCTCCGATTTCTCTCCGTATGTCCCGTCCATCAACGATGAAGGGCGGGTCGCGTTCCAGGCTGCGCTGGAGGCAGGCGGCACCGGGGTGTTCGTGAGCAATGGACGCGACGTCATGGCTGTCGCGCTGAGTACCGATCCAGGCAGCCCGGTTGAACGCTTCGCCAGCCATCCGGACCTGGATGCCCGCGCGTCGCTGTCGATCTACGCGACCCTGCAGGGCGGCGAGGCGGCGCTGGTGCTGATCGACGCGGAGCGAGGTTTGCAAGCCATTCGTCCGTTAGCGCCGGCTGAGTCCATCGGCCCGCTCGGCCCCACGATGAACGACCGCCAGGAGGTGGCGGTGCGAGCGGTCGGTCGCTCCGGCCAGGCCTTCACCCAGATTTGGCGCAGAGACACCTGGGAGACGATCGCCGCAGCCGGCGGATCCATCGCCGGATTCGAAGGGTTGCCGGTCATCAATCAGCGCGGAGCGATCGTCTACCGCGCCAATCTGACCGATGGGCAACAGGGCCTCTTCTTGCAGCACGACGGCGAGCCTCGCCGGATCGCGGCGACGGGTCCGGCGTTCAGTGAGCTGGGCCGTTTTCCCATCCTCAACGATCTTGGCCAGGTGGCGTTCGCCGCGAGACAGGCATCGGGCGGCTGGGGCATCTATTTGCAGGACCACGATGAACGGCACTGCCTGGTCAACGCCGGCTCACAGTTCGAGAGCCTGCGCGGCGTTCTGATCAACAACGCCGGGTTGGTGGCGTTCTATGGCACGCCCGTGGGCGGCCAGCTTGGCATCTATGCCGGCAGCGACGAGCCGCAGCGCCTGCTGGGGCGCGGTGACTCGCTCTTCGGGGCGACAGTGACGGACTTCGCCTTGAATCCCGTCTCGGTCAATGAGCACGGACAGTTGGCCGTCCGAGTCGCGCTCAATGACGGGCGCCAATTCATCTTGAGGGGCGACCGCGCCGACTGAGCGAACCTCAGGCGGGCGTCAGTCGCCCGTCAGTCCTGCGACGGATGCCGCTCCGTTCGCCCATCCGCATGTCGCGCAAAGCGGCCGTCTTCCTCTCCATGCACCGGGGCGGTGTCCGGCCAGGGCCAGCCGCCGAACTCGGTGCGGCGGTAGTCCTCGAACGCCTGGCGAAGCTCCTGCTCGGTGTTCATGACAAACGGCCCGTACTGCGCCACCGGCTCGCCGATCGGACGACCTTGCAGCATCAGCAGCTCCCCAGGCTCATCCCCGTTGACCAATTCCACGGTCGCGCCTGCGCGGACCTCGATCGATGAACTCACCGGCACCGACTGACCATCGACGCGGATGCGGCTGCCAGCAAAGAAGTAGAGCTTGCGGCGTGTGCCGTCGCCCAGGGCCGGCGGCAGCACCCATCGTGCGCCGGGCGCCATCCGCAGCGTCCACATCGCCAGGTCCGAGTGCAGGCGCGAGGCCCATGAGTCCGGCGGCGGCGCGAGCGGCTTCGCCACGCCGCCGTGCAGGGAGTCTGGAGCGCTGCCGTGGCCGTTGCTGGAGTCCGGGACGGGCAGGGCGCCGGCAATGATCACCACCTCGGTGGCGTGGCCCGCGTCATCGAGGAACGTCTGCCGAGGAATGTCCTGCGACCAGAACATGGTGAAGTGCGGCTCGACCATCTTGCTGTCGGCCGGCAGGTTGAGCCAGATCTGGAACAGCTCCAGCGCATTGGGCTGATCGGTGCGCAGCAGCGGGAACATTTCCGCATGGACGATGCCTTTGCCGGCTGTGAGCCATTGCACGTCGCCGCCACCGAAGCGGGCGCCGGCGCCCAGCGAATCGGAATGGTCGATGCGACCCTTACGCACGATCGTGACCGTCTCGAAGCCGCGGTGGGGATGGGCCGGGAAGCCCGGCACCTGCTGCCCGTGGTACATGCTCCAGCCGTTCTTGCCGGAGAAGTCCGACCCGATCTGCCGGCCCGCCAGCAGGGCCGGATCCGGACCGTACCGCCCGTTCCCCGGCGGGTAGGCATCGTCATGGTGGACGCAGAACAGGAACGGATCCAGTGTTTCCCAGGGCATGCCCAGCGGCGCGACGGAGACGATGGAGGAAGCGGCAGAGGCCGGATCGGCGCGGTGGGCGGGGTGGTCTTGATCGTGGTTGGTCATGAGGGTTCCCAAATTTGGCCTCACCCTAGCGCAATCCGGACGTCCTCGCGCAAGCTCGACTTTTCGGACGCTTTTGCCGCCGGGATCGCTCGACTCGATTCGACGCCATCCGACGCCACCTGACGCCACCTGACGCCACCTGACGGCACTCGGGCGCGCTGTTTGCTGAGACCGCCACGCCGCCTCCGCCGTGTCCGCCCGATCGCGTCGTCATTCCCGTCGTTCGCGCCGGTCGGGTCACGCCGGACCTCCTCAGCAGCGCCAACCCAGGTCTGTCCGTGAACCTCGCCGTCCCTTTGCTGTGGTGCCTCGCACCGGGCGCACCGCCCAGGCCCGCCTTGACTGCCTTATCGGAGAGGCCAGATCTGGAGAGGTCCGATCTGGTCGGTCTGGCCGCTCTAGAGAATCCGGCGGATTCGGCGGGGCGGCCATGTCGCGCCTGAAAGACCGCTTCCAGCGCCTCCAGCGGTCGGTCATGCGCCTGCCGGTGATCGGCGTACTGCTGCAGGCCATCCGCAACTATGTGCTGCACCAGAGCGCCAACCAGGCCGGCAGCATGGCGTTCTCGTCGGTCCTGTCGATGTTTCCGCTGCTGTTGCTGCTGTCCGCCGGCGCGGCTTACATCGGCTCGCCCGGGGATGCTGCCGCACTGGCCACCCGTGCCGTGGAGTACGCGCCGCCGCTGGTGCGCAGCGCCTTGCAGCCGGTGGTCAACCAGGTGCTGGCGCAGCGCAGTCAGGCGCTGCTGGCCATCGGGCTGTTCGTGACGCTGTGGACCGCCTCGTCCGGCATGCAGGCGGTGCGCACCGCCTTGAACCGGTCCTACGGCATCCAGCGCGGCCTGCCTTTCTGGAAGGCGCGGCTCAAGGTCACTCTGTTTACCGTGGTGGTGGGCGGCGGGATCCTGCTCATCTTCAGCTCGGTGATCGTGATGCCGTATGTCTGGGAGGCGCTGGAGCGCAGCGTCGGCGCGGGTCAGGACACCCTGTGGCTGCGTCACAGCGTCCGCTATGGCGTCGCGCTGCCGGTGCTGGTGCTGCTCTATGCGCTGCTGTATGGCTGGCTGCCCGACACGCCGCAGCGCTTGCGCACCGTGCTGCCGGGTGCGGTGGTGGGGGCGGTGCTTTGGGTGGCCGCCGCGGCGGTGCTGTCGTACACGCTGCGCAGCGCGGGAAAGCTCGCCCTGCTGTATGGGAGCTTCGCAGGCGTGGTCGCGACGCTGGTCTTCCTCTACATGAGCGCGACCACGCTGATCTACGGCGCCGAAGTCAACGGTGTGCTGCGGGCGCGTCTGGAGAAGCGACGCCAGGATGCGTCCGGCGCTCCTGAAAAGGCGGTGAAGGTCGAGGGGGCCGAAAGCGCTGAAAAGACTGAAAAGACGGAGACGGCCGAGAAGGTGGAGACACCGGCGACACCGAAGCCGCCCGGGAAGTCGGAGCAGCCCGTTCAGGGTGAGACCTGACCCTGCGCGACCTTGCCGTGCAGCGGGTCCGGGCTGCCGATCAAGACGCTGGGTTCAGCCCGGCGCACCGATCCGCGCCAACGCGCGCAACGCGTCACGGAGCCGGTCGCTGGCGAAGTCCAGGAAGCGACGCGTCTTGAGCGGCAGTTGGGTCAACGGCGCGTGGACGAAATGCACCGGCACGGGCGCCGACTCCGAAGCGGTGAGCAGCAGCACCAGGCGAGCAGCCTGCACGGCATCGGCCACCTGGTAATGAAGCAGGCGAACGAAGCCGATGCCGCTCTGTGCGGCGTCCGCCGCGGCCTCTGCACCAGACACTGTCAGCCGGACCTGCCGCCCGAACCGCTCCTGGCCGACGCCTGCGCCCCGCGTCGCCAGGGTGGGCAAGGGAATGTCCACCGCGACCTCGGGCCAGGGCGCAAGATCCTCGGGCTGATTCACCGGGCCCCACTGGGCCAGCAGCGCCGGACTGGCCGCGATCACCGACCGCATCGTGCCGAGACGGGTCGCAATCAGGCCGCTGTCGGGCAGGGTGCCGATCCGCAGCGCCAGATCGGCCGCGCCGCCCACCAGGTCGACGTGATGATCTGCCAACTGCAGGTCGACCTGGATCCCCTCATGCTGCAGCAGGAACTCCCGCACCAGCGGCAGCAGGTGAAGGCGTCCGAACGCCCGTGGCGCGCTGATCACCAGTCGCCCGGTGGGCGCCACGAACTCGCCCGCCGCATCCCGCTCCATCTCGTCCACCTGCATCAGCACCTGCCGCGCACTGGCGACGTAACGTTGCCCGGCCTCGGTCAGGGTCAGCCGACGGGTGCTGCGAATCAGCAGGTCGGCGCCCAGTTGCTGTTCCAACTGGCCGATGTGGCGGGTCAGCGTGGCCACCGGAATGCCCCGCAGCCGCGCAGCGGCTGAGAAGCTGCCGGCGTCCAGGGTGTCGAGCAGCAGCGCCATCGCATCCAGTCTGTCCATCGATCTCCTCACTCCGTGCGCAGGTGTTGCTCAAGTTCAGCGGATTGTTCCGTGGGCGCCGCCCCGATATCGTCTCCCTGACGGCGGACGAATTGTCAGTCGAACTGGAGAGGCCCATGGCTTACGGATTCCTGGATGTGGCGGTCACGCCGGCGGTGAAGGCGGTTCAACAGGCGCAAGGGGTGGCGCACATGTGGGAGGGCTTTCTCGGCCACCGCGAGTTCGATCGCTTCAGCGACGGCGAGGCCGAGTTCATTGCCGACCGCGACAGCTTCTACCTTGCCACCACCTCGGAGACGGGTTGGCCTTATGTGCAACACCGGGGCGGCCCCAAGGGCTTCCTGAAGCTGGTGGACGACCGCACCCTGGCGTTTGCCGACTATCGGGGCAACTTCCAGTACATCAGCGTCGGCAACCTGGCGGCGAGCGACAAGGCCTGTCTGTTCCTGATGGACTACCGCCACCGCACCCGTCTGAAGATCTACGCCCATGCCGAGGCGGTGGCGCTGGACGCCGATCCTGCGCTGACCGCCTTGGTCTTGGACGGCCCCGGCGGGCAGGGCGGCAAGGGCACCAAGGTGGAACGGATCATCCGGTTGCGCTTGCAGAACTTTGACTGGAACTGCCCGCGCCACATCGTGCCTCGGTTCACCGAGTCCGAAGTGGCCGAGGCGATCCAGCCCCTGAATGAGCGCTTGGCGGCGTTGGAGGCGGAGAACGCCCGCTTGCGTGCCCAGGTGGAAGGGGTGGCCGGGGCGGCGGGCTGACGCTCCCGGAGGTGGGTACCTGACAGGTTCGATGATTTCGAACGTCTGCGTCCGTGGGGCGGTAGGGCGATCGGAACGCCGCTTGGACTACCCAGGGATCGCCTCGAGGTCGGGCTCGACAAAGGCCGCGCGGGCGCGCTCGGAAAACAACGCGGCGGCCGAGTAGTGGGTGAGCATGACCTGGGTGTCCAGAAGCGGCTGGCTGTGCGCCACAAACGCTGAGAACGACGGGCTGCTTCGTCGATTCATGAAGTGCGACACCGCCATGACCCAGGCCCTGGTGAGGGTCTCGTGGTACTTGGCCGCCGGAATGCCGTTGGCTTCGAGAAACGAGCGCAGTGCTCGGCGCATCTTGTGTTGCGCCTGCGCCAGATCCCCTTGGCACAGGTACACATAGGCCAGCCGCAAGTGCGCCAGGTGATCGAACGCGGAGGCGGGCACATCGCCCGCTTCGACTTCACGCTGAAACGCCAGATCGGACTCAGAGGCAGTGGAAGCAAGCACAACGTTCTCCTGGGAGGGCTGGCGATCAGTTTATCCAGCTCATCCCACCGTTGTGTGCCGTTTCATACCACGCCGCGTTGCGCCTCCAGCGCATCGCGAATCTCCAGCATCCGCTTCTCCGTCAGTTCGAAGCGCATCAGCGCCACCAGCGCCAGCACCAGCCCGATCACCGGAATGCCCGACAGCAGGATGCGGATCATGAAGATCGCATGCTCCGACTGAGCCGGCAGCTTGGAATCGAAGCCGGTGAACTGCAGGATCCAACCCGAGGCGCCCACGCCCAGCGCGATGCCCACCTTCGAGATCCAGGACTGGCAGGCCGAGAACGAGCCCTCGCGGCGCTGGCCGGTCTGCAGTTCGTCGTAGTCCACCACGTCCGCCACGGTGGAGCCGTAGAGCGTCCAGAAGCCGGCACCGGTGAAGGCCACGAAGCCGCAGGCCAGCAGCTGCAGCGCCGGGCGCGCCGGGTCGTACAGCCACCAGTCGCCGATGAAGGCGCAGATGGCCAGGATCAGCACCAGCGCCAGTGCCGCCCGCTTGCCATGCCGCTTGGCCACGCTGCCGAAGAACGGAATGCCCAGGAAGCCGAACACCATGCCCGACAGGCCCATGGCGGTGTTCCACTTGGTGGCCAGGGCCACATCGCCATGGCAGACGTAATAGACCGTGGCGTAGTAGCCCAGTGCCGCCACCATCGCGGTGCCCATGCCGTAGGCCAGCATCATCAGCAGCACATAGCGGAAGGGCTTGCAGCGCAAGGTGCGCCACAGGGTGTCGGCAAACGGAATGTGGCTCTGGGTGCGCGCCACCAGCGAGACGTAATAGCGCTCCCGCACCACGAAGAACATGATGATGGACACCGCCACCATGATCGCGCCCAGGATGGCGCAGTAGGTCTGCGCGCCCAGCAGGATGTCGGGCTTGCCATCGGCGCCGCGGAAGATCGCCAGCGTGGTGAACTGCGCGGCGAAGAACATCGCCAGCTCCGGGGCCTTCTGGATCGCGTTGCGGGCCTGCATGACCCGGGTGCGCTCGTGATAGTCCGGCGTCATCTCCGCACCCAGGCTCAGCCAGGGCATGTTGAAGCAGCTCATCACCGGCACATAGATGATGGTGGAGACCACCATGAAGATGAAGTACTGCGTGTCGGTCCAGCCCCGGCCGACCGCGAACATCAGCGGCAGCCCGATGCCCGCCAGCACGCCGCCGACCAGGATGAATGGCCGACGCCGCCCGTAGCGGGTGCGGGTGTTGTCGGAGATCCAGCCAAACAGCGCGTCGGAGCCCGCGTCGACAAAGATCTTGATCATCTGCGCCGTCGAGATCAGGCCCGGCGCCACCCCCAGGAAGACGTTGAACACATGGAAGGCCAGCGACGGATAGAGCCAATGGCCCCACATGTCGATCAGCGAGCCCAGGCCGTAGCCCACCTTCTGCCGCGTCGGCACGCGGTCGCCGGCGCGGGATCCGGACGGCGGGGCCCCTGCGGCTGCGCCGGCAGGCCCCTCGGCGTCGGCAGGGGAATGGGGAGTCAAAGGTGTGGCGCTCATGGCGTTGGCGGGGTGACCCCGGGTTTCATTCGATGCGCAGCGGCTGGGACCGCGGTGCGCCAAGCGTGGTGCCGACCACGAGTTCGGTCGGCAGCACGAGGTTGGTGACGGTGGGCGGCGCAGCGTCGCCCAGCTTGGCATCCACGCTGTCCACCAGCAGGCGCGCGGCCCGCTGGCCCAGCTCCCGCAGCGGTTGACGCACGGTGGCCAGCCGCGCCGCGCGGGCCAGCACCGTGTCGTCGAAGCCCACCAGCGACACCTGCTGCGGCACGGCGATGCCGCGGGCGGTCAGCACGTCCAGACAGCCCATGGCGATGGCGTCATTGCCGGCGAAGATCGCCTGCGGCATCTCTTCGCCGCGGTGCGCCTGCAGCCACTGGGTCAGCAGCCGCCGGCCCGATTCGGTGTTGAAGTCGCCGACGACGACATGGTCCGGCGGCGGCTCGATGCCCGCCAGTTCATGCGCCCGCCGATAACCGTCCACCCGGCGCCGGGCCCCGAGCGAATGCGACGGCCCCGCCAGATGCAGGATGCGCCGATGCCCCAGCGCCAGCAGATGGCTGACCATCGCCTGCGCACCGGCCTCTTCATCCGATTCCAGATTGATCACGCCGGGGAAGTCCACGTTGGCATGGATGCTGACGATCGGGGTGTGGTCCGGCAGGAAGCGCGCATCTTCCGCACCCAGCAGCGGCGCGAGCAGGATCAGCCCGTCGATGCGGCCGTCGCACAGCTGCGGAATGCGCGCCGCGCCCTGGGCCCAGTCGGGCAGGGCGAACACGGTGGTGTTCTGCCCCAGCTCCGCCGCCGCCTCGATCACACCGTTGAACACTTCCAGGAAGTACTGGTTGAGTTCATCGCGGGACAGCGTCGTCGCCAGGCCGAGCGTGTTCATGCGGCGGTGGGTCAGGGCGCGGGCCGTGGCATTGGGCCGGTAGTTCAGGCGCCGCGCCGCCTCCAGGATGCGATCCCGCGTCTCGTCGGAAATGCGCGCCGAGGTCTTGGCGCCATTGAGCACAGCGGAGGCCGCCATGGCGGACACGCCCGCCTCGCGGCCCACGTCCGCCAGCGTCGCGGCATGGCGGGTGGTGCGGGCCTTGGTGCTGGAGGGGGGCGTGCTCATGGTGACGGTCTCTGCGGTGGCAGCCGCCGGAGCGGCTGGGTGGACGGGCGCATCAGAGGATGCGACGCGCCCGCATCACCTCGGCGTAGTAGCGCGCGGAGAGCTTGGGCGTGCGCTGCAGTGTCTCGTAATCGCAGTGCACGATGCCGAAACGGCGCTGGTAGCCGTCTTCCCACTCGAAGTTGTCGATGAAGGACCAGAGGAAATAGCCGTCGATCGGCACGCCGTCGCCGATGGCGCGATGCACCTCGCGCAGATGGCTGCGCAGGAAGTCGCGGCGGTGCAGGTCGTGGACCTCGCCGTTGCGCACCGGCTCGTCGTCATAGCCGCAGCCGTTTTCGGTGATGTAGATCGAACGATGCCCGTACAGCTCGGTGGCCAGGCGCGGCGCCCAGTAGATCGATTGCGGCACCAGGTGCAGCCAGGGCGGATCGGCGCGCGGGTAGTTGGCCGGCAGCACCAGCTGCTCGTAGCCGAGTTCGTTGTCGGCGGCGCGCACATAGTGGGCGGTGTAGATGTTCAGGCCGAGGAAGTCGGTCGGCTGGCTGATCAGCTCGAAGTCGCCCGGCAGCACGGTCGGGGCGTCCGCTCCCGCCCGCTTCAGGTAGCTCGGCGGATAGTGGCCGGCGTGGATCGCGCCCAGGATGTGGGCATTGCGGTCGCGGAACCAGGCCGTTGCGGCGGCGATGTCGGCCTCGGTCTCGGTGACTGGCACGCAGACATCGCTGTTGTCGGTCAATCCGACCTGGGCGCCCGGACCGCCGAACTGGCGCACCGCCCGCACCGCATGGCCGTGGCTGACGATCGCATGGTGATAGGTCTGGTTGACCACCGCCGCCGATTCACGGCGTCCCGGTGCCTTGGTGCCGAAGCCGTAGGCCAGCATGGTGAAGCAGCGGATCTCGTTGAGGGTGATCCAGTGCTTGACCTCGCCGGCAAAGGCCTTGACCACCACCTCGGCATAACGGGCAAAGGCATCGACCGTCTCGCGGGAGGTCCAGCCGCCGCGCGCTTCCAGCGCCAGCGGCAGGTCCCAGTGGAACAGGGTGACCCACGGCGTGATGCCGTGCTTCTTCAGGCTGGCGAAGAGGCGGTGATAGAAGGCGATGCCTTCCTCGTTCACCGCACCGGTGCCGTCCGGAATGATGCGTGGCCAGGCGATCGACAGCCGATAGTCCTTCACCCCCAGCGAGGCCATGAGCGCGAAGTCCTCGTCGAAGCGGTGGTAGTGGTCCACCGCCACGTCCAGCGTGTCGCCGCCGTGCACCGCACCGGGCTGGCGGGCGAACCGGTCCCAGTTGGATTCGCCCTTGCCGCCCTCGAAGGCCGCGCCTTCGATCTGCGGTGCGGAAGCGGACACCCCGAACACGAAGCGGTCAGGGAAGGGCGAGGCGTAGCCGAACGGCGTCGGACGGTCGGCGGGGGGCGTGGGGGTGGTGGACGTCAAGGGACTGCTCTTGGTGGAAAGTGAAGGGGAGGGCAAGGGCCAGGGCCAGGGCGCGAGGGCGGCCTCAGCGGGACTCGGCCAGCAGCCGGGTCAGCGTGGGATGCAGCGCCTCGGCCCACTGGCGGTAGCCGCGTTCGCTGAGGTGCAGCCAGTCGGGCATCACGTCGGCCGAGAGCGTGCCGTCGGCATTCATCAGGGCGGCGTTGATGTCCAGGAAGTGGACGACCTGCTGATCGGCGAAACCGCGGATCAACTGGTTGATCTGGTGGTTGATGGCGCGCAGGCGGCTGTCCGGCTTGGGGTCGCGCGGGAAGATCGCCAGCAGCAGGATCTTGGTGGCGGGCTGGCGCATGCGGATCTCGTCGATCAGCCGGCGGATGCCCGCGGCGGTGGTGCGCGGGTCTTCCTGGCGGTCGCCGGTGTTGTTGGTGCCGATCATCATCACCGCCACCTTGGGGGCGATGCCGTCGATCTCGCCATGCTGCAGCCGCCACAGCACGTTCTCGGTGTGGTCGCCGCCAAAGCCCAGGTCCAGCGCCTGGTACTTCGCGAAATGCTCGGCCCAGACGGCCTTGCCGGCGTCTTCCCAGCCGTGGGTGATGGAGTCACCGATGAACACCACCTCCGGGTTCTTGCCGGCCTCGCGCAGCGCACGGATCTCGGCGAGCTTCTGCTCATGGCGCGGCATCCACCACTCCAGCGCCCAGGCCTGCAGCAGCGGGGACGGCGTCACCGATTCGGTGCGGTAGTCGGCGCAGACCGCATTGGCCTGGCCGCGACGCAGCACCCGCACATTCGCGATCGAGAGCTCGCCGCGACCGCTGGTGTCCACCGCGAAGGGCTGGGTCACCCGGCTGAAATCATCGCCCTCCCGATGGAAGCAGGACAAGGCGAAGGACAGCCGCTGCCAGCCCTTGCCCTCCAGCGCGCGGCCGGGGATCAGGTAGTTGACCTTGCGCTCGCAGCCGTCGCCGCAGGCCAGCTTGAAGACGAGGCCGGCCTGGCTGAGGTCCTTGACCTGGATGTCGAATTCGATCGTGCCGTGGGCCAGGTACGGGCGCAGGTCCACCGGCGGGCCGCCTTCCAGCCGGAGGTTGGCCGACCAGGCGTCCTTCCACTGCAGGGTCAGCGCATCGCGGGCGCTGTCCTTGGCACTGCGACGGGCACCGACCTGGCTGGCCTCGACCTTCGGCTGCGCCGGCTTGGGCACCTCGGCTGTGTCGCCGCTCAGGGTCTGGCTCTGTTCGAAGTCCCCCACCGTCACCCGATAACCGGGCAGCGGCTGACCCACGAAGAGCCGCAACTCGTCAGCGGCGGCCGTGGACGGGGACACGGCCGTGGCGGCCGCGGCGGCAGCAGCGGCAGCGACAGAGGTGCCATCGGCCGCCAGGGCCGAGGCGCCCGCGGACAGCAGGGCGGCGGTGGTGACAGTCATGAGGAGGGGTGACAGCGTCATGGGTGGGTTGGCGTTGAGATCGTGGGGAGGTCGGGGCCCGGGCGCATGCAGGCGCGGTGGTCCGTCATCGGATCGGTCGAAGTTCGCCATCAAGCTGGCGAACGTCTCCGGGCTGGAGGCTGAGCGTCATGCGGCGATCGCCCACGCGCAATGTCACTGGGCGGGCCCCGCTGAAACCGTTGCTCGACGCCCGCAGCCGGACCTGGGTGAGGCGGCCGGCCGCCCAGCGCAGGTCGACCTCGAGACCGCCGCGGGCCCGCAGGCCGGTCGCTTCGCCATCGGGCCAGGCCGAGGGCAGCGCCGGCAGCAGGGCGATGTCGCCGTCGTGGGACTGCATCAGCATCTCGACGACCGCGGCGGTATAGCCGAAGTTGCCGTCGATCTGGAACGGCGGATGCGCATCCAGCAAGTTGGCATAGGTGCCGCCGGCGTTGTTGTGCTCGGTGCCGGTGTCGCGCTGTTCGGCCGCGCGGGCACCGGGCGTGGCGAGCAGGCCGCGCAGCATGCGGTAGGCACGGTCACCGTCGCCCAGGCGCGCCCAGAAGGCCATCTTCCAGGCCATGGACCAGCCGGTGCCGGCGTCGCCGCGGGCTTCCAGGGTGCGGCGCGCGGCGGCGGCCCATTCAGGCGTGCGAGCAGGCGAGATCTGGCGGCCCGGGAACAGGGCGAACAGATGCGACACATGGCGATGGGTGTCGCCGGGGGTGTCCAGCACCGGATCGCGTTTCTCCTCCCGCCATTCGAGCAACTGGCCCCAGCGGCCGACCTTCGGTCCTGCCAGCCGGTCCCGCAGCGATGCCACCCGACGGCGCCAGGCGGGCTCGGTGCCGAGCGCATCCGCAGCGGCCACCGCGTTGTTGAACAGGTCCCACAGGATCTGCTGGTCGTAGCTGACGCCATCCTCCACCGGGCCATGCTCGGGCGACCAGCCCATCGGCGCGACCAAGGTGCCGTCCGGCAAGGTCTTGAGCTGGCCTTCCCAGAAGCTCACCACCTCCTTCATCAGCGGCAGCGCCACCTCGCGCAAATAGCGCTTGTCGCCGCCGAAGGCATAGTGTTCCCAGAAGTGCTGGGCATACCAGGCATTGCCGGTCTTGTTCCACAGGTAGCCCATGGCGCCGAACGGATTGGACTCGGTGCGCACCGTCCATCCGCGCACCGGCCGGCCCTGCGCATCCAGGAAGCGCTCTTCGGGCGGACGGGCATTGCCGGCATGGGCATCGATCGGGATCGGCTCGCTGGAGGCTGACGACGCCGCCGGCCCCGCTGCCTTGTCCTGTGCCTGTGCCTGGGCCTGCGCCTGCGCCTGCGCTTTCACCGATTGAGCGGCGACCTCGGCCACCGCCCGGCGATAGACCGGCACCTGGCTTTGCACGAAGCGCAGGAACGGCTGCGCCATCTCCGCCAGGTTGGCCGTTTCCGCCGGCCAGTAGTTCATCTGGACATTGATGTTGGTGTGATAGTCCGAATTCCACGGCGGCGTCAGGCTGTCGTTCCACAGGCCCTGCAGATTGGCGGGCAGGGCATCGCGGGAACTGGCGATCAGCAAGTAGCGGCCGAACTGCGCCTGCAGGGCCTCCAGCTCGGGATCCCGGCCGTCGCGGGTGTAGCGCTGCAGCCGCTCGTCGGTGGGCAGGGCGCGCCGCGCGGCGTCGCTGCGACCCAGGCGCAGCGAGAGCCGATCGAAATAGCGGCGGTGGTCGGCCACATGCCGTGCCCGCAACTCCGGCCACGGCAATGCGGCAGCAGCATCCACCTGCGCCGTGACCCGCGCGAGCGGATGCTCGCCCTGGAAGCCGCGGGCCGCATCCGGCACATAGCTGGTGCCCGCGCCCAGCACGATGGTGAGCGCATCGCAGCCGGTGAACACCAGGCGGTCGCCGTCGACCCGCACCGAGCCGCCCTCCGCCACGACCTGCGCCTGGGCCGCATAGCTCAGGCGGTTGGTGCTGGGCGTCTGGTCGTTGGGCTGGCCATCGGTGCGTGGCACCACATAGCCGGCGAGCGAGCCGGTGGCATACAGCCGCTGGCCGGCGGCCACGAGGTGCGCACCATGCCGATCCCGCAGCGCCAGGCTGCCGCTGTACTGCCCGGGCCGGTCGGCGCTCAGGCGCAGCACGATCACCTGCGACGGATGGCTGGCCAGCACTTCGCGCCGGAACCGCACATCGCCCCGGCGGTAGTCGACCCGATGGATGGCGTCGCCGATGTCCAGGCTGCGTTGGTAGTCGTCGGTGTGGACGTCGTGGCTGGGCAGGCTCAGCATCAGATCACCGAAGGGCTGGTAGGCGCCCATGACACGGCTGTCGCCGGTCCACAGCGAGTTCTCGTTGAACTGCACCCGGTCCTGCGCGAGCCCGCCGAACAGCATCGCGCCCAGGCGCCCGTTGCCGATCGGCAAGGCCTGACGCTCCCAGCCCTGCGGCGTGTCGGGCGCGGGGGCGGTGTAGTGCAGGCGCAGGTCCGAGGCCGTCGCCGCCGCGGGGGCCACCATCAAGGCCAGCGGCGCCAGTGGCAGCAGCCACAGGGTGACCGCCAGCAGCGCCGACGCGGTGGCGGCCCGTGCGCGTGCCAGGCGCGGCGTCGGCGATGCCGGGCGGCGATGGGCGACGTCGGAGGAACGATGGGACGTGGTCATCGGGTTGTGACGGGGGGAGACGGTCGGAAGCCTCATGGCTGAGCCTTCGCCTTGGACTGCGGACGACCGATGATCACGCCGCGGCCGTGCGGCGCCAGGAACACGGTGCCGTGGGTGAGCGGATCGGCGGTCATCGACAGCAGCCGGCCATAGCGGTGCAAGGCATCGCCGATGCGCACGAAGTGCCGGCCTTCGTCATCGCTGCGGAAGTAGCCTTCCACCGGCGAGGCGCCGCCCGCCGAGACCCTGCCCCAGACATAGATCGCGTGGTACGGCGCGCCAGGGGCGGCTTTGCCCAGCGCGACCATCCAGGCCTCGGCCACCGGCGGGATGGCGCTGGGCGCCCCCAGCGCGTTCTCGGTGCCGGACAGGCGAAACAGGCCGTGAGGCAGCGCCAGCCAGAGGTCGCGACCGCGGCCCGGGGCGCTGATCAACTGCGCGTTCTGGCCGTCGTTCAGCGCGGGCAGGCCGGTGAGCGCGGGGGCGAAGGACTGCCCGCCGTTGACGCTCATCAGCACCCGGCCCTGCGCGCGGTCCAGCAGGTAGAACACGCCTTCCACCGCGCGATCGGCCACCGGCGCCAGCAGCGGGCCGGGGTCGGCGGGCCAGCCGTCACAGCGGGCCCAACGGCGACCCTGGTCCTTGGACCAGAGCGCCGGTTGGCGTTCCGGTGCCCAGACCATGAAGCCTCCCTTTGCGCTGACGGCGACCAGGCCGGTCGGCGCGCGATGGCCTTGCGCGGTCTTGGCCACGCGGTCGGAGGGGCCGAATGCACGCCAGCTCTTGCCGCCGTCGATCGAGGCATAGCCGCCGGTGGCGACATGGTCCGAGGTGCGGGCCAGCACGCGCGGTTCCAGTTCGGCGACATCGACCGAGCGATTCGTCTCGTTGCTGGGGGCGAACAGGCCAGTGGCCGGCGATTGGGTCAGGTCGTCCCAGGCGGCGCCGGAGACATCGCCCATGGCGGCCAGCAAGGCTGCGCCGCCCGAGGGGCTGCGGATTTCCAGCGTGGCGGTTTCTTCGATGTTGTTGACCTCGAAGCGCCAGTTCACGGTGCCCGCGGCATCGGCGGCATTGGCGACGTCGGAAGGACCGGCAGCACCGGCCGTGCGGGCGGCCTGGGTGGCTTGCGTGAGGTTGTCCGTCATCCACAGGCCGTAGCCGGTGCCGTAGACCGCGCGGGCGCTGTTGAACGGGTCGATCTTCACATCCGCGATCCAGTGCCCCATGGGATCGGGACGCCGGGTGGCGCGCTTGTAGTTGGCCAGCCAGGGGCGGGCCGCGACCTCGTGGCGCGATCGGGCGCCCAGGGCCGTCCAGTGCGCGCCGCCGTCCTCGCTGAGGAACAGGTCGTCGCCCTCCGCCCAGCGTTCGATGGTGGAGACGATCAGCCGACCCGGCTGCTGGCGATCCACATCCAGGCCGGAGTAGCCGAAGCCCTTCAGCCCGATACCGGGCTTGACCGGAGTGATCTCCGTCCACACCGGGCGACCGTGTCCGGGGTCGCGCTTCCAGATGCCGCCCGTGGTGGCATAGCTGGGATTGGCCACATGGACGCCATCCCCGATCGCAAAGGCCACGTAGAGCACCCCATCCGGTCCGATCGCCGCATGCTGCGGTGCCTGGGCCGGCGTGCCGGGTTCGCGCTGGAAGGTCTTGCCGCCGTCGTCGGAGACATACAGGCCCGGCTGGTCGTGGCTGCCGACATAGAGCCGCGAGGCCGGCTTGCCGGCGCTGCCGCTGGCGGGATCCATCAGTACCAGCGAGACGTGCCTTACCGGCAGGTCGAGCTGGCGGAAGCGGCGGCCGCGATCGGTGCTTTTCAACAGGCCGTCCTGCGAGCTGCCGAGATAGAGCACCTCGCCAGCCCACGGATCCACCTGCAGCCGCTCGCCGCTGCCGCGGCCCGGCGAGTTGCCACCGACCTTGACGCCCAGCTCATGCACGGTCCAGCTGCGTCCGCGGTCGGTCGAAGCGAGGAGCGCGCCGTCGCGCACCTCCTTGGACAGGTAGAGGCCGCACAGGGCGTACAGACGATCCGCATCCCGCGGGTCCACCGCCAGGCTGAGCACGCCCATCAGATCGGCATCGGCCTTGTCGAGATGGTCCAGCAACGGCCACCAGCGACGCGCCTGCGGATCGAAGCGGTAGGCGCCACCGATGTCGGTGCGGCAGTACAGCAGGCCGGCCTCGCGGGGATGGAACAGGAAGCCGTCGATGTAGCCGCCGCCGCCGAAGGGCACGCTGCGCCAGTCGTAGGGCTCGACGGTGGGGCGGGCCGAGGCGTCCGCGTCGGCCGCCATCGCGGCGGGCAGGGCGGCGCCGGAGAGGGCGGCCATGCCGGCGGTGTGGGCGATGAAGCGTCGACGTTGCATGGGGCGTGGATCCTGTGTGCGGTGCGGTGAAGGCCGTGAGCGCGTTGAAGGCGGCGAGGGTGGTCGTCGGGTGGTGGCGGGCTGGGAAAGCCGTCAGTAACGGCCGAGCTTGATCCTCAGCACGGTCGGCGTGGCGGGCAGGTTGAGGCCCCAGTCCACCTGGTCGCCGTTCCAGTGGCGGCTGATGATCCAGTGGCCATCCGGGCCGAAGCGGCCTTCCTGGGCATGGACCAGCATCGTGCCCAAGCCCTTGAACGAGGCGTCCGGATCGAAGCGCACCCGGGCCTGCTGGCCGGCGACGATGAATTCGTCGTCGCCGATCTGGGCAATCGCCACGCCGCCGTTGGGACGGCTGGCCGAGGGTGGTGCATCGTCCTTCAACTGCGGCCAGCTGCGCTCGCCGAACTGCCATTCGCCGAAGCTGACCTTCGCCGTCCAGCCCTTGAGCGCCACGGTCTGCGGCTGGCGATCATCGCCTTCGGCCACGCCGTGGGTGCGGCCTTCCAGCGCCCACTGCGCCCATTGCGTGGCCATCGGTCGGAACAGCCCGTAGACGGCGGCGATGGGCGCGGTCATGCGGGCATCGGTATAGGGCGATCCCAGCGGATAGTTGCTGTAGTTCGCATAGTCCACGCCGAACGGCGCGACGCCGATCGCGCCTTGGCCGAGGATGGCGTAGTGGTAGCGGGCGTAGGTGGCGGCATTGCCGATCTCCGGTACCCACAGCGGGTTGTCCCGCCGCTGGAACTGCTGGAGGATGGCCGCGACCTTGGGCGACTCGGGCATGTAGATGTCCGGGCCGACGATGTCGATCTTCGGCGCTGCGGCCTTGTAGAGGCCGATGACGTCATGCGTCGGGCCGCCGCTGGCGAAGTCTTCCTTCCACGGCGCCATCGGCGCCAGCGGATCCCGCAGCGCGTTGTTGACGAACATCGGCAGGTCGTAGACGCGACGCCCGGCGGCGGCGATTTCACCGATGTAGCGGGCAATGGCCCAGCTGTGGAAGTACTGCTCGGCATAGTCGCCGTAGACGGCCTTCCAATTCCCACGGGCCGCGCCCGGCACCGGGGCCTTCTGCTGCCGAAGCACCTCGCCGGGCACGTCGGCCTCGAACGCCTTTTGCGCTTCGGGGCCGTGGTCGCGCGCCAGGCCGTAGGTGCCGACCTCGTTCTGCACCTGCACCATGATGACGGTGCGGGTGGCTTCATCCACTTGCTTCAGATGGCCCATCAGGGCGACGAAAGCCCGCTTGTCCGCCTCAAGCGTCTGCGCGCCGAATGGCGACAGGCAGTAGTTGAACTTGCCCTGTGCATCCCGCATGCGGGGAAAGCGCGGGTTGTCGAACTTCACCCACGCCGGCACATATTGCGGACTGGTGTTTTTCCAGGTGGCGAACCACAGCAGCACCACCCGGACGTTGCGCTCCCGCGCCTGGGCCAGCAGCGTATCCACGAAGCTGAAATCGAATCGGCCCTCGACCGCTTCCACCTGCTCCCAGGCCACCGGCACCACCACAGTGTTGGCCTGCGCATCCTTCACCGCCGGCCAGACCTGCTGCAGGGCCTCGGCCGAGTTGCTGGAGTTGTGGACCTGGGCGCCCAGGATCAAGTAGGGCTGACCGTCCACCAGCAAGGCGTGCCGACCGTCGCGTTCGACCAGTCGTGGCAGCTCGGCGGCCGCGGCCAGGGTCGGTCCGGTCGCGATCGCTGCGGCCAGCATCATCGGAAGGGCGAGGGCGGTGGCGCGCACGAGGGCGCGCAGGCGTCCCATCGACGTGCGAAGGCCGATGGCCGGACGGCGCGGGGTCGCGGGGGGGCGCGGCGCTACGCGGACCTGACCGAGGCGCGAGACGAGGGACCGGGACGAGACCTTGTTCAACGGAACTTCCTTTGGCTGATAGGACGAGGGCGACGGGCCCATCGATCGCGGTGGCGGCGGACTGTCCGCCAAGGGCCGAGGAGCGGCAGCTGTTGTGCCGTGCGGACCGCCCCGGCCGGCGCGGAGCGGTCCGCACGCGGCTCAGAAGCTCATGCGGGCGGAAACGGTGTAGCGCCGGCCGGTGTCGAACCAGGCGCGCCCCATCGTGCCGATGTGCTGCTGCATCAACTGCTTGTAGGTCGCATTGGTCAGGTTCTGCGCTTCCAGGCCCAGCGTCAGATGGTCGCTCCACTTGTAATAGACGCCGCCATCGAGCTGGCCGTAGCCGTCCGCCCAGGTCGGCAGCGCCCAGCCGACGTTGGTCTGGCCGACGGTGGGGCTGGCCGGATTGGTGTCCAGGCCGTCGCCGCCGTTGGTGCCGTTCACATTCACCGCTTGCAGATACTTCGAGCGCCAGCTGTAGGCCAGGCGCGCGGAGATCGGGCCGCGGTCATACATCAGCGACAGGTTGTAGGAGTTCTTCGACAGGTTGGCCAAGGGCAGGTTGCCGAAGGTGCGGCCATCGGTGTCGCAGCCGTTGAGGTTCAGGTTCAGGTTGGCGGTGTTGTTGCCGCCGGCGCAGTAGACCGAGTTCACCGGGTTGTACAGCTTGGTGCTGCTGTCCACATAGGTGTAGTTGGCCTGCACGCCGAAGCCCGAGAGCCAGCCCGGCAACGCGTCGAAGTAGGTCTGGAAGGCCAGCTCGAAGCCGGTGACCTTGCCCTTGGCGCCGTTCACCGGCGAGGTGACGGTGAAGCTCTGGCCCTGGCCGCTGCTGTCGATGAGGGTCTTGGACGTCGTCTGATTGATGATGACGTCCTTCAGATCCTTGTGGAAGGCCGCGAAGGTGAGCGAGCCGGACCGGCTGAAGTACCACTCGGCGGTCAGGTCGGCCTGCGTGGCGCGGATCGGCTTGAGCATCGGATTGCCGGCCGCCGTGCCGCTGCGGGTCACGTTGCTGACGGTGGTCACGCCGTTGGCATCGGTGGTGGAGGTGAAGTCCTGCGACAGGGTGGTGTAGGCCTGCAGCTTGTCGAAGTCCGGACGCGACACCGCTTTGGACACCGCGAAGCGGAACTGCAGCTTCTCGGTGGCCTTCATGCGCAGGTTCAGGCTGGGCAGGCTGTTGGTGTAGGTCTGGGTGAAACTGTTCTGCTCGGAGAAGTCGGCGATCACCGGCACCGGCACGCCCACCGAGCCCGCCGGGATCGGCTTGCCGGTGAACACGGTGTAGCCGCTGGCCTCGGAGCGGGTGCGCACCACCCGCAGGCCCACATTGCCGTCCACCGGCAGCGGCAGGTCGTCAAAGGCGAAGCGCAGTTGCGCATAGGCCGCCTGGGTCTTCTCGCTCTGGTCGTTGGTGCCGGCGGGATCGGTGCCGAAGCTCGCCGGCGCCCAGGGCGTGCAGGAGGCGCTGGAACCGCCGTGGGCTTCGGCGCACAGGATGTCGTGGTACTTGTGCAGCGCGGCATAGCTGCTGGGGTAGCCGGTCGCGGTGTTCAGCGTCGGGAAGATCAGCGACGGCACCGAGGCCTTGCCGCCGAAGAAGTTGTTGAAGTTGTAGACGTAGGTGTTGCCGCTGAACCGGGGATCGTTCAGGTAGGCGAGCTGATTGATGTCCCAGCCCAGTTGCCAGGTCTGCGAGATGGGCGACCAGAAATAGCTGGGAATCGTGTTGATGGTGGTGGCATCACGCTCGGCCAGGCGCACGCCGAAACGCAGATCCTGCAGCACGCCGTCTTCGAAGCGGAACCGGGCATCGCCCTTCCAGGCCTTTTCGGTGGCCTTGCTCTTGTCGCGGTGTTCCTGGGTGAAGGCCCAGTAGTAGCGCGACGGATCGACCAGTGCCGCGCGGTCCGCGTCGTCGAAGATCAGCTGCGGACGGCTGCCGCGCAGGTCGATGGTTTCCTTGTCCATCTGCACGCCGGTGGCGACCGTGGAATCGAAGGAATCGGTGGTGGCGCGGATGTACTGCAGGTCCGACGTCAGCTGCCAGCGGTTGTTGGGCTTCCAGTTCAGCCGCCAGCCGAGGTCCTCGGTCTGGGAGTTGCGGTTGGCGCTGCGGGTGTCGGCCCCGAAGTTGATGCCGGAGCCGTCGCTGTTGCTCAGGGTGCCGGCCAGGAATTCACCGTTGCTGCCGAAGACACCGTTGCTGACCTTGAGCTTGTAGGGATCGGACTGCGCGAAGATGGCGCGCTCGTCCCACTGCATCTTGTACTTGCTCTTGAAGTAGGTGAGGCTGGAGTCGACGGTCTGGTTCTTCCATTGCAGCGCGCCATACAGGCCTTCGCGCTTGCGATCGAAATTCAGCGTCCGCCAGGCCGATCCCTTGGGCACCCAGAGGTAGCTGCCGGCGGGCTGGCCGTCCACCGCGTTGGCCAGCGGATAGTAGGGCTCGACCTGGAACGCATCGGTGCGGGTGCCGCTGCGCGAATTCGCCAGATGCAGCAGCGCGCCGAACTGGCCCAGGTCGGTGTTCCAGCGGTTGCTCACCAGGCCGGAGACGCTGGGAGACGACTTTCCCCTGAGGTCCGAGTAGGTGGACTGCACCGACAACGCTGTCTTGAGGCCGTCGAAATCGAAGGGCAAGGCGGTGCGCAGGTTCACCAGGCCCCCCAGACCGCCTTCGATCTGCTCAGCCGATGGATTCTTGTAGACATCGACCGCCGCCATCAGCTCGGGCGGGACATCCTCATAGTTGAGCGAGCGACCGCCATTGGCCGAGAACGAATCGCGACCGTTCATCTCGGAGCGCACCCAGGTCAGGCCGCGAATCGTCACGCCGGAGCCTTCGACCGAGAAGTGCTCCGGATCGCTCTTGGACATGGTGCGGTCCATTGCCACGCCGGCGATGCGCGACAGCACCTCGGTCACCGAACGGTCGGGCAGCTTGCCGATGTCGTCGGCCACGATGGAATCGACGATCTCGTCGGAGTTCTGCTTGATGCGTTGGGCCGAGCTCAGGGCGGCGCGCTTGCCGCTGACGATCACGGTCTCGACGCGGGTCGGGCTGTCCTTGCCGGCGTCGGCATTGGCGGACGTGGCCGCGGTGTTGCTGCGGTTGTCCGACCTGGCCTCGGACGCTGCAGCGGCGGGCGCGGTGGCCGAAGGTGGGGCGGTCTGGGCGCCTTGTGCAAAGGCGCCGGCGGAGAAAGCGAGGCTGCCGGCCAGACTGCCCGCCAGCAGCGCGGCTTGGGCGGCGGCGAGGGACACCGCGGTCCGTTGAGGGGTGCTCATGTTGTCTCCAATCTTGTGTCTGTTGTGGGCCTCTTGCTCGGTGGCGAGGCCTCATGAGGCGATTCACGGGCGCAACGACGTCGAGTGCGGCGTCGGGGAGGTGCGAGTGCAAATGCCCGGCGGCCAGGGCCCTGAGGCCGACGCGGGCGGTCGTTACTGCCGATCGGTACTGCTCAAAACTCCGAGAGGGCTCCGTCGTTGCGGAGCGAACCCAGGCCAGCGGTGGAGCCCGCGGCCGTCGATCGCCGCACCCGGCGGACGACCCTGCTGAAGGCCCGGCGGGTCAGCCGCCGGACCGATGGAAAGAGAGCGGAAGGGGCGGGGCCTGAGTCAGGCCGCCCACGGCCGCGCCAGGCGGCCATGGGCGCCGGATCAGCCCACGCAGAAGCGATTGACCAGGTTCTCCAGGTATTCCTGGCGACCCGACCGCGGAGCGACATCGGCATTGCGTGTCAGCGTGCGGTCGGCGAGCTGGTCCAGGCTGAGCTGGCCGTCCAGGATCTCGCGGCCTTCCGGCGCGTCCCAGCCGGCATAGCGCTGGTCGAGCGCCTGCTGCAGGCGGCCGTCCTGGATCATCTGTTCAGCAATCAGCAGGCCCTTGGCGCAGACATCCATCCCGCCGATGTGGCCGTGGAAGAGGTCTTGCGGATCGATGGACTGGCGACGCACCTTCGCATCGAAGTTCAGGCCGCCGCTGCCCAGCCCGCCGGCTTGCAGGATGTGATAGAGCGCCAGCGCGATCTCTGGCACGTTGTGGGGGAACTGGTCAGTGTCCCAGCCGAGTTGGGGATCGCCACGGTTCATGTCGATGCTGCCCAGGATGCCGAGGGCGGCGGCGGTGGCGATCTCATGCTCGAAGCTGTGGCCGGACAAGGTGGCGTGGTTGGCCTCGATGTTGACCTTGACCTCTTTTTCCAGACCGTAGCGGGTCAGGAAACCGTAGACGGTGGCGCTGTCGAAGTCGTATTGGTGCTTGGACGGCTCGCGCGGCTTGGGTTCGAGCAGGATGGTGCCCTTGAAGCCCTTCTTGTGCTTGTAGTCCACCACCATGGACAGGAAGCGGCCGAGCTGGTCCATCTCGCGCGAGAGGTCAGTGTTGAGCAGGGTCTCGTAGCCTTCGCGGCCGCCCCACAGCACGTAGTTTTCACCGCCCAGTCGCATGGTGGCGTCCATCGCGTCGCGCACCTGCAGGGCGCCGAGGGCGAAGATGGCCGGATCCGGATTGCTGGCCGCGCCCGACATGAAGCGGCGATGGCTGAACAGGTTGGCGGTGCCCCACAGCAGCTTCATGCCGGTGCGCTGCTGGTGCTCGCCCAGCACGTCGACCATGCGCAGCAGATTCTCATGGCTTTCCTTGGGCGTGGCGCCTTCGGGCGCGACATCGCGGTCATGGAAGCAGTAGTAGGGCGCGCCGAGCTTGGAGAAGAACGAGAAGGCGGCATCGGCCTTCTGCTTGGCCAGTTCCATCGGCGAGCCGCCTTCGAACCACGGGCGTTCGAAGGTGCCGCTGCCGAACGGGTCCAGGCCGGTCCAGCAGAAGCTGTGCCAGTAGCAGACGGCAAAGCGCAGGTGCTCCTCCATCCGTTTGCCCAGCACGATGCGGTCCTTGTCGTAATGGCGGAAGGCGAGTGCCTCGTCGGTGGCGGGGCCCTGATAACGGATCGGGGCGATGGCGTCGAAATAGCTGCTCATGGGGGCGAGGCCGTTGTCAGCGGCGGGTAGGGATCCCGGAAGATCGGTGTGGGGGAGCGGCGCTCAGGCGCCGGCGGAGGAGGTCGATGGGCGGACCGATCGCAGCGCCGGATACAGCGCGCGGAACTGGGTCAGCCGTTCGGCCAGCACGCCTTGGCGTGCCGGCTGCGGTTCGAAACGTCGGGTCACGGCGGGGCGCACGCAGGCTTGCGATTCGCTGGCCCCGGCGGCCATCCAGGCCAGGCGGGCCGCGCCAAGGGCGCCGCCGGCATCGGCGTCGGCATGCTGGACGATCTCCACACCCAGCGCATCGGCCATCAACTGCGCCCAGAAATTGCTCCGCGCACCGCCGCCCACGAAGGACAGCTCACGCACCTGGGTGCCCGCGGCCTGCAGTGCTGCCAGGCCGTCGGCCATGCCGAAGGCCACGCCTTCGAGCACCGCATAACCGCCGTGAGCGCGGGTGGTTTCGTGGGTCAGTCCATGCAGCGAGCCGGTGGCAAAGGCGTCGTTGTGCGGCGTGCGTTCGCCGGCCAGGTAGGGCAGGAACAGCGGGGCGCGTGCCAGGTCTTGCGCGTTCAGCGCTTGCACTTCCGCCAGCAGCGCGGCCTCGTCGGCCGCACCACTGAAGTGGCAGAACCAGCGCAGGCCGCTGGCGGCGGTGAGCATCACGCTCATCTGATGCCAGCGGTCGGGCAGGGCATGGCAGAACGCATGCACCGCCGAGGACGGATTGGGGCGGAACCGGTCATTGGCGACGAACAGCACGCCAGAGGTCCCCATCGAGATGAAGCCCGCGCCCGGCGCGGTCGCGCCGATGCCGATGGCGCTGGCCGCGTTGTCTCCGGCGCCGCCGGCCACCGCCACTTCGGGCGCGAGGCCCCAGTCGCGGGCCAGTTCCGGCCGCAGGGAGGCGCTGGCGCGATTGCTCTCGACGATGCGCGGCATGTGCGCGCGGGTCAGGCCGCCGGCGGCGAGCAGTTCATCGGACCAGTCGCGCGCCGCCACGTCCAGCCACAGGGTGCCGGCGGCGTCGGACGGATCGCTCCATTTCTCGCCGGTCAGGCGCAGCCGCAGATAGTCCTTGGGCAGCAGCACGGTGCGGGTGCGGGCAAACAGCTCGGGCTCATGGCGGCGCACCCACAGCAGCTTGGGCGCGGTGAAGCCGGGCATCGCCAGGTTGCCGGCGATCTCGTGCAGACGCGGCGCGGCCTGGGTCAGCTCATCGCACTCCGCATGGCTGCGGCCGTCGTTCCAGAGGATGGCCGGACGCAGCACCTGGTCGGCCTCGCCCAGCAGGACCGCGCCATGCATCTGGCCGGACAGGCCGATCGCCCGCACCTGGGCAAAGGCGTCCGGCGCGGCCTGGCGCAGTTGGGCCACGGCCTGCAGGGTGGCGGTCCACCAGTGTTCGGGGTCCTGTTCCGACCACAAGGGCTGCGGCCGGGACACGGTCAGCGGCGCGGCGGCACGGCCGCGCACCTGGCCGTGGCCGTCCAGCAGCAGCAGCTTGATTTCGGAGGTGCCGAGATCGATTCCCAAAAACATTACAGCGACTCCTCGGCGTCTTCGGTGGTGGTGGGTAGGGCAGAGCGGCTGCCGCTGGCCAGCGGCAGTTGCGGACGGGTGACCCGATAGCGCGCCAGCGCGGCGGCGCCGGCGGCCACCGCATCCGCGCCGAAGCGGGAGGTGCGGACCACCGGCGGCGCCAGATTGGCGGCCTGGGCATAGTCATTCAGGGTGGTGAGCGCAGGCTGCAGGAAGTCCTCGCCCAGTTCCACCACCGCGCCGCCCAACACGATGGCGGCGGGGTCGTAGGCGGTGGCCAGGTTCTGTAGCAGCACGCCCAGGTAGCGACCGGCGGCGGCCACCGACAGCAAGGTGCCGGGGTCGCCATCGACCAGCCGGGCGCGGACCTCCGCCAGCGAATGCGGGCCGGGCTCGGCCGCCTCGTCGGGCCGCAGCATGGCGCGCATGCCGATCAGCGCTTCGGCGCAGCCGCGGCGGCCGCAGGAGCAGCGCGGGCCATCGATCTGCAGCACCATGTGGCCGACTTCGCCCGCAAAGCCGCGATGGCCGGTCAGCAACCGGTCGCCGACGATCACGCCCGCGCCCACGCCCTGGTTGATGCTGACGTACAGCAGCGGATCCACCGGCTTGGCGGCGGCATTGAATTCCATCTCGCCGAGCGCGGCGACATCGGCTTCGTTCTGCAGATACAGCGGCGTGTCGGCCAGCGGCGTGTCCTGCAGTTTGTCGGCCAGCCAGGCGCCCACCGGCAGGTCCCGCCAGCCCAGGTTGGGCGCGAAGTGCAGGACGCCCAGGTTCTCGTCCACCCCGCCGGGCAGACCCACGCCGATGCCGATGATGCGGTGCGAGGCTTCGAGCTGCCCGCGCACCTTGAGCAGCAACGAGGCCAGCACGCCGATGCTGGACTTGGCCGAGCGGCTGGCGCCGTAATGGGCGACCGCGCGGGCACGGATCTCACCGGTCAGCGAGGTGGCCACCACCCGCACCGATTCAATGCCGACTTCCGCGCCCAGCAGCAGCAGGCGCTCAGGATTGATGAACAGCGGGGTGGGGCGGCGGCCGAGGTCGCCGGTGGGGACAACGATGCTCTCGATCAGCCAGCCTTCGGCGATCAATTCGCGCACCAGCAGGCTGATGGTCGACTTCGTCAGCCCGACTTCCGCCGCCAGATCGGCGCGCGACAGTCCGGGATGGACGCACAGATGGCGCACCAGCGCCATCCGGTTGATGACCTTCAACAGCTGTTGGCTTCCGCCAGATTCGGGCTGCTGCACCGTTGTCTCCTGTTTTTGATGTCCACGGGTCAAGCCGCAGACTGGGATGAATATTAGTTCGACCGTTGCACGAAATAAATGCGGGAGAAACACCTAGGGCATGGTTACGTTCGGATGCAAGGGCTTCAGAGCGACACAGAAGGCCCTAAGGAGGCGGCATTGCGCGACCTGCGAACCAAGGGGGCTACAGGCAGTGACTTGGCGCCGCTCATCTGCCGCGATGCGACTGCAGCGGCGCGACCGAAAAGACGCGACCGCAGAAGCGCGACTATGCGCACAGCAAGCGATGGTTCTTAAGCGTTCCCTAATGCGCAGGTGGGACCGTAGGGCCATGGCATCCCAGGCAATCCCGCCGACGGATGCCAACCAGACACCGCGACGGTTGTTCCGCCACGGGCTGACGACAAGGAGTTTGATCATGAGCAAAACGACTTCGGCCTGGACTTTGGTTGCCGCGTTCGCAGCGGCCTCGGCGCAAGCGGCGCCGGTGACGGAAGAGCTGGACCGACGCGCGGACCGTCGAGCGCAGGTGAACGAGCAATTGCGTGCGGTGGAAGTCGAGCTCTACTGCGACCACTCGCAGCAGGCGATGTCGATGATGCGAGAGGCCCGCCGGCAGTTGCTGGCGCAACGCGACGAGGCGGCGGCGGGCAAGGTTCGTGGCTTGGAGCAGGCGATCTGGCTGGTGCGGCATGGCGACACCGCCGAGGCGATCGCCACGCTGGAATCGGCCCGCGCGCAGGGCTGATGCTGAAGGTTGAGCGCTGAGCGCAGAGCGCAGAGCGCAGAGCGCTCGGCATCGATGAACCAGGCCGCAGCGGTGGGGTTGCCCGCTGCGGCCTGATCTCCGCTTGAAGGTCCCCGTCTGTCGTCCACATCGCGGCGACGGCGACTGAGCCCGCTAGCGCGAGCGCCGGACTGCCGCACAGTCTTGCGCACGATGCACCCAGCCACGCCGGGAAGGCGTTGAAGGTGATCGGGAGGACCGTCGATCTGCGGGTGATCCGAGCGCGCGTTCAGGGCCGCTGCGCCGGTGTTTTCCGGGTTCGGGTAATCCCCCATTCAGCAGCCACATTCGCTCGTCCAATAATAGAAACGCCGTTTCAATAAAGACGCAACCTCGATTCAATCTTCTCCGATGACAACGACTCGGAGGCGGCGAACGAAGGTTTACTGCGTCGAATGCTCCATCTTCGGGACCGAACGCCTTCGAACTGTCAGCGACAGGCAAGCACGCTGACAGTTTGTGGAAGGTCGGTGCCGATGTCGGCCCGGCCGGTGCTTGCCGAAGAGCCCTCAACGGGCATGGAGACACAGAGATGAAGCAATGGCAACGATGGGCTGTCGCGGCGGCCTGGATGTGTGGTGCGAGCGCGGCGATGGCCACCATCACGGTGACCGGTTCCCGGGACTTTGGCGGTGAGAAGGTCGGCACGTCCTGTTCGGGCGGCGATGAGAGCCAGCAACCCGTCATCCTGATCAAGGACGGCGGCACGGTCTCGAATGTGGTGCTGGCGGCCGGCAAGGCGGCCGACGGCATCCATTGCGAAGGCAGTTGCACCCTGAAGAACGTCACCTGGGAGGACGTCTGTGAAGACGCCGCGACCATGAAGGGCGGCTCGGGCAAGACCATGAACATCAATGGCGCCACGGTCAACAACGCCGACGACAAGATCTTTCAGCACAACGGCATCGGCAGCAAGGTGAACATTTCCAATGTCACCGTCAACGGCACCAACGGCAAGCTCTATCGCACCTGCGGCAATTGCTCGAGTCAGGGCAAGCGCACCGGCGCGATCACCGATGTGACGGTCAACGGCACCATCAAGTCGGGCCTGGCGGGCGTCAACAAGAACTACGGCGACACGGTGAGCATCCGCAAGGTGAAGTGGAAGAACTTCGACGTCAACAAGACCAAGGTCTGCGTGCCGTTCAACGGCGTGATCAAGGGCAACGGCGAAGCCAAGGAACTGCCGGTGGAGTGGGGCACCACCACCTGCAATGTGAGCAAGACCGACATCACGAAGTTCTGAGTCCGGGATGCGCCGCGCCGTCGTTTCCGCGATGCTGGTGATCGCGGGTGCGTGCGGCGCGGCCTCCGGCGTGGCGGCCGACTCGGGCCGCGACGTCCGCTCACCCGGCACGTCCGACACGAGCGGGCCCTCCGCCTGGCGGGCAGAAGTCCTCAATCCGCATTGGCGCGCGGGCCTGGCCCTGCCGGCCGATGGCGGTGCGCTGATGTGGGGCACGGATGCGATGCTGTGGCGCTTGCGGCGAACGCCGGGCGACTCGGCAGCACCCGGTGAACGTGAGCGTGAGGGCCGCGCTGCTGCGCAAGCAAAGCAGGTCTCGCTCGATGCAGACCGTGACCTGATCGATCTGCCGCACAGCGGCGCGATCCATGACCTGGCGCTGCTGTCCGATGGGCAGGATGCAGTGGCGGTCGGCGCCCAGGGTCTGTTCCTGCACAGCGAGGACGCCGGCAGGCACTGGCGGGTGCCGTTGCCGACGGTGCAGGACACCGGCGCGATGGTGGAAGGAAGCGCTTCTGCTCCTGCCGCCGAGAGCGACCTCTTTCGAACGCGGCACTGGTTCGGCATTGCGCACCAGGGCAGAGACGTGCTGGTGATCGGCGACCAGGGCGCGCTGGTGCACAGTGCCGACGGCGGCCGGCACTGGAGGCCATTCCCCATGCCCGCCGAAGCGGTCGGCAGTGAATGGACCGGCGTGGCCCCGGATGGGCGTGGCCAATGGTGGCTGTCAACCGCGCAAGGGCAGGTCTGGCACACCGACACCGATCTCGCCGCCTGGCGAATGCAGCGCCTGGGGGCGAGCGTCGAAGCGCTGAGCGCCGACGGGGACCGCGCCTGGGCCGCCACGGTGGATGGCCGACTCTGGTCGTTGGTGTCGATGGCCTCGCCTCAGTCGGAACCCCACTTGCCCCGGACCGCCGACGCAGCGTCCGCAGCCCGGTCACCGCGCCACGCCGTGCCGCCATCGCATCGCTGGACCCGTGCGCTGATCAGCGCCGGAGACCACCGCTATCACCGCATCCAGCGCATCGGCGACCGCTGGGTCGCCTTCGGCAGCCACGGGCGCTGCCTGTGGTGGCGCGACACGTCGCTCGCCGCGCGCCCGGTCTTGCACAGCTGCCGACTGCCGACCGCATCCACCGTGCTCGCCTTGGCCGCGGACGTCCGCACCAGCCGCTGGATGGCCGCCGGCGAGGGCGGCCTGCTGATGGAAAGCCGCACCCAGGGGCGACAGTGGCGATCGGTGCGCCATCCTGTGCTGCAGGATCCGCAAGTGCGGGGTCGCAGCCTGCAGGTGGTCGTGGTGTCCGGCCACACCTGGTGGATCGCGGGCGAATCCGGTGTGGTGCTGCGTGCCGATGGCCCGGCGCGGGACTGGCGCATCGTGCACAGCGCGCCGTCCGGTCATGTGCATGAGATCGCGGATCTGGGCGACGGTCGGCTGGTCGCGGGCCTGACCGATCGCTGGATGGCCCGTTCCGACGACCACGGCCGGCATTGGCGCAGCCACCAGTTTGTCCAGTTGCATGAACCCGCCTATCTCTTCAGAGTCAAAGCGGTGGGTGGCCGCGTGGTGGTGGGCGGCGGTCACGCGGCGGTGCTGGTGTCGACCGATGGCCAGCACTGGCGCAGCGACAGCCTGGGCGATGGCGCCGATCATCTGGAGGCGTTGACCGCCGCGGGCCGCGAGGACGTCTGGCTGTTCGGCAGCGGGGGGCTGGTGACCCAGGTCGATGCGGCCGGCGCACGATGGCAGCGCCACCAACTGGTCGATACGACGACCACCCTGTTCGGCGGTTTGATGCTGGACCGAGGCCCCTTGCTCTTTGGTGAACAGGGCGTGCTGACTTGGCGCAGCGAGGACGGCGCGAACTGGTTCCGTCGGTCGCTGGGCGGCTCGACCTTGCATGCCGGTGCCGTGACGCCGGACGGTCGGGCGGTGGTGCTGGCGGGCGACAGTGGACAGTTGTGGCGGGTGACGCTCGACGGCGATCAACCGACCGGCGCGGCAGAGTTGCTGCCGCTGCCCGGCGCCTCGGCGACCGTGGGGGGCTGGCGCTTTGTGCGGCGCAGCGCCGATGGACAGCGCTTGATGGTCGGCAGTACCCGCGGCGCGTTCTGGCGCAGCGATCGCAGCGGGCGGCAGTGGGAGGCGGTCGAGACCGGCACCGCCGCCGGACTGCGGGCGCCGGTGCGCGATGACCGCCGGCAGCGTTGGTGGATGCCCGGCCGAGACGGTGTGCTGCTGACCAGCGCCGATGACGGCGCCACTTGGCAACGCGTGTTCACCCGCACCGCCGAACATCTGCGCGGCGTGATCGTGGCGGACGAGGACGGCCTGAACGGCCAAGCCGGCGGTGATGGATCCCTCCTGCTCTACGGCGATCGCCTGGTGCGGTTGACGCCGATGAGCACCGATCGCCTCCAGACGTCGACGCGATCGAGGGGCATCCAACGGGATGGCGATCTGAGACCATCCGTCGCTGCATCCCCGATGGACACAATGAAAAACCGCCATCCGGTCGACGATGGCGGATGAGGAGACCCATGAAAAGCAAATCGACCCGGCGAGCCGCACGGCCTTGGAAAGGTCGGGGCGCGTTGGCGGTGGCGCTGTCGGTGGGCGCCGTGTTCGCCGCACGCTGGTGGGCCGACACCGCATCCGCACACGAAGGCGTGCGCCTCGCGCCGCGCTCGGTGCTGGCGTCACTGCCTGTGGATTCGCCGGACCTGAACGATACCGGCTCGTCGTCGACGGTCACGGAGGCCGCCGAGGGCGAAGCCTCGCTGCGGCCGACCCATTGGGAACTGTGCGGTCTCGGCCAGATGCCAGTGCCGCCGGGGGCGGGCGCATCGGCGGCCGAGCTGCCACCGTCGCTCGGCGAGGACGCGTTGCGACAGGCGCGGCAACAGGTGGCGGCGCGGCTGATGCAGGGGACCGCGCGGGCCCGGGTGGTGAGCCTGTTGATGTCACGTCCCGCCGACGAGGCGGGCGAGGGCGCCGCGCAGGTGTGGGCCGCCTCGGTGATGCGGGCGGCCTTGCACAGCGGTGAAGCGCAGGCGATGCACTGGGCCGCTGCGGCCTGTCCCTTCGCTGCCGACGGACCGTCGTGCCGGCTGACCTTGCTGCGCGCGCGGGTGCGGGTGGAGCCTGAGAACGCGCTGCATTGGATGGCCTGGGCACAGGAGGAGCCGGAACAGTCGGCCGCCGCCTGGGCGGGCCTGCAGCGCGCCAGCCGCTGGACCTCCGATCGGCTGGGGATGGCGCGCACCCTGCTGCAGGAGTCGGGGGCCCAAGGCGGGTCAGGCGTGACGCCCTATCTGATGCGTGATCTGCTGTTGCAGCTCCAGATGGAGGGCGCGGCCTTGCCGGAGCCGGAGCCGACGTCCGCCGCTTGCCGTGAGGCCGGTGCGCCGGCAGCGGCGTGTGAGCGGCTGGCGGCGATCGCACCACCGGCAGGATCCCAGGGGGCGTTGACGCCGGTGTCCGACACCGGCGCACCGTATGGCTGCAACAGCGTCGCACGGGTGGAGACGCGGATCCGAGGCTCGGACGGCGCCGCTGAGCGCGCGCAGTGAATGAAAAAACCCGACGGGCGACCGTCGGGTTCGGTCGGGCCTCGTCGGGTTCCGGGACACAGTCGGGCCTGCGAAACGGCCCGGCTGTCTCGGTCGACGCCTCGAGTCGTCCACGCGCCAGCGCGTGAATGCCTCGTCGCGTCAACGCCGTCGGCTTACCAGCCGATGTCCTTCAGCAGCGGGACGGTCAGGTCCTTCGGCGGCACCAGCACCGTGCCGAGGTCGCGGCTGATGTTGGGCTCCATCAGCAGGTTGGGCGTGGCCGAGACATCCCAGTGGGAGACCGACGAGCCCGAGATCAGCGGATTGGGCGTGTACAGCAGCGGACGGCCCGCCAGGTCCGCACCGGCGCGACGGTTCGGATCCACCGCGAGCGATGCCGAGGCCGAGCCCGGCTTGCCGCGCGTGCCGTAAGGCACCGACGCCGTGATGGCCGCGCGCAGCGCCGCACCGTCGGTCTGCGACACGCTGACCGTGGGGATCACGATCGACGCATCGGTCCCGCCCAGGCCCGGGGCCGAGCCGGCCGCGTTGTTGGCGATGATCACCCCGATGGCGCCGGCATTCTGCGCATTCTTGGCTTTCACCGCGAAGCCGCAGGTGCCGCGGTCGATCACCGCCACCTTGCCGGTCACTGCCGCCGTGTCGGCGGCATCGAAGGGCAGGCAGCCCTGGCCGTTGACGGTGTCGGCCTTGATCGTGGCCAGCGCCCCCAGGCTCAGGCCGGTGGCGACCGTCGGTCCGAACGAGGCGGTGTTGTACGAATACAGCCCTGCGGAACCCGGTGCCGGCGAGGCGATCTTCAGCACCGGCTGGGCGGTCAACATCGGCGCACCGGCCGCCACGTTCGGGCCGTTCCAGGCCAGTCCGGCCGGGTTGACGGCCGAGACGCGGCGCTCGGCGCTGGTCATGTTGAGCCAGGTCTTGCCCGCGGTGTTGTCGTACATGAACTGTTCCCACACGCTGGGCAGGCCGCCCGAGCTGACGTAGGAGGTGCCGGCGGCATTGAGCCGGTAGCCCACGGCCGAGGCGACCGAGCCGGTGTAGACCGAGACCACCGAGAAGCCCAGGCCGTGGCCCAGCTCATGCAGCAGGGTCTCGACGAAGTTCACCTTGTCGCCGGCATTGCCGTCCACACCGAGGTAGAAGGGCGAGCCCTCCAGGCAGCCGGTGTTGCCGAGGTTCACATTGAACTGGGTCTTGATGTCGACGTTGCCGTAGCCGGAGCCGTCGTCGGCCTGGCCGTCCGACAGGTTCACGCCAGCCAGCTTGTTGGCCAGGGCCTGCGGATACCAGGTGCCGGGCTGACCGCCGGGGAAGTCATGCCAGATGTTCCAGGCGCCGGCACTGCCCAGCGTGGCCGAGGTGGCGGTGCAGGTCAGGCTCTCCCAGCCGGCATTCACCGTGATGGTGACCGGCGACTGCAGCGCCTGTTCCCAGATGTCGGCCACATAGCGGTAGACATACATCCGCTGCTCGCCGAGCGTGAGGCCCGGGTTGCCGCCGACGGGACTCACCGGCGTGGTGTCGTTGAAGCCCACACCCGCGGGGTCGCGGCTCTGGATCACGATGGTCGCGGCCTGGGACACGCCCACGGCGCCGCAGAAGGCGGCCAGCAGCGCGGTGCGCAGGGCGGTCTGCTTGATGCTCTTGTGCATGGGACCTCTCACTTGGTGGGCAGCGCGGACGACTCGACGATGCCGTTGCGCACGGCGGCCTCGGCCTCTTCCTTGGTGGCGAAGCAGCGTTCGGCCAGGCTGCCGTCGGCGCGGCGGACCATGACCGAGAAGCTGGTCATTTCGTCGGTCACCCGAACGCCGGTGGCGCCGTTGGCGTGGTACTTGATCTGCGGCGTGACCGGTGCGGCGCGCAGCACGGAGCGGCGCACGTTGCGCAGCGACTGCAGCGCGGCATGCTCCTCGGCGGTGGCGGCGCGCAGCTTGCCAGTCTCGGCGTCGCGCACGACGACGATCTGGTTGGTGGTGTCGGCGGCTGCGGCGGCGCTGACGGGCAGGGCCTCCTGACGCTCATGGCCCTCATGGGCCAGCGCGCTCAGGGGCAGGGCGGCGGCAAGCGCCAGGCCCAGGATGGTGCGGGTCTGCATGGAAAACTCCTCGAGACGGTGGCTCAACGCGACTGGCGGCGGCGACGGATGGCGGCCAGACCCAGCAGGCTCAGGCCGGCCAGTGCCCAGGACGAGGGCTCCGGCACGGTGGCGACCAGGTTGTCGACACCCACATAGTTCGCGCCGTCCGCAGCGCCCACATATTCGATGGCGAAGCGGGCATTGCTGCCCAGGCCCTGGCCGGCGATGGACAGGCTGTACTGGGTCCAGGCCCCGGTGGTGGTGACGGTGGTGCCCAGCAGCGCGTTGCTGATGTCGCCGCTGGCATCCACCAGGCCGAACGCCAACTGGTCGGCATAGCCGTCCAGGATGTCGCTGCGGGCCCAGAACGAGATCACCAGGTTCTCGGCGGTGGAGAACACCGGCGTGATCAGCCAGCTGCCCAGCAGGCCGCCGGCCGGCGCGTTGTTGTAGTTGGCGCTGATGTAGGACTCGGCGGTGCCGGTGAGCGCGCTGAAGATGTTGCCGTCGCCCTGGACCCAGGGGAGCGTGGCGCCACCGGGCGTGCCGGTGTTGGTGATGATCCAGCCGGCGCTGGTCAGGCCTGGCACCTGGTCGAAACCCTCGCTCAGGAGGGAGACGTCCGCATGGGCCGAGGCCGCGGCGGCGACCAGCGCCAAGGCCACGGAGGCTTTCTTGAACATTGCAAGATCCTTCTTCGAAAGCGACGGGATGTCCGCCGCACGGTGGGGAGGTGCGCGTCCCCGGGTGACGGGTGGCGCAGAAGTCCGGCTGGACCGTCGACGGGGAGGACACCGGCGGTCGTTCGGGGCGCCTGATTCTGTGACGGAGGTCACGAAACGCTACGGGGGACGACACGAGGTCCCCCCTCAGACGGAGGGGTAGATGTTTCCCTAAGAGGCGCGGGCGGCGCGGCGGGGACGGGGAGAAAGCGGGGCGACGCTGTGGCGCCAAAGCCCGAACGACGCCGGGACGACGCCTTGGTGACGCGATCGTGACGCGATCGTGACGCGCGGCCGGTGCGACGAACTCGGCCAGCGGCGTGCCGGCCGGGTTCGCGACGCACCGCCGGCTGCGCGGGCACAGGCGTCGCGATGTGGTGTCCTTGGTGCAAACACCGATGGTCAGCGCACATGGCCCATCAGGGCGGGCGCCTCTGCGCATCCATCGGGCTTGAGGACTGGGGATGCCGCTGCGCTGCCTGGGGTCAGGTCATTCAGTTGCCCTCGGCGGCGACACCATTGGCGTGCGCTGAGGCATCTCGTGGGCTGTCCGATCAGGCGCGGTCGTTCGCGCCGTCGCGGTCAACGGGGGCGGCCCAGCAGGCGGCGCAGGCGGCGCCGCTCCGACGGGTGCGCCAGCAAGTCGGTGGTCGGTGGCGCTGGCGGGGCCGCCGTGTCGCGCTGCGGCTCAGACCAGGGCAAAGACGTCGTCGAAGCGATGGAGGGCGTCGTCGATCACCGCATCGGTGTCGGCCAGGCTGGTGTAGAACCGGCTGCCGGCCACGCTGACGATGCCGTGGGCGGTGTAGGCCGCGCCCATCTCTTCCATCATGTGTTTGCGACGTTGCGCTTCGGCCTTCACCTTGATCAGCTTCCAGAGGCTGCTGGTGTCGAGCAGCAGGACGCCGGAGGTCTGCAGATGCACCACCGAGCCCATGTTGTAGGCCACATACGGCAGACCGCGCCGCTGGATGATCTCGTCCAGCCCGCGCCGCAGCCGGTCGCCGGCGCGGCCGGCCACCGCGGGCGCATGGGTGCGCTCAGTCTCCAGCAGGGCGTGATAACCGGCCACGCAGGTCAGCGGATTGGCCGACAAGGTGCCACCGACGAACGCCCGGCGTGTGGTGCTGCCGATGCCGCCCACCAGGGACATCATGAGCTCCCGGCGGCCGCCGATGGCGCCCGCCATCGGATAACCGCCGGTGAGGCATTTGCCCAGCACCGTCAGATCGGGCGTGACGCCGAAATACCCCTGCGCGCCGCCCATGCCGGCGCGGAAGCCGGTCACCACCTCATCGAAGATCAGCAACGCGCCGAACTCATCGCACAGCGCGCGCACCTGGGCGTTGAAGTTCCGGTGGACCGGCCGGGTGCCGCTCTCCGGTCCCAGCGGCTCCAGGATCACGGCCGCAGTGCCGCCTCGCAGCCGGTTCCAGCGCAGCAGGCGACGCAAGGCCTCCGGGTCATTGGGCAGGCATTCCTGGGTGTGGGCGGTGGCGCCGCGCGGAATGCCGGTGGCCTCCATGCGTCCGGTCTTGGGCAGGCGCATGCCGTAGACCAACTGGTCGCTCCAGCCGTGATAGGCCCCGCCGATCTTGATCACCCGTTGGCGGCGCGTGACCGTGCGGGCCAGGCGCACCGCGCCCATCACCGCCTCGGTGCCGGAGCCCAGCAGCCGGATCATCTCCACGCCGGGCATGTGACGGCAGACCAGTTCGGCGAGCTTCACCTCGTACTCATGCAGCAGGCCGGTGACCGGACCGCAGTGGTCCAGCAACGCCTTCACCGGCTCGCGCACGGCGGCGGGATTGCTGCCCAGCAGCGTCGGCCCGCCGGCCTGCAGGAAGTCGATGTAGCGATTGCCGTCGACATCGGTGAGATACGGGCCATCCGCCCGGGACATGGCCAGCGGGAACGGATGGTTGAACGACAGGTTGTGCTGCACCCCGCCCGGGATCACGGCGCAGGCGCGTTCGGCCAACTGCTTGGAGCCCTGGCAGTGCGCGTCGAACCAGCGAAGCACCTTGGACATCGCATCGGGCCGGATCGGCCGCATCGGCTGGGCCACCAGATCGGCCAGACGGCGGTACAGCTGCTCGGTATCCGGCCAGGCCGAAATCGCCGGTGTGTCCGGACCGATCGGTGACTCGGCGCCCGCCGGGGGCGGGGGCGAGGCCGTCGTCGCGACCGATGGGCGAGGGGCTGTAGCGAGTTCACTCATGAGGGGTCCGGGTTCCGCGAGGGAGGTGATGTTGCCGCAGGTCGGGCCTCGGAGTCAGCATTTCGTCGTGGGTTTGGGGCGACGGCCAGGGGCTTGGCCATCGCCCCAGCCCGGTCAGGACGTTGTCACCAGCTCTTGCACCAGCGCCGCATAGCGACGCAGCGGCCGGCCCAGCAGGGCTTCCAGCGTCTGCACCGTGCCGGGCTCGGCGATCATGCCGTGCTGCTGGATGCGGCCCATCATCAGCCGCATGTCATAGGCCATCCAGCCCGGGACGGCCGTGGCCAGTTGCGCCTCGAACGCCTGCAGGTCGTTGCCGCCGAACTGAATCGTGCGTTGCAGTGCGGCGCTCCAGATTGCTGCGGCGGACTCACCCGTCAGGCTGTCCGGGCCGACCACGTCCAGGCGCAGTCGGGGCTGCGGGGTGGCCGCCGCATCGCGGCGCAGTAGTTCGGCGACGGCCACATCCGCCAGATCGCGGGTGTCCACCATCGACACGCCCGCCGATCCGAGCGGCATCGGGTAGACGCCGTAGCCTTCGATCACCGGCTTGACCTGCAGGTCGTTCTGCATGAAGTAGGCGGGCCGCAGGATGGTGGCGGGCAGGTCCAGGGTGTCGATCATCCGTTCCACCGTGAATTTGCCGGTGAAGTGCGGCACGTCGACGAACCGGTCGGCGTGAATCACCGAGAGGTAGACGATGCGCTCGATGCCGGCCTCCCGTGCCAGGCTCAGCGTCTGCAGCGCCTGGGTGACCTCATCCGGGTTGACGGCGTTGAGCAGGAACAGCGTGCGCACGCCGGAGAGCGCCGATCGCATCGAGGCGACGTCCGTCAGGTCGGCGACCACCTCCTGCACACCGGTCGGAAGCGGCGCGCGTCCGGCCCGGCGCACCAGCGCCTTCACGGCGGCGCCTTGTCGCGACAGACCTTGGACAACGAGGGAACCGATGGTGCCGGCAGCGCCGGTAACGAGGATGCTCATGAAAATCTCCTTGAATGAATGAATGAAGCGGAAAGCGGAACGTGATCAGGAACGGGAACAGGAACGGGAACGGAATGGCGTCCAGCGGAACAGGCGACACGGTGGGGCGAACGCCGGGTCCTGGGCATGGGGGCCAGGCCTTGATCGCTCAGGCCTTCAGGCGCTGAAGTCGACGACGGCCTTGCCGCGGACCTGGCCGAGTCGATGGCGCTCGATGGCGGCGGGCAGATCCTGGAAGGCCACGACTTCGCCGACCCGGGCCTGCAACGCGCCCGCAGCGACCCGCTTGGCCAGATGCGCCAGCAGGGCGCCATCGGGCTTCATCACAAACCACAGGCCGCGCAGGCCGGATGGCGTGCGGGACAGGATGGCGGGCGACGAGGTACCGACCACCACGCCCTGCGCAGAGAGCACACGCCAGCTGCGGTCCAGCACTTCGCCGCCGACGTAGTCCAGCACCAGGTCGATGTGGCTGACGAGGGCATCGAAACGCTGCGTCTGATAGTCGATCACCTGATCGGCGCCCAGCTGGCGGACCGCGTCGGCATCGGCGCCGGACGCGGTGGCGATCACATGGGCGCCGGCCTGCTTGGCGAACTGGACCGCGAACGCGCCCAGGCCGCCGGCGGCGCCGTGGACCAGCACACGCTGTCCCGGCAGCACCGGACCGGCCATGTGCAGGCTCTGCCAGGCGGCCAGCGCGGCGACTGGCATCGCGGCGGCGGTCAGGTCGTCCAGGCCGTCGGGGATCGGCGCGAGGTGGGCTTCATCGATCACGATCAGGTCGGCATAGGCGCCCAGTCCGCCCATCGGGCCCATCACCCGATCGCCAGGGGAGAAGCGCGACGCGCCCGGCCCGACGGCGTCCACCACGCCGGCCAACTCCAGGCCCAGCACGGTGGGCAGCGGGATCGGGAAGGCGTCGCGGACCAAGCCTTCGCGCAGCTTCCAGTCCAGACCGTTGAGACCGGCGGCGCGGACGCGGACCCGCACTTGGGCCTGTCCCGGCGTGGGAACGGGGCGGGTGGTCACGGTGGTGGTGTCAGGGCCGCCGTAGGCGTTCAGGGTCAGGGCGCGGAGGGTGTTCATCGTCGGTTCCTTGTGGGGGTGTGTTGCGATGGATGAACGATAGGGTGTTGCGCTTCATAAACACAGACGCCAGAATTCAGATGGGGTGTCTCAATATTGGAACGTGATGGACCTGAATGCGCTGGCCGACTTCAATCTGGTCGCGACCCACGGGGGATTTGGTCGAGCCAGTCGTGCGGGGCGGCGGTCCAAGGCCACCTTGTCTCGGCGGGTGGCGGAGCTGGAGGAGCAGCTCGGTGTTCGGCTGATCGAGCGCAACGCCAAGGGGCTGGAGCTCACCGAGGCCGGTCGGCAGTTGCTGGACCGCACCGCGGGTCCGATGCAGGAGGTGACGGAGGCCTTTGCGTCGGCCATCGAGGGCGGGGAACGCGTGCGAGGGCCGCTGCGCATCGCGGCCCCGCTGCTGTTCTCGCAGCTCGCCATGGGGCGGCTCTGTGCGGAGTTCCGCCGGCTCTATCCGGACGTGACGGTGGAAGTCGTGGCCGAGGACCGGGTGGTCGATCTGGTGGATGAGCGATTCGACCTGGCCATCCGCCCCAATCCCCGCATGGATTCGGCGTTGGTGGGGCGCCGCTTTGCGACCGATCGGCTGGTGATCGTCGCCGCCCCGGAGATCGCCATGCCGCCTTCAGGACCCACGCCGGTGAGCGTGCCGGCTGTGGTGACGACCGGTCGCGAGGGGGATCAATGGGTGCTGGACGGGGCCAGCCTCACGCTGCTGCCGCAGCCGGTGTTGCGTCTGTCGTCCATGCTGATGGCGCGGGACGCGGTCATTGCCGGTGCGGGCGTGGGCCTGTTGCCGCAGTCCATCGTCTGGAACCAGCTGACACGGGGCGAGTTGGTCCAGTGGGGCGCGGTGCCCGGCAAGGAGGTGGCGCTGTGGGTGCTGCACACCTCTCGGCGACTGGCCAGCCCGAAGGTCAAGGCCTTCGTGGAGTTCCTGGCTGCACGGTATCCCGATGGGACGTTGACGCTGGCAGGGTAGGGGTGTGGTGAGTGGGGCTGCCGGTCGGCGATGCCGGCGTGCTGGAACAATGACCGCGGCGGCACTCGGTTCGCCCCATCACGTCAATGAGCCCGAAACCCATGACTCAGATCCTCGTCATTCACACCTGACCCTCCCACGCCGAAAGCAAAACGGACCGCCACAGGCGGTCCGTCGTCACACCGGATCATCCCGGTGCAGGTGCGCTTTCAGTGGCTCAGTTCTTGGTGACGCGGAACCAGTTGAGATTCAATCCGCCATTGCGCACCGCAATGCCGAACTTGCGATTGCCCGCAGGCAATTGCACCGTCTGCTTCACCGTCACCCAGTTCTGCCAGCCACCGGTCGCGGGAATGTTGACCGAGCCATAGACCACGCTGCCGCCAGCTTCTTCCAACTGCAGGTTGCCGCCGCCGTTCAGGCTGGCGACGCGGTATTCCACCGTGTAGCTGCCCGCGGTGGGCACGTTGATCGTCGGGTAGGACAGCCAATCACCCGCATCCAGATAGCCCACGTTCAGGCCGCCGCCGGAATCGGTGGTGGCCTCGGTCTGCACGCCGTACATGGCGTCGAAGTTCTCGGCCTGGATGGTGGTGCCGGTCGCAGGCGGCTCGCCGGGGCGGCTGATGTCCAGCCAATTGATGTTGAAGCCACCCGACTTCGCCAGGATCGCCAGCGTCTGCTGACCCGCCGGCAACGTCACGTTGTGGGAGACCGTGGTCCAGTTCTGCCAGCCGCCCGTGGCGCCGACATTGACCGTGCCGTAGGTGGCACCGCCGCCGCCACGCTCCAGTTGCACCACGCCGCCGCCCGAGGCACTGGCCACGCGGTACTTGACCACATAGGTGCCGGCGGTGGGCACGTTGACGTCATAGGTCATCCAGTCGCCGGTCTCGATGTAGCCGACATTGCTGCCGCCATCGGTGTCGGTGGTGGTTTCCACCTGCACGCCCGACATGTTGCAGTAGGCCTCCGCCTGGATCTGCGCCGGCACCGACACGCGCGAGCAACCCGCCGGCGGCTGCGGTGTGCCCGACCAGCCACTGATGATCTGCTTGGCCAATGCGCCGGATCGGGTGAGCTGACCCGCCGACCAGCCGCCTTGCGCGCTGGCGCCTGGCACCAACGCGGACGCGCCTTCGGACTTGTCGTTCAGCGCCCAGTTGGCGTTGCTGATGCCCTTGGCCTTCATGAAGTCCACCCAGGCCTGCGTCTCGCCTTCGGCCACGCCGCCATCACCGCTGGCGCCCACCGAACCCCATTCGGTCACGAACAGCGCAATGCCGTTGTTCAACGCGGTCTGCGCCTTGTCGCGCAGCCATTGGCCGTGGCTGCCGGCATAGAAGTGCAGGGTGTAGGCAATGTTGGCGCCGCTGATCGGATCGCGTGACGCCGCATCCACATCCTGCGACCAGTTCGGCGTGCCGACGATGATCAGGTTGTCCGGGTCGATCGCGCGGATCGCGCTGATCACCGCCTGCGCATAGGGCTTGATCGTGCCGCTCCACGACACATTCAGCGGCTCGTTGTAGACCTCGTAGATGACGTGATTGTTCTTGCCGTAGGTGCGGGCCATCTCTTCGAAGAAGCTCACCGCCTGGGCGCGATAGTCCTCCGCATGGTGGCTGTGCCAGTCGATGATCACGTACATGTCGTTGGCAATGGCCGCGTCCACCACCGCCTTCACCCGGGCCTTGTTGGCCGCGGGGTCGGACAGGTAACCCTGGCTTTCATCCACGCCCATGGCCACGCGAACGACCTTGGACCGCCAATCGTTCTTCAGCCAGCTCACCACATTGGCGTTGTAGTACTTCTCGCCGCCCCATCCGGTGTTGCTCCAGAACAGGCTGTTACCGGCAAAGCTGGCCGGCTGGCCTCCGGCCAACACCTTGTTGCCGCTGACCGACAAGGGACTGACATCCGCCAGCGCAACGCCGGCATGCGCCAACATCAGACCGCCACACAGCGCCATGGCCGCACGGCGGACCTGGGTAGAAATGAATTGCATCGAGAGTCTCCTGAATCGGATGAATTGACACATCGGCGGGGGCGAACCACCAGCCCATGGCCGTGGCCGCCAGACCCGCGGTCTTGCGAAAGGCCGCCGATGTGCGTGGCATCGTTGTTGCACCGACAACGCCATGCACCAGGCCGCGGCCTTCGCCGGCAACTGTGCAGACAGTCGCCGGCCATTCGAGTCGACGCATCGCGAATGCAGATCGCAGCACGTCGGCATTGCGCTGCGGCCATTTGTTTGTCTATATCAGCGCGATCCGCAGTGTTTCATGCACTCGCGTATCTCGATCTCTTAAAGCCGCAACAGTTGGCAACTTTCTGCAGACTTCCCGCGAGAGCGCCGCGCACGGCGTCTCGAGCTGAAACGCGCGTCGATCGAATGCTCGCCTTCCATCCCACTGAAGGGGGAGGCCTTGTCCCTTCAAACTCCGCGACCCGCATGTCGGCTTTTTGCCCCGTGTTCATCGGTATTCTCCGGATTTTTGCGTTCTAGGGATGAGCTGGTTTCCTAGGGGTGCCCGGGTCCATCCGCCGGGCGCACGATGCGCCCCGGTTCGATGTGAGACACCGATCGGACCTTGTGGAACCAAGGAGACTGAGATGACACGAGCAATGAATACGCGGCGACTGCGCCGCCGGATGCTGAGCGGATCGGCCGCGATGATGGCGCCGCTGCTGATGATCGGCGTGAGCCTGCCCGCGGCAGCGCAAAACCGCTCGCTGGTGCTGCGCGAAAGCGCGGACGCCGTGGATGTGATCCATGGCGCACTGCTGTCCGACGGCAAGACGGTGACCTACACCGCGCGCCCGATGCCGGTCGACGCCAGCACGCGGGTCGACTTCAAGAAGGACAAGCCCGAACCGCCGCGCGAGCTGGTGCGTGACAAGCTGAATCCCCGTCTGCAGCGCCTGCTGGAGAAAGACCCGAGCGCCACGGCGCTGCTGGTGGTGAATTTTCGGGACCACCTGACGCTGCCGCTGCTGCCCGAGCCGGACACCGACAAAGGCCGTGATGCGGAGGTCAACCAGGCCGCGATGAAGCGCGCCGATGCGCTGCTGAGTGAATTCCGAGAACGGCGCGATGTCCAGCAGCGCGAGCTGGTGGCGCTACTGAGTGACCGGTACGGCGGCAAGGTCAGGGAGCGCTTCTGGCTGGTGAATGCCATGGCCGTGGAGATGCCGTTGCGCATGGCCAAGGAACTGTCCTCGCTCGATGATGTGCTGTCCATCGAGCTCGACGACACCGGCACCATTCCGCCTCAGAATGCCAACAGCAATGATGATGTGCAGGACGGCCGGGCCCGCATGGTGAGCGATCCGTACTTCGGGCTGGGCCTCACTGGTGGCTGGATCGGCCTGCTCGACACCGGCGCTCGCTTCACCCACAACCTGTTCAACAGCCCCTCGCACATTGACTTCCGCCTGGACTGCGTCAACGGCGGCGCCAATTGCAACAGCGGCAGTGGCTTCAATCCGAACGACGACTGCTGGGATCACGGCACCTCCAGCGCCGCGATCATTTCCGGCAACAACCGCAGCGGCGATGCGTTCCGCGGGGTCACCGGCATCACGCTGGACAGCTTCAAGGTCTATCCCACCACCTTCAACAGCAGCAACTTGTGCACCGGCAATCTGAGCGTCAGCGCCTCGGTGCGGGGCTTTCAGCGGGCGGTCGCGGTCCTGGACCGGGTGATCGTGGCGGAGATGCAGGCCGGCGGCAGCGACACCGGCACCATCTCCGTGGCGGCGGACAACGCCTTCGATGCCGGCGCCGTGATCATCGCGGCCAACGGCAACAACGGCTCGGCGGCCGCCACGGTGAATGAGCCGGCCATTGCCCACAAGGTGATCGGCGTCGGCAATTTCGATGTGCAGACCGGCAACCAGGTGGACGGCCAAAGCCGCGGCCCCGCGCCGGACAACCGCATCAAGCCGGACATCCAGGCACCCACCAACACCGAGACGGCGAGCAACGGCTGCGGCTGGAAGCAGAACTGCACCAGCGGTGGATCGGACACCGGCTTCCGCGTCTTCGGCGGCACCAGCGGGGCCACGCCGTATGCCGCAGGCGCCGCCGCGCTGCTGCGCAACTGGCTGCGCGGCACCAGCTTCAGCATCGATCCGGGTCAGGTCTATGCCCAACTGATCCTCTCCGGCCAACAACCCTATCCGTTCAACAACACCAGCGGTGCGGGCAAGCTGAACCTGCCGATCAACGGCTGGGCCTGGTGGGGCAAGGTGACCATCACCCACGGCGGCACGATCGACATCCCGATCGAGGTGTCCGGTGGCTCACCCAACAACTTCGACGCCGCGCTGTGGTGGCCCGAAACCGCCTCTCAGGCCCATAACGATGTGGACCTGAGCCTGATCGATCCGTCTGGCGTCGTGCGGGGCTCCAGCGTCTCGATTCCGAGCGTGTTCGAGCGGGTGCGGGCGGCCGGGGCCGTCCCGTCCGGACAGTGGAAGGTGCGGGTGCGCGGCTACAACGTGCCGACCGGCGGACAGACCGTGTACTGGGCCGCGCATGTGCGCCTGAAGTGAGCGGTGAAGCGGCGTTGCCAGTGCCAAGGCGTCGGGGGGCGGTGGCACTGGCAGATGTCTTGCCGCCTTCGCAGATCGCCGCCTTCGCAAATCCTCTGGTTCGATGGCCCAGGGACGGACGATTTCCCGTGCACACTGGCAGGTCCTTCCATCCCTCCCGCCTTGGACGTCCCGGATGAGCGACCGTACCCGCGCCTGGATCCGCCTGCCCTCCGGGGCCGCACTCGACCTGATCCATCCCTCGCCTGAGGCCTGGACGCACCACGACCTGGCGCTGCGCCTGGCGCGGACTTATCGCTGGGGTGGGGAATCGGTGTGGCCGTGGCCACTGTCGGTGGCGCAGCACTCGATGCTGGTGCTGCAGTTGCGCCAGCAGTGGGCGCAGGCCGAGGGGGAGACGCTCTCCAACGCGGCCGCACTGGCCGAACTGCTGCATGACGCCGAGGAAGGCTTCCTCGGCTTCGATTGCATCTCGCCGTTGAAGCGGGTGCTGGGGGAGCCGTTCCGGATCGTCGGCGATCGGCTGATGCAGGCCATCGCCATGCGCTACCAACTGCCGGACTGGACGACCGAGACCTACGCGCTGCACAAGCGCGCGGACAGCATCGCCGCGGCCTCGGAAGCGGTGCATTGCACCGGCTGGTCCGTGACGGAAGTGCGGGAGGTGCTGGGCATCTCCCATCCGGTGCTGGACACCGATCCCTTGCAGGCGGTGTATGGCGGCGCCGCCTGGGAACCGTGGCCCTCGGACGTCGCGGCCCAGCGCTTTCTGCAGGCGTTGCTGCGGCTGATGCCGGACACCGTCGATGAGGGCAAGCCGCGACGGTGAGGGCAGCGGGGCATGGCCGAGCGTCGCTCGCCGCCATGCCTCGATCGAACGTCGATCAGGCTTCGATCAGAAGCCCTTCATGTCGTAGCGCACGCCCACCCAGGCCTGACGGCCCAGGCCCTGGTAGTCCCGCACCGGCTGGATGTCGCGGTCGGCGGCATTCAGCAGCTTGGCCTCCAGACGCCACTGCGGCAGGAAGCGCCAGCTGGCGCGCAGGTCCAGCACCGCATAGGCGCCCAGGGTGACGCCGTCGGGACGCGCGCCCACGTCGGTCAGCGAGGCGCCCGCGCTCCACACGCCGGTGTCGTAATCGGCCGAGATGCTCTCCTGGTGCGCGGCACGGCGGATCAGCCGGCTGCCGGAGTCGTCGTTCTTCGCATCCAGGAAGTCGACCGTGGCACGCAGGCTCAGGTTGCCGAGGCGATGCGCACCGGTCAGCGTCACGCCTTCGAGCGTGGCGCGTGAGGTGTTGGTGGCGCAGCCGAAGTCATAGCCGGGTGGGCAGCGGGTCGGGTCGTTCTCGGTGCCGATCAGGTTGCGCACCTTGTTGCGGTAGACCGTCGCGCCGGCGCTGCTGTTGCCGGACTGCCAGTTCAGACCCAGCTCGACGCTGCGGCCTTCCTCGGGCTGCAGGCTGCGCACGCCGTAGCCGGGATAGTCCAGGTCATTGAAGGTGGGCGCGCGGAAGGTGGTGCCGGCCACGGCACGCAGCTTCAGCGTGCTGGACAGGGCATAGCTGGCGCCCAGGCTGCCGGTGGTGTTGCCACCGTAGATCGAGTTGTCGTCGCTGCGCAGGCTGGCCTCCACGCCCGCGGCGCCGAACTGGCCGGTGTAGCCGGCGAAGACCGCATTGTTGGTGCGCTTGTCATTGGCAAGGTAGACGGTGCTCTGCGCCTTCTCGCGCAGGTGTTCATAGGCGAGCAGCAGTTGCTGGCCCGGCGCGAAGCGCAGCGTGTTCTGCCAGCTGATCTGGTCGCGATCGGTCTTGAAACGGTCGACGAGTTGGCCGCCGGAGGACAGATCGTCGGTGCTCTTGGCCACTTGCAGCTGCGTGGTCCAGAGCAGCGACAACTGGCCCCGGTAGTCGGCGGTGACCGTGCGCGTGGTCAGGCGGTTGCGGAAGTCCGCCGACGGATCCACGCTAAAGTCCGGCCGGTAATCGGCACCGTCGTACTGCGCATTCAGTTTGCTCTGGATGAAGGAGACACCCACATGGTGGCCTTCGGCCGGTGTGAAGCCCAGGCGCGCGCTGCCGACGGTGCGGCCATAACCGTCCTTGTCCGGGTTGTAGTTGCCGAACTGGTCGTTGGGTCGGATGGCGGTCCGGCCGTGGCTGGTCTCGCGACTGAGTCCGGCCGCATAGTCGAAGCCGCCTTGTGCGCCGCTGAGGCCGAAGCTGCCTTCACGGGAGCGGTCCTCGCCGACGGCGGCATAGCCCGTGACATTGAACGCGCCCTGGCCCTTCCTGGTGAAGACCTGGATCACGCCGCCGACCGCATCGGCGCCGTACAGGCCGGACGCCGGACCGCGCAGCACTTCGATGCGGTCGATCTGCGACAGGCTCATCGCCTCCAGCGCGGTCTGCCCCAGCGTGGCCGAGCCGACCCGAACCCCGTCGATCAACACCACGGTGCTGTTGCTGCTGGCGCCACGCACGAAATAGCCGGTCGTCTGGCCGGGTCCGCCGTTGCGCAGCAACTGGACACCGGCGTAGCGCTGCAGCACATCGGCCAGGCTGGCGGTGCCGCTGTCGCGCAGGGTGGCGGTGTCGATCAGCACCACGTCGGCGATGGCGTCGCGCAGGGGTTGCGCTTCACGCGTGCCGGTGACCACCACCGGATCGATGCGGGTCTGCGCGAAGGCAGTGGGCAGGGCAGGGGCCGTGATCAGGACGAGCAGGGCAGCGTTCGCGGTGGCGCGAAGATGGAAGGAGGACATGGGTACGGCGGTACATCAAACGGCAGGACGGCCGCTTCCCCGCGGCCGCATGCGACAAGGACCTGGCCGCGCCAAGGCGCGGGCGGTCCGCCTGTTGGCCGGTATCCGGGCTGTCGGAAGATGAACCCGTGTTGCCTTCCCGGACGGATCGTCCAGTGGTCTCAGACACGTGCCGCAGGCGATGACGCACATCACCCGCCTTCCGCTTACCGTTGCGGGGGCAGCTCAGGTGGGGGTCGAGGCCATGCCTGGCGCGACCCTTCCTGATTCCCGTTGAACTGCGCCGGCGGAGGGCCGGGCGCGAGCACCAACGGCGCGGATCATATCGGGTTCGCCGAGGCGCCCGTGCGGGCTTGCCAGCCCTGTCGGCCGGGTTGCCTAGCACTTCAAGGCGCTCAAGGCCATTGGGGACGGACGCCGCAAGCGCTGGAAACGGCACGGCTGTGCGGGTCGCGCCCGGCCGACAGCACCGGAAGCAGGCGGGGAACGCCCTCGGGCGGCGCGGAGCGTCTACAGTTCGGGGCCCGGGCGCCTGGCGGACGCTGCCCCGGATCGGTTCCGGCTCCGGCCCGATCGATCCGGGGACGACAGGTCTGACAATGCCTGTCCTGCGGCCTGTGCTTCAGGGCACCGGGCCTCGGACTTGCCAAGCCGCGGACGCTGCCCGGCGCGACAGCCGCTCTTCGGAACGCTGGCGCCGTCGCACCTCGAAACCGGGCCCTCTGCGGTCCGGCCCCATAATCGCGACCCCCGGCAACGGGATCCTGATACCTAGATGGAAATCTGATGAACAAAAGTGAACTGATCGAAAGCATCGCCACCAAGAGCGGCGTGACCCGCGCAGTGGCCGCCTCCACCCTGGACGCGACCCTGGAGACCATCACCGAGGCGCTGGCCGCCGGCGATTCGATCGCCCTGGTGGGCTTCGGCACCTTCAAGGTCGGCGATCGCGCTGCCCGCACCGGCAAGAACCCGGCCACCGGCGAAGTGCTGGAAATCCCGGCGTCCAAGGCCGCCAAGTTCACCGCCGGCAAGGCGCTGAAGGATGCGGTGAACAAGTAAGCCGCTTGCGGTCGAGCGGCGCCCGGCGCCTCGCCCTGCGGCGAGCGCAGCCGGTGTCGCCCGCTCCAGCAATGAAAAAAACGCCCGACGCTGCGAAGCGCCGGGCGTTTTTTCATGGGCCTCGGTCATGGACATGACCGCCACCCAAGCCACCACGACTACGACCACGACCACCTTCGGCAGCGGTCGCTGCCCGACGGTTCTGAACGGGCACTGTGTCGCGCGGTGGCGCCACGGGGCAATGCCCCGCTTCGGGGTCACTTCTTCTTCATGTGCTCCGCACCATAGGCCTTGATCTGTTGCAGCGTGACGGCACCGGACTTGGTGGTGTCGATCTCGTCGAACCGTTTGGCCACGCGGGGCATGCCGGCCTCGGCTTCCGCCTTGGTGAGCTTGCCGTCGTGGTCCTTGTCGGCTGCGGCAAAACGCGCGTCCAGTTGCTGGGCCGCCTTCGCCGCCTTGCTGTCTTGCGCATGGGCGGGGGCGGCGGCGGTCATGGCGAGCGCAGTGACGAGTGCGACACCGAGGGAAGTCAGAACGGATGTCATGGATCGGTCTCAGGGAGGGTTGCGATGCCCGTAGGCTAGGGCACCAACCGCGTCGTCGCTGAAAAGATTTGTCAACCGATGGCGTGGGGTTGGCAAAGTTGCGGAAGCAAGCTCACGCCGCCATCAGCGGCCACCACAGCACCAGCACCCCCTGCACGCAGATCCAGCCCCACAGCAGGCAGACCGCTTCCCGGGTCGCATGCTGGCGCGGGCGCAGCATGCCGTGACCGATGCGGGCGGCCAGGAAGGCCGCCAGCATCGCCGCCACGCCCAGATGGATGCCTTGCAGCCCATGCAGCGCGGCCAGGGTGCCAGTCCAGGCGTCCAGCGTCGGTGGCCGCTCGGCGGGCCAGGCGGTGGAGAGCCCCCACAGGAACGCGATCGCCGCCAAACCGAACGCCGGTAGCAACAGCAGCGCGCGCCATCGCGCCACCGGCGCGCGACGTGCACCCCAGCCGGCCACGCACACCAGCACCAGGCTCAGCAGGTAGGCCAGCGACTGCCCTCCCAGGCTGCCCGTCGACGCCATCGCCACGCCCGGCGGTGGGCAGACCTCGAGCGCCATCGCCACATGCAGGTGGGCGAAGGCCATCGAGGCAAAGATGCTGGCCTCCACCACGATCAGGATCACCACGCCCCAGAACGAGGGCGCCTGCCAGCCGGTGGCACCCAGCGGCAGGAGGATGCCGTCCGCCACCTCGGCATCGTCGAAGGGCGGTGCGCGGTCGGTGCGCCACAGCCAGCACCACAGTGCCACCAGGGCGACCACGCCGCCGGTGACCGTGCCGGCGACGCTCTTGACCGTCATCAGCAGGAAGAAGGCCGCCGTGCCCAGCGCGGCGAGCACCGGCCAGAGACTGTCGCCCGCCAGCACCGCCACCCGCAACGGACGGGCACTGACCGGGCTGGTGAGCAGCGTCTCCCGTCCGCCGGTGACCGTGCCCGGCAGCCAATGGGCGCCGGCATGCACCTCCTGGTGCAGCGAGGGTTGATCCCACAGCGGCTCGTGGTGGCTGACCTGCGGAATGCTGCGGGTGCCGTAGTTCTCGGAGGGCAGCCACTCCAGCGTCGGCGAATCCCAGGGGTCGCCATGGTCCAGCTCGGGGCCGATCTGGCTGCGGACCAGATCGATCACGAACAGCAGCACGCCGGCCGCCACCACCACCGCGCCCACGGTGGACAGCAGATTGGGCAGTTCCAGGCCCAGGCCGGCGTCGTAGGTGTGCACCCGGCGCGGCATGCCCAGAATGCCGGCGATGTGCATCGGAAAGAAGGCGAGGTTGAAGCCGCCGAAGATCAGTCCGAACACCCAGCGGCCGAGGCGCTCCGACAGCGGCCGCCCGCGCCACACCGGCAGCCAGTGATAGAGCGCGGCAAACATCGGCAGCACCATGCCGCCGATCAGCACATAGTGGAAATGGCCGACCACGAAATAGGTGTCGTGCACCTGCCAGTCCACCGGCAGCAGCGCCAGCATCACGCCGGTCAGGCCGCCCAGCACGAAGGCCACGAGAAAGCCGATCAGGAACCAGGTGGCGGTGGTCCATCGCAGCCGGCCGCGCCACAGCGTGCCGATCCAGGCGAACACTTGCAGCGCGCCCGGCACCGCGATGGCCACGCTGAAGATCGACACCAGGCTCATGCCCAGTCCGCCCAGCCCGGCGGTGAACATGTGATGCGCCCACAGCAGGAAGCTCACCACGCCGATGCCGCACAGCGCCACCACCACCGCATGGCGACCCACCAGCGAGGTCCGCGCCAGCGCCGGCACCATCGTCGAGACCAGACCCGCCGCCGGCAGGAAGATGATGTAGACCTCCGGATGACCGAAGAACCAGAACAGGTGTTGCCAGAGCAGCGGATCGCCGCCGCGGGTGGCGTCGAAGATCGGCCAGTTCAGTGCCCGTTCGATCTCCAGCAAGGCGGTGCCCGCAATCACCGCCGGGAAGGCCAGCACGATCATCAGACCCACCACCAGCATCGACCAGGCATAGACCGGCATGCGGCTGAGCGTCATGCCCGGCGCCCGCGTCATGAGGATGCCGGTGATCAGCTCGATGGCGCCGGCAATCGCCGAGATCTCGATGAAGCCGATCCCCAGCAACCAGAAATCCGCGTTCAGTCCTGGCGAGTAGCGCGCCCCGCTCAGCGGCGGATACATGAACCAGCCGCTGTCCGGTGCCAGTTGCCAGAACAGCGTCGCATAGAAGGCCAGGCCGCCGACCGCATACATCCAGTAGGAATACGCGGACAGGCGCGGAAACGGCAGGTCGCGCGCGCCCAGCATGTTGGGCAGCAGGTAGACCGCAATGGCCTCCACCATCGGCACCGCGAACAGGAACATCATCACCGTGCCGTGCATGGTGAAGAGCTGCTGAAAGGCCGGTGCGCTCATCAAGCTGAGCTGCGGCGCGGCCAACTGGGCGCGGATCAACAGCGCCAGCACCCCACCCAGCAGCAAGAACACGAATGCGGTGGCGATGTAAAGCTTGCCGATGAAGACATTGTTGACACTGCCGATGACGCGCCAGCCCGTCGGCGGCGCCCAGGCCGCGCGCAGGCGATGGAGCTCGCTGTCAGGACGCGGCAGGCGATTGGCGGGGGCGGGGAGATCGACGCTCATCGGATGGGGCTTGGCGTGAGGCTGGGGACGGGCACTGCCGCAACAGTCCCACGCTTGAAGCCTGCGGATGGAGGGGCTGCGGCATCTGCGGACGGATCGGCGTGTCGGTCAGGCTGTCGATCAGGCTGTCGATCGGCCTCTTGATCGGCGAGCCCCTGAAGCGCGAGATCGCCGATCAGATAGCGGGCGAGCGCGTCCACCTCATCGGCAGGCAGATGGCCGTACCCCGGCATGCGTGCGCCCGGCTTGACCTGATGCACGTCGGCGATCCATCGGCGCAAGGCGGCGTGCGGCGTGTCATTTCGGAGCGTTCCGGCGCCCAGCCACAGCCGGCCGGCCACATGGGTCAGGTCCGGGCCCAGCGATTCGCGAGGACCATCGAGACGCCCACGCACTGCATGGCAGGCCGCGCATCCACGCTCGCTGAAGAGATGGCTGCCGCGCAACCCCGTGGGCGTGGTGGGCGGCGGACGCGCCGCCGCCTGGGCCGCGCGCCAGCGGGCGAATGCCTCCGGCGGCATGGCCACCACATGCAGCACCATGCCGGCATGCTGGGTGCCGCAGTATTCGGCGCACGGCCCACGGAAGACGCCGGGACGGTCTGCGGTGAAGGTGAGGCGGTTCAGCCGGCCGGGCACCAGGTCCATCTTGCCGCCCAGCGCCGGCACCCAGAAACTGTGGATCACATCGTCCGATGTCAGCGTCAGCCGCACCGGCCGCCCGACCGGCACCCGAAGCTCATTGGCGGTGGTGAACCCGGGCCCTTCGTCGGCATCGGCATACCGCATCGACCACCACCACAGATGGCCCGTCACGCTCACCTGCAGCGCATCGGGCGGGGCAGGGGCGTCCAACTGGGCCGCCTGGCGCTCGCTGTGCAGCAGCAGGCCGCCGAACACCAGCACCGGCAGCACGATGCCGCCGCCCCACAGCCACCATCCGTCCGCCACGGCGCGACGTCCACGCCACCAAAGCGCTGCCGCCAGGCAGGCCATCGCGATCAGGAAGGCGATGGTGCAGACGATCATCGCGGTGGACAACTGCTCCGCGAGGATCCGCGCCTGCGGACCGGCGGGCACCAGCATGCCGCCGTCGCTCATCGCTGCGCCATCAATGCCGCGGCGATGTCGCGCGCATCCTGCTCCGACAGGCCCAGGCGCGGCATCGGAGTGCCCGGCAGTTCCGCCGGCGGATCCAGCAGCCAGCGCTGCAGGCCCTCCGGTGTGTTGGGCAACTGGCCGGCGATGTAGCTGCGGCGTCCGAAGCGCGCCAGCGGAGGACCGCGATGACTGCCATTGGCCGCCACGTCCGGAATGACATGGCAGCTGCCGCACTGGTAGTGCGCCATCAGTCGCCGACCGGCCACCGCATCGCCGCCGGCGACTTGCCATGTCGACAGCACATCCTCCCGCGCGGGACTGCAGGCCGCGATCATCCACAGCGGCAGCAAGAGCGCGAGGTGGGTGGTCCGGCACTGCGCCAGGGAGGCTGACGGGCGCGGGGCGGCCCCCATCGGTCGGCGCCACCGGCCCGTCGCGGGCACGGCATCAGACCGTTGAGGGGACCTGAGAAAGGAAGGCGGGGTCGATGGCATGGCCGCAGCAGGGCATGCGAAGTGCCTGCCCCCGTCGGACGCGACCCGACGGTGCGGAGGCCGGATGGCGCGGTCGGCGATGGCCTTCGTCTGGAAGGCTCGGGGACCTCGGTGGCAGAGGTCCTGGCATCTCCCTTGCCGACGAGCGGCCATGCCTCAGACGCCTGACCCTCCTCGCCGCTTCGGCGCCGCCGGTGCCCTGGTTGCCGCCGTGCTGCTGATGGTGGCGGTCCTCGTCGCCCTCGGCGGCGCGGCCTTCATCTGGCTGGGCGTCTATGACGTCTCGGCCACCGGACCGCATCTCCAACCGGTGCATTCGATGCTGGAGGTGGCGCTCAGGCAGTCGGTGCTGCAGCGGGCGGATGCGCATCCGCCGCCGTCGGACCTGGTCACGCCGGCGCGTCAGCAACTGGGGGCGGCCTGCTTTCGGGATCGGTGCGTGGTGTGTCATGGCGCGCCGGGCGTGGCGCCCGAGCCGTTCGCGCTGGGCATGCAGCCGGTGCCGAGCTCCTTGATCGAAGGGACGCGGCATTGGCGCCATCAGGACCTCTACTGGATCACCCGCAACGGCATCAAGATGAGCGGCATGCCGGCCTGGGAGTACCGCTTGAGCGAGGACGAACTGTGGGCGGTCGTGGCCTTCCTGGACCAGTTGCCAAGGCTGACGCCGCCTCAATATGCCGCGCTCACCGCAGGCGCCGGGCCCAGTTGCCGAGCGGTCAATGAGGCGCCCGCCGCCGTGGTGCCGCCGTTGCCCACCGCCGAGCTGGCGCAACGCGCCTTCCGGCAGCACGGCTGCACCGCCTGCCACATCATCCCCGGGGTGGTGGGACCGGACACCTCGGTGGGCCCGGTGCTGACCGGCCTGGCAGGGCGGGATCGCATCGGCGGTCGGGTCGCGGCCACCGAGCAGGGACTGGCCGACTGGATCCGGGACCCGCGCTCGCTGGATGCCCACACGGCCATGCCGACGGTGGGCATCAGCGAGTCCCAGGCGCGACTGATGGCGCGGTATCTGTTGATGCATTGATGCGCCGTCGATCGCCGCTGCCGCACTGTGTTTCCAAGCGTGTCCGACGAACGGCACGCTCGTCTGGAATGGTCGTGCAGGGGACGATGAAGATGCGTTGAACACGGGCTTTGAATCGGGTGGACGCCCTGGTGGCGTGAGGCTCCGGGCAAGCGCCTCGTTACGCTTTTTTGCTGCCCATGTCGGCCTTGAAATTCGACACTTCAACCCAGTCGTCCGAATGCCCTGCGCGCATTCGAGACGCAGGACCACTCGACCTGCGCGCAGCATTGACACCGTTGTCATCGCGGCCCGCCATGCCCATGCCAGCACCCCCTTGAGGTGCCGGCGTCGCCCACGTCGAGCGGGAGTGCTGTCCCCACGTCAACTCCACACATCATGCGATCCAACCGTCGATTCGCCTTTCGCTGCACCCTCATTGCGCTGACTGTCGGCAGCCTCGGCTCCGCCCATGCGGCGCTGTCGGTCAATGTGGCCCAGGACACCTGGAATGGCGGCTTCTGCTCCCATGTGACCATTCGCAATCCCGGCACCAAGCCCAGCGGCGCCTGGACCTTGCTGTTCGATCTGCCCAAGGGTCAACTCAACGGCAGCTGGAGCGGCAACTTCAAGACCACGGGCACCACGGTGGCGGTGACCGGCCTGGCCTGGAACTCGCCGGTGGCGGTGGGTCAGAGCTTTGAGGTCGGCTTCTGCGGCACCGGCACCGCGCCGACCGCGGCCTCGTTCCGCATCAGCGAAGCCGGTGCCCCGGCCCCCGCACCAGCGCCTTCGCCGGCCCCCGCACCGTCTCCAGCTCCCGCGCCTTCTCCTGCGCCGGCCCCCAGCCCGGCGCCTGCGCCGTCTCCCGCACCGGCACCTTCGCCCGCCCCAGCGCCTTCTCCGGCTCCCGCCCCGGCGCCAGCTCCTGCACCTGCACCTGCACCTGCACCTGCACCTGGTGGCGATCTGTCCGTGCCGGCGACCGGGGAATTCAAGCTGCCGTTCAGCGTTGCCTCCGGTGGCCGCATCGTGGACGCGAAGGGCACCACGGTGTCGATCCGCGGCGTGAACTGGTTCGGCTTCGAGACGCCGGACCTGGTCGCGCACGGCCTGTGGCAGCGCAACTACAAGGAAATGATCGGGCAGATGAAGGATCTGGGCTTCAATGCGGTCCGTCTGCCGTTCTGCCCGAACACGCTGCGCTCGACCACGCCGCCCGGCGGCGTGCTGAACACTGCCGTCAACCCGGATCTGGCGGGCAAGACGCCGCTGCAACTGCTCGACCGGATCGTGGCCGAGTTCGCCAGCCGCGGCTTCTATGTGATGCTGGACCACCACCGTCCGGATTGCCAGGCCATCTCGCCCACGCCGCAGATCGCCGGCTACACGCTGGACCAATGGACGGCCGATCTGAAGTTCGTCGCCAATCGCTACAAGAACGTGCCGAACGTCTTCGCGATCGATCTGAAGAACGAGCCGCACAGCATCGGCGGCAGCGGCGCTTTCTGGGGCACTGGCGACATCAACAACGACTGGAAGCTGGCGGCTGAACGCGCCGGCGCCGTCGTCAATGCTGCCAGCCCGAATGTGCTGATCTTCGTGGAAGGCGTGTCCGACAACGGCGGTCGCTGCGAATCGCCGGACGGTCACTGGTGGGGCGGCAACATCGAGCCGTTCGCCTGCTATCCGATCGACACCACCAAGATCCCGGCCAGCAAGCTGGTCTTGTCGCCGCACATCTACGGCCCGTCGGTCTCCGGCCAGGCCTACTTCAATGACGGCACCGGCTTCCCGAACAACATGCCGGCGATCTGGCAGCGTCAGCTGGGCCAGTTCATGGGCACGAACGCGGTGGTGCTGGGTGAGTTCGGTGGCCGCTTCACCGACAAGGACCGTCAATGGCAGATCAAGTTCGTCGACTGGCTGAAGTGCAAGGGCGTGCGCAACTTCTTCTACTGGTCGTGGAACCCGAACTCGGGCGACACCGGCGGGGTGCTGCAGGACGACTGGAAGACCGTGTCCACCGACAAGTACAACAACCTGAAGCGTCTGTGGGACGGCTCGGCCGTGGACGCCAACGTCTGCAAGTGAGGCGCGGGTTGCCGCCGCCTTCGGGGTGAGGGCGGTGCGCGCCTGGAGGTGAATGCAGGAAGGCCCGGCTGTGTCCACAGTCGGGCCTTTGTCCTTGCGGGCAGCGCAAAGTCAGGCGCCACTGATGGCGCATGCGGCGGCCAACGTCAGCGCGCCCGCCGAAGGCGGCCACGGTCCAGCCGATGGTGCCGTTGCGCAGCGCCGCCACCGGATTCGGGAGCCCGGCATTGATGAGCGACTGCGCGCCGATGATGCTGCGGGTCCGGCCGGCGCAGTTCACGATGATCTGGGTGGACGGGTCCAGGGCCAGGTCTCGCGCCCGGCGAACCAGCTCGGCGCCGGGCACGCTGATGCCGCCGGGCAGTCCGGAGGGAAGCGTCAGGCGTCGGGAGGGCGCTGCGGCGGCGCCGTCCGTTCATGCAATCCGTCACGACCGGCCCATCGTGTCAGGGTAAGCGCAAAGCATCGGCTCAAACCCGGGCTGGCATGATCCCGCGCAGCATGAACCTGGGCGCTGCGGGCGGATGACTCGATCGACTCAGGTCAACGACCGTGTGTTGCATCGAGGGAGGATTTTCCGTGTCTCAGCCGCAAGCCCCATGGACATCGACCGCGCCGCCGGATCCGGTGTCCGACTATGCGTCGCGCTTTGCGCCGCCTCAGGCCGAGGTGGCCATCGTGGTTCCCGAGCAGGCCCAGGGCCGGCCGATGTGGTTCTCGGTGGGGCCGCTCAAGATGGTCGTGATGTGCATGGTCACGATGCAGTTCTACAGCGTGTACTGGTTCTACAAGCAGTGGAAACTGGTGCGGGAACGGGAGCAGTCGTCCATCATTCCGGCCTTGCGTGCGCTGTTCGGGATCTTCTTCGTCTACGCGCTCTGCACCCGCGTGCATGCCTCCGAAGGCAGCGCCGGTGCCAAGCTCAACGTCCCGGCCTTGGCGGGCGGATGGATCGTCACGACGGTGTTGTGGAAACTGCCGGATCCCTACTGGTGGGTGGCGATGGCCGCACCGCTGTTCATGATGCCGGTGCAGGCCGCGATGAATGCGGTCAACGAGATCGCTGCGCCGGGGCATGACCCCAACCGTCGTTTCAGTGCATGGAACTGGGTGGCCATCGTGCTGGGCAGCTTGCTGCTGGTGATGGCTCTGATCGGCACCTTCATGCCCGAACAGGCTTGAACGGCCGTGGATGGCCATGAGCGACCCTGAACGAGGTTGAGCCGTGAACCCGGAATCCACCAAGACACCCCCGAGCCTGGCGATGGAGCTCCGCCGCTGGACGGCGCTGTTCACGCTGCCGTTCGCGGCCGTCATTGCGCTGAGCGGACTGGCGGGGCTGCTGTGGCTGCCGCATCTGCTGGGGCCGCGGTTGGGTCTGGCCATGAGTCTGCTGGGGGCTCTGGTGATGCTGGCCTTGGCGGCCTCCATCGGTGGCGGTGCCTTGCAGTCGCTGCGACTCCACGGCCCGGCGCTGGTGGTGGATGCACAGGGCATCACCGACCATTTCCATCTGCATGCGCACCTGCCGTGGTCGGACATCGAAAGTGCGTCACTCGATGTGGGCGACGGCGACAGCCTGGTGCTGGTCCTTCGTCCTGGTGTCTCGTTGCCTGGCGGCGGCGAAGTCCGACCGTCGATGTGGCGGAGTGCCAAGCGATTGTTCAACGGCGGCGACGTGAGCATCCCGCTGGGTCGGCTGGCCTACCACCCCCACCGCTTGCGGCAGGCGCTGGAGGCGCATGCCGCCCGGGCCAAGCTGGTCGATGCGCAGGCGCGGCGCGGCGTGGCTGGTGCTTCGCACAGGGATGTGCAGAGCTTCTGACGTCCGGCGGCGCTGGGTCCCGCCGCTCAGGCCAACGTTGTGATGTGCCCCGGAGCCCAACAGGCGGCGCGATTCGCCAGGAAGCCGTGAAGCCAGCGGCTCCACCGACTCGGCATCACACCGGTCGCCACACCGGCGACTCCTGAATCGCCACCTTGCGCGGCAGGATCTGCGCGCCGGTGAAGGACGCGGCACGACTGTGGGCGGGATTGCCGATCCGCAGCGGGGTGACGGTGTCGGCCGCGTCGGCAATCGACAGGCCCAGCCCGGTCGACATCGCGACCGAGGCGGCGGCCGTTTGGGTCAGCCAGTGGCGTCGGGACAGGGGCCGTATGCGGGAGCCGTCGCCATGCCCGCGCACCGAGGCGAAGCAGTTGTAGGCGATCGCCCGACAGGTGTTGGTGCATCTGGCTGACCTGAGGCAGTGCGTTCCTCGTGCAGGGTTTTCCCAGCCGCGTCGCTAGAGTGCGGCATCCCTCGATCGGGCCTGTGCTCTTCCTCTTCTGCCTACCTGGACCACCCATGACCTTCCTCGACAACATCAAGATTGGCAAACGCCTGTTTATGGCTTTCGGCGGCGTCTGTACGCTGTTGGTCGGCATCGCACTCGTGGCTTACTTCGGCATCGTTCGCTTGGGCGATCAAGTGAACTTGATCACTGACGAAGACTATCCCCAGCTCAAGCTCACCGCCGTCATCACCAAGGCGGTGAATCAGCAAGCCCGCTCCGCCCGCAACCTGATCATCGTGAACGACCGTGCTCAGCGTGATGGTGAACGTCAGAAGATCGAGGCTCAACTGCCCGTGATCGGAGCGGCATTCGACAAGCTGGTACCGATGGTGAACCGGGAAGAGGGCAAGCAACTGCTCGCCGTGGCCATTGAAAAGCGGCAGGCCTACCTGGTGCAACTGAAAGCCTTCCTGGAGGCGTCGAAGTCCGATGACGTGGAAGCAGCGCGCACGCTGCTTCTGGGTGCGGTTCGCGTGCCTCAGCTCGAATACATGAAGCAGCTGGAAGCCTTCAGTGACTTTCAGGAGAAGCAGATGGATGAGGCCGCCATAGAGGCGGACGTGATCACCGAGCAAGCATTGCGCACGATCACCGTGGCTGGCATTGCGGCGGTGCTGTTCGCGGTGGCTGCCGGCGTGCTGCTCGGTCGGTCCATCACTCGGCCAGTGGCGGAGGCCGTGACGGTGCTCGACCGCGTGGCTCAGGGCGATCTGACCCACGATCTGGTGGTGACCCGCCGGGACGAGATGGGCGATCTGCTGCGTGCAGTGGACCAATCCACCCGCTCGCTTCGCACGGTGGTGGTGGGCGTGCGCCAGGGCGTGGATTCGGTGTCGACGGCGGCCGGCCAGATCGCTGCAGGCAACCTGGATCTGTCCAGCCGCACCGAGCAGCAGGCGGGCGCCCTGCAGCAGACCGCTTCCTCCATGGAGCAGATGACCAGCACGGTGGCCGAAAGCGCCAACGCGGCGCGTCAGGCCGCCGAACTGGCCCAGACCGCCAGCGACGCAGCCGGCAAGGGCGCGCAGGTGGTGTCCGACGTGGTCGGGACCATGAGCGAGATCTCCGACTCCAGCAAGCGCATCAGCGACATCACCGGGGTGATTGACGGCATCGCCTTCCAGACCAACATCCTGGCGCTGAATGCCGCGGTGGAGGCGGCACGCGCCGGTGAACACGGCCGTGGCTTCGCGGTGGTGGCCACGGAGGTGCGCGCCTTGGCGCAGCGCTCGGCCGCCGCAGCGAAGGAGATCAAGCAATTGATCGGCACCTCGGTCGAGAAGGTGGAGGCAGGCTCCGAACGGGTCGGTGCCGCCGGGACGACCATGCGCGACATCGTCAGCCAGGTCGCGCGGGTGACCCAGCTGATCAACGAGATCTCGTCCGCCGCCACCGAGCAGAGCGCCGGCATCGGCCAGATGAGCTCGGCGGTCTCCCACATGGACCAGGCCACGCAGCAGAACGCCGCGCTGGTGGAAGAGGGCGCAGCCGCCGCACAAAGCCTGAATGACCAGGCCCGTACGCTGCTGCAGACGGTGGAAGTGTTCCGGGTCTGATTTCAACGGCCTGCAATACTGGCGGCATGTCTTCGCCCGACCAAGCGCCGCTGTTCGATGATCTGCAAGTGCCCGCCGACGGCCTGCCCGCAGGCATGGTCTACGAGACCGGCTTCCTGTCGGCTGATGAGGAAGCCGCGCTCATCGCGGTGATTCGCGCGCTGCCGCTGGAGGCGGCGCAGTACAAGGGCTACACCGCGCGACGTCGCGTGGTGAGCTATGGCGGCAGCTTCGACTACGACACCAACCGGCTGCTGCCGTCGTCCGCGTTGATCGACGAGCTGCAGCCGCTGCGGCGCCGCATCGCCGACTGGGCTGGGCTGGCGCCGAGTGCGCTGGTGCATACGCTGGTGGCTGAATATGCCCCCGGCACGCCGCTGGGCTGGCACCGGGACGTGCCCGACTTCGAGGAGATCTTCGGCGTCTCCCTCGGCGCGACCGCGACGCTGCGCTTTCGATCCTATCCGCCCGACATGCCGCAGCGGGCGGATGTGCTGAAGCTGGCCGTGGCGCCACGGTCGATCTATCGGATCAAGGGGCCGTCCCGCTGGGCGTGGCAGCACAGCGTGGCGCCGGTGGAGCGGCTGCGGTGGTCGGTGACCTTCCGCACGCTCAGGGATGCGCGCGCCCGTTGATCAGGCCCCGCCCATGTTGACCTGACCGGTGCCCTCGCTGCGCAGCAGCAGCACCTTGCCGTTGCGGCGGACCAGCGTGTCCTGGGTGCGCGAACGCATGGACATGATCGATCCGCCGATGTCCAGCGAGCTCTGCACCTCGACCGTGGCCTGCTTGCGGTTCTTCGCAATCTGGATGTTGCGCAGCGTGTAGTTGGAATCCAGCTGCAGCATGCCGCCCATCTTCTGACCGATTTCTTCCCATGCCGCATAGGTGTGGCGCAGGGATTCGCAGGTCTCTTCCTTGTTCAGGATGTCCACGCGCGGGCGCGGCTGGCCGGCGACGCGCACCGCGGCTTCGGAGCTGAAGTCGTCCGCCAGCATGGCGCAGAGCTTGTCGGGCTCGCGGTTCAGGGTGGCGGCTTCGTAGTCACGGTAGAACGCGGTGACCTGTTCGGGTGTGAGGGTGCGCCCGCCGATGAAATACCACCAGCCGCCAATGGCCAGCAAGATGGCCAGAACAATCGCTTTCAAGAAGTCCTCCCCGGACGTGTTTAAGAAGTGGTGGTGTGCAGCAAGGCCTTCGCCGCCTCGATGCGCAGGGCCATCGGCACGCTGTCGTCATTCATCACGCGCAAGAGGAAGGCGCGGGGATCGTCGGTGTGCGCCCGCGAGACAGTGGGCGCGGCGGCGCCGAGGGCGGGCAACGCGTCGGTCGCCAGGTGCTCCGGCGCGGCTTCGGTAGCTCGCGCCGATGTCTTTGCTGACGCGCTGACGTTCAACTGCTTCATCGCTTCGTCCCATTCCGCCGGCTTGATGCTGCGAAGGGGCTGCAGCAGGTCGGCCTGACCCTCGGCGCCAGGCGGCACGTCCAGCCAGGGCGTGTCTGAAAAGATCGGAGCCAGGTCGGGGGCGATGAAGGCCGACCATTGATCAGACCGCACCTCGGCCACTGCAGGGCTGGCCTGCAGATAGGCGCCGCCAGGGGAAGTGTCCGGCCGCGGCAGCAGCGCCACCCGTGACCGTGGAATGGCTGCGAGATGGCGTTGCGTCAGCGCGTCCAGGACCGCGTGGGCTTGCGCCGCCGGGACCGGCGACTGCAAGGAGAACCACAGTTGCATGCCGTCGGCACCGGACACGGCGATGGCGGGCGCAGGCCAGGACAGGTCGGCCTGCACCGCGCGCCAGACGGCGCTCAGCGCGGTCCAGTCGGCAGGACGGGCCACCTCCAGCATCAGCGCGCGCACCGGGCTGGTCGGTGCAATGAAGGGCAGGGACGCGGCAGCGGCGGTGCCGTCGGAGACCCCCGCATCCCCCTCGGCGGCAGGCAGGACGAAGAGGCGGCGCAACTGGGATTGCAGTCGTGTCATGGGCGGTCGATCGTCAGGTAGGTCATTGAATCCTGGGATTCAAAAGCAGGCGGCACTCTACTTGAAGCGGACGCGCGCGGCGCAGGCCTTTCGTCATGTGGAGGACGTGGGTTCGGGTGGGCTGTGTGTTCGGCCGAGCACCAGTCATTGCCCCAGCCGCCTTCGCGTGGCCAATACGGCTCATGGCGTGAGCCGCAAATGCAGAAATACGGCTCAAAACATGAGCCGAATTCTGAAAATTGCGGCTCACCGGCCTCTTCATCCGGCCTTTTCACCCGGCCTTTTCACCCGGCCTCGCCGGGGCCGGCTCCCTGCGCACCCCCCACGGTCGGCTGTCCAGCGACGTCCACGCCCGCCCTGGCGTTTTGCCCGTTGACCATCCAAATCCGAACCCTTATGCTGGCTCTTGAAAGCGCTTTCAGAATGCGCCAATCGATGAACCGCCTCGCTCTGCGGGACGCGCATCGACACATCAACGAGACAAGCGACAGACCCCGACATGCCTTCGATGACTCCCTCGCCGGCTTCCTTGCCGACCTCTCAGCCGGCGTCGCCCTTGCGCTGGACCCTCTCCGCCAAGGGCGCCGATCTGGCCACCTCCACCCGTTTCGCCGAGCAGCCACCCTTGACGCTGACCGATGCCGCCGGCGTCGCGGCGCAGCCGTCGCTCCAGGGATTGCCGCAGTTGGCGGTGAACAGTCAGCGCGCCTTCCAGCGGATTGAAGGCTTCGGCGGCGCGTTCACCGAAGCGGCGGCCACCACCTGGCAGCAACTGCCGCCCGAGGAGGCCGATGCGCTGCTGCGGGCGTATTTCGACGCGGATGCGGGTCACGGCTACAACTTCTGCCGTGTGCACATGAACAGCTGCGACTTCTCGCTGGGCAACTATGCGCATGCGGCGGTGGAGGGCGATACCGCCCTGGCGCACTTCAACATCGACCGCGACCGCCAGGCCTTGCTGCCGATGATCCTGGCCGCGCAAAAACTGGCGGCGCGCCCGATGCAGTTGCTGGTGTCGCCCTGGAGTCCGCCGGCCTGGATGAAGACCAATGGCCAGATGAACAACGGCGGCAAGCTGCGGCCGGAATACGCCGCCGTGTGGGCCCAGTGCTATGTGCGCTTCATCCAGGCGTACGAGGCCGAGGGCGTGCCGGTGTGGGGCGTGTCGGTCCAGAACGAACCCGACGCCACCCAGCGCTGGGACTCCTGCGTCTACAGCGCCGAGGAGGAACGCGACTTCGTCCGCGACCATCTCGGGCCCGCACTGCATGCGGCCGGGCTGTCGCGCATCCGGATCGTGATCTGGGACCACAACCGCGATCAGATGGTGCAGCGCGCTGATGTGGTGTATTCCGATCCGGAGGCCGCCAAGTATGTGTGGGGCTGCGGCTTCCACTGGTATGTCGAGGATCACTTCGACCATGTCCGGCTGGTGCATGACGCCTTCCCGGACAAGCAACTGCTGTTCACCGAAGGCTGTCAGGAAGGCGGGCCGCACCTCGGCTCCTGGGCCTTGGGCGAGCGCTATGCGCGCAGCATCATCAACGACCTGAACCGCTGGACGGTGGGCTGGATTGACTGGAACCTGCTGCTCGATGAGACCGGCGGCCCCAATCATGTGGGCAATCTTTGCAGCGCACCGATGCTGGCGGACCGCGCAACCGGCCGGTTGATGCCGCAGAACTCCTACGACTACCTGGGCCATTTCGCCCGCTTCATCCGCCCCGGCGCCCGACGCGTCCTGTGCTCGGCCAGCCGCGAAGCGCTGGAATGCACCGCCGCCGTGAATGAAGACGGCAGCGTCGCGCTGGTGGTGTTGAACCGCAGCGAGGAGGCCCACCGCTTCGTGCTGAAGATCGACGGGCAGGCCACGGTCGCGACCTTGCCAGCGCGCGCGATCGCCAGCTACCTGCTGTCCCGTTGACGCGATGGATCGCGGATCTCCCCGACAAAGGCCAGGGCAGGGACCATGCAGCGGCCACCGTGACGGCACCAGTGACGGCACCAGTGACCGTGGAGCTGAAGCTGGCGGCCGCGATGGCGACGGCCATGGCGGTGACCGCGCCGGCGCCGGCGCTGACGCGTGGACTCGCCCAGGATCGCTGCGGCGTCGCACCTGGATGGCAGGCATGGCGCTGCCGGCACTGAGCGGATTCACCGCACAGGCCGCCACACAGGCCGCCACACCGGCCGTGGCGGCACCGGCCGAGCCCACGGATGTCCTCACCGTGGCCGCCTTTCCGCTGGTGGACGACATCGCCCGCGCGGCGATGGCGGACTGGCGACGGCTGCATCCGCAGGTCGAGCTGCGGGTGCTGACGCGGCAGTATTCGGACCACCACACCGCGATGACGACGGCGCTGTCGACGGCAGTCGGCCTGCCGGATGTGATGGCCCTGGAGTCCAGCGTGGTCGGCCGCTTCGCCCAGGGCGGCGGTCTGGACGACCTGCGCCGCCCGCCCTACGGCATCGAAGCCTATCGCCAGCAGTTGGTCCCGTTTGCCTACGACCAGGCGGTGGCGCGCGACGGTTCGGTGGTGGCCATGCCCACCGACATCGGCCCGGGCACCATGCTCTATCGGCACGACATCCTCGCCCGCGCCGAGGTGGTCGAGGACGACCTCACCCGCAGCTGGGACGCCTACATCGCCGCCGGCCAACGCCTCAAGGCCCGCACCGGCGCTTACCTCATCTCCAGCGTTCAGACCATCAAGGACATCATGATCCGAGACGGCCTGAACACCGGAGAAGGCCTCTACTTCGACACCGACTCCCGGGTGCTGGTGAACTCGCCGCGATTCGAGCGGGCCTTTGAACTGGCGCTGCGTGCCCGGCAGCTGGGACTGGATGCCAAGGTGAGCAACTGGTCCAACGACTGGGGCGCCGGCCTGAAACAAGGCCGCCTGGCCACCGAGCTGTCGGCCGCCTGGTTGGTGGGCCAGCTCAGCAGCTTCGTGGCGCCCTCGACCCGCGGCCTTTGGCGTGCGGCGCCATTGCCGGGCGGGGCGCAAGCCGCCTATGGCGGCGCCTTCTATGCGATTGCCCGCAAGTCGGCGCCCTCGCGCAAGGCGCTGGCCTGGGACTTCATTCGCCTGATGACGCTGGATCCGGCGCGCCAGTTGCAGGCCTTCAAGACGCATGACGCGTTTCCGGCGCTGCGGGATGTGCATGCGGATCCGTTCTTCAGCGAGCCGGTGGACTTCCTGGGCGGGCAGCGCGCTCGATTGCTCTGGCGTGACGCGGCGCTGCGCATCACCGCAATGCCGGTGCACAAGCAGAACCAGTTCGCCGAAGAGGTGGTGCAGACCGAACTGGACAAGGTGCTGCGCAATCAGAAGACGATCAAGCAGGCGCTGGCCGACGCCGAGGCGTTGCTTGCGCGGCGCGCCAGGCGCTGACGGCCCAGCCCGCGCCAACAAGCAAAGACGCCAGGCGCCAAGGCGTCCGAAGCCACCGCCCTGGCCGACCGGGTCAGCCCGGCCAGCCGGGCCTGTCCGGCCGACTTGGCACGATCAGTTTCAGCAGGGCCCCGCGCGACCGCGCGGCCCCCAATCCCATGAAGGAGACAAACAGCAATGAAGCAGGCATTCACGCGTCGATGGACCTCCGTCTCGATGGCGTCCACGTTGATGATCAGCGGATTGGCCGGATGCGGCAGCGCCGGTCCGGCCGTCACCGCACAGCCGTCGACGACGGCGTCCGCATCGGCGACCGCCTCGGCATCGGCTGAGCCTTTGGGCCTGCCGGCGGGCTATCAACTGGTGTGGTCCGACGAATTCGATCGCGGCGAGCTGCCCGACGAATCCAAGTGGGCCTACGACACCGGCATGAACAAGCAGGGCTGGCACAACCGGGAGCAGCAGTACTACAGCGGACCGCGTGCGGAGAATGCAGCGCTGCGCGAGGGCCGGCTGGTGATCACCGCCCGCAAGGAAGCGCGTTCCTCCCAGCCCGACTGGGGCGGCCAGGCCTACAGCTCCACGCGGCTGTTGACCAAAGGACGTGCCGAATGGACCTACGGCTACTTCGAGATCCGGGCCAAGCTGCCCTGCGGCAAGGGCAGTTGGCCGGCGATCTGGACCCTGGGCCATGGCGAGTGGCCGGCCGCCGGCGAGCTGGACATCATGGAGCACATCGGCAGCGACCCGACGCGTGTCTTCAGCACGGTCCACACCACCACCGGCCATGGTTCGAACGGCGTGGGTGATGGCCGCGAGCTGCTCACCGCCTGCAGCGCCTTCCACAACTACCAGATGCTCTGGACCCCGTCCGAGGTCCGGTTCGGCATCGACGGTCGGCAGCATGCCACCTATCGCAACGCCGGCACCGGCGCGGCGCAATGGCCGTTCGATGCGCCGCAGTTCCTGATCCTGAACCTGGCCATCGGCGGCAACCTGGGCGGGGAAGTGGACGATGCCAGCTTCCCCCTGCGCTACGAGGTGGACTACGTCCGGGTCTACCAGCGCCAGGCCCGGTGACCGGACCCGGCGCGGGACGGCCCGTGGATGCGGGCCGTCACCGGATGACGCCCGGGCCCCGGCTCAGCAGCTTCCGCCGGTCTTCAGGCTGTTGAGGCACCAGCGCTCCGAGCCGGAGAGCGTGTTGTTGCCCCAATAGGTCGGCGTGTAGTTCCAGATCGGTCCGCCCCAGGGCAGGCTGGGGTTGTAGGTCATGCTGGTCACATAGACATAGTTGGCGGTGGTGCCCTTGAGCGTGGCCTGCATCTGGGCCTGGGTGGCCGAGTGCACCAGCAGCCAGGTCTTGACGTTCAGCGAGTTGGCCAGGTTCTGCACATCGCCGTTCAGCCAGCTCGCGCCGTTGACATAGTCGCTGTAGGCCGCCTCATACATCACCACATGCTCATTGGCCTGGGCCGAGCTGATGAAGCAGCCGCTGGCCCCGGGCCAGCCGGCATTCCAGACCAGCGTGCCACCGGTGCCCGCCGCAGCCACCTTGGCCCGCACGTTCGCCCATTTACCGGGTGTGCCGGCGCATTTCTGGCTGTCGTTGAGAGCGGCGTCATCGAAGGCGGCCTCGTCGAAGAAATAGCCGTCCACGCCGCCCAGCGTGGTCTTGTAGGCGCCCAGCTCGCTGGTGATGGCGTTGTAGCGGGTCTGTTCGTCGGCAGTGTTGGCGTCATAGCCGGTGGCCACATAGCCCAGCACCTTGCCGCCCTGGGCGCGGATGTTCGCGATCACCGCCTTCCAGTTGGTGATCTGGCTGGCGCTCAGCCCGAGCGCGCCGCTGTTCGGATTGATCACCACATACGCGCCGGACGGTACCTGCCCGCCGTAGGTGCTGGCGGTTTCGCCCCAGTACGCCACCAATGCAAAGTTGGTCGGTGCCGCGTGGGCCATCGAGGCCGTGAAGCCGGCGGCGGCTGCCGCCAGCGTGATCCATGTCGATCGAGTCATTCGCTTCCCCTGTGCGCGCTGATTCACACAGGCTGCCAGCAGCGCCCCTGACAACCCGGGCACCGAAGGCGGTGCCGACCTGAGCCATCGGGCCGGCGTCCCTGACAGTCGAGGCGCCCACCCGACGGACATCGGATGGGCAAAGTCTAGGGATGGTTGCGATTGTTTTCCTATCGCGTTTTCACGGTCGTTTTGTGCTTTCGATAGAAATATATCGAAAGTACTGACTTTCGATTTTGGGTCAATGTGGACCCAGGATGGCCGCGCAGGCGTGCATGGGTGAGCGAGATCCAGGGCGCGGGGTCGAGGAGGGATCACGCGGCAATGGTCGTGGATGCGACCGGTCGGGAAGGTCAGGCGTCGACCGCACCGCGCGGCAGCCATGTCAAGCATGCGGCGTACGTGAACTATTCCGCCAAGCGCACAAAAGTGAACGGGGAAATGCTTGATTTGATTTATTCGATCGTCAGAATTGACCAAATCGAATCCAGCGAAACGGTTTTTTCAGAACCGCCTTCCTTTCACTCGCAGCCTTTTGGAGATTGTCGTGTTTGCTCACCTGAAGATTGGATCCCGTCTGGCGCTTGCATTCGGCGCCTTGATGCTGTTGCTGTGTGTCGTGGCGGGGCTGGGGAGCTTCGAGACCGTCCGCGTCAACGACAACGTGGTGGATCTGGCGGACAACTGGCTGCCCAGCATCAAGGCGTTGGGAGACGTGCGCGGTCAGGCCAATAACGTGCGGCGCGTCTCGATGCGCCATGTCCTGGAGGTCGGCCAGGCTGAAAAGGACATCCAACAAGTCCGACGGCAGGCCCTGCTGGACAAGACCATGCCCGAGAGCTTCGCCGCTTACGAGAAATTGGTGTCTTCGCCGGAGGAGGCCGCACTGCTCAAGCAGATCAAGACCCAGTGGGCCGCCTATCTCGTGGAAGATCAAAAGATGGTGACCTTGTCCAGCGCTGGACCGGACAGCTTCGAGCAGGCACGCCGCGTCAGCGTCGGCCCGGCGGCCAAGGCGTTTGCGGAGCTGCAAAAGCTGCTTGATCAAGCCATCGACATCAATGTGAAAGGCGCTGCCGAGAGCAGCAAGAACGCCGAGGCGACCTACCGCACCGTGATGCTGATGAATGGCGCCGCGATCGCGGTGGCACTGATCGTGGGCACCTTGCTGGCCGTGGTGATCACCCGCAGCATCACCCGGCCGCTGCAACAGGCGGTGGAGGTGGCCAAGGAAATCGCCGGCGGCGACCTGAGCCCCAAGCCGCAGGTTCAAGGCCATGACGAACCGGCTGAACTGCTGCGCGCGCTCGGCACCATGAACGACAGCCTGGCGCGGGTGGTCGGCCAGGTGCGCAACAGCAGCGAAAACATCGCCACGGGATCGAGCCAGATCGCCACCGGCAATCAGGACCTCAGCCAGCGCACCGAGGAACAGGCCAGCAACCTGCAGCAGACGGCCGCGTCGATGGAGCAGATGGCCAGCACCGTCCGTCACAACGCCGACACCACCCAGCAGGCCAACAGCCTGGCCCAGCAAGCGGCCGAGGCCGCGGTCAAGGGCGGCGCGGTGGTGGGTTCGGTCGTGGCCACCATGCAGGACATTTCCGACGCGTCGAAGAAGATCGTGGAGATCATCTCGGTCATCGACAGCATTGCCTTCCAGACCAACATCCTGGCGCTGAATGCGGCGGTCGAAGCGGCCCGGGCCGGCGAGCAGGGCCGCGGCTTCGCGGTCGTGGCCAGCGAGGTGCGCACTCTGGCCGGTCGTTCAGCCGACGCGGCCAAGGAGATCAAGTCGCTGATCGGCGCCAGTGCCGAACGCGTGGATGCCGGCACCCGTCAGGTCGGCGAGGCCGGTCAGTCGATGGAGGCGATCGTGGCCCAGGTCCAGCGTGTGACCCAGCTGATTTCCGAGATCGCCAATGCGACCCACGAGCAGTCCAAGGGCATCAACCAGGTGGGCGATGCGGTGTCGCAGCTTGACCAGGTGACCCAGCAGAACGCGGCGCTGGTCGAGGAAAGCGCTGCCGCCGCCGAGAGCCTCAAGCATCAGGCCGCGTCGCTGGCCGATGTGGTTCGGGTGTTCAAGCTGGCCGGCGACCGCACCCATCACGGGCACGGATTGACCCCGGCGTAATCACGGCACGCAGAACGGCCAAAGGCGGCGGGTGACCGCCGCCTCGCGCAGGGGCCCGGTGGCCGTCGATGAGGCTGTGCCCCGCGTGGACAGCCGCCAGTCGTGAAGTCCGATCACGCTGGCCATCGTGCCCACCGGTCAGGGCCGCCGGTCAAATCCGCTGATCAGGGCCTTGATCGCCTCAGGGTTCACCGGCTTGACGAGGTGACCGTCGAAACCCGCTTCGCGGGCACGCAGGCGGTCCTTGTCCTGACCCCAGCCGGTGAGCGCGACCAACACCATGTCGCGGCCCCAGGGCGTGGCCTTGATCCTGGCGCAGGCTTCGTAGCCGTTCAGGCCCGGCATGCCGATGTCGAGAAACACCAGGTCCGGCTGGAACTGCTCCGCCTGATGGACCGCATCCATCCCGTTGTGCACCACCTTCGCCTCCGAGCCCATCAGCTCGAACAGCATGGCCAGGCTGTCGGCGGCATCGATGTTGTCGTCGGCGATCAGCACGCGGCGAGCCGCCAGTTCCTCCAGCTCGCCCGGCAGTTCTGCGCCAGGCGCCGGTCGTGCGACGTCCACCGCCAGCGGCAGCTCGACGATGAACTCACTGCCTTGCCCGGGACCGTCGCTGCGCGCCTCGATGCGACCGCCGTGCAAGCTCACCAGCCCTCGCGCCAGACTCAGCCCGATGCCCAGGCCGCTCTTGTCGCGTTCCAGCGTGCGGTCGACCTGCACGAACATCTCGAAGATGCGTGACAGCATCTCCGGCGGAATGCCTTCCCCATCGTCCCGTACGCGGATCTGCACGCTGTCCGGGCCGGGCAGGGTGGTGATCTGCAGGTGGCCGCCCTTGGCGGTGAACTTGGCCGCATTGTTCAGCAGGTTGGCGAACACCTGGGCGAGGCGGGTGGCATCGGCGTCGACGAACACCGGCACGCTGGGCGAGGTGATGGTCAGGGTGTGGCCTGCCTGGTCGATGGCCGGCTGACTGGTCTCCACCGCTGCCTCCAACACCGCGCCCAAGGCGACCCGCGCCTTGCTGATGCGGATCTTGCCGCTGGAGATGCGGGTGACGTCCAGCAGATCGTCGATCAGCCGCACCATCTGCGTGACCTGACGGTCCATCATCGCGCGCACCCGCGGGATGGGCGTGCCCTCGGGCAGGGGCACGCGGCGGATGACCTCCAGTCCGTTCCTCAGCGGCGCCAGCGGATTGCGCAGCTCATGGGCCAGCATGCCGAGGAACTCGTCCTTGCGCTGATCGCCTTCGCGCAACTGATCGGCCTGGCTGCGCAGCGTCTCTTCCATGGTCTTCATCTCGGTGATGTCGCGGGTGGTGCCCGCCACCGCGATGACCTCACCCTGTTGCCCCAGCACCGGCACGAAGATGTAGTCGTAGATCCGCCGGCCAAAGGCGCCGGCGAAGGGCACCTCCCCCCGGATCGGCTGACCCGTGGCCACGACGCGATCGATCTCGCGGTCGTGCATGGCCGCATGCCAGGGCTCGTAGCCCAGTTCGAGACAGGTCTTGCCGATCGCTTCGTCCCAGGTCTTGCCCCACATCCGCAGCAACACGTCGTTGGCATAGATGAAGCGGTGGGACAGGTCGAAGACATAGGCCAGGTCCGGCGTGTTGGTCAGGATGGCCTCATACAGCCGCCGCTGGGCCTCGGCCTGTTGCCGGGTCGCATCGAGCGCCTCCTCCATGTGCTTGCGGGCGGTGATGTCGCTCGCGGTGCCGAACCACTCGCAGATCCGGCCGTGGGCGTCCAGCATCGGCACGGCGCGGGAGGCCGTCCAGGCCACCGAGCCATCCCGCGCCAGCACCCGGTGTTCGAGCTCGAAGGGACGACGATGCTGCACGGCGTCCTGAATGGCGGCCCGCACCCGGTCGTGGTCTTCGGCGTGGACGTACTTCTCCATCCAGTCGCGCTGATGGGCCTGGGCATCGGCGACGAAGCCTCTGCCATCCAGGGTGTGCATCTCGGACCAGTCCGGGCTCATGCTGTAGATGACATTGGCGGCGGAGTGGATGAAGGCCCGCAGCCGCTCCTCCTGCTGGCGCAAGCCGGCTTCGGCACGCCGCTGTGCGGTGACATCGAAGCCCTCGCAGAAGATGCCGGTGACCTGGCCCGCATCGTCGCGAATCGGCTCGAAGATGAAGTCCAGCAGGCGTTCTTCCTCTTGCTGGTCCGCCGAAAACCGATAGCGCACCGGGGCGGACGCGGCAATGAAACGCTCACCGGTGCGGTACACCTCGTCGAGCCGCTCGTAATAGCCCTGATCGGCCAGATCCGGAAAGGCCTCCCGCACGGGTCGGCCGACCCAGCCGGCGCTGTTGAACAGCTTCAGGTGGGCCCGGTTGACGAATTCAAAGACGTGCTGCGGGCCCTTCAGGATGCACACGAAGCTGGGCGCCTGTTCGAACATGCGGCGCAGGTCCTGCTCGGCCTGCACACGGGCCCGTTCCTGTTGGAGCGTCTTGACATCGTTGATGGACCGCGCCACTTGGCGGGCGACCAGTGCGACGAAGGTCCGGTAGCGCTCGTCCAGCGGCCGCAGCGGATTGAGGGCGACCACCAGGGTGCCCAGCGGGTCGGCCAAGTCGGTGCTCCGGATGGGCACGGCCAGCGCGTGCGGACCCCAGGGGGCCGGGTGTGAGCGGGGGTCAGGCAATGCCTGCGGCGCTTCGCTGCCGGAGTGGGGCGGGTCGGACTGGGCCACCAGCCGGTCGCCGTGCCCGTCCTCGCGCAGATAGATGGCGGCCTGCCGGAGGTCCGGCGTGCCACCGCCGACCTCCTGCATGGCGCGGACGCAGACATCGAGCGGATCGGTCGCGCCTGCGGTGCGGTCGGACAGGGCGGAGAGAAAGGCCAGTCGCCGCTCGCTGACCACCCGCTCGGTCATTTCCACCGTCACCGCCAGAATGCCGCCGACGCTGCCATCCTCGATCCGCACCGGACCGAAGGAATAGGAGAAATAGGTCTCTTCCGGTGCGCCGTGCCGCTCCAGCGTCAGGACGCTGTCCGGACTCCAGGTGGCCACGCCAGTGCGCATCACGCTGTCCATCATCGGGGTGATGACATCGGCGACCTCATGCCAGACCTCGTGGATGTCGCGACCCAGCGCCCACGGGTGCTTGTTTCCCAGCATCGGCGCGTAGGCATCGTTGTAGAGCATGGTGAGCCGAGGTCCCCACAGCACCACCATCGGAAACCCGGAGCCCAGGCAGATGCTGACCGCCGATCGCAGGCTCTGCGGCCATTGCGACACGGCACCCAATGGCGTGGGGCGCCAATCCAGGGTGCGCATGCGCGCGCCCATGTCGCCGCCACCGGCCAGCCAAGGGGCGTCGTCCGCGGCGGCGGCCGGATGAGGAAGCGCATCGGCCGTGTGGGAAGCAGACATAGCGGGAATCGTTGGGTTGGAGGGTGTGACGCGCAGCCGACCCGCCCGGAGGCCGGCGACCGCAGGTCGGCGCCGGCCCGGGCGGGAGGGCGGGCCGCCGCGTCGTCCTGCAGGTCGTCTGGATCCTACTTGGAAGCGCGCGGACGTCCGGCGGCGCCCGCCTGGGGCAAGGCGCGTGCGAAGGGGGGCGGGCTTGGGCGCGTGGCGGCGATCGGAGGTCTGCTCGGCGCGTGCGGGACGGCAGGACTGCGGATTGGCGGATTGGCGGATTGGCGGTTTAGCGGTTTAGCGGTTTAGCGGTTTGGCGGATCGGCGGATCGGCGGATCGGCACAACGATTCTTGTCACCATTGTTTCCATCCGGTGAGGGGGGCACGTCCCCTCTGTCCGGCACACTGGCGCGCCTTTGAACAGCCTGAGGGATGGAATTGCCGCGCTCTTCACACTCTGACCGCCGAGCCCGGCTCGGTTGCCCACTGCCGACCGCCTTGCGCGCCACCCTTGGTGCCTGTGCCATGGGCGCCTTGCTGACTGCCTGCGGCGGCGGTGGGGACACCGTGTTGACGAGCCCGGATCCTTCGGTCGGCGTTGGGTCGCCAGCCCCGGCTCCATCGCCATCGCCGTCACCATCGCCGGCACCAGCACCAGCACCGGCACCATCGCCGGCACCAGCACCAGCACCGGCACCGGCCCCGGCCCCGGCTCCGGCCCCGGCTCCGGCCCCGGCACCGGCACCGAATCCTCCGGGCGTGACCTATCCCGATACCTTCTACACCGACCCGACGTCCGAGGCTCGCAAGTGGGTCGACGCCCATCCTTCTGACAGCCGCGCCTCGTCGCTGCGGACGCAGATTGCCGACCAGCCGGCCGCGCGCTGGGTGGGGGATTGGACCAGCGACGTCGGCGGCAATGTCTCGAGCTATGTCGCCAGTGCAGCGGCCGCTGGGCGCACGCCGATCCTGGTGGCCTACAACATTCCGCACCGGGATTGCGCAGCCGGCCAGAGTGCCGGGGGGGCGGCCTCTGCAGCCGCTTATCGGAACTGGATCTCCGCCTTCGCCGCCGGCGTGGGCGCCCGTCCCGCCGTGGTGGTGCTGGAGCCCGATGCGCTGGCGCATCTCACCGACAGCCGCTGCGATGCCTTCCGCACCGAGCGGCTGGAGCTGCTCAACTACGCGGCCCAGCAGTTCAAGGACAAGTCGCCCACGACGAAGGTGTTCCTGGACATCGGCCATGGCGGCTGGCTCACGCCCGAGACCTCGGTGCAGTGGCTCAAGCTCGGCGGCATCCAGAACGTGCGCGGGTTCGCGCTCAATGTGTCGAACTTCCAGACCACGGCGCAGGAGAGCGCCCACGGCAAAGCCATTGTGGACCTGCTGGCCAGCGCCGGGTTCGCCGGCAAGACCTTCGTGATCGACACCAGTCGCAACGGCAACGGGCCGGCAGGTGACGGCATCTGGTGCAACCCGGCCGGACGCCGTCTCGGCACGGCCTCGACCCTGTCCGCTGCTGGCGCCGGTCCGGAAATGACGCTGTGGATCAAGAGCCCAGGCCAGTCCGACGGTCAGTGCGGCACCAGTGGTCAGGCGGCCGGCGTGTTCGATCCGGAGCTGGCCATCAAGCTCGTGAACGGCAATTGATCGGCGGGGGCGGACGGCGGGGCCGTTCGCCATGCACGCGCCTGGGTCACGGCTTTCGGATCACCGATCAGAGACCTCGGAGTTCCAAGCTCTGGTTCTCAGTTCTCAGTTCTGAGTTCTGAGCCCGGATCGCAGGGCTCGCTGCTGGCGCCGTAGGCGTCGACCGTCGCTGTGGGTCATGTCTGCGAGAGGACGACTTCAAACCGTCGCTGGCGTCGCCGGAGCCCCGGGCCTGGACGCGACGCCATACCGTGCCAGGTATTGCGCATGCGTGGGCATCTGCCGCACGGTGTGTTCGATCCGCTGGCGGATGTCTTCGAGGAACTGTGACAGCTCCGCATCACCCATCAGGTCGGCGGACGGATGGTGCTGCTCCGGCATCAGGCCCTGGCCCAGCATGACCTGCACCCAGGAGTTGTCCGCAAACAGCTCGAACGGCATGCGGACCACCCGCCCGCTCTCGCGGAACAAGGCCAGCCGGTGGCGCAGGGTGTCGGGGATGTCCATCCGGCGGCAGTCCCGCCACAGCGGCGCATCGTCGCGCTGGGTGAGGTGGTAGTGCAGCACGATGAAATCGCGGATGTGCGCCATCTCCTCATTCATCTGCCGGTTGTATTCATCGACATCGGACTGCCGGATGCCGTCCTTGGGGAACAGCTGCATCAGCCGGATGGCGCTGCGCTGGATCAGGTGGATGCTGGTCGATTCCAACGGCTCCAGGAAGCCGCTCGCCAGCCCCACGCCGATGCAATTGCGTGACCAGACCACCTCCCGCTGGCCCGGCTGGAACCGGATCACGCGCGGCTCGGTCAGGCGCTCGCCGTCGAGGTGGCGGAGCAGGGTGTCCCGCGCCTGCGCCTCGTCGACATACCGGCTGCTGAAGACCACGCCGTTGCCCACACGGTGCTGCAGCGGGATCTGCCACTGCCAGCCCCAGGGATGGGCGATCGACCGGGTGTAGGGCACCGGCTCGCGCACCGAGGCGGTCTGCACCGCGACCGCGCTGTCGCAGGGCAGCCAGTGCGACCAGTCTTCATAGGGCACTCCCAGCGTCTGTCCCAGCAGCAGCGAGCGCATGCCGGTGCAGTCGATGAAGAGATCGCCCTCGATGACCGCGCCGTCCTGCAGCCGCAGCGCATGCAGGTCGCCATCCGGATGGCGCAGCACCTCGGCGATCTTGCCCTCGATGCGTCGTACGCCGAAGCCTTCGCTGAAGCGGCGCAGATACCCGCCGTAGAGCGTGGCGTCGAGATGGAAGGCGTAGTTGAGTTCATCCCCGCGCGGATCGGGCTGATGGGCGAAGCGGCCTTCCTGCGCGGCGCGCAGCTCCAGGCAGTAGTCGCCATAGTCGCCCGCGAGGACGCGCTCCCGTCCCTTGTGCCAGAAATGCTGGAAACCGGCGGTCCAGTGGTCGCGTCCGGACTCCCCGAACGAATGGATGTAGTCCTGGCCGAGATCGCGCCAGCTTTCGAACTGGATGCCCAGCTTGAAGGTGGCCTGGGTGGCGGCCATGAACTCGCGTTCGTCGATGCCCAGCAAGCGATGGAAGGTGAGCATGGTGGGGATGGTGGCTTCGCCCACGCCCACCGTGCCGATCTCGTCGGACTCCACCAGCCGGATGTCCAGCAGCCGGCCCAGGATCTTGGCGATGCAGGCGGCCATCATCCAGCCGGCGGTGCCGCCCCCGGCGATCACCACCCGGCGTACTGGTCGACGGGGCGAGACGAGGGCATCGCTGCGCGGGGCCGCGATCTCGGAGGGGGACGGACTGCCGTGCGGTGAGGAGGCGGTCATGGGGATGCTCTCAGCGGTGAAGTCGGTTCAGCAGATGGGCGCGCAGGTGCTGCGCGCCGTCGGGCGTCAGCGGTGCCAGCACATGGCGGGCATGCGGGGGAATGTGGGCAGCGGTGCGCTCGTCGGCTTGGAAAACATAGTGATCGAACACGCCCTGCCACGCGCGACGCTGCGGCGCCGGCAGATCGCGCAGCGTCATCAAGGCCAGCATCAGCGCGGCGACCGGCGAGTCCATGTGCGCCGGCGATTGGCGCCACCAGTAGTTCACCAGCACATTGAAATCGTCCAGAGCTTCCACCTGGTGCCACCACATGCTGGGGATGTAGATCGCATCGCCTGGATGCAGCTCGGCCACCTGGGCATGGGCCAGCGCTTCGGCGAAGCGGGGATGGCGTTCGAAGTCGGGCTGATTCAGGTCCACCAGGCTCACCGGTTGGCCGGCCAGGGTGAAGTCGATCGGACCGATGTAGAGGTTGGGCAGTTGCTCCGGCGGGAACAGGGTGAAGCGCCGCCGTCCGGCGGTGACGCAGGCCAGGTTGTCCGGCAGGTCGTAATGCGGCGCGATCCGGGTGCGGTTGCCCAGCCAGACGCTGACGAGGGCGTCCGACCCGCCGGGTGCCGCGCTCAGGTCCAGGTCGTTGTGGCGGCGAAAGCCCGGCAGCACGTCCTCGACCGTGGTGGAGCCGACGTAATAGCAGGGCGGTCGAGGTTCGCCCTTGAGGGCCAGCAGCGCCGCCATCACCGCCGGGAGCGGCGCATCCTGGCGCTGGAAGTTCACGCCGGTGAGGTCGTCGTTGTAGAAGATGCGACCGTCGATCTCCGGCGCGCCGGCCATCACCGCCACCGGCGCGCCGGCGCCGCAGCGGCCCAGGTAGTCCACGGCCGCCTGATCGGACGATCGGCCCGCTGCCACCGCCGGCCAGTGGGCGGTGAATCCCCGCAGCACGACGGGCTCGGCGGCTTCCACCAGCCCGCGCGGCAGCACGCCCGGCTGGCATTGAGCGGAGAGATGAAGCTCGCGAATCGGTGTCATGGACGGGGAGGGCATGGCGACGAGCTGGGCGAGGAGTGCGGGACGCAAGTCTAGGACCGATGCCGGCATGCCTGGATCACGGACAAGCCCTTAGATCCGGCCTGTGGTGCGGCCCCGGCCTCCCCGCGCCACAACGACACCGGCGCGCGAATCACGAGGACTCGCGCGCCGGGCCGTCAGGCGGTGGGATGCCGCGCGCCGATCAAGTGGGGCTCGATCAGAACTTGTAGCGCAGTCCCAGCATGTAGCGCCGGCCGGTCTGGGTCACCGCCACCACTTCCTCCTTGGTCCGGCCATGCAGGCGCTGGACTTCGTCGGTCAGGTTGATCACCTCGCCCTGCACACTCAGGCGCTCGGTGAACTTGTAGCCCAGGCTGACATCCACCTGGCCATAAGCCTCGGTGTAGATCGGCGAGGAGCGACCCAGCGAATTGCCGTCGTTGAGCGCGGTGAGGAACTTGTCGCGCCAGTTGTAGGCCATCCGCACGCTGACCTTGTCGTTCTCATAGAAGCCGACCAGGTTGGCCGAATCGCTGAGACCGGGCAGCGCGTACTGCTCGGCGAAGCTGGTGCCGTCGTACTTCAGGCCCGACTTCACATGGGTGTAGTTGGCCGCCACGCCGAAGCCGGTCTGACCGAACGAATGCTGGATGTTCAGCTCGTAGCCGCTCAGCGAGTTGGAACGCTGGTTGGTCGGCGAAGTGATCTGGAAGGTCGCGATCGGATCGTCCGCCTGGCCGGCGATGGTGCCCTGCGCATTGCCGTTGTCGTCAAAGCCGGTGCGCACCACGCCGTTGCGGCCGTTGTAGTTGTTCAGGATGTAGTTGCGGATGCAGGTCAGATCCTGGGCGCAGCCGCCGGTGCCCACCGCTTCGTTGTAGAGCCTGCCGCCGATCGGCGTGTGCAGGTTGAACGGCGTGGACGCGGTGATGCTGTTGCCGATGTAGTTGGCAATGTTCTTGCGGAAGAAACCGGCCGACAGGTAGCTGGACTTGGCGTAGTAGAACTCCAGCGACAGGTCGAAGTTCTTCGACTTCAGCGGCTTGAGCGCCGGATTGCCCTGGGCACCGGTGCCGCCGCTGACGCGGGCCAACTGGTCCAGCGTCTGACCGCCTTGGATGTCGCCCCAGCCCGGCCGGCCGATGGTCTGGCCATAGCTGGCGCGCAGCTTGACGCGGTCGGTCAGGTCGGCGTCCCAGTCGATGCTGGGCAGCCAGTAGCTGTACTTGCCGTCCAGCGTGGTGAAGCCCGGATCACCCTTGAGCACCGTCAGCTCGTTGTTGGAGCCCCAGGTGATGCCGGTGGAGATCGGCACCAGCGCGGTCGACTTCACCTTGGTGGTCTCGTAGCGCATGCCCACGGTGGCGCTCATCGGCACGCCAAGTTCCCAGTCGCGGCTGTACTGCAGGAAGGCGCTGTTGGACTTTTCCTGGGTGCGGCGGTCGGTGGAGAACTCGGTGGGCGCGAGGAACTTGGCCTCGTTGCCGTCGGCCTTGGCCGCCAGGTCGCGCACCGTTTTGAAGTCCCAGACGAAGAACTGGTTGAACAGCCGCGGATCGCTGCTGCCGCTGATATTGCTGAAGTACGGGCGCAGCGACTGCGGCATCCAGACCTGGTCCGGATAGTCCGCCGCGCTGGTGGCGCCGCCCCAGGTGTCGTTTTGCACGAAGCCGTAGGCCGAGCGGTTCTTGACCTTGGTGGCGCCCACGCCGAAGTCCAGCTTCGAGGCCTCGTCCAGCTTCCAGCTGCCGGTGACCTGTTGCTGGTCCACGCCCGACTTCATGTAGCTGTTGCGGAAGGACGAGCCGGTCACCAGTTGGCGCGACGCATCCGCCGAGGTGCCGTCGATGATCAGGATCGGCAGATCCTTGGTGAAGTCGACGCTGGTGGTGCCGCGGTTGAAGCTGGCCGTGCCGATCACCGCATTGGTGCCGTAAGGGCTGTCCGCGCCGGAGGTGGCGGTGGAGTGGTGGGCATCGAAGGCCAGCGACAGCCGGTCGCTGGCTTTCCATTCCAGGTTGAAGCCGGTCGACTGGTTCTTGTTCTTGACACCGAACTCGGCGCCGCCCATCGCCAGGTCGGCGGTGGCCGGCGTAATCGTTTCGGAGTAATAGGTTGGGCCGGCCACCGGACCGCTGGTCCAGGCGCTGCTCGACGGGCCGAAGTTGAACCAGGCGGACAGGTCGTTGCGCTTGGTGTGGATCTTGTTCTGCGATCCGGTGAAGTCCAGCGTCGCGGTGATGGCCTTGGTCGGCGCGAACTGGAAGGTCAGCTGGCCGTTGGTCCGCTCACGGCTGATGCCGTTCATGTTGTAGTTCAGGTTCTGCGGCAGCGAGTAGACATCGGTCGCACCGGGCCGGTTGACGATGTTCTCGGAGCCGGGCTGACCCGCCTGCGGAATCGTGCCGTAACCGGTTTCATTGCCGCGCTGCGGCCGCCAGCCGTTGGGCACGCCGGCCTGGTTGTAGCCGGAGTCGCGGCGCTGGAAGCTGCCGCTCAGCGCCACGCCGAACATGCCGTCGGCGAAGGTGGTGCTGTAGATGCCGGAGACCTCCGGCGTGACCTTGTCGCCCTTGAGCAACTCAGGCAGGTGCTTGTTCGATTCGTCGTAGACCGCCTTCACGCCGATGCTGGCGACCGTCTCGCGGGTGTCCAGCGGACGGGCGGTCTTGATGTTGATCGTCGCACCGATGCCGCCGGTGGGCGTGCTGGCGCGGCTGGTCTTGTAGACCTCCAGCGCGGCGATGGATTCCGCCGCGAGGTTGGCGAAGTCGAAGGCGCGCGAGTTGGAGGCGGACGTGTCGGCGATGCTGGACGCCGGCATCTGGCGGCCGTTGAGCAACACCAGGTTGAAGTCGGGGCCCACGCCACGGACGGTGACCTTCGAGCCTTCGCCGTTGGAACGGTCGATGGACACGCCGCTGATGCGCTGCATCGATTCGGCGAGGTTGGTGTCCGGGAACTTGCCGATGTCCTCGGCCACGATGCCGTCCACCACACCATGGGTGTTGCGCTTAAGGGTGAGCGAGCTGTCCAGCGAGCGGCGGATGCCGGAGACCACCACGGTCTCGATCTGCTGGGGCTGCTGGCCTTGGGCGGTATTGCCCGTGTTGGCTTGCGCGACCTGCACGCTGGGCGCGGTGGCCTGGGCCGTTGCCGCAGTGGCCGCGGAGGCGGCGGCTGCAGGCGGCTCCGGCGCCTGTTGAGCCTGGGTGGCGACGGTGAAGAACAGCGTGGCACAGGCCACCGCCACGGGTTGGCGACGGGGCAGACCCGTGGGCAGGCGAAGTTGCCGCTGTCGGCTGGATTGGACGGTCATCTTGTCTCCTTGTTATGTCTCAGTCTTGGCCCGGCCCGCGTCTGTGTGCGGACCGTTGTGATGCAGGGCAAGCTGGATTCGGATCCGGTGCGGGCGCAGCTCGTGTGGCCGCTGGTTCCCGTCGCTCCGGCACTTTCCCACCGCCCGGACACGCGTCGTCGACGCAGGTCCGGCTGTTGTGAAAGCGCTTTCAGAATTTAACCGCTTCGGTCCGGTGTCCTCTACTGACTTTCCCTAGCGAATGGATCGCGCCACTCGGACGCGGGGTATTGCGAATGGATCGATGGACGGTCGTGCTGCGGCACTCAAGCGGCAGCGCGGGCAGGCGGATCGACCGCGCGAGCCTCGGCATCGAAGCCCAGGGCTTCCTGCGGTTGGGCGATCACCTGCACGACCTGGCCCTCGGTCAGCGACGTCGGGCTGGACGACAGCTTGGCGGTCAGCAGGCCGTCGACGCCCTCGACCCGCAGATGCAGGATCGAGACATCGCCCAGGTGCTCGGCCAGCACCACGCTGGCGGGCACGCCGTGGCCCCCGGTGGGCGCCAGCGCCAGGTGCTCCGGCCGCAGGCCGAGGCGTTGGGCGCGGCTGCTCTGGTCGCCGCCCAGGGCGGACCACAGCTGGCGGTGGGCGCCGGGCGCATTCGCCGCCGGACGTTCGATGAAGTTGATGCGCGGTGCGCCAAGGAAGCTCGCGACGAATTCATTGGCGGGCCGGCGGTAAAGATCCATGGGCGCGCCCAACTGCTCGATGCGACCCTTGTTGAACACGGCGATGCGGTCCCCCATGGTCATTGCCTCCACCTGGTCGTGGGTGACATAGATCATGGTGGTGCCGAGCTGCTGATGCAGCCGGGTCAGCTCGATGCGCATGTCCACCCGCAGTGCGGCGTCCAGGTTGGACAGCGGCTCGTCGAACAGGAAGACCTTGGGCTTGCGCACGATTGCTCGGCCGATCGCCACTCGCTGGCGCTGGCCACCGGAGAGTTGCTTGGGCGTGCGATCCAGCAGGTCGGTGATGCGCAGGATCTCGGCGGTGCGGCGCACCTGGAGGTCGCGCTCGGCCCGGCCGATGCCGGCCATCTTCAGCGCGAAGCCCATGTTTTCCGCCACCGTCATGTGGGGATACAGCGCATAGCTCTGGAACACCATGGCCGCGCCGCGGTCGGCGGGTCGCAGGTCGTTGGCGCGCTGGCCGTCGATCAGCAGCTCGCCGCCGCTGATCTCCTCCAGCCCCGCGATCATCCGCAAGGTGGTGCTCTTGCCGCAGCCCGAGGGTCCGACGAACACCATGAACTCACCGTCGCGCACCTCCAGGTCCAGACCCTGGATGACCTCGCTCTGACCGTAGCGCTTGCGAATGCCGCGCAGCGTGACTTGTCCCATAAGCCGCTCCTGAAATTCAGCCGCGTGCGGCCCGTTGCCGCAGCACGAAGTTGCGATAGGCCAGCGCACTGTCCTTGAGGGTGCGGCGCTGGGTGGCGTAGTCCACATGCACGATGCCGAAGCGCTTCTCGTAGCCCGAGGCCCATTCGAAGTTGTCCATCAGGCTCCACACCATGTAGCCGCCCATCGGCACGCCCTGGCGGATCGCCTCGCCCACGGCGGCGATGTGGGTGTCCAGATAGCGGGTGCGGTCCTCGTCATGGACCTGGCCGTCGGCGCCCACCGGATCCTTGAAGGCGCCGCCGTTCTCGGTCACATACAGCCGCTTGATCGGATAGTCGCGGTGCAGTTGCACCAGCAGATCGGTCAGCCCTTGCGGATAGACCTCCCAGCCCATGTCGGTCAGCTCCAGGCCGCTGGTCTTGGGATCGAACGAGTTGTCCGCACTGACCATGCCGCGGGAGTAGTAGTTCACCCCCAGGAAGTCGATCGGCACATTGATCAGCGCCATGTCGCCGGCCTCGACATACGGCGCGGCATGGCCGAGGTCGTCCAGCACATCCTGCGGATAGGTGGCCTTGAACAGCGGGTCCATGTACCAGCGGCGGATGCGACCGTCTTCCAGCCGAGCCTTGGCGCGATCGGCCTCGGAATCGGTGGCGGGATACATCGGCGACAGGTTCAGCACGATGCCCAGCGAGGCTTTCACGCCCGCCGCCCGCATCGCCGTCACCGCCAGGCCATGGCTCAGCAGCAGGTGATGCGAGACCTGGGCCGCGATGCCGCGGTCCTTGATGCCGGGAGCGAAGATGCCGGTCTCATGGCCGAGCTGGGCCATCACCCAGGGCTCGTTGTGGGTGGCGATCGAGACCACCCGGTCGCCCAGTCGCTCGGCGATGCCAAGGGCGTATTCCACGAAGCGATGCACGGTGGCCCGGTTCGCCCAGCCGCCCTGGTCCTGCAGCGCCTGCGGCAGATCCCAGTGGTTGAGGGTGAGGTAGGGCTTGATGCCGCGGGCGATCAGGCCGTCCACCAGGCGCTCGTAGAAGGCCAGTCCGGCCTCGTTCCAGGCGCCGTCGCCGGTGGCGCGCACCCGGGGCCAGGAGACCGAAAAGCGGTAGGCCTGCACGCCCAGGTCGCGGATCATGTCCAGGTCGTCGTCCAGGCGCGCCACGTGGTCGCAGGCCACGTCGCCATTGCTGCCGTCGGCGATGGCGCCGGGCTGTCGGCAGAAGGTGTCCCAGATGGACGGACCCTTGCCATGGGCATCGGGTGCGCCTTCGATCTGGAACGCACTGGTGGCGACGCCCCAGATGAAGTCGGCAGGGAAGGCGGCGGCGGAGGCCGTCGGCAAGGCGAGGGTGGAAGCGTTGGAATCCATCGAGGCAGGCGCGCGTGGCGCGTGGTGTGCGGGGAGAGCCGCCGGGGGACGGGTCGAAGGTCGAAAGTCGACGGGGCCGGCGGGGTTGGGGTCTTGGGCTGGCGAAGTGGCTGGCGTTGGGTGTTGGCGTGTTGCCGTGTGGGCGTGTTGGCGTGTTGGCCGGGTGCGTTACTTCACCGCGCCGGTGGTCAGGCCGGAGATGAGTTGCCGCGAACACAGCATGAACAGGACGATCAGGGGCAGCGTGGCGATGGCGGAACCGGCCATCAGCGCCCCCCATTCGGTGTCCACCGGGCTTTGCAGGCTGCGCAAGGCCAGGGGCAGGGTGTACATGTCGGGCGAGCGCATCACCACCAGCGGCCCGATGAAGTTGTTCCAGGAGGCGATGAAGGTGATCAGCCCCAGCGTGCCCAGCGCCGGCTTGAGCAGCGGCAGCACGATGCGGGCATAGATGCCGATCTCGCCGCAGCCGTCCATGCGGGCTGCTTCCACCAGTTCACGGGGCACCGAGGCGCCGATGAACTGACGCATCAGGAAGATGCCGAAGGCGCTGGCCGCGCCGGGGATGTAGAGCGCGCGGGGTTGGTCGATCCAGCCCAGCAGGTCCATGATCATGAAGCTCGGGATCATGTTCATGAAGCTGGGCAGCAGCATCGTGCCCATCACCAGCCCGAACAGCGCCTTCTTGAAGCGGAACTCGTACAAGGCGAAGGCATAGCCGCCCATGGAACAGAACAGCAGTGTCAGCAGCGTGTTGCACACGCCCACATACAGGCTCAAGCCCAGGTTGCGCCAGAACGGCAGGCGCTGGGTCAGGATCTGGAGGTTGGCCAGCAGGTCGTCGCCAAACCACATCGGCGGCGGCAGGCTGAAGATCTCGGTGCGCGAATGGGTCGCGAACACGAACATGAAATAGAACGGCGCCAGCATGATCAGCGCGCCGACGCCGACCATCAGGTAGGCCGCCCAGGCGCTCATCCGGTGCCCACCGGTGGCGGCCGTGCCGGCGGTGTCGAAAGGGGCTTGCATCGTGGTGCTCATGTCGTGGGCGGGCTCGCTTCAGTCGCCCTGACGGCGGAACGCACGGTGGGTCAGCCAGGTGAGCGTCGCCACCACCAGGAACAGCAGCCAGGACATCGCGCTGGCGGCGCCGAAATCATTGAAGTCGAAGGCATTGCGGTAGAGATAGACCGCCGCCGTCATGCCGGCCTGGTCCGAGCCGCCCTTGCCACCGGTGAGGATGAAGGGCTCCTCGAACAGCTGCAGTCCGCCGATCACGCTCAGCGTCACGCCGAACAGGATCATCGGCCGCAGGCTGGGCAAGGTGATGTGGAAGAACTGCTGGAAGCGGCCGGCACCGTCGATGGTCGCGGCTTCATAGAGGTCGACCGGAATCGTCTGCAGCGCAGCCAGGTACAGCACCACGTTGAAGCCCACATAGCGCCAGAACACGATGGTGGCGATGGCGGGTTTGAGCGAGTCCGGATCATTGAGCCAATCCACCGCGGCGTTCGGCATCAGCGCGCCGAGCAGCGGGATCTCGCGCACGGTGGCAATCGCCAGGTTGATCAGGCCGTAGTCGGTGGAGAACAGCGAGCTGAACAGGATCGCAATCGCCACCGACGAGGTGATGTAGGGCAGGAACCAGGCGCCCACCATCGGATTGCGCCAGCGGCGGAAACCCAGGTGCAGGAAGGTGGCCAGCGGAATCGCCACCAGATGCTGCGGCAGGCCGGAGGCCACCGCCAGCCAGCCGGTGTTGCGCAGCGATTTCCAGAACCATTCATCCTGCAGCGCGAAGGCGAAGTTGTCCAGGCCGACCCAGTGCATCGCACCAAGTCCGCTGGTGGGTTCCCAGCTGTGGAAGGCCAGATAGAGCGAGAACAGCAGCGGGAAGATGCCGAACACGACGAACAGCACCAGGAACGGCGCCAGCAGCGCATACGGCGCGTAGCGGGGCGAGAGTCGCAGGAAGGGCGGGAGTCGAAGCATCAAGATGGTCCTGTGTCCTCAGCGATGCGCACGCAACGCGAGCAGGCGTTGGGCGTCGGCCAGCGCGGTCGGGATGTCCTTGCCGCGCTCGAGCACCTTGTCGAGTTCGGTGTCGATCACTTCGCGGGCGAAGGCATCCTGCTTGTGCACCGGCACGGCGCGGATGTGGCTGGCGGCATCGCGCCATTCGCGTCGCGCCACCTGGCCGCCCAGGAAGGGCAGCGGCTGCTCATAGAACGCGTCCTGGTGCGCATCGAGCAGGGCGGGGAAGGCATCCTGCGTCTTGAAGGCGGCCAGTTGAAGATCGCGGTTCATGGTGATGAAGCGGATGAAGGCCCAGGCCATCGGCTTGCGCTGCGCATCGCCGGCGCGGGCCATGGCAAAGAAGGAGCCGCCGTAGGCCGCGAAGGCGCCGTCCGGCAATTGGGCCGCACGCCATTTGCCGCGGGTGGTGGGCGCCAGCCAGTTGTTCAGGTGACCGGCCAGCCAGGCGCCGGACATCTGGGTCGCGATGGTGCCGCGCTTGAAGCCTTCGCTCCAGTCGGCGGACCAGGCGGTGACCTTGGCATCCAGCCGCTGGCGACGCACCTCACGCGCCAGCTCGAAGGCGCGCACGAACCGGGGCGAGGTGACCACCGGGCGCGAGTCCTTGTCGAAGTACAGGCCTTCGCCGGGTTGCAGGCCAGTGCGGATCAGGATGTCCTTCATGTCCCGCGCATGGGCCATGAGATAGGCGCCGGTGGCGGCCTTGATCTTGATGCCGGCGTCGACATAACCGGTCCAGCTGCCGGTCAGATCGGATTCGCGCAGACCGGCGCGGCTCAGCAGATCGGTGCGATAGAGCAGGGTGCCGGGACCGATGTCGGTGGGCACCGCCAGCACCGAGCCGCTGGCGGTGGTGGCCTGGTCGAAGGCATACGCCACGAACCGGCGCTGATCGTCGCGCAGCGAATACGGTGGCTGCGACAGGTCCTGCAGACCCGATCCCTGCGCGAATCGGCCCAGGTAGCCGACTTCCAGCGCCATCACGTCGGGCAGGCCCTTGGCGGTGGACAGCGCGGTGGTCATCGCGGTGTGGTGGTCGTTGACCTCGCGGCTGACGACCTTCACCTCCACCTCGGGATGCAGCGCGTTCCAGGCGGGCAGCGAGGCGCGCACGATCTCGTCCACGGCGGGAAAGGCGGCCACGGTGAGCGTCATCACCGGCGCCTTGACTGCACCGGCAGGCGTGGCGGTGGTCGGCGTCGCTGACGATGCGGCAAGACCTGACCCGGCGAGTGGCGCCAGGGTCAGGCCTGCACAGAGCGCGAGCAGCCATCGGGCCGGTTGCCGCATGTGGAACGTCTCCTTGTCTCCGGCACCTGCCTCTTGGGGCGGTGCGCTGATGTGTTGGACGCTTTCAGACGGATCGCGACTTCGCGCAGGACCGTCTGAAAGCGCTTTCATGATAGCGGCGACCAGGCCACGCCAGCACCAGGGTTAGTGCTAGGACACCTCGGGCACGAGGCAGGGCAGGCGCGGTGGCGCCTGGGGTTCAGAGGGCGCGGGTCGAGGACCGGATGATCAGCCGCGGTTCCGGCAACTGCGCGGTGGGCTTCTTGTCGGCCAGCAGGTCCATCAGCGCCTGGGCGGCGCAGCGGCCCAGTTCCAGGCCGGCTTGATGGATGGTGGTGAGCGGCGGGATGGCATGGCCGGCGCCGGCGAGGTCGTCGAAGCCGACGATGGAGACGTCATCAGGCACCCGAATGCCGCGGCGATGCAGCGCGAGGTTCGCGCCGAAGGCCATCTGGTCATTGGCCGCGAAGATGGCGGTGAAGGGCTGGCGGCTGTCGATCAGGCGCTCGACCGCCATCAGGCCGCTGTCCTCATGGAAGAGGCCGGGCAACACCAGCGACGGCTGATAGCGCACCCCGGCCGCTTCCAGCGCGGCCCGGTAGCCGCGCAGGCGCTCCTGGGCATCCGGGTGGACCGGATCGCCGGTGATGAAGGCGATCTGACGATGCCCCAGCGTCAGCAGATGGTGGGTGGCCAGGCGAGCGCCTTCGAAGTCATTGAAGTTCAGCGCATACAGGCCGGGCGCCTTCATCGTGCGGCCGGTCACCACCACCGGCAGTTCCTTGGCCAGCTTGCGCAGCGACTCGTCACTGAGCCGGCCGGTGAGCACGATGAGGCCGTCCACGCGACGGGCGCGCAGCGTGTCGATGCAGCGCTGTTCTTCCTTGGCATTCCAATGGCCGCTGGCGAACAGCGGCACATAACCGACGGTGTCGAGCACCTCTTCGATGCCGCGCAGCGCGACGCCGTAATACGGGCTGTCGATCGACTGGGTCACCACGCCGACGCTGAGCGAGCGCCCGCCGGCCAGCACCCGGGCAATCGGATTGGGCACGAAACCGAGTTCGGCAATGGCGCGGTCGACGGCGTCCTTCTTGTCCTGGCTCACGACGGCGGTGCCGTTGAGGATGCGCGAGACGGTGCTCGGCGAGACGCCGCTGGCCTGCGCCACCATGCCCAATGTCACCTTGCCGGCGGGATGGACGGTCTTGGACCTCTTCATGGGTAATGGGCGTAGGGATCAGTGGAAGCGGGCCGAGTGTAAGGGAACGTGCCGCGTCGCGGCGGCATGTTGCGGCGGGTCGCCGGCGGGACGATGGCAGGTCGTCTGTTTGAGGTGGCGGGCCTGTCGATGCGTCGGCCGCATCTTGCACGGCGCCGTGCGGCCGTGAGCGTGCCGCCGTCTCCTTCAATTCGCGAGACGCCGTTCCCACCAGGCGCGCCAGCGCGAGAAGCCGACGCGTGGTTCGACATGCGCGTAGGCCATGGCTGCCGGGATCGTCATGGCCACGGTGGCGCCTTGTCCTGGTCGGCTGTGGATCTGCAGAGCACCACCGATCGCGGTCAGGCGCGAGCGCATGCCGCTCAAACCCCAATGGCCGGGCCGCGATCCGCTTGCCAGGGTGTCGTCGGGCAGACCCACGCCGTTGTCGGTGACGGTCAGGCTCAGAGCGGTATCGCCGTAGTTCAGTGCCAATTGGATGTGCGTGGCTTCTGCGTGCTGGAAGGCATTGAACAAAGCCTCTCGGGCGACGAGCGCCAGTTCCGCCTGCACCTTGGGTTGCAGCGCCCGCGACGCGCCGTCGACCACCGCGGTGAATGCAGCGCTGTGATAGGTCGCCAGGTCCCGACCCAGCGCGTCCAGCGTCTGCTCCAGCGGGTCGGCGTCCTGGGGCGGGAGATGCAGTTCGGTGACGCGATCACGTCCTTCCACGAGCAGGGCGTCGGCCTGGTCGAGCACGCGCGCCATCTCGTCGCGCGCGGGCGTCCCCGGCGGAATGCCTCGGGCGACCTTCTGGAAACGCAGCATCAGGCCCTGGAACCCCTGCAGCAGCGTGTCGTGAAGATCCTGCGCGATACGGGAGCGTTCCTGCAACCGGGCCAGCATCCGCTCGCTGGCGCGGGCTTCGATCTGTCGCAACCGGGCCATGACGATCAGCGCCAACATCAGCAACACCGCCAACACCAGCAGGCCGCGAAACCAGATCGTCTCCACCAGCAGCGGTGGAATGTGGATCTGCAGGCGCGCGGGCGCAGCGCTCCAGACGCCATCGGCATTGGTGGCCAGGACCTCGAAGGTGTAGCGGCCCGGCCCGAGGTTGGTGTAGTAGGCCTGGCGCCGGGTGTCGGCCTCTTGCCACTGCGTTTCCAGACCGAGCAATCGATAGCGGAATCGGATGCGCTCAGGCATGGCCAGAGAGGTGGCGGTGTAGTGGATCTGAAGCTCGGTGCTGCCTGCGGGGGCCTCGGTGCCGGGCGTCCCGGAGGAGGCGGCAGGTGCCGAGGACGCGGCAAACCGGGCAAGCGCTGCAAACGGTGCAAGGGAAGCAAACCACGCCGACGCCGAAGATGGCGCAGACGATGCAGACGACGCAGACGGCGCAACCGAAGCAAGCGAAGCACCGGTCGGCGCGGTCATCGATGCCGATGGCGGCAGTGCCAGGGCGTGTCCGTTCGCCGAAACACGCGCCACGTGCAAAGGCGGCGTGCTCGGGCTCTGGCTGAGTTGAGCCGGGTCCAGCATGACCAGGCCGTTGGCCAGGCTGAACCAGAGGCGGCCATCCGGTGTCTGCAAGGCGGTGCGAAGCGGCCAGGATTTTTCGGCTCGACCGGGCAGTCCGTCGAGGGTGTCCCACTGCATGACCGGGACGCGGTAGGCCGGGTCGGTGCGGGCGCGCGCCAGGTCGGCGGCCTTGATGCGGGTGATGCCGGCGCTGCCGTTGAGCCAGAGATCGCCCTGTGCCGTCAGCACGAGTCCGCTGACGCCCTCCAGCGCCCCGGGCGTGGCCGCCAGCAGGTCGTGAATGCGCCCGCCTTCCATGCGTTGGAGGCCGCGCTCGCCGGCGATCCACATCTGATCACCCTGGTGGATGATTTCCAGAACCTCCCCCACGCGCAGGCCGTCGGCTTCGGAGAAGCGCGTGATCGTCTGGTCCTGGAGGCGGATGACTTGATCGCCAATGCCCATCCACACCTGCCCGGACGCATCGAACGCGATGCAATTGGCCGGTCGGTCAGACAGGCCGTTTCGACCGGTGATGCGTGTCCATTGGCCTTGGTGCAGCCGCATCACGCCGTAGGCGTTCGCGCCGATCCAGATGCCGCCTGCCGCGTCCTCGGCGATGTGCGTGACCGTACCGTCCCAGTCTTGGAGGTCCGGCGGCACTTCCCGTATCGCGCGGCCATCCGGACCGCGGCGCCAAAGACCATGGCGCCCACCCATCCAGACGGTGCCCTGGCGGTCGACCAGCAGGCTGGCCCAGGACAGGTCCCGGCCGACGTCCACGGCGGTCAGCCTGGCGTCATCCGAGGTCGGATAAAGACGGAACAGGCCCTGGTGGCGCATCGTGAACCACAGGTCGCCGGTCGGTCCCACCGACATCGACAGATGGGAGGGCGGCTGAGGGAAGTCGACCCGTGTGACACGCGTCGGACGGAAGCGGTCCAGGCCGGCATTGGTGCCCACCCACATCGATCCCTCACGGTCTTCGAACACCACCAGCACCTGGTCGCCGGTCAATCCCTGGGTGGGCGTGAAATGCTGCTTGGCCGGCGCGGCGAAGGGGGTTCTCACCGAGCTTGCCTCGGCCACCGTGGAGCCCGCCGACCGGGCGTCGAGGCCTTGACCGGACCGAGCGGCCCGAAACTCCGGTGCCGCGCTCCTTGAAGCGGCATCCCTGTCAATCGGTTGCCGTTCCGCACGCTGCCGGGCGTCCGGCAGCCACTCCCGACTCAAGCCGTCACTCGCGCCGTACCAGAGCGAGCCTTGGCGGTCGAAGAACGGCTGGAAGAGACTGTTGGGCACCGGGTGAGCGTCATCCGGAAGATCGTCCGGATGGTTCGGACGAGGCACCCGCCAGAACCGGTTCTGATCCGAGGATTGGGTCGCCCACAGCCGGCCGTCCGCGTCCACGGCGATCTGGGCAAAGCCAAGGTCCGGTGCTTGAATCTTGACGAAGCGTTCCTGCCCGCGTGCCTTCACATAGAGGCCGCGTTGGGTGACCACCCAGAGGTTGCCCTCGCCGTCGACGGCGATCGATCTCGTGATCAGCCGCTTCTGCGGTTCACCCAAACCTTGCTCCGGCCCGACCGGAACCCAGGAATTGCCGATGCGCTTGTGCAGCGCGCGGCCGGTGGACACCCACAAGAGGCCATCGCGGTCGGTCACAAAGCGGCGCGTCGACGCTTCGAACAGCCCCTTCGCGGGTTCGCGCGTGAGCACCTGGCCATCGCGCACCAGGCTCATGCCACCACCGAGGTATCCCACCCACAGGCTGTTGTCCGCATTGGCGTGCAGCGTCAGCACCGACTGGCTCTGCAACCGGTCTCCCGCCAAGGTGTCGAACCGTTCGAAGCGCACGCCGTCGAAGCGGAACAGACCATGGGCCGTGCCCACCCAGAGGTAGCCGTCTGGCGTCTGCGCGATGGCCATGACGGGACCGTTCAGGCCTTCGCGCGTGGACCAGCCGGTGTGGAAAAGCTGGTCCAGGGATTGGCCACGTGCCTGGGGGATGGCCCTCGGTCCTGCGCGGGAGACCGGAGAGGCCGGCGCCGCAGCGGCGGATGCGGCCTGCATTGCGGTCTTCGGCACGGTTGACGCGGTCGATGCGGGTGCAGACATCTGCGCGCTCGACGACAGCGCCAGCACCGCCAGACTCAGCCCGAGCAAGCGTGACACCAGCGGAATCAACGAGACGAGCGGAGCGAACCTGGACAAGGCGTGTGCCGACGGGAGTGAAAACGCAACGGGGCCATTCTGCCAAGAAGCAGGGTGGGGACATCGCCTGGATGGGAGAGCACAGGGCATGCGGCAGCGCCTGCTCCGATCAGCACGACCGCTGCAAAGCCCTCCAGGTCTGCGGCGACGGGTTCACGGCGGGAAGGGCGGAAAAGCACCGACCCGCAAAAGCGCAAGGCGCAAGGCGCGAAGGCAATCTTGCACCGTTCAAGCTGTGGAGCCCAAACTCACCCGCTGCCGCCACGCATGATCGACCCGCCCGTCGCCCACCCCGCGCAGCGCGCCGAAATGACTGGACGGACTGGCCCCATAGCAGCGCATCCACACCTTGGCCAGATGCGCCGAATCGGTGAAGCCCGAGGCGAGCGCGATCTCGGTCAACGCCCGACCGCTGCCGAAGAACATGGCCGCGCGCTGGATCTTGGCCGCCAGCGAATACTGCCGCACCGTGATGCCCAGGGCCTCCACGAAGGTGCGCGAGGCTTGGGTGGCTGACATGCCCACATGCCGGCCCAGCGCCGCGAGCGACAGGCCGGTGTCCATGCGCACCGCCGCCATCATGCTCAGCACCCGAGGGTCCACCGGTCGCAGCGGCCCGATGCTGTCGGCCACGCTGCCGATCTGCAGCTGCACCGAGGCCTGCAGCCGGCGGCCGTCCAGGGTGCGGTCGGCGAAGGCGCGTGCACAGGTGATCAGGCCGGCAAAGCGGTCGGGGTCCAGCAGCAGCACCGGCGGCGGGCCGGAGGCCGACCGGCTGAAGGTGTTGTAGCGCAGGTGGGTCGGCTCCAGATCGATCAGCGCCACCGGCTGGCCACCGGAGTCGATCTCGCGAGGGGAGAACGGCCGCATCGCCACAAGCTGACCGACCCATCGTCGACCGCCCACCGTCACGGTCAGCGGCTCGGATCCCAGCGCACACGCCAGCGTGACCGAATGGCGGCACACGTGGGAGCGCACCGACGCACAGGTGTAGATGAAGCTGTCACCCAGCAGGCCTAACCTAGGCACGGCAGAGAAGGTGGTCATGCGGCTGGATGCTCGGCCAGCCTCCGCAGGCCGTCAAGGGCGAACCGCGCCGCGCTCAAGGTCAAACTTCGCCTGCGCACGCATCGCCTTCTCCTGCATGCTCAGCGCGGTGGAGGTGTCGTCCCGCATCAGCTCCAGAAGCCGGCGCGAGACGGCGTCGTCCTCGGCGAACATGCGCTTGGCGGCGTCGGCGCCAAAGTGCGCGGCGCGCAGCGCCTGCAGGGCGTCCAGCTGTGCCAGGCCTTCTTCCGGCACCAGCGGCGCGTTGCCCGGCGGGAAGGCGGCGCGCTGGGCATTCTGGTAAGCATCGAACTGGGCCAGCAGCTCGCGCGCACCGGCCGCCGCAGGGGCGGGCAGCTCGGCCAGTTCCGACTCGATGCGTGCTGTCAAGGCCTGTCCCTCGTTCAGGGCCAGCAGCGCCTCGGCGCGGACGCGGGTGGCCTGGTCGACGACCAGTCGGCCCGATTCATCGATGCGAAAAACCCCCTTGCCCCGGCCGGCACCGGTGGGCGCGAGTTGGGCGAGGGCGGCTGGGTCGGGCATCGGATTCAGTCCGGTGGTGCCGGATGAGGTATCCGGGGAGGAAACGGTGGACGGATCTTTCGCCACCGCGGCTTGGGTCCATGGGAAGGCGGCGCCGGGTTGCGGATCTTTGTCCGCTGCCGGCGGCCGCAGGGCCAGGATCACCCCGGCCAACAGGATGGCAGCGCCCAGTCCCACGGCGATCACTGCGCCGAAGCGTCGGCCCGATTTGCGAACAGGCTTGTGTGACATGGCGTGCTCCTGCGGATCAGTACGGGCAGTTCTGGTTGTAGCGGTCGAACACCAGGGCGGTGTTGTACGCGTTGTGCTCCGCGCCGCACAGGAATGGCGAATACCGGGTGTCCGCATCCACGAAGCGCTTCATCCAGGCTACACCGTAACGGCCGATCGGCGTGTTGGTGCTGTTGGGCGTGAAGTGGCTGGCCAGATTCAGCTCCGCATAGGCCTTGAAGGTGCTGGCCGGCAGGCTCGCATAGAAAGGACGCGCATGGACCGTCACCGAGGCCACGCTGTCACCGTCCGCGCCAACGATCAGGGTGGGTACGCGCACCCGGGTGAAGCTGGTGCTGAGGTTCCAGGGCGTGAGCGGCAGCGAGGCCTTCAGCGTCGGATTGTCTTCCGCGGCGATCAACGCGCCACCGCCCCCCATCGAATGGCCGGCCACCGCCAGCTTGGTGCTGTCGACCCGGCTGCGCACCGTGCTGCTGGCGCTGTTCACCACATAGTTCAGCGCTGCCATCAGCTGCGTGGCGCGGCTGGCGGGCTGGTCCAGCGTGGTGTTGGTATTGATGGTGATCACCACCAGGCCGTGGGTGGCCATGCGACGGCCCAGCCAGGCGACGCTGGACTCGGTGGCGGTAAAGCCCGGGCTGATGGCCACCACGCCGTACAGGCCGCTGGTGCTGGGGTAGTAGATGGTGCCGCCGCCGAAGCCGCGTGCCAGGATGACGTTGCTGGTGGATACCGCGAAGGGGCCGGCGGTGGCATTGAGGCTGGACGAGCTGGGCGCTGGACCGACCTGCGCCGAGGCGAGCCCGGCGGTTCCGATCGCCGCGGCGGTCGCCGCGATCCGCAGGATGCGGCCAAGCAAGACTGACTGCTTCATGTTGTCTCCTCAGGGATGAAACACCCCCGCAGCACCGGATGCGCCGCGGGTGAGCAGCAGTCTAGGAAGCAGGTCCCGGGAACGCCTTGTACCCAACGCAGGTCCACCCCCCTAGAAACGCAACGGGAAAACCCGGGTGTCGCCGGCACAAAAAAGGCGGCGTCGCTGCTTGCGACGCCGCCCGGAGCGAGAAGACCTTGAAGGACTTACCAGCCGATGGTGTAGGTCACCACCGTCGGTGCGGTCGTGTGCAGCGACGGGCTGAAGTTGCCCACGTCGTCATAGGCGAAGCCATACGCCAGGCCGTAGCCGTTGGCGCTGCCTTCGGTGCCCTTGATCGAATGGTCGTGCCAGAACTTGGCGTACCAGTTGGCGCGCGAGCCCGCCGGATAGAAGGCGCTCGGGCGGTGCCAGTCGGCCGGGTTGGCCAGCACATGGCGGTTGAGCGCGGCACAGACCTGCGCCTGGATCTGCAGCTGGGTGGCCTTGATCAGGTCGGGCTGGAAGCTGCCGTCCGGCTTGCGCGGGTCGTCCAGCTTGCCGGCGCCCAGCAGCACTTCCGCGGTGTTGGGTTGGCCGTTGATGTAGTAGGGACCGTTCTGGGCGCCGCCGGTGAAGACGAAGCGGTTGGTGCTGGCATCGACGCGACCGCGGAAGGTGCCCAGGTTCTCCAGGGTGAAGACCAGGTCTTGCGTCTTGAACCGGTTCCACATCTCGGTGATGTAGCTGTCCAGGTACTGGCCGTTCACATTGCCAGGACGGAAGGTGTAGTGGGCCGGTGCCAGGATGCGGGTGCGGGCCGGGACGTTCGGGAAGTTGGGCTCGGCCAGGCTGCGGAACTCGGCCGGCACTTCGCTTTGGAACTTGGTGAAGAGCTGGTCGCGGGTTTCGGTCAGCGGCTCGCCGACGGTGCGGTCATAGCCGCCCAGGCCTTGCAGGCGCAGCTTCAGCGGGAAGCCGAAGTGGTCCACGCGGGTGGTGTTGACGAAGATGCCTTGATCCGGGCGGCCCTTGGGCACGATGGCGAATTCACCGAAGTCGAACACCACGTCCAGGTTGGGATCGGAGGCGTTCTCGATGTTGGCGCCGGCGTAGGCGACACGGCCCGCGCCATCGGTATTGACCTCGATGTACATCGGGCTGCCCACCGACATCAGCACCCGTGCGGAGTCGATCGCCGGGATGGTGATCGACTTGGTCTGTGCCAGGGTGTAGAAGTAGTTGGCGTAGTTGCGGCCGTTCTTGGGCACGGTGTTGTCGGACACACGCATCGGCAGCACATTGCCGTTCATGTCGACATGCACGAACTCGCCGGTTTCCCAGCTCTTGCCGATGATGGCCCAGTAGACCTGCGCATCCGTCCAGCGGCCGTTGGTCGCGTTCTGGATGTTGAAGGTGGTGCGACCGTTCCAGGTGCCGGTGGCTTCGATGACGTAGTCACCGCTGCTGACCGCGGAATTGTTGAAGCCCGACCGCATGCCCATCGCCTTGATGGTGGTGTTGGCCGAGACATTGATCGGTCCCGAATACAGCGGCGAGCTGGCCTGGGGCACCGAGCCATCGGTGGTGTAGCGGATCGACGCACCGGCGGTGGCGGTCGACAGCGTCACCGATTGCGCGGTGGTGTAGCGACCGGGCGCGGGGCTGAAGGTCGGGGCCGCGACGGTTTGCGGCGCGCTGCCGATGACGGCGGAGAAGCGTGCGCTGTCATAGGCCGGATTGCCGTTGTTGTAGGTGAACCAGTAATCGACCCGCTGGCCGGAGGTGGCGCCATTGAGCACCTGCTCATGACGGCCGTTGGCGGCGTTGTAGGGCATGCGCAGGTTCTGCTGGCCGCCGCCGTTGATCTGGTAGTGCACATCGACCCAGGTGGTCGCGACATTGGACTTGAACCAGATCAGCGACTGGCTGCCGCTGGTGGCCACGCCGTGCGAGAAGCTCGCACTCGTCTGCGCAAACGCCGCCGAGCCCAGGCTCAGCGACAGGAATGAAAACACGGCCAGGCAGGTTGCCAGCCAGGAGAGAAAGCGTTTCATGGCATCTCCGGAGTTGTGGATGCGGTGGCGGTCATCGAAGGATCGCTGCGATCAGGCCTGCGATGCAGGGGAAGCGCACGGGCCCGGTGGGCGTGCGCTCGGCAGGTCGGCGGCAGGGCGCATCGATGCCGCCGTCGCGGTGCAAATCCTAGGCAAAAGAGCAAGCGCTTGAAAGCGCTTTCTTGCTTCCGCGAAGTAACGTCTTGGCGGTCTTGGTTGCGACTGCAGGGCGGCTGCAACAAAGGGCACGCACCGGTCACATCCGGCGCGTGCCCTTCAGGGGACACCCAGGGATATCAGGGGACGTCAGGGGACGTCAACGACGGTCGACGCCGCTCAGGATTTGGTCACCCGCACATAGCGCAGGTTCCAACCTGACCCCAGGGCCTTCACCGCGATCTGCTGCTGACCGGCGTTGAGCTGCACCCGATGCGAGACCGTGGTCCAGTTCTGCCAGCCACCGGTGGAGGGCACGGCCAGGCTGCCGTAGATCGGCGAGCCGCCGGCCTTCTCCAGCTGCAGCGTGCCGCCGCCGCTCTGGCTGGCCACGCGGTACTCGACGGTGTAGGTGCCGTTCTCCGGCAGGTTGAGGTTCCAGACCACCCAGTCGTTGGCCTCGATCCAGCCCAGGTTCTGGCCGCCCTCGGTGGAGGGTTCCAGCTGCATGCCCTGCATCTGCGCATAGCCGTCGGCGGCCAGCGTGGTGCTGAAGCCGGTGGCCGCGCCGGTCAGCGCATTGGCGCTGGAGAAGGTCGCATCCGAGCGGGCCAGCGCATCGTTGATCTGCTCCACATACAGCAGCGAGTTGCGATGGCGCAGCCAACGGTCGCGTTGGGTGAAGGACTGGAACGACACGCCGCTGCCGTCCACCAGGCCGGGCGCCTGCAGGAAGGTCGCCTCCTGGCGGAACTGGGTGGAGCCATCGTTCTGATCCAGCCAAGCCTCGCCATTGCGCTGGCGCAGATAGCTGTTGGGATAGTTCTGCGACTGGAAGGACACGCCGCTGCCGGCCAGGCCGGTGACCATCTTCCAGTTGCCATCGCCCGCCGGATTGATCGAGCCGGGCTGGTCCACGCGGCCGCGGCTGGCCTGGTGACGGATCGTCAGACCGGCTGGCGCACGCGCCACCCAGCTGTTGAACGCCGTGGCCGAGGCCGCCTTGTACACCCGCACATAGTCCACAAACATCTTCGCGGGCAGGGCGCTTTCATCGACATTGAAACCGGGCCAGTTGCCGCCCACCGCCATGTTCAGCAGCAGGAAGAAGTCGCGCTGGAATTCCTCGGTGCTGTTGACGCTGTTGGTGATGTCCACGACATGGAACTGGCGGCCGTCGACGAACCAGCGGATGTAGTTGGGATCCCACTCCACCGCGTAGACGTGGTACGCCGTGGCGTCCACCTTGACGTTGCCACCGTAGGAGGCATGGCCGCCGTCCGGCCCTTGCCAGTGCACCGTGCCGTAGACCGCGGGATCGGTGTTGATCTGCTCCATGATGTCGATCTCGCCGGAGGCCGGCCAACCGACGCTGCCCAGGTTGCTGCCCAGCATCCAGAACGCGGGCCACAGGCCGTTGCGCGACGGCAGCCGCATGCGGGCTTCCACCTTGCCGTAGCGGAAGTTCGCCAGGCCCTGGGTGATCATCCGGGCGGAGGTGTAGCGGTAGCCGCCGAAGTCCTCGCGCTTGGCGGTGATCACCAGGTTGCCGTTCTCCACAGTCGCGTTCTCGCGTCGGTAGTACTGCAGCTCGTTGTTGCCCCAGCCGCTCTGGCCGTTGCCGATCTCGAACTTCCAGTTCGAGCTGATGCCGTTGGTGAATTCGTCTTGCCAGACCAGTTGCCAGGTCTGCGCCTGCGCCTGCTCGGCCAGACCGACCAGGCTCGCCACGCCGAAGGCGACGGCGGCCAGCGATTGCATCCAGCGCCGCGAGCGACGGTTGCCCGAGTGATTCCAGCTGCTGCTGTGGCCTTGGCCGTGGGTGGGAAGGGTCATCGTGTGTGTCATGTTCATCTCCTCAAGGCAGGGTGTTGAGCGAGGCGCGCACGCCGCGGGAGAACGCCAGGCCATCCTTGCGATCCCAGTTGATCGACCAGGTCATCACGCCGCGCAGCGTCGGATAGGCCTTGGCCGGCTTGATGGCGCCGCACTGGGTGAGACGGGTCAGGCAGTTCAGCGCGCTGGTGATGGTGGCCACGCTGGCCAGACCGCTGTTGGCCGAGGACGGACCCGACGGCAGGCCGAAGGCGACCTGATCGGGCCGCAAGCCGCGGAACACATAAGGCCCGGTGCCGTTGTTGGTGGTGAAGCCTTCGATCAGCATGCGGCTGGCGGCGACCAGCATGTCGGTGCTGCCCTCGGCCAGGCCCTGTGTGGCGTAGGGCGTGTAGACCGCGCCGTTGTTGTAGTACTGGACATGCAGCACGGTGAGCTCGTCGCGCAGGCCGTCGATGATCGGCAGGTACGCGCCCCAGATGCCGCCGTAGGCGACGAAGCCGCCCTGCACATACGGATGCTCCGGCGCCATCGACAGATAGAAGCCGCTGCCGACGCGGGCCTTGAGCTGCTTGACCGCCGTCACCAGGTTGGTTTGCACCGGAGCACCGGAGGTGACGCCGGCGCCGCTTTCCAGGTCGATGTCGATGCCGTCGAAGCCGTAGCGACGCAGGATCGCTTCCAGGCTGTTGACGAAGTTCGTCACCTGCGTGGCGTTGTTGAGCGTCACCGTGCCGTTCTGACCGCCCAGCGACAACACCACCTTCTTGCCCTTGGCGCGTGCGGCGGCCACATCGGCGATGAAGGTCGCCTCGCCACCGGCGGACGGATCCAGGTTGAAGGCGACATTGCCATTGCCCGCGTCATCGGCGAAGGCCACGACGATCACGTCGTAGTCGGCCGGGACCTGGCTGATCGGGAAGGTCGGGCCAGCCGGGTTGGTGAAGTTGTGCCAGTAGCCCACGAGTTGATGGCCGCCGGGTGACGGCGCCGGCGCCGGGCTGGGTGCAGGTGCCGGCGAGGGGGCGGGAGAAGGTGCCGGTGTCGGCGCGGGCGCCGGTGCTGGGGTCGGCGCCGGTGCGGGCGCGGGGGCACCGCTGAAGACGGTCCACGGCTGACCGGAGCCGGCGGGGCCGCTGCGCGAGGCGGGGTTGTCGCCTTGGGTCCACCAGTTGGCTTTGTAGGTCACGCCCTGGTAGCTGACGATGGCGCCACCCGGATACGCCGTGGCGGCGTTCCAGGTGCCGGCCGGCGCCGGTGCCGGGCTGGGGGCTGGACTGGGGCTGGGAGCGGGTGATGGCGACGGTGATGGGCTGGGTGACGGCGAGGGTGCGGTGCCGCTGGCAGGCCCGAGGTCGGTCCACAGCGAGGCATTGGTCGGGTTCCAACCGGTGCTGCTGTAGTCGGTCTGGTTGACGGTGGCCTTGTAGAGATGGCCGTTGTAGCTGACCACGGTGCCGGCGGCGTAATAGACGTCGGGCTTCCAGGCGGCGGCCGTCTGGGCGGCGGCATGCAGTGCGAAGGCTGCCGTGCTGATCACCGCCAGGCGTCGCAGGGCGCGGGCGGACAGATGTCGTTGAGGGGCGAAGGTCATGACGGGAAGCGTCCTCTGATGGGGCAGGCCCGCAGCGGGGCCGCGGCCCGCTGCATGGCGAAACATGGCCTTCACCGGGTGGCGATGGGGGCCATGTGGTCGTAGGCGGCACCAACTGGTATCTCTTTGAAAGTGATTTCAGCCACCTCTTGAATACCACTTTGCGAAACCGCTTTCATGCCGTCTTCAGGGAAAACCCGCGGTCGTGGTGACAAATCGTGTGACGTGAATGGGCTTGCGGTGCGCGCGCCTGCATGGCCGGAACCGCGCTGCATGCGCCAAAGCAGTGGTGAACGGTGGTCGAGTCGAGCGTGGTCCGACTCGGCGGGCGACGCCGTGTGGGCGCCGTGATGGCGAGACGGGGGTCAGGCGTCGCTGGGCACGTCGCTTCATCCGCAGGCCATCACACGGGGAGGCGACGGTCGACATGACGCGATGACAGGCGCTGGACGGCGCAGGAAGGGCGCCCTCGCGGGCTGAGGTCGTGGCGGATCCTGACTGCGCTGCTGGGCACAGGACTTACGTCCGCTTGCAGGCGGCTGAGGCGAGGGCGCGCCTCGCGTGTCGCCACTGTGGGCGACAACGCCACACCGTCACGGCGCGCCTGGTCCGCATGGCGCCGCGGTGATGCGTTCCGCTTGTTCGGCAGTGGTGGCTGATCGGTCAGGTGCCGGTCGTCGGTACGAACGCCTGAATCACCTGATGGAGACTGCCATCGGCGGCATGAACTCAGGGAGAGGCCCCGCACATCGGGTGTGGAACTGTAGAGCTCGGTGGCTGCCACCGCGCCCGCAGCCAATTGGTGGCGCGCCCTTTAGAGATTGCGGCGCGCGACCCATCTGAAAGCCTGGACGCTGTTGCTCAACCACTGGCCGTATCGGCAATCTGGAAGGGGAAATTCAGTTGCATGCCTATCGCGCTTTGGCCTGCGGACGCTAAGCTCGCCTGAGCTCGTCTGGTCCTGCGGAGGTGCTACTTGGGTCCTCCCACCCATGCGACATCGACGCGCTGTGCGCGGCGCGGCGCGGTAGACCGACTCGCCGCATCACATCGCCAACAATGCTGAGGAAAGTCCCGCGGAAGCAAGGTCGGAAAACATCCGCGTGTCGCTGACTGGATTGGGACGAGTCGTTCCTGGAGGGCAGCAGCGGGTGCCGGCCAGGAACGCCGCCTGCCAGCGCCCAAGGTCAGGCGGCGCGCGGTGCGACGCCGTTCCACTGGAGGCCTGCTCATGGCGCCCACCAAATCCCTGCTGATGGCGGCATCGGCACTCGCGCTGCTCACGATGACAGGCTGCGCCGCCTGGCGCGTGGCGCAATCCGCTGAATTGGCGCGTCAGAGCGAACCGCTGCAGGTTCGGCCGCCCGCGCCCGTGCTGCGCCTGCTGGTGGTGGGCGACAGCACCGCCGTCGGCACCGGCGCCAGCACGCCGCAGGCCAGCCTGGCGGGGCTGCTGGCGGCGCGGTTTCCGGGCCTGATGATCGAGAACCGGGCGAAAGACGGTGCCACCTTTGCCGACGTGGCCCGCCAACTGGCCGCGCCGGCACCGCAGGGCACATCGTTCGACATGGTGCTGGTGAACGCCGGTGGCAACGATGTGATCCGCCTGCGCAACCTGGACACGGTGGCGCAGGACATCGATCGCGTGGCCCAGTTGGCTCGACAGACCGCGCCCTTCGTGGTGCTCATGCCCGCGGGGAATGTGGGCAATGCGCCGTTCTTCTTTCCGCCGGTGTCGTGGTGGATGACGCAGCGCGCGCGCCGCCTGCATGCCGCCGTCGCTGCCAGCGCCGAACGCCATGGCGCGGTGTACGTCCGGCTGTTCGAGGAACGCGACAACGACCCCTTCGCCCAGCAGCGCGCGCTGAACGCCAGCGACGGCTTGCACCCCAGCGACGCCGGCTACCGCGTCTGGCTGCAACAACTCATGCAGCAGGCGGGCCTGGCGCAGCGCCTCACGGCCGCCGCACCCGGTTGACTCACCAGGGTCGCGCTGAGGCAGTGATCGCCCGTCCGGGCTCGGGCTGCAAGCGCCTCAGCGGACCTTGACGCGATCACCCGGCGGCTCGGCCGCCGCCGGACGGGATCGCCTGGCCCGAACGGTGGCCCGCCTTTCAGCCCGCGGCCCAAGGCCAGGTGTCAGGCTGCGGTGCGACGCGGCAAGACCCAGTCGGGTCGCGCGAAGTGGCAGGTGTACCCGCCAGGGTGTCGCTCCAGGTAATCCTGGTGTTCGGGTTCGGCCTCCCAGAAGGCGCCAACCGGCTCGACTTCGGTGACCACCTTGCCCGGCCACAGCCCCGAGGCCTCCACGTCCTTGATCGTGTCGATCGCTTCAAGCCGCTGGGCTTCGGACGCAAAGTAGATCGCCGACCGGTAGGAAAGACCGCGGTCGTTGCCCTGCCGGTTCGGCGTGGTCGGGTCATGGATCTGGAAGAAGAACTCCAGCAAGCGCCGATAGCTCATCACCGCCGGATCGAACAGGATCTCGATCCCTTCGGCATGGGTGCCGTGGTTCCGATAAGTCGCATTCGGCACATCGCCGCCGGTGTAGCCCACCCGCGTCGACACCACGCCGGGCATCTTCCGGATCAGGTCCTGCATGCCCCAGAAGCAGCCCCCAGCGAGAACGGCACGTTCGGTGGTCATCTCAACGCTCCTCAACCTGGCTCAGGAAGTCGCCATAGCCCTCGGCCTGCATGTCGTCGCGATGCACGAAACGCAGCGAGGCCGAATTGATGCAGTAGCGCAGCCCACCGCGGTCGCGCGGGCCGTCGGGGAAGACATGCCCAAGGTGGCTGTCGCCGTGGGCCGAGCGCACCTCGGTGCGCACCATGCCGTGGCTGACATCGCGCAGCTCGTTCACATGCGCCGGCACGATCGGTTTGGTGAAGCTCGGCCAGCCGCAGCCCGACTCGAACTTGTCCGACGACGCAAACAGCGGCTCACCGGACACGATGTCCACATAGATGCCGGGCTCATGGTTGTGCAGGTACTCGCCGGTTCCGGGGCGCTCGGTGCCACTGCGCTGGGTGACCTCGTACTGCTCGGGCGTCAGCGCGGCGATCGCTTCAGGGGATTTGGTGTAGCGGTTCATGGTTTGCAGTTCCTTGGGTCAGGCAGGTTCAAGTGGGTCCGACAGGATGGAAATTCAACAGCCCCCTTCGTCGACATTGGTGATCCGCGATGAGGGGCGCGCGTGAGATGGCCGGGGCGGGCAGGGTGAACGTCCATGACGACACCTGGGGCGCTCGCGGCATCCGCCCCCGGCGTAACGCTCACACCTCGCCGGGCGCCTGGCTCTGCGAATTGGCCTGGCTGATGTGGCTGCCTGGCGGGATGCTGCGGGTCAGCCAGACGTTGCCGCCGATGACCGAGCCCCGGCCCAGCGTGATGCGGCCAAGAATGGTGGCGCCGGCGTAGATCACCACATCGTCCTCCACCACCGGATGCCGGGGCGCGCCCTTGCGGATCTGGCCCTGTTCGTCGGTGGGGAAACTGCGGGCGCCCAGCGTCACCGCCTGGTAGATGCGCACCCGCTGGCCGATGACCGCGGTCTCGCCGATCACCACGCCGGTGCCGTGGTCGATGAACAGGCCCGCACCAATCTGTGCGCCGGGATGGATGTCGATGCCGGTGCGGCTGTGCGCCAGTTCCGCCACGATGCGCGCCAGCATCGGCACCCCCAGCGCGTAAAGCCGGTGGGCCAGCCGGTGGTGGATCATGGCCGCGATGCCGGGATAGCACAGCAGCACTTCGTCGACGCTGCGGGCTGCCGGGTCGCCATCGAACGAGGCCAGCACGTCCGCATCCAGCAGGCGACGAACATCCGGCAGCGCCAGGGCAAAGGCGGCGGTGATCTCATCGGCGCGCTCGGCAAGACCTGGCACGGCGGGATCGGCACCGGCGCTCGAGCCCAGTTCCAGCAGGATCTGCTGGCGCAGCGCCTGCAGCTGGGTGTCCAGCGTGTGGCCGATGTAGTAGTCCTCCGCCTCCGGCCGCAGGGACGGCGGCCCGAGCCGCAGCGGGAAGAGCGCACCACGCAGGCCCTGGATGATCTCGTCCAGCGCCTCGGGCGAAGGCAGCTCGCGCCCGCGCGGCTCATGCTGACGATGGCGCTCCCGCCAGTCCTGACGCGCCGCCCGCAGCCCGGCGACCACCTCATCCAGCGGCCATTGGGCGCCGGGTCGTTGGGAGGCGCCGCTCATGCGCGCCGTCCCGGGCCGACATCGCGGCAGGCCGATGCCCTGGCAGGCACACCCGCGCCGTCGCAGCGCGTGGCATCCAAGGGCAGTGGACGCCAGATCGTGGCGGTGGCGGTCGCGGCGGTGTTGGGGTCGGGCACAGGGCTCGAACGGTGGAAGGCTTCAAACATGCGCCGCATTGTTGCGCGGCCCCATCGGCTCGACAAACGAGGCTTCGCAAACCGGGGCCCCGACTGAGGGCAATCTCCAGCGTCCTGCGCGTGATCACAAAGCGCCGGGATTAGTCCTTGATCCGCGTCAAGGAAGTCGAAAAAGCGCAATTTGCGTCGACTAAGCCGGCGCTTGCGGTGATTCATGCGTCCAACGCCTGCGGCGGCGCTGCGGGGATCGGACACTTTCGCCCGTTCCTCACCCGTTCCTCACCTGTTCCAGAGTCATCGGATATGTCTGTCGGTTTGATTGCCACGCCCCCCTCCAGCGCCCTCCCGTCGTCGGTTCACCGCGGCCCCCAGTTCAATCCCAACCGCTTCTGGTCGCCCGGCGTGCAGCTGTTCCGCCAGTTGCAGTTTGGCTGGAAGGCGGCACTTATCAGCCTGGCCTTTCTCGTGCCGATCATCGTCCTGGCCGTGGCCTATGACGCCACCAGCCGCGCCACGCTGGCGCAGACCCGCAGCGAGCTGCACGGGGTCGACGGGCTGGAGGCGCTGGAGCCGTGGATGGTGGAGGTGCAGAAGCAGCGGCGGCTGGTGATGTCGGGCATGGCGCCGGAGGTGGACATGGCGGCGGTCGACCGATCCCGCGCCCGCTTCCAGGCAGTGGCCGCCGCCATGCCGACCGCGATCGATCTGCGTCGGGCCCTGGCAACGGCGGCCTCGGCCCAGCAGGCGCTGGTGCAGGGTGGCTTGACCGCCGCCTCGCCGCAATTCGAGCAGCGCATGCAGCAGTATGTGAAGGCTCTCGGCGACCTGCGCACCGAGCTGCTGGATGAATCCGCACTGACGCTGGATCCGGATCAGGACAGCTACTACCTGATGACGGTCTCGGGCGAGCTGAGCTCCGACATCATCGAGTCGGTGTCCCGCAGCCGCGCCATGGCGGGTGCCCTGCAGCGCGAGGATAGGCCCTCGGTGGCCGAGATCCGACGCCTCTACGGCACCTGGTTCCAGGGGCAGGACCGCATCGCCGATCTGATGAAGGCAGCCGACCGGGCCGGCCAGTTCAATCCACGGGTGAAGGCGAGCCTGGACCCAGTCAAGGCCACCCAGGCCGCCGAGGCCTTCTTCGCTGCGGCGGCCTCGGCCTGGTTTGACGACGGTTTTCGGGCCGATGTCGAACGGCTGAACCCGGTGGGCCAGACCGCGGTCAATGAGCTGCGCGCGTTGGTGGTCCGCAGCACCACGCTACTGCGCGGCTTGCTGCAGCAGCGGCTGGAGGCGACGGAGCGGGCCCGTCGCCTGGTCGGCGGACTCGGCGCGGCCTGCCTGCTGGTGGCCGGCTATCTGTTCTATGCGTTCTACCTGTCGATGGCCGGCGGCCTGGGCGAGGTGGGGCGCCACCTGGACGCGATGACGCGCGGCGACCTGACCCGGCGTGCCGCGCCGCAAGGTCGGGACGAGACCGCCCGTCTGATGGCGCTGCTGGCCCAGATGCAGGACGGCCTGCGCGGGATGGTGATGCAGGTCCGCCAGACCTCGCACGGCATCGTCACCGCCAGCAGCCAGATCGCGGCGGGCTCCAGCGACTTGTCAGCCCGCACCGAGCAGACGGCGGCCAGCCTGGAGGAGTCCGCGTCGGCGATGGAGCAGATCGGTGCGACGGTGCGCCAAACGGCGGCCAACACCGAGGAAGCCACCCAGATGGCCGCGCGCAATGCCGCATTGGCTACCCGCGGCGGCACGGTGATGGCCGACATGGTCGGCACCATGCAGGCGATCCAGGAATCCTCCCACCGCATCGCCGACATCATCGGCGTGATCGATGCCATCGCTTTCCAGACCAACATCCTGGCGCTCAATGCCGCCGTCGAAGCGGCTCGCGCCGGCGAGCAGGGCCGCGGATTCGCGGTGGTGGCCAGCGAGGTGCGTGCCCTGGCCAAGCGCACCACCGACGCGGCGCGCGAGATCAAGGCGCTGATCGGCACCAGCGTGGCCCGTGTGGAGCGCGGCACCACGGTGGCGCAGGACGCCGGGACGGCCATTCAGGAGATCGTCGGCGGCGCCGGACGCATCCAGGCGCTGCTCACCGAGATTGCCTCCGGCTCCCGCGAGCAGACCGACGGCATCGGCCATGTCAGCGGTGCGGTGCAGCAACTGGACCAGTCCACGCAGCAGAATGCGGCCATGGTGGAACAGACCGCCGCCGCCGCGGCCTCGCTGCTGGAGCAGGCCAATGGCCTGGTGGCCGAGGTGGGTCGGTTTCGCCTGCCGTGAGGTGCGGCGAAGTCCGGGGGGGCCGTGAGGTGCCGTGAGGTGCCGTGGGGTGCCGTGAGATCGGTTGAGTGGCAGAGGGCTGCGGTGGTGTGGCTCAGCCGACGCCGGCGCCGACCGCTCAGCTCACATCGCGCGCATAGGCCACGCGCGCCTTGATCCGCACCCAGACGCGGGTCCCGGCGTGCCCGTTCGCGTCCCCGTTGGCCTCCACACCGAACTGCGCGTCGATCCGCTTGGCTCGCTCGCGCATGCCCAGCATGCCGAAGTGGCCGGCGGCGCCGGCGCGTGCGGCCGTGTCCTGCGGCATGCCCACGCCGTTGTCGCGGATGCCGATCTCGAGCCACTGGCGGCCGTAGTCGATCTGCACGGTCACCTCGCTGGCATGGGCGTGGCGGGCGGCATTGAACAGCGCCTCGCCGACGATGCACAGGATCTCGTCGAACACATTCGATCGCAGGCCGCGGCGCTCGCCGGTGCTGGACACGCTGAACTGGGTGCCGGCCGCGAACGGCTGTTCGGCGATCAGGCGGCGCACTTCGTTTTCCAGGTCCACCGCGCCCACCCGGCGCAGTCCCTGCAGCCGGTCGCGCCCCTCCACCAGCACGGCTTCGGCGCGGTCCAGGGCCTGATTCAAGGCCTGTTGCATCGAGGGATCGCCATTCAGTCGGCCGGTCACCGCATGGAAGCGAAGAATCAGGGCCTGCACGCTTTGAAGCAGGGTGTCGTGAATGTCCCGTGCAATGCGCTCGCGCTCCTGCAGACGTTCCTCACTGCGCTCGCGGATGCGGGCCAGAATCTGCCGCAGCCGGGCCAGGTACAGCCCATACAAGGCCAGCAGCGTCAGCGCCGCGACCCCCAGCTTGAAAATTCCGGACTGGGTGAACGTGGCCGGAATCGTCAAGGTCACCTCGGCCGGATGGTCGGCCCACTCGCCGTCGTTGTTGCAGGCCAGCACCTCGAAGCGATAGGTGCCCGGACCCAGATCGGACAGCAGCGCCGTGCGTTGGCGGCTCGGCGCACTCCAGGCCGCGTCGCTCTCGCCCACCAGTCGATGGCGGAACTGCACCCGCCCCGGCACGGTCAGGCTGAGCGCGGTGAACACCATGCGCACCGTGGTTGTGCCGGCCGGCAGCGTGACCCGGGAGGCGGCCGCGAAGGTCTGGTCACCGACCTGGATCGAACGAATGAGCACGGGCGGCTTCAGCCGATTGGGCGAGAGCGAGGCCGGATCAACCCGCATCACATTGCGGCGGGTGAGAAACCACACCCGCCCATCGCCGCCCACGGCGACCTGCGCGCCGGGTGCCTTCTGGACGAAGCTGTTCAGCCCATCCTGAAAATCGTAGATCCGATGCGGCAGCGGCGTACCGGGCCGGCGCAGGGCGTCCGCCAGATCGCTGGAGCGCAGCTGGACGATGCCGGCATCGCCGATCGCCCAGGTCTGCCCATCCGGGGTCTGGGCCAAGCCGTTGAGCGAGACCGCCCAGGGATGGTCGTCCTGGGACAGCAAGCTGCCCGATGAGCCCTCGGCCTGCGCCATTCCACGGCTGCCGCTGGCCAGCACGCCGGCTTCGCTGGGCAGCAGGCCTTCGATGCCGCCGACCAACGGGTTGGCGGCATTCAGTGCCAGGAACGGCAACAGGCCCTGGGGAGGCGGGCCGCGGAACAGCACCACCGCTCGGCCCTCGCGGTCCAGGGCGGCGTTGGCGGGCAACGAGGGCGAGGGTTCCGGCTCGGGCCATCGCTGCCAGACGCCATCGCGCCACCAGTGCAGACCGCGCTCCAGGCCCGGCATCCACAGCCGGCCGCTGCCATCCTCGGCGCAACCATAGGCGGTGGCACCGGCAGGTTTGACATGGCGGGTCACGACGCCGGCATCCACCCGCAGCACCCGATCGCCAAGAAACAGCCACACGCCATGCTCGCCCGCCGCGCACAGGGCCTCGGCCGGCGTGTCGCTGGTCAGCACCCGCCGGGGTTTTTGGCCGGGCACCATCGCATACAGCGCGTGGGCGTCGGCCACATAGACCGTGCCGTCGCGCGTGGCGGCCATGCGGTAGCTGGTGGGGGAGTTGGCGGGCAGGTCCGGTTCCACGATGACGCTGGCCGGTCTCAACAGGTCCAGCCCCAGTTCGGTGCCCACCCAGAGGTTGCCTTCGCGGTCCTGGAACAGGGCGCGCGTCTGGTCGGAGGTCAGTCCGGCGGTGGCGTTGAGCGAAGCGACGCGGCGTCCATCGTCGATCTTGGCCGACGACGCGCCCGGGTCCGGCGCCCGGATGCGCAGCACGCCGCTGTTCCAGGTGGTGGTCCACAGGTCGCCATGGCGATCGAACAGCTGCCGGGTACCGCCGACCGGGTTGGGATGGGCGAAAAAGCTGGCGGGCCGGGCGGCGGCATGAAGGGGGCGGGTGCCCTTGGCGTCCGAAATCCAGAGCTGGCCCCGGGCATCCTCCGACAGGCTGGCGCGCGGCGTGACCGTGATCGGAAAGCGGCTGAAGCGCGTCTCGCCGGGCCGGCGAAAGGCCAGTGTGGTCGACTGGACCACCCACATCGTGCCGTCACGGGCGAAGTGCAGGTGCCACACCGGTTGCGCGGTCAGACCACTCTCGGGGCCGAGCTCTTGCCAGCGCTCGTCATGGAAGCGGGCCAGCAGGCGATCGCTGCGTCCGCCGCGCGCAACCCAGAGGCCGCCCTCCGGATCCTCGGCCAGGTCGTTGACCTCCCGCGACGGATGCGGCATTTGCGCGTCCTGCAGTTGCCCGTCGCGGAACCGCGCCAGGCCACGGCCGCGTCCCAGGCCCACCCAGAGATCGCCCGATCTGGCGGCAAGCAGGCTGGAGACCACCAGACGCTGAGGCTGGCTGGCGGCCAGCTTCACAGGTTCGAAGGTGACGCCGTCAAACCGGAACAGGCCTTCGACGCTGCCGATCCACAGGAAGCCGTCGCCGGTCTGGGTGATGGCATTGATGCGGCTGGGCGCGCCGGATTCGATGGTCCAGGCGTCGTGCTTGAACTCCACCAGCGAGACAGGCAGCGAGGCGGCCAGCGCGAACACCGGCGCCGCCATCCATGCGATCAAGGTGTGTTGGAGCCGGCGCCACCACGGGCGGGTCGACGCAAGGCGCGGGCTTGGAAAGGAAAGAGGGCGGGTGAGAAGCATCGTCTTGGCGCTGCTCCGCTCACGGGCCTGGGAGTGCGGATGCGCGCGGATGATAACTGCGGGCGGATCGGATCAAGCCCGTCCGTTTGCATATACCCCCCGGGGGTATATACTGCCCCGCATGCCACACTCACCGCAAGACAAGAAGAAGGCGCTGCTTCGGGTGCGCCGCATTCTGGGTCAGACCGAAGCCCTGGAGCGGGCGCTGGAAGCCGGCGCCGATTGCGCGCCGGTGCTGGTGCAACTGGCGGCCATCCGGGGCGCGGTGAATGGGCTGATGTCGGAGATTCTGGAATCGCATATCCGAGAGGAACTCGGCGCCTTGCCGGAGGCCGATGACCGGCACACCCGGCTGGCGCAGGACATGACCGCGCTGGTGCGCACCTATCTCAAATGACGTTCAACGCCTCCAGACGGCGTCGCTGACGCCGGCCCCGGCCCCTTGTCAGCGCAGGGCCTCGCTCGCTATCGTCAGCATGCCGATGGCTTCTGCCGCCCGCGCTGCCGCTGCTCTTTCAACCTGTTCCGAACTTTCACCTCATTCAAAAGGCTCTCCCATGAAGTCACGTGCCGCCGTTGCCTTTGAAGCAGGCCAGCCCCTGCAAATCGTCGAGATCGATGTCGCACCGCCCCGCAAGGGCGAGGTGCTGGTGCGCATCACCCACACCGGTGTCTGCCACACCGATGCCTTCACGCTCAGCGGTGAGGACCCCGAAGGCCTGTTCCCGGTGGTGCTCGGTCACGAGGGCGCCGGCATCGTGGTGGAAGTGGGCGAGGGCGTGACCAGCGTGAAGCCGGGCGACCACGTCATTCCGCTCTACACCGCCGAGTGCGGCGAGTGCCTGTTCTGCAAGTCCGGCAAGACCAACCTGTGCGTGGCGGTGCGGGCCACCCAGGGCAAGGGCGTGATGCCGGACGGCACCTCGCGCTTTTCCTACAACGGTCAGCCGCTCTATCACTACATGGGCTGCTCCACCTTCAGCGAATACACCGTGGTGGCCGAGGTGTCGCTGGCCAAGATCCATCCGGATGCCAATCCGGAGCAGGTCTGCCTGCTGGGCTGCGGCGTCACGACCGGACTGGGCGCGGTGAAGAACACCGCCAAGGTGCAGCCGGGCGATTCCGTCGCCGTGTTCGGCCTGGGCGGCATCGGCCTGGCCGTCATCCAGGGTGCGAAGCTGGCGAAGGCCGGCCGCATCATCGCCGTCGACACCAACCCCGGCAAGTTCGAACTGGCCAAGATCTTTGGTGCGACCGATTGCGTGAATCCGAAGGACCATGAGAAGCCGATCCAGCAAGTGATCGTGGAGATGACCGGCTGGGGGGTGGACCACTCCTTCGAATGCATCGGCAATGTGAATGTGATGCGTGCGGCGCTGGAGAGTGCGCACCGCGGCTGGGGTCAGTCGGTGGTGATCGGCGTGGCCGGCGCGGGGCAGGAGATCTCGACCCGCCCGTTCCAGCTCGTCACCGGCCGCACCTGGAAGGGCACGGCGTTCGGCGGCGTCAAGGGCCGTTCGGAGTTGCCGGGCATGGTGGAAGAAGCGATGCGCGGCGACATCCAGCTCGCGCCGTTCGTGACCCACACCATGCCGCTGACCGGCATCAACGAGGCCTTCGACCTGATGCATGAAGGCAAGTCGATCCGGTCGGTGGTCGGGTACTGATCTCGGCGCCGCCGGTCCCTGAATGACGGCGCTGGGAGGGCTCTACTTCCAGCGCCGGAGTCGAACGCTGCGCCGTGATTCGGCTGCAGTGCCGACTCAGCCCTCAGCCCTCAGCCCTCGCGCTTGGCCAACTCGTACTTGCTGCGAAGCCGCTTCTCGGCGCTGCCCGAGACTTCGTACTTGGTGAGCCGCCAGCTCCTTGGGGTCACTTCCCATGCGTATTGGTCCGTTTGGCCGTCCTCGGCCTTTTCGAAATCCAACGCTGTGCCGCCGTCCTGGGCGGGTCGAGCACTGATCTTGTACTCGACCCGGTTGGGTTTGCTGATGCCTGTGTTCCAGATCATTTGATGGCCGGCCAGGTCGAACTTCATCCGCTCGTATGAATAGACCGTCTTGCCTGGTCCGTCATCAAACACGTAGTACAGGGCCAGCTCATCCGGCGCGGCCAGCGACGCCGTCATCACGGTCTTGAGGGTGACCATCCGGTCCGGCTTCTGGTAGTCACGGTAAGTCAGCGTTCCGGCCCAGTGGCCCAGGGCTGATTCGAGAAACGCCAGCGGCTTGGGGTCATACAGTGCGCTGGCGGGGCGAGCGGCGAAGAGGCCCAGCGTCAGAAGAAGGAGGCGTCGTTGCATGCGTGTCACCTGTCCGGTTCTCTACCGAAACGATCTGTCGGACAGCACCGCATGCCGCGCAAGAACCGCCGCGACCAGGCACGCCCCCGTCTGCGTGCCCGCTTTGCGCCGCTGAGGCCGTTTTCTACCGCCAACGGATGGGCAGCGAGGGCCGTGTGTCGGGCAGTCCGGGCACGGGGGCATGTTGCCAACATTCAGGGCGCCTCCCACCCAGAGCAACCCTATGTCAGCCACCCCGTTGTCACATCACCGGGTTAGGCTGACCGCTTCCTCATTGCGGGGCACCAGGCGGTGTCATCGGCATGCATCGTGGAGAGCGGTTGAATGCGGCGACCCATCTGTTGGGGCTGTTGCTGGCGATTCCGGCGGGCATTTGGCTGCTGCTGCAGACCTGGCCGACCGGCAGCCCGCTGAAACGGATGGTGGCGCTGGTCTTCGTCCTCTCGGTGGTGGGCCTTTATGCGGCCTCCACCATGTGCCACAGCACCCGAGGCCCGCGGCAGGCCTGGTGGGCGCGGCTGGACCATGCCGGCATCTTTGTGCTGATTGCCGGCACCGTCACGCCGTTCGCCCTGTTGACGGTGGGCGGCGGTTTCGGCTGGTGCGTGACCATTGCCGCCTGGGGCATGGCCTTCCTGGGCGTGCGGCAGATGCTTCGCGCCTCGGAAGGCGAGCCGCCGTTGAAGCTCTACCTCGGCTTTGGATGGTGCGCGGCGATCGCCGCCATCCCCGCCATGTGGAGTTTGCCGTGGCAGGGCGCGCTGCTGCTCGGCGCCGGGATCCTCATCTATACCGCCGGCACCTTCTTCTATCTCAACCGACCGGGCTACCGGCATGGGCATGGCGTGTGGCACTTGTTCGTGCTGGCGGGCACGATGAGCCACTTCTGGGCGGTCGCCGGTTATGCGGTGTGCGTGGAGCAGGGCGCCGAGGTGGCGGCGCAGCGAGCGCCGGTGGTGGGGGCGGTGTCGCGTCCGGCGACGAACACCGCGCTGAAGGTCGCTCGCTCAGCGGAGGGCCACCCTGCGACCCTCTTTGGAAAGGGCCATGCCCGCTGATGCTCGCGACGCACGCGATCCAGATCACGTCGCGTAGACAACCGGACAGTCCGGTCGAGGCCCCTCCAGCGCCGCAGGGTGATCCCGCGGCACCACCACGCTGCCGAACAACAGACTGAAGGGCAGCGCGGGAGCCCCCAGCAAGGCCAGGTAAGTGTCCGGGAGATGCTGATGCAGGTTCTCGAAGACGTAGGCAATGAGCTCGCACGGAATGCTGACCGGACGGACCTGTCCTTCCAGCGGTACCGCTTCGCCCACTGCGGCATAGCCATAGTTTCCTAACGCCAGTCGGGCGGCGGTCGCCATCAGCAGGGCGGCAACCACCATGCCGCCCTGGGGGTGGGGCTGATAGAAATCATGGGTCGCCCAGACCTGGTCCCAGCCGTAGGCGACCGAGTCGAGCGTATTGAATACGCGCCGCACCCGGCCCTCGAAGGGCGTTCCGGGCCCCAGCAGCGCCGCGAATGCCTGATTGCCGGGCGTCATGCCTGCAAAGCTGACACTGGACACCGCAAGCCCAGGAATGGCTTGAGACAGCTGCAGCGCCAGCACCGGCGCCAGGGTGCCTCCCAGGCTGTGACCGGTGACGGTGAGTGGCGGCGCCGTCGACGATGCGGTGCCGGCCGTTGGATGACTCGGCTCGCTCATGCGCCGGGCCGCCTCCAGCAGGGAACACCCGTCCGTGTCCTTCAGCGCCAGCAGCCCCGCCAGGCCCTGGGCCGTGCCCGCCGAGATGCGGGCGCCCGGCGCCCCGGGCCAGTCCACCATCGTGCCGAAGGGGGAATCCTGCTGGCCGTCCGCCCAGTAGGCGGCGCAGAACGGATTCGGATAGGTGCCGCGGATGGCCAGCACGCTGTCGCCGCTGCGCCGGTTCCGGGCCATGAAGGCGAAGTTGACCGGCGGCGACGGGGGATCGGGCAGCCAGGCGACTTCCCAGTCGGCCGCCGTTGGCGTGGCTTCGGCGATATAGCCGGCAATCTTGGCGGGGTCGCCGTAGGCGATGCCCGCCAGCGTCATCAGCACTGCATCCGGTGTGGGCTGCGTGTCCATCGAGGGATTCATGACGGATCTCCTTGCGCGCCGCCTGGCAGCGGCGCGCGCCAGTCAAGGGAGGTTGGCGTGGATGGTGCGCGTCCACGCCCCATCCGGCTCACCGGTCACACGCTGAAGATCCTGGCTGAGGTTCCACAGCATCATGCCGCGCTTGGTTCCGGCCGGCGGGCTCCATGCCGACAGGGCCGCCGTGTCCGCCAGCGACGTCCCTTGGGTGATCGATCCCACCTTGTCGGACTTCACCCCGATCGAGATCTTGGACGCCGGGATCACCGTGCTGTACTGCTCCACCAGCGTCTTCATCTGATCCAGGTGGCTGAAGTACGACATGGTGTTGATGCCATCCAGGCAGGGTGCGAGGGTCTTGATCACGGCGCTGTCACGGTCGAACAGGTAGGTGTCCATCGTGAGCAGCGCCTGCGGCATTGCCTTTCGCATGCCTTGGACCGTCTTGCAGAAGGCATCGCCGGGAAACGAGTCCAGGTCCTCGTTGTCGATGTCGAAGCCGTCCAGATCCCAGCGCTCTGCCAGATCCGCGCACCAGGCACCGAACGCATCAGGATCGGTGATGCCGGTGTTCCAGCCCACCGCCGGCGATGGGGTGCCGATGATGGAGAGCATGATCTTCAACGTCGGCGAGGACTGCCTCAGAGCCGCGATCCCTGCCCGAATCGAGTCCCCGCTGTTGGCCTTCTGCAGGAACTCCTGACACGTCGTGTTGCCGGGGAACAGGTTGGCGAACGCCAGCACGAGCACGTCGATGTAGGGCGGCGTCTGCGGCAGCGTCGGTCCTTCACCCGGCCCGGAAGGCTCATAGCCGAGCCAGAAGGCGGTGTAGGTCTGATCGGCCATGATCAGATCGCCGTCCCGCCGCTGGCCGTCGGCACGGCATACACCACGGCATCGATGGGCGCCTTGGTGATGTCCGGTCCGCTGTAGTAGACCAGGCGCTGGGTCGGGGTGGCGATCAGCGAGCCGGTGGATGTGCTGGAAAGCTGGACCATTCCCCGCCATCCGGTCCCGTTCTGGGGTTGCGCTGCGTCGGCCGACGACAGCTGCGGCAAGCATTGCACGCCGTAGATCAAGGTCTGTCCGACGCCGATCTTCTGATTCAGAAAGCCGCGACCGGTGGACGCAAAGAAGTTGTCGTAGAAGTTGACATTGCCGCTGGCGTCGATCACCTGCGCCTGCAAAGCCTTCTGACCCGCGCCCTGGTTGAAGTCGGTGGTCTCCTGGTAGGTCAGGTTGAAGTTGACCGACTGCGGGCCGCCGGGCGGCAGTGACACCTGTACCCAGAGTCCCTGAATGGCAAACGGGTTGACGGCGCCGGGGGGCAGCACACCGCTTGGAACCAGGAACTCTGCCAGGACCTCGAAGGAGGAAAGAACAGCCATGATGGAACTCCCTGTGATGCCACCCGGGTGGGTGATGAAGCCGGATTGAAGGACGCGTCGAGGCCGGGCATCGCTGGAAGGATTTCCGGAATCGACACCTCAGTCTGGATCCGGTCTCCGGCGGGAGGACATCAGCAGTTTGCCGATTCCAAGGGGCCAAACGGCGGAGATGCCGAACGCCTTTCCGGCTGACGCAAAGATCGACGGCGAATCGCAAACCTGCCGCATCTGCGACCGCGAGTCGATCCGCCGTGGCTGATGTCTGCGCGCACTTGGCTAGGCATTTCCGACGGCGGGTTTCCGTGAATGGCCAATTGGCATGGGAGTGACGTCGCCGTCAGGATCTTGGTATGCACCAGGGCCAGCCTGTGCGCATCCCAACTTGTCCGCCTTTCGGAGTGGCCATGCCGCCAGCACACCCGCGCCAATCGTCCATCCACGCCGCGCCCGAAGCGTCGCCATCACATACGCCTTCGGCGCTGCATGTTCGAGCCGACGCTCGCCAGGCTTCGCCAGGGTTGGTACTGCAGCAATATGCTGCGCTGGACCGAATGGTGGGCGGCAGCCGTACCCTGACCGATCAGCGACGGATGATCGAGCAGATCCACAGCAGCCCACGGCAACTCAAGGGTTGGGCCACAGCGCAACATGGCGCTGCAATGTCCACGAGCGTTGCGCAGCTTGCGGCGCCGGTTCCTGTCAGCGCGGAAAAGACAGGCTTTCAAGATCGGTATCGAGATCCCACCAGCGAGGTTGAGTTCATCAAGCTGTCTGACAAACGCTTCCTGCTCAACGGCCAGATCATCGAATGGAAAGACCCTGACTATGTCCGCCGCGATGGGGCCAAGGCCGACCTGCGCGCCTTGAGCGAAACGCCCGAGCAAGACGCCGACGTGCTCGATATCAGCCAAGGTGAATCAGCCTACCTGCCTTCTGATGCCTCGGCGATCAAGAAGATTCGCACCACCAACGCTAGTCCGTGCGTGATTCTCAGCATTCATGACACAAAGACGAGGGCGACGATGATGGCCCACATTCATCGAAAGAACCGCGTTGCGGTTCTAATCGAAGACGCCGTGCAGAAATTCACCGAAGAGAACGTGAACCTGTCCGTCTCCATCGTCACCTTGGCGTACAGCGACGACGACCCCGAACGACAGAAGGAGGAACGCGCTGTCCAGGATGAGCTGATCAAGACCATCAAGAGCAGTGTGGCGTCGGAGCTCTGCATAGGCGAGTCCGAGATCGCCATCGTGGCGGACCAGGAGAACGCCATGATCAACGCGGAGGACGGAAGCCTGACGCATCCGGAGAACGCATCCGTCTCGGCAAGTCGGGGCCAGTTGGGGGCGTGGCGCGCAATGACGACCGAAGAAGGTTGGGACGGTGCTGCGGCAGTGGACGGGACCAAGGGCTTCAAGACGAGAACCGCCAACGTCATGCCGGAAGACGCGGCTGCCTTGCAACGGGCGACATCCTCAACCGCTTCCGCCAGTTCTTTCTCCTCATCCACCACGGCGCAGCGAAAGGTGATCGTGAACGGTGAAGAGAGAGCGGTCGCCCCCCTCGTGGAAAACGACGAATGGATGCGAAAGAAGGTCTCAGATTCCGTCGAGAGGACTTTCCTCGACGAGGAAGAATTGGAAGACTACAAGGCCAACAGAAGCAGGCATATCGGCACCTTGCGCGACGCGCCAGTCGGCAACGAGGTTTGGGTCCGCTTCAATCCGTCGAAGAAGTACGTGATGGGCGAGTCGCATACGAAATTGGTTCTCAGCCACGTCACCAAGGCGGTCAAGACCACCAACTTTCAGCACGAACGGTTTTCAAAGCTCGGGACCATTCGCCAGCAGGGGTACACCCATCTGGCCGAAGGAACAGAGGCGATGAACAAACCCCGTTACGAGCTTTACGGCGTTGACATGGCACGCGACCAACAGATTGACCGTTACGCGCTGGAATCTCCGATGCCAAAGATCGCCTTCTGCCTCGAGGGAATCGAAGAAGAGCTGACATCGCCCGACGCGGAGAAAGGTAGCTACTTCAAGGGCGTCTACCCGCAATACCTGCAACTCTCTTTCAGCTTGGTGAAGGATCTGTCGATTCTGCTGAGCGATCAGCGTCTGATCGATCGGTCTCCCCTCAAGACTGTGCTTTCCTATATCAAATCCAGTGAGCTCGATTTTGAAGAGGTGCAGAGGTTCGCCCAATACCTGATCCAGTCGCCCGTCGACAAAAAGCCCGGCCAACGGAGTCTGGATAACTTCCTCCTCTACTGCAGGATGTTCATCTTCGACACGTTGAGAGAAGGAAACAAGTCGGCGGACAGGACGCGCGACCCGACCTCCGAACTGGTTAAACGCAAGCGACGGGACGGCGACGACCTGACCAACCCGATTCTTCCCGGCGAGGAATCCACCAAGGACGCGTTGTCATACATCCGGGATGAGGAAATGATGAATCACATCAGGAGTGATGTGCAGTTTGTGGGAATGGGTGACGCACACGCCCGCCGACTGGCGCCTCGACTGATCAGCAGAGGTTTCACAGTCATCCACGTGCCCAAGGAGGACTTCAACGGGACCACCAAGACCTTCTAGCCGCCGACCCGCGTTCCACTGGCCGGTCGAGACCCTGTCATTGGCCGTCGCTTGGCATCGGGCGGCAGGTCGGCGATTCCACCTCATACCCCAGCCAAAAATAGAGGTGAACGTGGAGCCGCTTGCCGCGGCGTTCGGTCAGGTGCACGCCTTCCCGGCTGACGCAAAGATCGGCGGCGAATCGCAACCCCGCCGCATCCGCCACCACCAGGCGATCCGCGGTGCTGGTGACTGCACGCACCTTGCCAAAGACAGCAACGCCGATGAACGGCATCTCGGCCCAGTGGGCAGGGACCTTGGCTTGGTAGATGTACGCCGGCTGGCCTGACAGGGGGTTCGAGGCGTTGACCTTGTCCTCAGCAAGACGGAGGTCGCTGGCGCTGAGCTGCTTGCAGCATTTCGACCGAGACCTTGAATCAGGAAACTGCAACTGAAGGGTGGATGCCAGGTCGAGCGGCGACGCGCTGACGACGGTGAGATGCCCGTCGCCGTCCATGCTGGCAATGCCAAAGGTCGGGCCCGGGGAGGCGATCGCTGCACTTGTCGTGAGCAGCGACGCGCTGAGGATTTGCTTGAGAGTCATCGGCACACAACCCTGAAATGCAGATCGACGTCAAAGGCTTGCTCCGCCTTAGCTTGCGGCAGCGCAGTCCGAATTGCAGGGCTGCGTTGACCGGCGGCGTTGGCCGGTAGCGTACGTCATGGCGCCAACAGGCCCGACGCAGCGGCCACCCCCGCCCCGGCCACACCCGCCTCCGCCTCCAGCACCTCGAAAAAGCTCCTCACCATCCGCATGTCGCGCCGCTCGCCCAGGCAGACCACATGCGCGCAGGTGCGCGCTTCGGTGTCGCTGAGCCGGACCGCATGCAGCCCCGGCCCGGGAACGAACTCCACTTCCGAGACCGCCGCCAGCCCGAGGCCTTGCACCACCGCCTCGCGAATGATCTCGCGGCTGCCGATCTCCATGACGACCTTCGGCTCCACCTCAGCCGCCTTGAGCGCCGCCTCGAAGGCCTTGCGCGTGGTGGAGCCTTGCTCGCGCATGATCAGTGGCTCACCGGCCAGCTCGGCGGTGCGGATGCTGCGCCGTTTGGCAAACCGATGACCCGCCGGCACCAGCATCACCACCGGATGCTCGCTGTAGGGCAGGGCGACGAAACGCCGGTCGCGCGAGAACTGCGCCAGCACCCCGACATCGGCCCGGTAGTCGAGCAACCGCTCCAGCACATCCTGTGAGTTGCCGGTGCTCACCGAGATCGTGATGCCCGGATAACGCCGGTTGTAGAGCGCCAGCATCTTGGTGACGTGGTACGGCCCCACCGCCGCCACTCGCAGATGCCCGGAGCGCAGCTCACCCGCATCGGCCAGCAACTGCCGCGCCTCCGACTCCAGGCTGAAGATCTGCCGGGAGATCTGCAGCAGCCGATCGCCGAGTTCCGTCGGCTGCACCCGCCGGCCGTATCGATGGAACAGCTCCACCCGGTAGCTCTCCTCCAGCTCCCGCACCTGTGTCGTGATCGTCGGCTGGCTCACATGGAGTTGTTCCGCCGCCTTGGTGAAGCCGCCGTGGCTGGCCACCGCATGAAACGACCGCAATTGTGTCAAACGCATGAATCGAGGCTCCCGAATTTCCCAGGGGTTCTATAGCTTCACTCAATTTGAAATCAGAAAACATTGAATTTGTGTGAATCGACCTGGGCAGCAACAGTCACGTCCCTGAAGCCACCGATCGCTCACGCCTCCGAATTCACCATGCCATCGCACACTGATCTCACCGCCGACCACGATCCCCTCCACGTCAACGGACGAACCTACCGCATGCCGGTCGAGCCCGTCGTGGTGCTGTGCATCGATGGGTGCGAGCCGGACTACCTGACCCAGGCCCTGATGGCCGGCCAGATGCCGCAGCTCCAGCGCCTCCTGGCCCGCGGCACCACCTGCACGGTGGATGCGGTGATGCCCACCTTCACCAATCCCAACAACCTGTCCATCGTCACCGGTGTGCCGCCGGCGCAGCACGGCATCGCCGGCAACTACTTCCTCGATCGCTCCACCGGCGAGGCGGTGATGATGAATGAACCCGAGTACCTGCGGGCACCGACCCTGCTGGCCGCGTTCTCGGCCGCAGGCGTCGAGGTGGCCGTGGTCACGGCAAAGGACAAGCTCCGCCGCTTGCTCGGCCACGGCCTGACGGCCGGCATCTGCTTCTCTGCCGAGAAGGCCGACCAGGCCACGCTGGCCCACGGCGGCATCGACGATGTGCCTGCCTTCGTCGGCCTGCCCGTCCCGGATGTCTACAGCGCGGCCCTGAGCGAATTCGTCTTTGCCGCGGGCGTGGCCCTGCTGCGCGCCGGCAAGGCCCGCATGCTCTATCTGTCGACCACCGATTACGTCCAGCACAAGTGCGCCCCGGGCACGCCCGGCGCTAACGCGTTCTACGCCATGCTGGACCGGTATCTCGGCGAGCTCGACGCGCTCGGCGCACGCATCGCCCTGACGGCCGACCACGGCATGAATGCGAAGACCGATGCCGCCGGTGCGCCGCAGGTGACCTATCTGCAGCCGCCCTTGGATGCCGCGCTGGGGGCGGGGTCGGCCCGGGTGATCCTGCCCATCACCGATCCCTATGTGGCCCACCATGGCGCCCTGGGCTCCTTCGCCTGCGTGTACCTGCAAGATCCCGCGCAAGCCCCGGACGCGGCCGCCTTGCTGGGCCAACTGCCGGGCGTGCAGATGGTGCTCACCCAGCAGGCAGCGGCCGATCGATTCGAATTGCCGACCGACCGCATCGGCGACCTGATCATCGTGGCGGACCGCTTGAACGTGCTGGGCACCGCGCCCGAACGTCACGATCTGAGCGGGCTGGACCTGCCGCTGCGCTCGCACGGCGGCCTGTCGGAGCAACAGGTGCCGCTGCTGTTCAACCGCCGCCTCGCACGCCTGCCGGCCGATCGGCGCCTGCGCAATTTCGATGCCTTCGAGCTGTTGCTCAACCACACCCTGCCGGCCTGAGGCCACTTGCCATGCATCATTTCCACAATCCCGTCCGCACCGTGGCCGGCCTCGGCGCGCTGCAGGCCTTGCCCGATCTGCTGGGGGCTCGGCGCGCCCTGGTGCTGACCTTCACCGGCGCGCGCTCGCTCGGCTTGGTCGAGCCCCTTCAGGACGCGTTGGGGGACCGGCTGGTCGCGGTCATCGAGACCGTCACGCCCAATCCCGATGTGATCGAACTGGCCGCGCTCTATCCCGAGGTGTGGCGATACCCCGAGGCCGACGTGCTGATCGCACTCGGCGGCGGCAGCGTGATCGACAGTGCCAAGGCGGTGCTGACCCAGACCCCCAGCGGCCAGTTCCACGAGCTCCTGCAATGGCTCCGCGACGGACAGCGCTTCGCATCCGCTCGCCACAAGGCGCTCATCGCCGTGCCCACCACCGCCGGCACCGGCAGTGAGGTCACGCCGTGGGCCACGGTGTGGGACCGTGAGCTGCAGCGCAAGCTCTCGCTGCAGTTCCCGCACACCTGGCCGGAAGCCGCCGTCGTGGACCCGGTCCTGATGCGCCAACTGCCGGAAGCCGTCACCGTGCAGAGCGGGCTGGATGCGCTGTCCCATGCGCTCGAAGCCATCTGGAATCGTCATGCGAATCCGGTGTCCGATGCGCTGGCCGTCGCCGCGGCCCGAACCATCCAGGTCACGCTGCCCGCGCTGCTCCGCGCGCCGCAGGACCTGAATCTGCGTGAAGCGATGGCGATCGCGGCCCTGCAGGCGGGCCTCGCCTTCAGCAATACCCGCACTGCGATGGCGCACTCCATGTCCTATCCGCTGACGCTGCGCCACGACGTGCCCCATGGCATTGCCTGCGCCTTCACCTTGCCCTTGGTGGCGGCAGCGGCCATCGGCCTGATGCCCGAGCGGGACGCGGTCCTGGCACAAGCCCTGGGTCCGTTGGAGACCGCGCCGGCACGCCTGGAATCGTTTCTCTTGGGACTGGGCGTGAAGACGCGGTTCGCCGACTACGGCGTCGACGACGACGAAGCCGCCGCCCTCTGGGCCCAGGCGCTGCAAGGCGACCGTGGCCGCAACTTCATCGGAGCGTCGGCATGAACGCACGAACAACCCCCATCGACGCCTCGGTCGTGGCCTTTCATCGCGATCGAGAGGAGTCGCTGCGGATGCGCGGCGAGCGGGTCGCAGGCGACAGCGGCCGCTTCCAGGTCGTCAACCCCTACACCGGCGCGGTGGTGGGCAGCGCCGCGAAGGCCAGCCGCAGTCAGGTGGAGCAGGCCCTGCTGTATGCCCACGCCTATCGCAGTCCGCTCAGCCGATACGACCGGGCCAGCATCCTGCGGCGCGCCGCCGAGCTGCTGACGCAGCGTGCGGAAGAGGCCGCTCAGCTGATCACCGCCGAATCCGGTCTGTCGCTGCAGGACAGCCGCTATGAGATCGGCCGCGTGCTCGACGTGCTGGGCTTCGGCGCCACCGAAGCCTTGCGTGACGACGGCCAGGTCTTTGCCTGTGACCTCACCGCCCAGGGCAGGCGCCGCAAAGTCATCTCGATGCGGGAGCCGCTGCTGGGTGTGATCACCGCCATCACCCCGTTCAACCATCCGATGAACCAGGTCGCGCACAAGGTGGTGCCCAGCATCGCCAGCAACAACCGCCTGGTGCTCAAGCCGTCGGAGAAGGTGCCGCTGTCCGCGCTCTGGTTCGCCGATCTGCTGTATGAGGCGGGACTGCCGCCAGCCATGCTGCAGGTGATCACCGGGGACCCGGCGGAAATTGCACAGACGCTGATCACCCATCCGGCGGTCGAGCTGGTCACCTTCACCGGCGGGGTCGAGATCGGCAAGCGCATCGCGCAGCTGGCAGGCTATCGGCGCACCGTGCTGGAGCTGGGCGGCAATGATCCGCTGATCGTCTGCGAAGACGCTGATCTGACCCGTGCCGCGCAACTGGCCGCCCAAGGCTCCTACCGCAACTCCGGCCAGCGGTGCACCGCCGTCAAGCGGATCCTGGTTCAACGCAGCGTCGCGGATCGTTTCACTGACCTGCTGGTGGAAGCCACCGAAGCCTGGACCTACGGCGATCCATTCGATGCGCGCCATGCCATGGGCACCGTCATCGACGAGGCCGCAGCCCGTCTGCTGGAGGAGCGCGTCGAATCGGCCCTGCAGGCCGGCGCCCGGCTGCGCTGCGGTCATCGCCGCGACGGGGCCTTGCTGGCACCGACGGTGCTGGATCGGGTGCGACCGGACATGAGCCTGGTGCTGCAGGAGAGCTTCGGGCCGATCTCTCCGGTGCTGAGCTTCGACACCATCGACGAGGCCATCGGCCTGGTCAACGCCAGCCGCTTCGGTCTGTCCTCCGGCGTCTGCACCGATCGGATGGACTGGGCCACCCGCTTCGCGCAGGAGCTGCAGGTGGGCACGGTCAACGTCTGGGAAGTCCCTGGCTATCGCACCGAACTCACGCCCTTCGGCGGCATCAAGGATTCCGGCCTGGGCCACAAGGAAGGCGTCCAGGAAGCGATCAAGGGCTACACCCAGCTCAAGACCTTCACGCTGCCGTGGTGAATTCGCCCACGCGCAGATGACAGCGCCGTGTCACCACCGCTTCACCAAGCGTTCCTACGCTCCCGCCATGCCGACCATGCCCGCCATTGCTCAAGACCTTGCCGCGGCCACCGCCGCCCCACGCACCATGCCGACACCCACTGATTGCATCGTCGAGGTCGACCACCTCCGCAAGACCTTCGGCACCGAGGCCGCGCTCAAAGGCGTGAGCCTGCGCATCGGCGCCGGGGAACGCGTGGCCCTGCTCGGCGCGTCCGGTTCCGGCAAGTCCACACTGATGCGTTGCCTGTGCGGTCTGGAAACCGCCGAGTCCGGTCGCGTGCAGGTGTTCGGAGACACCTTGCAGGCGGACGGCCGCCTGGGTCCGGACATCCGCCGCCTGCGCCGCAGCATCGGCGTGGTCTTCCAGCAGTTCAACCTGGTGGGACGACTGCCGGTGATGACCAATGTGCTGGCGGGCCTGGCGGCCGAGACGCCGCTCTGGCGCTGCCTGAGCGGTCGCTTCACCCTGGCACAGCGCACCCGGGCGCTGGAGGCGCTGGACACGATCGGCCTCGCGTCGCAGGCCTTCCAGCGCGCCTCGACCTTGTCCGGCGGCCAGCAGCAGCGCGCCGCGATTGCGCGGGTGCTGGTGCAGGGCGCCCGCTTGCTGCTGGCCGATGAGCCGGTGGCCTCGCTGGATCCCGAGTCCACCCGACGCGTCATGGAGCAGCTCACCCAGTTGAACCGGGACGCTGGCATGACGCTGATCGTCAGCCTGCATCACGTGGCACTCGCCCGGCGGTACTGCGATCGCGTGATTGCCTTGCGGCACGGTGAACTGGTTTATGACGGCCCCAGCCGCGCGCTCACCTCCGAATTCCTGCGCGAGCTCTACGGCAGCGCGGCCGACGAACTCGAAGCGGAAGACGCCGCGATCGGCAGCGTCCTCCCACGCCACAGCCACCCGACCTCGCTGGCCCCGATGCCTTCCCAGGAGGCGCGCATCGAGCCGCTGATGGAGCCGCTGATGGAGCCGCTGATCGAGCCGGTCATCGGCGCTCACCTCGACCCTCTCCACCACGACCTCCCCGGGGTCCGGCTCGCCACCCGGGCGGCCTGACCCTGATTCCGACCTCCACCGGAGCACCACCCATGAACCGCAAGACCCTTGTTGCCGGCCTGCTGGCCGTGATCGGCCTGGCTGCCCAGGCCCAGGAAATCAACTTCGGCATCATCGCCACCGATGCCGCCGCCGCCCAGCGCGACCGCTGGGAACCCTTCTTCCGAGACATGGAGAAGAAGACCGGCCTGACCGTCAAGAGCTTCTATGCGCCAGACTATGCCGGCGTGATCGAGGCGATGCGCTTCAACAAGATCCAGATCGCCTGGTATGGCAACAAGTCGGCCATGGAGGCGGTGGACCGCGCCCAAGGCGAGGTGTTCGCCCAGGTCATGTATGCCGACGGCAGCTTCGGCTATCACGGCCTGCTCATCACCCACAAGGACAGCCCCTACAAGACGCTGGACGATGTCTTCAAGAACGCCAAGGCCATCAACTTCGGCATCGGCGATCCCAATTCGACCTCCGGCTTCCTGGTGCCGAGCTACTACCTGTTCTCGCAGAACAAGATCGATCCGCGCAACACCTTCAAGAGCGTGCGCAACGCCAGCCACGGCGTCAACCTGCAGGCGGTCCTGGCGCGACAGGTCGACGTGGCCACCAACAACACTGAGGACGTGACCAAGCTCGAAGCCAGCAAGCCCGAGCTCGCCAGCCAGGTGCGCATCCTGTGGCGCAGCCCGCTGATCCCGAGCGATCCCTTCGTCTGGCGCAAGGACCTGGACCCGGCGGTGAAGGCCAAGATCAAGCAGTTCGTCGTCGGTTATGCCAAGACCGATCCGGAGGAGAAGGCCATCCTCAAGAACATCTACAACTACGGCGGCTTCCGTGAGTCCAGCAACGCCCAGTTGATGCCGATCCGCCAACTGGAGCTGGCCCGCGAACGGATGAAGATCGAAGCCGATGACCGCATGGACGCCGAGGCGAAGACCAAGGCGCTGGCCGAGGTGGATGCCAAGCTCGCGGCGTTGAAGTCATGATCACCGCCAGCAACCTCAGCGCCGCGACCTGCGGCTCCGCCGGCCGCAGCGCGGATCTGCTGGCCCAGTTGCAGGCGCGTGCCGCTGCCCAGCGGCCGGGTGTCGGCCATTACCTGGCCTGGGCCGCGGCGCTGGCGGTGCTGGCGTGGGCCTGGCGCGGGGCGGAGATCCGTCCGCTGGATCTGTGGCGCGATGCGGGCAACATCGGCACCTATGCCAGCGACTTCTTTCCGCCGGATTTCCGTGACTGGCGCCTGTATGTGCGGGAGATGGTGGTCACCGTCCACATCGCGATCTGGGGCACCTTGCTCGCGCTGCTGGCGGCTGTGCCGATGGGCCTGCTGTGCGCCGCCAACATCACGCCGCCGTGGGTGCATCAGCCGGTGCGCCGCCTGATGGATGCCTGCCGGGCGATCAATGAGATGGTGTTCGCGATGCTGTTCATCGTGGCGGTCGGTCTCGGGCCGTTCGCCGGGGTGCTGGCCCTGGCGATCCACACCACCGGCACGCTGGCCAAGCTGTTCTCGGAGGCGGTCGAAGCCATCGACCCGCGGCCGGTGGAGGGGATTCGTGCCACCGGCGCGCACAAGCTGGTGGAGCTGCTGTACGGCGTGCTGCCCCAGGTGATGCCGCTGTGGCTGAGCTTCACGCTCTACCGGTTCGAGTCGAATGTCCGGTCGGCCTCGGTGGTGGGCATGGTGGGGGCAGGGGGGATCGGCGTCGTGCTGTTCGAGGTGATCCGCAGTTTCCAGTACGCCCAGACCTGCACCGTGCTGATCATCCTGGTGGCGACGGTGTCGGCGATCGACCTGGCCTCCGCCACCCTGCGAAAAAGGTTCATCTGATCATGAGCATTGACCGTTTTGACCTGGTGGTGGTGGGCGCGGGCATCGTTGGCCTGGCGCACGCCTGGATGGGCGCGCGGCGCGGCTGGCGGGTGGCCGTGGTCGAGCGGGACCACCGCTGCATCGGCGCCTCCATCCGCAATTTTGGTTTCGTCACCGTCACCGGCCAGCGACAGGGTGACACCTGGCGACGCGCCCGCCGCTCGGCGGGCTTGTGGTCCGAAGCCGCTGAAGCGGCCCGCATTCCGGTGCTGCAACGCGGGCTGTGGGTCGCCGCCCAACGCCCGGCTGCGGCGGAGGTGCTCCGGGCCTTTCAATCCACCGAGATGGGTCAGGCGTGCGAGCTGCTGGGACCCGCCGAGGTCGCGGCGCGTGCTCCGCTGCTGCGGGCGCCCGCCGGCGCGCTCTATTCGCCGCATGAGCTGCGGGTGGAGTCGCGGGACGCGCTGCCGAGGCTGGTGTCCTGGCTGAGCGAGGTGCACGGCGTGCGCTTCTTCAACGGCGAGGCGGTGCTGGGCGTGGAGCCGGGGCGGGTGCATACCGCGCGGCGCAGCGTGCAGGCCGAGCGAATCGCCCTGTGCCCGGGCACCGATCTGACCGGCCCCGCCAGCGCCTGGCTGCCGCCGACCTTGCGCCTGAGCCGGCTGCAGATGATGCGGCTGCGTCCCACCGCCGCCGTGCGCCTGCCCACGCCGGTGATGGGCGACCTCAGCCTGGTGCGCTACGCCGGTTATGCCGAACTGCCCGAATCGCAGGCGCTGCACCAGCAGCTGTTGCGCGAGTGCCCGGACAGCCTCGCCCACGGCATCCACCTGATCGCGGTGCAGAGCGCTGACGGCAGCCTGGTGGTCGGCGACTCCCACCATGAACACCTCAGCCCGGAGCCCTTCGGCAGCGAGGCGGTGGACCAGTTGATCCTCGAGCATCTGCACGAGTCGATTCATCTGCCGCGGTGCGAGGTGGTGGAGCGCTGGACCGGCGTCTACCCCACCGGCCACACGCATGACGCGCTGGTCGAGGCCCCGGATCCCGGACTGCGGGTGGTGCTGGTGACCAGCGGCACCGGCGCCAGCACGGCCTTCGGTCTGGCGGAGGAAGTGATTCAGGGGTGGTGATGGCCGGGCGGTCGGCCGGGCGGACAGCACGTTCCGCTCGAGGCCGCCGCCCCGCCGCCGCCCAGCCTTCTTGCCTTGGCCGCCACCCTGCATGGCGCACGGGGTGTTGGCGGCGGAGTACCCCGTACAACCCGCGCCGCGCCTCCTACGCCTCGCGTCATCAGGGCTGTCGCGGCCATCCGCCGGAGGCCGGCGAGGACGCCGCCGTCACGCTGCCCGGCCGCACCAGCACGGCTTTGGCGATCGGCAGGCCGAAGCGCCAGCCGGCGTAGTCGTCGGCGTCGGCGAAGGTTTCCTGGCCCGGTTCAAAGCCGGTGCGACGGATCGGCGTACCGCGGGCCAAGCTGTAGACCGCGATGATGAAGCCCTCGCGGTCGCGCACCAGCCCCCACGTCGTGCTGCCAGTGAGCGGATCCGCATAGATCTGGCGCAGATGCCGACGCACTCCCGGGAAGCGCGGATCGCGCAGCAGCTCGGTGAGCTCACGCGGACCGCGTCGCGCGCTGGCCGAGTAGGCCACAAGGGCCCGCTCGAACTCACCGCCGACGAACAGCAGATGGCGCTCCGCATCCCGCCGTTCCGCCGTGGCGCCCAGGGTGACCGCAAAACTCGCAGCGATGCCCACCACCGCCAAGGCCATCATCAGCAGCAGATAGGCGAAGCCGCCGGACCGGCGGGACGACGCAGCCGTCGCCCAAGTCGACCGCCCACAACCCCCCGTCGGCCCAAGCCGCGCACGTCGCGCGCCGGGCCGCGAGCGCTCAGAAGGACTGGAACGGCTCACCATGACGCGCAACCCCCGGGGCGCCGCTGTGAATGTCGTAGACATTGCCGTCATAGCCCGACGGCGGCGGCGTGAGCTGCCAGGTGGTCGACGATTCGGTGATCGGATCCAACGGCACCGCCGTGAGGTAGTGCTTCTCCACCAGCTCCTCCAGGCTTTCTGGATAGCGGCCGACATCGCCGTAGAAGCGCTGGGTCGTCTCACGCATCACCCGCAGGTTCTCGCGCAGCACCGATTCGCGCGACGCTTCCAGCTGCCCGAAATAGCGGGGCAGGGCGATGGTGAGCAGCACCGCGATGATGGCCAGCACCACCAGCAGCTCGATCAAGGTGAAGCCCGAGCCGGACGACCGCGCCCCCCAGGACGTGGGCGACCGGAAAGAAGCGGTCAGACGCTGGCCCGGACCGGCGGGGTCACACCACCGAGCCGGTGCGCGGATGCGCAGGCGCAAAACATCTGGACATCGCAGCATCACCATTTCCGGTAGGGCACGCCGTTGAGGCCGGTCAGCGGCGATTGGCTGAAGACGTCGTAGACATCGGCGCCATCGGACGGCTCGCCCGGCTCGCTGCGGTAGGAACGCAGCCCCCAGGTCTCCGAGTCCGAGCCGGCTTGGGCATTGGCAAAAGGATCGCGCGGCACGCGGCGCAGAAAGTAGAGCTTGCGACGTTTCGGATCCCGCTGATCCTCCACCCCGTCCACCAGCACCCCCAGCGACGGCGGATAGCCGGTGGCATCGGCCTCGCGGCGGATGCGGCCGTTTTCGCTGGCGCGGTGATAGGCGTCGATGGCCTCCCGCATTTCCACCAGCGCGCGGCGCAGCTCCTGCTCGCGGCTGCGCTGTACCTGCACCTGGGCCACCGGCACGGCAATCGTCGCCAGCACCGCCAGCACCGCCAGGGTGACCAGCAACTCGATCAGCGAGAAACCGCCGCCGAGCCGCGTGGTTGACGATGCGGTGCCGTGGGTCATGGCTGCAGCACCACCACCAGGGGTGTGGGCAGGGGCGCGGTCACGCTGCGACCACCGGTGGCGGTGGGATTGATCGCCAGCAATTGCAGGCGGGTCTCCGCTGAGGGCGCACCGATCACCTTGAGGTTGAGGGTCACGACCGCGCCGGGCGAGGAAGCGCCGGTCTCGGTCGCGCGGCTGGCCGCGATGATGACCTGGCCCGCCGGATCGATGCGGCTGTTGAAGCTGGTCTGGGCGCCGCCCTGTCGCAGGAAATCGCCCTCGGCCACCGACACCACCTGGATCGCCCGCGGATCGAAGCCGATCGACAGCGGCGCGCTGATCAATGGCTGGTCGGCGGACATGATGAGCTGCGCGGTGAAGTTGTCGCCGACCTTGAGCTGCGTCGGTCCCTGCCAGGTGAGCACCGCCGTGGCCGGCGCCGTGACGCCGCCGGTACCGACGTTGCCCGCCACACCGCCGGTCGACAGTCCGCTGTTATTGCTGAGATTGCTCCCCACCCCGGTGCCGACGCCATTGACTCCGTTGACGTTGTTCAGGTTGTTGCCCGCACCGGTGCCGGCGTTGGCGGCTGCTGGCGTCCGGTTGTTGGTGTCGGTTCGGTTGCTGCTGCTGGTGACCGCCACCGTGGCTGCACCACCGCCACTGCCGCGCACGCCCAGGCTGCTCTCGGTGCCGGAATCAAATTCCAGCACGCCGGCCTCGGGTCGCACCGTGTTGCGCACCACCCGTGGGGTGATCGACAGGACGATCTCGGTCTTGGACGTGTCATCCGCCTGACGGCCGAACAGCCGCCCGGCGATCGGCACATCGCCCAAGGCGGGCACCTTGTTGGCGGTGCGCCGGTCTTCGTCATTGATCAGGCCGGCCAGCACCTGGTTCTCGCCGTCCTTCAGGCGCAGCACCGTCTGCGCGGTGCGGGTGCCGATCTGGTAGGCCAGGGCGCCGTTCTTGGTCTGCACCTGGTTGATGATGTTGCTGACCTCCAGCGCCACCTTGATCGCCACCTCGCCATCCGGATAGATGGTGGGTTCGACATCAAGCTTCAGGCCCACATCCACATAGGTCACCGATTCGGAGACGAAGCCGGTGGAGGTCGAGGTGGTGGTGATGTTGGGCACCCGTTCACCGATCAGGATCTTGGCCTTTTCCCGGTTGCGGGTGCGGATGCGCGGATTGGCCAGGATGTTGGCATCGGTGTCGCTCTTGTTCGCGGCGATCGTCAGCGCGCCGACAGTCGCCCCGATGCGCGAGCTCTGCAGGTCGCGCAGGTCCGCCAGGGTCACGGTGCCACCGGTGGCGGCGGGCAGCGGGCTCAGGCTGAGCTGATCGGGCCAGCGCACGCCCAGGTCCAGCAGCCGGGTGCGCTTGACCTCCAGGATCTCGACCTCCAGCATCACCTCGGAGTCCTGCACGTCATGCAGCATCACCAGCTTGTCGGCCATGCGTATGGCCTCGGGCGTGTCGCGGATGATCAGCAGGTTGAGCTTCTCTTCCACCACCACGTCGCGGCTCTTGAGAATGGCCTTGAGGCTGTTGGCCACGCTCTTCGCATCCGCATTGGTCAGGTAGTAGCTCTTGACGGTGAGGGACTGGTAGTCCTTCTGCTTGGCCTGGGTGTTGGGATAGATGAGGATGGTGTTGGCATCCAGCACCCGCTGGTCCAGCTGCTGGGTCAGCAGGGTGAGGTTGATCGCCGCCTCGATGGTCGAATTCTTCAGATAGATCGAGGTCTTCTGATCGGTCTTCACATCCTTGTCGAACAGGAAGTTCAGACCAGAGGTGCGCGAGATCACATCGAACACATTGCGCAACGACGCGTCCTTGAATTCGATCGAGATCGGCTTCCGAAAGGCGGCCGACAAGCCGCTCTCCGCCGGGGTCGGCCGCGCAGTCTCCGATTCGATCTTCTGCATCAGTCGGCGCGCGCCGGCATGCTGCTGGTTCTCCAGCAGCAGGGTGCGCAGCCGCAGTTGCGCGGTGTCCAGGTCCTTGCGGCTGTAGGCGGTTTCGGCTTCCTTGAACCAGGTGTCCCAGCGGCGTTGCTGTTCGACCTGCCGCAGGCCCTGAAGCGCGCGCTCATGCGTGGGCAGCAGCGTCAGTGCTTGGCGGTAGGCGCGCTCGGCCTCGTCATGGCGGCTCTGCTGGCGGGCGGCATCGCCCTGGGCCACCCACTGGTCCAGCAACTGGTCACGGGTGCGCAGGTAACCGAGCCGGTAGGCGCCGGAGGACGGCTCCAGGCGCCAGGCCTGTTCATACTTCTGCAGCGCGGCCTCGGTGCGGCCGGTGGCCTGCAGGTCCTGGGCCTCGCGGAAGGCGGTCTGGGCGGCGCAACCGGCCAGCAGGGCGGCCGTCAGCAGCGCGCCGGCGGCGGACAGGCCGCGCGCGGCCGTCCAGCGGCGGCAGGCGCGGAGGAGATGGGAGGCGGAGGTGGACTTCAACGGGCTTCCCCAACGGACAAGGACAAGGTCTGACGCAGCGGCAGGTAGGTCACCGTCATCGACGGCGGCGAAATATCGTCGATCCGATAGCTGTCTTCCACAACCGACCCCTTGCGGACGATCAGCACCTGATCGCCCCGGTTCAAGAACACTTCCCACTGCCCGCCGTCCTGACGCTTGCCCATGATCTGGAAGGGCAGCGGCGGCGCCGTGGGCGGCGCGGGTGGCGGCGGTGTTTCCTTCACCGGTGGCGGTGGCGGCGGGGTCCAGTCGACGCCCGCAAACAGGTCACGCGTCGTTTTGGCGGACGCTGAGCGCGCGGGCAGCAGCTCGGTGCGGGGGATCAGCTCATCCAGCACCGGGTTGGGCTTGCCCGAGGGCGCAGCCGTCGTTCGACCGGCCGCGTTGAGGGCCGGCGACTCGTTCGGCGCACGCGCGGGTACGGCCGGCATCACACGGCTGACCGGTGCGCGCTCCGAGTTCGCGGCAGCCGAGCCCGCGCGCGGCGCCACGTCGACCGTGCCCGCGGGCGTCTTGTCGCCGAAGATCGCGAGGTAGGCGGCCGTGAGCAACGCGGCGCCCAGGGCGAGCTTTCGCCAAGCCGGGACGGTCTTTGTCTCAGCGCTCATGGGCGGCCTCCGCCGGCAGGGGTCGTGGAGGTGGCCACGGGTGGCGCCGTCGGGCGGACCAAGCCGCTGACGGCGGGAGACGCCGAGGTTGCAGGCGTCGTAGAGGTCGCAGAAGGCGTAGAGGTCGTAGAGGTCGTGTTCGACTTGGCGATCGCCGTCGCCGTCGCCGTCGCCGTCGCGGACACCGGGGCCGAGGGCGAGAGGGGTGCGGCCGTGACCGACGAAGCGGCCGCGCCAGAGGCCTCCGCGACGCGGTTCGGCGTCTTGACGGCCTCGGACGGTGGCGGCAGCCAGATCGACAGGCTGATGTGGGTCTCCACCTGATCCAGCAAGGTGTTGCGGCGCTCGAAATGCATCTGGTCCAGCGACACATTGGGGCTGTCGCGCAGCAGCGCTTCGGTGAACGCGCGCAGCTTCGGATAGGCGGCGGTCACGGGCAGGACCACCTTGATGCGCTGGGTTCCCGTCTGCGGTTCGAAAGCGGTCTGGAACTGGGTCTGGCGCCAGCGCACCTGATGGGCCTTGGCCAGGTCCGTCCACTGCCGCATCAGTTGGTCGTGGGCGGGCGCAGCACGCAGCGTCTCCTGCAAAGCCTGCCAGCGCAGCGCATCGTTGCGCACACGTTGGGCCGGCGCGGCGACGGGCGCCGGCGGCGCTTGGAGTTGCCGCGTCGATTGTGCAAGCGCCAGGCCGTCCGGACGCACCACCAGCCACCAGCCGAGCAGGGCCGCCGCACACAGCAGGGGCCCGACCAGTGCCAGCCAGCCGTGACGCCAGAGAGCGATCTCCAGGCGAAGCCGAAGGCCCTGGGAACGCAGGGACTGGAGCGTCACGCGGCTCATGATCGCGCTCCGGAGGCGCGCAGCGATCGCGACGGGGCAGACGCCTTGTCGCTCACTGTCGGCGCTGCGGGCTTGTCTGCGGACGAGCGAACCGCCGGTGCGGCGGCAGTCACATCGGACGCCGCAGCAGCGACCGGCGCCGGCGCGGTTAGCGCCACATCCAGGGTCAGCCGCACCGGCTGCTGAGGGTTCTGTTCATCGGTGTCGTGGCGCACCAGCGCCACTTCGCTCACCTGATCGTCCTCCCGCAGCGCCTGGGCAAAGTCCAGCAGATCGGCCAGGGTGCGGGCTTCGGCGGTGATGCGCAACCGCAGGCGACGGGCCTCCGGCTCGACCGACAGCAGCGCCACGGTCGTCGGCGTGCGCCGCTCCAGCAGATCAAAGACCGCGGGCCAGGCCGTGTTGAGCTGACGCACCACCGCGTTCCAGGCATCCAGGCGCGCCGCCGTCATCGTCGGCATGGCCGGCGCGGAGGCGGAGGCCTCGAGCGGCGCGGCCCGGCGGGCAGCGCGCTCGGCCAGTTGGTCCTGGAGGTCCATCAGTTGTCCACGCTGCGACACGCCCCACACCAGCACCGCCACGCAGGCGGCGGCGCCGATCAGCACGCTCAGGCCGATGAGGCGACGCTGGGCGCGCGACGTGCCGTGGCCCCACGCGACCACGCGGCTGCCGCGCGATCCGAGTTCCAGATGCGGTGTCTTCATGCCCATCCCTCCGGCTGCGGCAAGGCGGCCCACAGCGCCGCCACCGCATCGCGGGCCGAGGGCTCGATGAGGCCGAAATCCAGCGAGGCCGTGTGCTGCGATTTGCCGGCGTGAACGCGGACCGCATTCAGATCCGTCCACGGTTTCCAGCGCGGCATCTGACGGTCTGCGCCGGGTGTGGTCGCCGAGGCGTTCAAGGGCCGGGCGCCCAGGTCGATGAGCTCGGTCGGCGTTGTCCAGCCCTCCCGCAGCGCCCAGCGCACACATTCGTCCGCGATGAACCGGACCGTGTCCGGGGATTCCTCACCGGGGCGCTCCGCCAAGGGCTTGGAGAGGGACGTCGCCGCGACCGGCGCGGCGGTGGTCGTGTCCGGCGGCAGATGAATCACGCGCAAGCCATGGAGTCGGCCGTCGGACAGATGCATCAGCGCGGCCTGACCCTCTTCGCGCAGCACCACCCAGCCGTTGTCGGGCAGGGTGTCGGCGGTTCGGGCCAATGCGGCCTGCAGCGAGGTCTCCATGCGGGGTGTGCCCGCAGGCAGGCGGCTCAGCGTTTCGGCCCAGAGCGAGGGCAGGGCGGCGCACAGGAATGGCTGGCCCGCCTGCCAATCGCCGGCCACGCGCCAGGACTGCGGGCGTCCGCCGAACAGCTGGGCACAGCGGCCCGCCGCGATCGCCTGCAGTTCCTTGAGCGAGCGGGCCCCGGTGACGGTGGCCTGCAGCCAATGACGGGCCAACGAGTGGGAGACCACCAGGCGACGTGCCGCTGGCGTCTCTTTCGTCAAGCACGCCAGTGCCGCTTCGGGATCCCCTTGGTGGCTTCGGATCTCCGGCATGAGGCGGCCGAGATCGGCTGCGCCGGGCGCGAGTGCAGGCCACCACGCCAGCGACTGCGCACCGATGGCGACGGTATGGGGAAGGGCGCCTGCGGCGCCTCGATCAGGCCGCCAGCGTGACACGATGGACCTCCTCCAACGTGGTCCGGCCGTCCCGGACCAGGTCCAGCCCGGCCGCCTCCAGGCTGCGGGTGCCGGCGGCATAGGCGGCGCGCTTGATCTGGCCGATCGGGCGCTTCTCGATGATCATGTCGCGCAGTTCGTCGGTGAGCCGCAGGATCTCGGCAATCGCATGGCGGCCGCGATAGCCGGTGCCGCGGCAGTCCCCGCAACCCGGACCGCGCATGAAGCGCCAGTCGCGCACCTGATCGCGGCTGAGCGTGAGCGACTGCAGTTCTTCATCGGTGGGGTCGGTCGGTCGGCTGCAATGCGGGCAGTTCAGCCGCAGCAGCCGCTGTGCCCACACCCCGTTGAGCGCGGACACCAGCGCATAAGGGTCCAGCCCCATGTGGGTGAAACGGCCGAAGACATCGAACACGCTGTTCGCATGCACCGTGGTGAGCACCATGTGGCCGGTGAGGGCCGATTGGACGGCGATCTCCGCCGTCTCGCGGTCGCGGATCTCGCCGACCATGATGATGTCCGGATCGTGGCGGAGGATGGAACGCAGGCCGCGGGCGAAGGTCAGGCCCTTCTTGTCGTTGACCGGAATCTGCAGCACGCCGCCGAGCTGGTATTCCACCGGGTCTTCAATGGTGATGACCTTGTCCCGGCCGGTGTGCATTTCAGACAGGGCGGCATACAACGTGGTGGTCTTGCCGGAGCCGGTCGGGCCGGTCACCAGCAGCATGCCGTGGGGCGCCCGCATCATGCGGCGCAGGCTCACCAACGAGGACCCGTCGAAGCCCAGCGCATCCAGTGTCAGCCGGCCCTGCGCTTCGATCATCCGCTGCTTGTCCAGGATCCGGATCACCGCATCCTGGCCGTGGATGCTGGGCATGATCGACACCCGCAGGTCGATCTCGCGACCCTGGGCCAGCACCCGGAAACTGCCGTCCTGCGGCACGCGCCGCTCGGCGATGTCCAACTGCGACACCACCTTCAGCCGCGAGATCGCCTGTTCCGCCAGCACTGTGCCGGTGATCTGGGTGACCTCGTCCAGCACGCCGTCGATGCGGTATTTCACCGCCAGCCCTTTGGCGGTGCTCTCCAGGTGGACGTCGCTCGCGCCTGCACGCAGCGCGTCATAGAGCGTCGAGTTGAGCAGCCGCACCGCCGGGCTCGCGCCTTCGGCAGCGGTGGCCAGCGACAGCACCTGCAAGGTTTCGCCGGTGGCCTCGGCCGATTGGCCGACCACGCCCAGGTCGTCGACTGCGCGAGCGCGGGATTCCTGCTGATTGAGGAAGGCGTGGATGTCTTCGGCGGTAGCCAGCGCCAGGCGCACGGGTCCGCCGGCCAGATGTTCCAACTGGGTCTGCAGTTCGCCGTCGAACGGATCGCTGGTCACCAGCATCAGACTGTCTGCACCGGCACCGGCACCCGCGCTGGGGCCTCGCAGCAGCAAGGCCCGCAGCTTTTGTGCGCGGGTGAGCGGCAGCAGGTCGAAGGCGGGCGCATGGCCGGCCATGGCGTCGGAATCGAGGTAGGGCAACCGGAAGCTCAGGGCCAGCCGCGCCGCGGCTTCGCGGCCCGGGCATTGCAGCCGTTGGGCCAGCAGTTCGATCGGCGCGATGGCGCCCGGCACCGCGCGGTGGGCCGCCGCAGTGCGGACGGCGTCGAGCTCGGCGGCGGCCAGCGGCTGCAGCAGCTCGATGGGCAGGGTTGCGGGTTCCAGGGACGCCGCGACAGCACTCAGATTCGGCGCGTCGGCGGGCGATGACGTGTGGGGCACCGAGGGGCCGAGGGGAGACGGGGTCATTGGAAGCTTCCCGCCAGATCGAACACCGGCATGTACAACAGCACCACGATGAGGCCGATGACCAGCCCGATGGCGGTCATCAACGCGGGTTCGAACACCTTGGCGAAGCGCTCCAGCCAGCGGCTGGTTTCGCCCTCATAGAACGCGGCGGCGCGGCCCAGCATGTCGCCGAGCTGGCCGGTGCGCTCGCCCACCCGGATCAGGCGCAACGCCACCGGCGTGCCCAGGCCGGCCAGCTCGATCGCATCGGAAAAGGCCTCGCCAGCCTCGATGCGCTGACGCGCGGCGTCGATCATGGCGGCGCGGGCGCCGGTCATCACGGCGGTGCTGAGCGACATCGCCCTGGGCAGCGGAATGCCGCCTTCCAGCAGCATGCCCAGGGTCAGGTAGAGACTCGACAGTTCCAGCGTGGCCAGCCGGTCCCGTGCACCGGGGATGACATGCAGCATGCGCCACCAGCCGTGCTGACGCAACTGCGACCGGGCCACCGCGATCGCGCCACCCACCAGCGCGACAAAGCCCAGCGTCAGGCTGACGCTGTGGGCGCCGGCGAAGCGGCCCCAGTCCAGCAGCAGTTGCGAGGCCCAGGGCATCGGTCGGCCGGTGCTGGCGTAGACGGCGGAGAAGCGCGGCACCACATAGCCCAGCAGGAACAGCGCCACCGCGCTGCCCACCACCAGCAGGATCGCCGGGTAGATCACCGCGGACACCACCTGATGGCGCACCGCATTCATGCGACGCTCGTAGGCGATGTAGCGCGACAGGGAGCGGGGCAGGTCGCTGGTGCCTTCGGCCGCCTGCACCACGCCCACGAACAAGGGCGGGAACAGGTCGGGCTGCAGGCGCAGCGCATCGGACAGCGACAGGCCTTCATTGAGATGCGCCTGCAGACGGCGCAGCACGGCGCGCGACTCGGCGCTGGAGGCCTTCTCGGCGAGCGCATCGATGGCCTCCACCACGCTCAGCCCGGCGGTGACCAGCGCATGCAGCTCTTCGGCAAACAGCAGCAGCGCGAAGGCGCCGCGCCGGCGCGACAGGCGCTCCCGCAGCGCGCCGACCGACAGCACCATTTCGCCACGGGACTCGGCCTGGCGGCGGGCATCCGCTTCGTCGAGCGCATCCACGCGCAGGCGATGCACCTGCTGCGCGGCGTCGAGGACACGGACTTCGTACTGCATGTCAGGCTACCGCCCCGGCGGGGCGCTCAATTCGTGATGTCGGCCGCGTCACCGGTGCCGGAGGGCTGACCGTCCTTGCCGTAGCTGACGATCTCGTAGTCCGCGTTGTTGTTGCCCGGCGAGCGATACAGGTAGGGGCGGCCCCACGGGTCGGCGGGCACGGCCTTTTCCAGATACGGGCCGTTCCAGCGGGGGGCATTGGCCGGACGCTCGACCAGGGCGTTCAGGCCTTCCTCGCTGGTGGGGAAGCTGCCCACGTCCAGCCGGTAGGCGCCCAGTGCGCGGGTGAAGCCCTGGATCTGGGCGCGTGCGGCGGCCTGCTCGGAGCGGCCCACCTGGGCAAAGTATTTCGGGCCGACATAGGCGGCCAGCAGGCCGATGATGGCCACAACCACCAGCAGTTCCAGCAAGGTGAAGCCACGCCCGGTGACGGGCCGTTGCGGATATCGAATCAAGTGGTCCTCCCGGGCCGCGTTCCGTGGGTGACGCGGCTTCCCTCCCGACCGCTCGGCGAGATCGCCTGGAGGGCCAGGTTGTACTGGTCGTGTCTGCGTGTGTGGTGAGCTGCCCCCACGGCTCGTCTCGGAGCCCTGGGGCGGCGCAGTGTCTCAAGCCAGCGGAAGGCTTGGCAAGCGCCTATCCCGCGTTCAGGTGTGCGAATCGCGAAAAGGCGACATGCCGCCCCTTCGAGTTACGAAAGTCATCACGTTTCCGGAAGATCGTTAAGTTACATTGCGGCCGGTTTGCACAGCAGCAAACAAACGGCTTGAGTGGGCGAATAACAGCTCGCTGTGGCGTCTATCGCGCAAGCCAAATCAAGGGAATGGGCGTTCCACAACTGGAAACGCCCGCACGGGAGGTCTATGAAGCTGGGAATTGGGCGCGCGGCGCAGGCCGCGGCATGGCTGTGCATGGCTGTCTTCAGCTGGATCGTGGGCATGGGAGCGTCCACGGCCGCGACGACGCCTTCTCAGTTCCCGGTGGTGGACGTCCAACTGGTGAGCAAGACGCCGGTGGCGGGCAACACGGCGGGTCAGTACGACTACGTCTACCGGCTTCAGGTGCGCAACGCCGGCGCCGATGTGGCGGGCGCCCAGGGTGTGGCGACCAGCCGCCGGACATCGGTCGTCGCGACCGATGCCGGGGTGAGCTTCCCCGCGATCAAGGCCCGCCAACTGGCGGTCAGCAGCGACACCTTCACCCTGCGCGCCGGTCAGTTCTTCGACCGCCGACTCGATCCCAAGTCGATCCGCAACGGCCGCATGGCCTATGACGTGCCGGGCACCGACCCGGACGACGCACGTGCCGGCTTCGCGCCCCTGGTGCTGGACCTGGGCGACGTGGTCATCAACACCTGGTATGTGACCAAGCTGAATGCGGTGCTGGCGTGGCAGCTTCAGGCGGTCTCCGATGTGACCCCGCCGGTGATTTCCGCCACGCTGCCGGTCGGCAACGTGGCGTCGGCGCGTCCGGTGATCTCGGCCAGCTATGCCGACGCGGGCGGCGCGATCGATCCGGCCAGCGCGGTGCTGAGTCTCGACGGCCTGCCGGTGACCGGCGCCGTCGTCACCGCGACCGGCATTCGCTACACGCCTGCCGCCGATCTGGCGCAGGGTGCGCATGCGGTCGTGCTGAAGGTGCGGGATGCCGCCGGCAATGAGGCCTCGGCGACCTGGAGCTTCACGGTGCTGACGTCCGGGCCGTCGCTGACGCTGAGCACGCCGGCCGAAGGCGAAGTCCTGGCCGCCGATGCGCTTCCCACGCTGAGCGGTCAATGGACCGCCACGCAGGCCGGCATCGATCCGGCCTCGCTGTCGGTTCGCCTGGATGGCCAGCCGGTGACGGCGCAGATCAGCGGCAATGGCTTCAGCGCCGCCGTCGCGGCCGCGCTGACCGAAGGGGCGCACAGCTGGACGGTGTCGGTGCGGGATACGTTGGGCAACAGCGCGAGCCGGACCGGCAATTTCGTGACGCGCTCGGCGCCTGTGATCAGCGCCCAGACCCCTTCGGAACCGTTCCTGGCGGCCGGCGCGATGCCCATCCTCAGCGCCCAGTACGTGGATGTCGGCTCGGGGATTGATCTGTCCAAGGTCCGTCTGCAGTTCAACGGCCTGGATGTCACGGCGCAGTCCACCTTCAGCACGACCGGCATCAGCTATGCCGTGGCCACCCCACTGACCGATGCCACGCACGCGGTGCGGCTGACCGTCTCGGACAAGGCGGGCAACGAGACCGTGAGCGAATGGCGCTTTGGCACGGCACAGCTGCCGGAAATCCTGGACACCCAGCCCAAGGACGTGGTGCTGCCTGTCAACAGCCGGCCCACCATCACCGCGACCTACCGCGATCTGCGCGTGGGCATCGATACGGCCTCGGTCCGGCTGATCGTCAATGACCAGGATGTGACCTCACGCGCCACCGTCACGGCCACCGGCGTGAGCTACACCCCGCCAGCGCCACTGGCGACGGGCTCCTACACCGCCTTCCTCGAAGTGGCCAACCGCACCAACGCCGTCAGCAATGCGGTGTGGGGATTCGATGTCGACACGGTCGCGACCTACGACGTCCGCATCACCAGCCCGGGCCCGCAATCCGTGCTGGAACCGACGGTGGCGGTGACGGCGCAGGCTTCCGGCAACAAGTCGAACCCGGTGCGCCTGACCCTGGATGGCCGAGCGATGGAGGAAACCGGCGCCACCGATGCCGGCGCCACGCTCTACGCGGGCACGGCCACCCTGGTGGACGGCCGCAACCTGGTTGAAGTGGTGGCCACCTTCGCCGACGGCGAAATCCGGCGTGCCACCGTGGAAGTCACTTATGACGCACCGGTGCGTGTCACCATCACCAGCCCGGCCGACAAAGCCATGCTGGGCCGTGCGCTGGCCACCAGCCCCGGCGATCTGACAGGACGTGTGGAGCGCCCGGTGAACATCACGGGGCGCCTCAGCAAGCCGGTGCAGTCGGTGATGGTGAACCAGCAACTCGCGCAGTTGAGCGCCAATGGCACGGAATTCACCTTCCCCAACTACTTCCTGACCGAGGGCACCAATCTGATCACCGTGGTCGCGGTGGACATGATCGGCCGTGCCAGCAGCGCCGCGATCACCGTCAGCGTGGACCAGACCGCACCGATCCTGGCGATCGAATCGCCCCTGGCCGGCGCGATCACCAGCCAGTCCCGGATCGACATCCGTGGCATGGTGAACGACGCGGTCGAAGGCCTGGCCGGGGCGCCCGAGCCCGTGGTGACGGTGCATGTCAATGGCGTGGCCCCTGCTGGTCTCAAGCCGGCCCAGGTGGCCGACCGGTATTTCGTGCTGGCCGATGTCCCGCTCGAGATCGGCGAAAACCTGATCGTGGTGTCGGCGACCGACCAATTCGGCAACGCCCGCCACCATGAAATCCGCCTCAGCCGCATTGCGGTGGGCTCCAACCGGCTCACCCAGACATCCGGCAATCATCAGCTAGGTCCGATAGGCAGCGAGCTGGGTAAGCCTCTGGCCGTCGTGGCACTGAATGCTGCAGGCGAGCCGCTGGCGAATCTGCCGATCAGTTTCGATGTGACCCGCGGCACCGGCACCATCAGCTTGTCGTCGATGAACGCCGGCGCAACCGCAGCGCGGAACCTGACGGTGTCCACCGATGCTTTCGGTCGCGCGCAAGTGTGGTTCACCCTGGGCAAGCAAGCCGGACCGGGTGCCAACGTGGTGCAAGCGCGCCATGACTCGATCACCGAAGCCGTGACCTTTGTCGCCACCAGCGAACGCGGCGCGGTCTACAAGGTCAATGCCGACCTGGGGATTCACCAGTTTGCGCAGACCAGCACCCAGCCGCTCGAGCTGATGAGCGTGATCGTCCGGGACCGCAACGACAACCCGCTGCCCGGTGTGGCTGTGGTCTACCGCATCGAAGAGGGCGATGCCTACTTTGCAGATACGCCGGGCGCACCGGCGGGCGAGGGTGGTCGTCGGCTGGTCCTGACCACCGACAAGAACGGTCTGGTCGCTGCCCGCCCATGGATCGGCAACACCCCCGGCCTGGTGCGCATCGTTGCGCGCGCTGTCCGCAATGAAGGCGGCAGCCCCGACAATGACGCGGACCTGACTGGTAACGCTGCATTCCAGGTGCAGGCGAAGAAATCCGTGGACGGCCCGGCCAGGTTCGCGGGCCATATCTACACTGACAAGGGCGCGCCACTGGCTGGCGTGCGGGTGAGCGTGGGCCGCACCGCGCTGTCGAGCACCACCGATGAGCAGGGTGCTTTCGAACTGAATGACGTTCCGCCGGGGCGGATCGACCTGTTCGTCGATGGACGCACGGTCAATCCGACCAATGATCCGTCTCGCCAGCAATGGCCGAGCCTGCACTTCGAAGCCTATGTGGTGAAGGGTCAGGACAATGCGCTGGCCCACCCGATCTACCTGCCGCCGCTGTTGACCAGCCAAGCGAAGGTCGTGGGTGGCAATGAGGACGTCATCCTGACCATCCCCGGCATCGAGGGATTCCAGATGCGGGTCAAGGCCAACAGCGTGACCTTCCCCGATGGCTCGCGCACCGGCACGCTGGTCGTCAGCCCGGTAACGGCCGACAAACTGCCGATGGCGCCACCTGCGGGCGGCGCCACGTTTGGCGTGCCGTCCTGGACGATCCAGCCGGCCGGCACCCGCTTCGATCCACCGATCCAGGTGACCTTGCCCAATTCGAGCTCCCAGCCACCGGGAGACAACCTCCCCATCGTGCAATGGGATCATGACCTCGGCCAATACGTGCCGATGGGCCGCGCCACGGTGAGCGAAGACGGCGCCGTGCTGGTCACCGATGCCGGCTCCGGGATCACCAAGGCCGGCTGGGGTGGGCTGTGCCGCTACGACCCCGACAAGTGCGGCAGCAATGCGCCACCCAAGTGCAAGAACTGCGAGTCGATCGATACCTCCGGCGAGTGCCCGACTTGCAAGGCCGACCCGGCCAAGGACAAGTCTCGCTGCGACGACTTTGCCTGCAACCGATGCAAGGGCGGCAAGTGCGAAGCCGATCCGTCACTGGACGGCGACAAGCTGGGAACCTTCGGTGGTCAGTTGGCCCTGGGTGGTCAGCTGGGCAACACGCTCAGCAAGGTCGTGCGCGGGATCGGCGTGGATCTGTCGCTGTCGGGGAATGTGAACCTGTCCTACAGCGGAGAGGAAAACTGCTGCTCGGCGCTGAAGCGCAACATGCCGTCGATGAAGGTGGAGGCTTCTGGCGGCGGGCAGATCGAGGGCGCCGCCGCGGTGCCGCTGATGCCGGTGGTCAAGCGTTTCGCGGGCTTCCTGTTCCGTGACGGCATCACCGGTCCGCAGGCCGTCCTGAAGCTGGGTTTCCAGGGTGCGGTCACGCTCAGCTATGACGAATGCAATGCGGCAAAGGGCGAGAAGCCGGGACAGATCGGCGGGAAGTTCGCGTTGGTCGGCGAGTTCATCCCCGTCTCGCTGGGCGGCCCGATGACATTCACCCAGCGCCAGCTCGGCGGCACGGTCGTTCAGCAGGAGGGGGAAATGCGGCCGTTCGACATCGGCATCTCAGCCGTCGGCGAAAGCGTGCCGGACAGCTTCGTACCGGGCGGCGTGCTCTTCAAGAATCAAGGCACGGTGAACGTGTTCGTGAAGAGCCAGATCTCTGTCGGATCGTTCAACTGGACCATCCTGGACCTGGCCATTCCTTTGGTGCAGGGCCCCATGGGCCAGTTCACTTTGCCGATCCCCCGGAGAAACTGATGCGGCTGGCCGAGCGCACCGTGCTGTTGCATCTCATGGGGCTGGCGGTCTGGCTCGGCCTCATCGAGGCGGCCAGCCAGTTGCTGGCGGTGCGCACGCGGGTGCAGGGCGCTGTCCTGTCGTCCCAGATCCTTGAACCCAAGCCCGGGCGTCAATCCTTCGGTCCCTCGCTGATCGTGAGCTACGACTACGTGATCGGCGGTGATCGGTATGTCGCGACCGACGTCTACCCGGTCCAGCCGCCGATGTCGCATCCCGGCTGGTCCGAGGAACAGCGCGCCGAAGCGCAGTCCCTGGTGGCGGCTTACACGGCCGGCATCCCAGTGGAGGTGTCGGCCTCCCGGTTCCTGCCGTGGGTCTCGTCGCTGGAACGGTTCGACCAGATCCGCCGTGCACATGGCGAGACCCCCTTCGTCCGCTGGGCCGTGGGCGTGGCGGCGTTTCTTGTTTTTCTGTTCGCCAAGGCGGCTTGGCGGGCTCGGCGCGCAAAAGCGCGCCTCTAGATTGCTGGAGTGTCCATGTTGAACATTCGTCTTGCCCTGATCAGCTCGTTGCTGTGCCTGCCTCTGATGTCGCAGGCTCAGGCGGCGTTCGAACCCAAGCCTGCGGGCGCCGGGCAGGTGATTGAAGAGATCGTTCATCCGATCCGGCTCTTCAAATACGAGCCGGCACTCGACCTGGCCTCGTCAGCCATTCCGGCGAAGTCTGCCGAGGGCGTGGTGAGCGGCTGGATCGCCGCCATGCGCCGAGGTGATTTCGATGCCGCGCTGCAGGCCTGGGATGCGTCGTCACGCGAGAAGATTCTGGCGCGCAGCAAGGCCGACGGCCGCAGCAAGGAGTCCTGGGTCGCCCAGTGGCGCCAGCTGTATGGCGAGCGCAAGGCCCGCGCCACCGACCAGGTTCGTTTTGAATCGGCCGTACTGATCCAGTACGAAGTCGTCGACAGCACCAACAAGGTCGTCACGTCGGAACCCGTGGTGCTGGTCCAGCAGGGCGGGGTCTGGCAACTGACGCTCAGCTATGCCAACCATGCAGTGGTGCAGGGTTGGAACCTGCCCACCAAGCGTGTCCAACGACTGAATTCCCAGCGCTGAAAGGCGCGGCTTCGGCCGCGCCAGTGGATCGGGCGAGGGTAGGGCCTCGCACCGGCAAAGCAAGAACGCAGACAGCACAAACAACATGAACAAGCATCAGGGCAGCATGGCGCGAACCATCGGTCGGGCGAGGCGTTTCCTCGCCAGGGCCGGTCTATTCGCCGGTATGGCGCTCGCCGCATGGGGCACGACGGCTCAGGCACAGACGCCGGCCAACGGCACGCCGCCGTCGCCCACGGCCAGTTGCACCGTGACCGCGATGAACCGCGCCGCACCCCTGATGCCGGACTACAGCTTCACCATCTACAACATCCCGGGTGCCGCCGCGTTCATCGGCCCCGGCACGCCGCCGCCTGCCGCGCCCTTCCGCGTGCGGGCAGTCTGCTCCGACGGCACCGTCGGTGAAACCGACCTGGCCTTCCCCGAAATCGGCTCCACCGTGGTCTACACCGGCGACCTGTACTGGCGCCCGGCCACACCGCTGCCCATCGCACTGACAGTGCGCGCCAGCGCCAACAAGCTGACCGCGGGCCAGTCCACGCAGCTCACCACCACCGGCACGCTGGTGGACGGCAAGACCGCCGACCTGTCCGGCCGTGCCAAGGGCACGCTCTACACCTCCAGCAATCCGCTGATTGCCGAAGTCACCCAGGACGGCCGCGCCACCGTGGCCGCCACCTTCGCGCCCGGCTCGTCCGCCCGTGTGGTGTTGACCGCCCAGAACGAGGGCGTGGCCGGCAGCACGTTGATCGAGCTCGGCTCGCGCGGCCGCATCGCCGGCCGCGTGATGCGGGCCGACGGCAGTGCCGGCGTCGCGGGCGCGCAGGTGACCATCCTGCGCTCGCAGCCCCGTGAACCGGTGGCCATGGTGACCACCGATGCCTCGGGCAACTATGCCCTGGAAGACGTGACCGCCGGCGCCTTCGAGCTGTCGGTGATCGACCCCGCCACCGGCGACCTCGGGCGCGGTGCGACCGCCCTGCGCAATGAGGGCGAAACCGCCACGGCCGACCTGCGCCTGAATGGCCAGGGCACGGTGACCATCCGCGTGCTGGACGGCTCCGGCCAGCCGGTGCCGAATGCTTCGGTCAGCTTCACCAGTCTTTCGGGTTTCAATGACCTGCGCAGCCTGCAGACCGACAGCAGCGGTCAGGTCGTGATCACGCGCGCCCCCGTGGGGCGCTTCACTGTGTCCACTCGGGTGCCTTCCAGCGGCCTGATCGCGACCTCGCTGGGCGAGCTGGCACTCAACGCCACGCCCACGGTGACCCTGCAACTGCAGCCGATCGGCTCGATCGCCGGCCAGGTGCTGGCCAGCGCCGGCGGCGCGCAAGCCGAGGTACAGGTGCGCCTGGTCTCCGCCACGCAAGGCATCGTCACCCAGGTGCTGACCGGGGAAGACGGTCGATTCCAGTTCGACGCCTTGCCCCTGTCCAACGGCCCCTTCACCCTCGATGCGATGCAAGGCGGACGCCTGCGCGCCCGGGTGCCCGGCTTGATCCTCAACAGCGCAGGCCAGGTCCTGCAACAGAACATCGTTTTCAGCGCCGCTGGCCAGGTCAGCGGCGTCGTCACGCGTGACGGCGGCTTGCCGGCCGCGGACACCCAGGTCACCGTGCAATCGCAGGTCGGCCAGCGCTTCAGCTTCTCCACCCGCACCGATGCCGCAGGCCGCTATGCGATCGACGGCATCCCGGTGGGGGCCTTCAGCATCACCGCCAGCGCGGGCAACGGCGAGGTCGGCAACAGCGCCGGCAACATCGCGGTGGATGGCGAGATCGTCACCCTCAACCTGCAGATCGCAGCCAACGGCCTGGTCGGCACCGTGTTCGATCGCGACGGACGCACCCCGGTGGGCGCCGGCGTGACGGTCACGTTGCAGCCGGGTGGCAAGCAGACCCAGACCAATGCGAGCGGCCAGTTCGGCTTCAGCGTCTCGCAGCCGGGCACCTACCAGATCGAGGCCCGGGACGGCGCGGGCAACCGCGGCCGCACCAGCCTGGTCCTGACCGCCATCACCCCGGGAGAACCCAAGACGGTGGACGTGGTCTTCCTCGGCCGGGGCACCGTGGCCGGCGTGGTCCGTGATCCGTCGGGCGTGGCGCAAGCGGGCGCCCAGGTGCGCTTCACCAGCGCGGGGGCGTTCTATAACGAGCAGCAGGCCGTGACCGATGCGCAGGGCCGCTACCGGCTGGACGGCATGTTCGTCGGCGAGTTCACCGTCTACGCCATCAATGAAGCCACGCAGTTGGCCGGCTTTGCGCGAGGTCGTCTGCAGGAAGACGGCCAATCGCTCGCCGCCGACGTGGTGCTCCAGGCCACCGGCACCGTCAAGGGCCGCGTGCTGGCCAGCGATGGCACAACCGCCGTCAGCGGCGCGTCGGTGGAACTGCAGGTGGGCGGCTCGACCGCGCTGACCGTGCAGGCCGATGCGCAGGGCGGCTACAGCTTCGCGGCCGTGCCGCTGGGCGATTTCAGCCTCGTGGCCTCGCAGGTCGCCACCGGTGACCGTGGCCGGGCAGCGTCCCGCGTCACCGCGCTCAATGAGCAGCGGGTGGTCAACGTCCGTCTGCTGGGCCTGGGCACCGTGCGTGTCAAGGCGGTGGACAACGCCAACCGTCCGGTCGCCGCGGCCACCGTGCGCGTGGACAGCAACAGCATCTTCGGCGGCACCGCCGTGGGCATCACCGATGCGGACGGCAAGGCCTCGATCGCAGGCGTCTTCAACGGCGACTTCTCGGTCTCGCTGGAGAAGGGCGCCGGCGATGAACGCAGCGTCGGCACCGGTGCCGGCACGCTGGTCAACGGCGCGGCCGCGGAAGTGGTCGTCACCATGTCCCACCGTGAAGTGGGCCGGGTCACCGGCACGGTGCAGAAGTCGCTGCAAGCCTCCCCGGTGGCGGGTGCGGAAGTGCGCCTGCGCGATCAGCGCAATGGCTCGGTCCGGTCGACCCGCTCCGATGCGCAGGGTCGCTTCAGCTTCGAGCAAGTGGAAGTGGGCGTGGATTACCGACTGAATGCGCTGATCGAAGGCCGCACCCGCGCCCAGACCGATGTGCGTCTGGCGGTGGACGGCGAAACCGTCGACAAGCCGCTGCCCCTGCTGGGCGCCGGCACGGTGTCGGGCTCGGTGGTGAATGCCGCCAGCGCGCCGGTGGGCGGCGTGCGGGTGGTGCTGAGCCAATCGGACCCGGTGTACGGCGGCACCTGGGAGGTCAGCTCCCAGGCCGACGGCAGCTTCAGCCTGGCGGATGTGCCTGCGGGCAACTTCACCCTGCGGGCGTCCACGGCGGACGGCAGGCAACAGGCCCAGGACAGCGGCCTGGTGCGCTTCGACGGCGATGTCGTCACCCGCACCCTGCGCCTGGTGGACAGCGCCATCGCGCTGCCCATCACCCGTTACGACGCCAACGGCGCGCCGTTCGACCTGCAAGGCGACGGCTCGATTGCCAGCGGCCATAACGGCGTGTTCGCCGGCAACGGCAATGCAGACGTGCGCGCCTCGCGCCTGGACCTGGTGGTCAATGGAACGGCTGTGCCGTTCACCAACGGCGACGGCACCCTGGGTCGACTGACCCAGGACGGCCAATTGGTCGAAATGGATGACAGCCACACCGCGTCGGGCCTGTTCGTCACCCGTCGGGTGTATGTGCCCAAGACGGGTTACTTCGCCCGTTATCTGGAAGTGCTGGAGAACCGCGGCACCTCGCCGATCACCGTGGCGGTGCGCATCACCGACCACTACGCGGCAGGCACCGGCGGCTCGCGCGTGGTGGACAGCACCAACAACGACACCGCGCTGACGGTGCAAGGCGCCAGCCGCGATCGCTGGCTGGTGGTCGACGATGACCGCGACACCGATCCGTTCCAAAGCTCCGGTACCAATCCGGCCGTCACGACCGTCTTCGACGGCCCGGGCGCCGCACGCACCGCCACCGATGCCCGCGTGAGCGCGCTGGGCCCGGTGACCCGCGTGATGCTGGAGTGGGGCGAAGTGACCGTGCCTGCGGGCAGTTCGGTCGCCCTGATGCACTTCCGTTCGCAGCAGATCGGCCGTGTGGCGGCGCGCGCCACGGCGGAACGTCTGGAACAGCTGCCGCCCGAAGCGCTCGAGGGTCTGACGCCCGAAGAGCGTCTGGCGGTGGTCAACTTCAAGTTGCCGGCCGATGGCCTGAGCAGCCTGCCGGCCCTGCCGCCGATGGAAGGCTCTCGCCTGGAGGGCACGGTGTGGTCCGGTGACGGCGTCACGCCGGTCGCCGGTGCCGAAGTTCGGTTCAAGAGCAGCCATCCGCTGTTCGGCCGCACTTATCGCGTCACCACGAACGACGTGGGTCAGTACCACTTCGATACCCAAGCGCTGGGTGAGGACCGGGTCGTCGCCCTGGTGCGTGACCGCTATGACCTGACCGTGGTGCATCCCACCACCCGGGCCAGCGCAGGCACGGACGGTCGCTTCGTGGCCGACACCGCGCTGCATCAGCAGGACCTGACGCTGTCGGGCACCGGCAATCTGCGCGGCAGCGTCAAGCGCCACACCGGCGCCCTGGTCACGGATGGCTGGGCGCGGATTTCGTACCGTTTCCCGGGTGAAGCGAACCCGAGCACGCTCAGCGTGCCGATCGGCAACGATGGCAGCTATCTGTTCACCGGGCTGGTGCCGGGCGACTACCGTGTGGAGGTGGCGCAGGACCACCCGCAAGGCAGCTCGCTGCGGGGCTACGCGCCCAATGCAATGGCCACGCCGGAAGGCACGACCACGGTGGTGGATGTGGTGATGGAGGACACCGGTGAAGTGATCGGTACCGTCATTGCCGCCAACAACGAACCGGTGGTGGGGGCCTCGGTGTTGCTGAACACCGCGGCGCAGACCTATCGCCAGACCACGACGGACACGGGCGGTCACTTCCGTCTGTCGGATGTCCGAACCGGCGGCTTCCAGTTGCTCGCTCGAGGACCCGGCAACCTGGTCGCTTTCCAGGACGTGCAGGTGCAGAAGGACACGGCCAGCTCGGCCACGCTCAAGCTGGCCGGTACCGCCCAACTGCGGGTGCTGGTGCGCTTTGCCCGCGGGGTCCCGGCGGCGGGCACCCATGTGGTGCTCAATTCCAGCATCGGTGCGACCACCGATGGCGCTGGCATCGCCACCTTCGAGGTGCCGTCGGCGACCGAGCTGTCGCTTCAGGCCTACCATCCCGACAACAGCTCGCTGCGGGTCGCCGGCACGGCCAACGTGGCCCAGAACGGCACCGTGGGTGAGCTGACCCTGGACCTGCCACCGGCGGCGAGCATCGCCGGCCAGGTGCTGCGTCCGGACGGCGTCACGGCCGCGGCCAATATCCAGGTGATCCTGCGAAGTGCCGATGGCACCAAGCTCACGGATCAGCGCACCGATGCGCAAGGTGGCTTCCGCTTCAGCGGCCTGCTGCTGCAGACCCACACGGTCTCGGCGGAAGATCCAGCGAATGCGAAGTTCGCCGACGCCGACGTGCCGCTGGCGACCGATGGGGAAGAACCGTCCATCCAGCTGGTGCTGGCGGACAACCGCATCTCGCTGCCCGCCCGACTGTGGGACGCCAATGACTTCCAATACGACATCCAGACCGGTGGCGACATCGGCGGTGGCTGGCGCACCCAGGTGGAATGGTGGACGGGGAACTATCCGGTCTACAACAACGGTGCGGCGACGCTGCGTATCAACGGCGAAACCTTCACCGGTGACAGCAGCGCGCTGCTGGAAATCGGCCGCCGTCAGTTTGCGATTGCGCAACCCACGCCGATCGCCGGGCTGCAGGTGACCCGCAAGGTCTTCGTGCCGCGCGGGGGCTACTTCGCCCGTTATCTGGATGTGCTGGAGAACCCCGGCACGAGCCCGGTGACGGTCTCGGTGGCGCTGGACACCCGCTATGTCAACTATTACGGGCAGCAGTCGGTGATTCGCGGCTCGACCGGCGGCACCACGCTGCAGGCCGGCGCGCAGGGCGACCTGTGGGCCGTGCTGGACGACTCGAACGACGCCGATCCGTTCAACACCGAATCGGCGCCGGCCACGGCCACGGTGCTGTCGAATGCACAGGCTGGCCTGTCGACCGATGCGTTCAGCTTCGATGCCAATGCCAACAGCCTGCAAACGCAGTGGTCCCGGGTGACGGTGCCTGCGGGCGGCCGCGTGTCGCTGCTGCACTTCCAGGTGCAGCAGGTCAACCGCGCCGGCGCCATTGCGGCAGCCGAACGCCTGACCCAGCTGCCGCCGGAAGCCCTGCAGTCGCTGACCGACGAGGAGCGTGCCAGCGTGCTGAACTTCCGCATGCCGCAGCCGCAGGAAGCAGTGCCCGCACTGCCGAGCCTGACCGGCGCGGTGAGCGGTCGCCTGCTGGAAGGGGACAACCGCACGGTGGTGGCCTCCAACTACATGCAGGTCCGCAGCAGCCATCCGCTGTTCAACCGCGCCTACACCATAGGCAGCTGCTATGCCAACTCGATGCCGACGCTGCTGACCGCAGCCGACGGCACCTTCAGCCTGAGCGGCGTGCTGCTGGATCGCTACTCGATCAGCCTGCCGGTGGGCACGGAGGTGGAAGTCCAGGCCAACACGGTGAAGTGCCAGTACTACACGCCGTCCGGCCATGTGCTGACCCGCCTGCCGTCGCTGGCGAGCAAGGTGATGCTGACGGGTGGCTTCACGCCGGACACGGTGGATGTGACCTTCCCGTCGGGCATCCTGACCGGCACGGTGACCGGTCCCGCCGACTTCGGCGTCACCTCGGGCAGGATCTACACCACGATCAACGGTTATCAGGCCAGCGTGAGCATTGCGTCGGACGGGACCTATGTGTTCCCGGGCCTGCCGGAAGGCACGACTCGCCTCAGCATCAACGTGCCGCATCCGCAAGGCTCGGCCTTGACCGGCAGCGCCGTCGATGCGGTGGTGACGCTCGGCCAGGTCACGGTGACCGATCTGCCGCTGGAAGCCACTGGCGGCCTGACCGGCGCGGTCGCGACCGCCAACGGCGAGGCGACGGTCAGCGGCCAGGTGGTGGTGCAGTCGCAGGACGGTCGTTACCTGACCCGCAGCACGCAGACCGATTCGCTCGGCCGCTTCCAGCTGTCCGCCTTGCCGGTGGGCACCTGGCTGCTGTCGGTGACCGATCCGCGCACCCAGGCGCAGACCCGTCGCACGGTGACGATCGCCCAGGGCCAGACCGGCAATGAGACGATCACCCTGCTGGGCACGGGCACGATGACGCTGACGGTCAAGTACGCCCGCGGCACGGTCGCCGCGGATGTGCCGGTCTATCTGACGTCGGCTGCGATCAGCAACGAAGTCCTGGTGGGTCGGACCGACGGTCAGGGCCTGCTCAACTTCCTGGTGCCGGAAGGCAACTACACCGTGCGCGTGCGTCATCCGACGGACAGCTACTACAGCAATGGCTGGGTGACCGCCTCCGGCACGATCACGGCCAACAACGAGCAACGCACGCTGCAGCTGAATCTGCCGGCACGGGCCAGTCTGGACGTGCAGGTGGTCAATGCGGACGCCAGCAACGCGCCGGTGAGCAACGCGATCATCTACATGAGCGACGCGCAATGCACCGACTGCTACAAGGGTCGGACCGACGGCCAGGGCCGCCTGTCCATCACCAGCGTGTGGGAAGGCAGCTACACCGTGCGGGCACAGACCGATTCGGGCCTGTCGACCGCGGTGCGGGGCACGGTCGACGCCAGCACGGACGGTCGCACGCTCAGCCAGACCCTGAGCCTGAGCTCGCGACTGGACTACTTCGGTGCCTACTCGTTCATCTCGGAGCGCCAGGTGCTGTCGGTGCAGGCCAAGGCGGGTGATCTGATCAGCGTCGGCATCAACGGGGCGCAAGTGCAAGGTCAGCCGTCGGCTTACCTGACACGCGCCGCGGTGTTCAGCCCGGAGAAGCGTGAACTGGCCCGTGGTTACGGTTATGACAGCCGCAACAGCTTCCTGCAGTACAACGAGGTGAACAACCTGACCGCGATCACCGCGACCACGGACGGCACCTACGGCATCGTGATCTCGCCGTACTACACCAACGCCAGCTACCTCGGCGGCTACCGGCTGCAGGTGAAGGTCAACGGCGCGTCGGCGGAAGTCGTGCCGTACGCGGCCGGCGGTGCGGTGACTGGCACGGTGTTCCGTGCGGATGGCACCACGCCGTTGGCCGGCCAGACGATCGAGGTCGAGACCTCGGACGCCCTGAGTCTGCGCGCGCGGGTCAAGGCCGATGCGACCGGTCAGTTCAATCTGAGCGGCGTGCCCGTCAGCTGGACGCAGGTCAAGGCGGTGGACACGCTCAGCGGACAGGTGCTGGTCTCCAACTCGGTCGAGGTGACCGCCGGCAACACCAGCGTGGCCAACCTGACGATGCCGATCATCGGCACCTTCCAGGTCCAGGCCACGATCGAAGGCTCGGCCCTGCGGGTGCCCAGCCAGGTGCAGGTGCAACTGTCGGACGATTCGGGTCAACGCAACGTGGGTTATCTGAACTTCACCAACGGCAAGACGGTGAGCGATGTGCTGACGGTGACCGGTTATGGCGGACAGGTGACGGTCTCCGCCGCCCATCCGGACAACGCGCTGGTGGCGGCGACCAAGGTGCTCGCGGTGACGGATGGCTCGACCTATCCGGTGCAGCTGTCACTGGCCATGGCCAGTATCAGCGGCCGGGTGTTGACGGCCGCCGGCGACGCTGCGCCCCAGTCCTATGTGGAGCTGCGCTTCGCAAACGGCCGCTATCTGACCGGCGCGCAGACCGATTCCACCGGCCGCTACGTGTTCAGCGTGGTGCCGGCCGGACAGGCGCTGCAGCTCACCGTGTACGAGCCGCAGAGCGGCCTGCGCACGGTGGCCACGGTCACGCCGACGGCGGGTCAGGCGCTGGTGCAGGATCTGCGCCTGCAAGCGATCGGCAGCGTGTACGGCGTGGTGCGTCGCACCAACGGTGATCCCTTGCCGAATGTGCAGGTCATGGCCAGCTTCGACGACGCGCTGGAGGGCAGCATCAACCGCTATGGCTACACGGACGACCAGGGCGCCTACCGCATCGATGCGGTGGCGGCCGAGCGTCCGATCCAGATGCGGGCCGACTACTACACCCAGATCGGCACCTTCACCGGCACCGGCACGGTCACGATCCCCAGCCACGGCGCCGAGGTGCCGCTGGATCTGGTGATCGATGTGCCGAGCGCCAGGGTTCGGGTGCAGTTGCAGATGGCCGACAACAGTGTGCCCAACGATCCGACTTGCTACCGCGTGTCCCTCACCATGGGGTCCGGCGGTGGCGGCGGCGAGGGCCCGCCTTCGTTGCGGAGGATGTCCGAAGGCGAGGAGGGCGGCCGTTATGACCGCTACTACGTGCAGTGCGTGGGCAACTGGGTGGAATTCGACTCGGTCGTGCCAGGCCCGATCAGCGTGGACGGCAGCTTGCACTACGACGGCTACTTCGGCCCGCTGACCGGCACCGCGGTGAACAACCAGACGACCGATTTCACCGTGGTCATGAGCGTGGTGCGGGCGTCGTTGCGGCAGGCCGATGGCACGCCGGTGACGCAGGTGTCCGGCCAGGTGCAACTGCAGGACCGCACCGTCAACGGCGAGTTGGACGATCAGGGCAACCTGGTGTTCTACGGACTGCCGGCGGGCGACCATGTGGTGCGTCTGCAGGACACCTACAGCAGCGGTCTGTGGGTCGACGTGCCGTTCACCCTGAGTTCCGACCAGGCGGCACTCACCCTGCAAGGGGTGCTGCCGGCCACCGGACGGGTCTCGGGCGTGGTCCGCAGCCAGGCCGGTGAGCCGATGGCGGAGGTGCAGGTCTATGCGCGTAGCAGCGGCCTACCGCTGGATCAGCGGGTCTTCACCGACGCGCAGGGTCGCTATGAGTTCACCCACGTGGTGCTGGGCGACCTGACGGTGACGGCCGTCCATCCGGGTGGCCTGAATCTGGCCTCCGGGACCGGCACGCTGTCGAGCCAGGGCCAGGCGCTGGAGCTCAACCTGCAGTTCCCGGCAGCGGGTGCGGTGGAGGGCCGCCTGCTCGACACGGCCGGCACGCCGATCGCCAGTACGGAAGTGCGCCTGCGCCTGACGGCGGGCGGCGCACTGTTCACCGACGGACTGCGCTCGACGTGGACCGATGAACAGGGGCGTTTCGCCTTCTCCGACGTCGCGCCGGGTGGGTTCCACCTGACCGCCTACGACCGCAATGACTACGACAACCTGGGCCTGGCCCGCGGTCGGGTCAAGGCCGATGAGACGGTGACCCTGGACGTGGTGATGGGCACGGCGGTTCGACTGGGTCATTCGCTGGACGATCCCGCGAATGGCTATCGGGTGACCGTCTACGGTGATGGCGCGATCTATCCGTTCGCGATGCCGGAGGGCGGCGGGGAGCCGTTCGCAGGGTCCGGCCTGCAACTGGCGGTCAAGGGGCTGCCGTTCCCGGCCTCCGACGGCGCGCTGGTGTTGCAGGACCGGCGTGAGCTGGAGATCGGCCCGTTCACCATGGGGCAGTTGGAAGTCAGCCGCCGCGTGTTCGTCCCGGCGGCCGGGGGCTTCGCCCGCGTGCTGGAGACGCTGACCAATCTCGGTCCGTCCGAGATCGTGGTGCCGGTGGAACTGTCGGTGCAGCCCGTGGGCGGCACCGCGACCCGGCTGCTGGTGGACCCGTCCACCAATGGCCGCCGCCTGGCCCAGTTCGCGCCGTTGGAAGGCGAGTATGGTGGCGCCGTGGCCCTGGTGATGGCGGGGGCGACCGGTACCGCCCCGGCCCAGGTGAGCTTCAGCGAGGGACTGGCGACCAGCCGGTACAACCTGACCATTCCCGCCGGGCAGACGGTGCGCTTGCTCAATTACGCGGTGGTGAGCAGCCCGCAGGATGCGGCGGCGGCACGCCAGCAGGGCGAGGGCTTGCGTGACGGCACGGTGCCGGCGCAGTTCCTCGGCATCGGAAGCACCGAGAGACCTCAGATCAGGAACTTCAACCTCCAATGAAGCACGTGATGCCCCTCCTTCCTCGCCGCCGGCTTGCCGGCGCCGGGCTGGCGCTGATCGCCGCCGCCTTCCTGCCCACACTGGCGGCGGCTCAGCCCGCCACGGTTCCGGTCTCCAAGGCGCGGGCGCTGCCGACACTGGCACTGCGTCCGCTGCCGACGGGCGAGCCGATCTCGAGCCGCGAGCTCGGTCAGTCGACCCACACCGTGCTGGTGCTGGTGGACACGAATGTGGCGGCGTCGCAGACGCTGCTGCAGCTCCTGCGCGCCAGCGGCTCGGACGGGCAGGGGCTGAACATCGTGATCGTCGGACCCGAAAACGCGGTGAACGCGCTGCAGCGCGAGCATGCAAGCCGCCTGCCGCAGGCCGCCTGGTACACCGCGCCCGCATCGGTGGTGGCCAGCGCGCTGCATCTGCCGGCCATGCCGGCGTTGATCGGTCTGGACCCCGGCGCCGGCATGGCCTGGCAGTACGTGGGCAACCCGCCGCCGCTGGACAAGACCCGCAGCATGATCGGTGGATGGCTGGCCCGTCCGGTCCCCCCCACGAGCCGTTGATCCGATGGTCGAGATGATGAATGACCGCCCCTCGGGGCGGGCGGCACAAAGCCGTCGGTCGGAGGCCCGGGCGGCCTCGTGGAACGCGATGGCCCTGGTCGGGCTGATCAGTCTGGCCGGCCTGGCGCTCCCGCACCAGGCTCGGGCCGCGGAAGCGACCTCGAGCCCGCAGGCCGTTGCCTCCCGGGCCGCGCCGGTCACGGCACCGACCTCCAGTCAGGCCACACCGCTGATGGCGCCGCCGACGGAAGCGAGCCGCGCGGCCGCACGGGCCAAGCTCGCCGAGCAAGGCCTGGCCCCGACCGCCGAGCGGCTGGTGCAATACGCTGCCCAAGGGGATGCGACCATCGTCGGCTGGCTGCTCGCTGCCGGGGTGCCTGCGGCATCGGTCGAGCCTGTGCGGCAGGTCACGCCCTTGCACAACGCCGCGGCCCAGGGCCATGAGCGGGTCGCCGTGCAACTGTTGAACGCCGGCGCCCCGGTGAATCCGGTGGACTGGCAGGGCTACACGCCGCTGGCGCTGGCCTCCGCCTGCGGGCATCTCAAGCTGGTGCAACTGCTGCTGGCCAAGGGCGCGACGGTCAATCCGGCCGATCCGAAGGTGGCTTCGCCCCTCAGCCTGGCGGTCCAGGCGGGGCAGAGCCCGGTGGTGAAGGCCTTGCTGGCCGCCGGCGCGACGCAGCAGGCCAATGTCTACGGCCAGACGCCGCTGGACCTGGCCCGACGCATCGGGCGCACCGACCTTGTTCAACTTCTCGAGCAGGCCCCTGCGACCGCCGCTGGCGGCGCTGCCGCCTCGAGTTCTGCCGCTGCCACCGCTCCCCAATGAAACGACGTCACTTTCTCGCACTTCCCGGCGCCCTGTGCCTGAGCGCGCCCTCGTGGGCCGGCAACACCGTGCTTCGCTACGAGACCACGCCCAGCGATGCCCGCTGGACCGTGCCGCCCACTTCGGTGTTCCATGCCTGGGCCGCTGCGGATGCGGAAGCCGATCTCATCGTGGAGCGCTGGAAGCGTGAACCGCTCACCGTGCCGCTGACGCGTCTGCAGCTCGACCGGCATGTGAAGCACAAGATCTCGCCGACCCGCGCCGCACGCGGGCTGGCGCTGCTGCATGTGGCGATGCACGACGCACGTCAATGCGCGCTCGACATGCAGATGAATCCGCGTCTGGTGGTGCCGATGGCCGCAGCGCAGGTGATGGGCTACCTGTTCAATGCCGAAGAGAAGGCCTTCGACCGCATCGCCACCTGTGTGGCCGCGCGAGTGAGCGGGGCGGCGAAGGACAGCCTGTCCAACGACACCAAGGCTGCGCTGAAGCTGGGCGAGTCGATCGGTCAGCAGGTGGTGCGCCACGGCGATACCGACGGCGCCCAGCGCGGCTGGAACGGCGTGCGGCTGCAGTATTACGGGGAAGGGCGCTACTTCGGACCCAGTTCCTGGGAGCCGACCGAGCCCTATCACTACTACCCGCCCGATGAGCCGTTCGCGCCGCAATGGCGCACCTGGAGCCTGGTGGACAACGCGGAGTTCCGCCCCAAACCGCCCGAATACGGCTCGCCGCGGCACATGGCCGACCTGGAAGAGGTCATCCGCATCAACAAGAACCTCACACCGGAAGAGCTGCGCATTGCCAAGTTCTGGGTGGACGGACACGGCTCGGTGACGCCGCCGGGGCACTGGAACAACATCGCCATCGACGAGGCCCTGGCCGCCAAGCTGGACGAAGAGACCACCACCCGGCTGTTCCTGCATCTGAACGTGGCCATGGCCGATGGCTTCATCGCCTGCTGGGAAACCAAGTACCACTACTGGACGGCGCGTCCGATCACCGCCGCCAAGCGGCTGCTGAACGTGACCTTCCGCTCGGCCATCCTGACGCCGCCGTTCCCGGGTTATACCTCCGGTCATGCGACCTTCAGCGGCGCGGGGGGGCGGGTCATCGGCACCTACATCCCGTCGCGCTCGGCAGCCATGGAGGCGATGGCCGAGGAAGCGGCGCTTTCGCGCTTGCTGGGCGGTATCCACTTCCGGCACGATAACGACGACGGGCTGATGACCGGCCGCAAGGTGGCGCAGAAGGTGCTGAAGCTGATTGCGGCTTGATTGGTAGGCCATGGGATGGGCGCTGACCCCTCCGCGTCACTGACCAGCTCGGGAATTCCGAGAAAGTAATTCCTAGAAGACGGCGGGTTGCAGGTCTTGATGGAGTTGCTGCTTGAACTCCATCGGGGTCAAGTATTGCGGGCTACTGTGCGGCCTGACCTCGTTGTAGTGCTGACGCCAGGATTCGATGACGACCTTGGCCTCGCGGTGCGAGCGGAACCATTCGACGGACAGGCACTCGTCGCGGAACTTGCCGTTGAAGCTATCGTCGGCGCCGTTCTGCCAGGGCTTGCCAGGATCGTTAAGCAGGGTCGCGATGCCAGCGCCGGCGATCCATTCCAGAATCGCCAGGCTGACGAACTCCGGCCCGTTGTCCGCGCGCATGAACAGCGGAGCACCGTGCGACAGCACCTCGATCTCGCGCTTGGAGCGGATGGAGCCGACCACGTCGATGGCTAGGCACTCGCGGGTGTACTCGTCGATAAAGGTCAGGCACTTGAGCTGCTGGCCGGTGGCCGTCGTGTCAAAGACGAAGTCATAGGCCCAGACCATGTTCGCCTTGAAGGGCGAGTGCACGCGCGGCCGCTTGGACGCAATCCGCCTGCGCAAACGCTTCCTGGGCACCAGCCAGGCCCGCCTGGCGCCACAACCGATGCGTGCGCGACCAGTGCAGCTCGAAACCGCGTCGATGCAGGAAGATGCGGATGCGCCGGTGGCCGTAGCTGGGGTGCTGGGCCGACAACTCCCTCATCGCCTCGACTACCGGCGCATCCTTGGCCGGCAGGCGGGGCTTATAGCTGGGTGTGGCTCGCGACATGCCGATGAGCCCGCAAGCCCGAAGCAAGCTCAGGCCACGTTCGCGAGCGAAGTCGACCTGGGCACGTCGAGCCGGCGGGCTCACCATTTTTTAGCGTTGATCTCCTTCAGGATCTCGATGTCCAGGTCACGCTCGGCCAGCAGCTTCTTGAGCCGGCTGTTTTCCAGCTCCAGGGCCTTCAGGCGTTTGACGTCAGAGACATCCAACTGACCGAAGTGCTTATACCAAGCGTAGATCGTGGGCTCACTGACCTTATGCTTCTTGGCCGCCTCGGCCACCGTGGTGCGGTCTGCCTCGCGCAGGATTGCCACCATCTGCTCTTCCGTGAATTGACTCTTTCTCATGGGCTCTGCTTGGGATGAGCCATCTTCTCTGGAAATCAATGTGTCGGAGGAACCGGGCAGGTCAATAGCACGCACAGAGGTCAGTGGCATGGCTCTCGGTTGCCAAGTAAGGGGCAAGCGCGCCGAAGCGGACCTTCCATCCCAGTAGACGAGCCAGAGAATGCCAAGGAATGTGCAGCCAAAGAGGGCAACCCTTGGCCGTTGACCTCGGATCACGCAAGCTAGACCGAAATTCAATTGAGGGCGCTCGCTCCCTCATACAACGGCGATGGTCTGCCAAGAATGCGGCACTCACGTTTACTCCCTATAACAATCTGTTGCACGCCGTTGCATCGACCGTTAGGATCGACGCAAAAGAGGGAGCACGACATGCGATTGCACACGCAGCTTATTGGCATAGCTCTGTTAGTCCTAAATGGGGCATCGTTCGCTGCATGCGAACCCATACCGTACACGGTTCGGTTCAAACAACTAGTCGGTAAGCTAGCTGTTACCGTGCCAGCGCCGATTTTGGCGCTGAAGCCAGTCGGCGCTGGAGTTGAGTACTCACGGTCAATGTACGCGGCGATGGCACCCTCGGTGGTTCGGGAGGTACTGGATGGCTACGGATGCTTCGTAAAGGAGGGCATCGCGGCCGATACAACCATCGGCGTAGACAAACAGGCACTCATGGATGCCTGGGAAAGTGCTGTTGGCGACATCCAGTCAACGGCCGGGATGTTCTTTGTCTCGTATGCCGACAGTGTCGCTGCTGGAAACGCGCTCAATCCGTATCCGCAGAAACAGCCTCTCGAGCCAGAAATGAAGGGATTGTCCAAGTACGTTCAAACCCTTCCCAAGGAGAACTTCCTCCTGGAGGACTCCGTGAGGGCATACCTCGAAGCATCGATTGCGGGAGTAGGCGTCAACGCGTGCGGCAAGCTCGTGCGGGCGTCTCTTGCCCAAAATGCACCAGCCATTCAGCATTTAGCCGCAGCGGTGCTTCCCGTGCTCAACAAGTACTTCTCGCCTACAAGCCAGTACGGGCCGCGAAATGCAAAGATCGATCTGTGGACCGAAGCGCAGGCCACGAGAATGATCGGTATGCCAGCCGGCACCGAGGCAACCAAGGCAGCGCAGGAATGCATGAAGTAGCGACAGTGGCAAAGACGAGAGCCCATTTCCTCGTAGTCGCGGCTATATTGCCTGGCTGCTGCATATCACCTAAAGAAGACCCCCGGGTGACGCAGCAGTGCACAGAAATCAAAAATGTTGTTGGGAAGAACTACGAGATGTCTGCGTCTCTTAGGGCCTCGGCATCTCGGGCGGGTCTTTACATAGGACCAACTTACAAGTTTTCAGCGGCCGCGGCAGAGCGTCAGATCTCGCTGGATAGGCTTTGCCGACAGTTCGCGCTTAGGGAAATCGACGAAGAGACCTGGGCCAAAGCCCAGACCGATTTCGCTCTGGCAAGCACAGAAGACCTTCAGCTAGAAAATCACGATACCCTCAAGAAGTTGACGCAGAACCTTGAGGAGCTTGCGAGGCATTCGGCGAGGCTTGCAGAACTTCTTGGCGCGTCCGCGCAGGCGACTTTGGAGCCCGATGAATTGCTCGCGCGAGCGAAAAACGCGACGAACGAGGACTATGCCGCTTTGAGGGACGATCTCGGGAGTCTCTCCACCACGTTCAGTGATGGGCTCTCATCTTCAAATAAGCGAATCCTCGCCGCTGTGCAGGGAACGAGCCATTTGCAGCAACAGCTTCAGGCCGAAGTCCTACAATTGCGGGTTCTTGTGAAGGACCTCGCGCCAAAGCCCTCATCGCTATCGTGGAAGCGGATCGCAAACCTCACGGTGAAATTCAGCCGTGAGAAACCAATTTCCCTCGACGGTGCGGCGATTGGCGTATTGAGGCGGGATCTGTCTCGCTTTTCGGAGCGGGACGACTACAAAATCGAACTGGACGGCTACGCAGACGCCACCGGAGGGCCATTGGCTAATCTTGGAATCAGCTGGGCCCGCGCAAACGAAGTTCAGAAGTTCCTTGCACAGGACCTAAAGCTCGACCCAAGCAACATCAAAGTTCGCGCTGGCGGCGAGCGCAGTTCCGGTTCACCTGTGAACGATCGAGTCGTCGAGGTGACTGTGTATGGCCGGCTTCGCTCTCCTGTCAACGACCCGTAACCAGGGAATTTCAGTCCGTATCTGTGTGCGCTAGGCAAAGACTGACCTCGTTATGGTCCTTGCGCCCACCGTCGAATGCCCCTCTGATCACAAAGCCCCTTTAGACGTTAACTAGGTAACCGTGGTGGGCATGCCGGGTCAATCTGGCGTCGGAGGCACCAAGCCAAGGCAAATACTTGGCTATGGGCACTTCGCTGCACCTCGATTCCGCAACCTTGACGGCAGCTTGGTGCCCAAAGCCGAAGCCCGAGCTTGACGGCGGCAGACGGCGCGGCGGCTACGACCGCCACTCCTCGCCACAAGTCCTAGCCTCGACAACCTCGCACAAATCGGAAAACTTCTGCTTCCGGGCAGGCGGCGGAGTGAGAGGTTCAGTGCAGCGTAAGCCCATTAACATTGAGACTCGTCGTTAGGCCGAATACGGTGGACGCACGCTTCCCAGGGAACCTTTCAGATGCGCAGGTTTGAAGAACTTAAGCGGCTCGACAAGAAGACACGGAACAAGGTCCGGGCCATCCTCGGCCGGGGCGACGCGAATGCAATCGCGGGCCTTGCAGCACTTCGGAGTACATTGGGCAAAGATCAATCGATCGCCCTCGATGGCATCCTGAACTCGCCGGCTCTGCTGAAGGCCGTCACGATATCGACGCCCTTCCCGAAGACCGCACCGTTCGTCGATATTCTGCGGTCCCTCGTTGACGTCGGGCTGCCTGAACTGCTCAGCGGGATCGAAGCTAGCGTTGTCACCTACAAGGAACGCCTACTCCAACTCGCGCAACAACTGCAAGACATCGACCGGCTCTATGCCGAACGTAACATCGCTGCCTCCCGTGATCGTATCGCCGCGACGATCGAATCGTCGGGCTGGAGCCATGCCCTTCTGCGCCGCGTCGTTCTTATCCGGGAGAACCTGCCCAAGGGAACTGTCGACGAGCGCATAGAAGAACTCGTGCTGATAGCGGGAATCAAGAATGCGCCTGTTGCGTCGCTCATTCACGCATACTCGCTTGATCAGAATATCCTGACCATCAAGCGGTCCATCCTAAATATTCCTGATAAAGGCGCTATCAATCGCTACACCAGAACGATTTCTCGGCTCTCGGTTTTGCCATTTGCCTCATCGGCAGAGGACCTAGTCGCTTTTCTATCCGAGGTCGAAAAATGCTCGCTGATCGACGCGGTGATCCTCGCAAAATTCAACGCCCACCTTTTTCAGATCGAGGACTACCCGGCTTTGGCAGAAGTCGCCCGGGCCCTTGGGCCAGATAACCTCTTTGAGCCCCTGGTGGGCACCTACGAGCCCGACGACGACGAGAGCGAATACGCACTGTTCAAGCAGTGCAGCGCATGGCTGGAATACGAGCCGGTTCGCCGGTATCGGATCCTCATAGACAACTACTACGACGTTTCACCCGAAGAGGTTGGTGAACTGCCGCCAGATTTAGAGCAACAGCTCCGCGACTGGGTTGGCGATCCGACGCCGCATGACTTAGTTAGCGGCAAGACTTTCACCCAACACGGCTATAAAGCCCTGGCCCGATTGGAGTTGTCCGGCACTGCAACGCGATCAGCCTTGTTCAACTACTGGCTCGCCGAGTCGGAAGGCCAGATCGGGTTCGAGAAAGAGGATCTGCTGAAACTCATGGGCGTGACGCGCGACTTGGCGCGGACGGTGCCCATCAAGGCGGTGCGCACGGCCGCCAAGCTGTCCAAGGATAGTTTGGTCAGGCTGATCCTATTGCTCTTGTTAACCAAACGCAGCAAAAACGAGTTGGACAGCTTTCTACTGAGAAAGCTGCTGGAGGAGACTGCATTCCAGTATCACAACGGCTCATTAGTCGAGCTGGTTCGGTCCTACGAAAAATCCCACCCCTACGTTTCGGAATACATCTACGACCTTGCCACGGAAGATTTTCTGGCCAAGCTCACACGCCTGGCGCCGCACCGCGCCGATATTCCTGAAATTCGAGCCTCACTCCACGAGTGGATGGCGAGCTTCAAAGGCGACGAGCATTTCCTGCAGCGTGCTCGCGCGGTCCGTATCGACCACCAGATTAATCGGGTTCGCAACGAAATCGATGATCACCGCATCTATGTCGACCCCTCGCGATTTTCCTCGTGGGTCGAGGACGAGATGACTATCGAACTCAATAATGCGTTAACGTCCACCGGTTCTGGTAAGAAGGGCATCGCGATCACTTGCGACGAGACGACGCTTTCGATGCTAATGCGGCAGGCGTACAACGCGTTTGTTTCGAACGCTGTTTTTGGCATAGCGTCATATCTCGGCCGACGAATTCGGCACGGCACGTTCCATGGGCATTTGTATTCAAGCGTTATCAATTCGCTCGAAAAATCCGAGCGTTTTCAGCAGCTATTCCAGAACTCAAAATTTAATGAGAAATGGGATGTTTGGAAAGGGCTCTACAACAAGGCTGTCGAGGCCATTATTTCAGAGCGCCTGCATGTGTATTCAAAAGCCAAACCCTTGGGACTGTTGACGCCGGAGACGTATGGCCCTGCTAAGCAGGAAATCCTTGCGGCGGCGGTGAAGAACATCAGCAGCAACTACGTGGAGACTACATCAACGGCCGACATCGATCAGACCATGATCGACTATTGTTGGCGCCTCGCAGAGTTGGATCTGGTCGCAATCACCCGCCATCTGAAGGCACAGCAGACGTCCTTAAAGAACGAGAAGTTCCTTCAGGAAGAGCTTGTGCCTTCAGTAGCGCTGGGTGAGGCACGGCTTGCGGAAATGTTCAAGCGTGAACTTGAGCTTTCTATCGATCGCAAGCTCGCAGCCATGTTCGGCTGGTTTAAACGGCCGTCTATTGTGGCGCCCATTGCGACGGTTTCGCTGCTTTTCGACGCGACTGTGGCCGAGGTGAAGGACACCATTCCCGACTTTGACCCGCAGGCTGCTGACGCAAGCAAGGAGCAGATCGAACTCGTTGGCGAGTTCTACCACTTGATCTACGATTCCCTCGCCATTGTCGTCGGCAATGCGGCCAATTATGCGGACCGCAGCCGACCGTTGAAACGCAACTTCGAGATTGTGCGTGAAAAGGGCAAGCGGCTCGTCGTCGAGATCAGCTCTTCAATCAAACCGACGGACGATCCCAATGTAGTTTCGCAAATAATCGAAGAGCGCAAAAAAGCAGACTTCATGGACGCCAACATGTACGACAGAAAGAGTGGAATATCGAAGCTGCTACTGTTGTCGCACAACCACCCTAAATTTGAGCTGCAGCAGTACGAAGTTGTCGGGAATGAGGTAAGGGTTAGGTTCATTTATGCTCTCGAACACTAACGCTGTAAAATGCCTGATTGTCGAGGATGACCCATTCAAGATGGAGGGTATCCGCAACTATCTAAATCAAATATTTGCTGGTAAGGTGATAGTATTTCAATGCCAAGCGCTAGCATCCGCAACAGCGCTATTGGGTTTGCATAGTTTTGACTTAGCGATCATCGATATGTCAATCCACAGCCACGAGCCTGAGAAAGGTGCTGGCTCGCCGTTTCCGCTCTCGTCGGGTGGTCTAGATGTCTTATTCGAAATTGTTTATTCAGGCGCCAGCACTCCTTGCATAATTTTAACCCAGTATCCCGATATTGACATTGAATCGCTCCCTATTCCGGTAGATCGGGCCAAACAGGAAATACTTGATAAGTTCGATATCGACGTTGCCGGCTGTGTTCGTTATTTGGAGAACGATAGCCAGTGGAAAGCTGACATCCTGGGGATTCTGGAACGGCTATGAAAATTCTGGTGTTGGAAGACGAGGATGGCAAGTTCGATGAAATCGCCGCGCACATCAAAGTTGTCGTTCCTGACGCATGCATCCAGCGAGAGAGGAACTGGCTGTCCTACTCGATGGCGGTCTCAAACGCCAAGTTCGACCTGATCCTGCTGGACCTTTTCGTTCCTCGCTCGCAGAAGGACAGCACCGTCGAAGACCACACCGACGTCTTGGTCGCGACAACCCGGGATTACGGCAGCAAGTCGTTCAGGACCCCGGCAATCGTGCTGACCCGGTACAGCGCTGACAGCGGCGACTTCGTCCACAACTTGAACCTGGTCGATATCAACGTGATTCCGTTCAACGAACACGGCGAGTGGCGGGAAGCCCTGAAGCGCAAGCTTCTGAGCGCACAGCCGGACAAAAAGTTCGACGTGGTCATCGTCTGCGCCCTAGAGAAGGAGGCGACCGCCTTCCAGAGCCTTGTCGACAAGTGGGGGACAGTCCGGGGCATTTCGGGGCTCCTGTGTCGAGACGTCGAGATTGGCCCCTACAAGGCAGTCATTGTTCAGCCTCAGCGCATGGGGCTAGTCGCATCAGCTATTTCTTCCGCCTTTGCGCTTGACCGATTTGAGCCGCGCTTGATCTGCATGAGCGGAATCTGCGGCGGAGTGGCTGGCGAGGCGGACATGTACGACTTGCTGGTCACGCAGATCTGCCATCAGCATGACGCCGGCAAATGGAGTACGACGGGCTTCAAGGCAGACCATTTCCACGTGCAGTTGGACGTAGACGTCAATAACAAGCTCATTGAGGTCGCGTCTGACGAGGCCGTGATCGCCTCACTGCTGGATGGGCTGAACCCTGCGAAGGCCGAAATCCCCGAGGGCAAGGAGCGCATCGGCTGCGCCATCAAGACCGGCGCGCCGACCAGCAGTGGCAGCGCGGTCATTGCTGAGGAGGGCAAGACTGCCACGTTGACTGTTGGCCAGCGAAAGCTCGCTGGCTTCGACATGGAGGTTTACTCCGTCTATGAAGCGGCCAGGCAGGCCCGCCGTCGAACCGCATTCTTTGCGGCCAAGGCGGTGGTGGACGATGGCGGCAATAACAAGGGCGACGCGTTCCACCGTATCGCCTGCTTGCTCTCGGCAAAGTACGTGGTTGCGGCCATCCGAGCCGGCGTCGCCGACGTCTGGAAATGAGAGCTGGCGCCAGCTGCGAACCTGTGATCGCTGACCAATCTTGAAGTGCGGCAATCACCTACTGCTGTAGTTCGCTGAGGTTCGGCTTTGTCCACATTGCTGACTGCCGACTCAGCAAACCGAAGTTCTGCAACCGCTGCAAAGCCGCTCCCGATGTTTTGCCCAACCCAGCTGTCGATCATCACCCAGCCACAAACACTGCCTGTCCAAACCTCTGGGGTCCGTTCACGTCGACGCGGACAAGAGCATCCATTGCCCCGATCCAGACTTCCCAATAACGTCGGACGCTCACCTCCATCCCCCCGCGACGGAACGCATCGGACCGAACAGCATCAGCCCTGCTTCTGATGCAGCAGCCCGATGATCTCTTCGAAGCTGTAGGCGGTGCGGTGCGGCAGCTCGGCGCTGATCTGGTCGACCAGGGTGCGCTGTCCCGGTAGCACCGACACCCGATGCACACCGGGCAATTCAGACAGCACGTGATTGAGCAACTGCGCATCCGCGCTGTTCACCCGATCATCCCGCGCGCCGACCACAAACACCGAGCCCACTGACTCGGCGCGGGCGCCGTCCGGCGGCTCCGCCAGTTCCTGGACAGTGATGTGGCGCGCATCGAATTGCTCGCTGCGCAGCACCCGCACCAACAGCTCGGCGATGAGATGGGCCTCCGCGTCGTCCATGCTGATGCACATCAGCAGCGAGCCGGCGGGCACATCCAGGCGGCCCTGCCAGCGGCCTTCGGTGGCCACCCGATCCTGGCGCATCCGCAGGCCCAGGTCGCCGTCCAGTACCGCACCGCGTGAGGCACGCCCCGGACGCGGGCGAGGCAGGTGGCCCAACTCCCCGAACACCTGCAAGATGACCGACTGCGCCGCCTGGCGCTGCTCGGGCGTGATCAGGTTCTGCTCAAAGTCCTGCCGCGCCATGTGGAACGCCGGCAGCACCACCCGATCGCAGTAGACCGCCAGCGACTTGCGGCGCAAGAAGCTGCGCGCATCGGCCAGGATCTCCACCGAATCACCGCTCAGGCCGCGCTGGTAGAAGCGCTGCGCCAGATTGAGCGCCGGCGCGTCGCCCAGCAGGATGTCGAGGAAGGCGAGGGCGGGGACATGCCGTCCCGCCACCACCAAACACAGCGTCAGCGGCGTGGACAACAGCAGCCCCACCGGCCCCCACAGCGCGCTCCAGAAAATCGCCGAGACCACCACCGAAAACGGCGACAGGCCGGTGGCATGGCCGTACAGCTGCGGCTCGATCACATGCGCCACCAGCAGCTCCACGCCCAGAAACACGAGACCCGTCGACCACACCAGGTCCCAGCCGGGCGACATCGCGGCCGCCATCAGACAAGCGCAGACCGCCGCTGCCGGGAAGCCCACATAGGGAATGAAGCGCAGCAGGCCGGCCAGCACCGCCCAGACCGCTGCATGCGGCACGCCCAGCAAGGCCAGCAGGGCGCCGATCACCACGGCCACGCCCAGGTTCACCGAGAACTGGGAAACAAAATAGCGCGACAGCCGCTGCCCCGCATCGTTGACCGCGCTGGTGGCCGCCCGCACATCGGTGCCGCCGAGCAGGCGGATCAGGCGGTCGCGCAGCGCATCCTGTTCCAGCAAGGCAAAAATCAGGACCAACACGACGATGCCGACCGTGCCCACCGGTCCCCAGAGCGTCGCGACCAGTTGGCGCAGCACCTCGACGCTGTCGTCGGTGGGGCCGGGTCGCCCGGTGGCGTTCGGATTGCTCTCCTGCTGCGGGCCCACGGCGCGGTCGGCCGTCATCTCCGCCGAGGGCGACACGCTGCCACCCGGAGCCAGGTCGCCGACCATCCGTCCCGCGCGGCCCTGGGCTTCGCGCAACTGGTCGACGGTGAACTTGCGCAGCACCACGATCTTCTCGCGCACATTGGACTCGTAGGCCGGCAGCTCGCGGGACATCGCCCCCAACTGCGCCACCAGCACCATGGCCAATCCGGTCATCAGCAGCCCCGCCACGGTCAAGGCGGCCATCGCCGCCGGCGCCTGCCCCAATCCGAGGCCACGGAAGCGGCGCACCACCGGCGCCAGCACAAAGGCCAGCGTGGCGGCCAGGGTCACCGGTTCCAGTACGTCACGGGCCAGATACAGCAGGCCCAGCACGGCCACGCCGATGAGGAACTTGGAGGCAAGGGGAGAGAGGGAGGAGGCGGACACGGTCATCGCTCAAAACGCCACGGCGGATGGAGCGCGAGTATGTCCGAGCCGGGCGAGCGGCGGGTTGAGGAGCGCCCGGAGTGTGGCGGCGAAGTCAGGACGCCGGTCGGCCCCGACCGTCAGAGGCTCAGGTGTTGGGCGCTGTCGAGCGCGGCGTCGCCCTCCCGGGCGTCGGCTCAGGACACCAGATGCAGCACCTGGCGGCTGGCGGCCATGGCCGCGTCGAACGGGCCGGTCTGACGCACGATCTTGACCATCACGCTCGCACCCAGCCAGAGCTGGTAGAGGTTCTCCGCCACCACGGCCGCCGGCGCATCCACCTTCAGCGAGCCTTCCGCCACACCGGCTTCCACCGCATAGGCCAGCCGCGTGATGATCTGGTCGGTGCCGTGCTTCATGGCCAGCCGCATCGATTCGGACAGGTCCGCCACTTCGGCCCCGAGCTTGACCGCCAGGCACTTGCCCTGACATTCCGAGAACGACTGGTTCTGCTGCCAGGAATCGAAATAGTTCATCAGCCGCTGGGCCATGGTGAGCCCGGGCTGGCTCATGATCTGATCGATTTCCGCCAGATAGGTCTCGAAATAGCGCGCCAGCAGCGCTTCGCCGAAGGCGTCCTTCGATTTGAAGTAGTGATAGAAGGAACCTTTGGGCACGCCGGCTTCGCTCAGGATCTCATTGATCCCCACACCCGAAAAGCCCTTGCCAGCCATGATCCGCTGACCCACCGCGAGGATGTTGTCCCGGACGTCGAAGGAATCGTTTGTTGCAACCATGGGCGGAGTATAGGCGTTAATTAGACCAGTCGTCTAGATAGCATCTTCCCGCACGGCTTCTGTGCGCGCTCTTGCTGCGCGATCAGCCTGCACGATCACGCCGCGCCGTCCTTGCCTTCGGCGGGCGGAGCTTCATTCCAGAGGTCAATCCGTCTGCGGTCTGGTCGGCGCGGATCCACGCCCAGCAGGCTCACCGACGCGGTCTGCAGACTGAAATGCTGACCGGCGCTCACCGGCAGCCCGATCCATCGCGCCGCCAGGGCCGCACCGAGCTGCCCATGCGCAAACAGGGCTACCCGGCCGCTCAACCGCGCCAGTCGGAGCAACAGGCGATCGATTCGATGCTGCACCGCCTCCGGCGTTTCGCCGCCCGGGCAGCCGTCTCGCCAGATGTCCCAGTCCGGCACCTCGCGGAGGATGTCGACGGTGCGTCGGCCTTCGTAAGCGCCATAGTCCCATTCGGCCAGATCGGGATCGATCTCGCTGCGATCCGCGAAGCCGGCCAGCGCGCAGGTCTGCTGCGCACGCAGGCGCGGACTCACCCGCACATGGTCGATGCCCAGTTGGCGAAGCCGCGGCGCCAACCGCCGGGCCTGCGCCTGGCCGTGGTGGGTGAGGCCCAGATCGGTGATTCCGGTGTGCTGGCCGGTCAAGGACCAATCGGTTTCGCCGTGTCGCACCAGGCAGATGTCCATGTCGGAGGTCCTCATTCGGGGTGGCCGATTCTCGCCGGGGCGGGCGCTGGGGCGGCGAACGCGGCTGGGCGGGTCTGCTGCGTTGGCGCTCGCGCGCGCCAGGCCGGCGGCGCCGATGAACCGCATCGCGGCCTGAAGCGATCGAGTGGCTGGCCTGCGGGGTGACCTCGTTGGCCGGCAAGCCGTCAGGTGCGCCAGGAGGCGGGGCCGGCGGCCGGAAGCCCGTCCGCCTCCATGGCAGGCTGGTACCGCCCGAGTGCCGCCGCGCCGTTGCACCGCGCCCGATGCAGCAAGGCGGCCTGGGCATCGACACGATGGGCGTCGTCACCGGCCCACCGTTGCATCGCCGGCTCCTGCAGCGCGCGTCCGAAGGAAAACGTCAGCGGCCACGGCGCGATGTGGCTGATCGGCGCCCCCATCGTGCTGGGCCATGGCGGCTTGAGGTGGCGGTGCAGGGCATTCAGGCGCTCGGTCGCCAGCAGTGGCGATTGCCCGCCGGAAAGAAAGGCCACGCCGGCCACCGCCGCCGGCACCACGCGCAGCAGGCAGTCCAGCGTGGCATCGGCCACTTCGCCCACTGAGGTCGGACCTGGAAACGACGCACCCGGCAGCACCATGTTCGGTTTGAGGATCAGACCATCCAGGGCCGCGCCTTGCTCTCGAAGCTGTGTGAACACCTGGCACAGCACCTCCTCGGTGACCTCGGCACAACGGGCCAGGCCGTGGTCGCCTTGCATCATCACCTCCGGCTCGACGATGGGCACCAACCCCGCCGCCTGGCACAGCACCGCGTAACGGGCCAGGGCATGCGCATTTGCCTGGAGGCAGGCGCGGCTCGGCAGGTCGGTGCCGATCACCAGCACCGCCCGCCACTTGGCGAATCGAGCCCCCAGCGCCGCATGACGCCCGAGCCGCGCGCCCAAGGCATCCAGCCCTTCGGTCACCCGTTCGCCCGCGTGGCCGGGAAGCGGCGTGGTGCCGATGTCCACCTTGATGCCCAGCAGGATGCCGGCCGCGCGCAGCACCTCGATGAGCGGCACGCCCTCGGCGTTGCGCTGGTGCAGGGTTTCCTCGAACAGAATGGCGCCGCTGATGCGCTCGCCCAGTCCGGGCGCGGACACCAGCAGCTCCCGGTATCGACGCCGCGCCTCGTCGCCCGGGGCAATGCCGCAGGCGGCCAGGCGCCGGTCGCAGGTGGAGACGCTCTCGTCCATCGCCAACAGCCCCTTGCCAGGCGCCATCAGGGCCTGCGCGGTCGTGGCCAGGGCGTTCATGCGCTGAGCCGCCAGCGCCAGTCGCGAATCTCGGGCAGGTCTCGCCCGTATTCGCGGATGTATCGGTGATGTTCGATGAGCTTGGCCTCGAGTCGACGGGTCAGCGCCGCGCCGGCCTCGCCCTGGGCACGGGCTGGACCGCCGGCCGCCATCACCCGCTTCACCGTCTCCATGACCAAATGGAAGCGGTCCAGCTCATTGAGCACCGTCATGTCGAAGGGCGTGGTGATGGTGCCTTCCTCCTTGTAGCCGCGCACATGCAGGTGGACATGGTTGGCCCGGCGGTAGGTGAGGCGGTGGATCAGCGACGGATAGCCGTGGAAGGCAAAGATGACGGGCGTGTCGCGGGTGAACAGCGCGTCGTACTCCGCATCGCTCAGGCCATGGGGATGCGCGTCGTGCGGCTGCAGTTTCATCAGGTCGACCACATTCACCACCCGGACCGTCCATTCGGGCAGCGCCTCGCGCAGGATGGACACCGCCGCCAGGGTCTCCAGCGTGGGCACATCGCCGCAGCAGGCGAGGATGACGTCCGGGCCGGCTGCGGTCGTCGACTCAGTCCCCACTTCATTCCCCACCTCATTCCCCGCCCAATGCCAGACACCGATCCCCGCAGCGCAATGGGCCATTGCCGCCGGCATCGTCAGCCATTGCGGCGCCGGATGCTTGCCGGCCACCACCACATTGACATCGTGGCGGCTGCGCAGGCAGTGGTCCATCACCGAGAGCAGGCAGTTGGCATCCGGCGGCAGATAGACCCGCACGATCTCCGCCTTCTTGTTGACCACATGGTCGATGAAGCCCGGGTCCTGATGGGTGAAGCCGTTGTGGTCCTGCCGCCAGACATGAGAGGCCAGCAGATAGTTCAGCGACGCCACTTTGCGCCGCCAGGGCACTTGGGCACTGACCTTGAGCCATTTGGCATGCTGGTTGAACATCGAATCGACGATGTGGATGAAGGCCTCATAGCTGTTGAACAGGCCATGCCGGCCGGTGAGCAGATAGCCTTCCAGCCAGCCCTGGCACTGGTGCTCGCTCAGCATTTCCATCACCCGGCCCTGCGGCGCCAGCCAGTGGTCGCCGGGCGCGGTCTCGGCATCCCATTGCCGATTGGTGGCATCGAACACGGCGGTCAGGCCGTTGGATTCAGTCTCGTCCGGACCGAAGACCCGGAAGTTGCGGGCCTCCGCATTGAGCCGCATCACATCCCGCAGGAACGGGCCCAGCACCCGCGTGTCGCTGATGCCCGGCGATCCCGGCGCCGGCACCTCGGCGGCGTAGGACGCGATGTCGGGCAGATGCAGATCCCGCAGCAGCAGGCCGCCATTGGCATGCGGATTGGCGCCCATGCGACGTCGTCCGACCGGTGCCAGCGTGGCCAGCTCCGGCTCCAGCCGACCCTCCGCATCGAAGAGTTCACCGGGGCGATAGCTGTGCAGCCAGTCTTCCAGCAGGGCCAGATGGCCGGGATGATCGGCCGGATGCAGCGGCACCTGATGCGACCGGAAGTTGCCCTCCATCGGCTGGCCATCCACCGTGCGCGGCCCAGTCCAGCCCTTGGGCGAGTTCAGCACGATCATCGGCCAGCGCGGCCGCGCCGCTTGACCGTACTTGCGGGCCTGGCGTTGGATGCGGTGGATCTCCAGCACCGCCTGGTCCATGGCCGCGGCCATCTGCGCATGCATCGGGCCGGGCTCGTGGCCGGACACGAAGATCGGCATCCAGCCGCAACCGGTCAGGAACTGCGTCAGTTCCTCCGCCGGGATGCGGGCCAGCACCGCAGGGCTTGCGATCTTGTAGCCGTTCAGATGCAGGATGGGTAGCACCGCGCCATCGGTCACCGGATCCAGAAACTTGTTGGAGTGCCAGGCGGTGGCCAGCGGCCCGGTCTCGGCCTCGCCATCACCGATCACACAGGCCACGAACAGCGCGGGATTGTCGAAGGCAGCACCGAAGGCATGGCTGAGCGAATAACCCAGCTCGCCGCCTTCATGGATCGAGCCCGGGCATTCGGGCGAGGCATGGCTGGGAATGCCGCCGGGGAAGGAGAACTGCCGGAACAGCCGCCGCAGGCCGGCCTCGTCGCGCCCGATGTGCGGATAGACCTCGCTGTAGGTGCCCTCCAGGTAGGTGTTGGCCACCACCGCCGGGCCGCCATGGCCGGGGCCGCAGACATAGATCATGTCCAGGTCGAAGGACTTGATCACCCGGTTCAGATGGGCATAGATGAAGTTCTGTCCCGGCGTGGTGCCCCAGTGCCCGAGCAGCATCGGCTTCACATCCTCCAGGGTCAACCGCCGCTTGAGCAACGGGTTGTCCCAGAGGAAGATCTGTCCGACGGACAGGAAGTTCGCCGCACGCCAATAGGCGTCCAGGCGTTTCAATTCGGCAGGGGTGGGCGCAACATACATGGACGCACAGTAGGGCGCGCACCGGCTTCGCATCGGTGCGCTGGCGCACATGCGCGGGGCAGGTCGGCGAGAGAAGTGCCCGTGCCCGGCCCGATCGGCGCCATGCGCACTGTCGGGAGCGGTTCTTGCCGATCGGGCGGATTCAGCACGCACCAGGAGATTCACGCATGAGCACGCGCATCAGCCCACTGGCGGGTCAGCCCGCACCGGCCTCGGTCCTCATCGACCTCGACGCGCTCCTTGCCGCGTACACCGCGCAACGACCGGATCCGTCGGTGACGGCGCAGCGGGTGGCGTTCGGCACCTCGGGGCATCGTGGCTCGTCGCTGGACGTATCGTTCAATGAATGGCATGTGCTGGCGATTGCCCAGGCGGTGTGCGACTACCGACGGACGCAGGGCATCACCGGGCCGCTGTTCATGGGCGTGGACACCCATGCGCTGTCCCAGCCCGCCTGCGACAGCGCGCTGGAGGTGCTGGCGGCCAACGGCGTGGATGTGGTGCTGGCCAAGGGCGGTGAATACACCCCGACGCCGGCCATCTCGCATGCCATCGTCAAGCACAACCGCGGCGGCGGCACCCTGGCGGACGGCATCGTGCTCAGCCCCTCCCACAACCCGCCGCGCGATGGCGGCATCAAATACAACCCGACCCACGGCGGCCCGGCAGGCCAGACGGTGACCGACGCGATCCAATCCGCCGCCAACCGCTATCTGGAACACAAGCTGGAAGGCGTTCGACGACTGCCCCTGGCCCAGGCACTGACCGCGTCCACCACCCATCACCATGATTTCATGGGCAACTACATCGAAGACCTGGACCAGGTGATCGACATGGCCCTGATCCGCGACGCCGGCATCCGCATGGGCGTGGATGCCCTCGGTGGTGCCGGCGTGCATTACTGGCCGGCGATCGCGGAGCGCTGGAAGCTGAACCTGACGTTGGTCAGCGACGTGGTGGACCCGCGCTTCGGCTTCATGACGCTGGACTGGGACGGGCAGATCCGCATGGATCCGTCCTCCAGCTACGCGATGCAGCGGCTCACCGAGATCAAGGATCGCTTCGACATCGCCTGCGCCTGCGACACCGATCACGACCGCCACGGCATCGTCACGCCCGGCGACGGCCTGCTGCCCTCGAACCATTTCCTGGCCGTGGCCATCGACTACCTCTTCCGGCACCGCCCGGAATGGACGCCCGAGGCGGCCGTGGGCAAGACGGTGGTCAGCACCCAGTTGATCGACCGCGTGGCCCAACGGCTGGGCCGACAGCTCTACGAGGTGCCGGTGGGCTTCAAATGGTTTGCGCCTGGGCTGCTGGACGGCAACCTGGGGTTTGCGGGAGAAGAGAGCGCCGGCGCCGCCTTCCTGCGCCGCGACGGCACCGCCTGGTGCACCGACAAGGACGGCCTGATCGCCGGACTGCTGGCGGCGGAGATGACCGCCCGCACCGGTCGCGATCCCGGCGCGCTGTACCGCGAGCTGACGGACGCGCTCGGGCGGCCGTTCACCAACCGGGTGGATGCCGCGGCCACGCCGGCGCAGAAGGCGCGCTTGGGCGCGCTGTCGCCCGCTGCCATCAAGACCACCGAACTGGCCGGGGAGCCGATCACCCAGGTGATGAACGAAGCGCCAGGCAATGGCGCGCGCATTGGCGGCATCAAGGTCTCTACCGCCTCGGGCTGGTTTGCGGCGCGGCCGTCAGGGACCGAGAACATCTACAAGATCTATGCGGAGAGCTTCCACGGCGAGGACCATCTGCAGCGCCTGCTGGCACAGGCGCAAGCCACGGTGGATGCCGCCTTGGCGGACGAGTGAGGCGTGAGAGGGCGCGGACCGGGTGATCGTCGCGCCCGCTTGAGGAAGGGCGCTGCATCGCCTGCTGCAAGCGCCGTTGACGTCGCGGGCGCCTGCGGCGTGATCCCGACCGTTTGACGATCAGATGGGGCGCCAATCCTGGCCTGCTCCGGTACGGAGGATGCCATCGTCGGCGCCGGCTTCAGTACACCAGGTTCATGTTGTCCACCACATTGCGCACGCCGGCGCTGCCCCAGGCCGAGCGGGTGGCCAGATCGCGTTCCGCCCAGCTGTGCACCGTGCCGCTCAAGGTCACATCGTGGCCCTTGACCTCGACCGAGATGGTCTTCGCGTCGGCGGTGGCGCGCCGCTTGAGCGCCCCTTCGATGTCCGACTTCACCACCGTCGCAGACACCGACGGCTTGATGCCGATCTGGTTGCTGACCCCCACGACACCGGCCAGATGGCGCACGCTGTCGGCGGCGTCCTGGCGTTGGAATTGCCATTCCACATCGCCGGAAAGCGTCAGCCAGCCGCCTTCCACCATGACCTTGACCGCCTTCTCAGGCAGTGAACTGGTCCAGGCCAGGATGTGGGTGGCGGACTCGGCGATGTCGGCATCGGTCCGCTTGCCGTCATTGGGCAGCTTGACCTTGAGCTCGATCGTCAGCGCCTTCACGCCGTTGACCCGCTGGGCGGCGCGTTCCGCATTCCACTTCTCGACATAGCTGCCGACCTGACCGGCCAGCGTCACGATGCCGTTCTTCACTTCAACCCCGATTTGCGCGGCATGGATCGAGGGCTCGTACTTCAGTTCAGCCGTCACGTCCTGCTGCAGTTGTGCATCTGTTTTCATGGTCTTGTCCGGTTCGTTGAGGAAGCGTTCAGCCTGGGCGTTGGCGCGCCAGCGGTCTGTGCGATGCGACACATGCCGTCGCACAGGACCACAGTCGATCCGAGCTGGCCGGGGTCGACCGGAGCCGGGCGGGGTTCGGACAGAACGCAGCGGTACCCAGCACCCGCGGGACCAGGCCTGCCCATGTGCGGCACCGCACGGAATCGCTGCAAGGATGCGTCCAGACTGAGCGGCGATCTCGCCGAATGAATGCAGGCAATGCAGGCGAGACGCCCCACGTCGGTCGCGAACCGACGCCGATTCCTTCTGACAGCGAGCAAGCGCCATGACCTACCAAGGTGAACGAGCCCGTCCCCTGAGCACCGAAGACGGGCGCTATTTCGTGGTGTCCAAGGTCCGCCTGGATGCGGACGGGCAGGTGAGTGCCGTGCTGTGGGGCGAGGTGGATGCCGCGTCGGGCCATGACGTCGGCGCCCGCGTGCAGGCCAGCGCGGCAGAAGTCGTGGATGCGATCCATGACGGGGCCACCGTGGCGGCCGCCTTTGTCTCGGGCGATGCGCACGCGCGCCACCCACCCGAGCGGACCTTCGTGGTGATCCAGCATCCAGACGGCATGGAAGGACTCCGCCTCGCGGACGCGGAAGTGCCGGGCCGCTGCCTCACCGATATCCCGCGACTTCGGCCGCCTCATCCTCCGCGCGACTGAAAGTCGTTGGCAGCGTGGCGACAAAGGTCTGGCCGGACATGATCCGCAGCGAGACCGGGAAGGCCGGATCGATCACGCCGTCCACGACCGGCGCCCCATGGGACTCGAATCGCTCCACCACACCCAGGCGGTGCAGCATGGGGCGATTGGCGCGGTGGATCGGCCATTGCTGGGCAGACAGCCGTGTCACCCGGTGCAGCAGGCCCAGCAACAGCGGGTCGAACGGCACCCAGTCATCGTCCAGGCGAAGCTCGGCCCAATAGTGACCGGTGGAGTAGGGCTCCGCCATCAGCAGCCCGAAACACAGCCGTGCCTGCAGGCCGGCCGCCCCGGCTTCATGCACCAGGAGCCGTGCCGCGCCGCCGCATTCGCACATGCGGTGGCGCTGAATGAAGTCCAGGTTCCAGCGGCACACCTCCGGCAGCATGAAGAAGCGAAAGTTGCGAAACCGCTCCAGCAGCGTACGCAGCACGCCATCGGCTCGCCGATCAAACACATCCACTCGCCGCCGAAGGATGAATGGGGCGCCATCGACCGCGTCCGCCTCCGCGCCTGCCGGTACGGTCATTCCGGACCTCGGGCCTGCACCCTGCGAGGGCGACAGCCCGGCGCTGACCTGGAGCGTGGCCCATCGCGGCCCTTTGTCCGATTCGGTCAATGAGGTGGCCCAGGTGCGCATCGCCATTCGCCGAATCGAGGGAAGGCCCAGATCGAGACTGAGATTGGCCAGGTCATTGCGATCGAATCGGCGCTGTCCTTGATCGCCGCGACAGGGTAAACCTTGGTCGACCCATGATTGCAGCGGCGATTCACCAATGCCGTATTGCCGCGCGGCGGTCACGGCATCGATGTCGAATGACCGGCCCGCCTCCGGAATGCATCGAATCAGGGAGATCAAGGTCGTGACACTGCAATCCGGAAGGGCAGTGACGCCGGGCGCCGGCGATTCATTGGCGCAGGCCGTGCGCATGGATTCACGGGGTAGACGGTCATCGGGGGTGTTCAGCATGGCGGCCCAGTTTGGTGTTCCTGCTCGACAGTCATTGGCACGATGACAGCAATGCCTGCAATTGCACCGCGCGTATACCGCCTTGACGTTCCAAGAAAGATACGGCAAAAATGAATCAGACCCTAACGCCGATCGGTGATTGACGCGGTTTGCCTGAATCAATTGCCATCCGGTCGGTGCAGTGGCCAATCCAATCTCCGGATCACCCACGTCGATGACGCGCGCGGTCCCACGACAAGATGAACGCGATGATCGAGTCCGTCGAGAGGGAGTTGAGGGACATCTATGTCAAGGCGCTTCGATTGCGAAGCCGCCCCGAAGACCTTCCCCGTGCCGACCTGATTGCCGCCCTGGCCATCGACTCCATTGCCGCGATGGAGATCCTGGTGCACATCGAGACCGCCTTCTCGATTGAATTTCCCGCCGAATCCCTCAACGCCCGGACCATCGATTCATTCGATTCCGCCGCCCGCTGCATCGTGGCCGCCCAGTCGACGGCCGAGCCTCATCCGGAGCCCTGACCATGTCCTTGCAAGCCCCCGACGCCACCCACTGGAATGACCTGGCCGCCAGCTATGACCGAGTCATGGGCAATGTGCCGCAGATGCATGCGCTGTTCCAGGAGATCGTCAGCCACATCCAGCCGGACACGGCCACCATCCTCGACCTCGGTGCGGGCACCGGCAACCTGCTGATCCAGGCCGCGCGGGCCCGGCCGCAAGCCGCCTTGCTGGCACTCGACCCGGCCCCGGCGATGCTGGAGCGGCTGCGCGAGAAGGTCCCCGAGGACGTGGCGCTGACCACGCTGATCGGGTCGGCCCATGCAATCGATCTGCCCGATCATTCGGTGGACACCATCATTTCCAATTACGCGCTGCACCACCTCACCCATGCGGACAAGCGGGTGTGTGCGCAAGAGGTGCTGCGGGTGTTGAAGCCCGGCGGCAAGTTCATCTACGGTGATCAGCATTGCCGGCGAATGGGGGGTCCGGAGGACCCGGCCTGGGTGGCCGACATGTACGACTTGCTGTCGAGCAAGGCCTTGCACTATCTGCGCACGGCGGGCTTGGACCGCATGCTGTTGCAGGTCGAGTTGATTCCGAAGTTCCTGCGCGCAGATGGCGAAATGCCGGTGCCGGTCGAGTACTGGGTGTCGGCGCTGGAGGATGCGGGCTTTCCGCCGCCGCTGGTGGTGGAGATGGATCCGGCGCCGCTGCTCAATCGGGTCATTGTCGCGACCAAGCCGCGAGCGAGCTGATGGGGTCCGCTTCGCAGCGGGCGGGAGCCGGTGCGGTCGCCATCGTGGGATCCGGTGTGGTCAATCCGGTGGCGACCGGGATCTCTGCGTTCGAACAAGCCTTGCGGCGGGGGCAGCCATCCCTCAGCGAGCTCACCGGCATGCCGATTCCGCGAGGGAAATCGCTCGCGGGTCTGGTCAATGACCCGGCCTTCGCCGGCCCTGCAAAAGGCCTGCGAATGGCCACCGCCGCCGCGCGCGAAGCGCTCGCGGGCTGCCGCATTCCGACGGCCGGCATGGGCTTGATCCTGGCCACCATGGCCGGCGACAGCGCCATGGCGGAATCGCATTACCCCGCGCTCGCTGCCTTGGCCGGCGATCCGACCGACCGGGGCAGCCCGAGCGACTCCGCCGATCAAGCGTCGACGTCGGACGCCACCCTCGACCGTGCGGACTCGCTGGATCAGCGCCGCCTGCTCGCAGACGCCGTGAGCCGCTATTCGAATGGCTCGCTGCTGCAGCGCCTGGCGAGCGCGGTCGGCATTGGCGGGCCCCGCTTCGTCGTGAGCAATGCCTGCGCCTCGGGCAACATCGCCATCGGCCTGGCACTGGACCTGCTGCGTCTGGGGCGCTGCGAGTCGGTGCTGATCGTCGGGCTGGAGGTGATGAAGCCCAGCATCCTGTGGGGTGCCGAGCGCGCCGGCTTCGTGGGCACCCAGCTCCGGCCGTTCCACCGCGATCGGGACGGCGCCATTCTGGGCGAGGGCGCCGCGGCGCTGGTGCTGGCGCGGCCGGACGTCGGCGCAGCTCCCCAGGCGTGGGTCGAAGGCTTCGGCAGCGTCTGCGATCGGGGTGCCGCGCCCATCACGCTGGCGCCGGATGGCTCCGGCCTGGAGCGCGCCATGCAACTGGCCTTGCGCGACGCCGGCCGTGCGGCCTCCGATGTGGCCTATGTCAGCGCCCATGCCCCCGGCACCCGAATGATCGACCTGATCGAATGTCAGGCGATCACGCGGGTCTGCGGTCCGCAGTCGCAGGTGGCGGTGAATGCGACCAAGTCGATCACAACCCATCTGTCCGGCGCCGCGGCCATCACCGAAGTGATCGCGGCCGTGCTTCAGATGCGGGGTCACTTCATTCATGGCAACGCGCAGCTGGATGCGTCTGACCCGGCACTCGGTCTTGAGCCGGTCGGCCCTCAGGGATTGGACCTCAGCGTCGCCTTCGGCCTGTCGAATGCCTGTGGCGGCGGCGGACTCAACACCTGCATTGCGCTGGGCACCGACGCGCCGCTGACACAGGCACAAGCACAAGCACAAGCACAGGCACAGGCACAGGCACAGGCACAGGCACAGGCACAGGCACAGGCACAGGCGATCCCATCGGCGGGAGAGGGCGCGCCGACGCGCTCCGATCGGCCGCCTGCGCTGCCTGATTTGGTGATCACGGGGGTGGGGACCTTGTCGGGCCCGGCGCTGCAGTGGGCGCCGTGGGGACAGGAGGCCGGATCCGGAGGGTCGGGCGTGGCCGGCGCATCGGCCGGGTCCGGCACCTCGCTCGCCACCTTCGACATCGACGCGCACTTTCCGCCGGATGCGAACTTCGCTTTCATGAACCGTGCGGCGCAGTTGGCCGCCGTGGCGGCATCGGACGCGCTGACACAAGCCGGCATCGGCCCGTCGGCGCTGCCGTGTGCGGATGATCGCTTTGCGGTGATCGGCGGCACCTGTCTCGGCGGTGCGCCGCAGGCGAGCCGGGTGCTGTGCGAGGGTCTGACGACCCGTCCCAATGCCATCACGCCCAACATGTCACTGGACCATGGCATTCACCTGGGTGCGGCGCTGATCTGTCGACATTTCGGACTGACCGGCACCACCTACACCCTCACCGGGTCCCGGCGTTCCGGTCTGCAGGCGCTGGAGATCGCGGCGATGACGGTTCAGGTCGACCGCGCCGATGCGGCCCTGGCCCTGGGCTACGACAGCGCCGATGCCTTCGAGGCCAGCGTGTGCCAAGGTCTGGGCCTGCCGGCCGACCACGCCGACGGCGCCGCCGCGGTGGTGCTGGAACGCGCCGACGATGCACGGCGGCGCGGCGCCCGCGCGAATGCCCGGCTGCTGGACATCCGGACGCTGCCTGCGGCGGATTCGCCGGAGGCCACCGCTGGGGCACTGGCGGACTGGCTCACCCAACAGGCCTGCGACGCGCTCTACTTGGCCGTGCAGGCGCCGTCACGCTGGCGTGAGCTGATGGACCTGACGCTGGCGCGGATGCCTGAGCCGCCCACCTGCCTGAGCCTCAGCGCCGAATGGCCCGACACCCGCGCCGCACTGGGCCTGCTCGCGCTGTCGGACGCGGTGAAGACCGCTGTGGCACAGGGCCGGCGGGCCGCCGTCGTGGCGCCTGGCAGCGATGGCGTGATCCTCGTGGCTGCGGTGGCGCCGGCATGAGCCCTCCGCACACGGCCATGTCGCTGGATCCCAGGCTGAACCCGGCCTTGTTCTGGTCGATGGCCTACAAGCTCAGCGATGCCGTCACTTTGCTGCTGGAGGGCCAAGCCCTGGCCCGCCTCGCGGAATCGCCCGCCAGCGCCGCGACGCTGGCCGAGGCGCTGGGCTGGCAGACCGACCCGCTGACCCGATTGCTGGACCTCCTGACCAGCGCTGGCGTGCTGCTGCGACAAGGCGACCGCTATGCCGTGCCGCCCGCCACCGCGGCGGTGCTGCCGGTGATGGCGATGGAGGCCCAAGTCCGGCGGTGGCATGCCGCCAATGGCTCCCTGCGCCGCATGGTGGAGACGGGGCAGGGCGCGGATCCGCTGGGCCGGATCGAGGAGCCGGCGTTTCATTCAGGCTATCAGCAGGCGATGGCCGCCTCGACACGCGCCCTGGCCCTGCATCTGTTCCGGCACGCCGGATTGACCGATGGCATGCGGGTGCTTGACCTGGGCGGCGCCGATGGGGCCCTGGCGGAACAGCTCGCCCGGCTCATGCCGAATGCCCGCTTCTGTGTCGTCGACCGTCCGCCGGTCGAGCCGCATTTCATGGCCCGGATGGCGGCACGCGCTGAATCACTCGGCCCGGCAGAGGCGGCGCGCTGCCGCTTCGTGGCCGAAGATGTGACCCGCGCCGATCGGCTGTTGACGGAGGCCGCGGAGTCGCAGGCGGTGATCCTGTCCAACCTGCTGCACATGATTCCCCAGCCCGCCGCCCAGGGCCTGCTGGCTGCCTTGCACCAGGTCCTGCCACCCGGTGCCCGCCTCATCGTCTACGACCAGTTTGTGTTGCCGGACCACCTGGATGTGGCCGGTCTCATGACCGTCGACTGGGTGAATCTGGGCACCTTGTTCGATGGCTCGGATGCGGCGCTCTCGGCTCATCTGATCCACACCGGCTGGCATGAGGTCAGCGCCCGGCGATTTCCCTTGTTGCCCGGCGCCCTGGTCTGTGCGGCCACGCCCAACGCCTCCTAGGAGCCCCCCATGCTGACCGATGCCCACTGCCATCCCCATGCCGCCGCCGCGTTGTCGGTGCCCGAGGGCGTGCCGGCTGAAACCCTGGTGCTGCTGCCGATGGTCATCACCCAGATCGACGAGCAGTTCGGTTGTGTCTCCGCCATCACGCCGGAAGGTCGATGGGTGCGGCCCGAACCGATCTTCACCCGCCAGGTGATCGGCACGCCGCAGGCCCCCGCGAGCTATCAATACCGGCAGGCCTTTCGGTGTGCCGTCGCGCCCGGCATGCAGGACGATCGGCGACCGGAGGATCATCATCTGGTGCAAGACCTCAGTCCACCCGATGCGGCACCGTTCGGACAGGACGAGGCGCTGGCCCACTGGATGGCGCGCCACACCGACCCGAGTGTGATCGACGCCTTCGCGGGAGAGCGCAGCGTGGGGATGGTGACGGCGACACCGCAACGGCTGTATCTGCAGCGCTCCACACGCAACCGCGTCTTCGTCCGGCTGGCCTTTGTGGATGCCACCGGCACGGCTTACGACTGGATCGTGCCGGATGTGGCCTTCTCCCATGCCGTGCTTCGGATCATGCGCGACCAGCCGGATCAGGAAGCCATCGGCGAGCGACTGCTGGCCATCCTGGCCGGCACGCGGTTGTTCATTGCCGCGGCATTGACCAAACCCAATCACCGCTTCCCCGGCGTGTTCCGCGGCTGCCAGCCACTGGTCGGGGGCGTGCACACCTTCCCGGATTACCGGCCGCTGTTTGAGGCGGCCTATCCTGTGGCCGCCGCGGTCGACATCGCGAACACCGCGAACACCGCGACCGCAGCGACCGCCACGACCACCGAAGCAGCGCCTGAATGACGCTGTCGGCCGTGGCCGGAGAAACCTCCGGTCACCGCAAATCTCCCCATCGATCCGCCGCGTTGCCCGACACTGCGGTGCCTCAATGACTCTTCAGGAAAGAAGCGATATGAAACTGGGCTATGTGATCATCTACACGAACAATGTCGAAGCGTCGGTGACGTTCTATGAAAAGGCCTTTGCATTGAGCCGTCGTTTTGTCCATGAGAGTGGCCAATACGCGGAAATGGAAACCGGCAGCACCGCGCTGGCCTTTGTCGGCGACGAACTGGCGCAAAGCAATGTGGCCAGCTATCGCAAGAACACGCCCGCCCAGGAGCCCGCCGGCATCGAAGTCGCCCTGGTCAGTGATGATCTCGATGCGGCCTATCAGCGCGCGGTTGCGGCTGGTGCCAAACCGGTCAATCCGCCGCAGACCAAGCCCTGGGGCCAGCAGGTGGCCTATGTGCTGGACAACAACGGCGTGCTGATCGAGCTGGCCACGCCGATGGGCTGAGACGGGAGCGCCCGGCCATGATCGATCTCCGAGGACAGGTCTGCATCGTCACCGGTGCCTCGGGACTGATCGGTCTCGCGGTCTGCCGACTGTTGCTGCGCCAGCAGGCGGTCGTGCTGGCGCTGTTTCATCGCCACGGGGCGGCATTGGACGACCTCGGCGCCACCGCGGCCGCAATGGCTGGCGAGATGGCGGGCGCCTCGGCGCCGGCAGACACCCGCCCCGTCGGTCGACTCGACACGCTGCAGGTCGACCTGACGGACCCTGCAGCGGCTCGCACCGTGGTCGCCCAGGCGCTGGAGCGCCATGGGCGCGTCGATGCGTTGATTCATTGCGCCGGCACGACCTTGCGAAAGTCCGCCCTGATGACCAGCCGGGCCGATCAGGCGGCCCTGTTCGATCTGAATCTCGTGTCCGCCACGCAGCTCTGCCGCGAAGTGCTTCGCCCGATGTGGCGTCAGAACAGCGGCCGCATCGTGCTGGTGGGCTCGCGCGCGGGCGCCCACGGCCTGCCTGGACAGGCGGATTACGCCGCCACCAAGGCCGCGCTGGAGGGCTATGCCAAATCTTTGGCGGGGGAGGTGGGTCGTCATCAGATCACCGTCAATGTGGTGGCCCCGGGTGCGCTCGTGGCGCCCCCCGGCAGCCCCTACAGCGAGGACGAACAAACCCGCATCCAGGCGGCGATCGGACTGGGCCGGGTGGCTCAACCCGAGGAGATTGCCGCCGTGGTCGCCTTTCTCGTCTCGCCGCTGGCGTCCTACGTCAGTGGCGCCGTCATTCCGGTCGATGGCGCGGCGCGTTTCTGACCATGACACACGCCCTGGGCCTCGACATCGGCGGCAGCAAGATGGCCTGGGGCGTGCTGGCCGGCGGGCGGGTCGTCGACACCGACCAGGTCCCCCTGGATGCCGGTTTGCCCGCGCGCGAGGCGGTGCAGCCCTTGCTGGACCGCCTCTCGGCCTGGGTCGCCCGAGTCGGTACGTTTTCGGCCTTGGTGATCGGCAGCGCGCCGACGCTGGACGCCGGCGGAATCATCGAACGATGGCCCAATCATCCGCATTGGGTCGGCTTGCCGCTCGGTCCCTTGCTGGCCGACTTCGTGCGCCAGGAGCTCGCCTGGTGCGACGACGGCAGCGCGGCCACGGTGGCGGATGCCAGCCGCCTGGGCGTGGCGTCGCTGATTCATCTGTCGCTGGGCACCGGCGTCGGAGGCGGCGTCTGGACAGAGGGTCGGCTGCTGCGGGACCGGGAACTGGGCCATCTCATCGTCCAGCCGGCGGGCGAGCGCTGCAGTTGCGGCCGACAAGGCTGTCTGCAGGCCTATGCGTCTTCGCGATCGCTGGCCCGGCACACCGCGGACGGTGGCACGGTGCAGGACTGGCTCGACCGGGCCACCCGCATGACGGCGCACTGCCTGATCAATCTGCACGAGCTGTTCCGCCCCACCGTGGTGACGCTCAGTGGCGGGATCGGTGAACAGTTTCCGAGTTTTCCGGACGATGTGATGCGGCAGTTGAAGACGCTGGATCGGGGCACACCCGAGCGTTTGCCGCAGGTGATCCGCTCGCCCAGCGGTGCCAATGCCTCGTTGCAGGGCGCCTTGGCATTGGCGGGCATGACGCCGGACCAGCGTGCCTCCATTTGCCAGGTCTTGCCCGCGCGCTCGAAGCAATGACTCTGACATTCACACGCGTGATCACACCAGCAGGATGCACCGTTCAAGCCCGGCCAAGCCCGATCAATGCTCGAACAATGCCCGAATGAATGAATGCAATCGACGATTGCAATGAAACGAGGGACGCGTTCCCCCCTTTCCGGGGGGCCTCTCATTCATTGACAGGGTGGGGTGGGGTTCCTAGTATCGGTCGGGCAGATTGGGTGGCACTCGATGGCGTGTTGTGTTGTCTGATCACGAGGTCGCTCGGTTGGGCCGGACCGAGTTTCGGTCAGCGGTTCTCAGGACGCGATGGCGACACACGCCCCCGGGATGGTTTCCACGTTCAACAGGACACCCCATGACCCAGCGATCGACGGTGTGGACACAATGGCTCCGCCACCGCCTGCCGGCGCCTCGCCAGCTCCTGATGTATGCCGCCGGCTGTGTGCTGTTCTCCATCGGCGCCAAGTTCTTCATCGACGCCCGGCTGGGCACCGATCCGCTGGACGTGCTGGTCATCGGCATGAACCATTACCTCCAGCTCGGCATGGGCGGCTGTTCCGCGATCGTGGCGGTGGTCCTGCTGACCTGGTGGGTGCTGTGGAATCGACGCTTTCCACCGCTGATGCCCTTCGTCACCACGGCCGCCGTCGGCTATCTCATCGACCTGTGGAATTGGCTGCGGATCGAGCGCTACACCGCCATTCCGGATGCGCCGCTGGTGCAGGTGGTGCTTGGACTGATCCTGTGCGCCTACGCCTCGTCATTGATCATCATGAGCGGCGTGGGCATTCGCATCATGGACCTGGTGGCCATCACCATGATGGAGAAGCTGGGCTATTCCTTCTTCCGCGCCAAGATGACGCTGGAGATCAGCCTGTTCGCCACCGGATGGCTGCTGGGCGGACCGGTGGGTGTGGCCACCGTCATGTTCCTGTTCCTGGTGGGCCCTCTGATTCAGCCGTTCATTGCGCTCAACAGCAGCGTGATGCGGTGGAAAAACTTCGGATTCGAGCGAGCGACCAGCCAGGGATAGCGCCGTTCGGACGAACGTGCGTCACATCTGGACGCCCTTCAGGGGCAAAGGCTTGCCATGCACAGCGGCGCGCGAACGACGCGCCGGGTCCGTGCTGCTTCGGGCATGTTCATTCGTTCTCGTGGAAAGCCCCGCATCGCGCGCCCTCCTGAATCCGTTTCATGTCGGGACGCGAGGCAGTGCTTCCTTGTTGTCAAACAGAGGAGAGTTGAAATGACGTCGAATCTCGTGAAGGTCTCGGATGGAGACATTGCGGTCGAACAGCTCGGCAATCGCGCAGCCGGCTCGACCGCCAGCATCGTGGCCGTGGCCTGCGACAAGTTTTCCGCCCTGGCCAAGCTGTCCTACCCAGTGGACCAGATGCAATTGCGGGGCTATGGCCGCAGCGTGGTGGCGACCAAGGGCAATTTCCGGCTGACGGACTATGTGAGTGACATCGACACCATCGCCGCACAGAGCAAGACGCCCGTCGTGCTGTTCGGCTATTCGCATGGCGGCTATTTCACTGCGGCCCATGCGGTGTCGCGTCCCGGCAATATCAAGGCACTGATCCTGATCGAGCCGGCCTTGTTCACCGACCGGGCCGATCTGCTGGAGCGGGCCGAGAAGGCGGCCGCCGGCAACCAGGACCAGGCGCTGGAACGCACCGTTCAGTTCATCGAACCCACAGTGGGCTTGCGCAAGGATTCGGTGAGCCATTGGGTGAAGGCGGTCGCCGCCAACATCAATGACACCCGCAGCCTGGCCGATGAGTTCCGGGTGCGGGCCGAGCACCCGATCACCGAGGAGGCCCTGGCCCGCATCGATGTGCCCACCTTGCTGATCGGCGGCACCCACAGCCAGATGGCCTTCATGACCAAGCGGGCGGCGCAGGCCATTCCGTATGCGTCGGTGGCCTGGATCCAGGGCGCCACCCACCTGAGCCTGCAGGAGGACGCGGCCGCCGCCCCGATCGCAGCGGTGATTGATGCCTTCTTGAATGGGCTGAAGTAGGGCGGTCCGATCGGCCGGGATGGGCGGGCACAACGCCCAGCCGGCCGGTGTCCTGGCGGCACGCGGTGCGACCGCGGGCCGCGTCTCGTGCGGATCGCCAGGGGGCGTCGAACCCGGACGCCTACTTGGCGGGCTTGCTGGGGGCCTTGCCGGGCGCTTTGGCCGTTGGCTTTGCGCCCGCACTTTTGGCCGAGGTAGCGGACGTCGCCGACGTCGTCTTCTTCGCTGCGGCTTTCTTCGCCGCAGGCACTGCCGTGGCCTTGGCCTTGGCCGTGGAGGAGGGCGCCGACTTGGGCTTGGGCAACGGTATCTCTGCGGCGGTCCGCCGAATCAGGGTCGACAGCCACTCGCGGTCTTCCCACAGGTCACCGTCGATCAGGAAGCTGGGCTTGGCGCCCGGATAGGCGAGGCCTTCTTTCGGCTGCGCAATGTGCTGTCGACCGGCCTCGGTGATCTTTACGAAGAGCTGGTCGTCACACAGAAAGCCGACCACGCGGCCATCGCAATAGATGCCGAACTCGCCGAACATCTTCTTCGCGGAGACGTCGCCGGCCTGACTGATCTGCTCCAGGACATAGTCCATCGTGCTTTGTCGTGATCCCATGGTCTCTCCTCAAAGACGGCGCGGATCGCCGCCATGGACGGTGACTGCAGGCGCGAGCGAGCCGGCAAGCGGCAGATGGTGTCGAATCATTCGGTGGGGCACGGACATCCTCGATGAAAGTGGGTGATGGCAACGATCAATGTAGCGGCTCGGACCGACCGCCCGAAGCCGTCTTCGTCTGGATGAGGGAATTCACCCATCCGAATCCTGCTATCCACGCTCATTCGCCTGCGTGGCGACCCTTGGATCATTTCGTCATTGAATGGCGAGCCGACCACGCCTTCCGCACGACTGCCGCGACGAATCATCGGCCGGATTGATTCATCGATTCCATCGAATCTCCGTCGGATCGCGATCGGATGCACCGCTTGACCGCGCAGTTGAGGGAGTCGTTGGCCAAATGGTTGGCGAAGTGGTTGGCGAAGTGGTTGAGGCCGCAGGGGACGCGACAGGGACGCAACAGGGACGGGGAAACGAGAACACTGCAATCAAATCGATTGCCATAGACTGAATTCATTCAATGCGAGAGGCTGCGGCAGACGGTCACCGTGTTCGGATTTCGAGGGGGGAAGGCATATCTTGAATGCAACGACCAATCTCAAATTCCTGTTGATCGGTATCGACGGTGCGTCATTCGACGTCGTCCATCGCCTGATCGACCGCGGTCAGCTTCCCAACTTCGCCCGCCTTCGCGAGCGCGCAGCCTCCAGCGTGCTGCAGTCGACGTTCCCCCCGCATACCGCGCCCGGATGGGCCTCGATGCTGACGGGTGTGGAGCCGGGCGAGCATGGCATCTACCAGTTCTGGTCGCTTCAGGAAAGCGACTATGCGCCGCGCGGCATGAATGTCGGCGATTACGGCAGAGAGCCGATCTGGGTGGCATTGGAACGGCATGGGCTGCGGGTGGGCGTGCACAACGTGCCGATGACCCATCCCCCGCGCGCCCTGCGTGACGGCTACATGATCAGCTGGCCGCTCTCCACCACCTTGCGCTACACGGCGCCGCCCTCATTGATGCGGGAGCTGCTGGATGCCGGCCTGCATTACCACTCCGACATCGTGACGATGTATCGCGGACAACGCGATTACGACGAGCAAGCCCACAAGTTCACCGCAGACCGCGCCGCCACCTGCCGCTATCTGCAGGAGGTTCATCCGGTCGACGCCATGTTCGTGGTGTTCACCGAGGTGGACCGCGTCAGCCATCACTATTGGGGCGAGCAGGACCATCCCGGTCCCGCCGTCGAGCGCTGCTATGAGGACATGGACCGCGCCCTGGGCAGCCTGCTGGAAATGACCGATGAGCAGACGCTGGTGATCGTGGCATCGGACCACGGTTTTGGTCGCTGCCAGGCCGATTTCCAGATTCACGAACTGCTGGAGCAACACGGGCTGATGGCGACGCGGTATGAGCCGGTCGACACCCCGGCTTCGGGCGATGGCCAGGACGATGCAAGCCTGCATGCCTGGTTCGAGTCTCAGCGCCGGTACAAGCGCACGGTCGATTGGTCGCGGACTCGGTTCTACATGCCGTCGCCCGGTTGTTTCGGGCTCAATGCCAATCTGAAGGGTCGGCAGCAGCACGGCGTCTTGGAACCCGGTGAGTTGGCCGACGCCGAAGCGGCCTTGCGCGACGCACTGGCCACGGTGGTCGACGACCAGGGCCGGCCGTGGTTCACGCTGGAGCGACGCGCTGAGGTCTATCGCGGGCGCTGTCTGGAGACCGGCCCGGATTACCTGGTGGTCCCGCGCGACTTCAGTGTGATGGTCACGCCCAACCTGACCGGCCAGCTCTGGTCCGCGCCGGTGCAGAGCGGGGTGCATCGGCCCGACGGCATCCTGTTCCTGGCGGGTCCGTCGGTGTCGCCGGGCGCGCCGCTGTTTGCCCGCATCGAGGACATCTATCCGACCATCCTGGTCCATCTGGGGCTGCCGGTGCCGGATGACCTGGACGGCCACTGGCTGTTGCCACCACGCCAGCCGGTCGAACGGGAAGCCGTTCAACAGCCTGACAGCGGACGTCGACTGAGCGTCGACGAGTCCGCGTTCATGGACCTCCAACTCCGCGCGATCGGATACCTCTGACATGGAAGTCGCACCTGCTTCGGTCCGCGCGGTCATTCCGGTTCAGTCGCTGCTGCGGGCGCCGCCCGTGTCCTCGCTGCCGCCAACCGACGACGAACCGATCGTCAATCCGCTGCGCTCACCGGTGGACTTCACCCGTCCGCGCCCGATGCGGGTGTGTTTCCCGGTGCTGCTGGACGGCGATCTGGTGATGAGCTCGGAGCACCTGGGCGTGAGCTATCTGGTGTCCATCCTGCGCGATCTCGGCAGCGAGGTGCGCATCATCGAAGTGGCCTCCACGCCCACCGGCGATGTGGACGCGATCGAGGCGGTGGCGGCCTTCGCGCCTGACCTCATCGGCCTGTCGCTGACCACGGTCACCGTCTCCCATGCCACGGCGTTTTGCGCCGCACTGCGCGAGCGGCTGGGGCCGGCAGTGGCTTTTCTGGCTGGAGGACCGCTGGCCACCTTCCTGGGCACCAAGCTGCTGAGCAATCCCCACTGGGGCTTTCTGGATGCACTGGTGCGTGGTGAGGGGGATGTGCCGCTGGTGCGCTATGTGGAGGCCTTCTGGACAGACCGCGACTACCGGCGGGTGCCCAGTCTGAGCTGGCGCAATGAGCACGGCCAGGTGATCGACAACCTGATCGGCTCTGGCGTCCCGGAGCTGGACATGCTGCCGGAGCCCGCCCGCGACCAGTTCGAGATGAATGGCCGCAAGCTGCCGTACCTGCGGCTGGCCACCTCTCGCGGCTGCAGTGCGCGATGCACCTTTTGCAATGCGCCGCATGCGGGCAACAAGATCAATCCGGGCAAGCTGTGGCGGGCGCGCTCGCCCGAGTGCGTGGTCGATGAGATCGAGCGTCTGTACCGCACCTATCAGTTCAATACCTTCGATTTCGTCGACTCGACCTTTGAGGACCCCGGCGGCGCCCCGTTTGCGAAACAGCGCATTGCCGAGATTGCCCAGGGCATCATCGATCGCGACCTCAAGATCTTCTACAACTGCTGCATGCAGGCCAAGAACTGGCGCGAGGACGATCGTCCCCTGCTGGAGCTGCTGTATCGATCGGGGCTGGAGAAGGTGCTGATCGGCATCGAATCCGGCTCGCAGCGCGGGCTGGACCGATGGAAGAAGAAGTCCACCGTGACCGACAACAAGCGGGCCATCGACCTGCTGCGCTCGGTCGGCGTGTATGTGGCCTTCGGCTTCATTGCCTATCACCCCTGGTCCGCCTTTGACGAGATCCGCGAGAACAACCAGTTCCTGCTGGAGTACATGGGCTACAACCTGCGGCGCTACACCGTGCGTCTGGAGCTGTACCCCGGTGCGGAAGCGGTGGAGCTGCTGCGCCAGGAAGGCAAGCTGCATGCGGACTTCGATGTGACGCTCAATCCGCTGAGCTACGACTTCCACGACGAGCGCATTCAGACGCTCTCCCGTTGCACCGCGATGCTGTATGGGGAGCGCTATGCAGAGGAAGCCGTGATCGGCGAGGTGCCGGCGGTGTTCGAGTTCGAGACCTACGACATCGTGCTGCACACCTACATGTCGCGACTGCGCCGCTTCTTCGGTGCGGATGCGCGGGGCGCCGAGATCCTGGATGCGACCGAAGCCAAGGCCGCTGCGGTGCGCCAGGAGATGAGCCGCTTCAATTTCGATCTGATCAGCGAGATGACCGATCTGGCGGAGGCCGGTGCACTCACCGACGCCTTCGCCCGCAGCCAGCAGCCGGCCGTGGAGGCGTTCTATCGGGAGCGGCTGAAGCGTCTGCGGCAGTTGCAGCTCGGCACCAGCATGCAGCTTCACCGCGCCGGCCTGCCGGTACGCAACATCCAGTTCAGCCAATAGCCGCAGGTCCACGCCCATGCCACGTTCGCCCGACCTGTCCGCGCCTGCCCATCGTGCTGTCGCCGCCCACGCCACCGCAGAAGTCACCGCCTCGACACGGATGCTCGGCAACGACCTGGTGCTCAGCGAAAACGCCTGCAACCTGGGTTGCAGCTACTGCCTGACCGGGCAGAGCAACATGAAGGCCTCGCACGAGAGCCAGTTGATCTTCAAGCCGCCGGTCGTCGATCGCTACGAACCCGCCAGCCCGTTGCAGCAACGCCTGGCCCTGATCATCGACCGGGTGGACCGCAAGCTGCAGCCTCCGCTGCTGAAGATCACCGGCGGCGAGATCTTCATCATCCGCGGCATCATGGATTTCATCGAGACGGTGGCCCCGATGCATGAGGCGGTGATCGTCCAGTCCAACGGACTGCCGCTGACGGCCGACCGCATTGCCCGCCTGAAGGCGCTGGGCAACATCGTGGTGCAGATCTCGCTGGACAGCAGCGTCTATGAAGGCAACAGCTACCGGGTGGGCGCGCCGCATCTGCATGAGATGGTGATGGCGCGCATCCGTGCGGTGCTGGAGGCCGGCCTGCCGCTGGAACTGTACGGCGTGCTCAATGACCGCAGTGCGCCGTATCTGGCCGATTTCGTGCGCTGGTGCGGCGAGTTCCAGGGCAATGTGCCGCAGCTGTTTCCCTTCCCGGTGCGCGGCCCCGATTGCGGGGAATTCAAGGTGCGGCCCGACCAATGGGGCTTCATTGATGCGCTGTCCGATCTCCGGATCCAGTATCCGGAGGTGCTGCCGCCTCAACCCTATCTGGACCGGCTCAGCGCGTTCTATCACGACGGACAGCGCAGCTGGCGCTGCCATCTGCCTCGTCTGGTGATTTCCACCTTCGACGATGGCGTGACCACGCCGTGTCCAAATATCTGGTTCCATTCGATGGGAGACCTGACCTCGGACCGGTGGGAAGACGTGCTCGATCAGGTCAATCAAACGGCGTTCTATGAGCTGCTGCTCGGCGAACGCCCCCGCCTGGATGCCTGCAAGGGCTGCTTCACGCCGTGGGACACGCTGAGCCTGTATTTCGAGGACTTCATCTCGCTGGATGAGCTGTGCCGCGCGCCGTCGTATGCGCCGCCGGGCATTCGCGCCCTGATCGAAAGCCGCAAGGCCGCCTATCTCAGCGAACGGCAAGTCGTGCGGCGGCCCGGCGCCTTTTCTGCGGGCTTCGGCGGGACGGGCGCGCCGCTGCCATCCCCGTCCGCCGCAGCCCTTGGGGCGAGCGTCGTGCCATGAGCGCCAGGATCGGCACCGGGATCAGTGACGCCGAGCCGAGATCGGGGCGCCCGAGCGCCTGGCAGGTCCGCGCGGTGGCGGAAGCCGGCACGGCACCGACATGGGCAGTGCCGGAACGCCCACCCACATCGGCGCTGGACGATGCGCCGGAAGACGCCGTCGCGGGCGAGGCGGCGGCTGACGACGAGGCCCTTCGACACGTGGCGCGACGCTACGGCGGAGAGGCTGCGGTGGCTCAATGGTCGAGCAGCCTCGAGCAGGCCGGTCTGAAGACAGGCGATCACGTGACCCTGATCGTCGGCGCTTCCCTCGGCGACATCGGGCTGCTGTTCCTGCTGGTGTCGCGCGGCATCAGCCCCTTGCTGTTGGCGTCGGACAGCCCGCGTGCCGAGCGCGTGTCCAACGCCGCGCGTCTCGGATCGCCGTGGTTGCTGGAGATCGACACGCAAGGCGCCTTGCGCCTCGAGCGCTTGGCCGGTGCCGTCTCACCCGCCGGCCATGCGGACGAGCCATCGGGCGGAGTGGGCGTTGAGCACATTGGCGCGACATGCCAGCGCACTTCGGGGGTCTGCATCCATCTGCTGACGTCTGGCTCCACAGGCCAGCCCAGCCTGGTGGCGCGTCCGCTCGAGACCTGGCGGGCAGAGGCGCAGCGCTATCGCCGTCTGCTGGGGCTGTCCGATCGCCATCATGTGCTGCTGGCCGCGCCCATGCAGCATGCGTATTCATTGGGCTGGATCTGGGCTGCCGCGCTGGCCGGCTGCAGTTTGGAGCTGCATTCGCCGCTTCATCTGGGCGCATTGGTGGAGGCACTCCGCACACGGGCCACCCACTGCGCGGTGACGCCCTTTGTGGCGTCCCTGCTGGCACGGCGCCAGGCGCAGGCGCAGGCTTTAGCGCCGACGTCGGGACAGGAAACCGGGCAGGGCGCCCGCCCGTCGCAGCTTCAGGTGGTGATGGCCGGCGCCGGACCGGTGGATGCCATCCTGGACGCGCTCTTCCTGGCCGCGTTCGGACTCGGGCTTTCGCGCAACTACGGCAGCACCGAGAGTGGCGCGCTGTTCGCCGGGCTGGCGCCGGTCGCCCCGATGTCCATCGGTCAACCCATGCCGGGCATCCGGATCGTCGGCGAGCCGCCGGCCGGCACGCCGTTCGCATTGGACGTGCTGCTGGAAGATGGGCGACTGCACCACACCGGCGACATCGCCCAGTGCGATCCCCCAGACGGCGGTCATGATGGCCAGGAGCGCGGCTCTCGCCCCAGCTATCGATTGATTGGCCGTGCAACCACCGCGATTCGCCGCGGCGATCGGTGGATCTCCAGCACCGAGATCGAGTCGGTGATCCATCAGTTTCCGGGCGTGGCGTCGTCGCGGGTCCGAGCCTTGAAGTCGGCACAGGTGGGCAACGACCACATCCTGGCCTCGGTCCAGATGCAGCCGGGCGCGCGCTGGGATGCGCCGGCCTTGCGAGCGTTCTGCGCCGAACAGCTGTCGCGCAGCAAGCTGCCGGACTACCTGGAGCAGGTGACCCAGATCTCGCGCGCAGCGAACGGCAAGCCGCTGCCGAGCCCGGTGTATCGACGCGCGGCCCCCGCCGTGTGGATGGAGGCAGCACAGGCCTACAAGCGGGCGCACCTCCTGCTGGCGCTGCATGCCTGCGGCGTGCTGGACCGGCTGGACGGTCAGCAGGACGTCGACCAGATCGCCACCGCGAGCCAACTCCATCCCGACACCGTGACGCAGGCGCTTCAGGTCGCCTGCCTGATGGGGCTGGTGGTCGAGGCCGCGGCCGCGCCGGACGGGCTGAATGCGCCATCGAACGCGACCGTCGCTGCAGATGCTGCGAAATCTGAAGATGCTGAAAACGCTGCGACCGCGCCCCCTACGCCCCAGGTCGGCCTCGCGCCGTCCCCGTCGACGCTGCCGGCAACCACCGCCGACAGCCTCCGCGACCTGTTGAATCTGGAGCAGGCCGCGCTCACCGGTTGGAACAGCCTCGAGGCCGTGTGCACGACGCTGCGCCATGGCCTGCCGACCCGCCCGTTCGCCACGCAGCCCGTGCCGGAGGACGCCGTTGCCCGCTACCAGGCGGCCATGAACGGCGAACACAAGCGGATGGGCCGGCTTCGGGCGGTGCGCCGCCTGCTGCGCGATCGCAGCGGCGCGCTGCGGGTGGCCGACCTGTCCGCCACCACCGGCCAATACTCCCGTCACCTGGCGCGACTGGGTCGCTATGACGCGGCCGGCAGTTGCTATGTGCCGATCGGCGGTTTGAATGGCGATGAGGGCGTTGACGCGTCCGGCCCAGCCGCCGATCGGTCGCCGCCGGCCGGGCGGAAGGAGCGGGCGGAGCGCGCCGACCTCGGCCTGCGGCTGACACCGTCGACCGTGGAGCGCCTGGCCCAGGGACAGGCCGTGTTCGACCTGATCGTGCTGGACAACGCCTGCCACGACGCGACCGTATCTCTGCACCTGCCGATGCTGATGGACCGGCTGGCCCCCACTGGTGTGCTGGTGGTGGATGACCTGTTCCTCGCACCGGCGCGCGCCGATCTCGGACTGGACTGGCTGACCCATGGCGGCCTGTGCCATCTCACCCGTGAAGCGCTGGACCGATCGCTGGCGGGTCTCGGCCTGCAGGGCGAGGCGGTGTTCGCGCTGACGCATCCCGCCGTTTACGGCCTCTCTCTCTACACAAGGACCTCGCGATGACCACGTCGACCCGACTTCTCAAGGTGCTTTCCGCTGCGGCCCGCCGCGACCTCACGCTTGAACAGGTGCAGGACGTGAACCTGGTCGAAACCCTGCCGCTGAGCTCCATCGATGCGTTGGAGGTCCTGATTCACATCGAGGGCGAATTCGGCGTGCAGATCCATGACGAGGACCTCTCGCTGGATCTGGTGAGCTCGTTCGCCAAGCTGGTCGCCTACATCGAACACGCCGCCGGCGGTCCGGACGCGGCCTCGACACCGGGCGCCGTCGAGGCCGGTGCGGCGTCTGCGCTCACCGCCGCCAAATGAACACCGCGCAGGCCGCGCATTCCAGCTGGGTGCCGCCGATCAAGCGGCTGCCTTGCATGCGGGTGGGCCCCATGCCTGCGCCGGCCAGCACGGTGACCGTGGTCTCCGGGCTGCCCCGCTCGGGTACCTCGCTGCTGATGCGGGCGCTGCGGGCGGGCGGGATGCCGCTGCTGGTGGACGAGGTGCGCCAAGCCGATGACCGCAATCCCCACGGTTATTTCGAATGGGAGCCGGTGAAGGCGGACGAGGACTATCGTCAGTGGATCGGCGAGGCGCGCGGCCGTGCGGTGAAGGTGGTGTCGCGCCATCTCATGCGGCTGCCCCCGACCCACCAGTACGACGTGCTGTTCCTGCACCGTGATCTGGGCGCGGTGCTGCGCTCGCAGCGCGACATGGCGCTGCACCATTCCGATGCCGCCTGGCAGGACGCCGCGGTCGCCGATCTGGCCGGCATCTACCGGCTGCATGTGCAGGACAGCCTGCAATGGCTGAACCGCCGTCCCCAGGTGCGGCTCCATGAGCTGCGCTATGAGGACCTGATCGCCGACCCCACCGCCGAGCTGCAGCGCCTGTGCCAGGCCTTGAACCGCCCCGCCGATCAGGCGCTAGATGTGGCCGCCATGGCGGCCTGCGTCGATCCGGCGCTGAATCGGGCCGGCCGCCCGCAGGAGCCGCCGCATGGCTGAGCCACAGGTGCGCGCGGTGGTGTTCGATCTGGACGGCACGCTGATCGACAGCAAGGACGTGATGCGGCATGCCTACTTGCAGGCCTATGAGGAAGTGGTGGGCGAGGGCGAGGCGCCCCCGTTCAGCGATTACTGCAAGTACCTGGGTCGGAGCTTTCCCGAGATCATGCGTCTGATGGGGCTGCCGCTGGCGATGCAGCCGGTCTTTGTGCGCGAGAGCATCCGCCAGATGCACCGCATTGCGGTGTTCGACGGCGTGCGACCGATGCTGCAGGCGCTGTCGCGGCGGCGCATTCCAATGGCGATCGCCACCGGCAAGGACCGGGCCCGCACCCGGCAGATCCTCGACCATCTGGCCTTGTCCGATCACTTCGCCATGGTGGTCGGCAGCGATGACGTGTCCGCACCCAAGCCGGCGCCGGAGATGGCCCTGACGATCGCCCGCACCCTGCGGCTCGATTGCGCCAGCACCTTGTTCGTCGGCGACTCGATGGCCGACCTGGCCTGCGGCCGCAGTGCCGGCATGCGCACCGGCCTGGCCACCTGGGACGACCCCGGCCCCGAGGCCCGCGGGGTCGACCATGCGATTCATCTTCACCATCCCAACGATGTCCTCCATCTCCTCTGATCCGTCGAGCCGCGGCACCCTGCTGTTGATGAACGGCCCCAACCTGGGCCGGCTGGGGCGCCGCCGACCCGAGGTCTATGGCACGGTGACGCTGGCGGACATCCAGGATCAGGTGACCGGCGTGGCGCAGGCGCACGGCTGGCGGGTGATCAGCGTGCAGAGCAATCACGAAGGCGACCTGGTGGATTTCCTGGAGCAGCACCGGGCCTCGGCCCAGGCCCTGGTGATCAATCCCGGGGCGCTGATGATGAACGGCTGGTCCTTGCGGGACGCGCTGGAGGACCTCGACTTTCCCTGGTTCGAAGTCCACATCTCCAACGTCTGGGCCCGGGAGGCGTTTCGCCACAGCTCGGTGATCTCGGCGCTGGCCAGTGGGGTGATCGCCGGTCTCGGAGTGCGCTGCTATGAAGTCGCGGCGCGTGAACTGATCGAACACCATGAGCACCATGCCGCCAGAACACGCTGAAATCGCACCGCCCCCCATCCTGCGCATGGCCGTGCCGGAACCCGGTACGCATCTGGAGGTCGTGTCGGAGCCGCTGTTCCAGGGCTTGTGGCGACAACCGGCGCTGGGCGTCTGTTTTCGCACGCCCTCCGGCGACTGGTGCTTCGGCGAGGTCCGCCGCCAGGCCCAGGCCTTGGCCAATCACCTGAATGAGAACGGGGTCGGGCCGGGTGACCGAGTGCTGGTGCTGGGCGAGCGCACGCCGCAGACCGTGCTGGCGATCTGGGCCGTGCTGATGGCCGGCGCGAGCTATCTGGCGCTCGATGGGGCCGCCATCGACGTCGATGCGCCGACCCCCGGTGACCGCCTGCGGGCCATCCACGAACGGGCGGGCACGACCACCGTCCTCGGCGACCAGGAGCGCGCCATTGCAGCGGCCAGTTCCTCCCCGGTGATGTGGACCCTGAACTTCCGGCACTTCCTGGATGAACTGCCGGCGCAGGCCTCACCCGATCCCTTGGCCTATCCCGTGCCTGGGGATCAGCCGGCCGTGGTCATCTTTCCGGATCGCGATGGCGGAGACTGCCGAGGCGTCTCGGTCAGTCATGCGACCTTGACCAGCCAGCTGCTGGGCGTCGCCGCGCGGCTTGCGCTCACGGCGGAGGACTGCCTGGGCGGTGCGGGGCCGCTGATCGGCCATGCCGCCGCGCTGGACGTGTTCGCGCCTTGCCTGAGCGGATGTTCCATCTGGCTTGGCGCGGCCGAGACGATGCCTACGAGCGTGGCGCTCACCGTCTGGCGAGGGGCGTGGGACGCAGGCGCGTGCCCGACTTCGCTGCGGCGACAGGTGTTGACGCAGGCGTGGGACCAAATGGTGGCGGCCTCGGACACGCCCGCTGCGCACACCCATGGCACAGATGTGTGCCGCAGCGGGCCGCCCGATTCGCCACCCGACCTTCGACTGGCGCTGCTGCCCGAGGCGGGCTACGCGCTGCTCGTGCGCGAGGGCGACGCGCCGGACTGGTCGCCGATGGATGGCGATCGGCTCGTGCTCGATCAAGGTGAGCTCTGGCTGGACGGCCCGCTCCTCGCCATCGAGTATGTGAATGAGGACGCCGCCACCGCGCAGGCGTTCGACATCGAGGCGGCCGGCGATGCCGACACCGAGGCCAAGCCCGGTGCCGCCCCCCGCATGGACACCGACCTGGGCCGGCCGGTACGTCGTTTCCGTCTTGGGGTTTGCGCATTCCTCACAGCGGATGGCCACATCGCGCTGCCACCGTGGAGCGCCGCAGCGACGTCCGCCGCCGACACGGGCGCATGCCCGCAGCAGCCGATCTCGCTCGCGCCGGCCCAGGTGGCGGACGCGGTTGTGCCCGTGCCTGCGCCTTCCGCTTCACCTTGCGTGGCGGTGCAGGCCCCGCAGCCCGTGATGCCGCCAATGTCCGCCCGCACGACAGCCAAGGAGTGGGGATGAAAGCCCTGATCGTGATTGCGGAGGGCATGGATCCCACCGTGCTGACCCGGGAAGTGGCCGCCGGTCGGCTGCCCTGGTTCGGCGAGCAGATGCGCCAGCGACGCTATGCCCCGATGGACTGCGGCCCCGTGCCGTACGAACCGGTGAACCTGGCCACCGCGTTCTCCGGCATGAATCCGGGTCGGCACGGCTGCTTCTCCTATTGGTCCGCCCACAGCGCGGGCGAGATGCCGCGGGTGCTGGTGACCGACGATGTCCAGGTGCCGCGCGTGTGGGAGTGGGAGAGCCTGTCCGACCTGCGCTTCAGCGTCGTGAATGTGCAGCTGACCCATCCGCCCAAGCCCCTGAACGGCCGGCTGATCAGCTACCCGATGCAGTACACGATGAATGCCAGCCACCCGCGGTCGCTGCTCAGCGATCTGCTGCGCGAAGGCGTGCGTTATGCCCACGATGTGACGCTGTTCTACCGCGGCGAATCCTTCGACGAATTCGCCGCCCAGGCCTGGCGTGTGGCGGCTGCGCAGTTGCAGGCCGCCCAGGCGCTGGCGCGCGACACCGACGTGATGATCGTCAACCTGACCCTGATCGACCGCGTCTCCCACTTCCTCTGGTACGAAATGCGGGACCCGGCGCCCCCACAGCGGCCCACCGTGCTGCGGGCCTATGACTTCGTGGACCAGGCCTGCCGCGCGCTGCAGGCGCTGGGCGCCGAGACCACCATGGTCTTTTCCGAAATGGGCTTCGGCGAGCTGGACGGCTTTGTGTCGATCGACGACCTGCTGCTGCAGGCCGGCCTGCAGCACCGAGATGCCGACGGCCAGGTGGACCTGGCCCGCAGCCTGGCGATGGAAACGGTGCAGGGCTCCCATGGCGTGATGCTGTGCCGCGACCTGTGCAACACCGGTCGGGCCACCGCAGCGGAGATCGACACGGTGCGGCAGGCGCTGGCGGCCCTGCGGTTTCCGAACGGGCAACCGGTGATCGGATCGGTGCATCACCGCGACGAGCTGTATACCGGCCCCTTCCGGCACCTCGCACCCAGCCTGGTGATCAAGCCGGCGGATGAGCGCCGGCCGCCACTGGGCGAGCGGCGTTGGGCGACCCATGTGCGGCGCACCGCGCAATCGGGCTGGCACCGGGATCGCGGCTTCATGGTGCTGGACGCTCCCGGGGCCGAGCTGCCGCAGGGCCAGCCGGTCCAGCTGCAGCAGATCGCCCCCACGATCGCCGAAATGCTGGGCCGCGAGGCGCCAGCCGGCTGCGAACGGCCCTCCCTGATGACGCGGCAGACCCGCCGCGAGGATTCTCCAGAGACCCTTGAAAGGACCTTCTCATGACGCTTGCGATCAACGGCGGGCCGCGCGTGCGCAGCCAGGACTTCCCGGCCTGGCCTCAGTTCGACCACACCGAGGAGGAAGCCCTGTTGCGCAGCCTTCGCCAGGGTCAATGGTGGCGGGTCTCCGGCAAGGAGAACACCGCCTTCGAAAGCGAGTATGCGCACTATCACGGCGCGCCGTTTGCCGTCACCGTCACCAATGGCACGGTGGCGCTGGAGCTGGCGCTGCAGGCGGCGGGCATCCAGCCCGGAGATGAAGTGATCGTGCCCGCCTTCACCTTTGTGTCGACCTCGATGGCCTGCCAGCGGGTGGGCGCCATTGCGGTGCCCGCCGATGTGCGGCCGGACAGTTACGGCATCGATCCGGAGGCGGTGCGCCGCAAGATCACCGACCGCACCCGGGCCATCATCCCGGTGCATCTGTCCGGGCATTTCTGCGACATGACCGCGGTGATGGCCATTGCCGAGGCCCATGGGCTGGTGGTCATCCAGGATGCCGCCCATGCCAACGGCGCTCGCGGCGAGGGCGGCAAACGCATCGGCGACTGGCACACGCTGGCCTGTTTCAGCTTCCAGAACTTCAAGCTGATGACCGCCGGCGAGGGCGGCCTGGTGCTGTGCCCGACCGAGGAACTGCGCGACCGGGTCTACCTCTACAGCAACTGCGGCCGTCCGGCGGGCGATCGCAGCTACAACCACACGGTGGTGGGCACCAACGGTCGGCTCAACGAGTTTTCCGCTGCGGTGCTGCGAGCGCAGTTGGCGCGTCTGGCCCAGCAAAGCGAGCGCCGCGAGGCCAATGCGCGCCTGCTCTCCGAGGTGCTGGCCGCGGAATCCCGGGTGACGGTGCAGGGCCACACGGCCCACGCCACCCAGCATCCGCACTACATGTACATGCTGACGCTCAACCCGGACGATGGCCGGGTGCCGGACCGCAACCGGATCGTCGACTGCCTGATCGCCGAAGGCATTCCGGCTTACCGGGCCTACCAGGCGCTTTATCGGATCCCGTCCTTCTGGCTGGCGCCAGCTCCGTCCACCTCGCAGGCGCAATTGATCGCCGAATGCCCAGTCACCGAGCACATCGCGGCGCAAGGCATCTGGATCCACCATCGCGCCTTGCTGGGCAGTGTGGAGGACACGCTGGACATTGCACGCGCCATCACCAAGGTGCTGGGGTGACCGGTCCGGAGGTTTCGCTGGTCATTCCGGTGCATGCGAAGCCACAGCGGCTGGCCTTGACCCTGGCGGCGGTGGCGGGTCTGCGCGGGCCCACTCGGCTGGAGTTGATCCTGGTGGCGGATGCGCCGACCGAGGCGGTCCGGGACCTTGCGCAGCGCGTGCCCGGCGCCCGACTGCTCACCACCGCCGGACTCGGACGCGCTGGCGCCCGCAATGCGGGCGCGAAAGCAGCCTCGGCCCCGCTGCTGGTCTTCCTGGACGACGACATCCTGGTGGCGCAGGACTTCGTGGAACGTCATCGAGAGGCGCAGGCGCTGCAGCCGGGCCTGGTGCACGGGCGGCTTCGGGAATTGATCTCCTTGATCCGCGTCGACGATCCGGCCCATCCGGGCGACGGGTTGCCCGCCATCGACGCCGCGGCGCTCCGGGCGGGCAATTGGTCACCGCCGGCCGGGCTTCGGCAATGGGCCAGCACGCTGTCTCAGGCGATCGAGGCCCCCGAAGCCGCTGCGGTCTGGCCCTGGTTGGCGGCAGGCGCCAATCTGTCGCTGCCCAAGGCGCTCTGGGCCTCGGTGGGCGGATTCGACGAAGGCTACGGCCAGCGCTGGGGCATGGAGGACATCGACTTCGCGTTTCGGCTGTGGCGCTCCGGCGTGGCGGTGCGCTTCGCCGAGCAGGCGGCGGGCTTTCACCAATCCCATGCGGCGCCGGATCGCTGGGACGCTCACGGAATCAACCTGCGGCGCTTCCAGCAGTTGGCGGCTTGCCCCGCCGCGCAGGCCTTGGATCAATTGCTGGCGCCGTATGGCTCGCTGGCGGCTTACCGGTCGCGGGTGGACCAGATCCAGCAGGCGGCGTCCATGGTCGCGGGCTCGGCCGAGGCGACGTTCTGCGCCTCGGTGGCGATCCCTGACGCGGTCGACGGCAATACGACCCACATCGAACCGGTCGCGCCAGCGCCAGCGACATCGGCCGCCACCCCCGCGAATCTGGCCAACTGCTGAGCGAAGACACGCCCGCTGCCGAACAGGCGCAACACCTGGCTCCGATACCGTGAGGCCGCGCGAACCCACGGCGACCACGCCACCGGCAGTCGCACACGGCCCAGCCGCAGCCCCAGGGTGTCCAGGTGCTGTTGCACGGCGGGGCCCTCTGCGGTCTCGGCGTAGGGAAACTCCATGTAGAAGCTGGGAGACGGGACCAGTTGCCGCGCCGCCCGATGGACCAGGCAATGGTCGACATGCCGGCCCACGGCCAGCGGCGCGATCACAAGATCGTCGGGACGGAGTACGGCGCGCAAGCGTTCGAGCAGTGCGGGCGACGGATCGGGCCATTGGCCAGGATCGACCGAGGCGAACAGCGAGGCGGGCGCCGAATGACTGAAGCGCCCATCCACCTCCTGCCGAAACGCGGCCTCGCGCAGGCCCAGAGGAAGCAGCTTGGCCCCCAGATCGGCGATGGCGACGGCATCCTCCTGCTGTCGCCGAGGCGCGGCGCCCAGGCCGCGCCAACGATGGGCAGGATCCGCGTCGTCGTGCCGCGAGGCCGACCCGCCGACTCGCGCGCGGGGATCGACCGAACTCGGGGCGGGCGCGCCGTCATCGGGCGGCTCCCCATCGAAGACGGTCACCACCAGCACCTCGCCGTGGCGCGCCCAGGCCGCGATGGCACCGCCCAGTGACCACACCGCATCATCCGGATGCGGCGACAGGATCACACGGCGTTGAACTGGTCGATCAGCAGCGTCGAGGGTGCTGTCGACGGCATCGGCACGACCTGGCCCCATCGCAGCAGCGTGTCAGCGGGCGCCATCGCTCAACGCCGGCTGGCGCATCGCGTCGTACGCGGGCACGCGATCGGGGACGGCAGCGGGCAGGGCCTCCGCCCCGGCGCCCACGCTCAGACTCACCCGCTCCCGTGCGATCGGCTCCCGAAAAACCGGTTCCAGCACGATCGGCTCCGGCGACATCGGCTGTGACGCCGCAGGCGGCTCGGCGATGGGCCGCGCCGACCGCCGTGCCGGCGTGGGGCGATTGTGCCCAATCATCAGCAAGTCCGGGCGATGCAACGGGCGCGTGTCCAGCGACGGCTCCCAGGTGGCCAGTTCCTCGTCCTGGGCAGTGCCCGGAATGTGGCCTTCGCGCGCGATCAGTGCCACCGTCTCGGCCAGCAGGCGCACGCCCAAGGGCGCCAGGTCGCGGCGCCAGAGTTCTTCCGCCGAGTCGTCGGGCCGGATCAGCACATGGTGCTGGGCCAGGATGGGGCCGCCGTCCACCTGCTGCGACAGCCGATACACCGTGCCGCCGGTCACCCGCTCCCGCATCCGCACCGCCCATTTCACCGCGTCACGCCCGCGGTGCAGCGGCAACAGCGACGGGTGGTAGCCGATGCCGCCATAGGTCGCCCGCAACCGGGTGCGTTCCCCGATGAAATCGTGCGAGTGTGCCGCCACGATCAGGTCCACCTGCGCCGGCATGCTCGCCTCGCACAGGGTGCCTGCCAGCGAGACCGGCACGCCGGCCCGATCGGCCGCCGCGCGCAGGCGATCGTCCGCCGGGGCGAACACATGCATCACCCGAATGCCCGCCAGCGCCCGAAGCGCCTGGAACACCTCGGCCCCAAACCATTTCTGACCCGTCACCAACACGTTCATGTCGCCACCTCGATCACTTGCGGCGCACGACGGAAGTAATGCGCCATCACCAGCAAGCCGATGAACTGCAGCGCCGCGCACACCATGAAGACCGTTCCGACCCGCCAATCGCCCTGAGGGAGCCCGCTGGTGAGCGCCAGCAGGGCGCTGCTGGCCAGCGGCGCCAGCACCACCGCCGCACTGCGCAGCGATTGCAGGCCGCCCATCAGCGCGCCTTGACCGACATCGCCCGACGCTTTGGACACGATGCTCTGCAGGGCCGGCGACGCCGCGAACGACAGCATGTTGAGCGCGATGATGGCGTAGATCATCCAGCCCTCGGTGGCCACGCCGTAGACGAAGAAGGTGATGCCGCCAGAAGCCAGGCCCATCAGCACCAGCCGCTCGTCGCCGAAGCGTTTGTTCAGCGGCCCCAGGCAGAAGGCCTGCATCACCGTCGAACCCAGACCGACCAGAAACAGCGCCACGCCGACCTGGCCGGGCGACCAGCCGAAGCGGAAGTGGGTGTAGAGCACGAAACTGGTCTGCGACATCAGCTGCGCAAACACCAGCACGCCGAAGGACAGCACCAACGCACGGGTGCTGGGACTGACCACCAGCCGGCCCAGCGACGAGAACGGATTCGCCTGCTTCAGCGAGAACGGCTTGCGTCCGTCCGCAGGCAGCGACTCGCCCAGGAACAGCAGGCCATAGACCAGATTCAGCACGCAGACCGCGGCACTCGCATACAGCGGCACCACCAGTCCGAACTCGGCCAGCAGCCCGCCGAGCACCGGCCCCGCGATGAAGCCCACGCTGAAGGCCGCACCGATGCGACCGAAGGTCTTGGTGCGCTCCGCAGGCGGGCAGACATCGGACGCATAGGCATAGGCCACCGACATGTTGGCTGCCGAGAGCCCGCCCAGGATGCGGCCGATCACCAGACCGATGAGGTTGCCTGCAACGGCCGTGATCAGGAAGTTCAGCGCCATGCCCACCATGGAGAGCAACAGCACCGGTCGGCGACCGAAGCGGTCGCTCAGCGCGCCGATGAGCGGCGCGGCCAGGAACTGGGTGACGCCGTAGACCATCACCAGTGCACCGTACCAGGCGATCTGGGCCTCGCGCGAACCGGCCACTTCGCCGATGAACAGGGGCAAGGCGGGCATCACCAGGCCGATGCCCAGCATGTCCAGGAACACGCAGACCAGCACGAAGTGCAGTCGGGGCGGGGGCGGGGCCGTCGCAGCCGGGCTCGCCTCGCAGGCGGGGGCGGCTTGGGCACGCTCGGGCACATTCAGCGCGGTCGTCGCATCCGGTGCGGTCGCACTGTTTGAGTCATTCGTCGCATTCGTCGCCTGCGGGGCGTCATCGGGAGAGCTCACGGGATGCTCCGTTTCATATCGTCATGCCCGGCCGCTGCACAGCAGCCCATCGGGCCATTCGGTCCACACGGCGTGGCCGATCAAGGCCACGCCGCGGGAGGCCTGTCGCGAGCGCCGGCACCGTCCATCACCTGCCGCAGGGCAGGCCCCGGTCGGGCCGACTCAGGCCTCCCCATCCCCTCAGGGCAAGACCGGCATCAAGCCCGGACCGCCTGCTCCTGGCCGACCTGCGCCGCCGGCTTGGCGGCATGGAACAGCTCCGTCATCAGGCTCTGGTAAGTCGGGGTGCCAGTGGCGCCGATGCTCGACAGGAAGGCATCGATGGCGCGCGCGATCTGCGGCGCGAACTCCGGCTTTTCCAGGTCCAGGTGGGAGGCCCCTTCAATCCAGCTCACCGTGGCATGCGGAATGGCCTGGAAGGCCCGCTTGACCATGTGGCTGGCATGGCTGCGGGTGCCACCGATCAGCAGGACCGGCATGTCCAGCGCGGCCAGGTCCGCTTCCGTGACGGCATTGGCCGCGCGGATCCGGAATTCCTGGGCCACGGTGCTGCCGCTGTTGACGTTCTTCACCAGCTGCTCGGCCACCTGCGTGACCTGCGCCTCGCTCTGAGCCGCGGGGGTGTCATAGCGCTGGACCATGCGGGCCATCGATTCGACATCCTTGCCGGCGTCGAGCAGGGCGGCCCGCTCGAGCAGGTCTTCCGAGGCGGTGAACAGGGCCGGCTCCACCAGCACCAAGGCCTGGACCTTGTCTGCATGCTTGATCGCATATTGCGCGGTGAAGAAGCCGCCGTGCGAATAGCCGTAGAGCAGGGTCTGCTTGGAGCTCAGGACCGAGTCCATCGCTGCGAGGTGGTCGTCCAGCGTGGCCGACTCGACGGAGCCCTTGAAGGTGCTCTTGCCGTAGCCGGGCAGCTGCATGCAGTTGATGGACCGGAAGGGAGACTCGAGACGCGTCAGCGAGGCCAGAACCCCCTTGTCACACAGGATCGCCAGAATGTCCCAGATGCCCGTTTGAGACTCGTGGGAATGAACTTCGACATCCGCCCGGGGCGAAGAAATGATCTTGCTCGCCAGGTCTTTCGGAATCACTTTCATATCTTCCTCTCAAGTTACGTTGGTAGGGCTGATGCCTCTGCGGCTAAGCAAAGGCCGACGCCGATGGACCACTCGGCGACCGCGCTTCGGGGGCAAACCCGACGGGAGACCAGCGCTGTACGTCCCACCGGCAAGCCGGTGGAGTGCCTCCCCGTTTCTGGCGCTGACCTCCCGCCCGCGTGATCGATGACCTCGACCCCACGCGCGGAAGGTCCTGTCAATTCATTCCTGCAAGGCCCGTCCGGGGGCCACCCGCAGCGCCGACACCGTGCTGCCGGCGGTCGAGATCACGGCCACCAGCGCCGCCAGCGCAAAGGCACCGACCAGCGCGGGCACCAGCACGGCGCCGCTCTCGACGAAATCAGCGAGATAGCGATGGGTGCTCACCGCAGCGATCGGCAAGCCGATCAGCGCGCTGCCAATGACGATGAACAGCGGCTCGCGCCACACCAGGCGCGCAATCGCCGGCGCACCGGCGCCGTAGAGCTTGCGCACTGCGATCTCTTTGAAGCGCCGCTGGATGCCGTAGGCCGACAGCACATAGACGCCGATGGCGGAAATGCCGCCCACCAGCAGGCTGGTGGCCATCAACAGCCAGGCCAGCCGCTGGTCGTCCGCATAGTTGCTGTCGATGCGGTCCTGCAGCCGTTTCATGTCCAGCGCCTGGTTCGGAAAGCTGCGGGCCCACAACGCCGCGAGGGCGGTCTCCACCGGCGCCGGGTTCCCGCTGGCGCGCACCGTGAGGTAGGGCGTGCGCAGGACCAGCACATAGACCATCGGCTGAATCGCCTTGCGGACCGATTGCTGACGGATGTCCGGCACGACACCGGCGATCTGGAAGGGCTTTCTGCTCTTGCCGAACAGCACGGTCTGACCGACCGCCGCCTGCGCCGTGTCGAAGCCCAGCAGCGTGGCGGTGGTCTGGTTGATGATGACCTCGCTGCCTTTTTCCTCCGGATCCTTGCGCCCATCGAAGACCCGGCCGGCCACCGGGCGGATGCCGTAGACCTCGAAGAAGTCGGGGCGGATGGCCGTCAGCCGGACCAGGTTCTCCGGGCGGTCCCCGCGCTGCACATCGGCCAGCAACACCGCCTCATTGCGGCCGATGACGCCCGAAGTCGCGGTGACGCCGGTCACGCCGGGCAACTGGCGGGCGGCCTCGGCAAAGGACTTGCCTTCGGCGGTCATCGAATTGCCGGGCAGGCGCAGCACGATCAGTCCGCGGGCATCGAAGCCCGGGTGAATCGCCAGCACATACCGGGTCTGCCAGGCAATGCCCAGGCTCAGGCCCAGCAGCGCGATCGCGGCAGCAAACTGCATCAGCGTCAGCACGCGCCTGAGCCAGGCGCCCGCCAGACCTTCGCCATTGCCCGCATTCGCCAACTGATTCGCCGGCACACGGGCGGCAAGCCAGGCCGGATAGGCCCCCGCCAGCAGGCCCACCACCACCGCGATCAGCAGCGCCACCGCACAGGACACGGGCGTGAACACCTGATCGGTGGGCCGATGGGTGAGGCTGGCGAAGGGCTCCAGCAAGGCTGCGGCCAGCAGCGCACCCAACAAGGCGGCCGACAGCGTGAAGCACAGCGATTCCAGGGTGAATTGCCAAAGGATCTCCCGGCTGGTGGCGCCCAGCGTCTTCAGCACGCCGATCTCGCGCCGCCGGCGTGCGGCGCGCACGGTGGCCAGGCTGGCGTAGTTGCTGGCGGCCAGCAACAGCACCACCACCGCCACCACGCCCAGGCCGACCACCAGCGCACGGTCGGCATGCACCGCCGGATCGGCCAGCGACGCCAGGTCCGGATCGAAGTAGGCGTGCGTGAGCGAACCCAGCCGGACGTCCAGCAGATTGAGCTGGCCGATCTGCTGGACGATCTCCGGCGGATAGGCCGCCTGCAGCGGGGAAGCATTGGCCGCGGCCTCCAGGCGGCGCGCCACCGAGGCCGGGTCGACGCCGGGCGCCAGGCGCAGATAGATCTTGCCCTCGACCTTGGTCCAGGCGGTGAGCATCGCCTGACGGGTCTCGGCGCTCCAGAGACTGCTGTCGATGCCAGCCAGCGCCGCAAAGGGCACGGTCGTGGCGCGCGGTGGGGTGGCGACCACGGCGGCCACGGTGAAGACCTGGTCCACCATGGTGACGCGACGGCCGACGACCTGCTCGGACCCGAACAGACGCTGCGCGGTGTCGGCCGTGAGGGCGACCGCGTCCGGCGTGCCGAGCGCGCGGGACAGATCGCCATCCAGCACCTTCAGCGCCATCAAGCCCGCGAAATCCGGGTCCACCAGCGAGACCTTCAGCGGCAGCACCCGGTCGTCCACCCGGGCCGAGACCTCCAGCGGCATCACGCGGGACACCGCCTCGGCGATCGGCGGCTGCAGCAGGGCATCCCGCAGCACCAGCGGGGTGGTGTCCGACCAGGGATTGGTGGTGCCGGCAAAGTTGAAATGCGCCTTGACCACATAGGTCCGGTCGCGGTCGGGAAGATGGGCGTCGTAGAGGAAGGATTGGCGGACGAAGGCCAGCAACAGGAAGCAGGCGGTGAAACCGAGGACCAGGCCGATCAGCACCAGGGCGTTGTGACGCGCCTCCTGGAGGATCATGCGAAGACCGATGCGGAGCGTGCCGATGGACATCATGGGGCGGTCCTCACGCGGCCTGCAGTTCGCGCTGGACGTTGCGTCCGTCCTTCATCTCGATGACCCGCGACGCCTGGCGTGCATGCGCCGGCGAGTGGGTCACCATGACCAGGGTGGTGCCGTTGCGGTTGATGTCGCGCAGCAGGCGCATCACTTCCTCGCCATGGCTGCTGTCGAGGTTGCCGGTGGGCTCGTCCGCCAGCAGCACCTGGGGCCGAGCCACCAGCGCCCGGGCAATGGCCACCCGTTGCTGCTGCCCGCCGGACAGCTGTGACGGCGAATGACCCGCACGGTGGGCCACGCCCAACTGATCCAGCATCGCGTCGGCCCGCTCTCGCCGCTCGGCGCTGGAGACATCGGTGTACTTGAGCGCCATCTCGACGTTCTGGCGCACAGTGAGCTGCTCGATCAGGTTGAAGCTCTGGAAGACGAAACCGACGCGCCCGCGCCGCAGCAGGGTGCGTTCGGCCTCGCTGGCGCGGCTCACGTCCTGACCGTCGAAAAGAAACTGGCCGCTGTCGGGCCGGTCCAGCAAGCCCAGGATGCTCAGCAGGGTGGACTTGCCGCAGCCCGAGGGGCCGACCACGGCGAGGTAGTCGCCTTGGTCGATGGTGAGATTGACGCCCGACAGGGCGGCCGTCTGGATGTCCTTGACCCGATAGGTCTTGCTGACGTTGAGTAGTTTCAGCATGTTGCGCTCCTGTCATTCACTCGGTGAGGCTCAGTCGATGGGCGTCGCGGAAATCGGCATAGCTGGAGACGATCACCCGATCGCCCTCCTGGACGCCGTCCAGGATCTCGATCTGTGTCGCGCTGCGGCGGCCCACACGCACCTGTCGGCGGACCGCCGTGCGGCCGTCCCGGTCCAGCACCAGCATGCCGGCGCCCTGGCTCTCATTCACATAGGTGCCGTTGGGCAGCAGCAGCGCAGGGGTGCTCGCGCCCAGGTTGAGATCGACGTCAATGCTCTGTCCCGGGCTGAGGTGCCGGGGCTGCTGGCGCAGCAGCAGTTCGACATCGAACTGGCCGTCCTTGATCTGCGGATAGATGCGGCTGACCTCCACCGCATGTGCCACGCCGTTCACATGGGCCGTGCCCTGCTGACCGGTCGCGACCGCGTTCAGGTAGAACTCGTTGACCTTGGCGGTCAGCTTGAAGCTGGCGGGGTCGTCGATGTGGCCGATGTTCTGCCCGCGCTGGACCGACTCGCCCACATTGAGCCGAAAGTCCGCCAGCCGGCCCGCCACCGGCGCCCGCACCAGCAGGGCCTCCACCGTGGCGCTGAGCAGGCGCAGCCCGCTGGAGAGTCGATCGTTGGCGCTCTGCATCTGCGCCACGGCGCGGCGCCGGATGTCGAGCTCAGCCTCGATGGCGGCCTCCTGCCGGAGCAGGTGTTCCGCCGTCTCCAGTTCATCGGCCGACGCCTCCAGCGCAGCGGCGGAGAGATACCCCATGCCGGCGAGTTCCTGGTTGCGGGCATGGCGCTTCTTGACCTGCGCGAGTTGGAAGCGGAGCTCGATCAGTCGGCGGTCGCGGGCAATGACGCTGGCTTCCAGATTCACCTGGAGGTTGGCGAGATTCGCAATCTGGGTGGCCTGATCGGATTGCCGGGCGAGCAATTCGATTTGCCGCTGCGAATTCGAGAGTCGGAACAAGGGCTGGCCGACACGCACCATCTCGCCATCGCGCACCATGACGGCCTCGACCCGACCGCTGTCGTCCGCATCCAGCACCACCGAATTCAGGGCCTGGGCACTGCCGCGCAAGCCCAGCCGGTTTTCGTAGACGCCCCGCTGGACGGTGGCGATCCGCAGGCTGGTGGCCGGCGTTCTCACGCCGGTGGGCAGGGCCTGCCAGGCGGCGGCCGCCAGGGTGATGCCGCCGGCGGCGACCAGCACGATGAGCAGCAGCCAGCGCCGCGCCCACGGACGCGTGGGCAGGCGCGTGTCCATGCCGCTGCCGGAGTCCGGGCGCCGCAGAGGGGTGGCGTCGGTGGTCATCCGTGCGCCGCGACCTGGAGCCGCACCGGCACCGCAAACGGATAGAGCGCCTGCATCGCCGACGCGAGCGAGCGCAGTTGCCGTCGATGGAGCAGGGTGCGTTCATCGGCCAGCGGATCGCTCTGGCCCAGATAGTCCAGCGCCTGGGCCAGGAAGCGGCGATAGGGCGCCCAGGGATCGAGCTCGCAGGGCAGTTCGCGCACCTCGCGGCGGTGGTGCAGCGTCAGCTGCTGATCAGGGACACGCACCGTGCTGAAGCCGAAGGTGGTGCGAAGCCGCGCCTCGCAGTCGCTGCCATAGACGGTCACCCGGGTTTCATCCACGGTTTCATGGGAGGCCCAGGCGGTGCTGAGGCGCAGGATGGCGCCGGACGCGGTCTGGAAGGCGGCGAACATCTGGGTGTCCACGTCCATCTCAGGCAACGAGTCGCCAGATCGGTCTGCGGGTGCGTCGCCGCGCCAGGTGGCCGCATCCTGGACCGAGGGGAGCTCCGTCGACCCGGCTGTGGCTGCACTGCCTGGCGTCCCTGCCGCCACGGCTGAGGCGGTCGGCGCTGCGACGGGCGAGGTCACCCGATGGCTCATCGCGCAGGTCACCAAGGGAAAGGACAACAGGCCCAGCCCGATCTCCAGCACATGCCAGCCCAGATCGGCGCCGCTGCCGCCCCGCGCCACGGCGGCCTGTGTGAACCACGATCCCGGACGCGGAATGCCGGCCGCACGGCGCCAGCTGACATCAATCGCATGCAGCGTCCCCAAGGCGCCGTCCCGGGCCAGGGAGAGCAACTGCTGGGTATCGGTCCGGCAGGACGAGGCACGGGTCACCAGGACAGCCCGGCGGGCCACGCGGGAGGCCTCGATCAGCCGGTCCGCCTCGGTGACCGAGAAACACGCGGGCTTCTCGATGACCACATGCAATCCCGCGCGCAGGGCCGCCAGCGCATGCTCCCCATGCAGGGCATTGGGCGAGCAGATGAAGGCGATGTCGCAGCCGTCCAGCGCCTCGGCGCTGACTTCACTGTGGCATTTCAGACCGGGGAAAGCGGCGGCCAGATGCGCCAAGGCGGCCGGATCCGGATCCATCGCCGCGACCAATTGCGCACCGGATTCGACCAGCAAGGGCCCCCACACGGTGCGTGCAATCCATCCGGCCCCAATCAGCGCAATTCGCCTTGGATGGCGCGGCGTCATGAATCGAGCAATCCGATATCAGGCCGAAGCAGGGCGCAGCGATGTGAATGCGGCGGGCATTCGCTCGTTCGCGACGGATGCGCAACGGCTGTCCCTGAAAGAAGTGAATTGAACCTGGTCATGGCGTCTTTGTGCGTTCCATTCATCAACCGGGTGTGTGCCGAATGGAGCGCCGCTCTCGTACGCCCAGGTCATGGGCATATCTGGATCGACGTCAGGCCCATCCCTCCACAGCGCCGACAAGCGATTCTGTTGATGGCCATTCGACTTCTGACGGTTCAGGGTATCAATCGACATTCCGATTGAATATGCGGGTTGTCGAGCCCCCCAACACTGGGATGAGGATGGACAGAGCGGGGATGGAGACGGCAGACTCAGTCGCCACCCAGAGAGCAATGGCACTGACATGACGAGGAAAGACTGCGAATGAACCTGCCGATTCACCGACGCGCGTGTCCCCGGAATCTTCCATTGCCAATCCCGACGTGCACGAGCCAGTCGGACGACTGTGGGACGTTGCGACGTTCGCAGCATCGGCACCCATTACGCGGTTGACTCCGTTCACCCCGTTCACTTCGCTTTCCCCGTCGACTCCGCTAGTTCCGCTAGTTCCGCTAGTTCCGCTTGTGCCGTTCTCGCCATTTGCGCCATTTGCGCCATTTGGAATCAGCCCCGAAAGAGATTCAGAATGCCCAGCTCTGACGCCGTGTTCAGCCGATCCGAACAGGCCGCGTCCGTGGCCATGCAGGCGACGGTGGCCACCCTTGACCCCAAGCCCGCGACCCACGCCATGGACGATGACCTCAACAGCCTGCGCCCTGTCCCCACCACGGCGACGAACAATGAGGACCCACGCCTGCTGATGCCGCGGCTGACCGTGGACCAGCGCGCTCGCAGTGACTTGAAGGGCCAACGGCCGGTGGTGCTGTGGTTCACCGGGCTCTCCGGCGCAGGCAAGAGCACAATCGCCAATCGGGTGGAGCAGCTGCTGCTGGCGCGCGGCCATCACACCTATCTGCTGGACGGCGACCACCTGCGCCAAGGACTGAACCGCGACCTCGGCTTCTCGGCGGCCGACCGGGTGGAGAACATCCGGCGGGTGGCGGAGGTGTCGCGGCTGATGGCGGACGCCGGGCTGATCGTGCTGGCGGCCTTCATCAGTCCGTTTCGTGCCGAGCGCGACTTTGCGCGCAGTCGCCTGACGCCCGGCGAATTCGTGGAGATTCATGTCGATGCGCCGCTGGCGGTGGTGGAGCAGCGTGACGTGAAGGGGCTCTACGCCAAGGCCCGGCGCGGTGAGCTGAAGGACTTCACCGGCATCGATTCGCCCTATGAGGCGCCCGTGTCACCGGAGCTCCGGATCGAGACGGCCAACATCACCGAAGACGACGCGGCCGCGCAGGTGATCGCGTATTTGCAGGCGATCGGCGCCATCGCCGCCCACAGCAGGCCCGGGCCGGTCGGCGGCCTGGAGCGCCTGGACGCGGTCGGTCGGTAACTGTCTTTCGCGGTGCCAAGGTCGGCGCCGCCCGATCCGGCAAGGCCCGACCCTCGCGTCACCGTGTGTCCGCCGTAACCTCCGGAGATGGTTTTGCTGCGGCGGCTTCGGATGCCTGATGGACGCTTCGCCTCCGGCAGGGTTGACTCGACCGGCTGCTCCACAGTCGACGCGTCAATGCAGATTCAGGAGGCCGGGTGATGACAGTCTTTGGTTCACGCAACGCAGGCACAAACACCGGCAATGCGCCGGCCCTCACACTCGGCACGACGACGCGGTCGGCCCTGCCGTCCTTGCTGGAAGCGCCGAGGCCGATCACGCCACCGGTCACGCCACCGAGCCGCGCGCAGCAGCCGCTCGGGTGGCACGCCGACCGTCTGACCGTGAACAGCGCAGCGGCCTCACTGGGGACCGACCTGATGGCCCCGTGGCCGACCCGCCCGACGGCCGCCCCGTGGCCGGAGGCGGTGTCCGATTCGCGCCGGGCCGCCCGGGCGGCGCATGCCGAGCTCGTCGTTCGCATCGACCGCGAAGCGCAGGCGAGCGCGGTGGAGATGGCGCAGCGTGCGTCGATCCAACGCCTGCGTGAGCGCCACGCCGCCCTGCACCTGGCCGCGCAGCGTGAGCTGGAGACGCGCCGTCTGCAGGCGACCGCTGCCTGGCAGACCGCGGGCCGCGCCATCCTGGCCTGCGAGGAGCAGCAGGCGGCCGTCCGCCGACATCAGGACGCCCAGCGTCAGTTCGCCGACGACGGGGCGTCGAACCCGTCGCTGGAGATCGTGCAGGGCGCCCTGGCGCAAGCCGATGCCGACTATGCCGCCGCCCACCAGGCCGCGCTGGCCGCCAGCCGCGCGGCGCAGTGGCTGGCTCGGGCCCTGCAGGAGGCGACCGAAGCCTGGAGAGACCATGAGCCCACCTTGACCCGTCATGCGGACGCCGCACTGCGGGCCACCGAGGCCGCCACCGCTGCGACGAAGGCCCACCGCGAGCTGGCGCTGCGGGCGACCCGCGTGGCCACGGTGCAGGAGGCCGCGCATCTGGCCGATGTGCGGGTGAAGGACCGGTCCGAGGCGTTGGCCGCGACCGAGGCCACGGTCCAGGAGATGGAACGCCAGCTGCATGCGGGCGGCCCGCCACGCCGCGAGTTGGCCCGTTGCCAGGGCGTGTTCGCCGACATCGAACGTCGGCTGCAGGCCGCGCAGGCGGCGTCATCGACGGGCACGGGCATGGAACGGGCCTCCGGCGCCGCGGTGCGGGAGCTGAGCCAGCAATGGACGACGGCCCGTGCCGCCCTGCAGCAGGCGGCACGGCGGCTCCGCGAGCAGGAACAGGGGCTGGCTGAGGCACAGGCCCAGCGGCGCGCGGCCAGGCAGGATCTGGACGACGCGCGGGCTCAGCAGGCAGCGGCGGTGCTGGCCCGGATTGCCGCCATCGACGGCCGGGAATCGCTGGCCCAGCAGGCCGCCGGCCCGGCGGACCTGCAGGCGCTGCGCGATGCGTCGGCGCGCAATGGAGTGCAGCGGGCCGCGGATCAGGCGATTGCCGCCATCGAACGGTCGCTGGAGCAATTGGCGGCGCGTCAACGTGCTGCCAGGAGCGCCGAGTGATGCGGTTCCTGGGCGGTTGGAACCCTGGCGCGTCCAACCCCGCACAGCCCGTCGCCAACCCGCCGACCGCCACGACGGGCACCACGTCGTCTGCCCCTGTCCAACAGCCGCAGGGTCCGTTGGATCCTCGTCCGGGACGCCTGTCGGGCAGCGAGTTGGCTCGGCCGCGATCGAATGCGCTGAATCGAGCGCGCGGGGGCACGCCCTCGACCGTCGGCACACCGACGTCATCGGGCGCACCGACGGCCACAGCGACGGCCACAGCCGCCGCGACACCGTCTCCGGCGGATCTGGCCCTGGCCCGGGCGCAGAAGGGCGCGCAGGACGCGCACGCGGCGGTCCCGGTGCAGGCCGAGGCGCTGTCCGGCGCCAATGCCGTGGTTCACTCGGAAGAGAAGCGGCTCCAGGACATCCAGCTGCGTCAGGATCACCTGCAGCACGAGCTGGGGCAAAAGGTGATCACCGCTGACCAGGCGGTGGAGAAAGCACGGACCGAACGCGAGCGGCTCGCGTCGGAGGTGCTGAAGCTTGAAACGCCCTGGGCGCAAGCGCGCACAGCAAAGGACGACGCCGCCGAGCATCTGAGAATCGCCCAGGCGGCGCTCAACGACGCCCTCAGCGCTGCGGCGACGCCGCCGGCAAACGCAGCCACACCGACTCCGACAGCGACAGGCACGGCGGCCACCGCCGCCGCAGCACCGCCGACCTCTTCCGAGGTGGAAAGGTTGAGCGCCGCCGTGGTACGGGCCGAGGAGCAACTCGCCCAACACCAGAAGACCTTCGACGAGACGGGGCTGACGCTGGCGAAGGCGCAATACCAACTCACCATCGCCACGGACGCCCATGGGCGCGCGCAGGAGGCCGCTGCGGAGGCACGCACAACCGTCGCCCACCTGACGCCCCAACTGGACCAGCTCAAGCGCGACATCCGCCAGACACGCGATCACATCACCCCCTATGTCGACGCGGCGCGCGACGCATCGGTCCAGGCGGCGCTCGCGCTCGACGCCCACCGGGCGCTGGCCCCGCTCAGCGCGGAGGTTGCGCGGCTCGCTGAAGCGGCACATCCCCATCAGGTCGAGTGGGAGAACTGCCAGGCGAAGCTCGACGCCGCCCGGCAGGACGTCCAACAACGCGAGCACGCCCTGACGCCCGACGGCACGCTGGGCCGGCAACTGAGCGATCGGCAACGCGAGCTCTCCGACCTGGAGGCCCGGCATGCGGGCACGGCACCGCCGTCCTCGGCGCCGTCCGCAGCGGCAGGGGGAACGACCGCCCAGGCCCACCTCCCAGCGGCGTTCCGAGCCTGGCGCGAGGCGGAGCAGGCGGTCAAGGAAGCGCGGGCGAAACTCGCCATCGCGCGCCAGGCGTTGCCCGCGCTGGAGCAGGCACTGGGCGACGCCACCGCGAAGAAGGACGCCGCCGAGGCACCGCTGGCCGTTGCCACGCAACGGCGCGACCAGCAACAGGCCGTGGTGACCTCCGCGGACGAGGCAGCCACCAAGGCCCTCAAGGCGCGAGCGTCCCGGCAGGAGGAAGCCAAGGCGGCGCACCTCGAGATCGACAGATCGATCCTGGCCTACTGCAATGTGGCGAACCCCTCTGCGAGCAGCACCCCGGCCGCCACCGGTCCGGCGGACCCGGGGCGTTCGCTTTGGGAGCGCGCCGCTCACGCCGTGCGGCGAGGCGGCGAGGGGCTCACCGACCGGGGTTCCCCCGTGAAGCTGGACGGCGCGATCCTCTCGCTGGCCGGTTCGGCGATGGACGGCGGGCCGACCCGCTTCCGCGACAAGCCCGCGCCGTCCAACACCGTGACCCAGGCCACTGGTGAGAAGCAGCTCAAGGCGGTCGACAAGAAGGTGGAAACCGCCGCTGCGAATGCGGCTCGCCTGCTGATGAGCGGACGTAGTGCCGAGGCGGCCACGGCGCAAGCGCTGCCGGCGTTCGGGCATGCGGTGGCCTTCGCCGACGAAGTGACCCGGCTGTTCACGCCATCTGCGGGCGCGACGAACGCAGCCACAGCCACACCGGCTGCGACGCAACTGGCGCACGGCCTGCTGCAGCATCCCCACTCGAATGCCGCCAGCCGTCCGGATGGCCACCCGCTGCGGCATGAGGAAGCCTTGCTGATCGCCACGGTGCTGCGCTCGGTCACCGCCGATCCGGCCCAGGCGATCCAGGTCTACAACCAGATCTGGAACGAGCCGGCGGACCCGCTGGCCGGCATCCCGGCGCCCACTGGCCGCCAGGCCTCGCCGATGGCGGAGGGTGGATCGGTTGCGGTGAGTGCCGACCCCGCCATCCAACGCATGGCCCATGCCGCACGGCGCGGGCTGGCCTCGACCGCCAGCGGCATGCAGGCGTTGCTGCAGTTGCAAGGGCTGCAAGTGCCCGCCGCGCCGCCGGAGCAGAAGCGCTTGGCGGAGCAGGCGGTGGAGCACTACACGATCAGCCTCCGCGCCGCCGATGCCTTGGTACGCCTGTTCAAACTGGACAGCGGACCGACTGCCTTGGCGGACATGTCCCCGGCATCGATCGAGGCGGGCGCGCTGGCGGCGGCGCCGGCTGATCGTCCGATCAACAACCCCGCATGGCTGGGTACCGGCAACACGCGCCGGGACAACGATCGGTTCGTCGAGGAACATCCGGCCACCCTGGCTTATCAGGCGCTGCACTTCGCGCGGCTCAACATGAATCGAGCGGACGGTGCCGCCGTGGCGGCACCGGACATGAAGCCGGCCTATGTCGCCTTGCGCAACGGCTTCACCGAGAGCGGGCAAGGAAGCGACTTCCACCTGATGGCCAAGCGGCTGGAGATGTTCGTCACCTACATCGACCTGGCGTGCAAGACCCCGACCTTCGGACGGGGCTTCCGGGAGACGATGGCGCATCCGTTGGACGCGATGTCGCACGCCATGCGCCGCAAGGTCGGATTGGACAAGACGCCGCTGAAGACGCTGCTGCAGGCCGGCCCGCTGGGCGCCGACCTCGGCACCGTGCCCGGCGAGCATGCCAAGCGGCTGAACCATGCGCTCAATGGCAGCGCCGAACGGCTTCGCGACGACCTGGTGTCCAAGTACCCGACGCTGAGCAACCAGGATCGCACCCGCGCGTTGATGCGTCTGGCGACCCTCGAGCTCTGGGCCGAGAAGGTGCCGGCGGCCTACGATCCCCAGATCGATCTGAACCAGGGCATCCGGCTGCCACCGGATCAGGTGCAACAGCGCGCCGAGCGTTTGAATACAAAGATCGCGGCCGCGCAGCCAGCGACCGCAGCGACCGCAACGACCCCAACAGCAGCAACGACCCCAACAGCAGCAACGACCCCAACAGCAGCAACGACCCCAACAGCAGCAGCGACCCCAACAGCAGCAGCGGCACCGTCGGCGGTGCCCATGGATCCGCAGGTGATGGATGCAGAGCTCAAGAAGCTGTCCAAGAAGCCGTTGATGCCCAAGACCCTGAACGGCTGGTTCGGCCGGGGCAGGTTGGCCGATTCGAAGGCACCGCGCCTGAAGACCGAGGACATGCAGGCCCTGCAGCAGGAGATCAAGGTCCTGCGCGGCAAGACAAAGATGGACACGAAGCTCGACGCGCTGCAGAAGCGCTTCGATGAGGCCACGCCCGACGCTCGCCGAGAGATCCTGCGCGAGGTGATGATCTCGGTCGTCGCCAGCGGTGACATGACCGACTACAGCGATGGCCGCAAGTTCGGCCTCGGCGGCACCTTCGGCTACATGGCCGCCAGCGTCGATGGCATCGGTGGATTGACGACCGGCCTCACGCCGGTGGTGGACGTCAATGTGGACTATGCCCGCACGGCGGTCTTCAAGGGCGGTGTGGCGTCGAACACCGGCGTCATCTTCCTCGGCACCGAGAACAAGGTGACGGAGATGCTGGGCGTGGGCCTGCGCGCGGGCGCGCAACTCGGGCCGGTGGGTGTCACCGGGCAGGCGATGGCGCGGCTGGGCGGCGCCCATCTGATGTCGCAGGGCCTGATGATCCGCACTAACAAACAGGGCACCGAGCATGAGAGCCTGCCCGCCGGTCCGCCCTATCAGTCCGAGAACTGGAAGCGGATGAGTGAAATGGTCGTCAATTCGGTCTTCGCGATTGCGGACCAGGGCAAAGCCGATCGACCGGCCAACGGCGGCCAGATGTGGAAGCAGATGGTGGACCGGGTGGGCGACTACCGGGACATCTCATTCGGATGGAACACCGGTCAATCGCACCAGGTGACGGGCTCGCTGAGTGCGGACGGCATCGGCGGCGTGAAGCTGGGCAAGGGATTCGGCGCTTCCGGCACGGCCGGCATTGCCCTCAAGACCACATTCATGAACCGCAGCAAGGCCAAGGACACCGGCGGCGCGATGCAGACGGTGCAGGCCAGCAGCGGCTCACGCACCTCGGTGGGCATGTCGGCCTCGCTGGGCGTCTCTCATCCCACGCTCAAGAACAACGACCATCCGGATGTGGGCATCTTTGCCCGCCACAAGGTCGGCGTGGAGACGGACCTGGTGATCCAGGCCAAGAACGGCTTTGTGCGCATCACCACCCAGGACGGCAAGGTCAAACCCAACATCTCCTACAAGCACCGGGAGTTCGCGGTTCAGGATGACTTCGTCAAGCTGGTGAACAGCCAGCGGCCCGAGTGGGAATCCAGACTTGGCACCTACCGACCGGACGGCGTGTTGCATGAGGGCAAGGCGATGCTGGATGCCTTCCTGCAGCAGATGGTGGATCTGCCGGCAGGCAACAACCGCATGTTCATCGAGCGCAAATGCCTGACGCAGGAGTCCGCGGACCTGATCAATGCCTATCTGGAGCGGCTGGCGGTGCTGAAGCGGCCTGAGGCCTCCGGAGCCCCGCAGGGTCCTGACACCGCGACCCAGATCGCCGAGCTGGAGGGGCAGATTGCGTCGCACGTCAGCCAGGAATCGAGCTGGCAACCGTTCCGGCTGTTCGTGAACGAGACCAACCAGCGGACGCGAGAAAGTGGATGGACCACAGGCGAGGTGCGCGCCTCGCCGAACTCGGTGGACGACAAGAAGGCCGGCCCGACCGGCATGCCGGAGCGCCTGCTGGCGGGCGGCAAGTTCACCTTCGGGTCGCACATCAATGTGGCCCATGGCGGACGTGACCTGATCACGATCGATGCGCTGCCGCTGCGCAATCCAAAGGCACCGCCACCGTCGGTGCCCAACACAGCCGCCACGCCTTGATGCGGGAAGGAGGGCCGTGTCGTTCGCCGCCAGGATCCGCAGTCCTGCGGACAGGAACCACGGTGGGCGCGACGCTGCGGCCCACCGTGTCCTCGACAGTGCTCAGTGATGCAGGGCCACGTTGAGGTGGTCCACCACCACGGCCCAGTCGGCATCCTGCTTGAGCAGCTCCTTCAGCAGCGCGGCTTGCTGCTCGGTCCAGAACGGCGCCTGGGTGATCTTCACATCACCGGGCAGGGGATGACGGTCGATGAAGTCGCAGATCTCCTGCTCGGAGGAGGGCAAACCCAGTTGCTCGAACAGCTCGTAGAACTGGTGATGGGTGGACTCCATGGGGGCTCCTTCTATGGGGGAATGCGCTCAGCTTAGCGGGCGGCCCGCTGCGACGGTGTAGGACCGGCCCGCATTTGATTGCCCGATCAGGCCGATCGTGCCGATCAGGACGGTCTCGCCCGCGCGTCACGAGGCCAGTCGACCCGAATCATTCGCCGGACAAGTCTCCCTGGGCGGCTGCCAACGATCGGTCGATAGCACCGGCACGCCAGGCAGATCAGCCGGCCCGCCGTCGGTGGACAGGGCGCTGTCCACATGGGCCGGCAACTGCAGGCCTGGCCCCTCGCAAGCCACCGCTCGCACCAGTGGTGCATAGGGCGCCTGGACCTGGCCGAAGAGCGTGGCGAAGGGCACATCGGCCGCATCGCGGCCAGTCCCGATCCGCACGAAGCCCATCGGAATGCCGGTGCCGGACGGGTCGAACAGATACCAGCGCTGCCCGAGGTAGACCTCGACATAGGCATGGAAGTCCGGCGGCTTGGCTGGGTTGGCGCCGTAATCGGTGCCGGTGACATACCGCGCCGGCATCGAGAGCGCGCGGCACAGCGCGATCATCAAGTGGGCATAGTCCCGGCACACGCCGGTGCGGTCGGTCAAGGTGTCCATGGCCGAGGTGCGCGGCGTCGATCCGAGCGAGGCATAGGCGATGTGGCCTCGCACCCAGTGCGCCACCGCCTCCGCCCGGCGATAGCCGCAGGGCAGGTGGCCGAACTCCGCATTGGCCCACGGCACCAGACGGTCCGACTCGCAGTAGCGACTCGGGGCCAGGTAGTGCAGGGCGTCGCTGGGCACGTGGTCGATGGTGGTCTCTTCGATGCCGGCGGGGTCGTCGATGTGGTGGTCGATGCACACGCTGGCGGTGTAGGTCAGGTGCATCGGCCCCTGCGGCGCGCGCAGACGCAGCAGCCGGTTGCCGCTGCCGGCGATGGTGTCGGACCGCCAGGGCAGCGCGGGCAGCACGTCGACCTGCTCCTGCAGGACGCGTTGGGCGGCCGTGCAGGCCGGCTGGATGTTGAACACGAAATCGCCGTAGGGCGAATCGACGTGGTAGTCCAGTTCAAAGTGGAGATCGAGGCGAATCATGGGAACTGCTCTGTTCGACAACGCAATGGATGAAGTGCAACTTGGCAACGACGCCCCGCTGCAGGACGAAGGGATAGAAATCGGGCTGGCCCATGGCGCGGGACATCTCGTTCATCGCGCTGGTCACGGCGATCCAGTCATGGAGCAGCCGCAGGAAGGCATGGCCGTTGGCATGGCCGGGCGCCCACAGGTCGGAGGTCCGGAAGGGCTCCGGGCGGGAGGCTTCGGCCGGTCCGGGCAGGCCGAAGCTGGCCGCGGTGTCGATGGTGTCGCGCAGATGGAGGTAGTGGGCCCAAGTCTCGGCCCAATCTTCCCAGGGATGGGCACTGGCGTACGACGAAATGAATTGACGAGGCCAGTCGGGCGGTGAGCCGGTGTGGTGGTGCCGGCGCAGGGCCTCGCCATAGGGCCGGCGTTCATCGCCGAAGAGCACCCGGTACGGCGCCAGCCAGTGGGTATGGGCAACCAGCCGATCCCAGTAGTAGTGACCGATCTCATGCCGGAAATGCCCCAGCAGGGTGCGATAGGGCTCCCGCATCAACTGGCGGGCGGCCTCGCGCTTGGCGTCATCCGCCTCCTCGATGTTGATGGTGATGATGCCGGCGGTGTGCCCCGTCATGACCCGGGGCTGGCCGGGCAGGGTGCGCAGGAAGTCGTAGGCCAGGCCATGGACCGGATCCACCGAGCGTGGCGTGACCGGCAAGCCCAGGCCCAGCAGTTGGGACACCAGGCGCCGCTTGGCCCGTTCCAGTCGGCCCCACAGTTCGGCATTGCCGGGGTCGGACAGGTCGGGCACCGTGCGGTTCAGCGCGCAGGCGATGCAATACCGGGTGCCGGGTCGGTCGTCCAGCGGCACCAGCCAGTTGCAGCCGGCAGCGGTGTTGAAGTTGGCGCAACGGGTGAACACGCCCGGCACTTCCGGCAAGCCGGGGCGGCCCGCCACCCGCCAGGTGCCCGGCGCCGGCCCCGCCTGCAAGGCATGCAGCATCAGATCGGACGGCAGGAAGCCCAGCGGTGCGGCACAGGCCAGACATTCGCTGTTTCGGAAGTAGAGGCGGTGGCCGCAGGTGCACCGGTAGACGCGGGGGGAAGCCATGGTCCGTCTCCCAGGGCAAGGGCCGGGCCTGCCCTGCGGATCGGCAGAGCCGACCGCAGCGGGAACTTGGCATCAGCACCGATCCGAGGACCTGCTCGGCTGCGACGGTGACGCCTGCTGGGCCGAAACCGGCCGAGCCATGATGCGCTGGGCTGAGTTACTTCCGAGCTGGCACAGGAGCCGCATGTCTGTTCGACGTTTCGGGGGCATCGAGGTGCGACGCGAGTGAATGCATGACCAAAGTCGCCAGATGGCCCGCAGTGCGCGATGTAGAGTCGCTTATCGCCCAGAGTAGCGTCGGGTGCCATCAAGCGCGCGCACGCCTGTTTCCCTCCGATCCCTCACCTGCCAGGATCAAGAATGCCCCATTTTGTGATTCCCGGACCGATCGGCTTGGATTCGTACAGAAGCTCGCGGGCGACGCATGATGGTGCGACAGCGTCTGCCAGACCAGCTGGCCTGCAAGTTAAAGATTGGGCAACGCATCTGCATGCAACCGTCGGTCCGCTCAACATTGCGAACCTGCCAGCCACTCTTCCGGCCTTGACCCGCCTGACTCCCGTCGGTGAAAAGCGGCCGCTGTCAGTGGGTGAAATCGAGATATGCAGGAAAGTCTTTCAGGCGGCCGTTGATTACGACAAGGTGTGGATTCATTGCCATGAGTTCCTGCCCTTTGATCTTCAGGACGACGACACTGCGATGACGCCCAACGGGGAGATCTATTTCAACTACAAAAATTTCAAGGAAGACTTTTCAAAGAGCACGGCAGGAGATCAATGGTGGTTCGTGCACGAAATGACTCATGTATGGCAACACCAACTGGGCTACTGGGTCATGATGCGTGGCGCAATCAGAATTGGGCTCAGCTATAAGTATGAGCTCAAGAAGGGAAAAACTCTGGGGGATTTCAATATGGAAGCCCAGGGCAATCTCATCGCGGACTACTTCGTACTCAAGCATCTGGGAAAGCCCAATGCGATGGCCAACGGCAACCACCAGAACGACCTCGCCCTTTTCGAAGAGGTCTTGAGCGACTTTCTGAAGGATCCCTCTGATCATGCCAACCTTCCGTGATGTTGTGATCCTGGCGAGTGTGTCGATTGCCGCGCTGCCGGTCTGGTCGACCTCCCGGCGCGCAGAAGCAGAAGTTCGAGTCCAGGATGGAACGCCCTGCTTCGCCATTTCGGCAAAGGAGTGGAAGCGGGACCCCAAGCAGCGAATTCGATCTATCGAGGTCGTTCCAGCGTCATCCCCACTTCAACAGGTATGGTTGATCCAGGCCAATTCACCGACTGGGCTGCCTGTCGCAACGGACACATGCGTCGTATACGGCCGACCGCTTGAGGGCGCAACGGCAGAACCCGCCAGTGCTTTGAGGTCAGGCCAGCTCTATCTCGTTTCCATGACTGTCAGCCCCTCAGACCCCAGCGATCCGACATTTGGCTACGCCGCGAGTTTCTGCTTGCAGGGTGAGGGAAATCAGCGGCGCGTTGTACCTTTGGCTGCGGCCAATAAGTCAGCGGAAGTTGGCTGCAAGTCATCAGACTGACTTCGGCGGTCACCCTATCGGGGGGGGGCCGCGATTGAGGCGAATCGCAAGGTTGCTGTCCTGGCATGGGCCAGGGAGGGCGACGCGGCTCGCAGCGTCAATCTGTAAGACCTGACAAGACATCAGGCGTCCGTCGGGCGCAAGATGCACGCGGACGCCACTCGTTCACCGCTCGAAGAAGCGGATCGTTGAGGGAGAACCGAGATGCAGGCTGCGGACGCGACATTGACTTCACCCGGGCCCGACCTGACGGCGTCCGGTTTCATGAGCCTGGTCCTGACGGTGCTGTGGCACCCGGATGTCCGCCAGATCGGCCATCAGGCCTTCTGGCCGGCGGACGCAGTCGACTGGCGCCTGCAGCGCTTCGAGCCGGCGTTCTGCGCGCCGGGCTCGGTCAGCGGTTCGCCGCTGGGCCTGCAGGTGATCAGTCGCCAGGGGCTGCGGCTGCGGCGCCATGACGATGGCGCCGTCACCCTGTTCAGCGCCCAGCAGCGCATGCGCATCGAGGTGGATGGCGTGCCGATGGGCGGCATCGAGGGCCGAGACGGCATCGGCGTCCCTTCCGAGCCGGGTTCCTCGCTGCTGCCCGACGACACAGCCGGCGCGCGGCTTCGTCTGACGGCGGATCGGCTGGCCCGTGGCACGGTCCTGGGCCTGGGCGGCACGGTGCTGCTGTGCCTGCATCGCTCGGACCGGCTGCCGCGCCGGGAGGCGCCCTCCGGCCTGGTGGGCGTGAGCAGCGGCATGATCCGCGTGCGGGAGCAGATCCGTCAGGTGGCGCCGACGCGCCTGCCCGTGCTGCTGCTGGCGGAGAGCGGCAGCGGCAAGGAACTGGCGGCGAATGCGATCCATGGCCTGAGTCCGGCCGGCGGCGGGCCGTTTGTCGCCATCAACATGGCCACGCTGGGCGAGCACACGGCGGCGACCGAGCTGTTCGGCGCCAGTCGCGGCGCCTATACCGGGGCGCAGACGGCGCGACGTGGCCTGTTCGCGGCGGCGGGCGAGGGCAGCCTGTTCCTGGATGAAGTGGGCGACACGCCGCCGTCGGTGCAGCCGATGCTGCTGCGGGTGCTGGATGCCGGCGAGTACCGGCCGCTGGGCGCGATCCACATCGAGCGCTCGCGCGCACGGATCATCGCGGCGACCGACCGCGCCTTGGGCAGCGGCGAATTCAACCAGCCGCTGCTGCGGCGTCTGGAGGCCTACACCTTGCGGATTCCGCCGCTGCGGGAACGTCGGGAAGATCTGGGCGTGCTGCTGATGCATCTCCTGCCGGAGCCGCAGGCGGCGATCGCGAGCCGGTTGGGATGGTCCTTCCTCACCACCGCCTTCATCTGCGACTGGCCAGGCAATGTCCGTCAGATGGGGCAGGTCTTGCGACGCGCCGCCATGCAGGTGGCGGCAGGGGAGGCGGTGGATCTGAGCTTTGCGATGGCGCCCGGGTCGCCCGGGGCGGCGACGACGTCGCGGCAGGGCGTGCCGGCCGGCGTGCGGGACGCCTTGACCGCCATGGAAACGGACGCGGCTGATCGCGCCCCGACGACCACAGGGTCGAGCGAAGCGGCCGCCGATCGCGCGCGCATCCCGCCGGCGGCACTGTCCGAGGACCAGGTGGTGGCCGCGTTGGATCGGCATGGCTGGTGTGTCCAACGCGCGGCGCGTGCGTTGTGCATCTCCCGTCCGAGCCTGTACGCCCTGATCCAGCGCAGCAGCGCCATTCGCGATGCCACCGAGGTGCCGGAGCCGGAGTTGCGTGCGGCGTACTCGCAGGGCGTGGGTCAGGCGAAGCCGTTGGAGGCGTGCGCCACGGCGTTGAAGGTGCCCAAGCAAGGGCTGCGGCGGCGGTTGCGGTCGCTGGGGCTGTTGCAGGGGGTGTGAGGCGGGGCAGATCCGAGGCGATCAATGCCCCACGCTCAGCCACTGCAGCAGCAGTCCATACAACTGATCCGGATCCACCGGCTTGGTGAGGAAATCATTCATCCCGGCGTCCATGCAGCGCTGGCGGTCGGTATCGAATGCATTGGCCGTCATCGCCACGATCGGGGTGTCCTTTCGGGCGGCGATCTGCCGGATCAACCGTGTCGCAGCAAGCCCGTCCATCAAGGGCATCTGCATGTCCATGAAGATCAGCGCCACCGGGGCGTCGGCCCTGTCGACCGCCTGCTGCCCATCCTCGGCCATGTCCACCACCAGACCGACATCCTCCAGCAAGGTGCGGATCAGCTCCTGATTGACCGGGTTGTCCTCGGCGACCAGGATGCGCTTGCCGCTCAGTTGGCCTCTGACCTGCTCCAGATCCAAGGCGGCCGGCGGCACCTCACCCGCCGATGCGGCGCTGTGCGTCCCCAACTCACACCGGGCTGTGAACCAAAAGGCACTGCCTCGTCCCCAGGCGCTCTCGACCCCGGCATCACCGCCCATCATCCGCGCGAGACGTCGGGTGATGGCCAGGCCCAGGCCGGTGCCGCCGTGCAGCCGCGTGGTCGACGCATCGAGCTGGTGAAAGGGTTCGAACAGCTGGCCGACTTTGGCGGGGTCAATGCCGATGCCGGTGTCGCTCACCTCGAAGCGGATCAATAGGCATCGGTCCTCTGCCTCCACCCCGTGTGCACGCAATGTGACCGATCCCCGCTCGGTGAACTTCACGGCATTCGACGCCAGATTCAGGATCGCCTGCCGCAGGCGCGTGGGATCGCCGAACAGCGTGGCCGGGACGTCATGGAGCTCCACCGACACCGTCAGCCCCTTGGTCGTGGCCTGGTTCAGAATCAGCGCCCGAACGCCTTCCATCAAGGCGGCCGGCTCGAATCCGATGCACTCCAACTGGAGCTCTCCGGCCTCGATCTTCGAAAAGTCCAGCACGTCATTGACGATCATCAGCAGGTGATCGCCGGCCGATCGGACCCGCTCAATCTGCTCGCGCTGAAGGTCAGACGCCACCGAGCGTTGCAGCAATCGGGCGTAGCCCAGGATCGCATTCAGCGGTGTCCGGATCTCATGGCTCATGTTGGCCAGGAAGACACTCTTGGCCTGGTTGGCCCTCTGCGCCACATCGCGTGCGGTTTCCACCTCGCGCGTGCGGGCTTCGACCAGCTCTTCCAGATGATGGCGGTAGTGATCGAGCTCGACCTCCGCGCGCTTGCGCTCGCTCACATCGCGCGTGACGGTCAGGAGGCAGGACTGACCACCGAATGCAATCGCCCGAGACGACACGAGCCCCGTGACCGGTTCCCCGTGCCGATTGAGAAAGCGCGCTTCGAAGTTGATGCACTCCCGTTCCAAGGTGAATTGATGGATGAACTGCGCTCTGTCGGCGAGGTCCGCCCAGATCTTCAGTTCGAGTGCAGTGCGACCCACGGCCTCCACTCGACGCCAGCCGAAGATGCGTGTGAAGCCCTCGTTGATGTCGAGGTATTTGCCGTCTTTCAAGTCGGTGATGGTGATGGCATCCGGGCTCGTCATGAAAGCGGTGCGGTAGCGGTTCTCGCTTTCTCGCAAGGCGGCGTTGGCTTGCTGCTGGGCCGACAGGTCCCGAAAGATCAGGCAGTGCAGGAGTTGGTCGTCGACCCCGGCGAAGGCTTCGCTGGAGACGTCGACCGGAACGGTCGAGCCGTCCTTGCGCAGGAAGTCGAGCGCGCCGCGCCATTGGCCGTTGAGGCCCCGCTGGGTCAGCGCTTCCGCCATTCGGACGTGATCGGGTGCCACCACATCATTGCGATGCAACAGTCCGATTTCGTCTTCGGCATAGCCGAGGATGGTGCACGCGGCGGGATTGGCGGTCAGGATCTGTCCCGAGGGGCGCGACAGGAGAATGCCGTCGAGCGAGTGCACGAAGAGCATGCGATACCAGGCGTCCTTGGGCAAATGCATGGTTCACTTTCTCGACCATTTCGATGCGCGGTTGGACGACCGCCTGGACTGCACGGATCGATGGCCCTCCCAGGCCGTCAATCCCCGGCACGCCAAACCTCCCTTCGACGCGCCCGCAATCGGTATCAGCCAGTTTATGCGAGCACACGCCGCCGCGACAGCTCGTTTTGAGGCCGTCTACGTCACGGTTCTGGGTGGCCTCGTGGCCTCGTGGCCTCGGAAGCGGGCCGTTGACTTGAACACGGCCCGCGGGATCGACTCGCCTGCCATGCGGCCTCACGCGGAGGCGTTCGGGCCCTCCTGCGACAGCGCGACTGCATCCTCCCCGGCCGGAATCCGCATCGGCGCGGTCGGATCCGTCACCGCTCGCCAGACCGCCTCGGCCACATCCAAGGCCTGAGTCACCGGCCCGTGACCGTCGCGCATGACCCCGAACACGTGCTGTGTGTAATCAGCATACGCTGGATGACCGCTGCGCTCGACCAGGCGCCGGGCATTGGCGCCGAAACTCGTGCTTGGCGCGCGGCCGGGCAACACCAGTCGGGCACGCACGCCGAACGGGGCCAATTCCAGGGCGAGCGATTCGGTGAATGCATTGACCGCAGCCTTGCTGCCGGTGTAGACCGACAAGAGCGGCAAGGGCTTGAGCGTGACGCTGGAGGTCACGTTCACCACCACGCCGGCGCCGCGTTCGCGCAGTTGCGGCAGGACGGCCTGCGTCATCGCGATCGTGCCCATGACGTTGGTGTCGAAGACCTCGCGCGCAGTGGCCATCGAGACACCTTCCAGCGGGGCCAGCAATCCGATGCCCGCGTTGTTGACCAGCGCGTCGATGGGGCCGGCCTCGGCCACGCAGCGCTGGATGCTGTGGGCGTCCGTCACGTCCAGCGGCAGCACCCGCAACAGGTCGGTGGCGGGCAGCACGCTGACCTGCGGATTCCGCAAAGTCGCGATGACCCGCCAGCCGCGGTCGAGGAACAAGCGCGCCGTGTCAAGGCCGAAGCCGGAGGAACAGCCGGTGATGAGGACAGTAGGCGTGGACGACATGAAGACTTCCTTGAAGTGAGGCCGCCACGATAGGCGGCGCGGCTCGGACTCACTACACTTGAACGTCTATTTCTTTGTCGAATGAGTCCAAATGATCGATCCGTTGGCCGAGGTCGTTTCGCTGCTGCAGCCGAGTGCGCCGTTCTCCAAGCGGGTGGTCGCGTCGGCGCCGTGGGCAGTGCGGCGATCGGAAACGGGTCGTCCCTTCTACTTCGCGGTGCTGGAGGGCGGTTGCCGCCTTCGGATCGACAGTCCCTCGGGCAGCGAGACCCTCACGCTGAACGAGGGCGACTTCGCGCTGATCCCATCTGCGCGCGCGTTTTCCACCTCCAGCCTCGATCGGCAGCCGCCGGGGGACGATGAGCCGGTTGACACGGTCATTGCGCCTGTGCCCGACGGCGCGCGGGTGGGCGATCCGGCGCGTCCGGTCACCACCCGCATGCTGGTGGGCCACTGCGTGTTTGCCTCGTCCGATGCCGCGCTGCTGGTGTCGCTGCTGCCGGGCTGGATCCATGTGCAAGGCGAACCGCGCCTGTCCACGCTGGTGCAACTGGTGGGAGACGAGTCCCGCAGCGACCGGCCGGCGCGTGACATCGTCATGGCGCGGCTGTTGGAAGTCCTGCTCATCGAAGCGCTGCGGTCGACGGCCAGCGCATCGACCTCCGCCAGCCTCGTTCGCGGTCTGTCCGATCCCCGACTGGCACTGGCGTTGCGCCGCATGCACCAGCAACCGTCCATGCCCTGGACGATGGCGCAACTGGCGAGCGAGGCGGCGATGTCGCGCTCCGCCTTCTTCCAACGGTTCAGCGACGCCGTGGGCATGGCCCCCATGACCTACCTGCTGGCCTGGCGCATGGCCTTGGCCAAGCAACTGCTTCGCCAGCCCAACGCCACGATGGCCGACATTGCCGAGCGCGTCGGCTACAGCTCGGTCAGCACCTTTGGTGTGGCCTTCACCCGGCATGTCGGCATGCCGCCGGGGCGCTACGCCAGGGAAGAGGGTGAGCTCCGGCCCGCATGACGCCGGCGCGATGCTGCGCGGTGCTGCATGCGCCAGCGCGCCCGTCAGATCGGCCCAGGTCGCAACACGCATTTCGCCAGACTTGCCCGCTCCGTGCCCACTGTGCCCGGCAGACCCTCCCGGTCATCAAGGCGCACATGGGCCCTCGGCGATTCGCCCGCGATCCATCCCAGCATCACACCCGGGATCACGCCCAGCACGGCACCGATCATCAACCCGACCAGCAACACCGTTTCCATCCGAGCCGATTTCAGCCGATCGATCACCGATGGCCGCGGCGCCAGGTCTTGCCAGGCGGTCGACGTCGGACGCCGCAGCGGCGCCGCCTCCAGGCCGCTCAGCCAGTTCGACAAGGTCATCAGATCCGGCGGCCGCTGCGCCGGATCGCGTGCCCCCATGGCGCGAATCAACTGGGCCACCGGTGCGGGTACTTCCGGCGGGAACCACCAGCCATCGCTGCCGGACAGCAACGCGGCGACATGACCCGGACCCGCCCCGTCCGCGCCGGGGCGGCGACCGCCGATCGCCTCCAGGAACACGGCGCCCAAGGTGAAGATCTCGGAGGCCGGGCAGGGCGGGCAGCCCAGCAGCCGCTCCGGCGCCAGATAGGCCAGGGTGCCCGGTGTCTGTTGATGCGGCAGCGCCTCGTCGCAGGTGGTCAGCGGGTCGAAGCGCTGGGCGATGCCGAAGTCGACGATGCGAAGCTGACCGTTCTCCTGCAGCATCAGGTTGGCCGGCTTGATGTCCCCATGCACCACGCCCGCGTCATGGACCTCTGCCAAGGCACCGGCGGCCTGCGCCATGACGCTTGACGCCTGCTCGACCGACAACGGACCCTCCCGCAGCACCTCGGCCATTTCCCGTCCGAACACCCGCTCCATGACGATCCAATGGCTGGCGGCCTCGCTCACCACCCCATGAACACGCACAAACGCGGCGTGCCGCAGCCCGGCCGACCGCCGCGCCTCCACGAGATGGGCGTTCTGCTGCGCCTCCGCGCTCGCCCGCAGCCGCTTCAGCGCGACGGGGCGCAGCAGGACGGTGTCCCACGCTGCGAAGACCTCGCCCTGACCCCCACGGCCCAAGGGACCCTCGATGAGGTAGTGCGCCACCGACCTGGGCCACGGCGCAGATGCAGATGCGGATGCGGATGCGGATGCAGACGGCGTTTCAGATGCCCCGACGTCGCCTGTCCGGGTCGGGGCGGGCGCCACGTCGAGGGCAGCGACGCCTCCCCACAGGTCGCCCGAGGAAGGGGGCGACCGCTCGGCTTCGGCTGTCAATCGCGGCATGGAATGGTCACCTCCAGCAAGTCCAGCAACAGACGCCCAGATCGCCGACTCGCCGAACACCGCGAAGCCGGCCCGCCGTCCTCCACGCGTTTGACAGTTCAGGCTGTCAAACCGCGCTCCAGAACCCATCGGGTTTGACAGTTTCGGACCGAATTTGACGAAACTGAAGCGCCAAACCTCTGAAATCAGGCTGGCATGCATCTTGTCTATGGAGTCGAAATATCCGAGACGGATTCATTGAGCAGCCATGACGCATGACGACGATGTCCTGACCCCCACCCAGATCGATGCCTGGCTCCAACGGGCCTATCGGCCGACGCGCAGTCTGTCGACGATGCTGAGCGAACTCGCCGCCAGCCTGATGCATCACCTGCCGCTGCAGGCGCTGGGCGTCGCCACACTGGAGGTCGGGGGCTTCCGCTTGAGGCGGTCGGCAGGCGGCCTCGAACTTGACAGCCTTGGCGCCACGCCCGACCCGGGCATCGACGGCGGGACAGCGGCTTCACCCCACGCCGGCGTGCAGGACGTCGCGCCGCTGACCTATGCCGGCGTTTGCATCGGCCAGCTCTCGCTGCACTGGCAATCCGGTCTGGACGCCTCACCGATGCCGGCGGCGGGACGCGCCCATCTGTGCGCCCGGCTGGCCCGCCTCATTCACCGCCATCGGGTTCAGGACTGGTGCCGACCGAGAGCTCGCGCCACGAACCTGCTCATCGGCGTCAGCGCGGCGTTGTTCCGATTCGAGCAGTTTGTCGAGCGGGCGGCGGGCAGCGATCTGCCTGTGCTGCTGAGCGGCGAGTTCGGAACCGAGAAATCATGGGCGGCGGCGGCGATCCATGTGGGCAGCCGACGTCGGTCGGGGCCGTGGGTGGAGGTGCATTGCGCCCATCCGCTGGAGGGTCCGGAGGCCTGGCTGCGCCGCGCCCAGGGCGGCACCCTGTTCCTCAATGGCATCGACGAGCTGCCGATGCCCCTGCAGCTGGACTTGCTTGGACGATGGCTGAGCCTGTCCCGCCCGCACACCACCGATGAGACGCCGCAGGAGGGCGCCGCCAGCGTCCGCCTGATGGCCTGCACCACGGCCGATCTGCGCGAGCCCGGCGCACCGCGGGTGCTGCGGGCCCTGCGCGCGGAACTGGATGTGCTCTCGGCCGAGATTCCGGCGGTGCGTGAGCGGCGATCGGATCTTCGATTCCTGATCGAGGCCACGCTGGATCGGCTCGATCCCGCCTGCGGCGCAAGCGTGGATCCGGCGCTGCTGCAGGCCTGCCAGACGTATGACTGGCCGGAGAACCTGTCGGAACTGGCGCGCACGGTGGCGCAGTTGGCCACCTTGGCGGATGGACCGGTGATCGGTCCGGACGATGTGGCGCGCCACGCGCCGTGGCTGCTGGGCCCGGCCGCAGGCACGAGCGAGGGCACGATCAAGGGCACCGCGCCGGGCGCCAAGGCTGCGGGTTGGCAGACGGTGCAGATCGCTTCCGCGCACCCGGAGCCCTCCGATCAGGCGGCGCCGACGGGCGAACCTGCCGAGGGACCTGTCGGTGGTCCGCTGAGGCCGCTCAGTCCATCCGGCGGGTCCGGGCCGACTGCAGCGCCGCGGTCCGCCGCGCACTGGGTGAGCATCGTGCTGGAACGTCAGCACCGCATCCTGGACACGCTGCATGCCGGCCTGCGGCGGGCGCTGCTGTTCCTCTCGGACCACTATGCGGAGCCGGTCTCGCTGACCGAGCTGTCGGAGCATGCGCATGTCAGCGCCTCGCACCTGACCTTCCTGTTCCGGAACAGCCTGGGCCTGAGCTTCAAATCCTTCCTGCTGTGCCTGCGCATCCACACGGCCCAGCAATTGCTGCGGGACTCGCCGCTGCGCATCACCGAAGTGGCCATGCGCGCCGGCTTTGCCGACCTCAGCCATTTCGAACGCTGCTTCCGTCGCGCCGTGGGACAGAGCGCCCGGGACTATCGACGGGCGATGTCGACCCCGCCTTGAGGAGCCTTGCGGGTGCCTCAAGGGCACCTCCCGGCAACACCTCCGCGGCATTTGGCTTCGGGCGATCAATGCCTCGGCGCCTTGCACGCCCGCCAAGCGTCCAGCGACCGGACGGGCCGATTGGACGGGCCGGTCCGCCTGCAGCGACCGCCCGGGCCTCGCCCGAGGCCTTCAGCCGCCGGTGCCCTTGACGGCCGCATCCATCGCCTGCATCGCCTGCTGCTGCGCGGCAGCGACGGCTTCCACCTGCGCCTGCATGGCTTGATGGATGCTCTGTGCGATGGCGGCTTCGGTGGCGGCCAAGGCGGCGTCCGCCTGCGCCACGGCGGCTCTCACCGCTTGGTTCACGTCGACGACGCCATCCGCGCCGGCAATGGCTTCCGATGCCGCACGCAGCGCCTGTTCGACCGCAGCGCTCGCCGCCTCCGACTGGTCCCGGGCTGCATGCACGGCGGCCTCGGTCGCGCTCTGGGCAGCAGCCAGGGCCGCTGCGACCGAATCTGGGGTGACCGCTCCGGCTGCAGCCGCAGCGACAGCGGGCACCGCAGCAACGGCCGGGGCCGGCGTCACGAGCGCCGTGGACGCTGCGGACGCCGGGGGGGCCGTGGACGCTGCATCGGCATCCGCCGCCGTCGAGGAGAGCAGTTCGTCGTTCATGAGGTGGACTCCGTGGTTGAGGGATCCGACACGGGCGCGGGCTTGGCCGCATTGAGCAGACCGAATTCGCGCAGGGAAATGATGCCGTTGGCGCTGAGTTGCAGCTCCGCCTGCTGGTCACTGGACTGCACATCAAAGACACAGGTGCTGCCGTCCTGGCCCAGCAGGCCATTGCGGATCTTCACCGCCCCCAACAGGCCCTGGGCGGCATTCAGGTAGACCTCCACCAGTTGCCGCGCATCGGTGCCGGTCTCGTTCAGGAAACGGGTGTTCAAGGCGACCTGCAGCACCGCCTCGGACAGGCGTGAGAAGCCGACCTGCTTGCCGCTGGAGAGCCAGGCGGCCACGGCACGACCCACCTCCTCCGGCGACGGCAGGCCGCTGACCTGCGGACAGTCAAGCGCGCCGAAGAACAGCGGCAGCAGGGTGCGCATCGCCTGGGTGACCCGGTCCAATCGCTGGGACGGGCCCTGGCTGGGCGCGCCGGCCTTGGTCACCAGGGCCAGATAGAAACGCAGGTAGTCGGCAAACTCCTGCGGCGTGCGGGCCTGCTGGACCGCGAAGGTCGCGGCCTCCTGGGTCAGGTCCCCGGCCTCGCTGCCGACGCTGGCCGCCAGCAAGGGGTCTCGCATCAGCCGGACCAATGCGATCCGGTCGCCCAGGTCATTCGCCTGGAGCACCGGCGCGCCGTCCACCCCCAGGTCTTTCAGCCAGGTCTGCGGCGCCATGAGATCGACCTGGGTGAGCAGCTGTTGATCGTCGAGGATGCGGGTGACCTGGGTGGACAGCAGCGGGCTGTCATTGCCGCCCTCGGCCTTGGCCAGCACCAGCAGATCGGTGTGGCCCAGGCTCATCAGTTTGATGGGACTCACCATCAGCGCCAGGTTCGGCAAGAGCGCCAGCGGCGACCCGTGCAGGCCCAGTTGAACCTGGGCCAGCAGGGTGGATTCATCGGGGAAGTCATAGCGCACCGAGGGGGTGGCGGCGGCCCACTGCAGCCATTCGGGGCCGCCATCGACAAAGGCCAACGACAGTCGGCCCAGCTCGGAGAGCGCGCCCGGCTGCTGGATGGGCCGCCCGGCAACTGAGACTGGCATGAGAGGGCTCCTGAGGTGAGAGGGGTGCTCGGCGGCGGGATCAACCCGCCGGGAAGCCCTTCAAGACGTTGGCAGCGGCGGTACCGATGTTGGAGAAGTCGGTGGTGGCGCTTTGCATCAGCTGCTGGGCCGCGGTCAGCGCATCCTTGTAGCGGTCTTCTCCGGTGGCGAGGTACTGCGCCATCGCCACACCCGCTGCGGTCGTAGCGATGGTGGAGATGTTGCGCAAGGCGTCTGCCGCATCCTGCACCGCGATCGCCGACGACTGCGCCACAGATTGGTAGGCTTTGCCGGCACCGCTGGTCATCACAACCTGCGGACTCATCGTGGCCAGTTGCGACTGGTTGATGACATCGATGATCTGGGCGTTGACCTGGGTGGGATCCATGGGAACTCCTGGGTAAGCGGCAGGCGGGTGACTCATCCTCGTCGTCATTCGCCGATCACGGATCTCCGGCGGATCAATGATGACCTGGAACGAAGGGCCGTGGAATGCGGCGAGGTCACAGAGGTGAGGGACGACGGGCCCGCGAGTACAACGAAGACGAACAGGTCACCGACTAAGCCGGCGCCACTGACGAAGAGGACGACGACGATGCCGGTGGCGCGGGTGGTGCAGTCGGCGCTGTGGGTGCGGGAGGCGCGGGAGGCGGCGCCGCAGCCGCCGTCGCAGCGGCGGCCAGTGCCTGCAGGTCCGCCTTTGCCTGGCTGGCCAGTTGGGTGGAACCGGTCGACTGGGCCTGCAGCGCCTGCACCGCGGCCTGTCCGTCGGCCAAGGCCGCAGCGATCGCCGCGGCCGGCGCTGCGGGGCCGGGCAACGGGTTCACCGACGGAGGCGGTGGCGGGGCCGGCGGCGGCGGGGGCGGTGTCTGCATGGCCAGGATGCGGGCGCAGGCCGAGGTGACCGCGGCCGAGCTGATCATGCTGGCGCTTTGCTGCCGGTTCACGGCGTTGTACATCGCCATGCCCAGGGTTTCGAGCAGCACGGCGTCGATCATGCCCTGGGACTGGGACGGCGCCTGAGCCGTCGAGAGCGTCACGGCGGTGCTGACCGCGTCGACGATCTGGCTGTTGACGGTGCTGTCATCGATCATGAGGAAGCTCCCTTGGCGAGAATCATGGCGAGTACCTGGGCCAGTGCGGCGTTCGCCAGGACCTGGCCGCGCTGCTGGTTGGCCACGGCGTTTTCCATCGCCAGGCCGATGCTGTCCGCCATCACGACATAGGTCATGCCCATGGCGATGGCCGGGGCCTGACCGATGGCCAGCGCATCCCCGGCGGCGATGGCAGGCAGAAGGTTCAATCAGCGGCTCCTGCCCACGCTAGGGAACCATGACCGATGTGCAGGTCATGACCGAGGCATGGGCAGGGCCGCTGCGCCTGGATCAGGCGTAGATGGCCGCCGTGGCCTTGCCGGTCGAGGCGGTGTCGATCGCCAGCAAGGTGCTCACGCCCTGCGTGGTCGACGCCTGCATGGTGACGTAGGACTGCTGCTGGTTGTTCGTCGCGTTGTGCGCGGCGTTCGAGAGCGCCTGGCTGGTGGCGACGAACAGGTTTCCCATCGCGATGGCGGGCGAATCGCCCAGCACCTTGGTGTTGACCTGCGAGATCGAATCGGTGATCTGGCTGTTGACTGCGGTCGGAAATGCCATGGTGAATGCTCCTTGCGGTTGATGAAGAAATCAAATGCAGACGGCGGTGCGACGGGACGTTCGTCCAGAGGCGCTGTCTCACGCTCACCGACGGTCGCGGCATGGATCGGCGAGTGCCGCGCGAAGACCGGTCCCACCCGGGCGCAGCTCCGGGCAAAGGCAGGCCAGCGCACCGGGTCGCAGCCGGGGCGATGCGTGATTCAGCGCTTCCCAGGACGCGCCTGGCGCGGCTGGGCTCAGCCGAGGATCTTCTTGGTGGCTGCGCCGGTGGCGCTGGTATCGATCGAATACAGCAGCGTCACGCCCATGGTGGTCGCGGCTTGCGCCGTGACATACATCTGTTGCTGGGCCATCGTGGCGTTGTGAGCCGCGTTGGCCAGGGCCTGGGCAGTGGCCTGGTAGAGGTTGCCCATGGCGATGGCCGGCGAGGTTCCAAGCACCTGCACGTTGGCCTGCGTCGCAGAGTCGGTGATCTGGCTGTTGACGGAGGTGGGGAATGCCATGTGCCGGACTCCTTGCTGTGAGCGGTGGGATGGGGCGATGGGGGATCGGCGGTTGGCGGCCGTCGATCAGGCCGTCGATCAGGCCGGCCGGTCAGCTGCCCAGGATGGTCTTGGTGGCGATGCCGGTCGAGGCGGTATCGATCGAGTACAGCGTGGCCACGCCCATGGTGGTGGCCGCTTGCGCGGTGACGTAGCTCTGCTGCTGCGCATTGGTGGCGTTGTGGGCCGCATTGGCCAGCGCCTGAGCGGTGGCCTGGAACAGATTGCCCATTGCGATCGCGGGGGCGTCGCCAAGGACCTTGGTGTTGGCTTGTGTCACCGAGTCAGTGATCTGACTGTTGACGGCGGTTGGAAATGCCATGGTGCGGGTGCTCCTGTGACGGGGTTAGGTCGGAACGATCTGAAGCCTGGGGCCGGACCGGTCTCTCAACCGTAGGGCTTGGTCGTCAGGATGTCCTTGGTGGCGACGCCGGTGGAGGCGGTGTCGATCGAATAGAGCGTGGTCACGCCCATGGTGGTGGCGGCCTGCGCGGTGACGTAGCTCTGCTGCTGCGCATTGGTGGCGTTGTGGGCCGCATTGGCCAGCGCCTGGGCGGTGGCCTGGAACAGGTTGCCCATCGCGATGGCGGGGGCGTCGCCCAACACCTTGGTGTTGGCCTGGGTGACCGAATCGGTGATCTGGTCGTTGACTGAAGTGGGAAAGGCCATGTTGACTCCCTGAGGTAATGGAACCGTGGGTCCCTTCGGTGGATCGAACAGCACACGTCAGCAAACATCAGGAGACATCGGCGGAGTGGGTCTCTGGTGTTGGCGTGAATGAATGATAGGAAGGCGACTGACGGTGTGAGCGGTGTGGCTGATGGAGAAGGCGGCCAATCTGATGAAGGCTTGGCGACGATGCGGTGAGATCGCGCACAGCTTTGGCGGGTCAAGGCGGCGGGTCAGGGCCTCGTCTCTAGGCGTCGTCTCAAGGCTGCGACTCGAGCGACCAGCTGAGGTCGACACACAGCCCATCGCAGGGCGTGCCGGGCAAGGACAGGGTGGCGTTCTGCTCGAACTGCCAGATGGCCGCGTCGGGATAGCCGCAGTGCCCGGGATCGATCGGATCGAGCTGTCGGAGGTCGCCGGCGAAGGGGTGCGGGGCCGTCTCGCTGACGCGCCAGGCCCAGACCGGCGGCGGGGGCAGCGGCGGGTTCGGCGCCACGGCGGCCACCAGGCTGGGGGCGAGGACATGGGAGCAGTAGAGCCCCGGTTGATAACCGCCGGCCGAGACGGTCAGCATCCAGGTGCGCATGTAGTCGAGCGCCGAGGGCGATGGGGCGCTGCCATCTTCCCAGTCCAGGATGACGGTGGCGCCGGCGGAAAAGCCTTCCTTCTGGGCGAGCTGCACGGCCAGCTTGCCGTCGACCGCGCCTTGCGGCCCGTTGACCTGGTGCGAGCCCGGCCCGACCGTCTGCTGACCCAGGAACACCGGCAGCACGCCCCAGCCCTGCGCGAGCAGCGCGGCGCGCTGCCCGCACCAGCTGCGATCGCCGTGGCTGGGGGCGGGGGCCAGGTAGTAGGCACACCAGGCCAGCGGGGTCTGGGTCTTCAGCCAGGACAGGGCGGCCAGGCCCGGGAATTGGTCGGTGTCGATGCCTGCGAAGTAGGTCATGGGAGCCTTTCGATCGTTGCCTGTGCCGCAGACGGTTGCGGCGCCGTGCCCGGGCCTGCAAGGACGGGCGGTCCAGACAGCCAGGGCGTCCGACGCACGGCTTCGGCGGGCCGATGGGCCGCCCCCACGCTTTAGCGCGTCGGGCGCTTCAGCGGCGCGTGCGGCGCCAAGGCTGGACTGACGAGACGTGCTGCGGCATCGGCCAGGCGGTGCAGCGACACGGTGGCAGCCAAGGGGGAACCCTGCGTCGGGATGAACTCGACGTCATCGTAGGCAGGAGACGGACCACCGGATCGGCGAAATCAACGACGAAGGCGGACGGGTGCATGGCATGCGGCCGATCTGATGCGATCCATCCGCACCCGACGCCGTCGGTGCCACGCATTTGCCGTCGCTGGCCGTGGCAGGCCGTGGCAGGCGCGTCCATTGCAGACCGCGCCATTCAGCACTCAAGGCTTGGGCGACTCGCCGGTCAATGCCGCTCCTGGCTGGCGGCATTGTGATGCGTCACGGCCACGCCACCCGTCTGGAACATCCGTGCGGGCTGCCCTTCGCGGACTTTGCAGTTCACGATCAGTTGCCCCGCCTCCTTCCACTCGACGGAAGGGCGCGTCTCGCAATAGCCTGCGAACACCAGGGAGGCGTTGAGCCACAGCGGGACAAAGCGGTGTCGAACGAAGACCCCTTGTCCGTAGGGCAGCTGGGATGATTCGGTCAGGGCACGCACTTGCGCCACATGCCAACGGCCGACGACCGGGCCGTTGACTGGAAAGTGCTGCATTCGCCAATAGGCTTCACCAGCCACGAGCGCCCCTGTGAACGCCACGGCGAGGCCCAGCGCGAGGGTTTTCCTGGAGATCATCGGGACGACACCGACGGGTGATGACCTGCCACGAACGAATCATGGCAAAACAACAGGCAGGACGATGGAAAGGTCATGAGCGCTCCTGAAGTGACTTCATTGAATCACCTACATACGAACGCGGAAGGCGAATGGATGACCTGCTGCGAATCGGCGTCACATCCCCCAGGGCGTCAGGTCAGACGAGCCCACCGCCGTCGACGCACGGGCAGGCCGAGCCGGCTTCAGTTGCGCGCGCTGCGCAGCTCGTGGGTGCGGGTGGCCATGCGATCTGTCGGGGCGGCTTGCAGCTGCCGCAGCAGCACCGCGTCAGAGGCGATGGCGGCCAGCTCCTTCAAGGTCTGACGCTGACGGGCGTCCAACTGGCGCGGGCGGTAATCGATGACGCAGATCGAGCCCAGCGGGAAACCGTCCGCGTCATGGATCGGACTGCCCGCATAGAAGCGGAAGTGAGGCGCCGAGGCCACGGCCGGGTTGTCTGCGAAGCTGGGATGCTTGGACAGGTCCTTGACCTCGAACACGTCGCGCTGCAGGAGCGTGTGGTTGCAGAAGGCCCAGCTCCGCGGCGTGTCGGGCATCGCCAGACCTTGCCTGGACTTGAACCATTGGCGCTCGCCCGTGAGCAGCGTCATCAGGGCGACCGGCATCTTCAGATCGTTCGCCGCCAGCCAGGTGATTCGATCGAACGCCGACTCCGGCGGCGTGTCCACCAGGCGGGATCGCTTCACCGCCTGAAGCCGACTGGCCTCGTTGGGCGCAATCGGGAATCCGGCATGAGACAGCGCCTCAGGCGGACGGGCATCCTCGGACAGCGGCTTGAGCCACCCACTCAGCTGCTCCAGGGACGACTTGCGGACGCGGCTCGGCAGCTTCGCCTCGCCCGCCTTGCTCGCCTTGCCCGAAGCGGTCAACGCGATGAGTTCGGCCTCCGCCAGCCGGCCGTCTTCCGCCAATGCCTGCAGCAGGCCGACGGCATCGTCCTTGAGCGCGACGATGTCCACCACCACCGCGGCTGGCACGCGGCCGCCCATGGCCGTCGCCGCCGACCAGGTGTCGGTCCGGAATTCAAAGGCGATGTGCGCCATGGCGTCGAGCCTGGCCGCCAGCACCTCGCGACGTTCGGCAGAGGTCACCACGAGCACCCTGGCCGACCGCAAGCCCTGTTGCACAGGGCCGTCCGGGAGAATGGCCTCGACATCCGACCGCAGGACCCGGCGATGACCTCCGGGGGTCTTCCATGACGGAAGCTTGCCGCTTTCGATCATGAGCTGGGCGGTACGGACCGAAATGCCCAGCATCTTGGCTGCATCGGTGGTGGTGAGAACGTCGGCTGCCATCTGCATTGGGTGAGCGCAGCCAGGAGGAAAAGGCGGCTGCGCGGGTAGGGTCAGTTTAACTCGCGCTGTTTTTTGGCCGCGGGGCCGGGGTGGGATCACCCTCGCAGCGTTGCGACTTAATTCGCCCGGATTTGGTTTATTTGATCAATTCAATGTCTTTCCGTCCGGACCCTGTCTCGGGGACGGCGCGACGAAGCAGGCCAAGCCGCGGAATTCGCCGAAGTCGCTGAAGCCGCTGAAGCCGCCAAGGAGCGCGTCGTCACCGGGGGCCGGCCGTGTCCTATTCCAGCGACTTCAGCAGCGCAGCCAGCTCCGCATCCACCTCGTCCTCGGCGGGGGCGCGCGTGTCCGCGTCCTCGCCGACGGCCGACGTGCCTGCCGAAACGGACGCGGCTTGCGCCTGAGCCAAAGGCGCCGGCCGAGGCATGAGGTTGCCCTCAAGCGCGCCGCCGTCGACCGCGCGCGACGACGCATCGTCCGACCTTGTGGAAACGGCGTCGTGTGCCATTGTGGGGGCCAGGTCTTGTGCCGCGTCATGCCTGGGTGCCTCCATCGGCTCAGGCCATGACGGAGGCACCGGCGCAGGCGCCGGTGTCGGTGTCGGTATCTGTATCGGTGACGATGCCGATTCATCCACCGCCTTCCAGACGGGCTTCGGCCCGTTCCGGGACAAGGCGGTCCCATCGACAGCGGCCAGACCGATCAGCCGCAGCGCGGATTCGTTGCGGGCAGCCAGCAGCGCCTGCACGCCGTAATCACGCAAGGTGACCGCCATGTCGGCCCGGATCAGCCGATCGGTGCAGGGCAGGGCGACGGCTTCGCCGTCGGCGTCGCGGATCACCTGCATCGGTCGGTCGCGCAGCATCAGGTCGCCGCCGCGGTGCCAGGCCAGCAAGGCCACCAGCGCCGGATGGCCCCAGCAGATCGACCGCAGGCCCAGGCGCGGATCGAATTCCTCGAAGTCGAACGCCGCGATCCGGTCGGTGGCGCGTCCGTAGGCGTGACGCAGCTGGAAGCGGGGACCGGCCAGGCACAGAAAGCCCGCCTCCGGCCGGGCCTGCAGGGCCGCAAAGGCGGCGCGCACAGCCTTCTCCGGGGGATGCCGACGGTCGGCCAACGCGTCGGTCGCCATGGCTGTGAACAGCGGCGCCCCCGCATGCGCGGCGATCCGGGCCAGGCGCGCCAGCCGGCTGAGATCGTCCGGGGTCGCGGCATGGTCGTGCAGGCAGGCGATCGCGGCGTAACCGCCGTCAGCGTCTTCGGACGGCCGCCGGACGAGCCAATGGTAGAGGGGGGTCTGCGTCAGGTCATCGGCTGAGTCCAGGGCGGCCAGGTCGGCGACCAGCTCATCGGCGCTCAGGTCGAACAGGTGGATCTCCAGCGACGCGCCGGGGCCGAGCTCGCGCACGAGCAGGTCCACCCCCCGCCAGGCCGATTCCCGTTGCCGCAGCGCGGGATGCATCAACACCGCGCGCAGCGCCTCCGGCGTGGCACTGCCACGCGGCAGCTGGCGGCTCAGTTCGTCGGGATGCAGGTCCTCCAGCGTGCCCAGGCGCAGTGCGGCGATCCGGCCGTCCGGCAGTGCCACCTCCAGCGAACGCTCGGCCTGCGCGATCACCTCGTCGAAGTTGTCGAAGTCGATGCGCCGGGGGCGGCGGGCTGATCGGGCCGCGGCATCGGCCGCGCTGCTGGGCGCCTCCATACCGAAGTCGCCCAGCAGCGCCAGGCGCAGCGGTCGACGCGCGCTCCAGGCCGGGACAGCGGCCTCCAGGCGTCCGGCGTCAATCACGGGGGGGGTCATTGCCTTCTCCAGAATCATTCGTCAAATCAAGGGGCGCGGTGATCAAGCGAGCGAAAGCCGGACCGGCCGGCAATCCGCGGTGTCCGCTCCAGGTGGGCTCCTCGCCGGCGGACACCGGCGAGGCGGCCCAGAAGGTGCGACCGGGTGGCGGTCGGCCATGCGAGACGGCGGCGCGGTCCGCATGCAGCGGCGCGATGCTGTCGAGCAGCGCCAGCGAGGCCTCCAACTGCGCCACCGACCAGGCCTCGCTCACGGCCAGGCACAGCACCGACTCCAGGCCGGACAACCATTCATGCGCAGCCGGCGACATCGGCGCGGTCATGGGCCGCAGTGCGATCAGCGGGAACCGCCGGCCGACCCGGTCGCGCGATGGCAACAACACCCCGCACACCGGACCGCTCCACAGGCCCTTGGTCATCAACACGCCCGACGCCCAGGCAAAACGCCATCGCGGCGCGCGGTCGTAGGCATCGAGCCAGTGCTCGGGGGCGGCCCGGATGCGCTGGGTGAGCCCATCGGACAGCCAGGCGTCCAGCCGCTCAAGGGTGTCGATGTCCAGGCGACGGTGCACGAAGTCGCCGAGCGCGGGCAGCTTGCCGAACCATGCAATCTTCATCACAGGCCCTCCGGGCAGCGGAACGCGCCGAACTCGCGCAGGCGCAAGGGATGCACCGCACTGCTGGCGATCAGCTCCAGCCGGGCCTTGCGTCCGTCGAGGTTCACCGTGACGCTCAGGCGCTCCGGGCTGCCGTCGGCGGCCACCTCATGCTGTTGGATCAGGCGCAGCAGCGCCCACGGGCCCTCGAAGGTCTGGGTGCCCGAGTTGTTGAAGGCCAGCTTGATCTGCGAGCCGGTGCGGCCCGGCACGGTGAGCGTCTGCGGCGCCGATTCGGGTCCCTTGAACCGCAGGGACTGACCGTCGACCTCCAGCCGCAGTTCGCGGGCCCCGGTCAGCTCCGCGACCCGCACGGTCACGCTGGCCGCGGCCGCGCGCGCACCACTCTTGAAGAATGCGTCGCGCACGCGGGACGCCCGCTGGAATTCGACCAGGCCCGCGCCTCCCCCGGGCTTGCGACCGTCCGGCAGCGGGCGGAAGCTCCACGGCGAGCTGCCGGTGTCCACCAGCGCGGCCAGGCGTCGTTGGAAGAACTCGTCCATCAATCCGCCGGGACCCATCAACTGGCTGAGGTCGTCGGGCAGCACGTCCGCGCGCGCGGTCGCGTTGAACGGGAAGCGGCCGGACACGGTGCGGGCGCAGAAGTCCGTCACCGGGCGCAGGTCACTGGAGAGCCCCAACCGCTCCGCCACGCGACCCTGGCTGGCACCGACGTCCGACAGCGCTTCCAGCAACCCACGCACCGGCTCCGGCTGCAGGCCGGCGGCTGCGCGCGCGGCACCGACCGCCGCCCCCACGGGCGGTGGCGCGCTGCGGCTTTTCTGCGCGGCGTCGATCGCGGCCAGTTGCAACAACAGCTCGTTGAACAGGCGGCCGGCATCGTCGATCGGCGCCGGTGTCCCGGCGACCAGGCGATGCAATGCCGTGAAATGGGCATTGACGGCGGCCTCGGCGCTGCCGGCGAGCGAGCGTTCCGCTGCGGGGCGCTCGGCGCCACCCGCCGCGCCACCCGCCGCGTCGGGTCCCAGGCGAGTCTCTCGGGCGGCTGCGCGCATCAGCGCCGGCAGCGGCGAGTCCGCCGACGCCAGCACACGCGCCACGGTCAGGCCCCGGTCGAGCGAATCCACACGGACCGGTTTCAGATCGCCGATCAGGCTATCCCAATGTCGGATGTAGCTTTGGCCGTACAGGGCGCCTACACGGCGCAGCGCCTCGTTGAAAGCGGCATCAGGGACCTCCGCGGCGGCCGGGGTGGGCGCAGGGCTGGAGGTGGCCGTCGATCGAGGTGCCGAGGCCGAGGCCGAGGCGAAGAGCGAGGCCGGCGTTGGCGTTGGCGTTGGCGTCAGCACCCAGCGCTCCTCATCGAGCAGCAGGCGCGTCTGCCGCGCCGCGTCGGCGAGGAAGAGCCGCTCGTACCCCGATCGCGTGTACAGCGCCGGCACGCCTCGGGTGAACGGCTGACCGCTGGCCCGCTGAAAGACCTGCGCGACGGCGGGGCCGACCGCAGCGGCGACGGTGAACTCGGACACGTCGGCCACCGCCGGCTGGCGCTGCATGCGCGACAGCACGCGCTGCTCCAGCGGGAAGGCGACGAGCTGCTCGCGCACCCGCGCCACCAGGGCCTCGTCGCGCGGCGCCACCGGTGCCGGCACGCCCCGCGCCAGCGCGGCCCGCAGATGTCGTTCAAAGGAGCCTCGCTGGGTGGATCCGGCCGGACCGGCCAGCGCCTCATCCTCATCCTGCAGCACCCAGTCGATGAGCCAGGGGCCGTCGAAACGCTGCGGCGCGTGCAGCATCAGATAGCCCTTGAGGGCGTCGTACTGCTGGGCAGGGCGCGCGGGATCGGCGGCCCGCAGGCGTTCCTCCAGCCGGCGTGCGACGCGCGGCAGCAAGGCATGCTCCAGCAGATGACCGTAGCCGATGCGCATGCCGGCCTCCAGCAGGTCGCCCTGGTAGAGCCCCAAGGTGTTGAGCGTCGGCGGATCGGCGAGGTCGAAGTCCGCCGACCGCGGCGCGGCCACCACGCTGTCGAGCACCGGCAGCAGCCGGCGCGTGCCCGCCGCGTCGTCCACGGCGAGCGACTTCACGTCGGCGCTCAGCGCCGGCAGGCGTGAGGCCACGTCGTCGACGTAGGCGCGGTTGCGCAGGGTCGACAGCGCCCAGCCGGACAGCACCGTCAGGGCGCCCAAGGCCAGCGTCGCGAACGCCAACTGACGCATGCGCCGCCGCGCCGCGACAGCACGGGGACTGCCGCCGACCAGGTCCTGTTCGGCAAAGACCACATCGCGCAGCACGCCCGCCAGGAAATAGCTGCGCCCCTTGGCTGGCGCCGGATCGCCCGGTCTCCCGACTGGTGAACGGGGCGTGGCCAAAGCGATGCCGAAACGGCGCGACAGGGTGCCCAGCACCCGGTCGATGGGCGTGCCTTCCTGTGTCGCACTGGTGAAGTAGACCCCGCGCGGCAGCGTCGGCGCTGGCTCGCCCGTTGGCGTTGCGAACACCTCGCCGAGGAAGTGGCCGAGCAGATCGCGCAAGCCGGCGAACTGCGTCGGGAACGCGAACATCGCCGCGCGACGCGACAGGTCGGGTTGCTGCTCCAGGCGGGCCGGCAACTGCGCACACAGGCGCTCGGACAGGGCATTGAAGCCCGCCAGGAATGCGGCCGGAAGTCCCTCGTAGGGTCCTCGATCGGTGGACTCGGCGCGGGCGTCGGAGACCCCAGCGCGGGCCGGGGTGTCGGGCCCTGCGGGCGGGGTCGGGAACGGGAAACCCCAGATCTGCTCGCGTTCCTCGCGCCCCAAGGCCGCGAAGCTGTCGTCGAAGCCCGCCAGCAGATCGCACTTCGTGACCAGCACATACACCGGCGCCTGCACGCCGAGCTGGTCGTGCAGTTCCTCCAGCCGTGCGCGCAGTCGTCGCGCATGGTCGGTCCGCTCTTCGGCATCCTGCAGCAGCAGATCCTGCACATTGACGGTCAGCAGCACGCCGTTGATGGGACGGCGAGGCCGCGTGGCGCGCAGCAGCCCGAGGAACTTGCGCCAGCCCTGGGCATCCGCGGCCGCATCCGACTGCTGCAGCGCGTAGCGGCCGGCGGTGTCGATGAGGATGGCCTGGTCGGTGAACCACCAGTCGCAATGCCGCGTGCCGCCCACGCCGCGCACCGTTCCCTGGCCGAGGTGGCCGGCCAGCGGGAAGTTCAAACCCGCATTGGCCAGCGCCGTCGTCTTGCCGGAGCCCGGTGCCCCGATGAACAGATACCAGGGCAGCGCGTACAGGTTGCGCCGGCGCGAGCCGGGCCAGCGCCGGCCCTGTCCCGCCCGCTGATCCATCAGCCGCAACGCCTGTGCGAAGCGCTGGGTCAGCGCCTGAGACTCTCGTTCGGCGGCATCGGCGTCGCCTTCGCGCAGACCGTGCAGCAGCGAACGCTCAGCCCGTCGGCGGCGCCAACCTTGCCAGACCAGGACCAGCGCGGCCGTCACCAGCACGGCCGCAATCGCCGCCATGCGGGCGGCCGGCGTGTCCAGCGGCCGCGTGTCGCCCAGGCCGACCAGCGGACCGGCCCACCAGATCAGCGCGCTCAGCGCGGCCAGTCCGACCAGGGCCTGGGTGTAGCCGTGCAGCAGCACGGCCAGGAATTTCTCATCTCGATTCATGGCGGCAACGGTGTGGGTTTGACGCGGCCAGGGACGCGGTGAAAGACGCGATCAAGGACGCGACAGGACGCGACAGAACAGAAGGCAATCGCTGGCGACCGGTGCTTGCTGTGCGTGACCTCACACCGTCGTCGAGCGGTGTGAGGTCGGCGGGTCACCCCGGCCTTGCAAGCGGACGGTGTGCGGGTGTCAGGGCGACTGCTTCAACCAGAGGGTGATCACGACGCGCCGGTTGCGCGCACGGCCGGCGGGCGTGGCGTTGTCGGCCACCGGCTCGACCGCGGCGCGTCCCTCGGCCCGCAGGCGCGCCGGTGGCACCCGCTCGGCCAGCACGTCGCGAACCGCATCCGCACGGGCTTGTGACAGATGCCAATTCGACGGGAATCGCGCGGTCCGGATCGGCGCGCTGTCCGTGTGCCCGGTGATCAGGACCTCACCCGGCAACGGGCGCAGCGCCTCGGCGATGCGGGTGAGCAGCGGCCGCAGCGAGGGGTCCAGGCCGGCGCTGCCGGGGTCGAAGAAGCGGTCGCCCGTCATCACGATCACCGACCGGTCGGCCAGGTCGGTCACGGTCACCAGGCCCGCGTCGATCTCCGGCTTGAGGAACCCGGCCAGGCGGGGCGTCTCGGCCGCGACCGGGGCCGCACGGACCGGCGACGGCGCATCCAGCGCAGCCAAGGTCGCGAACACCGGCTGGGTGCGGTCGGCCAGCGCCAGCCGCAGTCCGCCGAAGCTCAGCGCCAGCACGGCCACGGTCACGGCGGTCACCAGCCAGACGGACACGCCATCCCGCAGCCTCGAGGCCGTGTTGGCGGGGTCGGCCCGCTGGACACCGGTGGGCGAGAGCGCCACCGGCACCGCCTCGGCATGGCTCGCCAGCAGCTCATGCATCCGCTGGCGCAGGTGACGCAGTTGCGCCGCGCCTTGGTCGATCACCCGATACCGGCCTTCAAAACCCAAGGCCAGCGCCAGGTACATCAGCTGCAGCAGATCGCGATGGCCAGGCACATCGGTCGCCAGCTTCTGCATGAGGCGAAAGACTTTCTCGCCCCCCCAGGTCTCGTCGTGGAACTGGACCAGCAGGTTGTTGGCGGCCCAGACGCCATGCCCCCCCCAGGGCGTGGCCGAAGCGGCCTCGTCCAGCACGGTGCACAACACGTAGCGCGCCGCAAGGACACGGTCACGCGGCACGCCCAGGCGTGCGGCGGTGTGCTCGAAACGCCTCACGCCGTCCGCCAGCGCCAGCTTGAGCGCGGCCGGATCGTCCTGCCGCGCGGACTGGCGCAGCCGCGGCGCGGCGGCCAGCAGCGGCTGCGCCGCAGCGATCAGCGGGTCCGGCGGACTGCCGTCCGGGAGATCGAGGCTCAGCGGCTCGGCATCGAACAGCCCGCCGGGTGCGCGGTCGGCGGCCCCCACCTCCCAGGCGAAACGATCGCGGTCGCGGTCGCGGTCGCGGTCACGGTCGGTTAACGGGGCATGGGGCGCATCGAGCGCTGCGAACGGATCGTCACGCGCCAGGTCAACGAATCGGGTCATGCGCGCACCGCCCACAGTTCGAGCTCAAGGCCGGGGAATTCGCCGCCGATGTGCAACGCCAGGCCGCCCGACTGGGCCAGTTGGCGCCATTGGTCGCTGTCGCGGGTGTCCAGCTCGAAGTAGTGGAAGCCCGCGTGGAAGGGGATCTGGCGGGGCGCCACCGGCAGCGGACGCAGCGCCACGCCGGGCAGCTGCAGGTTGACCAGGTCGCGGATGTGCTCGACGGTGCCGATCTTGGCCTGTGCGGGCAGGCGCGTGCGCAGTGCGTCGGCCGGCATCCTCGCCGATGCGGCCAGCACGAACTGCGCCTGGCGCTGCAGCTCGACATCCGGCACCAGCGCGACACGCACGCCATGCTTGCGCTCCTGCAAGGTGATCGGGATTGCGCCCTGTTCCAGCACGATCGACAGGCCCTGGCGCAGCATGTCCATCAGCGGCGGGAAGCACAGGCCGAGCGCGTCGTGGTCGTAGGCGGGCAGCGGCGCGGGGCGACGGGCGTCGCCGAAGATGGCCAGATCGCCGGCCAGCGCGACCATGGCCGCATGGACCTCGCGCGGATGCAGCAGCCCGCCGGTCAGGCGATGTCCCCATGACGGCTCATGCCGGTTGATCGCGCCCAGCATCAGGTAGTCGGCGATCTCGCCGACGCCGGCGCGGCCGGGCTCGGTCAGCCGCGCGGCGAGTGTGTCGCCGCGTTGCTTGAGCAGGCCGTGGACCTCGCGCATCCAGCGCAATAAAAGATCATTGCGCAGCGCATCCAGCGTGGGCGGCACATAGCCGGCATCCAGCATCACCTGATGGTCGGCGCGACGCTCGGCAATGCGACAGACGCCCAGCACCGCCTGGCCCTCGACACAGTCGCGCGCGAGCATCAGCCGCAGATGGGGCCGGCCCAGCTGCAGCCGCGCGGCGCGCGGTGCATGGGCGTTGTCGTCGGGGACGTCGGCCTCGTGGACCCGGTAGCGGGGCGCCATCGCGCCGGGCGTGCCCTCGGCGTCGGTCTCCGCCAGGCCAGGTCGCGGCAGCGAGACGGCGAGCACCACCAGCTCGTCCCGGGCGTCCGCCGGCACCTCCAGCGCCGCCGGCGAAGCATCGTCACCCGGCAGGTCGATGGACAGGCCGTCAGGCAACAGGCCACGGGCGGACTGCAGCGCGATCCGGCCGAGCGCCAGCGCACCACGGTCGAGCGCCAGCGACAGCCAGCCCCGGGCATGCGGTGTCACCGCGGTCAGGCGGGCCAACTGCTGGGCGGCCTGATGGCGGTCATGCTGCTGAAAATGTTGCGGCTGGAGGAACATGCCCTCCGACCAGATGACTTTGTGGTGCCAGGTCATGAGCGGTGCTGCGTCGAATGGAATACCAGGACATACGGTGCCCCCGCCCGGACGGATGCGTGAAGTCAGCGATCGGATCGCCGAAGCGTTTCAACATGTTCTTCGTATGCAGCGCGAAAAGCCTGCGCAAATGACGCCTGAAAGGCCTCCTCGGCGTCACGACCGAGCGACTCGTACTCGTCGACGAAGCGGTCCCACAGGGCCGCCTTGCGGGCGATCGGCAAGGCCTTGTCCATCAGCGAGGGCGCTCGCAGACGTTCCGCCACCCGTTCCGGGGCCAGTCGGCGCAGCACCCGCCCCGGGGCACCCTGCAGGCCGGCGACCAGACCGACCTGGTGGGCACGCAGGTCGTCGAAGGCGTCGCGCATCGCATCGCGCGGATGCAGGAAACCCGCGACGGCGGGTTGCAGCAGGTGGCGCAGGGCGACGTCGACGTTGGGAGAAAACTTCAGCGGGTTGTTGTCGCGGGTCGCGATCATGGTGGCGGAAGCCTGGACCTCACGCTTGAGCGTCGCGCGGGCCAGCAGCAGGTCCACGGTGCCGGCCGTGGCATCGCGCAGCAGTTCCCCGACCAGCCGGACCAGCGCTGGCGTCAGCGGCGGCAACTGGTCGACCGGCAGACCCAGGCCGGTGGCCAAGGCTGCCGAGAGTTCGTCCGACGCGGCGGACCCTGTACGCGCCGGGGGCACGGCGTCAAACGGGCTCGTCGGAGCGGGCGCGTCCGCGGCGCGGGCCGGCGCCTCCCGCAAATGAAAGGCCTGATGCCAGTCGTCGCCATGAGCGTCCTTCATCGTCATCGACGCCGTTCCCCTCCGATGAGCCGCCGTGGGATCCGGCGACTCATCCAGCAGCGGGCTGGAAGGGCCGTCGACGGCGAGAGAAGCACCGTGGGCACCAATAGCGCCGAGATCGCCGAGAGCGCCGAGATCGCCAGGAGCACCGAGATCGCCAATGACGTCAATGGCACCAAGAGCGCCCAGGGCGCCGGCCAGCGGATCAGCCAGCGGCGCATCGTCGTCGATGCCGAAGAGATCTTCCAGCGCGCGCCGCTCGGGCCGGACGTCGAGACTCAGGCGCGTCGGCGGTGACGTCGGTCCCGCCGAAGTCCATGGCACCGATGGATCCGGCGCCAGGCCCGCCATGGGTTGCCGAACGCCGTCGTGAGCCGGGTCACGTTTCAAGCCGGCTTCGGCACCCAGACCCAAGGGATCGTTGACCGGATCGTCCCAGACGCCGAGGGCGGCAAAGGGGTCCATCGCGGCTTCCTCCGACCCGCGCACCGTGCCCGCAACAGGAACGGCGGCCGATGCGGCCGGCGCTTGCGTCGTGTGATCGGCGTTCGGCCCCAGGGGGGCGCGCGTGTCCAGCGGTTGGCGGGCGGCACGGTCTTTCAGTTCCAGCACGGTCGGCGCTTCGGCATCGAGGCTGGCGGCCTGCGGCAGGTGCAGATCCACCCGCAGCGTGTAGGCGCCGAGCTGGATGCGATCGTCCTGCGCAAGGACGCGGGACAGTCCGTCAGGCAGCGCTTCGCCATTGAGCAGCACGGGATTGCTGCCGCGGTCCTGGAGCACGTAGCCGTTGCGCCGGTAGACGACCTGCGCATGCACCCGCGAGATCGTGCGGCCCGGATCGGGCAGCACGAGGAGGTTGGAGTCGGCGCGACCGATGGTGCCGCCCAGTTCGTCGAAACGGGCAGACAGGGGCGATGCGGCAGGACCGTTGACGACGGTGAGGGTGAGCATGGCGTAGTCCTAGAGGAGGCGGAACATTGGGGAGATCATCAGAAGGGCACGGAGGCGGTCTGGCAGGGCCGCCAGACCATCGGCCCTTTCCGGAGAGTCCAGACCTTCCGGAATGGGTTGGGCCGTCCGCTTGTTGATGGCCCACGGCCGTGGTGCGGACCCGGCGCAGGCCGCGCTCGCATGGCGGCGGGCATCGGGGCGTATTGGTCCGTATCGGGCCATATCGAGGCAAAGGGCATCCGGGTGCTGGATTGGGGGCGTCTCTGGGCCATGTCGGCTTGCGCATCGGGTGCGCTCAACGCAGGCCGTGCAGGCGTTCATCGAGCCAGGCCAGCCGCAATGGCAGCGACCAGGCATGCCGCCCATCGCGCGACTGGGCCTCGAGCACCGGGCCACCGTCACGGCGCAGGCAGCTCATCAGGCGGCCATCGGCTTCCGGCCGGAGGACGAAGTCGTCGCTCTCTGGCCAGGACCACGACCACGGCCGACCGTCCGGTGCGGCGCGCAAGGTGTCCAGGAAGGCCTGCTCGCGGGCGCGGACATTGCCGCCATAGGCCACCGCGCGTTCTTCGCGCGCCAGCCGCGTGAGGCCCAGCCAGCCCGCGCCATCGCCGCGGCGGAACTCAAGCACCCGCTGCTGGACGCACTGCAGCGCCCGAGCCCGCATCGCCTCCATCGATCCGACCGGCACGGCTGGCGCGTCGAGCCAGCGCCAGCGAGGGAGATCGACCGGCAGGTCGACGTCGACGCCTCGATGCCACGCGCCCGCGCCTTCGCCTTCGCCGGACGATGTGGTCGGCTCGGTGGGGGCGCCGCCCGCGTCGGCGAAGCCCGCGCCCCAGCCCGTCCGGGCCAGGAGCAGGTCGCGCTGGCCCGAGGTGTCCAAGATGCTCGAGCGGTCCAGGTCGACAGGTGCGCGTGCCAGGTGCAGGACGAGCTCGGCGCTGGGCGGCACGTCCGCGCCGGCGTCGATCGATGCGGGATCGACCCGCAGCATCAGGCGGTTGAGACCGCGCAACAGGAACTCATGCACCGGCAGCGCGGTGGCGCCGCCCGTTCCGCCCACCCGCACCAGCGGAAGGTCGTTCAGGGAGGCGTCTGCGGCACAACCCGCCGTGCGCACGCGAAGTGTCAGGAGGCGATTCATGCGGCCCAGCACCAGTCCATCAGGGGCAGGGCGGGCAGCCAGGACAAGCACCGCTCGCGGCGACCGGTCCAGGGATCGTTCAGCCCGATGCGCACCGTCACCGGCTCCAGCGTCGCCTCAAAGGCCCATTCCAGACCGTTGCCGCGACGCGATCGCCGCAGGCCGATGCCGCCGACCAGAGCCGGGGCGGCTATCAGCGCTGCAGCCGACCCCGATCCCGACCCTCCTGCCGACCTCCGGGACGGCGCGGCGCCCGGCATGGGTAACGAGCTCGAGGCGGCCCAGTCGATGTCCGCCACCAATGCGGCGGCCGGCGAGGCCTGCGGCTCGACACTCACCCGAAACGGGAGACGGAACGTCCGCCATGGCAGCGAAGCGTCCGAGCCTGCCGCCGCGGCGATCGTCCCGTCACCAGCGCCAGCGCCCGCCAGGCCACCGATCGACGGATCGGTGTGAACCGCCTCGGCAGCATCGGTGAGCGCCATCTCCCAGCGGGCGTCGACGTCCATCAGCGTCGGGTCGTCGATCAGCGCGAGCCGCACGCTCGCTCGCGCGCCGTCGACATCGACGGTGCCCGCCAGCGACAAGTCCCAGCGGCACAGGCAGCCCCGCAGATGACCGGCCACCTGCATGGACGGCGCAATGTCTGGCGTCGCCGCCTCGCGGTAGCCCCAGGCGATGCCGGCTTCGGCGGCCAGCAGGGCGGGGTGGGCGTTCAGGTCGGCCGACACCAGGCACTCTGCCACCTTCCAGGCATCGGCAAGACGGCCGATCGCCTGGGCCATCAGTTGGTCCAGGCGCTCGAAGCCTTCGCGCCAGCGGGCCGGGTCGAGCACCTGACCGTCGGACTCGAGCCGCACACGGGTGTCCAGCGCCGCGGCCTGGCCCGCCTCGGCGCGCGCCTGGCGCGACCACACCAGCAGGCGCTGCTCTTCGGGCAGCGTGAAGACCCAGGCAGCCGCGCCATCGAACGAGGGCGTCGCCGGTGCGACGGTCGCAGGCGCGCGCCCATCGGTGGCCGGGGAGGGCATGGCGGCGCCCCAACGGGCGTCCAAGCGATCGACACGCGGGGACGCTTCGGCGGCAATGCCCGCCGGCAGCGCCGATGCCGCGATGACCGGGACCTGGAAGTCGATGTCGGGCCCGCAGGCCCGACGGGTCGGGCCGCTCATCCCCACGAAATCCAGTGAGCCGAGCCGTTCCAAGCCATCGCCTGCGACAGGCTTCGCAACGATTGCACCGGACGGGTGGTCCGGCTCGGGCCAGCGCAGTTGGACGCGCCAGTCCATGTCGATCGACGCGAGCGCGTGAAGCCGTTCCGGAAGCACGCGATCCGTAGAGGACGACCAGCTCAGTGCTTGCGGATGGACCGACACCGGCACGAGACGCCAGCCCTGGTCATCGCGGAGGTAACGCTGGCGCGGGCGCGCCGTCGCCGGGCGGCGCAGCGTGACGTGAAGGACCGGCGCGTCGACACGGTCTGCTGCGGTGGTCGATGCCGCCGTGGGAATGCGGTCCGCGTCCGGCTTCGGGGCCGGCGCACCATCGAGGACGCCCCACGCGACGGTCACGCGGTCGTCAAAGGGATCGGCGCCGGACAAGACGTCGCGCGCCCATCGCCGCAGCGCCATGGGATTCAGGTCGGTGGTCAGCAGCAGACCCCAGTGCGGCTGCGACGGTGCGGCCTCGAGCAGCCAAGCCGTCAAGGCGCCGTCCGGACGCAGATCGACGAGGTACGCGGCCTCTGCTGCCGCGCTGTCGGACAGGGCACCGCGCGCCGTGGTGATCACGTCGTCCACGTCGCCGGCGTCTCGGGCCTCCTTCAATCGCTGCAGCAGCGCGGGGATCTGCGTGCCCAGCAGCAGCGCCCAGGCGCGGCGCGAGCTGTCGCGCCAAAGCGCTGCCTTCAGCGACGCCGTGTTGGAGGCGGTGGTGGTGGCCTTGGCCGCGCCGTCCGCAGCCCCTTGAGCAGCCGCGCAGTGTTCGACCGTCATGGGGCGCGGCCCGACCGGGCTCTTCTCGCTGAGCGCGCTCATCGAACTCATCGCGCACCTCCCTGGCGCCCGAGCGGATCCTGGTGATCGGGCATCGCGCCCGGTGCCTTCGGCGCGGCCGGCCGGCCGGTCACGGCCGGTACCGCAGGCAAGGGCGGGCGCCCCGAGTAGAGCCGGATCTGCGGCCCCATGATCGAGATGCCTTCCGGCCCCAGCGTGATGAACGAGGCACCGACACGCAGGCTCAGCGTGGCCGTCGCCTCCAAGGTCAGGGCCATCGCCTGCACGCTGACCGGACCGGTGGCCGTCACGCGCGCGCCCTGGCCGAGCGACACGTCCATCGGCCCGCCCGCATCGATGGACACCGGTCCGTCGGCTTTCAGCGTCAGACCGGCACCGATGGCCACGTCCACCGCGCCGTCGACGCCGACCAGCAAGTCCGCCCCCAGCGAGGCATGCACATCGCGGTCCATCTTCAGACGGGTCTCGCGCCCGACGCCGATCGACAGATCGCCGCCGACATCCAGTTGCGCATCGCGACCGACCGAGGAACGCGCATCCCGCTGGACCGAGTCGATCTGATCCTGACCCACCCAGTGGTGCAGGTCGCGCTCCGCTTTCATCCAGACATGCTCGGTGCCGCGGGCATCCTCGAAGCGCAGCTCGTTGCCCTGGCCCGGGCCGCCGCCCTTGCTCGAACGCGTGCGCACGCCCGACACCGTGGCATGCGCCGGCAAGGCATACGGCGCGGGTTGCTCGCCGTTGTAGACCCGGCCGGTGATCATGGGTCGGTCCGGCCAACCGTCGAGGAACTCGACGATGACCTCATCGCCGACGCGCGGCAGCGCCACCATGCCGAAACCCTTGCCGGCCCACGGATGGCTGACACGCACCCAGCATGAGCTGCGCTCATTGCGCTGGCCACGCCGGTCCCAGTGGAACTGCACCTTCACCCGGCCGTGGCGGTCCACGTGGATCTCCTCGCCCGCCGGGCCGGTCACGATGGCTGTCTGCGGTCCCTGGATGCGCGGCTGCCAGGCAGCGGCCGGTGGCTGGTAGGCGACCGTGGCCGGCACCGCCGCGAATCGGCAGAGGTAGCTGGTGCTGCGCGCATCGGCATTGGCCTCGTAGCCGCTGAACTCCATGTCGGTGATCGCACCGGTCACCAGCCAGCGTCCGGCGTCGTCATGCCCGGAGAAGTCCAGGGTCTGCCCGACCGACAAGGCGCGGTAGGGCGTGGTGCCCTGCGCCACCACCGCCTGGCTGTCAAAGCGATCGACCTGATGCCGCATGCGCATCGCGCCCTGCGTCCGCTTGCCGCCAAGGTCGCCCGACATCGACAGGTCATCATGCCCGCCGGGATACAGGTGACGCTCGAGCGGGCCGGCGGTCCGTCCCGCAGCGCTGCGCGTGGCCTCCCGCCGCAGGTCCGCGCCGGGTTGCTCGGCGGCGAAATCCGTCGACGTGGCGCTTTGCGGCTGAAGCGTCTGCGCCCGCGTCCATTGCAGGATCACGTCCTCGCGCACGACCTCGCCCTGTGCCTCGTTCCAGCGCAGCGGCGAAGGCGCCGGGCGGTGGCTGGCGGGTGAGTCGCACAGGACCAGCACATGGCGCTCGCGCTCGTGGCGGAAGAAAAAGTACAGCCCCTCGTCCTCCAGCAACCGGGCGATGAAGTTGAAGTCGCTCTCGTTGTACTGGACCGTGCAGGGCCGCCGCGCGAAGCGGGCCCGATGCAGGCGCTTTTCCACCGGACCGGCGCCCGGGTAGGCGGCGAACACCTCTTCCAGGATCTCCAGCACGGTGCGGTCCTGGAAGATGCGGCAGTCCGCACCCAGCGTGAGTTGCCACAGCCAGGGCCGCAGGTGCACTCGGTAGACATCAAAACGCCCGACATGGCCGCCACGCTCGACATGCGTGACCAGTCCGTGCAGGAAGCGCTCGGTGTCATCGTCCTGGCGCAGGGCCACCGCCGCCGGCTGGCCAAGCAGCCGTTCGGCGGCCAGGGGCGCCTTCTGACTCGAACGCAGCAGTTCCAGGCGCAGCTCGGGCAGGCGACCGAGTTCCTCACGCCAGAGCAGCCGCCGGAACAGCAGTTCCTCGCCGGCCAGGGGGCTGAGGAAGCGGGCCTCATTGGGCGCGGTGGACAGCGGCGTCGCGGCGGTCGGTGCCGCGCTCGCCGCGGAGGACGCGACCGTGGCGGAAGGCAGGGGGACGGCCGACTCGTTCGGCGAGGCAAAGGTCACGGCGGCGTCCTCATTCGAAAGCGTAAGTGAAGCCGTCCGGCGTTGCGCCGACACGGATGGCGCTGAAGGCGCGAGGGCGTGCCGCACCGATCGAGGTCTGCGGGCGATCCGGATCCGACCCGGCAACGGCCTCGGGTGACGGGCCTGTGTGAGACGGATCGCGCGGGGACGATGTCATGCGGGACAGCAGCTCCAGCGAGATCCGCGGCAGCACGGTGTCGGACAGCACCCGGTCGATGGCGCGGCCGCCCGCCTCCGGCACATCGCAGCGCGCGAGCAAGGCCTCGACGAAGGGTGGCTCAAACTCGACGGAGACGCCATGACGCTCCGCCACGCGCGCTCGGATCCGTTCAAGCCGCTGCAGCGCGATGCGTCCGAGCAGGTCGCGAGAGAGCGGAAGGTACGGCACGGTCACCATGCGCCCCAGCAGCGCCGCCGGGAAGTACCGCAGCAGCGGCCCTTGCAGGGCCTGTGCGAGCACCTCCGGCTCGGGAAGCGTCTGCGGGTCGGCGCACAAGGTCATCAGCAACTCGCTGCCGACGTTGGAGGTCAGCAGGATGACGGTGTTGCGGAAGTCGATCGAGCGGCCTTCCCCGTCTTCCATGCGGCCCTTGTCGAAGACCTGGAAGAACAGCTCATGCACATCGGGATGGGCCTTTTCGATCTCATCGAGCAGAACGATCGAATACGGGCGGCGGCGCACCGCCTCGGTGAGGACACCGCCCTGGCCATAACCCACGTAGCCCGGCGGCGCCCCCTTGAGCGTGGACACGGTATGCGCCTCCTGGAACTCGCTCATGTTGATGGTGATGACGTTCTGTTCGCCGCCGTACATCGCCTCGGCCAATGCCAGTGCCGTCTCCGTCTTGCCCACACCGGAGCTGCCGCACAGCAGGAACACGCCCAGCGGCTTGTCCGGATCCTGCAACCCGGCGCGCGCGGTCTGGATGCGGCGCGCGAGGGTGTCCAGCGCGGGCTGCTGGCCCAGCACCCGACGCCCCAAGGTGTCGCCCAGGCACAGCACGCTGTCGCGTTCGTCGGTGACCATGCGACCGACCGGCACCCCGGTCCACGCTGCCACCACCGAGGCCACCGCCTGCGCATCCACCACCGGCAACACCAGCGGCGATTCGCCCTGCATGGTCGACAGCGCGGTTTGCGCTGCGCGCAACGCGTCGATCGCGTCGCGGTCCTGGTCGCGGTGGCGGCTGACGGCAACGCCGGAGGCGGAGGCAGAGGCCGACCTCAGCGTCTGGCGCATTGCCAGCAGCCGCGCCACCGCCGCCCGCTCTTCGTCCCAACGCATGCTCAGCGCCATCAGTTCGGTGGTGGCCTGCTCGCGCCGGCGTGCCAATGCCTCCAGACGAGCCGCCACATCGCCACCGGTCGCGGCTTCGCGCACCAGGATGTCGGTCTCCAGGGCCAGGACCTCCAGGCGACGACGGGCGTCCTCCACGGCGGCGGGCGTCGCATGCTGGCTGACGGCGACGCGGGCGCATGCGGTGTCCAAGAGGGCCACCGCCTTGTCCGGCAACTGGCGCGCCGGAATGTAGCGCTGCGACAGCCGCACCGCCGCGTGCAGGGCCTCATCGGTGAGCTCGACATGGTGATGCGACTCCAGCCCGGCCACCAGGCCGCGCAACATGGCCAGCGCGACCTCGGTGTCGGGCTCGGCCACGGTGACGACCTGGAAACGGCGCGTCAACGCGGGGTCCGGTTCGATGAAGCGCTTGTATTCCGCCCAGGTGGTCGCACCGATCGTGCGCAACTGACCGCGCGCCAGCGCCGGCTTCAACAGGTTGGCCGCGTCACCGGTACCGGCCGCGCCGCCCGCGCCGATCAGGGTGTGCACCTCGTCGATGAACAGCACCACCGGCTGCTCGGAGGCCTGCACCTCATCGATCACCTGACGCAGCCGCTGCTCGAACTCACCCTTCATGGCGGCGCCGGCCTGCAACAGGCTCAGGTCCAGGCCGAGCAGGGCGATCCCACGCAGTGCGGGCGGGACGTCGCCCTGCGCAATGCGCAGCGCCAGGCCTTCCACCACGGCGGTCTTGCCCACGCCGGCCTCGCCCGCGAGCAGCGGGTTGTTCTGTCGGCGGCGCATCAGGATGTCGATGAGCTGGCGGATCTCGTCGTCGCGGCCGGTGACGGGATCGAGCTCACCGGCGCGCGCCTTGGCGGTCAGGTCGACGCAGTACTCGGCCAGGGCCTTGCGCCGGCCCATCAGTGCCGACGCGGCGTCACCGCCCGGCTGGCCTGGGGCGGCTTCCGCGGCCGCACCGGTGGCCGGCGTCTGCAGCGGCGCCTCACCCGTGCGGCGGCACAGCGTCGGCAGGCGTTCGGCCAGGTCGTCGGCCTGAATGGCCTCGAATTGGCGCGAGATCGCCAGCAACGCATGTCGAAGCGCCGTCGACTCCAGCATTCCCAACAGCAGGTGACCGGTGCGCACGCGGTCCTGGCCGTAGCGCAGCGATGCCTGGACCCATCCGCGTTCGATGGCGGCCTCGATGTGCTCGGAAAAGTCGGACACGGCGGTCGAGCCGCGCGGCAGCCGGTCCATGGCCAGCGTGACGTCGCGAGCAAGCTGGCCCGCATCGATGCGGTAGTGATCCAGGATGAGGGCGAGGTCGCTGCGCAGGTCGGGCAGCAGTTGCGCCAGCCAGTGCGACAGCTCGACGTAGGGATTGCCCCGCAGCTTGCAGAGCGCGGTGGCGTTTTCGATGGCGCCGTAGGCGAGCGGATGGAGTTTGCCGAACAGGTCGGCACGACGGATGGTGGTCATGGGGTCGGGGGGATCGTGATCATGGATTCAGGGGCGCAGCCCGGCAGCAGCAGCGCATCGCCGTCCCGCGAACGCGGCGCGGTGCCGAGCCACAGGCTGTGGCCGAGCGCCGCGGGCGAGGTCGCGTGCAGTCGTGGCGGGGGGATCTCGTGCCGGTCGAGGACCAGCCTCAGGTCCCAATCAAGCTCCAGCCCGACCCACTGCCGCACCAGCGCGCGCAGGCGCTCCAGGTCGGCGCTGCCGGGAAGGAGGGTGCGATAGCGGCTCCAGGGCATCGGGCCCAGCACGATGCGGAACTTGTGCTGCACGTCCCAGGTCGAGCGGCCGAGCGCGAGGCCACCGCCCAGGCCGGCGCGCTCGCCGATGGGCGTCGCCAGCCCTCCTGCTTTCGCACGCAAGGGCGGCGGCAGCGGCAACCAGTGGCCGCACCAGGGTTCGACGCGAGCGGGGACGTCGAAGGCCTCTCGACACCAGGCGGCCAGGCCGTCGGCATCGCGCACCTGGCGGGAGAGCCGACCCAGGAAGGCGAGCTTGGGCGCGTCGCCGAGCGCATCGCGCTCGCGCAGCGTCGGCAGACCCAGGCCGGCCAGCGCGCCGAGGCGGGCTCCATGGCCGCCGTCGTCGGCGCGGTCCATGGCCTGCACCGGCTGTGCCTGGGCCCAGGCCCGGTGGAACAGCAGCGCGAATCGGTGGGTCAGCAGATCCAGGAAGTCCTGCATCGCGGCATCGCCGTGATGGCGCTCCCGTTCGCGGGCGAGCTCGGTGAGGTGCAGCGGCAGCGGCCCGTTCGGGCCGGTCAGGCCGAACACCCGCTGGCGCACCCGCGGCACCGGGCCCCGGGTGTCGATGGCCTGGACCGGCGCCGGCGCGAAGTCCAGTTCCGCCGGTTGACCGATGCGCATCGGTTCCTGCGCGGGGAGCGCGGCCTCACCCAGACGCGGCAGCATTGGATGCGCCGATTCCCAGCGCCGCAGCAGCGCGAACAGGTCCTGCCGGCGCGGCTGGGCGATGGCTTCGGCCAACCAGTCCGGCAGCGACGCGTGGCTCGAGGCCAAGGGCTCGGTCATCACAGCAGCGGCCTCGCACCTGCGCGCGGCGCAAAGCGGGCGATCTCGCCGCGGGTGGTCGACAACAGCACGGTCTCGACGAAACTGTTCAGCGACACATGCCGCGTCAGGAACTGATGCAGCCCCGCGCCGAACAGGTAGGCGCTGTGGCCGCTGCCGGCACCCAGACGCTGTTCGTCCAGCGTCAGCGAGATTTCCACGCCGCGCGCATAGGCGATCGGGCCCGGCGCGGGATGGCGCCGATGGACCACCGTGGCGCTCAGGCCGGTCAGGGCGTCGATCTGACGGACCACGTCAGGATCGCCCGCCTGGGGCAACTGGGACAACAGTTCGCGCAGCGCGCCGGCGGCAGCACCCGGGGAATCCCCCGCGGTGCCCGCATCCAGCAGCGACAGGTAATTCAGCGAGAGCAGGTTCAGCAGCCGCCAGGCGGCAGCGCCTTCCGGCGGCGCCGGCAGGGGCCGCGACGGGCCGGCCACGGCGCGCACCTCGGTCAGCGTGACCCCGGCATCCAGCGTCAGCGCGGCATGGCCGCCGCGCATGAACAAGGGCAGGTCGCGGTTGGTCACCAGCACTTCCAGCGCGACCTGGTCCGGCAAGGCGGGCAGGGCGGTCGCAGCGTTGCCGGATGAGGCGTCAGAGAATGCGCCGGCCGCGAGGTGGGCGCCGCCGTTGCGGTGACCGTTGCCGTTGCGGTGACCGTTGCCGTTGCCGTTGCCGTAGAAGGCAGCGGCGGATATGACGTCGGATGCGACGTCGGATGCGACGCCGGAGGGGTTGTCGGAGGGGTTGTCGGAGGGGTTGTCGGAGGGGGTATCGGGGCGAGCCACCTCCCAGCCATCGGACCACGACAGGAAGATCTCGCTGCCGGCATAGGACGAGCGTGCACCCTCCCGCCGCGTGCGCTCGCTCGCCATCCGAGGTTCACGACGCAATGAGTACACGCGCCGGACCGGACCGGCGCCGGTGCGGGCGCTGCCGTGCAGCGGCTCGAATTGCCGCGCGCCGCCGTCGGCATGATGAGCCGTCATCGCCGTGACGTCGTAGACCTCGTGATCCAACGGCCGGCTGCGATCGACGACCACATGGAACTCGTGCTGGTCGGTGCCCGGTAGCAGCCGATCCGCGCGGCACGGGAACAGGTTGATCGCAGGCACGCAGTTGGTCAGCACGTTGTCGGCGCTGACCGCGCCCAGGGTCGCTTCGTCGGCCACGGCGAGCGCCAGGACCAGCTCCAGGGTCGAGCCCGCGGTGCGGGCGAACGCCTCGGACAGTCCGTCCACCTCCATGAACTGGAAACGCTCCGGAAAGGCCAGCGTCTCCTGCAGGATGCGCAGGCCGCCGAAGCCCCGCGAGGGCGTCGGCAGCAGCGCCTCGTCGTCGGCATAGCCCACCGGCGACACGGTGGCGCCCGGCAGCCGTTGCACCCGGCCGGGTTCACCCGCGAGCACCGCCACGCAGCGCGACAGGGTCAGCTCCACCAGCGAGGCCGCGAGATCGGGCGCGCCGGTGAGAAAGAAGCGCAGGCGGTCGACGCCCAGTTGGTCGAAGCGCTGGCCTGGCGGCAGGCGCAGCGTCAGTACCAGGGCGGCGCGTCTGCGCGGGCCGGCAAAGCCGCCGCCGCCGACGGCCAACGGCGCGCCCAGCAACTCCAGCGCGGCATGCTCACGCGCCAGGTGGGCGGCAGCGACCGTGACCGGTGTGAGCACGATGTCCTGGGCGGTACGGAATTCGCAACGCGTTGGTGTCAGCGCGGTGGCCGCACTGTGCAGGGCAGAACCGCGCGGCAGCCGATGGCCCGCCAGCAGTTGCGGATCAGGCGCCGGCTGCACCCGGGCCACCAGCATGGCCGGCAGGGGCGCATTGAAGCCGGGATAGACCATGTCCAGCAGCCGGTGGGAGAGCCGCGGGAACTCCGCATCCATCTTCAGCTGGACGCGCGCGGCGAGGAAGGCGCTGCCTTCGAGCAGGCGCTCAATGTAGGGATCCTGCGCCGAGGCGCCCAGGCCGAGCTGACCGGCCACCTTCGGGTGGGCTGCGGCGAACTCGTGGCCCAAGTCGCGCAGGTAGCGCAGTTCCTGGTTGTAGTAGTGCAGCAGACGGGGATGCATCGGGGAATTCCTCTCAACCGCTCGGCCGATCAGCCGCGCAGGTCACGCAAACGCGCATGGCCGGTGTCGAGGTCCAACTCGGCCGCCATCCACAGGGTCAGCGGCACCGGGTCGTGCCGCAACTGCCCCTGGATGACCAGGCGCAGCGGGCGGTGCGCGCCGCGCGGCCCCATACTGCCGTCGGCCTCGAGCGACACCTCCAGCGACGCCGGCAGGATGCGCGGCTCGAAGCGCTGGATCGCCTCGACGAGATCGCGCTGCAGGCGCCGCCGATCCAGCGACGACTGCGAGCGACCGGTCATCGCGGGCAGGCCGAAATTGAGGACCGACGCACGCGCCAGCGGCGCGGCCGACCACGCCGCCCGCCGCGCGTCAGCGCTGGCGGTCATCTCAGACCCCGGCCCGTCGTCAGCGGGCGTCTCCAGTCGCGTCGCGTTCAGCAGCCAGATCAGGTCCCGCGCCACCGATTCGCGCAACTGGCGGCGACTGACCGCCCCGGCGGCGGACGTGTCCAACGACGGCGTCTCGCCGTCGCCCGCGCGGCCACCTTCGGGTACGCCGACGCCGGCGCCGGCGCCGATCAGCCGGTCGAGCAGCGACGGCTTCAGCCGGTCGTTGCGTTGGCGAGCATTCATCGCTTCAGCCCCGGCGAGCCAGCGGGTGAATGAGGCGATTGCAAGTCGCGCCACATCGTCTCCATATCGCGCAGCGCGAACTCGCGCGGGGCCGCCGCCGTGCCCGAACTGGCGACCGCCGGCGCGGCGCCTGGCGTGCCCGCGACGCCAGCGCCGTGGGACACCGCACCCGCACCGCCGCCGCCGCCCGAGGCCGGTGACGCGGTCGAGGCGCCCACCAGGCGCTTGACCGAGCTGGAGGTCACACCGGAGCGGCGGTCCTCGCGGTATTCGAACGCTGCCTCGCGGTAGTCCAGCTCCCAGTGCTCCATCACGCAGACGCTCGCGTCCTCATTCCGGAGTTCCAGTGAATAGCGCGTCACACGGGCCTGACGCAGCTTGATCGACAGCGACATCAGTTCCTGCGCCGCGTCTTCCATGCACAGGGTGACGACCATCGGCATGCCGCGGTCCATCGCCGAGAGGAGCGGCATGCTGGACCGGTCCATGCGTTTGCTGATCGACAACACCGACGGTTCCGGCGCGCGCCCGGCGTCGCCGTCGGCGTCCAGGCTCCATTGCCAGTCCTCCAGTTCGATCCAATCCCGCATGGCGGGCACGCGGGATTCCCCGGCGATCGGACCGCCATCGCCGACGGCGTACATGTACAGGCGCGCGTGTTGCGTCATGTCGGTCTCCTCAGTCGTAGCGGCTGCTGTGCAGCGCGGCGGTGGTCGGCGTGGGCCGTCGCAGGGTGGAGGCGTCCAGCGGGTAGTAGCGCAGGCGCAGGTCCTTGAACGACAGGGTCAGTTCTTCCAGGATGGGCTTGGCATGGGCGGTGTCCTCGGTGCGGGTGGCCACCCGGACCAGCGTGCCGCCCAGCAGCTCCAGCGTCAGCATCGGCACCGGCGGCTTGTCGCGGCTGGACAGCGCCGGGTCGATGACGGTGATGCGCGCCCGGTCGTAACGCTTCGACTCGGTGGCGCAGCGATACAGCAGCATGCTGCTGCGGTCCAGGTACTTGGACACCGTGACGTGGCCCGGGCGGAGTTCGGTCCGCTCGCGGCCGGCGTTGGACGCGAGATGGACCGCGCTCGCAGACCAGGCCAGGGCCTGCAGCGCGATCTGGTCCTCGAAGCCCTGCACGCGGCTTTCCCCCAGCGCGGGACGGCCCAGGCAGGCGAAGTCGAGAAAGGCGACGGGCAGGGACATGACGGCCGCGCCCTCAGGCCAGCTTGCCGGAAATGGCGGTGGAGGTCTTCATGTCCTTCACGCTCCATTCGAAGCTGGTGGTGGTGTCGAGCTTGCCGTCGTTCTTCTGCGGCTTGTAGCCGATGAAGATCTCCTTGAAGACGAACTCCACGTCCTGGTTCAGCGAGCCGTCCTCTGCACCCTTGGTGGCCACCTTGGTGACGTAGGCGTCGCTGACCTTGACCTGGAAGTAGGCCTGCGGGCCATCGACGGCGCCCGTGGACTTCAGCATTTCGATGGTGATGGTCGGGAAGTGCTTGCCCGCGACGATCTTGGCCAGGATCGCCGGCGACGAGGTGTCGAAATAGTGGGTGATGGACAGCGAGCCGGGCTTGGGCTTGCCGACGGCCGCCCCGGTGCCTTTGGTGACACTGTGGTCGGACTCGACCTCCCAGCTCCAGTCCGAGATCTCGATCCAGCCGTCGTCGCCGTGGTGGCCCTTCTGCATCGATTCGCCCTGGGGCACGTCGGCCTTGCCGAAGTTGATGAAGCTATTGCCTGACATGGGGGATCCTTACTTGATGCTCAGCTTGATGTCGGGGGTCTGCTGGGTCATCTCGGCGATGTTCCAGCGGAAGAAAAGGGCGCTGTCGAGCTTGCCGTCGTTCTTCTGGCGCTTGTAGCCCACGGCGATCTGCTTGAAGACGAACTCGACGTCCTGGGTCACCGAGCCGTCCTCGCCGCCCTTGCTGCCCACCTTGGTGATGAAGACATCCTTGGCGACGAGCTGGAAGTACAGCTCGGGCTCTTCCTGCCCGGTCTGCTTGAGCAGGTCGATGGTGGCCATCTTGAAGTGGGTGCCCTTGACGATGTACTGCAGCAGCACCGGCGAGGACTTGTCGTAGTAGTGCGAGAAGGTGAGCACTCCGGGGTTGGGTTTGCCGACCGCGGCGCCGGTGCCCTTGAGGTGGCTGGCCTCGGCGTCGACGTCCCAGCTCCAGTCGCCAATCTCGATCCACCCGGCGGTGCCGAGGTGGCTGAGCTGCTGCGACTCGCCGGGGGCGTTGCCGCCGTCGGTCTTCTCGAACTTGATGAATGCGTTTCCTGGCATGGATCACTCCGGAAATCGGCGTCGTACGGACGAACGCCGGGAAGGCCCCGCGGAGGCGGGGACCGATGAAGAGGGGGGGAGGCGGCTTCCGGCCGTTCGGCGCTGTGCGCGCCGCGGGTGGGTCAGCCGCCGCGGATCACTGGCGCTCCGACGGCAGACGCGAGACCAGCCTCAGCGAGATGGACAGGCCCTCGAGCTGGTAGTGCGGCTTCAGGAAGAACTTCGCCTGGTAATAGCCCGGCGCGCCCTCGACATCCTCAAGCACGACCTGTGCCGCAGCGAGCGGTCGCTCGGCCTTGGTCTGCTCGGTGCTGTTGTCCGGATCGCCGTCGACGTAGCGCAGGATCCAGTCGTTGAGCCAGCGCTCCATGGCCTCGCGGGTCTTGAAGGAGCCCACCTTGTCGCGCACCATGCACTTCAGGTAGTGGGCAAAGCGATTGCAAGCGAACAGGTAGGGCAGCCGCGCCGCCAGGGCGGCATTGGCCGTGGCATCAGCATCGTCGTATTCGGCCGGCTTTTGCAGCGACTGTCCGCCGATGAAGGCCGCCACATCGGAGTTCTTGCGATGGACCATCGCCATGAAGCCGTTGCGAGAGAGCTCGGCTTCACGTCGGTCGGAGATCGCGATCTCGGTCGGACATTTCATGTCGACGCCGCCATCGTCGGTCGGGAAGGTGTGGGTGGGCAGGTTCTGGACCGCACCGCCGGACTCGATGCCCCGAATCTGCGAACACCACCCGTGCAGCTTGAAGGCGCGGTTGATGTTGACCGCCATCGCGTAAGCGGCATTGCACCAAGTGTAGGTGTCCTGGTGCTCGCCGCCGGTGTCCTCCTCGAAGTCGAATTCGTCGATCGGGTGGGTGCGGGCACCGTAGGGCAGCCGACCGAGGAAACGCGGCATGCACAGCGCCAGGTAGCGCGCGTCCTCGCTCTCGCGCAGCGAGCGCCAGGCGGCGTATTCGGGCGTGGTGAAGATCTTGGTCAGGTCGCGGGGGTTGGCCAGCTCGCGCCAGGATTCCATCTGCATCACCGCCGGCGAGGCGGCGGCAATGAACGGCGCATGCGCGGCAGCGGCGACCTTGGCCATCTCGCCCAGCAGCTCGACATCCATCGGCGAGTGGTCGAAGTGGTAGTCGCCGACCAGCGCGCCGAAGGGCTCGCCGCCGAACTGACCGTATTCCTCTTCATAGATCTTCTTGAACAGCGGCGACTGGTCCCAGGCCGCGCCCTTGTAGCGCTTGAGCATGCGACCGAGTTCCTGCTTGCCCATCGGCATCACGCGGATCTTGAGCTGCTCATCGGTCTCGGTGTTATTGACCAGGTACTGCAGGCCGCGCCAAGCCGACTCCAGCCGCTGGAAATCCTCGTGATGCAGGACCAGGTTGACCTGCTCGGAGAGCTTGCGGTCGAGCTCGCCGATCATCGATTCAATGCGGCTGACCGTGTCGGTGCCGATCAGGGCGACCTGCGACAGGGCGTGCTGCGCGAGCGTGCGCACGGCGCCCTCCATCTGGAGGCGGGCCTCGTCGGACTTGGGCTTGAAGGCCTTGTCCAGCAGTGCAGCGAAGTCGCTGCCGTCATGGGTGATGCCGGCCAGCGGGCTGGTGGCGGGAGAAGCGGAGCGGATGGCGTCCATCATGGGAATATCCTCTGTTGGGCGGCGCTCAGCGAGCGGTCCCGTCGTCTGACGGCGCGCCGAGCGGATGTGCGTCGCCGGGGTCGGTGTCTGGGGTGTCGGCACCCGACGAAGCGCCGACGGCGCCGGGTCGGGGTGCAGCGGCCAGCACCTGCAGCAGCGCGGGATCCCGCAGCACGCGGGCGATCAACGCTTCGGCACCGTCCTTGCCATCCATGTAGGTCAGCAGGTTGCTCAGTTGGCGGCGCGCCTCGAGCAACGGACGCAGGCCGTCCACCCGCTCGGCCACGGCCGCAGGCGAGAAGTCGTCCATGCTTTCGAAGGTGAGGTCCACCGGCAGCAGGCCGTCCCCGGTCAGGGTGTTGGGCACAGTGAACGCGGCGCGCGGCTTCATCGCCTTCATGCGCTGGTCGAAGTTGTCGATGTCGAACTCAAGGAAGCGACGCTCCGCCACAGGGGGAAGCGGCGCCTCGGGACGGCCGGCCAGGTCGGACAGCACGCCCATCACGAAGGGCAATTGGACCTTCTTCTCGGCGCCGTAGAGTTCGACGTCGTATTCGATCTGTACACGCGGCGCGCGATTGCGGCCGATGAATTTCTGACTGCTTCCCATGGGGTCTCCAGTAGGGGCGGTGAGGGGGAACGGGGATTGGGAACAGGGAACAGGGCTAAGGGAGCGGGACGTGCTCATGCCGAGGCATCGAGCGCGTCCTCCTGCAAGCCGAGGATGCGGGCAGCGTCGGCGATGCCGCCCGGGGCGATCTCTCGCACCAGCGCAAAGAAATCCTTGTCGATGAGCTGCTCCGCGCGGCGCAGCATCAGCTGCGCGGGGTTGGTGGGTTCGGTGCGTTCCAGGAACTCGCGGATCTGGCGCAGACCCGCGAGCGCATCGGACCGTGTCCGGATCGAGCGCGGACCCGCGTGGTGCGAGGCCCCGGCGCCGAGGTCGCCGGGGCTGCCGGCGTGGCCGGTCAGATCGCTGTCCTCCATCGATCCGTCGGGAGAGGTCACGACCTGGCCGTCATCGGCCGACGGCGCGCCGTCCGTGACGGAACGATCGACGTCCGGCAGCAATCCCTGGAGGTCGCCGATGGCCAGGCCGATCTCCTTGAGGCGGACGCCCGCATCGGCGCCGAAACGCCGTGTCCATGCCTGCCTCAGCTGGCCGAGTGCGCCGGAGGCGGCCTCAACCTGTGAGCGCAAGGCGACGCACAGGGCAGGCTCGTCGCCGAAGAAGCGCTGCAGCTGCTCGGTGTCGAAGCGCTCGTCGCCCTCGCGGAGCGGGAGTCGATCAAGCGCCACCTGGACATCGCGCAACCGGAGCGCCGGCAAGCGGCGATCGCGATGCAGCGGGGCATGGCGCAAGTCCCCCAGCAGGCCGCGTACCGTGTCCAGGTCCACGAGCTGTCCCTGCCGGGCGAAGGCCTCTTCATCCTCCGCGTCGGGCAGGGGATGCAGGCCGTCCCAGGCCTGATCGAGCAGCTCGGCCAGCAGCGCCAGCGCGGCCGGCAGGACGGACAGACCGTCGCAGGCCACGCTCGCACGCGCCCACGCCACGGCAATCCTCAGGTCACGGGTGCGTGGCAGCAGGTCCGTAGCGAGCTGCCGGGTCAACGGCCAGTCCGGCGGCTGGGCAGGTGCGAACTGGGTTTCCGGACGGCCTCGCAGCGCGTCCATCAGCGCGGCGAACGCGGGCTCGTACTCCAGGTTCGGTCCGCCTGGGGCGTCAGCGTCAAGCGGACGGATCCATTCGACCCAGTCCTCAGGGGATGGCGCACCGAGCGGGGGGGCGAAGGTCGCGGCGGTCGGATTGGACGGTTGGTCGAACATGGTCTCGGATGGGCGTGAGGGGTCGCGGCGGCTGAGGCGGCGAGGGCTGCGGAGATGGCGAGGGCGAGGGCGCCCGACGAGGGCCGCGGGCGTCTGAGGTGGACGCCGATCGAGGCGTCTCTCTCAAGTTCCTATCGCGAGGGACGCCCGCTCGGCGCGGTCCGCGCCAAGATCACCATTCGCCCTTCGGCGTGTACTTGTTGCCGTTGGCCAGGTAGCGATCAATCGCCGCACGCAGGTCGACGTACTGCTCGCATCGGGCGGCGCACTCGGTCGCGAGGGTCGACAGGCGCGACTGGGCGCGGGCCAGATCGCCCTTCATCAGATACAGCTCGCCGGAGTACTCGAGCGCGTTGCGGTGATGGGGGTCGATGCGCAGGGCGGCGTCGTAGTAGCGCTCCGAGGCCGTCAGATCGGGCGTGCTGCTCTTGCGCAGCGTGTAGCCCATCAGGTTGTTCCAATCGGCATTGCGGCGGGCATCGACGCGCTTGAGTTCGCTCAGCGCGGCATCCCATTGGCGGGCGGCGATGTACTGGCGGGCCTTGTCGAGCGAGCTGTCCGCCTGAGCGGCCGCCGGCGGGGTGGCGGGCCCACTGTCGGCGGCCAGGGTGACTTGCAGGCAGAAGGCGCTCAAGGCGATGGCCAGGGCGAAGGAGAGTTTGCGGTTCATGGGTAGGTCCTTTCGATCTCAGGTGGCGAGGCCGTCAGCCGCTGGTTGCGGCAGAGGGCTGTGATCGCCGACATGAGGATCTACGGGGTCACCCCGCCCACGGATGCAATTGGAGGTGGAACTATTTGTAACGGCGCGGAATCGTCGTGACGTGCATGACGTGACGCGTCGGTCGGGCCGTGCTGAGCTTGACCGTCTCACCCAGGCAGCGAACGCCGTCCACTCGGTGAAGTCTGCGCCGCGCATTGTGTACGGCCTGCTAAATAGCCTATGCCGACTCTAGAGGATTCACGCAGGTCTGCGCCGGGCCCATGCTGTGGCCTCACTGCCAGTCACTTCAGGAGTTTGACCATGACCGCACCCACTCTTCCGCGCATGATTGCCGCGTACTTCGCGGCCGACCGGCAAGGCCCCGAAGCCGTGGCCCGATGCTTCACCGAACACGCCACCGTGAAGGATGAGAAGAGAACATTCGTCGGCCGCGGGGCCATCCAGTCCTGGAAAGCCGCTGCCCAGGCCAGGTTCACCTACACGACGACGCCGACCGGCTTGGCCCATGACGACGGGATGATCGTGGTGACCGGCCGCGTGGAGGGGAATTTTCCGGGCAGTCCCGTCGATCTGCGCTATCGCTTCCAACTGGAAGGGGACCTGATCGCCTCGCTGGAAATCACGGCATGAGCTTCGATCTTCAACTGAACGGCCGCCGCGGGCGGGTTATCGGTGGCACCAGGGCGTCGGTGCGGCCGAGCTGAAGGCGCTGCGTGAGGCGGGGACGCGCGGCGCCTTGGGCGCATTCAGCGTGTTCGACGCATTCAGCGCGTGCGTCCCCGCAGCGTCCAGACACGACCGGAGTTGCTCCAACCCACCACGCAGGCGGCTCTTCACCGTGCCCAGCGGGGTGTCGAGCAGGTCGGCGATTTCGGTGTGCACCAGGCCGCGGTAATAGGCCAGTGCCAAGGCCTGACGCTGGGTGGACGCCAGCTGGAGCATGCAGCGATCCAGGCGGGCCTTCATCAGACTGGCGTCCAGCAGCGCATAGGGATCGCCGCTGGGATCGGCGGCAGTCGCCTTGAGCATCTCCTCGTCCAACTCGACGAGGCAGTCGCGTTCGCGTCGGCTCGATCGCAGGGCGTCGATGGCGCGGTTGCGGACGACATTGATCATCCATGTCATCGGCGAGGCAACGTCCGAGCGGTAGCTGTCGGCCCGCTGCCAGATGCTGACGTAGGCGTCCTGCAGCACCTCGTCGGCGCGTTGCTCGTCCCGCAGCACCCGCAAGGCGATCGAGAAAAGGTGCGCCGAGGTGGCGTGATAGATCCTTTCGAAGGCGTCGCGGTCACGCTGGACGACGCGGGCCAACAGGTGGCGCAGAAGGTCCGAGCCACTGGGTTCGGCCAGGTCAGGCCGCAGGTCCGGCGTGCCGTCGGCGAAATCGGTCATGAGCGCTCGCATGCAATGCCGACCCGCAAGCGGGTCGGCGCCTCGGGAAATGAGATCGTTCAGAGCCCGTAGGCGGCACGGATCTCGTCGACAGCACGTTCTCCGATGACGACGCACGGGGCCATGGTGTTGCCGCTGGTGATGTGCGGCATGACCGAGGCATCGGCAATGCGCAGGCCCTCGACGCCATAGACCTTCAGCGACCCGTCCACCACGGACATGTCATCAAGCCCCATCTTGGCGGTGCAGGACTGATGCCAGTAGGTGACGGCAGCATTCCTCACGTAGTTCTCCAGCGCGGCACCGGAGAGCTGGCCGGGCAGGCTTTCGCGCTTGACCAGACCCTTGAAGGCGTCCTGAGCGCCGAGCGCCTGCACCAGACGGATGTTGTCGAGCGCGCATCGCAGGTCGTCCGGATGGGACAGGGTGCCGGCCTGGATGATCGGCGCGTCGGTGACCTCGGGGCCCGACAGGCTGACCTGACCGCGACTCTTCGGATGGGCCAACCCCGCGAACATGGTCCATCCGTGTTCGGGCACGCCGAGGCTGGCGTTCTCGGCGCTCGGGACCGGGAACTCGACCTGGCAATGGAACATGTCGGGCAGACGCATGGTGCTGTCACTCGACCAGTACAGCGTGGCCTCGGAACCGCCGTGACCGACTTCCTGTGGACGTTCGTATTCGAAGATGGCCGCGAACGACACATGATCCTGATGGTTGGCACCGACGCCGGGCAGATGCTGGATGACCGGGATGCCGTGCCGGGCGAGTTCCGCCTCCGGGCCGATGCCCGATTGCATCAGCACCTTCGGCGTGTTGACGGCGCCCAGTGACAGGATGACCTCGCGGTCGGCGGTGAAACGTTCCAGGCGTCCTTGGCGGACGACGTCGACGCCGACCACCCGTTTGCCCGACCACACCAGGCGGCTGACCTGGGTGTCGGTGAGCACCGTCAGATTCGCCTGGCCGCGGCGCGGATGCACATAGGCGCGGTAGATCGACTGCCGACGTCCCTGCTTGACGATGAGGTCGTTGATGGCGGCGCCGCCGCGTCCTTCCATCATGGCGCCGTTGGGGCTGTCGAAGGTCGGGATGCCGATCTGCCGGGCGGCCTCGAGCAGGGCCACCGCCACGGGCTGCGGGCGTTCTGCCGAGGCCACGTGGACCGGGCCCGACTCACCGCGCCGCAGCGGATCCGGTGCGCCCCAGTAGTCCTCGACGCGCTGATAGATCTTCAGCACCGATTGATAGCTCCAGGCTTCGTTGCCGCTGGCCAGGGCGAAGTCTTCCCAGTCGTTCTGGTGGCCGCGGGCCCAGACCATCACATTGATGCTGGAGCCGCCGCCGAGCGTGCGACCCATGTTGAGCGGAATGCTGCGGTTGTTGAGGTGCGGGTTGGGCGTGCCGCTGAAGTTCCAGTCCCGCTCGGAGCCGAGGTTGAGCGGCCACTGGCCCGGTTCCATCACCTCGGGATGATCGTCGTCGCCGCCTGCTTCGATGAGCAGCACGCGGACGTCCGGATTCGCCGCCAGACGGCCGGCGACCACGGAGCCGGACGTGCCGGCGCCGCAGACGATGAAATCGAAGTGGGTGTCACTGGCGTCGTCCGCGAGGGGGCGACGGATGGAGGCGTTGGGTGTCTGAGCCATGGGGTGCATTCAAAGGTGGGTGGAGGGGCAGGGAGCGCGTGATTCACAGAGCCGGGGTTTTTCGCGCAGGTTTCAAATATACCAAATCCATCTAAATTGCACGAATCAGCAAAACTGTTCCAGCGTCACGGGCTGGGGCATTTCCAGCATCCAGGACGGCCTTTCGGCCCTGGAGCGCGTGGCATCCAAGCGCCGCATTCGGAGCAAGACAGCTCCGGCCGGCACGCGACTGCGCGACGGGGGCCGACGACGGCCCAATGCCTCCGAATGCCGATGACATCGACCATCAGCCCGATCCAGACTGATCCAGCCGGATCCATTCGACCCAGGCCATGCCATGCATGCGCCTCGGTCGGCGACAACGGGCCGCGCCATGGGGCGGCCGTGAGGCCGTCGCTACGCGTCGCAGGTGCGCAGGCGCGAATCGGCCGCTGCGAACGAGACGGCGTCAGGCGCTCTGGACAGTCACGCTGCCGAGGTCGGCATCGAGCGCTTGCGTGAGCCCGACGCGGACATCAACGAGCGTGCCCGTTCCGAGTCACGCGCCGCCCATGGACTCCCGACTCCCGACTCCCGACCCTTGACCTCGATGCTTCGAGGCCAGGCCGGGAGGTCAGCCGATCACCAGACCTTCACGCAATCGCCTTCCCAGACGAACGGCGTGAGTGGACGGGTGGGCGCGGTGGTGGCGGGTTCAATGCTGACGGCGAGGCGTCGCACCGACTTGAACAGCCGCTCCGAGGTGTCACCGAGCGAGGCTTGCGTCGTGCCTGTCACAGGCAGGGCAGCCAGCAGGATCGGCGCGCCGTGATCGGGAAGGGCCCACAGCCGTGCCACCTGACCGGCGGGTACCGGCAGCGGCTGCAGCAGGCGCACCGTCATCAGTGTGCCGTGGCGACGGGAGTTCGCCACCAGGGTCGGCTGTCCCTTGGCGTCATGCAGCAGGCCCACATAGCTGGCGGGGGTGGCCTGGTTGGCCTGCAAGGTGTCCATCCAGCCCGGCGTACTGCGCAGCACGGCCACACAGGACAGCGCGCCGGCCAGGGCGCCGACAACTGCCCAGCCCGACACTGCGGCCACGCCGCGCGCGCCGCCCGGCACCAGCCAGCGCCACCAACCGCTGCGAGTCGCCGCAGGCGGGGCCAATTGCGGCGAATCGGGGAACAGCCGGCGCTGGACGCCGGCCCAGTTGCCGACCGGCGGTGCCACCGGCGGCGTGGCGGCCTCCAAGGTGGACAACCGCTGCTGCCAGACCTCCACGGCGAGCCGGACTGCGGCCGATTCGCGCATCAGCGATTCAAAGCGACGGCGTGCGCCGCCCGTCAGCGTGCCCGCCGCATAGTCGCGGGCGAGCGGATCCAGTCGATCAGGACGGAGGTAGTTCATTGGCGCACCCCCGCACGGTCCAGGCAGGACTTCAACTGCTCGAGTCCGCGACGGACCCAGCTCTTGATCGTGCCCAACGGGGTGTGAAGCATCTCGGCGATCTCGGTATGCACCATGCCGCGATAGTAGGCGAGTGCAAGGGCTTGTCGCTGCGCCGGCGGCAGGCCCAGCATGCAGTCGTCCAGGTGCGCCTTCACCAGACTCGCGTCGAACAGGGCTTGCGGCTCGCCAGCTGCCTCGGCAGCCACATCCATGGCTTCGTCGTTCAGCTCGACCGTGGTGTCGCGTTGATGGCGACCCGCGCGCAGCGCATCGATCGCGCGGTTGCGCACGATGTTGATCATCCAGGTCATCGGCGTGGCCGCGTCAGACTGGTAACTGCCGGCTTTCTGCCAGACACTGACATACGCCTCCTGCAACACCTCGTCGGCGCGGCCCTCGTCCCGCAGCACGCGCAGGGCAATCGAGTACAGGTGCGATGAGGTGGCGCGATACAGGCGCTCGAAGGCGGCACGGTCCCGCAGGGCGACGCGGGCCATCAGGAGACGAAGGGGATCGGCCGACTCGGTCGGCGCGGCGAGATCACTGGTGTGCATGAGGGCTGGATCAGGTTGCCGAGATGACGGGGTGACGAGATGACGGGGTGACGGGTTGGAATTGAAAAGGTGGTTCGCGGGAGGCAGCCCTGCGGGCGATCAGGTCAGGTCCGCATGGACCCGAGAACATCCGTTCCAGGTAGGGCGCCATCGGCACCGTCGATCAAGACGCACGTCGGCCGTCATTCGTACTGAGACGCTTGGACTGGCGTGGCCAGGACGCGCCGGCCCGAGCGTGGCGCGGTCGGAGGCACGGCGGCATCGTCGACCAGCGCAATCAGACCCCGGTGCGCCGCGACGGTCACGGCGTGCATCCGGCTATCGGCGCCCAGCTTCGCCATCACCGCCTTCACATGGGTCTTCACCGTCCCCAGCGAGATGTCCATGTCGCGTGCGATGGACTTGTTGCATTGCCCGCGCCCGAGCAACTGGAGCACTTCGGTCTCTCGCAGGGTCAAGGACTCCCGCCCCATGCTTTCCACAATGCGGTGTGCAACGGCCTGACTCATGTAGCGCTTGCCGCGGGCCAGTTCCCGGATGCCGCTCAGGAGTTCTTCCAACGCGCCGCCGAGCAGCACATAGCCCTGCACCCCACGCGCCATCGCCTGCACCACCGCGGCTTCGCTGGACAAGGAGGTGAGGATCAGCGCAGGCGGCTCTGCCCCGGGCTTGCCCGGGCGTTGGCCGTCTTCCTGGGCCAGGGCCATGCCGGTCTCGTAGTCGCACACGACGACATCGAACGCACCGCCGCTGGCATCGGCCTGAGCGCCATCGTGGAGCTCCAGGTCAGGCTGCTGCGCCAGAGCGGCGCAAAGCCCTGCGGCGACGATGGATTCGTTGTACAGGACCAGGACGCGGATGCGACGGGCGGATTCAAAGTTGCTGTTCATGGCCACTCCTTGATGGGGATGAGACGGCCGACCGGGCTCGTCTTGGATCTCATCATGGCCGCCCGGACCTCGCGGCTCCAGTTCAGCGTTGTTAAGCGTTGAGAGAACACGCTGCGCCCCTGTGCGGCGGCGGTCCATCCGCCGGGGTTTGGCCCGCGCGGATTCACCGCGGGTCGGACGGTTGCAGCAACTGCGCCGCCTGGCACAGGTCGCGGGTGGCGAATCCCTCGTGAAACCGGGTGAACACGGCACGAAGTTCAGATCGATGCGCCGCTTCGTCGCCCAGCAACGGGCTCCAACGCACCAGGCTCATGGCACAGCGAAGTTCCCAGGAAATGGCGCCCTGGCGCCGGGAAACGTCAATGCCCTTTTTGATGGCGGCCGCACCGGCCTGCACGTCGCCGGCCGCCAGATGCCGCTCGCCAGCCACGCGCAACAGTTCGGGATGACACCATCCGGACTCGCCCCGTCGCGCGCGGCCCAACACGAAATCATCCGCCAGCGAAGGTCGCACGGTGCACAGCGTCTCCCGCAGCATGGTGTCGGTGTCGGGCTTGGGGAAGACGTCGCCGGGGACCGATCTCCCGTCCTCCAGGTCCAGAAGCTGCTGATAGGTGTCGCCGAACGCGCGCCAGAAGTGCAGCGAATTGGCTTGTGAACGCTGGCGCAGCAGATCGGTCCAGACGCGGGCGAGCGCCAGATCGCCGCACCACATCGCCACCGGCGCCGCGCCGATCGCAATCGCATAGCACAGCGACAGGGCATGGTCGAGCGACACAGCCTCCCTGACGGCCTCGGCCGCAGAGGCGAGCGCCGCATCGGGTCGACCTTGCATCCACTGGATACGGGCGGTGACCGCCAGGGCCGCCACGCGCTGGTCGAACTGGAACAGGCCCATGCCGGCGGCCAGGTTGATGGCCGGAGGCTGGTCGAGAATCAGGCGCGCAAAGGTCGCAGCCCGGTCCTGGTCACCATCCAGATGCAGGCCGAGCGCCATCATGCGCGCGTGGCTCAGCCGGGCGGAGGCGTCGGTGGCGGTGGCCTCGATCTCTCCGAACCGCTCGGCCAAGGCGCGCGACCCGGCGTAGTCGCCGGTGGCATTGCAGACCAGCCACAAGCCCCAGAGGCAGCGCATGCGGGAGGTCGTTGCCTGCCGTTGCTCCGCAATCACCAGTGCGCGGCGAAAGGCGGTCGCCATCGCGCCGGTGTCCGCCCGGGTGTGCCAGAGCGCATGGCCCAGCCCCTCGCACAGATGCATCTCGTCTTCGGCGTCACTGTCGATGCGGGAGTCGACCGCGTCGATCATCTCGAGCGCGCGCTCCGCCAGCTCACGGAACTCCGCCAGCATCGACAGCGAAAAATACAGCGGCGCGGCGCGGGCCGCGATCGAGATGCCCAGCGCCTGCGTCTGCGTTTGCGGGTCTGACAGCGCCCACTGGATGGCCTGGCGCACATCGTCGATCCAGCGGGCGGGTTCGCACACCCGCGGGGTCGGCTGGGGCTGGCCCTGCGGCGGCGCGTCGACCCGCGTTCTCAGCAGGTCGCGGAGGAAGTGCGCATGCCGCAAGGCGACGAGTGGCGCATCGTCGCCCGCCGCCAGCCGTTCGGCGGCGTACTCCCTGGTGATTTCGAGCAACTGGTAGCGCAGCGGGTTGCTGCTTCGATCCGTGCTCAGCAACGATTTGCTGACCAGCCCGCTCAGACCGACGTCGACCGCTTCCTTCGACCGGCCCGTCACCGCACAGGCGGCGGCGTAGGAAAACTGGCCCTTGAAGATGGAGAAGGCGGCCAGCATCGACTGTTCGTCGGCGGACAGCAGGTGGTAGCTCCAGTCGAGTGTGGCCCGCATGGTCTGCTGGCGCGGTGCTGCCGTGCGCCGGCCCCGTCCGAGCAGCGCGAGCCGGATGCCCAGCCGATCGACCAGGCCATCCAGGCCGACGATGTCGACGGCGGCAGCGGCCAGTTCGATCGCGAGCGGAATGCCGTCCAGGCTGCGGCAGATGCTCGAGACCAGCGAAACCTCGCCGTCGCCCAACTGGAAGCCCCTGGCCGTCGCGTTGGCGCGCTCCACAAACAGGCTGACCGCCGGATAGCGCAGCGCCTCGTCGACATGGGCCAGGTTGGCCGGGGGCAGGGCCAGCGGTTCGAGCCCCTGCACCCACTCGCCCTCGATGCGCAGGGATTCCCGGCTCGTGCACAGCACACGCACATTCGGCGCATGGGCCAGCAGATAGTCGATGGTGGAGGCCGCGCCGTCGATGACGTGTTCGCAGTTGTCCAGCACCAGCAGCATCAGCGGCTGGCTGCGCAAGGCGGCGGCGATGGCAGGCAGCGGATCGGTGTCGGAGGCCATGATGCCGAGCGTCGATGCAATGGCCATCGGCGTCCGGGCGGCGGTGGCGAGACTGGCGAGCTCGACGAACAGCACGTCGAAGCCCTCCCGCTGGCTGAGCCGCTGCGCCACCGCGCGGGCCACGCTCGTCTTGCCAATGCCGCCGGGCCCCACCAAGGTCACGCAGGGCCGCTCCAGCAGACGAAGGGTCACCAGGTCGACGTCGCGCTCCCGGCCGACCAGCGGCGTCAGCGCGGATGGCAGGGCGCCAATGCGCGAGGCCACCGGGCGCGGCACCGGCGGGTGCGCGGGCACGGAACGAAGGCCGCCGGGCGCCGTGTCGGCGTCGGGCGCGGTCACGGCGGCGACGAAGCAGTAACCCCGCAGTGGCACGTTCGTGATGAAGCGGCGGCCATCCTGGCCATCGCCGAGTGCCTTGCGCAGCGCGGCGATCTGGACCCGCACGCCACCTTCGTCCACCACCCGATTCGGCCAGGCCGCGGCCATGAGGTCCTGGTTGGAGAGGATCTCTCCGGGACGCTGACAGAGCGCCACCAGCAAATCGAACGATCGGCTGCCCAACCGCATCGGCTCCCCGTCGCGGGTCAGGGTGCGACGGGCGGGGCAGATTTCAAACTCGCCAAAGCGCAGCAAGCCGGGGTCGAGGCTGCCCAGTCCGGCGTCTGGCGCAGGCGGCGAGGGCAAGGCGTTGGCAGGGAGCGTGCTCATGGAATGGGGTCGGTGACAAGGGCTCGGGTCGGTGCCCGGAGCTGGCCTGGCCGCAGGCGGAGAGGGCAGGCGGAGGGGGAAGGGCAGGGGCAAGGGCAGTTGCAGGTGCGGGCGATCGGCCGAAGCAGTGACGGTGGCAATTTAAGCGCTGGCGCTCCGCCTACCCCTTTTGGGCAGGATCTGGCCACCTCCTTGGATGTCCATCGGGTCTGGCCAATGTTGACTCGATGACCGTCCACGGGAGCGATGCCGAAAAGGGCCGGGAAGCGGAAAGTTCGGATCACAGGCTGCATCCGTGGCCTGACATTTCCCAACCCACTGAACCCGGAGATTCAAATGAAGCCCACCATCAAACTGCCGTTCCTGATCGCCACCCTCAGCTTTGCGGCCATCGTCGGCACCGAGCCCGCCGCCGCATCCACCCCGGTGGGAAAGACCACCGTGGTGGTCGTCCACGGGGCCTTCGACAACGGGGCCTCGTGGAACGGGGTCATCTCCAAGTTGCAGGACCAAGGCATCGAGGTCGTTGGCGTGAACAACCCCTTGACATCGCTGGCTGACGACGTCGCAGCCACTCGCCGGGCCCTGGACGCCCAGACCGGACCGGTGGTGCTGGTCGGCCACTCCTGGGGCGGCATGGTGATCACCGAGATCGGCAACCACCCGCGGGTGAAGTCGCTGGTCTATGTCGCGGCCTTTGCGCCGTCCGAAGGTCAATCCGTGGCCGACTTGAACAAGGAATATCCGGCGCCGAGCGGCCTCTCCCATGTGGTGAGCGACAAGGAGGGCTTCTTCTCGCTGTCCTTCGAGGGCATCACCAAGCACTTCGCTCAGGACCTGCCGCTGTCGCAGACCCGGCTGATCGCCGCCACGCAGGGCCCGATCCGTGGCCAGAACTTCGAAGAGAAGGTGACCGCTGCGGCATGGCGCACCAAGCCGTCCTGGTTCGTCGTGTCCGACCAGGACCTGATGATCCAGCCCGCCCAGCAAGTGGACAGCGCCCGGAAGATCTCGGCGAAGACGGTGCGTCTGCAAGCCGGTCATGTGCCGCAGCTGTCGAAGCCGAATGAAGTCGCCGCCGCGATCATCGCCGCGGCCAAGGTTCAGCCGAAGTGACCGCCCGCCGGATCCTTCCACCCGTGATGACCCACCCACCGCACCTGGAGATTTCCATGAACCGCTCATACACCCTGAATCGAATTGCGCTTGCACTGGCCGTTGGCCTGGCAGCCTTCGGCAGCTCCGCCGCCCGCGCCGACCACTACCCGCGGGTCGACCCCGCAGACCGGTACAGCGCGCCGTCGACGCTGACGCGCGCCCAAGTGGTGGCCGACCTCAAGGCCTACCAGGCGTCGGGCCTGGCCGCCGCCGAGCGCATTCAGCTCGAGCAAGGCTACGAGATGAATGGCCTGCGCGCTGCGCGCGACCGCTATGCCGCGCTGACACGACGTTCCACGGCGGCCCCCGCGCCGCTGACGCGGGCCGAAGTGCTGGCCGATCTCAAGATCTACCAGGAGTCCGGTCTGGCCGAAGCGGAACGCGTGGCGCTGGAACAAGGCCACGACACCGCCGCGCTGGCCGCTGCGCGTGAGCGCTATGCCGCGCTCCGTCAGAGTGACCGATATGCCTTCCTCGTGATGCAGACGGCTGACCGCATCGCCCAGCCCGCGCGTCCGTCGCGTGGGAGCTGAGCGTGGTCTCATGCCCGGACCGGCACGCCGGCCGGGCAGAAGGACCGGCCCGGTCCGCAACGCGCGGCCGGGCCCGTTCCAGGTAACCCGCGGGGCGGCACCGCTGCTGGCGACGTCAAGCCGTCCGGACAGCGTGCCGCCGGTTTCAAACGTGTGCGACTGGGGCGCCTTCGTGGCGCCCCATGGCGACATCCGCGCCCGCAGCGCCACCTCCGACGGTGGGGACATCCTGATTCCTTTCACTTTCATTGCGAGCCGTCGGCACGTCGGCCAATCTGTGGCGGTGAGACATACGGACGTTCTGTCGGATTGGATGTCTGCCCGCCTCTCGCATGGCGTCGGCAGAACCTCAGGGCCCGCCCGGGTTCGATGTGCTCGATCCGCTGAAGCGCCATCACTGCGTGGTCATCAGCCGAGTGAGCGGGATGATGCGGCTCGCCCGGAGGTCAGCGGCCTGGATCAAGGCTGGACGCCCGATCGGTGTCGACGAGATACCCCTCGGGGAGCTGCTGCGCCAGTCGGCGCAGGAATCCGTCCCGGTCGCCGACGTCCGACGCCGCCTGTTGCACCAGCAGCCGTGCAATCGGACCGATCCGCGGCGCAAGCGCTTCGGTGACACCCCGCAGGTAGGCGTCATTGAGCGGCTCGGCTTCTTCGCACGGGCCACCACTGCCGTCGATCGACTTCGCGAGCTGAATTTGCTGCGCGGGGAATGCATCGACCAGCATCGTGCGGCGCACGGTGCCTGCGCCGGAGGTGGCGCGCTCGGGGCTCGCACCTGCGCTGTTGGCGGCAGCCGCCAGCGCGGCGGTGGTGGCGATGAACTGCTCACGCTCCGGTGCGTCCGCGATGTGCCGAGCGAGGGAGCGCGACAGGTCCTCGACACTGCCACTGCGCGCGAGGTCCCGAGACACGAGGTGCCGGGCCAGCGGCCCGATATGGGTGGCGAGCGCGCGCTCGACCTGGGACACCAGGGTGGCATCGAGCCCGCCGGTCGAGGCGTTGCCGGTCGATCCGGTCGCGGCGCCACCGGTCCCGGCGACCCTGACGGCGTGGCCGGCCGTCCCGGCGCGCGACGGCATGACCACGGTCGATGCGAAGGCCGCGCCGCCGGCGTGCGTCAGCACCCGCGTGCGATCGTCCATGCCGGCCGGGTGGTCCAGCTGCGGCGCGCCGAGCGCTGCCAACGCGGCACGCATCGCCGCCGCATCGGTGAATCGGTCCTGCGGCGCTCGGGCCATCGCGCGCCGCACGATCGCGTCGATCGCGGTCGGCAATTCGCCGGGGCGCCAGGCGCTCGGCGCTGGCGGATCCTGATGGAGCGTCTGGTACATGACCGCCTCGGGCGCGCCGCTGAACGGCATGCGGCCGGACGCGAGACGGTACAGCAGCACGCCGCACGCAAAGAGGTCTGCGCGGTGGTCAATCGGTCCGCCGAGGTATTGCTCTGGTGCCATGTAGCCCGGCGTGCCGATCTGGGAGACCGCTTGCGTCAGGTGCCGGTCGGCAAGACGCGCAATGCCGAAGTCGGTCAGCTTGACACGGCCGTCGCGGGTGATGAGCAGATTGCCCGGCTTGATGTCGCGGTGCCAGACGCCCTGGCCGTGCGCGCAGGTGAGCGCATCCAGCAACTGGTCCATCACACCCAGGGACCAGGTGAGCGGCGGTGTCGGCATGTCGCGCTTGAGCAGCTGATCGAGCCCGCGACCGTCGACGAGCTCCATCACGAGGTAGGCGTAGCCCCCCAGGGTCGTTCCGACGGCGCCGCGCGGGCCGGCGGTGGCGGCCTGCGCGGGCGCGACCTCGCCGAAGTCGTGGATGGTCACGACGCCCGGATGGGCAATGCGGCCGACGGCACGCGCCTCGTTGCGGAATCGCGCCGCCGGAGAGTCCGCGCGCGACGCGTCCGCGGCAATGTCCGCAGCAATGGGCCCGGCGAGGTCCTCGACAGGGCGGCGGATGACCTTCACTGCCACCTCGCGCTGGATATGCGGGTCGAAGGCGCGGTACACGACGCCCATGGCGCCTTCGCCGAGACGTCCGCGGACCAGGTACTTGCCGATCCGTGCCGGAAGTCCGGCGTCAGGGGGGGCGACGGCCGTCATGCCCCGCGCTCCAGCATCGCCATGGCCTGGTCCAGGCTGCGCCGCATGCGGCCGAAGGACGCGGCCAGCACGCCGATTTCGTCGTCGGAGCGGACCTCGAAGTCCGGGGCGTCCTCGCCCAGGGAGACGCGGTCCGCGATCTGCGCGAGGTGCATCACTGGACGGATCACCAAATGCCACAGCATCAGGTTGAGCGCCGCCCCCGTCAGGAAGAAGGCCATGGTGAGCGCGCCCATCACCAGCCAGAAGGTCTGCGAGGCCTGCTTCAGCGGCAGCGTCATCGGCACAGTGACCACCTCCACGCCGAGCGTCTCATTGAGTCGCCAGCCGAAGCCGTTGGAAGGGCCGTAACGCGCGACCAGCGTGGGTGGTGCCGTCTGCGGCGAGGCATGGCAACCCAGGCAGGCGGCGTTGGCGATGCGGATCGGCTTGGCGATGTAGAGCGCCTCGCCGCCGGGAATATCGCGGCGGCCGACGAACTCGGTCAAGGCGGGACGGCGCGCGAACTGCGAGATCACGTCCGCCTCCCAACCGACGGCGCGGTTGCGCGGATTGGTGGGATTGAGCATCGCGGCCTTGTAGCTGTAGTCCTCGTAGGCTTTGGACAGGGTGGCCAGCACTTCATGGGCCGAGAACGCAGGCACCGCCTCGGGCACGAAGCGCTCGCGCAGTTGGCCCTCCAGCAGCGGGCGGACATGATCCGCGGTGTAGCGGTTGACGGCATCGGCACTTTGCATCAACAGACGCGCGCGGTCGGCCACCTGCTCCTGCGCGCCGGCCTGCAGCCATTCGCGCGCGAGCACGCCGGTGACGGTCAGGCCGATGGTGAACACCACCAGGAAGATCAAGTTGAACTTCAGCAACAGGCTCAAGTGGGGCAGCCGGTACCAGGGCAGGGCGCCCGCGACGCTGCGGGTGGAGCGGCGTTGGCCGGAGTGCGGCGCGCTGCCGGACCCGGACCGCGATCCGGTGGGGGTTCCGGTGCGCCCGGTGGAGGTGTCGGTTCCGCTCATGGGTTCTGTCTCGGCTGATCGTCGTGGCGACCCTGGCGGTCGTCGTCACCAGGATTTACGGAAGCAGACGTCTGGCGGACGCATCTGGCGCTGGAGAAATTTGTAACGCCGACCGGCAGGTCGCCTTGGCCGTCCTCTGAGCGCGTCGTCCCGAGACGGGGATCGCTGAGTGCCGCGGTGGGTGCGCTGGCGGACAGACGGTTGGTCGTGGGCGAGCTAAAAGCGGTCGGGCGCGCATCCGGCCTCGACGTTTCGGGGTCATGCGCGCGCGGGAAAGCACGTCATGAAGAACCATCGATTGAAGATTGCGTCGAATGCGCAGTTCACTGCGGCGCAGGCGGGAGGACCGTCCGCCAGTGCCAAGCTGACCGAGCTGAAGCTGGCCGACGCAGCACGGTGGCGAGCCGCTCAGTCCAGCGGGAGCGCCGGCGGCGCCAAGCGGCGCAAACCGGTCGCCTCGGCCGCCGGTGGAGCTGCGTGACGGTCTCCGACTTGTCGCCAATGGTGGCCGGCTCGGTACGGATGACGCGGTGGTTCACCCTGGCGCATGGCGTCTGGGCCTACCGTGCCGATGTCGCGGTGTACCTCGGCGCCGTGGTGGCGCTGCTGGTTGCACTGGCACTGCACAGTCCGCCGACGCCATGGTGGCAGACCAGCGGGCTGGCGGCGGCGGGGCTGCTGGGATGGACGCTCGTCGAGTACGGCCTGCATCGCTTTGTCCTGCATGGCATGGCGCCGTTTCGCCACTGGCATGCGGCCCACCACGCGATGCCGACCGCACTGATCTACACGCCGACGGTGCTGAGCGCCGGCCTGTTTGCGCTGTTGGTGTTCCTGCCGGTCATGCACTGGGGCGGGGTGTGGCCCGCCAGTGCGTGGACGCTGGGGATGCTGGTGGGCTACCTGGGGTTCACGGTCACGCACCATGCGACGCACCACTGGCGCGCCCGAGCCGGGTGGCTGCGGCGGCGCAAGGCCTGGCATGCGCGGCATCACCACCTCCACCGAGGCTGCTACGGTGTGACCAGCGGGTTTTGGGACCGGGTGTTCGGGAGCGCAGACGTGCGGTGACGCGTTCGGCTCCGGTTCACCGTGGCAGATACAGCCGATCCGAATAGGTGCACAGCCAGTCGGGCCGAAACGCCACGAGGACGGCGGTCAACATGCCCGTCAACATGGCTTCTCCCCAGGCGCTCAACCCACGGCCCAACATCAGGTCGGTATCGCTGAGCGCTGCGGACCCGCCGGTCAGCAGCAACGCGGCGGCCCCGGACACCACCCCGGCCAGGAAGGTCGACATGAATCCGCGCCCCAGGATGTAGACCATCAAATGCTGCGGCAACAGGCTTCGCACCGCAGCGCCCAGCGCGAGGGTCAGGGTGGCGGGCATCAGCCCGAGCCAGACGGCGCGCTGCAACGCCTCTTCCAGAGACAGGTGACCCAGGACGGCCGCCATGGCGGTCACTGGCAGCACCGCCAGCACCGTCAACGGCCAACCGGCCATCAGGGTGAGCAGGTAGACGCCGGACCAGGGCTGCACCAGTGAGACCTCGGTCAATCGGTCCGCGCTCCAGAGGGGCGGGAGGGCCAGGCACCAGAGCAGCCACGGCCAGGGCGGACCGTCGCGCAGATGCATGCGCCAGGGGCGCAGCATCATGGCGACGCCGAAACCGCAGATCACCAGCAGAGCGTGCAGCCAGATCATTCGGGGGATTCTCGCTGGTGGTTGGCCTTGTGGCGGACAACATAGGCACAAGGATCGGGACCTCGTGCAAGACCTCAACGCCAGCGAGCGCAATGCGTCCGGGAGCCTCCAGCCGTCAAGGCGGTCGGAACGATGTTGTTGAACGCTCGGATGAAGTCGCCACCGGCTTGTTGTCACGTCTGACCGACCCAATCCTTATGGAGATCCCTTGCTGGGTCGGGGCAAGCCGAGTTAAACGCATAGCATCGCAACAGGCGGCTCTTCCAGAGTACGAGCGCACCCCGCAGGAAGCCATCAGCGCGGCGCCGAGTTAGGGAGGGGAGAAATCCCAGGAGCGCCGGACGGCTACAGTGCCATCGAAGCGATTGGATCCGTCGGCGATGGGCGTCGCGCTGGGGGAACGCCAGTCAGGTCGTTGGCATGGCCACGGGCAATTTCGCCCAGTTCAGCTGGAAAGCGGTGGGGCAGTCCGCGCTATCTGCCGGCATCACGGCAGGCGTGGGCTCAGCGCTCAGTGCTGCTGCGAGCTCCGGCGGCATCTTGAACGGAACGGGGGTCGGCAGCTTGATTGAGACCGGCAAAGCGGGCAGTGCGATGCTCAAGGCCGGCATGGGCTCGGCAGTGAGTTTGGCAGTCCAAGGCCAGTGGAACTGGCGCGAGGTCGGCGCGTCCACGGTGGCGGGCGGCGCCGGGTACTACGCAGGCAGGGCAGTCGGCGATGCGATGCAGGGGTTTGGCGCCACGGCGGCGAGGATCGCAGAATCGGCCAGCGCGGCCGTCGCAGGGACTTGGGCGAGCAGCCAGATGCTGGATTACAACTCGTTCAGGCAGCCGACATTGGACGAAGCCAAGAGGCTCCCTGGCAAAGAGCTTTTAACCGAATCTATGAGTGCCAAAGAAGGTCGATCCAGAGTCTTTGGACCGGATTCAGATGGCACCAGATAGCTTTTTAGTGGGACGGCCGGAAAATATTTATAAAATGAAACCAAAAAACAACTGAGTATATTGCGAAAATATGGGGTAACAATACCTGACGGCGCAACACCAACAAGATACAAGTATTGAGTTTTGGTGCGGTCGACGGATTGAAGGGGGCGTGGGATGGTTTTCACGTCGGGGATGTTGTGGGAACGTTTTCAACCGGCATCCATGTTGTGGCGAACAATGGAGCTTTGTACTTTAGTGCTGGAAATATGATGACGTTGGGGTCTTTCGCTGCGCAAAACTCACTTGGTCATTCATGGGTGGAGAGTCCAGGCGCTGGGAGATATTCACCTACTCGTCAAGTATCTCAGTGGACAAGGCCAATTCCCGGCCGTCTTAACTAAGGGAGTGGTGGATGAAATTCGTGTTGATCATGGCTCTTGCGCTTCTTGCTTCTTGCAAGCAGCACGACTCGCCAAAATTTAATTATGATGAATCTCTCCCCTTCGGGGTATGGAGTGCCGGCGGGGGGCGCGTCATATTGATAGACAGAAAGCACGGTTATGCGCTCTGTGATAGGGCGCAATGCGAGCGCGGCTCGATTCGAAAAAACGGTGTGTTTGGAATATATTTGAATGGATTCTGGCAAATGAATACTGCAAAAGAGTTGCTCAAGAAAGGCGCCGCAGCAGAGGCTGATCTTGACTTCACAGAAAGTGGTGTCGGGCCTGATATCCGGAACGGGGAGTGCAGAGGGTTGCCCTGTGTCGCAATGGGCTCCCTTGATGCATCGCATATCACTTTTGTGAAGATTGAAGACTGGTGATGCAGCAGCCTTCATCGCGCCCACCGTTGAAGACTTCAAGAACGCGCCAAGCAACCCGTTCAGGGGTGTCGACACGGCAGTCACCGACTTCATGAAGCTGGGCGTTGGCGGAGGGCTGACCTTGGCCACAGGGGGCCTTTTCCTGCGCGGCGCGATGGCGGTGAACGCTGAAGTCGCTGCGTGGGGCGGATGGCTGGGCGGCGGAGCCCGGGGTGCGGTCATGGGGAACCTTGTCCCACTCACTGAACTGTCGATGGTTGGGACTGAAGCGACACTTGGCGTTGTGACGAACACTGTGGCGCCAAGCGTGGTGCTCGCGGGTGTAGCCGCCAGGTCCTCAGGGCTGATCGACGAACTGACTGAGCTGCGGCCGTTTGGCAATACACCTAAGGTGATATCTACCGCTCGCTCTGGCCAGCTGGCCGAGTTGCTGCCCGTGGACTCACTCACGAAGCGGCAGCTCGCCACCCAAACTGAGCTCTCGGAAGCGGGCAGTACAGCTATCTTCCGCAAGCGGGATGTCTCAATGAATGACCTTGTTGCAATCGGGAAAGTCACTGGCGATGAGTACAGCATGTTCACGAACAAGGGGAGCCGTTTGATTATTCGCGGTGACGGTAGTGATGTGGTGGTTTCACCGGAGATGTATTCCGATTTGCTTGCCGGAGAATACGGACGCTTCTCTGGACACACACATCGGCTTGGCTACTCTGTGATGCCCGGCCCTCAAGATCGCCCCTTCCTTGCATCGCTCGGTCAGGAGCGCAGCACTATCTGGGGATATGACGGGACCCGCTATACGTTCGGGCAGCACGGACTGGCAGATGACTCGCGAATCGCGACCGAGATTGCACAAAGGAAATGGATGCGTTTGTATGGGCTCAACTGATTCGCGAATGAAATTCGATGATGCTCAAGCGCTGAGTGAGACAGTGTTCATCGCTCGACATCCCCAAAGCACTTGGCCAAACTGGCTCGCCGCAAGCGTGACACGAGGAGGGGCTCAAGACGGAGGTGACTGGGTGGTGTCGTACACGCTCGCATACAAAGAGCCGTTGAATGCAGGTGAGTACTGGAGAGAAATCGGCGGTCGTCAGGTACTTTGCAAAACAGATCCGAAAACAGGCAAGGAGCGGGTGATCATCCATCGACGAGCATCAGTCCCGCCTCTGGTGCTGTTCGCTGCACGGGTCGATGCAAGAACAGGAGAGGTCACAGTTCTCACCGACGAAGACATCACTGCCCTCAATGCGGATGACTTTGAAGCCCGGTAGGTTGGAGTCATTGATCCCAACGCACCTGCTCCCGACCAAGTGAGCCTGGTCAAGGCATCCGGTGCGAGCCTGCGGCGTGATCAGGGGTCGGCCTCAACTCGTCAGTCCGGCGGGAGCGGCGGGCGGGTACGCTGAGCGGGCACGGCCCGCTGGCGCTCCGAAGAGGTGAGTAGATGGACATCGGTCGATTGAATATCAATGTTGGTGGCATGCCGACCCCGGGCTTCGGCGGTGATGCCGCGGAGTTCCTCGAACTCGGGCGGTTGGTTGGCGGTGACTTGCCACCAAGCTACCTAAAACTTGTCCGGTACGCTGACGGGGGGCATCCAGAAGTAGGGAGTTGCTATCCGCAAGGCGTGCAGTCAGAGGATGGGCTATTTGACCTAGATTGCTTCTATGCGCTTGCCAATCCTGCTGTGGAGAACGTGAGAGATGTACACGCAAGATGGGGGTCACTACTGGGTAGTGGGATGCTGCCTCTTGGGCGGGACGGTGGAGGAAACCAGGTGTATGTCGCTCTCGGTGAGACGCCTGCGTCAGTATGGTTGTATCGTCACGAGAACGGCATGCGATTGAAGCTTGCGAACAGCTTGGATGCGTTCATCGATTCATTGATGCCAAACCCCGACTTCATCTGAGAGCTTCGCTATGACAAGCAGGTATGTTGGCAAGCCGTTCCTCAGGCTGTTGGAGTGTTATGTGCTCGATGCGATTGGGAAACTGGAGGCGGACCAAGCTGAGGTGTTGCGACGCATGGAGCCGAAGCTTGGTGAGACCTACGGCATGAAGGGCACATGGCAGCAAATCGTCAGTGTTCAGATGGTGCTGCCAGAATCGTTGCCGGGCAAGATTCGGGCCCTGTGGGAAGGGCAGCTTGAAATGGCGACGACCCGTGGTTCCGTAATTGCCCCCAATGAATTTGCAGCGGCCTTCGTAGACCAAAACTTCCCTGACGCAGTTGCAGCCATGCCATGAGCCACGGTCGCAGGGCAGCAAGTAGGTTTGGTCGGCGTAAATTCCGCCCGCTGAGGCCGAGGCAAACTACTATCGGCAACTCGCCAATCAGGCCACCGCCGTGATGGCCTGACTTAAGCCAAATGGCCTCCGCGAAACCCAGGTTGATTCACGTCACCATTTTACGCCCCTGCCGGTTGAATCGGCCTACATCCCTGAATCCCGTGCCGGATAAGTGCTTGTGCGAGCGTGTCGGAGTAGTCCATGAACGCGCCGCTCTTGTCGCTGACAAATTGGCGCAAGAACCCTTCCGCGTCACGCGTCAGCATCGCCTCAATGGATCGGTCCGTTTCACATCGGAACTTCAGCTCATAGCTACCCGACTCCCCCTCAGGAACTCCAAACAAGATGAACTCAACTTCGTTTTGCTCGGCAATAAACGCGGGGACCTCGTCATAGCGACCTGTCGCCTCTTCCTTAAAGACAAACCCGGTCAACTGACTCAGCCGGTCGGCGACGAGCTCCAATGCTTCGACGGCAGGTATGTCCACCCGTGCGATAAGGTACTTTTCTTGGTTGTCTGTCATCGCTACATCCTCATGGGATGAAGTAATACTGTGGGTCATTTGCAACAAATTCGTTGATATCGCAGCGTTGAAGTCCGGGCTGCGCCGCTACATTCGCTACTACAACCATCAGCGCATAAAGCTCAACGGGTTGGGCCCGGTACAGTACCTGCTGCGGGCCAGGAAGGCCTAGGGCCCAACCGGCCAACTTCTGGGGGTCAGTTCAATACCTGGACGTTCACAACATGAAATTGATCAATCCTAGGGTTTAATTTACATGCGTTGGCTATGTATCTTTTTGCTAATTCCCCCCTTGTTCGCAACGGCACAAGGAATATGCAACTCGCTTCCCGATGACACTGCCTTAGAGTGTCTTCATAAGCGGCAACTTTCGCTTGACAAGAGTCGCATCAACAAAACTGAACAGCTGAAGAAGTGTGTTCGAGATCGGCTCGAGGATGCGCCTGCAGCTCAAATCAAGGCAGAGCTTGAGGCTTTCGATGAAGGCGAGAAAATATGGCGCAAGCAAGTCGAACACAACTGTCGAGTCCATGAGACCGCTTTCTACGACGGTTCCGCTCGACATGGAGAAGCGGCGCGCTGCGAGAACCGTGAAACCGAGTTACGGACAGCTCGTCTGCAAGAACTGGGGCAACCCTTCGCTTGCTTTGGGGCGAAGCTAAAAACAAAGTGAGGGCACTCGCGGATGTTGCTCTTCAGATTTGAGACTGTCCAGTGCACCGAGCACGGTCCGCCAAAGAGGCGTCTTGAGATCGAGGCCAAGCCTTCGCCGCGCGGTACCCGCCGCTGCACGTCGCTCAACACTGCGGCACTGGGCCGGGGCAGCCCGATAGCTGCTGGCAAGAGCCGTCGGAGAAGACTTGCCGCGAATGACTTCGCGACGGATGGTGGAGGGACTGAAGCCGAGCTTGTCCGGAATCTGACGTCGGCTACATCCGGCTTGGAGCAGCAACTGAATCGCGACGCGATCCGTCTGGCTCAAGTGCGAGTAGTGAGTTCCCATTTTCGCGACACCTTACAATATGCGGGGTGTCGCACTTCAATCTTGAGCGGGCCGTTTCAGGAAGTGCCCATGGGGGATTTCAATTGATCAGGAATTCAACTGAAGTTACAAACTGATGCTTAATGCTGGTGTGAAAGTGTCGCGAAGAAGGCCATCAAGGATAGCCACAAGTATTTTGACTCTCTCGGAGCGTTTAAATGAAAATCACTCAATTAGCCCGAGTTGGTCAATTAAATCGCGGCGCCGATTCGAATGAGTTAATCGCTCTCGAGCAGCAACTCGGTTACACCATCCCAAGTGAGCACAAAGTGCTGCTTCAAATGGCGAACGGATTCACTCTGGAGAATGGAGTATTTATTTATTCATCGTCGGAACTGTTCGAGAGGAACTCAACGTTCGAGGTAGATCGCTATTCTCCGGGCTATATAGCCATCGGTGATGACAGCGGTGGAAGATCGATTTTGATCGCCCGAGAAAAGGCAGGTGTATTTCTCGTTGACCAAGGAAGCATGGATCCTGACGAGTTCGAACTAATAAGTCAGACCTTGTCAATTTGGCTATCAGATAGCTGCTCGCTTCGAGCCCGGTAGGTTGGGGTCATTGACCCCAACGCTCCTGCTCCCAATCGAGTGAACCCGATCAGGGCATCCGGTGCGAGCCTGCGGCGGGATCAGCGCACGCCTCCGGGATCGGGGCCCGGGCGACCTCGAACCTGTATGCGAGTGGCGCCGGTGACATTCGGACGATATTGACGCTGTCGCGGGCGCCGGAGCATATTGCCTTCCGCATAACCCGGCACGATCCTCACTTACACTGAGTTTGAAGGATCCTTCGCGAGTCGCGTCACCTCTCGCTCGAAGTCAGCACAGGCTCCGTTATTCAAGTTGCGCAGCCCATCTCCAATGCTGCGCCCGTTTCCGGGCACGACATTCGTCATAGAGGTATGGCTGTGCGGCGGTAAGTGCCCGTCGTGTACGCCGCACTCGCGGTCACGCGCGTCCCGCTGCCCACATTGACCTAGCCATTGAGCTCGGCACCCCGCAGCCGCACCTGCCCGTTGGAGAGGTAGTAGTTCAGCGCGTTCGCATACTCAGCGCCACGAATAGCCACATGGCTTAATCGACCGGAAGGACGCAGATCGTCAAGACGGGCCGGCTGGACGCTCACGGCGGTGAGCTTCAGAAGCCAGATACAACAAGGCCCGCGTCAGCGGCCCTTGGGGTTGGTCTTCTTCCCTTAGCAGCTATTCAGCTGTTCAGTGCAGTGTTGCATTGCAGGACGGTATCTGACCCCGGCTTCCCCGGGACCCGGCCTCCACGGGCCCAGCTCTACTCGCGACCGGGCCAACGGCCAGATGTGCGCCATTCGTTGAGATAAGCGGTGGCCAGATCCTCGCTAATTTCGTCATCCTCTGGATCGAAGTCGCCCTTCATCCACAGATTCAACAGCGGCTTAACCTCCGCTTCAGCATCCGACCACTCCCCGTCCTTTCTCGCCCGCCATAGCCCACCGGTGCCGAAGTCTGCCGCCGCAACTTTGTCACTGCGATAGACCTCGCGCGGTACGCCTGTGGCGTAATCTACGACGTAGTATTTGTATTCACTCATGGGCTTCACTTAGGCTTCTTGATCGACAACGCGTCTCGAGGAACTGGAACGCTTGCGGAGTTCTCAATCATCTGGTTTCGCAAATCTGTCCATGCGTGGTCTGTCCTTGGCAAGACTCGCTGCTGCGTGATTGATAACGTCCTTCATCTTGAAGCTTGTCGGCGTGTGGAACTGCAATTCGAACATCTCACCCTCGGGTGTGAGATCTTGCCCCCGCACAACCGGACACTGGCTATTCGCAATTCAGCGCCTGAACTCCCAGGCGCTGTTGGTCTTTCAATTCACGTCTGAACTCTCGAGGCGACCTCATTCGTAGACTCGAGTGCGGGTGCACCTCGTTGAAGTGCTCGAACGCTGCGGGCAACTGCGCCATCACCGTTTGAGCGTCCGCCAGGTCCATGCGGCATCGGGATGCCGATGACGAAGGCCACGCCCGCCATGGTCCAGGGCAAGACCTTGTAGGAAGACCGGCTCACGATGGCGTCGGCCAGGCTGGTGGTGACCCCCGAGTCCGCCAGCAGCTTGCCGAGCATCGCCCCCAGCGCCACCACCAGCCCTACCGCGCCCAGCGTCTTGCCGGCACCTCCGGAGATGGCCGAGACCAACTTGTTCAAGGGTATGCCAGTGGCCAGCCCCACGGCGATCGACACGAGCAGCAGCGCGACCAGCGGATGCAGTCTCGGCTTGGTCACGATCAGCGCCACCAGGCCAAGCACGCTGACCAAGGCGATGACCAGCAGTTGGATGTCCTCAAGGCTCATGGTCGCCTTTCTCCGTCGTTGTTGAAGCGATGTCCTCCGTCAGGCAGCAAGGGCGACTGACCGAGGGCGCCATGACGTTAGCAGGGCAGGGCCGGGAGAAGGGCGAGGAGTGTGCTGCGCGCAGTCTGGTCGACAGACCAAGGGCCCACACCGCGTCTTCGGCCCCAGATCAACATCTGAGGCGTCAAGCGAGGGGGCGTCAGGCTCGTCGGTTTGAATCGGGGAGGGGCCGGTCGTCCCGCAGCACGTCACCGCAGCATGCCCCTTCGGCGAAAGGTCCTATCCCGCGTTCATGTGTGCGAATCGTAAAAAGGCGACAAGCCGCCACCTGGCGTTACGAAAGTCATTTCGGTCGGCCGAGATCGTTAAGTTACATTGCGCTCCGTTTGCATATCGGCAAACCAACGACTTGTTTGGGCGGTTGGCAATCCGCAATGGCTTCGATCGCACAAGTCGGCTCAAGGGGTAGGGCGCGCTACGACGAGAGGGCGCCTGTAGGGGAGGTCTATGAGGCAGGGATTCGGGCGCGCAGCGCTGGCCGCGGCGTGGCTGTGCATGGCTGTTTTCAGCTGGATCGTGGGCGTGGGAACGGCCATGGCCGCCACGACACCATCGCAATTCCTGGTGGTGGACGTCCAACTGGTGAGCAAGACACCGGTGGCCGGCAGTTCGACCGGGCAGCACGACTATGTCTACCGGCTTCAGATCCGCAATGCCGGCGCTGATGTGCTGGGCGCGCAAGGCGTGGCGACCAGCCGGCGGAGTTCGGTCGTGGCGACCGATGCCGAGGTGAGCTTCCCGGCGATCAAGGCGCGGCAGCTCGCGGTCAGCGGCGACACCTTCACCCTGCGCGCCGGCCAGTTCTTCGACCGGCGGCTGGATCCCAAGTCGATCCGCAACGGTCGCATGACCTACGACGTGCCCGGCACCGACCCCGACGATGCCCGCGCCGGCTTCGCGCCGCTGATGCTGGACCTCGGGGACGTGGTCATCAACACCTGGTACGTGACCAAGCTCAATGCCGTGCTGGCATGGCAACTGCAGCCGGTCACGGACGTCACCGCGCCGGTGATCAGTGCCACGCTGCCGGTCGGCAACGTGGCCTCGGCGCGTCCGGTGATCTCGGCCAGCTACGCGGATGCGGGCGGCGCGGTCAATCCGGCCAGCGCCGTGCTGAGTGTCGATGGCCAGGTGGTGACCGGCGCGGCCGTCACCGCCACCGGCATCCGCTACGTCCCGACTGCCGACCTGGCGCAGGGCGCGCACACCGTGGGGCTGAAGGTGCGCGACACCGCCGGCAATGAAGCCTCGGCGACCTGGAGCTTCAGCGTGCTGACGTCCGGCCCGGCGCTCACGCTGACCACGCCGGCTGAAGGCGAAGTCCTGGCGGCCGACGCGCTGCCGACGCTGAGCGGCCAATGGACCGCCACGCCGGCCGGCATCGATCCTTCTTCCCTTTCCGTGCGCTTGGATGGCCAGCCGGTGACCGCCCAGATCAGTGGCAATGGTTTCAGCGCCACCGTCGCGGCGGCGCTGACCGAAGGCGCGCATACCTGGACGGTCACGCTGAAAGACCCGTCCGGCAACGTCAGCAGCCGCACCGGCAGCTTCATCACGCGCAGCGCGCCGGTGGTCACCCACAAGACGCCTTGGGACATCTTCCTGCCCGCCGGCGCCACGCCGACCATTCGCGCCACCTATACCGACATCGGTGCCGGCATTGACGCCAGCAATGTGCGCCTGCTTTTCAACGGCACCGATGTGACCGCGCAGTCGAGCGTCAGCGATTCGGCCATCGTCTACATGGTGCCGACGGCGCTGCCGGACGCCAGCCATCAGCTGCGTCTGACGGTCGTCGACCGGGCCGGGAACGAGACCATCGACGAATGGCGTTTCGGCACCGCCCAGGCGCCCGTGGTCACCGTGGTGAGCCCGTTGGAGAAGGTGCTGCCGGCTGGCAGCCGTCCGACGATTGCAGCGGATTTCGTTGACACGCGCCAGGGCATCGACCGGGCGTCGATCTACCTGAGCCTGAATGACGAGGATGTGACCGCCAAGGCGACCATCACCGACACCGGCATCCGCTACACCCCGGCGCAGCCGCTGCCGGAAGGCCCCTACACGGTACTGCTGCAAGTGGCCAACCGGGCCAATGCGGCGACCAGCCAGACCTGGGGCTTCGAGGTGCAACCGGTGACCCGCTACGAGGTGAGCATCGTCAGCCCGGGTGCCCAGTCGGTGACCGAGCCGGTGGTCCAGGTGACCGCGCAAGCGTCATCGAATCGGACCAAGCCGGTGAGCATGACCGTCGCTGGCCGTCCCATGGAACTGAGTTCCGAGGTGATCGAGTCGGGCCTGCGTTTCACGCTGCCGGTTGACCTGGTGGATGGCATCAACACACTGCAGGTGGTCGCCACCTTCGAGGATGGCGAAACCCGCAGCGCCAGCGTGCAGGTGAGCTATGACGCCCCGGCACGTATCACCATCACCAGCCCGGCCGACAAGGCCATGCTGGGACGCGCGCTGAGCAGCAGCCCGATCGATCTGACCGGCAACGTCGAGCGCCCGGTGGACATCACCGGACGTCTGAGCAAGCCGGTCCAATCGGTGACCGTGAACCAGCAGCAGGCGGTGCTCAACAGCAACGGCACGGAATTCAGCTTCCCGCGCTTCTTCCTGCGCGAGGGCACCAACATGATCACCGTGGTGGCGGTGGATCTGAAGGGTCGCACCAGCAGCGCCGCGATCACGGTGAGCGTCGACCAGACGGCCCCGATCCTGTCCATCGAAGCGCCGCTGAACGGCTCGGTGACCAGTGCCGCGAAGGTGGATGTGCGCGGCATCGTCAACGATGCGGTGGAGGGCTTCACGGGTGCGCCGGAGCCGATCGTCAGCGTGTGGGTCAATGGGGCGGAGCCCGCGGGCGTGAAGCCCGCGCAGGTGGCGGACCGTTACTTCGTGCTGGCCGATGTGCCCTTGGTCGTCGGTGAGAACGTGGTGATCGTCACCGCCCGCGACCAGTTCGGCAACGCACGCAGCCAGGAAATCCGCATCAACCGCATCGCGGTGGGGTCGTCCCGTCTGACGCCAGTCGGCGGCAACCATCAACGGGGACCGATCGACACGCAGTTGCCCAAGCCGTTGAGCGTGGTGGCCCTGAACGCGGCCGGCGAGCCGGTGGCCAATCTGCCGGTCAAGTTCGATGTCACCCGGGGCACCGGCAGCATCAGCCTGACCGAGGCCGTGGACACCACGAGCAACGGCGCGACGCCGTCCCGCAATCTGACGGTGCAGACCGATGCGTTCGGCCGTGCGCAGGTGTGGTTCAAGCTCGGCAAGGTGGCCGGCCCGGGCGCCAACGTGGTGCAGGCAAGCCATCCCTCGCTGGTGGAGCCGGTCACCTTTGTCGCCACCAGCGAGCGTGGCGCGGTGGCCCTGGTCAATGCCGACTTGGGCATCCACCAATTCGGCCAGACCGGCGCGCAGCCGCTGGAACTGATGAGTGTGGTGGTGCGTGACCGCAGCGACAACGTGCTGCCTGGCGTGCAAGTCGTGTTTTCGGTGGAGGAGGGCGATGCCTACTTCGCCGACACCCCGGGTGCGATCGCCCGGGACAACGGTCGTCGCATCGTGATGACCACCGACAAGAACGGCCTGACGGCCGTGCGCCCGTGGATCGGCACCCAGCCGGGCCTGGTGCGCGTGGTCGCGCGTGCGGTCATGCGTGAAGGCGGCAATCCCGATGTGCCGGCTGACCTCACCGGCGAAGCCAGCTTCCAGGTGCAGGCCAAGCAGGCGGTCGACGGACCGGCCAACTTCGCGGGTTATGTCTACACCGACAAGGGGCAGCCGTTGCCCGGCGTGCGGGTGAGCATTGCGCGGACCGCCTTGTCCAGCACCACCGACGACAACGGCGCCTTCGAGCTGCGCGACGTGCCCGCGGGCCGGGTGGACCTGTTCATCGACGGCCGCACCGTCAATCCGACCAATGATCCGTCGCGTCAGCAATGGCCCAGCCTGCACTTCGAAGCCTATGTGGTGAAGGGTCAGGACAATCAGCTGCCGCACCCGGTGTATCTGCCGCCGCTGCTGACCAGCGAAGCCAAGGTCGTGGGTGGCAACCAGGATGTGATCCTGAAGATCCCCGGCATCGAGGGCTTCCAGATGAAGGTCAAGGCCAACAGCGTGACCTTCCCGGATGGCTCCCATGTCGGCACCTTGGTGGTCAGCCCGGTCACCGCCGACCGTCTCCCGATGGCACCGCCCGCCGGTGGCGCCACCTTCGGCATCCCGGCCTGGACCATCCAGCCCGCCGGCACCCGCTTCGATCCGCCGATCGAGGTGACCTTGCCCAATGCCAGCGCCAAGCCCGCCGGCGATAACCTGCCGATCGTGCAATGGGACCATGACCTGGGGCAGTATGTGCCGATGGGCCGTGCCACCGTCAGCGAAGACGGTGCGGTGATGGTGACCGATGCCGGCTCCGGCATCACCAAGGCGGGCTGGGGCGGTCTGTGTCAGTACGACCCTGACAAGTGCGCCACGCCCAAATGCCAGGAGTGCCAGAAGGCCAATCCGGGTGGCAATGGACCCTGCTGCGTGTTCGATGCGACGGCAGGCGGTCCGTGGCCTCCGATCACACGCGGTCTGGGTTTCAATCCGAAGGGCTGGGGCCCGTCCGGCCTGCTTGAAGTGCTGTTGAAAGAGGTGCTGGGCGTGGACGGCCGAGTGGATGTCCAGATCAAGGTGGAGAGCAGCACCGAAGGCGCGTGCTGTGAGGTCCGACAGAAGAAGCGAGAGAAGCACACTGCCCAGTTGGCCTTCGGTGTCGAGGGCATGGTCGATGCGGAGATCCTCAAGGCCTCGCCCCCAGGCAGGATCCTGGATACCTTTGGTGTGAACGCGTTCATTCGGTTGAAGGTGGGTGGACAGGGTGCTGGCACCTTCGCTGACGATCATTGCCCGCTGGACTACGATTCGACCGTTCAATACGGGCTGACCGGCCAGGTCAGCGCAGCCGGCGAGGTTGGCCTGCGGTTCAAGCCGCCGGGCACGGGCTCCGGCACGCCAACCGTGGCCGTGGAAGGTTTTGGCGGCATCGAAGCGGCGGGCAAGATCCTGAGCAACACGACGCCCAACAGGCCGATCTTCGACATCGAATCCACGCTGACCTTCTACCTCCAACTGGATGTGATCCTGGGCAATGGCAGCATCACCGTGGCGAAGCGGAACTTCGAGTTGACCAAGCGAAGCACTGCGGACGTACGGCCGTTCCTGCCGAACTGACGGCCCAGTCCACTGATCCAGGGAGCGGCCATGTGGCGTTGGATGGGATGTTGCTTCTTCGTGGGCGCCGGCCTGCTGTATGTCATGGACACCCAGCGTCGGTCGGCGGGTCCCACCGACCTGCAGCCGGTGGCGGCGGTCCTGGAGCAGGGGCGTTGTGAGCCGGTCGAGCGGGCCACGTCGCCCGGCAAGACGCCGCTCTACTATGCCAAGCCGGTACTGAGCTACCGCTATGAAGCTGGCGGCCGGACGTATCACGGCCAGCGATATGCGCGGCGCGCTGACGCGACCTTCTCGACCTCGGCAGAGTGTGAGGCGTATGTCGCCTCGCTGGCCGCAGGTCCGTCGGTGACGGCGTGGGTGTCTGCCAGCGAGCCCGCCTACAGCGTGCTGGAGCCGGCCCAGCCGAAGGCGGGCTTTGGCTATGTCTTCATCCTCATCGGATCATTGTTCGGCCTGGCGGCCGCATGGTCGCAAATCAAGAAATGGCGGAGCGCCGTATGAAGTTGATGCCTCGAATCCTGTCCGGTGCTGCATTGCTGTGTTGCGCCGGTGCGTTGTGGGCCGCCGATGTCCCGTTGGGCAAGACCAGCCCGCCCAACCGTAAAAGCATGGTGGTGGAGACGGTGTATCCCTATACGGTCTACGAATACCAGCCGGCGATCGAGGTGCCGCTGTTTGGGACTGGCGAACAGCCCGATCTGAGTCATCCGGAAAAGCTGTTGAAGGCCCACTTCAACTACATCCGCACGGGCGACTATGACCGGAACTTCATGCTGTGGACGGCGGCGTCGCGCCAACTCATGGAGGCAGCGGACAAGCGGGGCAATCGCACGAAGGACGTCTGGAAAGCCGTCTGGGCGCGTGCCTATGCCGGTCACAAGATGGAGCTGACCCACTGGGTCACCTACGGCCGTTATGTGCTGCTGCAGTACCGGGTGAGTCCGGCGGACGGCACGACGCCGACCGAGGCGACCGTCGTGGTCGTCAAAGAGGGCAATGAATGGCGCCTGACCCAGGAGCTGCGAGCTGACCCGGTGGCGGTGAACTGGCGCACCTCGCCGGGCCGCATCCAGGTGCCGTCGGATGCGCTGCTGCCACCCGACCCGCTGCAGCCGGCACGTTGATCTGGACGCCGCGCGGCCGTCAGTTCCGCCGTGACATGCAGCAAGCCTCCGCGGCTTGACGGCGTCGCGCCCCCCGTTCCTTCTGACGCCTTGCCCACGGATGTCTGACGCTGCAGCGCGTGCAGCCTCTGCCTGGACCGAGCCGTGAATGCCGACGGTCAGCGCGCCCTTTCCGGGCTCGCTAGCAGCGCCGGTCAGCGCCCGTCAGCAGCGCGCTGTCCGCGCCCGCAATAGGCGCCCAAGCGATCACCCGATGGCAACGGCTGAGCGGCTGTTGCATTTAGTTTCAGTGCCGGGCGCATCCGGAGATCTGTCCTTGCCGTAGGTGTGCGGTGGGATGACGGCCGATCGTCATCGCCGTTGATCAAGGACATCGCGCCCATGCATGCACGCTCGCAAGGACTGACCCGATGAACGACCGGGTCCTCACCGAATCGGACTGGAAGAAGTTCGCCAAGTCCGCAAACTACAAGGATGCCGCCTTCATCAAGGCGCTGGCCGCGCTGGAGAAGGTCAAGACGCCCGAGGACGCGCTTGCCGCGCTCGACGAGGTGGAGAAGCAGGCCGATGTGCTGCGCAAGGCCAATAAGGCGGACAAGGACCTTGGGCGCCAGCTCGACGAGATCGGCAAGGCGGCAGGCAAGGCCCGCCAGTCGCAGGCGGCAAAGGCCCGAGAGTCCGCCGCCGCCGAGGACGCGCAGGACAGCCCCACGCTGCTGACGACCGCAATGATCCCGCTGCTGCGTCTGGTGAAGCAGGGCGAGCCGATGAAGGCCACTGTCGCCCTCGCCGGACAGGAGGCAGCGGTGCTGGTGAGCCGGCGCGAGGCCACCGCGGCACAGCGCAAGGTGCTGGGCGACCACCTTGGCGTGTCCGGCGGCGTCAGATTCGCAGTGGGCGACTGCCTCTGGGAAGAGGGCGCCTTGACCTTCGTGCTGCAGGCCAGCGCGGGCGGTCTGGCGAGGAAGATCTCGGCGGCGCTGTTGAAACAGGTCGAGCAGCGCATCCAGGTCCGCGTGCGCGGCGACGATGCGACCGACCTTCACGAGGACGGTCAGGACGTCGCGCCTTCGCCGTCGATGCCTGCATCCATGCCTGCGTCCATGCCGAACGACGGAGCGGCGACCCGGTTGCCCGAAGCGGCTGTGGTCCACCATGAGGCCACCGCCGCTTTCACGGCGCGCCTGGGCATCTTGGCGGCCCGGTTGAAGGACCTGGTGGCCGCCGGCCATCCCGCCGCCGCCGACCTCAAGCGGAAGCTCGCCGAAGCCGGTCTGCAGGCCCGCGCAAAAGCCTTCGACAGCGCCAACGCACTGCTGGACGAGGCCGAGGCGATGGCGATCGGCCCGGCCAGCGATCCGGCGGTCCAGGCCTTCGACGCGCTGCGCGCCCAGGTCGAGCCCCGCGTGCGCGAAGCCGTAGCGCCCGGCGTGCCGGCCGCGCTGGCCGAGCAGGTCAGGGCGATCGCCACGGCCTGGGACATGGTCGACGAACTCGCCGGCCGTCGCGACCACGCGCGGGCGATGCGGGTCCTCAAGCGCTTGAGCGAAGGCGAGGCGCTGACGCGCCTGCTCGCCGCGCGTCGCGCCGCTGGCACCGGAACCGGCCCGGGTGCGGGTGCGGGTGCGGAGACCTCCGCCGCAGGGGCCCCGGCAAAGGCCGGGCCGGGCCTCATCCAACAGCGCCGATTCATGCTTGAACGATGGGCGCGCATCCCGGCCGAACTGAGGGCGGAGCTCCGAACGCTGACTCAAGCGCTGATCGCCGAGGGCGGCGACCCGGATCCGAAGCAACTGGCCGAGGTGATCGACAGCCACCTGCGGGACCTGCTCGATGAGGTCCAAGCTCAGCTCGACGACGCGCTCAATGCCGGGGACATGAGTGCCCTGCAGGGCCTGCGCGGCCGCGTCGAATCTGACGGCGTGATGGCCCACCTGCTGAAGACCCCCGTCATGGATGGTTCGCGCTTCAAGCGGGCGGTGCTCGACACGATGGACGAGATCGAAAACGGCCTGGCGGCCTAACGACCTGAGACGGCCCGACGGCCAGAGCGCCAGAGCGCCAGAGCGCCAGAGCGCCTAAGCGCCAGGGTCCGCACACTCCACCACATTCTTCGGGAAACCACCCAATGAGCAATATCAAGGAACTGGACAGCTGGTGCCAGGAGGCGCGCGAGCTGCTGGGCGTCTCCTTGCGCCGTCTGTCCATGAAGTTGACGACGGACGACCTCTCCGAGGGGCTGAAGGCCCTGTCCAGACTCGCCTCGCAAGGCGCCGTGCGGGACCGGTTCATGACCGAATACGAAGCCCTCGCCCGCGAGTCGAAGACTCTGGCCGACCGTGCCAAAAACAAGGGCAGCAAGGACGGCGAGACGGACCGCGAGCAGGCGTTCGAGTCGATGGCAAAGCGGCTGGCTGAGCTGAAGGCGCGCATCGAGGTCGAGCTGCCGCTCGCCCAGGCGCGCGATGACTACCTCCGGCGATTGAAGGATTGCGAGAACACGCTGGACATCTTCAAGACGCTGCCGGGCGCGCAAGCCGATAAGCCGACCCAGGCGATCCGCGAGGCCCGCAAGCTCGCCGCAGCGATGGACAGCAAGGCCGCGCTGACGAGCGCTGTCGACGCATTGGGCGAGCCCTTCGCTGCAGCGATGGAGAGCGCCCGCAAAGCCCAGCGGGATGCCGCGGCCCGCATCCAGGAACAACACGCAGCGATGCCCGATTGCGAGCAGAAGATCTTGGAGGTCTCGGACCTGCTGGCCTTTGTGAACACCGAGGGCGTGGGTCTGTCCGCCGAAGCGCAGCAGTTGACGCAAGGCTTGGCCAAAGCCCGGAACCTGCAAGCCGCGAACGACTGGATCGGTGCCAGGCAAGCCCTGGCCGGCCTGCCCACCCGCACGTCGTGTGAAGCGTTGCGCGACAAGGCACTGAAGCAGATCGACGCCGGTCACCCCGCGGCCGCACAGGGTCGTGCAGCGATCGGACAGTTGAAGACGCTCGTCGAGCCCCTGGCATGGCAACCGCTGGAGGCACGCCTGTGGCGCGCGATCGCAGACCTGGCGGGTCCGACGGCGGACGAGGCGGCCGGACAGGCGGTCAAGGACGTGGTGAACGCGATCACTGCCAGGGTCCAGTCAGCCGAGCAGGACAACGCGCAGCTTGTGAAACAGATCGATGCGATCGACCGTGGCCTGTCTGACCTGCGCGCGCTGGCTCGGACCAGCGACCTCCTGGGCTTGACCGACCGCTTGCAGGCGCTCAGGAATCTGCACGCGCAGAAGCGACAAGCGCAAGGGGCGGCGCAAGCCGACGGCTTGGCGACGGACCTGGAGCGGATGCGGCAGAACACCGAGGACCTGCATCGCCAGTGGCAAGCGGTGGCGCCCTCGATGGTGGACCTGCTCGCTGAGCTGGATGCGCAGGCGGCCGACCCCACCGCGCCGCAGGACCTGCGGGACGCCGCCGCGCGGCAAAGCGCGCGCCTTGCGTCGACCGCAGCGCTGGTCGAGGCGCGAGAGTGGGCCGGCTTGCTTGATCTGCATGCGAGTGCCAGGCAGACGCTGGACGGGTTTCAGTCCGCCAAGGAGGCGTTCCTGTCGTTTTCAGAGGCGCGCGAGGCGGGCGACATGAAAGCGCGGAGTGAGTTCAAGCGGTTGCGGACGAGGTTCGACACGCTGGGGCAGACCTTGACCGCCGGCCAGGTGGAACCAGCCCGGATGCTGGCTCCCCTGGAGCGGCAGCTCGTTGCCATCGAGTCCGCCTGGTCAGGAAAGTGGGTCAGCGCGTCGAACAATGCGGCGCTGGATCTTGGCACCACCTTGCTGGCGCTGGCCCAGTTGGAGAAGCAGGCCGTCGCGGCAGGCTCGCCCGAAGGTGTGCGACAGGCCCGGGACGCCCAACGTCAGGACGAGGAACGCGGCCGCTTCGACGCCGTGCGTCGCAGCCTGGAGAACGCCATGGCTCTGCTCGAATCGCTGGATCCGGTGCAGGCGCGACGGCTCAGGGATGAAGCCGACCGGATCGGTGACGATGCCGGAACGCCCTGGAGCGAGCGGGTGAGGGCACTCGAGCGGACGTCCGCCGCCATCGACGCGGCAGTGACGACGGCGCAGGCCTTGTGCTCGGCCCGCAAGGAAGCGATGGCACTCAAGTGCCAGGCGATGGAGGTGCAGCTCGACGCACAGTGGAACGAGCTGGTCAAAAGCGGGGGCGAAGGCAAGAAGTTCGAGGGCATGTTCCAGGCGATGCGCGATGAACTCGCCGACCTCGCGGTGATGGCCCGTTCGCCCAACCTGGAGGCCGCGAAACGCAATGAAGCAGCGATCAACGCGCTGGATGTCCGCATGGGCGAGTTGCGCAATCAGTCGCTGGACGGCAAGGACCCGTTCCAGTCGGTCACCGACGCGCTGGAGGACCTCAAGAAGCGCCTGAAGGATCAGGACGCGCGTCTGCAGGCCAACGTGCCCAGCACCCTGGTGTCGTTGAAGAAGCGGCTGGCCGACGTGCAGGGCGCGCTGTACACCACGGATGTCGCCGACAGCCTGAAGGAACTGGCCGCGCTCCAATCCGCCCTGGAGCAGGCCGTTGCCGAGGCCACGCTCCACGAGGCCAAGCGCCAGGGCATCCACGCGTCGATCCCGATCCTGCAGCGTCGCATCGAGGTGATGCGGTCGGACGGACGAGCGCCCGACTACTGTCGCGACCTGCAGCGACGTCTTGAGGACGTCAAGCAGCAGGCCGAGATGCCCGACCGGCTCCACACCGCTTCGAGTGCGCTCGATCGCCTGCGCGCCGATGTGGAAACGGCGATCCAGCGGCCCGAGGAAGCCCTGGCCAAGCAGAAGGCGCTGCTGTTGGAGGTGCAGAACCAGCAATTGCTGCAGACCCAGTGGACGGCGGCGCTGAAGGTTTTCCGGTCGACGAAGCGACCTCGCGCCGCGGCGGCCGTGGAGGCGCCAGGCGGCGATCCCAGCCAGTTGGAGGAGGTCGACCGCCTGCTCGCCCTGGCGCAGACGTCCGCCCAGGTCGGCGACCACGCGGAGGCATTGCGCCGGCTCAAGCTCTGCGAGCAGCGCGCGGCGGAGGTGGTGGCGGATCCCAGCGGTCCGGGCATCGGCGCCCGCCGGGCGCTGCCGCAGAACGCACGCCAGTACGGCGACGCCGCGCGGCAGATGATCGATGCGCTCCAGGCCTTCCCCGGACAGGTGTCGGCCAAGGTGCCGGGCCTGCCGCCCGCGGTGCTCGACCGCATCACGCAGGCCACCGACAGTTTTGCTGCCCGCTTCGATGCGACCCTCTTCGACAGCCACGCCGCGCTGCTGAGCGACGGCAAGGCGGCGATTCGCACCCGCCGCGCGGACCGCGAGCAGGCGCTGGAGAAGGTGCGCGGACTGCAGTCGCTGCTGATCGACCACCCGGTGCTGACCGGCCTGCGGGTCAACCCGATCTCGGTCCAGCTGCATCAGGCGGCCCGCCGATTGAGCCAGCGCTTGACCAGCCTGGAAGCCAACATTCGCCGTAGTGTCCATTGACGCCGGCGCCAAGGACGACACCGCATCATGAGCAAAGAAACCGATTGGATTGAACAGTTCACCGGCATGAGCCTCGTCGACGGCTCGGCCAAGCCGGGCACCACGAGCTTGGTCGACCAGGGTGAACACTTCGAGAAAAAGCGCCTGGCGCAACGCGCACTGCTGAGCGAGGTGCGCGAACGGCTGCAAGGCTTCAAGGCCGAGTTCCAGACCGCCATGTCCACCGAGATCAAGACGGGCCGGCTCAAGGGCCAGAAACTGCTGAACGACCGCAAGACCCAGCTCGACGAGATCGAAGCCGAGGACTTCACGGCCGACCAGTTGCAGCTCTCACCGGAGATCACCGCCGCCATCGCGCGAGGCACCGGTCTGGTGATCAACGAGAACGAGCGGCTGCGCAACGCCCGCTTCAGGCTGGGCGACGCTGACGAGCCGCTGTTCGGCCCGCAGGAGATCCAGGCGGAGTTCTGGACCCCGCTGATGCGCGAGCGCATCCTGCCGGAGACCTACATCCCGGCGATGTACTCCGAAACGCAGCAGATGCTGGACGCGACCAGCCAGCGCTATCTGGACGAGGTGGAGAACCGCAAGGCGCAGGACGCGTTGACGCCCGCCGGCAGCCGGGGCGACGACCTGCTGGGCAGTGCCGCGGACCTGATGGACCTGAGCGGCCAGATGATCGAAAAGTTCGCGTTGGGCTCGCAGGAATTCCAACTCGCCACCACGATCCTGACCACCGGCGCCGCCGTGCTGCGGCAGGGCACCGAGGTCTATGGCCAGGTCAAGGACCGGCAATATGCCGACGCCTCGGCCGCCGGTCTGGACGTGATGGGCAGTCTCACCCAGACGGTGCTGGCGCAATGCGGCGTCGACAAGCCGACGACGGACCTCGTGAAAGCCGCGTTCGGTGCGGGCCATGCGTCGATCGCGGCCGGGCAGGCATTTGCCCGTGGCGCGGAGGGCGTGGACGACGCCCTCACCGCGCTGGCCGAGGTGTGCGCCAAGGCGCTGGGCGTTGCGGCGTCGGCCACCGACGGCTCGACCCAGACCGGCCTGAGCCTGGCTGCGCGCGCCGTGCCGGACGCCTTCGTGGCGGCGGCCCAGGCCCGGGAGATCCGACGCAAGGTGGAGGACCAGGACTATGCCGGCGTCGCCGCCTGTCTGGGCGAGGCGATGAAGACGGCCTTGCAGTCCGCCCAAGCGCTGCGCGAGATCAAGATGACGCAGGGCAAAACCGAGCAGGAGGCCGCAGCCATCAGGGCCCAGCTGGGTGAGCAGACGCAACGTCTCGGCGACCTCTTCGAACTGGGTGCGACGGTTGCCGAGCTCACGGTGAAGACCGCCATCGCTGCCCGGCGCGGCGAGTTCCTGGGCGCGCTGAACGAGCTGATCGGCGGCATCGCCGGTTCGTTGAACAAGACGCTGGTGGTGGCCGGGTTGCCACGAGACCAAGCCGGGATGATCGCGAACTGCTATCAGGCGGCGGCTTCAGCGCCTGCCGCGCTTCAGTGCCTCATGACCGATCCGCCCAAAGTGGACGCCGCGCTGAAGAAACTCAGTGGCGGCGTCGCCACCGCCTGCGCTCAGGCCGGCAACGACACCTTGTCCCGGCTGGGCTCCGGCCTGGCCGCGAGCCTGAACGCGGTGGCCACCGGGCTGCAGACCCATCAGTTCTTTGTCGAGAAGCAGTACGGAGAGGGCATTGAGGCCTTCGTCAACGGTGTGAAGCAGCAGCTCGACGTTGTTTTTCAGCTGGACGGCGGTCAGGATGCGGAGATTGAGAAGGGCGGGGAAGAAGGGGATGGCGGGGCGCTGGATCTGCTCGGCGGGACCGACAATGCCGACGTCACCGCGGACGACGACACGCCGGCCGAGATCGGCGCCGAGGCCGCAGCGAATGCGGTCTCCGACCTGCTGCTGGAACTCAAGGCCGCTGCCGGCGGCGCTGCTGCGGAGCAGAGTCGCCAGGCCTTGCAAAAAGCCCAGTCCGAGCTCATCAAGAGGAGGGCCGACGCAAGACGCAGCGCCGACGAGGACGAGGCTGCCCGGATCCTGGCGGAGGCGCAGGCTGAGCTGAAGGCTTTGTCTGGCGCTCAGGAGGCTGCCGCGGAGGCGTCCAGCATCGACGCGCTGATCGCCAAGATGGCGCGCGATCGACTGGTGTGGCAACTCGCGCAGCAGATCGCCGAAGGCGGCGCCGCTTTCCTGGCCAAGTTCGTTCCAGCGCTGGGTGCCGTGGGCGCCGGCATCAAGCTGGCGGCGAGCCTGCATGCCGCGGGCCTGCGCGCGCAGCAGCTCCACCGCTGGATGCAGCTGCAGGACGATTTCGAGGCGGCGCAGAGTGCGCTCGCCTCGTCGTCGCGCAACTTCGTCAAGAACCAGGGAGACCAGCTGGCACATCACGCCGCTCAGGCACTCTGGGCTGCGGCTGAACTCGCCGGGGCGAGCGGAGCGGCGGGCCCGGCCGGCACGATCGTCTCTGCCGTGGCCACCGCGGGCAGCACCATGCAGGCGATCATCGAGCAGCACAGGGATCGTGAGGCGCTGGAGGCCGCCTGGCAGGTCATCGCCAGGGCGCTCCGCAACCCTGGCAACCGCAAGCTGGGCCTTCAGGCGCGCGCGCTGAACGGCTCGCTGGCGAAGTATTCGATGGCCTGGGGGGCGGTGGAGCTGAAAGACCCCTTGGCCCGGAACGCGATGAAGGCCTGCGACCTCAACGAAGCGTCGCTCAACAACGAGGATTCGAACGTGGACAAGGTGGTCGCGTATCTGGAGTCGTTCTACGAGGACGATCCCCAGCTGTACCGCGAACTCGACGAGGCGCCGGGCTGGATGCCGCGTGACCTGACGCTGAATCTGGCGTCCTGGGCGCGGCTGAAGCGCCAGGCCGAGACCCACGCACAACTGAGCCCGGTCGAGACCGGTCATATCGACGGCTGGCTCGCCCTGTACGAGTCACAGAGCGACGACGACACGCCCGCACAGCGCACGGAGGCGGCGCGCAAGGCGTGGTCGGCCGCGCTGACAGCCGAGCGTGACCGCGCGCCGGACGGGCAACGTCCGGCAATTCCCGAGGCCGAGCAGCAGGCGCTCGGCGCTGCGCTGACGGCACAGCTTGATGCGGTCAGGGCGCGTATCGATCTGCTGGTGCGGCTTGAAGGCGGCTTCAAGGCGCACCAGCCGGTCCGGAAGACGGAGAACCCGGTACAAGCCCAGGCTGACGCGGCCGCCATGGGGCATGCCGTCTCGTTGCTGGCCCGGCAGGCCGCCAAGGCCGCCGAGGCGCTTCGGCGGGAACAGACTGCGCTGGCAGGGCAGCTTGGCGAGCTCAACCGCCAAGCGACGCCGGTGGGAGCGCGGGCCGCGGCCTGATATGTCCCGCGACGTTTCCCGTCAACGGTGCGCACGCGCGTTCGCCTTGCCTGACCGCGTCTGACCGCGTCTGACGGGTCAGGTCGCCGTTCAACGCCTCCCGGTGCCGGCTGTCGCTCTTCCGAGGGTTTGCGAGTGACCGCGCCGCCGTCAGAATGGTTGAGCGCAGCAGCGGGAGCCGCTGGATGCCAGCGGCTCATTGCAGTCTGGCGCACACGTTCGCTTTGAAAATCTCTTTCAAGGACACCCAAATGCATGCTCATCTCTTCGCGCTGACCATGATCGCAGCCGCGACCAGTGGCTCCGCCTTTGCACAAGTCGACCCAACGAAGCTTGTCGATGCTCAGGAAGTCGTCGGTGGCAAGTTCGAGGGATACCGACGCTCGGGCGCCAAGGGCGTCTGCGCCACGGCGGAGTTTGTGGGCAGCCAGCAGGGTCGCGTGCTGAGCACGGCATCTGCGTTCAGCGGCAAGCCCGTGCCGGTGATCGTTCGTTTCTCTGTAGGCGGTGGCAACCCCATGGCGCCTGACAACACCCGAGGCCAGCGCAACTTGGCGCTGCAGTTCGACTTGCCAAAGGGCGAGGTCTGGCAGATGGGCAACATTTCAGCCCCGGTCTTCGGAGCGGCCACGCCGGAGCAGTTCTTGGGCAGGCTGGAGTCCCTTCAGCCTGACCCCGAAACCAAGAAGGCCAACCCGGAGAAAGTCAAGGCGTTCGCTGACGCCAACCCGGAGGTCCTGCTGCAGGGCAAGTACTTCGCCAGCCAACCGGTGCCTGCCAGCTACGGTGCGGTGAACTATTGGGGGGTGCACACCTTCGGCTTCGTGGACGCCAAAGGCAAGAAGCAGTTCGGTAAATGGATTTTCGAGCCGGTGGGAGGCCTTGAGAACCTCACTGACGATGAGGCGAAGGCAAAGGGAGCCCAGTTCCTGTTTGACGAGCTGCGCCAGCGAGTGGCTGCAGGCACTGTGGCCTTTGACTTCAACCTGCAACTGGCTGAGCCAGGCGACGAACTCGACAGCGCCGTGAAGCCTCTTCCCGACGCCCGCAAGAAGGTCAATCTGGGCCGGCTGACGATCAAGTCGGTCGCTCCCGACGCCACGGGCGCGTGTTTGACGATCATGTACAACCCGCTCGTGCTGCCGAAAGGTGTCGAGGCCGGTCGCGATCCGATGCTCGCCGCTCGCGCGGCTCCCTACGCGGTATCGCTGGGCCGACGACTGACGGAAGGGGCCAAGCAGTAGTGCAGTTGGCCGTGCGTGGCGCACGGCCAGGAAGACGGCGAGACGCCGCATGTGAGGCGTCTTCCGCTCATCGCCGGACTGAGCCCAGAAAGGAGAGGGCGGATTCTCCAGGTGCCGGCACTGCGGCGTCCGCGGTCATGACGAAGCGATAACGCACTGGCGGGCTACCGGTGGTTGCCGTCAGCTCTGCCGGAACGCCCAAGTTCTGCGCCTCCGCCCATTCCAACGACAGTTCGGGCGTCCGACCAACGAAGCTTGCTTTCAGGTCAACATCGTGGAGCCACGCCGCCGCAGAGGCGGATACTTGGACCACAAGCGGCGTTGAAAGCTGGTTGAAGCGGAGTTCGGTCGCTTTGCCGGGCAGCACCGTGGCGCTTTGCTGCTGCGGCTTCTCATCGTTCACGGCGATCTGTATGGTGACTTGATAGGCGAGCGGGGCGCGAGCTTGGTGGGCCGTGGGTGTGCAACTGCTCGTCATCAGGACCAGCGGCAGCACCAGGGCGACCACGAGAATGACACGGGCGGTGTCGCCCCGATGATGCGGAGGGCGTCGCACGCTTTGAGGGCGGAAATGGCGGGATAAGCGGGATAGGCGGGATTGGAATTTGGACATCATCAGCTGCAACCTCCACTTGTCACTCTGCAGAGGGTGAACGGTCGCGTATATCCCTCCCGAGAGGGATGCGGCGCTTGCTGAGATGCTCATGCCTGCGGACCTGCCAGGCTTGGGTCGCCGGCGGCGCACATTAGCTCTGCGCTTCGGGTACCTGTGCTTTGGCGCGCCAGCCTTCCTCGTGACGCTTACGGGGGTAATCCCCCCGAAATCCACCGCTCCGAGAAGTAGAGCTATGCGGCCATGGCCAGCCGTTGTTTCGGGGTGATGCCGCCCAAGGCCGTGTTCGGGCGCTCATGGTTGTAGCGCCACATCCATTGCGTGGCGAACTCCTGGACCTCGTCAAGGTCCGACCAATGGTACTGCGACAGCCACTCGTAGCGGACCGTCCTGTTGAAGCGCTCCACGTAGGCATTCTGTTGAGGCTTGCCGGGCTGAATGTGCTCGATGTGGGGCGGCGGCAGAGGTGTCTGCTGCCTCAAAGATGCAAGCCATCACCACGGCGGAGGCTCGCACCATCGTCGGAGGGGCAAATTGCCCACGCACAGGACCTGTTGGCGTTGTTCCCAAGAGACACAACGCGAACGCGTTGGTTCGAGATGCCGACGGTAATATCGTCGGGCACCAACGATTCGTCAGTGGAAACATGACACCAGAAGAAGCTGCAGTGGGTGGCGGCTTCCGAGGGCCAACAAACGCGACGCATACAGAAGCACGCGCTACGACACAGATGGAAATTCCTCAAGGAGGTTCCATGACCATCACTGGTCAGAAAGTACCGTGCACACACTGCCGGGGCTATATGAACAGAGCTGCCTATGCTAATGATGCAACCATCAAATACCAATGGCGTGAAGATGGCAAAACCAAAACGTGGACTACCAAGAAATGACTGAACTAAAAAAGCTTGTCGAATTCGTTTCCGTTGAGCAAGAAGATGATGTGAACTATGTCTTCTTCGTCTTCCCGGTTGAAGAGGGCAGTGACCAAGAAGGCCTGCAGTTCCAATGGGCGGATAGCGAGGCAACAGTTGATGGTCTTTACATGGAGCTTGGTGACCAATTTACTGGGGCGTATGGGAAAGTCTCAGCAATCGAACAACGAGGGGAGGTCGTCGTCGTGTCGCGCACGGCGACTGCTGAACTTCCCTTTACCGAGCTACGCTTGGACTGCACTGCAATCGACAAAGAATTGGTCAAGACCGCAGTCGATAAGGTGGCGTCGGTACTTGCACGCTGACCGCTAATTGGTGGAAGGGAGGCAGTCAGGAGGGCTGTGCTTGCAGCGCTTTTCCATGAAACGGCGGACCTGTCAGAACTTTCGTGTGTGAGGCATAGCATGTCGACAAGGAGCATGAATGCCACGCAAGACGAAACCCGCTGCTGGGGCGGACAAGACCCCGGTCCAGTTCTCAGCTGAAGCACTGGAGCAATTGATCCCGGGGCCGGTCACACCTGCTGAGCTGGAGAATATCTTCCAGCACTTCAAGAAGGCGGTTCTGGAGCGGGCGCTGGGCGCCGAGATGAGCCACCACCTGGGCTACAAGCCGGGCGAGGAGAAGCCTGAGGGCGCGCCGGCCAATCACCGCAACGGCGAGGGATCCAAGACGGTCGTGACGGATGTCGGCGCGCTGCGCATCGACGTGCCGCGCGACCGGGAAGGCAGCTTTGAGCCGCAGATCATTGGCAAGCACGAGCGCCGCTTCACCGGGTTCGACGACAAGATCATTGCGATGTACGCGCGCGGAATGACGGTGCGCGAGATTCAGGGCTTTCTCGCCGAGATGTACTCGGTGGATGTCTCCCCGGACCTCATCAGCCGGGTCACGGACGAGGTGATCAGCGAGGTCACGGCCTGGCAGACCCGGCCGCTGGAATCGATGTACCCGGTGGTGTTCTTCGACGCGCTGCGCGTGAAGATCCGGGAGGACGCGGTCGTGCGCTCCAAGGCCGTGTACTTGGCGCTGGGGGTGCTGCCGGACGGCACGCGCGACATCCTGGGCATCTGGATCGAGAACACCGAGGGCGCCAAGTTCTGGATGAAGGTCTTCAACGACCTGAAGACGCGCGGCGTCAACGACATCCTGATTGCGGTCACCGACGGGCTCAAGGGCATGCCTGAGGCGCTGGGAGCGGTGTTCCCGGCCACGACCTTGCAGACCTGCATCGTCCACTTGATCCGCAACAGTCTGGACTTCGCCAGTTGGAAGGATCGCAAGGCGCTGGCCACAGCGATCAAGCCGATTTACCAGGCCGTGAGTGCCGAGGCGGCCCAGGCCGCGCTGGACGAGTTTGAAGCTGGCGACTGGGGGCGCAAGTTCCCCACCGTCGTCAGCGCCTGGCGGCGGGCCTGGGATAAGGTCATCCCGTTCTTCGCGTTCCCGCCGGAGGTCAGGCGAGTGATCTACACGACCAACGCCATCGAGAGCATCAATGCGCGACTGCGCAAGATCATCAAGACCCGGGGCCACTTCCCCAGTGACGATGCCGCCACCAAGCTCATCTGGCTGGCGCTGCGCAACATCACCGAAGACTGGGGGCGGGCGGCCCACAACTGGAAATCGGCGATGAACCAGTTCGCGATCCTCTACGAAGATCGATTCACGAGATAGACCCGTAAGATCTCGATGCGCTTCACGAATTCAGTGAAGGCTCAATGAGCCTTACACACGGAAATTCGGACAGGCCCGCCCATCTGGATGCGGCGCTCGTCCTTGCGTGCCACCTCGGCGGCGCACAGCAGTTGCAGCGCCTCGCGCAGCGTCATGTCGGCGCGAGAGGCCTGATCCAGCAGCGTGTCGAGCTGGTCGCGGATGGCGGTCAGCTTCAGCCGCGTCAGCATGCCGTCGAGTTCGTCCACAGGCATGGCTTGTTCGGTCTTCTTGACGCGTGCCATTACCAAGCTCCCCCGACCAGCGCCTCGTACTCGACGAGGTCGCGTTGCAACTCGGCAGGCGCCGCAGCGGACGGCGGCGCCAACCGGGTCGCGCCGATGAACTGGCTGCCGACGATGCCGGCCAGGTGACTGCGCTCGATGACGCTGCTGCGACGCAAGGAGCTCTGCGCATGCCGCGCCACTTCCTGGCCGGCGTACAGCACCTGCACCTCGCAGTCGGACACCACGACGCTGACTTGCTCACCGATGAGCTTCCAGGGCACGGAATAGCGGGAGGTGTCCAGCTCGATGCAGGCGTCGGTGTGCACGCGCCGCACGAGTTCGCGCATTTGCAGGAACGGCGCCTTTGACGGCAGCGGACGCAGGGACCGACGCTCATCGCGCTCGAACCGCTCGATGGGTGGCTCGCCGGTCGTGCCGTGCATGCGCACATCAGCCACGTCGCGCATCCAGCGGTCCAGGTGGGCTTGCAGCGTGTCCAGGCTGGCGAACGTGTGCCCTGCGATGGCGTTGCGCTTGACGTAGCCGACCCCGCGCTCGTCCTTGCCCTTGGTCTGGGCCCGATACGGCGCACAGGCCCGAGGCGTCACGCCCCAGTAGCTGCAGAAGGCGCGGAAGCGGTCGTTGAGCTTGACCTCGCGCGTCTGGCGGTTGTGCTCCTCCACGAGCGCCTTGGCGTTGTCGATGAGCACCTCGTGCGGCACGCCGCCGAAATGCCGGAACGCGCCCTCCAGGCCGAGCAGCCAGGCCGACTGGCGCTCATGCAGGCTCAGTAGCACGTAGGTGCGACGGCTGTAGCCCAGCGTTGCGACGAACAGGAAGACGCGCGTGAGTTCCTCGCCGACCTGCACGTGGGTGCTGCCAAAGTCCACCTGCAGTTGCAGGCCAGGCGCCGTCTCGAAGCGCACGTGGGCGAGCGCCTGAGCACGCAGCGCCACTCGCATCGGCGCTACGGCGCGCTGCACGGTGCGCAGGCTTACAGTGATGCCGAACTCGCGCTGCAGCTCCTGGCGCACCACGTCGGCATTTCCCTTGTGCTGGCGAAGACGCTGCTCCAGCCACGCCCAATGCGGCTCGAGCAAGCTGGAGCGCCCCGACACGTCCATAGGCTTCCAGCCGCCACTGCGCAGGTACTCCCGCACGGTGTTGCGGCTGCAGCCCAGTTCCTTGCTGATGCGCTTGGCTCCCCAGCCCTGCGCTTGCAGCGCCAGCATCCTCTGCACCTCCTGCGGAGCCAACATCGTCTGCCTCCCTCCGTCGTACATGACGCGGGAAGGATCGGTCACAACGTCCGTCATGCGGACCTCCTTCTAGTGAAGGGGGTCAGTTCTGGATGTCGTCAGGGGGGCAGTATTGGATGTCGCCTGACACTTGGAGGTGTCCTCGTGGTGGAGAGCTGAGGATGGCGAGTCAGTCCGTGTTGCTCTGGGGAGCAGTGTGGAGCTGGACGCCTACGAAGACGTCATGCAGCGTTTCGAGTACCTCAGCGCTCTTTGGGAAACGATGGCTTCGGCCCATATCGGATGCGGCCAGGTCGAGGCTGCCGCGGCTATGGGTCAGTACGGCGGCTTTGAATTCAAGTGCCCAGTAGCTGCGGCCTTGCTTCAATGCGGGCTAGCGCTTGGCGTGCCAGCAGCCATCAAGGGTGAGTGGCCTCAATTCAGGAGTTCGGTCACCCGCTCTTGCTGGCTTCCGAACCGAGAATGCCCACCATGGGGCACGGAAGCGCTGACGCGGGAGCAGTCGAGGCTGTTTGTACTCAGCGCGCTCGAGCACCTCGCGTCGGTCAGCAAGCGAGGTTGGTCCGAGGCCCTCTGGCGCCGAGCTTTCGCGCCAGAGGCAAAAGCCGAGATGGCGTCAGGGGAATTGATGCTTTCAGGCTTGGCCTCGGACGACCAGCTCCTAAAAGCGTTTCAGGAGGCGGGTGAAAGCTGCGCAGGCTTTCAGCCCGAAATCGAGCCGGAGTTTTCGAGCTGACCTGAAAGCGAACTGGCGCGGGAGCGTCCAGTCAGCCATCCAGCGCGGGAGCGCTTGGCCACCAGCAGGCATCAGCGCAACCGAGGGCAAGTGCATCCGGAAGTCGGAGACTTAACCCACGAGTGCGCATCCGGGAGTACTCGTACGCCGGTCGAGGAATTTCAACCCAGTCGAAGCGCATCCGGGTGTCCAACCCACCGAAAGTGCATCCGGGAATTCGGTCTCAACCCAGTTCGCGGCATCCGGGGATGGCTCGAAACCGCGAACGAAGAATCAACGGGTTAGGCCAGCTTCCTCGACGCCGCAACCCAGTTAAACGCATCGCGTGGGTTGCCGAACACGATGGTCAGCGCAGTGGTCGCTGATCTAGTGCGCCGTGCCCCCCCGGTCGACATGTCCATGTCCTATGCACCCAGGTGCCAGCATCGCTTGCCGAATCATGTGGTTCATGATGCAAGATAAGCTTTTAAGTGCATCAACTTTGAATGGATGCAATCTCAAGCGCAGCTCAGGTAGAAATGGATCTAGCGTGCGCCACGAAGGTAATTCTTGAATTAGTTTCGGACTTCCCCTAGCCGCCGCATTTGCCATTTGGCAGTGCGGCTCATGTATTATTGAAATGTACATTTTAGTATGTACATACACATGATTTTGTTTTGCTGCAAAAGCTCCTTGTCGCAGCTTCACGCCGCCCTTTCAGCAATCACGTGAAAGACCTAAGCGACTGTCATTGCACGTGTTTTTTGCTCTAGCGCTCCGACAGAAACGCCGCACTCGCCCATGCTGAGAAAACTTGCGACAACGAATGCCGCAGAGTATCCTGAGCGAGTCCTGCCCGGAATTGGTCGAGATTTGATTGATTCTGGAGAGGTAGCCCCCTGGCGCTAGGCCAGGGGTACCCACATCTCATCTGCCGAAAGGAAGCCTAGGGCGGCTCGCTGGCAAAAACAACTCGTTCGGTAACACTGCGTTCTTGGCGGATCGCAAAGTGAGTATCGGACGCCGGATCACCTGCGTCAAGGGGATTGGGGAATCATTTTGCCTGTCGATTTGTTCCTGGGCGTTGCGCACCATGAGCCTATCGCCACAGTTGCACAGAAGCGGCTCCCTCCTGGTCTTCAGTGACGCCGCTGACGACCGACGGCTGCGTGCCGTCAGGCAACAGCCATCGACAGAGCCTCGCCGTACGTCCTACAGCTATCACTGCGTACTCAGCCCTTCCATAGGCGCAGTCGTCCTGAAGACGCGGCTGCACGAGGCGTTGCTCGCTTGGGCTGACACTGAGCCTCTGGTTCGAGCCATCGCAATGCCAAACCAGACAGTGAGGTTCCGCGAGGGCCTCAAAGAGAGGACCGCGCACATCCCCTTGTTGGTCGAGTGGAGGGATGGATCCAAGTGCTATTGGGATGCGGCGTTCGCTGCCACAGACCCTGAGAGCCCTGGCACTGCAGCGAAGCGCGCCTTCGCGACAGCGGCCGATGCCGACTACCGGCTGTTCTGCTGGACGACGTTCTTTTCACGCCAGCGCACGGAGCTGAAAAGTCGTCTGGCTCTGCAAAACTTCCTCTACTCAGGACTCGCGGTGGGTACGGAGGAAGTCGAGCCCGAAGCACTGTTGCGACTCGCTCAATCCCCATGCACGGTGGCAGAGCTGGCCAAAGTCTGCGACGTCGACGACCACGAAATGCTTCTCGCAGTTGCACGGCTTTGGCGTCGCGGCGCGGTGTACTGGCCAATCGCGTCGATGCTGCCAGGCCCACATCTTCCCGTCTCGCTGCGGAGCGCTCATGAGCGATAGGGATGCCACGCCTCGGGTGCCACGCGTTCGTCGCTCCCGTGACGAGATCCTTCGGGACGCTGGCGATCTAGAAAGCCTGCCCTTTCCAGCCATCGACTCGATCGATGCATTGAAGCGTGACGCCTATGCAGCACGTAGTTCGGCCGCCAGGATGTGGTGGCGGGGCGCGTCTGAACGCGAGATCAACGAGACAACCCACCTTTCTGCGATGGCCGCTCGACGACTGGTCGAGAAGGCGCTCGAGAAGGACCCGTTGACCGGCCAACCAAGAGGCCTGGTTGTTTGCATACCTGGATACCGAAATCCCCGCCGCAGGAAGCCTCGTCGACAGAAGGACTTCAGCAAAACTCTTGCGGAGCAGGGGCGCGGAAGATCTGGCGTTCTTACGGCTTGTTTCTCGACGTACCCATCCATTGAGAGAGGCATGGTGCAGTTCGCTCGCACAAGGAGCATCGGGAAGTCCCCCCCCGTATCGGTCATTACTCGTAAAGCTTGCATTGATGCGTTTCATGCGCTGTGCCGAGACGAGGGTTTGCATCTCGGGAATGAATGGCCCTTCGATGCGCGTCGTCGGGGTGAGGGCGCAATCTGGTCTTGGTACCTCGCTCGGAAATGGGAGCGGCCCATTCAATGTGCTGACAACGAGCTTGGCGACGAAGCCGGGAAGCAGGCCCGCAGGGACTACCGATTGGCTGCTCGTGATGCCGTTCGAGGGGAGGGTATTGCGTTCGATCGACTCGAACTGGACGAGCACCGCCTCCACAGCATGTTTGGCTTGCTTGTTCCCGGGCCAGGTGGTCAGTTCATGCCTTGCGGAACACGTCGCCCTTGGGCTCTTGCGCTTGTCGATCGAGGGACTTGGGTATGTGTGGCGAGCGGACTGAGCCACCGCACGCGGTACGACACCAACGACGTCAAGCGACTGCTGATTCGCGCGCTGCGACCGCCTCCACGTTACATGCTCAGCATCCAGAATGCGAACTTCTGCTATCAAGACGCCGCCGCTTATCCGGCAGAGGTTCTTGGGCCCAGGTTGTGGCGGGAACTCGCGTTTGATGCGGATGCCTCCCATCTGAGCGCCGAGAGCCTGTTGGCTGCAAAGGAGGTTCTACGCTGCAATGTTGCCAGCGAGCGGATTGCAGACCCAACGGCCCGTTCTTTCATCGAGGGCTTCTATACCTCTCTGGCCAGCTTCATGGAGACGATGCCGACGTCGACGGGAAGCAATCCAAGATCGGCGGCATATCGAGATCCCTCCAGTGCGGCGGTCCGGTATCACATCGCGCTGCCGCTCGCGGAGGAACTGCTCGACGTCTATTGCCGCAACTGGAACTCGACAGCGAAGGCCGCGTGTGGCGGCGTTAGCCCGCTGGCGCTGCTCCAAGACAAGCTGGCCACGCACCATGCATTTGACAAGCGTCTCGATGCCATCACAGCGTCATCCCTTTGGAAGCTGCTGCCAAAGTACGACGCAACGATCACGCGCCTTCGCGGAAAGAGCGGCCCGTTCCGCATCAATTTTCTAGGTAAGTACGGATCGCCTGCACTCGCCGACCATGCCGAGCTCCGCTACCTGAGGAACACCCGCGTTCATCTCTACGTACAAGAGGATGCTCGATTTGCTCATGCTGTCCCCCTAGAGAGACCGGACCTTGTCTTTCCGGTCTCGCTGATCGGTGCATTCAGTGGCATGCCTCACGACCTCGAGTTCAGGCGGATATGCCTCGCGATCGCGAAGAATGCGGCCTGCGCCTCCAAGGCTGACTCACCTCACCTGATCATGGGTGTTATCCAGGGGCTAGGGGAGGCTGCAAAAAGCAATGACGGCGCTGCCATTCTGCTAGCTGGGACGGTCAGCTTCATGAACAGGTACGGGCTCGGAAGCGAGCATTACATATCGTTGCCCGATGATGTTCGTCGGCAACTGCAGGACTACACATCGCGTGCGGATGCTGGTGAAGAAGATAGCCATCCCATGGCGGAAGGTCCACCGCTCTCCAACGCTATTGTGGATCCGAGCTTGTTCGGCAAGCTGTAGCGGGACGGACATGAGCAGGCATCCCGTTATCGAGGACTCCGTCATGCTTGAGACCAACGCGCTTCGAGAGTGCGTCGCGGAGTTCAAAGACCGAGCTTCCAATGGTGAGCGCGGCATGGTGATCTATGGTCCGCCGAAGCAAGGTGTAACCACTGCCTGTCGACATATCTGTGACGGTCTCGAGTCCGGCGGAAGAGCACTCGTTCTGCGCGCACAAGCCCTCCGATCAGACGACCTTCCGGTTCGAGTTCAGCCGGACCAGCTATGGCGCCTCATGCTTCCTTGTGAGGCGATCCAGAATGGCTTCGTGAGGAGCACCAGGGACGTGCTTCTTCGTCATGTCGAAGTTGAAGCTGAACGCCTCAATACCAAGCATGTGTTCGTCGCGATCGATCAAGCCGAGAACCTATCTCTGCGTCAATGGGAAGACCTCAGGACTTTTGTTGATTCACTACGAACCGAACGACGCCTTTCGTGCTTTTGCCTCATCGCGGGCCAGAGCGAGTTGCTGGCGGTGGAAGATCGAATGCGACGGTCGCTGAGGCACTCGCTGATCACAGACTTCCTTCTAGGGCCGCATCGATTCCGTGGAGCACGCCTAGAAGAGCTGGACGGCATCCTGTCTGGCTACGACTCGCTTCGCTATCCATTGCCTGACGGACCGAGCTATACCGAGCACTTCTGCCCAGGACTTTGGCGACGCGGCCTGCGGTTGGTCCAACTAGGCGATCCAATGCGTCAGCGCTTCGCGAAGATTCTCAGTGGTTCGGGGACCGGAGCTCAAGAGTTGCCGATGGCGTATTTCGCCTCGGCAGTCCGCCGCTTCCTTTACTCGGCCGAGGAGGTTGCCCCGCAGGACATGGCAATGCTGGCTGCGTTTGCTGCACGGTGCGTGGACAAGTGTGGCCTTGGAGAGGCGCTAGCAACGCTCGGCAATCCTGAGCTGGATGCTCGTGCGTTTCGGCGCTCACGTCGCCTGGAGTGGTGATGCGCATCGCCGGCTGGAACCCCGCTTGGTATAGGAATGGCGAGTCTCTGATCTCGTTGGCAGTCAAGGTCGCGTATGGGAACTCGACCACCGTTGGTGCGGTCCTGGAGCGGCTTGTGGGCGCATCCGCATCGAACCGATTGCCGACGATGTTTGCCGATATCTCTACTGCCGAACGCGTTTGCAGAATGCTTGGATTGCCGTCGGGCGTTGCTACGACGATGCTAGTCGGCGTCGGCAGGCCGAGCTTGCAGGTACGAGAGCGTGCCTGCCTGGCACTTCGGTGGTGTCCCTCCTGCTTGTCGGAGCGATATCACACGTGGGAGTTCCAGGATTGGACCAACGGCATCTGCCGCGTACACGGCGACCGGCTGCTGGACCGGTGCCCGAGGTGCTTCCGCCATGTCGATCCGTTGATGTTGCGCGGTTGGCACTGTCCCGTGTGCGCCCACGCGTTTGCACCCGATCTGAATTCGGACTGGCAGAGGACGCTTCGACGGGCGACCTCGGCTGAGCCCACTTCCGAGGCCATGCCTAGATGCGGAGTCGATATCGAAATAGAGCAAGGCGAGAATGGGCTTGTGGTCTCGCGTATCGGCCCTTGCGGACGCAACGAGCCAGATCTGTGGCAATGGCCATATGCACGCGAGGCTGCGTCGATCAGGCGACTGGCTTGGGAGCAATGCAGCGCGGTCGTCGATTGCTTGTACGGAGAACACCAAGACTGTATTGAGTCTGAATGGGCGGCAGCGCACATCGAATTCGAAGTAACCTCTTTCAAGTGCCCGCTCGGCGCAGCTGTATCCCAGACCCTTGCTTGGCTGGGTTGTACACACGAGCGGCGCAGAGGCTGGCCGGATTCGACATTCTGTGGATCTAACGCGCTGCCAGTACTCTGGAACACTGTCAGCATAGCGCCCACCTGGCTGACTGCATTGCTCGTTCGCGAGGCGACAAAGGAGTGGCTGAGCGATGCGCTATCTCAGTTCTCATCGATCGATCCTGACGCACCGGCCAAACTCGCATGGCGGCCGCCGGAGCGCCTTGGCATGACCTGGAAGTGTTGCGAGAGGACAGCTTTGATCGAGACCGGATCAGTTGGCAAAGGACTCCGGGCCAACGCGGCCCAGGGCGCACGCGCGTGCCAAGCTCGCAGGGCGGTCCGCCCGGATTTATTACAAGCGACTAGAGGACAGTCGACATGAGCAAGAAGATCTGGACTGCATCTGCAGACGTCAACGCAAACGGCATCCATCGCCGCGGACTGCTGATCGGATCCTATGAAACAGCAGCCGACGCAGATCAAGCTTTCAGGCGGTTGATCGGACTAAGTCCCGTCACCGTGGCCCCCGGTCTCCACTGGTCGACATTGGTGGAGGAGCTCGTGTCGCGGACCGCCTGGAACGCCCTCACGTGCGAACACCATGTTCGGCAGCGCGACGTGTTTCTCTGCATATCTATTGAGCTCTCGTCGCTGGAGCTGGAAGCTTCACTGGAATGTTCAGTTCCGCGTACCGGTGACCCACCATTTCCATCGAATCTTGACCCACCCTTGTTGAGCCGCTAACGGCTCAGGCTGTGGATAACTTTCTGGACTTGGGCTCCTTCTTGGTGGGTTGGGCTGAGCTGTTCTTGAACCGATAGCTATCGTTGCCGGTCCCAAGGATATGGCAGTGATAGGTCAAGCGGTCCAGCAGCGCCGTTGTCATCTTGGCGTCGCCGAAGACCGTGGCCCATTCGCTGAAGCTCAGGTTCGTCGTGATGACGAAGCTGGTGCGCTCGTATAGCTTGCTCAGCAGGTGGAAGAGCAGCGCCCCGCCGGAAGCACTGAAGGGCAGATAGCCCAGCTCATCAAGGACCACCATGTCGGCATGAGCCCGTCGATGAGCCATCTGACCACTCTTGTTGCAGAGCTTCTCCTGCTCGAACTGGTTGACCAGGTCCACGGTGGAGAAGAACCGAACACGCCGGCGCAGATGCTCGACTGCCTGCACGCCAAGTGCTGTGGCCAGATGGGTTTTACCGGTCCCCGGACCGCCCACCAGCACGACGTTCTGCGCCTGTTCCATGAAGTCACCGCAGTGCAACTGGCGGACCAGCGCCTCGTTGACTTCGCTGTGCTCGCACTGGAAGCCGACCGCGGCGGCTTGCTTTCCGGAACTTTGCTACCGGGGCAGAGGACAAGGTAGAGAACCTTCAGGTGCCCCGTCCATCAATGCAGGACGCGCGCTCCTGACTTGGCGGAGATTCTGCTGGCCGGGCCTACGACACCGGCGAAAGGCAGGCGATGCGGCTCGTTTTGCTTCAGTTCACTGCAGCACGCTGTGGGGCTCCATGCGCCATGGCCTAGAAGCCGAGGTCGGTGTCCTCAACTTCGCGGCTGGTGCGCTCGGAGACGAACACTCGCTTCGGAGGGGCGTCGTACTTGACCGACCTCACGCGATGTACCTGGATGGACTTCAGATCGAGGACAAGTGTGGGCTTTGGCCGAGCACGGCCAGGGGCCGCTGCAGGGCGTTCGGAGGCCATGATCATCTCGAATTCATCCCAGTGTTCCGTGACGAATTTTGCTTCCCGCTCAGCCTCTCGGGCCTCTTCTGACGAAGGGTCCGGCTCCGCGGGGAAATCGAAGGTAAGCCAACGTTCGCCACTGTGCTCATTCTCCTGGTCCTGTTCGTCCTCTTCTTCCTCTTCGCGCTCGTAGTGCGTGAGCAACCGCGCCTTGGTACCCGCGGGGTGGGGCAGGGGCGCCACATGGCATGCATCGTCGAAGAGCACCAGATTCATGGCGTTGTCGCCTGCCTGGGCCGATGCGAACGCCACACCGTCTATGCGTGGCTCCATCGCCGCGATGTACTCAGCAATGCACTGCGTGGCTAGGTAGTCGAGGTGGGCCTCGTGGTTGAACACCGGCACCGATAGGCGCCTGGACAGACTCCTCAGAAATGCCATCCGATCGGACAGCTTCTGGATGTTCGGGTCGAACAAGCTGAGATCCTCATAGCAGCGTTCGAGACGCTTTAGGTTCAGCACACGGATCGGGCGCAGCAAGTCGAACTTGCCCGTGACCACCAATGATCCGACAGGCGCTCGAACCTCGGCGATGCAGGTCTCTTCTTCAAGGGCACCATACATGACGGTTACACCCGCGGCGTTCATACGCCCGGCTCTGACAGCGCGTCCACGCAGGGCGCCGAGCTGGCCAGGGATCCCTTCAAGGATCTTGCGGACCTCGCTCTCGTCGTACGCAGTCCGGCCGCGGTAGATTCCTTTGAATGTCTCCGGCGACAGCGTCTCGACGACTTCGCCGTCAAAACCTTTGAGCGTCTGCACGCCGCCGAACATGTCATTCAGAAACTCGCCCGTCGAACGGCTGAAGAAACGTGAGCGATGGTGCAGGTCGTCCTGGATCTCGCGCCAACGCGCTTCGACTGCGCTGTGATTGGCGCCGCCGGCGGCGGCATAGCAAGCCTCTGATCCATAGGGATCTTCGTAGTCGGGGTCCTTGTAGTCTCGATACGTTCCGCTGTCCCAGCAATCGACCAGCTCGGCGCAGACGTCCTCGGGAAGCCCTGTCATGTAGTTCACGATGGAGGCCGGCGATTCACCATCCCGCTGCCATTCATAGCTCGATTCCCGGTCGCGCATGAGTGCCTCTTCCCAGGGCTCCGGGTTGCTCGCAGTCAACTCGTAGTTCTCGTCGAAGACCCCTTTGACCCGCTCGGCCAGTTCCTCGATCTCCCAGCATTCGTGCTCATCGCTGTTGCAGCACATGCACGTGTTGACTTCGCCGGAGCCCTTGATCTCCCGGCTAAGGAAGCGGTCGGTGACACAGTCGAAGCAGATGTATTGGTCTCGATTACTCATTGGTCAAAACTTCTCCGGTGAAATCCGTGGTGCCGGCTCTGCCGCAATCGCAGCTCATTTCTTGGCCACAGGCCCTTCGACTTCCTCGAGCTCGGTTTGGACCGCGCCGGTGACTGCCGCTGCGGCCTCAGCGTTGAGCGAAGTGACGCAGCCGATGGCACGGACTTGCTTCTCGGACACCCTCTGGTACAGATCGGCACAGCGCTGAAGGTTGGCGTTGGCGTACCTGCGACCCTTGAGCGTCTTGATGTTCAGGTTCGCGATGAAGATGCCAGACAACACGGCCGCGACGGCCACGCTGATCGCCGCGCCCGAGTCGCCCCTGACTGCGTGCCAGCCGTTCTCGAACACGACAATCCCGTGCTCGATCAGCTTCATGCACTCATCGATCACCGCGAAGGCGTTGTCGGTCGCGGTCTCCAGCAAGGCTTGGGAGTCTCGCGAGAACTTGGCTCTCTCTGAGGGAGTTCCGGCGTTGTTCCGCGCCACCCGCAGCTGCACCACCTGATCGAACTCGCGTGCGTCCTTCTCGAATAGCGCCTTCAGGCGAGGCTCCGCGGCGGCAACCTCATTCCTGATGTAGTTCAGCGCGACCTCGTGCGGCTTGCACTCGTCCTTGGTCAGGCTCTTGTCGCACACAGTGATCAGCAGCTTGGTCGCCAGCAGGCCCATCAGCGCGGCCGCGCTGCCAGACCCTGGCGACGCATTGCCAGCCCCAAAGGCGTCGAGCAGTTCCGTGGTCGGCTTCTCCAGCAGTTCCAGTTGCGGGTCCGCTCTGTCTTCAGACAATTTTCTTCCCCCTGTGCACGCGTCCCCTTCGCGTCTTCGAGCGAGGTCGGGACAAGATCCACCGCTACATCGCGATGATGAGCCACATCGGCGACCCGACCGTGCCGGGGATTCAAGGCTACTGGACTGCGTATGCTTCGCGGGCCTGGCATCGGAACGGGGGCAGGGCGGTTGCTCGCGCGCCCCTCCGACAGGTCGGCGCCATCTTAAAGTCCGCCGACCGCGTTACGTCGTTGGCTGCCATTCGAGCGCCCGCCATAGTCAGCCACGGCGACGAGGATCGCATGGTCCACCCGAGCGGCGGCGTCGCGACTGGGCGAGCGATTCCGAACGCTCGGCACGTGGTGCTGAAGGGCATGCGGCATCAGATCGACGTGTATCAGGCAGGGCGACCCACGCTGCTTCTGCTCGGGCATCTCGCCGATGCAACGGGCCCGGCTTAGGTCTCTCTCAAGTGGTCCCCTGCTTTGGAAAAATCGAACTGATATGACCTATTGGCTTCTTGTCATTGAGTGACAAGGGCTCGCCACGCTCCCACGCATCCAGGTCGTATCCCATGGAAACGATCACCTCACGGGCCTCCTTCCCAACCTTCAGTGCGCCGGAAGTGAGGTACCCAAACTCCGATCGTGGAGGCGCGTTCAGGTACAGGTACGAGAAGGTCGGGCCGGGAACGGAAACGCTCATCACATTCTTAACGCGCCCCGCAGAGTTCTTGTGTCGCGTGACCAGATGGTCGAAGGTCATCAGTTTGATACCCAGGGAATCCTGTAGGTCGGAGTACGCGGCCTTTTGCTCATCGGTAATGTTCTCGCTGCTGCGACCATAGACAAGTCCATAGACAACCTTCCAGGGGTTCGCGGCTTTGCCGCTCGCGCCGAGCATTCGCTTGAAATCTGCAATCAACGCGGACAGCTTTTGCGGATCCTTGAGGTCGGTCCTCCACCGGGTCACCTGCTCGATCGCTGCGTTGAATTCGACCGACTTTGCAGGTTTGTTTGGCGGGCCTTTCCACATGCGCTTGCTGGGGTCCTCGATCTCAATGAGGACGATGGTGTTCTCCGCAGAGGTGGTCTCCAAGTAGGCGAAGTCCGTTACGTTCCCTGTCGGAAGCGGATACTTGTACAGCACCCAGTCGAACCAGACGCCATGGTGGTGATTCGCGAGGTGGGGCAAATACTCGCTGTGCCGGGCGAGCGATTCTTGAAATGCCTGCTCGCCACTACAGCTTGCGAGTGCGGCCTCCAAGTCCGGTGAACAAGGCAGAGCTGGCGGCTGCGAGTTCAGCTTGTTCCAATCCTGCTCAATATACTTACCCTTTGTCGTCATCGTCCGTCCCTTTCTGTAATGTCGAGTCGAGTCGACTCGAGTTTACAGATCCAAGCTCCCATGGCAGAGCGGCGAGCTCTAGGTCATCGTCACGACGCGGAGGATCTTGACGGTGGGCTGGTATTCGAGGGCAACGGTCACGCGTTCTGGATCGCCAACTTCGCGGGGAAACTCCAACATGATGTTGAAGTAGCTGCCTCGATAGCCAGGCGATGACTCGGATGCCGGCACGGCGCGCCAATCCAGGCTGTAGAGGTAGCTCGACCGCATCTTGGACTTGATCGCTTCTTCCAGCTCTGGCTTGGTCAAGGTGTTGAGCCCAGCCAAAGCCAGCTTGCCGTCCTTTGCCGTGGTCAGGTATGTGAACTTCGCGTCCTCGATGTGGACAGTGAAATCGCCGAAGTCGGCCACGTCCTTTGACATCGCGCGAACAGCGATCTCAAGGTCGTCATCGGTCTCCTGCAGCAGCATCTGCTCGGGCTTGTAGGAGAGAAAGATGCCGAAATACGTGAGCTGGACGCTGCGAACTTTCAGCCCCAAGGCCGTGTAGTCGTGCAAGTGGAGATTGAAGTCATCGGTGTTGGGCCGGTCATCCTCGTGCCCCAGGATCATGGTGTTCTTGTGCCTGATCCCGAAGTTCATCAAGTGCATCGTCACGAAGGTCTTGGTCAGACTGGCATACGTGCACGGCACGTAGCCGAGATAGCCCGAGTGGGGCTTCAAACCCTCATGCAGGTTTTCCAGTGCTGCCGCAGAGAGGTTGTTGAGGTAGACGACGAAGCAGAAGGTCGGGTGCTTGAAGTCCAAGTCCTTGGCGATGACGGCCTTCTCTCGCAGCAGCTTGCGGGCGAACTCGTCACGGTCGTCCCCGATAAGCTCACCTCCAAGGACGCTGTGCGTGGTGCCGGCCGGTAGCAGCTTGAAGACGGCATCGGCCGCATCCACACCAGCGATCCGATGGGGGTTGCAGCGGTGCTCATCAAACAGGAACGCCGCCTCTTGCTTGCCGGTCTGCGGGGTCAGCGCATTTCTCAGCTCGTCGTAGTCGATGCCCTTGGCCCTGAGGATATCCAAGAAGTCTTGATGGATCCGCTGGATCTCAACGAAGGTCCTTGTGTCCGTCCACTTGTAGTGTTCCCGGATCGCTCCCGGGAGTAGATTGCCACGAGCGTTGAGCGTGTGAATTCGGCTCATCGTGGAGGCAATCCAAGTCGATTGCGGGTCTGATCACTCATGAAAAGGCTGTGGATTTCATCGTGCTCGGTCGCCTCCGTCTTGATGGCCGTGACCTGAAGGAAGCGAAGCGATTGGTCTACGAAGGCCAGCTTGTCGGCATCACTGAACTCGGGCTGATCGCCGTCGACTTGGAAGTGCACTTTGCTGATGACACTGGCTTCAGGAAATAGAACGACATTGGTTCCACTAGCCGCAATTAAGGTCAGACTGGCGGGGGGCACACTCCCGGATGCAGGAAAGCCCGCCGGTCGAATCCGACCTGGATGCCGTTTCCGTCTTGGATCCAGATCATGACGGCTCCTATAGCCAGAAGCGACACGCCTTAAACACCTAAGCCTGCGCGCTCGACTTCGGTCAGCCGCGGGCGCTTTCATGATCCGCACTGGCGGCTGCCTGCCTTGGCGTTTGAGGGAGTGAGTAATGCAGCGGTCCCATTTTGATCGGGCTTCGCAGGAGAGAACAATCGTGCCGCTGCACTGCGCTGTGATTCCGCCGCTCGGAAATAGCCCACCAGCGTCGTCGGCGAGGTGTGGCCCGTCAGTGCCATCGTGTCGCCGATCGACACGTTCTGCCTGGCCGCCTCGGTCACAAAGCCGGAGCGCAGCGAGTGCGCTGCAAAGTCGCCCGGCAAGCCGGCCAGCGCCGCCCGCTCACGGACGATGTCGCGCACCGCCCCGGCCGCGAGAGGCTCGCCGACTTTATCCCCGCGCCGGATACGTCGGAAGATCGGACCGGTCTCGACACCCGATCGCCGCAGCCAGCAGGAGAGGGCGTCTGCGGCTTCGTCGAGCACAGGCTTCTCAGCGTCGGACCTGGCGGCACCTGACTGGTTCGTCTTCGAGTGCAGCAGCGTGAAGCTGTAGGCCCGCGGGCCTACCTTGCGCGTGTTCTCGATGGTGGCTGCGGTCACCTCGGAGCGCCGGCGGCCGCCGCTGGACCAACCGAACAAGAGAAGGGCGCGATCACGGACTCCACGCAGCGAATCGTCGCAGGTGGCCAACATCGCCTGCAGGGGTTCCAGCGTCAGTGCGGCCTTCTTCTCCGGTGTGACCCCGCGCTTGGCGTAGGCCCGCCGAGTCTTGGCCACCAACTCGCGAACCATGGGGTCATGCACCGGACTGGTCATGCTCTTGAGCTGGTGAGCCTTGGACAGCACGCTGAGACGGTGCTGGACCGTCGATATGGCCAGCGGGCCGGGCTTTGACTTGACCCCACAGGCGATGAGGGCCTGGTCGACAGCCGATGGCAGCGATGACTCGAGGCCGCCGGCAACGCGACGCTCGACGTGGTCCACGATGAATTGCAGGACAGCCGCCACGGGCACGGGCATGCCGATGGGCTGGGCGTAACGGAACCAGAACCAGGCGGCCCAGTACCGCAGTGCGGCTTGGTAGCTGCGCACCGTGTTTTCCGATTCGCCCTCGGCCAGAAGCGCGTTCACAGCGTCCTCGGCCAGCGGTGCAAGCGCCGCCGGGTCGAGCGCGGCGACCACCTGGACATCGGGCAACACAAGTTTGACAGCGCGTTTGATCATGTTATTTTCAGTACATCATATGTATGATATTTAACACCGAATGTGCTTAGTCAACGATAACATTTTATTATCGTGACTAATTTAGGCCAAGGGCAGGGCGCAGATCAAGGAGAGCAGAACATGGCACGCGGCATCACTGAAGACGAGGTCTGGAAGGCCTGCGACGCGCTGCTGCTCGAGGGCGCCCGGCCGACGATCGAGCGCGTGCGCCAGAAGCTCGGTCGCGGCTCGCCAAACACCGTCAGCCCGATGCTGGAGACCTGGTTCAAGCACCTGGGCGGGCGGATCAAGGACCCGCGAGCCTTCTCGGCGCCGGCGTCCATGCCAGACCCGGTCTACCAGGCCGCCCAACATCTCTGGGAGGCCGCCCAGGCAGAAGCCCGTCTCGATTTTGATGACCGACTCAAGGCCGGACTCGCTGGGGCCGCTGCCAGCGTCGACATCGAAAAGGACAGAGCCGCCCTGGCCGATGCGGCTGCGTCAGCCGCTGCCATCAAGGCCAATGCGCTGCAGGCCGAGCTCGCTCAGTCGCGAGAGGCGCTGGACGGGGAGCGTGCCGCGCACGCTGCAACGGCCGCGCGCCTGGACGACGCTCGACTACAGACCGGCGACCTCCAGGCGGACCTTGCTGCGGTCCGGCGAGCTGCCGACGAGACGCGTGCGCGTGCTGACGCAGCCATCAGTGCGGCGGATGAGCGCGCCCACGGCGCCGAGCGTCGCGCTGCGCTGGAGATCGAGCGCGAACGCCTGCTTCGCTCGAAGGCGGAGAAATCGACCGAATCCATCGCAAAGCGCTTCGAGGAAGCCCTGAAAGCCCAGATCGCCGCCTCCGAGCAGTTGAATGCAGTAGAGGGCCGACTGACCCAACTGAAGACCGACGCGCGGCAGCGCGAGCAGAGCCTGCAGGCGCTGGTGGACGACCGAGACGCGCGGATCCGGCTGCTCGAAGCCGAGCTCGTGGACGCACAACGCGAACTGGCGGGACGCACTGCACAGGAGGTGCTGATGTCGGAGCTGGTGGCCAAGCTGGCTCCAATATCCGCGGTACCCAAGGAATCACGCTCTGTGAAGCCGCGCGGCGCAAGATCCAAGAATTCCGGCGCATGACGCCAACTGCCTCGGCGGCTCTAGTTTCAAGGCCCTAGGCCCCGCGCTCGATCTTCGGATCGGTCGCGGGGCCTCTTCATTTTTTGCGACGAGTTCCAAAGACGTGTCGCCGAAGCGAGACGATGTGATTGTCATGGTGTACGTTCGTACACCACAATACGAGCATGGGACAACCGAACACCGACGCGTCGCACTTGAACCGGCTTCGCGACCACTACGCGAGGCATGGCGTTTTGCCGTCTTATGCTGGTATGGGCGAGGTGCTTGGCTTCCGTGCGAAGAACGCGGCGGTGAAGCTCGCCCAACGTTTGTCACTCGCCGGTTACTTGCAGCCTGCGCCTGGCGGGAAACTGGTGCCGACCGCGCGCTTCTTCGAGCTTCCACTGTTCGACACGCCTGTTCGAGCAGGCCAGCCGCAAGCGATTGATGGACAGGCCGCAGCCGAGTTGGTCACGATCGAGAGCTACCTGATCGAATCCCCTTCGTCGACCGTGCTCGTCAGGGTTCGCGGAGACTCGATGAAAGATGCCGGCATTCGCGACGGTGACCTCGCCATCGTCGATCGCGACCTCGCACCGTCCGGCGGCGCATTCGTCATCGCATTGGTCGATGGGGATTTCACGCTCAAGGAACTTCGTTACCAGGGCAAGCGCCCGATCCTGATTGCGCACAATGCGGACTTCCAGCCCATCCGGCCCACTGGCGAGCTGGAGGTGTTCGGCGTTGTGCGCGGCATCGTCAGAAAACTTAAAGGCGGCCTGGCGGGCAGCCCGAAATACACCCAGCTTGGAGGAGCCAAGACATGACCACCATCAGTCGCATCGAATGGACCGAACAGACGTGGAACCCGGCTGTCGGCTGCACCAAGATCTCGGCGGGCTGCAAGAACTGCTACGCCGAGACCATGGCCAAGCGCCTCAAGGCCATGGGCACGCCCGGCTACGAGAACGGCTTTGCGCTGCAGATCCTGCCGGATCGGCTTGAAGACCCGGTCAAGCGTAGAAAGCCGACCGTGTACTTCGTCAACTCGATGTCGGACCTCTTCCACGAGAAGATCCCGGACGCCTACATCGAGCAGGTCTTCGACGTGATCACGCGCACTCCGCACCACACGTACCAAATCCTGACGAAGCGGGGCGCCCGCATGGCCCGCTTCTTCAAGACGCGCACCGTGCCCGAGAACGCCTGGCTCGGCGTCTCCGTTGAGAACCGCAAGCACGGCGTGCCGCGGATCGACCATCTGCGACGCGTACCGGCAAAGATCCGATTCCTGTCCGTGGAGCCCTTGCTCGAGGACGTTGGCGAGCTCAATCTCACGGACATCCATTGGGTCATCGTCGGCGGCGAGTCGGGTCCGAAGGCCCGCCCGATGAAGGAGGAGTGGGCCGACAGCATTCGCACCCAGTGCGAGGAACAGGAAGTCGCCTTCTTCTTCAAGCAGTGGGGCGGCTGGGGCGCCGACGGCAAGCGCCGCGCCAAGCACGCCAACGGCCGGTTGCTCAATGGCCGCACCTGGGACGAAATGCCGGCCGGAACGGCCAGTCAACTGGGCGTTTGAGTTGATCAACGTGAAACCGCGCAGTTAGGATCTGGCATCCGCACTGCGCCACCCACGATGGTCAAACGAGACGACAAGTACTCTTGGCACGTAGGCAGCTGTCCCCCGCCTATCGATCCACATAGCCTGGTCAAGCACCAGATCGTCAGAAGCTACCTTGAGCGGTACATCCAGGTGTTGATGAGCAACGTGCTCATCGAAAAGCTGACGCTTTCCGTCGTGGACGGCTTCGCCGGCGGTGGAGACTATTCAGGCGAGAACGCCGGCGAGTTCCATGACGGCTCGCCGCTGATTGCGATGAAGACCGTGGCCGAGCAACAAGCGGCTCTCAACGTGGGCCGTCAGAAGCCGCGATTCGTCGATGCCAAGTACTACTTTGTCGAGAAGAAGCGCTGCAACTTCGCATACCTAAGCAAGCTGGTCGGCGCTACCGTTGAGCCAAGTCGAATCGGCCGTGACATCGAGCTGCTTCAAGGGACGTTCCAAGAGCGCGTCGGCCCGATCATCAACGACATCCGCAAGCGCGCAGGCGGCGAGCGCGCGATCTTCCTCCTGGACCAATACGCGTACGACCAGGTGCCCGCACCGTTGCTCAAGACGATCTTTTCGAACGTAAAGGGCGCGGAGGTGCTGCTGACCTTCAACGTGGATTCGCTGGTCACGTTCTTGAGCAACACCGAGCAGAGCCGGAAGAAGCTCGAGGAGATCGGCCTGGCCCGCTACATCGACTGGGAATCCCTCGACCGACTGAAGGCCGCGGGAGGCAACGTCTGGCGCTCGGCGATCCAACGCAACCTCGCCAAGGGCCTAGTCGAAATCAGCGGCGCCAAGCACTACACGATCTTCTACATTACGCCGATGGGCAGCACATCCTGGACCTACTGGCTCGTGCACTTGTCGAACAGCTTCAAGGCGCGTGACGTCATGATGGAGTTGCACTGGGAGAACGCCAACCATTTCTCCCACTACCTCGAGCCCGACATCTTCACCCTGGGCTACAGCACCAACGCGGACCGCGCGGCGACCGGGCAGGAAGCGATCGACCTCGGCGAAGCGCATCATTTCGACGCGATCGCCAATCAGCGCTGCCTGGACGGCTTGACCGCCAAGCTGGTGCCCACGATCTACGGCTTGGACAAGCCGACGCGTTTCGGTGACGTGCTGCAGCAGATCGGCAGCTCGACGCCGGGCACGGCCGACATGATCCGCCAGTCGCTCGATGCAGCGATCCGCAACGGTGACATCGCCGCGGCAGGAGCAGCCGGCGGCGGCAAGAGGACCCGCGGCTCGACCTTGCGGCTTGACGATGTACTGACCGCCGGCAAGCAGCGGCCGATCTTCTTTCTCTGAACGGTGGGTCAGCGGCTAAAACAAAGCCGCCGCGCCAATCCAGCCCAGCGTCTCACCGCCACCGCCACCGACGTCGAAGTGAAGAGGGTGCTTGTACCGCCGGCTTGCGTCTGTGGTGCGATTCACGACCTTGCCGGACTTGATCAGGCGAACCAGCGAGGCCTGTAGATCGCCGACGAACCAGCCGGTCTCCTCCAGGATGTCGGCGAAGACCGTCGTGTCGATGTGTCGATCGCCATCGCTCAGAAACATCTGCCAAAACATATCGACTTCAGCAGCCGAGGCATGTCCAGCGTCGAAATCGACCATCGAGCCTGGCGCCCACAGCAAGCCAGTGCCCTTCGACTCGACCTGCTTTTGGTCGCGCAGCATGGTGCGAACCTGGCACTGCAACTTGTCGGTTTCTTCCGAAATTCTCATGAACTCCACCACGCCCTTCGGGTGCGAAGTGAGGTAGACCATGTGGTACTTCGTGCGGTCGCGCTCAGGGTTCATCACCCGCGCATGCGCTGCTCGTGCGGGCCTCGACTTCGATGCTGGAACGCACAGCTTCAGGTTCTTGCGGTAGGCGTGGACGAAGGCATGCTCGCGTTCGTGCGGCGTCAAGCCTTCGACATCCAGATCCTCGCCGACGACCGTGGCCATCGTTGGCCGCATGCCTTCAATCGACATGGCGCGGTTGGCATGCTCGTACATCAGGTTGATCAAGAACTCTGACTTGGGGCGACGCACCAGTGGTGCCAGGATGGGCACAGCGATCGGCGTATAGCCCATCGGGTCGACGAAGAAGAAGGTGAAGGCATCCGGGCCGACCCATTCGAGGATCTGCTCCCGCAGTGTCACGAAGTCGCCCTGCATGCAGTGCGATTTGATGCTGCGCGGCGTGCCGGTAGTTAGGTAGGTCTGCAGCCTGCGAAACGACGACGGTTTGGCCTCGACGTACAGGGCTCGGATCTTGACGTAGACCTTCCTGCTCGCAAGCTCATTTCGGCAAGCGGCCAGCGTTTTGAGCGAAATCGCAATCGATGTGGATTGCATGTCCTCGGACGGATCGCCCCAGGGGCCGGCGAAGCAATCGACGTAGCAGAGCTCGATGCTGCCGCCTCCGCTCTTGGACCCCATACCGATGATGAGGAAGAGCTTCTCGAGATAGTCCTCAAGAAGCCGGTGCTTGACCAGCGCCTGCTCTCGCCCGTCATAGGCTGCCGGAATCAAGGGGGTCGCCACATCATCCATACGCTACATCATTCCATGAGCTGTATATCCAAACAGTATGCCAGCACAGGACTGAGGATGGCAACCGTAGATGGCTCTACGAACTGCGGCCTACTGCAATGGGCGCTCGGATAACCATCAACCCAGACACTTTCACTGACCTCTGCGGCATCCAAGGCGGTTCGGAGCGCAGCGGAAACAAAGTGCGCAGCAGATTGTTGGTAGGAGACCGAACGCACGCAGACTTCATTTCCTCCACGCCGCCTGGGCATGCTGGTCTTCGGCTTACCAGTTTGCGCCCCGCTCCGCACCGCGCACTCGCAATTCGTCGAGCAGGCTGCCGTAGGTCGTGACCTGCACATCGTGTATCGACGAGACGAGCCAACGCCACTGCGCCACAGAGATGGTCGGCGACCGACCAACAACGAGTGTGAGATCCGGCTGGAAGTACTCTATGCCTCGCCGACGAAGGCTGTCCCGCACGGATTGCTGGGCCAATATGCGGGCGTAATTGCGAAGTTGCTCGACGCCTCCCATCACGTCGCGGGACAGATTCGGGACACTACGATAGGCGGTTGCCAAGCGGGTATCAGGGCGCTTTAGCTCCAGTAGCTCCCAATCGTTTGTGATCGAGTTGCGCATGAAGAGGTCCGTCCGACGAGTCCTGCCTGCAATATCGAGTTCGGGGTACTTAAGCCATAGCTGAGTCTCGATTCGATCGTACTTTTGGCCAAACACCTGTCGGAAGTTGGCTGACAGGAAGGCTTCGAGCCTTGATTCCTCCGCATTGCTGTTCAAGAGGTGTTCAAACTCCCTAAGCAGATCGTCTCCGGGTTGTGGCGACAAGATGTACACCGGTTCGTACGCGACAGCTTCCGATCGTTGGATCGCCCCCGTCAGCGAACCCTCGACCTCGTAGCGCTGAACCGAGAAAGTCTCGTTCTCACATGCGATTCGGACGCCATCGGAATGACGGGAAAGCAAATCCAGCAGCGTACTGCTGGTCTTGCCGAGTACTTTGTCGACATACGAGTCATAGCTGCCGACTAGGACCAGAGGAGGTCGAAGGCCGCACTTGCGCGCCGCGGCAGCATACCGAGGCACGATCTCCGTCTCGTAATCGTCCTTTGCATTGCCCGTGATGTTGGTCAGGAACGCCAGGGACTGAAGTTGCTTGGCGGGCACGATGTATGGCGAAACCATGCCCCATGCGCCGAGTTGATTTCCATAGATGCTGCGGATACGTCGGAGCGTGCTCCGCAAGAAGGGGTCTCGGGTGATCGAATTCAGCGATGGAGTTGACTGGACACCACACGTCCAATGGCGGACAAAGACCTCGTGAAGTGAGCCGCCATAGGAGGAACGAAGTGGCCGCACGAAGACGCCGTTGCCTGCGTTCCTGAAGGCAGCGAGAGGCTCCTCGTCGCTCTGGAACATTGCTTCGGTGAAGGCTGCGAATGCCGACGGGGTTAACCGGCTCAGCAGCCTCCTTGCGATCTCGGCACTCATGTGAGGCCCCGCACTGCTCGTCGACATGGTGACTCCCTAAGTCTTGGTCTGAAGCTCAGCGGCAGGTGCGGAGGCAGTTGGCCAAATGCTACTCACTAGGCCTTCCCAGCTCGAAGGACTAACGCCCAGGGCGGCAGAATTGCGGGGCGAAAAGCCCGACTTCTGAGCCCGACGAGGGCATCCTCATAAGCATTGCCAAGTCCATTCTGGATCGCAATCACCGTGCGAATTCTCAGAGAGTAGGTCGAGAGTCAACTCGATTCGGGTACGCCAGACTAGTACAAGGGCATGGGTGCACACCGTTGCACATACCTCGCAACCTGTGCAAGCCTCTACGCCGCGACCTTAGATAGCCCGCTTGCGAAGTTTTCCGAGCAGTCTTTGAGTAGACGAGATAGAGAGCCAACGTATCGATTTACGCCCATTGCGAATTGCCGTGCACGTGGGTTCGAACTAAGCTCGAACTTGATTCTTGCGTCCACCAGTGAGCTCGGCGTGGCCATCTCTCGAAACGCAATGTCCTTTACAGGTAGAGCCGGCGTTCCTGTAAGCATCGGCGCATCAAGAAGAGCTCTGACCAATTCAACGAACTTTTCCCATCCCGGGAGTTGAAAGTCCGTGACATCTTCCTGTTTGCCGGCCTGAAGTGCAATGTGTAGGCGCTTCCGGAGCTCATAGCCCTCACGCCCACCCCAAACGTGGTTTCGCAAGGTCGTTTGAAAAGCTTCGAGACCCATGCCTTGATCAAAGACTGTGCTGAATTCCCTCACGATCGAGCTGAGGAAGGTGATCGCTTGACTTATGACCACGGCATAGAGCAGGCGGTGAATCGGTTTGGTCACATCGAACTCGCCTTCCGCGGACTTTAGTCGCGACAGGAGCGTCCTGAACCCCGCAGTCGCGCTTCGCTCGAACGCGGCCTCACTCGACAAAAATTCGACAAGAGGGGCCACTCGCGGGAGCTGCGTGCGTAGCTTCCACAGTGCATCCCATGCTTCAAGGTTGTCGAGGTAGGTGATCCCTTCCAGGTAGTTCGTCGATGAGGAGCGGGCGTATTCGTCAAAAAGCTTTTCAGCGAAAAGATGCACACCAATTTTCCCCGCAGCCAGTCGGTGACCGTCCGGGGCAGGCTTAGTGAGGATCACAAACGCTTCGTCCGCTTGGATCAGTTGGAGTAGTCCGCTAGCCCAGAGCGCGCGACCCACGCCACTTGTCTTCGCGAGCGTTTTGCAGTCGAAGATAAGGCGGCGTTCTTGGGCTTCTCCCGCAGGTCGCAAGCCGAGCACGTCGACGTCCGTGATGTCCGAGGGCTTGGCAGCTGTGTCTTCGCCGTAGCGAACGAGACACTCCATATACGGGACATAACCGTGCGCTACGCAATACCGAACCGCCTTTTGTTTTTGAATGGCATCTTTGATCATCGAAGATCCAGCAGCAGTTGTTCCATTTCGGCTCGAGCTTGGGCATCAAGCGGCGGTCGCGCCACTTGTCTAAGCGCTGTAGACGCCACAATCGACTGAATATAGGTCTCGTCGCGCTGCAAGGCGATCCTCGCGTCATCGGAGACGCCACCAGACAGGGGCTCACCCGATCTGAAGATAGAGATCGCATCCTGCAGCGCCTGGACGTTTTCTGGCGTGTCGATCAGCTGAAACTCGTACCAGCCGGAGCGGGGAAGCGGCGCCAGCCTTCCGACCCGCAAAGTCACCAAATTGGTGTACTGCAATGCCGCCTCAGTGCTCGCACCGATCTTCTTGTAGGTGGCCAGCTTTTCGAGAAGGGCCACGGGATACTTGATCGCATATTGACTCGGCAGCAATTGGCCCTTGCGTACTGCCGCAACGATGGCCATGGTCCGCTCGTAAATCTCTCGCTTGCTCCCGTCCATAACACCCGCACCGGGCCTCGGAGTAAAGACGAAGTGCTCGTCCACCGATGGGTTGCGGAGACTTGGCGGCCGAAGCACGCCATCTGCAACCATTTCTTCGAGCAACTGAAGCTCGCTCGAGCTCAATTTCGTGCCGTTGATCTCTCCCCGTGCACGAATCATCGAGAGAGGCCAACCTTGCGCCTTTTTCAGCAGGTCCAGCAATCGCTGAACGCCGCTAGCGCCGCCTGATGCAGCCTGAGAGGCAAGGGCGTCTAGACTGTCTGCAAAGTAGTACGGGCTGACCAAAACATCCTGGCCTCGAGCGCGCTTTGGCAGCACGAGCCCACCAGTCTTCGTTATGAGCTCAACGCGGTTGAAAACCGGCATCGGCGCCCCCAAGCGGCCGATCATAGCGTCGCGCTTCTCGGGCTTGCTTCGCAACTCGTTCAGAACCGCAATCGCGACTTCTTCGTGTTCGGTCAGCGCGATCGTTCCAACGTACTCTCCGAGTCCGCTGTAGACGGACGAGAAGTGCGGAATGTTGGGGATAACCGAAGTGATCGTCTTGCCAGTCGTGATCAGATCGACGTAGCCGATCTCGGCAAGGATGTCGAGAACAGGCCGCAGAGCAAGTGCAGGAATGTCGAAGAAATGATCAGCGACTTGGCGCAGAACGTCGCCTTGAATGGCGCCCAGACCGCGGATGTTCACCGCAAGCTTGCCCGCCATGCCGACGAGCGGCAGTTCCCCGAATTCAGGGACGCTTGATCGAGCAAGCCCGACCTGTAGATCGTGGGCGAACTCTGCCTTGGCCTGGTTGGTAGTTGTCGACATCTAGCTCCCCAAAAATAGCTCGCGGGATTGTAGTTGTGGGGCAGGCCAGCTCATCCGGGGCCGCCGCCGACTTCTGATCGGCAGATTCGCTTGCGGAGGCCGCGCGGACTGAATGCCAACAGCCAGGTGGGTTGCCCGAAGTAGCCAGTACGTAGCCTGCGCAGGATCACGTGCAGCGTTTCCTACCAATCCACGTAGCGATTTCGTTCCGGCAGCCATGGAACGCACTTCAGGTCGGATGATCTAAGGTGCGCTGCGACAGGTGGCCCTGATCTAAGGTGCGCGCAATCGACTGGGGACGGCTTTTCGAGTGGCTCGAGGTGCGATTTCAGGTGGTTTAGATCATCAAACGCCTAGCTCACCACACGAAGATCGATTCGTTTGCTGCGTGACGCAACATAATCCACATTGTCCGACTTTCGACCACCGACTCGAACTTGTCGAACCCAGTACAGCCAAGCGAGCCGTTGATCGCGAACCTGGGGTCTCGCCCCACTGATACCTGAGCTGGCGATCGAACCGCAGCGGATGGCCTTGTCGTTGCTCAATGCCAAGAAGCGCTCGACCTGGTCCAGCCACCAGCCGCAGGTTGGGATGAATTACCAGATCACCGCGTCCGCACACGCGGCGAAGCACTCACGCGGCGGCACCCGCTCTCGTTGGTCGCGGCACATCCCCACGAAGACCGCGGCCGCCTACCTGGTCTGCCGATTCCGCGGCAGATCCAGGAGATTCAAGGAGTGCGCCATTGTTCATTCGGAGCACCCGGTCCGCCAGATGGAAGTAGCGATCGTCGTGAGATACCACGATCACCAGATGCCCCTGGTCCCGAAGCTCCGGTAGCAGTTCGGTGTAGAACAGATGCCGGAAGGTCGGATCCTGATCCGCCGCCCATTCGTCGAACACCAGCACCGGCCGACCTTCCAGATAGGCGTGCACCAACGCCAGCCGCTTGCGCTGACCGGTCGAGAGATCGACTGTGCTGAACGAGCCGTCCTTCACCGACACCTTGTGCGCAATCTCCAGCCGCTCCAGGTAAGGCAAGGCCCTCGCCGGCAGACTCCCACCCTGCCCGGCCTGCGCGGCCAGATCCTCGAACAGATAGAAATCCGAAAACACCGTGGTGTAGAGCTGCCGGTAGTGGTCCCTCGTCTGGTCGGTCACCGGGACGCCATCCAAGAGCACCTCGCCCTGCTGCGGCGCATACAAACCCAGCAACAGCTTGACCAGCGTTGTCTTGCCCGAGCCGTTGTCGCCCACGATGAACACCATCTCGCCGCGCCGCAGCGTCAGATCGACCGGTCCCAGCACGAAGGCTTCGCCTCCCTCAGGCTTGGCGAAAGCGTATCGAACGCCTCGCAACGCAATGGTGTCGGCCAGCACCGCCGCTTCGCCGGGCGTGTTCAGATCCAGGAAGGGCTCCGGGGTGGCGAATCGCGCCGACATGTCAGCAATGCGCTGAAATGCCACCCGCGCCCGTCCGATGCCGGGCACGGCCGAGGCGATCTGGTCCAGAGGGCCTTTCAGGAACAGCAGCACCAGCACGAAGCCGCTCAGCACAGCGGGCGCCATGCTCCGCCACGCTGCCCAGCCAAGGATCAGCGCGATCAGCAGGAAGAACAGCGCCGAGCCAAAGGCCGTCGCCAGCACATACGTGCCGATCGCGCGGCGATTGATCTCCTGGATGCGATCGACCGTGCCCTCGATCTGGCCTCCGTACATGCCGGCGCGCCGCTGCCGGTGCATCCGCAGTTCCTTGGCCCCGTCGCTGATGGCGCGGTAAGCCTTGTGCAGTTGCTCCTCGGCATCACGCGCCTTGTGGAAGCCGCGGATGCCTCGGGCCTGGGCCCAGGTCTGTACGCCCACGCCAATCACCAGCGCGACGAGCAGCAGACCGAACAACGGCGCCGACAACCAGGCCAGGTAGCCCAGGCAGCCCAGCGTGATAGCCAACGCGATGACCGCCGACGACAGCACGAAAGCGGCGTCGCTGATCATGTCCACATCGCCGGTCAGGACCGGCATCAGCCGGTGGGTCCGATAGCGCTCCAGCGCGTCGATGGGCGCGGTAAGGATCTTGCGCGCCAGCGTCTTGCGCACCTGGGCCACCAGCCGTTGACCGACCAGGTTCGTGGACATGCTCGACGTCGCTCGTCCCACCAGGGCCACCACGCACAAGGCCACGAAGGTCAGCAACAACCCGCCCGCCAAGCCCCCGGGCCGGTGTAGCACGGTGTTGATGGTGCCCAGCAGCGCCACCGTGGCTGCTCCGGCCGCCAAGCCGGTCACCATCGACACCAGCAACCAGGGCAAAAAGGGCCGCAGCAGCGCTGACACCTCGCCGCCGGTGGTGGAAGCCTTGCGCGACGGATCGGGGGTGGCGCTGGCGCTGGCGCTGGCGGTGGCAGGGTCAGGAACTGGGGATGTGTTCATCAGCGTGTCTTTCAGCCGGCGGCAGACCGGGGACGGACGGTGAGGTCCTCAGGAGGGAGACGTTTCAGCCGCCGGAATGTTCACGGCGATGGGAATGTCCCTGGTTGGCGCGGGGCCCATGAACAAATGCGCCGCCAGGACGTCCTAGTCCTGACACCACTGCGCCGGCTTTCCGCTCCAGTCGCGCCCCAGCCCCATGCCGCTCCATCCCGACCTCGACGCCTTCCTTGAACTGGTCAACGACGCCCACGCCGACGGCACCGCGCTTCACACCATGACGCCCGCCCAGGCGCGCACGGCCTACGACCGGTCGACGCTCGCGCTGGACCTGCCCGGCGCGGAGGTTTCCAGCACTTCGCTCACCATCACGGCGCGGGACGGCCACGCCTTGCCCGCACGGCTCTACCCGGGTTGCGCCTCCGCGCCGCGGCCGACGCTGCTGTTCTTTCATGGTGGCGGCTACGTGCTGGGCGGTCTGGATTCGCACGATTCGCTCTGTCGGGATCTGGCGGACCTCGCCGACTGCGCCGTGCTGGCCGTGGACTACCGACGGGCGCCGGAGCATCGTTTTCCGACCGCGTTCGAAGATGCGCAGGACGCGGCGGCATGGGTGCGCGAGCATGCGGCCCGACAGGGACTGGATGCATCCCGCCTCGCGTACGGCGGGGACAGTGTCGGCGGCACCCTGGCCACTGCCCTGGCCCTTGCCGACCGAGCAGCGGACCTGCCACAGCCCGTGCTGCAGTTGCTGCTGTATCCCTGTGTCAGCGCCCACCAGGACAGCCCGTCGCACCATCGCCTGGCCAGTGGCCATCTGCTGGAGGCCCGCACCCTGCAATGGATGTTCGCCCACTACCTGCGCAACGAAAGCGACCGGCTTGACTGGCGCTTTGCGCCGCTGCAGGCGCACTCCCTGCACGGACTCGCCCCGACCCATCTGGCCCTGGCGGAATTCGATCCCTTGATCGACGAGGGCCTGGCCTATGCCGAGGCCCTGAGGTCCGCCGGCGTGAGGGTCTCCACGAAGGTGTATCCGGGCATGGTCCATGACTTCGCACGGCTGGGCAATGTGGTCGAGGACGCGGCCGTGCTGCGCCGCGACCTCGCCGCCGTGCTGACTCAGGCGTTCCGCTGAGCACTGCGGATGCCCCCGATGAACAGAACCGCGCCGCAAACGTCTTCCTCACAGGCAGGCGGTGCCGTCGGTGCCGCGCCTCCATTCGCAAGGTCGCTCCATGTTTGACACGCCGCTGGGCCAGGCCACCGCTGATTGCCGCGAAGCCCTCGCGGGCCTGCCGGGAAGGATCCGGAGCCACGCCGGTGCGCGCGCCTTTGACACCGTCATGGAGGGGCCGCAGGTCACCGTCAAGCCGCTGGACGGTGCGGCCGCCAGCGTTTGGCTGCTGGAATCCGGAATGCCGTTGCCGTCGCTGCATCTCCATGGGTCGGGCCTCGCCGCAACCCCCACGTCGCTGACCGACGACCACCTACCGGCGGCGTTGGAAGCCGTCTTCTCGCTGCGCCCTGGCCTGCCGGCGCTCCGCCTGCCGACTGCCCTGCCCGGTCTCGCCGCCCTGCTGACCGCCGGCTTGGCGCTGCCGTCCGACACGGCGGCTGTCACCGTCACACGGCAACTCTTCTGGCAGTGGGATGAACGCTGGCGGGTCTCACGCCGTCCCGCGCCGCCCATCCAGTACCAGTTCAGCAAGGACGGACGCCGTCACCCGCGCCGACCGCCCAAACCCGAAGGCATCGTCTACCGCCGGCACATTCCCTGGCTGGACAGGACCTTCACCCTGCGCGCTCTGGACGTGGAGCGCGACCTGGCCGACGTGAACCGCTGGATGAATGAGCCCACCGTGGCGCACTTCTGGCAAGAAACCGGCGACCTGCTCCATCACCGCCGCTATCTGAGCGGCATCGCGCAGGACCCGCACACCCTCGGCCTGATCGGCTGTTTCGACGATCAGCCCTTCAGCTACTTCGAGGTCTACTGGGCCAAGGAGGACCGCATCGCGCCGTTCTACGACGCCGCCGATCACGATCGCGGCTGGCATGTGCTCGTCGGCGAGCCGTCGCTGCGGGGCCGCGAGTTCCTCACGGCCTGGATGCCAGGGGTCTCCCACTATCTCTTTCTTGACGACTGCCGCACGCAGCGCCTCGTCATCGAGCCGCGGATCGACAACCACCGAATGATTCACAGCCTGAATCGCTGCGGCTATGCCTCGCTCAAGGAGATCGAGTTTCCGCACAAGCGCGCCGTGCTCGGCATGCTGCTGCGCGAGCGCTTCTTCGACGACGCGCTCTGGATCCCGCGCGGCGATTTCCCTTTTGCAGTCCCGCACTCCTGAGGCACTTTCATGCATATCCACGATCTGATCGGCATCGGCTTCGGCCCATCCAACATCGCGCTGGCAATCGCGCTGGAGGAAGGCCAGGCCCCCGCCTCCCGCGAGCGACCGCTGGACGCCTTGTTCATCGAGCGACAGCCAGGCTTCGTCTGGCACAAGAACATGTTGCTCGACCATGCGCACATGCAAATCTCCTTCCTGAAGGACCTGGCCACGCTGCGCAACCCGTCCAGCCGCTTCACCTTCCTGAACTACCTGCATCAGAAGGAGCGGCTGCAGGACTTCATCAACCTGAAGACCTTCTTTCCCAGCCGCCATGAGTTCAACGATTACCTGGCCTGGGCGGCGGCCCAGTTCGCCGATCGGTGTGTCTACGGCGAGGAGATCGTCGAGGTGCTGCCCGAGCCGCGCGGGGGGGAAGTCCAGCTGCTGCGTGTTCGCTCCCGCGACGCGTCGGGGCAGGTGCGCGAGCGGCTGACCCGACATCTGGTGGTCGGGGTGGGCGGCATGCCGCGCATCCCGGCGGAGTTCAGGGGCTTCAAGGAGGATCCACGGGTCTTTCACTCGAGCCATTACCTGCAGGCCATCGCTGGCCATCCGCAGGCGCGGCGTCTTGCCATCGTGGGCGCAGGTCAGAGCGCGGCAGAGATCTTCATGGACCTGCACGGCCGGCCGCAGCGGCCGCAGGTGGACCTGATCATGCGGGCGCGTGCCATCAAGCCGTCGGACGACAGCCCCTTCGTCAACGAGATCTTCAACGCCGACTTCACCGACTTCGTCTTCAGCCGCAGCGGCAGCGAGCGCGATGACCTGCTCAACGAGTTCTGGCACACCAACTATGCGGCGCCCGATCTGGCGCTGATCCAGCAGATCTTCGAGGTGTTCTACCGGCAGCGGGTGGCGGGCGCAGAGCGACATCGCTTCCTGCGACGTCACGAGGTGACCGGGGTGAAGGCGGTCGAGGACGGCGTCCAGCTCACCCTGCGCGATCTGAACCACGAACGAACGACCACCCAGCGTTATGACGCCATCGTGCTGGCGACCGGTTACGAGCGTGACCGGCACCGCGCATTGCTGGCGCCCCTCGCGCCCTACCTGGGCGACTTCGAGGTGGACCGGCACTACCGCCTGCGGGCCACGCCGGGATTCCATCCCAGCATCTTCCTGCAAGGCGCTTGCGAGCTGACCCACGGCCTGAGCGACACGCTGCTGTCGGTCACCGCCATCCGCTCCGGGGAGATCCGTGGCGCGCTGCGCGGGGCCGTGAGTCTGGACCCTGCCGGCACCCGCCAGGAAAGCCCACGTCAGGCCGCCTAGTACCGGGTCCGCAGAGCCAGGTCACCTCGCAGGATCGCAGAACCAAGGAGGCGCTGCCGCCCTTTTTCCTTTCATCCATGCCCCATCGCCACGCGCGCTGCCACACGGGAATCTCGTGGCCGCGCGCTTTTTCACGTGTCGGGCTCCCGCCGAGTTTTTCCACCACAACCATGAATCCCCAGAAGGATCGCGCCATGTCCCTGTCGTCGCCGCTTGTCTCGTCGTTCGTCCACGCCCGTGGGCCCCGCCCTCGCCGACTCTCCCTCGCGCTGGCCGGCGCCTTCGGCAGCGCCGCCCTCGCCGCCGCCGGACCGGCCTGGTCCCAGGCCGCCGACGCGGTGCAGGACACGCGGCAGCCCGCGACCACCGCGGCAGCCCCGGGCGCGGCGGCTTCGAGCGCGACGGCTTCGCGGGCGGCGGGCCCTGCGGACAACACCGGGGTTGCGTTGCCGACTGTGTCGGTGCACGGACGCTCTGCCCTCGCCGCAAATCCCCGCTCCTACGCCACGCGCAGCACCGGCGCCGGCACGCGCATGCCGCTCTCGCCGCGAGAGACGCCGCAGTCGCTGAGCGTCATCGGACGGCAGCAGATGGATGAGCAGAACCTGGACACGCTCAACGAGGTCATGCGCCAGACGCCCGGCATCGTCGTCAACCGACGGGACGAACGGGTCGATTTCACCTCGCGCGGTTTCTCGCTCAGCCAGATGGTCGATGGCATTCCCACGCTGGCGTTCAACAATGTGTCGGCGGAGGCCAGCATGACCAGCATGGCCATGTATGAACGAGTCGAGGTGATCCGTGGCCCGGCCGGCCTCCTCAACGGTGTCGGCCAGCCTGGCGGGTCGATCAACCTGGTGCGCAAACGCCCGACCAAGGACTTCACCGGCAGCCTCACGGTGGGCGCCGGCAACTGGCGCCGTGCGCTGGCCCAGGTCGATGTCGGCGGCAGCCTGACGGCTTCGGGCGGCGTGCGGGGCCGCCTGGTGGCCTCGCAGTCGGGCGGCGATACCTTCATCGACCGCAAGCAGCGCAAGGACAGTCTGGCCTACGGCATCGTCGAGACCGATCTGGGCGCGCGGACCGTGCTGGCCGCGGGATTCGAGTATCAGAAGAACGACATCGACGGTGCCAACTTCGGCAACATCCCGCCCTATTACGGCAATGGGACGCGGCTGGTGGTGCCACGTTCCTATTCCTTCAGCACGCCCTGGAGCGTGTGGAACATGCAGACGCGACGTGCCTTCCTCAACCTGCAGCATGACTTCGACAACGGCTGGCAGGTGAAGGCGGAAGTGGCCCAGGTGAAGAACCAGCGGGAGCGTTACAGCGGTGATCTGCAGAGCACGCTGCCGACCTTCCCCATCAATGCGGCCACCCAACTGGGCGTGGTCTCGCTGAGCGACAACCCGGCCGAAGGGACCAACCGGTCCGCAGATGTGTTTGCCACCGGGCCGTTCCAGTGGCTCGGCCGCACCCACCAGGCGGTGCTGGGCGTCAGCGTCAACACGCTCGACAGTGAAATCGCCAACAACAGTGCGCTCAACACCGGCACCCGGCTGGACCGCCGTCCCGGCGCCGTCTTTGACCTGGGGGCGATCGCCAAGCCCGACTTCCGCTATCCGCGACTGCGTCAGTATGGCGAGACCGAGGAGCGCGCGCTCTACGGGGCCGTGCGGTTGCAGGCGGCTGACGCCTTGGCCCTGGTGGTCGGTTCACGGGTCACCTGGTATGAGAACAAGGGCTATCAGCGCTCCTGGGCCGGCACCGCCAACGGCGCGCGCGTCGACGCAGCGCCGGTGAAAGAAGACGCCGTGTTCACACCCTACGCCGGCGTGATCTACGACCTGACCCCTACCCTGTCGGTCTACGGCAGCTTCACCCAGATCTTCCAGCCCAACACCTCCAAGGATGTGAACGGCGAGGTGATCGAACCGCAGCGCGGCAGCAATGTGGAGTTCGGCGTGAAGGGCGAGCACTTGGGCGGCCGAGTGACCACTGCGGCCGCTGTCTACCGGACCAAGCAGGACCACGTGCCGGTGGCGACCGGCACCCTCCAGCCGGATGGCTCGCCGGCCTTCCGCGGCGAGCGCGGCACCGTGACCGAGGGCTACGAATTCAGCGTGGCTGGTGAACTGCTGACCGGCTGGCAGTTGCAGGCCGGCTATGCCTATGGCACGCCAGTCAAGGCCGACGGCAGCGCGCTCTCGCCTCAACTGGCCACGCGCACCCTCAACCTGGCCACCAGCTACCGGCTGCCCGGTGCATGGCATCGGGTCACCGTCGGCGGCAACCTGAGCTATCAGAACCGCACCTCGATGGACGTGGTCTCCAAGCCTGCGCTGACCCAGGGCGGCTACACGCTGTTGGGTTTGCTGGCCCGTTATGACGTGACCCCGCAGTTGACCCTGTCCCTGAATGTCGAGAACGTCACCGACAAGACCTATGTCTGGATGAGCGGTCAGTCCGGCTACATGTTTGGCACGCCGCGCAGCACCTGGCTGCGCGGCAGCTACCGGTTCTGAGGTTCGGGCTCACCGAGGCCATCGAGCCCGCCGGGGGACCGGCGCTCGAGGCTCAGAAGGGCGGCCCGGGGCCGCCCTTCCCGTTTCAGTCCGGCGGGTGACGGGCCGTGCCACCGTGACGGATCAACTCGATCAACTCCGCACGGAAGCGCTGGGCCAGCCGGTCCATCGTCTCCGGCCGGTACATGCGGTCGCTGTAGCTCCAGTTCATCGTCAACACGCCATCCATCACCTGGCCGATCACCTCGATCCAGTTGGGCAGCGGGCCCTGTTCATCCCGCGCCATGCCGCCGGAGTCACGCGACCGGGTGAAGCCCGCGCCGGTCTTCAAGGCCTGGTCGAACTGGCCCAGGTAGTTGAAGGCGATGCCGGGCCGCACGGTGGACAGGGCGTCGCGCACGGCCGCCTCCGCATGCAGGTAGCGCAGCACACCAAAGCCGATGCCGCGATTCGGCACGCCGCGCAAATGGGCCGCGACGGCTGCCACGGCCTGTGGCCAGTCCTGGTCATGGCCGCGCAAGCGCACCGGATAGGCGCTCGTGAACCAGCCCAGGGTCCGGCTCAGGTCGAGGTCCGCCTGATCGCCTTCGCGGCCATGCCCCTCCAGCAACACCAGCGCCTCCGAATGCCCGGTCCATGTCGACAGGGTGCGCCCGAGCGCGGTCAGCAGCAGCGCGTCGATGCCCACACCGCCATGGATCGCCGGCACCCGCCGCAGCAACTGCTGGGTCAGGGCCGGCTCCAGCGATACCGAGGCGGTCCGGCGGTCCTGGACCAGCCCCACCGCCTGCGGATCGTCACGCGGCAGTTCGGGCAGATCGGCGAGTTCCCGCTGCCAATGCGGGCGTTCGGCCGCCAACGCCGCCGACCCCGCCCAGCCTTGCAGATGCTGCGCCCAGTCCCTGAACTCAGCGCCAGGGTCGGGCAGCATCGGCTCGTGCCCCGCTGACAGCCCCAGGTACAGGGTCTGCAGATCGTCCAGCAACACCCGCCAGGACACCCCGTCGATCGTCAGATGATGGACAGCGATCAGCAAGCGTGCGCTGCCGTCCTCATGTCGCAGATGCAGCACGCGCCACAAGGGGCCTTGTTCCAGGTTCAGGCTGCGCTGGGCGCGGTCCGCCTCACGGCGGATCTCCTCGGCGCTGGCCACCTCACGGGTCCACAGCACCTCGGCGGATGCCGCAGCGGCGACGCCGGCGCTGTCCGCCGCGTCCGCCGCGTCCTCCTGCTGGCGCCATCCGCCAGCTGCATCCCGGGTGAAGCGTCGCCGCAAGCCGGCGTGGTGATGCGTCAGGCGGGAGATCACACGGCGAAGCCGGTCATCGTCCAGCCACGCCGGGGCCTGCAACATCACCGACTGGTTGTAGTGGTGACGATTCGGGATCGGCTCCTCGAAGAACCAGCGCTGGATGGGGGTGAGCGGGATGTCGCCCGACGCCGACGCCGATGGCGACGGAGCCGGCGCAAGATTCTGCGCCAGGGTGGGCGGAGCCACCTCGGCCGCAGCGGCCACCATGGCGGCCGCCAGTCCGTCGATCGTCTGGTGACGGATCAGGTCCCGAAGCCGCAATGAGACCCCCAGCCGGGCCTGCCGCACCCGGGAGATCACCTGCAGGCTCAGGATCGAATCGCCCCCGAGTTCGAAGAAGTTGTCGCCAATCCCGATCTGCTCGAGGCCCAGCACCTCCTGCCAGATGGCCACCAGCCGCCGCTCCAGCTCGTTGCGCGGCGCGCGATGGGTCGACTCCGCCGACGCGGCCGAGTCGGGGAGCGCGGCGCGGTCCAGTTTGCCGCTGATCAGTCGGGGCAACCGGGGCAGCAGGACCACCTGCGCCGGCGCCATGTGCTCCGGCAGCGTCTGGGCCACCTGTTGACGGATGCGGGCCAGCAACGCCGCGCCGTCCCGCTCGCGGCCCTCACCCGCCTCACCCGCCTCGGTCGTTCCCGCCACATAGGCGACCAGCTGTCGGCCCGAGCCGCCTTCGCGCGCGACCACGGCCGCTTCCCGCACCCCCGGAACCTGGGCCAGACAGGCCTCGATCTCACCCAGCTCGATGCGGAATCCGCGGATCTTCACCTGATGATCGGCCCGGCCGATGTATTCGATGTGGCCGTCCGCCATCTCCCGCACCAGGTCTCCGGTGCGATACAGCCGGCCGCCTGCCGGATCGAACGGGTCGGCCACGAAACGCTGAGCCGTCAGGCCGGCGCGTCCCAGGTAACCGCGGGCCAGGCCGTAACCGCCCACGTACAGCTCGCCCACGACACCGGCGGGCACCGGCTGCAGATCGGGGTCCAGCACCTGAATGCGGCGGTCTCCCACCGGCTTGCCGATGGGCGCATAGGCGCAGTCGAACCCCTCGGAGGCGGCGGACTTCCAGATGAGCGGCGTGATGACGCACTCGGTCGGTCCGTAGCCGTTGATCAGGTCACGGGGGCGCAGATGACGGCAGACCTTGTCATAGCCGGCCTTCGGCATGGCTTCGCCGCCAAAGACATACAGCTCCACCGCGGGCGCGTCGCCTTGCAGCGCGGCCCAATCGGCGATCTGGCCGAGGTAGGCCGGCGGGAAGGCGGCATGGGTGACCCGATAGCGATGCAGGGCGTCGGTGGTCTGTTCCGCGGTCCAGAGTTCGTTGTCCCGCAGCGCCAGCGCCGCGCCGATGCACAGGGGCGTCAGCCAGCGTTCATGCGCGCCGTCGAACGAGAAGGACATGAAGTGGAGCTCACAGGCGGCGGGCGTCAGGCCGTACAACGCCGCGGTCGCCAGGCAATGCATGGCCAGCGGCCCGTGCGTCACCGCCACGCCCTTGGGCTGGCCGGTGGAGCCGGAGGTGTAGATCACATAGGCCAACTGATCGGCATGATCGACCAGCGCCAGGTTGGCGGCCTCGGGATCGTCCGGCGCTGCAGCGCCCTGCACCGGGACATCCGACGCCACTTGCATCTCCTCCATCGTGACGATGGTCCATCGGTCCGCCGTTGGCAGGCGCGACAGCAGGCCGCGCTGCGTGAGCAGCAGCGACGCACCGCTGTCCTTCAGCATGTAAGCCAGCCGCTCCGGCGGATAGGCAGGATCCAGCGGCACATACGCCGCGCCGGCCTTGAGCACGGCCAGCAGGGCCACGATGCTGTCCAGGGACCGCTCCAGCGCCACACCCACCCGGGCCTCGCGGCCCAGACCCAGCCGCAGCAGACGACGCGCCAGCCGGTTGGCACGGGCATTGAGTTCGGCATAACGCAGCTCGGCGTCCCCACACAGCAGGGCGATCGCCTCACCGCGCTCGGCGGCCTGACGCTCGATCAGCCGATGGACCGCGACCGGCCGTTGCGGGCCCTGCGGCACCCGCGTCAGATCCTGAGGCGAGGCCCCCAGCCCCTGCAGCGGTCGCGCGTCCCACCAGGGCAGTTCTCCCAAAGGACGGTCCGCATCCGCCGCCATCTCCTCCAGGAGCTGCGCCATTTCCGCGCGCAGGGTCTCGGCGAAACGGTCCTCGATCTCGCGCCGGCCATAGCAATACTCGATCATCAGCTGGTCGCCCACCACCACCTGGAGATCCATCGCATAGCCGGTGAGGCCCTCGCCGCCGATCTCGGCGAAGGCCAGGCCGTACTGGCCCAGCGCGCGAAGCGTCTGGTCGATGGGGGCGTTCTCGAAGACGATGATGCTGTCGAACAAGGGCCGGCCGGAGGACCCCGCCCAACGCTGCACATCCGCCAGGGCGACCTGCTCATGGTCGCGGATGCGCAGGTTGAGGTCTTGCACCGCGCGCAGGTACTCGCCCACCCGCTGCCCGGCCTGCCAGCGCACCGGCACCGGCAAGGTGTTGATGAACAGCCCGAGCATCTCCTCGGCACCGGGCAATGCAGCAGGACGGCCAGCGACGGTGGCGCCGAACACCACCTGATCCCGGCCGGTGTGCCGATGCAGGACCACGGCCCAGGCCGCCTGCACCAAGGTGTTGACGGTCACACGCTCTCGCCGGGAGAAGGCCTGCAAGGCCGAGGTCCTGTCCGGATCGAAGCGGGTGTAGAGCTTGTGGAAGCCGGATCGTCCGGGAACGGCGCGGTTTGCTTCGGCCAGCAGGGTGGGCCCGTCCATGGAGGCCAGCAGGCCGCTCCAGAAGGCCTGCGGCGCGCCAGGGTCCTGACGCTGCAGCCAGCGGACGAACTCCCCATAGCGAGGCGGCGGCGGCGGCAAGGCCTCGCCGGCATAACACCGCAGCCACTCGGCCATCAAACGCGCGTCGCTCCAGCCATCGGACAGCAGATGGTGGCGGGTCCACACGAGGTGATGCCGATCCTCCGCCAGCTGAATCACGGTCACCTGCGACAACGGTGGCCGCAGCCAGTCAACCGGGCGGGTGAGCGCCGCCCGGCAGACGTCGGCAACCCGGCCGCCGGTGCGACGCCAATCCAGACGCTCCACCCGGGCGTGCACCTCGCGCAGCACGAGTTGCAGCGGACGTGCCATGCCGGGCTGCCAGAGCACCGCCGTGCGCAGCATGGGATGGCGCGCCACCATGACTTGCCAGGCCGCCTCCAGGCGGTCGGTGTCCAGATGACGGACCTCCACGCTGAGCTGGTTCACATACAGCCCCGAATCCGGGGCCTCCACCGAATGGAGCAACATCCCTTCCTGCGTGGGGACCAGGGGATAGACCTCCTCGATTTGCAGGAGGTCGATGCCCAGCGCGGTGAGCGCGGTCTCGCCCAGTTCCTTGAGCAGTTGGCCGGCGGGGGAATCGGGGGTCGAGCCCTCGGAAGCAGGCCCGGCTTCGGACGCCGTGCGTGTTGGCGAGGACGTCGAGGGCGGCAAGGGCATCACCGAGGTGGGCACCGCGGGCGCGCACCCAGCCACCTCAGCCAGCCGCGCAATGGTCTGCAACTCAAAGACCTGGCGAGGCGTGAGGAGCCAGCCTCGGCGGCGCAGACGGGAGATGATCTGGAGGCTGAGGATGGAGTCTCCGCCCACCTCGAAGAAGTTGTCGTGGCGGCCCACCGGCGTCGTGTTCAGAACCTCTGCCCAGACGTCGGCGATGGCCTCTTCGGCTTCCCCCTGGGGCGGCTCATGCCCGACGCTGGAGATCAGCGATGCCGCGGGGAGCGCCCGGCGATCCACCTTGCCGCTGGGATTGAGCGGCAACTGGTCCAGCACCATGATGACGGCCGGCACCATGTAATCGGGCAGCACACGGCCCAGGGCCTCGCGCAACGACGCGACCTCGGGCGTCGTGTCGTTGCCCGGCTGTGCCGAGACATACGCCACCAGCCGGTCCCCGGTGGGCAGCCGCTGCGCCACCACCACCGCTTCGCGCAGGCCGGGTTGCGCCAGCAACTGGGCTTCGATCTCCCCCAGCTCGATCCGCAGGCCGCGGATCTTGACCTGATGGTCGGTGCGGCCCAGATAGTCGAGCTGCCCCTGCCCTTGACCCTGCCCCTGCCACCGGACCAGGTCCCCGGTGCGGTAAAGCCGGCTGCCGTCCGTGGCCAGCGGATGGGCCACGAAACGCTCCGCGGTGAGTCCCGGGCGGCCGTGATAACCGCGCGCCAATCCGACGCCGCCCAGGTACAGCTCGCCCGGCACGCCCGCAGGCACCGGATTGAGGTCGCCATCCAGCACCCAGGTGGAGAGGCCGGTCAAGGGCGCGCCAATCGGGACCTGGCTGCGACCGTCGTCGCGGCAGGTCCAGTGGGTGACGTCGATGGCGGCTTCGGTGGGACCGTACAGGTTGAAGAGTCCGACGCCAGGCAGACGCCGGAACACGCCGTTCTGTGCCTCCACCGGCAAGGCCTCGCCGCTGCAGATCAGACGACGCAAGCCGGTGCAGGCCTCGATGCCCTCATGCGCGAGGAAGGCCTGCAGCATGGACGGCACGAAGTGCAGGGTCGTGACCTGATGCGCCTGGATCAGCGCCACGAGCCGGGCGGGGTCGCGGTGATCGCCCGGCGCGGCGATCGCCAGCCGGGCGCCCTCGGCCAGGGCCCAGAACAGTTCCCATACCGACACATCGAAACTCAGCGGGGTTTTTTGCAGCACCGTGTCCGAGCGGTCCAACGCATAGGCCTGCTGCATCCACGCCAGGCGGTTGTGCAGGGCCAGATGCCGGTTGGCGGCGCCTTTGGGGCGGCCGGTCGAGCCAGAGGTGTAGATCACGTAGGCCAGGTGCTCGCCGTGCAGATCGACCTCGGGGTTGTAATCGTCCGAGGGCTCGTGCGAGCCGACGACCTCGGCCAGCGCAGCCAGGTCAATGTCGATCCACACGCGCCCTGCCCCCTCCGACAGCCGCTCGCGCAGGTGGGGCTGCGTCAGCACCAGCGCGACGCCGCTGTCCTGCAGCATGTAGGCCAGTCGCTCCGCCGGCAGCTCCGGGTCCAGCGGCACATAGGCACCGCCGGCCTTGAGAATCGCCAGCACGCCGACCATCATCTCCAGCGACCGCTCCACCGCCAGCCCGACCCGGGTGTCCGGTCCGACACCGAGTCCGATCAGCCGACGGGCGAGCCGGTTGGCCCGTCGGTTGAGCTCGCCGCGGCTGAGCGTGTGCGTACCGAAGACCAGCGCCGGTGCGTCCGGATCCGCCGCAGCCTGCTGCTCGATCAATCGATGCACCGGCACCGGCGGCGCCACGATGCCGGGCCCCTGACTCCAGCGCGAGAGCGTCTCCTGCTCCGCGGGATCCAGCAACAACAGGGTGTGCAGCGGTCGATCACCGCCGTCCGACAGCGCCTGCACCAGTCCACGCACGGCGGTGTCGAGATAGCCGGCCATACGGTCGACCGGGACGGAGGTCTCCACTTGCAGCACCAGCTCGAACACCGCGCCGCGATCATTGACCGACAAGGTGAAGGGGTAGTTCGTCCGCTCCTTGGCAGCCGCCAGCGTGATGCCCTCCCAGACAGCGTCCTGGCCGTCGTCGGTGCGTCGCGGGCCACTGTGACGGTAGTTCAGAAGACTCGCGAACAGCGGCGTACCGGCCGGCAGCCCGCTGCACCGCTGCGCCAGCGCGAGCGGCGCATGTTCATGGTGCAGCAGCTCGGTGAGGTGTTCGTGTGTCTCTCGCAGAGCCTGCGCCACGCTTCGCCCGTGCAGCCGCACCCGCAGCGGCAGCGTGTTGATGAACATGCCCATCGCCCGGTGGGTGTCTTCGCCGCCCTGCATGCGACCAAACAGCACCGTCCCCAACACCACATCGTCCCGTGCCGACGTGCGTCCCAGCACCAGCGCCCAGGCCAGGTGAAACAGGGTGGCCGCGCTGACGCCCTGACGCTGCGCCTGTTCGCGCAAGCGGCTGGACAGCGCTTCTGGCAGCGTGACACGGCATTCCTCCTGGGTGCTGCCGTCCAGACGCGCATCGACCTGCCCGAACGGCGCCGTCAGCTCATCCATGTCGCCCAGGCGGGACCGGAAGAACGCTTCGTGGGCCTCGGTCGACAGGCCGTTACGCGCCTGCGCGACGTAGCGGCGATAGGGCACCGGCTCGGGCAGCGCCGCCTGACGGCCCTGAAGGATCAACGCGATCTCCTCGATCATCAGCTTCTCTGCCGTGTGATCGAGCACCAGGTGATGACTCGGCAGTTGCAGCAACCACTGATCGCTGGTCGAGTCATGCACCGCGATCGCTCGCACCAGCGGGGCTTGTCGGACGTCGATCCTGAAGCGCCGCCGGTCGACATGGGCCGCGAGCCGCTCCGCCGCGCGTCCCGCCGCCTGGTCCTCGGGGTCGATCGTCAGCCAATCCAGGGTCAGCGGCGCCTCTCGACAGACCACCTGCACCGGCATGCGCAGACCTTCCCAGAGCACGGCCGTGCGCAGGATGTCATGCCGGGCGATCACCTGGTTGAGCGCCTCGATGAAGCGCAGCAGCCGAGGCTGGGTGTCGAAGCGCAGCAGCAGCGAGATGAGGTAGGCGTCGCCCTGCTCTTGCATCAGATGATGAAAGAGCAGGCCCTCCTGCAGCGGTGCCAGCGGATAGAGGTCCTGAATGTTGGCGGCGCCGCCCGGGACGGCGGCCTCAATCAACCTCAGTTCGTCCGGCTCGAGATCCATCAGCGGCAGCATCCCGGGTTCCAACGCTGGACAGCCCACCGGGATGGTCGCCGCGCGCTCGTCCCGGTGCGATGGTGTCGCAGCGGACCGAGTCAGCACGGCAGCGAAGTCGGCCAGTCGCGGATGGAGGAACAGATCACGCATCTCCGCCTGCCAGCCGGCCTGGAGCAGCCGCGCGCGCAACTGGATGGCCAGCAGCGAATGACCGCCCAGTTCGAAGAAATGATCCTGCCGTCCCACCTGCGGCACACCGATCAGCTCGGCCCAGATCGCGGCCACGGTCTGCTCCACCTCGCCCACCGGGGCGTCATCGCCACCACGCAACGGGACCTCCGGCGCCGGCAGCGCCCGGCGATCCACCTTGCCGCTGGGATTGAGCGGCAACTGGTCCAGCACCATGATGACGGCCGGCACCATGTACTCGGGCAGCACACGGCCCAGGGCCTCGCGCAACGACGCGACCTCGGGCGTCGTGTCGTTGCCCGGCTGTGCCGAGACATACGCCACCAGCCGGTCCCCGGTGGGCAGCCGCTGCGCCACCACCACCGCTTCGCGCAGGCCGGGTTGCGCCAGCAACTGGGCTTCGATCTCCCCCAGCTCGATCCGCAGGCCGCGGATCTTGACCTGATGGTCGGTGCGGCCCAGATAGTCGAGCTGCCCTTGCCCTTGCCCTTGCCACCGGACCAGGTCCCCGGTGCGGTAAAGCCGGCTGCCGTCCGTGGCCAGCGGATGGGCCACGAAACGCTCCGCGGTGAGTCCGGGGCGGCCGTGATAACCGCGCGCCAATCCGACGCCGCCCAGGTACAGCTCGCCCGGTACGCCCTCGGGCACCGGGTTCAGGTCGCCATCCAGCACCCAGGTGGAGAGGCCGGTCAAGGGCGCGCCAATCGGGACCTGGCTGCGACCGTCGTCGCGGCAGGTCCAGTGGGTGACGTCGATGGCGGCTTCGGTGGGACCGTACAGGTTGAAGAGTCCGACGCCAGGCAGACGCCGGAACACGCCGTTCTGTGCCTCCACCGGCAAGGCCTCGCCGCTGCAGATCAGACGACGCAAGCCGGTGCAGGCCTCGATGCCCTCATGCGCGAGGAAGGCCTGCAGCATGGACGGCACGAAGTGCAGGGTCGTGACCTGATGCGCCTGGATCAGCGCCACGAGCCGGGCGGGGTCGCGGTGATCGCCCGGCGCGGCGATCGCCAGCCGGGCGCCCTCGGCCAGGGCCCAGAACAGTTCCCATACCGACACATCGAAGCTCAGCGGGGTTTTTTGCAGCACCGTGTCCGAGCGGTCCAGCGCATAGGCCTGCTGCATCCACGCCAGGCGGTTGTGCAGGGACAGATGCCGGTTGGCGGCGCCTTTGGGGCGGCCGGTCGAGCCGGAGGTGTAGATCACGTAGGCCAGGTGCTCGCCGTGCAGATCGACCTCGGGGTTCTCGTCGTCCGAGGCGTCGCCCTTGGCGCTGGTCTTTGCTTTGATGTCGCTGTCGCTGTCGACGATGACGTCCGCCAGCGCAGCCAGGTCAATGTCGATCCACACGCGCCCTGCCCCCTCCGACAGCCGCTCGCGCAGGTGGGGCTGCGTCAGCACCAGCGCAACGCCGCTGTCCTGCAGCATGTAGGCCAGTCGCTCCGCCGGCAGCTCCGGGTCCAGCGGCACATAGGCACCGCCGGCCTTGAGAATCGCCAGCACGCCGACCATCATCTCCAGCGACCGCTCCACCGCCAGCCCGACCCGGGTGTCCGGTCCGACACCGAGTCCGATCAGCCGACGGGCGAGCCGGTTGGCCCGTCGGTTGAGTTCGCCGCGGCTGAGCGTGTGCGTACCGAAGACCAGCGCCGGTGCGTCCGGATCCGCCGCAGCCTGCTGCTCGATCAACCGATGCACCGGCACCGGCGGCGCCACCGGAGACGCATTCACGCTCAGCCGGGTCAGCGCCTCCCACTCGGCCGCCGACATCAGAACCACCTCCCCCACCGGGGTCTCGGGTACCTCCGCCATGGCCTCGACCATCGCGACCCAGTGGCGGGCCAGCCGTTCGATCGTGGTCGGCTCGAAGAGTTCGGCGGCATAGGCCAGGCTCGCACGCAGCGTGCCGTCGGGCTGCTCGGTGGTCGTGAGCATCAGCTCGAACTGCGCGGCCTGCTCCCCGGCGGCGTCCGCCTGAACCGTCAGACCCGGCAGCGCGGCCTGCGCCGTGGTCCCGCCGTGGCCATGATTGAACATCACCTGGAAGAGCGGATGAATGCCCAGGGATCGCTCCGGCTGCAGCGCGTCGACCAGTTGCTCAAACGGCAGATCCGGATGGGCCTGGGCCCCCAGGGCGGCCTCCTTGGCGTGTTCAAGCACCTCGCGCAGCGTCATCCGCCCGTCGATGCGATTGCTCAGCACCTGAGTGTTGACGAAAAATCCGACGACGCCCTCGGTCTCCTGCCGCTGCCGGTTGGCGACCGGCACGCCGACACGAACGTCGGTCCAGCCCGCATGGCGGCCCAGGACCGCCTGGTAGGCGGCCAACAAGGCGGTGAACAGTGTGGTGCCGTGGTCGATCGCCCGCCGTCGCACGGCGTTCACCACCCGCTCCGGCACGGTCACCGTCTGATGCGCGGCGGTGTAGCGTCCGTCCGGCCGGCGCGTGTGGTCCGCCGGAAGCTGCAGCACCGGCTGCTCGCCGCCCAGCCGGTCCGTCCAATACGCCAGTTGACGCTCCGCCTCGCCGGCCTCCAGCCAATGACGCTGCCAGGCCGCATAGTCGGCGTATTGGATCGGCAAGGGCGGCAGCGTCAGCGTCTCACCACGGACCCGCGCCCGGTACATCGCCATGAATTCGTCGACGATCACCTTCATCGACCAGCCGTCCGAGACGATATGGTGAAGCACCACCACCAGCACATGCCGCTGCGCCGACTGACGAAGCAAGGCCACGCGCAGCAACGGGGCCGCGCCGAGGTCAAAGGGGCAGGACACCAGGGCCTGAGCCCGCCGCCGCGTGAGGGCCTCCAGGTCGCCGGCTGGATCGTCCTGAGCGCTCAAGTCGATCAGCGGGATGTCGAGCGCGCACTCGGCGGCCTCATGCACCCGCTGTCCCACGACGCCCTGCGGGTCGGCATGAAAACTGGTGCGAAGTGACTCGTGGCGATCCACCAGGGCGGCGAAGCTCGCGCGCAGGGCCGCGACATCGAGGCTGCCCTGCAGCAGCAGGACGCGCGAGAGGTGGTAGGCCGTGCTCTGCGGCTCCAGACTCCACAGGAACCATTGACGCAATTGCGCATGCGACAGTGGACGTGCGTCGCGCGAGGCGGCTCGGACGATGGGCAGCAGCGCGAAGTCGATGCCTTGCGCCTTGAGCGCCTGCAGAAAGCCACGTTGCCGCTCAGCGGGCAACTGTGCGAAGCGCTCCGCCAGGGCCCGCCTGGCATCGTGTGGCGCGCCGACCGCGCGAGTCGCCACCGTCGCGGCATCGTTCTTGTCGAGGATGGTCATTCAGTTCTCCCAGGTATCCAGCAGCGCCGCGAGACGATCGAGCTCGCCGCCCTGCGCCGCCGTCACCGTGTCGATCTCGTGCTGCACCGCCGCGGCCGCTTCGGCCAGCGTGGGGCGTTCAAAGTAGGTACGCATCGGCAACTGCACGCCGAATCGCCGGTCCACCTGCATCTGCAGCTTCAGCAACGTCAGCGAGTGGCCGCCCAGTTCGAAGAAGTTGTCGTGCCGGCCGACCCGCTCAACCGACAGCGCCTGCGCCCACAGCGCGGCCAGTCCGGACTCGGTCTCGCCAGCGGGCGGTTCGTAGGGCCGCCCAGGGTCCGGCTGCGGCGTTGGCAGCGCCTGGCGATCGACCTTGCCATTCGGATTCAGGGGCAAGGCGTCGAGGATGACGAACAGTCCCGGCACCATGTGCTCCGGCAGGCTCGTCGCCAGCCCCTCTCGCAGGCGCTGCGGTGAGAGGGTCTGGCCGGGCAGCGGCGACACATAGGCCACCAGGCGGGCGCCTGCGGCGCTGTCCTGGGCCACGGCCACGGCTTCGCTCACCCCCGGCTGGCGACGCAACTGCGACTCCACCTCCCCCAGCTCGATCCGGAATCCCCGCACCTTCACCTGATGATCGATGCGCCCGAGGTAGTCGAGTTCCCCCCTGGCATTCCAGCGCACCAGATCGCCGGTCCGGTACATGCGGCTGCCGCTGCGATCGCCGGCCGCAAACGGATCGGCCACGAAGCGCTCGGCGCTGGCGCCCGGACGACCCAGGTAGGCACGCGCCAGACCGCCCGCCAGATACAGCTCGCCGGGCACGCCGGGCGGCACCCGATTGAGCTCGGCGTCCAGCACATGGGCGGTGCGCTCGCCCACCGGCCGCCCGATGGGCATGTAGGGCGCGTCGAACCGGTCCCCCGCCAGGGCGATGCCCACTGTCGGCGTGATGACCGTCTCCGTCGGTCCGTAGCCATTGATCAGACGCGGCGGCCGCAGCACCGCCTGGACCCGGTCGAAATGAGCCCGGGACATCGCTTCGCCTCCCACGGTGTAGGACCGGATCGGCAACCGGCTGGCGGATTCGCCCAGCAGTTCAGCCATCTGGGTCAGATAGCCGGGGGTGAAGCAGGCGATGGTGATGCCGTGACGCTCGATCTCGGCAGCGGTGCGCTCCACCGGCCACAGGTCCTGATCACGAGGCATCAGCGCCGCACCGAATGCCAGCGGGACCCAGATGCGTTCATGCGCGCCATCGAAGGCGATGGAGGCGAACTGAAGCTCCCGGTCCGCCGGTGTCATGCCGTAGACCTCGCCAATGGACTGCACATGCATGGCCAGCGGGCCGTGAGGCACCGCGACGCCCTTGGGCCGTCCGGTGGAGCCGGAGGTATAGATGACATAGGCCAGATGCGCCGGGTGGATGGCCACAGCGGGATTCGAGTCCGGGCCGTCGAACGCGTCCGGACCGTCCAGTCTCAGGAGATCCAGTCCGGGTCGCAGCGGCAGCCGGTTGGCGAGCGACTCCTGGGTCAGCAGCAAGCGCAAGCCGCTGTCTTCCACCATGTAGGCCAGCCGCTCCACCGGATAGGTCGGGTCCAGCGGGACATAGGCCGCGCCGGCCTTGAGCACCGCCAGCAGCGCGACCACCATGTCCGGTGACCGCGCCACCGCCAGACCCACCCGGTCCTCCGGGCGCACGCCCCACGCCATCAGCCGATGCGCCAGGCGGTTGGCCCGTGCATTGAGTTGCGCATAGGTCAGCGACCCATGGCCGCTGATCAAGGCCACGGCATCGGGCCGTTCGGCGGCCTGTCGCTCAACCAGACGAGGCACCGGCAGCGTCCCCGCATCCCGCCACCGTGGACCGCCCCAGGACGCCAGGCATTCGAGCGTCTGGGCATCCAGCACATCCAGCTCACACAGCGCCTGCGCCGGTCGATGAGCCAGGGCATCGACCAGCGCACTCACCGCCGCCTGCATCCACCGGCACACCTGTTCCGGATCGAGCGGGGTCTGCACCTGGGCGACCAGGCCGAAGTCCTGTCCGTCATCGTCCACCGACAGGCCGAACGGATAGTTGGATCGTTCCTGCGCGTCGCTGATCTCCATGCCTTCCCAGACAGCGGCAGCACGGTCCTGGCGCCGCTTCGCGTGTCGATAGTTCAACAGGGCCGAGAACAGCGGCGTACCGCCGGCCAGGCCACTGCAGCGCTGGGCCAGGGACAGACTGGCGTGCTCATGGTGCAACAGCGCGGACAACGCAGCGTGGGCCTCCCGCAGGCCGTCCGCCACCCCGGCCGTTCCCACCTGCAAGCGAAGTGGCAGCGTGTTGATCGACAGGCCCAGCGAGGTCGCTGCGGCCCCTTCAATGCCCAGACGGCCGAGCAACACCGTGCCAAAGACGACATCGGTGCGGCCGCTCGTGCGACCGAGCACCAGCGCCCAGGCCAGGTGGAACAGCGCGGTGACGCCGACGCCGTGGCGCCGCGCTTCCCGCCGTGCGGCGGCCGCCAATGGCTGCGGCAGCCGGGCCCGCGCCTGGCGCAATCCGGTCCCATCGCCGCGCACATCGGTCATGCCGAACGGCGTGGTCGGTTCGGTGACGTCGCGCAGCATCGCGGTGAAGAAGGTCTCGTGATCCGCCCGGCTGACTCGTCCGCGAGCCTGTGCCACGAAACGCCGGAACGGCACCGGTTGAGGCAGCTCCTGGTCGCGGCCTTGCTGCATCAGCGTGATTTCCTCCACCACGCCGGCCAGCGTGCGGTGGTCCGTCACCAGATGATGACTGGGCAGCAGCAGACACCAGCGTGCCCGCGACGCGTCATGGGCCGCCAGTGCGCGCAACATCGGCGCGCGGCGCACATCAATGCGGCAGCCTCCGGGGCGCGCCAGGCGTTCCAGTTGATCGGCCACCGGGCCGTCGTCAGGGGATAGCCATTCGAGCTCCAGCGTCGCCTGACGGCACACGACCTGCACCGGCTCGTCCAGACCGTCCCACAGAACGGCCGTGCGCAGGATGTCGTGCCGTTCGATGACGCGATTGAAGGTGGCGACGAACTGGCGCAGACGCTCCTCCCGATCAAAGTGGATCAGGTGGGCCGTGACGTAGGCATCTGCATGGGGCTGCAACAGGTGATGAAAGAGGATGCCTTCCTGCAGCGGCGCCAGTGGATAGAGGTCCTGGAGGTTGTCGGCGCCGCCGGGAATTTGCGCTTCGAGGCGACGACGCTGATCGTGCGACAGCAGCAGGCTCATCGCGGCATCCTCGGCAGTGGTCTGCAACGCCTGCGCTGGCCCTGCCAGCTCAGGGGCTGCGTTCGCTGACGCAAGCTCCGCCACCTCGACCACGCGCGCAAAGGCGGCCAGCTCGGGATGCAGGAAGAGCTGCCGCACGTCGGCCCGCCAGCCCTGGCGGCGGAGTCGCTCCAGGACGCCCAGGGCCAGCAGCGAATGGCCGCCGAGGCTGAAGAAGTTGTCCTGCCGCCCGACGCGATCAAGGCCCAGCACCTCGGCCCAGATCGCGGCCACGGTCTGCTCCACCTCGCCCACCGGGGCGTCATCGCCACCACGCAACGGAACCTCCGGCGCCGGCAACGCCCGGCGATCCACCTTGCCGCTGGGATTGAGCGGCAACTGGTCCAGCACCATGATGACGGCCGGCACCATGTACTCGGGCAGCACACGGCCCAGGGCCTCGCGCAACGACGCGACCTCGGGCGTCGTGTCGTTGCCCGGCTGTGCCGAGACATACGCCACCAGCCGGTCCCCGGTGGGCAGCCGCTGCGCCACCACCACCGCTTCGCGCAGGCCGGGTTGCGCCAGCAACTGGGCTTCGATCTCCCCCAGCTCGATCCGCAGGCCGCGGATCTTGACCTGATGGTCGGTGCGGCCCAGATAGTCGAGCTGCCCTTGCCCTTGCCCTTGCCACCGGACCAGGTCCCCGGTGCGGTAAAGCCGGCTGCCGTCCGTGGCCAGCGGATGGGCCACGAAACGCTCCGCGGTGAGTCCGGGGCGGCCGTGATAACCGCGCGCCAATCCGACGCCGCCCAGGTACAGCTCGCCCGGTACGCCCTCGGGCACCGGGTTCAGGTCGCCATCCAGCACCCAGGTGGAGAGGCCGGTCAAGGGCGCGCCAATCGGGACCTGGCTGCGACCGTCGTCGCGGCAGGTCCAGTGGGTGACGTCGATGGCGGCTTCGGTGGGACCGTACAGGTTGAAGAGTCCGACGCCAGGCAGACGCCGGAACACGCCGTTCTGTGCCTCCACCGGCAAGGCCTCGCCGCTGCAGATCAGACGACGCAAGCCGGTGCAGGCCTCGATGCCCTCATGCGCGAGGAAGGCCTGCAGCATGGACGGCACGAAGTGCAGGGTCGTGACCTGATGCGCCTGGATCAGCGCCACGAGCCGGGCGGGGTCGCGGTGATCGCCCGGCGCGGCGATCGCCAGCCGGGCGCCCTCGGCCAGGGCCCAGAACAGTTCCCATACCGACACATCGAAGCTCAGCGGGGTTTTTTGCAGCACCGTGTCCGAGCGGTCCAGCGCATAGGCCTGCTGCATCCACGCCAGGCGGTTGTGCAGGGACAGATGCCGGTTGGCGGCGCCTTTGGGGCGGCCGGTCGAGCCGGAGGTGTAGATCACGTAGGCCAGGTGCTCGCCGTGCAGATCGACGTTGGGGTTCTCGTCGTCCGAGGCGTCGCCCTTGGCGCTGGCTTTTGCTTTGATGTCGCTGTCGCTGTCGACGATGACGTCCGCCAGCGCAGCCAGGTCAATGTCGATCCACACGCGCCCTGCCCCCTCCGACAGCCGCTCGCGCAGGTGGGGCTGCGTCAGCACCAGCGCCACGCCGCTGTCCTGCAGCATGTAGGCCAGTCGCTCCACCGGCAGCTCCGGGTCCAGCGGCACATAGGCACCGCCGGCCTTGAGAATCGCCAGCACGCCGACCATCATCTCCAGCGATCGCTCCACCGCCAGCCCGACCCGGGTGTCCGGTCCGACACCGAGTCCGATCAGCCGACGGGCGAGCCGGTTGGCCCGTCGGTTGAGCTCGCCGCGGCTGAGCGTGTGCGTGCCGAAGACCAGCGCCGGTGCGTCCGGATCCGCCGCAGCCTGCTGCTCGATCAACCGATGCACCGGCACCGGCGGCGCCACCGGAGACGCATTCACGCTCAGCCGGGTCAGCGCCTCCCACTCGGCCGCCGACATCAGAGCCACTTCCCCCACCGGGGTCTCGGGTACCTCCGCCATGGCCTCGACCATCGCGACCCAGTGGCGGGCCAGCCGTTCGATCGTGGTCGGCTCGAAGAGTTCGGCGGCATAAACAAAGCTGGCCTGGATCGTGCCGTCCGGCTGCTCGGTCGTGTGCAGGGCGAGTTCGAACTGTGCCGACCGTTCAATGGCGATGACGGGCTCCATCGTCAGACCGGAGCATTGGGGCGCATCCGCCTGCCGGGTCGCTTGATGGTTGAACAGCACCTGGAAGAGCGGATGAACGGCCAGTGACCGCTCCGGCTGCAGCGCGTCGACCAATTGCTCAAACGGCAGATCGGCATGTGCCTGCGCCCCGACCGCCGCCTCCCGCGCCTGCGCCAGGATCCGCGACAAGGGCGTCCGGCCGTGCACCTGGTTGTCCAGAACCTGCGTGTTGACGAAGAAACCGACGACCGGCGCGACCTCGGGTCGATCCCGGTTGGCCATCGGCACGCCGACGCGGATCTCCGTCTGACCGGTCCAACGCGCCAGGACCGCCTGGAAAGCGGCCAGCAGCACCATGAAACCGGTCGCAGCAGCCTCTCGCGCACGCTGCCGCACCCGGGCCGTGGCATCGGCGGGCAGCACCAGGGAATGGCGTGCGGCTTGATAACGACCATCGGCGCGCCGCCCGTGGTCGGTCGGCAATTGCAGGACCGGCTGCTCGCCGCCCAGGCGGGCCTGCCAATATGCCAACTGGCGCTGCTGCTCGGCCTCGTTCAGCCGCTGCCGTTGCCAAGCGGCGTAGTCCGGGTACTGGATCGGCCAGGGGGCCAGCGTCGAGAGAGAACCCCGCAGTCCGGACTCGTAATCGGCAAAGACCTCATCAAGCACGATGCGCATCGACGCGCCATCCGCCACGATGTGATGCAGCACGACCACCAGGAGATGCTGATCGGCGCGCTGTCGTTGCAGCCCGACCCGGATCAGGGGACCTGCCGACAGATGGAAGGGCGTCTGCACCAGTTGGTGTGCGGCCGTCTCGTCGGCAAGGTCGACGATGCTCAGGCCAGACTTGGCCGGTCCGGCGACGCGCTGCACCACCTGGCCGTGCTCATCGGCGTGGAAGGTGGTGCGCAGTGCCTCATGGCGACGGACCAGTGCCTCGAAGCTCGCTTGCAGCGCCGACCTGTCCAGCACGCCGCGCAAGGTCACGGCCCCGGCAAGGTGATAAGCCGTGCTCTGCGGGTCCAGTTGCCACAGGAACCATTGCCGCTGCTGGGCAAAGGACACTGGCAGGTCGCCGCTCCGGGAGGCCGCGGGCAGTGCCTGCAGCGGCAACGGCGCCGTCCCAGTCTGCACGGCGGCAGCCAGCGCGGCCACGGTCGGGTGCTCGAACACGTCCCGGGGCGAGAGCTGCCATCCGCGGCGGTGCGCCAGCGAGATCAGCCTCAGACTCAGGATCGAGTCGCCCCCCAGCGCAAAAAAGTTGTCCTCGCGGCCCACCGCCCCCACGCCCAGCACCGCGTCAAACAGCAGGGCGACAGCGGCTTCCGTGTCGTTCCGAGGTGGGTCCCAGGTTGCGGGTGCGGCGGCATCGACCTGCGGCAGCGCCGCTCGGTCGACCTTGCCGTTCGGACTGAGCGGCAGCGCCTCCAGCACGAGCACCCGGCTGGGCACCATGTAGTCGGGAAGCACGCCGCTGAGGAGCCGGCGCAGCCGTTCCGCCTCCAGGGTCTGATGCGGCCGCGCCGTCACATAAGCCACCAACCGGTCGCCGGTGGCGCCACGTGCGGCGACGGCGACTGCCTCGCGCACACCGGGCAGTGCTGCCAGTGCCGCTTCGACTTCGCCCAGCTCGATGCGGTAGCCCCGCACCTTGATCTGATGGTCCAGCCGACCGAGGTACTCGAGGGCCCCGTCCACGCCCCAGCGCACCAGATCCCCCGTGCGGTAGAGACGTCCGCCCGGCGGGCCGTAGGGATCCGCGACAAACCGCTCGGCGGTCAGCCCGGCACGGTCCAGATACCCGCGCGCCAGTCCGCTGCCGCCCAGATGGAGCTCTCCCGGCACGCCGGGTGGGCACGGCTGCAAATGGCTGTCGAGCACCCATGCCGCGCGATCGCCGACCGGGTGCCCGATTGGCGTGACCGACCGTCCCTCCAGGCGCTGCGTCAGTCCGGCCGTGGCCGCCGACGAGCGCGGGTCGACGATCCATGCGCATGGGGTGATCACCGCTTCGGTGGGCCCGTAGGAATTCACCAGTCGCTGTGCGCCGAAAGCCGCCTGCGCCGCCAGCGCGTCGGCCGCCGGCCAGGCCTCGCCTCCGGCGATGCACAGGCGCACCGGCCATTGTTCATCCGCCTGGTCCGCCGCGAGTTGGCGCAGGTAGGCGGGGGGCAGGTGCAGGGCCGTGACACCATCCCGGCGAATCGTGCGTGCCACGATCTCGGTCGACCAGCCGTCCTCCGGGAGCATCACCACGGCGGCACCGTGCATCAGTGGGGCCATCCACTGGGACCCGGCCGCATCGAAGCTGACCGACGCGAACTGCAGCATCCGGTCTTCCGGGGTCAGGCCCAGTCGCTTGCCCATCGCCTGCAGATGCATCGAGAGCGCGCCATGGGCCACTGCCACGCCCTTGGGACGCCCGGTCGAACCCGAGGTGTAGATCACATAGGCCAGTTGGTGTGGCGACACCGACACCGCCGGCAGCAGGCACCCCACGTCCACCCTGTCTTGCGACGAATCGGACGTGACGGGCGCTGCGGCCCTGCCCAGCGCCTCCAGCGCCTCGATGTGCAGGACCTGCAGGCCGTCCACCGCGGGCAGCCGCGCCGCGAGCCCGGCGCTGGTGAGCAGCAGGGCCATGCCACTGTCGGCCATCATGTGCCGGAGCCGCTCCGCCGGATAGGCAGGGTCCAGCGGCACGTACGCACCGCCAGCTTTCAGGATGGCCAGCAGCCCCACCACCATCGCGTTCGATCGCGGCAGGGCCAGTCCCACCCGGCGCTCCGGCCCCACGCCGTGGCAAAGGAGTTGGTGAGCCAGCCGGTTGGCGCGCGCCTCGAGTTCGCCGTAGCGCAGCCGTTCATTGCCTGCGATCAGCGCGATTGCGTCGGGCCGCGCGACCGCCTGCCGCGTGATCCAGTCGGTCACTGGCGTGGCGTCCACGACAGTCGGTTCATGATCACGGCCGCTGACGGTGGTGGCGAGAGTTCGCCATTGCGCAAGGGCCGCCGGGTCCAGGCTCTCCAACTCGCACAAGGCACGATCCGGGTCTGTCGACAGCGCCTGAACGATCGCCTCCAGCGCGACCTGCATCGACGCTGCGACCGTGTCAGGGTCAAGCGACCGATGGACCTGAGCCACCAGCGAGAAACCATCGCCAAAGTCGTCCACGGACAGGGCGTACGGATAGTTGGTGCGCTCCTCACCGTCCAGCAGCTGCACGCCGTCGCCCAATTGAGCGCCGACCGGCAGCCGTCGGCTGTGACGGTAGTTCAGCAGCGCGGAGAACAGCGGCGTGCCGCCCGACACACCGCTGCAGCGTTGCGCCAGGGACAGAGGCGCATGCTCATGATTCAGCAGCGCCGCCAGCGCGGTGTGGGCCTCGCGCAAAGCGGCCGAGACGCGGGTGGGGCCCACACGCAGCCGCAGCGGCAAGGTGTTGATGAACAGCCCCAGGGCACGGGTCGCTGAGGCGCCGCCCTGCATGCGGCCCAGGAGCACGGTGCCAAACACCACGTCGGCACGGCCGGTGGCGCGCGCCAGCACCAGCGACCAGGCGAGGTGAAACAGTGCGGAGACGCTGACGCCGTGACGCTGGGCCTCCCGCCGGACGGCCCCGGCCAGCCAGTCGGGCAGCGACCGCCGGGTCTCACGCACGCCGGCGCCGTCGCCCTGGATGTCCGCCAGGCCATGCGGCGCCGTCGGTTCGGTCACATCGCCCAGCTCACGGCGGAAGAACGCTTCATGCGAGAGTCCGACCGGCGCGCGACGGGATCGGGCGACCTGCTCCCGGAAGGGCACGGGGCGCGGCAGCTCGGCCTGCGCTTCACGGGCCATCAGACCGATCTCCTCGATGATGCGTTCCAGCGTCGTGTGGTCCGACACCAGGTGGTGGCGAGACAGCTGCAACAGCCAGGCGCCGCCATCCGTCGTGCTGTCGCCGGCCAGCCGCTGCACCGCGGTGGCCCGGATCATCGGGGCGTTGCGCACGTCAATGCGCAGCCGGCTGCGGTGCACATGAGCCTGCAGGCGCGCCTGTGCATCCGCCGTAGGGGCGGCACCCTCCCCGTCCAGCCACTGCAGGCGCAAGGCCGCACGACGGTGCACGATCTGGACCGGCTCGCGGAGGCCCTCCCACGCGACGGAGGTGCGCAGGATGTCGTGCCGACCGATGACGGCCTCCAGATGTCCCACGAATTGCTGCAGCCGCTCCCGGCTGTCAAAGGCCAGTCCGCGCGAGGTGACATAGGCATCGCTGTGCGGCTGCATCAAGTGGTGGAACAGGATGCCTTCCTGCAGCGGCGCCAGCGGGTAGATGTCCTGGATGTTGGACGCCCCGCCTGGCACCAGCGCCTCGATTCGACCCAGCTCCTCCGCCGACAGCGAGACCAGGGGCAGCATCCCCGGCTCAAGTGCGGTGCAGCCATCGGGAATGGCATTCGGCGGCACCGTGACCTCATCTTCAGCTGCGGTGGAGAGCGTGCGGGCGAAGTCCTCCAGTCGCGGATGCGCGAAGACCTCACGCACCTGGGCGTGGTAGCCAAGGTGACGCAGTCGTTCGACCAGCCGCAGCGCCAGCAGCGAATGACCGCCCAGTTCAAAGAAGTGGTCACGCCGCCCGATGCGGGCCACGCCCAGCAGATCGGTCCATGCCGCCGCCACGGCGATCTCGCGGGCACCGAGGGGCGGATCGTGGGGCAAGTCGCCCCCCGGCCCGCCGCTGCGGCCCGCCTCCGGCGGCGGCAAGGCCTGCCGGTCAATCTTGCCGTTGGCCGTCAGCGGCAAGGCGTCCATCACCACAATGGCCGACGGAAGCATCGCCTCCGTCAGCAGTTGCGACAGCCGCTCCCGCAAGGCGACGGGGTCCGGCCGCACGCCTTGCCGCCCGGTGACATGAGCCACCAAACGCGCACCGTCCAGGTCGGGCACCGCCGTGACCACGGCCTCGCCGACGGCCGGATCGGCGCGCAGTTGGGCCTCCACCTCGCCCGGCTCGACCCGGAACCCACGCACCTTCACTTGCTGATCGACCCGGCCCAAATACTCCAGCTGGCCGTCCGCGGTCCAGCGCACCACATCGCCGGTGCGGTACATCCGTCCCCCGCGAGGGTCGAACGGGTTGGCGACGAAGCGCTCGGCGGTCTGGCCGGGCCGTCGGTGATAGCCTCGGGCCAGTCCTGGTCCGGCCACATACAGCTCACCGGGGAGCCCCGGCGGCAGGGGCTGCAGGTCTGCGTCCAGCACATGCACTGCACTGCCGGGCAACGGCCGGCCCACCGGCAGCCTGCCCGCCGATCGGTCCGCCTCGGCGGCGTCCTGCGTGAGCGTCCCGACCGTCGTCTCGGTGGGTCCGTAGTGATTGAACACCCGCAGTGCCGGCCGCAACGCGTGGATGCGCTCCAGCAGCGACCAGGGGGTGACCTCGCCGCCCAGCACCAGCCGCCGGCGCGGCAGCACCTGCGCCGGATCCTGCGCGCCCATCAGGGCCTGCAGGTGGCTGGGGGTGATCTTCAGCATGTCGACCGCGTGGCCCTGCATCAGCGCGGCAAAACCGTCCGGATCGAATGCCCGCGCGCCCGACACCAGGTGCAGCGTCGTCCCGCTCCACAGCGCGCCGAACAGCACCGTGTGGCCGAGGTCGGCGGCCACGGTGGAGACCATCGCCATGCTCGCCACCGGGGCGTCCTCGTGATGCGCGTGATGCGCGTGATGCCCGTGATCCGCGTGATCCGACTGGCAGGCATCGTCGTGGGCGGCCCGCACCTGCAGCCGCTGCAGCACCCCGTCCAGATAGTGCGCCAGCGCGCCGTGACTGACCACGACGCCCTTCGGACGGCCGGTGGATCCGGACGTGTAAATCACATAGGCCGCCTGCTCCGGACGAATCCGTCCATCGTCCGGCTCGCCATCGGACCGGTCCTGCGTACCGACATCGAGTCCGTGCGACTCGGCCACCCGCCATTCGAGATCAGGGACCTGCCCCATCCACGCCAGACGCTGCGGCGCGATGATCAGGGCAGCGTCGCTGTCCTCCAGTTGAAAGGCCAGTCGAGCCGGTGGCAGCGCTGGATCCAGTGGCACCACCGCAGCGCCAGCGCGCAGCACGCCGAGCATGGCCACCACCAGGGACAGGGAACGGTCAAACGAGAGCGCCACCCGCGACTCCATGCCCACGCCCCGTGTGCGAAGCCGGGCGGCGAGCAGGTCTGCGTGGCGGTTCAATTCGGCCCAGGTCAGGGAGGCATCCTCATGAACCAAGGCGAGGGCCGTCGGATGGCAAGCGGCATGTCGGCGCACCTGTGCCGACACTGTCCTGATCGCCGTCTCGCTGCGGCGTTGCGCGTCGGGAGACCTCTGCGGGCCCGGCCGTCCGCTGGAGGCGGCCACCCCGGTTCCCCACGCCGCCAGCCGTCGCAGATCGTCGCCATCGGCCAGGCCCACGGCGCCCACGCACGCATCGGGCTCTCGCAGCACCACGGCCAGCAGGTCGATCTGAGCGCGGATCAGTCGACGGGCGGTGACCTCGGTGAACACATCCGTGTTGTAGACCAGGCGTCCCCGGGTCGACTGGCTGCCGACCTGGAAATTCATCTGAAGGTCGAATTTGGCGTTCACGTCGCCTTCGTCGATGAACTCGACGCTCAGGCCGTCGAAGTTCAAGGCGGGTAGATCGCCCATCTGCACCCCGAACAGCACTTGAAACAGCGGCGACCGGGACGGATCCCGACGCTCCTGGCGCTGCGCGAGCAGCAGGTCCAGCGGCAGGTCGGGATGGGCCATGGCGGCCAGCGCGTCCGCACGGATCTGGCGGCACAGCGACCGAAGGCTCTGCGCCGGCGACAGCCGCGCGCGGTAGACATGGGTGTTGACGAAAAAGCCTATGAGACCAAAGACGTCTTCGTCCTGACGTCCGGCGTGCGGCACGCCGACCGCGAATTCCGACTGCCGCGCGAAACGGGACAGCAGCAGCTGCCAGGCCGCGAACAGCACGACGAACGGCGTGAGTCGCTCCGCCCGGCAGAAGCGACGCAGGTCCGCCTCCATCGACGGATCCAGCCCGAAGCCGATGGAGGTGCCACGGAAGCTGGGCACCCGCGGACGCGCGGCATCGGTGGGCAGGTCCAGCACCGGCACCTGGTCACCGAGATGGGCATTCCAGTGCGCCAGTGCGCGGTCGAACCGACCTTCAGCCAGACCGGCGCGTTGTCGCTGCGCATGATCGGCATATTGCAGCGGCAGGGCCGGCAGTGCCACCGCACCGGGCTGTCGAAGCGCCTGGGCATAGGCGGCCGACAGGTCCGCAGCAAACACCGGATTCGACCAGGCATCCGACACGATGTGATGCAGGCACAGCGCAAGCATGAATTCCTGCGGGCCGACGCGGATCAAGCGCGCCACCATCGCTGGTGCGGTCCCGAGGTCAAAGACATGGGTCAAGGTCGCCTGGATCTCGCGAGACAGCCCGGCGGCCCGGGAGGATGGGGCCTCGTTGGACAGGTCCACCTGCGTCAATTCAAAGTTCACCTGGGCCGGGGCCATCGCCATGGCCATCGGCACCCCCTCCTGCTCGAAGAAGCGCGTGCGCAGGATCGCGTGGCGCGCGATGACCGCATCAAAGGCGCGTTGCAGTGCGTCGACCTGCAACGGCCCGCACAGCCGCATGACCCGCGGCAGGTTGTAGGCGGTCATCCGGTCATCCAGCCGCTGCAGGATCCACAAAGGTTCCTGAGTGAAGGAGAGCGGAACGGCCTCGCCGTCTCGGACGGGCCTGCCGGGCGGCACGGGCGTGAAGGGGGAGGGGGAGGTGGCGGTGTCGGCGGCGCCGTCCGTCGGCAGGGTCGGAGGAAGGGTCAGGTCATTCATGGATGGGCCGCAGTGGACGTTTCGGTGGGCTGCCAATCGGTGGCAGCCAGGCGGTCAAAGCCAGACAGATCCCAGGGCCCGGCACGTAGCGCGGCGGCCAGTTCGGCCACGGTGGGATGGTCAAAAACCAGTCCCGGCTCGATCTCGATGCCCAGCCGCTTGCGCAGCCGCGCCACCAGCCGGATCACCAGCAATGAATGGCCGCCGAGCTCGAAGAAGTCCTCGTCCATGCCGATGGACTCACGCCCCAGCAAGAGGCCCATGCCCTGTGAGAGCACCGCCTCCAGCGCATCGCGTGGCGGACGACTGACCACCCGCCCCTGCGCACGCTCTGCGCCCGCGGACGCAGCCATGGCGCGAATCGCCGCCCGATCAAGCTTGCCGTTCGGCAGTCGTGGCAGCTCGCGGATGCAGTGAATGCACGACGGCACCATCGGCTCCGGCAGGATCGAAGTCAGTGCCTGGCGGAGCGCGATCTCTTCCAGCGGAACCCCCTCGGCCGCCACCACCCAGGCCCACAGCTGAAGCTCGCCGGCCGGTCCGGGCAAGGCCTGCACCGCCGCTTGGCGCACCCCGTGCAGCCCCAGCAGCGCGACCTCCACCTCGGCCGGGTCGACCCGGAAGCCGCGCAGCTTGACCTGATGGTCCGCACGCCCCGTCAGGCGCACACCGCCTTCAGGCAGCACGCGGGCGAGGTCGCCGGTGCGATAGAGCCGCTCGCCCGGATGGAAGGGGTCATCGACGAAGGCGTCGGTCAATCGGGTGGCCGGTTCGCTCGCGCTGGCCGGGGCCAGGGGGTCGGCGCTCGCGCGCAGATAGCCCCGGCACAACTGCGGGCCGCCGAGGTAGACCTCGCCCACGCCGCCGGCCGGCACCAGCCGCATCGCCTCGTCCAGCACCAGGGCCCGGTTGTTGGGCAGCACACGGGTCAGGGGCAAGGCGCCGTCGGCATCGGCGGCCAGGTCCGAATCCTGCACCCGATGCACCAGCACGCCGACGCTGCATTCGGTCGGTCCATAGTGGTTGTGCAGCACCGCGCCCGGCGACAGCTGCCGAATGCGCTGGAGCAGGCCACGCGGCGCCGCTTCGCCGCCCAGGATGACCGTCGCCGGCACGGGTGCGTCGGTCTCCGCCTCGGCCAGCAAGGCCTCCAGATGGGAGGGCACCATCTTCAACGCATCGATGCGATGCGCCTTGAGAAAGCGGGCGAAGGCCGCGGGATGGCGCGTGTCGTCCTCGCTGGCCACCACGAGGCAGGCGCCATTGATGAGCGCACCGAACAGCGCTGTGTTGCCCAGGTCGGCAACGACCGAGCTGGTCAGTGCCCAGCGTCGGCTGTTGGCCAGGTCCATGGCGGCGGTGCTGCCCGCGACATAGTGGAGCAACTGCCCCTGTTCGATGGCGACGCCCTTGGGCTGGCCGGTGGAGCCGGAGGTGTAGAGCACATAGGCCAGATCCGTCAGTAGCGGCACGCGCTCAGGCATGCCGCTGTCCAACTGGGTCAGCTGGATCGGCGGCTGGCCGTGAGGCGTCAGCAGATCCCCGGCGAGCATCGTGGCGTCGATCGTCAAAGCGGGTCTCGCCTCGGCCAACAGGGCCTGACGGCGAGCCTCGGGCCAGGCCGGCTCCAGCGGCAGATAGGCGGCGCCTGCCCGCCAGGTCGCCAACATGGCCACGATGAGGTCGCCGCCACGCGGCAGGTTCAAGGCCACCAGCCCTCCTGGACGAAGGCCGAGCCTGCCCATCGCGCGGGCAAGTCGGTTCGCGCGCTCGTTCAGGGTGCGGTAGTCCAGCAACATGCCGTCCGCCACCAGAGCGGGCGCCTGGGGCGAACGCACCGCCCACGCCGCAATCTGCTGCGACACGGTCAGGCCACCCACGTCGCCGTGGTCCCCGTGCGCCCATCGCAGCAAGGCGGCCCGTTCGGCCGCGCCCACCGGATCGAGTGCCCGCAGCGGGGCGTCCGGTCGCTCCAGGACCTGGTGGAGCAGCGTGATGACCTGACCCAGCAGCCGCTCGACCGCCTGCTGGGAATGGCGCCGCCCGTCCGCGTGAATCACGAGCTCGATGCCGCCCTCCCCTTGCACTTCCAGGGTCAAAGGACCCGGCGGCCGAATGACGACGGGAACGGACGCCCGGACCGGCCACGCCCCCTGGCGTCGCCAATGGAAGATCGCCTCCAGCGGGACGGGCACGGGCGGCGCGTCAACCGCCCAGTATTCCTGTGACTGCACATGCGCTGCCGCCACGCCGGCGCAGTGGTCCAGCCAGTCGCCCACGCGGGTGTCGTCAGTGACCGTCACCGCCACCGGCAGCAGCTTGTCGTAGGGACCGACGGCCCCCTGCATGACCGGATAGTCGTCGCGGCAATCATGGCGCCAGCCGCTCAGGAACGGCTCGTGGCCGTTCAAGCGCGCCAGCAGCATCAACCACACGGCATGCAACAGCCGCTCCGCCCCCAGGGCGCTGCGCCCGATCTGGCCTGCCAGGGCCGCATCGACCACGCGTCGCGCCTCCACCCTGCCCGCCGCCGGCCTCAGCGGCGCCGGCAGTTGCGGCCCCCGCCAGGAGGACGGCGGAGCGCCGTGCGCGGACAGGTGGGCCTCCCAATACGCCGCTCCTGCCGCGGCCTCTTCCCCGAGGGCCAGTTCGCCGCGCCATTCGACGTACTGCGAATATTGGAGAGGCGGGGCGCCCTCCTCGCCGTTCTGCTTGCGCAGTTCGCCGGCGGCCTGGCCATCCTCCGGTGCCTCGTTGGCGGCCATTTGCGTCAGCAGGCCCCGTGCGCTGCCCTCGTCCGCCACCAGCGTGCTGACACGCAGCGCCAGCACATGCCGGCTTTCCGACAGCCGCGCAAGTCCGGCCCGCACACTTCGTCCCTGAGCCAGGTCCAGCGGCCGTGCCATTTCGTCCAGCCACGCGTCCACTGTGCTGGGATCGTCGCTCGCCAGCGTGGTCTCCGACCAGTCGAGTGCCGGCCGCTCGCTGAGGGTCCACTGTCGCCAGCCGCGGTAGCCGTCCACCGGACCGAAGGCGGTGCGCAGCACCTCATGGGCGTCAATCGCTCGCTCCACCGCACCGCGCAGACGCACTGGATCCACGGGGCCCTCGATGGTCACATGAGCGGTCAGGCCGGGGATCGCGTCGATCGCGGCAAGCGCCGCGCGCTGCTCGGGGCTGAGGGCGCGGGTGGCGCCCTGGCTGAGGCCTGGATTGAACGACTGGCCGAGCGACTGGCCGAACGACTGGTCGAGGGGCGAGGCGTCGCTCAGCGGTGGAATGTGAATGGCGTTCATCGGATCACGCCTCCCCGACCAACGCAGCGCGGTCGAACATCGCGCCCATGGCAACGACGATCTTGCGCGGTCCCTCATAGGGGTCGCGCGCATGGGCCGCCAGCATGTTGTCCAGCATGATGATGTCGCCCTGCCGCCAGGCCAGCCGCACCGCGCAGGCCTCGTAAGTCGCGCCGACGACGGCCATGACCTCGTCAGGAATCTCCGAGCCGTCGCCGAAGGTCACATGACGCGGCATGCGGTCCAGGCCGACCAGGGCTTGCAGGTCCGCGCGCACCTCGGGCTCCAGGCAGCTGAGGTGATGCAGTTGCACCTGATTGAAGAACACACGTTCCCCGGTGAGGGGATGCCGAATGACCGCGGGGCACTGGTGGCGGGTTTGGAGCGTGGCGGCATCGAGCCAGCGGAAGCGGGTGCCGGCCTGGGTCAAACCCGCTTCCACCTCGGCATGCACGGTCGTCTTGAAAAAGTCCTGCCAGGAAACGTCCAGGCGAGGCGTGAAGGTGCGGATGTAGAGCAGCCCCTTGCGCTCGAACTCCTCCACGATGGACTTGGGCAGCCGCCGCAGCATCTCCCGGCCATCGACGATCGGGGTGGCGCCGCCGACCGGCGATGGCTGCTCGCAAAAGAACCACTGCTTGCGAGGCCAACGCGCCAGATGGGCACTCTCGTTGTGGAAGAGGATCATCTGCCGCTCCGGATACGGCGTGGAGCGGTAAGTGTTGCGACCGCCCTCCTTCTTGGGCAGGTCGCCGTAGCCGCCGAACAGCTCCGGCTCGATGGCCTCGGCAAAGGACTCGAATTCCTGCGGCGTCCTGAGGCCGAAATTGCGCAGCAGCAGGCCTGCATGGGTGAGCAGGGATCGTTCGATCAGTTCCCGATGCGCCCGCGCCCAGGCAACCGCATCCAGGTCTGGCGCCATGGCTTCAACGATCAGCGGAAAGGGGCGGTCGGCGGCGAGCGTGGACAGGCGCACGGCGGAGGTGAATGTCGATGCGGTGCTGTGGGTCCGATCCCCCGGTGCGCGGATCGCTGCCAGCTTGGCCAGCTTGCCCAATTTGTCGGGGGTGGAAGAAGACAGAGAGGTCATGGTGGGCTCCGGAAGGATCGAAGGAGTCGGGAGACGCGCAGCCGACGCGTGCCGCGCCGGGAAAGGGGGCAGGCCGTCCAGCAACGCGGACAGCGCTGCCTGCGGGCGAGCGGCAGCCAAACCCAGCAGCTGTTGCCAATCCCGCGCTACGGCCTGGACCGTCTCGCGGTCATACAAGGCGGTCGAGAACACCCAGTCGGCCCGGTGTTGCCCGCCCGTTTCGGTGACGAAGACAGCCAGGTCGAACTTGGCGCCTGCGGCCGGACGAGCTTCCAGCCGCGCCGCAAGTCCAGGCAGGTGGAGCGTGACGTCGGGGGTGTTCTGCACAACAAAGAGCGTCTGCACCAGCGGGCCGTGCCGCCGCGTGCGGGGCACCGCCGCCGCCTCGACGATCTGGTCGAAGGGCATGGCGGCGTGCTCGAAGGCCGCCAGGCTGAGGTCGCGCACACGCGCCAGCCAATCGGCCAGGCGCTCCTGCCTGGCTGACTCGACAGTCGGTGGGACCCGCCGTGAGCGAAGCGGCAGCACATTCACGAAGAAGCCGATCAGCGGCTCGAACTCGGGCCGGTCGCGGCCGGCCACATCGGTGCCCACGACCAGATCGTCCTGTCCGCAGCGCTGGTGCATCAGCGCGAGGAACGCGGCCAGCATCACGAGAAACGGCGTACAGCCTTGCGACCGGGCGAGTTGGCCGATGGCCGATGCCAGCATCGGGTCGATCGACACCGTGACGGTGTCCCCGGCCATCGAGGCGACCGCCGGACGCGGTCGGTCCGGTGGCAGTGTGGACAGCGTCGGTGCGTCCCGCAGCGTCTCGCGCCAGAAGGCCGACAGCGCGGGGCGAGCCGCCTCCAGCTCTCGCTGTTGCCATGCAGCGTAGTCGGCATACTGCATGGGCAGCGGCGGCCAGTCGGGGCAGGCACGGTCGGCGGACGCGAGGCTGGCATCCTCCGACCGCAGGAAAGCGGTGTAGGCCGCCGCTAGATCGCGTGCAAAGACGGCCAAGGACCAGCCGTCGAAAACAAGGTGGTGCACGCACAAAAGCAGCACATGCCGCTGGGCCTCGAGCGCCAGCATCGAGGCCCGCAGCAGCAGGTCCGCCTCGAGGTCGAAGGCCTGGCCCTCCAGAGCCGCGAGCGCCTGGTCGATGGCGTCGCGGTGCTGCGGGGCCGGCAGCTTCGTCAGGTCCTTCACCGCCAGATCCAGCGTGACGGAGCGTCGCACCTGCGCCACCGGCTGACCGTCGTCATCCTGCGGATACACGCTGCGCAGCACGTCGTGGCGGTCAAGCAGCGCCCCAAGGGCCGATCGGAGAGCGGTGATGTTCAGGGGGCCGTCCAGATGCACAGCGGCGGTCATGTTGTAGGCCGGATGGGCCTCCCGTTGCAGCCGAGGCGTCATCCGCTCCACCATCCAAAGGCGCTGTTGCACGGGCGACAGGACGAGCGACGCCGGCTCGCCGGGCCGACGCGCTGCCATGGGCGCCCTGGGCCGCTCCGCCCACGAACCGGGCAACCTGCCGGCCCGCCGCTGCGCAATCCTGGCGGCCAGCTCGCCGAGCGTCGGCGCCTCGAACAGGTCTCGCAGCGTCAGCACGATCTCCCATCGGGCCGACACGCGTGATGCCAGCGCCACCGCGGTCAGGGAGTTGCCACCCACGGCGAAGAAATGGGTGTCTGATGTGGGCCCGCTCACGTCCAATCCTGCGGACGTGCCGTGGAACTTGATCACCTCGCGCCACAGCACGGCAAGATCCTGTTCGGTCTTCTTGAGTTCGGACGTCTGCCCGTCGACGGGGGGGGCTGATGAAGGCTCGCGGACGGATTCCCCGTCTCTCTGGTCCTGTGTATCGCCGCCGATGACGAAACGGCCGTTGTCATGGATCGCCAACGCGTCGAGACTGCCGTCCAGCCAGCCCTGCCGTGCAGCGGATCGCTGGATCTTGCCGCTGGAGGTCTTCGGCAGGCCGCCGGGATGAAGAAGGACCGTCAGCCGAGGAGCCTGTCCGCAGTGTTCACCGACCGCCGCCGCGATCCGGGCCACCAGGTTGCTGGGCGACATCGACTGCTGCGCTGCGCGCGAGACTTCGGCGGCGATACCGATCGCATCGCCGTCCGCGCCCGGTACCGCAAAGGCGGCCACACGGCCCTGACGGGCGAGTTCCGGCTCGCGCTCAATCGCGGCCTCGATGTCCTGCGGATACAGGTTGTGGCCTCGCAGGATGATCAGGTCCTTGAGTCGGCCGGTCACGTGCAATTCACCGTCGAGCAGGAAACCAAGATCGCCGGTCCGCAGCCAGCGCTCAGGCGCCAGTTCCAGAAAGGTCTGCGCGCTGGCGTCGGGCTGTCCCCAATAACCACGCGTCACACTGGGTCCACGCACCTGGATCTCCCCAATGCAGGCATCGGGGAGCCCCGACCCGTTGGCCGGATCGACGATGCGCAACCCATGCTCAGGCGCCGGACGGCCGCAGCGGACCAGCCGTGTCCATGTCGCTGGCGTCTCTTGCGGCGCCAGCGACGCGTGGGACGCCTGCGGTGGAGGGTCGCCAGCATCGATGGCCACGGCCTTGCCTCGAGCCAGTGCCTCGCTCGAGAAGCGGCGCGTCACGTCGCCGTTCGCGCGCTGTCCGCCGGTGACGAACAAGGTGGCTTCGGCCAGGCCGTAGCTGGGATAGATCGCGCCCGCGGCAAAACCCAGCGGCGCGAAAGCGGCCTGAAATTCGGTGACCGTGTCGGGCCGTACCGGTTCGGCACCGGACAGTGCAATGCGCCAGGGGCGCAGGTCCCAGTCCGGCCCATCGGCGCGGTTCGGACCCGCCTGTCGCGCGCCGCGCCGCAGGCGCTCGGCACAGAGCCGGTAGGCAAAGTCCGGTCCGGCCGTGATGGTGCCGCGATAGCGGTGCATCGCCTCGATCCAACGCATCGGCCGGGCCAGGAAGCTGGCCGTCGTCATCAGGACCAGGGTGCCTCCGGTGAAGAGGGGCTGCAGCAATCCGCCGATCAGGCCCATGTCGTGAAACGGCGGCAGCCAGGAGACGTAAACATCCCGGGCCGTGGTCTTCAGTGCCGCCTGGATGGCCCGTTCGTTGGCCAGCAGGTTGGCGTGGCTGACCATCACGCCCTTGGGCGCGGCGGTGGACCCGGAGGTGTATTGAAGGAATGCGATGTCACCGGGGGCGGCCTGGCACGTGGGGGCCGCCGGCCGCAGCTCGGGGTCGAGTGCATCCACCGCCATCCCGACCAGGTTGCCAAAGACGTTGCTGTCGATGTCCTCGCGTGTGCCGATCACATGGGCAGCGCCGGCGTCGCGCGCGACCGCGAGGAATCGTTCGAGATGTTGAGGCCGGGCACTTTGGGGCAGTGGCACCGGCACCGCGATGAGGCCCGCGTACAGGCAGCCCAGGAATGCGACGAGATAGTCGGGCGTGCCGTCCAGCGCGATCAGTACCCGTGCGCCCGGTGCGAGGCCCTGCCCGTCCAGCGCCGCGGCCATCGCCAGGCTGCGGGCTCTCAATTGCCCATAGGACAGGCGATGGTCTTCATCGGCATCCTCATCCGCACGGCCCTGCGACCGGGTGGTTCTGAGGGCAATCACCGCGATCGCATTCGGTTGCGCGACCGCCATCCGATCGACATGCTCGATGAAGGTCAGCGGCGTGGTGTCGGACACGGGCAAAGACGAAGGCATCATCATCGCGGCAGGCATGTCGCGCTTCTTTCGTTGGGACACAGGGGACGACCAGCCCCCCAGGGCACAGGGGCGTCGGTCGGGCGGGGGTCGCTCAGGCAGACGGGCTGAGCACCCGCCTGCTGGCGGTGGCGCTCATTTCCCGAGCGTCGAGAGGCTGGCGACCGTCGGAGGTGGGACTCTGTGCTGCAAGGTGGCGGGCAAGCGCGGCGAGTGCCGCGGCCTCCTGCTGCCGAATGAAGAAATGGCCGCCGTCAAACCAATCCAGCGTGAGCGGCAGGTCAGATTCGAGACCCCAGGCGGCCAGTCGGTCGGGCGCGATGTCGTCCTGGCGGCCGGCGAACACATGGATCGGCAGCGGCAGCGGTGGCCGCGGCACGTGGCGGAAGCTGTCACAGACACGGTAGTCCGCCGCGAGCACGTCGAGGGTCATGCGCAGCAGTTCCGGATGCTCGAAGAGCTCCTCCGGCGTGCCGCCCTGTCGCCGCAGGTCGGCGGCCAGGCTGGCGTCATCGCTGAGCGCCGCCCGCAGCCGGGTGACGTCGCGTCGCGACGGTGCCGCACTCCCCGAAGCCACGATGGCCACCGGCAAGCGCTGGTCATTCGCCTGCAGATGTCTTGCCATGCCGTGCGCCAGCAACGCCCCCATGCTGTGGCCGAAAAAGGCGAACGCTGGCGCGGTCTGCATCGCATTCGCCAGCTCTTCGCAGAGCTGGGCGACCAGGACCTCGAAGTCTTCGACGACGCGTTCACCCAGACGGCTTCCCCGGCCCGGCAACTCCACCGGCAGCAGCTCAATGCCGTGCGGCAGCAAGCGCCGCCAGCGCAGGTACATCGTGGCGCTCGCACCCGCACAGGGCAGACAGAGCAGCGTGATGGTCATCGCGCGGTCCTCCGCTCAGGGGGCGGTGTGGGAGGGGGCTGACGGCGATGGGGCGGGCTGCTGCTCCGGCTGTGCGGGCTGCGGCTGCTGCGCCATCCAGTCGCGCAGCGACTTCGGACGCATGTCGGTCCAGGTGCGATCGACGAAGTCAAGCACCGTCTTCTTGTCGCCGCGGATGTCGGGGACCACCGACCATCCGCCGGGCACGGCTTTCCAGTGGGGCCAGATCGAATACTGGTCCTCATGGTTGACGAGAACGATGAAGGTGTCGTCTTCGCGATCGAAGCAGCTGGTGGACATGAGAACGCCTCTTGCAGGATGGGAATGGGGGCTGTCGTGCTGGCGTGACCAGCGCGAAACCCTGTCCTGTCATGACGTTTCAGCGAGGCAGATGTTCACGCGGAGCGGCTGTGCCCTCCCTGCCGGCGGGGGACATGCGATCCCCTCGGGCGCGCGCGGCCGAGCGGCCGGTCGGATCATGCAGGTTCGATCAGGCCGGTTCGCTCAGGCGGGAAACGCCCTGCGTCAGCCGGAGCGATCGGGATCCTGGGTTCTCGCGGGGATGTTCCCGGCGAGTGACCAAAGGTGATGGGCCTGACGATAGGCCCGTTCGTGCGCAGGATGCTCGGCACGCCAGTGCGCCAGCGCCATTCGGTCATTGGCGTCGAAGGCGGTTCGATCGAACTCGCGTTGCACCCAGGTCCAGGCGGCTGCCCAGACTGGATCGTCCTGCTCGTGTGTCATGGTGGGTTGGCGGCGGCGTGACCCGACTGTCAATACAACGGGCCCCGATCGGCCCCAGCGCGCCAGCTTACCGCAGCGGCGGAGCGCCGCCACCCCCATTCAGTCGTCGGTGAGCAGATGCCGGCAACCGGCAATGGCACGGGCGGCGTCGGCAATCCAGGCATTCACCAGTCCGAGTGCACATCCCATTCGCTCGGCGATTTCGCGCTGGGTCAGTCCTTCGAGTCGATAGAGCTCGAAGGCGCGCCGCGTCTGCGGCGGGACCGACTGCAAGGCACGGTCAATCGAGCAGATCACCTGCTTGTCGCGCATCGAGTGCTCCGGGGACACCGAGTCAGGAACGTCCAAGGCATCGGCCTCCACATCAAAGCAGCGGTAGGTCGCTTCCACACTGTGCTTTCGGCAGTGGTCCAGCGCCATGTTGCGAACCACCCGGGTGCAATAACCCAGCGGCCGGTCGGCTTGTCGAGGGCATTCCCCGTGAGCCAGCTTCAGATAGGCGTCCTGCAAGACGTCGTCGGCCTGCTCGGGCGTGCGGACGATGCCCTGGGCAATGCGTCGAAGGCGGGCGCGGTTCTCAATGAAGACCCGGGTGAGCCCGGGCTCCTGTTGCTCGGTGGTCATGACAGTGCGTCTCCCTGGTGACTTCGAGGTCACGTAGATGATAATAATTCTCAACAATGTACAACGCACCTGCCAACTTGTCGCCATTTCCGCTTATCCGTCCGCAATGCAGGGACATGACATCGCCGCTGAGTCCGGGCGCCTCTGTGCGCGACCTGTTCCAGTCGCAGGCTCCGGACCGGCTGGCCGCGATTGAGCGCTTCATCACGCCGGCGCCGCATGCACGGCCACCCGCTGCGATCGGGCGCGGACTGGATCTTCAGCATCTGGACCATTGCACTCAGGGCCTCGTCCTGAAAGGACTGCCGGTGTCGATTCAACGCGCCAGCCGGGCACGTCAGCTCACGTTCGTAGGCGGCCGGCTGTGCGCAGAGACAGCCATGCGGGACGCGGTCGGCCGGTGCGAGCCGATTGCCATCGGCGAAGGTGGGGCCCCGCGGTGGCCAGTGGGCGTGACCGGCTCGATCGCGCACACGGGTGATGGGGCGTGGGCCGTGGTGGGGCCGTTCTCGGGGGATCTTCACCTGGGTATCGACAGCGAGCGGATCGTCGATGAGGGCGGGATGCGCGACATCGTGGCGCTTTGCTGCACGCCCTGGGAACGGGAAAGGTGGTTCGATCCGATGAGCGCATTGCGGGCCACGCTCCTCTTCTCTGGCAAGGAATGCGTCTACAAAGCCATTCACCCTCAGGTGCAGCGGTTCGTGGATTTCGACGAGGTGCAAATGACCGAGTGCGCCATGCCCCCCCCTGCCCCCCTCCCCCTGGAAGCAAGCACCACGCTCATCGCCGATTCAGCACATGCCGCTGGTTCGTCCTTTCGACTGAGCTTCGAGACAAAAGGCGACTTGGCCAGCCAGTTACGGAGCGTGCATGTCCAGGCACGAGTGATTGGCAGCCTGGTTCACTCCGCGGTGGTCCGCATCGAGACGTGAGCAGGTCGCCATGGAACTCGTCATGGACGTCGTCATGGACGTCGTAATGGATGTCGTCATGGATGTCGTAATGGGGACCGCAATGACGACAGCACTGAGGACAGCCACTGGGCCCGCAGTGAGAGCCAAGCGCGTGCCACTGCATTCAGGGAATTCCCGCGTCCAGTCGAGAATTGCTCGCGTTTGAGAATTAATGTCATTTACACTGCGCCGGTATCAGATTCGCACGAGTCCGCTGATGTCCTTGCTCTATGCCGCACTGGCCGCCCTGGCCGCCATGGCGTTCTTTCTGGGAAGCCGCCATCACCGGTTGCGCATGAGCGTCACGCCGGCGCGCTGGCGTTCAGCGGGATGGCTGCTGCTGCTGCTGGCTTGGGCCGCGGCATGGTGGTCGATCGGCTTTTGGAGTGGCGGTTTCGCCATGCTCACCGCCTTCATGCTGGTGGCCGTGGGCCTGCCCTACCTGCAGGCTTGGCGACGTGGTGGGGAAGGAGTTTCGAGCCATGTGGGGTAAATCGCTCGCCGCTGCGCTGCTGGGGCTGCCGTTGACTACCGCGGTCATCGGCCTGATCACGCTGAGCTGGCCGGGCCGGCCGGAGGTCATCACCCTGCCGTGGCTGCTGCTGTCCTTCCCCCTTTGGATTTTGGTGATGTCCGCGGCTTTCAGTGCCCAAAGTGGACGACGTGCCTGGGCATGGATGGCTGGGCTCACCGCAGGGTCCTATGGGCTGCTGCACCTGCTCAAGTTGCTCGGCTGGGTCCAAGTCGCCGCCTGAACAAAATGAAGCTCAAATCCTCCACGCTGCGCAGCTTCATGGCGCTGCACACCTGGGTCGGCCTGGCCACTGGCTTGCTGCTGTTCATCGCCTTCTACGCCGGTGCGATAACCGTCTTCACTCATGAACTGGACGGGTGGCGCCGGCCGTCTGGCGACGTCCATCAGGAGGACAAGCTCGCCAGGGCGCAGCGTCTGCTGGATCAGGTGCAGGCCGCCCATCCGCATTCGCACAACCTCAAGCTGCATCTCGAAGCCGCCGAGCCGGTGATGGATTGGTACAACGAGGACTATTCGGAGCACCGTCGCTATCGACTGGATGACTCCGGACAAGGCCTGACCCCGGCGGCAGCGCACGGCGGTTTCATTCATTTCATCTACCGGTTGCACTTCACCGCCGGTCTGCCCGCGCCATGGGGCACTCGGCTGTTCGGGCTGGCCTGTGTCCTGTATGGATTGGCGCTCGTGAGCGGTGTGGTGATTCATGCGCCGGTGCTGCTCAAGGACCTGTTTGCCTTGCGCGTCGGACACAACCTCAAGCGGCTGTGGCAGGACGCGCACAACGTCATCGGACTGCTGTCATTGCCGTTTCACGTGATCTTTGCGTGGAGTGGTGCGGTGCTGGCCATTGGCTATCTGATGCTGGCGCCCTTCCAGATGTTGGTCTTCGAAGGCAAGCTGCTGAAGATCATCAAGCCCGACCTGCAGACGGCAGCGCATGTGGAAACGCAGCCGCAGGACCGTCCGCTGCTGCCGTTGACCGAGCTTCTGAAGCGCGGCCGAGATCAGGTGCCAGGCTTCCAACCGGCGGAAGTGACCTTCCACGATCCCGGGGATGCGAATGCGCAGGTCACGCTGTTCGGACTGGTCGACCAGCGCATGCTGAGCCGACGGGTCGCGGTCGCGCTGAATGGGGCGTCCGGCGAGGTTCAAGGCGTGGATCAGCCCAGCAGCTATTCACCGGGCAAGCGATTCCTGAACGGCCTGATATCGCTGCATTACGGAAACTTTGGCGACGTCCTGCTGAAATGGATGTATTTCGTCCTTGGGCTGTCGGGCGCCTTCCTGTTCTATAGCGGCAATCTGCTCTACATCGAATCACGCCGCAGGCGCCAGCAGACGGCACAGGCCTGGGGACCTCAACTGATGGCACGACTGACCCTGGGCGTTTGCCTGGGCTGTATTGCGGGCGTGTCGTCGCTGTTCATTTCCGGAGCAACCCTGCCGGAGCGCTGGGACCCCGCCGTCTATTGGGCGGTGTTCTTCTCGAGTCTGGCATGGGCCTTCCTTCGTCCACCCGCCCGCGGGGGACACGAGCTGCTGTGGCTCTGCGCCGTGCTGACCGGCGCGGTTCCGGCGGCGGCGTGGCTCGGTACTGGGGTGTCTCCTGTGGCCGCCTTGCTGGATGGGCACGCCCACCGAATCTGCGTCGATTTGGCAGCGCTGCTGCTGGCGGTGGCCTATGCCCGTCTGGCACAAGCGACGTTCCGCCGGGGTCTGAACGGGCAGCCTGACAGTGTCTGGGCATTGCCAGCCAAAGGCGTTGCTACGGCCTAGGGCACGGCGCGTGACGTCACTGGTGACAGGGCAGCCTGTCGCAACAGACCAGATCCACGGTTGAAGGGTCCGACGTCGCGCCCCGGACCCTTCTCTCGCTCACATCACGCCAACCTGAACGGCAATTCCCGCAGCGGTTTGCCCGTCAAGCTCGCAATGGCGTTGGCAAACGCCGGCGCCAGCGGCGGCAGTCCAGGTTCACCCATCCCGGTGGGCGGATCGGCACTCGGCACGACATGCACCGCGATCTGCGGCATGTCAGTGATGCGCGGCACCGGGAAGTCGCCGAAGTTGCTCTGCTGCACCTCGCCATCCTTCAAGGTGATCGCGGCACCCGGCAGGCACATCGACAAGCCCATCAGCGCCGCGCCTTGCACCTGCGCCTCCACGCTGCGCGGATTCACCGCCAGGTTGCAGTGCACGCCGGCCGTCGCGCGGTGCAGCACCGGCTGCCCGTCCTTCACCGACGCCTCCACCACGTATGCCACCACGGTGCTGAACGATTCATGCACCGCCACGCCCCAGGCCCGACCCGCCGCCAACTGGCGCTTGCCGTAGCCGGTCTGGTCGACGGCCAGTTGAAGCGCCGCACGGTGACGGGCATGTTTCTCGCCGAACAGGCGCATCCGGTACGCCACCGGGTCCTGCTTCGTGGTCCGGGCGATTTCGTCGATCAAGGTCTCCATCACGTAGGCGGTATGGGTCGATCCCACGCTCCGCCACCACAGCACCGGCACATTCAGCTTGGGATGGTGCACCGTCAGCCGCATCGGCACCGGGTACGGATCACGCAGACCCTCGGTGGCCGTGCCGTCGATGCCGTTCTTGATCTGGTACTGGCCGAAGACGGTGCCTTCGGTGATGGATTGCCCGACCAGCACATGGTCCCAGGCCAGTACCTGGCCGCGCTCATCGAAGCCGATGCGGGCGCGGTGCAGATGCATCGGGCGGTAGTAGCCGCCCTTGATGTCGTCCTCACGGCTCCACAGGGTGCGGATCGGCGCATCCAGTCCGGCCGCCCTCGCCGCCTTGGCAATCTGACAGGCCTCCACCACATAGTCGCTCGACCCGACGAATCGCCGCCCGAAGCCGCCGCCCGCCGTCTGCACATGCATGGCCACCTGCTCCGGCTTGAGGCCGAGCACCGCAGCCGCCGCCGCGCCGTCCAGCCCCGGGCCCTGGGTGCCGACCCACAGTTCGGCCCGACCTTCGCTCAGCTTCACCGTGCAGTTCAGCGGCTCCATCGGGGCATGCGCCAGATAGGGGAAGACGAACTCGGCCTCCAGTCGGTGGGGCGCCGTCGCCAGCGGGGTCATGTCGGCGTCGAAGGCACGGGGGCCCGGCGTCTGGGCCAAGGCGCGGTAGTCCACCAGTTGCCGTTCGCTGTCGACCTTCTCGACCTTGGACACATCCCATGCCAGCTTCAGCGCGTCGCGGCCCTGCTTGGCGGGCCAGTAACCCTCGGCCACCACGGCCACGCCTTCGCCGCCTCGGTCTCCGGGAATGCGCAGCACGGCTTTGACGCCCTTGATGGCACGCGCCGCCGAGTCATCCACCGACTTCAGACGAGCCCCAAACACCGGCGGATGCGCCACCACGGCGGTGAGTTGACCCGGCAGTCGGACATCGATGCCGAAGTCCTGCCGACCGCTGCTCTTGGCACGCGCATCGAGCCGCGTCGTGGGACGACCGATCAGTCGGAAGTCCTTGGGGTTCTTCAGCGCGACCTGTTCGGGCACGGGAAGCGCGGCGGCAGACTCGGCCAGCGCGCCATAGCCGAGCTTGCGGCCGTCCGGCGCAATCACCTGACCGGCCTGGGTTCGCAGCGTGGCGGCATCCACCTTCCAGCGTGCGGCCGCCGCGCTCACCAGCATCGCCCGGGCACGGGCGCCGAGTTCACGGTATTGGGTGAAGCTGTTCTTGATGGAGTTGGACCCCCCGGTCAGGTGCAGACCGAACAGCGGGTCGATGTAGGCCGGATCGCTCGAGCCGTTGCGGGTGCGGATCAGCGACCAATCGGCGTCCAGCTCCTCGGCCAGGATCATCGGCAGACCGGTCTGCACGCCCTGCCCGAACTCCAACCGGTTGATCGTCACCGTGACCTCGCCGCTCGGCGCGATCTGCACAAAGGCGGACGGCTGCTGCGTGGGCTTGAGACCGGCGGCGGCAGGCGCATCCGCCTGAGCGCTGGCCAGATGCGGAAACGCCCCCAGCGCCAGTCCGCCCGCACCCGCCATCTTCAGGAAGCTGCGTCGCGGCATGGGCGCGGTCCCGGACTCGGCGAGTTCTCGCGTCATCAGCTCGCGCAGGGCGCGTGGCATTTCCAAGGTGTGGAGCGGCAGGTCCGACACATTCAATTTAGGCATCATGGCAACAGTTCCTTCAGGCCAGGGATTGGGCGGCATCCGCCACGGCGGCGCGAATCCGGGCATAGGTGCCGCAGCGGCAGATGTTGCCCGCCATGGCGCCGTCGATTTCCTCTGGCGTGGGCTTCTTGCCCTTGGGCAGCGATTTCAGGAAGGCGGTCGCGCTCATGATCTGGCCGCTCTGGCAGTAGCCGCATTGCGCCACGTCGTGCTTGACCCAGGCGGCGTGCACCGCCGCACCGACCTTGTCGCTGCCGTCGGTGGTGGCTTCGATGGTGCGGATCTTCTTGCCCTCGGCAGCCGATATCGGCGTGACGCAGGAGCGAATGGCCTGGCCGTCCAGATGGACCGTGCAGGCGCCGCACAGGGCCGCGCCACAGCCGAACTTGGTGCCGGTCATCCCCAGCGTGTCACGCAGCGTCCAGAGGATGGGCGTGCCGGGATCGATGTCGACCGTGTGCTCGCGGCCGTTGACATTGAGCTTGCTCATGATGGGGCGGTTCTCCGTCGGTAAGTCAGTTCAGTGGGACAGCCTTCGCGAACCATCCCGTGCTCCGGAGTGTCCCCATCGGCGACGCAAGCCACTTGCTCGTTTCCCTGCCGGTCTTGCCTTTTCCAACGAATCCGCACGGGACACCAGTCCCGGGATCCACGCCGCGATCCTGCCCGGACTCCCGCCCGGACAAGGGGCGGCGCCGATCCGCCCTGCCCTGCGGTCCGAAACGCCTGTGAAGCGTCGTCAGCGCACCGATGTTCCCGGCGCGCCGGCCGCCCGGCGCATCGCCTGGGCCCAGCGGTCGTCGTCGAGGATGCGGCTCATCGGCCGGAGATGCAGCCCGCGCGAGCGCACCATCCAGTCGAACCGGCTGCCGGACAGGACGGCGTACTCATCCACACGCGCCTGCGCAATCTCATCGCCTGGGATCAGACCGCGGCTGGGGTGGCACATCAGCAAGTCGCCCTCTCTGGCGGACTTCAGCCAGCGGCACAGCAGCCGCTCATAGCGCTGCGGCCCCCCGGTGAAGTCGTACACACCGAGCAGCGCGCGGTTGTGTCGAAGGTCCAGCGTATCGGCCTCCGAGATGAAGGCACGACCGCCCAGATGGTTGATCGTCAGCGATTTGATCCCCCAACCCGACGCCCGCGTGGATCGCACCCAGGGCTTGCGATAGGGGAAGCGCCGCATCAGCAGGTCGATCAACGCATGCCGGACCTGCGGAAACTGATGGACATGCTGATGGCCGTCGACAAAATCAGGCGCCCGGCCCAGTTCGCGTTCGAACGCATCCAGTTGCGCACCGATCTCCCCGCGCAGCGCAGCAATATCCAGTCGTCCCATCACGCCCTGGCCCCAGAGGCGCCGCCATTCGCTGGGCGGCAAGGTCTGCGGATAGGCCGTGAGGTCCAGGTGAAGACCGACGTCGATCGGCCCAGCACTGTCTCGCCGAAGGCATCTGGCGCCCTCAGCCCAGGCGGACGCGCCCACCATGCAGCTGACGGCATGCACCCGGCCCTCCGACATCAGCGACATCGCTGCAGCATTGATGTCGCCGTGCAGGCCGAAGTCGTCGATGCCGATGCAGATCGCACGGTCGCCGGTCATGGCGCTGCGCCCGTCCACCGGCAATCCAGATCGGCGCGGCGCACATGCCAGAGCGTGCTGCCGCCCTGCTGGGTGATCAAGGTGGCACCTCGCAGCCATGGCAGTTCCTGCGCCAGATGCTCGCCGCCCACCAGCCAGGCGCCCGGATGCGCGCACAGTGCCGGCAGCAAGCTGGCGCGGGTCAGGAAGTTCGCGTCGCCCTGGCCCGGAGGCGCGAACAATCGGGTGTCGCCCAACTCCTTGCGCCAGTTGTCGCGGGCCATGAGGTCGGCATCGTTCCAGTCTTCCACCACCCACATCGGTGTGGTCAATCGGGCGTAGAACGGCACGTCATAGTCGAACCGCTCCAGCATCACGACCGGCTCGTCAGCACTGCGCTGCGCGGCGAGCTGGCGGGCCAAATCCCGGTGCGTCCGCCCTGCCCCCAGCGCATAGGCGGTCACCGCAGCCAGTCCGATGAGGACGCCGGCGGCCAACGACACCCCTGCCCAGGTTCGGGTGCGGAAGTCGACGGGCAGGAGACGGCACCAGGCGGCCGCCACCAGGCCGGCCATGGGCGGCACGGCAGGCAGGATGTAGCCGACCAACTTGGATTGCGGCAACGAGAAGAACGCCACCACCACGACCCACCAGATCGCCATCAGGCCATCGAGTGAATGGACATCCGGCGCCAAGGGCCGAAGCCGCCCGCGCCAGCCTCGGTACAACCAGGGCAACGCCGGGAGACTCACCAACGGCAGGACCACCCCGTAGAACCACACGGGCTGGACGTTGTTGAAGCCGCCTGCGGCAAAGCGCTGGAAATGCTGGACCACGAAGAAGTAGTGCAGAAAGTCTGGATAGCGCTGTTGCATCAGCACGAACCACGGCATGGCGATGGCCAGCATCAGCAAGAGGCCGGGCCACCAGAGCAAAGCCCCGATCACCCGCCACTGCCGCCGTACGACAAGCCACAGCAACAACACCAGGCCGGGCAGCACCGCACCGATCAGCCCCTTGGCCAGGATGCCCGCCCCCGCCATCGCGAACGCCGCCGTGAGCGGCCGGCGATACGCCAACCCGTGTTCCATGCGCAGCGACGCATCCACCGCCAGCACGATCGTGGCGCTGATGCAGCCCGCGACCAGCATGTCCAGATTGGCAAACTGCGCACCGAGAAAGAACAGCGGCATGGCCAGCAGCGAGACCAGCGCCGCACGCGCCTGGGCGGCGCCGCGCCATCGATAGATCAGCCAGAACAGGCTGAGCGCGCCGGCGGCACCGCCCAGCATGGGCGCGGCCCGGGCACTGAAGACATTCACACCCAGCAACGACATCGCCACCTCGGTGATCCAGTAGAACAAGGGCGGCTTGTGAAAGAACGGAAGACCGTTGAGCGTGGGCACCAGCCATTGGCCGCTGCGCAGGGCCTCCCAGGCGACGCCGACGTAGCGCCCTTCATCGGGGAGCATCAGCGGCCGCGCCCAGGCGGTGGCGGCGAGCCAGATCAAGGTGAGCGTCACCGCACCCCACCATTCAGGGCGGGGCGGCACCCTCGGCGCCCTCATTCCTGCGCCGGGGGCAGTCCCCGTCCCCACTGATCCCGCACCACATACAGCGGGCGGGCCTTGACCTCTTCGAAGATCCGCCCGATGTATTCACCCAGAATGCCCAGCGACAGCAACTGCAGGCCGGCGAACAGCATCAGGCTCACCACGATGGTGGTCCATCCGCTGACGACGTGGCCATAGACGAAAAACACCAGCGTGAGATAGGCGCCGTAGATGAAGGCGGCCAAGGCCAGCATCACGCCCACGGCACTGACGGCGCGCAGCGGCCAGGTGGTGAAGGAGGTCAAGCCATCCAGCGCGAGCTGAATCAGCCGAAGCGGCGGGAAATGGCTGCGGCCATGGGCCCGCTCATCGGGTTGATAAGGCACGGCGACCGATGTGTGCCCCACCCAGGCGTACAGCCCCTTCATGAAGCGATTGCGCTCAGGCAAGGCCAGCAGTGCATCGACGACATGCCGGTCCAGCAGTCGAAAGTCCCCGGCCCCGGCCGGGACCTCGAACCGGCCGGCGCGATTGAGCAAGCCGTAGAACAGCCGCACGCCCAGTCGCTTGAACCAGGCCTCGTCGTCCCGGCGCTCGCGCACGGCATAGACCATGTCGGCGCCGCGGGCCCAGTGGGCGATGAAGGATGGAATCAGGGCGGGATCATGCTGAAGATCGGCATCCATCATCACCACCACGTCACCCGCCGCCTCGGTCAGTCCGGCCGTCAGCGCCGCCTCCTTGCCGAAGTTGCGTGACAGCCGGATGGCGCGGACCCCGGGCTGGCGTGCACAGATCTTCAGCAGTGCCGCCGTGTCGTCCCGGCTGCCATCGTCGACGAGGATCAACTCCCAGGCGTCGCAGCAGTCGGTCAAGGTCTCGCACAGGCGCGGCAACAGGTCGCGCAGATTGCGGGCCTCGTTGTGGCAAGGGATGACGCAGGACAGCCGGAGTCGGCTGGGGCGGACGGTGTCCATCGTCTGGCGACGCGTCGCGGCGGCACTTCGCTCGCCTGTCGCGGGGCGCAACTCGCTCCGGCGGGTGGGCAGGCTATTGGGAACGGCTGTCATGAGGTCAGTATCGGGAGACGCTCCTGATCGATTCCTTAAGGAAGCTGTCAACGATCGACAGCTTCAAAGGCGGCGCGACGGCGCAAACTACGGCGCAACCTACGGCGCAAATACGGCGCCGAGGCGAGCACGGACCTCGTCCGTGCGCCGGTTCGCGACAACTTCGCCGCCGCCGATCGGTCCGGGCGACTCCCTTCAGTCATTGGGCCGCCTAGGTCGTCCCGATCAGGTCAATGGTTCAGATCTTTCGCGAAGTGCGTCAGTTCCGGCCCACGAGGACGCGGAGGACACGCAGGGCGTGCCCTCGACGCATGAGAAATCAACGGGGGGCACGGTCTGAGGTTGGTTTCGGGCGAACGCCGCGATGTTGTGCGCGGCGACCTCAACGCACGCTGAAGGAAGCGCCCTCGGTCCGCCACCGGCGCACAGCGGCGCCCGCAGCAGGGCATGCGTCACGCCATTTGATCGCCACCGCCTCCGCCACCGCCTCCGCCACCGCCACCGCCTCCGCCACCGCCTCCGCCTCCGCCACCGCCTCCGCCACCGACTCTGCCTGATGCGTGACGCGTGACGCGCTCCGAGGCCGGCGCTGCGGCGGACCGCCTGCGGGCCCGCCTCGGCTACCATCGCACGCCGCGCCCTCCGCGGGCGGGCAGGGGCGCTCCCGCTCAAGGCCAGCCCCCTTTTCGCCTCCCCGAGCGCGGGGATCGCGTCCCCAAGGCCGGGCCCACTTTTCCGGATACCGGTCACCCCTTTCGTCGGGTTCAGGCCCGCCATCGACACCTTCATCATGATCCAGGTCGCTCGATTCATCGCTGTGGGCTGCCTGGCCGCGCTGGTGCACTGGCTGGTGGTGGCTGCGCTGGTCGAAGGCCTTCAGTGGCATCCTCTCGTGGCCAACCTGGGCGGCTGGCTGGTCGCCCTGTGCGTGTCATTTTCCGGACACCATGGGTTCACCTTTCGCGGCCATGGCGCGCCGATGGGGACCACCGCGCCCCGCTTTGCGGCGATCTCCGCTGCCGGCTTCCTGGTCAATGAAGTCGCCTACGCCGCGATGCTCCGCTGGACGCAACAGTCCTATCAACTGGCGCTGGGTATGGTGCTGGTCGGGGTGGCTGCGGGGACCTATCTGCTCAGCCGTCAATGGGCGTTCCTGCGGCGCTGAGTCTTCCTGGGCGATGCGGCCTCATGCCACGTCACCGCACGAACTTGCGCACCGTCATGCGCCTTGAGTCGATCACCTCGCTCCCTGACGCCATCTCTGTCAACATCGCGACCGACGTCCGTTCTTCCGTTCTTCCGTTCTTCCGTTCTTCCGTTCTTCTGTTCTTCTGTTCTTCTGTTCGCCGACCCCTCCCTCACCGGAGCGCCCCATGCCCACCGTCCCCACCGCGCCCGCCCTCACCCTGTCCGCCGCCCGCCCGCACCCACTGGCGGTTGAGGCCTTCTTCGACGACCGCACCGGCACCGTCTCCTATGTGCTGTCCGATCCGGCAACCCGCCAGGCGGCGATCGTCGATCCGGTGCTGGATTTCGACCTCAAGTCCGGTCGCACCACCACCACGCAGGCCGACCGGTTGCTGGCCCACCTGGACGCGCATCGGCTGTCGCTCCAATGGATCCTGGAGACCCATGCGCATGCGGATCACCTCTCCGCCGCGCATCACCTGCAAGGCCGCGCAGGCGGGCGGATCGCCATTGGCGAGCACATCCGCGAGGTGCAGGCGACCTTCCGCAAGCTCTACAACCTGGAGCGCGAGTTCCTGCCCGACGGCCGACAGTTCGACCACCTCTTCCAGGACGGCGAGACCTTCTTCATCGGCGAGATCGAAGCCTGCGCGCTGCATGTGCCGGGCCACACGCCGGCGGACATGGCCTATCGGATCGCCGATGCCGTGTGGGTGGGCGACACCCTCTTCATGCCGGATGTGGGCACTGCGCGCGCGGACTTTCCCGGTGGTGATGCGGCCACGCTGTTCCGCTCCATCCGCCGTCTGCTGGCCCTGCCGGGCGACACCCGTCTCTTCGTCTGCCACGACTATCCACCCGCCGGCCGCGCACCCGCGTGGGAAACCACCGTGGCCGATCAGCGCGCCCGCAACATCCATGTGCATGATGGGGTGAGCGAGGTGGACTTCGTGGCGCTTCGACAAGGCCGCGACGCCCATCTGGATGTGCCCACACTGATCCTGCCGTCGATCCAGGTCAACATCCGAGCCGGTCAATTACCCCCGCCGGAGTGCGATGGCGTCAGCTACCTGAAGATTCCGCTGAACGTGCTGGCAGCCGGACCGGATGCCGCCACGGGCGCGCCCCCGCTCCCAAACGGCAGCGCCAGCTCGGACGGCCCTGCAGCGACGGACGACTGATCTCGCTCGTCGCGGCACCGATGGCAGGGGCGTTCGGCCATCCGTCTTCGCCGGGGCGTCGGGCGGAGGACATCGGTCGCAGGTCGGTGCGGCGGACGGGCGCCTTCAACCCTCCGCCCGCCATCCCGGCACCGGGATGGTGGGGGCCTCCCAGCGGTAGGCGGGATCGAGCAGGTTGCGGGTCGGTTGACGGCCCTGCCATCGCAGTTGCAGCAGATCCGCCAGCGTCCAGGCGGCCCAGTCGGCGCGAAAGGGGCGACGCGCCAGGGCGGGATCGAAGCCCTTGGCGGCCCGTGTATCCTGCGGGTCGGGGCCGCCCTGTCGCCAGACCAGCAGCGGAATGCGATAGCCCGCCGCCGTGCCGGGGCTGTGGCCCGCCTGGTTGACGGTGTGGCCGACCTCCTGGCCGTGGTCGGACATCAGCATCCAGGCGGCGTTATCAGCAGGCCCGACTGCTGCCCGGGTGCGGCGCAGCGTGTCCACCACCACCCCATCGTGATAGCGCACGGCCGCGTCATAGTCCCGTCGCAGCTCGCGCAGCCAAAAGGGTCGTCCGGCGGCGACCATGCCGCGGTCGACCTCGTCCTGGGCCTCGTCGAACGGATGCTCCCCTGCCGGGAAGCGCAGTTGGTAATGCGGATGCGCGCCCAGCAGATGCAGCACGATCAGCTTGCGGGACTCGGGCGCTTTCAGTGCGGTCTCGAACTCATCCAGCAAGCCGCCATCCAGCATGGCGCTGGAACGGCCCGGCGCCCGATTGACCATCCAGACATGGTCGCCCAGCCGCGCATGTTGCTGCTCGATCGCCACATCGTCGTGGTTGCTGATCCACCAGACCTTGTAACCCGCCGCACGGCTGAGTGCGAGCAGATGCTGGGTCTGGCCTACCGGACGGGTCTCATCACGCTCACCAAAGCTGAAGATGCCGCTGAGCGAGGGCACGGTCGCGGATTGCACCGACCAGGCGTCACGCACCTGCAGCAACTGATGGCCGAGCTCATGCCGCATCGAGACCAGGCCCGGGGTGGTCGGGCGGCTATAGCCGTACAGGCTCATGTTGTCCCGGTTCAGGCTTTCCGACAGCACCAACACCACGGTGGAGGATCCGGACCACGCCATCGTCGGCTGCGCGCGGCGGGCGTTTGCCATGAGCTGCTCGCGCTGCGCCTGCTGATCGGCCCAACCCTGGCGAAGCGCCTCCACCTTCAGCGACCAGGTGGGCCAGAACAGCACGGGATGGAGGCGTCGCCACGGCTTGCTCACATAACCCACGCTGCCGAGGATCAACAGCAGGATCAAGACCCAGCGGGCGCCGCGCCCCAGTTCACCTTCGCGTCGCCCGGCGCGTGCCGACAGCAGCCCGGCCAAGGCCAGGGCGACCGCCAGCGCAGCGCCGACGACCGCCAGCGACGGCCACTGGGAGGCGAGATATTCCCAGGTCTCCCGTGAGTTGGTATTGGCGGCTGCGCTCATGACCAAGGCGCTGTCGGCGGCGGCCTGGTAGTGGTCATGTAGATAGTGGCGCAAGGCCGCGTCAAGGAGGAAGACCGTCACCGTGGCGAAGGTCACTCCCCCGCGTACCCAGACCCAGGCGGGGCGTCGCACTGGCCACAGCAACCATGTCAGCACCGGCAGCGCGAGCAGCAGCATCTGCGCTATCCGAATGCCGTCATATCCCAGCGCCACCGCACCAGACAAGATCGCCGTCAGGAGGATCCAGGCCCGCCAGGGGCTCAACTCGGAGAATGACGGCACACGCAACAGACGGGACCGGGACAGAAACGACGAACGGGAGACTGACATCGACGCGGGCGACATGGGCAGACAGAGCGGTGGCGCAATCTAAAGGTCCTCGCCGTGCGGTCTGCATCGGAAAATCCTGAAGGCGCCATCGACACAAGCTGCTATTTCATCACCGAATCGGGTCAGCGAAGTGGCGCTGTTCGTCCGGGCGCGGGGTGGGTCAGGACGAGGGACCAAACCCAGGTCCATGGGCGTGGGTCAAGGTGCCCTCCCGTTAAACGCCCATGGACGCCGACGGCAACGCCGCCTGGGGCCCGGCGGGCTCCTCCAACAGGGTGGCCGCGACGGCCATCAGCTTGTTCATCGCCTCGGCGGCTTCATCCGGATCCAGCCGCACAGGTACCCCGACGCGATGCGCGGCGGGATGCCCGCCCACGGCTTCAGTCAGCCCCGCCTCCATGTCGACCGCCGTGCCCGCGCCGACGCCGGAGCCGCCCGAGCGCATCTCCAAGGTCAATTGCAGGGCCACCTCTGCGGGCATCGCCAGGTTTCTGGCATCCATCTCCGCACAGGCATGCGCCTGCAGCAGGTAATAGACCCGTTTTGAGATCGACCCCGCCAGCCGCTGGCGATAGAGGTCATCCACACGACACACCAGCGGCCGCTGCACATACACCGTGCATCGTTGGGAGGCGGGGTCCAGGTGGCGACAAACGCCGTCGCCCAGGTTCAGCACCGAGGCGGCAGGAAGTTGGCGGCAGCAGCGGCCGCAGGACGTGCAGGGGAAGTCCATGAAAAAGGGAGCCGATCGTGTGGATCGTGGCGGAGGCGGAAAGAGCCTCATTCGTCACCCTGCGTCGTCTTGGGTTCGGCCGCTGACGCTGCACGCATTTGCACATCCCATGGCGATTCGACCGATCCGTGTCTGAAACGGTCGGACGGCCCGTCGAGGATGAGGTCGCCCGATACGGCCACCCTGCCATGGGCGCCATAGCCGCATAGCAGCCCCTGCGGCCATCGCAGGGGCATCGCAGGGGCATCGGGAATGAGCCTTGCCGGCCTGATGCTCATCCAGAACCTCCGATGGAAATCCACCATGACTGCTCGCCCGTCCAACACCGCGTCCAACCGCTCGCCAGCCCACTCGGCCGCTGTCCAGCAGCCCATCGACGCCCCGAACCTGACCGCTGATGACGACCTCGACGCGATCTATCAGCAACTGGTCAAGGGCGTCGGTCGTGAGCGCGTCACTGATGCCAACGCCGAGGCGCTGGCTCAACGCGCCCAGCAAGAAGGCCATACGGTGCTAGCCACCGAACTGCGGGAGTGGTTGGCACCCTGCTGAGGCACGGCGTCGTCCCGACCCGAGTTGCCAAAACAGGATCGCCAAAGAAAATAGCCCTGGTCTTGCGACCAGGGCTGAAAGTGTGTCCGCCCGCAGAGGGAGAAAGGCGGACCATGCGAGAGAGAAGCATGAACAGCGAAGCTCGAGTTCCGCTGTCAGGTACGTACTCTAGGGACCGGTCTCGGGCTTGGCACGTCGCTAATCGCCCTTTCGCAGCGCTGGCTTTGCCTCAAAGTCGTGTAGGTGTTTGACCTACAAGCAGCGCCCAGCGGCACTTTTTCAATTGGCCGGGCGGGCGCTGGTCCAATGCAGGGCCCGCCGCGCCGCCAGCGCCATGAAAACGGCAAACACCACCACGCAGCCCAGACCCACGGTGAGGGAACTGTGCTCGGCGATCAAGCCGATCAACGGCGGCCCGGCCATCATGCCGAGGTAGCCCACCGCCGACACCGCAGCGATGCCGTGGGCGGCGCTCACACCCGGCACCGTCGCGGCGGCGCTGAACAGCACCGGCACCACATTCGACAGCCCCAGACCGACGAGTGCGAAGCCCGCCAAGCCGACGGTGGCCACCGGCACCAGCAGGGCCAAGGCCATGCCCAGCGCCGCCAGCAGGCCGCTCATGACCATCAGCGGAATCGGCGCCACACGGGCACGGACCCAGTCGCCCCCGAAGCGTCCCACGGCCATCGCCAGGCTGAAACTGGCGTAACCCAGTGCCGAGACACTGGCGGAGCTGGCACGCTCCTGTTTCATGAACAGCACACTCCAGTCGTACATCGCGCCTTCCGCGATCAGGCCCAGCGCCGCCAGGGTGCCGATCAAGGCGAGCGGGCCCCGTGGCAGGCTCAGCGGTTGCTTCTCGACCGGGCCGGTCGTCATGGGCAACATGGCGCCGCTGGCCAGCACGATCAGCCCGATGCCGATGCCGCCGGCGAGCAGCAGATGGGTCTGAGCCTGCAGCCCGAGCATCGGCAGCAGACTGCCGGCGGAGGCGCCCACCATGCCGCCCAGGCTGAACATCGCGTGGAAACCGCTCATCAGCGGCCGTTGGCTGAGTCGCTCGATCTCGCTGGCCTCGGCATTGATGGCCACGTCGAACAAGCTGGCGGTGGCGCCAAACATCAGCATCAAGCCCAGCAGGCCCCAGTACGCCTGCGGCAGCAGCAGACTGGCCACACAGACCGCGCACAAGGAGCCCACCAGCGCCGCCAGCGCCCTGGGACCAAAACGCGCCACCACCCGTCCGGCCTGGGCGAGTGACAGCAAGGCGCCCACGCCGCCAGCGAGCATCGCCAGCGCCAGCGCCTGTTCGCCCAACCCGTAATGCGCCTTGACCGTGGGGACGTGCACGCCCCAGGTCGCAAACAGCGCCCCGGATGCGAAGAACTGCGCACGCAGCGCCCAGGCTGCGGCACGCCAACGTGCCGGAGTTCCCGACCGATGCGCCTCGGAGTGACCGGGCCCACCGGCACCACGGGGTTCATCTGCAGCCGCGGGCTGAGCGCGACCAGCGTCACGCGTCACCTCGCGCGGCGCGGCACGGTGTGCGTTCGGTGCCACGGCATCCGCTTGGGCATTCGGGGAACTGGGGGGCATCGGCATCGTCGAAGGGGCGTTGGCGGACATGGGCAGTCAGAAACTCCAGCAGAGGGCGGTCACCGGCGCACGCAGCGGGCGGCCGGGTGCGCCACTGTAAAGGGATAGCGCCGGATACCGCCTTCGACACTGCGCGGTGAGCACCGGGACATCCTTAACGGCTGTGTCATCAATCTAAACAATGTGTTTCAGCGCTATGCCGGGATCGGTCGACCACGCCATACTCTGCCCCGCAATGCCTGACCCTGATTTGAGGGACAAGGCCATCCACGGAGGCGGCCTCCGCCGTGGCGCCGATTCCAGTCCGCGGTCACCCATCTGGAATCCATCGCCCGCAGGTGCCGCCCACCGCACGACTCCTTCGGAAGGACGACCGCCCGTCGATCGTCACCTTCCTTTTATCGCTGAGAGACATCGATGAGCGAACGGCAACCGAAAGCGCCCCTGATTGCACCGAAGCCACCTGGGCTGGCCGAGTCCGCATCGGACGCGAGTGTCTCCAGCCCGGTGAACACCCAGCGTCGACGCCTGCTGGCCGCTGCCGGTGCCGGCGCGGTGGTCACCACCCTCAGCGCGTGCGGCGGCGGAGGCAGCAGCAACGAAACGGTGCCGGCGGCGCCATCGGCGGGGCCCTCGCCGTCGCCGTCGCCGTCGCCGTCGCCGAGTCCGTCGCCCTCCCCTAGCCCGTCGCCGTCGCCCAGTCCTGCACCATCTCCGACCCCGGCCCCGCCGCCCGTGGGCAAACGCGGCATCGCCTACGACCTGAAGGATGCAGCCGACTTCACCGCGCTCAATGGTCCGGTGGGCTGGTGGTACAACTGGGCGCTCCAGCCGAGTGCCGCAGTGCAGGCTGCGCCCAGCATCGCCGGCTCGATGGAGCACGTGCCGATGCTGTGGAACTTCGATTTCGACACGGCCAAAGTGATCGCCGCCTTGAAGGCGCGCCCGTCGGTGAAGTATTTGCTGGTACTCAACGAGCCCAATCTGACCGATCAATCCAACCAGACCCCTGCCCAGGCCGCCGCTCAGTGGCCTCGCTACGAGGAGGTGGCTGCAGCGACGGGTGTGGCGATCGTCGGACCGGCCATCACCTGGGGCACGATGTCCGGCTACAGCGATCCGGTCGTCTGGATGGATGCGTTCTACGCGGCCTACCGCGCCGCCAACGGGGGCCGGGATCCGCAGATCGACGCGCTGGCCTTCCACTGGTATGACTACGGTCTGGACGGCCAGCTCAATCGACTGACCAAGTATGGCAAGCCGTTCTGGGTCACCGAGATGGCGAACTGGCATCCGCAGAACGATGGAGCCCAGATCGACACCGTCGCCAAGCAGAAGGCGCAGATGGCGCAGATGGTGGACATCTGCGAGAAGCGCACCGATGTGGCGCGCTACGCCTGGTTCACCGGACGCTGGTCTCCCGACCCGCACTTCACCAGCCTGCTGGCAGGCTCGGGTGTGCTGACCGAGGTCGGCCAGTCCTATCGGACGCTACCCAAAGCCTGATCGGTTGATCGAGGCGCGCGCGCGGGTGCCTGAAGGGCACAGCCGCCGTGCCCGCCCCTTTCCTTGGCGCCAGCGCCTGACATGGATGCAGGGAACCGGAGGCTGTGAAGCCACCCGCCGCCCCCGGTCGTCCTCACAGAAGCGAACCTCAGGCGGTGTCAGACCGCGCGAGCGCTCTCAGCAGCGCCAACCGCAGCCGCTCGCTGCGTCGGGCGACGTTGTCGACCTCATCGAGTGCTGACTCGCGTGGTGAGGCCACGGCGCCCTCCCCGTCCACATCCGTCTCGCGACCGCTCGGGATCGCGCCCTGCGCGCCGGCCAGGTTGTCGAACACCGGAATGCTGGCCGCCTGCGCCAGCCGCCGGACCACCAAGGCCGGCAGGTCCTGGCATTCGATCGCGTCATACAGCTGGGCGAGCAGATGTCCGAGCTTGTCGGTCTGTGCGTCGCTGGTCATAACGACGTCCGTGGTCCGCAGCAAGGCCACCTCCGCCCCCATCGCCTGGGCCACATCCAGGAACAGCTGGGCGCAGTCGCTTTCCCCGGAGCCACACACCAGGCCCAGCCGGCACCCCTGCAGCGGCTGGGGTGCCGTTGATCGAGCGCGAGCGGAATGGGAGGACGGAGCGGGCATGAAGTGACGGCAGCTGAGCAAAACCGGACCACCGCAGCGTGCGGCACAGGACCGGAGGACGGCACCTCCGGGGTTCACCCAAAGGGAGCATCGGCCGGAAGCGTAGTTCAGGCGCTCCAGCAATCGTTGATCGATGTCAATTGGTCAGCCCAAATAGGTAGGTTCGACCCGTCATTCGTCTGCATCCATGACTCAAACAGGTTGCGTGTTACCAAACATTCACCCAGTGTTACGGAGCGATGTTGTCGATTGCCTTGCTGGTTGCGGCGGGTTCCTAGCATGAGTCCCATCACATCAACCAACGAAACGATCATGTCCTCCGCTGCCAACTTCCTCCCCACCTCCGCATCCGTCAAGCCGCCGATCCTGCCCTCGCGCCACACCGTGCATGACTTGTCCATCGACCACTTTGACTCGGAGATGTCGGCGGACCACTCGGACAGCCATGCGCCCTACCTCCATCTGCAAGCACGCCAGGCCCATCAGCGCATGCTGGAGGCCATGCAGGTCATCCGCGATCTGGTCAAGCCGACAGCCAAGGTGGTGCGTGCAGGCGATGTGCTCTACCGCGCCGGACAGCCATTCGACACGGTCTTCCTGATCAACGCCGGCGCCTTCAAGCTGGTCAGCCGCAGCCTGGACGGTCGGGAACAGATCGTCAGCCTGAAGTTCCGCGGTGATTGGCTGGGCTTCAGCGGCATCGCCAACGGTCGCCACGCCTGCGACGCCGTGGCCATGGACACCGGCAACGTCTCCATCATTCCCTACGACGCCCTGGCCGAAGGCTGCTCGCGCCATACCCCGCTGATGTCGGTGGTCCACAGCGCGATGAGCACCGAAATCAGTCGCGAACGCGAATCCCTGATGTCGGTCTGCACCCTGGCCTCTCAAGCGCGAGTGGCGGAATTCCTGTGCGCCTGGGCCCGCAGCATGGCCCAACGCGGCCTGCGGGCGGATGAACTGACGCTGCGCATGACCCGTGCCGACCTCGGCAACTACCTGGGCATGACGCTGGAAACGGTCAGCCGCTGCCTGTCCCGCCTGGCCCGTGAACAGCTGATCCGCTTCGGCGAGCGTGGCCGTCGCCAAATCACGATTCCGGATCTGGCCCGGCTGGAAAACTATGTGATCAGCGGCACCGCCGGCAAGTCCACCCACCTGCAGTGAGCGCGGGAGACATCCCGGGCGCCACGCCAAGGCCGCCATGGCCCGTCGGCGACGGCGTTCGGGAGCACCTGCCTTCCACTCCGACTCCCTCCAGAGGCATCGCATGCGGCAACGCATCGCGATGCCTCGTCACATCTGCGGATGAAATGAGCTGCAGGCTAAGCAGCCGACATCACGCGTGCCAACGCGTCGCTCAACTGGTCGCGGGTATAGGGCTTCGGCAAGAAGTCCCACGGCAACGCGGGCGCCTCACCTTCCTGCAATTCCGACGAGTAGCCGGACATCAACAGGATGCGCATCTGCGGCCGCTCGAGCTGAATCCGCTCGGCCAGCTCCGTCCCGCGCATGCCGGCGCCGAGCGCCACATCGCTGATCAGGCAGTCCGGAACGGCTGAAGCACCGGTTGGCTGCGTCCCTGCCGCCGCCTCCATCGCCGCCGCAGCCGTCGTCATTTCATCCAGACGGCGCAATGCTTCTTCCGCGCTGGCGCAGGCGGTGACCACGCAGCCCAGGTCGGTCAGGAAGCGACGGGCCACCGCACGCACCGCCGCATCGTCTTCCACCAACATCACCCGCAATCCGGGTGCCAGCGCGCCGTTGGCAGAGGGGACCTCGCTCACGGACTTCATCTCGACCGGCGGCTGCGGCAGCACCAGGCTGATCGTTGTCCCTTGGCCCACCACGCTGTCGATCAACAGTTGCCCGCGCGACTGACGCGCAAAGCCATACACCGTGCTGAGCCCCAACCCGGTCCCGCGACCGGCCTGCTTGGTGGTGAAGAACGGCTCGAACGCACGTTCCTTCACCTCATCCGGCATGCCGGTGCCGGTGTCGCGCACGGTCAGCCGGACATAGTGAACGTCGCCGGACGCGGCGGACCGGTCCCCCGCAAGAAGCGACTCGCGCAAGTCCGGCGGCAGGTCCTTCAACGCGCCCAGCGCCTGGGCGGCGAAAACCAGATCCCCCCCGCCCGGCATCGCGTCGCGCGCATTGATGGCGATGTTCAGCAGCGCGGACTCCAACTGGCTCGCATCCGCCATCACATCCGGACAGCCGTCGGCGACCTCCACCCGGATCCGAATCCGCTGGTCCAGGGTCCGGCGCAGCATGTCGGCCAGCGAATGCAGCAGTTCACAGACATCGATGCTGCTGGGCTGCAGAACCTGGCGTCGGGAGAAGGCCAGCAGCTTGCTGGTGAGCTCGGCGCCTCGTCGAGACGCCCGCGTGGCCGCGGCGACCATGGACGGTGCCACCGCGTCGCCCGCCACCGCCGGCAAGTCCGCCATGACCTGCAGGTTGCCTTGGATGACGGTGAGCAGGTTGTTGAAATCGTGGGCAATGCCGCCGGTGAGTTGGCCGACCGCTTCCAGTTGCTGCGAATGCCGCAGTGCCTCTTCAGTCTGCGCTCGTTGCAGACAGGTGCCCAGCAGATTGGCCACCGATTCCAGAAAACGCAGCTCCGGATCCCCGAATCGCTGAGGCGTGCTGGAGCGCGCCGCCAGCGCACCCACGACCTGCCCGCGGTCGGACAGCGGCACCGACAGCGCCGAGCGCAGACCCGACGCAAGATAGGACGGCGGCACGTCGAAACGCCGCTCCTCCCGGTAATCGGTGACGATCACCGGGCCCGACTGGGCCAGCACAAAGCCGGCCGGCGTGTCCGGCAGATTGGGCAAGGTGGTGCCGATGGACTCGGTGGCCACCACCCCGAAGCCGCCCGCCACAGTGACGGTCGCCTTGCCCGGCGCCAGCAGATAGACCACCGCCTGATCCACTTCCACCGCTTGGGCGACGATCGCCGGCACCTGGCGCAGCACGTCCTGCGGATCGCCGGAATCGACCACCAGCTTGCCCAACGCGGCCAGGTGTTCGCTGTAGCGGGCGCGCTGCAAGGCCTGGCGCACCCGCGGATATTCGCTGACGCCACGCAAGGCCGCCATCACATACGGCAGGCCCTGTCCCTGCAAAGGACTGAGGGCGATCTCCACCATGACCTCGGAGCCGTCGCGCCGCTTGGCCACCAGGTCCATTTGTGTGCCCATGGGCCGCGCGCGAGGCGCCTGGCCATAGTCGGCGCGAAATGCGGCATGCCGTGGTCGGATGCTGTCGGGCACCAGGGTCTCGACGCCCAGACCGAGCAGTTCTTCGATGGGATAGCCCAGCAGCGCGGAGGCCGCCGGATTGGCCAGCAAGATGTGCCCCTCGCTGTCAACCAGCAGCAAACCATCCGGTGAGGCCACGAAGAGGGCGCGAAACACGCTGGCCTCCTCGATGCCAGGAGGCCATTCCGGAGTGACCAACGGACCGCTCATCGCCCGGCGCTCAATCGGAGCTTCGCTTCGCGGTCACCCGCGGCACGAAAAGATAGCCGGCGCCACGCACCGACTTGATCCAGAGGCCCTCACCCGAATCGGCGCCCAGCTTGCGGCGCAGCCGCCCGACCTGGACATCGATGGTGCGATCAAAGGGCGAGGATTCCCGGCCCCGGGTGTGCTCCAACAGGAAATCGCGGGACAGCACCCGGCCGGGATGCAGCAGGAACGCATGCAGCAGATCGAACTCGCCGGTGGTGAGCGGGACTTCGGCGCCGTCCGGATCGCTGAGCCGCCGGGCGGCGACATCCACCGACCAGCCCTCGAACAGCAGTTGCTCGCGGGGGTCGCCCACGTCCTGCGGCGCCGCCACCACCGACGCGACGGCGGATGGCGGCAGCGCGGCGGCGGTGGGATCCGGCGTCAGGCGTCGCAGCACCGCCTTCACCCGGGCGGCCAGCTCGCGCAGGTCAAAGGGTTTGGTGATGTAGTCATCGGCGCCGATCTCCAGCCCCACCACCTTGTCGACCGAATCGCCGCGGCCGGTGACGATCACCAGGCCGCACTTCCAGTACTGCCGCAGTTGCCGGGCGATGGCGAAACCATCCTCACCGGGCAATCCCAGATCCAGCAGCACCAGTTGGGGCGGATCGTCCGCCATCAGCGACATCAGGGCAGCGCCGCTGTGCAATTGCGTGACACGAAAGCCGTGCGTGGTGAGGTAACCGGCCAGCAGCAGGGTGATGTCCGGCTCGTCGTCGACCACGGCCACATGGGTCGGCAGTGGCGCCGGGGATGCGGCGGTGGGCGGAAGTGGAAGGCCGGACGTGGACATTGACGCGGCAGAGCGCAGAGGGAAGACGGCGCGATTCTAGGGTGACGCCGACGGCACCAGCCGTTCAAGTGTGCGCAGCAGGAGGTCCAGGTCGATCGGCTTGACCAGGTGCTCGTCGAAACCGCTGGCGAGCGCCTTCTCTCGGTCGGACGACTGGCCGTAGCCGGTCAGGGCGATCAGTCGCGGTGCGGCGTCGCCGAGCTCCCGGCGCATCTGGTCGGCCAGCTCATAGCCGTCGATCACCGGCATGCCGATGTCCAGCACCGCGGCGTCGAAACGCTCGGTGCGCACCCGGTCCAGCGCCTCCTGCGGCAAGGTGGTGGTCACCACCTCGAAGCCGCAGTAGCGCAGGGCCATGCCAAGCGTCTCTGCCGCATCCCGGTTGTCGTCCACCACCAGCACCCGCCCCTGCGCGGGGCGCGCCACCGGGGCCTGCGCATCGGCCGCGCCGGTGGTCGGCGCGGGCAGGTGCCGCTCGACGGGCAGATCGACCCGGAACCGCGCGCCCAACCCCGGCCCGGCACTGTGCACCTCCACCGCGCCGCCATGCATCTCCACCAGCCGCCGCACGATGGCCAGGCCAATGCCCAGCCCGCCGTTGGAGCGATCCAGGGTGGTGCTGCCCTGTTCGAACAGCTCGAAGATGCGCGGCAGCAGGTGGCTGTCAATGCCGGCGCCGTTGTCCTCCACATCGATCCGGAGTCGGCTGTCCACCTCTCGGGCAGAAATCTGGATCTCGCCCTGCGTCGGGGTGTACTTGGCCGCATTGCTCAGCAGATTGACCAGCACCTGCCGCAACCGGCCGCGGTCGCCCATCAGGCGCAAGGCCGGATCGACCTCGCACTCCACCCGCAGCAGATGGTTGCGCTCTTCCAGCAAGGGGCTGACGCCTTCGATCGCATCGGTCAGCAGGAGCCGGATGTCGATGGCTTCGCGGGTCAGTTCGACCTTGCCGCGGGTGATCCGGGTGATGTCCAGCAGGTCATCGACCAGCTTGGACAGATGGCCGACCTGGCGTTCGATGATCTGATGTTCCCGGCCCAGGCCGTCGCCGCGCATCTTGATCAGATGCAGCGCGGTGGAGATGGGTGCCAGCGGATTGCGCAGTTCATGGCCCAGCATGGCGAGGAACTCGTCCTTGGCGCTGGCGGCGCGCTCGCGTTCCTGGTCCAACCGCGCCGCATGCAGACCGGTGGCGGCCAAGGTGGCGGCGGCGCGCATGAAGGCGCTTTGGTGGGCCGACGGAAAGTCCGGTCGCGAGGAGCCGAACCACAGGCTGCCGGCGCGGCCCGCCGGCCCCAGGTGCAGACGCACCACCCGCAGCGGCCCCAGCGGCGACTCCTGCGGCAGCGGGTCTTCCGGCCCTTCCGGCATCTGGCGGCAGGCGTGGATGAAATCAGCCCAGTACGGTTCGTGGGCCACCTTCACCCCGCCGACCTGCATCTGGATGACCGGTGCGGCGTCGGCCGTCAGCGGGGCCCACACCAGGCAGACGGCGGTGCCGACGATCCGGTTCACCGCCTCGGTCGTCAGTTGCAGCACGGTCGCCGCATCCCGGCCGACCCACAGCGCCGGCAGCGCCAGCAGCCCCATCAGATCGCGCAACGCCTCGTCAGCGGCGCCGGATTGAAAATTGGAATGTCCCATGCCTCAGCGCAGCGCTCGCAGCGCACCCGTCCTGGTTTCCCGATGGCCGGCATGGCGACCGCCCCGGCTGCCGCGCCGGGCCGCCAGTTCGCGCAACATTTCTGCCGGCGGGGTGTAGAACGGGTTTTCGCGCAGCACGCCGGCAATCAGCGTCAGCGGATGTGTTCTCAGCAAATCCATCATGGTGGCGCCATCCAGTGTGGCGATGTCGTAGACGCAAACGGCGGGTTGCCGATGACGCGCCAGGATGTCGTTGACTTCAGCTTCATATTCCATCACGTCGGCCTTGTCCGGCGCGGCCTGCAGCAACTGACCCATCCGCGCCATCAGACGGACCCGGGGAAAACCAACGTCCCTCGCGGGGCCGGTCCAGTGATCGATGGATTCCAGCAGGCGCTGCTTGTCGAAATCGCCCTCGTCGTCGAAGCAAACGGTCCGCCAGTCCCGCAATTCAAGCTGACCGCAGGCCTCGCAGTGCGAGGTCGCAAGCCCCGCATCCGACAGATGGGCACGATGGACATCCTTCTGATCGGCCGCCAACAGGTGCAGGAGCTGCTCGCCCTGACGGGCAGCGTCCAGATGGAAGGGGCCCAGCACCTGGTCCTCCTCCTCCCGACTGTTGAAGAAGGCGCAGACATGAAAGTGCGTCAGGCGGCTCCCGGCCAGCCACATCGCTGCGTCATGCCCCAGGTCCATCCTGCCGCCGTCCACCGGGTCACTCTCCCAGTCGACCTGCGGCACGCCGTCCATGCCTGTCATCGCCCCTCCTTGTGCTGCCACCTGTTGATGTTAGCCTTGATACAAGCATTCCAGGCCCGGCATCAGCCTGTGGAGGTTGCGGGTTGAACCGTATCTGCTGGTAACGTTGTGCATCCCCGAGGTGGCAGGCGCCACGTGCTGTTCGTCGGCGCAATCGCGCCTGCTGGGTGAGCTGCCGCAAGACGATCGGCAACCCCACAAGCGTGTGAGCGCCCGGGCTGCTGATTGCGCAGGAGAGACATGGCTGAAGCGAGCACGTCTGACGGCTCCGGTCACACCCAGGGTGTGGCCGGGATCCTGGAGGTCTTGAAGGAGCCGCCGCGCTGGCGACGGCGGTGGGGATCGTGGCTGGCGCTGGCCCTCGTGCTGGCTACGCTGGGCCTGTTCGAGCTGGTGCTGTGGACCACCAGCGACCGCCTGGGCCAGGTGGATCCGATCCTGCAGGTCGACCGCTATGAACTGCGGTCCGTGCCTGCCGATGATCCCAAGGCGTTGCGCTTCGACGGGCCCCTGCACCTGCGGCAAGATCATCTGCCGCTGCCCCACTTCGAGAACGTCGGCCATCCCAGGGCGCTGCACAAGGCCCGGCTGCGTTTCGACATCTCCCGGTTCATCACCGACGCCGATGTCTTCGACGAACGCCGCGACGGCGATCGCCAGACCGTCCCCCGCGCGCCGACCAAGGCCCTGCTCATCAGCCAGGCGATTCATGGCGTGGATGTCTACCTCAACGGCGTCTGGCTGGACGGCTATCCCCGCTCTACCGCGACGGCCCGGTTCATGTGGTTCCGCCCCCTGCCGGTGGAACTGCCCGCCAAGCTGCTGCGCCGCGACGGGCCGAACGAGCTCATCATCGACTACACCACCTGGGAGCCTCACTTCATGCTCTCGCCGGTGTACATCGGAAATGTGGAGCCCATCGCCTATGTCAGCGAAGTGGTGGACTTCTTCAGCAATTCACTCGCCAACGCCTCGAAAGCCTTCTGCTTCCTGGCCGGCGTGTTCATGATCGGGGTCTGGCTGGTCAACCGCACTGACGGCACCTTCGGGCTGATCGGGCTGGTCGCGCTGTTGTGGGCAGTGGTCTACACCCTGTCGCTGTGGGTGTACATGCCGCCGGACTGGCGTCCCGTCTGGCTGCTGTTCTTCTACTTCTGTACCGGCGCGCTCAACCTGCTGGGCACGATGTTCGTGATGCGCTATGTGGACCAGCCGATCCCGCGACCGTTGTGGTGGGGGATGCTGCTCGCATCGTCACTGGCCGTGGCCGTGCAACCCCTGGGCGGCGAAATCGCCGAACTGGACCTGGACCTCTACTGGATCTGGCTGCTGGTCCCCTTCCAGCTCTGGGCGATGGTGCAACTGGCCCGCCATGTCTGGCGCACCCGCAGCCGACCGGCCCTGGTGATGTTGCTGATGCTGCTGCTGGCCGGGGTGCTGGTGATGCACGACTACAACGTGATGACGCATCAGTTGCCCCTGCCGGTGCCGGACTACCCGGGATCGCTGTTCCGCCTGCTGGGAACCCCGGTGTATCTCACCCACCTGGCGCTCCCGCCGCTGCTGGTGGTGATGGCCCATGCGCATCTGCTGAAGTACCGGGAGAGCGTCAAGCATGTCCGCGAGGCCAACCGCATCCTGGCGGAAACGGTGCGCCGCAGGGAGATGGCGCTGGCGGTGAGCTACGACCGGCAGAGCGAACTGGAACGAAATGAAGCCGCCCAGGAGGAGCGCGACCGCATCTATCGGGAGCTCCATGACGGCATCGGTTCCCAACTGGTGACCACCATCTTCAGCGTCCGCGAGGGCAACGCCAGCCGCGCCCAACTGGAGCAGCGGCTGCTGGACGTTCTGCAGGGCGTGAGGGAGGTGATCTCCAGCACCGACACCACCGAACACCGGGAGTTCCAGAACATCCTGTTCGACTACTGCGTCAACCTGGACTCCCTGCTGAGCGCCAAGGACTTCCAGATCGAATACGACATCCAGGACGGCAACGAGTTCGTGCTGCTGGACGACCGATCCCGGGAGCTGCTGCGCATCGTCGAGGAGACGGTGGCCAACACGCTCAAGTACGCGCGGGCGTCCCTGCTGCGCATCACGCTCACCCATGACGACACCGTCATGACGCTCACCATCTCCGACAACGGCGATTCCCACCTGGATGTGGGCCACGGCGTGCGGTCTGACTTCGGTGTCTCCACCGGCCAGGGCTTGAAGAACATGAAAGCGCGCATGCAACGCTTGGGCGGTGTGTTCAGTTTCGTCCAACATCCCGACGGCGCCACGACGACCGTGACGCTGCCGCTGGCGGGGCCCCCTTCGCCGAAGCTGCCCGCTGCATGACGCAACGCCTCGACGCTGCCCGGTGGCGTCAGCCCGGTGGCGTCAACCGGCGCGGCCGATGTCGCGACCGTCCGGGCGAGGGTGACCGGCGCTGAGCGCGCCACCGAAGGCACGCCAGCGACCGAAGCGGATCAATCAGCTCAAGCAGCGAGCCGCTCGTCCAGGTACTTCCGGGATTTCCGATAGTGACGCGGGCTGCAAAGGCGACTCTGGAAGGCCCAGACGGCGCCCTCCAGCGCCGACTCGAGCTCATGAGGCGCGCGTCGCCGCAAGGCGCGTCGGTATTGCTCCACCTGCGTGCGCACCGAGGCCCGCCAGTCCCGGTCGCCCTCATGGCAGGCGCTCATGCCCAGGATGTGGAGCCACCCCGACAGCACCGGTTCCGACATGCTCGACAGGAGCGCTGCCAGCGTGCCCGGGGCCGACTGGCCCAGGGTCGCGCCCAGCCCCCAATGCAGCACCTGCAGCCGCAACACCAACGCCGGATCGGCAGAGACCGCCACCGCCACCGCCTCCGCCGACACCCGGCTGGACAGCAGACGCCGCACCCGTGTGAGCGTCTCCACCTCGCAACCCGGCAGTGCTGGCACCGAGCAACGGGTCTGCGCAGCCACAAAGGTACCCTGGAACAGCGTGACATCGAGCTCCCGCAGCCGCTGGTAGCCGGCCATCGACAACACACCCTTCCCGATGACCATCATCCCCTCCTCCGCCGCCCGGTCTGCCAACGCCGCGAGCTGGTTCGGCGGGATCGCGGTCAGGTCCAGTTCCAGATAATCGGCATAGGGTGCGAACAGCCAGCGCGACGTCTCCAGGTCACGCAGGCCGGCAACGCAGAACCGCACGCCGCGTGACCGCAGTTGGGCGATGCGCATCAGCACCGAGGTCTCGGCGCCGACCTGCGCCATCAACTGAATGACGCCCACCGACGGCGTCACCGCGTCCGCGAGCGGACTCATCAGCAGCGTCTCGCTCATCGGCACGAACAGCGGCGCTTCCGGGGCCAGCCCGGCCACGCCGGCATCCAGCAGGGCATGGGCCAATGCGGCCGCGATGTCTTCATCGCGGGGGCTGCCCGGCGCACGCGGCGCCTCGGCGCCCTGGGGCCACAGTTCATAGGCGAAGGTCCGCCCCTGGTCGTCGAGGATGGCCTGGCTGACGAAGCGAACCGAATCACCGTCGTCGGCCCTCGCGCCCTCGGTGGAAGCCGGCAGCGTCACGTTGACGGCGCCAGTCCGTCGGGCGCCGGCGTCACCGGCCCGGCTGGGGGGAACCGCCGATGCGAGCGGCAGGGTATCTGCGAAGGTCATGATGGGACTCCTGAAGTCGGTGCCACAAGAAGAGGCAGAACGAGGAAGAAAAAGAGACAAAAAATGGGACGAAAGAGGGACGAAAAAGGAAGAAAGAGGACAAAGAGCCGAGGCCCGAGCACGGCGTACAGGCTGCCCCTTGAGGTGACGCCAGGGGCAGCCGGGGTCAGATCACCGCAGGAACCGCCAACGTCGAGGTCAGCTCCCAGTGGATCGACGAGGTCGTCGGCCCGATCCGCCACGACACGTCGTCGATGTCTGCGTCGTTGTCGCCCGCAGAACCCAGCGCGACGGCCGCGCCGGGCTCGCGCAGCCGCGCGAGGCCATCGACCTGATCAAGCGAATCAAGCGGCGCCAGAGCGTTTGCCGACAGCTCATTGCTGAATGCCACATTGCCTGCTGCATCGGTGACCACCGCACGGAAGCGATAAGTCCCGGGCGGCAACGCGTCCATCGAGGCGGTCACAGGAAGCCAGACGTCGCTCCCCTCCTGCGACATCTGCCAGTTGACCGTCGCGCCAGCCTCTTGACCGGTCAGTTGCAAGGTCAGCGGATCGCCCTGGCTGAGGTGGCCTTCGCTGGAAGCTCCGGCGAACGAGGCGATGCCGGCCTCCGGCGGGGTGGCGTCGATCCGAACCATCACCGACCGGGTGAGGCTGACATTGCCGGCGACATCGGTCACGACGGCGCGGTACTGATAGTCGCCATCGGGCAGAGCGTCCTGGCTGAGAGGCGTGTCGTCCCAGGTGATGCCGCCATCCACGGAGCGCTGGTGCTGCACCTGTGCGCCGGCTTCCGCACCCGTGATCCCGAGCAGGAAGCTGTTGTCCTGGGTCACCCGGTCCAGCGCGAAGCCGGTGTCGTCAAAGCCGATCAGCGCCACCTGCCCGGAGGCCGGCGGCAGGCTGTCCACCGTCACGGCCACCGCGGGCGTGTAGTTCACATTGCCCGCCACATCCGTCAGGACACCCCGGAAGAGATAGTCCCCCGCCAAGAGCCCGATGTGCGTGTCGATGGTCCGCAGCCAGGTGGCGCCGCTGTCCAGGGACACCTGATAGCCCACCGTCGTGCCGCCGCCGCTGGGGGCACTGGGGACGGTGAAAAAGAAGTCGCCATCCTGGCTGTCCCGATCGCTGCTGCTGACGCCGGTGTCGGTGTAGAAGTTCATCAAGAGACGCAGCGAGGCGGTGTTGGGCGGCAGCGTGTCCACCACCACCTCGAGGGTCCGCGTGTAGCTGATGGTGCCCTGCGCATCGACCACCTTGGCGCGGAACTGCACGCGACCGTCCTGGAAGGTGCTGTCCGCCGTGGGCCCCAGATCCTGCCAACTGCCGCCGCCGTTCAAGGACATCTGCACCGTGGTCGTTGAGTCCTCGGGCTGACCGACAGGGATCACCTTGAAAGCGCGGTCACTGGTGCGCCGGTCCAGGGCACTCGCCCCGGTGTCGACGAAGTCCTCCAGGGTCAGGGTGCCAGCGCTCAGGGTGGCGGTATCGACCGTCACCGCGATGGTGTTGGAATGGGCGACATTGCCAGCGGGGTCGGTCGCGGTGGCGCGAAACAGGTAGCTGCCGTCCAGCACGCCACTCGTTGACAGGTCACAGGGCCGCCAGTTCACCCCATCGGTGGACACCTCGTACTGAAGCGTGGAGCCCCATGCCGTGCTGAGCGAGGTGAAGGTGAGGTTGGTGTCGTCCCCTTGATAGCCCCCCGCCGAGTCCCCGGTCCCTGAGTAATTGACCAGGTCCAAGGTCCCGTAGATCGGCGGCGGTGTCTTCTGGACGCGGAACGGGGTCCAGGCGGAAACGGTCTGATTGCCCGCGGCATCGGTGGCGACGGCGCGAAACAAATGGTCGCCTTCCGGCAGCCCGCTCACGCTCGGTCCCACTTCGTCCCGGGTGATGCCCCCGTCGGTGGAATGCTCATAGGCCACGGTGGCGCCGTCTTCCGACTTGACCGACAACGCCAGGTCGCCGGTACTGCCCACCGATCCGATCGCGTTCAACGGCTTGCCGCCCACACCGAGCACCCGCAAGGCGCCGAGCGCGGGAACCGTCGAATCCACGATCAGCACCGGCGTCTCGACGGTGGTGGTGTTGCCTGCGGCATCACTGACCACGGCCCGGAATTGATAGCGACCATCGGCCAGATTGCGCTGATCGGCCGACGTGGCCTGCCAAGTCTTTCCGTCGTCGAGCGAAACGTCGAATCGCACGGCGCTGCCAGCCTCCCGGTCCGCCATCGCCAACGAGAAGTCGGTGAGGTGGGTGGTGCCGCTGAGGCTGCCACCGGCCTCGCCGGCGTCCAGCGTCAGGGCGCCTGCTGCGGGCGGGGTCGCGTCCAGGGTGATCACCACCGGCGCGGTGCGGGTCTGGTTGCCGGCGGCATCGGTGGCGACTGCACGGAAGAGATAGTGCCCATCCGGCAGGCCGTTGATGCCAGCGGACGTGGGCGTCCATTGAAGGCCGCCGTCATTGGAGAACTCGAAGCTCAGCCCGGAGCGGCCGTCATGGCGGCTGACGGTCAACTGAAACTGCTTGTCCGAGGTGATTTTGTCCAGCGCACTGAGGCCGGTGTCGTCGAACTCGGTCACCCTCAGGATGCCAAGGGTGGGCCGAGTGATGTCCTCATAACCGAACTCGGCCGAGCTGCTGAGATCACCGACCTGCGCCACCACCGTCACCATCCCGCTGCCCTGCGGTGTGGGCGCGATGACGGTCCAATGGCCCTTTTCGTCGGCGACGGCGCTGGTGCGGCTCCCGTCAGGCCATGTCACCTCGAGCACCGCGCCCGGCTCCGCGCTGCCGGTAGCCACAGGCCGGTCGGTGCCTGCGGTGTCGCGGATCGCGTCCACCTTCGGCGGGGCCAAGGGCGTCACGCCAGGCGGCAGCGGTTCCTCGACCCCGGGTCTTGGTGCTTCAGGCCGGTTCTCACCGGCGCCGCCGGATCCTTCAGGCGCATTGTCAGAGGCGCCGCCGGAGGTCTCAGCCGGCGGCTTGGGGACCGGGGCGCTGGGGCTGCCGTCGTCAGCAAGTGCCATCACCAGGGTGGCGCCCAGGCCGGCGCTGAGCCAGAACGGCAGAAGCGCGTGGCTGTCCCCGGAGTCCGAGGCGTCCGTCCCTGTGGTGCGCGCGTTGTGGGCATGGCTGGGGGCGCCGCTCGATTCCTGCAAGGCGGCGGCAATATCGTCGGTCGTCGCGGTCGGATCGCCGGAGGCTGATGACCGCGTCGAATCGACCACGGACGTGTCCATGACGTTGTCCGCACGGCCTTCGCCTTCTGGTGCATGTTCGGGCGCATCTGCGAGCGCGCCATCGGCTTGATCGTCTTCCCAGACGTTTCGCCGCCGCCGCGCCGAACTGCGCGAGGAAAACTGCGGTCCCGCGGCAGCTTCCAGTCCAAAGAATCGTGGCGTGCCTGCGGCGACACCGGCTTCAGCATGCGCTGCAACCTGCGGCAGGCGTTCATGTGCGGCGCTGCCCCTGACGCTGCGGTAGACGGGATCCGAAGCAGCGGATCGCGTGCCGTCGGCCTCGGGAGCGAAACGGCGGGGTTGGGGCTTGGTCATCTGGCTCTTCCATCGCGGTGGGGTCGGCGTGAGCCCCGGCAAGGGCTCAAGCGGCTGGAGAGATCCCTGGAGACGGGGTCGGCCCGCACGGCGCTCGCTTCGATTCAGCGTGGACCGGACAGGTCCGGAGCCGCTCAATACGAAAGACAAGATGTTCTGTTTTTTATATTCTTTGAGGCGACGGCACGAGATATTCGACGCCAGCGCTTGGCCACCTCCGCAGCCAAAGTGGCCTGCAGGATATTGACCTTGGTCAAAAAATCCAGAAAATGCCTCAGTTCATCAGAGGCCGGCGGTTCGATTCACAGATTCAGGGATCGCTTCCGCCAAATTCTAGGGAGCCACCCACTTCATTCCGGATAGCAAATATTTGCTATTAATCCAAAAACAATAACAGTGGAATGTGGGTGACTAGTTAATGTTTGTAGGTTCGCCCCACCGGGAACGCCTCACGGCGTGCCCGGCGGCCCGTTCAATGAGCAGGACGCAGCGAGTGACGTTCGCCGGCGTGCACCGCGCACGCCTCGGCGCAGGCGCGGCAGGCCTGGGCGCAACGCTTGCAATGTGCATGGGGATGACGCTCGCATTCATCGGCGCAGACCGTGCACAGATGGGCGCTCAACGCGCAGAAATCACCGTGATGGTCGGACGCACGAGTCAGCGCGCCCAGGGTCGCTTGGCAGATGTCGGCGCAATCCAGGGCCAGCAGCGTGCAGGACTCCAGGGAGCGATCACCGGAACGGATGCAGGCATTCGCGCAGGCCAGTGCCGCTTGCAGCGCTTGCGAACAAGCGGCGGCGCAGTCCGCCAAGGCTTCTGAAGATTCAACAGGGGCATTCATCGGGGGTCCTTCTGGGGGTCGTTGACACACGACAGCGGCAACCCTCGTGCCGCCACCCGCAGGCCCATTCCGGCAGGACTTCCCCGCGCCCGCCGGTCAACTGATCCCCTCACATCGTGCCCGGTGCCCGGTGCCCCCCGGTGCCATGTGCACGGCGGTCGGTGCTGGCCCGCCTGGCAACCCGCCGTCGGGAGGACCAGGTGCGAGATGAAATCCCAGTAGTTAGCAAATCATTGCTAGTTAAACCACACAAATCAATCACATGAGCTGGTCTGCATTAAATCACTAGCAAATAAGTGCTCTTGTGGGGCTGATGAGGACGCATGGAAACTGCATTCCGACGCGCAACAACCCATCGAGCTTCTGATGAAAACAACTGCAAACTCAGAAATTACTGGCATTTCCACCCCCGCACCGGCCGCCATTATCGGCACGCTCGCGGCGATTCTGGTGGGATTCTCTGTGAGCACCGTTGTCCAGGCAGAAATCGCTTCGATGCCCGCGTCCGACGCCGCCGCATCGATCCGCGCCCCCCAGACCCAGGACGCCAGCGCCACGACCGCCGCCGACGCTCCCTCAATGGCGGTTGTCGCCCCCCTGGGCGTTCCCGAACCCTCCACTGCGCACGCCAGCGCGGCCGCCCTCCCGGTTTGGGGCCAGGCGATGAGCGAGTTCCTGATGACGGCACTGGCGGAGGATCCCTCCATCGAGCGCGCCCGTGCCGACATCGCTGCTGCCGAAAGCAACGTGTCCGCCGCCAAATGGCAGTTCGGCCCGACCCCCAGCTTCAGCCGTGAACCGGCGGGGATGGGTTACTCATCCGGCGCCTATGTGAATGTGTTGCGGGTCACCCAGCCGCTCTACACCGGCGGCGCACTGACCGCCGGCCTGAGCGCGGCCAAGACCAGTCTGCGCAGCAGCCATCAGGAGCTGTTGGCGGCGCAACTGCAATTGAAGCAGCGCATCGTCGCCACCTGGGCGGAATGGGCCAAGGCCCGCGGCCGGGTCGACAACCTCCAGCTCCTGGAAACCAGCCATCAGCAACTGCTCGACATGATCGAGCGCCGTACCCGCGCCGGCGTCTCGACCGCCTCGGATGCCGCGCTCGCCACCTCGCGGCTCAGCGCGGTCAGGGCCGAACTCGCACAAGCCCGGCTGGACGAAACCCTGCAGCGCGAGCAACTCCAGCGCCTGGCCCGACGTCCGGTGACCGACACGCTGCTGCAGGCCCTGGCCGGAGACCTGCCCGCCGCGCCGGCGCTCAACGAAGTGCTGCAAGGCATCCAGAACGCTCCGGAAATGATGATGGCCCGCGCCGGCGTCGACATCGCCCAAGATGAACTGACCCGCGCCAAGGCCGGCCTGAAGCCGACGGTCAGCCTGCGCTACGACCACCAGAGCGGTGCCCGCAGCGACCAGCGCATCGGGGTGGTCGTCCAGGCGAGCATGAATGGCGGCTTCGCCAGCATTGCGGCACTGGGCGGGTCCCGGGCACGCATCCAGGCGGCGCAGGCCGCGGTGGCGGCCACCGAGCAGGACCTGTTCAACCGCTACCAACTGGACTTCACCCGCTATCAGGCCGCCACCGCCTCCGCCAGCAATGCGGTCGCCACCTCGGCGGCCAGCGATGACGTGCTGCGCTCCTACCGCCGCCAGTTCGACGCCGGCCGACGCGCCTGGCTGGACCTGCTGAACATGGTGCGCGAGGCCCACGCCGCGCGGCAGTCCGAGCGGGAAGCGCGCATCGACCAGCGTGCCGGCCTCTTTCGGTTGCGCCTGCTGATCGACCAGAACGGCGGCACCTGATTCGCCGGCCACCCATTCCTCTTCCTTCCATCCCCCGACTTCGTCAGCCAGGCGCTACCGCGCGAAAGGGCTCTCACCATGAACTGGATCAAGACCACACCGCCGCCCTTTGGCGGCAACGCCGGCAAACCCATGCCCGCAACGCCGGCGGCGACCCATTCGTCGCTTCCGCCCGAGACCGCGGCAACCTCTGAAGCCTCGGCCAAGGCCGCCGCGCCGGCGGCGCCGGACGACCTGAAGACGGTCCGTACCCCAAACGCCGCGGACGGCCGCCCGTCCTCGGACGTCGTCGAAGCGCACGAATCCGCGCACGAATCCGCGCCGAAATCCGCGCCGAAATTTGCGACTGAGGCAGCCAGCGGCGCGAATGAGGGCGGCCATGCCGCCCACAGCGCAGCGCACATGCAGGAGCGGGCCCAGTTGGCCAAGACCTTCGTCCAGTGGATGCGACTGAAGGGGCAACCCGTGCCGAGTGCACAGGCCAAGCAACACCTGGCGGCCATGACCGTGGCGCCCAGCGCACGGTCGCATGACGCGCTGCGCTCCGCGCACTCGCTCGGCGAGGCCGTCTGCAGCACAGCCCGCTTTGTGACCCTCAAACAGCCTCAACTCGCAGCCCTGCCGCTCCTGTGCCCGCACCCGGACCTCGGCTGGCTGATCGTGACCGGCCGGGACGCCCGCCAGCTGTGGCGCTGCGTCGATGCGGACGGCGTACGGCACGAGTTGGTCCTGGATGGCGTCGCCTGTCTGCACCTGGTGGCCGAGACCCGTGCCAACGCCGTCGAGCAGCCGACCGCCCGCGGCATGATGCTGCGTGAGATCCGTCGCAACTGGCCGGTCTTTGGCGAAGCGGCCGGTCTGTCGCTGGTGCTGGCGGCGATCGGCATTTCCATCTCGTTTTATTCGATGCAGGTCTATGACCGCGTCATCCCCAGCCAGGGCCATGACACCCTGTGGGTGCTGACGATGGGCGTGGGTTTGGCCATCCTGATCGAGTGGCTGCTCAAGCTGGCCCGTGCAACCTTGCTGGAGCCGCGCCTCAAGCAACTGGATGTCTCCATCTCGCAGGCCCTGCTGGCGCGCCTGAACAGCGTGCGCATGGACCAGCGCCCCGGCTCGGTCGGCACGCTGGCCTCGCAGATGCAGAGCTTCGAATCGATCCGGAGCATTCTGTCCACCTCCACGTTGTTCCTGCTGTTCGACATGCCGATGGCGATCCTCTTCGCCCTGGTGATCGGGATGATCGGCGGCTTCTGGATGGCCGCCCCGGCGGTGTTGCTGTTTGGTTTGACCTTGCTGGCCGGCGTGCTGCGCATGCGCAAGATCTCGCGCATCAGCGCCACCCACCTGACCGGCGCGAATGCGAAGACCGGCCTGCTGGTGGAAACCATCGAAGGTGCGGAAAGCATCAAGGGTCTGGGGGCGCAATGGCGCTTCGAAGCCCGGTGGGCCGCACTGTCGGAATCGAATGCCGACCAGAGCCTGGCCCTCAAACATGAGACCGACGCCACCAGCTATCTGGCCGCCGGCCTGCAGCAGGCCAGCTACATCTCGCTGATCTGCATCGGTGCGGTCCTGGCCATCGGTGGGGATCTCACCCAGGGCGCGATCATTGCCTGTTCGATCCTGTCGGGTCGTGTGCTGTCGCCGCTGGCATCGATCCCCGGACTGCTGGTGCAGTTGGGCAACGCCAAGGCGTCCATGAAGTCGCTGGACGCCATCTTCCGGCTGGAGACCGACAACCACGACGTGGAACGGCCGCTGGTGCCCGAAGCCATCCGCGGCGACATCCTGTTCGACGATGTGGAATTCGCCTACCCCGGCTCCAAGCAATCGATGCGGGTGGGCCGGCTGCAGATCCGCGCCGGCGAGAAGGTGGCCATCATCGGCGGCATCGGCGCGGGCAAGTCCACGCTGCTGTCGATGGCCTGTGGCCAGAGCAAACCCACCAAGGGCACCGTCTACCTGGACGGTGTCGACCAGCAGCAGATCCATGCCGGCTGGCGATCGGCCCAGATCGCCTACTGCCCGCAGAACGCCTGGCTGTTTGCCGGCACGCTGCGGGAGAACCTGGCGTTCGGCCTCACCGACGTGAGCGATGAGCAACTGATCATCGCCTGCCAACGCACCGGCCTGTGGCCCATGGTGTCAGCCCATCCGATGGGCCTGGACCGCAAGCTGACCGAAGGCGGTCGCGGCCTGTCCGGCGGGCAGCGCCAACTGGTCGCCCTGACCCGGTTGGTGCTGGCCGAGCGTTCGGTCTGGCTGCTTGATGAGCCGACCTCCGGCATGGACGACGGCCTGGAACACGCCACCGTGCAACTGCTGAAGCAACAACTGGCGCCGACCTCCACCCTGCTGCTGGTGACCCATCGCCTGTCGATGCTGCGCATGGTCGACCGCGTGATCGTGCTGTCGCCGCAGGGGGTGATGCTGGACGGCCCGCGCGATCAGGTGCTGGCCCAGCTCCAGGGGCGCCCCGCCGCAGCGCCTGGAGCCGCCGTATCCGCCATCAAGGCCCCCGCCGGCACCGGCGCGACGACGGCCGCTGCCACGGCCTCCAACACCGCCATCAAGGCCCCGCCCGCCGCGGCCTGAGTCCAACCATCCAGGGGAATCAACATGAAAAAGACACCCAACATCGCCGGTGGTCAACGCCACGGCTTGCGGATCACCGTCATCGCCCTGGTGGCCGCGCTCTCCGCCGGCGCCTACTGGGCTTCCAAAGCCGAGATCGAAGAGGTGACTCGCACAACCGGCAAGGTCATGGCATCCTCACGGACGCAGGTCATCCAGGCGCCAGATGGAGGTGTGGTGGAGAAGGTGTTCGTTCACGAGGGCGATGCGGTCAAGAAGGGCGACCTGCTCGTGCAATTGGACGACACCAAGGCGCGCGCAGCCCTGGCCGATTCCTCGGAAAAGGCGGCGGCACTGCAGGCGGCCCGGGCACGCCTGCGGGCAGAAACCCTGGGCGTCGCCTACCGCGACGACAGCGGAAGCACCTTCAGCGCCGTGCAGCGACGGCTGCATGAACGCCGCCAGACGGCGATCAATGAAGACATTGCCGTGCTGGAGAAGTCAGCCCGGCTGGCGGCGGACGAGGTCGCGCTCAACGAGCCGCTGTTCAAGAGCGGCGACATCAGCGCCGCCGAGTTCTTGCGCCTGCAGCGCGCCGCCAACGAGGCCGCCGGCCAGGTCACGACCCGCCGCAACCGATTCCTGCAAGATGCGCAGACCGAAATGGCCAAGGCCGAAGAAGATCTGGCCAGCATCCAGCAAGCACTCAACGACCGCCGCGGCATGCTGGATCACACTCAGCTGCGGGCGCCGGTGGACGGTGTGGTGAACCTCATCACCCTGACCACGGTCGGCGCGGTGCTGCGCCCGGGCGACGAAATCATGCAGCTGCTGCCCACCGGCGAGGATCTGCTGATCGAAAGCCGCCTTCGCGCCGCCGACATCGGCTTCGTGCGGCCCGGCATGCCGGTCAACGTCAAGCTGGATGCCTTCGACTACAGCATCTACGGGACCATGCAGGGCGAGGTCATCTATGTGAGCTCCGACGCCCTGACCGAGCGCACCCCGCAAGGCGGCGAGCAAGCGTACTACCGCACCCGAATCCGAATCACCGCCAATCGATTCAAGGGCGAGCTCTCCCACACCATCCAGATCCAACCCGGCATGACCGCCACCGCAGAAATCATCACCGGCCGCCACACGGTGCTGGACTACCTGCTCAAGCCGGTCAAGAAAACGCTGTCCCAATCCATGGGCGAACGATGAGCCCCCGGCCCATCGTTCACCTGGTCATCAGTCAACCCGTCATCAGTCCTCAAGACAACCTCAACCTTCAGGGAACGAGAACATGAGCATCACCGTCACCATCATTGAAGACGATCCAGTTGTCCTGCAACGGATCATTGACATCGTCTCCGGCAGCAGCGCCTGCCAGATCGTCGGCATCGGTCGCAACCGCGGTGAATCGGTTTCCGCGATTCTGGCCAACCGCGCCGACGTCTACCTGGTCGACCTGGGTCTGCCCGACGTCGACGGCGTGGACCTGATCAAGCTGATCAAGGAGAAATGCCCCGATGCCCACAGCATCGTGGTCAGCACCTTTGGCGACACCAAGCACGTCATGCGCAGCCTGCGTGCTGGCGCCTCGGGCTATCTGCTGAAGGAAGAGATCCAGCCCTCGCTGATCGACAAGATCATCGCCACCCACAACGGCCATGCGCCGCTGAGCCCGGCGGTCTCGCGCCTGGTGCTGGACAAGCTGGAGAGCCTGGAAACCGGCGTTCGGCCGAAGGTCGACAAGGAACAGAAGCTCAAGGAGCTGGGGCTGGGTCAGCGCGAATGGAGCGTGCTGAACCTGCTGATCGAAGGTCATCCGATCGTGGACATCGGCAGCCGCCTGTCCATCTCCCGCTTCACGGTGAACCAGCATCTGCGATCGATCTATCGCAAGCTCAATGTCAATTCGCGGGCCATGGCCACCAGCGTCGCGCGGATCCATGGGCTCATTGACGATTGATCTTCCATTCAAGCTGCCAACCGCCGTGGATGCATCAGCACCTCGGCGGTTTTTTTGCGCCTGCCCGCTGGGCCGTAGGTCACGGTCGGCGGATGGGCCAACGACAAACGATGTCCGGCATCCACGGCTGAGCCCCAAGCCGCCTCATTTGCCGGGATCGAAGAGAGAGACGCCTTGGGTGCCTTAACCGATGCCTGGCATCGACGGCTGAGCCTCTGACTCTTCATCGGCTGGGGCCGGAGCCAGGATCGAAAACAGAAACGCCGTGGATGCCTCAGCACCACGGCGTTTTTTTGGGCAGATCGACTGCGGGGCGATCCAGAAGTTCCGAGCGCCATGCCAGCGCAAGCACGCTGGGCTGGGGCTCGACGTCGCTTCAGGCCGCCGCCGCCCGAGGCATGCGCGCCTGCATGTGGATGTTGATCAGCATCACATAGTGATCGAACAGCTCTCTGGAAAACTCCTCGGACGCCGGATTCATCGGCAGCTGCAGCAGATGGGCCCGGTAAGCGATCAGCGCGCGCCGCACCAGCAGGCTGCGCTGCCGGCCGCGGCCATGGACCGCCGCGACATTCATCATCGCCAACCACGCCAGCAGCACCGGCCGAGGAATGGACGCCACCAGATCCACCAAGGTCTCCGACCGCGCGACCTGCGACGGTGCGTACACCGCCTGCAGTCGAAGCAGGCGCGCCATCAGCGCCGGATCGCTGCAGATCAGCAAGGCCAGCGCCTGGTCGGACACCTCGGCCTGCGTCATCAGGTAAGTCTTGCCAAGGATCACCGCATCGCAACCGGGCAGCGCCGGCGGCGTGTGGATCTGAGGCGCCTGCACGGCATAGCCCTGGAACAGATCGACGCCCAGGCTGCGCACCCGCTGCAGCTGGTCCTCGCTCTCCACCTTCTCGCCGATGACACGCAGGCCCATGGCATGCGACATGGAGACCAGCGCCTGCAGGGTCCGGTCGCTGACCCGCAGCAGATCCACCTTGACGAATTCGGCCTCCTCCGCGAGGCTCCACCGCGGATCGTCCAGGGTTTCAATGTCGTCCAGCGCGAAACGATAGCCCCGTTGGCGCAGGGCCTGAATCCGTCGACGGACCGCGGGCGTGACCCGCATCGTTTCCAGCAATTCGATGACACCAATGCGGGGGTCCACCGCTTCAGCCATCGGACTGAGCAGGGAGCGCTCATCCATGTTGACAAACAGAGGCCCGATCGGCTGGCCGTCGACGTTGCCAGCGGTGAGCAGTTCACCATCCAGCAGGGCATTGCACAGGGCCACGCTGGTGGCATAGCCGCCCAGGTGCGGGCTGACGCCCCCGTCACGGCTGTTCCAGCGAAACAGCAGTTCCGAGCCGAAGCGACGCCCCCGACCGTCCACGATCGGCTGCAGCGCGTAACGCACATTCACCGAGGTGTGCTCATCGGCCAGGTGACCGGGAGCGGCAGTCACCGGACGATCATCGGCGGCGGACAGTGGTGAGGGAAAGTGACTGCGGCCCTGGAACGGCGGGGGACACACCTCGCGCCACTCGGGCATGGCATCCGGATTGCCAGAGGGGGTCACTGACCGGCTGATAGAGGGATATTCGTTGCGCATGACAGTCGCTCCGCAGTGCTGATGGATTGCGGTCATGCTAGGAACGGGACGCTTCTCGGCGAATAGCCCAACTCTGCCAACTGCCTATACAGACCAGCAAACTTTTGCAGGTTCCTTCCCGCCGCCATTGGACGACGCACCAGGTGCCCCCGGTGGATACTCATGACTCTCTCCAACAACTCAGAGGAGCCCTCCAGATGCTTCGCACCACCCTCCACGTTTCGATCGACGCCCACCCTCAGGCCGCCCCTCAAGTTGCCGCGCCAACCGTCCGCCGCGCCGGCCTGCGCCGCCTGTCGCTGGTGATGGCGGCGGTCACGACGGTGGCCGCCCTGGCCGGTTGCGCCAACATGGATGAGCGTCAGCGTGGCACCGCCGGCGGTGCGGCGATCGGTGCCGTCGCGGGTGCGGTGCTCAGCTCCGCCACCGGCGGCAAGGCCGGCACCGGCGCGATCGTGGGCGGCGCGCTCGGCGCGGTGGCCGGCAATGTCTGGTCACGCCACATGGAAGACAAGCGCCGCGCCATGGAACAGGCGACCCAAGGCACCGGCGTGGAAGTCACCCGCACCGCCGACAACCAACTCAAGCTGGAAGTGCCGAGCGACATTTCCTTCGCCACCAACAGCGCCGTGGTGGAACCGCGCCTGCGTCCGGTGCTGGACGGCTTCGCCAACGGTCTGAACAGCGGACCAACCACCGTCGTTCGCGTCATCGGCCACACCGACAACACCGGCTCGGACGCCATCAACGATCCCCTGTCGCTGCGTCGCGCAGAAAGTGTGCGCAACTACCTGGTGGATCGCGGCGTTCGAGGCGACCGGGTGGAAGTGGCGGGTCGAGGCTCCCGCGAGCCCCTGGTGTCGAACGACACGGCCGAAAGCCGGTCCAAGAACCGCCGCGTCGAGATCTTCCTGCGCGAGCCACAACAAGGCGGTTGAGGCGGGAACGGCCGGCGCATCGAGCCCGCGCCAGGCGGGTCGATGCGCCTGGCTTGATGCCCCGATCAAGCGAGGACCGCACAAAGGCCGAGCGCCAGGCATGACCCTGGCGCTCGGCTTTTTCATGGCACGGTGACCGCTCGGTCCGCGGCGACTCGGCTGCGCGGCCGATCGCCTCATGCCAGCTCAATCAGCGACGCCAGGCACCGGCTTCACCGGCTCCGGACCCAACTGCGGACCGGAGCGATGCAGCGCACCGCCCTCGCCTTCCCAGGTCGTCACCTCGTGCGGCTTGGCGCTCACCGACTTCAGCCGCTTCTCATGGCTGCGGGCCTGCCATTGCCAGAGTGCATAGCCGGCCAGACTGGACAGGGCCAACGGAAGAATTCGTTTCAACAGCATGACTGCTCTCCTTCAGATGATGGGCGCCATTGGCGCCCAGGATGATTCGACGGACCAGACGGGCAAGCCTTGAGCCTGAGCCCACATCACCTGCCCCTTCAGTCTCAACGCTTGGCAGAACGAGACCGATGGGATGAAGTCGATCAGCGACCCGGCGCGCTGCCCTTCGGTTGCGGCGGCAGCGGCGGCGGCGATTTCGGGCGGGGTGCACTGGCGCCGACCCACGGTGTGCTCGCAGCACTCGCCGGGGGCACCGGGGCGCCAGCGGCGGTCGGGTTCTCCTCGACCATGCGATCGATGCGCTTGAGGATCGCGCCGTCTTCGACACTGCCGTCGCGCAGGCCCTGGCCCATCACCATCGACCGGCAATCGTCCCGATCGGCCTCGGGCACGCGCTGGCAGCGCAGCACTGCGTTGTTGGCCAGTTCCTCGGTGCTGGCGGACTTCAAGGTGCCCCGGCGCGATTCCTCGCGCGCGGCACCCGCCTCCTTCAGGCAGGTCTTGACGTCCTGACCGCCTTTGCCCGCGAGGCAATCGGCCCGCTCCTGCTGGTAGCTGGGCGTCGTGGCGGCGGTGGTCGGTGCCTTGGGCTTGGCGTCGCCCTCAGCGGCAAACACCGGCGCGGCAATCATCATCACCGCGGACAACACGGCGCCCGCAGTGACCAACGCGGTCGTGGAAGTGTGGGTGAGCAGCTTCATGTCGGCTCCTTCTGTCGTTTGGAGGTCAGTTCGGGGTCGGTTCGGGCGTTTGTCCTTACCGCTGTCGAATCCGGCCCCTGCGGGCTGAGATCGGTGTCGGACATCCCCAAGTGCCAGGTGCCAGGTGCCAGGTGCCATCTGCCAGTTGCCAGATTCAGGTGGAAGGTTGGAAGTCAGGCCAGCGGTGCCAGGCGCATCGGGAGGGATGAGTGAAGGCTATCCCTGGGCCCGCGCCCTGTCTGTCATACCGCGCCGGGGTCTGCTGTAGGACAGGTCCGGCAGACCGGCCGGCGGCATCCCGTCCTACATGACGACGTGGGGCCCGCTGATGCCCTCCGTCCAGCCCTCGCTTCTACATTGGATGCCATGTGCCGCGCCGCGGCTTTCGCAGTGAAAGGACATCGTCATGTTGAAGTGGGCCCTGATTTTTGCCGTCGTCTCCCTGGTGGCGGGCGTGCTCGGCTTCACCGGTATCGCCGCTGGTGCTGCCGGCATCGCCAAGATCCTGTTCGGCATCTTCCTGGTGATCTTCCTGGTGCTGCTGGTGCTGGGCGTCACAGGCGTGAACGCGCTTCGCAAATAACGTCGTGGCCCGTTGAGAGAGCGCACATCACGTCGCCCTCCGGTGGCCGAGAGCGGAAGGACCCGCAGCGGGTGAGCATGACCCGACGGGCACGGAACGCCATACCGGCCCCCGATGCCTCCCTCACTCGCCGGCTTCCGTCGACGCGACCTGCCGCGAACGCGCCACGGGAACCCTTCCCCTGAGGACGCCCCCACTGAGGCCACACCGAGGGTCATCGACTGCAGACGACGGCCTCTGCGACCACCGACACCTCATCCGACACGCCCCGCCGCCAGCCCATCCCGGGCCTAGCCATACAGAGGAGCCATCCCATGAATTCTGTCGCCGACCTCCCCACCATGAAGCTGGACGAGAAAGCACTGGACCGCGCCCGGTCACACCTCGACGAGGGTCCGGTCACGCCCAGCTACGGTCCGTACCGGGACCAGATCGTCAACCTGCTCAACGATGCATTGGCCACCGAGCTGGTCTGCATCCTGCGCTACAAGCGCCATTACTTCACCGCCCACGGGCTGGCCTCGCCGCGCATTGCCGAGGAATTCCTCGAGCATGCCAATGAAGAGAGCGGCCATGCCGACAAGCTGGCCGAGCGCATCGTGCAGCTCGGCGGCGAGCCGGACTTCTCGCCCGACTCCCTGACCCGCCGCAGCCATGCCGACTACGACGCCTCGTTGGACCTCAAGGCCATGCTGCGCGCCAATCTGGTGGCCGAGCGCGTGGCGGTCGAGGCCTATCGCCAGATGATTCAGCTGATCGGCGAGAAGGACCCGACCACCCGCCGCATCCTTGAGCAGATCCTCGCCGACGAGGAAGAGCACGCCGACGAGCTCGCCGACCTTCTCAAGGAATGAGCGCCGAACGATGATCAAGCCCCCCTCGCCTCGGCCCGCGACCCCGACACCCCCGAGGTCCGGGTGGTGGCGGCGGTGCATTGGTCATCATCAGCTGTCCGCTCGGCTGCAGGACGATTCGCCTGTGCGTGCGGTCGAACGGCGGGCCGCAGGGGTCACCCGTCTGCAGCTGTCGCTTCTGACCTTTGGCCTGAGCGCCTGCATGATGGCCTGCGGCACACCGAAGCCGCCGATCAATGGCCCGATCCCGGAACCACCGGCTCGTGCGCCCTCGGTGGCCAAGGTCGCCACGCAGGTGGATGTGAACGATGCGCGCGGTCCGATGGGCCAGCAGCGGCGCGAACAGGCCATCCAGAGTGCGGCCAACCAAGGCCGTGCCGATCTGCTGAAGCGCCAGTTGGCGGCCATGTCGGCCTTCGGCGACGTGGACCTGTACGCCGGCAACGACACTCGGTTGCTCATCGACGGGCCGGCCACCTTCGCGGCCATGTTCAGTGCCATCGAACGTGCCAAGCGCCAGATCGTGCTGGAGAGCTACATAATCGAAGACGCCGATGTGGCCAAGCAGCTCTCGGACCTGCTGATTGCGCGACGTGGGCAAGGCATCCAGATCGCGGTGATGTATGACGCGGTGGGATCGCTCTCCACCCAGGAGGCGTATTTCGAACGCATGCGCCAGAACGGCATTTCGGTCTGCGCCTTCAATCCGGTCAATCCGCTCAAGGGCACCCGCTACAGCAAGATCACCCATCGCGACCATCGCAAAATCCTGGTCGTCGACAACGAGGTCGGCTTCACCGGCGGGATCAACATCAGCGCGGTGTATTCCTCGGGCTCGGGCTCCTTCGGCAGCAAGGGTTCCCGCCGCAAGATCACCGACAAGGATGGCGACGGCAAGGAATCCGGTTGGCGAGACACCATGATCCAGGTGCGCGGCCCGGCCGTTCAGGCGCTGCATGGGCTGGTGCGCGAGGTGTGGCAGCAGCAACGCTGTGAAGGCGCGGTCGATGAGATCCCGGCTGCGACCACCGCGCCTGGGCAACAGCTGATGCGGATCGTCCCGTCCACCCCGGAGGACAAGGAAAACCGCATCTACACCCTGCTGCTGGGCAGCATCCGCGCCGCCCAGCGCTCGGCCTATCTGACCATGGCCTACTTCGCGCCCGGCAAAGACATGGTGGACGCCTTGTGCGAAGCCGCCGAGCGCGGTGTGGATGTGCAGTTGATCCTGCCTTCGCAGAGCGATTTCTCGCCGGTCATGCATGCAGGGCGCGCCCATTACGAGCGACTGCTCCAGTCGGGCGTCCACATCCATGAGCTGCAGGACGCTGTGCTGCATGCCAAGACCGCGGTGATCGACGGTGTGGTCTCCACCATCGGCTCCAGCAACATGGACTGGCGAAGCTTTGTCTACAACAACGAAGTGAATGCGGTGGTGCTGGGCGAAGACTTCGGCGGCGCGATGACGCGCATGTTCGAGCAAGACCGCGCCGCCTCCCGCACCATCGATCTGGATACCTGGCGCCACCGACCCTGGCTGCAGCGCAGCAAGGAATTTTTCTCCGGACTTTTCGAACATTGGTGGTGATCGACATGAACTCTCCTCCGCCCACGCCCCTGCCAGCCGCCACACCGGCGTCGCCACCCTCGCCGGATTCGCGTCCCCCGTCACGCCCGCACACTCGCGCCCTGCGGCGCTGGGGCACCGGTGTGGCGGCTGTGCTGGCCCTGCTCGTCGGCACGGTGTTGGTCTGCGAATGGATGGGCTGGCCCTTCCTGCGCCGGCCGATGGAGAACTGGCTCAGCCAGAAGCTGGACCGGATGGTCAGCTTCGATGGGTCCGGCAGCACCCGCTGGCAGCTGCGCCTGATTGGCGGGCTGCGGCTCGAAACCGACAGCCTGCAGATCAGCGGCCCGAGCTGGAGCACCCTGGGGCCGATGCTGGTGGTGGAGGACGCCAAACTGGCCCTGCGCTACGGTGACCTGCTCGCGCTTCGCCAGGGCGAGGCGCTGCGGGTGAAGTCCCTCAGCGCCAACGACCTCACGCTGCGGGTGGAGCGCGATGTCGAGGGCCGCGCCAGTTGGCAGTTCGGCCGTCAGCCGGACAGCGACACCCAGATCCGCAAGCGCCCCAATGTGGACGGCGTGCGTTTCGACCTGCTGGAGGTCCGGAAAGGCACGGCGCTGATCGACGACAAGATCCAGCGCCTGGCCTTGATTGCGCGCTTCGCCCTCCGTGAGGACTGGGAAACCGGTTCGATCGGCCGGGCCGGCGCCGACAGCGCCCCACTCAGCGGCACGGCCATCGCCCAGCGGCTGAACATCGACATCGGCGAGGCGGCGAAGTCGCCTGCGGCTTCGGGCAAACAGGTCGCTGCTGCAGGCTCGAAGGGTGCCGCGTCGGCGTCCTCGGGTGCTTCCGCGCCTCAAGGGCAGCGGCCGGCCGCGGCGGTTGCTGTCGCGGCGGCGGGTTCGGGCGCCTCAGCGCCAGCATCGGCCACCGACATCGTCGCCCGCAACGGGATGATCATCGAGGCGGAAGGCAACTTCCGAAACTTGCCACTGAAGGCCAGCCTGCGCACCGGATCGGCCTTGCCCTGGCTGTCCTCCGATCCCAAGGCGCCGTCGGTGCCCGTCACCCTGCGTGGCGGGCTGGGACGCGCCAAAGTGTCGTTTGACGGGGAAGTGCGCGACCTGCTGGTCAGCCAAGGCCTGAACGGTCGATTCGAAGTGGCCGGGCCATCACTGGCCGCCATCGGCGAGCCGCTGGGCGTGACGCTGCCCACCACTCCACCCTTCGCCATGAACGGCACGCTCAGCCGGGACGGTTGGCGCTGGCGGACCTCGGTGGCCTCCGCCACCATCGGCAAGAGCAAGCTCAACGGCGATTTCGAATTCACCGCCCCGCCGAATGAGAAGTCCAAGCTGACCGGCCAATTGCGTGGACGCGAGCTGTGGATGGCCGACCTGGGCCCATCCATCGGTCTGCCGACGGCGGACGAAACGACCAAACCCCGCCACGCTGGCCGGGTGCTGCCGGATCGCAACTTTGACCTGCCTTCCCTGCGGGCCATGGATGCGGACGTGACGGTGCGACTGGACCGATTCGAATCCGGCACCGCCCTGCTCCAGGCGGCTCAGCCGCTGAGCGGGCACATTGTGCTGAAGGACGGCGTGCTCGAAATCCGAGACATCGATGCCCGAGTCGCCAAGGGCCAGTTCGCCGGCCGCATCCTCCTGGACGGACGGCAACCGCAGGCGCGATGGGAGGTTCGACTGCGAGTCAACGGTGTGCAGCTGGAGCAATGGCTGAAGCTGCAACGCAAGCCGGGCCAGCCGCCGTATGTCACCGGCGTCATGGGTGGCCGGATCGCGCTGGATGGACGAGGTCGATCGACCGCGGAACTGCTGGCTTCGGCGGACGGCCGCATGGTCCTCTTCTGGACGCAGGGCAGCGTGTCGCACCTGATCGTCGAAGCGGCGGGCATCGACGTGGCGCAGGCGCTGGGTGTTCTGATCAAGGGCGACGACGGCCTGCCGGTCAGCTGCGGCGTGGCCGACCTGCGGGTCCGCCAAGGCCGGGTGACGCCGCAGCCCATGCTCATCGATACCCGGGATTCCCTGGTTCGGGTGGAGGGCGACATATCGCTGGCGACCGAGCGGCTGATGCTCACCGCCAACGTCCAGCCCAAGGACGTCAGCCCGCTGACGCTGCGCACGCCGCTCAAGCTGCAGGGCACGCTGAGCGACCCCAATGTCAGCCTGGAAAAGACGCCGTTGCTGAAGAAACTGGTGCCGGCGGCTGTCCTGGGTGTGGCGGTGGCCCCGCTGGCGGCGCTGCTGCCGCTGGTGGATCTCGGCGAGGAGCCGGACGAGCAAAGCCGGCAGGCGCTGTCTGAATGCAACGCCACGTTGCGGGGCCGTGCCAAGGCGTCCTCCGGATCGTGATAATGAGCGCCATCATGTCCGCTCCAGTGACTTCCGCGACTCCCTCGTCAGCCGCCGCGTCGACCGGTACGCTCACCTGTTTCCTGGTGGAGGACAGCCCGCTCATCCGCGAGAACCTCATCGCGACGCTGCAGGAAATGCTCAACATGGAGGTGGTCGGCCAGGCCGAGGACGAAGCGGGCGCGCTGCGATGGCTGCAGGACGAGGCCGTTCCATGCGACCTGGTCATCATCGACCTCTTCCTCAAGCGCGGCACCGGTCTGTCCCTGCTGCCGAAGGCGCGGCAACTGCAGCCCGAAGCCAAACTGGTCGTCCTGAGCAACTACGCCACCGTGGAGATGCGGCATCGCTGCGAGCAACTGGGGGCGGATCGGGTCTTCGACAAATCCAGCGAGTTGGACGAACTCATCGCCTATTGCCTGGATCTGCTGCCGACCGAGGGGGGATCGACTTCCGGGTCGTCCTCTTCTTCATCTTCTTCCTCGCCCTCGTCGATAGTCGGGTGAATGCGGTGGGTTGAGTTGATGTTGGGTTGGAGCGCTCAGCCGTCGGGGCGTGGGTGGCGTTGAGCCGCTTCAGTCGCACCCGTTGAGCGTGGCCGGCGCCACCGGCTGCCCGCTTCGCTCAGACGCTGCCGCATTCGCTCCGCGGGCAGCCGGTGCCACCGTCCCGATACACCGAGTCCTTCCACCAGGCTTCTTGCCGAAAGGCTCGGGTTTTCGCTTCTCTGTTTGGGTGCAGCGGTGGTTGCTTGCACTGGGTGTAGCGTGGCCGGTGGCACCGGCCGCCCGCTTCGCTCAGACGCTGCCGCATTCGCTCCGCGGGCAGCCGGTGCCACCGTCCCGAGACACCGAATCCTTCCACCAGCCTTCCTGCCAATGTGCTCGCGTTTTCGGTGCTCTCTTGCGCGCGCAGGTGGTGGCTTGCACTGGGTGGAGCGTGGCCGGCGCCACCGGCCGCCCGCTTCGCTCAGACGCTGCCGCATTCGCTCCGCAGGCAGCCGGTGCCACCCGTCCCGAGACACCGAATCCTTCCACCAGCCTTCCTGCCAATGTGCTCGCGTTTTCGGTGCTCTCTTGCGCGCGCAGGTGGTGGCTTGCACTGGGTGGAGCGTGGCCGGCGCCACCGGCCGCCCGCTTCGCTCAGACGCTGCCGCATTCGCTCCGCGGGCAGCCGGTGCCACCGTCCCGAGACACCGAATCCTTCCACCAGCCTTCCTGCCAATGTGCTCGCGTTTTCGGTGCTCTCTTGCGCGCGCAGGTGGTGGCTTGCACTGGGTGGAGCGTGGCCGGCGCCACCGGCCGCCCGCTTCGCTCAGACGCTGCCGCATTCGCTCCGCGGGCAGCCGGTGTCACCGTCCCGAGACACCGAGCCCATCCCGCCGACCGAACACTGTGCCCACAAGGCCCCACCGGGGCCGCCCAATCAAGCGGAGGCCGTGGAACCGGCTTGGCCGGGCCACTGGCCTCGCCCCCTGAGGGGGCCGGCGTAAGCCGGTAGGGGGGGAGCCTATTTTTGTCTTGCGGTGACGATGGCGTCGGCGACGTTTTTGGGGGCTTCGCTGTAGTGCTTGAATTCCATCGTGTAGGTCGCGCGGCCTTGGGTGGCGGAACGCAGCGAGGTGGAATAGCCGAACATCTCGGACAGCGGCACCTCCGCCTTGATGATCTTGCCCCCGCCCACCATGTCGTCCATGCCCTGCACCATCCCGCGACGGCTCGACAGATCCCCCATCACCGTGCCCGCATAGTCCTCCGGCGTCTCCACCTCCACCGCCATCATCGGCTCCAGGATCACCGGGCTTGCACGGCGGCAAGCCTCCTTGAAACCCATCGACGCCGCCATCTTGAAGGCGTTTTCGTTCGAATCCACATCATGGTAGGAACCGAAGGTCAAGGTCACCTTCACATCCACCACCGGATAACCCGCCAACACGCCGTTGGGCAGGGTGTCGATCACCCCCTTCTCCACCGCCGGAATGTATTCGCGCGGCACCACGCCGCCCTTGATGGCATCCACGAACTCGAAGCCCTTGCCCGGCTCCTGCGGCTCCACCGAGAACACGACATGGCCGTACTGGCCCTTGCCGCCGGACTGCCGCACAAACTTGCCTTCCACGTCCTGCACCGCCTTGCGGATCGTCTCGCGATAGGCGACCTGCGGCTTGCCGACATTCGCCTCGACGCTGAACTCCCGCTTCATCCGGTCAACGATGATCTCCAGGTGCAGCTCGCCCATGCCTGAAATGATGGTCTGGCCCGATTCCTCATCGGTGCGCACCCGGAAGGACGGATCCTCCGCCGCCAGACGCCCCAGCGCCAGGCCCATCTTCTCCTGGTCCGCCTTGGTCTTGGGCTCCACCGCCTGCGAGATCACCGGCTCCGGGAAGATCATCTTCTCCAGCGTGATGATGGCCTCCGGATCGCACAGCGTCTCGCCCGTGGTCACGTCGCGCAGCCCCACGCAGGCCGCAATGTCCCCGGCCAGGATCTCCTTGATCTCCTCGCGCTGGTTGGCATGCATCTGCAGGATCCGCCCGATGCGCTCCTTCTTGCCCCGCGTCGGGTTGTAGACCGAGTCGCCCGACTTCAACACGCCCGAATACACCCGGACAAAGGTCAGCTGACCCACATAGGGATCGGTCATCAGCTTGAAGGCCAGCGCACTGAACTTCTCGCTGTCGTCGGCCCGGCGGACCGTGTCCTTCTCATCGTCATCGGTGCCGTGCACCGGCGGGATGTCGATCGGCGACGGCATGAAATCGATCACCGCGTCCAGCATCCGCTGCACGCCCTTGTTCTTGAACGCCGTGCCACACAGCATCGGCTGGATCTCGCCCGCGATGGTGCGCTGACGGATCGCGCGCTTGATCTCGTCCTCGGACAACTCGCCGGTCTCGAGGTACTTGTTCATCATCTCCTCGTCCGCCTCGGCGGCCGCCTCGACCATCTTTTCGCGCCACTCCTCGGCCTGGGCTCGCAGTTCCGCGGGAATCTCCTCGTAGCTGAACTTCATGCCCTGCGAGGCTTCGTCCCAGATGATCGCCTTCATCTTCAGCAGGTCGATCACGCCGCGGAACTGGTCCTCCGCCCCGATCGGCAACACGATCGGCACCGGGTTGGCCTTCAGCCGGTCCACCATCATCTGGCGCACCCGGTAGAAATCTGCCCCCACCCGGTCCATCTTGTTGACGAAAGCCAGCCGCGGCACCTTGTACTTGTTGGCCTGACGCCAGACCGTTTCGGACTGCGGCTGCACGCCACCCACCGAGTCATACACCATCACCGCGCCGTCCAGCACCCGCATCGAGCGCTCCACCTCGATGGTGAAGTCCACGTGCCCCGGGGTGTCGATGATGTTGATGCGGTGCTCCGGCAGCGACAGGTCCATGCCCTTCCAGAAACAGGTGGTCGCCGCCGAAGTGATCGTGATGCCGCGCTCCTGCTCCTGCTCCATCCAGTCCATGGTGGCCGCACCGTCATGCACCTCGCCGATCTTGTGATTGACCCCGGTGTAGAACAGGATGCGCTCGGTCGTCGTGGTCTTGCCGGCGTCGATGTGGGCCGAGATACCGATGTTCCGATAGCGCTCGATGGGGGTCTTGCGAGACATGGCGAACTCCAGAGAGTGGGCGTTGGGAGACCCAGGGACGGGCGTTGCCCGGCTGAGGTCCTGAACCCGACGAATGTACCCACAAGGGATGTCCCCTGCCACCCGCCCGCATGAAACACCCCGCCGCCAAGAGGACCGGCCGTGGCGCCGGAGGCACGAGGGACCGCCAAAAGGGGGATGCGCGAACGGCGGCATCGCGCCTGGCTCACAGCCGCCCCAACCGCTGCCCCACATTTACCTCACCTCTGCCCCCCTCTGCCCCGCGTTCGAGTCCCGTCTGAGTCGCGCGGCTTCAGGTCCGAGTCAGGCCGGATCTCGGGCTCGAGCGGGCGGTTTCACCGTCGCCGCCGGGCGCGATCCACAGTCCGCACCGCCATTCGTCATGCCCTCGGAAACCAGCATGCACCCGGGAATACCCGGCGGCTATGCTGCCCGCACCTTCAATCCAGGGTCGCCTTTCCATGAAGCTCACGAAGCTGACCAAGCTCCATCAGATCGTCCGCCGCACGCCCGCCTCTGCGGGCGTGATCGCTTTGTGCGGTCTCTCGCTGGCCGCCGGCGCCGCCTTGGCCGCCGATGCGCCCGACGCCCCGGCCGCCGCCGCCTCCGCCCCGGCCGCCGCCAAATGGAACGTCAACCAGCCCCCCGGTGAAAAACGCACCGCGCAGCTGGATGTGCGCACCGGCACCTGGATGTCGGTGGACGTGAGCCCGGACGGCAAGCAGATCGTGTTCGACCTGCTGGGCGACCTCTACCTCATGCCCATCGGCGGTGGCGAGGCCAAGGCCCTGACCCACTCCATGTCCTGGGAGATGCAGCCCCGCTTCTCGCCGGACGGCCAACGCATCGCCTTCGTCTCCGACGCGGGGGGCGGCGACAACATCTGGGTGATGAATGTCGACGGCACTGGCGCCCGCGCCATCAGCACCGAGGATTTCCGGCTGCTGAACAACCCGGTCTGGCATCCCAGCGGCCGCTATCTGCTGGCGCGCAAGCATTTCACCGGCACCCGCTCCCTGGGCAGCGGCGAGATCTGGCTCTACCACCTCGACGGCGGCAAGGGCCAGCAGCTCAATGAAAAGCCGAACTGGCAGAAGGACCTGGGCGAACCCGCCATCTCGCCTGATGGCAAATACCTCTACTACTCGCAGGACAGCACCCCCGGCCGCGTCTTCGAATACAACAAGGACAGCAACGGCGAGATCTTCCGCATCTACCGGCAGGACCTCACCGACGGCAGCAGCGAGCCCTTCGTGACCGGCGCGGGCGGCTCGATCCGCCCCACCCCGTCGCCCGATGGCAAGTACCTGGCTTTCATCCGCCGCCTGCGTGACGACACCGGCAGCCGCACCACCCTGTTCCTCAAGGACCTCAAGACCGGCCGTGAATTCCCGGCCTGGAAGGGCCTGGAGCGCGACCTGCAGGAATCCTGGTCGGTGCACGGCGTCTATCCCGGCATCGCTTGGACGCCCGACAGCAAGACCCTGGTCGCCTGGGCCCAGGGCAAGCTCTGGCGCATCGACCCGTTCCAGTCCACCGTCTCTGAAATCGGCTTCCATGTGAAGGACGAACGGCAGATCTCGACCGCCGTGCGCTTCGCGCAAGACGTGGCCCCGGCGCAGTTCGAGTCCCGCGTGCTGCGCTGGGTCAAGGTGGCACCGGACGGCAAGCGCGTGGTGTATTCGGCCGCCGGTTACCTCTATGCCAACGACCTGCGCGACGGCAAGCCGGTCGGCGAGGCGCGCCGCCTCACCCGCCAGACCGACCGTTTCGAGTATTTCCCCAGCCTCTCCCGTGACGGCAAGCAGGTCGTCTATGTCAGCTGGAACGACACCGAACAAGGTCGCGTCCGCATCCTGGATCTGGCCTCGGGCCGGGACACCGTCGTCACGCAGGAGCCCGGCAAGTACCTCGCCCCTGCGTTCTCGCCGGACGGCAAGTCGGTCGCCTATCAAAAGGCCAAGGGCGGCTACCTGACCTCGCCCTGGAACAGCCTGGAACCGGGTGTCTATGTTGCGTCGGCGGATGGCAAGGGCCAGCCGCGCCGCGTCACCAAGGACGGCGAGGCCCCGCAGTTCGGCGCGGACAGCCAGACCCTGTACGTCGCGCGCACCCAGCGCAGCAGCGAAGTGGATTCGCAGCACCTGCTGGTCCGCCTGCGCCTGGACGAGCACGATGAGCAGCAGGTGGCCAAGAGCGAGTTCGCCACCGCCTTCACTGTCTCGCCGGACGGCCAGTGGCTGGGCTTCACCGAACGCTTCCACACCTACATCACCCCGCTGACGCCCAGCGGCAAGACCTTGAGCATCGGCCCCAAGGCCGATGCCATGCCGCTCAAGAAGCTGGACGTCAATGCCGGCGACTATCTGCAGTGGTCGGGTGACAGCAAGTCGCTGCACTATGCGCTCGGCAACGAGCTGTTCACCGTGGCCCTGGACGAGGCGTTCAAGCCCGGCTTCAAGCCCGCCGAACGCGGCCAGAAGATCGGCCCGGTGCTCACGGCCGACAAGCCGCAAGGCCGCATCGCGATCGTCGGCGCCCGCATCGTCACGATGAAGGCGCAGCAACCGGACCAGGTGATCGAGGACGGCGTCATCCTGATCGAGAACGACCGCATCCAGGCCATCGGCACCCGTGCCGAGGTCGCCATCCCGGCCGGTGCCGAGACGGTGCAGGCCGCCGGCAAGACCATCATCCCGGGCCTGATCGATGTGCACTGGCACGGCGCCATGGGCGAAAGCGAGATCATTCCGCAGCAGAGCTGGGTGAACTATGCCTCGCTGGCCTTCGGGCTGACCACGCTGCATGACCCATCCAACCGCACCGGCGACATCTTCACCCAGTCGGAAATGCAGCGCGCCGGCCGCGTGGTGGGCCCGCGCATCTTCTCCACGGGCTCGGTGCTCTACGGTGCCAAGGCGGACTTCTCCACCGTCATCAACAGCCTGGACGATGCCCAGACCCATCTCAAGCGCTTGAAGTCCGCCGGCGCCTTCAGCGTCAAGAGCTACAACCAGCCTCGCCGCGACCAGCGCCAGCAGGTGCTGGAGGCCGGGCGCGAGACCCGCATGATGGTGGTGCCGGAAGGCGGTTCGCTGTTCCAGCTCAACATGAACATGATCGTGGACGGCCACACCGGCATCGAGCATGCCTTGCCGGTCGCCAAGGTCTATGACGACGTCAAGCAGCTCTGGCCGCAGACCCAGGTGGGCTACACGCCCACACTCAACGTCGCCTACGGCGGCCTGGACGGTGAGCACTACTGGTACGCGCGCACCGAGGTCTGGCGCCATCCCATCCTGAGCAAGTTCGTGCCCAAGGGCGTGCTGGAGCCGCGCAGCGTGCGGCGCGAAACGGCTCCGGAAGAAGACTTCAACGTCATCCAGGTCGCCCGCACCGCCACCGAACTGCAGCGAGCCGGGGTGTCGGTCAACATCGGCGCGCACGGTCAGCGCGAAGGGCTGGGCGCCCACTGGGAGATGTGGATGTTCGCGCTGGGCGGCATGACGCCGCTGGAAGCGCTGCGCACCGCCACCCTCAACCCGGCGCGCTACCTGGGCCTGGACAAGGATGTCGGCTCGCTCGAACCCGGCAAGCTGGCCGACCTGGTGATCCTGGACGGCGATGTGCTCAAGGACATCCGTCAGAGCGACCGCATCAGCAAGGTCATGCAAGGCGGCCGGCTCTACGACATCCCGACGATGAACGAAGTCTGGCCACGCAAGAAGCCGCGCCAGCCCTTCTTCTTCGACGGTGGCAATGCCAATGCGCCGGTGGACGCGGAGGCCGCCGGCGTCGAGGCCGGACACGGACACGGCGACTGATGCGCGCGTAGCCTCATCGCCTGCACGCCCCGCAACGGGCGCCCCGCAACGCCCCGCCGATTCAAACCGGCGGGGCGTTCTCGTTTCTGCAAGCGTGGGTCGAGCGTCATGGAACGGCTCGGGGGAGATGGCAGGCCCGCATGGGCCCGAAGGCGGAGTCGGCGCTGTCCTACACACACCCGGTGCGCTTGCCGACGTCCGAACGCGCCACCAGCCTGCGCTGGCGTCAAGCCGCAGTCCCTACAGTCTCTTCATCGCGGCACGGTGCCGCGCCAGGAGATCGAGATGCTGCACTACGCCGTCGTGTTCTTTGTCATTGCCCTGATCGCTGCGCTGTTCGGTTTTGGCGGCATTGCCGCCGGCGCCGCCGGCATCGCGAAGATTCTGTTCTTCGTGTTCGTGATCATGGCCGTTGCCACCTTCGTGATGAGCCTGCTGCGCAAATAGTCGCACGCACCGCTGCCCCACGAGCCTTCCGTTTTTCCCTTTCGTCTCGCGACGCCAAGACAACTCCAGAAAAGGTAGACATCCATGAACAAGCCCACCACCGTTGCGCTCATCGCCGCCACCCTCAGCCTGTGCTGCGGTCTGGCCCAAGCCGCCAACTTCTCGAAGTCGGTCTACGACGGCGCGAAGGACGACATCAAGACCAGCTACAAGGCGGACAAGGATGCGTGCGGCAAGCTGTCCGGCAACGCCAAGGACATCTGCACGGAAGAAGCCAAGGGCCGCGAAAAGGTCGCCCTGGCTCAGTTGGAATACAACTACTCCGGCAGCGCCAAGGACGAAGCCAAGCTGGTCGAAACCCGCTACGAAGCGCGTTACGAGGTGGCCAAGGAACGTTGCGATGACCGTTCGGGCGAAGCCAAGGATGTCTGCAGCCGTGAAGCCAAGACCGCTTACGAGAAGGCCAAGGCCGAGCTGAAGATGAACAAGAAGGTGGCCGAGGCCGTCGATGACGCCGAGGAAACCCGCATCAAGGCCGACTACAAGCTGGCCTCCGAGAAGTGCAGCACCCTGTCGGGCGACACCAAGGATGTCTGCGTGAACTCGGCCAAGGCCCGCTACAACCAGCGTTAAGCCTCACGATCGATCGGGTGGTCGACCACGCGGATTCCCTCGACGCCGCCCGCCCTTTCGACATCGCGCAACGGTTCATTTCCCCCGCGGGGGGTGGCGAGCCGGCTTCGGCCGGTGTCGATACCCAACGTTGAACCGGCGGCCTCGGGACATAACTCGAACAACATCCCGAAGCCCCCGGTCGACACCCTGCCGGCGCGATCCTCACATGAAAACGGCGATCCATCGGATCGCCGTTTTGTCGTTTCTTGGCTGGGTCGTTCGATCGTTGGTCTTCTGACCGTGCCGTCTGACCGTGCCGGTGATTGTGTCGTCGTGCCAGTCCCGAGGCGGCACCCGCACCACGCCGCTACCGGCACAGCCCACTCGATCAGCGCTTCTTGACGATCACGCTGCCCACCGAATAGCCAGCGCCGAAGGAGCAGATCACCCCGAGATCGCCCGCTGCGAGATCGCTGCGGTGCTCATGGAATGCAATGATCGACCCCGCCGACGCGGTGTTGGCATAGGTGTCCAGGATCAGCGGCGCGATGTCCGCGCCGGCCTCGCCGCCCACCAGTTTCTTGATCACCAGCTGGTTCATGCCCAGGTTGGCCTGGTGAAGCCAGAAGCGACGCACATCGCTGGGTTGGATGTGTTGCGTCGCGAGATGGTTCTCGATGTGCGCCGCCGCGATCGGCACCACTTCCTTGAACACCTTGCGACCTTCCTGGCGGAAGGTCTTGTCGCGGGCATCGGGATCGCTGTCCTCGGCCCGGTTCATGAAGCCGAAGTTGTTGCGGATGTTGTTGGAGAACTGGGTCGCGAGTTGGGTGCCCAGGATTTCCCATTGGTCGGCGCTGGTGGCCGTGTCCGCCCGTTCGACGATCACGGCCGTGCAGACATCGCCGAAGATGAAATGGCAATCCCGGTCCTTCCATTCCAGATGGGCGGAGGTGATTTCCGGATTCACCACCAACACGCACCGGGAAGCGCCGGAACGCACCGCATTGAACGCCTGTTCCAGCGCGAAGGTGGCCGACGAACACGCCACATTCATGTCGAAGCCGTAACCACCGGCCCCCAGCGCCTGCTGGATTTCCACCGCCATCGCCGGATAGGCGCGCTGCATGTTGGCCGCAGCGCAGAACACCGCATCCACCTCACCGGGCTGCCTGCCGGCCGCGGCAAGCGCCTTGCGCGAGGCATCCACGGCGATTTCGGCCATCAGGGAGATCTGGTCATCCGCCCGTTCCTGGAAGCGCGGATACATGCGGGTCGGGTCCAGCACGCCTTCCTTCTCGATCACATAGCGCTGCTTGATGCCCGACGCCTTCTCGATGAATTCGACACTGGAGTGGACCAGCGGCTCACGTGTGCCTGCGGCGATGGCCTCGGCATGCTGCGTGTTCTGCAGGTCCACGTAACGGTTGAAGGCCTCCACCAGCTCGGCGTTGGTGATGACATGGGGCGGCTGATAAAGCCCGGTACCGCTGATGACGACGGAGTGCATGATGTGGACGTGGTGGCGCCCCGCGGTAGCGGAGCAAGGGCGCAAGTTTAGCGAAATGCCGAACAAAGCCCCTGATCGGTGCGTGCTGCACCGCCGCGCGACGCAGACCGTGCGCGTCATGCGTAGAATGGGTCACCGGGCCCAAATTTTGGGACCCGGTTTTTTTGTGCCCGGAGATCCCCTCCCGCCACGAACAGCCAGGTCCCAAGTCAAGCGCTCGCAGCCCAGGGCATGCACTGCATCAACGCAGCCCCTACTTGCGACTTTGGACCATGGAAATCTTTGACTACGACAACATCCTGCTGCTGCCTCGCAAATGCCGCGTGGACAGCCGCAGCGAATGCGACACGGCCGTGGCCTTCGGCCCCCGCCGCTTCAAGCTGCCGGCCGTACCGGCCAACATGAAGACGGTGGTGGACGAATCCATCACCGAATGGCTGGCCGCCAACGGCTACTTCTATGTGATGCACCGGTTCGACCTGGACGGCGTGGCCTACGCCCGCCGCATGCGCGACAAGGGCCTGTTCGTCTCCCTGAGTGCCGGCGTCAAGGACGCCGACTATGCGCTGATCGACCGCCTGGCCGCCGAAGGCGTCGGCGCGGACTACATCACCATCGACATCGCCCACGGCCATGCCGATTCGGTGCAGCGGATGATTGCCCACATCAAGCACAAGCTGCCCCAGACCTTTGTCATCGCCGGCAATGTCGGCACGCCCGAAGGCGTCATCGACCTCGAAAACTGGGGCGCCGACGCCACCAAGGTCGGCATCGGTCCGGGCAAGGTCTGCATCACCCGACTCAAGACCGGCTTTGGCACCGGCGGTTGGCAGCTCTCCGCGCTGAAGTGGTGCGCTCGGGTGGCCACCAAGCCCATCATCGCGGACGGCGGCATCCGCCACCATGGCGACATCGCCAAGAGCGTGCGCTTCGGTGCGGCCATGGTGATGGTCGGCTCCCTGTTCGCCGGCCATGAGGAATCGCCCGGCGCCACGGTGGAAGTCGACGGCAAGCTCTACAAGGAGTATTACGGCTCCGCGTCCGACTTCAACAAGGGCGAGTACAAGCATGTCGAAGGCAAGCGCATCCTGGAACCGGTCAAGGGCAAGCTGGCCGACACCCTGCGCGAAATGGAGGAGGACCTGCAAAGCTCCATCTCCTACGCTGGCGGCCGCAGCCTGGGCGACCTGAAGAAGGTCAACTACGTGGTGCTGGGCGGCGAAAACGCCGGGGAACACCTGTTCATGTGATCGCCTGAGCCGGTGTGATGCGATGCCCCGCCACGGTGGCATCGCATCAGCCGGTCCTGCCCTCAAGGCGCCGCCTGCGAACGGGAGAAGATGCATTCCCGAGAAGCCGGAATGACAAAGCCCGCACCGTTACCCGGTGCGGGCTTTGTCATGGGCGGAACGCGAAACGCGGCGCGCAACCGGTGACCGGTCACCGGCGAGCGGCAATCAGCAATCAGCAATCAGCCGAACCGAACCGACGCCTCGAACCCCGGCGCCGCATTGCGCAGCTCCAGGCGGCTGCCATGGGCTTCGGCCACCAGACGGCACAAGGACAGGCCCAGGCCGACACCGCCATCGCTGCGGGCGCGGGCCTCGTCCGGGCGATAGAACGGTTGCCCCAGGCGGGACAGCGCGTCCGGCGGCACGCCCGAGCCATGGTCGCGCACGGTCAGCCGCAGCGCGGCGCCCTCCCCCTCAACGCGGTGGACGGACAGCCTCACCGGCCCGACCGCCGGATCGTTGTGTCGCAGCGCGTTGTGAATCAGGTTGCGCATCAGCAATTGCACGCGCATCCGATCCAACGACAACACCGGCAGATCCGAATCCCTGACCAGCACCACGCCAGGCTGCAGTTGCTCCTCGGCCAGCGCGCCCAGGTCCACCGGCGACACCTGCAACGCGAGATGCCCGCTGCCCAGACGCTCGCTCTCGAGCAAGGCACTGATGAGGTCGCGCATCTGTGCGAGTTCGTCCAGCAACGCGTCCTTCGATCCGCCCTCGGCCACCAGCTCGGCATGCAGCCGCGCCCGGGTCAACGGACTGCGCAGCTCATGGCTGATGGCCAGCAGCAGCGCCCGCTTGCCGTCGAGCATGGCCTGGATGTCGGCAGCCATCTGGTTGAAGCGATGCGCCAGGTCGCCGATCTCATCGCGATGGAAGATCGGTACCCGATGGGTCAGATCTCCCTGGCCGAAAGCCTCCGCCCCCGCCGCCAGCGCCCGCAGCGGGCCGACCATGTGGCGGATGCCGCCGTAGGCCACGCCGGTCACCAGAAACAACGCGGGCACCGCCCACAGCAGGCCGTAGTCCGATTGCATCGACCCCCACAGAATCAGGCTGCTCAGCAGCGCCAGCACGATGAAGATCCCGATCAGCCGCGCCCCCAGCGAGTGCCGGAACTGCGCATGGTGCCGATGCCAGCGTTGATGCCAGCGATGGCGCGCCCGCCAATGCCAGTGCCAGTCGCGCCGGGAACCGAAGGCGCCCGCACCAGTCTCCATCTCCGCCCATCGGGCCATTTGCTGGAGGCGCCACAGCTTGCGCGCCCGGGACCGGCTCATCCGGCTCATCGGACCGCGGCGATCCCATGGCGCGGCTGGATCGCCTTGCCCGGGCGGCCCCGGCGGCCGGGGCCAATGGTCGTACGGATGCCGCGGTCCCCTCATGAGGCCACCTCCGGCAACGCAAAGCAGTAGCCGGCATTGCGCAGGGTTTTCAGGGCCTCCACCGGCTCGAGCTTCTTGCGCAGGCGGCTGACGAGGATGTCCACCGCACGGGTGTAGAGATCGGCCTCCTGGCCGCGCAGTCGGTTCAGGATCTCGTCGCGCGTGAACACCCGTCCCGGCTCGCGCGCCAGCAGCGTCAGCAGCTCGTATTCGGTGCTGGTCAGCTCCAGCAGGCCGGCAGCGGACGTCACCTGTCGCCGGGTGGTGTCGATCTGAAGGCCGTCGAAACACATCAGCGTGGACGGGCTGGCCGGGGCGGGGGCCCGTCGGGTGCGACGCAAAATCGTCTGAAGGCGTGCCGCCAGTTCCCGCGGTTCGAAGGGCTTGGCCAAATAATCGTCCGCGCCGAGCTCCAGGCCGACCACCCGATCGGTGAGGTCACCGCGCGCCGTGAGCATGAGGATGGGAATCTCCCGCCACGGCGCCTGACCGCCGCGCAGCTGCTTGCAGAAGGCGAAGCCGTCCATCTCCGGCAGCATGCCGTCCAGGATCAGGGCATCGAACGGCTCGCTGGCCAGGCGCTGAAGCGCGGCACTGGGACGCGTCACGGCGCTGAGTTCGAAATCGAACCGCGCGAGGTACTGCGTCAGGGGCGCGGCCAGGGCCTCGTCGTCGTCAATCAAGAGCAAGCGGTGCATCGTGCCATCCATTGTGCACACGGCGGACCAGCGTGATCGCCCGTTCAGGACAGGCTTTCACGCACAGGCCGCACGCCTGGCAGGCCTCCGCATTCGGCAGGAAAGCCTGCTTCCAGCCGTGGCCCACGCCCTTGAGCTTGCCGATCAGGCTCAGTCCCTGGCGCTCGGCCTTCGGCAGCACGCCCAAAGCGAAGACGCCGTGGGGACAGACCTCCACGCAATCCCCTTTGCCCTCGCACCGATTGCGATCGATGCGCGGCTGGATCAACCCGGGCGGCTGCCGGCAGGGCTGACGCGGCGGCTGCCCGTTCATGTCGAGGGCACCGTTCACAGGCCAGCCCCCTCACCTGCGCCAGCACCTGCATCGAAGCCTCGGCGCCGCAAGCGGCGCATCAGGAAGCGCAAGGCCTGCTGCTGGTCGAAATCCAGCGCATCGAAGAAGTCAGCCAACGCATTCACCAGCGCTGGGCTGGTGGCCCGCAGGGCCTCGACCTGGCCATCGAACAAGGCCTGCGCCTCGTCGCGGCGGAAGTTGTCGCCCTCGAACAGGCGGGCCACCTCGGGCCCACGGGCCAAGGCCTTCATCGCCCGACGGGGCTTCTGCCAATGCTCGAACAGCGTGGCCAGCAGCGCCTCCTGGGTGGGGCTCAGGTCCAGAAAGGCGCTGGCTCGGGCCTGCAGGCGCTGGCCGTGGCGGCCTTCGGTGTCGGGTCCCAGACCCCCGCCGAAGCCACCCCACCCATGACCGCCAGGGTGACCGTGGCGACCGTGCCCCCCGCCGTGGCGGTGGCCGTGGTGGCCGTGGTGCCGGTGACCGTGGCGTCCGAAGCCCCAGCCGGGCGGGAGCCCGCCGAAGCCGCCGAAGCGATGGAAGATGGCATGGAAGGACAACGGGCCGTAGGGGCCAGCGTCAGGCACAGGGCCGAAAGGGCCGAAGCGAGCATCGTGGCCGTGGTGAGCGTGATGTTCATGATGGTGGCGGCTCCAGCGATGAAACAAGGACATGGTGCGATTCCTGGGTAAAGCCCCGGTGTCGGGGCGGTGAAAACATGTCTGGAATCATTCCCGTCGCCGGCCGGGAGGGCATCTCGGCGCCGTATCGCTGTATGTCGTTTTGTTTCGTCGCGGTCGCGGGAGGGATGCCGGCGGGATGCCGGCGGGATGCCGGAGGGAGTTGCCTCCCCCATCGCCGTCCCCCATCCGGGCCGCTCCGGGGCACTCGCTCTCCTCTGTGCGCCCTCTACAATCGCGCTCCACCCCGAATTCCCCGGCCGACTCGGCCCTCCCCGCCTGTTGACTGCGCCCTGGCGGCGCCGCTGCTCCATGACTGAACTCGCGAAGTCCTTCGAACCCGCCTCCCTCGAAGCCCATTGGGGCCCGCTGTGGGAGTCCAAGGGCCTGTACAAGCCGACGCTGGATCCGTCCCGCGAATCGTTCAGCATCCAGCTCCCGCCGCCCAACGTCACCGGCACGCTGCACATGGGCCATGCGTTCAACCAGACCATCATGGACTCGTTGACCCGCTACCACCGCATGCGCGGCCAGAACACGCTCTGGGTGCCCGGCACCGACCATGCCGGCATTGCCACCCAGATCGTCGTCGAGCGCCAGCTGCAGGGCCAGGGCCAGAGCCGGCACGACCTCGGCCGCAAGAACTTCGTCGCCCGCGTCTGGGAATGGAAGCAGGAGTCCGGCAACACCATCACCCGCCAGATGCGCCGCATGGGTGACTCGGTCTCCTGGGAGCACGAGTACTTCACCATGGACGAGAAGCTGTCCAAGGTGGTGACCGACACCTTCGTCAAGCTGCATGCCGAAGGCCTGATCTACCGCGGCAAGCGCCTGGTGAGCTGGGACCCGATCCTCAAGTCCGCCGTCTCCGACCTGGAAGTCGAGAGCGAGGAAGAGGAAGGCTCGCTGTGGCACATCCGCTACCCGATGGCCGAGGGTGACGAAACCCTGGTGGTTGCCACCACCCGTCCCGAAACCATGCTGGGCGACACCGCCGTGATGGTTCATCCGGACGACGAGCGCTATCAACACCTCATCGGCCGCCAGGTCCGCCTGCCCATCACCGGCCGCCTGGTGCCGGTGATCGCGGACGACTATGTCGACAAGGCCTTCGGCACCGGCGTGGTCAAGGTCACGCCCGCGCACGACACCAACGACTATCAGGTCGGCCTGCGGCACCAGTTGCCGATGATCACCATCTTCACCCTGGATGCGACGGTGGTCGACACCCTCGACGAGATCCCGGCCGCCTACCGGGGCCTGGACCGCTTCGTCGCCCGCAAGCAGATCGTGGCCGAACTCGAGGCCCAGTCGCTGCTGGTCGAAGTCAAGAAGCACCGGCTGATGGTGCCGCGCTGCACCCGCACCGGCCAGGTCATCGAACCGATGCTGACCGACCAGTGGTTCGTCGCCACCAGCAAGCCGGGCGCCGATGGCAAGAGCATCGCGCAGAAGGCGATCGAGGTGGTCGCCAGCGGCGAGGTCAAGTTCGTGCCCGAGAACTGGGTCAACACCTACAACCAGTGGATGACCAACATCCAGGACTGGTGCATCTCGCGCCAGCTCTGGTGGGGTCACCAGATCCCCGCTTGGTACGGCGAAAACGGCCAGATCTTCGTCGCCCATGACGAGGCCGAGGCCCGCGCGAAGGCCACTGAGGCCGGCTACACCGGCGCCCTGACGCGTGACGAAGACGTGCTGGACACCTGGTACTCCTCCGCTCTGGTGCCCTTCTCCACCCTGGGCTGGCCGGAGAAGACCCTCGAGCAGGACCTGTTCCTGCCGTCCTCGGTGCTGGTGACCGGCTACGACATCATCTTCTTCTGGGTTGCCCGGATGATCATGATGACCAAGCACTTCACCGGCAAGGTGCCCTTCAAGCATGTGTACATCCACGGCCTGGTGCTGGATGCACAGGGCAAGAAGATGAGCAAGTCCGAAGGCAATGTGCTGGACCCGGTGGACCTGATCGACGGCATTGCGCTGCCGGAGCTGCTGGACAAGCGCACCCAAGGCCTGCGCCGCCCCGAGACCGCGCCCAAAGTCCGCAAGGCCACCGAGAAGGAATTCCCGGAAGGCATCCCCGGCTACGGCGCGGACGCGCTGCGCTTCACTTTCGCCGCCATGGCCACCCTGGGCCGCAGCGTCAACTTCGACAGCAAGCGCTGCGAGGGCTACCGCAACTTCTGCAACAAGCTCTGGAACGCGACCAAGTTCGTGTTGATGAACACCCAGGGCCAGGATTGCGGACTGGTCGAGCACACCAAGGACCAATGCGCACCGGGCGGCTCGGCCCATGGCTACCTGCGATTCAGCCAGGCGGACCGCTGGATCGTCAGCGAACTGCAGAAGGTGGAGCAGGCGGTGGCCCAGGGCTTCGCCGACTACCGGCTGGACCAGGTCGCCAACGCCATCTACTCCTTCGTCTGGGACGAATACTGCGACTGGTACCTCGAGATCAGCAAGGTGCAGATCCAGACCGCCCAGGCCCACGGGGATGAGGCGGCCCAGCGTGCCACGCGCCGCACCCTGATCCGGGTGCTGGAGACCATCCTGCGCCTGCTGCATCCGATCGCGCCCTTCATCACCGAAGAGCTCTGGCAGACCGTCGCCCCGATTGCGGGCCGCAAGTCCACCGATTACCTGGTGACCGCCGCCTACCCGATCGCGGCGCCCGAGCGCATCGACGAGAAGGCCATCGCCTGGGTCGAGCAACTGAAGTCCGTCGTCGGCACCTGCCGCAGCCTGCGTGGCGAGATGGGCCTGAGCCCGTCCGACCGGGTGCCGTTGCTGGTCACCGGCGACCTGAGCTTCCTGCGTGAGGCCGCACCGGCACTGAAGGTGCTGGCCAAGCTGCAAGGCGTGGAGCTGATCGAGGATGAGGCCGCGTTCAACGAGCAAAGCGCGATGTCGCCGGTGCTGGTGCACGGCGCGACGCGTCTGGCGCTGAAGGTGGATATCGATGTCGAGGCCGAACGTGCCCGCATCGCCAAGGAGATCACCCGCCTCGAAGGCGAAGTCACCAAGGCCACCGCCAAGCTCAGCAACGAAAGCTTTGTGGCGCGCGCGCCGGAGGCTGTGGTGGCGCAGGAGCGTCAGCGCATCGCCGATTTCAGCGCCACTTTGGTTCGCTTGAATGAACAGCTAACACGCCTGGCACCGTCGGCCTGAACTCGGCCTGGGGCTCGGGCGTCGAGAGGATCTCCGAGATCCTCCGCACCACGCTCCAGGCGGCCCGCATCCGTGATTCACGGGTGGTGGCCGCCAACCTGGGCGTGACCTGCAATCCCGGCGCCCCGTGAAGCGGGCGGCCGGGCTCCATCAGCCCCGGCTCCATCAGGTCCATCCAGGCGGCCAGCAACCGGCCGCCGTGCAGCGCATCGGCGAGCGCCTGCTCGTCAAACAGTGCCGAGTGAGAGGTCGACACCAGCACTTGTGACGGTTTGCAATAGCCCAGCACCCGCTCGCCCATCAATCCGCGGTAGCGCGGGAAGTAGGCCAACTGCACGCTGACCGCATCGGCCGCCTGCATCAATTCCCTCAGTCCATAGGGCTCGATGCCCCATTGCGCCCACAGCGGATCAGCATGGTGCAGGCCGGGGTCATAACCGATCACGCGCGCACCAAAAACCGGCAGCAGCGTGGCCAGTTGCCGGGCGGCCGGACTCAGGCCCACCAGCCCCACGGTGGCGCACCCCAGTTCCCGTCCCACCAGCGCGCCATCGGCCGTCTCCACGGCCACACGGCGCAGCAGCGCCAGCAGCGCACCCACCACGAACTCCGCCTCTGCCGAGGCCGTGGCGGTCGGCGCACGCACCACTTCGATGTTGGCGAAGCGGCAGGTCTCCATGTCGATGTTCTCCGCACCGGCGCTGATGCGGCCGACGGCCCTCAAACGGGGGGCGCTCCGGATCATCTCGGCGTCCAGCGCGATCGAGGCGGGCAAGAGAATTGCCTGGGCCTGCGAGACCTGCTCTTTCAGGGCCGAGAGATCCGCCGCCAGTTCGGGCATTGCCAGGACCTGATGACGCTCGGCCAGCCACTCCAGGACATCGGCCTCCAGCGGTTCCAGGACGAGCACTGACATGAGGGATCTTGAGATGTTTGTTTGATTTACTTGCAATGCTGCCATGCAACAATGCCAGCGCAACAACCGTGGGAGTGTACGTAAATGGCCCTGATCAACAAGGCAATCTTTCCCGTCGCCGGACTTGGGACGCGCTTTCTGCCCGCCACCAAGGCTCAGCCGAAGGAGATGTTGCCGGTGGTGGACAAGCCGCTGATTCAGTATGCGGTGGAAGAGGCCTATGCGGCCGGCATCCGCCAGATGATCTTCGTGAACGGCCGCAACAAGCGCGCCATCCCGGATCATTTCGACACCGCTTTCGAACTCGAAACCGAACTCGAAGCCGCCGGCAAGAAAGAACTGCTGGCGATGGTTCACTCCATCAAGCCAGACGACATGGAGTGCGTCTACATCCGCCAGCCCAAGGCCCTCGGCCTCGGTCACGCGGTGCTGTGCGCCCAATGCGTCGTGGTGAACGAACCGTTCGCCGTGCTGCTCGCCGATGACCTGATGGTCGGCAAGCCCCCGGTGCTCAAGCAGATGGTGGACCAGTTTGCCGAATGGCAGGCCTCCATCCTCGCGGTGCAGGAAGTGCCCGCCGAGCACACCAAGCGCTACGGCATCGTGGCCGGCTCGCCGATCAGCGACCGCCTGATGGACCTGACCCACATGGTGGAAAAGCCCGCACCGGAAGACGCGCCTTCGCGTCTGGCTGTGGCCGGTCGCTACATCCTGACCCCGGGCGTGTTCCGCGAGATCGCCAGCCAGCCACGCGGCGTGGGTGGCGAGATCCAGCTGACCGACGGCATCGCCGCGCTGATGCGCCGCGAGAAGGTGTTTGCCTATCGCTATGAAGGCAAGCGCTACGACTGCGGCAGCAAGGAAGGCTTCCTGCAGGCCAACGTCGAGCTGGCGCTGGCCCACCCGGAATTGGGCGCCAGCTTCCGCGAGTACCTGCACGGTCTGGAGTTCTGATCCGCCTGCACCTGCGGTTGAGTCGGCACTGAGCCGGCGCTCCGGGCGCTGGCGCCGTGCTCAGGGACGGCGCCAGCGCCGGTCGGCACTCGGGCACGGGCTCCAGCAAAAAGGCCACGCATTCGCGTGGCCTTTGTCATTCTTGCCGACCGAATCACCGCCCCCCATTCAGCGCCGTTTCAGGACGTGGATGAACTCGTCGCCCACCGTGGATTGCTCCACCAGCTCATTGCCGGTCTGACGCGCAAACGCCTGGAAATCCCGGTTGGACCCAGGATCCGTGGCCACCACCTTCAGCAACTGGCCGCTTTCCATGTCCGCCAATGCCTTCTTGGCTTTGAGGATGGGCAAGGGGCAGTTCAGGCCGCGGGTGTCGAGTTCCTTGTGAATATCCATGATGAGTTCCTTGTGGCCGGCAGACGAGTCCGGCAATCCAGTGGGGCCGCAGGGCCCTGCGCCCGGCCCCGGTGATCCATGTTCAAGTGCGTGGCGGCATCCATCGGGGCGTGATGCCGCGACGAACCAGCCAGTCCGCCAAGGCCTGGCCAGTGCCGGCGGGCCAGCATTCCAGTTGTTCGGGCGGGGTCAACGTGTATTCAATCAATTCCGGCGATAACTGAATGTCACCGCGGGCCGGCACGTGGTACGCAATGATGACCTGATTCTTCTTCTGGAAATCGTAGACGCCGATCAACTCGCAACCCAGCGCCTGCAGCGATGTCTCTTCCAGCACTTCGCGCCGGATCCCCTCCTCCGGCGTCTCGCCCGCCTCCATGAAGCCGGTGATCAAGCCGAAGAAGCGCATCGGCCAGGCCGCATTGCGGGCCAGCAAGACCTGGCCCTCGCGGTCCACGCACTCGACCACGGCTGCCAGCACCGGCGTGGGATTGTCCCAATGGCTGAAGTCGCAGGCCGGACACCGCAACCGTGTCTTGGGACCGCCGTCCTCCGGACGCTCGATCCATTGCAATTCGGCAGCACATTGGGGGCAGTAGCGGAAGGTCATCGCAGGGGTCGGCCTCAAGGGCCCGGTGAGGGTCGAGGATGATTGAAGACGCTTCGCGATCGAGTGGCCGCCCTCCGGGCAGACGGGGTCATCTCATGCCGGGTCATCATCGGCCGGATCCTCTCAAGCCGGGAACACGCCGGTCGACAGGTAGCGATCGCCGCGGTCGCAGACCACGAACACGATCGTCGCATGGGACACCTGACGAGCCAGCTGCAGCGCCACCCAGCAGGCACCCGCGGCGGAGATGCCCGCGAACAGGCCCTCTTCCCGCGCCAGGCGTCGCGCCATGTCTTCGGCATCGGATTGGCTGACCAACACCAGTTCGTCGACGGACTCCGGACGGTAGATCTTGGGCAGATACGCCTGCGGCCATTTCCGGATGCCGGGGATGCGTGAGCCTTCCGCCGGCTGCGCACCGACGATGCGTACCTCGGGGTTCTGTTCTTTCAGGAAGCGTGAGGTGCCGGTGATGGTGCCGGTCGTGCCCATGGCGCTGACGAAATGGGTGATGCGGCCACCGGTGTCCTGCCAGATCTCCGGTCCGGTGGTCTCGTAATGGATGCGCGGGTTGTCGCTGTTGGCGAACTGGTCGAGCACCCGGCCCTTGCCGTCGCGCTGCATCTGCTCGGCGAGGTCGCGGGCGTATTCCATGCCCCCGGATCGCGGTGTCAGGATCAGCTCGGCGCCGAAGGCCTTCATCGTCTGGGCACGTTCGATGGACAGGTCCTCCGGCATGATCAGCACCATGCGGTAGCCGCGGATTGCGGCGGCCATCGCCAACGCAATGCCGGTGTTGCCGGAGGTGGCCTCGATCAGCGTGTCGCCGGGCTTGATCTCGCCGCGCTCCTCGGCGCGTCGGATCATGCTGATGGCGGGCCGATCCTTCACCGATCCCGCCGGGTTGTTGCCTTCCAGCTTGGCCAGCAGCACGTTGCCGCGTGCGGCCAGCTCGGGGGCCAGCATCCGTTGCAGCCGTATCAGCGGCGTCTTCCCGATCACGTCCTCGAGGGTTGGATAGCCCGCAGGATCAAATGCGCTTGCTTCACTCATGGCGCGCATTCTCTCAGGACCGCTTCACTTTGCATGGCATAATGCTTTTCTCTTCGGGGGCCCCGGGTTGCTTTTTTTGGCAATGCGCCTGATCCACGCGATGTGGTTCAGCAACCGTGATCCAGCCCCCTTTGCTGATGCCGCCCGGATGGCGAAATCGGTAGACGCAGGGGACTCAAAATCCCCCGCCGCAAGGTGTGCCGGTTCGAGTCCGGCTCCGGGCACCAGGTCTTCACCTGGTCCGCGTCATCAGCAAACAAACACTTCAGTCCGTCTTCTATTTGTCTGGCCGCCAGTGCGGTACCCGTGGGGTGCTGTGGTGCGGCCGTTTGGTTGCGGCCGTTTGGTTGCGGCCGTTTGGTCGCGGCCGTTTGGTCGCGGCCGCACCCATTGCCGTCTGCACGAACGCTGAAGCGAACACCGAGACCAACCTGCGCCCGGGCCGACGTGGCAGTGCGCCAAGCGCGGCTACACTCGCCCGAACGCCCCAGGTCGATCGCATCGCTTGGGGCATTCGCTTGCGCCGCGCGGCGGCGCCTTCAGAAGCCATTGTTGAAGACGCCCTCCGACATGCCATTCATTCCCCCCGTCACCAAAGCCTTCATGCTCATCTGCGTGGGGGTGTTCTGCCTGCTCGAACTGGTGTCGGGCCTCGGCGGGCTTCAGGTCATGCTGGCCCTGTGGCCGCTCAACAGCGGCAACTTCAGTTTCTGGCAGCCCATCACCTACGCCTTCCTGCATGGCGACGCCTGGCACCTGTTCTTCAACATGCTGGGCCTGTGGATGTTCGGCTCGGAGCTGGAAACCGTCTGGGGTCCCAAGCGCTACACCCAGATGCTGGTGGCCAGCACACTGACCGCTGCGGCGGCTCAACTGGTGTTCACGCTGGTCATGGGCTCCACCGCCCCGACCGTAGGCGCCTCGGGCGCGCTCTTCGGCCTGCTGCTGTCCTACGGACTGCTGTTCCCCGACCGCATCATCATGCCGCTGTTCCCGCCGATCCCGATGAAGGCCAAGATCTTCGTAGCGATCTTCGGTGCACTGGAACTGCTGCTGGGCATCACCGGCAGTGGCGGTATCGCGCACTTCGCCCATCTCGGCGGCATGCTCGGCGCCTGGCTGCTGATCAATTACTGGCGCGGCGCCCGCCGTCGCTGATCGCGAGGGCCATGGCGGCCATGACGCCATGGCGGTCCGCTTGCGATGACAGGCCGATCGTCCTGCCGACATGCGCCCCATGCGCTCCATTTGCACCGCGAGCGCAATGAAGGCCATGTGCCCGCCGGCATCGGATACCTGATCCCCAGCGCGACCGCCCCCGCCGCAGCCACCCCAACAGAAGCCGCCTCAGCGGCTTCTGTCGCTTCTACCGCTTCCACCGCTTCTACCGCTTCAGCGCCCTCTGCAATCTCCGCCCTTTGCGCGCCCTTCGACGTTTCTGGAACGCCCGCCTCAGGGCTCGACCGCCAGCAAGCCGTCCGCCGGCGTGGGATACCGCAGCCGCAACCGCAGCGCGCGTTTGAGTCGGCGGTTGTCCAGCCGGCGCGATTCATTCATGAAGCTCATCTGCATCGGCGAGAACACCGTGGCGGCCTCGGCCCGCGCAATCCGTCCGGGCGGCGCCATGCCGCACACCGATGCCGCCAGATCGAAATAGTCGCCCATCCGCATTTCGCTGTCGTCACTGGCATGCATCACCTGTGACGGGCCGCGCATCAGCGCCAGCAGGCAGGCGCGGGCGAGGTCGTCAGCCTGGATATGGTTGGTGAAGACGTCGTCTTCCTGGCGCAAGACCGGCAGGCCCTTGGCCAGACGTTCCCGCGGATGGCCGCCCTCGCGGTTGTAGGCATAGATGCCGGGCACCCGCAGCACGGTGACCGCACAGCCGACCACCCTCCCCCATTGGCGCAGCTGATCCTCGGCATCCACCCGCCGCCAGGCGCGGTCATTGGAAGGATTCACCGCCCGGGTTTCGTCGATACGTGCGCCGCCGCAGTCGCCATAGACACCGCTGGTGCTGGCGTAGACCAGGCGCCTGGGTGCCGCGCTGCGCGATAGCGCCTGCAGCAGATGGCGGGTGCGCTCATCGGTGCGTCCCTGGGTGGCCGGCGGCGCCAGGTGAAGCACACGGTCCGCCAGGCCTGCGAGACGGCCCAGGCTGGCGGGGTCATCCAGATTGCCCACCAGCGGAATCGCACCCGCCGCGCGAAGCGCCTCGGCGCGCGCCGCGCTGCTGGTCAACGCCAGCACGGTCCAGCGCTGACCGAGCAGTCGCAGCACTCGAAGGCCGACATCACCGCAGCCCACGATCAAGAGGCGCTCACGGCGAGAACGGGACAGACGGAACAACGGGGCAGGATTCGTGACGGACATCGGATCGAGGTCGAGGGCTCAGGCAAAATGGCGAACCAGTTTACGGGTTGTGCCCAGGCGCCGGACAGGGTCTCGCGTCAGCAGGTGCGGCGCTGTCCAGTCGATCGTCCGGTCGATCGTTTGATCCATCGGTCGTGCGACCGACTGGCGCCACGGCGCGAATGCCCCGCACCCCGGTGCGCGACGCCGCGCGGGCCCGCTCGTTTCTGCCTTCTGTTTCTGCCCTCTGTCCGACTTTTTCCGGGTGCCCAGCGCCCCGCTTCAGATCATGAGCTTCCAGGTCACCGTCCTGCCCGCCGGTCGTGCGTATTCCGTCGATGACGACGAAACCCTGCTGGCCGCCGCCATCCGCCAGGGCATCGGCCTGCCCTACGGCTGCAAGGACGGCGCCTGCGGCTCCTGCAAGAGCCGACTGATGGAGGGCCAGGTCATTCACGGGGACCACCAGCCCAAGGCGCTTTCGGCCGAGGAAGAGGCGCAAGGCCTGGTGCTCACCTGCTGTGCGCGGCCCCAGACCGACTGCGTGCTGGAGGCCCGTACCGTCCCCGGCGCCGGCGAGTTCCCGGTGCTCAAATTGCCCAGCCGTGTGATCTCGGTGGACAAGCCGGCAACCGACGTGGCGGTCATCAAGCTGCAACTGCCCGCCAACCAGAACCTGCAATTCCGCGCCGGCCAGTATGTGGAATTCATCCTGCGCGACGGCGCCCGCCGCAGCTACTCGATGGCCAATGCGCCGAGCCGCCTGGGCACGCCGCCCGCGATCGAGCTGCACATCCGGCACATGCCCGGCGGCAAGTTCACCGACCATGTCTTCGGCGCGCTGAAGGAAAAGGACATCCTCCGCATGGAAGGACCGTTCGGCAGCTTCTTCCTGCGCGAGGACAGCGACAAGCCCATCGTGCTGCTGGCCTCGGGCACCGGTTTCGCGCCGATCAAGGCCATCATCGAGCGCATGCAGGATGAAGGCATCACCCGCCCGGTGTCGCTGTACTGGGGATGCCGTTCCAAGTCCGACCTCTATCTGCACGACTGGGCGCTGCAAGCGGCCGAGGCGCTGCCCAACCTGCGCTATGTACCGGTCCTGTCCGAGCCCAAGCCGGAAGACGCCTGGACCGGCCGCACCGGTTTCGTCCATCAGGTGGTGATGGCCGACCTGCCGGATCTGTCGCATCACCAGATCTACGCCTGCGGCGCACCGATCATGGTGGAGTCCGCGCAGCGCGACTTCGTCGCCCGCTGCGCCCTGCCTGCGGAGGAGTTCTACGCCGACGCCTTCACCTCGGAAGCCGACAAGCACGGCACCTGAGCGCCCGGCCCCAGCGATGGGCTGGGACGTTGCCTTGGACGTGGATGTGGCGTTGATCCGGGCGACCGCCCGCAACGGGCGCACGCCCCTCCGCATCAGGGCACGCGCCCTCGCCCCAATCCTGGCGCCATCACGCCTCACCGCGCACTGTGCGGCGCCCAAAACAAAACCGACCGGCGAGTCACTCGCAGGGTCGGTTTTTTTGTTGGATGCCGCTGGGACGTTGGAATCAGGCCGCCTGCTGCGCCTTCAGCGAGGCCAGCATGTCGTCCACCATCGCATCAAGGTCGTAGCCCAGCTTCCAACCCCAGTCTCGCTGCGCCACCGTGTCGTCGATCGACTGCGGCCAGCTGGCGGCGATGTTCTGGCGGAAGTCCGGTGCGTAGCCGATGTCGAACCCCGCGATCTTGCGGCGGATCGAGGCGGCGATCTGTTCCGGCGTGAAGCTCACCCCGGCCAGGTTGTAGCTGCCCCACTCGGTGATCCGGTCCGTCGGCGCTTCCATCAGCTCCAGGGTGGCGCGCAGCGCATCGGGCATGTACATCATCGGCAGCGCCTGGTCTTCCTTCAGGAAGCAGGTGTAGCGGCCATGCTTGAGTGCCTCATGGAAGATCTCGACGGCATAGTCGGTGGTGCCGCCGCCCGGAGGCGTCTTCCAGCTGATCAGGCCGGGATAGCGCAGGCTGCGCACATCGACGCCGTGATTGGCGTGATACCAGCGGCACCAGCCCTCGCCCGCCAGCTTGGAGATGCCGTAGATGGTGGTCGGGTCCATCACCGTGGTCTGCGGCGTCAACTGCTTGGGCGTCTGCGGGCCGAAAGCGGCAATCGAGCTCGGCCAGAACACCCGCTCCAGCTTCACCGTGCGGGCCAGCTCCAACACATTGAGCAGGCCCTTCATGTTCAGATCCCAGGCCCACATCGGATGCTTTTCACCGGTGGCCGACAGCGCGGCGGCCAGGTGATAGATCTGGGTGATGCCATGGCGCTTCACCACGGCGGCCAGCGCGGCCGCATCGGTCACATCCAGCATCTCGTGGGTGAGTTGCGGCACCCGGCCCTGGGGCGCCACATCGCTGGTGATCACCTGGGCATTGCCGTGGCGCTTGGCCAGCTCCACCGCCAGTTCGGAACCGATCTGGCCGTTCGCGCCGATCAACAGAATCTTGGTCATTGGACTTCTTGGTACTTGCTACTTGCTACTTGCTCTTTGCCGCTGCCACTTGCCGCTGCCACTTGCCGCTGCCACTTGCCGCTGCCACTTGCCGCTGCCACTTGCCGCTGCTATTTGCCGCTGCTATTTGCCGCTCGCCAGCGACCGATGAGCGCTGACTGCACGCGACTGGGAAATCAGGGGACCGATGGCGCTCAAGCCACCAGCCCGAGCTCGCGCCCCGCCTGGGCAAATGCGGCCACGGCACGCTCCAGGTGTTCACGCTCATGCACCGCAGAGATCTGCACCCGCACCCGCGCCTGTTCCTTGGGCACCACCGGATAGAAGAAGCCGACGGCATACACCCCCAGCTCCAGCAGACGCGCGCTCAGTTGCTGGGCCTTGACCGCATCGAACAGCATCACCGGGACGATGGGATGGGTGCCCGGCTTGATCTGGAAACCCGCCTGCTGGATGGCTTCACGGAAGTAGGCGGTGTTGGCCTCCAGCTTGTCGCGCAGCGCGGTGCTGGCTTCCAGCAGGTCGAGCACGGCGATCGACGCACCGACGATGCTCGGCGCCACCGTGTTGGAGAAGAGATAGGGACGCGAGCGCTGGCGCAGCAGCTCGATGACTTCCTTGCGGCCGGTGGTGAAGCCGCCCGAGGCGCCGCCCAGGGCCTTGCCCAGCGTGCCGGTGATGATGTCGATCTTGCCGAACACGCCGCGGTGTTCATGCGTGCCGCGACCGGTCTTGCCCATGAAGCCGCTCGCATGGCATTCATCAATGGCCAGCAGCGCGCCGAAGCGGTCGGTGATCTCGCGCATCTTGTCGAGCTGCGCAATGGTGCCGTCCATCGAGAACACGCCGTCGGTGAACACCATCACATGACGGGCGCCCGCGCCGCGGGCTTCGGTCAGCTGGCGCTCCAGGTCGGCCATGTCGTTGTGCTTGTACCGATAGCGCTTGGCCTTGCACAGGCGAATGCCGTCGATGATGGAGGCGTGATTCAGCTCGTCGCTGATGATCGCATCCTGCTCGCCGAGCAGCGGCTCGAACAGGCCGCCGTTGGCATCGAACGCGGCGGCATAGAGGATGGTGTCTTCGGTGCCCAGGAAACGGGCAATGCGCTGCTCCAGCGTCTTGTGGATGTCCTGGGTGCCGCAGATGAAGCGCACCGACGACAGGCCGTAGCCATGCGTGCGCAGTGCCTCATGCGCCGCCTCCAGCACCTGCGGATGCGCCGACAGTCCCAGGTAGTTGTTGGCGCACAGGTTCAGCACCTCGCGACCGTCCTTGGTCTTGACCATCGCACCCTGCGGGCTGGTGATGATGCGTTCGTTCTTGAACAGGCCCGCGTCGCGGATGCCCTGCAGCTCGGTCTGCAGATGGCGGTAGAAGTCGTCGGTCGTCGGTGCTTGGGTGGTCATGCGGGAGCTCCTGCGGCACAATCCGTTAAATCGAACGCGTTCGTTATATCGAACAGCCGTGCAGTATCAAGGAATCGCCGTAACGGGTCAAGATGGCCTGCAGCCTGCGTCACGAGCGGAGGCCGTCCCGCGTACCGCGCCGGCCCAGGCCTGCGGGTCGCGTTCAGTTCCCGATCAGGCCCCCGCTCAGGTCCCCGCTCAGTCCAGGTTTGCTTCCCTGTCTGAATCCCTGCTTCAGTGACCGTTCTCGCCGCCATCCGCCTCATGTCCGCCATCCCCTCCGAAAAGCTAGAACCGCCCCGCGTGGGCGCCACCTTGCAGGCGCTGCGCCAAGCCCAGGGCCTGTCGCTGGATGAACTCTCGCGGCGTGCCGGCGTCTCGAAGTCGATGCTCTCTCAAATCGAGCGCAATCAGGCCAATCCCACAGTGGCGGTGGTGTGGCGCCTGGCGAACGCGCTGCGGGTCGAGCTGTCCGAACTACTCGGCGGCGAGCGCCCCGCCGCGCCGCCGATCGAGGTGGTCGCTGCGCATTCGACGCCCGGCCTGTCCAGCCCGGACGGTCAATGCCGACTGCGCATCCTGGGGCCGATCGAGCTGGCGGGGCAGTTCGAGTGGTATGAGCTCACAGTGCAGCCGGGCGGCGCGCTGGAGTCCGCCGCCCATGAGCCGGGCTCGCGGGAGCACCTGAGCGTGCTGGTCGGCGAGCTGGAAGTGACGGTCGCTGGCGGCAAGCAGCAGGTCAAGACCGGGGAGACCGCACGCTATGCGGTGGACGGCGCCCACGCCATCCGCAATCCGGGCAAGAAGCCCGCCACCGCGTTGCTGGTGGTGCTGCACGCCTGAGCCAGCGGCCCGACACGCTGCTCCGGATCAATCTCATCGATTCTCATACGGCTTGTTACGGCGCGCGAGTAGACTCCTCGCCACAATGATCCGTTCGAGAGGCGAGGGAGCGATCAAGGCAGTTCATCAAGATGCATCAGCGCTCACCCCATTCAGCGAAAGCCGACCCCACACCGAACCCTTCCCCGGACAGCAACATCCGCACCCTGCATCTGGTCCCGCCCACGTCGAACGTGGACACGGACTCCCAAATGAAGCAGCTGGCGATGCTCGAAGGCACCGCGCGCTTGCGTCGGGCCGAGCAGCGCGTGCGTGACGGGCTGGTCACCCCGCACATCGACCGCCAGCCGCCTGCCGATGGCATGCCCACCCACACGGCGCCCCGTATTGCCGGGCGGCGCCTGATGCCCAACCACGACCGTTCCCCACTGCGCCGCTATGCGGTGCCGCTCGGGGCGACGGTGATCATTCTGGTGGGGCTGCTGATCGCGTTCTGGAAGTGACGATGGGCGCCCCGAAGCGCCCCAGTCCCCTACTTCGCCATCACCGCCTGCAAGCTCAGCCGATCCCAGGCCGCCTGCGACCAGAGCGCGTCCAGGCCCTGGTTGCGCGGCACCAGCAGCGTGCGGATGAGCGGCTTCGCCGGCGTGGTCTCCGGGTCGCAGAGCAGCACCAGCCGCTGGGCACCGTCCTCTTCCAGGCGGCCGATCCAGTCGAGCTCCTGAAGCTGGTCGATCACCGGCTCCATCTGCAGCGAATCCACGCACAGCCGCTGTGACAGCGACAGCATGGTCAGGCCGGACTCCCCCTCGGCGCGAGCGCGCACGAGCTCCCGCAGGACATCCAGCGCCAACTCGAGCTGCATGCTTGGGGTGTTTCGCCGAACGCTCACGCCGCCGGCCAGCGCCGGCGCATTGGCCGCCAGGATCGCGCCCAGCAGCACGATGGACCAACCCACATAGATCCAGATCAGGAAGATCGGCACCGCCGCGAAGGCCCCATAGAGCGTCGAAAAGGTCGGCACCTGCTTGACATACCAGGCCAATGCCGACTTGGCCAGATGGAAGGCAATGGCCACGAAGCCCGCACCCAGGAAGGCATGGCGCCATCGCACATCGGTGTTGGGCACATAGTGGAACAGCGCCGCCACCGCGGCCCAGAGCACCAGCAGGTCAACGCTGGACAGCAGCACGATCAAGCCGCGCGGCAAGTTGTCCACCAGATCGCGGCCGGTGGTGATGAGGTAGCTGGTGAGCGTCAGGCTACCGCCCAGCAACAGCGGGCCGAGGGTCAGCGCGGCCCAGTAGACCAGCACCCGCTGGGCGATCGGCCGCGGACGCCGGACTCGCCAGATCTGGTTGAGGGTGCGGTCGATGGTGAGCATCAGCGACAAGGCCGTCACCGCCAGCACCACCAGGCCCACCGCCCCCAGCCGATTGGCCTTGGCCGCGAACTGGGTCAGCGACGCCAGCACCGGGCGCGCGATGTTGTCCGGCACCAGCGATTTGAGGAAGTACTTTTCCAGCGCGCCCTGGAAGGCCGAGAACATCGGAAAGGCGGTGAACAAGGCCAGCGCCACCGTCAGCAAGGGCACCAGAGAGATCAGCGTGGTGAAGGTCAGGCTGCCGGCGGTCAGGCCCAGCCGCTCCTCCCGAAATCGCTCAACGAAGGTCCTGAAGGTGCGCAACCACGGCCATTTCAGCAGTCCTCGCCCGACTTCGCGCAAACCCTCGCGCCAACCGTGATCCGCCACACTCTCTCTGATATTCATGCTGGCTATGATGCCAGCCATGTCAACCCTGGACGCGCCCCTGCGCGCGGCGCCCACGCCGCGTACCGAACCCACCCCGCGTGAGCGCCTCAGCCGCCATGTCGCCTTCGGCGGCACCCTGTCGCTGGCGGTGCTGTGCCTGGGCTGGGAACTCTGGTGGGCGCCGATTGGCCAAGGCACCTTGGCAATCAAGGCCGTGCCGCTGCTGCTGCCGCTGTTGGGGCTGTGGCGCTACCGGCTCTACACCTTTCGCTGGCTCAGCCTGATGGTCTGGCTCTACATGACCGAAGGCCTGGTGCGCAGCACCTCGGACCGCGGCCTGTCCGCCGGTCTGGCAGCGGGCGAAGTGGCGCTGTCCCTGATCATCTTCATCGCCTGCGCAGCCCATGTGCGCCAGCGGCTCGGCGAGGCCAAGGCCAAGGCGGCACCATGACGTCCCTCCCCACCTCCGAGGCCACTTCCGCATCGACGCTCGCATCCACGTCGGCGGCGGGGTCCACCTCTGCATCCACGTCGTCATCTGCGTCGTCATCCACGTCTGCATCGGCGTCAGCTTCAGGGCCGGACGCCGCGCTGATGTCCTCGCTGCGCGCGCTGCTGGGCGAGGCCCATGTGCTGCTGCCCTCCGAGCACGGCGCGCACGACCTGGACGGCTTCCAGCGTGACTGGCGCAAGCGCTATCACGGTCGCGCGCTGGCGGTGCTTCGTCCGGCGGACACCGCCCAGGTGGCCGCCATCGTGCAGTTGGCGCGGGCGCACCGGGTGGCGTTGGTGCCGCAAGGCGGCAACACAGGCCTGGTGGGCGGCGGCGTGCCGGACGCCTCGGGCACGCAGCTGCTGCTCAGCCTGCAGCGCCTGAACCGGGTGCGGTCGCTGGACCCTGCCAACCTGACCATGACCGTCGACGCCGGTTGCGTGCTTCAGAACGTGCAGCAGGCTGCGCAGGACGCCGGGCTGCTGTTCCCGCTCAGCCTGGCCGCGGAGGGCAGTTGCACCATCGGCGGCAATTTGTCGACCAATGCCGGCGGCACGCAGGTGCTGCGTTACGGCAATGCCCGCGAGCTCTGCCTGGGGCTGGAGGTGGTGACCGCAGACGGCCAGATCTGGGACGGCCTGTCTGGTCTGCGCAAGGACAACACCGGCTACGACCTGCGCGACCTTTTCATCGGCGCGGAGGGCACGCTGGGCGTGATCACCGCCGCCACGCTGAAGCTCTTCCCGCAACCCCGGGCCCGGATGACCGCGCTGGCGGCCTGCGAGTCCCTGCGTCAGGCGGTCGACCTGCTGGGCCTGGCGCAATCGCAATGCGGCGCCTCGCTCACCGGGTTCGAGGTGATGAATGCGCGTGCGCTGGCGCTGGTCCAGAAGCACTTTCCGCAACTGGCGCAACCGTTGGGGCCACAGCCCTGGACCGTGCTGCTCGAACTCTCGGACAGCGAAAGCGAGACCCATGCCCGCGGCCAGTTCGAAGGCCTGCTGGAGCAGGCGCTGGAGCGCGAGATCATTGCCGATGCCGCCGTGGCCGGCAGCCTGGCCCAGAGCCAGGCCATGTGGCACCTGCGGGAGTCCATCCCGCTGGCGCAAAGCGAGGAAGGCCTGAACATCAAGCACGACATCGCGCTGCCGGTGTCTCGCATCCCGGACTTCGTCGACCGCTGCGACGCCCTGCTCGCCCAGCAGTTCCCCGGCGCGCGTCTGGTCAACTTCGGCCATCTGGGCGACGGCAACCTGCACTACAACCTGCAATCGCCGGAGGGTGTGGATCCGGCCGAGTTTCTGCGCGCCCAGGAAGACGCCGTCAACCATCTGGTCTATGACCAGGTGATGGCGCATGGCGGATCGATCTCCGCCGAGCATGGCATCGGCCAGCTCAAGCGCGACGAACTGGCGCAGCGCAAGAGTCCGGTCGCGCTGCAGCTGATGCGCCAGATCAAGCAGGCGCTGGATCCGCTGGGGCTGCTGAACCCGAACCGGGTGCTGTGACAGGCCGCCCATCGATCGCGTCGACAGCCGGCCCACGGGCTCGCATCCGCTGAGCGGAGGTCTGGGTGCCAAGTGCGCCGGCCGATCCCGCTCGGCCAAGTCACCCGCTCGGCGCGATCCGGAAAAGAAAGAGCCGCCCATTTGGGCGGCTCCTTGTCACCTCCAGCAGCTTATCGGGCGCTCAATCCGCGCCGTGTGCCTGCAGCTCGGTCGCCCCGGTCTGGCCGCGCACGCGGCGGACCACCGCCCTCAGCACGCGATAGACAAAGCGCACCAGCGTCAGGAACGCGATGATTTCGAGGATGCCCAGCACGACCGCGGCGAAGGTGTTCCAGCGCGCATCGCGGGCACGGAAGGTCGCCGCGAAGCTGTCGCGCTTGATCTCGATGCTGTCGTAGAAGCTCGGCACCATCAGCAGCGTCAGGAAGGTCGAGGTGATGGTGCCGCCGATGATGGCCACCGCCATCGGGCGATAGAACTCACCGCCCTCCCCGATGCCCACCGCCACCGGCAGCATGCCGGCGATCAGCGCGAAGGTGGTCATCAAGATCGGCCGGAAGCGCTTGCGGCCGGCATGCATCAGCGCCTCTTCGCGCGGCACGCCGTTGGCTTCCTCCTGGCGGGCGGCATCCAGCAACAGGATGGCATTCTTGGCCACCAGACCGGCCAACATGATGATGCCGATGAAGCTCATCAGGTTCAGCGTGCCCTTGGTCAGCAGCAGCGCCACCACCACGCCGATGAGCGACAGCGGCAGCGACAGCATCACGCCCAGCGGCGCGGTGAAGCTGCCGAACTGCATCACCAGGATCAAATACATCAGACCGATGCCGGAGGCCAGCGCGATGCCCATCGCGCTGAAGACCTCGCTCTGATCCTTCGACGCCCCCGCCAACTCGATGCCGTAGCCCGGCGGGAAGTTGATGGACTTCGCCAGGTCCAGCGCGGCGCGGGTGACCTCTCCCGACGAGCGGCCGTGGGCATTGGCCGACACGGAGATCATCCGCTTGCCGTCGGCATGCTGGATCTTGGCCGGTCCCTTGCCCATGGTCACGGTGGCGATCTGCTCCAGCGGCACCATCATGCCGGTGCCGGTCACGGCGATGGGCAGGCGCTCGATGTTGGAGGCATCCACCCGGTCTTCCGGCAGCAGCCGCACCGCCACGTCGCGGGTTTCGCCGCTCGGATCGATCCAGTCGCCCACCTCCACACCGGCGAAGGCCACCCGCAGCGCACTGGCGGCATCACCCACCGAAATGCCCAGGGTGTTGGCCAGCCCGCGGTTGAGCTCGATCTGCAGCTCGTTCTGCGGATCCTGCTCGGAAAGACCGACATCCACCGCACCCGGGATGCGGCGCAGCTTCTCCATGTAGTCGGTGGTGATCTCCATCAGCTTGCGGGAGTCCGCACCGGAGAAGCGGATCTGCACCGGCTTTTGCGCGCCGTTGTTCAGATCGTCGAGCACCACATACTCCGCGCCGACCAGGCGCGCCACGCGGGTGCGCAGGTCGGCGGCGATTTCCGCCGCGCTGCGCTTGCGCTGGCTGCTCTTGCCGAGATCCACATAGATGCGGCCACCGCTGGCAGTGACGTTTTCATTGGTCGCCTCGACTTCGGCAATCTCTCGCGCCAGCGCAGAAGCCGCGCCCATCTTGAGGCGTGCATATTCCAGGCTGGATGAGGCCGGCGTGCGGACCTCGATCGCGATCATGCCGGCATCCGACTGCGGCAGGAAGCTGGTGCCGCCGAACTTGACCTGCAGGCCGATCGCGGCGACGAAGCTCAGGATGGCGAACGCCGCCATCCACTTGCGGTGATGCAGCGCCCAGGCAATGACGCGGCCGTAGCCGTCGGCCTGATGGTCAAACCATTCGTTGAAGCGCGCCAGATTCCTGGACACCCACCCCGTCTTCGGTGCCGCGTGATGCCCCGGAGGGTCGCCCCAGAACGCCGACAGCATCGGATCCAGGGTGAACGAGATGAACAGCGAGACCAGCACCGAGGCCACCACCGTGAGCCCGAAGGGACGGAACCATTCGCCCGACACGCCCGGCATGAAGGCCACCGGAATGAACACGGCCACGATCGAGAAGGTCGTCGCGGCCACCGCCAGGCCGATTTCCGCCGTGCCGTTCAGGGCGGCGGTACGTCGGTCCGCGCCGCGCTCCATGTGGCGCACGATGTTCTCCCGCACCACGATCGCATCGTCGATCAGCACCCCGATGGCCAGCGACAGCCCCAGCAGGCTCATGAAGTTGAGGGTGAAGCCGCACAGCCACACCGCGATGAACGCCGCGATCACCGAGGTGGGCAGCGACAAGGCGGTGATCAGCGTGGACCGCCAGGAGTTCAGGAACACATACACCACGAAGATGGTCAGGCCGGCGCCGAACACCAGGGCATGGATGACGTTGTTCAGGCTGTCCTGGGCATCCTGTCCGCCATCCTGGATCACTTCGAGCTTGGTGCCTTGCGGCAGCGTCTTGCCGATCTCGTCGACCAGCGCCCGAACCTCCTGCGCCACGCTGACGGTGGAGGCATCGCGGGAGCGGGTGACCATGATCCCGACGTTCGGGTGACCGTTGCGCAGCGACAGGCTGCTCTGCTCGGCGAAGCCGTCCTTCACCGTGGCCACCTGACCCAGCCGGATCAGCTCGTTGCCGCTGCGTTTGACGACGATCTGATTGAACGCGTCCGGCGACTCGATCCGGCCCAGCAGACGGATGCTCTGGTCTTCGAGCTGACCGCGCACCTTGCCGACCGGCGCGGTGGTGTTCTGCATCCGCAGCGCATTGACGACTTCGGTGACCGAGACATTGAACTCACGCAGCTTCTGGGCGCTCAACAGCACCGACAACTCGCGCGACAGCGAGCCGTTGACCGTCACCGTGGCCGCGCCCGGAATGGCGCGGAAGCGGTCGGCGAACTGGTCCTCCGCCATGCGCGAGATCTCGGCATGCGTGAGCGTGCTGGAGGACAGCGCCAGCTGCATGATCGGCTGGGCCGAGGGATCGACCCGCTGCAGCACCGGCTCGCGCATTTCGGTGGGCAGCTTGTGGCGGACGGCGGCGATCGCATTGCGGACCTCGTCGGCCGCCTCGATCATGTTCTTGTCGAAGTTGAAGAACAGCAGCAGCTGGGCGGAGCCTTCGCCGGAGGTCGACCGCACCTCGTTGACGCCGGAGATGCTCTGCAGCGACTTCTCGATGCGATTCATGATCTCGCGCTCGGAAGTCTCTGGCGACGCGCCGGGGTAGCTGATGCTGACCACCAGCAACGGCAGATCCACATCGGGCCGCTCGTTGACCCGCAGCTTGGACAGGGCCAGCAGGCCCAGCGCCATCAACGCGATGATGACCACAATCATCGCGATCGGCTTCTTGACCGAGAAATTGGAAAGGAACATGGCTCAGCCTCCTGGGCGCGTCATTGGGCCGAAGCGGCTGACGCCATCGGCAGAGCAGGCACGGCGGTGCCGGCGGCGGGCGCGCCGGTGCTGCCGGTCATCGCGGGCACCTTGCCCGTGGCGGCCAGCTTGGTCAGTTCCACGCGCTGGCCATTGATCAGCGTGCTGGCCGGATTGCGCAGGATCTGGCTGCCTTGCTTGACGCCGCTGTTGACGACATACAGGCCTTGCCGGTCATCCCGAGCGCCCAGTCGAACTTCGGTCTTGGCGATCTTGCCATCCGCGACCGCCCAGACATAGGCCTTGTCGCCCTCTCGCATCAGGGCGCTGTCGGCGACCATCAAGGCGGACACGCTGCTGGACTGCACCCGGCCTTCGGCATACAGACCGGCCACGCCGGGCTGCTGCTGGCCCGCGAAGTCCACCAGCACTTCGACCTGCCGGGTGTTGGCATTCGCGGCCTGGGCGATGCGGCGCACCTTGCCCTGGAAGTCCACCTGCGGATAGCCGTTGACGCGGAAGTACACCGTCTGGCCCAGTTTCAGTTCGGACATCCGGTCGGCGGACACCAGGCCCTCGAAGCGCATGCTGGCGGGATCCATGACCTTGATCAGTTCCTTGCCCAGTTGCGCGGAATCGCCGGGCGAGACCTTGCGGTCGCTGACCACGCCGTCGAACGGTGCACGCACTTCGGTGCGTTGCTGCTGCTGGCGAGCGGTGGCCACCCGCGCCTTGGCGGCGACCAGGTCGCTCTGGGCGTTGTTGCGGCGGATCTCGGCGTCTTCCATCGCCTGGATGGAGCTCATGCCTTGGGCTTGCAGGGTCTTGAGCCGTTGGTACTGCCGTTCGGCCTGGTCGAAGCTTTGGGAAGCGGCGCGGGCGGATTCGTCGGCGGACTGGACGGAATCGCGGATGGCGGTGTCGTCCAGACGGACCAGCAGATCGCCGCGCTTCACGCGTTCGCCGTTCTCCTTGTGCACCGACAGCACGATGGCCTGCAGCTCGGCGCGCAGATCGGCGCGGCGCTCGGGCTGGATGGACCCGGTGATCACCGGGCCGCTGGCGTACGCACTGACGCCCAGCGTCTGAAGATCCTCGGGGGCAACGAGCAGACTGGGTGCGCTGGCGGCGGCGCTGGCAGGGTCTGCCTTCTTCTTGTCGCCTTCGGCAGGTTTGCCGCAACCGGCGAGCAGGGACGCAATGACAAGGGCAAGCAGCGTCGGACGCAACATGAAGCGGGCTCCGGGATTCTGGTCAGATGGGCGTAAAGAAACTTTTCGGGCGCAAAGCGCAAAAAGGCGCGCTAGCTTAACGTCAATAACCCCACGTGAAGGTGGTCACACCTGCGGTCTATCCCTGCTTTCTGACGTTCCATCGCAACCCTTGACCGGGAGACTTGGTCCATCGGCCGCTTTCGCTGGTTGACCCAGGACAAACCCTCACTTGAAGCGAGCGGGCGTCGGGATGGCTTCCATGACTTGGATGGCTTTGGCCGAGCCGAGGCGGGCAAGCCGCGATGTCCGGCCCGTCACGCGAGGTCTTTGCGGCCTGGCTCAATCGCCGCTACTTGCCTCCAACGCAAGCCGCAAGGATTCGCTCATCCCAACCGTGCCTTGAAGCAACCGATGGGCCTCACGCTGCTCGTGCGGCGCCAGCGGCACCAGATCGGTCAGCTCACCCGCCACCAGCGTGGCCATGGGCACACCGTCGCGCCACAGCACCCGTGCGCCGGCGGTGCGCGGCAACCGCGTCCCGGGCACCAGCGTGCCCAGCAGGTTCGCAGGGTCGGCAGCGGCGAGCACCGTCCAGCGCGCGTCATGCGGCTCACGCCGCACCTCGCGCAGCCGGGCCACCGCCTCCGGCAGCGCGAACTGTTCGCCGGACACGCCCGCGATGAAACGCCCGCCCCGCAGATCACCCCGGGCCTCCAGACGTCTGCACACCCGCACCAGTTCCCGCCAGGGCGGCAGCCAGGCCGCCTCACGCTCCAGCAGACGCCAAGCCACGACGCCGTAACGCCGCAGCAGCACCTGCACCACGTGCTCCAGATCCTCCGGCGTCGCCGAATCAGCCCGCGTGGGCACCAGCGACCAGCGCCCCGCATCCGCCACGCCCACCAGCGGCTGATGAAGTCGCCCGGACCGCGCCGTCGAGCCGCGCGTCGGCGTGCGCTTGGACGGCGGCCGCATCAGGGCTCGCAGCCCCGCAAAACTGTCGCAGGTGACCTGACCGCGCTGGACCAGCTCCGCCAAGGCATCTTCGAGCTCCGCCGGCAGCAAGCGGGTGTCCTGTCGAATCTCGTCGAAGAATGCCGCACCGTGCGCCCTCAGGCATTCGAGCACCGCCTGCGCACGCGCGCCCGGCGGTGAAGCGTCGTCATCGCCGACCGGAGCCACACGGGCCCAGACGCCCGTCTGCCGACGCGGCACCAGCAGCACCGGCGTGGCCTTGAGCGAGCCGCTCGCACCCACCCCGGTGCGGGTGGACGGACGCAGGCGCGACCAGGTGAGGCGGCCCGAGGTGCACAGCTCATCGAGCCACGGGCTCGCATAGTCAGCGATCCGGGCCGGCAGGATGTCGGACTCCCACAGCGCCGCGGCCGCCTCGTAGCCTTCCAATTGCGCCAGCACGCTGGGCAGCGCCTCGCGTCCCTCGCGCTGTCGGCCGGGGCCGGCCTGTTGCCATTCCAGCAGGAAGCGCATGAAGTCGCGCGGCTCGCAGGGCTCGATCTCCTGCCGCAGGCGCTTGAGGGTGTAGCGGTGGATGCGGGCCAGCAGGTGGCGCTCGCACCATTCGACGGTGTCGGTCCCCGGCGTGAACCGGCCCTGCATCACCACGCCTTCGGTCTGCAGCGCGATCAAGGTGCGCTCGATGTCCGCCATGCCGAGCTGCAGCGAGCCGGCCAGCGAGGCCACCGTCACCGGCCCCAGCCCGCCCAGCCGCGCGCGCAGCAGATCCCGCAGCACCTTGTCGCGATCACCGGACGGCTGCGCAAACTCGGCCGGCGGCGTCAGCGGCGGATGCTCGCTCGCTCCGACATAGATCTGTCGCGCATCGGCAAGCCGCTCGGCGCACACCCACAGCCCGCCCTGGGCAGACGACGGCGCGCCCGCACCGACGGAACCCTCGCCGCGCTCGCCGCCCTTTCCAACCCCACCAACCCCACCAACCCCACCAACCCCACGCGCCCCGCTGACGGACGACGGCTGAAGGCGGGTCGCCCGCCGTGCCTTGGCCAGCGCCGTCAATTGCTCCGGCCAATGCGCTTGGCCGGCGGCCTCCGCCGCTGGGATGACACCCAGCATCAGCAGCGCTTCATGCATTTCGTCCGCGTCACGGGCGCGTGGCCACGCTTCCTCGCGCACCGCGGCGATGGCCTCGGCCGAGAGCTGACCCAGCTCATCGCCCTGCGACGGGTCGGCATACCGCCGACTCTGCACGGCCAGGGTGCGGCGCTCTTCCAGCGGCGCATCGTCCAGGAAGGCGTAGGGCCGCGCATTCAACGCTTCGGCGGCCATGGGCGACGGCGCATTCAGGTCGCGCGCCAGGACCTCGATCTCACCCGCCTCCAGCCGACGCAGCAAGGTCAGCCAGCCCTGTGCATCCATCGCCTCGTTCAGGCAATCGTCCAGCGTCTGGCGGACCAGCGGGTGATCAGGAATTTCGCGCTCACCGACGATGTTCTCCAGGCAGGCCACCTGGTCCGGAAACACGGCCGCGAGCAGGTCTTCCGATTTCATCCGCTGCAGCTGGGGCGCCACCTTCCGTCCGCCACGCATGCGCGGCAGCGCCAACGCGGTGGTGGCATTCCAGCGCCAGCGCACCCCGAACAGCGGCGCATCCAGCAAGGCCTGTACCAGCACCTGCAGGGCCGTCCGGCTGTTGAGGTAGCGCGACACCTCCTCCAGCGGGAAGCTGTGGCTGGTGGAGAGCGACAGCACGATCACGTCCTCGGTGGCCGCCGCTTGCAATTCGAAATTGAACTGTCGACAAAAGCGCTTGCGCAGGGCCAGTCCCCAGGCGCGATTGAGACGGCTGCCGCGCGGCGAGTGGATCAGCAGTTGCATGCCGCCACTCTCATCGAAGAAGCGCTCCAGCAGCACGCGGTCCTGCGTGGGCAAGCCACCCAGCACCTTCAACGTCCGCCCAAGGTAATCGACCAACTGAGCGGCCGCATCAGCCTCCAGCCGCAGCGACGTCTGCGCCCAGGCGCGCATGGCGGCTTCCACGGTGCCATCGGTCTGATCCACCTCGGCGGGATCGACCGGGTGAACCCGCGCAACGGCCTTTGCGCCCTGGACAGTGTTCACGGCCTTGGCGGCCTTGGCGGCCTTGGCGGCATTGAGGTCCTTCGCGGGCTTTGCAGTCGCTGCGACCTCTCCGGCTTCGGCCTCCTCGACGACTGGAGCGATCAGAGCGGGCGCGCCAGACTCTCCGGCATCGACCACCCCTCGCCAGTGCGCCTCGAACGCCGCCCGCAATCGGGAGACTGCAAACGAGAGCTCATCGGTCCGTCCCGGCGCCTCGCCCAGCCAGAAGGGAATGTTGGGAGCCGCGCCTTGCGCGTCCTCCACCCTCACCCGCCCCGGCTCGATGCGCAGGATCCGGTAGCTGGTGTTGCCGAGCTGGAAGACATCGCCGGCCAGACTCTCGACCGCAAAGTCCTCGTTCACCGTGCCGACCTTGTCGGCCTGCGGCTCCAGGATCACCGTGTAGTCGCCGGCATCGGGGATGGTGCCGCCGGAGGTCAGCGCGGTCATGCGGGCGCCCTTGCGCTCGCGCAGGCGGTGATGCACCGCGTCCCGATGCACATACCCGGCGCGGGGCCCCTGGCGGGTGCTGAAGCCGTCCGACACCATGCGCAGCACGTCCATGAACGACCCGTGGCTGAGCTCACGGTAGGGCCAGGCGCGGCGCACCAGCGCATAGAGCGCGTCCTCGTCCCACTCCTGGCTGGCCACCTCCGCCACGATCTGCTGGGCCAGCACATCCAGCGGCGCCGGCAGCACCCGCAGCGCATCCAACTCGCCGCGCGCGACCGCATCCAGCAGCGCGGCGCATTCGACCAGTTCATCCCGTGTCTGCGGGAACAACCGGGCCTTGGGCACCCCACCCACCTGATGCCGTGCCCGCCCCGCCCGCTGCAGGAAGGTCGCGATCGACCGCGGCGACCCCAGCTGGCACACCAGGTCCACGTCGCCGATGTCCAGCCCCAGCTCCAGCGAGGCCGTGGCGACCAGCACCTTCAGTTCCCCTCGCTTGAGCTGCTGCTCCGCCAACAACCGCGCTTCCTTGGACAGGCTGCCGTGATGCGCCGCCACCGAGTCCCGCCCCAGCCGCTCACCCAGGTGCCGAGCCGTTCGCTCCGCCATCCGACGGGTGTTCACAAAGACCAGCGTCGTGCGGTGTTGCAGCACCAGCTCCGCCACGCGACCGTAGACCTGCTCCCACTGGTCGTTGGACATGACGACCGACAGCGGCGACGGCGGCAGCTCCAACGCCAGGTCCCGGGCGCGGCTGTAGCCGATGTCGACGATCTCGCAGGGCTGCCCACCAGTGAGGAAGCCGGCCACCACCTCGATCGGCTTCTGGGTGGCCGACAGCCCGATGCGCACCAGCGGCGCCGGACATAGCGCCTGCAGACGTTCCAGCGTCAACGACAGGTGGCTGCCGCGCTTGCTCGCTGCCAGCGCATGGATCTCATCGATGATCACGGTCCGCACCGTGCCCAGCAGTCGGCGTCCGGAGCCCGATCCCATCAGCACGTACAGCGATTCGGGCGTGGTGACGAACACATGCGGCGGGCGGCGCAGCGCTTGCTGGCGCTCATGGGCGGGGGTGTCGCCGGTGCGCACGGCGGTCCGGATCTTCACCTCCGGCAGACCCAGCCGGGCCAGTTCCTCCCGGATGCCCGCCAGCGGGCCCTCCAAGTTCAGCTGAATGTCGTTCGACAGCGCCTTGAGCGGCGACACGTACACCACACTGCAGGTGTCGGGCAGCCCGTCCTGGCTGGTGCCTTGGCGGACCAGCGCATCCAGCGCCGCCAGAAAGGCCGTCAGGGTCTTGCCCGACCCAGTGGGCGCGGCCACCAGTGTGTGGCGCCCGGCCTGGATCGCGGGCCATGCGGCGGCCTGCGCGGGGGTGGGCGCGGCAAAGGTGCGGTCGAACCAGCCTTGCACGGCGGGATGGAACTCATGGGCCACGGGCATCGCTCGAAAATGAGGTCAGGTTCGGGGAACTCAACGTCGGACCGGTCCACAGGATCGCATACGTCGGCCGGTTGTGGGCAAGCGCGGCGCCACGCGCTCCCCCCGCACGGATCGATGGATCGATGGATCGATCGATAGCTCCATAGACCGCTGGATCGACCCATGGATCGATGGATGGATCGCGCGTCGAACCAAAGCCAGGCACATCCGCGACTTTCCGCCCCGCGATCTCAGCGAATTGCCGATAGGCCCGCGCCCCGGTTGCGCTCAGCATGCCCAGCCATGACCGCACCGCTGCCTGATCCCATCGCCATGACTGACGAGGACGTGTTCCGACCCTCCGAATACACCGCCGCCCTGCTGCGCCAGTTGCGGCTGCGCCCGCCCTGCACCGGGCGGGTGCTGGAGATCGGCACCGGCAGCGGCGTGGTGTTGGCGGCCCTGGCCGCGCAGGGCGCGCGGGAGGTGGTCGGGGTGGACATCGAACCCGAGGCGGTGCGCCGCACCCAGGCCCTGCTGCAGGCGCAGGCCGTCGCCCATGCCACGGTGCGCTGCGGGGACCTGTGGACGCCGCTGGCGGGTGAACGCTTTGACCTGGTGGTCTTCAATCCGCCCCAACTGCCGGTGCGGGACGACGGGGTCGCCGGCCATCGCCTGCGGACCTGGAGCGACGGCGGTCCGCACGGCCGCGACGTGCTCGACCGGTTCCTGGACGGCCTGCGGGACCATCTCGCGCCGCAGGCGTCGGCGCTGATCACCCACAGCAGCTTTGTCGGCCTGGACCTGACGCTGGAGCGGCTGCGCGACCGCGGGCTGCGCGCCGAGGTGGCGCAGACCGTGTCGGTGCCGGTGCCGGCCTGGAAACTGCGGCTGCTGCCGCCACGCTGGCTGGAGCGCCACCTGGGACAGTCGCTGCACAGCGTCGGGCCCTACGTCTTCTGCGACTTCCAGGTGATCGAGATCCGACATGCGGATGCCGCGACCTTGGCGCGCTGATCGGCTTCGCTGGGTCGCCGCCTTCGTCCTGCTCCTGGGCGGATGGTGGGCAGCGTCGCGCTCGGTTGCAGAACCGCTTCCTGCGCCGGACGCGGCGACCTTGGCCGCAGTCCGAGCCGCGTTGCCGTCGGACTGCACGGCCACGGCGGCCACGCTGGAGACGCTGTCGCGGGTGCTGTGTCTGGGCGAACTGCGGGTGGGCATCCGCGGCGATTACCCGCCCTTTGGCGAGGCCACGCCGGATGGACCTCGCGGCTTGGAGCCGGCGCTGGCGGGTCGGATCGCGGAGGCCCTCGGGGTACGGCTGCGCTTTGTCGAGGTCAACGCCGCCGACCGCATGGTCGCGCTGGGCGACGGCCGGGTGGACCTGCTCATCGCCACCACCGGCCACACGCTGCAGCGGGACAGCCAGGCGATCTTCGTGCGGCCGCACTACTATGAATCGCGCACCGTCGTGGTCGGCCAGCGCAAGTCGATGCCGCATCAGGCGCGGGACCTGGAAGCGCTGTCGGGGCTGACGGTCTGTGTCACCGTGGGGAATTCGACCAATGCGGACCTGGCCGTCGAGGGTGCCCGGCTGATGTTGTTCAGCAGTGCCCGGCGGCTGGTGGATCAGGTCCACAACGGCACCTGCGCCCTCGCCGCCCATGACGACACCCTGCTCCTGCCGCAGTTGCCGGCGAGCTACGAGGTGAAGCTGTCGTTCGCGCCGTTGCCATGGAGCGTGGTCGTGGGCCGCGACGGGCCGGTCATGGCGCGATGGCTCAGCCGCACGATGCAACGCTTGCATGCCGATGGCGCCCTGCTCCGGCTCGCCGAGGCCCACGGCGTGGCCACCCCGTGGCTGCGGCAGCAACAGGCGCGGTGGCGTTCGCCGCCCTGCGACACCCCTCAGACGCTGGACCCGGTGCGTTGCCTCGATCCGCCGCGCGACAACCAACTGGTCCCCACCCGCATCGCCGGCAGCGTCGAGCGACTGGAGCAATGGCTGCAAGAGCGATTCGGCGTCGACGTCACCCTGGCGATGCTGAAAACGCAGGTCGCCTTGCGCTTGTTCATGGAGGGCGTGGGCTATTCGATCGCCCTGGTGGCCGGTGCGGTGTTGGCCACGGTGGTCCTGGCGTTGGGTTTCGGCGCCGGGCTGACCGCGCGCTCCCGCTGGCTGCGCTGGCCGATGTGGGCCACGCTGCTGATGATGCAATCCACGCCCATGGTCATGTTCATGGCGGCGGCCGGCATGGTGCTGGCCAGCCTGGGCTGGAGCACGCCCGGCATGGCCTGGGGCGTGGCGGTGATCGTGCTGGGCCTGTTCAACGGCAGCAATGCCGGTCAGGCCGTGGCCGAGGCCCGCCAGCGGCTGCGCGCCGATGGCCACCCGGGCCACCTGCGGACTGCGGCCGTGCGGGCCCGTGCGCAGATCGCTTCTTTTGCGGCGAATGCCACGCGGGGCAGTCCGGTGGCTTCCCTGATCGGCGTGCCGGAACTGCTCGCCGCTCAGACCGACATTGCCTCCTTCTCCAGCGAGCGCGTGACGACCTTTGCGTTGCTGCTGATCTTCTACATGGCGCTGGTGTCGGGGGTGGTGGCGGTGCTGCAGGTCGTGCAGGGTCGCCTGCAACGCGCGGAGAACGGTCGATGACACCGAGCCTGCTCCAGACGCTGCCGGTGTTCGCGCCGGCCTTTGTGCGTGCGTTGGGCACCAATCTGTCCCTGGCGGCGGATGCGCTGGCCCTGGGCTTTCCGGTCGGCGTGCTGCTGGGGATGCTGTGCCTGCCGGCGCGGACACCGGACGACACCACGGTGTGGCGTCGCTTGGGAGCCCGGGGGGCTGCCGCCGCGTTGGCGCTGATGCGTGCGGCACCGGCCTTTGTGGTGATGTTCGTGCTGCTGAATGCGCTGCCGACGCGATGGGAGGTGTCGGCCGGGGGCGCGGTGGCGCTGTCGCTGGCGGTCTATGCGGCGGCCTTCGTCGCGGACACCGCGCTGGTGGCGGTGATGGATTGGCGCTCCGGCGCCCGCGGCGGTGCGGTGCTCTTCGTCCTGGGACTGGCTCGGGCGTACTTCGTGATGGTGTTGTCCAGCGGCTTCGGCGCGGCCATCGGCGTCACCGAGGCCACGGCGGTCACCTTGCGCACCTTGGAACGGCTGGGCACCACCTCGGACCGACTGCTGCTCATCGGCGGCGTGGTGCTGGTCTTTGTCGCCCTCCGACAGAGCCTCTACGCCGCGATCTTCGTGGTGCGACGCCTGGTCGAAACGCACCTGCTGCGAGATCGGGCGGGCTGATTGGCGATCAGCCATCGGTATTCCGAATCAGGCACCAGCACCCAGCGATCAGCGATCAGCGATCAGCGATCAGCGATCAGCGATCAGCGTTGAGCATTGAGCAATCAGCGGTCCGCAATCGGCAATCGGCAGTGGACAGTGGGCGTTAGGCAGTGGGCGTTAGGCAGTGGGCAGTGGCCGGGCGATCACCACCGCTTCACATGTGCGGACGCAACCGCTCCAACCGATCCCTCGCGATCTGTTCCCGCCCCTCACGCACGATCACCGGCTCCACCAGCCTGAACATCATCCGGCCCAACCAGCCCGGCCGTACGCCACGCTCCACGCGACGCTGCAACCAGCCAAGCCACTGGAGCGCCACGCCCAGCACAGCCGCGTCGATGAAGCCATTGAGCGACTGCAGCGTGCCGAAGGCCGACACCAGCGCCAGCAATGCCAGCGCGGGTCCCCAATAGGCATCCACCAGACCGGCGAGCGATGGCGGCAGATGCGCAAACAGCCAGGGCGTTCCGCTCTTGGCCCATTCGACGGCCAACGGATGCACCGGCAGCGCGGCACCGGCCTGACGCGGATACACCCCCGCATCCGACACCAGCGTCTGGCCCTTGTGCACATCGTTCATCGCCTGCAGCAGCGCATAGAGCACGGCGGGATGGATGTCATCCCGAACGACGACGTTCTCGGTCGCGCCGATCAGCAGGATGTCGCGCGCGGGCAGCGGGGCCTTCAGGTCGAAGGACCCTCGGACCAGCGTGGCGGGCTTCAGATAGTCGATGTTGCGGGCGATGCCCAGGCTGTCGTTGATCGAGTACATGATCAAGCCGGGGTCTTCGGCCAGGCCGCGGACCAGGGCGTTGTCCGGCGCCAGCATGAAGAAGCCGGCGTCGAACTCGCCGCGCTGCAGTGCCGCGGCGGCCTCGTTCATCTGGCGGTAGGCAAAGGCGGTGTTCTGCGGCGTCACCTCATAGCGCGCCAGCACATCATGGGTCGCTTGCGCGGTGGCGCTGCCCTCCAGCGGCATCACCAGCCGCCGGCCGGCCAAGCCCGCGAGCGTGGGCGGCTCGCCCCAGCCGCGTCGCAGGAACAGGAACAGCGGCTGCAGCTCGACCACGCCGGCCGAGGTCACGTTCGGATGGCGCGCCGGGTCGACGCGCTGGGCGGTGAAGCCCACCTGCACGCCGGTGGCCGCGTTGTCGAGCTTGTCGATGATGCGCAGGCTGTCGTCCTGGTTGCGCACCTCGACGCGCAGTCGCTGCGCAGCCAGATGCGAGGCATACAGACGCGCATGCGTGTCGAACGACCCGCCCCGCGGGCCGGCCTGGATGACGACCTGCTCCGGCGGCAGCGCCCGCCCCAGATTGCCCGCTGCCGCCCACCACAGGGCGGCCAGCACCACCAGGACCAACACACTCATGCGCGACATCGACAGCTCCTGAAAGACGCCTTCGCGGCGTCCTCCAGATCATGTCCCGGAAGGCCACGCGCGGCGCGCGCGTCCGCGCGATCGCGGGATTCCGGAACCTCAAAATCAGCTGTGGTCCTAGACCGCGGCGTGCCGATCGTGATGCTGGCGCCACATGACGCTTCAGCCGTGTCGATGGGTCGAGAGGCTCTGCGGAGGGATCGGTCGAGGTCCGGTCGCGGCGGCTGCCCGCCGATGCAACCCATTCACCCTCACGTGGCCCGCAGCAAGTGGTCACAGGCCGTCAATCCGCCTGGATCTTCGCCGAGGTGATGACCTTGCCCCAGCGTTGGAACTCGGCCGCGCTGTGGGCGTCCAGCTTCTTCGGGTCCATGTAGTCGGCGGTGGCGCCCAGTTCCGCCGCCTTTTGCTTGAACGCGGGGGTGGCCATCAGCCGGGCGATCTCGCTGGTCAGCCGGTCGACCACCGCCGGCGGCGTCTTCGACGGCGCGAAGACGGCGAACCAGGAGCCGGCATCCAGGTCGGGCAGCCCGGCCTGGGCGGCCGTCGGCACGTTGGGCAATGAGCTGAGACGCTCCAGCCCGGTCACCGCCAACGCCCTGACCTTGCCCGAGGCGATGAAGGGCATGAACGGGGGCGGCGTGCCGAAGGTGAGGTCCACCTGGCCGCCCAGCAGATCCTGAAGCGCCGGCCCGGTGCCCTTGTAGGGCACATGCACCATCTCGATGCCGGCCTGCTGCTCCAGCATCACGCCGGTCACATGCTGCAACGAGCCATTGCCGGACGAGGCGAACGACAGCTTGCCGGGGTTCTTCTTGGCATAGGCGATCAGCTCAGCCGTGGTCTTCACCGGCAGGCCTTCCCGCACCACGATCAGTTGCGGGGCGCTCAGCACATTGGCGACCGGCCGAAGGTCCTTCAGGTCCCACTGCGCGGACTTCTGGATGTGCGGCGTGATCACGTGATAGCCGGAGTACTGCATCAACAGCGTGTAGCCGTCCGGTTCGGCCCGCTTGACCGCCACCGCTGCGAGCGCGCCGCTGGCGCCCGCGCGGTTGTCCACCACCACCGTCTGCCCCAGCGCCTTGCCCAGCGGCTCGGCCAGCAGGCGCGCGGCAATGTCGGTCGTGCCTCCGGGCGCCGCACCGACGATCAGCGTGATCGGCTTGCTCGGATACGGGGTCTGAGCGTGCGCCGCCGGCGCGAGCAGGCCCAGCGCGGCCGAGCCCGCCGCGGCCAGCAGGGTCTGCGCCAGCAGGCGGCGGGGCATGGGGAGGGGGGTGCGGGTCATGGTTTGTCTCCGAGGTCGCCGCTCAAGCGGCTTTGTTGTGTGAGGTCCGAGGGAAGAATCGGGTACGGCGCGAGGCTCAGCCGTCACGCGCCAAAGCGCGCTCCCGGATGGCGTCGAGGTCGCGCGGCACCGGGTGCAGGTCCAGCCGCCGGCCGGCGCTGACGATCTGGCTGGGCACCGGGTGGCCGATCAAGGCCGGCAGCCGCTTGGCGGCGGCCACCAGTCGCGGCAGATCGACGCCGCTGTCGTAGCCCATGCACTGCAGGGCGTGGACGATTTCCTCGGTGCAGACATTCCCCGTCGCGCCCGGCGCATAAGGGCAGCCGCCCAGCCCGCCCAGCGAGGCATCAAAGCGATCCGCGCCGGCCTCGATGGCGGCGATCACATTGGCCAGGCCCATACCGCGGGTGTTGTGGAAGTGAAGCGTCCATTCGGCTTGGGGCCATCGTTCGCGGCAGACACGCACCAACGCGAGGACCTGCGACGGATAGGCCATGCCGGTGGTGTCGCACAAGGTCACGCCCCGCGCACCCAACTCGTCGATGAACCGCTCGCACCAGCCCAGCACCGTCGGCACCGGCACGTCGCCTTCCATCGGACAACCGAAGGCACACGACAGGGACACGTTGAGCGGAACAGCGGCCTGGCGCGCCAAGGCCGCCACCTCCGACAGTCCGCGAAACGACTGGGCTCGCGTCATCCGCAGGTTGGTCAGGTTGTGGGTCTCGCTGGCGGACATCACCAGGTTGAGCTCGTCGGCGCGCGCCTCGATGGCGCGCTCGGCGCCGCGCACATTGGGCACCAGCACCGTGTAGACGACACCCGGCCGGCGGCGGATGCCCTGCATGACCTCCGAGGCATCGGCCAGCACCGGGATGGCCATGGGCGAGACGAAGGAGGTGACCTCGATCTTCGCCAGGCCGGCGTCGGACAGCGCATCGACCAGCGCAATCTTGTCGGCCGTCGGCACGAACACGGGCTCCGCCTGCAGCCCGTCCCGCATCCCGACGTCCTGCATGAACACGCGGCGGCCGTGGCCGGTCCAGGCGCTGGCCGTCGCGGCCGTGTTGGCGGTGTCGGCGGTAGCGTCGAGGTGGGAAGTGGCGGTCACGTTTGAGCTCTCGTTGGCGTTCGGTTTGGGGTTTGGGGTCGAGTCGGCCTTCGAGGCAGCGTCCGAGGCGACGTTCAAGTTGATGCTCGAGGGATTCATCACCACCTCGCTCAGGAAACGATCTGGCGCGCCCGCAGCGCAGCGATCTGGTCCTCGGTCAGTCCGATCTCGCGCAGCACCGCATCGGTGTCATCGCCCAGATCCGGCGCGCTGCGGCGCACCTCGCCGGGGGTTCCGAGCAGCTTGGGCACGATGCCCGGCACCTGCAGCGAGTGCCCGGCACGGGTCTGCTGCGGAAGGATCATGTCGCGGGCCTGGAAGTGAGGGTCCTCCACGATGTCCTTGGCGGTGTAGACCCGCCCCGCCGGCACGCTGGCGGCGGCGAGAGGCGCCAGCACCTCGTCCACGGTGCGCGTTCCTGCCCAGGCGCCGATCGCAGCGTCGATCTCCGCCACCCGCGTCACGCGACCGGCATTGTTCTGCAGCGCCGCGTCCTGCCCCAGGTCCTCGCGGCCAATCACCTGCATCAACCGCCGGAAGATCGAATCCCCGTTGCCGGCGATCAGTACCACGCCGTCGCGGCAGCGGTAGGCATTGGAGGGCGCGATGCCCGGCAGCGCCGATCCCGCCGGACCTCGCACCGCACCGAAGGCGCTGTACTCGGGGATGAGGCTCTCCATCACATTCAGCACGGCCTCGGACAGCGCCACGTCGATCACCTGGCCACGGCCACCGTTGACCTCCCGGTGATAGAGCGCGGTAAGCACCCCCACCGTGCCGTGCAGGGCCGCCAAGGTGTCGCCGATGGAGATGCCGCAACGCACCGGCACGCGGTCGGGCTCACCCGTCAGATGCCGCAATCCGCCCATGGCCTCGCCGATGACGCCAAAGCCCGGCAGATCGCGATACGGCCCGCTCTGGCCATAACCGCTGATGCGCAACATGATCAGCCCCGGATTCACCGCCGACAGTTGCTCATACGACAGGCCCCAGCCCTCCAGCGTGCCGGGGCGGAAGTTTTCGATCAGCACATCCGCTTCGGCAATCAGGCGGCGGGCAATGTCCTGCCCCTCCGGCTGGCGCAGATCGAGCGCCACCGAGCGCTTGTTGCGGGATTGGACCTGCCACCACACCGAGGTGCCGTCCTGCAGCATCCGCCAGTTGCGCAACGGATCGCCGCTGCCGGGTGCCTCGATCTTGATGACGTCCGCGCCGAAGTCACCGAGCGTTTTCCCGGCAAAGGGCCCGGCGATGAGCTGGCCCATCTCCACCACCCGCAGACCGTCCAGCGCCTGAGGACTTCGCGCGCCATGGCGGCCAGGGGCGTGACTGGGGGCGAAATCCGGCGGGGAGGATGGGTGCACGCCGGCCGCCCCCGTCGAGCCCGGGGGGCCATCGGCCCGTGCGCCGGGTCCGTGTCCTTCGCTGCTTGCCATGGTTCCAGTCTCTCCGTGTCTCCTGCTGATGGAGCCGGATTCTGGGAAACCTGTCGCCGGAGCGGAATGACCGAGGCACGGCACCTGCTTTCGCCGCTCGCGAAAGCCGCCTGGGGTTCACCCGCCCTCGCCCATCCCCACCGAGCCGGGCCGGCCGTTGCCGCCGCGCCTCGACCCTCGACAGACTCGCTCGGTCTCAGACGGTCGCCAATGAAGTCAACCAGCCTCAACCAGCCTCAACCGGCCTCAGTCGGCCTCAGTCGGCCTCACCCGACCTCATCGCAGAGATGGTCGATGAACACCCGCACGTGGCGGGGCAGCGCATCGAGGTCGCGCACGCCGATCAGCAGGGTGCGGTCGGCCCAGGGCTCGTCCAGTGCGATCCGACGCAGCGACAGCGGCTGCAGCAACGGCTCGACTGCCGCCTCCGGCAGGACGGCGATGCCCATGCCGGCAGCCACCATCCGGCACATCGCGTCAAAGCTGCGGACCTGGATGCGGTTCTTGAGGCGTCGGCCGAGCTTCTCGGTTTCCATCTCCAGCCGCTTGGCCAGCGAGGTGGCCTTGGCCAGGGTGACAAAGTCGAACTCGACCGCCTGCTCCCATCGCACCGACCGACGCCCGGCCAGCGGATGGTCGGCCGGCGCCACCAGTGCCAGCCGGTCGCGCCGGTAAGTCAGTACATGCAGGCCGAGGGCGGGGGTGCGGTCCGCGAAGATGCCCAGCGCCGCGCGGCCGTCCAGCACCGCCACCACGATCTCATGGCTGTCGGCCTCCTCCAGCTCGATCCGGATGCGGGGGTTCTCCCGCCCGAACGCCGAGATCTGCGCCGGCAGGAACTGGGTCACCGCCGAGGTGTTGGCCCACAGCCGCACGACGCCGGTCAGACCGGAGGCGTAGTCCGACAGATCGGCCGCCATCTGGTCCACATCGCTGAGGATGCGTTGCGCATGCCGCTGCAGCGCCAGGCCGGCTTCGGTGAGCGTGACGCCACGGGAATGGCGCTCGAGCAAGGCCGTGCCCAGCGATCGCTCCAGATCGCTGAGCCGCTTGCTCGCAGCACCGACCGCCAGCGCGGCCAGCGCCGCGCCCTTGCTGATGCTGCCGGTGCGCGCCACCAGGCTGAACAGCGACAGCGAGACCAGATCGACACGGTGAAGATTCATGCGGCCCGAAGTATGCGCGACCGCACGCCTGCCGTGGAGCCGCCCTGCGCGACACGGCCCCTCTCCCATCGTCGCCAGGCGGCAGCCCCTATCGCCTCGTGACCCGGCGTGCCGAGGGCCGAACACGGCGGATCCCGCATCGGCGACCGTGGCGGGGAGCCAGTTGCATGCCCCGACGACTCATCCGATTTTCAGGAGGGGCGACCATGGCACCGACTTCAGTGGCAGGCGGGGCGGACCTGCAGATCGCATTGGGATTCCTGCAGGGACTCTCGCTCGATGAGGCGACGACAACAGCCGCTGCGCAGCCGCAGGCCCGGGTGGTACGGCCGATGACGGGAGAACAGATCCAAGCCCTTCAGCGCCAGACCGAGGCGTTCGTCAGGGGCCCCGAAGGTCGGGCCCTGATCGAGGAGATCTGCGCGGACCTTGGCCGCCTCGTGACGTTTGCGGAACGGGAGAGCCTGGGCGGGGCCGGCCGGGAGTTGCGGGACCTGTGCGAGCGGCTCCCCCAGGACCGAGCCGCTCCCGACTACTGGCTCGAGCTGTTCACCGATGGCCGCATCCATCTGGCCAGAGTCGTCCAGGCGATCGAGGATCCGTGCATTCCGCTGGAAGATCGGCGCGCGGCGCTTGGGGAGCTGTCGACCGCCCTCACGAACTGCGGACTCCGGCTGCGCGTCGAGTTCGCTCGAGCCGAACGGGCCCTGATCGGCTACCGAGGCAACCTGCGCCATACCGTGCGGCGCATGTTCGACGAAAGCCGGGATGATGTCATCCGACAGGTCATGACCCAACGAATGCGGCGCGAAGGGGACCACCATCGCATCGACGTGCATGAACTGGAGAGCCTCCATCACGCCTTGGGTATCGCTGCGTCACGGCAGAACACCGGTGTGTGGGACAGGCCCGCGTTCAAGGATCACGTGAAGGCCTGTCGTCGGGCGCTGATGGCGCAAGTCACACCGAATACCGTGGCACGGCTATTGGCCGAGGAATGCCTCCATGCGGTTCGCGCGGGCTTGCAAGCGCGTGTGCGAGAGCCGCTGAACCTGGGCGAAAACCACCGTCACATGGCCCTCCTGTCGATGCTCGTCAAGGACCTCTCGGTGCATTACGGCCCCCTTCGCGACACCAGCTTCATCGAGCTGAACGACGACGCGCTGCCGGAACTGATCGACGATCCGGCCCTGATTGCGCTGGACATCCGTCGGGGCATGGTCAGCCACGGCATTGCCGGCCCGGCCGAGAGCCGGGAGCTGCTGGTCCTCGGCCAGGGCGACACGCGGCTGGCCATTCATGCGATGGACCACCACCTCTGCCATGCGCAAGTCGGCGATCCCGCACTCGATGAGCGTCATCCGATCCGGCAGGCCCACCTGGACGCGATCGTGTCCGCCGGCAACCTGGATTGGCGTGCGGAGGCTCAGGCGCCGCGCCGATGGCCCGCAACCTTCCTGACGCCGCTGCTGGAGACTTCCCTGGCGCAGATGGACGACCCCTCACTGCTGCAGGTTTCGCCCAACTGGATGGCGGACCCGGACACCGCGCGGCGCTTCGGCGCCCGGCTGTCCGATCCCGCTTTGCACGCCTGGATGGCCGGGTGCGAGACGTCCGACCTGTCGGAGACGGGCTTGCGCGCCTTGATGACGGTCATCGCCGCTCGCCCGGAACCCACTGCCGCCATCCAGGCGCTGGCACGCTGCGCACCGCAGGTCCCGCCATCGCTCTGGCGATCCTTGGGGAGCGAGTGGCTGGAGACCGGGCTGACGATGGCCCAGGCGCCCTTGACTCGCGCCATGCTGGAACTGCTGCGGGCATGCGCTGCACAGTTGTCTCCGGATGAACGCGCTGCCGGGCTCACCTTGCCGTTCTCGGCGACAGGCGAGAACGACGTCGCCAGCGCCTTCATCGGCCATTACCTGGACCTGTTGGTGGATCTCGGGGAGCAGGCCTTGCTCACCCCCTCGCAAACCGCAGCGTTGCTGCGCAATGACGGCCCGGTGGCCCGTGCCCTGTCCAACGCCTTTCTCCGCAACAAGCCGCTGATGCCCTTGCTGGACGCGCTGACGCGACTGTGCCGCAGTGGCACCCTGGACCAGGACCACCTGATCGCACTGATGAACACGGCGCCCCAGCAATCCGGGTCGGTGCCCTATGTGGTCCAGGCGATCCGGACGGAGGGGGGCCTGGCGATCAATCCCTTCATCGACTGGGTGCTGTCCAGCGCCGGCCGCGACATCTCGGTGGAGACGGCCCGGCGCTTGCTGGCCCCGGAGATACCGCCCGGCGTGCTCAGCGTCATCCTGCGCGGCGTACGCGTCGACGATGGGTATCTGCCGCTGCTCGACTACCTGAACGGTCTGATGAAGGCCCGGGAACAGGGGCTGGTCAGGGACGCCGACGTGACCCAGGTGCTGTTCGCATGGATGGCGGGGGACAACAATAGCCAGGAACCCTTGTTCGTCTACCTGCTCCACCGCCGAGGGCAGCACGCGTGTCTCGCCCTTCTGGACTGGCTGCGAACCGCCGTACACGCCGGTGTCATCGACCGGAACGGCTTGCTCCGGCTGCTGGACGAGCCCGACACCGCCGGCTGGGCGGTGATGGGCACGGCCCTGATCGCCGACTTCCAGGCCTCAGTCCTCCATTGCATGGCCGTGCTGGACGCAGCGATGGCGCGGGGACTCATTGATGCGCCCACCCTGGCCGAGGTGATCCAGCATGCGGTGAACAGGAGGCAAAACGCAGCGACGACACTGCATGTCCCGCGTCAATCCTTTGACCTCGGCATTCGCCTGGTCCATCCCGAATCACGCCCCCACCTGCATGCGTTGGATGTCTTGTGGGAGACCTTGCTGCCGATGATCGCCGAAGGCCGATTCGCGCCATCGCTGCTGACCAACCTGCTGACTCAGCGAGACCCGCATCAGCCACATCTCAGCCCGACGCCGACCGCAATCCTGCTCGGCGCCTACCAACGGCTGACGGCGGCGATCTTTCGGTGGCGTGCGCCGTCCGGTGGCGCTGCGAAGGGCGGGTCGAGCGCCGGCGCCCGGCTGCCGGATCCCTGGGTCATGACCCTGCTGGAATGCCGAAGCGGCCCCGGCCGTCGCCCGGCGCTTTGCGTCGCGCTGCAAGGGGGCGCGCACCGGTTGGTGGCGCAACTGATGGAGATGGCGGTGGACCACCTGCGCAGCGGCCGTCTGACGCTGCCGGACCTGGTTCAGTGGTGGCAAGCCACCGGCGATGACGCCATGCCCGCTGTTCAGGTGGCCATCGCGAGCAACGATCCGGACACCCTCAGGATCTTCATCGACCAGTTGCTGGCCGCGTTCGACCCGTCGCTCCGTTTCGGTGGACGTCACGTCACAAGGACCGCGCCCCACGAGGCGCAGCACATGCTGACCGCGCTGCTGGGGGCCACCCATCTTGGCGCGGAGACGCCAAGCCAGGCGGCGGTACGCCACGGAGATCCGCGGATGCTGGCGGTCTATCTGGACGGGGTGTTCAAAGCGCGCCAGCTCACGCTGATCAGCCATGAGGCGCTGGCCGCCCTGATCGCGCCGGCAGCACCTCAGTCGCCGGCTCCCCTTCCGCCGCCGACCGAGCGACAGGCCGAGTGCCTGGCGCTGCTCAGACAGCGAAGGCAGTTGGCACAGTCGCTTGGGTGGCTTCAGCCAGGGTGACGGCCCACGGCAGCGGATTCAAACGCCTGCGGCGTCAATACCCCGCGGCCAGGCCGGTGTTGCGCCGCGGATCGTTCGCCCCGTAGAAGCGGTTGCGGCCGACCGGCTTGCCGTTGAGGGACGGCGCACCCACGATGATCGCCGCCAGGTGGTTCGCCGGATGCGGCACACCGAGCTTGTGCCCCATGCCCTCCAGCAGCTTGCGCGTGTCTGGTGACAGGGCGTAGGGCTCGACATTGGTCAGGTCCGGCTGCCACTGCTGATGAAAGCGCGGGGCATCGACCGCCTCCTGGACCGTCATGTCGTAGTCGATCGCATGGATCAGCGTCAGCAGCACCGCCGTGATGATGCGGCTGCCACCGGGTGTGCCGACCACCATGACTGGCTTGCCGTCGCGGGTGACGATGGTGGGGCTCATCGACGACAGCGGCCGCTTCTCCGGCGCGATCGCATTGGCCTCGCCCTGCATCAGCCCGTACAGGTTGGGCACGCCCACCTTGGCGGTGAAGTCGTCCATCTCGTTGTTCAGCAGGACGCCGGTCTTGCCCGCAGTGACCTTCGCGCCGAACCAGTCGTTCAGCGTGTAGGTGACCGAGACCGCATTGCCCCATTGGTCGGCGATGGAATAGTGGGTGGTGTTGCTGCCCTCATGCGGCGGCACGCCGGGCTTGAGGTCGGCGGACACGGCGGCCTTCGACGGATCGATGGCCGCGCGGATCTTGGCTGCATACGCCTTGTCCAGCAGGCGGTCCAGCGGGTTCTTGATGAAGTCCGGATCGCCCAGTGTGCTGTTGCGATCGACGTAGGCATGGCGCATGGCCTCGATCTGGTAGTGCACCGCCTGGGCCGATCCCCAGCCCAGTTCCTTCAGCGGATAACCCTCCAGGATGTTGAGCATCTCGCAGATAATCACGCCCCCCGAACTGGGCGGCGGGGCCGACACCACACGGTAGCCGCGGTAGTCGCATTCGATGGGCGCGAGCTCACGGGTCTGGTAGCGGTCCAGGTCGGCCTGCGTCAGGATCCCCTTGCCCGCCTGATTGGACGCCACCAGCGCCTTGGCCACCCAGCCCTTGTAGAAGCCGTCGGTGCCCTTGGCGCTGATCTCCCGCAGCGTCTTCGCCAGGTCCTTCTGCATCAGCCGGTCGCCGACCTGAAAGGGCTGACCCTGCTTCAGGAAGATCGCCGCCGAGGCGGGGTCGGCCTGGAAGGCCTGGGTGGCGGTCTGGAACATGTCGATGTCGCCCTGGTCGAGCGCGAAGCCGCGATCGGCCAGCGCAATCGCCGGCGCGATCAAGGCGCTTCGTTTCATCGTGCCGTACTTCGCCCGGGCGTACTCCAGACCGGACACGCTGCCCGGCACGCCCACCGCGAGATGGCCGAGGGTGCTCAGACCCTTGATCACCTGACCGTCCTTGTCCAGGTACATGTTGGCGGTGGCCGCCAGCGGGGCCTTCTCGCGGAAATCGAGAAAGGTCTTCCGGCCATCGGCCAGCTGGAGCGTCATGAATCCACCGCCGCCGAGGTTGCCGGCCGCCGGATAGACGACCGCCAGCGCATAACCGACCGCCACGGCAGCGTCGACCGCATTGCCGCCCCGCTGCAGCACGTCCACGCCCACCCGGGTGGCCAAGTGGTGGGCGGTGACAACCATGCCATGTTCCGCAGCAACCGGCGCCGACGACGCGGCCCACGCGGGATCAGAGGGAACCAGCGCCAGCGAGGCACTCACCGAGGCGGCGCAAAGCAGTAGACGGAAGGACTTCATGCAACGACTTCCTGAAAGGCTGAAAACGGTCGATTCAACACCGATGCGCACACGCAAGCAAGTGGCGATCCCGCGCGAGTCCCTCGAACTTTTGGAGCAGCACGCATGCACCCGAACCCCATGGCCTCTGGCACGGCCCCCGCTCCCGCCTGGGGCCTGACCGCCGATTTCAGCTCGACATCGGGCATGTTCCCCCGCGAGCCTTCGCCCCGCGATCGCGTGGTGCAACCCCTGACCCCCGACCAGCTGAGGTCCCTGGACCGGGACGCCGATGCCTTTGTCCAAACCGAGGCCGGACAGGACTTGGTGAAGGCGATGGTCGAGGACCTGCAACGACTGATCCGATTTGCGCAGGAGGCCAACGAGGGCCGGACGGCGCGCGAATTGAGGATCTTCGCCACCCGGCTGCCGGTGGAGCGTCGCCAGCCGATCGATTTCTGGATCAACCTGCTGGGTGACGGAAGACATCATCTGGCGCGGGTGGTGGACGGCATCGAGGATGAGCGCATTCCCCTGGACCAACGTCGTGTGGTGCTGTCGAACCTGTCGGGCGCGCTGTCGGAATGCGGCGAGCGGGTGCGGGTGGAGCTGCAAGACGCGGACCGGGCGCTGTCGGCCTATCGCGGCGATCTGCGGGCGTCCGTCCAGCGCATGGTCGAGGTCAGCCGCGACGATGTGATCCGGCGCGTCGATGCCGATCCCACCCTCACCTTGCGGGGACCGTCCTCGATCGACACGCATCGACTGGTCCACCTCCAGCAGGCGCTGCGCCAGTCGGCCGGCCAAGGCGCTTCGCGCGCTTTGCCCGCCACCGAGTTCGAGCGGGCCGTCGCCCGGTGCCAGCAGACCATCCAGGAGCAGGTGACCCCGATGGCGATCGCGCAGAGGCTGGCCGAGGAATGCGTGCACGGGATTCGCGCTGATCTGCTTCAGCGAATGCGTGGCCCGCTGGATCTCTCGGGCACGTCGACCCATCGACGTCTCCTCGAAAGCCTGGTGGCCGAACGCACGGCCACCTACGGCCCGGTGAAAGCCGTGAGCTTGATCGAGTTGAACCGCGATGCGTGTCCGGAGCTGACCCAGGATGCCACCCTGGTGGCCAGAGACATCCGCCGCGGCATGGCCGACCTGGGCCTGGCCCCCCCGCCCGACGAGCGTCCGGTGCTGACGATCGGACAGGCCGACACGTGTCTGACGGTGCATGTCATGGATGACCATCTCTGCCATGTGCAGGCCGGCGATCCGGGATTGGAAGAGCGTCACCCGCTCCAGCGTGAGCACCTGGAAAGAATCCTCTCCGAGGCCCCTCCCCGATGGACGGCCGATGCCCACGGACCCGCCGACTGGCCCCCGGCGTTCACCTCCGCGTTGTTGAACACTGCGATCGACCGCATGGATGAGGACGCCATGCAGGGGGTGTCACCCGACTGGATGCGCGACGCCGAGACCGCACGGCGGTTCAGCGACCGACTGTCGGATCAGGCGCTGGCGAAGTGGCTGTCGACCTGCGGCTCACACCCCTTGTCACCCGTCGGCGCGAGGGCGCTCCTGGCGATCATGGCCCATCGCACGGATCCCCTGGCAGCGACGCAACAGCTGCTGGAGCGCGCCCCCGCCATCGCGGGTGATCTATGGCGTCATGTGGGCAGCGACCTGCTCCTCACGGCGCTGACCCCCGGCCGCCAGCCGCTTGTCCAACTGGCGCCGACGGTCGGGGCGGAGCCGCTGGTGCGCGCGTCGCTGTGCATGCTCGGTGGCGCGATCCCGCAGATGCCCCCCCATGAACGGCTCGCCGCACTCACCTTGCCGGCCGTAGCCAACCGGGCGAGTGCGCTCAACAACGGCCTGATCACGGCCTACCTCGAGCTGTTGACGTCGCTGTGCGAGCAATCGCTGCTCATGCCGTCGGAGGTCGGCGCGCTGTTGAACACCCGCAGCGCGGTGTCGCACGGACTGGAACGAGGCATGGCCGGCGGCGCCCCTTTGACGACCTGGCTGGATCGACTGGCGCAGCTGTGCGAACGCGGCCATTTACGTGAGTCCGATCTGATTGCCCTGATGAACACGCCACCCGCCGGATCGGCGCAGATCGCGCTGCCCCTCAGAGCGCTGCGTCAGAACCGGGAAGCCGACCTCAAGGCGGTCACCGCCTGGGCGCTCTCATGCGCAGGCCAGCAGCTGTCTCACGAGACGGCCGGCAGGCTGATGGCGTCGGCGCTGACACCCGCGCAGATCACGGAAGTGACGGCGCCGTGCATCAAGGCGGATCTCGCCCGGCCCCTGATGATCTATCTGGACGGCCTGCGGCAGGCCCACCAGCACAGGCTGATTGACGACGGCGCCATGATGCAGCTCCTGCATGCCGACGACAGCGCCCCGGGTGCTTCGGGCTTGCCCTTGCTGGCCGCCTCGCTCCAGGCACCGGACACCCAGGTGGCGCAGTCGGTGCTGGGGTGGCTGAGGACGCTCACCGAGAGCGGGCAACTGTCGCGCGCCGAGCTGCTGTCGCAACTCCGCGGTGCCCGGGCGCCCGATGGGGGCGTGATCGGGGCGGCCATCGCTGCCGACCTGGTGCCAGTCACGAAGCAATGCATGGCGCTGCTCGACGTCGCGCTGTCCGCTGGACTGCTCGGCGCTGACGATGTGGCTGAGCTGCTGCGCCGCGCGATCAACGACAAGCAGTCGGCAGCCGTCTCCACCACGCCGGCTCGACCTGTGGACAGCTTGGGGCTGCACCTGCGCACCCACCCACGCGGACCGCAGCCGCATGCGCTCGACGTTCTTTGGGCGTCGATGCTCCCCATGCTGGCATCCCGCCGCTTCCCGGCGAGTCATGTCGCGGATCTCGTGACGCAACGCGTGCCCGGTGAGACGCCTCCGGCTGCGACCGAGCCAAGTACCATTCTGCGAGCCGCCTATCTGCGGCTGGCCGATGTGGTGCTGAAGGCTCGGGCGCTCCCCGCGACGTCCGTGGCGGCCTCTGCAAGCACGCCGGCGCTTCAGGACGACATGGCGATGACGCTGCTGGAGTGCCGCAGCGGCCCCAACGGACGACCGCTGCTGGGTGTGGCCTTGCAGGGTGCCCCTGAAGGGGTGGATGCCTTGATGACCATGACTGCGCAGGCATGGCGCCGGGGTGCCCTGCGCCTGCCGGAACTGATCGAGCTGTGGCGCGCCGAGGATCGAGACGGCCTGCCTGGGCTGCTGGTCGCCATGGAAAGCGGGAATCCAACGACCTTGGCGGTGTACTTGAGGCATTTGTGGACGGTCTTCGGCATCCAGGACACCTCCAATCCGTCCTCCGAGGCGCCCGCCCGGTCACCCGAGCTTCAGCAAGGCCTGAAGGCGCTGTTGGGCGCGACCTCCGCCAGCGGAGAAACCGCCACCCAACGGGCCTTGGCAAAGAGCCAGGACGCCACGCTCGCCACTTACCTGAAACAGGTCCTGAGGGCCGGGTTGACAGATGCGTTGGATGGCGCCACGGTCATGCATCTCTTGTCGTCGGGGACCACGTCGACCGCGCCGGGCAGTGGGGCCTGGTCCATCGGCAGTGCCGCCTGCATGGACCTCATCGACGACATGCAACGCTTAGCCCTCTTGGGAGGTCTGTTACCGCTTGAAGGCGAGACCGCAGCCACACGGTTGTCCGAGGCGGCGGCAGCCGCACTGGACATCGACCTGCGCGATTAGATCCGGATGGCGCCGGTGCCGCTTCACAGGCAAGCTCAGACGCAGCGCCTGGCGACATCCATGCGCCGCCGCCCGCGGCGCAACCGCAGGTCGACGTCCGACGGACTACTGCAGCGGATCCTTGAGCAGATCAGGAATCGGCAACGGAAGGACCTCGATGCCCTCCTCCACCAGCTCCCGCGCTTCTTCTGCGGTGGCCTGACCACGGATGCCACGCGGTTCCGTCTCGCCGTAGTGAATGCGGCGGGCCTCTTCCGCGAAGCCGGTGCCGACGTCCTCGGTGTGGGCCATCAGGTGACGCACAGCCTGGATGACCTGACGCTGCAGCGCTTCCGGGAGCATGGGCGTCGCATCACCGGTGGGGGTCAGCGCGGTCGGAGCGCCCGCAGACGAAACGCCGCCGGACGACGACTGCGGTGCGCGCTGCGCCTGATCAGAGGCGACAGGCTCGGTAGCCTGGGAGAGATTCAAACGCGGCGCACTGGGCATGCGCCGCACCTGCGCGCTGTTGCACAGCGGGCAGCTCAGCAGTCCGCGCGCCTGCTGGGATTCGAAATCCGCGGCAGAGCCGAACCATCCTTCAAAGCCGTGGCCCGATTCGCAGGCCAGATTGAGCACCAACATGACGGGATGCTAACGATTCGGCAGGCTTTCCGTTGACTGCCAGGTCAAAGGCCATGCGCCGGCACGCCAACGGCTCAGCCAGAGCAGGCCGATCAGCGTCTTGGCGTCGGTCAACTGCCCGTTGAGGGCCATCGCATCGAGTTCGGCCTCGGTGTGAAGCACCAGATCCAGGAACTCGCCCTCGTCCAGGCGGCGTTCGCCCTGGGTCAGTCCGCGGGCGAAGAAGATCTCGATCCGCTCGTCGGAGTAGGCAATGGCGTTGTGCAGCACGCCCGCGTGAGCCCATTCGCGGGCGGTGTAGCCGGTCTCTTCCAGCAACTCGCGACGGGCACAGGTCAGCGCCGACTCATCGGCGTCCAGCTTGCCCGCCGGTAGTTCCAGCATCACCCGCCCCATCGGGTAGCGATATTGGCGCTCGAGCAGCACACGGCCATCATCCAGCAAGGGAACGATCACCGCCGCGCCAGGGTGGCGAATGTACTCGCGGGTGGCTTCACGGCCGTCTGGCAGCGCGACGCGGTCGCGCTTGACCTGAAGAAAATTGCCGCGCAACACCCATTGGGAGTCGAGCGGCAATTCACGGAGATGCGGATCGGCGTCGGGTGCCGGCGTGATGCCGGCGTTTGAATCAGCGGTCGTCGTCATCGAACTCTCGCACCTGCGACCGCGAGCGGCGCAGATAGCGCCACACGAAGCCAGGGAAGCCCAGCGTCACGAACAAAGCCAGTGCCGCCGCATAGAACTCCCAGCCCTGCACAAAGCGCTGACCGAGCCGGGCTTCGAGTCCGAAGCCCACGCCCAGCGTCAGCAGCGCCAGGATCAGGAGTTCCAGCAGCCGCCAGCCGGCGGACTTCGGCTCGCGCCGCGGTCCGACCAGCAGGATGCGGGCACTGAGATAGGGAAGATTGGCCGCGACCAGCGCGACCACCAGAACCAACCACACCGAAGCGCCCTGCTCCATCGACTGTGCCGCCCCGTGATCAGTGCGACAGCGCGCGAACCAGCGCCTGGTTGCACAGGGCGAGCAGGCCGCCCGGCAGGATGCCCAGGACCAGCACGGCCAGACCGTTGAGCGACATCACCACGCGCGCGTCGGCCGGTGCCACCAGCGGGGAACGGTCGGTCGGCTCGTCGAAGAACATGACCTTCACCACGCGCAGGTAGTAGAAGGCGCCGATCAGCGACAGCACCACCGCGATCACCGCCAGCCACAGATACAGCGACTGTCCGGTGGCCACCATCGCCTGCAGCACCGAGAGCTTGCCGTAGAAGCCGACGGTCGGCGGGATGCCGGCCAGCGAGAACATGTAGATGGCCATGACCAGCGCATACCAGGGGCTGCGCTTGAACAGGCCCGCCAGATCGCTGATCTGTTCGGACTCGAAGCCCTGACGCGCCAGCAGCATCACCAGGCCGAAACTGCCCAGGGTGGTCAGCACATAGGTGATGGCATAGAACATCGCCGAGCTGTAGGCATTCATCGCATTGGCGATCTGACCATTCACCACGCCCGAGGCCAGGCCCAGCACGACGAAGCCCATCTGCGAGATGGTCGAATAGGCCAGCATCCGCTTCAGGTTGGACTGCGCGATCGCGGCCAGGTTGCCCACCACCAGCGAGGCCACCGCCATCACCAGCAGCATCTGCTGCCAGTCCACGGCCAGGCCCAGCATGCCTTCGACCAGCAGACGCAGGGTGATGCCCAGCGCCGCCAGCTTCGGTGCGCCGCCGATCAGCAGCGTGGCGGCTGTCGGTGCGCCTTGGTAGACGTCAGGCACCCACATGTGGAACGGCGCGGCGCCGAGCTTGAAGCCCAGGCCAGCCACCACGAACACCACGCCCAGCACCAGCACCGACTTGTTGGGCACGCCCGAGCCGACGACTTCCAGCACGCGCGGAATCGACAGCGACCCGGTGGCGCCATACATCATCGACAAGCCGTAGAGCAGGAAGCCCGAAGCCAGCGCACCCAGCACGAAGTACTTCATCGCGGCTTCGGTGGAGACGGTGTGGTCGCGGCGCAGCGCGGTCAGCGCATACAGCGACAGGCTCATCAACTCCAGGCCGAGGTAGACCATCAGGAAGTTGTTGGAGGCCACCATCACCGCCACGCCCAGCATGGCCAGCAGGCTCAGGGTGAACAGCTCGCCCTTGAGCATGTCGCGGGTTTCCGCATACGGGCGGGCATACACCAGCGTGATGATCAAGGCGATGCAGGAGACCCCGCTGAGCAGATGGCTCAGCGAGTCGATCACCAGCATGCCTTGCATGGCGATTTCCGGCTTACCTCCCAGCGCGGCGAAGTGCATCGCACCCACCACGGCCAGGCTCAGCTGCGTCAGCCAGTAGGTCGGCGTGCGGCGCGGATCGGTGACAAACAGATCGACCAGCGCCACGACGCAGGCCAGCACCAGCAGCAGGATTTCGGGATAGACCGCGACCCAGTTCATGTCATTCATTGTGTTGGGCCCTTATTGAATCTTGGACACCGCGACGTGCTTGAGCAGCTCGGTGACGGATTGATGCATCACGTCGGTGAAGGGCTTGGGATAGACCCCCATCCACATCACCGCAATCGCCAGAACCGCCAGCATCGCGAACTCGCGAGCGTTGATGTCGGTCAGGGTGCGCACGTTGTCGTTGCTCACCGGGCCGAAGTAGACGCGCTTGATCATCCACAGCGTGTAGGCCGCGCCAAAGATCAGCGCCGTGGCCGCGAGCAGGCCGATCCAGAAGTTGTGCGCGACCGCACCCAGGATCACCATCCACTCGCCCACGAAACCGGCGGTGGCGGGCAGTCCGCAGTTGGCCATGCCGAACAGCACTGCGAAGGCGGCGAACTTGGGCATGGTGTTGACCACACCGCCGTAGTCGGCGATCTCACGCGAATGCACCCGGTCGTACAGCACGCCGATGCAGAGGAACATCGCGCCGGAGACGAAACCGTGGGAGATCATCTGCACGATGGCGCCGGACACGCCCAGCTCGTTGAAGATGAAGAAGCCCAGCGTCACGAAGCCCATGTGGGCCACCGACGAATAGGCCACCAGCTTCTTCATGTCGCGCTGGACCATCGCCACCAGGCCGATGTAGATCACGCCGATCAGCGACAGGGTGATCATGAACCAGGCGTATTCACGCGCGGCGTCCGGCGCGATCGGCAGCGAGAAGCGCAGGAAGCCGTAGGCACCCAGCTTCAGCATGATCGCGGCCAGCACCACCGAACCGCCGGTGGGCGCTTCCACGTGGGCATCCGGCAGCCAGGTGTGCACCGGCCACATCGGCACCTTGACCGAGAACGCGGCGAAGAAGGCGAAGAACAGCAAGGTCTGCGCGCTCAACGGCAGCGGCAGGCGGTGCCAGGCCTGGATGTCGAAGCTGGCGGACTGGCTGTACAGGTACAGCAGCGCGATCAGCATCAGCAGCGAACCTGCCAACGTGTAGAGGAAGAACTTGAAGGCCGCATACACGCGACGAGGTCCGCCCCACACGCCGATGATGATGTACATCGGGATCAGCGTGGCCTCGAAGAACACGTAGAACAGCATGCCGTCGAGGGCCGAGAACACCCCGACCATCAGGCCCGACAGGATCAGGAAGGCGCCCATGTACTGATGCACACGGGTGTCGATCACTTCCCAGGCCGCCACCACCACGATGATGCTGATGAAGGCGGTGAGCGGAACGAACCACATCGAGATCCCATCAACGCCCAGGTGGTAGTTGATGTTGAAGCGCTCGATCCAGCTCGCCTTCTCGACGAATTGCATCGCGGCGGTGGTGGTGTCGAAGCCGCTGATCAGCGGCAGCGTCACCAGGAAGCTGACGATCGCCCCCACCAGCGCGAGCCAGCGCACCGCGCCGGCGTTCTCGTCACGGCCGAACGCGAGCAGCAGACCGCCGCAGACGATGGGCAGCCAAATGGACAGACTTAGCAACATTCTTATTCTCCGCCCGCGTCAGAGGCCGAACACGGCCTTGAATTGGGGCCCCATGTAAGGCCACAGCTGCCAGGTCATCAGACCGACGACACCCAGGATCATCACCAGCGCATACCAATAGAGGTGGCCGGTCTGGATCAACCGCACCAGGCCGGCAATGCCGCCCACGGTACGGGCCGAGCCATTGATCAGCACGCCGTCGATCAGGCCCTGGTCGCCGCCCTTCCACAGACCGGTGCCGAGCAGGCGTGCGCCACGGGCGAGCACGTTCTCGTTGAACCAGTCCATGTAGTACTTGTTTTCCAGAACGGTGATGACCGGGCGGAAGACCCGTGCGAACCAGGCCGGAATCTGCGGCGCCACCATGTAGAACACATAGGCGGTCAGCACCCCGGCGATGGCCAGCCACAGCGGCAGCGTTTTCACGCTGTGCAGCACCATGGCCACCGGGCCGTGGAATTCCTCGCCCAGCTCACGCATCGCATGGTGCAGTTCGTGGTTGATGAAGATGGCGTCCTTGAAGAAGTCGCCGTGCAGCATCGGGCCGATCGTCAGGTAACCGATCACCACGGACGGGATCGCCAGCAGCAGCAGCGGGGCCGTCACCACCCACTTCGACTCATGCGGAGTGTGGTCGTGGTCATGACCGTGGCCGTGGTCGTCATGGTGGTCATGCTCGCCCGGGAACGGCTTGTGACGGAAGTTCTCCTTGCCATGGAAGACCAGGAAGTACATCCGGAAGCTGTAGAACGCGGTCACGAAGACACCGGCCACCACCGCGAAGTAGGCGAACGAAGCTGCCGGCAGATGGCTGGCGGCAACGGCCTCGATGATCGAGTCCTTCGAGTAGAAGCCCGAGAAGAACGGGGTGCCGATCAGCGCCAGCGAACCCAGCAGCGAGGTGAACCACGTGATGCGCATGTACTTCCACAGGCCGCCCATGTTGCGGATGTCCTGGTCGTGGTGCATGCCGATGATGACCGAGCCCGCACCCAGGAACAGCAGCGCCTTGAAGAACGCATGCGTCATCAGGTGGAACACGGCGACCGAGTAGGCCGACGCGCCCAGCGCAACGGTCATGTAGCCCAGCTGCGACAGCGTGGAGTACGCGACGACGCGTTTGATGTCGTTCTGGATGATGCCCAGGAAACCCATGAACAACGCCGTGATCGCACCGATCACCAGGACGAAGTTCAGCGCGGTATCGGACAGCTCGAACAGCGGGCTGAAGCGCGACACCATGAAGATGCCGGCCGTCACCATGGTGGCGGCGTGGATCAGCGCGGAGATCGGGGTCGGGCCTTCCATCGAGTCCGGCAGCCACACGTGCAGCGGGAACTGCGCCGACTTGCCCATCGCGCCGATGAACAGGCAGATGCAGGCCACGGTCAGCATCATCCAGTCCTGGCCGGGGAACTTGATGGCGGCCAATTCGTTGGCCTTGGCGAAGGTCTCGGTGTAGTTCAGCGAACCGCCGTAGGCCACCAGCAGGCCGATGCCGAGGATGAAGCCGAAGTCACCCACGCGGTTGACCAGGAAGGCCTTCATGTTGGCGAAGATCGCCGTCGGCTTGGTGTACCAGAAACCGATCAGCAGGTAGGACACCAGGCCCACCGCTTCCCAGCCGAAGAACAGCTGCAGCATGTTGTTGCTCATCACCAGCATCAGCATGCTGAAGGTGAACAGCGAGATGTAGCTGAAGAAGCGCTGGTAGCCGGGATCCTCTTCCATGTAGCCGATGGTGTAGATGTGCACCATCAGCGAGACGAAGGTCACCACGCACATCATCATCGCGGACAGCCCGTCGATCATGAAGCCGACTTCCATCTTCAGGCCGCCCAGCACCATCCATTCATAGACGGTCTGGTTGAAGCGGGCGCCGTCCTGGATCACCGACTTCAGCGTGAGCGCCGAAATGATGAGGGAGATCAGCACGCCCAGGATGGTCACCGTGTGTGCGCCGCGGCGACCCACCTGCTTGCCGAACAGACCCGCCACGACGGCGCCGACCAGCGGCGCCAGCGGCACGGCCAGCAGCATGTTCTGAGAGAGTGTTGCAGACATTGTTTTTCTCGCTTCCTGACGCGCGTCAGCCCTTCAGGGCGTCCAGCTCTTCCACGTTGATGCTGCTGCGGTTGCGGAACAGCACGACGAGGATGGCCAGGCCGATCGCCGATTCAGCGGCCGCCACGGTGAGGATGAAGAACACGAACACCTGACCCGCCATGTCGCCCAGATAGTGCGAGAAGGCCACGAAGTTCAGGTTGACCGCCAGCAGCATCAGCTCGATGGCCATCAGCAGCACGATCAGGTTCTTGCGGTTCAGGAAGATGCCGATCACCGACAGGGCGAACAGGATCGCGCCCAGGGTCAGGAAATGGCCCAGCGTGAGGCTGGTAGCGACTGCGCCCATCATGCGGCTCCTTCGTTCTTCTCGACCGGCGCGGCCGGTTGTTCGATGGTCGGGGCCACCTTGACGATGCGCAGGCGGTCGGCCTTCTTCACCTTGACCTGCTGCGAGGCGTCCTGATGACGCGAGTCCTTGCGGCCCCGCAGCGTCAGCGCGATGGCGGCAATGATGGCCACCAGCAGCAGTACCGCCGCGATCTGCAACGGGAACAGGTAGTCGCTGTAGATGGCGATGCCCAGCAGCTTGGTGTTGCCCATCTGCTGTGCGGCGGCGTCAGCCACCGGCGCATCCGCGACCTTGAAGCCGCCGATCAGGATGACGGCCATTTCCAGCGCGATCAGTGCGCCGACCAGGCCGGCCAGCGGCAGATGCTTCCAGACGCTCTCGCGGACTTGCGTGGACTCGAAGTCCAGCATCATCACCACGAAGAGGAACAGCACCATCACCGCCCCGATGTAGACCAGCACCAGGGTGATGGCCAGGAACTCGGCCTTCAGCAGCATCCAGATGCAGGACGCATTGAAGAAGGCCAGGATCAGGAACAGGGCCGAGTGCACGGTGCTGCTGGCCGTGATGACACGGAAAGAAGCGCCCAGCAACACAAGCGAAAAAACGTAGAACAGCGCGGTAGTGATATCCATGCGGGTTCCTGCAAGCAGGCCGCCGGCACGCGGCATCCGGGCGAGCCTTCACGGCCCTGGCCCCCGACGCCTCGTGACCGGTCAGCGGTACTTGGCGTCGGCCTCCTTGGTGGCTGCGATATGGGATTCATAGCGATCGCCCACCGCCAGGAGCATGTCCTTGGTGAAGTACAGGTCGCCACGCTTTTCGCCGTGGTATTCGAAGATGTCGGTCTCGACGATCGAGTCCACCGGGCAGCTTTCTTCGCAGAAGCCGCAGAAGATGCACTTGGTCAGGTCGATGTCGTAGCGGGTGGTGCGGCGCGAACCGTCCTCACGCACATCCGACTCGATGGTGATGGCCATCGCCGGGCACACGGCTTCGCAGAGCTTGCAGGCGATGCAGCGCTCCTCGCCGTTCTCGTAACGGCGCAGCGCATGCAGGCCACGGAAGCGGGGAGACAGCGGGGTCTTCTCTTCCGGGAACTGCACCGTGATGTTGCGCGACAGGAAATACCGGCCGGTCAGGGCCATGCCCTTGAACAGCTCGGTGAGCATGAAGCTCTTGATGACGTCCTTGATGGAGCTCACAGCAGGCACCTCGGATTACTTCCAGATATTGAACGGGGACTGGATCCACAGACCCACGACCACCAGCCAGATCAGCGTGATGGGGATGAAGATCTTCCAGCCCAGACGCATGATCTGGTCATAGCGGTAGCGCGGGAAGGTCGCGCGCACCCACAGGAAGCAGGTCACAACGAGGAAGGTCTTGAAGAACAGCCAGAACCAGTTCCAGAAGGCCATGGTCTGCTGGATGAAGGCCGGCGGGTCCATGCCCAGCAGGCTCCAGGAGATCGGGGCTGCCCAGCCGCCCAGGAACATCACCACGGCCAGGGCCGAGACGAGGATCATGTTGGCGTATTCGGCCAGGAAGAACATCGCGAACGACATGCCCGAGTACTCGATCATGTGGCCGGCCACGATCTCGGACTCGCCTTCCACCACGTCGAACGGGTGGCGGTTGGTCTCGGCCAGGCCGGAGATGAAGTACACGACGAAGATCGGCAGCAGCGGCAGCCAGTTCCAGGACAGGAAGCCCAGGCCCATCGACGCGAAGCGGCCCTGCTCCTGGCTCACCACGATGCTGGTCATGTTCATCGAGCCGGTGACCATGAGCACGATCACCAGGCAGAAGCCCATCGCGATTTCGTAGGACACCATCTGCGCCGAGGCCCGCAGCGCGCCCAGGAAGGCGTACTTCGAGTTCGAGGCCCAGCCGGCGATGATCACGCCGTAGACCTCCAGCGAGGTGATGGCCATCAGGAACAGCAGGCCGGCATTGACGTCGGCCACCGCCACGCCCGGGCCGAACGGCACCACCGCCCAGGCGGCCAGCGCCGGCATGATGGTCATGATCGGGCCGAGGAAGAACAGGCCCTTGTTGGCCGCTGCGGGGACGATGATCTCCTTGAAGATCAGCTTCACCGCATCGGCGATCGGGGTCAGCAGGCCGAACGGGCCGACACGGTTGGGACCGGGACGGATCTGCGACCAGCCGATGGCCTTGCGCTCCCACAGGGTCAGGTAAGCGACACAGCCGAGCAGCGGCAGGATGACCGCGACGATCTTGAGCACGCTCCAGATCACCGGCCAGAGCACGCCGAGGTGCGTGGCGCCGAGGTTGTACAGGTTTTCCATGGTCTTCTTGTCCTCAGGCCTTGGTCACCGCGATCGCACCGGTCAGCGCGCCCAGGGCCGCCGTCTCGGGGATGCCGGCGGGAATGCGCACCACGGTCGCAGGCAGGCTGGCGTCCAGTTGCGCGGCCAGCACGGCCTCGCCGCCGTCTTGCGACACCCGCACCTGGGCCGCCTTGTCGGCCAGGCCGAGGGCATTCCACAGGGCTTGCGGCAGGAAGGCCACCGCACCGTCGCGGCCGTCACGCGTGAGCTGCAGCGAGCTGGCGCGACGCACCAGCGCGTCGGTCGCGTAGATCGGCACCGCGGTCAGGCGCTCCAGGCCTTGCACCGGCGCTGCTGCGGCAGCGCTGGAGGCTTGGGAGGCCACGGCATTGCTCAGGCGCTCGCCGAGGTCCAGCGTCGAACCCAGCGCGGCGGTGCGTACTTGTTCGGAGCTGTCGAACTCGAAGCCCGACAGGCCCAGCAGGTTGCCCAGCACGCGCAGGATCTTCCAGCCCGGACGGGTCTCGCCGCGGGCCTTGACCACGCCGACGAAGCTCTGCAGCCGGCCTTCGGCGTTGACGAAGCTGCCGGAGGTCTCGGTGAACGGGGCGGTCGGCAGCAGCACGTCGGCGTAGTCCAGACCGCTCTTGAACGGGCTCAGGACCACGACCATCTCGGCCGCATGGATGGCCTTGCGGGCTGCGGCGGCATTCGCGCCATCGAGCACCGGATCGGTGTTCAGCAGCAGCAGCGCCTTGGCCGGCTGGTCGTTCAGCAGTTGGGCGGCGGTACGGCCGCCCTGCCCCGGCTGCGCATGCACCAGCTGGGCACCGACCGTGTTGGCCGCAGCGGAGAGCACACCGACGCTGGCGCCGGTCTGCTCGGCAATCCAGTTCGCCAGCGACAGCAAGGTCGCGGCCTGCGGATGCTGGATCGCGGCATTGCCGACCAGCACCGCCTTGCGCTCACCGGACAGCAAAGTCTCGGCGATGCGCTTGGCGGCGTCGGTGGCCTCGCCCTGCACCGGGGCGTTCACGCCCTTGGTGGTGGCGATGGCTGCAGCGATGTTGGCCAGTTCCTGAACCCAGGTGCTCGGCGCTGCCGTGATGCGCGATGCCACGCGCATCAGCCAGTCGTCCTCGACACCGCCCAGGGCAACGATCTGAGCGCCTTGGCGAGCGGCCTGGCGCAGGCGCTGCGCAAACAGCGGATGGTCCTTGCGCAGGAAGGAGCCCACGATGAAGGCGCGATCCAGTTGCGACAAGGCGGCGATCGACGAGCCCAGCCAGAAGGCCTTGCCGTCGGCGGCGCGCAGGGCGGGATCGACCACGCGCAGGCGGGTGTCGATGTTCTCGCTGCCCAGGCCGCGCACCAGCTTGGCCAGCAGATGCAGCTCCTCGACGGTGCTGTGCTCGGAGCCCAGCGCAGCGATGGATGCAGCACCCTTCTCCGTCTTGATCTGCTTCAGGCCATTGGCGACGTACTCCAGCGCGGTGGTCCAGTCCACCGGCTTCCACTCGCCGCCTTGCTTGAGCATCGGCGTGGTCAGGCGCTCGTCGCTGTTCAGGGCCTCATACGAGAAACGGTCGCGGTCGGCGATCCAGCACTCGTTGACGGCTTCGTTCTCCAGCGGGACGACACGCAGCACTTCGTTGTTCTTGACCTGCACGACCAGGTTGGCACCGGTCGAGTCATGCGGGCTGACGCTCTTGCGACGCGACAGTTCCCAGGTGCGGGCGCTGTAGCGGAAGGGCTTGCTGGTGAGCGCGCCGACCGGGCAGATGTCGATCATGTTGCCCGACAGCTCCGAGTCCACCGTGCGGCCGACGAAGGTCTGGATCTCGCTGTGCTCGCCGCGGTGGGCCATGCCCAGCTCCATCTGGCCGGCGATTTCCTGGCCGAAGCGGACGCAGCGGGTGCAGTGGATGCAGCGGCTCATCTCTTCCATCGAGATCAGCGGACCGACGTTCTTGTGGAACACCACCCGCTTCTCTTCCGAGTAGCGCGACTTGCCGGCGCCATAGCCCACGGCCAGATCCTGCAACTGGCATTCGCCGCCCTGATCGCAGATCGGACAGTCCAGCGGGTGATTGATCAGCAGGAATTCCATCACGCCCTGCTGGGCCTTGATGGCTTTGTCGCTCTTGGTGCGGACGATCATGCCCTGCGTGACCGGCGTGGCGCAGGCGGGCAGCGGCTTGGGCGCCTTCTCCACATCCACCAGGCACATGCGGCAGTTGGCCGCGATGCTCAGCTTCTTGTGATAGCAGAAATGCGGGATGTAGGTGCCGGCCTTCTCGGCCGCATGCATGACCATGCTGCCTTCGGGCACTTCGACCTTCTGGCCGTCGAGTTCGATTTCAACCATAGCTTGTTCTCAGCGGCTCCGGTCAGGCCAGCGCAGGCGACTGGGGCGTCTGCGCGGCTGGCGATCCTTGGGACTTGTTCTTCTGCGCCTGCTCGATCATCGCGACGAACTCTTGCTTGAAGTGCTTGAGCATGGCGCGCACCGGCATGGCCGCGGCATCGCCGAGGGCGCAGATGGTGCGGCCCTGGATGTTGTCGGCCACCGAATTCAGCAATTCGATGTCCTCGATGCGGCCCTGGCCGTGGGCAATGCGCTCGATCACGCGGTGCATCCAGCCGGTGCCTTCACGGCACGGGGTGCACTGGCCGCAGGACTCGTGCGCGTAGAAATAGGACAGGCGCAGCAGGCTGGTGACCATGCAACGGGTCTCGTCCATCACGATCACCGCGCCCGAGCCCAGCATCGAGCCGGCCTTGGCGATGGAGTCATAGTCCATCGTGCATTGCATCATGACGTCGGCCGGCAGCACCGGGGCGGACGAACCGCCAGGAATGACGGCCTTGAGCTTGCGACCACCGCGCACGCCGCCCGCCAGTTCGAGCAGCTTCTCGAACGAGGTGCCCAGCGGGATCTCGTAGTTGCCCGGACGCTCGACATCGCCGGAGATCGAGAAGATCTTGGTGCCGCCGTTGTTGGGCTTGCCGATCTCGAGGTAGGCCTGCCCGCCGTTGCGGATGATCCAGGGCACCGCCGCGAAGGTCTCGGTGTTGTTGATCGTGGTCGGCTTGCCGTACAGGCCGAACGAGGCCGGGAACGGCGGCTTGAAGCGCGGCTGGCCCTTCTTGCCTTCGAGCGACTCCAGCAGGGCCGTTTCTTCGCCGCAGATGTAGGCGCCGAAGCCGTGATGGCCGTGCAGTTGGAAGCTGAAATTGCTGCCCAGGATGTTGTCACCCAGCAGACCGGCGGCACGCGCTTCCTCCAGCGCCGCTTCGAAGCGTTCGTACACCTCGAAGATTTCGCCGTGGATGTAGTTGTAGCCGGTGCGGATGCCCATGGCGTACGCCGCAATCGCCATGCCTTCGATGACGATGTGCGGGTTGAACATCAGGATGTCGCGGTCCTTGCAGGTGCCGGGCTCGCCTTCATCCGAATTGCAGACCAGGTACTTCGCACCCGGGAACTGGCGGGGCATGAAGCTCCACTTGAGCCCGGTCGGAAAGCCGGCGCCGCCACGGCCGCGCAGCGCGGAGGCCTTGACCTCGGCAATCACCTGATCGGGCGTGAGCCCCTCGCCGCCATCCTTGCCCAGGATCTTGCGCAGCGCCTGATAGCCGCCACGGGCTTCGTAGTCCTTGAGCGACCAGTTGGACCCGTTCAGTCCGGCATAGATCTGCGGGCTGATGTTGCGCTCATGGAAGCAGGTCTCGACGCCGGTCGCCTGCCACTTGGAGAGATCGATGTTCATCCGAGTTCCCTCAGTTCTTGCCGGCGGCATGGGCTTTGAGCGCATCCACCAGTTCATCCAGACGCTGGTTGCTCATGAAGCTGACCATCTGACGATCGTTCACCAGCATCACCGGCGCGTCCGCGCAGGCGCCCAGGCATTCACTCTTCTGCACGGTGAAGAGGCCGTCGGCCGTGGTGCCGCCCTCCTCCACACCCAGCTTGCCGCACAGGTGCTCCAACGCCTTCTGCCCGTCGCGCAGCTGGCACGGGAGGTTGGTGCAGACGTTCAGCTTGAACTGGCCCAGCTTGCGCTGGTTGTACATGTTGTAGAAGGTCGTGACCTCGTAGACGGCGATCGCCGGCATGCCCAGGTAGTGGGCGATGGCGTCTTCGGCCTCGCGGGACACATAGCCCTGTTCCTGCTGGACGATGGACAGGCAGGCCATCACGGCCGATTGCGCCTGCTCGGCCGGGTACTTGGCCACTTCACGGGCGAAGCGGGCCTGGGTCGACGCGCTCAACACAAACCCGGTGCTCACAATTTCAGTGCTGCTCATGCGATCACCACTCAACGGTCAATTTCGCCGAACACGATGTCCATCGTGCCGATCACAGCGACGGCATCGGCAATCATGTGGCCGCGTGCCATCTCATCCAGTGCCGCCAGATGCGAATAGCCCGGCGCCCGGATCTTCAGGCGGTACGGCTTGTTCGCACCGTCGCTGATCAGGTAGATGCCGAACTCGCCCTTCGGATGCTCGACCGATGCATAGGCCTCGCCCTCGGGGACGCGGAAGCCTTCGGTGAACAGCTTGAAGTGGTGGATCAGCTCTTCCATGCTGGACTTCATCGCCACGCGCGAGGGCGGCGCCACCTTGTGGTTGTCGGTGATGACCGGTCCCGGATTGGCCTTGAGCCACTTCACGCACTGTTCGACGATGCGGCAGGACTGGCGCATCTCTTCCACCCGGACCACATAGCGGTCGTAGGTGTCGCCGTTGGTGCCGACGGGGATGTCGAAATCCATCTTGGCGTAGACGTCGTAGGGCTGCGTCTTGCGCGTGTCCCAGGCGATGCCGGAGCCACGCAGCATCGGGCCGGTCAGGCCCAGGTTCAGCGCACGTTCGGGCGACATCACGCCGATGCCCACGGTCCGCTGCTTCCAGATGCGGTTGTCGGTGAGCAGGGTTTCGTACTCGTCGACATTGGCGGGGAAGCGCTTGCAGAAGTCCTCGATGAAATCGAGCAACGAGCCTTGACGGTTCTCGTTGAGCTTCGCAATGGTCTTGGCGTTCTTGATCTTGCTGACCTGGTATTGCGGCATCGAGTCCGGCAGGTCGCGATAGACGCCACCCGGACGGAAGTAGGCCGCATGCATCCGGGCGCCGGAGACCGCTTCGTACATGTCGAAGATGTCCTCCCGCTCGCGGAAGCAGTAGATCAGGATGTTCATCGCGCCGCAGTCGATGCCGTGCGCCCCCAACCACAGCAGGTGGTTCAGGATGCGGGTCAGCTCGCCGAACATCACGCGGATGTACTGCGCACGCTCGGGCACCTCGATGCCCAGCATCTTTTCGATGGCCAGGCAGTACGCATGCTCGTTGGACATCATGGACACATAGTCCAGACGATCCATGTAGGGCAGCGACTGGATGAAGGTCTTGGTCTCTGCCAGCTTCTCGGTCGCACGGTGCAGCAGGCCGATGTGCGGATCAGCGCGCTGGATGACTTCGCCGTCCAGCTCCAGCACCAGGCGGAGCACGCCGTGCGCGGCCGGATGCTGGGGCCCGAAGTTCAGGGTGTAGTTCTTGATTTCGGCCATGGTCAGGACTCTCGCCGGGCCATCCCGAGGGAGGCCTTCGCCCCCGCGGGGGGCAAGGAAGCGGCAGCGCCGCGTGTGAGGGGGCGCATGTTCACAGCCCGCCGTAGTTGTCTTCGCGAATCACGCGAGGCGTGATCTCACGCGGCTCGATGGTCACCGGTTGGTAGATGACACGCTTTTGCTCGGGGTCGTAGCGCATTTCGACGTGGCCCGTCACCGGGAAGTCCTTGCGCATCGGATGGCCGATGAAACCGTAATCGGTCAGGATGCGACGAAGGTCTTCGTGACCTTCGAAGATGATCCCGTACATGTCGAACGCTTCGCGCTCGAACCAGTTGGCCGAGTTCCAGATCGGCGTGACCGCGGGCACGCTGGGGAAGTCGTCGTCGGTCGCGAAGACCTTCAGGCGCAGGCGCCAGTTCTTGTTGATCGACAGCAGATGGGACACGGCGGCGAAGCGCAGGCCTTCGTAGGCGCCGTCCTTGTAGGTGCTGTAGTCCACGCCGCAGAGGTCGATCAGTTGCTCGAAGCGCAGCTCCGAGTGATCGCGCAGCAGCTTGGCGACATTGAAGTAGTCCTTGGACGCGACGGTGATGGTGATCTCACCCAGTTCGCGCTTCAGCGACACGATCTGGCCGCCCAGGACGGACTCCAGCGCCGCCTGCAGGGTATCGAGTTTGATGCTCATGAGCTTGGCTTGCGTCGGTGCTGCTTAGCGGGCGATGGTGTTTTCGCGGCGAATCTTGGCCTGCAGTTGCAGGATGCCGTAGAGCAGCGCTTCGGCCGTGGGCGGACAGCCCGGGACGTAGACATCCACCGGCACGATCCGGTCGCAGCCGCGCACCACCGAGTAGCTGTAGTGGTAGTAGCCGCCACCGTTGGCGCAGGAGCCCATCGACAGGACCCAGCGCGGCTCGGCCATCTGGTCGTAGACCTTGCGCAGGGCCGGAGCCATCTTGTTGCACAGCGTGCCGGCCACGATCATCAGGTCGGACTGGCGCGGGCTGGGGCGAAACAGCATGCCGAAACGGTCGATGTCGTAGCGCGCAGCGCCCGCATGCATCATCTCGACCGCGCAGCAGGCCAGACCGAAGGTCATCGGCCACAACGAGCCGGTCTTGGACCAGTTCACCAGCTTGTCCAGCTGGGTGGTCATGAAGCCTTCCTTCAATACGCCTTCGTTACCCATATCGAATATCCAATCTGTCGAAGCCTTGCGGGACCGGCCAACGCCGACATCCCGGTTGGAGGCCCGCCGTCACCGACGCGAGCCCCTGCGCATTCAGCGGGAGATCACTCCCAATCCAGCGCGCCTTTTTTCCACTCGTAGGCGAAGCCCACGACCAGGATGCCCAGGAAGACCATCATCGCCCAGAAGCCTTCCGGGCCGATTTCGCGCAGCGACACCGCCCACGGGAACAGGAAGGCGATTTCGAGGTCGAAGAGGATGAAGAGAATGGCCACGAGGTAGTAGCGCACATCGAATTTCATGCGCGCGTCTTCAAAGGCCTCGAAGCCGCATTCGTAGGGGGAGTTCTTGGCCGCGTCAGGACGACGCGGGCCGGCCAGGAAGCCGAGAAGCTGAGGGGCGATACCCACGCCGGCGCCGACCAGGATGAAAAGGATGACGGGGAGGTATTGATCCAGGCTCACGATTTGCTCTTCGTTTGATGCCGGGTTTCTCGACCCTGGGGCCAGTCACATACCCAATATCCGGCAATACCCGGACTGGATACCGACGCCCCGTCGATCTCGATTCCCAACGGGCCACCGAAACCTGGTCGCAGCCGACCAACGATTCGGCAAAAGCAACGGGCGCGCCGCCAGCGATTGAATCAATCGCTCACGGACCGCGCCCGCCTTCGCCTTCCGAGATTCCCCATCGAGAGATCTCACAAGGCCCGACCTGCTTCAGATCTGATCTTCCGACCTGGGGCACGATGCCCCGAGGCTCGATCAATCAGGCTTTGACAGGCCGATTTATTTTGGTGCCGACGGCGAGACTCGAACTCGCACAGCTTTCGCCACTACCCCCTCAAGATAGCGTGTCTACCAATTTCACCACGTCGGCTTGATGTCACTGCTTCAGTGACTTTGTCTTTACGGCTAGCGCTGCAGACAGCCTCGAATTCTATACCGCTTTCTGACGCTCAATAAAGAACTCAGATGATTTTGTCGAGTGACTTGCGCCTGCCGCCCACATCCGTCAGTTCGAAGCGCCGGATGCCGGGGCTGCCGGATTCAGAGCCGCGCCAGGAGCAGCTTCAGAAGCCACCGGAGCCGGCGTCACCGCGCGCTCCAGCAGTTGCTCACCGGCAGACGGACCCGAACCCACGCCGCCTTCACGATGGCTGCCCATATAGGCCAGCGCCAACGTGCAGACAAAGAAGATCGTAGCGGCAACTGCGGTGCTGCGCGACAGGAAGTTGGCACTTCCCGTGGCACCGAAGAGACTGCCCGAAGCGCCACTACCGAAGGAAGCGCCCATGTCGGCGCCCTTGCCGTGCTGCACCAGCACCAAACCGATCATCGAGAGGGCTGCAACCAGTTGCAGCACCAGCACCAAATTCATCAACACTTGCATTTTGCTTCTTTCTCCACAAACCTTGAGACCGGCGGATCAGCCGGCAGCGCGGCAGATCGCCGCGAAATCAGCCGCCTTCAGCGCGGCGCCCCCGATGAGGCCTCCGTCGATGTCAGGCTGGGCAAACAGTTGAGCGGCGTTGTCAGGTTTGACGCTGCCGCCATACAGGATCTGCATCTGCTCGGCCTTCTGCGTCGCCGCGCGCAGCTGCTGACGCAGCAGCGCATGCACCTGCTGCGCCTGCTCCGGCGTGGCCGTCAGGCCGGTGCCGATCGCCCACACCGGCTCGTAAGCCAGGACGATCTCACCAATGCAATGGGTGAGCGTATGGATCACGGCCGCGAGTTGGCGCTTGACCACCTCTTCCGTGCGACCCGCCTCGCGCTCAGCCAGCGTCTCGCCCACGCAGACGATCGGCGTCACACCGTGCGCCAGCGCGGCCTTGGCCTTGTCGGCCACCAGTTGATCGCTCTCCTGGTGATAGGCGCGACGCTCCGAATGACCCACGATGGCATAGCGGCAGCCCAGGTCCGCCAGCATGGCCGAGGACACTTCACCGGTGTAGGCGCCCTGCTCATGGGTGGAGCAATCCTGCGCGCCATAGCTGACCAGTTGCCCAGTCAAGGCCAGTGCCGTGTCGGTGATGTAGGGGAACGGCACACAGACCGCCACCTGGGCGTTCCAAGGACCGGCCTCCTTCAGGCCCGCCAGCAGCACGGCATTGGACGCACGACTGCCATGCATCTTCCAGTTGCCGACCACCAGTTTCTTGCGCATCAGAACCACTCCGTTAAAACTTGATCGCCGTGACTGCCTGCAGCCACAGCCTCACCAGGTCAGCACGATCTTGCCGACGTGCTCACCGGATTCCATCAAGGCATGCGCCGCCGCAGCGTCTGCCGCCGGCAATTGCCGATAGATGATCGGACCGATCACGCGCCGCTCCAGCAAGGGCCAGACGCGCTCCCGAAGGGCGCGCGCAATGCCCGCCTTGAACGCCACCGGACGCGCACGGAGCGTGGAGCCGGTGATCGTCAGCCGACGACGCAACACCTGCCCCGCATCGAACTCGGCCTTGACGCCGCCTTGCACCGCGATGATGACCGCACGGCCATCGTCCGCCAGACACTGGATGTTGCGAGCGACATAGTCACCCGCCACCATGTCCAGAATGACATCCACACCGCGATCGCCGGTGGCCGCCTTCACCTCGGCGACGAAGTCCTGTTCCCGGTAGGTGATCGCCACATCGGCGCCCAGCGCCAGACAGGCCTTCGCCTTGTCCGCACTGCCGACGGTCACCAGCACGGTCGACCCCAGCGCCTTGGCGATCTGGATCGCCGTGACGCCAATGCCGCTGCTGCCGCCATGCACCAGCAGGCTCTCGCCCGGCTGCAGGCGGGCCCGCTCGAAGACATTGCTCCACACGGTGAAGAAGGTCTCCGGCAGGCTCGCCGCCTCGTCCATGCGCCAGCCGGCCGGCACCGGCAGGCATTGCACCACCGGTGCGACGCACAGCTCGGCATAGCCACCACCCGCGACCAGCGCGCAGACGGCATCGCCCACCTTCAGGCCAGCCTCGGCCAGCGCGGCGGCATCGCCAGAGACGATCTCACCCGCCACCTCCAGACCCGGCAGGTCACTGGCGCCCGCCGGAGGCGGATAGGCACCCTTGCGCTGCAGGACATCAGGACGGTTGATGCCGTAGGCGTGTACCCGGATCAAGCACTCCCCTGCCCCGGCGACGGGATCAGGGCGCTCGACCAGTTGCAACACCTCCGGACCACCCGGGTGGCTGATGGCGATCGCCTTCATGACGATTACTCGCCCTGGCCTTCCGGTGCCGAGTGCGCGTGCTGAGGCGCTGCATCACGGTCCAGCAGTGCCTTCATCGACAGCTTGATGCGACCCTTTTCGTCCGTCTCGAGGACCTTGACCTTGACGATCTGGCCTTCGCTCAGGAAGTCGGTCACCTTCTCGACGCGCTGATGGGCGATCTGGCTGATGTGCAGCAGACCGTCCTTGCCCGGCAGGATGTTGACCAGGGCACCGAAGTCGAGGATCTTGGTGACCGCGCCTTCGTAGACCTTGCCGATTTCGGCTTCAGCGGTGATTTCGGCGATGCGCTTCTTGGCGATCTCAGCCTTGGCGCCGTCGGTGGAGGCGATGGTGATCGTGCCGTCTTCGGCGATGTCGATCTGCGTGCCGGTTTCCTCGGTCAGCGCACGAATGGTCGCGCCGCCCTTGCCGATCACGTCACGGATCTTTTCCGGATTGATCTTCATCGTGTACAGGCGAGGCGCGAACTGCGAGATCTCGGCATTGGCCGAACCCATCGCACCGACCATCTTGTCCAGGATGTGCAGACGCGCTTCCTTGGCCTGAGCCAGGGCGACCTGCATGATTTCCTTGGTGATGCCTTGGATCTTGATGTCCATCTGCAGCGCGGTGATGCCGGTGGTGGTGCCCGCGACCTTGAAGTCCATGTCGCCGAGGTGATCTTCATCACCCAGGATGTCGGTCAACACGGCGAAGCGGTTGGCATCCTTGATCAGACCCATGGCGATGCCGGCGACGTGCGCCTTCAGCGGCACGCCAGCATCCAGCAGCGACAGGCAGCCGCCGCAGACCGACGCCATCGACGACGATCCATTGGACTCGGTGATTTCCGAGACCACGCGGATCGAGTACGGGAAGTCTTCCTTGGTCGGCAGCACCGCGACCAGCGCGCGCTTGGCCAGGCGGCCGTGACCGATTTCGCGGCGCTTCGGGCTGCCCACGCGACCGGTTTCGCCGGTGGCGAACGGAGGCATGTTGTAGTGCAGCATGAAGCGCTCGGAGTACTCGCCGGCCAGCGCGTCGATGACTTGCGCGTCACGGTCGGTACCCAGCGTCGCCGCCACCAGGGCCTGCGTCTCGCCACGAGTGAACAGTGCAGAGCCGTGGGCGCGCGGCAACACGCTGTTGCGGATCTCGATCGGGCGGACGGTGCGGGTGTCGCGACCATCGATGCGCGGCTCGCCGGCCAGGATCTGGCTGCGGACGATGCGGGCTTCGATCTCGAACAGCAGACCATCGACCTCGACGCCGTCGAAGGTCACGCCTTCAGCCGTCAGGGCCGCCTTGACCTGCGAATAGGCATCGCGGCAAGCCTGGGTGCGGGCTTGCTTGGAGCGGATCTGGTAGGCCGCGCGCAGCGACTCTTCAGCCAGCGCGGTGACCTTGGCGATGAACGGCTCGTCCTTGGCCGGGGCGACCCAGTCCCAGGAGGCCTTGCCGGCTTCACGGACCAGCTCATTGATCGCGGCGATCGCGATGCGACCTTGCTCATGGCCGTAGACCACGCCGCCCAGCATGATGTCTTCGCTCAGCTGATCGGCTTCGGATTCGACCATCAGCACGGCGCCTTCGGTGCCGGCAACCACCAGATCCAGCTTGGAATCCAGCAGTTGGGTCTTGCCCGGGTTCAGCACGTATTCGCCGTTGATGTAGCCCACGCGGGCGGCACCGATCGGGCCGTTGAACGGGATGCCGGAGATCGACAGCGCAGCGCTCGTGGCGATCAGCGCGGCGATGTCGGCCTGGACTTCCGGATTCAGCGACAGGGTGTGAACGACGACCTGGACTTCATTGAAGAAGCCTTCGGGGAACAGCGGACGAATCGGGCGATCGATCAGGCGCGAGGTCAGGGTCTCCAGCTCGCTGGGACGGCCTTCACGCTTGAAGAAGCTGCCAGGGATCTTGCCGGCCGCGTAGGTCTTCTCGATGTAGTCGACGGTCAGCGGGAAGAAATCCTGGCCGGCCTTGGGGGCCGACTTCGCGACCACGGTGGCCAGCACCACGGTGTCTTCGATGTTCACCAGCACGGCACCGCTGGATTGACGGGCGATCTCGCCGGTCTCCATCGTGACTTGATGGGGGCCCCACTGGAAGCTCTTGACGACCTTGTTGAACATGCTCATTGCATCTCCTCAGTTTGTGCGACCGCTTGCGGTGCGGTGCGAAATACCGGGAGTGAAGCTGGGTTTGGCGGGATGCCATTCCAGAGCGCCTGCTTCGTCGGCCGTCCGACCAAGCGCGTTGGAATGACACAGCAGCGCCACGTCAACTCGACTCCAAGGTGATTGAACCACCCGAATCCGCGCAGCGGGTCGGGCGTTCAGAAACGACAAAGAGCCTGTTGGGTCTCCAGACAGGCTCTTTGCTTTCATGCGCAGATTACTTGCGCAGACCCAGCTTCTGGATCAGCGCGGTGTAGCGGGCTGCGTCCTTGTTCTTCAGGTAGGCCAGCAGGCTCTTGCGCTGGTTGACCATCTTCAGCAGACCGCGACGGCCGTGGTGGTCCTTGGCGTGCAGCTTGAAGTGGGGGGTCAGCTCGTTGATGCGAGCGGTCAGCAGGGCGACCTGGACTTCGGGGGATCCCGTGTCGTTGGCGCTGCGGGCGTTGGCCTTGACGATGTCAGCCTTGCTCAGATCGGCGATGGACATGATGCGTTCCTTGTTCCGGAATGGTTCGGAAGGTCCGCTGGCATAGCCAAATCAGGCATCAGGTGCGCAGACGGTTTCCGAGGTTGACTTGCGGTCACAGGTGAAACCGACCCGTGCCGTGCTAGTTGTCCCCGCCCAGGGTTCCAGGCGGAAACAGCGCGCAGTATACATAACAACGGTGAGCGGCAGCGCGGCCGGATGCGACCTAGTCGACGAGCGCGCCCGATGAAGCCCCTCCGGCGCTCCCTCCGACCGCCACTCAGCCGCGATCCAGACCCGACCATCAGCCTTCAGCCTTCATCCGGCTGCCAGCCAGCCACCAACCAGCCGCCAGCGTCCTGCCAGCCATCAGCCGGCGATCAGCCAGCCCCGATTGCACTGACAAGCGCCACCTGCGCAGACCGACTCACTCCGGACGGCGCATCCGGCACGCCGTCGGCTGCTGCGCCTGACCCGCCTCCAGGTACCGCAGCGTGCGGAAGCCGACCCCGGAGCCTTCATTGTCATGCGGCACTCCGGCTTCGCCCACTCGCCGCATCACGCTCACATACAGCGGCTGCTGGAGCTGGTGGTCCGTGGGACGCATCCAGCCTTGATGCGCCACACCCAGCGGCCGGCCATCCAGCCGCAGACCCTCCAGGGCTTTCGCGACGCGGATGGGATCATCGCTGCCGGCCTTCTCCATCGCGGCCACCAGCATCTCCACCATCAATTGCATCCGCGCATGCAGATAGTCGTGCTCCGGCTTCGGAAACCGCTGCCGAAACGCGGCATAGAAGCGCTCCGAATCCGGCGTTCCGACGTTGGGATGCCATTCCGCCACCGCCAGGACCCGGTCGACACCCGCCTCACCCAGCACACCAGGCACACCCAGAGCGTTGCCGTAGAAGGTGTAGAAGCGCGTGTCCAGTCCCAGGTCCTTGGCCGCCTTGATTAGCAAAGTCAGATCGTTGCCCCAGTTGCCGGTGAGCACCGCCTGAGCTCCGCTGCTGCGGATCTTCGAGGCATAGGGCATGAAGTCCTTCACCCGGCCAAGGGGGTGCAGGTCGTCGCCGACGATCTGCAAGTCCGGACGGCGCTGAGCCAGCATCGCCCTCGCCTGCCGCTGCAGATGCTGACCGAAGCTGTAGTCCTGGTTGATCAGGTAGAGCGTCTTGAGCTGGCGATCCTGCGCAATCACCTCCACCAGGGCGGCCAGGCGCATGTCGGTGTCGGCATCGAAGCGGAAGTGCCAGAAGCTGCATTGCGCGTTGGTGAGCGCAGGGTCGACGGCCGCGTAGTTCAGAAAGAGCGCGCGATGCTCAGGTTCCCGGGCGTTGTGCTTGTCGAGTGCCGCAATCAGCGCGCCCGCTACCGCGGAGCTGTTGCCCTGAAGCACCACCCGCACCCCCTGGTCGGTGGCCGCGCGCAGCATCGACAGCGACTCCTCGACCGAGCCCTTGCTGTCAAACCGCAGCAGCGCGAGGGGCCGCGCCCCACCCGGCAACTTCACGCCGCCACGGGCATTGATGCGCTCGGTCGCCCAGACCAGATTGCGAAACACCGCCTCGCCGCCGTTGCCCAGCGGCCCGGACAACCCTTCGATCAACGCCAACCGGATCGGCTCTGCGGCGCTGACGCTCGACGGCAGCGCCGACGCCATCGCCACCATCGCGGCGGCCAGCAGCGCCACGGCACCCCTGCCCTGCGGTCTCACAGCAGCGCCAGGTCCCAACGCGGCCGCACCTCGAAGCCTCCACCGCGGGTCAGACTCGCCATGTCGCGCTGCAAGCGAAGGCCAGCCGCCAGCGCAATCATGGCGCCGTTGTCGGTACACAGATGAAGCTCCGGATAGTGCACCCGCACCCGGCGTTTGTCGCAGGCCGCATTCAGGACCTCGCGCAAGGACTTGTTGGCACCGACGCCGCCCGCCACCACCAGCCGCTTTAGGCCGGTCTCCTTCAACGCCAGCAGCGACTTCTTGACCAGCACTTCGACGATCGCCGCCTGTGTGGACGCCGCCAGATCCGCACGTTGCCCGTCGGTCATGCCGCCGGCCTGCTGCTCCAGCTTGCGCACCTGGGTGAGCACGGCCGTCTTCAATCCCGCGAAACTGAAGTCCGGCTTGCCGCTGTGCAGCAACGGGCGCGGCAAGGCATAGGCGTCATCGCAGCCGGATTCAGCCAGACGGGACAGGTGCGGTCCGCCCGGATAGGGCAAACCCATCAGCTTGGCGGACTTGTCGAAGGCTTCGCCAGCAGCGTCGTCGATGGTTTCACCCAGCAGTTCATAGGTGCCGACATCATCCACCCGCATCAGCTGGGTATGCCCACCAGACACCAGCAAGGCCACGAACGGGAACTCCGGCGGATCGGCCGACAGGAACGGCGAGAGCAGATGCCCCTCCAGGTGATGGACGCCCATCACCGGCCGGTCCAGCGCCGCACCCAAGGAGGCCGCGACACCCGCCCCCACCAGCAGCGCACCGGCCAGCCCGGGGCCCTGGGTATAGGCCACCACATCCACGTCGGACAGCGACAGCCCCGAGCCCGCCAGGACCTCCCGGGTCAGCGGCAGCACACGCCGGATGTGGTCGCGCGAGGCCAGCTCCGGCACCACACCGCCGTAGGCCTGATGCATGCTGATCTGGCTGTGCAGCGCATGCGCGAGCAGGCGCGGGACGCCGTCGCCGGACGCGTCGACCAGCGCCACGCCGGTTTCGTCGCAAGAGGATTCGATGCCCAGGACACGCATGAGGTCAGTCGCTCCGGCGGCGGATCAGTGGTTTTCCTTGGCGTGATTGATGGAGTACTTGGGGATCTCCACCGTCACATCCTTGTTGGACAGGATCGCCTGGCAGGCCAGGCGCGAATTCGGCTCCAGCCCCCAGGCCCGATCCAGCATGTCTTCTTCGTTCTCCTCCATCTCGGAGAGCGAGGCAAAGCCCTCGCGAACGATCACGTGGCAGGTGGTGCAGGCACAGACCTGGTCGCACGCATGCTCGATGTCCACATGATGATCCAGCAGCGCCTCGCAGATGGACGTGCCGGACGGCGCCTCGATGGTCTTGCCCTCGGGCGCGTATTCGGGATGGGGGAGGATCTTGATGACGGGCATGGGAGAGGTCCTTGGGGCTTGCTGCTGCTGGCGTCCGGCGTCGCTGTGCGTCGTTCCGTGTCGTTGTGCGTCAGGCTGCGGCGTTGTGCGGCGTTGTGCGGCGTTGTGCGTCGTTGCGTGTGCTGAGGGCGAGATGATCAGGCCGTCAGACCTGATCAATGCTGCGTCCGGTCAAAGCTTGCTGGATGCCGCGATTCATCCGCGCGGCAGCGAAACCTTCCGTGCCTTTGGCCAGGGCTTCGACCGACGCATTGATGGCGTCGGCGTCCTCGCCCTGGGCCAGGGCCCGCACCTCGGCCTCCAGCGTCGCGATCGCGGCCCGCTCACCGTCCTCGAGCAGATCGCCATCGGCCTGCAAAGCGGAAGCGGTGGCCAGCAGCATGCGCTCGGCATCCACCCGGGCCTCGCGCAACTTGCGCGCCAGCATGTCGGATTCTGCGCTGGCGAACCCTTCCCGCAGCATGCCGGCGATCTGGTCGTCCGACAGGCCGTAACTCGGCTTGACCTGCACAGCGGCTTCCACGCCGGAGCCCAGCTCGCGGGCGGACACGCTCAGCAGGCCATCCGCATCCACCTGGAAGGTCACCCGGATCCGGGCGGCACCGGCGGCCATCGGCGGAATGCCGCGCAGCTCGAAGCGCGCCAGCGACCGGCATTCGCTCACCAGCTCACGCTCGCCCTGCAACACATGAACCGCCAGCGCGGTCTGGCCATCCTTGAAGGTGGTGAAGTCCTGGGCCTTGGCCACCGGGATGGTCGCGTTGCGCTCGATGATGCGTTCCACCAGCCCACCCATGGTCTCCAGACCGAGCGACAACGGAATCACATCCAGCAGCAGGATGTCGCCTTCGGCACTGTTGCCGGCCAACTGATTGGCCTGCACGGCCGCGCCCAGAGCGACGACCTCATCCGGATTCAGGTTGGTCAGCACCTCGCGACCGAACAGTTCGCCCACCACGCGGCGCACGATCGGCATGCGGGTGGATCCGCCCACCATCACCGTGCCCTGCACCTCGGCTGCGGACACCCGGGCATCGCGCAGCACGCGGCGCACCGCCGACAGCGTCTTGGCCACCAGTGGCTGCGCCAGGGCGTCGAACTGCTCGCGGGACACCTCGACCTTCAACGGGCCGACGTCCAGCGCACTGCTCAAGACCACCTGATCGGCATCGGTCAGCGCCTCCTTGGCCGCCCGCGCAGCGACCAGCACGCGACGCTTGTCCTGCGCGCTCTCCACCGTCAGCCCCGCCTGCGCCAAGGCCCAATCGGCCAGCAGGCGATCGAAGTCGTCGCCGCCGAGCTGGGCGTCGCCGCCGGTGGCCACCACCTCGAAGACACCGCGTGTCAACCGCAGCAGGGAGATGTCGAAGGTGCCGCCGCCCAGGTCGTAGACGGCATAGAGACCCTCGCTGCCGTTGTCCAGGCCGTAGGCGATGGCCGCCGCCGTTGGCTCATTGATCAGACGCAGCACATTCAGGCCGGCCAACTGGGCGGCGTCCTTGGTGGCTTGGCGCTGGGCGTCGTCGAAATAGGCCGGGACGGTGATGACGGCGCCGAACAGGTCGTCATTGAAGGTGTCCTCAGCGCGTTGGCGCAGCGTGGCGAGGATCTCCGCAGAAACTTCCACCGGCGACTTCGACCCCTCGCGCGTGGCGATGCTGAGCATGCCGGGCGTGTCGTCGAATCGGTACGGCAGCTTGTCGCGGTTGGCGATGTCCTCCACCCGACGCCCCATGAAGCGCTTGACCGACACGATGGTGTTCTCGGGATCCTCCGCCTGAGCGGCCAGGGCCTCGAACCCGATCTGCCGGCGACCCTCGGGCAGCACCCGCACCGCCGAGGGCAGGATCACCCGCCCCTGGTCGTCCGGCAGGCACTCGGCCACGCCATTGCGAAGCGAAGCCACCAGCGAGTGGGTGGTGCCAAGGTCGATGCCCACAGCAATGCGACGCTGATGCGGATCAGGCGACGCGCCGGGTTCGGAAATCTGAAGCAAGGCCATGGTTGTGTCTGGATCTCAACGCTGAGTCGATGCGCCGGGTCGGCGCTTGTTGTTGTCAATGCATCGCGGGCTGCGGGCTGCGGGCCGACCTTCCCGACGCCGTCCCGCCACCGGCGGCTGGCCGCCCGGTCAGGCTTGCTCGATGGCTTCCAGGCGCCGGTCGATGTCGGCGCGAAAACGGGTCAGGAACATCAGGGCACGCACCGACTCGGACGCGGCGGCGGGATTCTGGTCGTCGTCCAACTGACGCGCGGCCTGGGCCAGCAGCGACTGTTCCCGCTCGGCCACCTGACGGTCGATGCGCTGGATAGCCTCGGCGTCCTTCGCTTCATCCATCGCTTCGCGCCACTCCATCTGCTCCATCAGGAAGGCTGCGGGCATCCGGGTGTTTTCGTTGGCCTGCAGCGGTGCGCCGCGCAATTCACAGAGGTAGGCCGCACGCTTGAGCGGATCGCGCAGGCGCTGATGTGCTTCATTCACCCGCAGGGACCACTGCATGGCCAGCCGTTGGGAGGCGACACCGTCGGCGGCGAACCGATCCGGATGCACCTTGGCCACCAGCGCTTTCCACCGCGCGGCGATGTCGGCACTGTCCTGGGCAAATTGCTGCGGCAGACCGAAGAGGCTGAAGTCGTCGTCGTCGAGTTTCACGGTATTCACGCCGTCAAGGCGCCTGCAAACCAAGCATCAGAGTGAAGGCGCTGGGTCAGCGTCCATTGGGGGATGAGACCTTGCGCGCACCCCAGCCGGCGGCTCACCTCCCTGCTGCAGCGAAGACGGCCAAGAAAAAGGCGCGGCATCCACGCCGCGCCAATGTCCGACCCTGTCCCGACGCGCCCCCGAGGAGGCGGCACTCAGACGCGGAAGGATTCGCCGCAGCCGCAGCGGTCCTTTTCCCGTGGATTGCGGAACTTGAAGCCCTCATTGAGGCCTTCGCGCACGAAATCCAGCTCGGTGCCATCCAGGTAGGGCAGGCTCTTCGGATCGATGAGCACCTTCACGCCGTGGCCTTCGAAGACCACATCGTCCGGGGTCACCTCATCGGCATATTCCAGCTTGTAGGCCAGGCCGGAGCAGCCGGTGGTCTTCACACCCAGTCGCACGCCCACGCCACGGCCACGCTTGCTGATGTAGCGCGTGACGTGGCGGGCAGCCGCTTCGGTCAGAGTGACGGACATGTCGACCTCAGGCCGTCGCGGTCGCGTCGACAGCAGCACCCGCGGTCGCCGAAGCGGCGCTGCCGGTGTGGTGTCGGGCACGGTAATCATCCACCGCCGCCTTGATCGCGTCTTCGGCCAGGATGGAGCAATGGATCTTCACTGGCGGCAGCGCGAGCTCTTCCGCGATGTGGGTGTTCTTGATCGACAGCGCTTCGTCCAGGCTCTTGCCCTTGACCCATTCGGTCACCAGCGAGCTCGACGCAATCGCGGAGCCGCAACCGTAGGTCTTGAACTTTGCGTCCTCGATCAGGCCCGTGGCCGGGTTCACCTTGATCTGCAGCTTCATCACGTCGCCGCAGGCGGGTGCGCCCACCATGCCGGTACCGATGGTGTCGTCGCCCTTGTCGAAGGCGCCGACATTGCGGGGATTTTCGTAGTGGTCGATGACCTTGTCGCTGTATGCCATGGCTGTTTCTCCAACGTCTTGTTTATGCGTTCACTGCGTTCACGCGGACCGCTTGTCGCTTGATGCCTGATGTGGGACGCTCAATGCGCCGCCCACTGGATGGTGCTGATGTCGACGCCATCCTTGTACATGTCCCACAAGGGCGACAAATCGCGCAGCTTGGCCACGCGGTCCTTCAGCAGCGAGACGGCGTAATCGATTTCTTCCTCGGTCGTGAAGCGACCGATCGTCATCCGAAGCGACGAGTGCGCCAGCTCATCGCTGCGACCCAAGGCACGCAGCACGTAGCTGGGCTCCAGGCTCGCGGAGGTGCAGGCCGATCCCGACGACACGGCAATGCCCTTGATGCCCATGATCAACGACTCGCCTTCCACATAATTGAAGGAGGCATTGACGTTGTGCGGCACCCGACGGGTCATGTCGCCGTTGATGAACACCTGCTCGATGTCCTTCAGCCCGTCCAGCAGACGCTGTTGCAGCGCCTTGATGCGCGGCAGCTCGGTCGCCATTTCTTCCCGCGCGATGCGGAAGGCTTCGCCCATGCCCACGATCTGGTGTGTCGGCAATGTGCCGGAACGCAGACCGCGTTCGTGACCGCCACCGTGCATCTGCGCTTCCAGACGCACCCGCGGCTTGCGACGCACATACAGCGCGCCGATGCCCTTCGGGCCGTAGGACTTGTGCGAGGCCAGGCTCATCAGGTCGACCGGCAGCGTCGCCAGGTCAATTTCCACCTTGCCGGTCGCCTGGGCGGCGTCGACGTGGAACACGATGCCCTTCTCACGGCACAGCGCGCCGATGGTCGGGATGTCCTGGATCACGCCGATCTCGTTGTTCACGAACATCACCGAGATCAGGATCGTGTCGGGGCGGATCGCCGCTTTGAGGGCTTCCAAATCCAGCAGTCCGTCTTCCTGGACATCGAGGTAGGTCACCTCGAAGCCTTGGCGCTCCAGCTCACGCGTGGTGTCCAGCACCGCCTTGTGCTCGGTCTTGACGGTGATCAGATGCTTGCCGCGACTCTGGTAGAAGTGCGCAGCACCTTTGATCGCCAGGTTGTTGGACTCGGTCGCGCCGGAGGTCCAGACAATTTCACGCGGATCCGCGCCGATCAGTTTGGCGACTTCGATGCGCGCCTTCTCGACGGCCTCTTCCGCCTCCCAGCCCCAGGCATGACTGCGCGAAGCCGGGTTGCCGAAATGTTCGCGCAACCACGGGATCATCGCGTCGACGACGCGCGGATCCACCGGCGTGGTGGCGCCGTAGTCCATGTAAATGGGGAAATGCGGGGTCATGTCCATGGGATAGCTTCTTCTTCTGACCAACTGGTACGGAAACTGGCGCTTGCAGTCACATCCGCCCATCGTGGCCCGTCGTGGCCCGACGGCCCGGCGGAGGACCGATGGCCTACTTGCTCAGGGCATTGCCCAGTGCAAACACGGAATTGGGTGCGGTGATGCGGATCGGCTTGACGACCGGCGTGCTGGAGATCGCGCGCTTGATCGGGGCTTCTTCCACAGTGACGCCCTTGGCCAGCTGGTCATCCACCAGCTTGCGCAGCGTGACCGAGTCGAGATACTCGATCATCTTGTTGTTCAGCGCGGTCCACAGGTCGTGCGTGATGCAGCGGCCGGTGTCGTCACCCATGCAATTTTCCTTGCCGCCGCAGCCGGTGGCATCGATCGGCTCGTCGACCGCCACGATGATGTCGGCCACGGTGATCTCATCGGAACGCCGGCCCAGCGAGTAACCTCCGCCGGGACCTCGGGTGCTTTCGACCAGTTGGTGACGGCGCAGTTTGCCGAACAGCTGTTCCAGGTAGGACAGCGAGATCTGCTGGCGTTGGCTGATGGCCGCGAGTGCGACCGGGCCGCCGTTTTCACGGAGCGCCAGATCAATCATCGCGGTGACAGCAAAACGACCTTTGGTGGTGAGACGCATCGAACTTCTCCTTGGCCGGTGAAGGCAGCAGGACCTTGAAGCGGCAGCCCGGCGACCCCGGACCGACTCACGAAGCAGGGTTAACCCCTCGCTATAGGTGAGCATTCTACTCGGGTAAGCAAAAGCTTGCTCGGGTTACCCCCGACACGCGCCCGGAGGCGCGATCAAGGGCCGATGCGGGCGACGATTTGCTGCGCCAGACGCTCGCAACCCTGCTCGATTCGGTCAAGCACATCCTCAAAGCCGTCCGGGCCGCCGTAGTAGGGATCGGGGATCTCGACCTCGCCGGGGAGCAGCCCCAGCCGGTGCTGGAGGGGCGCTGGGCAGCGACGGCGCAATTCACGCAGGTGCCCGGCGTCCATGGCCACGATCAGATCGAAGCGCTCGAAATCATTCGGGCGAAGCGCGCGCGCCCGTTGGCCGGAGAGCTCGTAGCCCCTCTTTCGGGCATGGTCTTGGCTGCGAGGATCCGGAGGCTCCCCAGCGTGCCAGCCCTGCACGCCGGCCGAGTCAATGTGGACTCGGTCCGCCCATCCCAGCGACGACAGCTTCGAGCGAAGCACGCCTTCAGCGGTGGGCGACCGGCAGATGTTTCCGGTGCAGACGAAGAGAACAGACAGATCAACGCTGGACATGGTGAGATTCTCCAGGCCTGCATCGTCTTTACAAACTGTCAACCCGCCGCTATCGCAGCCACGATGACCCTTCCGCGGACGTCGCGTGCCTGGATTTCAGGGCATGCTGTGCCGGCAACCATTCCTCATCCAAGCAGCTCGGCACCTCAACAGTCCGGCAGCTCAACAGTTCGGCAGCCCAACAGTCACACAACGCCCAAGGCTTACCCACCTGACCACCCCGCGCGCAGCACGCTCAAGATCAAGGCAACGACCGACACGAATGCCGCCACACTGGCCAAGGTCGTGCCGATGACCCAGCGCTGCATCTCGCCGAAGCCTTTGTGCATCTCGGCTCGCAGGCGACCCTCCAGGTCACTGAGGTCAGCTTTGGTGGCGAGCGTCGGGATCACCGTGCGCCACTTCGTTTCAAGGGTGATGAGGCGTTTGTCCATGTGGACATGGTCATCCGGCGCCGCCCGAGGCTCAATAGCAGCCACTGCACGAGCAACCCCTCTTCGTCTCAGGAAGATGTCAGGGATACCACCTGAACCAGTGGGTTCGTTACCACCCCTTACGACTTGCCCGACGCGATCGGCACGACGTTGTCGTGCACCGCCGCGCCGAAAGCCTGCTCCTTGAGTTGCGCCAATTGATCGCGCAGCCGCGCGGCCTTCTCGAATTCGAGGTTGCGCGCATGCTCCAGCATCTGCTTTTCCAGTTGCGTGATGCGCTTGCTCAGATCCTTCTCGCTCATCGCCTCGACCTCGGCGGCCTCGTGGATCAGCTTGGCGTCATCCCGTCCGGGCTTGTCGCTGTAGACCCCGTCGATCAAGTCGCGAATGCGCTTGACGACGCCGCGCGGCGTGATCCCGTTTTCGGCGTTGAAGGCGACCTGCTTGGCGCGGCGCCGCTCGGTCTCCCCAATGGCCTTGCGCATCGACTCGGTCATGCGGTCCGCATAGAGGATGGCCTTGCCGTTGACGTTGCGCGCCGCCCGCCCGATGGTCTGGATCAAACTGCGCTCGGCGCGCAGGAAGCCTTCCTTGTCGGCATCCAGAATGGCCACCAGCGAGACCTCCGGAATGTCCAGGCCCTCTCGCAGCAGGTTGATCCCCACCAGCACGTCGAAAGTCCCCAGGCGCAGGTCCCGCAGGATCTCGACCCGCTCCACCGTATCGATGTCCGAATGCAGATAGCGGACCTTCACCCCGTTGTCGCTGAGGTATTCGGTCAACTGCTCCGCCATGCGCTTGGTCAACGTGGTGATCAGCACCCGCTCATGGATCTCCACCCGGTCACGGATCTCCTGCAGGACATCGTCGACCTGATGAACGGCCGGACGCACCTCCACAATCGGATCCACCAGACCGGTCGGCCGCACCAATTGCTCGACCACGTTGCCGGCCTGGCGCTTTTCATAGTCGCCTGGGGTCGCCGACACGAAGATCGCCTGGCGCATCTTGCGTTCGTACTCTTCGAACTTCAGCGGTCGGTTGTCCATGGCGGACGGCAGACGGAAGCCGTAGTCGACCAGGGTGCTCTTGCGGGCCCGGTCGCCGTTGTACATGCCGCCGAATTGCCCGATCAGCACATGGCTCTCGTCCAGGAACATCAGCGCATCCGGCGGCAGGTAGTCCACCAGCGTCGGCGGCGGATCGCCCGGCGCCGCGCCCGACAGGTGCCGGGTGTAGTTCTCGATGCCCTTGCAATGGCCCACCTCCTGCAACATCTCCAAGTCAAACCGGGTGCGCTGCTCCAACCGCTGCGCTTCCACCAGCTTGCCTTCCTTGATGAAGAAGGCCACACGCTCGCGCAGCTCCTCCTTGATCGTCTCGATCGCCGCCACCACACGGTCCCGCGGCGTCACATAGTGACTGGAGGGATAAACCGTGAAGCGCGGGATCTTCTGCCGGATCTGACCCGTCAGCGGATCGAACAGCTGCAGCCCTTCCAGCTCGTCATCGAACAGTTCGATGCGCAGCGCCAGCTCCGAGTGCTCGGCCGGGAAGACGTCGATGGTGTCGCCACGCACGCGGAAATGGCCGCGGGTGAATTCCATCTCGTTGCGGGTGTACTGCATCCGCGCCAGCTGCGCGATCACATCGCGCTGACCGACTTTGTCCCCCACCCGCAGCGTCATCACCATCTGGTGGTAGTCGCTGGGGTTGCCGATGCCGTAGATCGCCGACACCGACGCCACGATCACCACATCACGACGTTCCAGCAGGCTCTTGGTGCAGGACAGCCGCAACTGCTCGATCTGCTCATTGATCGCGCTGTCCTTCTCGATGAACAGGTCGCGCTGCGGCACATAGGCCTCGGGCTGGTAGTAGTCGTAGTAGCTGACGAAGTACTCGACGGCGTTCTTCGGGAAGAACTCCCGGAACTCGCTGTACAGCTGCGCCGCCAACGTCTTGTTCGGCGCGAAGATGATCGCGGGGCGACCCAGCCGCGCGATGGTGTTGGCCATCGTGAAGGTCTTGCCTGAGCCCGTCACGCCCAGCAGCGTCTGGAAGCTCTCGCCGTCGTTCACCCCTTCGACGAGCTGCTGAATCGCCGTGGGCTGATCACCCGCCGGCGGATACGGCTGGAAGAGCTGGAACGGAGAGCCTTCGAAAGAGACGAATTCGCCCTTCGGCAGCGCTTGTGCCGGGTCGCTCGCCGCCTCGGCGGCGGGCGGGACAACAGGCTTGGCAACAGTGGATCGACTCATCAGACTACTCTCAGGCTACGCTCAGGGTTACCCAGGATGACGACCATTCCCTGCCTACAATCGGCAGGCTTCGCTGGGCGTCTCAACACGACAGCGTAGCGCAGCCGGCGATCCCTGTCGGCTCACTGCCTCTTCGCTCTTGCCAACGCACTGTCAGGAAAGCCTCCATGTCCCTGTTCGCCGCCGTCGCCATGGCCCCTCGCGACCCCATCCTGGGCCTGAACGAACAATTCAATGCCGACCCCAACCCCAACAAGGTCAACCTGGGCGTGGGCGTGTACTACGACGACAACGGCAAACTGCCGCTGCTGGGCTGCGTGGCCACCGCCGAAGCGCAGATGCAGGCCGCCCCGAAGGCACGCGGCTACCTGCCGATCGACGGCATCGTCGCCTATGACCAAGCGGTGCAGGCGCTGGTGTTCGGTGCCGATGCGGAGGTCCTGAAGGCCAAGCGCGTGGCGACCGTCCAGGCCCTGGGCGGCACCGGCGGCCTGAAGATCGGCGCCGACTTCCTGAAGCGACTGAACCCGGCGGCCAAGGTGCTGATCTCGGATCCGTCCTGGGAAAACCACCGGGCGCTGTTCACCAACGCCGGCTTCACCGTCGAGACCTATCCCTACTACGACGCCGCCCAGCGTGGCATCCATGTCGAAGGCATGCTGACGGCGCTCAATGCGGCGCCAGCGGGCACGGTCATCGTGCTGCACGCCTGCTGCCACAACCCCACCGGCTATGACCTGACGCCCGCCCAGTGGGCGAGGGTGGTCGAGACCGTCAAGGCCCGCCAACTGGTGGCCTTCCTCGACATGGCCTATCAGGGCTTCGGCGAGGGCATCGCCGAAGACGGCGCGGTGATCCAGCAGTTCCTGGACGCCGGCCTGGACTTCTTTGTCTCCACCAGCTTCTCCAAGAGCTTCTCCCTGTACGGCGAGCGCGTCGGCGCGCTGAGCGTGGTCTGCGCCAATGCGGAAGAGACCACCAAGGTCCTGAGCCAGCTCAAGATCGTCATCCGCACCAACTACTCCAACCCGCCCACCCACGGCGCCCAGGTGGTGGCCACAGTGCTGTCCACGCCGGCCCTGAGGGCCCAATGGGAAGAAGAGCTGGCAGGCATGCGGGTGCGCATCCGCCAGATGCGCGAAGCCCTGGTGATCGAACTTAAGGCCGCCGGCATCCAGGAAGACCTGAGCTTTGTCACCCGGCAGAAGGGCATGTTCAGCTACTCCGGCCTCAGCACCGAGCAGATGCAGCGACTGCGCAGCGAATTCGGCGTGTATGGCGTCGATTCGGGCCGCATCTGCGTCGCCGCATTGAACAGCAAGAACATCAAGGCGGTGGCCGCCGCGATTGCCGCGGTCAAGAAGGCCTGAACCGACACGGGCGGGGCCTGACGCCCGCCCAGCCGCTCAAGCGTCATCCGCACGCCGGGCAGCCACTCACCCGCACAGCGATCCCAACGGGGTCGACCGTCACCATGCGGTCGACCCCGTTTGCTTTTTGGATCGACCACCGCCCCACCCCGTCACCTTGGCGACACCTCCAACCCCACAATGCGGCGGGCCGGCGGGCACGGGCCCGGTTTTCCGGCGATTTGTGACGATTTGAGGGCACTGACACGACTTTGACGCATGCCGCTGCGGCTCACGCGGCGCACACTCCCGGCATCGGCGGGCCTAGAATTGCTGCATTGCACAATGCCAATTCCCGGCGGTCTCACCGCGGTCTCACCGTTCCTCCACAGGGGTAGCCAGATGCTCTATCAGTTGTACGAAACCCAGCGCGCGCTCCTGAGCCCTTTCTCGGAATTCGCCAGCGCCTCCGCCAAGCTGTACAGCCACCCGTTGTCGCCGTTCGCGCACACACCGATGTCGCATCGGCTGTCTGCCGGCCTGGACCTGATGCACCGCCTGGCCAAGGAATACGAAAAGCCGGAGTTCAACCTCCACAGCGTGAAGGTCGATGGCGTGGATGTGGCCATCCAGGAACTGGTGGCCCTGGAAAAGCCGTTCTGTCGCCTGCTGCGCTTCAAGCGCTACACCGACGACCTGAAGGTGCTGGGCAAGATGAAGTCGCAGCCCACCGTGCTGGTGGTGGCCCCGCTCTCCGGCCATCACGCCACGCTGCTGCGTGATACCGTCGCCCAACTGCTCAAGGACCACAAGGTCTTCATCACCGACTGGACCGATGCCCGCATGGTGTCGCTCGAGAACGGCCCCTTCCACCTCGATGACTATGTCGAGTATGTGCAGGACTTCATCCGCCATGTCGGCGCCGACTGCCACGTGATCTCCGTCTGCCAGCCCACCGTCCCGGTGCTGGCGGCGATTTCGCTCATGGCCAGCCAGGGCGAACCCACGCCGCGCTCGATGACGATGATGGGCGGCCCGATCGACGCCCGCCGCAGCCCGACCGCGGTCAACAACCTGGCGATGAACAAGAGCTACAGCTGGTTCGAGAACAACGTCATCTACCGGGTGCCGACCAACTACCCAGGCGCCGGACGCGAGGTTTACCCCGGCTTCCTGCAGCACACCGGCTTCGTGGCCATGAACCCGGATCGCCACCTCACCTCCCACTACGACTACTTCCTGGACCTGGTCCGCGGCGACGACGACAGCGCCGATGCCCACCGCCGCTTCTACGACGAGTACAACGCGGTCCTGGACATGCCCGCCGAGTACTACCTGGACACCATCAAGACGGTCTTCCAGGACTTCGCGCTGGTCAACGGCACCTGGGACGTGCGCGGCCACCGGGTCCGCCCGCAGGACATCACCACCACCGCCCTCCTCACGGTCGAGGGCGAACTCGACGACATCTCTGGCGCCGGCCAGACCCGCGCCGCCCATGAGCTGTGCAACGGCATCAGCACCCAGCACCAGTTCCATTACGACGCGGTGGGTGCCGGCCACTACGGGATCTTCTCGGGTCGCCGCTGGCGGGAAAAGGTCTATCCGGTGATTCGGGACTTCATTGCCAAGTACGATGCGGCCCCGTTGACATCCACCGCCGCGCCCAAGCGTGCCACCTCCGCACGCCGATCGCGCCAAACCGCTGAGTGAATCCTGTTGCCCTTGACGAGCTGGTCCAACGGCTGGACCAGGCTCTGCCGCAGACGCAGTGCACCCGCTGCGGCTATCCCGATTGCCATTCCTACGCCCACGCCATCGCCAGAGGCGAGGCGGCCATCAACCAGTGCCCGCCCGGCGGCGCGGAGGGCATCACCCGCCTGGCCGCCCTGACCGGTTGCCCCGCCCTGCCTCTCAACCCTGAACACGGCGTCGAGGGGCCGCTGCGCCTGGCGGTCATCGATGAGGACTGGTGCATCGGCTGCACCCTGTGCATCAAGGCCTGCCCGGTCGATGCGATCGTGGGCAGCAACAAGGTGATGCATGTCGTGATCGACGAGGCCTGCACCGGCTGCGAGCTCTGCATCCCGGTCTGCCCGGTGGACTGCATCTCGTTGACCGACATCACGCCCGGCCGCAGCGGCTGGGCCGCATGGCGTGCCGATCAGGCCGAGCAAGCCCGCCAGCGCTACCGGGCGCATGAGATTCGCCTGGTTAGACAAAAGCAGGAACACGACGACCGACTCGAAGCCAAGGCCGCCCACAAGCTGGCGAACCTGGAAGAGGCCTCGCACATCACCGATACCGTCCAGTTGGACCGCAAACGCGCCGTCATCGAAGCCGCGCTGGCCCGTGCCCGCGCCAAGCGAGGCGCATGAGTGCGCCCGCCGATGCTGCTCGATTCCGCCCGCCTGCCGCCATGAACAAGACCCAAGTCCGCGAATTCTTCGAGATCCTGCGCCGCGCCAATCCGTCGCCGCAGACCGAACTCGAATACGCCAGTGTGTTCGAACTGCTTGCCGCAGTGCTGCTGTCGGCGCAGGCCACCGACGTCGGTGTCAACAAGGCCACGCGCCGGCTGTTCGTGGTGGCCAACACCCCCGCCAAGATCCTGGCCCTGGGCGAGGAACGCCTGGCCGACCACATCAAGACCATCGGCCTGTACCGCACCAAGGCGAAGAACCTGTACGCCACCTGCGGCATCCTGGTCCAACAGCACGGCGGACAGGTGCCCCGCAGCCGGGAAGCGCTGGAGGCCCTGCCCGGCGTCGGGCGCAAGACCGCCAATGTGGTGCTCAATGTCGCGTTCGGTGAAGCGACGATGGCGGTCGACACCCATATCTTCCGCGTCGGCAACCGCACCGGCCTGGCGCCTGGGAAGAATGTGCTGGAAGTCGAGCAGCAGTTGCTCAAGCGCATTCCGCAAGAGTTCCTGGTCGATGCCCATCACTGGCTGATCCTGCATGGCCGCTATGTCTGTCAGGCACGTCGGCCGCTGTGCGAGCGCTGCGCCGTCATCGATCAATGCGACAGCGCGCCCCTGTCTGCCGCGCGTTGATCGACACCGCCGACAACGTCCGCTCACGTCTCCCGCGACAACCGCCGCCTACAATCCCGGCATCCCGCCCGCCTGAGGAACTGCTCGAGGAACCATGTCAAGCATCAACGACCTTGTCGATCGTGTGGAGCGCCTGCTGGTGCGCCATGAGGAGCTCAAGCGCACGAACGCCCTGCTGGAACAGCAGGTGCAGTCCCTCGGTCAGGAGCGCGACAGCCTGCGCTCGCGGCTGGCCGCAGCCCGTGCGCGCGTCGATGCGCTGCTGGACCGGCTGCCGCTCGAAGCCACGGACACCCCGTCTGACACCCCGACAGCCTCCCAGAAGAGCAGCGCATGAAACAGATGGAAGTCACGATCATGGGCCAGAGCTATCTGCTCGGATGCCCGGAGGGCGGCGAAGCGGCGTTGGCCAAGGCGGTGGGACGGGTCGACAAGGAGATGTGCGCCATCCGTGATGCCGGCCGGATCAAGGCCCGCGAGCGCATTGCGGTGCTGGCTGCGCTCAATCTGGCGTTTTCGCTGAGCGATGCGGCGCAAGCCGCTGGCGCCTCGGTGCCCCATGGCGCCCCCGGCTCGCTCAACGGCGCCCAAGATGGCTCCCATGACGGCCCCATGGAGGGTGCGGCCCTACCCGATCTTGACGCATTGATGAAACGCATCGATGAAGCCCTTGTCCAGGATGGGCAGTTGCTGTGAGCGCGCTTTGCCGCGCGTAGAATCCAGACCGTCCACTGCGTTCGCGTGAGTTTTATATTTCCTTGAACCGATGCTTTCGCGAGCAAGGGCTTGGAACATTGCAAGGCTGGTGTGAGCGTCTCGCGTCAGATGAACCCGAAGCTTTGCTGACCTCGCCCACCTGTACCCCTAGGGTTCAGGAATGCGGCTCACGGTTCGCCGTGGACACCTATTTCATGAGGCTGCGGCGCAGTTGATCCGCCAGCCCTCGGTTCGCCGATCCGTAGGCTCGCTGATCCGCAAGTCCGCCAACCTGTTGATCCGTTGATCCGCTGGCGTCCAGTCCATCGAACTTCTGCGCGGCGTCCGGCATGCGCGGTTCGCACAAGGTTGCGATGGCTTCAGCGTGGACCTCAATCCGCCGACATCACCCGCCCACGCCAGGCGGGTTTTTCGTTCGGCGCGCGCTTGGGACGCACAAGCGGCGCTCGACCCAGCCCACCCCTCGCCCAGCACCATGAGCTCAGATACGCGGTCGACGAAAGAGGCCTCAGCCCAGCGTCAATACTGGCTGATGAAGTCCGAGCCCGATGAGGCCTCGATCGATCATCTGAAGGCGGCCGGCACCCTGCCCTGGACCGGCGTGCGCAACTACCAAGCGCGCAACTTCATGCGTGACCAGATGCGACTCGGAGACGGCGTGCTCTTCTATCACTCGTCCTGCCCCGAGCCCGGCATTGCAGGTTTGGCGGAAGTCAGCAGCGCGGCCTATCCGGACGCCACCCAGTTCGACGCCACCAGCCCCTACCACGACCCCAAATCCAAGCCTGAAGCCCCGCGCTGGCTGCATGTCGATGTCCGCTTCGTCCGCAAGACCCGGCTGCTCAGCTTGGCTGACATGAAGCGCGACCCTGCCCTGACCGAGATGCGCACCTTGCAACCCGGCAACCGGCTGTCGATCACCCCGGTCTCCCCGCAGGAGTGGGCCCATCTGCTGCAGTTGCTGGCCTGACCGAGTGACCCGGAGCGCCCTTGATGCGCATGGCCGAGACCAAGCGCGCAGCACCGCCGATGAGGCGGCCTGTCCGTTCAGCCGTTCGCGCGCTCAGCCGCTTGACCGCTTGACCGCTTGACCGCTTGACCCCTGCAAGCAGGCGCAGGCACGCGCCGGATGCGACGCTCAGCCGCCGAGGCCGAACGGGATCGATGCGAGCACCACCTGGTTGCCGCCCCGCCGCTGCGCTTCCTTGGCGGCCATCTCGGCGGCCTGCAGCAACTCTTCCTGGCGCGAGGCGGTATGCGGAAAGCTGGCCACCCCCATCGACAGCGACAGCCCCAGATCCTGCCCATGCAGCACCACGATCTGCGCATGGCACTGGCGGCGCAGTTGCTCCATCCGTGCATGGGCCGTCGCCAGGCCCACGCCTGACAGCAGCACCGCAAACAGATCCTCGCCAATGCGGCAGGCCGCATCCATCGCACGGGTATTGGCTCGAAGCATCCGGCCCAGACCTTCCAGCAAACGCTGGCGGGCCTCGTCGCCGAGCGTCTCCTGGCCTTCGGGCACCGGATCCAGCGCGATCAGCACCAGCGTGAACTCGCGGTGCTCGCGGGTCGAGAGATCGATCTCGCGCAGCAACTGGTCGTCGAACTGCGCCCGCATGTAGAGGCCGGACACATCGTCGCGTCCGCTGCCCTGCTGCAGCTCGCGACGCAGTTGCTCCAGCGCCTTCTGCTGCTGCTCCAGCTGCTGCAACGCACGCTGCAGATGGGATTCGCGATGGCGCTCCTCAGTCTTGTCGCTCCACAGCGCCATCACATGCTCGGACCCCAGCGGGATGCGGGTGACCATGAACTCCCGCCGCCGACCGCCCAATTCAAGCCGGTGCTCCGAGCTGACCACGCCGCGTTGCGCCAGCGCAGCCTGCTCCGCGCGGCGCATGGCCTGGACTTCGTCGGTACGCATCAATTCGGCATCCGTGCTGCCGACGATGCCGTGGTCGGACTGACTGAACAGCTCGCTCATGCCGGGGCTGGCGAACACGTAGCGCCCGGTCGCCATGGACTTCACCGCCAGACAGGCGCCGGTGGGTTCCAACAGACCCAGCAGGCCGGCCGCGACGGGCGCTTGTTGCGGTCCCTGGGAGGCGAGCCAAGCGTCGAAGCTGGCAGGCGCGGGGGACGCTGCGGCAGGAAATTCCATGAGGCGGGCCTGGCCAGGTGGCCCCTGGCATTCGAATGGTGGATGAGGCGAATGTAGATGGCCTGAACAAGCCGGGGAAGAGCTGAACGCCGAGAACCGCATTCACTCCCCCTAAGCTTGGGGCTCCGGCATCCTAGCGTGCCTCTCCCAGGTGGGCAGGATGTCACACCCTTGCAGGTCGACGGGAATGCAACTTGCCGAAACGCGGCCGTGAAAATGTCACACCCGCCACCACGATCCCGTCGCCGCGGTTGCGAATGGTTGCCCACCGGGTGAGACAGCGAGTTCACCGAGGGGCGGCAAGGCAGTCGGACCGGCGTCTTTTCTCGCGGGTCCCTTTGATTTCCCCCGAGAATGCGCGACGCACGACGGGTTTTCAGCCCGCCTCACCCGGTTTGATGACAGCCACCCAAAATTGAGGCTAGAATCCGCGTTTTGCTGGCAAACCCCTGCGCGTCGATTCGGAAGTGGAATCCGGATACTCCGCTTCGAAAGTGGTTCTCTGAACGACTGATTCAGTGGACAACCTTCCCCGCGAACACCGAGCGCTATTTGAAGGAATCCTTTTTTCATGACCACCATTCGCGTCAAAGAAAACGAGCCGTTCGACGTGGCCCTGCGCCGCTTCAAGCGCACCATTGAAAAGCTGGGCCTGCTCACCGAGCTGCGCGCTCGTGAGTTCTACGAGAAGCCCACCGCTGAGCGCAAGCGCAAGAAGGCTGCGGCCGTCAAGCGTCACTACAAGCGCGTGCGCAGCATGCAGCTGCCCAAGAAGCTGTACTGATCGATTGATCAACGGCTCCGGCCTCCAGGCACCGTCGCAAGACAACCGCCTCCGCGCCCGAACCGTTCAGAACAGCAAGAAAGCCCGCGCAGGACGCTGCCGCGGGCTTTTTTGTTTCCGACGCTTTCCGAAGCTTTGCGCCCGTTGCCAGCATGCGTGGTCTGCAACCATCCAATGCACCCGTTGATGGGCAGACCTCCCGCTGACCCACGTCAGAATTCCACTCTCTCCAAGACCGCAGACAGCCGGTCGACCCCACACGCCAACTCCCGGAGCACATCCATGAGCCTCAAAGAGCAGATCACCGAAGACATGAAGACCGCCATGCGCGCCAAGGACAGCGAGCGCCTGGGCACCATCCGCATGCTGCTGGCGGCGGTCAAGCAAAAGGAAGTCGACGAGCGGGTCGAGGTGGATGACGTGATGCTGGTGGCCATCGTCGACAAGCTGATCAAGCAGCGCAAGGATTCGATCAGCCAGTTCAGCGCCGCCGGACGGCAAGACCTGGCCGACAAGGAAACCGCCGAGCTGAAGGTGCTGGAGGCCTACCTGCCGCAGCGCATGAGCGAAGCCGAGATCAAGGCCGAGGTCGCCGCCATCGTCGCAGAGCTCGGCGCCAAAGGCCCGGGCGACATGGGCAAGGTCATGGGCGCAGTCAAGACCCGCCTGGCCGGCAAGGCCGACATGGGACAGGTCTCCGCCGCCGTCAAAGCCGCGTTGGCGGGCTGAGCGCACAGCCAGTCCACTTGCAGATCAAGGCATCAAGGCATCAAGGCATCATGAAGGCCTCGATGAGGATGACGAGCACCAGGAGCCCCGCATGGAACTCACCGTTCAACAGCTGACGCCTGATTTCTGCGTCGCCCCGCAACTGGCCCCGGAGGTCATGACCGCCCTGGCGGGCGCCGGCTTCAAGAGCGTGATCAACAACCGTCCCGATTTCGAAGGCGGTCCGGATCAGCCGACCAGCGCCCAGATGCAGCAAGCCGCGGAAGCGGCCGGTCTCGCCTATCGGCATCTGCCGGTGCAAGGCGGCTACCAGTCGCCGGAGGAAATCGCCGCCATGCAGACCCTGCTGGCCGAGTTGCCCAAGCCGGTGCTGGCCTTCTGCCGCTCCGGTGCGCGCTCGACCAAGCTCTTTGCCGCTGCCAGTCAGTTGTGAGCTGGTCTGCAGTGAGGGAATCAGCGATGAGGCCATGCACTGAGCCCCATCCCCCCACAGGGCGCCGATGACCCACCCCCGACCCGCGAGGTCCTGTGCCCCATCCCGGGGACAGGACCTTTTTTCATGGGCGCCCCGCACGACCGTCCCCAGCGCCCATCACCTGGGCGAGCAACCCGCACCGCAGCGAGGATGGCCGGAGGACGCCGGCCTACGGTGCCACCGTCCGCGCCTTCAGACTGGCCAGCTTGGCCGCATACAGCTGGCGTTGATTCACCGTGGTGCTGACCTCCTGCGCCTTGGCCAGCGCCTGCCGCACCTCGTCCCAGTGGCGCAGGCCGACATTCGACAGCGCCAGCCAGAAATAGAACTCGTGGTAGTAGGCTGACCGGTCGATCTCCCGCGTGAACAGATCCCGCGCGCGGGCGTAGTCGCCGGCATGCATCGCGGCAATGCCCATGTCGAAGAACTTGAACGGCGGATAGGGCTGCAGCACCGCCAACCGAGCCTCCCACTGCTCGGCCTCGGCCAGCCGGTCTGTATGCCGCAGCAACTGCGCCAGGTTGGACATGGCCTGCACATTGCCCGATTCACGCCGCAGCACCTCTCGGAAGGCCGCCTCCGCCGCCGCCACATCCCCATGCCGGCGATACACCACCCCCAGCGTATTGAGCGCCGACAGCAGCCGGGGCGACTGGAGCCACGCCGCGCGCGCCCACCAATAGGCTCGGTCCACCTGGCCCAGGGCCATCCATTCCGCCGCCCGGTTGTTCAGGTACATGGCCACGATGGTGTCCTCATCCAGCTCCGTCGCCCGTTGAGTCCGGATCTCCGCGCCAGGCAGGAAATCGACCACCAGCATCGGCTCCCCGCCGCCCAGCACCTTGTACGCCGTGGGCTGGCGGCTCAGCCCGAGGTTGACGTGTCCTGACACCACCTGCAGGTCACCCACACGGCTCCACTGCTCTTCCTGGTAGATGTGCCGGTAACTCACCGGCAGGCCGATGGCGCGGGCAAATGCCGCCGTCATCAGCGTCAGCGACAGGCAGTTGCCGGTCCGCGCCTCGAAGGCCTCAGCCGCCGTGCGGGTGCGCTCGGCGTCGTACTCCAGGCGCAGGTCGCCTCGGGTGTAGAGCGCATCCAGCAGCGCATCCCGCTGGTCCCGCACCTTGGAGAACACCGACAGCCGGGTGCGGATGAACTCCCGCATCGCCGGACTCAGCGCCAACGCCTCATTCGGATCGATGTGATCCTGGTTGGGTGGAAAGTGCTCGTCACGCAGCATCCGCTCCGGCGCGCCCTGCGCCTGGGCAGTTGGCGTCGAGGCGCAACCGGCCAGCCCGCCCGCCAGCGCTGCACTCAAAGTGCCGATGAACAGGACCACCACCACCGATCGAAGCGCATGGACCACTTGGGAGTGCCATCGCCGGTCCACAGCAGCGCGCCACGTCGGCCGCCCACCCAACGGCCGATCAACTGCCCCGTGGGATGTCGCATGGAAGGCCGCATTCCGCCGCTCAGTTGCCGGCGCATCGATCGAATGAGCCAGGCCACCCGAGCGGCGCTGCCCCGCCACACCCTTCGAATCCAGAGGCGACATGGTCATTCCCCCGCAGCCGGTGACATGGGCTGCCCGGCCTGATGCTAGTCCCGTCCGTACGCGGATGCACCTCCGCGCGACGAAAGGGGAAATCGCGGGTGTCCCAGGGCCTGGCGGGTGGCCGACGTCCACCGAGCGATCCAAGCCATCGCTCGGACGACCCTCCGAGGAGCCACCCGCGACCGCTCAGCGCTCGACCACAAACACCACCGCGCTGCGAGCCGGCACCTCGAACTTGCCCGTCACCCCATCCACCCGGGCGCCCTGCGCCACGCGCCGATCCGCCGCCCGCGCACCGCGCTGGGCGGGGTGCAAGCGCCAGGCCCGGCCGGACTCCTCGGCCACGGTCACGCTCGTCGGCGCGTCATTGGCATTGACCAGATAGAGGACGCGGTCGAAGACCGCATCCGGCCGCCCTCGCCCGTCCAGTCGCCCCACGACCAAGCCCGCCTGCTGCGACGGCCCGGTGTTGTAGAACCGAAGGCGACGCTGCACCTCACCGGCGTCGGTCAATCGGAACAGCGGCGTGCTGGCGCGGATACGCAGCAGATCCAGGAACACCCGGCGCGTCCAGTCCACCGCCGCCGGCCCCGGCTTGATCGAGCGCTCCACCAGCAGCGGGCGCAGCCACTCATCGTCGCCGCCGGGGTCCGCCTGGGGCGGCAGGCCCAGGCCGAAGCCGTTGTCGCGCCCGGTCCAGTCCAGCCGGTTGAACCAGTCGCCGGAGTCGTAGCTGTTGCGATCCATCGACTTGGAGCGCAACATCTCCCCACCGGCATGGAAATAGGCCACGCCCTGGCTGAAGGCATTGATCGCCAGCGCGAGCACCTGGGTCCGGGCCCGGTCCTCGATCGAGGTGGTCCGCGGCAGCTTCAGCACCAGCGCATCGAACAGCGTCTGGTTGTCGTGGTTCTCGACATAGTTGACCACCTCCGCCGGCCTGGACGCATAACCCGCCGGCTGGTTCCCGTAAGCCATCTGGGCACCGGTGCGCACCTGGCCGTCCAGATTCTCGAAGGCGAAGTCGCGCAAGGTGCCGGCCATCGCCAGCCGCAGCAGATCCGCCTGACGGCGTTGTTCGTCCTGCCGCGCCGCATCACCCGCCGGCGCCGGAATGAGGAAGCCGGGCCGCTGCATCGAGGTCTTGGCATCGTCGCCCGCACTGCCGCCGCGCACCGCATCCCGCCCACGGTCGCTGAAGGTGCCGATCGACGTCCCATTCAGCGACAGCTGCGACGCCTGGACGAAGCGCGCACCATCGGCCACCTCGCCGAAGTTCCAGCCTTCGCCGATGAGTTGCACCTCGCGGCCAAGCGCCCGCTTCAGTCGGGACTGCAGACGCTCCATCACCTCGCGCGGCTGATGTGCCATCAGGTCGAATCGGAAGGACGCGATCTTGTATTCCCGCGCCCAGAGCATCACCGAATCGATCAGCAGCTTGCCCATCATCCGGTGCTCGGTCGCGGTGTTGTCGCAGCAGGTCGATCGCTCCACCCGCCCCTGCACATCCAGCCGCTGGTAATAGCCCGGCACGATGCGATCCAGCACCGACCGCGGCTGCTGGCCGGAGGCGGTGGTGTGGTTGTAGACCACATCCATCCCCACCCGCAGACCGGCCCGATGCAGCCCCATCACCATGCGCCGCAGCTCACGGATCCGCACCGCGCCGTCGTCCGCACGGGTGGCCAGGCTGCCCTCGGGCGCGCTGAAGTGCCAGGGGTCATAACCCCAGTTGAAGCAGTCCTGTGCGGCGACTGCGGTCACCGCCGCCCGTTGGGCCTCGCCATCCGGCGCGGCCACCGGCACCGTCGGCACCACACACCCCTGCTCCGGCACCGTGGCCAGATCGAAGATCGGCAGCAGATGCACATCGGTCAGCCCGGCATCGCTCAGCGCCTTGAGGCGGCGCATGCCCAGGCTGTCCGGAAGACTAAAAGCCAGGTACTTGCCGCGCAGCGTGGGCGGCACGGTGTCATCCTCTCGGGAGAAGTCGCGCACATGCAGCTCGTAGACCACCATGTCGGTCGGCGACTTCACCCGGTCCGGAATGCGACTCTCGCGCCACCCGGCGGGCTGAAGCGAGGCGTCCGACAGGTTCGCCACATAGCTGCGCCGGGAGTCGGCAGACAGGCTGATGGCATACGGATCGGTCACCGCATTTCGCACCCAGCCCAGCGTCGGCACGAACACATCGACCAAGTAGCGGTAATACGCACCACGGCGCACCCCGGCCGCCTGCACCGACCAGACCCCCGTGCGGTCATCACGCTGCATCGGCAGCACCATCTGCGCGGCGCGCTCGGCGTCCGGATAGACACACAGCGCCACCTGCGCCGCCGTGGGCGCCCAGAGCCGAAACTGCGCACCTGCCGGATGGACCCCCACACCCAGCGCATCGTCCGCCTCCGCCGCCGCGTACAGCACATCCAGCGCGCGGGCCGATTGCAAGCCGCTCCAGCGCTGCAGCCGCCCCTGCGCATCCTCGATCGCGATGAGCGACTGCCCGACATGGACCTGCTCAAGCCATCGCCGACGCGCCGCCTCATCCGCCTCATCCGCCCCGGCGGCACCCCGCCCATCGCCCGCCGCGAGGTCGAGCGCCAAGTCGAGCGCAGCCCCCAGATAAGCGCCCTGCCGCTCGATCTCCGGCGGCAGCGGCTCACGTGACGGGGTCAAGGTCATCGAGGCGTCCGCGCCGGTGATGCGCCCTTCCTCGATGCTCAGCCGCCCCGCTCGGGAGTGATACAGCCGCGCCTGTTGGCCATCAGCCAAGGCCTGGGCGGGCCAGCGCAGGCGATCGGCCGTGAGCCAGACCGCCTGCGTCAGCGCCCGGGACGCTTGCGCCGACGTCAGCGTGGGCGACACCGGATTCAGGACCATGGCCTCCGAGGCCTCACAGGCGTCCCGTGTCATCGTGGCGCTCGCCAGAGCCATTGGGGGCAGGGAGTTGGGGCTCGTGGCAGACGACGGCGCGGCGACGCCCTGGGCACTCCACCCCAAGCCGACCATCGTCCACGCCAACGCCAACGCAAACGCCACGCGGCAGCGTCGAAGTCCCGCACCTTCCACAGCGGGACGCGAGCCACGGCCCGCGACCGCGCACGCATCCGCGCTCAGCGGATCCCCCTGCTCACCCCTCAACAGCCGACCGAGCGGCTTGCGCGCTTCCATCCATGTCTCCTGGTCATTCTGGGTTGTCCTGCTTGCGGAGATGGTAGCAAAACTACATTCCCGTGCGACCCAGGCTTCCCAGTCACTGCACTTCGCTCTATGCTGCGCGCCGACGGCGGGGATGGTCCAACGACGATCGGGCCCTCCTCAGCGACACCAGGCATCGTACTTTTATTACAAGACACCCGCGTCCCACAGGCCGAGGTGCCACCAGATCCCGGAGACCGTTCCCATGACCCGCGCCTCGCTTCTTTCCCGACCGACACGCCCGGTGCTGCGACATCTGGCTGTCCTGCTGGCAAGCATCGGCCTGCAGGCGACCCCGATCGCTGGCGCCGCGCCGGTGCCCTCGGCCAGCGTCCCGCCCGCGCCCCGGGCCGGCACAGCCTCCCCGCCGGTCGACCTCAGCCCCGTGCCCGCCCGCCATGGCCGCAGCACCTTGCCGGATGGCTGGCAGCACGGCGCCTTCATGGAGATCTTCGTCCGTGCTTATCAGGACAGCGACGGCGACGGCATCGGTGACCTGCGCGGGCTCATCAGCCGACTCGACTATCTGCAGGCCCTGGGCATCCGCGGCCTCTGGCTGATGCCGATCCAGGCCAGCGCCGACCATGACCACGGCTATGCGACCGTCGATTTCCGCCGCATCGAACCGCAGTACGGCTCGCTGGACGACTTCGATGACCTGATCCGCGAGGCCCATCATCGCGGCATCGGCGTGGTGATGGACTACATCCTCAACCACGGCGCCCGCGAGCATCCGCTGTTCCAGGCCGCACTGGCCGATGCCCAGAGCCCGTGGCGTGACTGGTTCATCTGGACCGACCAGCCGCTGGAGACCCTCCAGGACTGGGACATCTGGGGCCATACGCCGTGGTATCTGCCCTCGGAAGGTGCCGTCGCCGCCGCCTCGACGGCCAGCGCCGGCGGGCCCACGAACCCTTCGCGCGGACCGTCGGCCCAAGCCCGCTACTTCGCGGTGTTCGGTGCCCCGATGCCCGACTTCAACATGAGGAACCCCGCAGTCGTGCGCTACCACGAGGACAGCCTGCGCTTCTGGCTCAACCGCGGCCTGGACGGTTACCGCCTCGATGCGGTGCCTCACCTGATCGAAAACAATGCCCGGGACTGGAACGACCAGCCCGAAAGCCGCGCCCTCACCGGCCGCTTCACCCGGCTCATCCAGGCTTATCCGCGCCGCCATGTGGTGTGCGAGGCGACCGCGGAACCCCGCACCTATGCGCGACCGGAGATCTGCGGCAGCGCCTTCGCCTTCGGCCTGGAACGCGCGGTGATCGATGCGGCGAAGGGCGCGCCGCCCCGCGCCGCCGAAGCGGTCAAGCAGGTCGCCCGATTCTTCACCGAGGCGCCGTTGACCATGGCCACGATGCTGAGCAACCACGACATCTTTGCCGGCCAGCGCGCCTGGGACCAATTCGCCGGCAACGAGGCCCGCTACCGCCTGGCCGCCGCCACGTACCTGCTGCTGCCGGGCACGCCCTTCATCTATTACGGCGAAGAAATCGGCCAGGCCGGCGTGACGACGCTGCCCGGCGACGAGCCCCTGCGCGCGCCGATGAGCTGGGAGGCCGACGGCCGCGGCTTCAGCACCGGCACGCCGTTCCGACCGCTGTCGCCGAACGCAGCCTCCCACAACGCCCAGGCGCAGGAGGCCGATCCCACCTCGCTGCTGCACTTCTATCGGACGATGCTCCAGCTGCGCAACACCCTGCCGTCGATCGCCCGCGGCCGCTATGAGGCCCCGATGGCCGAGGGCGAGGTGCTGGCGTTCCAGCGCGCCTGGAAACAGGAGCGCACACTGGTGGTCATCAATTACGGCCGTGAAGCCGCGACGCTGACGGTGCCGTCGCTGCGCCCCGGCACCGCGCTGCAGCGCCTGCATCCCAAGGATGATGCAGGGCGCGATTCGACGGCGCCGGCCGCATCGGCCGCATCGGCCTCCTTGACCTCATCCAGCACCACCCGCCGGTCGCCCCGTGCAAATTCGAAGGGCGAAGCCACCCTGCCGCTGCCGCCCCAATCGGTGCAGGTCTACCTGTTGCAATGACCTCTGGGGATCGATGATCGTGATGATCGCCGCCACGCCCGCTCTGCGTCGTCCGCGCCTGCCCTCGGCTCCGCTTCGGCATGCCGGTGCCAGCCGCGCGCTCCTTGCCTTCTTGCTCTGCCTCGCCATGAACCACGCCCAGGCCGCCTCCCCGGCGAATGCTTCCGCTGACCTCGGTGCCTCAACGGGCACCCATGACGTCGCCTACTCGCCCTCGCCCTCGCCCTCGCCCTCGCCCGCAGACGGCGGCACCCCCACCGGCGCCGCCGCGACGTCGATGCCCAGCGAGGCGCCCTCGCCCGTCGCGTCGGCGTTCCGCCTGGACCATGTCGAGCCGCCGAGCTGGTGGATCGGCATGAAGCGTCCGGCGCTGCAGGTGCTGCTGCATGGCCCCGGCATCGGCGCGCTGACGGTGGCCCTGGTGCCGAAGGACGGCGTCACGCTGCTGGGCGTGCAACGCGGGGACAGCCCCAACTACCTGTTCGTGGACCTGCACCTCGACGCCAGCGCCACGCCCGGTGCGCTGCAGCTGCAGCTCAAGCGCGGTGACACCGTGGTGCTCACCCATGCCTATCCGCTGCAGGCGCGTGAGCCGGGCTCGGCGCAGCGCCAGGGCTTTGGTCCGAAGGATGCGATCTACCTGGTGGTGCCGGACCGCTTCGCCAATGGCGACCCGAGCCTCGACCGTGTGGACGGCCTGACCGAGGGCCCGAATCGCGCGGACCCGGGCGGCCGTCATGGCGGCGACCTGGCCGGGCTGACCCGCCACCTGGACTACATCGCCGACATGGGCTTCACCATGATCTGGCCGACGCCGCTGTCGGAGAACAACAGCGCGCGCTGGAGCTATCACGGCTATGCGGCGACCGATTTCTACCGCGTCGACGCCCGCTTCGGCAGCAACGACGACTACCGGCGGCTGTCGGTCGAGGCCCGCGCCAAGGGCCTGGGGCTGATCCAGGACGTCGTGCTCAACCACATCGGCAGCCATCACTGGTGGATGAAGGACCTGCCGACCGCGGACTGGATCAACACCTGGCCCCAGTACACCGAAACCCATCACGCCCGCATGTCCCTGCAGGATCCGTATGCCGCGCCGAGCGACCGCAAACGCTTCTCGGACGGCTGGTTCAGCCCCGGCATGCCCGACCTCAACCAGCGCCAACCGCTGCTGGAGACCTACCTCACCCAGATGAGCCTGTGGTGGATCGAACAGATCGGCCTGGCCGGCGTGCGCACCGACACCTACAGCTACTCGGACCGAGCCTTCCTCACCGCCTGGTCCAGCCGCCTGCGGGAGGAATATCCGCGACTCAACATCGTCGGCGAGGAATGGAGCCCGCATCCGGCGGTGGTCGCCTACTGGCAGGCCGGCAAGCGCAACCATGACGGCTATGTCTCCGCGCTGCCCAGCCTGATGGACTTCCCCCTGCATGAGGCGCTGCTGGCCGGCATGACCCAGCACGACAGCCACGACGGCGGCTTCATGAAGCTGTATGAAGCCCTGGCGCATGACTTTGTCTATCCCGATCCCGGCAACCTGGTGCTGTTCGAGGGCAACCATGACACACCGCGTCTCTACAGCATGCTGCATGAGGACCTGGCCCTGACGACGATGGCCTGGACCTATCTCGCCTTTGTGAAACGCATCCCGCAGTTCTTCTATGGCACCGAGGTGCTGCTCACCAGCCCGCGCGAACGCGACGACGGCGCCGTGCGCGCCGACTTCCCCGGCGGCTGGTCGGGCGACCGGGTCAATGCCTTCACCGGAGAAGGCCTGCGGGACGACCAACGCCGGGCGCAGGCCTTCCTCAAGCGGCTGCTGAACTGGCGCAAGCACGAACCGCTGGCGCACGACGCGGCGTTGATGCAGTACGCCCCGCTGGACGGCTGCTTTGTGCTGTTCCGCTACGCCGGCAGCAACGAGGCGCAAGGGGCGCAAGGGGGACAAGTGGCGCAGGCAGCGCTGGCGGCGCAAGCGCCCCCCACAGGGCGCCGCCTGATGCTGGTGATGAACAAGCGGCCGGAGCCCCATGCGCTGGCACTGGATCGCTTTCCCGAGATGATCCGGGGCGGCGAATCCGCGACCGATGTCCTTACCGGACAACGGCACATCCTGGGCGCCACGCTGCAGGTGCCCGGTCGGTCGGCGTTGCTGCTCAGCATCGAATGACAGGCGGCTGAACAAGGGCGTGTCGGCGCATCGCGGGGCAGCGAAATGGTGCGGGCTAGCGTGCGCGGTCGGTCACCGCGTCGCCCCACGCGGTCAGAGTCGGCCGATGTAACGCCACCAACGGCTGCTCTGTGTGCCCGAGGGCAGCGCGGTCTGCCTGCCGTCGGCATTCAAGGCCAGCAGGCGAAAGAGGCGCGCGCCGGACCGCATACTGAAGCAGATCGACCGCCCCCGATACGGGCGAGGAACAGCCCCGGACGCCCCGCTGTCACCGCACGCTGCGCCCCATGCCGCAAACAGGGCTCACGGAACCGGGCCCGTCGCCGCTAGACTCCGAGAGCCCGACTTTCACCCGGCTCTCATCCGACCCTCCCCCTTCGCCATGCCTTCCTCCCAGGATCCAGACGACTACGAAGGCGACCAGACCTTCGTGGCCCGCCATCTCACGCCCATCGAAGCCCACATGCTGTGCGGTCGGTTGCGTGCGGCCGGCATTCCTGCAGAAACCGGGGACACCAACACCGTGCAGGCCCACTCGCTGCTGGCGCCGGCCTTGGGCGGTGCCAGCGTGCGGGTGCCGGCCGACTACCTGGCCCAGGCGCGCGCCACCATCGACGCCCTGCAGCGCGGCGACTTTGCGCTGGATGACAGCTTCGATCCGGGCGAGTCGCCCGCTTAACGCAGCTGACGCAGCCGACGCAGCCGACGCAGCCGACGCAGCTCGTCGACGCTATTGAGGATGACGCAGCCGCTGGACGGCCGGCAGCGTGCGGGGGGCCGTGCGCATCGGGGGACGATCAGATGCTTGCTCGCTGCGGGGGGATTCGCTGTCGTGCCAACGCAGTTCCTCCCAACTGCGCTGGTGCAGCCGTCTGGCCTGTTCGCCGACGCGCCGAGCCTGCGCCTCAGCGTCAAGCAGCGGCTCGGACTCCTCCTCGATCTCCACCACCATGTCACGCACGCAGGACCGTGCCTCTCGCCAGGCGCTGACCGCGTCAGAGACGGGCCCGAAGGACTCACGCAGGTCGGGCGGCATCAATCCCAGGCGATCCAGGCACCGGATCGCCATCGCCGCCCCCGGCTGATCCCGCACCAACGATCCCGGCCCCAACAGCCGTCCGTAGAAGATGCTGTGGTCATTTCCGGTTCCGCGACCGCTTTCCCGGCTGTGGCGGGACCCATGGCCGTCGCGATGGCCGAAGCGGCCGCTGCCACTGTCCTGGGGCGGCCTGATGCGCCATTCATGGCGATTGAGCAGGCACTGCACCACCTCGCGCTTGAACGGGGACTGCGGGGTGCGTTGGCGATCCATCGCCTCGAACAGATCACACATCGCCTGGGCGAGGTTGGGCTCATGCTGAACGGCGCCCGCCAAGCCCATCAGCAGCGGAGGGACCTGCGGGTGGGTGCTGAAGCAGGTGGCCCGCAGCACCGCGTCGGCATCCAGCTCATTCGCATCGAGCAACATGCAGATCAGCCGGACATGGTCCACCAGGATGTCCAGTTGCCGGCGCTCCTGCGGCATGGTTGCCTGGGCGCCACGGGGCAGCCAACCCGACATCACCTCGAGCAGCGGCGGTGACAGCATCAGCGCCACCTTGGGAATGTCCTTGGGCGCGGACAGCGCGATGTTGGCGGCAAGCCGCTCCAGCATACGCAGCGCAAACCGACCATCGCGCTGCGGGCATTGCGACAGCAGATCGCTGAGGTCCTGCCGGGCCTGGATCGGGGAGACGTCGATCAGCCCCCGGTAGACGGGTCGAGCGCCGCCCCGGGCGGGCGCATACGGATCATCCGACGGGTCGACGTAGCGGACATCACCAAACGAAATCGGTTGACCGGGTTCGGCGGACGGAATGCGAAGGGCCTCCTGGTAGGAGGGCGGCGCGACACAGTCACCGGAGGACGTGTCGGACACATCGTCCGAGCCCTCGTCCGAGGCGGGCGTGCCGAGGATGACATTGAGCGAATGAAGGTCGGGACTGGTACAACGGCGCATGGTGACAAGACGTGGCACCGGCGGTGCGCCGGTCCCGGCTAGTCGCACCCGCCTGCAGACAGTTCGACCACGGCGAACCCGTCCCGCGCCACCGACCCTCGGGCTCAGAAGCTGTGCTTCATCCCCACCGACAGCACGCTCGGATGCGAGCCCATCATCGCCCCTGGGCTGTTGATGGCGAAGTCATAACGGGCCGCCGCGTCATTGCGAATGCGGCTGACCCACGCAAACAGGCTGGTGCGCCGCGACAGCGCCTGATCCACACCCACCGTCAGTTGCACCGCGCCGGTCTGCGCGCCCCGTGCCAGCGGCCCCACCCGGGTGACCGCCCTGCCCTTGCCATCGCCCGCCACCGACAGTCCACCCATCACGCTGAGCCGTCCGATCTTGTGGACGGCGGACACATACAGCGCGTCCCGCCGCAACGGGCCGGTGGCGGTGCGGTAGTCCAGCCGCTCGATCAGGGCGGAGAGTCGGGTCGCACCGAGCTGGCCGCTCACACCAAGCTTCCAGGCGCGATCGGTGCTGTCGGCCGTCTGGAAGCGCCGATGCTGCTCATGGGCCCACACCGCGGTCAGGTCGCTCGCGGCATAGGTTAACGAGGACGACCACAGCGAAGGTCGCGCGCCGGTGACCGTCGACCGTTCCTCGCCCGGAGAGAACGCCAGGCGGCCTGACCAGCCGCCGGCGGTCGGCGTCCAGTACTGAAGCACGTTCTGCTGTCGACGGTCGAACGCGGTGCTGTCGGACAGGTTGTCGGCAATCGAAGCCGATCCATTGCCGATCAGGGCCATGTAGCCGGCGGTGGTCGGATAGAACGGATCGAAGCCGGAGGTCGCCGCGGTGTAGGGCAAGGTCCACACCCCGCCGAAGGCGGTGCCCCACGGGCCGGACAGGCCGAGGCGGGTGTCCCGGTTGGCCAGGCTGGTGCCGCCGCCCGTGTCCACCAGCACCGAGCCTTCGATCTGCCAGACCGCCGACCAGCCGTCGCCGAGCGACTCCTCCCCGCGAAAGCCCAGCACCGAGCGGTCGTTGCTGAGTCGGCTCAACGAACCGCGGCCGCCTCCGCCGACCTGTTCCAGTCCCAGGTTCAACCGGCCGTAGACCACCGGGCCTGCGCCCCCGCCGTTTGCGGCCTGGGCCACGGACCCCAACATCAACGCGGACACGGCGGCAACCGCCGGGCGGATGCCCAAGATGGGTAGACAACGGCGGGGACGATCGAGGAAGCGGCTGGGGGTCATGGGAAGCGATGTCGAGGCCCGTGGGCAGGCGAGAGTGAGCAAAGCGCGATGGCGCAGCAGTGGTGCAGTGCGATCGCGCGATGGCGTGCTGGATGATCCCGTCCGTCAGGCGACGGGCACAGCCCCGCTTCGCAGGCCTGTCTCCCGGCTGGACGACCGACGGCCTCCCCTCCCGACTGGGGGATCGCCGCTCAGGCATGCCACGTGCCTTCCGAGGCGGTCGTCCGCGCCGGTGTGGCCGGGCGACGGGTGGCGCTTCGCGCGCGAGGCGGTGTTCATTTCGACACAGCCTCCCACGCGGGATTACCCTAATCTCTTCAGGCAAGCGCGCATTCCGTCGGCCACAAGTCGGGCACCAGGCGGGGTGCAGCGCTTCCCTGCAACTCACCGTCGAACGATTCGATAGAAAGGGGACACAGGCATGGAAGCAGCCTCGCTGAAGCTGGGACTGATTGGCAACTGCGCGGTCAGCGCGCTGGTCGATGACCGCGCCCGGGTGGTCTGGGCCTGCGTGCCGCGGTTCGACGGCGACCCGATGTTCAACGCCCTGATCGACTCGCCCGAGGGCGTGGGCCTGGACGGCACCTTCCAGGTCGTGCTGGAGGACTTCTCCCACAGCGAGCAGTCTTACGACCATGGCACGGCGGTGCTGCGCACCCGGCTCTATGACACCCATGGCGATGCGATCGAGGTCACCGACTTCATGCCGCGCTTCTTTCTGCATGACCGCCCCTTCCGGCCGATGATGCTGGTGCGGCGCATCCGCCCGCTGCAGGGCCGGCCCCGCATCCGTGTGATCCTTCGCCCGGTCATGCAATGGGGCACTGAGAAGCCGGAACGCACCCGCGGCAGCAACCACATGCGCTTCGTCGGCCCGCGCTTCACCGTGCGGCTGACGACAAACGCGCCGCTGACCTTCGTCAGCAACGAAACGGCCTTCGCGCTGGACATGCCGATGAGCTTCGTCTTCGGCCCGGATGAAACCCTGGACCGTGGCGTCGAGGACGCTGCCCGCCTGCTGGAGGAACGCACCATCCACTATTGGCGGGACTGGACCCGCCGGCTGGCGATCCCGCTGGAGTATCAGGAAGCGGTGATCCGTGCGGCGATCACGCTGAAGATGTGCCTGTACGAGGAAACCGGCGCCATCGTCGCGGCGATGACCACCAGCATTCCCGAAGCGCCCGGCACCCAGCGGAACTGGGACTACCGCTACTGCTGGCTGCGGGATGCCTTCTTTGTCGTGCGGGCGCTCAACAGTCTGTCCGAGACCGGCACCATGGAGGACTACCTGCGCTGGCTGCGCAATGTGGTGGCCCAGTCCAAGGACGGCCATGTGCAGCCGCTCTACGGCATCGGGCTGGAGGACCAGTTGGTGGAGCGGATCATGCCGCACCTGCGCGGCTACCGGGGCATGGGACCGGTGCGGGCCGGCAACCAGGCCTACGAGCACTTCCAGCACGACGTCTACGGCAACATCGTGCTCGGCTCCGCCCAGGCCTTCTTCGACCACCGGCTGCATCAGCGCGCCGGCGTCGACGAGTTCGCGCTGCTGGAGCGTGCCGGCGAGCGCGCCTTCGCGATCCACGACCAGCCGGACGCCGGCATGTGGGAGCTGCGCACCCGGTCGCGGGTCCACACCTCGTCGGTGCTGATGAACTGGGCCGCCTGCGATCGCCTGGCCAAGATCGCCCAGGAACTGGCCCTGCCGGATCGCGCGCTGATCTGGCGCGAGCGGGCCGATCTCATCAAGCGCAAGATCCTGGACAACGCCTGGAGCGAGCACCGGCAGGCCTTCGTCGAGAGTTTCGGCGGCAAGGACCTGGACGCCAGCGTGCTGCTGATGGCGGAGGTCGGCTTCATCGATCCCAAGGATCCGCGCTTCGTCAGCACGGTGGAGGCCCTGGAGGCCAGCCTGTGCGACGGCCCCTACATGCGCCGTTATGAAGCGCCGGATGACTTCGGCCGGCCCGAGACCTCGTTCAACATCTGCGCCTTCTGGCGCATCGACGCCTTGGCCCGCATCGGCCGCACCGAACAGGCCCGCGAGCTGTTCGAGGCGCTGCTCGCTTCGCGCAACCATCTGGGCCTGCTGTCCGAGGACACCCATCCGGAGACCGGCGAGCTGTGGGGCAACTTCCCGCAGACCTATTCGATGGTCGGCATCATCAATGGCGCGATGCGCTTGTCCAAGGCCTGGGATACGCAGATCTGAGCCGGGGGGCCGACGGCGCGCCCCGCGCGAGGATCATGCGGCAGTCATGCGGCAGTTATGCGGGGATAGGCACCGGAGTTCCCCGGCAAGGGCCTCGTGAACCGGTGAGCGGTCAATCGAAATTCAGCACGGCGCGTCCGTCCACCCGCCCGTGCCGGAGGTCGTCAAAGATGTCGTTGATGGCTTCCAGGCGATGGGGGGTGGTGTTCGCATGCACCACGCCGTCGGCGGCGAACTGCAGGGCCTCATTCAAGTCCTGGCGGGTGCCCACGATGGAGCCGCGCACCGTCTTGGCATTGAGCACCACATCGAAGATGGGCAGCGCGAAGTCGCCCGGCGGCAGGCCCACCATCGACATCGTGCCCCGCTTGTGCAGCATGCCCAGGGACTGGGCGAAGGACTCGCGGGAGACGGCCGTCACCAGCGCCCCATGCACCCCGCGCATCTGCTTTTGCAGCAGCGCGACCGGGTCCTCCTGCGTGGCATCGATGCAGAGCTCGGCACCGAGTCGGGCGGCGAGGTCGAGCTTGGTCTTGTCGATGTCGACCGCCACCACATGAAACCCCATCGCCCGCGCGTACTGCACGGCCAGATGGCCCAGTCCACCCGCCCCCACCACGGCGACCCACTGGCCCGGACGCGCATCCAATCCCTTCAGACCCTTGTAGACAGTCAATCCCGCACACAGGATCGGTGCCAGTGATTCGAAGGCGCCACGTGCCGGCAGATGGCCGACATAGCCGGGATCGGCCAGCACATACTCGGCGAACCCGCCGTTGACGGTGTAGCCGGTCATCTGCTGCTCATCGCACAGGGTCTCCCAGCCGGTCAGGCAATGCTCGCAATGGCCGCATGCGGTGTAGAGCCACGGCACGCCGACCCGGTCGCCCTCACGGATGCCCTTCACGCCGGCGCCCACCGCCGCCACATGGCCCACGCCTTCGTGGCCAGGAATGAAAGGGAGCGGCGGCTTGACCGGCCAGTCGCCGTCCGCGGCATGCAGGTCGGTGTGGCAGACGCCGCAGGCGGCGACCTTGACCAGGATCCGACCGGGCAGGACCTCGGGAATCGGCACTTCCTCGAGACAGAGTGGCGCTCGGTAAGCGCGGACGACCGCAGCTTTCATGGTGCGCATGGCGGCTCCTTGCGACGTGAACGAAGGCCTGAATGAGGCTGGAATGAGGGCTGGAATGAAGGTCTGGAACCAGACCGGACGACGACGTCGTCAAGGGCGAAGCAATGTCGTGTGCAGAAGCGGACGACTGAAGGCGCTCACGCGCGGCGACTGAACAGGGTGTAGATCGGGCAATGGCCGGCCAGACCGGTCAGGAACGGCACCAGGCCGATGAAGCCCCAAGGACCGATGTAGCCGAACGCAGCCGCACCCGCCAAGGTCGCACCCACCATGACGCGAAGGATACGGTCCGTCATCCCGACGTTGTTTGCCATGCTGATCTCCTGTAGCCGGCCACTGGGGCTCGGGTAGGGTCAGACTAGCCGCCTACGACCAGCTTCGCATTGCTATCGATCAACATTCAGCAGGCGCGGGCCGAACCCGACGTCAGCAGGCCGACTGACAAGCCCAGGCGACCGAAGGCTGGCGACCGCCTCAAGCAGCCGCTCGGACCCTGCGCGCCTTCCCTTGTACCGGACCCGCCAGCCCGCTGAAGGTGGTCGAGGTGACCCATTCGATGATGGCTTCGTCGCTGTGCTGGCCGCCCGCCTTGAGCAGCGGCAGCACCGGATCGCAGGCCCGGGCGAACAAGGTGAACAGCACCAGCTCCGGCGGCAGCTCGGGGTTGATGTCGCCCTGCGCCTGGGATGCGGTGATCCATTCGCCGAGCAGATCGCTCAACTGCAGCAGCCGGTCCATGTAGCCGCGATGGGCCTTCAGGGTCGACACCAGCCGTGAGTTCTGGGCCGGCAGCGTGGGCATTTCGCCGGCCAGTTGCACCTGCAGCGTCCAGCGCACCACCGCGCGCAACTGGTCCACCGCAGACGCCTCGGGCGATTGCTGCCGACGGCCTTCCACCACCGCCAGAGTCCGGTCCAACACCCGCACCATGGCCGCCGCCGCGAGCTCTTCCTTCGACATGAAGTGCTTGTACAGGCTGGCTTTGGACAGGCCGGCCTCGGCCGCCACCTCATCCACCGTCATCAGGTCATAGCCCTTGCTGACGAGCAGGCGGTTCACGGCTTCGACGATCGCGTCCTCCCGGACGCGCAGTACCTGTTCTTTGAAAGGGACGCGGCTCATGCCCCAATCTTAGTGGATCAGACCCGTCAGTGCAAAATTTATACTTGACGGTTTAAATGTGAACTGACTAGTATTCACGCCATACCAACAAGTTCAACCCTTCCAGAAAGGCCCGCCGGGTCGGAAGATGGGTTCACTGCACCAGAGCACGAGAGGACGACATGGAGCGCATCGCAGTCATTGGGGCAGGCATTGCCGGTTTATCGGCGGCACGCACCCTGCACGCCGCCGGTGCGTCGGTCACCGTGTTCGAGGCACTGCCTCAGGCCGGCGGCCATGCCAACACCGTGTCGGTGACGTTGGACGGCATCCAGCATGGGGTCGACACCGGCTTCCTGGTCTTCAACGACCACACCTATCCGGGCTTGATCCAGTTGTTCAAGGACCTGGGCGTGGAAACCGCCACCTCGGACATGTCCTTCTCGGTGCAGCGCCGCCGCGCCGGTGAGTCGGCCGCGCAAGCGCTGGAGTGGGCCGGCAGCGACCTCAACGGCGTCTTCGCCCAGCGGCGCAATCTGCTGCGTCCAGGCTTCCTCGGCATGCTGGCGGACCTGCTGCGCTTCAACCGCCTGACCACCGCGCTGGCCGAGCGCGGCGATGACGCGGCGCTGCAGATCTCCACCGGCGAGTTCCTGGTGCAGCATCGCTTCGGTGCCGCCTTCCGCGATGACTACCTGCTGCCGATGGTCGCCTGCATCTGGTCCTGCCCGCCGGCGCAAATGCTGGACTTCCCGATCGCCACGCTGATCCGCTTCTGCCACAACCATGGCCTGCTGCGGATCACCCAACGGCCGCAATGGCGCACGGTGCGCGGCGGCTCGCGCCAGTATGTGAACCGGCTGATCGCCTCCCTGCCCGATGTGCGGCTGGGCACGCCGGTGCAGGCGGTGCGGCGTCTGCCCGGCGGTCCGCAGGTCGTGACCGCCAATGCCACCGCGCATTTCGACCAGGTGGTCTTCGCCTGTCATACCGACCAGACCCTGACCCTGCTCGGCGACGGCGCCAGCGCCGACGAACGGCGCTTGCTGGGTGCCATCCGCTATCAGCCCAATCGCGCCGTGCTGCACACCGATGCGCGGCTGCTGCCGACGCGCCAGCGCGCCTGGGCCGCGTGGAACTATGAATCGGCAGACGCCACGGCAGCCGCCCAGGCTGCGGCCGGCACCGGCGCCCACGCGGCGCGCCAAGACGCCGGCGATACCCGCACCGAGGGCGCCACCGTCTGCCTGCACTATCTGATCAACCGGCTGCAGCCGCTGCCTTGGACGCGTCCGGTGATCGTGTCGATGAATCCGCTGCGCGAGCCCGCGCCGGACACGGTGATCGACAGCTTCAGCTATGCCCATCCGGTGTTTGACCGCGCCGCCATCGAGTCCCAACGCGAGCTCCCGCAGTTGCAGGGCCAGCAGCGCAGCTGGTTCTGCGGCGCCTGGGCGCGTTATGGTTTCCATGAGGACGGCCTGCAGTCCGGTGTCCAGGCGGCGGAGGCCCTGCTGGCGCGTACCACCTGGCCGATGAAGGGCGCCGCATGAGCGACACCCGTGGCATCGCCGACCCGGCCGATCATTGCGACGGACACGTCGGCGCCACCTCGCCCATCGACACCGCCGGCATGGCATCGGCATCGGCGAACAGGGTGACCGCGTTGATCGGCACCGGACCGGTCTGGCACCGTCGACTCCGCCCGGCCGCGAACGAGTTCCGCTACGACGCCTATTTCCTGATGCTCCCGATGCGCCAGCTGCGCCGCTCGCCGGTGGCGGCGCTGAGCCGCAACCGCTTCGGTCTGATCAGCTTTCATGACCGCGATCACGGTCTCGGCGGCGACGATGCGCTGGCCTGGGTCGACGAGCTGCTGCGCGCCGAGGGCGTGCCCGCTGCGGAGACCGACGGCGAGATCTGGCTGCAGACCTTGCCCCGGGTGCTGGGTCACACCTTCAAGCCGGTGAGCTTCTGGTGGATCCATCGGCGCGACGGTCAACTCACCCATGTGGTCGCCGAGGTCAACAACACCTTCGGCGATCGGCATGCCTATCTGCTGAGCGGACCGGCGCTGGCGCGCGGCGAGGACGTCGTGGCGACCAAGGTCTTCCATGTGTCGCCCTTCTGCAAGGTCGACGGCCGGTATCGCTTCCGTTTCCACCGCAGCGCCGACCGCTGCCTGGTCCGCATCGATCACGACGACGCCGACGGCCCGCTGCTGCAGACCAGCCAGGGCGGCCGCCTCGTCCCGCTCACCGCCGCCAGCCGCCGCCGCGCCTTTTTCGGCCTGCCGCTGATGACGCTGGCGGTCGTTCTCCGTATTCATTGGCATGCGCTGCGGCTCTGGCTGCGGCGTGTACCGGTCCACCGGCGCCCGTCCGCGCCGGAGCAATTCGTCAGCCGATCATGAGCATGTCCGAACCGATGTCCCCGCTGTCCGCCCGTCCCGCCGCGACCACCCGCCGTGGTGCGCCCCTGGCCGCTCGACAGGTCATGCGCCTGCTCGGCGCCTTGACCGAGGGGGTGCTGGAACTCCGCACCCCTGATGGCCAGACCCATCGGCTGGGCACCGGCGCCCGCCGGGCCACGCTGCAGGTGCACGACTGGCGTGTCTTCTCCCGGGCGCTTCGGCGCGGCGACATCGGCTTTGCCGAGGACTTCATCGAAGGCCGCTGGGAGACCCCCGACCTCACCGCCCTGCTCTCACTGATGCTGGCCAACCGCGAGGCCCTGGAGCGCGTGGTCTACGGCGCCTGGTGGGGTCGTCTGACCGGACTGCTGCGCCACGCCCTGAACCGCAACACCCGGGCCGGCAGCGCGCGCAACATCCATGCTCATTACGACCTGGGCAATGCCTTCTACAGCCTGTGGCTGGACCCGACCATGAGCTACTCCAGCGCCTGGTTCGAAGGCAACCTGGAGGGCGACCTGGTTCAGGCGCAGCATGCCAAGATGCGGCGTGCGCTGGTCGAGGCGGGTGTGACCTCCGGCGACCGCCTGCTGGAGATCGGCTGCGGCTGGGGCGCGATGGCGGAGACCGCCGCACGCGATTTCGGCGCCTCGGTCACCGGCGTGACCTTGTCCCCGGCGCAACTCAGCTGGGCGCGGATGCGGGTGGATTGCGCCGACATGGCCGACCGCTGCGACCTGCGCCTGCAGGATTACCGCGACATCGCCAGCCAGCCCGGGCACCAGCCTTATGACGCGGTGGTCTCCATCGAGATGTTCGAAGCCGTGGGCCGCGAATACTGGGACGACTACTTCGCCACCCTGCGCCGCTGCCTGAAGCCCGGCGGCCGCGCCTGCATCCAGAGCATCACCATCCGCGACGACCTGTTCGACCGCTATGTGCGCTCGACCGACTTCATCCAGCAATACATCTTCCCGGGTGGCCTGCTGCCCAGCGTGTCGGTGTTCGAGACCCTGGCCCGGCGGCACGGCTTCGAGGTGGAGCGCCGCTTCGCCTTCGGTGCCGACTATGCGCAGACGCTGCGTCACTGGCGCGAGCGCTTCCTCGAGTGCCTGCCCGAAGTGGAACGCCAAGGCTTCGACGTGAAATTCCAGCGCACCTGGCTCTTCTACCTCGCGTACTGCGAAGCCGCGTTCGCGCTGGGCAACACCGATGTGGTGCAGTTCACCCTGCGTCGCGACGGAGCCGCCGCATGAAGTCGCTGGCGCCGCTGCTGCTGCTGCTGCTGGGCGCTGCAGCATGGGCCCATGCGCAAGCCCCGTCGTCGGCTGCGCCGCCAGTGACCTCGGCGCCCGCCACGGCCGGCATGACCGGCTCACCGGCGGCGGTGGCTGCCGCGCCCACCCCGCAGGCCACGGCCCGCAGTGCCGAAGGGGCGCCGGCCATGCCCGCGAACGTGCCCGCGGAAGTCGCGCAGGCCTGGCCATCGGCCCGGGTGGTGGGTCAAGGTCCGTTCCGGTATTTCGGCTTCAAGGTCTATGACACCCGCCTGTGGATGACCGCCGAGGGCGACCCGGCGAAATGGCTGCAGCAGCCCATGGCGCTGGAGCTGCGTTATGCCCGCACGCTCGAGGGCGCCGCGATTGCGGACCGGTCGCTGCAGGAGATGCGTCGACAAGGCGCCATCGCCGAGACCGATGCAGCGCGTTGGCTGGCCGCGATGCGCGCGGCTTTTCCGAATGTCGTGGAAGGCGATCGGCTGGTCGGTCTGAGCGACGGACGCGGCCTGGTGCGCTTCTTCCATAACGGCCGGCAGACCGCCTCGTTCGAGGACGCGGACTTTGCCCGGCGCTTCTTCGGCATCTGGCTGCTGCCCACCACGTCGGCCACCGGCCTGCGTGACGCTCTGCTCGGCCCCGCCGCGAAAGCGCGGCCGTGAACACCGCCGACGGCCTTCGCTACGGCGCGCTGGGACTGCCGCTGGCATTTCTCGCCTTGCCGATGACCATCGCGCTGCCGCAGCACTATGCGCAGCATCATGGGGTGTCGCTGGCCACACTGGGCGCGGTCCTGTTGATCGCGCGTCTGCTGGACACGGTGATGGACCCGTGGATCGGACAGCGCGTGGACCAGGGACTGGCCGGTCCCCGGCGCCGACTCCTGATCGTGGCGCTGGTGGCGGCGATTGCCATCGGCGGCGGTTTCGGCGCCCTCTTCTTCGCGCCGTTCGGTAACTTCGGACCGCAGACATTGGCGGCCTCGCCAGTGCCGTCTGACACATCGACTGCGGCCACCTCGGCAACCGCGGCCACCGCAGCCCTGGCCGCCACGTCGTCGTCTGCCGTGGTGCCGGTCATCGCCTCGGCCAGCGCCACCGGCACACCGCTCGCGCTGTGGCTGTGGCTCGGACTGAATTTGGTGCTGGTCTACATCGGCTACAGCACGCTGTCGGTGCTACATCAGGCATGGGGCACACGGCTGGGCGGTGATGAATCGCAGCGCACCCGCGTGGCCGCGTGGCGGGAAGGTTTCGGACTCGGCGGGCTGCTGCTGGCCGGCGTGCTGCCCGCGCTGCTTGGCTTCGGCGTCGCCACCACCGTGCTGGCCGTGAGCCTGGCACTGGGGCTGGCGCTGCTGTGGCGGGTGCCCTTCCCTGCGGCGTCTGGCACCGAAGCCCATGGCTCGGACGGTTCGGCCGCGGCGCAAGCCGGTTCCTGGCGAACCCCGTGGCGTCATGGTCGCTTCCGGGCACTGTTGGCGGTCTACATGTTCAACGGCATCGGCAATGCGGTGGCGGCCACGCTGCTGGCCTTCTTCGTGCAGGACCGGCTGCAGGCTGTGGACGGGATGCCGTTGTTTCTGGGCGGCTACTGCCTGGCGGCGGTGGTGTCGCTGCCGCTGTGGATGCGGGTGATCCAGCGCGTCGGACTGGTGCGGGCCTGGGCGGGCGGCATGCTGGCCTCGGTGGCCGCCTTCGGCGCGGCACTTGCCCTGGGAACGGGCGACCGCACCGGCTTCCTGTTGATCTGTCTGGCCACCGGTGCGGCGCTCGGGGCGGATCTGGCGGCCCCCACCGCGCTGCTCACCGGCTTGCTGCAACGCGAGGGACGCACCTCGCAGGCGGCAACCTATGCCGGCTGGTGGACCGCTGCCACCAAACTGAATCTTGGACTGGCGGCGGGGCTCGCGCTTCCGCTGCTGGCCGCCGCCGGCTATGCGCCAGGTCGACGCGACGACGACGCGCTTCAGGCGCTGAGCCTCGCCTATGTCCTGGTTCCCTGTCTGCTCAAGCTCCTGGCCGTGGCCGCCCTGGCGACCTGGCGGAGCGAACTGGTGAAGGAAGCCTCATGAACGCACGTCATCCCCACAACCCGACCGACCGCCCCCCTGTCGGCGGACCTGAATCGCCCCGGGGCGGACGGCCGCAGGCCGCGCCCCTGGCGTCGCGGCGGCGCTTCGGCGGCGGCCTGCTGGCGCTCGGTGCGGCCGGACTGGGCATGCCGCTGCTCAGCGGCTGCGCGGGGGCGGACCTGACCGACTTTTCCGGGCAGAAGCCGACCTTCGATTTCCGCCGCTATTTCGATGGCCGGCTGGTCGCCCACGGCATGGTGCTCAATCGTTCGGGCAAGGTGCTGCGCCGCATGGTGGTGACGATGGACTGCAGCTGGACCGACGGACCCGAGACCACCGGCGTGCTGGACGAGTCCTTCGTCTACGACGACGGCGAGCGCCAGCAACGCAAGTGGCGGGTGCGCCGCGAGGCCAACGGCCGCTACACCGGCACCGCCGATGACGTGGTCGGAACGGCCACCGGCGCCGCCACTGGCCCGGCCTTCAACTGGCGCTACACGCTGAAGGTGCCGGTGGGCGACTCAGTCTACGACCTGGATTTCGACGACTGGATGGTCCTCATCGACGACGACACGCTGCTCAACAAGGCGGTGATGAGCAAGCTGGGGGTGCGCGTCGGCGAGGTGCTGCTGTCCTTCCGGCATGTCGACCGTGTTTGATCGCAGCCTTCTCTTTTCTGTTCACCCTGGACACCCCACCCCATGAGCGCCAATCCCCCCATCACCGACTGGACCGGCAAAGTGGTCTGGATCGTGGGCGCCTCGTCCGGCATCGGCCGGGCGACTGCGGCGCAACTGCATGCGCGAGGCGCGCAGGTGGTGGTGTCCGCGCGTCAGGCCGCCGCGCTGCATCAGTTCGTTCGCGAGCATCCCGGCAGCATGGCCCTGCCTCTGGACGTCAGCGATCCCGAGGCCCTGCCCCAAGGTCTGCGGCAGATCCTGGCGCAGTACGGCGGCATTGACCTGGCGATGTACTGCGCCGGTGTCTATCAGCCGATGCGTGCCACCCACTTCAGCACCGCGGTGATGCGTCAGCACATCGAGGTCAACCTGATGGGCGCGGTCAGCCTGCTGGAAGTGCTGCTGCCGGTCCTGCTGAGCCAAGGGCGCGGCCATGTGAGCCTGGTGGCCAGCGTGGCCGGCTATCGCGGCCTGCCTCAGGCGCTCGCCTACGGGCCGAGCAAGGCGGCGATGCAGTACCTGGCCGAGACGCTGTTCCTGGATCTGCGCCCCGCGGGGATCGGTGTCTCGGTGGTCAACCCGGGCTTTGTGGACACACCGCTCACGGCCGGCAACCCCTTCCCGATGCCGGCCTTGCTGACCCCGGACAAGGCGGCCGATCACATTCTGACCGGCTGGGCGAAGGGACGTTACGACATCCATTTCCCCTGGCGCTTCAGCCTGTGGCTGAAGCTGCTGCGGCTGCTGCCGCACGGGCTGTATGTCCGCGCGGTGCATCGGGCGACCGGGCTGTGAACGCCCGGGCATGGCCAATGAGTGAAGATCGCAGGATGAGCACCCAATCCGCCCGCATTTGCGACGACGACCGACTGACCCGCGCGATCCGCGTCTATGAACAGTTGAGCCCGACCACCCTGGACGCGCTGGAGTCCTTGTTCGCTCCGGACGCCCATTTCATCGACCCGTTCAATGACGTGATCGGTCGGGCGACGATCCGCAAGATCTTCGAGCACATGTACGCCACCCTGGACCAGCCGCGCTTCGATGTGCTGGAAGGCGCCATCCAAGGCTGCAATGGGTTCCTGCTCTGGGACCTGCACTTCCGCAGCCGGGGACAGACGCACCGCATCCACGGCATGAGCCGGCTGGTGTTCGACGACCAGGGACGCATCACGCTGCACCACGACCACTGGGATCCGGCCCGTCAACTGTACGAAGGGGTGCCGGTGCTGGGCGCGCTGATGCGGATGATCCGGCGGCGGCTGTCGGCGACCGGCTCCTGACCGGCCTGAGCGAGCACCCGCCGCCGATTCAGACGGTCAGACCGCAGACGTCGGCACGTGTCAGCGAGTTTGCCCTGCTGACAAGTCATGGCAGCACCCCCTAGCTTGCCGACGAGCTGCCTTGTCGCACTGTATGTCCATCCAGTATTCTTGCTCTCCATACACAGCAAGAAGCTCAGAGAGGACCCCATGCGACGTTATGAAGTCATCCTGGACCGGGTCATGGTCCCGTATCACGAACGGGATCTGGCCCGCACCATCGCCATGCAGGTGCTGGACGCCCGTCTGGGCGGACCGCAAGGCGTGGTGGATGCGCATGCGGCCTGCATCGCGATCACCGGCGGCGATCCGCGCTGGCCGATTCCGGACACGGCCTCCCGCAGCGACTGCGCAGCCGTCAAACGCTGGCGTCGCGCCACCGAAGCGGCCTTGGACGCCATCGAACGCGGCTTCGCCCAGATCTTCAACGGCCTGACCGCCGAGGAAATCGAGCTCGCCCGCGCCGATGAGCACCTCACCATCGTGCCGCTGGGTGATGACGGCGCCACCACCTCGCGCCTGCTGGACGACGCCCGGATCGGCCTACCTTGGACCGCCACCGCCGCCGTGCTCATGGCCACCGTGTCCAACGTGGCCCTGAGCGCACCGCGCTGAAGACTGAGCCCGGCGGTCAGCGGTCAGCGGTCAGCGGTCAGCCATCAGCCATCAGCCATCAGCCATCAGCCATCAGCCATCAGCCATCAACCGGCCAGTTCCGAGATCTCGATCAGGTTGAGGTCGGGATCCCGCACATAGACCGACCGGATCTTTCCTGTGGCCCCCGTGCGCATGACAGGGCCTTCAACGATCGGTACCTGCGCCGTCGCCAGGCGTTCGATGACTTGATCCAGCGGGATGGCGGCGATGAAGCACAGGTCCAAAGCACCCGGCACCGGCGTGTTCGCCTTGGGTTCAAACTCCCGGCCCTTCACATGCAGATTGATCTTCTGCTGGCCGAACTTGAACGCCTGCCGGGTGACAGGCGGTGTCCCGCCCACGAAGCGCTCCAGCTGCATGCCGAGCACCTCGGTATAGAAACGGATGCAGCCCGCCTCATCGGCGGTGGTCAGAACCAGATGGTCGAGATGATCAATCAAGGCGAGCTCCTGATGTGGTGATGCCGTGGTGCCGTGGTGCCGTGGTGCCGTGGTGCCGTGGTGCCGTGGCGATTGTCAGGTGCGCCAGCTCAACTGGCGCGAAACACCAATTCCCGAATCTTCGCCAGCCTCGGCGCCACCATCGGCACGGTCAGCATGGTGGAGCCCACGGCCATCAACAAGAGCGCGGTGAAGGTCTCGTTGGAGATGATCTGTTTGTCCAGCAGCACATTGGCGAAGATGATCATGATCAGCGCCTTGGTCTGCAGCAGCCAGCCGATGATGCCGGCCTCGCCCGGCTGCCAACGCAGCAGACGTCCTGCGATGTGCACGCCCAGCAGCTTGCCGCTGATCGACGCCACCAACAGCAGCGCCGCCGCCACGAACACCATCCCGCCTTCCAGTCCCCACTGGGTGCGCAGACCGGTGCTGAGGAAGAAGACCGGCATCACCACCAGCAGCACATGGTGGCGCAGAGCGTCCATCTGGCGCTGGTCGAACCAGTCGGCGTCCATGACGACCCCCGCCAGGAAGGCGCCCACCATGTAATGCAGGCCGGACCAGTCCGCACCGAAGGCACACACGGCCAGCCAGATCAGGCCGACATACCAGCGGTCGCGCTCGGGGATGGCGCGCATCAGGCGCCGGAACAGCACCGTGGCCAGCGCAAAGCCGCTCAGGAACAGCGCCTGCTTGCCCACCCGTGACCAGTCCATCAGGATCACCGCCAGGACGCCCCAGATGGCGATGTCATCCAGGCTGGCGTAGCGCAGGATCCGCTGTCCGATGGGCTGGCGCAGGATTTCCAGTTTTTCCAGGAACAGGATGAGGATGGGCAGCGCCGTCACCGCGCAGGACATGCCCACGCCGACGATGAACTGCCAGGTCTGCGCCTTCGCCCCCATCCATTGGCTTCCCAGGCCCAGCATCGCCACGGCGGCCACGGCGCCCAAGGCCATCGGCACGCCCAGCGCGAGGCCAGCGGTGATCCCGCTCTCGACCCGGTGGACCCAGGCTTTCTTGAGGTCCAGCTCGATGCCGGCGATCCAGACAAACAGCATCACCGCCCACCAGGCCACCCCGTTGAGCGACTGCACCACCGGCGCGCTGAAGACGAACTGGTAGTACTCGGGGAAGGCGCGCCCCAGCACGCCCGGCCCGAGCAGGATGCCGGTGATGATCTGCACCACGACCAGCGGCGCGGCATAGTCGATGCCGCCCAACCGCCACACCAGGTAGGGGACGGTGAAGATGATCGCCATGGCGATCAGGAAGATCTCGGTCGTGGTCAAGTGGTGTCCCCTGCGCTGGCCCTGTTGCAACGGGCTCTGAGGGGACGAATTTCACCCCGGCAGATGGGCCCCGGCAATCGGGGCTCTCCCGCTGGTCGCAGCGATCAACCCGAGCACCCGGCCGGGCTCGGCGCCGACCATGTCCCAGGTGAAGCGCCAGCCCCAGTTGCCGCCCAGGATGCCGGGGATGTTCATCCGGTGCTCGCTGCCCAGCCCCAGCACATCCTGCAGCGGATAGACCGCGATGTTGGCCACCGAATTGGCGCAAGCCCGGATCATGGCCCAGTGGATGTCGTGCTCCCCGCAGGCCAGATAGGACCCGGCGAAGGCGCGCTCGCGCGGACCGGCCTGGTTCCACCAGCCGCGCACCGTGTCGTTGTCATGGGTGCCGGTATAGGCCACGGCCGCACGGGGCCAGTTGTGGGGCAGGAACTCGTGGCTGCCGTCGCCACCGAATCCGAACTGCAGGATCTTCATCCCGGGGTAGTTCAGCGCATCCCGCAGTTCGTGAACATCCGGCGTGATGAAGCCCAGGTCCTCGGCCACGATCGGCAACTCGCCCAGCGACTTGGCGATCGCATCGAACAGCGCCTTGCCCGGACCGGTTTTCCATTGGCCGCGGGTCGCATCGGGACTGTCGGCGGGAATCTCGTAATAGGCCGCGAACCCGCGGAAGTGGTCGATGCGGAACACGTCGGCCGAGGTCAGCGCCCGTTGCACCCGGGCGCTCCACCAGCGGAAATGCTCATGAGCCATCTTGTCCCAGCGGTAGAGCGGATTGCCCCAGCGCTGGCCGGCGGCGGACATCGCATCCGGCGGCACGCCCGCGACCACCGTGGTCTGGAAATTCTCGTCCAGTTCATAGAGATCGGGGCGGGACCAGCAGTCGGCGCTGTCGTGGGCGACGAAGATGGGCAGATCGCCCATGATGCGCACGCCGCGCGCATTGGCATAGGTTTTCAGCGCCGCGCATTGCACGTCGAAGCACCACTGGACAAACTGCCAGAACGCGACCTCTTCCGCATACTGCTCGCGGGCGGTGGCCAGGGCCTTGGGCTCCCGGGCCGCGAGGTCGCGCGGCCATTCCCACCACGGCTGACCGTTGCGCGGCGAGCGGATCGCCATGAACAGCGCATAGTCCGGCAGCCAGTGAGGCTGCGAGGCGCACCAGGCTTCATAGGCCTCCCGCTCCGCCGGCAGCGCCTGGGCGAAGAAGCCGGCGGCGGCGGCGCGCAGTTGCTGTTCACGCCAGGGCAGGACGCGGCCGTAGTCGACCTGACGGGCATCGAAGCCCTCCGCCGGCAGCACCGGTGCGGCCAGCCAACCCTTCTCGACCAAGGGCTCCAGCGCCACCATCCACGGGCTGCCGGCGAAGGCGGACACGCCCTGATAGGGACTGTCGCCCGGTCCGATCGGCGTGCTGGGCAACCACTGCCACAGGCCCTGGCCGGCGCCTTGCAGCCAGTCGACGAAATGGTAGGCCTCCGGCCCGAAGTCGCCGATGCCGTGCGGCCCGGGCAGCGAGGTGATGTGCAGCAGCACGCCGGATTGGCGCTGGTTCAGATCGATGGTCATGGGCGTCTCTGAGGGTCGAGTTGTTGGGTAGGGCGCGTCGGTGCCAGATGGCGATGTCAATGGCTGAGCGGCTGACCGCGCTTCAGGCCTGCAGCAGCAGCAAGCTGCGTGCGGGCACGGTGAAGGCGCGATCCACCAGCGGGCCGGGCATCGATTCGCCGCTGCTGTCCAGCAGCAGGGTCCAGCCGCCCTGCCCCGCTGCGGCCTGCGGGCCGGCCGGGAGCGCGGCCTTCATCGGGTGAGCATCCGGGTTGAAGATCAGCAGCAGCGCTGGCGCATCCGCGTGAGCGGCATCGCGCAACAGCGCAGCCAGGCCGTGGGCGCAGGGATCGTGCCAATCCTGGTGGCGCATTTCGTGGCCATCGGGATGGAACCAGCGCAGCGACACCTGCTCATCACAACCCGCGCCGGCGAACCATTGACCATGGCGCAGCAGGGCATGGCTGCCGCGCAGCCGCAGCAGCTCGCCGACGAAGGCCATCAGCGACGCATCCGCCCGGGGCCAGTCCAACCAGCCGATCTCGTTGTCCTGGCAGTAGGCGTTGTTGTTGCCGCCCTGGCTGTTGCCGAACTCGTCGCCCGAATACAGCATCGGCGTGCCCTGCGCCAGCAGCAGCGTGGCGAGCATCGCGCGCCGGGCCCGCTCGCGGGCGGTGCGCACGACGGGGTCGTCGGTCTCCCCCTCCACACCGAAGTTGCCGCAGAGCTCGCCGTCGCGTCCGTCACGGTTGTCTTCCCCGTTGGCCTGGTTGTGCTTGCGGGAATAGCTCACCACATCGTGGAGGGTGTAGCCGTCGTGCACCGAGAGGAAGTTGATCGAGGCCTGCGGCGCTCGTTGTCCATGGTGAAAGACATCGCTGGACGCGGTGAAGCGCCGCGCGAACTCGCCCCGACCGATGGTGGCGCCGTTGGGGCCGTGGCCCAGCCAATAGCCGCGCACCGTGTCGCGGAACTTGTCGTTCCATTCCATGAAGCGGCCAGGGAAGCGACCCAACTGGTAGCCCTCCGGCCCCGCATCCCACGGCTCGGCAATCAGATGGACCTGCGACAGCAGCGGATCCTGTCTCAGCGCGGTGTAGAACGCCGACTGCGGATCATGGCCGCTGGCGGTCCGACCCAGCACCGGCGCCAGGTCGAAGCGGAAGCCATCCACGCCCATGTCGGCGACCCAATGCCGCAGCGAGTCCAGCACCAGTTGCGTCACCCGCGGATGCTGCACATTCACCGTGTTGCCGCAGGCGCTGAAGTTCTCCAACCTGGACGGATCGGCGGGATCGAGCCGGTAATAGCTCTTCTGGTCCAGACCGCGCAACGACAGCGTCGGGCCGTGCTCATTGCCTTCGGGCGTGTGGTTGTAGACCACGTCCAACACCACTTCCAGCCCCGCCTCGTGCAGCGCGGCGACCATGGCGCGGAACTCCGCCGCCACCGCCGCCGGATCGTGCCGCACCGCGCCGGAGGCCAGCCGCGGATCCGGGCAGAAGAAGCCCAGCGTGTTGTAGCCCCAGTAGTTGCGCAGGCCGGTGCCGGCCAGGTGCGGCTCATCCAGTGTGTATTGCACCGGCAGCAGCGACAGTGTGGTCACGCCCAGACGCTTGAAATGCGCGATCGCCGCCGGATGGGCCAGGGCGGCATAGCTGCCACGTAGCGCTTCCGGAATGTCCGGATGCCGCATCGAGAAGCCCTTCACATGCACCTCGTACAGCACCACGTCGCGCGGGGCATGGCGCGGCGCCTGCGCGCGGGGATCGGGTCCGTGGCGCGGCGCGGCCACTCTCGCTTTCAAGGCCCAGGCGGCGTTGTCGCGCTCGTCCAGCGCCATCGGTCCGTCGGGATGACCCAGCGGATAGCCGTGATGTTCGGCCCGCCATTCGAAGCAGCCGACGATCTCCCGCGCATAGGGGTCGAGCATCAGCTTGTGCGGATTGAAGCGATGACCCTCCTGCGGCGCATGCGGACCGTGCGCCCGCAGACCGTAGACCATTCCGGCCGACGCGCCCGGCAGGAAGCCGCTCCAGACGCCATCCACCGGCCCGTGCAGCGGATAGCGGCGCAGCTCCTGCCGGCCGTCGGCATCGAACACGCACAGCTCGATCCGGTGGGCGTGCTCGGAGAACACGGCCAGGTTGACGCCGCCGTCACGGACGTGGGCGCCCAACGGCTCATGGCGACCAGGGAGCAGGAGTTCGGGCAAGGCGTTCATGGGGCGCGGTGACGAGGCGGTCAGTGGGAAATTGATGAGGGGGCGATGGACGTGATGCGAGGGCTTGAGGCGGATGGCTTGAGACCGATGGCGTGAAGCAGATGACGTCGACGGTCAGCGGGTTGTGCCTGCGCGCCGGTGTCACACCCGCCCCAGAAAGATCGTGGCCAGCGGCGGCAGGTCCAACACCAGTTCGCCGTCCGTCACCTCCATGTGTCGCTCGACATCGCCGATGCCGCTGCCGCCGTACCGGCGCGCATCGGTATCGAGCAACACCCGCCATGAGGACGAGTCGGCACGGTCGGGCACGCGCGTCGGCAGCGGAATGCGATAGCGCTCGCGCGGCACCGGCGTGAAGTTGCAGATCGCGACGACCGGCCGCTCGTCATCGTCATACCGCGCGAAGGCAAAGACCGATTGCTCCCGATCCTCCGCCTGCAGCCATTCGAAGCCCGCGCTGTCGCAGTCCTTGCGGTGCAAGGCGGGCTGGGCGCGGTACAGGCGGTTCAGGTCGCCGACCAGGCGCAGCACACCGGCATGGCGCTCGTCATCCACCAACGCCCACGGCAGCGGCTGCTCGAAGTTCCATTCGCTGCGTTGTCCGAATTCCTGGCCCATGAACAGCAGCTTCTTGCCGGGGTGCGCCCACATGAAGCCGTAGTAGCTGCGCAGATGCGCGAAGCGTTGCCAGTCGGCCGGATCGCCCGGTTCGCCGGGCATCTTGCCGAGCAGCGAGCCCTTGCCATGCACCACTTCATCATGGGAGAGCGGCAGCACGAAGTTCTCGTTGAAGGCATAGACCAGCCCGAAGCTGATCTTCTCGTGGTGCCAGCGGCGATGGATGGGCTGCTCACGCATGTAGTGCAGCGTGTCGTTCATCCAGCCCATGTTCCACTTGTAGTGAAAGCCCAGCCCACCCAGCGAGGTCGGCGCGGACACTCCCGGAAAGGCGGTCGACTCCTCGGCGATGGTGATGAAGCCCGGCGCCTCGCGCCCCAGCAGCTCATGGGTGTGACGCAGCAGTGCGATGGCCTCCAGGTTCTCGCGGCCGCCGTGGATGTTGGGAATCCATTCCCCGGGCGGGCGCGAATAGTCGCGATACAGCATCGAGGCCACCGCATCCACCCGCAGCCCGTCCAGCCCGTAGCGCTCCGCCCAGAACAGCGCCGCGCCGGCCAGGAACTGGCGCACCTGCGGCTTGCCGAAGTCGTAGATCAGGGTGTGCCAGTCGCGGTGCCAGCCCTCGCGCGGATCGGCATATTCATACAGCGGCGTGCCGTCGAACTTGCCCAGGCCATGCGGGTCTTCCGGGAAATGCGCCGGCACGAAATCCAGCAGCACGCCCAGGCCGGCCGCATGGCAGGCACGGACGAAGCGGCGCAGGCCGTCCGGGTCGCCGAGCCGGGCCGTGGGCGCATGCAGGCCCAGCGTCTGGTAGCCCCAGGAGGCATCGAACGGATGCTCGGTGATCGGCATCAGCTCCACATGGGTGAAGCCCAGCCCGGCCGCATACCCCGGCAGTTCGCGGGTCAGCAGCGCCCAATCGGGAAAGCCGTCATCGGTCCGGCGCCAGGACATCGGATGCAGCTCATAGATCGAGATCGGCGCATCACGCCGATTGGCCGCCGCACGCGCGGCCGACAAGCCCATCGGGGCCGGCAGTCCGGCGATGACGCTGGCGTTCTCCGGCCGCATCTGCGCCCGGAAGGCATAGGGATCGGCCTTCAGCGGCAGCAATCGGCCCTCGCCATCCAGCAGCTCGAACTTGTAGAACTGACCGCGTTTGGCCTTGGGGATGAAGATCTCCCAGACACCGGCCTCATGGCGACGACGCATCGGATGCCGACGGCCATCCCAGCGGTTGAAATCACCAACCACGCTCACCCGCCGCGCCGCGGGTGCCCAGACGGCGAAGCGCACGCCGTCCACGCCGTCCACCGCCATGGGATGCGCGCCCAGCCACAGCCAGGGACGCGGATGCTCGCCGCGTGCCAACAGCGCCAGCTCGACTTCGGGCAGCAGCGCACCAAAGGCATAGGCATCGGGCAGCACCCGCTCCACGCCGTCGTCACCGGTCACCGCCAGCCGATAGTCGAAGCGCTTGCGGCGGCGCGGTACCGGCAGCTCGAAGAAGCCGCTGCCGGGTCCCGCAGGCTCGGCCAGGTCGCCCAGCCGCTTGCCGCTGTCGGCATCCAGCACGCTGACGCTGCGCGCGCCGGGCTGCACCGTGCGCACCCACAGACGGCCGCTGCCGTCGTCGGCCTCATGCAGACCGAGCACGGCAAACGGGTCGCCGTGCCGCGCCTGCAGCAAGGCCTGGATCGCTTCATCGGCGAGCATGGGATCAGGAGGAAGTTGAGGGTCGCGGAGTCCGGCCTCAGCCGAGGCTCTTCACCGACCAGACGCGGTCGACGTAGTCCTGAATGGTACGGTCGGACGAGAACATGCCCATGCCGGCGATGTTCAACACCACCCGCTCGGCCCAGGCCTGCGGATCACGGAACAGGGCATCCACCCGCTCCTGCGCCTTCACATAGTCGGCGAAGTCCGCCATGAGCAGGTAGACGTCCTCGCCCAGCAGCTTGTCGATCAGCGCGCGGTAGCGGCCGCTGTCGCCCAGCGAGAAATCGCCACGGGCAATCGCGTCGATGACGGCCCGCAGCGGCGGGTTCTTCTCCACATGATGGCGCGGCTCGTAGCCCTGCTGCTTCAGCGCCTCCACCTCGTCGGTGCGCAGGCCGAAGGTGAACATGTTGGCTTCACCGAAGGCTTGGGCCATTTCGATGTTGGCGCCGTCCCAGGTGCCGATGGTCAGGGCGCCGTTGAGGGCGAACTTCATGTTGCCGGTGCCCGAGGCCTCGGTGCCAGCGGTGGAGATCTGCTCCGACAGGTCGGCGGCGGGGATGATGGTTTCGGCCAGCGACACGCCGTAGTTGGGCAGGAAGACCAGCTTGAGCCGGTCGCCCACCCGCGGGTCGCTGTTGATCACCCGGCCCACATCGTGCGCGAGCTGGATCACCGACTTGGCCATCACATAGGCAGACGCCGCCTTGCCGGCGATCACCACGGTGCGCGGCACCCAGCCGGCCTGCGGATTCGCCACGATCGCCTGATAGCGGCTGATGACATGCAGCAGGTTGAGCAACTGGCGCTTGTATTCGTGGATGCGCTTGATCTGGACATCGAACAGGCTGTCCACCCGCACCGTCACGCCGAGTTCGCGCTGGATGCGGTCGGCCAGTCGCTGCTTGTTCTCGCGCTTGACCGCCTGCAACTCCGCACCGAAGGCGCGGTCGCTGGCCAGCGGACGCAGGTCGGCCAGTGCGTCCAGGTCCTTGCGCCAGGCGGGGCCGATGCGCCGGTCCAGCAGCGCGGACAGCGACGGATTGGCCTGCTGCAGCCAGCGGCGCGGCGTGACGCCGTTGGTGACGTTGTGGAAGCGCTCCGGGAAGATGCGGGCGTAGTCGGCAAAGATGGTCTGCACCATCAGGTCCGAATGCAGCGCCGCCACGCCATTGACGCGGTGCGACGCGACGATGCTCAGCGCGGCCATGCGCACCCGGCGCTCGCCGTGTCCGCCGTGGCCACCGTGGTCACCCTGCCCCTGCCCTTCATCGATCAGCGAGACGCGGCGCAGCAGATCGTCATCGCCCGGGAAGCGCTGCTTCACCTCTTCCAGGAAGCGGTGGTTGATCTCGTAGACGATTTCAAGGTGACGCGGCAGCAGCGCTTCAACCATGCGGACCGGCCAGGTCTCCAGCGCCTCGGGCATCAGCGTGTGATTGGTGTAGCTGACCGCTTGGCGGGTGATGGCCCAGGCCTGATCCCAGCCCACTGCGTGCTCGTCCAGCAGCAGGCGCATCAGCTCGGCCGGGGCCAGCGCGGGATGGGTGTCGTTCAGATGGATCGCATTGGCGCGACCCAGCAGGTCCAGCGAGCCGAATTCGCGCAGGTGACGCGCGATCAGGTCCTGCAGCGACGCGCTGACCAGGAACGCCTCCTGCTTGAGCCGCAGCAGGCGGCCCGATTCGGTGCTGTCGTCCGGATACAGCACCCAGTTGATCGCATCGGCCTGCACCCGGTGCGCGGCGGCGGCGGCATGCTCACCCTGGCAGAAGACGGCAAAGTCGATCGGCGCCAGCGCCTGGGCCTGCCATTGGCGCAGCGTCGAGACCCGCTCGCTGTGGTGGGCCGGAACGATGAAGTCATAGGCCTGGGCCACCAACTGCTCTTGCGGCAGCCAGCGACGGGCGCCATGGGCCTGCACCTCCACCCGGCCGCCGAAGCCGACCGGATAGCGCAGCTCCGGCCGCGGGATCTCCCAGGCATTGCCCAGCGCCATCCAGTCATCCGGCGCCTCGATCTGACGGCCGTGCTGGATGCTCTGCTTGAACATGCCGTACTGATACCGCAAGCCATAGCCGAAGGACGGCAATCCCAGCTCGGCGAATGAATCCAGGAAGCAGGCCGCCAAGCGACCCAGTCCGCCGTTGCCCAGCGCGGCGTCGTTCTCGCGCTCCAGCACATCGGGCAAGGACTGGCCCTCGGCGGCGAAGGCGGCGCGCAGGGTGTCGTCCAGCTTCAACGCAGCCAGCGCATTGCCGAGCGCGCGCCCCATCAGGAATTCCATCGACAGGTAGTGCACGCGCCGCACCGCGGCCGCCGGGCCGCGTGCCGCATCCGCCGCCTGGGTCTGCGCCCACCGCTGGCCGAGCAGCTCGCGGCAGGCCTTCGCGGCGGCACGCATCAGGGCCTGCGGGCCGTCTGCCGTGCCGGCGATCAGGCGCTCGCGCTGCAGCGCCTGCCCGAAGGCGGCGATCAGTGCGGGCGAGGCGGCCGAGGCCGCGCCGGCGGTGAGCGACGCCTTCGCCGGTGCCAGGTCCTGCGCGGTGGCCGACGAGGCATCCGGCAGCGGGCGGGGGGAAGCGGCAGTCGTCATGGCATTACCGGTCGAGTTGGGGGACAGGGCATGGGCGGCGACGGTCATAGGGTGTTCAGCGATGAGGGCGACCCAGGTCGACCTCTACAGTCGGGAGGACGATTTGGAGTATCCCTCAAGCCCGTCGAATTCATGTAGTTTGACTACATCGGGTTATCCCGAATGATGATGCAAGTGATTGATTTTGATGGATTCAACTTCGAACACGAGGGTGTAGCCGCGTTGTGAATCGGCAAGGTGGCATGTATATTCTCTACAAACAGCACGCCTCGGCGAGCGCCTTCGCGCCCCCCGGGCCTGCATGCACACCAACGAGTGAGACAGGCGGCACCCCACCGGGTGGCCGCGGAGGTATTGAAGTGGCGGATGTGAAGCTGCAAGCCGTGGCCAAGGCCTATGGCGAGACCCGGATCCTGCATGGCATCGACCTGGAGATTCGGGACGGCGAATTCATGGTCTTCGTCGGCCCGTCGGGCTGCGGCAAGTCCACCCTGTTGCGGACCATCGCCGGTCTGGAGGACATCACCGGCGGCGAACTGCGCATCGGTGGCCGGCTGGTCAATGACGTGCCGCCAGCGGAGCGGGGCATCGCGATGGTGTTCCAGAGCTATGCGCTCTATCCGCACATGAATCTCTACGACAACATGGCCTTCGGCCTGAAGCTGGCCAAGGTGCCGAAGGACGAGATCGATCGCGCGGTGCGCTACGCCGCCCGCATCCTGCACATCGAGCATCTGCTGGAGCGCAAGCCCAAGGACCTGTCGGGCGGGCAGCGACAACGGGTGGCCATCGGCCGCGCCATCGTGCGCAAGCCGGAGGTATTCCTGTTCGACGAGCCGCTGTCCAACCTGGATGCGGCCCTGCGGGTGCGCATGCGCTATGAATTCGCCAAGCTGCATGAGGACCTGAAGACCACCATGGTCTATGTGACCCATGACCAGGTCGAGGCGATGACCCTGGCCGACCGCATCGTGGTGCTGAGCGCCGGCAAGATCGAGCAGGTCGGCACGCCGATCGAGCTGTATGAGCATCCGGACAACCTGTTCGTCGCCGGCTTCATCGGCAGTCCGAAGATGAACCTGATCGAGGCTGAAGTCACCGAGGCCGCCGCCACCCAGGTCGTCGTCCGGCTGGGGACCGGCGCCATCGTCCGCGCGCTGGTGGATGGCGCCCGCGCCCGCCCTGGCGACCGCGTGACCCTGGGCGTACGCCCGGAGCATTTCCAGGTGGGCGGCGACAGCAACCTGATCGACACCACGGTGACCTTCGTCGAATCGCTCGGCGGCACCACGCATGCCTACTGCGCCTATCCCGGCGTGGAGGACGCGCTGACCTGCGAATTCGACGGCCGCACCCGCGTGCGCGCTGGCGACAGCCTGTCGCTGCAACTGCCGCCCGACGCCTGCTATCTCTTCGATGCGCAAGGGCTGGCCTTCCAGCGCCTGGGGGTGCCCGCATGACGGGGGCTCGCGCTGATCAGACGCGCCCCGCGCGGCGATCGATGGCTTCGACTGCATCCCGGCCCTCGTCCCTGGGACGGACCTGGGGCCCACGGGCGGCGGTCTTGGTTCTGGCCGTGCTGTTCGGCCTGCCTGCGGCCCAGGCGCAGACCGCGCCCAAGCTGCTGGTGTGGATCAATGGGGACAAGGCCTACAACGGCCTGCAGAAGGTCGGTGACGCCTTCGAGCGGGTCTCCGGCGTCAAGGTGGTGGTGGAGCATCCGGTCGACGCGCCGGAGAAGTTCACCCAGGCCGCTGGCGCCGGCAAGGGACCGGACATCTTCTGCTGGCCGCATGACCGCGCCGGCGAATGGGCCAAGGCCGGCCTGCTGACGCCGGTGCAACCGCGCCGCGCCTTGTTCGAGGAACTGGAACCCACCACCTGGCAGGCCTTCCGCTACCAGGGCCGCTACTGGGGCTATCCCATCGCCATCGAGACCACCGGTCTGATCTACAACAAGGCGCTGGTGGCAAAGCCGCCCAAGACCTTCGACGAGGTCATCGCGCTCGACAAGATCCTCCGGCAGCGCGGCAAGCACGCCATCCTGTGGGACTACAACAAGAGCTTCTTCAGCTGGCCGATCTTCGCCGGCGCGGGCGGGGTGATCTTCGCGCGTGATACGCAAGGCGACTTCGACCCGCGCCAGGTCGCGGTGAACAACGCCGGCGCCCAGCAGGCCGGCCGGATGCTGGAACGGCTGATCAAGGAAGGCGTGATGCCGCGCGGCGCCCGCTATGCCGAGATGGAATCGGCCTTCGCCCGCGGCGAGGTGGCGATGATGGTCTCCGGTCCCTGGGCCTGGGACAACGCCCGCAAGGCCGGCATCGACTTCGGTGTGGCGCCGATTCCGGCGGTGATCGCAGGCCAGCCGTCCAAGCCCTTTGTCGGGGTGCTGGGTTGCATGATCGCGGCCCCGTCCAAGCACAAGGACATTGCGCGGGAGTTCATCGAGCAGCACCTGATGCGGCCCGCCGCGCTCCAGGTGCTGGACAACGACGTGCCCATCGGAGTGCCCGCCAACAAGGCCTTCTACCAAACGCTGGCGGTCAATCCGCTGATCCGCGCCAGCATGGAGAACGCCCGCCTCGGCGAACCCATCCCCAACATCCCTGAGGTGGGCCGCTTCTGGACCGCGATGGACGCGGCGCTGGAAGCCGTCACCAATGGTCTCCAAAGCCCCAAGGACGCGCTGGATGGCGCCGCCGGACGCATGCTGCTCAAGCAATGAACGCCACCACCGCCTCCACTTCGGCGCTCGCCGCCACCCTGCCCGACTCGCCCCTGGCCGAGGCTTACAGCCGCCAGGCGCCGGGCCTGCTGGAACGCCTGGCGCGCGGGCTGTATTGGCCGGTCGTCGCGCTGATCGCCTTGGCCGCCCTCTATCTCGTCTTCACGCTTTATGTCGCCGGCCAGACCTGGTGGGCGCTGGGCGCGATGGCGCTGTTCGGCAGCGGGTTTGCGGTCTATCTGTCGCAGGCCGGCTTGGCCTATCGCTATCTGTTTCCGGGCGTGACGGGGATGCTGCTGTTCATCGCCTTTCCGCTGGCCTACACCACGCAGATCGGCTTCACCAACTATTCGTCGGCCCACCTGTTGAGCCAGGAGCGGGTGCGCGAGTACCTGCTGGAGCAGCATGACGCGGTGCTGGACGAGGTGCGGGACTACAGCCTGCACGCCGACGGTGCCGCCTTCCGCCTGGTGCTGCGCGATCCCGCTACCGGCGCGGTGCGGTTCGTGTCGCCGTCGCTGGCGCTGCGGCAGGTCGACAAGCCGTTCGTCGTCACCCTGCAGGCCGCGCCCGACGCGGGCCTGCCGACGATGTCGGGCGGTGAGGTCCCGTGGGGGCCGGCGCTCTCATTGAAGGACCTGGTAGCCCATCGCGCCGCGCTCGCGCAACTTCGCCTGCACCTGCCCGGACGGACCGACGAGGCCGCCACCCTGCACTACCTGGGCCTGCGCGAATTCGGTCCGATCCGGCCGCACTTCCAGGAGCAGGCCGATGGTGCGCTCAAGCGCCTGGCCGACGGCGCGATCTTCCGACCCGATGCCAAGACCGGCTACTACCAAGGCGAAGGCGCAGCCGCCGGCACCCATCTGTCGCCGGGCTACAAGGTGATGGTGGGCGCGCAGAACTATGCGCGCATGGTGCTGGATGCGGAGTTCCGCGGGCCGTTCCTGTCCATCTTCAGCTGGACGGTGGTGTTCTCGCTGCTCACCGTGGTGTGCTCGACCGCGATCGGCATGATGCTGGCCGTGCTGCTGAACTGGGAAGACCTGCGCTTTCGCACCACCTATCGGACCCTGCTGTTCCTGCCGTATGCGGTGCCGGGCTTCATCTCGATCCTGGTGTTCAAGGGGCTGTTCAATCAGAACTTCGGCGAGATCAATGCGATCCTGGACGCGCTGTTCGGCGTGAAGCCGGCCTGGTTCGCCGATCCGCTGCTGGCCAAGACGATGCTGCTGATCGTGAACGTCTGGCTGGGCTATCCCTACATCATGATCCTGTGCGCGGGGCTGCTGAAGGCGATTCCCTCCGACCTGTACGAGGCGTCTGCGATCGCCGGCGCCGGGCCGCTGACCAACTTCTTCAAGATCACGGCGCCGTTGATCATCAAGCCGCTGTCGCCGCTGCTGGTGTCGGCCTTCGCCTTCAACTTCAACAACTTCGTGCTGATCGCGCTGTTGACCGATGGGCGACCCGATTACCTCTCCACCAAGATCCCGGCGGGACAGACGGACATCCTGGTCAGCTACACCTACCGCATCGCCTTCCGCGATTCGGGCACCGACTTCGGCCTGGCGGCGGCGATCTCCACGCTGATCTTCGTGCTGGTGGCGGCGCTGTCGCTGCTCAATCTGCGCCTGATGCGCAAAGCCAATCAATAAGGGAATAAGGGCCGGTCATGGCAATCGTTCGAGGCAAGCAAGCCCGCTGGCGCGTGTGGTTCGCCCACGGCCTGCTGTGGGTGTTCCTGGCGCTGACGCTGTTTCCGCTGCTGGCGGTGGTGTCGATCTCGCTGCGGCCTGGCAACTTCGCCACCGGCAGCCTGATTCCGACCGACATCAGCCTGGAGCACTGGAAGCTGGCGCTGGGCATTCCCTACCAGGCGGCGGACGGCTCGCTGGTGCAGCCGCCCTTCCCCGTGCTCACCTGGCTGTGGAACTCGATCAAGGTGGCGAGCCTCTCGGCACTGGCGATCGTGGGCATTTCCACCACCGCCGCCTACGGCTTTGCGCGGCTGCGCTTCCGGTTCAAGGGCGGGATCCTCAACAGCATGCTGCTGCTGCAGATGTTCCCGCCGGTGCTGGCCCTGGTGGCCATCTACGCGATCTTCGAAACGCTGGGCACCTTCGTGCCGTGGCTGGGCATCGAGACCCATGCGGGGCTGGTGGTGGCCTACCTGGGCGGCGTGGCCACGCACATCTGGACGATCAAGGGCTACTTCGACACCATCCCGATCGAGATCGAGGAGAACGCCAAGGTCGACGGCGCCAGCCACTGGCAGGCCTTCCGGCTGGTGCTGCTGCCGATGGCGGTGCCCATCCTCATGGTGGTGTTCGTGCTGGCGTTCATCGGCACCATCATCGAATACCCGGTGGCCTCGGTGCTGCTGCGGGAGGAAGGCAATCTGACGCTGGCGGTGGGCTCCAAGTACTTCCTGCACGATCAGCGCTTCCTGTGGGGAGACTTCGCGGCTGCGGCCGTGCTGTCGGGGTTGCCGATCACGGCGGTGTTTCTGCTGGCGCAGCGGTGGATCGTGTCGGGGTTGACCGCGGGTGGGGTGAAGGGCTGAACGCCAGAGCCCTCGGACGATGACTGCATGACGCCCGCACGGCCTGGCCGCAGCAGGTCACCCATCGGCCAGCAAGGCCCGCACCACTTCCAGTCCCAGGGCGCGCACATCGGCCGTTGACACCGTGCGCCATCGGATCGAGTGCGGCGCGAGTGCCTTCTGCGGCACCGCGTCGCGGTGCCGGGCATCGCTCAGCGCTGCCTTCAACCTGTTGGCGACGTCTTCATCGAACGCGGCCCGCAGCAGCGTCGATTCCACATCCTCTGCGGTCGAGATCAAGGCCGGGTGCCCACGTGCGGCCAGCAGGGTCATGTGCGCCTGCACATGCCGGGCCTCGCGCCGCGCCTTGCTCAGGGCCTGCTGCGCCGACGAATGGCACCCAAAGCCCAGCGCGCCGAAGGGCGGCCGATCGGCTGCGTACATCGCCACGGCCACATGACGCCAGGTCGCACCGAGCGCGACCCGGGCGACCACCACCGCCAGGCCGTCAGGCGCCGGCCGATCGAGCGGGGGATGGGGCGACATCGACCGCGCCATGCGCAGCCAGGGATCGATCACCCAGCGTTCGATGACCTCATCGACGGCGCGCTCCCGCGCATCGTGCTCGCTGCGGCCGCAGGCCAGGCCCACCGAGTCGCCGTGGTGAAACTGCCCCTCATGCGCGAACGGCAGGTACACGCGGTCCGCAGGCGCGAGCACCGCGCGTCCCCCGTCCAGCGGCCGAACCCGCACCAGAGGGGCTGAGGCCGTGGCGCCATCCCGACCGGTCTCGACCGGAGCGGCCTGCAGCTCATCGGCCCGCCAGAAGCCCGCGCAGTAGCGCTCCAACGCCTCGTAGATGGCACGGTCACGCGCGTCATTCGCATCACAGGAGGTGGCGGTGCCATTGCACAGCACCGGCACGCCGGCGGATCCGATCGTCCACGCCCCTCTTGCCAACGCGGTCCAGTGGCCCGGTGTGGCCTGAACCATCTGCACCTCCCGGATGAGCCCGGTTCGCGACGCGACGGCGTCCAGATGGCTGCGCGGAGCACGGGTCGCGCGGCCTCCGCAGTCCATGCCGCACGTCGCAGGAGCGATGAACGGCTGGGGCTGCGCATCCGGCATCATCTGGTGATCCCACAAGGCGCTGTCGCGCCAGTGGACGATGTCGCCCCCGGGCACGCGCAGCACCGACAACTGCCCCACCGCCAAACCGCTGGCCTGGCGACGCGCAGCGAAACAGGCCAGGCAGGACGCCTGCGGCAGGAACGGCCCGAAGGCGATCCGGCCCGGCTCGGGGCCGCACTCCTTGACCATGTGCCAGTCCGGCAGGCCGACGCGGATCTCCGGCTCAGCGCAGGGCACCATCGATCGTGGCCCTGACGCGTGAGAGCGTGCCGGCATCCATGCCCAAGAGCGCCGCCACCTCGTCCCAACTGGAAAAGACCGGCCGCAACAGCATGATGCGTGCGGTGATGGGTTTGATGCCGCAGGCGGCGCAGCGCTGCAGCATCTCGGTGCCGGAGAGCGGGAACGGCCCCGCGCCGGTGCCGGTGCCGGTGCCAGTTCCAGTTCCGGTACCGGGCGTGACCGGCGGTTCCGAAATCGGGCCAGGGTCGGCAGGAACTCGCAGCACGCGCAGCAACTCGGCCAGGTCCAGGACGCGCTCACCGGACGTCGTGCGGGTGGCCAGTTCCAGCTTCGCGCGCAGGTCGAGCGCGCTCAGATTGGGCATGAGCGACCAGGCCAGCGCGGCAGCCGCCGCGATCTGCGGCGCCGCGAAGGACGTCCCGGTGCGGGTGACCACGCCCCCGTCGGGCGTGCCGCAGATCAAGGGCACCGCATCGGTTCCCCCGGGCGCCATGAGGTCCACCTGCGGCGAGACGTTGCTGTAGGGCGCGCGGCGACCGTCATCCCCGACCGCGCCCACCGACACCGTCTGCGGATAGTCCGACGGAAAGTGGGGATGGTCCTTCACCAGTCCCTCATTGCCCGACGAGCAGACGATCAGTGCCCCGGCAGCGGCGAGGTCCGCGATGGCCAGCCGGATGAGCGCCACATCTCCCGCTGTCCGCCAGCTCAGGTTGACGACCAGACGGCGTCCGTCGCGCGCCCAGGGCACGAGGCTCATCAGCGCCGCCCGACGGCTGGCATAAGCGCCTGGATCGGCCCACAGCGAGACCTTCAGCGCCGCCAGCGAGCAACCGGGCGCCAGTCCCCAGACGCCCCGACCGCCGTTGCCCACGAGCAGCCCGGCCACGCTGGTGCCGTGGCCCAGCTCGTCGGCCAGTCCTTCGTCGGTGAAGTCGTAGGCCGAGCGCAGCGCCTGGGGTGCGGGCGGCTGGAGTCCGGCATGGGCCAGCGCCACGCCGCTGTCCACGCAGACCAGCGTCACCTCCGGGCTGCCTCGGGTGGCAGCCCAGAACACCGATGCCCTCAGGAAGTCCAGATTCCAGGGAAGACGCGTATCAGCTTCCGCTTCGGCTTCGGCTTCGGATTCAGCCTCGGTCTCGGTCTCGGTCTCGGTCTCGGTCTCGGTCTCGGTCTCGGTCTCGGTCTCGGTCTCGGTCTCGGTCTCGGTCTTGGCTTCGATGTCGGTGGCTGACGCGCGGGGCTTCGGTGGGCGCGGCGCGGCGGCATGAGGAGCGGCATCGCGGATCCGCACGCGGGTCGCCTCGACATCATCAAAGCCCAGCCAGGCGGGCTCGGCCGCCTCGATGCAGGGGGCCGCATTGAGCGCGAGCAAGGCATTCGACAGCGCGGCAGGTCCATGACGGCCATCACCGACCCGGGCCATGAAGAGCCCCTTCAGGGGATACGTCTTGTGCACCCGCAGGCCGAGGGTCTGCAGCAGCTCGCCCAGCACGGGGTCCTCGACCGCACAACGCGCCTGCACCTGCACAAACTCGGGGTGCAGATGCCGGCGCTGGCCCTGCGCGTCGACGAAAGACGGAAAGGACTTGATCCCGACCACCTCCCCGTCGGTCAATCGTGGCCGCTGGGCCCGCAATGTGTAGCGCGGCGTTGCCGGGCGATGCGCCGCTGCCGCTTCCAGGTCGGTGGTCGTGACCGGAGCGGCTTCCACGATCCACTCGTCCGCATCGACGGTGAATTCGGACCACTGCCCCGAGGCGGGATCGATATAACGCAGCCGCGAGACGGTGAAGAACCGCGCGAGTTGGGCGGCGCTGTGCGACCCGAGCGGCACCGTGTCGCTCACATCCTCGACCCGGTAGAACGGCCGCTGCGAGCGGATATGCGCCACTTCCTCGGCGCCCAGGCCGACATTGAGCAGCAGTTCGGCTTCGGCGAGATTGAGATCGAAGGCCTCCACGCTCGACGGCAGGCGCCGCCCTCCGGTGGCCGCCTGCATCGCGACGCGTTCCTGCTCACTGAGCGCGTCGGCGCGAATCATGTCGGCGCTCCGGCCACGACGGCGGCGAGCGGCCGCAACGCAGGCGCCTCGAACAGGTCGAACAGCGGCCCCATGCCGCAGCAAGTGCCCTGCTCGCCGGACGGTTGGAGGTAGCGCTCGTGAGGACAACCGCCTTGGCACAGGGCGAAGTGCCGGCAGGCGCGCAAGCGGGTCAGCCCCGCATCGGCCCGGCGCGCGATCGATTGAGCGCGCTCGCTGCGCAGCAGGTCACCGAGGTCGGTCTCGAACAGATTGCCGTAGACATAGGTCGCGTCACCGGTGTATTTGTCGCAATGGCTGACGCGGCCATCGGCTTCGATGGAGATGAAGGCGCCCACGCAGTTGCCGCCCAGTTCGCAGAACCCGGAGGGCTTGCCCGACACCAACTGCTGCACGGCGTCCAACTCACGGAGGTGGACGCGCGTCTGGCCCGCAGCGCTCGCCGCCCGGGCGCTGTGCTCGAAGTCGACCAGAAACCGAACGAACGCGGCGTGCGCGATGCCCCCGGTCTCGCCGGCCGCGGGCCGTTGCGGAATGAGCCCGACGTCGAGCAGTCCCAACGCCTGCAGGCTGGCATGCAGCGCGTCGGCGCCGCGTGCCAGCACCTCGGCGGTCACCACCATCAGCACGCCCGACAGCAGGTGCCGGCTGCGCAGCAGCTCCAGCCCGTGCATGGCGCGATCGAACGTGCCTCGGCCCAGCGCGTCGGGGCGGCTGCGGTCGTGCACTTCACGGGGCCCGTCGATGCTGACCGAGGCGCGGATGCCGAAGGTCTCCAGGACATCGAGCCAGGCTGCGTCCAGCAGGGTCCCGTTGGTCTGCAGGTGGTTGTGGACGGTCTGCCCGCCCTGCGCGAGGTGCGCCTGAATGGCCAGCAGGCGCAACATGCCGCGCCGGCCGAGCATCAAAGGTTCGCCGCCGTGCAGGACGAAGTCCACCGTGCCCTTGCCCAACTGCAGCGCCTGACCCACCGCACGAAGGATCAGGTGGAACTGGGAATGGTCCTGCGGCGCATCGCTCCAGTCATGGCAATAGGTGCAGCGCAAGTTGCACAGCCGGGTGACCTTGAGGATCACGCACAGATAGCCGCGGTACACCGACTTCGTGCCGGCACGGAGGTTCAGCCGCGTGACCTCGATCTCGCCCATGTCCTGTCTCGCTGCGGTCAGCTGGTCGATTTCGTCGGGCCAGAACAAGTCCGACAGCGGACAGGTGATCAAGCCGCCGAACGGGCGCCAGGCCCGCAGAAGACAGGCCTGGATGGCCGGCTGCAGCGCCTGCGGCGCGGTGCGCCACCGTTCCAGGAAAAGCCTGCACCAGCCGCCCGCCTTCAGGCCCCAAGCGCGAGGGGTCCAAGCGACCAGGCTGGATTCATCGGCCGGCAGCACCAGTGGACAGGCGGCCACCGCGGTCCCGACCAACGACTCGAAACGATCCAGCCGCGTCAACAGGTCGGCCGTCAACGGATGGTCGAGGGTGGCCAGCCATGCGCGCGCCGCGCCGCTCGACGTCCGCCATTCGACGCGGGACACGCTCGCATTCATGTCGGCGCTCTTTCGGGAACGGCCAGCGCCAGGGCCAGCGTGTCCTCTTGCATCATGAGCTCGCGGTCGACGAAGGCCTGCACGGCCTCGTGCACCCGCCCCACCTCGATGCCGGTGCTGCGCGCCACCATGTCGGCGCTGGTGGGACGATCGAGGAACGCCTGATAGACCGTGGCGAGCTCGTCACCGAGTTCATAGGCACCGGTGCGGTCGGGGGTGCGCGTGTCGGTGATTCGCACATAGCCCGGCGCCGACTGGCAGCTGAGCTGGGGCCGCGGCGTGCCTTTGGCCCAGGTGCGCCATTGCTCGATGAATTCGGCGATCGGATGAAACGTCTCGTCCGGCAACGCGCCCTGCACCGCGTAATCGAAGAAGTAGGCCGCTCGCGACAGATCCACGGTTTCGGGATAGACGTGGCGATACGACGCCGACGGTCGGATGTCGGTGACGCCGAGCAGTTCCCGTTGCGTGTAGAGCGGACTGAAGCGCTCCATCCAAAGGCGCCCGCAGCCGTCCGGTGGCTGGAGATGAACCAGCTTGGGCAACAGCGCGCGTTGTTCGTCGTAGTGCTCGCGCGCCTCGCCAGGGAAGCCCCACAGCAGGTTCCAGCTGACCCTGATGCCGTGGTAGCGGCACCACCGCAGCAGATTGACGTTCTGGATGCCGCGCACGCCCTTGCGCATCAGTTTCAGCACCGGTGACGAGAGAGACTCGATGCCAGGCTGGATGCGTCGGACGCCGGCGTTGGCAAGGGTGGCGATCTGGTCGGGCGTCAGATTGCTCTTCACCTCGTAGAAGATGTTCCAGCTGGCCTTGAGCTGCTGCATGATCGGCAGCACCGTCTGGAAGTAGGACATGTCGATGATGTTGTCGACCGTCTCGATGTGCAGGCTGCGGTAGTTGCGCGTCAGGGCGGTCACTTCATCCACAAACCGTTGTGGCGATTTGGACCGGAACTTCATCGTCCCGGCATTGAGTCCGCAGAACACACAGTGGTGCTTCTCGCCCCACCAGCATCCGCGTGCGCCCTCCACCGGCAGATCGACTGCGCGCCCGGCCTGACCATCGAAGAAACCCAGGCGCTCGGCGCGGGTGAAGTACTCGGCATAGTCCGGCACTGGCAGATCGTCCAGCCGCTCGAAGGGCTTGCCAACCGGTTGGTAGCGCACGCTGCCGTCGGGCCGGCGCGAGGCGATGCCTTCCACAGCGCCAGCGTCCTCCCCCTTGGCCATTGCCCTGAGCCAGCGGGGGAAGCTGTCATCGGCCTCGCCGATCGCGGCGAAATCGACGGCGGGTACGCTGCGCACATATTCCAGCCCCATCACATCGTCGAAGTTGGCGCCACCGAAGAGGGTCTGGATCCGCGGCTGCGCCTGCTTGAGCCATCGGGCCAGCGCGAACGACGCGGTGTTCTGCTGGAAGGTGGAGGTGAACCCGACGACCTCGGCATCAGCGGCCAGCACCGCTTGCCCGCAGGCACTCACGTAGGCCGGCACCACCGCATGGCGAAGACGCAGCAACCACGCCGGCGCATCGTCGATGTCCAGCCGCTGCAGCTCTGTGAAGAAGCTCGGCGGCAGATCCTGCAGCAGTTGCCCGTCGGGGTCGGGTGCCGATGCCCCGAACGCGGCCACCGAGAAGAGCCAGTCGCTGAGCTGAACACCTCGGTGCTGGCACAGCAGCTCATAGCGTTCGCTGCCGATCAGGACGGCGAAATCCAGATTGAGGTGGAGGGTGCTGCACCGCCAGCCGGCCTGCTCGGCCAGACCCTTGAGCAGGCCCGCCTGCAGCGACGGGCGCTTGGCCGATGCGAAGGGCAGATTGCACAGGATGATGGACGCCACGGCACACTCCTTCTTGACCGGGCGTCGATGCGTCCTGGCCGCTCAGCGGTATTGCCTGAGGCCCGGAATCTGGGAGAGACCCCGGACGTCGGCGGGACCGAGCTTGTTGTAGTCCTTGGACCAGGAGACGCACGCCACACCCACACCGATGGAATCGGACACCGGGCCCGCCGGATCCGTCCAGCCCGGGAGCGACTTGAAGGCATCCTTCAGACCGACCGACAGGCTGGGTAGCCGGCCGGGTGTGGACAGCACGCTTTTGACGTCCACGCCCTCGGTGTCCGCGCCGGCGTGGCCAGCGGATAGCGTCGCGCCGGCTGTGCCGATCAGACCCAGAAGCACCGCGTGCTCCTCGGGGCTCAGGACTTCGGCAAATTCATCCAGCTTGCGGGCCAGCGATTGAACCGTTTTCACTTCAAGTGAGGTGTCCGCCATTTCGTTCTCCAGGATATGAATCAGGTGCATCCGTGACCACAGAACACGGAGGCTTGCGCTGCAACCTTAGGGGTTTCGCACGACGAGCGCCGCAGCGGTTCGTTCGCCGACCGCGCGATCCACGAGCGCTGGCAGGGCTTGGGGGTCTTGCCTCGGATCGTCTGAGCGCGGGCCCAAAATTAGTTCCGGCGTCCGCCAAGCACATCACCAACCTTGATGAGCGGAATTCATCACACCACGCCAGGGCGGCGGGTGTGGCCAAGCGGGTTGCAATCGTCCGGACGCACCACCGGCAGGTCCCCTTGGCGCCGGTACCACCGGTCGATCGGCCGCGCCTCCGCCGCTGCGCACGTGTGAATCGTCGGACCGTCGATGACGTCATGTAGTCCTTCAGACATAGCGCCCATCTCCCGAGATGTCGATGCCTGTCAGCCCGCGGCCCGACAAAGTGGAAGCACATGACTTCCGAGTGCTGGACGCGATGGCGGCCATCGAAGGACACGCAAACGCGATGAGCGATTGCGGGCGCTTTCGATGGCGGTCTCCGCCGAGGGCCAGGGGGCATGCGAAAGCAGCGCGATCAGGGCGGCGTCTGCCGCGGGATCCGTCTGCAACTTCCTTCACCCAGGCCTCCGTGCGAGGCCGATCCCCAGAGGTCAACGATGGCACACCTACTCTCTACCGGTGGCGGCAAAGCGCTGCTGGATGCCGCCGATGTCGCGGTCTTGCTGCTGGACCATCAATCCGGTCTGCTGCAGACCGTCCAGGACATCGAGATCAGCGAATTGCGGGCCAATGTCGCCTCACTGGCGAAAGTGGCCGCGCTGATGAACCTCCCGGTCATCACCACGGCCTCGGTTCCGGACGGTCCGAACGGACCGCTGATCAGCGAGGTGGAGCAGTTCGCCCCGAACGCCCGGTATGTCTCCCGCAAAGGCGAGATCAGCGCCTGGGACAACGAGGACTTCGTCAAGGCGGTGCACGAGACCGGCAAGAAGACGTTGGTCATTGCCGGCATCTGGACCAGCGTCTGTGTGATGTTGCCTGCCCTGGACGCCGTGGCGGCCGGCTTCAAGGTCTACGCGGTCATCGACGCCTCCGGCGACCCCAGCGCCCTCACCTCCCGCACCACCCTTGCCCGCTTCGTCCAGGGCGGCGTCGTGCCGACCACCATCAACGCGATGGTGTGCGAGCTTCAGCGAACCTGGGCCCGACCCGACGCGGCCAAGTATGCCGAGATCTATGCCCTGTTCTCGCCGCACTATGCGGCCGTGATCGAGAGCTATCAGCGCGCGCAGCAGGCAGCGCGGGGGTAAGGGCCGAACGAAGGAACTGCGTCGACACCGTACGCGTCTGCTGACGTCTGCCGAACGTCTGCTGAACGCAGGGTGAGCGCAGGGTGAGCGCAGGGTCAGCGGCCAGGCGGGGCCGCGCCAAACGCGACGCCCTGCTGGCAGCCGGTGCCTCCCACGTCGTGGTGCTCGACGCAGGCGAACCGCTGTCCGAGGTGCGCCGCATCACAGAGGGTCGCAGTGTTTCCGCTGGTCCAGGACGGCGTCGGAGGTCCGTGGCTGATCGGGTGGATCGAGGTCGTCTCGCGTCACGGCTGGCAGGTGCTGGACGGCCTGACCTGTGGCGCCGAATGGCGATACCCGGCCTTGGCGCAGTTCCGACGCGGCTGGCACTTTCAGCTGGACATGGTTCTAGGGACAGTCTGCAAAACCCGCGTTGTCGGGCAGGTTGACACCACGCAAGCCGTCGATGCCGCGGACGCCCCTGAAGCGCTTCTTCCATGGCTGGGTCGTCGATGTTCTGCGCGGCCGCGGTGGGGCGAGGCGAAGTCAAAACAGGAACGCGGGTTGGTGAGGCGAGCTGCGACACCTTTCGTCGGGAGGCGGGAGGAGCGCGTCGCACAGCCGTTCACCGCTTCGCATCCGCAGGAGGCCTCGGTCTCGCGTGGCGACACCATGTCGCCGGGCAAACCTCCTCCCAACTGCGCCGGTCGTCATACCGGTGCCGCAACACCCAAGCGATCGATCCCATGAAAATCTCGTCGTCCACCAAGGAATCAGGTCTCCACCCGTCCGGCGGCGCCAGCAGCGCCACCCCTTCAGCAACCCACACGCCAGCGCGCACATCTGCCAGCGGCGAAGGCCCGCTCGGCCAGTTGAAAGCGCGAGACGCCTCGCCGTCGCAGTCCAGCGCCTCGCGGGTGCGCGCGGAATTGCCGGGCTCGAACGTCGCGTTCGGTGCCCGGCATCACAGTCATCATTCGAGCAGCCGGCATGGCTCCTCTCACACCCACCATTCGCAGCAACCGCAGTACAGCCAACCGCAATACAGCCAGCCGCAATACAGCCAGCCGCAGTACGCCCAGCCGCAGTACGCCCAGCAACCGGCCGCCGCGCAAACCACGCCGTTCCATGCGGGCACGCAAAATGACTGCAGCCTTCACACGATTGCAGCGATGACGGGTTGGTCGGAGCGACAGGTTGTGCAGTCACTGGGTTTGACGCAACAGCAGGTTCAGCACATCAGCGCCTACGGCATGCAGCCCCAGGACTTCACTGCGGCGTTGACTCACCTCAACGGCAACAACGGCAGCGTGCATCATCGTCAAGGCTCGCCGAGCTCATTGGCGGCCAGCCTGCCGCATCTGCAGGACGGTGGTCAGTTCGCGCTCGGCATCGAGCGCAATAACGGCATCGGGCACCTGGTGACCGCGCAGCGGGCGGGTGATCAACTGGTCGTGACCGATCGGCAATCCGGCCAGCGGATGACGTTCAGCAGCCAACAGGAATTGCAGAACTACCTGGCCCAGAGCGGCACGTCTCGCGTCCACACCTGGTACAACCAATAAAACAGTGATTGACGACGCTGGCGGCGTGACCGCCAGGCGTCACGCGCTCAACAACAAAGCCGGCCGAGTGCCGGCTTTGTTGTGGGCGGATCGACAACGAGCGCGCCGCTCAGCGACGCAGGCTGTTGTGCGCCAAGATCCAGCGACGGTCGCCGCCCGCGCTGTCCCAGCAGCCGTCATTCCAGAGGCTGCCGGTGACGACCGGACCGCCCCTGGCGGCAAGCTCCAGGAGAGGCGCCCGAGGCAAAGAGGCGGGCGAAGAACGAGTCGGATAACACCGCTTCAACCCCTGCTGGGCTGGCTGACGCAGAACCTCGACCAACCCCTGCACCTGCAAGACATCGCGCGCAGGGCGGCGACGAGTACCCGGACCCTCAGCCGTCGATTCCTGGAACAGACGGGAACCACGCCGCTGATCAGTCGTAGACCGACACCTCCGGCTTGCGCGCGAGCACCGCGATCGGCGGCGCCCAGCGCTCGCCGCGCGGCTTCTTGCTGGTGACCAGCGTGATCTCCGACGGCTCGAACACCTCCACGTTGTGGGTGATCGGCGTCGTCAGCAGGTACTGCGCGCGGGTACTCTTCAGGAAGTGGCCGACCAGCTGGATGTTGCGCACATCCAGGTGGGCGAACGGTTCGTCGATGAACACGAAGCCGCCGGGCGCGTCATCGTCCTTCATCAGTCCGACCAGCAGGATCAAGCTCTTGAGCACCTGCTGGCCGCCGGAGGCTTCGCCGTCGTTCAGTCCGACCTCGCCCTTGCCGTCGAAGTTGAACTTCACATGCAGGCCCGCCTGGGCGAGCACGGTGTCGTCGTTGTCCAGATGCGGCAGCTCGGCCTGCGCATGCACGCCGGCCAGTTCGCCCAGTTCCTGAACATTCTTCTTGTAGCGGCGCACCGTGGCACGCAGCACGTCGATGTAGCGGTCGCGCGCATTGAAGGCGGCGATCCGGGCCATTTCGTTGCTGGCCCGTCGGTCGTCCAACTGCGAGGTCTGCTCCAGCACCGCCATGTGCATCCGCGCATGACGGTCCTGCACTTGCGGATCGGTTTCCCAGACGCCGGTGTCGAGCTCCTGCTGCACATGCCGCGAGGCGATCTCCGCCTGCTTGGCATTCTCGAACTCGTCGCGCAGCGCGTTGAGGCGCGCCGGATGCAGCCATGCCGCCGGGAACTTCGCCTTCGCCTCGCGGGAAGCGCGGGCCTGGCCGAGCAGATCATCCCGGCGTGACGCCCAATCGCGTTCGGCGCGCAATACGTTGTCCTCGCTGGCCTTCAAGCCGGCTTGCGCGGCTTCGTAGTCCCGTTCGGTGCGGGTGGACTGGGCCACGGTGCGGTCATGCTCCTGGTCCAGCGCGGCCATCCGGGTGGCCGCCTCGATGCGGGCCTGACGCAGGCCCGGCAGCCGGGCGCGGGCTTCGGCGAATTCCTCAGCGCGCTCGACCAGCTCCTGGGCCGCCTTGTGGCCTTGCGCGGCGCGCTGCGCATCCTTGAGCTGCCGCTCGATCTCGACCTGCTCCTTGGCGATCTTCGACAACTCCAGGTCGTATCGCGCCAGCTCCTTCTCCAGCGACGCCCGACGCGCATCCAGCGCCGAATCGCCGAATTGATACTCGCGCGGTTCGACCCACAAGCTGCGACCACCGCGGCCGTCGCGGTAATAGGCCTCGGGCGTGATCCACTCGCCGCCGGCCTGCGCACCCTTGTCGGTATCGCCCACACAGCGGATCGAAGCCAGCTGACGCAGCAGCCAGGCCGGCGCCTTCGCATTGAACCTCAGGACCGACAGCAGGCTGTCCTTGGGGCTGACCGCAGGCGCATGTTCGCCGTCCGCGACCACATAGTGTCGGTAGCGCTCGCGCGAGGCGATGCGATAGGCCTGGCCTTCATCGCTGCTGCGCGCCAGCACCACGACCCAGCGTGACGGACGCAGGAAACCTTCGGCGGCGGCGCGCCATTGGTCGTCAGCAATGTCGATGCAGTCCGCCAGCACATGGTGCGCAATGCCAGCTTCGTCGAGGGCCTTGCGGAACCGGGTCACCTCCACCGGCGGCGGCGGCAGGCGCTGGCCGGTGAGCTCGTCCATCGCCGCCTGCGCCTTGCGGGACTGGTCGTTGTGACGGGTGAAGCTCTCGCGCAACTGATGCTGCCGGGTGCCGAGCTCCTCCAGACGGGTGGTCAACGCGGCACCGTCGGTTTCCACTGCGGCCAGGGCCTTGAGGTCTTCTTCGCGCTTGGCGAGCTGCTCCATCGGACGCTCGCCGTCGCGCGCCGCCTCGAAGGCCTGCCGGGCCGCCTTGCGGTCGGTTTCCAACTCGGCCAGGCGATTCTTTGCGGTCTCCTGGGCCTGGAACAGCGACAGCAGATGCGCCCGCTTTTCGCTCATGCCGCGCTGGTCCGAACGCGCGAACAGGCGCTGGCGATGCATCTCCCGCAACTGCTGCGCGGTGCGCTGGCGTTGTTCGCTCCATTGCAGCACCGGCACCACTTCAGTGGCCAAGCGTTCGCGCTCCTTGAGCCGCAGCTGGTACTGCTGGTAGCTGGTGACGCGGTTGGACAGGTCCGAGAGCTGCGCCTGCGAATGCGAGAGCTCGTGCGTGGCCTGCTCGACTTCCTTGGTCAGCTGCTGCTGGTGGTTGCGCGCGAGTTCGTAGCGGTCCAGCACTTCCTGGTCGCCGAAGACCTCGAACACCAGCCGCAGCAGTTCCTTGGAGGACAGCTCGCACAGACGATCGGTCTGCCCCTGCTCCAGCGCCAGCACCCGGCCGATGGCGCGGGTCAGGCCGGCCGCTTCCAGGCGCTTCTTCCAGGCCTCGATGCCCAGCCATTCCTTGTCGGCCCGCTGATCGAGCGTCTCGATCTCATGCACGCCGTCCATCAGCGTGTAGCGGCGCACCCAGTCGCCGCCCTGGCGGGAGATGCGGCAGGCCAGGGTCACCTGGTCGGCATAGAGCAGCGAGCTGGCGAACGGTCGGCTGCTGTTCTGCCGATTGCGCGGACGGTTGTCCACCAGCGCGCGCAGCCAGGCGGTCTCGGCATTGGCATGACGGGCGTAGGTCTTGTAGGTGCGGCCACCGGAGCATTCCAGCCCCAGCAGCGTGCGCATCGCATCCAGCAGCGTGGTCTTGCCCGAGCCGTTGGGCCCGGCGATGGTGATGATGTTGCCGTCCAGCGGCATCGAGACGCGGCGGCAATAGTCCCAGTGCAGCAGTTCCAGGGATTGGAGATGAAACATCAGGCGTCGCTCAGATCGGATTCTTCGTTGTGGCGGGCGGCCAGAATGGCCGCCAGCATCGGGCTGGCCTCGCCGTCGGTGCTCCGGGCCAGCACATCGGCCAGGGCACCGTCGAGGATGCGCGGGGCCAGGGTGTCGTAGTCCAGCAGCAGGTCCAGCAGCGGGCCTTCGGCGATGTCCTCGCCCTTGCGGGTGATGAAGCCCTGGCGCTCCAGCAGTTTCAGGTTGGAGTCCAGACGCATCTTCTTGCCCAGCTGATTGCCGAAATCGGCCAGCAGGCTGCGGTAGGACAGCGTGGGTGCGCTGCTGGAGGCGTTGGGCAGCGGCTTGTCGGTGGCGAACATCTCGCCCTGCCCTTCCGCCGCTTCTTCCGCCCGCGCCAGTTGACGCTGACGCTTGGGCAGCACGATCAACGCCCACACCACCACCAGCAGCGCCACGCCGTCGCGTGGCAGGTCCAGGTTGTTGTTGGCCGCCAAGCCGGTCTCGCCGAACACGGCCACCTCGGCGGGTCGCAGCATCGCCACGCTGATGTGATCGGCGTAGACGTTGTCCACCACCCGCAGGCCGACGGCCGCCACCCGCTCATTCACGGCCCGCCACAGTTCCTGATCGATCAGGGCGCGCTTGACCAGCGGCTGGCTGCGCGGCAACCAGCGACGCGCCAGGAGTTGGGCCGCCAGTTGGGCGGCGTCATCAAGTTGATTGCTCATGGCTGGGGAGAAGAAGGATCGGCCGGCGCGGTGGCATCCGCATCGGACTGGGAATCGGGAGGCGCGTCAGCGGCAGCGACGGGTGGCGACCCGGGCGTCGCCTCCTCAGCAGGGATGGAAGCCGGGGAAGCCGCAGCAGTGGCAGCGGGGGCGCTGCCCGCCTTGCGGCGGGTCCGCTTGGGGCGATCGGCCGCGGGCACTGGCTTGGGTTCAGGCTCGGGATCGACCGGCGGCTCGACATCGGTCGAGTGCAGCACGCCCTGGCTCATCCAGGACACGAATTCATCGTCGACCGGTCCTTGCAGCACCGACCAGCGCACCCGCCACGGCTGGCGCGCCATGTCGCCGGTGGCCCCGGCCAGATGCTGCGCCTGCGGGTCGCCCAGCAAGGGCAGCAACTGGGCGCGGTAGGCCGCTCGGGCATAGCTGCCGCCAAGCACTGCCGGTCGCAGGTCGTTGGTCTGCACGCCGTCGCCGCCCCAGCGGCCCAGCAGCGCTTGCAACTGGCCCATTTCGGGCGGGAGGCTCATCACCGCCAGCTCGCCGGTCGGCGCTTGCAGGCCGGTCGGCAGCGGCTCGGGTGTGGGGGGCTTGGGTCGATCGCGTTCGAACTCGGCTTCGCAGCTGTCCAGCAACTCATGCTGGGCCACGAAGACCGGATGCACCGGGCGCGACAAGGCCCCCAGCGCCAGGTTTTCAAGGAAGGGAACGTCCTGCAGCCAGCGGCGCACGTCGGTGGTGGTGATGCCGGTGGAGCCCAGGGTCACTCGTTGCCGGTCGGCCTGCTGCAGCGCGCGATTGAACTGGCTGGCCATCGCCAGCAGCCGCGCCTGCGCCAGGCCGAGCTCACGGGCCAGGCGCTCCAGCCGCGCATTGCCCTCGGTCTGGGCCTGCTGGATGATGGCGGACAGCGCCTCGCTGGCCTTTTCGACCAGCTTGAGCGCACGCTCGAAGCGCATCCGGGCGCGTCTAAGATGGAACTCCGATCCCGAGGCAATGGCATCTGCAAATTCGTTGTACAGCCGCGAGAGCTGGGCCAGCAGATGCTGCAGTTGCGCGGGCTCCAGCGTGCCGAGCTGCTGCGCGCCGGCCACGTTGGCCAGCAAGCCAGCCAGGTCGGCATCCTGATCCAGCCCCTGCGTGAGCGGCGAGACCAAGGCCATCAGCTGCTGCGCCAGCGGCGTGACGCTGTAATGCTGATTGGACGGATCCCAGGCCAGCAGATGGCCATCGCGCAGGCGCTTGAGCACCAGCTCGAGCGCTTCATCGCGCAGCACATGGAAATGGCGGTTCAGGTCGTCCCGGGCCAGACGGGACTGCGGCAGGCTCATCAGTTCGATGAACACCCACACCCGCAGGCGCACCAGCGACGCCGGGCCGTGGAACAGCGCCCGCTGTGCCGTCAGCAGGCTTTCGTTGCGTTCGAGTTGCCACCACAGCAGGGAGTCCTGCGGCAGTTGGCCCTCGCGGAAATAGTCTTCGAAGGAAGGTTCGGGGAGATCGTCGCGCAGCGTATCGTGCACCGCGCCTCCCGGGATCGCTGTCATGGCGGGGGATTATCCCAGGCCTGAAGGTCCTGCCCGGCACCCGGAGACCGGGACAACCCGCAATCTTTCAAGCCGGCACGAGATCGCGCCGCATCAGGCGCGCGTCCGGGCCGAAGCTGGCCAGCTTTTGTGCGATAGCCGCCGACAGCGGCGCATCGGCGTCCTGGAAGCCCAGGCGTCGCCAATAGTCGGATGAACCTTGAACCGCCACCAGCGAGACCTGGCGCAGGCCCATGTCCTGGGCACGTTGCACCACCTGCTGCACCAGCTTGTGGCCCAGACGCTGGGCGCGGCCGGCGGGCGAGACCGCCAGGTCGTGCAGATAGAGGCTGTCGGGCGTGCGTGCGCGTTCGATGTGGGGGGCGTCCAGCGCCGGCAGGCCCTCGGCGCCGACCGGCAGGCTCACCACGTAGCCCAACATGCGATCGCCTTCCACGGCGAGATAGGAACAATGCAGGCCGCGCGTCGCGCGCAGCTTGGCCTCGAAGGCCTCGGCGCTTTCCAGGAATTCCGGGCCGTAGCACTCGGCCTGGAGGGCCATCACGGCAGGCACATCGGCCGTGTCGATCACTTTCAACTGCAACATCACACTTCAACCACCGATGGACCGCCACTGTGCCATCCACGGCGATAACAGCGGTGAGAGCAACGGCGTAAACACGAGAACAAATCCCAGGATGTTGAGCGACACGCTCAACCAGAACACGCGCCGGAAGCGGGGCTTGGCGCTTTTGTGCCGCAGCAATTGCTGTGCCAGAAGCGCACCCGGCCAGCCGCAGAGCAGCGCCAGTCCGTGAAGCGTGGATTCCTTCACGCGCCAGTGCCCGAGGCGGGCGGCGCGCTTGTCGAGGCCATAGACGATGAAGGTCGCCAGGCTCATGGCCATGTACAGGCCCCACAGGCCGTTGGGAATCGGCCAGGCCAGGTGGGTGAGCAGCACCAACGAGGCAAAGACAGGGATCAGCCAGACACCGCCACTCGAGGACGAGGACGATGCGGATGACGATCCCGGCGACGATCTCGAGGAGGCGCCGGGCTTGCCACCCGCTCCGGCCGCTCCGGCCGATGCACGCGGCCCCGCACCGGAGGCACGCGAAGAAGCGCCGCGGCCCTTGGCCGAGCGACCGCCAGCCGCCGATGAGGCGGCGCCTGCGGTCGCAGCGGCCTGGGGCTTGGGCTCCAGGCTGAGCACTTTCAGCGCGCGGGGTTTGCCCTGCGCATCGGTGCCGGGTTCATAGCTGACCCGTTCACCGACAAAGGGGCGGCGCGGCCGCAGCCCGAAAGCCCTTGCATGCGCAAAGATCTTCGGACCACCGGACGACGGCGCGATGAAGCCGTAGCCCTTCGCGTCGTCCCACTGGACGATTCGCCCTTCCACCCGCATGCGTCAGGCGCTCCCGGTGCGTGCCGTCGGCAACTCGAGCCGCGTCTTGATCGGCGTGTTGATCAACGTCTGGCGATGTCGATCAATAGCCCTTGCGCGGGCCCTTGCGAGCCGCTTGGAAGCCGCCGCGATCACCGCCGCGGTCGCCACGGTCACCGCCTTGGGGACCACGTGCCGGCACGCCCTTGCCAGCGAAGGCGGGCTTGGCCGGACGGCCTTCAAAGCGCGGACGCTCTTCATAGCGGTTCTCGCCGCGGGCTTCATTGCCACGGAATGCCGGGCGGTCGGTCGGCGCGCCGAAGCGGTCGCCACCGTGAGCCGGACGGCCCTGGAAGCCGCCACGGTTCTGGCCGAAGCCCTGGCCGTCACGCGGGGGACGATCGCCGAAGGCCGGACGGTCACCCTGCGGGCGATCGCCGAAACGCGGCGCGTCGGGACGACGCTCGAAACGGTTGGCCTGCGGGCCTTGGCCGAAGCCGCCTTCGCGACGCTCACCGCCGAAGGGCGGACGGGCGCCTTCAGGACGCTCGAAGCGGGCGCCGCCGTCGAAGCGGTTGTCACCGCCGCGATAACCGCCGCCACCGCCTTGCGGACGGCCACCACCAAAGCCACCGCGATTGCCGCCGAAGCCGCCACGGTTGCCACCACCGAAGCCGCCGCGGTCGCCACGGTCCGCACGGTCACCCGGGCGCGGCGCGAAGATGCGCGGATCATCGGCACGCGGCTCCAGGCCGGCAATGCGCGAGACCGGGATCTGCTGGGTGGTGAATTGCTGGATGCGCTTGATCATCGACAGATCCTGACGCTCGGCCAGGGTCACCGCGATGCCGGAGCGACCGGCGCGGCCGGTACGTCCGATGCGGTGGACATAGTCCTCCGCCTTCATCGGCAGACCGAAGTTGATGACGTGCGAGATGGTCGGGACGTCGATGCCGCGGGCGGCGACATCGGTGGCCACCAGCACGCGCAGGTCACGGCGACGCAGGGCCATCAGGGTGCGGGTGCGCTTGCCCTGGGGCATGCCACCGTGCAGCGCGGCCACGCGGTGACCGATGGCTTCGAGCTGCTCGGCCAGCCATTCGGTGTCTTGCTGGGTGCTGGTGAAAACCACGGCCTGGTCGACATCACGCTCGCCCAGGATGTGCTCCAGCAGCTTGCGCTTGTGCTGGTTGTTGTCCGCCCAGTGCAGGCGCTGCTCGATGTTCTCGTGGGTCTCGGTGTGGCCCGACACGTCGATGCGCTGCGGATCCTTCATCAGCTGCGATGCCAGGCGGCCGGTGTTGCCGGCGAAGGTGGCGCTGTACATCAGCGTCTGGCGCTCGGCCGGGATCTGCTGGGCGACGAAGTTGATGTCGTCGATGAAGCCCATGTCCAGCATGCGGTCGGCTTCGTCCAGCACGAACATCGTCACGCTGTCGAGCTTGCAGCGGCCGCTGTTGATGTGGTCGAGCAGACGGCCGGGGGTGGCGATCAGGATGTCGAGCTGGCCGGCCAGTGCGCGCAGCTGCTGCGCATAGGGCATGCCGCCCAGCACGGTGGCCACGCGCAGGCCCTGGATGTGACGGCCGTAGGTCATGGCCGCCTTGGCGACCTGCATCGCCAGTTCACGGGTCGGTGCCAGCACCAGCACGCGCGGGCCCACCACCTTGGCCTTGTTGCCAGCGGCGCGAGCGGCGCGGGCATCCAGCACCTGTTGCAGGGCCGGGAGGATGAAGGACGCGGTCTTGCCCGAACCGGTGCGCGACGAGACCATCAGGTCCGCGCCGCCCAGTGCCGGCGGAATCGCGCGGGACTGCACTTCGGTGGCGTTGTCATAGCCGGAGTCCTTCACGGCGCGCAGCAGCGCTTCGTGCAGACCCAGCGTGGAGAAAGCGGCGCCGCCGGGCGCAGCGTCGATCACCGGCTCAGCGGTGTCTTGTTGTGCGGACGTCTCCAGGTCCTGGTCCATCGCTTCGTTCGAGGCGTCGGCGTTCATGTCGTGATCGAAAGTCATCTCAAGTCCAAATAAACGCTCCGGCTGCTGACCGCCATGGGTCGCGCCGAATCGCTGTCCGCCGCTGCAGTGAGTGCACTGTCGGCGGAAGGTAATGTCGCTGGGAGAAAGCTCGCGTCGTACACCAGAACGCGGACGCGACCGCAGAACGCGGTGCGCAAGGCTGGTGAGGCGCCGGGGAACAGTCAAAGCGACGGCATCGCCGCCGACCGAACCCGATGGGCTTGCGGTGCGAGGATCACGGGCTTGCCGTGAGCGCTACGGACCGCAAAGAGGTCAGAGGAGACGTACGAAACATTGCCTCGTAGGGCAATGAAGCTGCGCAGTATAGCCCCATTCCGGGTTTCCACCTACCCTTTATTGCGAGACGGATTTGGCACGCCGTCCATGGAGACCATCGACCCCGATGGCGGGCGGCCCGACTCGCGGCGCAAGGGCCGTTCGGGGAAAAAGAAACGCCCCAATCGGGGCGTTTTCTCATGGCCGATCTGCCCCCTGATGTCGGGCCGGTTTCGGGCGCCAGTCTCAAGAGCCGATGTCGCGCCCCGGATCCGAGACGCGGTTTCGAGCCCCGGTTTCAGGGCACGCGGTCAGAGCCCTTCCAGCAGCGGCGGCAGCACCGCCATCAGCGACTCCAACTGATCGACGTCCAGCCAGGCCGGCGCCGCATCCAGCCAGGCGGGGAACTGCAGGCCCTCGCGCTGCGCCCGCAGCAAGGCCGCGTCGAGCGATCCCTCGATCAGCAAGAGCGCCGCAGGCACGCCCGCCGCCTCTTCGCCGCAGGCCAGCTCGACGCGATGCGCCAAAGCCTGCGCCTGCCATGGCAAGTCGGCATGCACCAGCGCCAGCCGGTCCTCAACCAGCAGGTCCTCGGGCAGGCTGGCCAATGCGTCGTCGCTGGCCAGCAGCACACCCGCCTCCGCCGCGCGCCAGGCTTGCAGGGTCGCGTCGCGGTCGTTCACCGCATCGCCGGCCCGCAGACGGTAGGCCGGCAAGCGGCGCAACTGTGGCGACTGGGCGAGGCTGTCCAGCAGGGTTTCGGACCGCGCGCACAGCAGCAACCGCGCGGCGGCCGGCACCGGCGACTGCACCCAGTCCCGGCGCAGCGCGAGCACCGCCTCCGCCTTGGCCGCCAGAGCCTGACGCGACGCGGGCGGCAGCAGCGCCAGCGCTTCCAGCAATTGCTGCTGCTCGGCCGTGCCGAGGAAGCGCTTCGCCGTCCAGCGCTCGATCTGCTGACGCAGCTGCTTCAGCGGCGCCTGCGGCAAGCTCGCGCCGGCGGCTTCCAGCCAGATCGGCGTGAGCAACGCCGCCGGGAGTTCGTCGATCAACTCCCGCTTGCGACGCGACAGCACGATCGCCTCCAGCGCCTCGCGCCGGGCACGCTTGCCGGCATCGGCCGGCAGGGCCTGCCATTGGGCGAGCGGACCGCGCCGGGCGATGTCCAGCCAGTCGACCCACTCACCCAGCCGCGGGTCGCTGAGCGGCTCCTGCCCAGCGAGCAGCAGCAGATGCGGCGCTGCCAGGTCGCGGAGCGTCTGCAGTTCGTCCGCGCTCAGCGTTTCGATGCCGTCCACGATCACCAGCGCCGGCGGCTGCTTGATGGCCGGCGGTTTGCCGGCCGTCGGCGCCGCCAAGGTCAAGCCGGCGGGCACCTCGCCCAGCCAGCGCTGGAAATCTCGCCGCCAGGCGGCATGGGCCGCGGCAGGCGCCACCAACAGCACCGGGCCGGCGTCGAACAGCTCGCTCCACAGCCGGACCGCAGCGACCGTCGCGCCGCGCTGGCCCAGACCCAGATCGTCAAACACCAGGGCGCGACCCGCGCAGACCGCAAACAGCGCCGCTTCCCATTGATAGACGGGCAGTTCCTCACCCAACAGCCCGGCCATGGCGGTGCCATCGGCCATCAGCCGCTCCAGGCGTCGAACCCGGGCCTGCGCATCGCGAGCCCACGCAAGCTGCGGCCATACCGGCGCATCGACCCGCAGCACCACGCCCTGGGCACGAGCGTCGCTGAGCAAGTGCTGAAGCCAGTCGTGAGAGAACTCCGCATCGACGCGGCCCTCCTCGTCCAACCCGGCCCGCTCGCGCAGGGCCGGCGGCAACTCACGCCCCGGCACCCACTGCAGGCGACGTTGCGCCCCGGGCACCAGCCACACCTCGGCTTCGCGCGCCGGCCAGCCGGCCACCAAGGTGCGCAACTGCGCCACACCCAGCAGCGACACCAGCGCTTCGCCGTGCTCGCATTCGCCATGAGCCGCGTAATCGCCGCAATCGCAGCGCCAGGCATCGGGGCCCAGCAAACGCAGGCGGACGGTGGCACCGGTCTCGAGGTGATGCAGCTCGTAGTCGCCGAACACGCCGTCGTCCTCACGGGATCCCAGCGCATAACGTGGCGGCTCCGGAGGTGCCGGGGGTTCGACCTCGAGCTCAACCTCGACCTCGACCTCGACCTCGACCTCCGCTTCGATCACCGGCGCCCGCTCAGCCTCATCGACCATCGCCGCCGACTTCCTGGACCGACGGCCGCGCTTGGCCGCGGGTGCCGTCACCGCCTCCTCGGCGGTTGACGCCAGGTCGGCAGTCGCCTCCGAGGTGGCACCCGCCTCATCAACCTGTGCGTGCGCCCCCGAATGATCAGCCGGATGAATCGGATCGACCGACACGTCCACCGCCTGCAGCGCAGCCCCGCGCTTGCGGGCTGGACGCTTGCGGCCCGGCGACACCGGTGCGGCAACAGGCACTTCAGCGGCTTCCGATTCGTCTGCCGCGTCGGACGCCGGGATGGTTTCCATCCATTCGGTGGGCGCAAAGGCCGTTGGGCTCTCCGCCACCTCCGACTCAGCGGGCAGCGCCACCAGCTCGACCTCCGCAGTCCGTGAGCGGCCGGCCCGCTTGCGAGCGGGCTTGGCGGACGGAATGGGCGCCTCGATGACAGGCTCGCTCAGCTCACTCCGCTCAACCGCCCCGCTCATCGGAGCCGACGCCGTCGGCTCGATCAACGCAACGGTCTCGGTCCCCAAGGCCGACGGGGTCTTCCGGCTGGACTTGGCCGCCGCGGCGGGCTTGGCGGCCGCAGCGGGCTTGGCGGCCGCAGCGGGCTTGGCGGCCGCATCAGCGCGCCGGCCACGCGGCTTGGCGACCGGCGGAACGTCGACGGCCGGAGGTGCATCGGGGGCATCGTCCTCGGCCATCAAGGCCTGGAAGACGTCGTTGAGTGCGCCGTCGACATCGAGCGGCGCCAGCGAGGCGGTCGCGCTCGGCGACTCGACGCCCGCGTCGGACGCGAGGTCCTCGCGGCCTTCGATCGGGCTCGTGGCGGACGTGTCAGCCTCGCGGGGCTTGCGCGCCGTCGGGCGGCGCCGGTTGGGTGTGGTGGTCATGAAATTCCTCGTGCAGCAGCCGCGCTTCGCGCCAGCCCCGCACGCTGTTGAAGATGGCGAGCGCATGGGCCCGCCGCAGATCGTTGATCAGGAGCCGGGACTCGCGAATGCGGCCCTGCTCCAGCAATTCCTCCCGCATCACACCCGGCAGGAGCCCGGCGGCCGCCCGCGGCGTGAGCCAGGGCGCGTCGGGACCGTCCAGTTGCACGGCGAGATTGGTCAGGCAGCCTTCGGTCAGCTCCCCGTCCCGGTTGTGAAGCAACACATCGAAGCAATCGGCCGGTTTGCGGTCCAGGAACGCCTGGTACACCTCGCGCCGTGTGGTCTTGTGTTGAAAGAACTCAGCATCGGGCCCGCGTGTGTCGACGGGCCGGTCCGCCAGTGTGATCCAGAGCGGCGCCAGCGCGGTGGCTTCGGTCACGGGCAAGGGCCGAACTTCATCGCTGATGTCGCCCTGCCGCGTCACCGTCAGACGCACACGCCAACTGCCCTGCGGATGGGCCGCAGCAATCGAGCGCAACCGGGCCCGCACCGCGTCCAGGGAGGCATGAAGGCCGAAGTGCCGCACGGTGCGGGACAGGCGTGAGAGATGGCGATCCTCACGGGCAAACCGGCCGTCGTCCAGCCGCAGGGTTTCCAGCGCCGCGATCGGCGCCTGGGCCCGGGACAGGAACCGCGACTTCGCCCGCCATTCGTCGATCTCCGGCTGAGGCTCGGCATCCAGCGTGATGCCGCTACCGACGCCGCAGGTGAGCACCGCACCGCGCTGCGTGACGGTGCGGATCGGCACATTGAAGGTGGCGACGCCGCCGGGCTGCATCACCCCCAGGGCACCGCAGTACCAACCGCGCTCGGCAGGCTCCAGCTCGTCGATGACCTGCATCGCGCGACGTTTGGGCGCGCCCGTGACCGAGCCACACGGAAACAGCGCGGCCATGAGCTCATCCAGACCCAGGCCTGTGCGGCTCACGGCGCTGATGGTGGAGGTCATCTGCCAGACGGTGGGCAGGGCATGAAGCTCGAACAGACGAGGCACGCGCACCGAGCCGGTCACCGCCACGCGCGACAGGTCATTGCGCAGCAGGTCCACGATCATCAGGTTCTCGGCGCGTTCCTTCGGACTGGTGCGCAGATAGGCCTGGGCGGCCTCATCATCCGCGCGGTCGCGGCCCCGCGGCGCCGTGCCCTTCATCGGCTGGGCCGACAGCAGCCAGGTATGCACCGCCGTCGGTTCTTCCGGCAACGGGCGCCAGTCGAAGAACAGCTCGGGCGACACGCTGGCGACCGCGCGCGCACGGGCAGGTCGGTCGGCATCGGGCAGGTGATGTTCATCGGCATGCCCGCGCTGCGTCTCACCGCCCTCCTCGCCCGGTGCCTGCGGCTCGTCGGACAGGCGCAGCATCAGCGAGAACCCGCCCGGCTGCGCCGCATGCAGCGCGAAGAAATAGTCCGACAGCTCGAACGCCGGCCCGGCTTCGGCCATGAGCCGCGTCGTCAGATTGACCTGGTAGCAGTCGCCCGCGCGGATGTAGTCGCGGATGCGCGCCACCTGGGACTGCTCATCGGCCTCCGACTGGGCGTCGCGCCAAGGCGAGAGGTCGTGTGCGCGCTCCTCGATCTCCGCCGGCCAGGGGGCGGGCGCGTCGCGCCAGACGGCGAATTCCGCCAGCGGCTCGCCGGATGTCTGCGGGCGCGATGGCAGCGAGGCATCCAGTGCGGCGGCCGCCTCGTAGCGCAGGCCGCCGAGCACCCAGGCGCCCTCGCGCGCGGCGTCATGCGCCTGGCGCAGCACCTCGCGCAGGGACGTTGCATCGCGGGCCACCAGGCGCCGATCGGGCGCGACGAAATAGGCGCCGCGCAGACGCTCGCCGTCCTCGCGCGCCAGTGGATGTCGCGGAAAGTCGAAAGCCGCCCACAACAGGCTGGGGCGGCGCACCGTCGTCATGGCGGTCTCAGTCGAGCTTGAGGAAGGTCTCGCGGTAGTGGATCAGTTCGTCGATCGACTCATGGATGTCGGCCAGCGCGGTGTGCTTCTGGGCCTTCTTGAAGCCATCCATCGCGGCCGGCTTCCAACGACGCGCCAGTTCCTTGAGCGTGGAGACATCCAGGTTGCGGTAGTGGAAGAAGTCTTCCAGCTTGGGCATGTAGTTGGCCAGGAAGCGGCGGTCCTGGCAGATCGAGTTGCCGCACATCGGCGACTTGTTGGCCGGGATGTAGGCCTTGAGGAACTCGATGACGCGGGCTTCGGCCTCTTCCTCGCTGATGGTGGACGCCTTGACCCGGTCGATCAGGCCGCTCTTGCCGTGGGTGCCCTTGTTCCAGGCATCCATCTTGTCCAGCGTCTCATCGCTCTGGTGGACCGCGAAGACCGGCCCTTCCACCCGGACCGTGAGTTGCGGGTCAGTCACCACGACCGCAATCTCGATGATGCGGTCCTGATCCGGGAACAGGCCGGTCATTTCCAGGTCGATCCAGATCAGGTTCTGATCATTCAGTGCCAGCGTGCTGCCAGCGGTCAGGGTGTCGCTACTCATTGTGTGTGTCCTTGAACGTGGGCGCGATTGTCGCCGACGCCAGCGCTGCCGCGAACCCGGTTTCCCCTTCGCAGATGCGCCTTTCCCTCCCGACGCACGGCGGCGAACACCCTACACTCCCGCCATGCATGCACTCACCGCGACGCCCGCCGTCGCCTTCCCGCACGACTTGCCGCCTCTGGCGCTGAGCCTGGCCTTCGCGGCGGCGGTGGCCGCCTCCTTCCTGATCAAGCTGTGGCTGTCTTCGCGACAGATGCGGCATGTGGCCCTGCACCGGGCGGCCGTCCCGGCGGCATTTGTGGGCACGGTGCCGCTGTCGGCGCACCAGAAGGCGGCGGACTACACCCTGGCCCGGGGTCGCATCGGCACGCTGCATCTGGCCTTCGACACCTTGCTGCTGATCGGCTGGACCTTGCTCGGCGGCTTGGATCTGCTCAATCGCTGGACGCTGTCCTGGTTGCCCGATCTCGGACCGATGGGCTATCAGATCGCGCTGCTGACGGCCTTTGCACTGCTGTCCGGCTTGCTGGACCTGCCCTGGTCGGTCTACAACACCTTCCGGCTGGAAGAGCGCTTCGGCTTCAATCGGACCACGGTGCGGCTGTTCATCCTCGACGGTCTCAAGGGCCTGGCCGTCGGCGCGGCACTCGGCCTGCCGATCGCGGCCCTGATCCTGTGGCTGATGGGTGCCGCCGGCAGCGCCTGGTGGCTGTGGGCCTGGGGCGCGTGGATGGGCTTCAATCTGCTGATGCTGGTGATCTACCCCACGGTGATCGCACCGCTGTTCAACAAGTTCGAGCCGTTGAACGATGTCACCCTGCGTGAGCGCGTCGAAGCGCTGATGACCCGCTGCGGCTTCGCCGCCAAGGGCCTGTTCGTGATGGACGGCAGCCGGCGCTCGGCGCACGGCAACGCCTATTTCACCGGTCTGGGCGCTTCCAAGCGGGTGGTGTTCTTCGACACCTTGCTGGCGCGGCTCAATCCCGCCGAAGTGGAGGCGGTGCTCGCGCACGAACTCGGTCACTTCAAGCGGCGCCATGTGCTGCAGCGCATGGTGCTGATGTTCCTGTTGAGTCTGCTGGGCTTTGCCCTGCTGGGCTGGCTGAGCGGCCAGGCCAGTTTCTATCTGTCGCTTGGGGTGCGTCCGAATCTGGATGCGCCCAACGACGCGCTGGCACTGATGCTGTTCATGTTCGCCCTGCCCCCTTTCACTTATTTCCTGACGCCCCTGATGTCCTACTGGTCTCGCAAGCATGAATTCGAAGCCGATGCCTATGCCTGCGAGCAGGCCAGCGGCCAGGACCTGTCCGCTGCGCTGCTCAAGCTGCATGAAGACAATGCCGGCACGTTGACGCCCGATCCGTTGTTTGCGCGGGTCTACTACTCGCATCCACCGGCGAGCGAGCGCCTGGCGGCGATCGCGCAACGTGCGGCCTCGCCGCAGGTCCTGGCGGGACGCCCGGCATGAGCAGCGCGGACACCCGAATCGGCCTGGTGGTGCGCGGCCATGGCCGTCACTATCTGATCGAGGATGAAGACGGCGTGCGGGTGCACTGCCTGACGCGCGGCAAGAAGAGTGATTGCGTGGTCGGCGACCGGGTTCGCTGGAAGCGCAGCAGCGACCATGAGGGCGTGATCGAATCGGTCGAGCCCCGGCGCAACCTGCTGTTCCGGCAGGACGAATGGAAGACCAAGAGCTTCGCGGCCAACCTGGACCGCCTGCTGATTTTGGTGGCGGTCGATCCTCAATTCTCGGAATCGCAGCTCACCCGCGCCCTGATCGCGGCAGAAAGCGCCGGCATCGCAGCGGAGATCATCCTCAACAAGACCGACCTGCCGGGCGCGAACGCGGCCCGGGAACGCCTGGCGCCGTACCGTGCCATGGGCATTTCGGTGCTGGAACTCAGCTTGAAGGGCCAGAAGGACGCGTCGCGCGCGGCCCTGAGTCCGCTGCTGGAAGGCCAGGCGACCTTGGTGCTGGGGCCGAGCGGCACGGGCAAGAGCACCCTGATCAATCTGCTGATCCCGGACGCGCAGGCGCAGGTGGGCGAGATCTCCCATGCGCTCAACTCCGGCCGGCACACGACGACCACCACCCAGTGGTATTGGATCGACAGTGAGCGCAAGAGCGCCCTGCTCGATTCACCGGGCTTCCAGGAATTCGGATTGAGGCAGATCTCGGCTCCCAACCTGGCGAGCTACATGGCCGACTTCAAGCCTTATCTGGGCGACTGCCGCTTCCACAACTGCAGCCATCGGCATGAACCGGGCTGCGCGGTGCTGACTGCGCTGGAGGCGGGCAAGATCAGCCCGTCGCGCTATCGGATCTACGACGAGCTCTGGAACGAACTGAGCAGCCCGCCGAAGTATTGAAACTGACGGCGTCATGAAGCTCGCCGCTGAGTGAATGCCCGAACCGAAGACAAGTTGAGGCCCGGAGCCGGAGCCGGAGCCGAGCGCGCGACCAGCGCCAAGGCAGCGACCGAGATCGAGACCGAGATCGAGACCGAGCGCGAGCGCGAGAGCCAGATCAGAATCGAGACGATTGGTAGATTTGGCAAAGGCCCGATCCACTCGGTGATTCGAGCGGGAGGTGCCGGCCCGCCTGGGAGTGAATGCGGAGCGCCTGAACGGACAGGCGGGCCGGCACCTCCCGCGACCGCTCGGGCCGTGGCAGCGCGTTCGTCGCACCACCGAGCGCAGACGGGCAAGCCCATGGCCCGCTTCGCTCAGGCGCTCCGCATTCGCTCCGCGGGCCATGGGCTTACCCGTCTCGAGACGGCATCTGCCTGCTGCCTAATGCCTGCTGCCTAATGCCTGCTGCCTGCTGCCTGCTGGCTGTTGGCTGTTGGCTGCAAACTGTTGACTGCTCTGACTGTCGATTGGTCCTTCAGTTCGCAGAGGCTCTCCGCCCTGTTTCAGCAGTACCAGGCGGTCGATCGAATGGGCGGCTCAGCGCTCCAGGCGCGGGTCGTTGTGCGGTACTTCCCGCACTTCGACATCCACCACCTCGGCCGAATCCGTCATGCGACCGCCCGGCGGGGGGCGGCGGCCCCAAGCGTGCGCGCCCATGTGGGTGGCGCGCTTGAAGGTGGCCGTATGCAGCACTGGCTTTCGGCCGCGCAGCAAGCTCCAGACCAGCACACCGGCGAGCACCGCCAGGCCGACCAGCAGCATCACGAAGAACAGCACCAGGGAAGCGACCGCCAGCAGGATGCGGGCAGCCAGGTTCAGGATCGTGGACAACAGGTTCATCACAGTCTCAAATCAACCGCGACCAATATAGGGCATCTTGGTCGCCATCACCGTCAGGAAAGGCACGTTGGCCGACAGCGGCAATTCCGCCATGTACAGCAGCGCGCTGGCGGCATGATCGACGTCCATCACCGGTTCCACCATCACATCGCCGTGGGCCTGCGGAACGCCCTGCTTGAATCGCGCGGTGAGATCGGTCTCGGCATTGCCGATGTCAAGCTGCCCGCAGGCGATGTCATGCTTGCGGCCATCCAGCGCCAAGGTCTTGGTCAGCCCGGTGATCGCATGCTTGGTGCAGGTATAGGCCACCGAGCCCGGTCGCGGCGCATGCGCGGAAATCGAGCCGTTGTTGATGATGCGACCGCCCCGCGGCGTCTGTTGCTTCATCAGCGCAAAGGCCTCACGGGCGCAGAGGAAGCTGCCGGTCAGGTTCACATCGACCACGGCGCGCCACTTCTCCACCGTGAGTTGATCGATGTCGGACGCGGGCGCACCCATGCCCGCGTTGTTGAACAGCAGGTCCAGGCGTCCGAAGCGCGCCTGGACCGCCTGGAAGGCCGCCGCCACCTGCGCCTCGTCGGTGACATCGGTGGGCAATACCAAGGCGCGGTCCGGCGCAATGGACGCAGTTTCGCGCAGCGCGTCTTCGCGACGGCCCAGCAGCGCCACCTGCCATCCCGCCTGCATCAACTTGCGAGCAGCGGCTCGACCAATGCCGGAGCCCGCCCCGGTGACGACAGCGAAACGGGTGGTCAGGCCGGGGCGAATCGAGGCTTCGGCGGCAGCGGCATCGAGCGGGGTGTAGGCAGAGTCCATGCCCCGATCATAGGCACGGACCGTCACACGGTGGCCAGCCCCCGCCCTTTGAGCATCGGCCCCACGGCCGCATCCCGCCCACGGAAGGCACGGTAAGTCGCGCCGGGTTCCCGGCTGTTGCCCACGGCCAGCACGTTGTCCACCAGGGACCGCGCGGTGGCCGCGTCGAACGGGTCGCCGGCCTCGACGAAGGCTTCATAGGCGTCACAGTCCAGCACCTCCGCCCACAGGTAGACGTAGTAGCCGGCGGCATAGCTGTTGCCCGAGAACAGATGCTGGAAGTGCGTCAGGCGATGGTTCATGCCGACGGCATGCGGCAGCCCGAGGCGCTGCAGGGTGTCGCGCTCGAAAGCCACCGGATCGGGCGCTTCCACCTGCTCCAGCGCATGGATCGCCAGGTCCACCAGCGCGGAAGCGCAGTAGCGCACCGTCTCATAGCCCTGGTTGAAGGTGGCAGCCGCCTTGAGCTTGTCCAGCAGGGCATCCGGAATGGTTTCGCCGGTGCGGTAATGGCGCGCGTGGCGCTTGAGCACCGCGGGCTCGGCCATCCAGTGCTCCATCAGTTGCGATGGCAGTTCGACGAAATCGCGCAGCACCTGGGTGCCGGACAGCCGTTCGAACTCGACATTCGACAACAGCCCGTGCAGGCCATGGCCGAATTCATGGAACAGGGTGCGGGTGTCGTCGAAGGACAGCAGCGTCGGCTCGCCGGGCGCGCCCTTGGCGAAGTTGTTGTTGTTCAGGATGATCGGCAGCGCATCGATGCCATTGCGGGCCTGCCAGCGCAGCGCATTCATCCACGCCCCGCTTCGCTTGGTGGGACGGGCGAAGTTGTCCTGCACGAACAGGCCGCGCAGCGCGTCATCCGCACCGCGGACCTCATAGACCTTCACATCCGGGTGATAACCCGCCACCTCCGGCTGCGCGACAAACCGCAAGCCGAAGAGCCGCTGGGCGCAGTCGAACATCGCCGGCACCATGGCGTCCAGCGGGAAATAGGGTTTGACCTCGGCTTCATCCAGTTGGTAGCGCTGCTGGCGCACCTTCTCGGCGTAATACCGCCAGTCCCAGGCCTCGATGGTGAAGTCATGGCCCAGCGCCGTGCGCACCTCGTCCAGCAAGGCACGTTCGCGCTCGACCGCCGCCTTGGCGGGCTCCCAGACCTGATCCAGCAAGCCCTGAACCGCCGACTGCCGCCCGGCCATGGTGTCGGCCAGCGCATAGTCGGCATAGCTGCGGTAGCCGTGCAATGCGGCCTGCTCGCGGCGCAGGGTCAGGATCTCGCGCACGATGGCCCGGTTATCACTCGCACCTGCGACTTCGCCCCGGCTGACCCAGGCACGCCAGGCCTGCTCGCGCAGGTCACGGCGTTCGCTGAAGCTGAGGAACGGCACGATCAGCGAGCGCGACAAGGTGACGACATGAACGCCCTCCTCCGTCACCCCGCGGTCCAGGGCCGCCTGGCGCGCGGCGGCGCGCACGAAGTCGGGCAGTCCGGCGAGTTCGGCCTCGCCGCGCAGCAACAACTGGTAGCCGCTCTCGTCGGCCAACACGTTCTGGGCGAAACGGGTGTGAAGCTCCGCCAGCCGCTCCATCATGGTGGCGTAACGGGCCTTGGCCTGGCCCTGCAGCCGCGCGCCGGCGCGCACGAAGTCCAGATGGACCCGCTCCAGCAGACGCAGCTGCTGCGGGTCCAGGCCCAGCGACTGCCGTTGCTCATGCAGCACCTCGATGCGGGCGAACAGCGCGGCATCCATATAGACCGCATTGTTGTGAGCGGCCAGCGGCGCGGCCATGGCGCGCTGCACCGCCTGAAGCTCAGGCGAACTCGCCGAGGCGCTCAAGGTGGAAAACAGATGCTCCAGCGAGACCAGGCGCCGCCCACTGCGGTCAAACGCCGCCAAGGTGTTCTGGAAGTCCGGCGCCGCCGACTGCGACCCAATGGCCGCCAACTCGGCGCGGTGCTCCTGCAGGGCCAGGGCAAAGGCCGGCTGGAAATGCTCGGCGCGGATCGACTCGAACGGCGGCAGGCCGTAGGGACCGGTCCAGGGCTGCAGGAGGGGGTTGGTGCTGGCGACGTTCATGAGCGGTGCAATCCTTGGTTCGTCTTCGGCGGCAGCGCTGGTGCGCTGTGGATCGGCGGCAGCGCGCTGACGCGGAGCAGCATTCGCAGCACCTGCAGCAGCGTCAGCGACCGCCGTCTTCAGTTAGCTCATTGTAGAAACGGCGTCCAACCCCTGTGCGGGATGGGACGCCGTATCCATGTGGCGGGTGGGACTGATGTCACACCCGGCCCGATCACGCGCGTGCGGTCAGCGTCCGTGACGCGCACCGACCGCGATCACTTCTTGCCTGCGGCCAGTTCCTTCTTGATGGCGATCTCGTCGGCCTCGTCATAGGACTTGTTGGCGCAGGTCTTCTTCCATTCGTCGCGCTTGTCCTGCATGGTCTCGACGCGCTCATTGAAGTCGTCCAGCGCCTTGGTCTGGGCATCCACCCGCTCGTTGAAGCCCTTGTACTTCTCGACGCGCTCGTTGCGTTCCTTGTTGAAGGCATCGATGCGCGGCTGCAGCGCATTGGCGCGGGTGGTGTATTCCTCCTGCTTGGCCTTGAGCTGGTCCTTCTCCATCTTGGCGGCGCCAGCTTCGATCTCGGCACCAAAGACCTTGATGGCCTCGATGTCGGCCTTGAGCTGGGTACCGCGGGCCTGGAGTTCCTGCTCGGCCTTGTCCTGCTCGGCCTTGTAGGCCTTGAGCGCGTCGCGCTCGGCCAGCACGTCCTTTTCCTTGGCCTTGAGCGCGAGGTTCTCATCCTCCAGCGCCTGGTTCTCGACCATGCAGGTACGCAACTCGTCGCGGGTCATCAGCTTGCCCTTGGGCTTGGCTTCGGCGGGACGGGCCGTCTTGGCGGGCGCCTTGGCATCGGGCTTGGCGGTGGCGCCGGATTGGGCCATGGTCAGGCCGCAGGCCGTCAGGGCGGCCACAGCGACGATCGTGCGCAATGTGTTCATGTGGGGCTTTCCTGCATCCGGTGGGATGCTGTCTCGTCGGTCAGTTCTAGGGCACCTCGAGCAGCCGATGCAGGCGCCACTCCGGGTCGGAGGGCCGGCCGCCGCCGAGGCAAAACGGAGGACGCCCGGCGCCAGGGCCGCGCGTCGCGGTCGGCATGATGCCACGAGCCGGATAATGCGCCGCTTCAGTTCGTTTCGGCTTCCAGCCACCGCAGCCATGGCGCTCAAAGCCACCATCCACAAAGCCCAGCTCCAGATCTCGGACATGGACCGCCATGTCTACGGCGATCACAGCCTGACCATCGCCCGCCATCCCTCGGAAACCGATGAGCGCATGATGATGCGCATCCTCGCCTATGCGCTGTACCAGCCGGCGGACGATCGGCGGGGCCGGCTGGAGTTCACCAAGGGCCTGTCCGATGCCGATGAGCCCGCCCTGTGGCAGCTCGACCTCACCGGCGACGTCGTCCAGTGGATCGAACTCGGCCAGCCCGACGAGCGCCGGCTGCGCCAAGCGCAGGGTCGGTCCGAGGAAGTCACCGTGATCGGCTTCGCCAGCAGCACGCCGGTGTGGTGGGCGGGGCTGCAGAACAAATTGCAACGCACACCCAAGCTGGCGGTGTGGCAGATTCCGGCTGACCAGTCGCAAGCACTGGCCGGCCTGGCCGAACGCAGCATGCAGTTGCAGATCAGCATCCAGGACGGCACCGCTTATGTCAGTACGGAGAAGGGCTCGGTCGACATCACGCCCGTGCTGCTGAAGGAACGCGGCCAGTAAAACGCAGTCAGTCACGCGCAATCACTCACGCGCGGCCGGTCACCGCGACCCGTCACGCCACGGTGCAGTCACACCCCCAGGCATCGCGCATGCCACAGAGATGGCCGCAGCCATCGTGACGGGCAGGACACGCAGCACACGCAAGAAACCAGGAGACGCCGACGTGCAGACAGAACCCCGAACCGACGCCATCGCCGCCCCCGCCGGACCCGCGGATGCCGACGCTGCGCCCAGCCAACCCGCCCGGCTCGCGGGATCGACGGCTAATACCAACACCGACACCGACACGGCGCCCGACGCCGGCACCGACGATCCGTTCCTCTGGCTCGAAGCCCTGGACGGCGCCGAAGGCGAACGTGCGCTGCAATGGGTACGGGAGCGCAATGAGGCCACCTTGGCGGTGTTGAAGGCGCGACCGGAGTTCGAGCCCATTCGCCAGGACCTGCTGCAGCTGCTCAATGCCAAGGACCGCATTCCGCATGTGGCGCGACGTGGCGCGTGGTTCTACAACCTCTGGCAGGACGAACAGCACCCCCGCGGCCTGTGGCGGCGCTGCACGCTGGAGGAGTTCCGTCTGGCCGAACCGCCGTGGCGCGTGGCCCTGGATCTGGATGCGCTGGGGCGCGCAGAAGGACGCAGTTGGGTGTTCCACGGCGCCATCGCACTGGCACCGGACTATCGGCGCTGCCTGGTGTCGCTGTCCGACGGCGGCGCCGATGCCCATGAACTTCGCGAATTCGACCTGGAGACGCTGCAGTTCATTCCGCCCGAGTCCGACGGCTTCTTCGTCCCTGAAGCCAAAAGCGATGTGGAATGGCTGGATGAGGACACGCTGCTGGTGGGCAGCGATTTCGGCCCCGGGTCACTGACGGATTCCGGCTATCCCCGCCAGATCAGGCAATGGGTGCGCGGCACGCCGCTGGCCTCCGCACCGGTGCTGTTCGAGGGCGAGGCCTCGGATGTGTCGGTGTCGGCCAGCGTGGACCGTACGCCGGGCCACGAGCGCGTGTTCTTCAGCCGCTCACTCGATTTCTACAACGAGGCCCGGTTCCTCTGGCGCGAGGGGGATTTCCTGCCCATCGACCTGCCCAGCGACATGAGCGTGCATGCCCATGGCGCCTGGTGGCTGCTGCGCCCGCGCAGCGACTGGACGGTGGCGGGCCGCACCCATCCCGCCGGATCGCTGCTGCTGCTCGATGATGCCGCGTTCTGGCTCGGTGACCGGCAGGTCCGGACCTTGTTCAGCCCCTCGTCCGGCCGCTCGCTGGATGACTATTCGCTGACCCATCACCATGTGCTGCTCACCATCAGCGAACATGTGGCCAGCCGCTTGGAGGAGTGGGACCTGTCGGCCCAGCCCCCGACGCCGCGGGCGGTGCAGGCGCCCTTCCCCGGCTCGCTCAGCGTGCAGAGCCTGCACGACACCGAGCTGTCGGACGATCCGCTCGGCGACCGCTATCTGCTGCATTACAGCGATTTCCTGAGTCCGGACAGCGTCAGCCTGGCCCAGGCCGGCATCGACGACCGGGAGCCACTCAAGCAGCGCGGCGCGCAGTTCGATGCGACCGGGCTTTCAGTGCAGCAGCGCTTCGCCCAAAGCGCGGACGGTGAACAGGTGCCCTACTTCGTCATCGGACGTGCGGATGCCGGCGCCGACACGCCGACGCTGCTGTATGGCTACGGCGGCTTCGAGGTGTCGCTGCAGCCTTGGTATTCCGGCGGCAACGGCCGTGCGTGGCTGGCCCGCGGCGGCCGGCTGGTGGTGGCCAACATCCGGGGCGGCGGCGAATACGGACCGCAATGGCACCAAGCTGCCACCGGCGAGCACAAGCAGCGCAGCTTCGACGACTTCATCGCCGTGGCCGAGGATCTGGTCGCCCGCGGCCTGACCCGCCCTGAACGACTGGGCATCATGGGCGGCAGCAACGGCGGCCTGCTGGTGGGCGCCTGCATGGTGCAGCGCCCCGAGCTGTTCGGTGCGGTGGTCTGCCAGGTGCCGCTGCTGGACATGAAGCGCTACCACCTGCTGTTGGCGGGCGCCTCCTGGATGGCGGAATACGGCGATCCGGATGACGCCGAGGATTGGGCTCACATTGCCAAGTACAGCCCCTATCAGAACCTCCGCGCCGGTGTCCGTTATCCAAGGGCGCTGTTCGCCACCTCCACGCGTGACGACCGTGTGCATCCCGGCCATGCGCGGAAAATGGCGGCGCGGCTGGCCGATCTGGGCCAGGACTGCTTCTATTTCGAAAACATCGAGGGCGGCCATGGAGGCGCTGCGGACAACCAGCAGCGCGCTCTGTTGCAAGCCCTGGAGTTCAGCTATTTGTGGCAACAACTCGGCAGGGAGGCCTTGAATGGAGTCGCAGCGTGAATATCGTCATCCAGCATCATCCCGAGACCCGATGCTTTCTGGCGCAGCCGCAACCCGGGCTGCATTGCCGACTGGACTATGAGCGCCATGGCGAACAGCTGATCATCACCCACACCGGGGTGCCGGCCCAGTTGCGCGGTCAGGGCCTGGCCGGGCAACTGGTGGAGGCCGCTGTGCGGTGGCTGGCCCCGGTGCCGCTGCAACTGGTGCCCGGCTGCAGCTACGTGCGCCACTGGCTCGCCAGCCATCCCCGCTGGCAACGCCTGCTCACGCCCGCAGCCGCGCAGCGGGTGCTGAACGAATGGTTCGGGGTGCCGGGCAGCGTCGAGGACGGCCAGATCCAGCCAAAGTGGTTCAAGAAGGACGCGGCCTTCGATGCCTCCTTGCGCGAGCGCTTTGGTGAGCCGGTGGAGCGGGCACTGCGCGGCGAACTGCGCGAATGGGACCATACGCCCTGGGGCGCACTGGCTCGCCTGCTGCTGCTGGACCAATTCACCCGCAACATCCACCGGGACACGCCGAAGGCCTTTGCAGGTGACGCACTGGCACTCCCGCTGTCACTTGATCTGCTGCCTCGCGTACAGGGAATGACGGTGCTGGAGCGCTGGTTCATCGCCATGCCGCTGGAGCATGCGGAAGACCTGTCGATGCAGCAACGCAGCGTGCAGTGGTTCGAGACCTTGGCCGAAGAGGATGAACGCTTGAAGGATGCGCTGGACTATGCGCGCCGGCATCGCGAGGTCATCGAGCGGTTTGGCCGATTCCCCCACCGCAACCGCATCCTGGGCCGAGAGAGCACGGCGCAGGAAATCGACTTTCTGAAGCAGCCGGGCTCCGGCTTCTGAGTCCCACGGCCCGGGATCGACCAGGGCGAGTGAACTGGGGCGCGCGCACTGGGGCGCACGCACTGGGGCGCACGCAGCGGGCGACGAACACCAGCGCGGGGGCCTCAGATCCAGTGAAAGCCCTTGGCCATGACCGCCGTCAACCCCAGCGCCACGGCGATCAGCGCGCCGAACAGGATGCGGAAGTCATGGGTCCGGATGGCGGTGATGGCCAAATGGACCTCCTGGCGGAAGTCCCGCAGCTCGGTCTTGAGCTCGCTCGTTTCTGACTTGATGTGATCCACGGTGGTCTCCAGCTTGGCGACTTTGAGGGCGAGGTCCTGAGACTGGGCGACCGCCGCCAACGGGTCGAGGGCCTCGATCGGCGCAGGCGAATCCCTCCAGCGCGCGATGGACTCGCAAGATGGGCCGGGCGCGCACGTGGGGCCGTGCCGGCCGGCGCCTTGAACTTCCAGGCCGTGGGCACCTTGGCCCAGTCCGGCGCCAAGGCCCAATCCAAGGCCGGTGCCCAGGCCGGCCCCCAGGTTCACACCCAGGCCCAATGAGGCGGTACTGCTCATGCGATCACTCCTTGTGAATGGATTCGACGGGATGCCTTGCGCCCCTGAGGAACGCATGGACGAAGTCTTGCGCGAATCACGTCGCCACGCCAGTCGGAGAGGCGCCCTCGGAGGGGGGAGCCGATGGGGGAGTCGGCGGGGGAGCCGTCGCAGAGGGCCGTCGGCGAGGGGGTCGGAGTGCGTCGCCGCCGAGGGCGGGGCAACGCGTCGGTGCTGCGCCTCGGTGCGAGAGGGGGCGCCCTACTTGGGTTCCTGCTCCTGGAGCAGTCGCCACATCACCTTGCCGGATCCGGACTTGGGCAGCGATTCGACGAATTCCACCACCCGCGGCGCCTTGTAGGCGGCCATGTGCTCATGGGCCCAGCCGATGATGTCCTGATCGGTGACCTTGCCACGCGCTTCCGCGCGCAGGACCACCACGGCCTTGACGGTTTCGCCCCGGTAAGCGTCCTTGGCGGCGATGATGCACGCCTCCTGAACCGCCGGATGGCGATAGAGCAGCATCTCCACCTCCGAGGGCCAGACCTTGTAGCCGCTCGCGTTGATCATGCGCTTGAGTCGATCGGTGATGAAGAAATAGCCCTCCTCGTCCATGCGGCCCAGGTCGCCGGTGCGAAAGAACGGCTGGCCGTCCAGCGTCACGAAGGCCGCCTCGGTGGCCTCCGGCTGCTGCCAGTAGCCCTTGAACACCATCGGCCCGCGGGTGATGATTTCGCCCACCTCACCCACCGGCAGTTCCTCCAGCGAGGTCGGATCGACGATGCGCGAATCCACGCCGAAGAGGGGAATGCCCAGGCATTGCAGCTTGGCGCGCTCCGGCGGATTGCCGTGGCTGGGCGCGGCCGTCTCGGTCAGGCCGTAACCCTCGGCGAAGGTCAGGCCGAACTCCTCCTGCAGCCGTTCGGCCACCGCCTTGGGCATCGCCGCCCCGCCCCCGCTCAGGTAGCGCAGGCTGCCCAGCTGGAAACTGCGGTAGTTCGGGCTGGCGAAGAGGTCGATGATCATGGTCGGGATGCAGGTCCAATGAGTGACCTGATAGCGCGAGATCAGCCGTCCGCACAGTTCGCGATCCCAGCGCGGCATGATCACCAGCGTCATGCCGATGAACACCGGTCCGAGCACGCCGTAGAGCGTGCCGGTGATGTGGAACATCGGCACCACGGCCAGGCCCACCGATTCCGCGCTGGCATGGCCCCACTGGCAGCCGCCGCAGCTGTTGGACATCAACGTGGCATTGGTGTGGACACAGCCCTTGGGCAAACCGGTGGTGCCCGAGGTGTAAGGCAACATGGCCAGGTCATCCGGGCCGGCGGTGTGGGGCCCGGGCAAATGGCCGCCCGCCAGCGCCTGCGGCCAGGCGGTGGCACCCGGTGGCAGCGCGTGACGGGCCGTGAGCCAGGCCACCATCGGCGCCGGCGCGCCGCAGTCCGCATCGGGGCCGCCCTCGGGCAGCATCTCGCCATAGTGGGTGACCAGGATCGTCGGACGCTGGGACTCGGGCAGGCGTTGCGCCGCCGCGTGCACGATGCCGGCCAGCTCGCCGCTGCAGATCACCACCCGGGTCTGCGGGTCGGTCAGGTAATGGATGAACTCGTCCTCCCGGTTCATCGGGTTGACCGGCACCACCACCGCATCGGCCCGGTTCACCGCATAGAACGAGATCAGGTATTGCGGGCAGTTCTGCATGAAGAGCGCCACCCGTTCGCCCTTGGTCACGCCCTGGGCCTGCAGCCAGCCTGCCAGCGCCTCGGCCTGACGGCGCAAGCCGTCGAAGCTGAGCGTGGCCCCCAGGAACTGGGTGGCCGCCTTGTCCGGATACCGCGTGGCGGCCACCTCCAGGTTGAACCAGAGCGAGGTCTGCGGAATCGCCAACTGGCGGGGCAGACGGGCAGGCCAGTGGCTGTACTGCACAGCGGCCTGTTCGGGACGAGGGGTGACCACGCGCATCATCGGGCTTGTCTCCTGTTGTCTTTCGAATGGTGGCATCTTCCGGGCTGGACGGTGGCGGCCTTGTCGCCGCAGCGACAGCACACGGGGGTCGGGCGACGCTGCGAGGCCGGATCGGGTCATGCCCTCACTGTGGCGTAAATCCGACTCGGGCCCCTGTAATCGGGTGGTACCGGCGCTGGCGGCGCCGGCCCTGCCGATTACCATGCGCGGTTTTGACCGCCGCCGCCCCCACAAAGGGCTGTCGAACGCTCCCATGCTGCCCGCGCGCCGTTCCGCCCTGACCGGGCTGCTGCTCTGTGCTCTGTCGATGAGCGGATCGCCCGTTCTGGCGGATGGCACGGCGCCGTCGCCGCCGCTGACGGCGCCCACCGGGCCGGTCGTGCTGAGCATCGGCGGCGCGCTGCGGCACACCAACCAGGGCGGCCGGGCGGAATTCGACATGGCAATGCTGGAGCGACTGCCGCAGGTCAGCTTCCGGACCCAGACGCCCTGGTACCCGACCGCCCGCAAGTTCACCGGCCCCTTGCTGCGCGATGTGCTGAACCTGGTCGGCGCGCAGGGTCAGACGATCGAGGCCAAGGCGATCAACGACTACAAGGTGATCCTGCCCGTGGCGGACATCCAGCGCTACGACGTCATCGTGGCGCGCCTGATCGACGACCAGCCCATGCCCCTGCGCGACAAGGGACCGTTGTTCATCATCTACCCCTTCGACCGCCACGCCGAGCTCCGCAACAGCGTCTACTACGGTCGTTCCGCCTGGCAGCTCAAGCGCCTGGAGCTTCGCTGACCATGGCCTCCCAGTCCCGCAGCCTTGCCCTTCGCCGTCGATGGCGTCTGTTGATGACGTCGATGAGCCTGTTCCTGGTGCTGGCGCTGGTCGGCGTCGCGTGGTTGCAGGCGCGGCAATACCAGTTGCTCAACGGGACGCGGCGCTACCAGGACGACTACCTCGTCTGGAGCCTGTTCCAGTTCGAGACCGAATACCTGAAGCTGCGCCTGGCGCTGGAGCAGGCCGCCGGTCCCAGCCTGGTGGTTGACCCGGATCAGGTGGCACAGCGCTACGAGATCTTCGTCAGCCGGCTCAACCTGGTGGAGAGCGAGCATGCGGCCGTCGTGCTCTCCCGCCATCCCGATTACCAGCGCACCCTGGCGCGCACCAAGGACTTCATCCGATGGGCCGACGCCCTGCCGCTGGATGCCGCCCTGATCCGTCAGCACCCGGAGCGGCTGGGCGACGTCATCGAACGCATGGAGCCGCTGGCCGAGCCGATCCGCGAGCTCTCGCTGACCTCCACCCATCACGTGGCGGAGGACGTCACCCATCGCAATGAGGTCATCCGCAGCCAGAGTCTGGTGAGCCTCGGTCTCACGGCGGTGCTGTCGGCCTTGATTGTGCTGTTTGCCTGGGTGTCGATGCGTCAGTTCCGGCGCCTGGAGCGGTATGGCCGGAAACAGGAGGCGCTGGCCGCGCGGCTGCAGGACGCCCAGCGGGATGCGGAAGCTGCCAACCGCGCCAAGACCGTCTTCCTGGCCAACATGAGCCACGAACTGCGCACCCCGTTGCAGGGCTTGCTGGGCATGCTGGGCATGCTCAAGGAGGCGCCACTGAACACCGCCCAGCAGGGCCAGTGGCAGGCCGCCAATGACTGCGCCCGACATCTGCTGGCGGTGCTGGGCGACATCCTGGATGTGACCCGCATGGAAGCGGGCGGGCTGTCGATCGCGCCGGAACCGCTGCAGCTCAGTGCGCTGATGCGCGAACTGGAAGCACTGAGCCGGCCGCAGGCCAGCGCCAAGGGCCTGGCCCTGCAGTTCCGCATGGAGGACGACGTCCCCACCTGGGTCCAGGCCGATCCGACACGGCTGCGCCAGATCCTGATGAACCTGCTGAGCAATGCGCTGAAGTTCTGTGACCGCGGTCAGGTGGGCTGTCAGTTGAAGCGCGGTGTGGGCCCGCTGGGCGAGGACCTGCTGATCTTCGACGTCAGCGACACCGGTCCCGGCATCGACGCGGAGACGCTGGCGCGCCTGTTCCAGCGCTTCAGTCAGGGCGACGCCAGCACCTCCCGCCGCCACGGCGGCGCCGGACTCGGACTGGAGATCTCCCGACGCCTGGCCCGCGCCATGGGCGGTGACATCGATGTGCAAAGCGCGCCCGGCCAGGGCGCCCGCTTCACCCTCACCCTGCCGCTGCGGCCGGGACCTCAGTCAGGCACCGCGGCGCGTCCGGGTCCCCTGCCCTCAGTGCTGGAGGTGCCGGCGGCGCCCGTGGCCGGCATGCGGGTGCTGGTGTCGGAGGATCATCCGACCAATCGGCTGGTGATCGAGGCCATGCTCAACAAGCTGGGCCACCATCCGATCCTGTGCGAGAACGGACTCCAGGCGCTGCATGCCTTGCGGCAGCAGGATTTCGATCTGGTGCTGATGGACCTGCACACGCCGCAGATGGATGGCTTCGAAGCCACCCGCGCCATGCGCGAGTTGCCGGCGCCGCGCGGTCAGTTGCCGATCGTGGCGCTGTCGGCCGATGCCTTTGAGGAATCTCGCCAGCGGGCGGATGAAGCCGGCATCAGCGCCTTCCTGTCCAAGCCTGTGGACCTGGAGACGCTGCAGGCCTGCCTGCAGCGCTTTGCTCCACCGCCGGCGGGGCCCGAGGCGGCCACCTGATCGCGTCGAAACGCAGCGACGCGCGGCCAAACACGGCTGGGCATGGCCGGTTGGTTCAGAGAGCCGATGGCGCGCAGGCGCCTGCGGCGCTTCAAACGACCACCGGCTCCGGCTCCAGCCGAATTCCGAAGCGGCCATAGACGCTTTCCTGAATCGCCCGCGCCAGGGTGACGACTTCCGCCCCCCGGGCCTCGCCGCGATTGACCAGCACCAGCGCCTGGCGTTCATAGACCGCGGCGCCGCCGACGCTCTTGCCCTTCCAGCCGCAGGCATCGATCAGCCAGCCGGCGGCCAGCTTGAAGCTGCCGTCGGGCATCGGATAGTGAACGATGTGCGGATCCCGGGCGATGATGTCCCGGCACTGTTCGGCACTGACCACCGGGTTCTTGAAGAAGCTGCCGGCGTTGCCGATGAGCGCGGGGTCGGGCAGCTTGGCGCGACGGATCTCGCAGATCCAGTCGAACACCTGCCGCGCGTCGGGCGCCACGATGCCGGTCTCGGCGATCTTGCGTTCGATGTCCAGATAGCCGAGCTGCGGCTGCCACGGCTTGGGGCAGCGCAGCCGCACCGTGGTGATCACGCTCTTGCCGGCCAGGCCACCGTAGCCGGTCTGCTTGAAGACGCTGTCGCGATAGCCGAAGCGGCAGACCTCGGCCGGCAGCGTCACGCGACGGCCGGTGGTGAGGTCCACGACATCGACATTCTCCAGACGGTCCTTCATCTCGATGCCGTAGGCACCGATGTTCTGCACCGGCGCTGCGCCGACCGTGCCCGGGATCAGCGCCAGGTTCTCGAGGCCGGGAATGCCCTGCTCAATCGACCAGGCCACCGCCTCATGCCAGCCCACGCCAGCGCCGGCCTCGATGATCCAGGCGTCCTCGCGCTCGATCAGCCGCAGGCCGGGGATCTCCATCTTCAGCACGACGGCGTCGACATCGCGGGTCAGGACCAGGTTGGAGCCGCCCCCCAGCACGAACTTGGGCGAGCGGCCCAGTTCCGGATGATCGACCACCCGGCGCACGTCCAGTTCCTCGCGGATGCGCACCAACCGCCGCGCCACCGCCGGCAAGCCGAAGGTGTTGTAGGGCTTGAGGTTGACGTCGGTCTCGATGATCAGGCCTTCTCGGCGCTCGGTCGGGGGGGTGATGGGGGCGGACTGCATGGCAGAATTCTCGCCCAATATCTCCGCCGCCCGGCCCGCGCCGGTTCACACCGCGCGCTGGCACCGGTCTCGATGACGCCGGCCGGCATTCTTCCCTCTCAGCCGTACACCTCACGATGCCCAGCTTCGACACCGTTCTCGAACCCGACATGGTCAAGGTCCGCAACAGCGTGGACGCCAGCACCAAGGAAATCGCCACCCGCTTCGACTTCAAGGGCACCAGCGCCGCCATCGAGTTCAAGGAGAAGGAAAAGGAAATCCACGCCACCGGCGATGCCGAGTTCCAGCTCGAGCAGATCGAGGCCGTGCTCTATGCCAAGCTGACCAAGCAAGGCGTGGTGCTGGGCTTCGTCGACAAGCAGGACAAGATCGAGAAGCTCGGCGGCGACCGCGTCAAGCAGGTCTACAAGATCAAGGCCGGCCTGGAAGCGGCCGAAGCGAAGAAGATCGTCGCCGCCATCAAGAACAGCAAGCTGAAGGTGCAGGCGGCCATTGAAGGCGATACCGTGCGCATCACCGGCAAGGCCCTGGACGATCTGCAGGCGGCCCAGGCCGTGCTGCGCAAGGACCTGGCGGACCTGCCGCTGACCTTCGACAACTACCGCAAATAAGCCCCGCCGGCCGCGCCACGCCCCACGGGCCGCACCTGCCCCAGGGGCGGCGTCGGACGGCGGACAGCGGCCCGCGCGGGTTCCCGGGAATCCCATGAGCTCATTCCGACGCCGCACCGCTGCCGCCTTCGCGACCACGGTGCTGGTCATGCTGACCGGACCGGCGCTGGCCGACAGCGTCAAGGCTTCGCGCTACTACGAGGACGCGCTCAAGCGCTTCGAGCAGCGGGATGTGGACGGCGCCATCCTTCAGCTCAAGAACGCGCTGCAGCAGGACGCACGGATGCTGAGCGTGCATGTGCTGCTGGGCAAGGCGCTGCTGTCGCGCAGCGAGGCCGCGGCGGCGGAAATCGAGTTCAACGAAGCCCTGCAGCTGGGCATCAACCGCGCCGAAGTGGCGGTGCCGCTGGCGCAGGCGTTGGTGGCCCAGGGCAAGCAGGCCGAGGTATTCAAGCTGGCGGCGCTGTCGCCTGACGGTCTGCCCGACACCATCCGACAGCCGCTGCTGCTGGTGCGTGCCGGTGCGGCGTCGGACCTGGGCGATACCGCGCGAGCCCAGGCGCTCATCGACGATGCCCGCGCGCTCAACCCGAACACGGCCGAATCCTGGCTGGCCGAAGTGCCGCTGCGCCTGCGCCTGCGCCAGTTCGATGCCGCACGTGTGGCGGCCGAACGCGCGCTGAAGCTCGCGCCGAGCAGCGCCGAGGCGCTCTACCAGTGGGCCAGCATTGCGCATGTCCAGGCCCGTCTGGAGGAGGCGCTCCAAGGCTACGACCGCGCCCTCGCGGCGGACGGTCGCCATCTGGAGGCCCAACTGGCGCGCATAGGCATCCTCGTCGACCTGGGCCGCAACGACGACGCCCAAACCGTGCTCCAGCGGCTGTTGAAGCAGGCGCCGACCGAGCCGCGCGCGCTCTATCTGAACGCGGTGCTCGCCGAGCGGCGTGGCGACGGCCTGGCGGCAAAGGCCTCGCTGAAGGCGGTGACGTCGCAGCTCGATCCGGTGCCGATCGACTTCATCCGCTACCGCCCGCAGGCGCTGATGCTCAACGGCCTGGCCCATTACGGCCTGGGCGAACTGCAGAAGGCCAAACCCTATCTCGAATCTGCGCAGCGTCAGCAACCCAACAGCCCGCTGTCGAAGTTGCTGGCCCAGGTCTACGCGGCCGAGCCGAATCTGGAACGCGCCGGCGAGGTGCTGGAGGCCTACCTGAAGGCCTTCCCCGGTGACGCCCAGGCGCTGGTGATGATGGCCTCGCTGCAGATGGCCCAGGGCCGCCACGCGCGCGCCACCGCCCTTATGCAGGACGCGCTGCGGGGCCGGGATGCGCCGGAATTCCACACCGCGCTGGGCCTGTCGCTGATGCGCGGCGGTCAACTGGGCGGTGCGGTCGATGAGCTGGAGAAAGCCTTCCAGCGCGATCAGAAGCAGTCGTATGCCGGCATGGCGCTGGCCACCCTGCACCTTCGCAACCGACAGCCCGCCAAGGCGGTGGCCGTGGGCGAACGGCTGGTCAAGCAGCAGCCCGCCAATCCCGCTGCCTGGATGATGCTGGGCGTGGCCCGCCGTGCGGCGAACGATCTCGGCGGCGCGCGTCTGGCCTTTCAGCAGGCACTGCAGTTGGATGCCTCGCTGGTCGAACCCCAGTTGGGGCTGGCGCGCCTGGACATCGCACAGCGCCAGTGGGAGGCGGCCCAGCAGCGGCTCGACGCCCTGCTGAAAGCGGACGAACGAAACCCTGACGTGCTCTATGAACTTGCCCTGCTGGGCGAGGCGCGCGGTCAGACGGCCGAGGTGCGCCGCTGGCTGGAGAAGGCGGTGGAGGCCAGTCCGCCCCGCCAGACCCGGGCGGATCAGGCGCTGGTCGCCTGGCTGATGCGCCAGGACCAGGCGGGCGCGGCACTGGAGGCGGCCAAGCGGCTGCTGGCCAAGACGCCGGACGATGTTCAGGCGATGACCACCTATGCCCGCGCCCAGCTCGCCAACCGGGATGCCACGGGGGCGCGGTCCACGCTCAACGGCGCCGCCCGGCGCTCCGGGTTCGAGCCGCAGGCGCTGGTGGACATCGCCACGCTGCAGCTCGCCGCCAACGACCTCACCGGCGCGGCCTACAGCCTGGACAAGGCCCTTTCCGCCGCGCCACAGCACATCCCCGCGCTGGCGCTGTCGTCCAGCGTGTCCCTGCGCCAGGGCAATGCGACGCTGGCGGAAAAACAGGCGCGCCAGGTTCTTCAGCTGCAACCCGGTCGGGCCTCAGGCCATACCCTGCTGGCCGATGTGGCGCAGTCCCGCAATCAATCGGCGCAAGCTTTGGAGTCGCTGCGCAAGGCGCATGAAGTCGAGCCGACCAGCGGCAGCCTGCTGGCGCTGATGCGGGCGATGTCGGCGCAGGACGGCGCCGGCAAGGCGACCCAGGACCTCGCGGAACGCTGGCTCAAGACCCATCCCAATGACGTCGTTGCCTGGAAGGCGCTGGGCGATGCCCAGGCCCGCGCCGCCAACTTCGGCGCGGCCCGTCGCAGCTATGACGGGGCGCTGAAGCTGCGCCCCTCGGACGTCGAAGCGCTGAACAACCAGGCCAACGTTCTGATCCGCCTGGGCGATGCGCCCGGCGCGGCCGCCCTGGGCGACCGGGCACTGGCCGTGGATTCACGCAATGCGCTGGTCATCGACACTGCCGGCTGGGCCCATCACCTGGCCGGCAACCGCGATCGTGCGCTGCAGCTGCTGCGGGATGCGCGCCTGCGCGAGCCCGCCAATCCGGAGATTCGCTACCACCTGGCCGCCGCGCTGGCACAGGCCGGTCGCAAGGCGGAGGCGCGGGAAGAACTGGACGCCGCCCTGCGCAGCACGTCATTCGAGAGCCACAAGGAGGCGCTGGCCCTGAGCCAGACCCTCAGGTGAGGGGCTGATCGCGCTGTCAGGAAAATTTACATTGGCACCCCAGGAATCGGCGCCAGGGCAATTCAAGTGCCTGTCGCCAAAGGATTCATGACGGGTGGCCCGGGGCTTGCTTTACTGGTCACGACTGCACCAACAAAGACACCGATACGTCGGCGGGACCGGGGAACGACATGCGCCATGCACACGCACCACAACGATTGATTCAACGACTGGCTTCCGTGGCCCTGATGGCCTTGCTGCCGTTGGGCGCACAGGCCGCCTCCACCTGGACCGCCAGCAACTGCGCCACCAACTGCGCCGAGACCGGCGATGCGGCGCCCAATGTGAGCTACTCGGCCTACTCTGCCGCGATCAACACCAACAGCGCCGGCGCCTATGTGAGCACCGGTGCGTTTGCTGCGAGCAACCTGGCGTACTACTCGGGCAGCGGCTTTGGCGTTGTCGCGCCGAGCGGCGATACCGCCTCGCCCAACCATGCCCTCGACAACTATGGCTATCAGGACCTGATCCTGCTGAAGTTCGATGACTTGGTGAAGCTGACGCAAGTCAAGATCGGCTGGTCGCAATACGACAGCGACATCTCGGTGCTGGCCTACACCGGCTCGACCTCCGGCATCACGCCCTCGTCCACCATCGCCGGCAAGACCGCGAGCACCTTGACTTCGTCCGGCGGCTGGAGCCTGGTGGGCAGCTATGCCGATCTGGTCAGCGGCAGCGACAAGGCCATCAATGCCGCCGGCATCAGCTCCAGCTGGTGGCTGATCACCGCCTACAACTCGCAACTCGGCGGCACGGCAACCGGCAAGGACGGCACCACCGGCGGCCTGACCCGAGGACTGGGCACCGCCTACGCGGGTTATGACTTTGTGAAGCTCTATTCGGTCAGCGGCACCACCACGCCGCCGACCAACCAGCGCGTGCCGGAGCCGGCCACGCTGGCCTTGTCCGCTGTCGCACTGTTGGGTGTGGTCGGCATCCGCCGTCGGCGCAACAAGGCCGCAGCCTGACCCGCAGCGACGTCGGCAATGATAAAAAGGCGACCTTCGGGTCGCCTTTTTGCTGCGATCGCCCAAGGGCTGAAATGATCAGTCAGTCGGGTCGATGGGTCAGTCGGACGATCCCTCAATCAATGGATCGACGGACCCTTCGCCCCGCTCGTCATTCGTCGCGATAGATCCCCACAACGGGTGCCTCACCCGGCCGGACCGCGCCGCGGTACATGCCCTCGGTGTTGAAGCCCATCCAGACCTGACCCCCGGCATCGACCGCGATCAGTCCGCCATCGCCGTCGACCAATGCAAGCTCCTCGAACACCACGCGCTGGCAGGCGTCGGCCAATGACAGGCCGGCATGCCGCATCAAGGCCGAGACCTCATGGGCCGCGCAGGCCCGCATGAAGGCTTCGCCGGTGCCGGTGCACGACACGGCCACGCTGCGGTCGTCCGCATAGCAGCCGGCGCCGATGATGGGCGAATCGCCCACCCGTCCCGGCCGCTTGTTGGTCATCCCGCCGGTGGACGTGGCTGCCGCCAGATGGCCGTTCGCATCGCACGCCACGGCGCCGACGGTGCCGAACTTTGTCTGCTCGTCGATCGGCCCGGTAATGGCGCCCGGCGAGGGGGAACGCAGTTGCGACGGCGCTTGAGCAGACCGATCGGCCGCCAATCCGGCCACCGCCGCCTGCCCGTCGTGGTCCAGCATCTGGCCGCGCGCCAGCTCGCGCGCCTTGAGCAGTTGCGCGTGCCGCTGCGGGGTGTCGAACCAATCGGGCGCGACCGTCTCCAGCCCGTGCGATTCGGCAAACGCCTCCGCTGCCTCGCCCACCAGCATCACGTGGCCGCTGTGGGTCATCACCGCGCGCGCCGCGAGGATGGGATTGCGCAGCCGCCGCACCCCAGCCACCGCACCGGCGGCGCGGGTGCGACCGTCCATCACGCTGGCGTCCAGTTCGTGACGGGCATCAGCGGTGAAGACCGCGCCCTTCCCGGCATTGAATAGCTCGTTCTCCTCCAACCGGCGAACCGCCTCGGTGACCACCTCCATCGCCGTCGCACCGCGCGCCAGTGCGCGACCGCCGTCCTCGAGGATGGCTTGCAGCGCCGCGCGGTACTGGGCTTCCATCTCAGGCGACATGCCGCTGCGAAGCAGCGTCCCGGCGCCGCCGTGAATGGCGAGCACCGGATGCGAAAGTGGCTGTGCTGGGGTCATGGGGGTTCCTGGAGCGGCTGGTGAAGGGTCGTCGGCTGCGCATTCTGCCCGCGCGCAGAGGGATGCACCGCGTCACCGCATGCCGGGGTGGGCGCGCGGCCATGCCCCTGCCGCGGCATCACGCAAGACGGAGCGCACGAAGCGGTAAACAGAGCGGTGAACGAAGCGGTGCATGAAGCGAGGCAGGATGCAGTCCGTCATGCCCCGGCATTGCATCGCGGGCGGGATGAGCCTTTGTCCCGGTCGAGACAGGGGAAAAGCGAACGGGCGTGCTAAAAACTGCCGCAGTCCGCGATGCGTGACCCCAGGCGCCGACGAGTGCCGGTCGCGACCGCGTTGCGATCCAGCGATTCAGGAGACAAGCGATGGACCTCAACTTCACCCCGGAAGAACAAGCCTTCCGTGCCGAGATCCGGCAATGGGTGGCCGACCACCTGCCCCCCGACATCAGCCACAAGGTGCACAACGCCCTGCGGCTGACCAAGGACGATCTGCAGCGCTGGGCCCGGATCCTGGGCCAGCAGGGCTGGCACGGTTGGGCCTGGCCTCGGCAGTTCGGCGGTCCGGGTTGGAATGCGATCCAGCGCCATCTCTTCGAAGAGGAATGTGCCCTGGCCGGCGCGCCCCGCGTGGTGCCGTTCGGCCCGGTGATGGTGGCACCGGTGATCATGGCCTTCGGCACGCTGGAGCAACAGCGCCGGCATCTGCCCGGCATCATGAGTGGCGACGTCTGGTGGAGCCAGGGCTACAGCGAGCCGGGCTCCGGCTCCGATCTGGCCTCGGTGAAGACGCGGGCGGAACGTCGCGGCGATCACTACCTGGTCAACGGGCAGAAAACTTGGACCACCCTGGGCCAGTACGGCGACTGGATCTTCTGCCTGGTGCGCACCGACGCGTCGGTCAAGCCCCAGGCCGGCATTTCCTTCCTGCTGATCGACATGAAATCGCCCGGCGTGACCGTGCGGCCGATCATCATGCTGGACGGCGAGCATGAGGTGAACGAGGTGTTCTTCGACAACGTCGAGGTCCCGTTGGAGAACCTGGTCGGCGAGGAGAACAAGGGCTGGACCTATGCCAAGTATCTGCTGGCCCATGAGCGCACCAACATCGCCGATGTGAACCGCGCCAAGCGGGAGCTGGAGCGGCTCAAGCGCATTGCCAAGGCGGAAGGCCTGCTGGACGGCGCGGCCGACGGCGGCCGCTTCCGCGACCAGGTCGCGCTGCTGGAGGTCGACATCGTGGCGCTGGAGATGATGGTGTTGCGGGTGCTCTCGGCCGAGACCAGCGGCAAGCAGTCGCTGGATGTGGCGGGCCTGCTGAAGATTCGCGGCAGCGAGATCCAGCAGCGCTACAGCGAGCTGCTGATGCTGGCGGCGGGGCCGTTTTCCACGCCGTTCATCCAGGACGCGATGGAGGCCGGATGGCAAGGCGACCATGTGGGTGCGGCGCACTGCGCGCCGCTGGCCAGCCATTACCTGAACTACCGCAAGACCACGATCTACGGCGGATCGAACGAGGTCCAACGCAACATCGTCGCCCAAACGGTGTTGGGGTGACCCCCCCTACCGGCTTACGCCGGCCCCCCCAGGGGGGCGAGCAGGAGCCCGGCAAAGCCGGATCTCCGTGCTCCGCTGGGCTGGGAGCCCCCCTACCGGCTTACGCCGGCCCCCCAGGGGGGCGAGCAGGAGCCCGGCAGAGCCGGATCTCCGTGCTCCGCTTGGGGGGCGGCGAGCGCTGCGCGCCGCCTCTTGCAATGCCGCGGTGGGCGCGGTGGGCGATGCTGGTGGGGCGTGGAACTTGATTCGGGCGGGCTTGTCGGATGCTTCCGAGAATCGACAGGACCGAGAAACGACAGGAGACAGCAATGAACTTTGACTTCAGTGACGACCAGACCTCGCTGCGGGATGCGGTGCGGCGCTTTGTGGACAAGGAATATTCCTTCGATCAGCGGCGCCAGATCGTCACGGCCGGCGGCTTCTCGCGGGCCGTCTGGGACGGGCTGGCCGGGCTGGGCCTGTCCGCATTGGCCGTGTCGGACACCCATGGCGGACTGGGCTTCGGGCCGGTGGAAGCCATGGTGGTGATGGAAGAACTGGGCCGCGGTCTGGTGATGGAGCCCTATGCCCAGGCCGCCCTGGTCGCGCCCGCCGTGCTCTCCCAGGCGCCCGACGCGGTTCAGGCCGACTGGCTGCCCCGCATCGCCAGTGGCGACGCGCTGGTGGTGCTCGCGCATCAGGAACGCCGCGCACGCTACCAACTCAATCTCTGCGACACCCGCGCCACCGACGGCCGCCTGACCGGCCTCAAGAGCCTGGTGCCCGCCGGCGATCAGGCCGATGCCTTCATCGTGCCCGCACAGGACGCCGAAGGCCTCGCGCTCTATCTCGTGACCAAGGACGCCGAAGGCCTCAGCCTTCGCCCCTATGCGCTGCATGACGGCTCCCGCGCCGCCGAGCTGACCCTGTCCCACACCCCCGCCCTTCGCCTCGTCGCCGCCGACCGCGGCCTGGAGGTGCTCGAACTCGCCATCGATGTCGCCATCGCCGCGCAAGCGGCCGAGGCCGTCGGCGTCATGGACCGATTCGTGACGCTCACCGCCGACTATCTCAACACCCGCAATCAGTTCGGCGTGCCCATCGCCAGCTTCCAGGCCCTGCGCCACCGCATGGCCGACGTGAAGATGCAGCTGGAACTCGCACGCTCCATGAGCTACTTCGCCACGCTCAAATTGAACGAGCCATCCGCCGCCCGCCGCCGCGCCCTGTCCCAGACCAAGGTCCAGCTCGGGCAGTCCATGCGCTTCGTCGGCCAGCAGTGCGTCCAATTGCATGGCGGCATCGGCGTGACCGACGAATATGTCGGCAGCCACTACTTCAAACGGCTGACCGTGATGGAAATGCAGTTCGGCGATTCGCTGCATCACCTCGGCGAAGTCAGCGCTCGGATGCAGGACCAAGCCGGCGTTTTCGTCTGACACCAGGGCCCTAGCCGTACGCCACGGTACGGCAGGGCGACCGCCTGAATTCGCCGGCCATCACCAGCCATCACCGGCCGTCGCCTGGACCTGCGGGCGGGCGAAACCGGCGCAGTGAACGTGCCGCCGCAGGCGCTTTCCTTGCGCAAAGCACCATTTGGTGGGAGTCGACGCCGGGGATCACCGACCTACACTGCCGACTCGCGTCGCGGCCGTTCGCGGCGCTGGAGTTCGTCATGCCGATTCCCCGCCGTTGGGCCCGCCTGCACGCGATGTGTCGTGTCGGCGGCGTCCCCACCTGGTCCCGTCACCGTCCGTTTCGCCCCGCTCTGGCCCTGCTGCTGACGGCCTGCCTCGCAGTGCCCGCCGTCGCCCAGACCATCAAGCCCGGACTGTGGGAGATCAAGCAGCAACCTCAGCTCGATGCCACGCGTCAGGCCCAGTTGGAGCAGGCCCAGAAGCAGATGGCCGCCCTCCCCCCGGAGCAGCGCAAGATGGTCGAACAGATGATGGCCTCGCGCGGGGTCAGCATGGACCTCGGCAGCGGCGGCGCCATCACCATCAAGTCCTGCGTCAGCAAAGAACAGGCCGAGAAGGCGATGCTGCCGCAGACCCAGGGCAAGTGCGACCACGACATCAAGCGCAACGGCAACGTCATGACCGGCCATTTCCGCTGCGCCGATCCCACCTCGGAAGGCAATACCGAGCTGGTCTTCCAGGGCGATGACCGCTACACCACCAAGACCGAGGTTCGCACCGAGCGCGGCGGCAAGACCGAGACCTTGCGCTCCACCGGCGAAGCCCGATGGCTGGGCAGCGACTGCGGCAACCTCAAGCCGGCAACCACCACCGGCACGGGCACCCGATAGCGATGGGGATCGGTGCAAGGCTTGCGGCCCTGAAAACCTCGTGGCATTGCATCTGAACCTGGTCCGTGGCCGGTCGCTCATGGTGCGGGATGTCGGATCGAGCGATGTCGGATCGAGCGATGTCGAGTCGAGCGATCATCGAATCGAGCGACCATCGGATCATCAAAACTTCTGAGCGCGTGTTGATGGGCGGGCGCCGAGGCATCATCCGACTGCACGCTCTCACCCTGCCCGCACCCAGCCACCGCTCGCCAATGACCCAGCGCTCCACACCCGCCACGCCCCCCCGGCGTGACGCCCCATCCGCGCCCACCTCGCCCTCACCCGGCAGCCTGTGCGACGTTGCGGGCCTGCGGGTCGGGCATTTCACCGACACCCGCCGGGCGACCGGCTGCAGCGTGGTGCTGTGTGAGGCCGGCGCGGTGGCCGGTGTTGATGTGCGCGGCGCCGCACCGGGCACGCGAGACACCGAGCTGCTGCGCCCCGAGAACACGGTGGCGGCGATTCATGCGCTGGTGCTCACCGGCGGCAGCGCCTTCGGTCTGGCGGCCGCCGATGGCGTGATGCGCTGGCTGGCGGAGCGCGGGCACGGATTCGCGGTCGGCGCGGTGCGGGTGCCGATCGTGCCGGCGGCGGTGCTGTTCGATCTCTGGCTGGGCGGTGTTGACACCGCCCCCACCGCCGACGCCGGACGCGCGGCCTGTGACGCCGCCACCGCCGACAACGCCCAACGCGGCAGCATCGGCGCAGGTGCCGGTGCCACCGTCGGCAAGCTGCTGGGCGTGGACCGGGCGATGAAGGGCGGCCTGGGCATGGCGTCGGTTCGGGTCGGCGGGGTGACGCTGGCGGCGATGGTGGCAGTGAATGCGGTGGGTGATGTGGTGGATCCCCACACCGGCGAGGTGCTGGCCGGCAGTCGGGATGCGCAGGGACACCCGCGTTCGACGGTACAGGCCTTGTTGTCTGGCGAGCGGCCCGGCGGTGCGCTGGCCGGCAGCGCGACCACGCTGGGCGTGATCGCCACCGATGCGCGACTGACCAAGGCCCAGGCCACGAAACTCGCACAGATCGCGCACGACGGATTCGCGCGCAGCATCCAGCCCGTGCACACCGTGATGGACGGCGATGTGATGTTCGCGCTGGCCACCGGCGCCCAGGACGTCGACGGCGACATGACCGTGCTGGGGGCGGTGGCCGCCGAAGTGGTCGCACGGGCCGTGGTGGACGCGATCCGCAGCGCCACCGGTTTGCCGGACATTCCGGCGTGGCGCGAGACAATACGCGCATGACAGCCTCTGCTCCGCCCTCTTCGTCTGCTTCTTCGTCCACTTCCGCCGCCACCCATCCGGGCGATCCGTCAGGCTCGCCGGCCGCTGCGTCGAGCCCCGCCGCATCGGGCCCCGTGGCGCCGGGCACCGTGACGCCACCCCGCGCCGCCCGCCCGGCGCGCCCGGTGGCCATTGCGCAGATCCTCTTCACCCAGGGCTTCGGCACCCGTCGCACCTGCGCGGCGATGATCGCGCACGGCTGGGTGACCATCCAGGGCCGCGTGCTGGACGATCCGCATGAGACCTTCGACACCGCCGGGCTGGTGTTCGAAGTCCAAGGCAAGCCCTGGCCGTATCACGAGAAAGCGCTGATCCTGCTGCACAAGCCGGCCGGCTATGAATGCTCGCGCAAGCCCAAACACCATCCCAGCGTGCTCAGCCTGCTGCCGGAACCCCTGCGCGAGCGGGACGTGCAGCCCGTTGGACGCCTGGATGAGGACACCACCGGCCTGCTGCTGCTGACCGACGACGGCCCGCTGCAGCACAAGCTCACCAGCCCGAAGTACCACGTGCCCAAGCTCTATCAGGCCGTCTGCAAGGCCCCGGTGGATGACACGCAGATTCGCCGTCTGCTGGAAGGCGTGCTGCTGGAAGAGCGCATTCCGGCGCTGGCCGAAGAGCCGGTGCAGGCCGCGTCGGCCGAGGTGCTGCCGGATGGCCGCCTGCAGATGGCCTTGACCGAAGGCCGCTACCACCAGGCCAAGCGCATGGTGGCAGCGGTGGGCAACCGCGTGCTGACGCTGCATCGGCAGCGCATCGGCGCCCTGGAACTTCCCGCCGATCTGCCCGAGGGCGGATGGATCTGGCTGGGTGATGCCGAGCGCGATCTGGCGATGCGCGCCGATTGAGCGATGCCGCCGCCGCACCGTGCGGCGAGCCCGGCACAAAGGAGGAGAGGTCCTGGCCTGGCCACTCCACTCCACTCCGGTCCGGGCCGGGCCAATCGAGTCCAGTCCAGTCCAGTCGAGACGAGACGAGACGAATCCAGAAAGATCTGGACAGCGCCAGACAGGACAGCACCGGTGAAATCCAGACAAAAAAAAGACCGGCACAGGCCGGTCTTTTTTTGCAGTGGTGCGCCGAGCTGGCGTGCCGCGGGATGCGGCTCGCCGATGCCCGGCCGGATCAGCTGCCAATCACATGGTGGTTCAAGGTCACACCGAGCTGCTTGTAGGCCTTGAAGCGATTGCGCCCCGCGGCCACCTGCTCAGGATCCGTCGACACCAGTTCCAGCACCCGCTCGAAGCGTTCCAGCCCGGGCGGCGGCTCGGGTTCGAAGTTCAGCAGCGCCTGGCAGCCGACCAGGTCATCCAGTCGGTCCGACAGCAGCACCGGCGTGCGCTCGCGCAGCGGCGCGGGGCTGTCCGAACGGAGCAGCAGATGGGGGAGGAACTCACCCGGTTCGAAGGTCCAGAGCGCCTGGTCCAGACGTTCCAGCAAGCGCATCGGTCCCCAGACGCCGGTCTTCAGGCCGGCGGCCAGCGTCTTGCGCAGCAGCCGGCAGGCGTAGACCTGCCGGTCCGGCACGCCGGTGTAGAAGTTGACCTCCGTCACCCGGCGCCCTTTCTGCTTTTCCGATCGCGACTCAGCAACGCTGCGCCGATCAGCGAACCTGCGACAGCACGAAATGGGTCAGCAGACCCACTGGACGGCCGGTGCCGCCCTTGGCGCCGCCGCCCTTCCAGGCGGTGCCGGCGATGTCCAGGTGACCCCAGCGGTACTTGCTGGCGAAACGCTGCAGGAACTTGGCGGCGGTGATCGAACCGCCCTCGCGACCCGCGACGTTGGCCACATCGGCGAAGTTGGACTTCAGACCTTCGGCGTACTCGTCGTCCAGCGGCAGGCGCCAGCACGGGTCCAGCGCGGCTTCGCCCGCGGCGCTCAGCGATTCGGCCAGGGCGTCGTCGCTGGCATACATGCCGCTGCGCACACCGCCCAGGGCGATCACGCAGGCACCGGTCAGCGTGGCCACATCCACCACGACCGCAGGCTTGAAGCGCTCGGCATAGGTCAGCGCGTCACACAGGATCAGGCGACCTTCGGCATCGGTGTTCAGGATCTCGATGGTCTGGCCCGACATCGAGGTGACCACGTCGCCCGGCTTGACCGCGCGGCCGCTGGGCATGTTTTCGCAGGCCGCGATCAGCACCACCAGGTTGATCTTCGGCTTGAGTTCGGCCACGGCGCGCAGGGTGCCCAGCACGCTGGCCGCGCCACCCATGTCGAACTTCATCTCGTCCATGCCGGCACCCGGCTTCAGCGAGATGCCGCCCGAGTCGAAGGTGATGCCCTTGCCCACCAGCACCACCGGGGCCTGGGTCTTGGGCGCGCCTTCATAACGGGCCACGATGAACCGCGGCGGCTCGTCCGAGCCCTTGGCCACCGACAGGAAGGAGCCCATGCCCAGCTTCTCGATGCCCTTCTGATCCAGCACCTCGACCTTGATGCCATGGCTGCGCACCAGGGCCTTGGTCTGATCGGCCAGGAAGGTCGGCGTGGCCACATTCGGTGGGCGGTTGGCGCACTCGCGTGCCAGTTCGATGCCGGCGGCAATGGCTTGACCCCGGGTCAGGCCGGCCTTGACGGCCTTGGCATCGTCCTTGCCCACCAGCAGCGTCAGCTTGCTGAGCTTGGGCGCGGCCGGTGCGCTGGGCTTGGTGAAACGGTAGAGGTAGACAGCTTCATCGGCGGCGAGCACGGTCTGCTCGATCAGCGATTCGGTCAGTCCGTCGTCGAAGCCGGCGAAGGCGATCGAGGCGTTCACCACGCCGCGGCCCTTGACCTGACCCAGCGCGCTGGCCACGGCCGAGCGAGCGGCCTTCAGCGACTTGCCACTGGCGGCCACCACCAGGCGTGCGGCCTTCAGACCAGCCGGACGAACCAGCGTCAGGGCCTGACCGGCCTTCAGTTCGAAGTCACCCAGTTTGATCGCGTCCTTGATCAGGGCGGCGACGGTTTTGTCCAGACCGGCGGGCAAGGCATCCCCGCCGATCACCAGCAGCAGAGCGTCTGCACCGTGCGACGCCAGCGCGTCGATCGACGCCACCTGAGAACGGAAGTCCATAATGACGAGAAGTAGATAGAGTGCCCGGATGTTATTCGATTCAACCGTACGCAAAGAACTGGCCCGCAGTTTCGGACTGGCCTTCGTGGTCATCCTCACCATCGTGGTGACGATGCTGCTGGTGCGCTCACTGGGCATGGCCGCCAAGGGGTCGGTCGCCCCGCAGCATGTGCTGCTGTCGCTGGGCTATCTCACCCTGTCGCAGCTGCCGGTGATGCTCAGCCTGTCGCTGTTCGTCTCGGTGGTGATGTCGCTGGGCCGCATGTACAAGGAATCGGAAATGACCGTCTGGTTCTCCAGCGGTCTGGGGCTGTCGCGCTTCGTTCGGCCTGTGCTGACCATGGCCTCCCCGGTGATGCTGGTGGTGACCGTGCTGATGACGCTGGTCCTGCCCTGGAGCAACAGCAGCAGCGCCGCGCTGCGCGAACAGTTCGAGCAGCGCAGCGATCTTTCGCGGGTGGCACCGGGCCAGTTCCAGACCTCCAGCGACGGCAGCCGGGTGTTCTTCATCGAACGCGACCCGGCGGACGAGACCGCCGCCCGCAATGTGTTCATCATGAGCAACAGCCAGCATCTGGAGTCGGTCACCACCTCCGCCCGCGGCACGTTGGTCAACAAGGACAACCAGCGCCTGCTGGTGCTGGAGCACGGCCAGCGCAATGACGTCGACACCCGCAACGGCGACAAGGCCATCGCCCGCTTCGAGCGCTACACCGTCGTGGTGGACGACGAGGTGATGCGCTCACCCAATGCCCGCGCGCCCAAGACCCGCACCACCGCCGACCTGATGCTGGACCGCAGCAACATCGGCGACGGTGAACTCGCCTACCGCTTCGGCATGGTGCTGGGCTGCCTGAACCTGGTGCTGCTGGGGATCGGCATCTCCGCCACCAATCCCCGTCGCGCCAGCAACTGGAACCTGATGTTCGCGCTGCTTGCCTTCATCGTGTATTTCAACCTGATCAACCTCAGCCAGAGCTGGGTGACCAACGGCAAGATGAAGCTGGGCAGCGGCCTGCTGGCGCTGCATGGTGCGGCCTTCATCGTCACCGTGCTGCTGCTGATCTGGCGCGACATGGGCAACCGGCTGTCCCTGCGCCGCCCGAGCAAGAGCGCACCGCCCCCACCATCGACGCCCTCCGGTCCGTCAGGGCCGTCGGGTCCGGGCGAGCCTGACGATCCCTCCTCGCCGCCCTCCACCATCATCGCCCCCGCCTCCGGCATGGGCGGCCCGATGTCCATCCACCATCCCACTCCCGGAGTGCCCGCATGAAGACCGTGCGGCGGCTGCTGTACCGCGACATCCTCAGTTCCTTCGCCCTGGTCATGGCGGGCTTCCTGGGCCTGTTCTTCTTCGTCGACTTCATCGACGACCTGGACCGCTTCCAGCGCCTGGGCCTGGGCGTCGGCCTGGCGCTGTGGTCCTGCGCCCTCAAGCTGCCGGGACGCTTCTATGAGCTGATGCCGATCGCCGTGCTGATCGGCACCATCTTCAGCCTGGCCCGGCTGGCTCAGTCGAGCGAGTTCACCATCCTGCGTACCGGCGGTCTCGGACCGCAGCGCGCCCTGGGATTGCTGAGCACCCTGGCCCTGGGTTTCGCGGCGCTGGCCTTCGTGATGGGCGACTACGTCAATCCCTGGGCGGACCGTCAGGCCCAGTTGCTCAAGTCACGCGCCAGCGGCGGCGTGACCAACGCTGCCGGCGCCTGGATGAAGGACCGCGACGGCGACTACAGCTATGCGGTCCATGTGGGCCGGGCCAAGGCCAACGGCGTGATGGAAGAGGTGCTGATCCTGGAGTTCGATCCCAAAGGCGCCATGGCCACCCGCCTGACCGCCAAGGAGGCCACGGTGGACCCCGGCGGCCGCTGGCAGCTGCAGAATGTGCGGCTGATGCAGTGGTCGCGCGCGCCGACGCCGCTGGGCCGGCTGACGGGCCGCACCACCGACGCGCCCAATCCCGACTCGCCGCAGGACAAGCTGGCCGACAACCCCACCGTGCGTGAGCTGCTCCTGCCGCAATACAGCTGGCAGAGCCAGTTGCCGGCCGGTGTGGTGTCGGCTGCGGTTCAGCCGACCTGGAACATGTCGACGCTGGAGCTCTACCGCTACACCCGCCATCTGTCGTCGCAGGAACAGTCTTCGCAGCAGCCGGAGATCCAGTTCTGGCGCAAGGCGTTCTATCCGTTCGCCTGCATGGTGATGGTGGCATTGGCCCTGCCCTTTGCCTACCTGCATTTCCGCGCGGGCGGCATCAGCGTCAAGGTGTTCGGCGGCATCATGCTGGGCATCAGCTTCGTGGTGCTGAATGCGGTGGCCGGCCATCTGGGCATGCTGCGCGACTGGACCCCCTGGCTGGTGGCTTCGGTGCCCAGCCTGCTGTACCTGGGCATTTCCATGGCCGCCTTCTGGTGGCTGGTGCGTTTCCGATGACTGCCATGACCACTTCTCTACAAGACGGCCTGCTCCTGTTCGCCCACGGCGCGCGCGACCCGGCCTGGGCCCGCCCCTTCCAGTCGATCGCGGCGGAACTGCAGGCTCAGCGGCCCGACCTGCCGCTGGCGCTGGGCTACCTCGAGCTGATGGCCCCCGACATCGCCACCGCCGCCGGCGCTCTGATCGCACGCGGCTGCACCCGGATCCAGGTCGTGCCGATGTTCCTGGGCTCCAGCGGCCATGTGCGCCGCGATGTGCCGCCGCTGATCGAGGCGCTGGAGCGGGACCATCCCGCCGTGCGCTTCGTGCTGCATGACGCGATCGGTGAGCAGCCGTCGGTCATCCGTGCGATGTCGGCGGCGACGCTGGAGGTGATTTCCGGCGTGGACGATCGCCCCGCGACAGGTCCCGCCGCGCAGCAGCCGTGACGTCAGCAGTGTCGCGCTGAAGCCTGCCAAAGCTCGCCAAAGCCAGTCAAAGCCAGTCAAAGCCCTCTCCAGCCCAGCGAACGGTCCCCACCCACGGTCGCGCCAATGACGCTCCGGAAAGCACTCACGATCAAGCCATGAACCTGCACCAGTTCCGCTTCGTGCAAGAGGCCGCGCGCCGCAACCTCAACCTCACCGAGACGGCCAAGGCGCTCTACACCTCGCAGCCCGGGGTCTCCAAGGCCATTCTTGAGCTGGAGGAAGAGCTGGGCGTGGACATCTTCTCGCGCCACGGCAAGCGCTTGCGCAGCATCACCGAGCCGGGCCAGCAGGTGCTCAAGTCGGTCGAGATCATCATGCGGGAGGTCGGTAACCTCAAGCGCATCGGCGAGGAATACTCCAAGCAGGACGCCGGCACCCTGTCGATCGCCACCACCCACACCCAGGCCCGCTATGTGCTGCCCGGGCCGGTCACGCAGCTGCGCAAGCAGTTCCCGCAGGTCAACATCGGGCTGCACCAAGGCAGTCCGGACCAGGTCGCCCGCATGCTGATCGACGAGACCGCAGATGTGGGCCTGGCCACCGAATCGCTGTCGCAGTTCGACGAGCTGGTGACCCTGCCCGCCTACGAATGGCAGCACGTGCTGGTGATGCGGGCGGAGCATCCACTGGCGCAGGTCGAGCGGGTTCACCTGGAGCAGATCGCCGCCGAGCCGCTGGTCTCCTACCACCCGAGTTTCACCGGCCGCACCCGCATCGACCGCGCCTTCGCCCAACGGCAGTTGACGCCCAACGTGGTGCTGGAGGCGATCGACTCCGATGTCATCAAGACCTATGTCCGCCTGGGACTGGGCATCGGCATCGTCGCCGAGATGGCGGTGCGGGAAGACCCGCCCAACGGGGAACTGGTGTGGCGTCCGCTGGGCCATCTGCTGGGTCAGAACGTGGCGCGGATCGCCTTCAAGAAAGGCGCCTACCTGCGCAACTATGTCTACAGCTTCGCCGAGCTGCTGTCGGACCGGCTCAACCGCACGCTGCTGCAGCGCGCCATGAGCGGCGACGCCACTGATTACGGCCTGTGACGATGGCAGGCGCCCCCCGCCCGGGCCCACGACCGGTCATCACGGCGGTCCACACTGGCGGTGAACTCGGCTGATCACCACAGTCTGTCACCGGTCACCGGCCCGCCCTTCGAATCCAAGGACCTCTACGGACACCGAGCATGACGACGACCTCCTCGATCACTCCCCGCCCCCCCTACACGCCAGCGCCCGCCAGCCGCCTGCCGCAGCTCGGCACGACGGTGTTCAGCGTGATGTCGGCGCTCGCCCAGCAGCACCAGGCGGTCAACCTGGGTCAGGGCTTTCCGGACTTCGAGGGCGACCCCGCCTTGCTCGATGCGGTGAATGACGCCATGCGGGCCGGGCACAACCAGTACCCGCCGATGCCAGGTGTTCCCGCACTGCGCCAGGCCATCGCCGCCAAGGTCGAGGCGCTGTATGGCCATCGGTATGACCCGGACACCGAGATCACCGTCACCGCCGGCGCCACCCAGGCGATCCTCACCGCCCTGCTGTCCATCGTGCATCCCGGCGATGAGGTCATCGTGCTGGAGCCCGCCTATGACAGCTACGCCCCCAACATCGCCCTGGCCGGCGGCACCATGGTGCCGGTGCCGCTGGACCCGCAGACCTTCCGCCCGGACATCGATCGCCTCCGCGCCGCGATCACGCCACGCACCCGGGCGCTGATGATCAACAGCCCGCACAACCCCAGCGGCGCGGTCTGGACCGCCGATGAGCTGCAGCAGTTGGCCGCGCTGCTGGACGGCACCGAGGTGGTCGTCATCAGCGACGAGGTCTATGAGCACATGGTCTACGACGGCCAGCAGCACCAGAGCGTGGCCCGGCTGCCGTCGCTGGCGGCCCGCAGCTTCGTGGTGTCGAGCTTCGGCAAGACCTATCACGTCACCGGCTGGAAGATCGGCTATGTCACCGCGCCGGCGTCGCTGATGGCCGAGTTCCGCAAGGTGCACCAGTACAACGTGTTCTCGGTGAATGCGCCGATGCAGGTCGGCTTGGCGACCTACATGCGGGATCCCGCACCCTATCTGGGGCTGAGCGATTTCTACCAACACAAGCGCGACCGTTTTCGCGCCGGTCTCGCCGACACCGCATTCCAGCTGCTGCCCTGCCCCGGCAGCTATTTCCAGTCGGTGAACTACAGCCGCCTGCCCGAATCGCTGGCCGCGATGGGCGACATGGCCTTGTGCCAGTGGCTGACCCGGGAGATCGGCGTCGCCGCCATTCCCATGTCGGCCTTCTACAGCCGCGGCAGCGACGCGAAGATCATCCGCTTCTGCTTCGCGAAGAAGGACGAGACGCTGGATCTGGCGCTGGCCCGCTTGAAGAAGGTCTGAGGCTGAAGGAGGCGTCACGTGCGATCCTGATGCCGACCCCGATCCCGATCCCGATCGTGGTCGTCGTGGTCGTCGTGAGTCACGTCATGGCCATGGCCACGGTCGCGCGATTGCTGTCCTGACGGTCGCCGCAACCGTCCTCCACAAGCGCATGCCGCATGGGGCGGCGCTCTCAGAGCGGCTTGGGCGCCTCGGGCGGTTCGTCGTCGACCAGCGAGAGGTCCAGGTCCACCGACTGCACCACGGCCGCTCGCAACGGCGACTTGCCCGGCGACGTAGGCGCCTGGAACACCATCGTGGCCATCATGTCCGGATTGGTGGTGGCGTCCAGCGGCAGGACCACATCCACATCCCCGTTGCGCAATTCGTGCTCGGCCCGGTCGCGGGCGACGGCATAGAGCATGAGCAGGTCCCGGTAAGCCGGCAGGCCCAGGTCGCCGCTGTACTCCTGGTGGCGCGACAGCAGATCCTGCAGCAGGCTCATGCTGCCGGCCGGATCAGGCCAGGCGGCCTCCAGGCGCTGCAGCAATTCCTCATGCGCCTCCAGCCCGGTGCCTTCGTTCAGGTCCTCGCTCCATGACGGCGGACGGGCCTGGAAATGCTGGGCAAAACGGGAGGCGATGCGGTCGTAGGCGTCGCGGTCGCCGCGGCGCTGGTAGAGCTCCATCAGCTTGAGATAGGGCAAGCCACTGGCCGCCGCACGCTCACCCAACCGGCCGGACAGCAGCTCAATGGCGGCATCGTCCTGGCCCAGGACCATGAAGAAATCGACCTGCTGTTCCAGGTCGATCAATTCCTCCACCGTCACCGGCGCCGGGAAGCCGGGATCGACCGCGAGCGGCATCGGCTGGGTGTCCAGGTGCAGCGGCGCGAGTTGCAGACCGGAGGACTTCGGGCTGGGCGACGGCAGACTGGGCAACTCGAGAGAATCCAGATGGTCGAGCGCCGCCATCGCGTCGTCCACCGCAGAGCTGACCGGCGGCCGCGTGTGCGGGACAGCCGCCGGCCGCATCGCGCGCGGAGGAAACTCGATCGTGCGGTCAGGATCGGTGATGTTCAGCGGCATCGGCACCGTGCTGGTGTCGATCAGCGGTTCGTCGTCGGCCTCGTCATCATGCCGTTCATACCTTGACCCCGGACGGTCGCCCTCATGCTCATGGCCGTGCAACGGCGCGGGAACGGTGTTGGGCATGGGCGCGTAGAACGACGAACCCGACGCAGCGGACGGACTGCCCGACGCCGCAGACGACGAGAACGCCGATGCCACTGCGGGCGCCGACGCCGGCAGCGGTGACAGTCCACCGGGCCGCGACACCGCACCGTCAGCGCCTGTGGCCGACGCCGTCGGATCGGCCAGCGCCGAGGCGTCCTGCCTGGATTCGCTCCACCAGCTCTGTTCCGCATCCCGCGGCGACCGACGACCTCGCCACAGCAGCACGGTGCTGGCGGCCAGGCCCAGGCTGAGCAGCGTCAGGCCAAGCAGCCAGACCGAGGTCATGCGGCCGCTGTCGCCCGACGCGGCCTCGCGGGCCATCACCAGTTCCTGGCGCAGGGCCTGCAGCGCCGCCTGGGTGCGTTGCTGTTCCGTCTGCAGGTCCGCCACCCGCTTTTCCATGGACTGCAATTGCCGCTGTGCCAACTCGGCGGCGCTGGCCGCACTGGCTGCGGCCTCTGCGGCCAGTTGGGCTGGGCTGGGCAGGGTCAGCGCCTCGGCGGGTTCGAGCGACAGGCGTGGCGCCGCCGTGGCCCGCTGTGCGGATGGCGGTGACGCCACCATGGCGTGGTCCGGCGCGCGACGCGCCGCCGCCCGACGCGCGCGCTGCGGCGCGCTGCCAGCGGCGGTGGGCGCGGAGGCTGCCACGGTCGCAGTGACCTCGGCGAGCCGCGAAGGATTGACCCGCCCGGTCGAGTTGGCGCCCTCCTCGCGGCCCCGGGCTTCACGCGAAGTCTGACCTGCGGTCGGCGTGGCGGCGGGAGCGGTGAGCGTCGTCACCACCGCGCCGGGCTCCGCGGCCGCAGCATCCTGGCTGTGCCCGGGCGGATCGATGAAGGCGGTGAATTGGCGAGTGAGGCGTGCCGGGCAGCCGACGCTCAATTGCACCGAGACCAGCGGCTCATCGATCGCCTGGGTGCTCCGGAGTCGCACGCCGCGTGGTGCCGCGCCATCACCTTCCAGTTGCCACTGCAAGGCGCTGGGCAGCACCAGGTTGTCACCGGCCAGGACTTCGGCACGGATGCAATCTGCGGTGAGCGTCTCGCCCGGACCGAGCTGGATGGGGAACAACAGGTTCAGCGGCTGGCCCAGTGCCGAGGCCGCTTGCGGACGACCCACACCCAGGCTCCAGGCGGGGGTCGACATCACCGCACAACACGCGAGCACGAGGACACTGAGCGCTGGCGGTTGCCCGCACGGGTCGTGATGGTCTCGGTTCATTCCCGCTGTGACTGCTGTTGAGGGTGCGTTTCACTCTAGCACGGCAACCCTGGCGGAGAAGCCTCGAACACCCCTGCCTTCCCCTAACAGCGGGAGAGATGGGGGACAGCGCTTGCCGCGTTGCGCCTCATGGTTGCGGCCGATGGGCAGCAAGCAGGAGTCATTCACAATAGGCCGGACAGTGAAGGACAACAAAAGGAGACGACTGGCCTGTCACGCCAGCGACAAAGCATGAACAGCTCGGTTCTTACAATTTCCGAACGCAACAACATCGAGTCGGGGCCGTGGTTTTCCAAACTGTCACTGCCGCTGCGCAGCGACATTCTGGCGCGCGCCTTCGTCAGACGCCTCAGCGACGGCGCCCTCATGTCGGTGCGCGGCGAGCCCGCCGAGGAATGGGTGGGCGTGGCCCGCGGTGCGGTGCGGGTGAGCTCGGTCTCGCTCTCCGGCAAGCAGGTCACGCTGACCTATGTCGAGCCTGGCACCTGGTTCGGCGACATCGCCCTGTTCGACGGCCTGCCCCGCACCCACGACGCGAGCGCCCACGGCGAGACCACCTTGCTGGTGATCCGCAAGCCCGACTTCAAGGACCTGCTGCAACGCCACACCGAACTCTACGAAGCGCTGCTGCGGCTGAATTGCCGACGCCTGCGGTTGATGTTCGATGTGGTCGAGGATCTCAACACCCGCCCGCTGGCCTCGCGGCTGGCCAAGCAGATCCTGTTGCTCGCGCGCAGCTACGGCGTGACCCAGGGCACCGAGGAGATCCGGATCGGCCTGCAACTGGCGCAGGAGGATCTGGCCCAGTTGCTGGGGGCCTCCCGCCAACGGGTGAATCAGGAACTCAAGGGCTTCGAGCGCGAAGGCGCGGTACGGGTGGAACCCACCCGGCTGGTCGTGCTGAACAAGGACAAGCTGCTGGCGATTGCCAACCGCTGACCGCTTCCCCGTCCCGGCCCTGGGGGAGCGCGGTTCCCAACATCCAACAGGAGACTCCGTGGACGACGCATTCACCGGCACCCGTGCCCCCACGCATCCGATCGACGAAGCGGCACTGGCCGCCTGGCTGGCACGCGAGATCCCCGGCTTTTCGGGGCCGCTGCGCATCGAGCAGTTCAAGGGCGGGCAATCCAATCCGACCTACCAGCTGATCACGCCGCAGACCAGCTATGTGATGCGGGCCAAGCCGGCGCCAGTGGCCAAGCTGCTGCCGTCCGCCCATGCCATTGAACGCGAGTTCACCGTCATGCGTGCGCTGGCAGGCTCCGATGTACCGGTGCCTCGCATGCTGGCGCTGTGCGAGGACGAATCGGTGATCGGCCGGGCCTTCTATGTGATGGCCTTCGTCCAAGGGCGGGTGATGTGGGACCAGTCGCTGCCGGGTCTATCGACCGCCGAACGCGCCGCCATCTATGAAGAAATGAACCGGGTCATTGCGGCGTTGCATCAGGTCGACGTGCAGGCGGTGGGCCTGGCCGGTTTCGGCAAGCCGGGCAACTATTTCGAGCGCCAGATCGGACGCTGGAGCAAGCAGTACCAGGCGTCGGTCACCGGTCCGAACGAGGCGATGGACCGGCTGATCGACTGGCTGCCCCAGCACATCCCCGATTCGGCGCGGGATGAGCGCGAGGTGGCGATCGTGCACGGCGATTACCGGCTCGACAACCTGGTCTTCCATCCCACCGAACCCCGGGTGCTTGCGGTGCTGGACTGGGAGCTTTCCACGCTGGGCCATCCGTTGGCGGATTTCAGCTATCACTGCATGTCCTGGCACATCCGCAAGAGCGGTGCCGCGCGCGGTCTGGGCGGCGTGGACCTGGCCCCGCTGGGCATTCCGGACGAGCTGAGCTATGTGCGCCGCTATTGCGACCGCACCGGACGCGGCGACGCAGCCGCCGTGATGAAGGATTGGAACTTCTACCTGGCCTACAACCTGTTCCGGATCTCAGCCATCCTGCAGGGCATCGCCAAGCGGGTGGAGGATGGCACCGCCTCCAGCGCGCAGGCGCGCGAGGCCGGCGCAGGCGCGAAGCCGATGGCTGAATTGGGATGGCACTTCGCCCAGCAGGCCCGCGGCTGAGTGCGCCGGCTCACCTCAGGCCGAGGCGCTGTAGTCACCCTCGGACGGGCGGTTGTGCCAGGCGACCGAGGTCGTGGTGGGCCATGGGCCGCCCTCGCCGATGCGTAGGTGCACCGCCTGCGCGCTGTGGGCAGCCGCCTCCAGCACCTGCAGCAAGCCCTGCACCTCGGGCAGCGACACCTGCGGCATGGCGGTGCGCAGATAGACGTTGCCGCGCAGGCTCATCAGCACGAAGGGGCGACCCTCGGTGAGGATGTCCTGGGTGGCCTGACCGAGCCGCTCGGACAGTGCGGGATCCAGCCAGGCCGCGCACAGCTCGCTGTTGACGCCCACCGCGCCGAAGCGCTGGCGCACGAGCTTGGCATCGATCGCGGTCTGCTTGGGGAACATCACCAGCCAGCGCATCTCTTCCGGCGTGTCGGTGTCGGCACGGGTGCGCAAGGTGTCGGTATAGGCCTCGAAGACGCTGCGCTCCAGCTGGTCCATCAGCGATCGCTCGATGAGCATCATCTGCATGTCCGCATTGAGCTTGAGCTCACAACGCATGCGCAGCTCGAAACCGCTGATGTAACTGCGCTGGGACGGTCCCCACTCGATGCGGGTGAGCCCGGGCAGCAGGCGCGGGAGATCGATCACGAAACCGCGACCGTCGCGCGCATGGCGCAGTTGGCCGCCTCGCTCCTCGGCCCATTCGGTCAGCGGACGCCAGCGCGCTGCGTTGGCGCGAACGGTGAACCACTGCTTGATTTGTTTGATTACCATGAGGCTGGACGATGCGCTTCGGCGCGACACACCGATTGTCGATCCGGTCACAGCCTGTCTGTGCCGATGTCGATGCGCGTTCAGTGTGGTCGTCGCCCGGCGCCACAATGGAGAACGCGAGATGATCGAAGTGTATTCATGGCCCACACCCAATGGCCACAAGGTTCACATCATGCTGGAGGAATGCCGGCTGCCCTACCGGGTCATTCCCGTGGACATCGGCGCGGGCGAGCAGTTCGAGTCCAGATTCCTCGGCATCAGTCCCAACAACAAGATCCCGGCCATCATCGATCCCGACGGGCCGGACGGCCGGCCGATGGCCCTGTTCGAGTCCGGCGCCATCCTGCTGTATCTGGCCGGCAAGGCCGGCCAGTTCCTGCCGGCCGACACCCGGGGGCGCTATGAGGTGCTGCAGTGGCTGATGTTCCAGATGGGCGGCGTGGGGCCGATGCTGGGCCAGGCGCATCACTTCCGGATCTACGCGCCGGAGAAGATCGAGTACGCCATCGACCGCTACACCAACGAGGCCAAGCGGCTGTACGGTGTCATCGATCGGCAGCTGGCGCACGGCAAGTACATCGCCGGATCGACCTACACCATCGCCGACATCGCGATCTTCCCGTGGCTGCGCAGCTGGAAAAACCAGGGCGTGGAGCTGTCGGACTATCCGCACCTCAAGGGCTGGTTCGATGAGATCGCCGCTCGCCCGGCGGTGAAGCTGGGGGTGGAGGTGCTGGCCGATCGGCGCCGCCCGCTGGTGGACGACAAGGCCCGGGAGACCTTGTTCGGTTCGACCCAATACCAGCGCCGCTGACCCCTGTTCGGGGGACAGCGACACCACACCTTCCCTGCTGCGGGCTCCGGAACACGCCTTTCGGCAGTGAGACCGCGCGCCTTGTCCTTAGATCTTCCCGAGTCGGGCCCGGTCACCGAGCTCGGTGAGCCATCGGCGGCCATCTTCCCGGATGCCGGTCGCCAGGCCCTTGTCCTGCAGGCGCTGCTGCATCGCTTCGCTCACCGGCATGCCGCCGGGCGCTTGCGGGATGAAATAGAGCGCAGCGCGCTCGTCGGCGGTGATCACCAGCGGCTCACCATTGGGCAGCGTCGCGGTGATCTCAGAGATGGGGGTCGGGGACATGGACGTGACGGGCGCTTTGAACGGTCGGCAGTATCTCCGAAGATCGACCGACGCCCGGCCCACTGCGGCAGACCGACGTGCGCATCGCTGGGGTCATCCCGCCTCGGACGAGGGATCGCCCTTTGCCACGCATGACATGGCCCCAAGGTGGCTTGCGCCCTGCGCAGGACGACCCTACCCTGGCCGGCCCCATCGACCGCAGCAGGAGCCCCCCCATGACCGATTCCTTCGACGCCCTGGTGATCGGTGCCGGACAGGCCGGCCCGCCGCTGGCGGAGCGGATGTCGCAAGCCGGCTGGCGGGTGGCGGTGATCGAACGCGCCCGGGTGGGCGGCACCTGCGTCAACACCGGCTGCATCCCGACCAAGGCCATGGTGGCCAGCGCGCATGCGGCCTGGATGGTCCGCCATGCGCAGCGCTGGGGCATCCGCATTCCCGGCGGTGCCAGCGTCGACCTGGCTGAGGTGCTCGCGCGCAAGGACCGCATTGCGGGCCGATCACGCGACAGCGTCGAGAAGTGGATCGGTGCGATGCCGCAGGTCGAGCTGGTGCGCGGCCATGCCCGGTTCGTGGACCCGCACACGGTCGTGGTCGGTGAGCGTCGGCTGCAGGCCGAGCGGATCTTCCTGAATGTCGGCGGACGGCCGGCCACCTTCGGCGTCGAGGGCCTGGATCAGGTGCCGTTTCTGACCAATGCGTCGGTGATGCGGCTGGACCGGCTGCCCGAACACCTGGTGGTGGTCGGCGGCAGCTACATCGGCCTGGAGTTTGCGCAGATGTTCCGCCGCTTCGGTGCCGAGGTGACGGTGGTGCAGCGCGGCGCGCAATTGGTGCCGCGGGAGGACACCGATGTCGCCGAAGCGCTGCGTGCGATGCTGGAAGCGGAAGGCATCACGATCCGACTGAATGCCGACTGCGTGCGGGCAGCCAGGCGGATCGACGGTGACGGCCAGCCTGACGGCGTGAGCATTGACGTCAATTGCACTCAGGGCGAGCCCAGCGTGCAGGGCAGCCATTTGCTGATGGCCACCGGTCGGCGACCCAACACCGACGACCTGGGCCTGGATCAGGCCGGCGTCCGGATGGACGAGCGCGGCTATGTGCAGGTGGACGATCAACTGCGCAGCAATGTGCCGCACATCTGGGCGATGGGCGACTGCAACGGTCGCGGCGCCTTCACCCACACCGCCTGGAATGACTTCGAGGTGGTGGCCGCCAACCTGTTCGATGGCGCGAATCGCGGCATCGGCGATCGCGTCGTGACCTATGCGCTCTACACCGATCCGCCGCTGGCGCGAATCGGGTTGTCGGAGCGCGAGGTGCGCGCGAGCGGTCGGCCGGCGCTGATCGGGACGCGCCCCATGACCCGGGTGGGCCGGGCAGTCGAAAAGGGCGAGGACCTGGGCTTCATCAAACTGCTGGTGGATGAAGCGTCGAAGGCCATCGTCGGGGCGTCGATCCTCGGGGTGGACGGGGACGAGGCGGTGCAGTCGCTGCTGGACGTGATGGTGGCCAAGCGCCCGTGGACCGAGGTGATGAATGGCGTCCGCATCCACCCGACGGTGAGCGAGTTGCTGCCGACGGTCTTGCAGGCGGCAAAGCCACTCGAACCCGCCGCGTGAAGCGCGACGCACCCGCGTGACCTGTCGCGCCTCAGGGCTGCCGCGCCAGGCGCTCCACGGAGCGCCATCCCGGTCGCCTATCGAATGGCATGGATCAAATCATCCAGATCCGTCGGCGCATTGGCCAGGTTGAACGCGGCCCTCACCAGCAGGTATTGCGGTCGGTTGCCGAGGTAGAGAAACAAGGCAGCCCGTAGCGGATCCTGATTCACCAGCTCGCGGGCGTGGCTGGGCCGATTGAAGAACTCGACCGTCGTAGACAGGTATTCGGTGGTGCCCGTGTAGCCGGGCCCGCCAAATCGATGCACCACCGAGCTGTAGCTGAGCTGCGGGTTGTTGGCATTGAAGGCGAAGAAATCCTCCACGCCGTGACCACCCCAGTTGCGGGGCTCGCGCCGACCTGTCACGGCACTGACCAGGCGTCCCGCCTGCTGAGTCAGCCCGCTGCCCAGCAGCCCCAGGTAGCGCAAGGGCGTGGCCTGCAGCGCGCGGTACAGCATCTGCCCACCCGCCACGAACGGTGTCGCCAGCGCCTTCATCACCTGCTGAAAACGGCCATTGGCGGGTGCACGGCCGTTCAATCCGCCGGCATTCATCTCCGGCATCTCGATGTCATAGCCCGGATGGTGCTCGAACACGTAGCCTGCATCCCGCATGCCCACCATGCCAGGCATGGCCACGCCCGGTCCGCCAGGGGGCGGACGGGTGCGGGCGGAGAGGAAGTTGTGCACGGTCAGGAAGTCCGCCGGCGCCAGGTTGTCCTCCAGGTGGTGGCCGAACTCATGCACCAGGTTGCCGCGGGCGGCGGCGGGCCCGATGTCCAGATTGCCATTGCCCATGGCGGCGCCGGGATTCTGCAGCAGCGTGGTTGGCGTCACCGCGACCGGTGGCAGGGGCGCCGGCAGGGCGGTGAGTCGATTGAACAGATCGGCAGACTCGAGCACGCGGTCGTCGGTGCCGGCGGGAAACGCGGGAATGGCCCCGCCAATCGGGGCAGTGCCGCGCCGGCCCGGCACCTGGCTTTGCAACGTGCCATTCAGCACCGTCTGCATGAACGGATTGGCGAGCAAGGCGGCTGTCACCTGGGCATTGAAGGCGGTATCTGCCGCAAACTGGCCGGGTGCGGCGTGCTGTCCCGCCAGGGCAGCGACGATGACGCCGCTCAAGGCCATGAAGTTCAGCGCCCCACCCGCCGCCGCCGCGATGACCGCTGCAGAGACGGTCGGTCCCACCTCGGCGGGGTGCGCCAGGATGTAGGCCGTCAGATGAGGGCCCGGCGCCATGCCCCCTGGGGCCACGCCGGCCACCTCCTGCAATCGTTGGATGAAGAGCTGATCCTTGTCCGGGATGCGTTGCACCGGGGCCACCGCAGCGGCGGTGGCGTGGGACTCGTGCGACAGCGGCCGCTGACGGCGCGTCGGCACACCGCCCTGCAGGGGGACCGCCAGGCTGCGCCGTTGAGCGAGCATGCGTGGACTGCCGTCCAGTTGCGCCTGCAAGGCCTCTTGCCGGCGGGGTCGCAGCCCCGGCGCGGACGAGGCCGGCTCGGTCCGAGGGTCGCCGGTTCTGATGCGCTCCATGGATGGCTCCGCTTGATGGGGATCGAAGGATCCTTAGCGGCGCAGACGCCCAGCGCGATCGGTGAAATGCTGATCTTCAAGGGCGTCGATGCGGAACCTGCTGGCGATCGCGGCAACGCACGGCCCGCCGCTGCACCGTCTGACCCACAGTTCGCAGGCAGAGCTCTGTCGTTTGCTGCGGTCGGCGTTCTTCCCACGATCTGCGGGGAGGTGGGTGTCCAAGCGAACAGACGAATGCGCTGGCACAGGCGCATGCTCGACCGTCATCGTCTGTCCAGGGAATCCCCATGAAGCCGGAAGCGTTCTTTCACCTGATGTCGGGATGCGTGCGGTTCTGGGTGCTGGTCGGCGAGCAGCCGGTGGGAGCCAGCATCCGCAAGGAGACGCTGCACTACCGCTATCACCCGCACGGGGCCAATGACGATCCGCTGGCCACCTACATGGCTCACGCCGACGAGATCGACGCCGTGGTGCGTCGCCGGCTGGCGTCAGGCTCCAGAGAGCCGGTGATGCTGCGCGACCACGACATGGCTTGAGGGCTTGAGAGCTGAGGACTGATGCCCCGGCTGCGCACGCTGGCGCCGCCACATCCTCAAGCCAGCGGCGGTGCGCTGACGCACAGACGGCCGCGACCCCGCATCGCACGCTCCGATATGTCAGACCCCAACCCCTCTCATCTGGGCGATCGCTTCAGGGAGCTTGCGAAATGGCAATGAACTGGATCGGCGTGGTGATCCTTGCGCTGTTGGCGATTGCGCTCTCGATCCTGCTGTCGACAATCGTTTTGCTGTTGATCACCCGCGACTGAAGACGGAAACGACCCTGGAGGTTCACCATGTTTCGCAAAGTTCTCGTTGCCTACGATGGCAGTGATCCCGCCAAAGCGGCACTGACCGAAGCCCTGCGTCTGGTACGTGGCCAACCGTCCGAGCTGGAAGTGGTCCATGTGCTGTTCGACCTCCCCCTGAACGTGGCCTTCTCGAACGCCGCCTTGGTCGAGTCCTCCATCCAGGCCCAGCACGACGCCGCCCAGCGCCTGCTGGACGAGGCCATCGCCCAGGCCCGCGCGGCTGACGTCGTGCCCTCCACCGCCATCCTGGACGATCCTGGCCGACGGGTCGCAGAGGTCATCGTGTCTCACGCGGTCAAGGTGCATGCGGGGCTGGTCGTTGTGGGCTCCCATGGACGCCGAGGCATGAGCCGGGCCTTGCTTGGCAGCGATGCGGAACTGGTCGCGCGGCTGGCACCGATGCCGGTCCTGATCGTGAAGGCGCCTCCCACGACCTGAGCACCCCGGGTGGTTCTTGCGGATCTCCGCATTCAGGCGGCTTCCGGGCACCAAGCAGTTCGCGATCAACCAAAGGGGCATCTCGCCCGGATTCGGAGAGGTCCGATCGTGTCGCGAAGGCACTCGGCGATCAGGTTTCGCCAGTCGGCGGCCCGCGCCAGCGGAGACAGCGGCATGGAAACGACAACCGGCGCATGAGGCGAGCATCGTCAGGGTGCTTCTTACAAGAGCTTACCGCGTCACGAACCCCGGGCTTCTAAGATTCACGACATAAGAACTGAGCGCGGCACCGAGATGATGTCGCGCCTATCGAGGGGCGGCTATTCGCCGCGATTGCGTAGGGGCGCCGTTGGGTAAGGCGACTTCCTCGTGCCTAACTAAAGCAGAGGCCGTTCGCAAAAGGGAAAGCTCGTCATCTGGGCGCGCCCGCATTCGGCCGCAACCTGGATATTCACGATGTTTTGTCTTGCTCGTTGGTTGCCTGGCCGGAGCGCAGCCGCTGCGCTTGTCATTTCAGTGTCGGCGCTGCTAGGCGCATGTGGCGGCTCCAAGGACGAGAAGTCAGGCAACAACGAGACGGGTACCTCCCCTCCGGTGGGCTCCTCTCCGGTGGGTTCGCCCCCGGCCAATCCCCTCCCGGAGAGCCCACCGCCTGTGAGCTCACCGCCTGCCTCACCATCGCCAGCGCCCTCAACTCCGGCAAGTTCGCCCTCCAACGATGCTTCTGCATTGGCTGAACACACGTTGACGATTCAACCTCCGTCCAATGGCACCATTGCTGGAGCGACGTCTGGTTCGACCTATGCTGCAGGCGCCAAGGTTGTGCTCACGGCCGTTACGGATGGCACGTATGGCGTCGATAAGTGGCTTGGGGATGCGGCGGAATGTGGATCCGCCCTCACCTGCACCGTCAAGCTGGACGCCAATAAGTCCGTGGGTCTCAAGGTCAAAACTGTCCCGGTGGGATTCGGCGCAGGCGTCACGGGTGGCGCGGGCGGAGAAGTGGTCGATGTGTCCACTCCAGCACAGCTGAAATCCGCGCTGTGCGACAGATATAACGGCTCCACCTGCATCGACAGCACTCCACGAGTGATCCGAGTGCTTGGCGTGATCGACTTCATCAACACAGAGGGCTCCACCACCGGCAAAGCCTGTGCATATTCAAGCAACAACTGCGCGGTGAATGGGAAACAGGAGAAGATCCTTGATTGGAACAGCTACTGCAGCGGTCGCCAATTGTTCGATTTGACTTACGACACCGCTGGCGGCACGCCGCTTCGTGTCGGTTCGAACAAAACCATTGTGGGTGTCGGCAAGAACGCGGGCATCAAGGGCAAAGGGTTCTATCTCCGGGATGGCGTTTCAAACATCATCATTCGAAACCTATCCCTGACTGACATTAATGATGGCGTGATCTGGGGTGGTGACGCCATCACGATCGACGGCGCAAGTGACGTGTGGATCGATCACAACTACTTCGCACGCATTGGTCGTCAGATGATCGTGACAGGTTGGGGGCCGGCCGACCGGGTGACAATTTCGAATAACGTCCTGGACGGAACCACTGATTACGGCCATTTCTGTGATGGACGCAGCTATTGGTTCATGCTGTTGATCGCCGAGGGTCAGACCATCACCATCATCGGCAACAAGATCTATAACTCCTCTGGCCGTTCGCCGGAGGTGGGGCGCAGCCCATGGGCCACCCAATACGGCATGGTTCACTTGGTCAACAATCTCTACGACAACAATTTTTGGATGGGCATTGCAGCCTCTGAGAATGTGGTGACCCTTATCGAAGGCAACGACTTTACGCCCACCAACCTTTCGTTCTATCCCGTCTGGCGAGACGATTCAAGCCTCGTCATCGCGCCACACGACACAAACATCAGTGCGGCGAATGGCTACTGCAAAACCCTGTTGTCGCGAGATTGCGCTCGTAACAGCGCCAGCAATAGCACGGTCGATTTTGTCATCAACCAATCTGCGGTCCAAATGATGACGGCGACCTCCGCCTGGGCCAAAGGTGCGGCGGGGATCCAGCCAATACCTGCGTCGCAGGTGCGCAACCGCGTCATGCTGAATGCGGGGCCTCAGGCGGATCCGGATTTGTAGGAACGGAAGCGGTCTCCCATGTCGTGAGCCGCTGATGCAGGTCCGCCAAGGACCTGTACGCCATGCGTTTCTCGCTAAGCCTGGCGCTGCGATGGCGGCCTGTCGACGGGCGCCTCCACCACTTCATCTTGAGCGAGATCATCGTCCTCAGGGAGCATGAAGTCCGCACCAAGACGAGCACGGCACGCGCGGTCTCGCTCAACAGCCGGTCTCGCAGCGCGCTCCAGGCGATGAAGGCGCACACGCTGATGAAGTCGCTCGACGGGTTTGTCTTCCTCGATCCCCGGACCGGCGCCCGGTTCACTGACGACGAGCCGCCGCGGGAAATGTACTGGCGGCCGACGCTGCGACGCCTGGGCATCCGCTACCGCAGCCCATACGAGACCCGGCACACCTACGCGACCATCATGCTGATGTCGGGGGTCACGCCGGCGTTCGCCGCCAAGCAGATGGGGCACACGATCCAGATGTTTTTGACGACCTACGCGAAGTGGATCGACGGCGGCCAGAACGCTGTGGAAATGGGCAAGTTGGAAGGCGCGATCACGAATTCTTCCCTGGCTCTTCCCCAGAAATCAGCGAAACGCGCCAAGTAGTTGATTTTCAAAGCGAATTTTGGCCTGCCCGGAGGGACTCGAACCCCCGACCTGCTGCTTAGAAGGCAGCTGCTCTATCCAGTTGAGCTACGGGCAGACGGTGACTTCAGCACTGACCGATCAAGGATGACGGTCAAGAAACAGATCAGCCAAAAAATCAGGCCCTCGGTCAGCATTCCCATGCCGACCTGAGGGCCCGGATTGTGCCACGCCGCTTCCGGCGGCGCGGCCACGACGCTGACTTAGATCAGCACATTCACGATGGCATTGCCGATGCCCATCAGCGCCGCACCCGAGATCAGGCCCGCGCAGACCGGCTCGCAGCCATCCACCCAGTACTTCCAGCCCTTGGTGCCCGGCGTCTTGTAGACCTTGCCCAGCACGAAGAACAGCATGGCGCCGACCCACATGCAGAAGGTCGCCTCAGGCGGCAGCACCACGCCCAGGCCGATCGACACCGAGGACAGCGGGAACTTGCCCCGCGTGACCATGCGCAGGACCTCGATGGCGATCGCCACCACCGCCGCCACCGCCATCGCGATCAGGGCCGAGGTCGGCAGACCTTGCAGGCCCTTGGCAATGATCTCGGCCACGCCGCGCCATTGCACCGCCGCCGGCATTGCGAACTGCTCCGAGATGATCGTTGCCGTGCTGCGGATGCCGTCCGCGCCCTTGGGCAAGAACAGCAGGAAGTACAGCGGCACGCACGACAGCACGCCCGCCAGGATGCCGATCACATGGCCCATGGCCTGATGCCGCGGCTTGCCGCCCAGCATGTAGCCCGGCTTGATGTCCGACAGCAGGTTGGCCGCGTTCGAGGCCACGTCGGCGGTCATGCCGGCGGGGATCAGGTTGGCCGCAGGATTGGCGCGGTCAATCGCACCCATGGTGAACTGGGTGATCTTGGACAGCGCACCGGTGGGCGTCCAGGAGGTCAGCGCCATCGAGTTGGTGCAGATCACCGTCAGCACGAAGATCAGCGGCAGCGAGACCAGCGCCATCAGGAACGGCACGCCGAAGAACTCGTGCGCGAAATAGGCGGCCAGGAAACCGAACACCGGCACGCCGACATACGACACCCACAGCGGCAGTTCGATGTCGCGCAGCAGGTCCGAGCCCGGCTCGGCGGCCTTGCGACGCTTGAACACCTTGAACACCGCCAGGAACAGGTCGGGCTTGGCCAGCAGACTGGTCAGCGAGCCAGCGACCATCATCGTCACGCCCCACCACATCGACCATTGGTTGACGATCTCCACCCGCGAGATCGGCACCAGCGACCCGTTCGGCGCCACGCGCTGCACGATGTCACCGGCCTGGATCATCAGCGGTGCCAGCACCGCGAAGTTCACCACCGCGCCCACCAGCAGGCTGGTCGCCACCGTGATGCCCATCAGGCCGCCCACGCCGATCATTGCGGCGTCCAGCGTCAGGCGCAGGCCCAGCGCGCGGAAATCGACGCCCAGAATCTTGGGAATCCACAGCTCGGCCTTCACCGCCCACATGTAGTAGTACTCGTCGAGGCGATCATGGAAGACCCAGGGCTCCTTCATGCCGGCCCATTGGTCCATGCGCAGGATCTTGAACTGAAGCAGCTTCATCCAGCCGTCGCTGACGATGGCCTGGTAGATCGCCGCCGCGCCGGCCACCTTGGCCAGCAGCGCCGCCTTGAACATGCCCTCGCCGCCTTCGCTGGTGTAGAGCGAATCCAGCACCACGCCGCAGGCACGGCCTTCGGGGAACGGCAGCTGATCCTCATTGATGAAGCGGCGCTTCATCGGGAACGCCACCAGCACGCCGAGCACGGCGGTCACCGTCATCCAGATCATCATCTGCCACCACGGCACGATGCGATCGGTGACCAGCATGTAGGCGCCCAGGCTGGAGATCAGCGGCATCACCACATAACCGGACGCGGTCGCGATCGACTGGGTGCAGTTGTTTTCGAGGATGGTGTAGTCCTGCGCCCAACCGAGGTTGTGCAGGATGCGGAACATGGCGAAGGCCAGGATGACCGAGGTCAGGCCCACGCCCACGCTGATGCCGGTCTTGGCGCCGATGTAGAGCGACGTCGCCGCCAGCACACCGCCCAGGATGAAACCGGTGAAGCCCGAGCGCAGCGAGAGCTGCGCCATGTCACCGCGAAAGACGTTCTTGAACCACCACTCGTCTTTCTGCTGCCGCGACCAGGTGCGGACCTCGTCGTCGGTCAAGTGCTGTAGCGCCATCTTCTGCTCTCGATTCTTCGGTGGCGCCCGCCGCCCGGCTCGTGACCGGCGTCAGGCGCCTTGCTGACAAAAAACAGCGCGGATTGTCTCCGGCCGTCATCGGAATGACATGAGAGAACGACTGGGGTTTCCACTTAGTTACGGGCGCGGATGTGCGCAGACATCGCCGTTCTGCCCGCAGGCCGCTCCGCTCGATGGTGGCTGCAACGCAGGATGACCGCGCCGTCGGTATGGCTTCGTGCGTGCCGCGCTCAAGTCGGTGATTGGATGGCCGATATCTTCAACATGGACATCACCACCTCCTCCAGCGTCGCCGCAGCGGTCAGCAATGCGTCCAGCAGCACGCCTGGCACGGTCGGCAACGCCGCCAGCCTGCTGGTGCTGCGCAAGGCTTTGGACACGCAGGAAGCCGGCGCCGCTGCACTGCTGAACGCCCTGCCCCAGCCGACAAGCCTGGCGACCGAAGGCACGCTCGGGCGAAACATCAACACCTACGCCTGACGCTGCGGCTACAGCTGCGACTGCGGCTGAGTCACCCGGTTTCGAATCGGGGCCCGATCGACCGGGAATCGCTCACCGGTGCGCCACTGGTGCCGAGTGGCGCGCGGGTCTGCGCCGATCTGCCAGCCGTCAGGTGGCCGACGCGGGAAACGTTCGCCCAGCCGTGACCGTGAACGGAAAAAGAAAAAGCCGCAAGGTCCAAAGACATTGCGGCTTCTCGAAATAAATGGTCGGGGCGGCGGGATTCGAACTCGCGACCCTCTGCTCCCAAAGCAGATGCGCTACCAGGCTGCGCTACGCCCCGAACAAGACCGCGATTCTAGCCTGAAATTTGCGGCTCCAAACCAAATTCGGAAATGACGCGTTCCGTGCAGTCGATCAACCGCCCCTGACCGGTGATGAAAGCGCAGCGCACGGGCTCATCCGGTTGCAGCGCCCGCACGGCCTCACGGTAGCGCCACAGCTGCGCCAAATACTCCGGATTGTTCTGCGGCGCCGGATGCAGCTTGTAGTCCAGCACCCACCAGGTCGGCACAGCATCCGCCCCGTCGCGTCGGCAAACCAGTCGATCCAGCCGCATGTCCAGGTCACGCCAACTCAGCGGCACTTCATTGCCCTGCCAGAGCAGTTGGTCTGCATCGAAGAACGGCGCGCACGCGTCGCTGCCCAGGATCGCCTGGACGCTGCGTTGCAGCCGCTCGTCGCGGCGTGCATCCAGGCCGTACATCTGCGCCGCGGCCGCCATCAGGCGCTCCAGCGGATGCGCCCGCCCCTGCGGCCCGCTGTGCCATTCGAGCACCCGGTGCAGCGCCTCGCCCAGCGCCGCGCTGTCGTCGACCGCCTCCGGCCCTTGCCCTAGCCCCGCCGCATCGGAGGCGGCGCCCACCTGCTCGGACGGCTCCGGCGTCACCCGCGGTGGCGCCTGCGGCAGTTGCCTGAGCAGCGCGGTCTCGCCCTCAGAGGCACTGCCACCTTCCTCCAACGGAGGCACCACCACGGGCGTGGCCAGCGGCTGAACCCGCGTCCACCAGGTTGCGGTGCTGCTGACGCGCTTGGCGGGGGTGCGGCTCAACAGCAGTTGGCTGCGGGCGCGGGTCATCGCCACATACAGCGCATTCAGCTCTTCGCGCTGACGCTGTTCCTTTTCGTCATCCAACAGGGCCTGCAGCGACGGCGGCGGTCGGGTCTCGGAAACGATGAAGGCCACCGTGCGAGGCACCGGCTCATGCACCGGCCACGCAATCGCCAGGGCCATGTGCTCGGCGCGGGCCGGTCCGGCTTCCGCATCCATCATGATCACGACGCGAGCCTCCAGCCCCTTGGCGCCGTGCACCGTCAGCAGTTGCACCGCATCGGGCTCGGCAGGTGCGCCCAGCTTCAGGGCCCGCCCCTTGAGCGACCGCACAAACCCATAGAGCCCGGAATAGCGACCGCCATCGAGCTCCAGCGCCAACGCCAACAAGGCCTCGACCGCGTGCAGCCTCGCACGCCGCTCACTGGTGGGCACCGCCGCCGCGATGCGCGCCATCAAGTCGCCTTCGTGCACGATCGCGTCGAGCAGATCGTGCGGGCTGCGCTGAATGGCCAGCGTGTTCCAGCGCTGCAACAAGGTCCGGGCACGGCACAGCGCAGGACTGAGCGCCTCGGCCTCGGACTGCATCAGCGCGTCCCACCAACTCCGGCTGTCATCCGCCGAGGCCGGCGCTGCCGCAGGTGTTTCCATCGCCGGTACCGGCGGCGGATCGAACAGATCCAGCGTCATCGGCTCGCTCGGACGCTCACCGACGGCCTGCGCTTCGATCATGGCAACTTCGGCGTCCGCGAAGTCGCGTCCGTCGACGCCCTCCAACCGCGCTTCTGAAAGGCCGACATCCAGCTCCGCGTCGGGGTCGCTGGCGGGTCGATCGTCTTCATCGGCCGCAGCGTCGTCCGCATCCTTGAGCCAGCGCACGGCGTTTGATGCAGCGGCCAGTGTCAGCAGGTCCGCTTCCGACGCGCCGAACAGCGGGCTGCGCAACGCATGCGCCAGCGACAGGTTGTGTCCGTTGGAGGCGAGCACATCCAGCAAGGCCAGCAGATCTCGCACATCCGGCGCCTCCAGCAGCGGCATGTCCTCCGGCGCCGCATGGGCAATGCCCTGCGCCTTGAGCACTTGCGCCAGCACCCGCAGGCCGTCCCGCTTGCGCGCGAGCACGAAGATGTCGCCCGGCAGCACCTGTCCGCCCGACAGCAGTTGCGAAATGGCCGCCGCAATGCGGCAGGCTTCCGCCTCTCGCCGATGCAGCTCGGGCTCGCGCCGCGCCTGCGTCAGGCTGGGCCGCCAGACGCCCTCCTCGCGGGACGATCCGGCGATCGCCTCTTCAGGGCCGTCATCGGCGATGTGGAAGACGCCGTCCAGCGGATGGCCATCGCCGGATTCCGTCGTGTGCGCCCGGAAGCCGCTGTATTGCTGCGCCAGCGTGGCCGACTCAAACACCGCATTGACCGCCGCCAGCACCTGCGGCGAATTGCGCCGGGTGTGGTCGCAGGCCAGCAGCACGCCGTCCAGGCCTTCGCGAACGAAATCCCGCGCCGCGGCAAACACGCGGGGCTCGGCACGCCGGAATCGGTAAATGCTCTGCTTGGGATCGCCGACGATGAACACCGACGGCGGCCGCTGCCCACTGGCGCCGCCACCGGCCCCGACGTAACTGGACAGCCACGCATAGAGCGCGTGCCATTGCAGCGGACTGGTGTCCTGGAATTCATCGATCAGCAAATGCCGGACCTGGCTGTCGAGCTTTTCCTGCACCCAGCCCGACAGCGCCGCATCGCCGAGCAGCGCCAGCGCGCCGCGCTCCAGGTCGTTCATGTCGACCAGGCCGCGCTCCCGCTTGAGCGCATCGAACTGGTCCAACAGTTGCAGGGCCAGGCCGCACATCTGTCGATGCCAGGCACGCGCCTGACCCTGGTCGATGGCCAGTTGCAGCCGTTGCAGCCGATCGACCACCGCCATCAAGGCCGGGTCGTCGCCCAGGTTCTTTCGTGGGGTGCCTTCCGCGGTGAAGATCGCTTGCCGAATCGCGGCCAGCGCCTCGTCATCGCCCAGTTGCAGCGCCATTTCGATCGCGGTGGCCGCCTTGCGCGGCGTCGCGTTCTTGGCGGTGCCCCAGGCGATCGCAAGCTGCTGAAGCGCCGGGCGCAGCGGCGCGAAGGCCTGCATCGGATCGTCAAAGGCGGCCAGTTCGGGCACCACGTCCTCGGGGCCGGGCATGCTGTCCAGCAATCGGCCGTGCTGATGGGCCAGACGGATCTCGACCCGCTTGTCAAAGGCCGCCGCCAGCCATCCCAACAGCTTGTTGCGGCCATGGGCCAGGCTGAGCTGCTGATAGTCCGCCAGCGAGGCTTCATCCTCCAGGACTGCGGCATGAAAGCGCTGCCAGAGCTCCGGCATGAGGTCGCTTTCATCCTCGATCAGCTGAAGTTCGGGGGACAGTCCTTGCGCCTGCAGCAGCTCCAGCGGCGCGGCCCGCAGCAACTGCGAAAACCAGGCATGGAAGGTGCGAATCTCCACCGCCCGCGCACCCTGCAGCAGCCGCTGCTGAAGCGCGCGCAGATCGGCGGCCAAGGCTTGGGCCTGCGCCTCCGACAGGCCCCGCTGACGCAAGGCCACCACGCGACCCGCGTGATCGCAATGCGCAAATTCATGCAGCCATTCGTTGAGCCGCTGCCGCATCTCACCGGCGGCCTTGCGGGTGAAGGTGATGGCGACGATGTCTTGCGGCGGCGTGCCTTCCAGCAAGGCACGCAGGATGCGCGACACCAGCATCCAGGTCTTGCCTGCGCCGGCGCAGGCTTCCACCACCACGCTGCGGGCCGGGTCGCAGGCCAGCGCATAGAAGCGCTCCCGGGCCACCGGTGAACCGTTGAGGGTGTAGGCGGCCTGCAGGGGCGCGGCGGCCGAAGCGCTGACGGCGGCGGGCGCGTCTGGTGCTTCCGATGCGTCCGATAGGTCCGATACGTCCGGCGCTTTTCCTGCGGGGTTCATGGCGCCGCTCCTTCCCAATCGTCGCGACGGCACAGCCCACGCATTTCACAGTAGTCACAGGCCACGCCTTCGCCCAGGGCGGGCAGAGGATCGCCGCGGCGGATCGCCATCAGGTCCTCACCCAGGCCGTCGAGCATCACGCTGGCCGTCGTTTCGACGTCCTCATGCTCGATCGCCACCGGCCCCTTGGCATCGTCCAGCGCGAGGTATTCGGCGCGCACGGGCCGGCCATCCTCCGCGCCCATCAGGACCGCGTAGACGGCCAGCTGGGTGTCCTCGAGCGGATCGGCCACCTTGTCTTTCAGGCTTTTGACGCTGCCGGTCTTGTAGTCCAGCAACCATCGGCCTTGCGGGCTGTCGTCGACCCGGTCCAGCCGCCCTCGGAGCGCGAGGCCCGCCAGCGCGGGCTCGACCGGCGCCCAGGGATGTACCACGCGGTCCAGTTCACCCGCAGCGAACTGCTGACCCTTCGACTCCTGCTCGGCCAGCCACAGCAGGTAGGTCGGCGCAAAGCGGGCAAAGCTCGCGGAGAACGGCAGGAATTCGGCGGCCGACAGGCCCAGTGCCTGCATCTGCGCCTCCCCGGCGCGGGCCAACCGGGCGGGGTCGTCCAGCTCGGGGTCGATGCCCTCCAATCGCTCCCGATGGAACTGGTGCAGGACCTCATGCAGCCAGGTGCCGTAGTCGCGCTTGTCGGCCTGCACCTCCAGCTCGGACGATTCACGCAAGCCCAGCAGCACACGGGCGAAGAACTGATACGGGCACTGACGCAGCGATTCGACCGCGCTGGCACTGAGCGCCCGCGGCAGCCGCCCCTGCGCCTGTGCCTGGGCACGGGTGTGGGTCTGCACCGGCACGGCGACCTCGATGCGGGGATCGTGCCAGAGCGGCAAGCGGCCGTGACCGCCGTTCTGCAGAGCCAGATCCAGTCGTTCCAGCAGCGGACTGGCGGCCAGCGGCTCGCTGCCGTGATGACCGCAACGCAACAGGGTCAGCGCCGGGGCCCGCAGCAGCTGGGCAAACTGCCAGGCGATGGCGCTGCGTTTGTCCTCGACCGTGGGCAGCCCGAGCTGCCGGGCCAGGCTGTCTCCGATCAGCACGGGACCGGGCGGGACCGGGCCGAGCGTCGCGGCATCCGCGCCCGGCAGCACCACCGCGCCGAAGGGCCGCAGCATGGCGCGCGCCAGCGGGGTGATCATCACCTGCAGCTCACCCTGCAGCGGCGGTACGTACTGCGCCGCCTCCAGTGTGGCCGACACCCAGGCCACGAACTCCGACGCACTCAATTGCGAATCCCGCCAGACCGCCTCGTGCGCCGAGCCCGGCCACGGCGAGCGACGCAGCCAGAGCGCATCCAGCAGTTGCGGGCCGCCGGCGGGCTGACGATCGAGTTGTTCATCGGCGCCGAGCTGATCCAGCACTTCGGCCAACGCCTTGAGCCAGTCCTCCAGACTGCGGGCGGTGCCGGCCTGCAAGGGCTGCAAGGCCTCGCGGGACGAGGTCCACAACCGTGCGCTGCCCGGCGTGAGGCGCTCCGGATGGACGGCCTGCGGCGACGACCATCCGCGATTCCTGCATCGGCTCTCCAAGGCCGACAAGGCCCCGCCGCCCGCGCGCTCGCGCAGCGAGGCTGCCAGCGGCGTCTTCAGCCAGGCCAGCCATTCATCGACGGTCGCCTCGCGCCGCGTGGCCCGCAGCATTGCCATCAATTGCGCCGCGGGCGCGGTGGTGGCGAGCGTCCAGCCGGTTTCGTCGGCGATGCCCACGGCCTGGCGCTCCAGCAATGCACGCACCCGGCGGATCAACACCCGGTCCTGCGCAATCAGCGCCACCGGCGCCCGGCCGGCGCGCAGATGGTCCAGCACCGACGCGGCGCTGCATTGCGCCAGGTCTTCGAAGTCATCGCAGACCGTCTGCTCCAGCCGGGCCTGCGGCGGCGCATCGGCAAACACCGCGTCCAGCGACAGGTCGGCATTCAGGCGCAGACAGGGCACGCCGGCGGCGGCCGCCTCGCACAGCAAGGCATCCGCCAGCGCATCCGGACCGCCAGACTGCAGGTGCAGCCAGGCGCTGGGGCGCAATTGGAACAAGGCATCGGTGGCCGGCTCGCGGGGATCGGCCGCCGCCCATTCGATGGCCACCATCAGCAAGGCGCGCTCCAGATGACCGGCGCCGCTCTGGGCTGCCACCGTCTGGCGGGCCAGCGCCCAGAACTCAAGCCGTGCCTGCGGCGACCGAAGCTGAGCAGCGCGGGCCAAGGCATGAGCGGCTTCGACCAGACGCTGCAGGGCCGCCTCGAACGCACGCGGATCTTCCTGCCGCAGCGCCTGCGCCCAACTTTGCTCGCGCAGCAACGCCCAGGCGGCCAGCGCATCGATTGCGGCATCAAAACTCAATTGCTGCGCCTGCGGCAGCGGGCTGGGGCCGAGGGCGGAGGCCAGACTGTGGGTGGTCTCGATCCGGGGTTGCCAGCGTGACAGCTTCATCCAGGCGCGCCGGGCAGGCGCCAGATGTTGCGCAAAGGGCAGCAGCAGCACCGCATCCCGGGGGGAAAGTTCCTGGGATTCCAGCCAGGCGGCGGCCCGCTGCGCCAGCCGGTCCCAGAAGGCCGCGCTCTCGGGGGCGGCATCCAGCGGGAAATCAGGCGTCATGGGCGGTTCGGCACGGTGCGGCGGGTGGGATCACAAAAAGGCGCGGGCACAGCCCCCTTGACTTCCATCGGGGCACCCGCAACTGCGGCGAGTGCCTACTCGACATGAGGGCTCTGGGCTTGTGTAAGAATCATTGTGCCTTGATCCCTGACGCCTTCGCGCGGCGGGATTGTCGAGCGGGCCGCACCCAGCCGACCCAGCAGGGACTTCAAGCAAGGACCCCATACATGAGCAGCGAACAGATCAAACACATCTCCGACGCGTCCTTCGAGGCCGATGTCATCCAAGCCGACAAGCCCGTTCTGGTCGACTACTGGGCCGAATGGTGCGGGCCCTGCAAGATGATTGCCCCCATCCTGGACGAAGTGGCCAAGGACTACGGCGACCGCCTGCAGATCGCCAAGCTCAACGTGGACGACAACCGCGAAGTGCCCGCCAAGTTCGGCATCCGCGGCATTCCGACGCTGATGCTCTTCAAGGGCGGACAGCTCGCCGCCACCAAGGTGGGCGCCTTGTCCAAAGCCCAGTTGACGTCCTTCCTGGACGCCCACCTATAATCTCTCCAATTCGTCGGGGCCGAGCGGCCTCGACGAACTTTTGCCAACACGCCCTCCTGGGCCGGCTCAAGACCGCAAAGCGCCTCGCGCAATTCGGCGGACAGCCCCTCAGGTGAGCGCGTGGACTCGGCGCCCAAGCTCCCGCATTACTTTTTTTGCCGCTGGTCGCGGCACGCAGTGCCCCAAAGGACTGCTCAAGCGACCCGCAAGGTTTCATTCCTTGCCGCCGCGTGACGCGAAGTCGGAGCAATCCTTCTCTCTCGCATGCGACCGGACGGCCCGTCCCCCTGAACCGATGGGGACGCGACAAGCGATGCGCGACGCCTGGGGTTCGCCGTTGTTTGTGTCCCTGGCCTTGGCAGGCTCTGGACGACAGACCACCGGGTTCAACCCATGCATCTTTCTGAACTGAAGGCGCTTCACGTCTCCGCCCTGATCAACATGGGCGAAGAACTGGAGATCGACAACGTCGCACGCTTGCGCAAGCAGGAGCTGATGTTTGCGATCATGAAAAAGCGCGCCAAGGCCGGCGAACAAGTGTTCGGCGACGGCGTGCTGGAAGTCCTGCCTGACGGCTTCGGCTTCCTGCGCTCCCCCGAAGCCAGCTACATGGCTTCGACGGACGACATCTACCTCTCCCCCAGCCAGATCCGCCGCTTCAACCTGCACACCGGTGACATGGTCGAAGGCGAAGTGCGCGTGCCCAAGGACGGCGAACGCTATTTCGCGCTGGTCAAGGTGGACCGCGTGAACGGCCTGACGCCGGAGGAATCCAAGCACAAGATCATGTTCGAGAACCTGACCCCGCTGTTCCCCAAGGAACAGTTCAGGCTCGAGCGCGACATCCGCGGTGACGACAACATCACCAGCCGGATCATCGATCTGATCGCCCCGCTGGGCAAAGGCCAGCGCGCCCTGCTCGTGGCCCCGCCCAAGAGCGGCAAGACGGTCATGATGCAGCATCTGGCCCACTCGATCGCGGCCAACTATCCCGACGCCCACCTGATGGTGCTGCTGGTGGATGAGCGCCCCGAAGAAGTGACCGAGATGCAGCGCACCGTGCGCGGCGAGGTCATCAGCTCCACCTTCGACGAACCGGCTGCGCGCCATGTGCAGGTGGCCGAAATGGTGATCGAGCGCGCCAAGCGCCTGGTCGAGCTGAAGAAGGACGTGATCATCCTGCTGGACTCGATCACCCGCCTGGCCCGTGCCTACAACAACGTGCTGCCCAGCTCCGGCAAGGTGCTGACCGGCGGTGTGGACGCCAACGCCCTGCAGCGCCCCAAGCGCTTCTTCGGCGCCGCGCGCAACATCGAGGAAGGCGGCTCGCTGACCATCATCGGCACCGCCCTGGTGGACACCGGCTCCAAGATGGACGAGGTGATCTACGAAGAGTTCAAGGGCACCGGCAACTGCGAAATCCATCTGGACCGTCGCATGGCCGAGAAGCGGGTCTACCCGTCGATCCTGCTGAACAAGTCGGGCACCCGCCGCGAAGAGCTGCTGCTCAAGCCGGAAATCCTGCAAAAGAGCTGGATCCTGCGCAAGCTGCTTTACCCGATGGACGAGATCGAGGCGATGGAGTTCATCCTCGACAAGATGAAGTCCTCGAAGAACAACATCGACTTCTTCGACATGATGCGTCGCGGCGGCTGAGACCCGTCTCAGGCGCACGGCACCGGTACCCGGGCAGAAGACGCCCGCCGATGCCAACGCAGGACTTCACGAAGCCGCCCCTCGGGGCGGCTTCTTCATTTGGTGCGGGCATTGGGGGTGGCGAGGCTTTTCAGCTATACTCCGCGTTTTTCCGCTGTCGATAAGTGCACTGCACGGTGTGGTGTGGCTGGCGGCATTGCAGCGAGGCTCCCAAAATGGCTAAAGAAGGCATTCACCCCAACTACCGTGACGTCGCTTTTGTCGACCTGTCCAACGGTTTCCAATTCGTGACCCGCTCGACGGTTCAGACCCGTGACACCATCAAGCTGGACGATGGTCGCGAGCTGCCGCTGGTGAAGCTGGAAACTTCCAGCGAATCGCACCCGTTCTACACCGGCACCCAGAAGAGCATCGACAGCCTGGGCGGTCGCGTCGAGAAGTTCCGCAACAAGTTCTCGCGCCTGGTCCCCAACAAGAAGTAATCGGGCACCGCCGACAGGCGGCGCGGCAAATACTCAGGCGGCACCCACGGAGTTCCCTCCGCTGCCGACCCGATCACAAGCTCCGCGCCCCTCGAACGCCATCCGACAAAGGCAGCCTCTCCGGCTGCCTTTTTTCTTGTCCGCAGCGCCCCCACGCACGGGCCACAGCAGCCAGCTTGGCCCACCTGGCCTGCGTCGGCACAGCGACCCCAGCCGCAGCGACGGCGCTGCTTTACATCGGCAGCCCCAAGCTGCGGCATGATGCGCTCCGGCATCCCACAACGACAACGAGACAGACGCGAATGAATCTGCCCACCCCGGCCGTCGTGGCCGAGCGAAGCGCCCATCCGATCCCGCGCTGGGCTTTGCTGCTCCTGTGCGCCGCCTATGTGCTGCCCGGTCTGTTCGGCCGCGACCCCTGGCGCAATGCGGACCTCACCGCCTTCGGCTACATGGCGAGCATCGCGCAGGGCCATGCGCCCTGGCTGCAGCCCGCCATCGCCGGGTTGCCTGCGGAAGGCGGCCTGCTGCCCTATTGGATCGGCGGCCTGTTCATCAAGCTGCTCCCATTCCTCGAGCCGTCGCTGGCGGCCCGGATTCCCTTCGGCCTGATGCTGGCCGCCGTCCTGGCGCTGGTCTGGTACAGCTGCCTGCATCTGGCCCGCACCGAAGCCGCGCAGCCGGTGGCTTTTGCCTTCGGTGGCGAGGCCCACGCGGTTGATTACGCCCGCGCCATGGCCGACGGCAGTCTGCTGGCCCTGATCGCCAGCCTGGGCCTGCTGCGCCTGGGGCACGAGACCACGCCCGAAATCCTGCAGCTGCTGGGCATCACCCTGTTCGTCTACGGCTTGGCAGCCGTGCCGTTCCGGCGATGGAAGTCCCGACTGGCGCTGCTGCTCTCGCTCACCGTGCTGGCCACCAGCGGAGCACCCGCGGTGGCGCTGGCGCTGGCCGTGGGCGCGTTGTGGCTCACCCACCGGTCCGTCTACGACGAAGCCCGCCAACTGCTGCCGTGGCTGCTCGGGGCGATGGTGCTGGCCACGCTGGCGGCCTGGCCGATGCATGGCTGGGCCTGGCGCATTCACGCCAATGGCCGCAGCCCGCTGGAATGGCTGCGTCTGGTCGGATGGTTCTGCTGGCCCGCCTGGCCGCTGGCGCTGTGGTCGATGTGGCGCTGGCGCGCACATCTGCAACGTCGCCATCTGTCGGTGCCGGCGCTGGCGGCGGCGGTGCCGTTGCTGTGCAGCCTGCTGATGAATGCGGACGAGCGCGCCCTGCTGCTCGCCCTGCCCCCGCTTGCGGTGCTGGCCAGCTTCGCATTGCCAACCTTCCAACGCAGCGCCAGCGCGCTGCTGGATTGGTTCTCGGTCTTCTTCTTCAGCGCGGGTGCGATCTTCCTCTGGCTCTACTACAGCGCGCTGCAGCTCGGCTGGCCGGCGAAGTTCCTGGCCAACGTGCGCCGGCTGGCGCAGGGCTATGAGCCTGATTTTGGGTGGCTGACCTTCGTGCTGGCCACCTTGGGCACCCTGGCCTGGATCTGGCTGGTGCGCTGGCGCACAACCCGCCATCGGCATGCGATCTGGAAGAGTCTGGCGCTGCCGGCCGGCGGGGTGGCCCTGGCCTGGCTGCTGGCCATGACGCTGGGCCTGCATCCGCTCAATTACGCCCGCAGCAACAAACCGCTGGTGGAGCGCATCGGCGCCCGTCTGCCCGCGGAGGTGGATTGCATCGCCGCGCCGGGTTTGCCTCTGCATGTGCTGGCTGCGCTGGAGTTCCAAGGCGGCTGGACGGTTCAGGCGACCCAACCGCTGGATCGCAGCGCCTGCAGCTTCGGCCTGATCAGCCAGGGCGACGCTGCGGCGGCCCCACCGGCGGGCTGGCAGGCCGTCGCGGTGGTGCGCCGCCCGACCGAGCGCACCGGCAGCTATGTGGTGCTGCACCGGCTACGATGAGACGTTGCCAATGACAAACGGCCGCTCCCTCGAGCGGCCGTTTGCTTTGGTGCTTGCCGATCAGGCGGCAGTCATCGCGATGAAACCGAGTCCCTCAACGATCCTCGCCACCGGCCAAGGCCGCCGGCGCAGACTCTTCACCCATGGCGGGCGCATCAGCCAGTCGCACCCGGGCGGCCGGGAACAGCAGGCGGAACTTCGAGCCCTTGCCCGGTTCGCTTTCGATGCGCAGCTCGCCGCCGTGACGCTGCACCACATGCTTGACGATGGACAGCCCCAGGCCGGTACCGCCGGTGTCGCGCGCACGGCTGCCGTCCACGCGGTAGAAGCGCTCGGTCAGGCGCGGCAGATGCTCGCGTGCAATGCCGGGACCGTTGTCGATCACCGCGATCTCCGCCCCGTGGTCCGGCAGCCAGCGCCACTGCAATTCCACACGACCGCCTTCCGGCGTGTAGCGCACCGCATTGCTCATGAGGTTGGCGATGGCGCTGAGCAGTTCGGTCTCCACGCCCGCCAGCTCCGCATGGGTCTGACGCTCGCAGGCCAGTTCGTGACGACCCGCCGACAGCGCCTGCGCATCGGCCGCAATGCGCATCAGCAGCGGATCCACCGCCACCCAATGGTCGGCGGAGGGCCTTGGACTGCCCTCCAACTGCGCCAGCGTCAGCAAGTCCCCCACCAGCGACTGCATGCGGGCGGTCTGCTGCTGCATCAGGAACAGCACCCGCTTGCGCTCGACCTCGGTGAGGTTGAGGCTGGCCATGGTCTCGATGAAGCCCGAAAGCACCGTCAGCGGCGTGCGGATCTCATGGGACACGTTCGCCACGAAATCCCGCCGCATCGATTCCGAGCGCTCCCGATCGGTCACGTCCAGCGAGAGCACCAGCTTGCGGCACTCCCCCCCCACGCCGTAGTCGCGCACCAGAACCTGCAGGTGCGCCCGTCCGCGCGCGTTGTGCAGGGCCAGCGGCTGGCCGAACTGATGCGACTGGAGATAGGAGACAAAGGCCGGGAACCGAACCAGGTTGGTGATGCGCTGCAGCTTGTCGCGTTGCGGATCGAGCTGGAAATGATCCGCCGCCACGCTGTTGCACCACTGGATGTGATCGTTCTCATCCAGCAGGATCACGCCGTTTGGCGAGGCCTCGATCGCCAGCAGGAATTGCTCCAGTTGCTGACGCTCACGCTCATAGCGCCGCTCGCGATCGCGCAGGCCGCGCTCCATGCGGTAGGAGAGCTCGCCCCACAGACCGCCGAGCCGAGGCGCATCCTCGGTCTGGTCGCCCCGCAACCAGACCACCAGCCGGTGCGCCCGCACCGAATCCCACAAGGCCATCAGACCGACGGCCACCCCTGCCCCCAGCGCGGCAGCCACCGGGGCCGCCAACATCCAGTGACCAAGGAACCAACCGATCCACCCCCCGATGCCAGCGGTCATCACCAGCATCAGCACCCGCGACAACACCCAGGTCATGAGCTCGGTCTCAGGCGGACAGGGCGCTGCTGTGTTGGGTCAATCGATAGCCGGCGCCACGCACCGTTTCAATCATGCGTTGGCAGCTGACCTTCTCCAGGGCTTCGCGCAGGCGCTTGACGTGAACATCCACCGTCCGCTCCTCGATGAAGACATGGTCGCCCCAGACGCGGTCCAGCAGCTGCGAGCGGCTGTGCACCCGTTCCGGATGGGTCATGAAGAAGTGCAGCAGGCGGAACTCGGTCGGACCGAGCTTGACCTCCACCCCCTCGCGGCTGACGCGACGGGTGCCCGGATCCAGCACCAGGCCGCCCACGTCCACCGCCGAATCCAGCGCCTCCGGCGCCTTGCGGCGGAGCACCGCACGGATGCGGGCCAGCAGCTCGTTGGTGGAGAACGGCTTGGTCAGGTAGTCGTCCGCGCCGGCGTCGAGGCCGGAGACCTTGTCGGCCTCTTCGGCGCGGGCGGTCAACATGATGATCGGCAGCTCGCGGGTGCGGGTCGCACCGCGCCATTGACGGGCCAGGCCCAGTCCGGATTGACCGGGCAGCATCCAGTCCAGCACCACCAGGTCCGGCAGCACGCGATCGACTTCCAGTTGCGCCTGTTCCGCATTCGCGGCCAGGGTCACCTCGAAACCAGCGTGACGCAGGTTGATCGAGATCAGTTCAGCGATCGCGGATTCGTCCTCGACGACCAGGATACGGCTCATGCGTGAGTCTCCTCTTTGCGTTCTCAGCGTTCAGCGTGCGCGATGGGCTCAGCGAACCATGTGCTCGACGGCATCCGGCGTGTTGTGACGCACGTCGGTGCCCTTCACCACATAGATGATCACTTCCGCCAGGTTCTTGGCGTGGTCGCCGACCCGCTCGATCGCCTTGGCCACGAACACCAGGTCGATGCTGGACGAAATGGTGCGCGGGTCTTCCATCATGTAGGTGATGAGCTTGCGCATCAGGCCGTCGAATTCCTTGTCGATCTGGTCGTCGGCCTTGAGCACTTCCAGGGCGCGGTCCACATCCAGACGGGCGAAGGCGTCCAGCGCCTTGCGCAGCTGCGCAGTGGCCAGCTCGGCCTCATACGACAGGTCCGACATCGGCAGACGCAGCCGGCTCGACACGCCGGTGTTGATCAGGCGCTGGACCGTGCGGGCGATGCGCGCGGCCTCATCACCGACGCGCTCCAGGTTCGCAATGGTCTTGGAAACCGCGATCAGCAGGCGCAGGTCACGTGCGGTCGGCTGGCGGCGGGCGATGATGGTGGACAGATCGCGATCGATCTCCACCTCCATCGCATTGACCAGCTCCTCCTGCTTGAGCACATGGCTGGCGATGTCGCCGCTGAAGGTGCTCAGCGCCTCCACCGCCTGCGCCACCTGGGATTCCACCAGGCCGCCCATCTCCAGGACGCGGGTGGAAATGCCGCTCAGTTCGGCATCGAACTGGGTGGAGAGATGTTTGTCTGTCATGTCAGGTTCTCCGTATGTCGTCGGGGTGCTGCCGCCATCCCTGCGCCGGTGCGGCGCCTGGGGCGCCTCGGGTCTGGTCCGGCATCGGACGGGCGGCGGCGCCCGTCCCGGTCAGGCGTTCAGCCGAACCGTCCGGTGATGTAGTCCTCGGTGTCCTTGCGCTTAGGCTTCATGAACAGCTCGGCGGTCGGTCCGAATTCAATCAGATCGCCCAGATACATGTAAGCGGTGTAGTCCGAGCAACGGGCCGCCTGCTGCATGTTGTGGGTGACGATGGCCACGGTGTAGTCGTGCTTGAGCTCATGGATCAGCTCTTCGATCTTGCCGGTGGAGATCGGGTCCAGCGCCGAGCAGGGTTCGTCCAGTAGCAGGACTTCCGGCTTGATCGCAATGCCGCGCGCAATGCACAGACGCTGCTGCTGGCCGCCGGAGAGGCCGGAGCCGCTCTGGTTGAGCTTGTCCTTGACCTCGTTCCACAGCGCGGCCTTCTTCAGGGCCCACTCCACCCGCTCATCCATCTCGGCGCGGGACAGGGTCTCGAACAGACGCACGCCGAAGGCGATGTTGTCGTAAATGGACATCGGGAACGGCGTCGGCTTCTGGAAGACCATGCCGACCTTGGCACGCACCAGCGACACATCTTCCTTGCTGGTGAGGATGTCCTCGCCGTCCAGCAGGATCTGGCCTTCGGCGCGTTGCTCGGGATAGAGCTCGAACATGCGGTTGAGCGTGCGCAGCAGCGTGGACTTGCCGCAGCCCGACGGGCCGATGAAGGCGGTGACCTTGTGCTCGGGGATGTCGAGGTTGATGCTCTTCAGCGCGTGGAAGCTGCCGTAATAGAAATTCAGGTTGCGCACCGAAAGCTTTGCGCGCTCGGTCACTGGCATATCGACTTTGGCGTCCATGGTCGGACCTCCTGGATGTCTTGATTCTGGTGGACGATGAGGCGTGGCGGGTGAGCCCACCGCCTCAATGCTTGTTCTTGAACAGCACGCGGGCCGCGATGTTGAGCACCAGCACCCCGATGGTGATGATGAACACACCCGCCCAGGCGAGCTTTTGCCAGTTGCCGTAGGGGCTCATGGCGAAGTCGAAGATCACCTTCGGCAGGTTGGCCATGGGACCGGAGAGGTCGGTGGACCAAAACCGGTTGTTGAAGGCGGTCAGCAGCAACGGCGCGGTTTCACCCGAGACACGGGCCAGTGCCAGCAGCACACCGGTCAGCACGCCGGCGCGGGCGGCCTTGAGCGTCACCGTCAGGATCAGCTTCCACTTGGGCGTGCCCAGTGCATAGGCGGCCTCGCGCAGGGCGTTGGGCACCAGGTTGAGCATGTTCTCGGTGGTGCGAATCACCACCGGGATGACGATCAGCGCCAGCGCGCAGATGCCGGCCCAGCCCGAGAAGCCGCGGAAGCGCAGCACGATCATGGTGTAGACAAACAGGCCGATCACGATCGACGGCGCGGACAGCAGGATGTCGTTGATGAAGCGCACGCTGTTGCCCAGCCAGGTCTTCTGGCCGTACTCCGCCAGGTAGACCCCGGCCATCACGCCGATGGGCGTGCCGATCAGCGTGGCCAGGCAGACCATCAGCGCGGAGCCGAAGATCGCGTTGGCCAGACCGCCCTCTTCCGAGTTCGGCGGCGGCGTCATCTGGCTGAAGGTGGCCCAGGTCAGGCCACCGATGCCTTGGGTGATGGTTTCGAACAGGATCCAGATCAGCCAGATCAGGCCCAGCGACATGGCGGCCATCGACAGTGTCAGCGCCACGATGTTGACGCGACGTCGCTTCTGGTACATCGCCCGACGGGCGGCGGTGGTCGCGCTCATGTGCGAGCTCCTTCGTTCTTCTTGAGCTTGTTCAACAGGACCTTGGAGAAGGCCAGCACCACGAAGGTGATGAAGAACAGCACCAGCGCCAGGTACAGCAGCGAGGCCTGGTGCAGACTGCCCGGGCCGGATTCGCCGAATTCATTGGCCAGCACCGACGTGATGGTGTTGGCCGCCTCGAACACCGACAGCGAGTTCAGCTGGTTCATGTTGCCGATCACGAAGGTGACCGCCATGGTCTCGCCCAGGGCACGGCCCAGTCCGAGCATGATGCCGCCGATCACACCGGTCTTGGTGTAGGGCAGCACCACCTTCCAGACCACCTCCCAGGTGGTGGAACCCAGTCCGTAGGCGGATTCCTTGAGCATCGCCGGCGTGACGGTGAACACATCGCGCATCACCGAGGCGATGAACGGAATGATCATGATGGCCAGGATGATGCCGGCCGACAGAATGCCCAGCCCCACCGGCGGGCCGGAGACCAGCGTGCCCAGGTAAGGCACGCCGCCCAGCAGCGACTGCAGCGGCTGCTGCACATAGGTGGCCAGCAGCGGGCCGAAGACAAACAGGCCCCACATGCCGTAGACGATCGACGGCACGGCAGCGAGCAGCTCGATCGCGATGCCCAGCGGGCGGCGCAGCCAGTTGGGCGCCAGCTCAGTCAGGAACAGGGCAATGCCGAAGCTCACGGGGACAGCGATCAGCAGCGCAATGAACGAGGTCACCAGCGTGCCGTAGATCATCACCAGGCCGCCGAACTTCTCCTGAACCGGATCCCAGTCGGTGCTGGTCAGGAAACCCAGGCCGAACTGCTTGATGGCCGGGGACGCGCCGATGACCAGCGACAGGATGATGCCGGCCAGCACGGCCAGGGTCAGCCAGGCGGCGCTGTGCGCCAGCACGGCGAACACGGTGTCGGCCCAGGGCGCGACGCGGCGGCGCTCGGGCGGCTTTCCCTGCTGGCGGGCGTGCTCGTCCGCACGCTGATGGTCAAGGGGATTGGCTGGAAGTATTGCGGCCACAGGGCCTCCGCTCTTGGTTGCTTCTGATTTTCTCGCGCGCATCAGGCGGCCGCCTCGATCGGTCCGCCGGGATCGATCCGCGGGGCGCCATCCGGCAAGGACTGCGCCGCAGCGGCCGATCCGTCTTGTGCGAAAGCCCGGTGTCCCTGGACCAGGATCACCGGGCTGTCGTCACTCGGTCAGGCTCACTTGTAGCTGATCGCCTTGCCCGAGCTGTCCTTGACGTTGTCCGCCCACTGCTTGCGGATCAGTTCCTTCACCGCGGCCGGCAGGGCCACGTAGTCCAGATCGTCGGCCATCTTGTCGCCTTGGGCAAAGGCCCAGTCGAAGAACTTCAGCGACGCGGCAGCCACGGCCGGCTTGTCCTGTTGCTTGTGCAGCAGGATGAACGTGGCACCGGTGATGGGCCAGCTGGCAGCACCCGGCTGCTCGGTCAGCACCTGGTAGAAGCTTTCGTTCCACTTGGCACCGGCGGCGGCGGCCTTGAAGGCGTCATCGCTGGGCGCGACGAAGGCGCCGGAGGCGTTCTTCATCTGCACATGGGTCATCTTGTTCTGCTTGGCGTAGGCGTATTCGACATAGCCAATCGAGTTCGGCAGACGGGTCACGTAGGACGACACGCCCTCGTTGCCCTTGCCGCCCGCGCCGGTGGGCCAGTTCACGGCCGTGCCTTCACCGACCTTGGACTTCCACTCGGCGTTCACCTTCGACAGGTAGTTGGTGAACAGGAAGCTGGTGCCCGAGCCGTCGGCGCGACGGACCACGGCGATGGTGGCATCCGGCAGCGACACGCCCGGGTTCAGGCCGGTGATCGCCACATCGTTCCACTTGGTGACCTTGCCCAGGTAGATGTCGCCCAGCACCTGGCCGGTCAGCTTGATCTGGCCGGGGGCCACGCCCTTGATGTTGACCACCGGCACCACGCCGCCGATGACCGTCGGGAACTGCACCAGGCCGTCCTTGGCCAGTTGGTCGTCCTTCAGGGGCGCGTCAGAGGCACCGAAATCGACCGTCTTGGCCTGGATCTGCTTCAGGCCGGCACCGGAACCGATGGACTGGTAGTTGATCCGAACGCCGGTGGCCTTGTTGTAGGCATCCGCCCACTTGGTGTAGATCGGCGCGGGGAACGAGGCGCCGGCACCGGTCACCTCTTGGGCGTGGGCCACGGAAAACAGGGTGGCGCAAGCGGCGAACAACAAGCCAGCACGGAATTGATTCATGGTCATTCAGTCCTATCGCGAGGGTTGGTAAGCGAACGGAACCAGATGCTATGACCCGAATGTGACACAACCATGACGTTGGTGACAGACCGTCGCCGGGGTGCGCGGCACCCGCCCTCAGAGGGGAATCGCCCGGAAGAGCCGGACTGGCGACGAGTTGTCATATTGGATTCACCCCGTTGTCATGTTCGGTCTCTACGCTCGCGGCCGTCGGGCGAGAGGCCCGTCAACGGAGCCTGAGGAGAACTGATGATGACTGCATCGAAGCTGACTGTGCGCACGACCCTGCGTGCGATGGGGGGACTGATGAGCGCTGCGGCGTTGGTGGCCCTGACGGCCTGCGCCACCGCGCCGGCCCCTGCCCCGCTGGCTGACAGCCTGAAGCGCGAGCCGGAACTGAGCACCTTCAACCGCCTGGTCGACCAGGCTGGCTTGCGCGAGCAACTGCGCGCCGCCGGCCCGATCACCGTTTTCGCCCCCAGCGATGAGGCCTTCAAGGCGGTGCCCGCCAAGCAAATGGAAGCCCTGGCGGCGGATCCGGCGCTGCTGAAGTCGGTCCTGACCTATCACGTCGTGGGCAGCAAGGTCGCCTCGGCCGATGCCAAGGCCGGCAGCCTGAAGTCAATGCAAGGCGCATCGCTGGCCGTCGCCCGTGCCGGCAGCTTCCTGACTGTGGAGGACGCGATGGTCCAGAAGGCCGACCTGGCTGCCACCAATGGCGTGGCCCATGTGATCGACCGCGTCCTGATGCCCCCGAAGAAGTAAGCGCCTCGACGCTGCCAGAACCAATGCAACTTCAGCCGAGGCTCACGCCTCGGCTTTTTTTCGTCTGCGCAGCCCCGAACCGATGGCCGGGCTCCGACGGTCAGCCGCGAATCGCCTCGGCCAGCCGCTCGGCGCAGCGCTGTGCGAGGTCCTTCTCGCTGGCTTCGACCATCACCCGCAGCAGCGGCTCGGTGCCGGATTTGCGGATCAGCACACGGCCGCGGTCGCCCAGCTCGGCGGTGACTTCCGCCTCGGTGCGCGCCAGGGCGGCATTGCTTTTCCAGTCCTGCTGGTCGGGCTGCAGTCGCACATTGATCAGCGTCTGCGGGAACAGCGACACACCGTCGAGCAGATCCACCAGGGGTCGACCGCTGCGGCTCACCGCCTCCAGCACCATCAGGCTGCTGACGATGCCGTCACCGGTGGTGTGCTTGTCCAGCGCCAGCAGATGGCCGGAGCCTTCGCCGCCCAGTTGCCAGCCGCGGGCAGCCAGCTCTTCGAGGACATAGCGGTCGCCGACCTTGGCGCGGACGAATTCCACATCCCGCTGGCGCAGGGCCAGTTCGACCGCCATGTTGGTCATCAGCGTGCCGACCGCACCGGGCACCCGCTCACCGCGGGCCAGCCGATCGGCCACCATGACATAAAGCAGCTCGTCGCCGTTGTAGAGGCGGCCGTCGGCATCGACCATCTGCAGCCGGTCGGCATCGCCGTCCAGGGCAATGCCGTAATGCGCGCCGTGGGTTCGCACGGCGTCGACCAGCGCCGCCGGTGCGGTGGCGCCGACCTTGTCGTTGATGTTGAAGCCATCCGGCTTGCAGCCGATGGAGATGACCTCCGCACCGAGCTCATGGAACACCGCCGGCGCGACCTGATAGGCCGCCCCGTTGGCAGCGTCCACCACCAGCTTCATGCCGCGCAGGCTGAGGTCCCCGCTGAAGCAGGCCTTGCAGAACTCGATGTAGCGGCCTTGCGCATCATCCAGCCGGCGGGCGCGGCCCAGGCTCGCGGAATCGACCCAGACGGGCGGCTCTTCGAGCACCGCTTCCACATCCAGCTCCCAGGCGTCCGGCAGCTTTTCGCCCTTGGACGAGAAGAACTTGATGCCGTTGTCGGCGAACGGATTGTGAGAGGCCGAAATCACCACGCCCAGGTGCTGGCGCAGTGCCCGCGTGAGGTAGGCGACGCCCGGCGTGGGCAACGGTCCGGTCAGCAGCACATTCACGCCGGCCGACGCGAAGCCGGCCTCGAGGGCGGACTCCAGCATATAGCCGGAGATGCGGGTGTCCTTGCCAATCAGGACGCTGGGTTTGGCATAGCTGCGTTTGAGGACGCGACCCACCGCATGACCCAGGCGAAGCATGAAATCGGGGGTGATGGGGGTTTGACCCACCGTGCCACGGATCCCATCGGTACCGAAATACTTCCGGCTCATAAGGTGCGACCTCCTGAATTCTCTGATTCACGGATTGTCGCCCATGCAGCGAACGGTTCCGCGGGCTAAGCGCCGGTGTTCAAGGGACCTCCGAAGGCCTGCCAGACCTTCAGCGCATCCACCGTGGCTGCCACATCATGCACCCGCACCACCCGCGCGCCCCGCGCCACCGACGCCAGCGCCGCCGACAGACTCGCCGGCAAGCGCTCATCGACCGCGCGTCCGGTCAAGGCACCGAGCGTCGATTTGCGCGACCAGCCCACCAGCAGCGGACAGCCCAGTGCCAGCAGCTCATGCTGACGCCGCTGCAGCTCGGTGTTCTGCTCGACCGTCTTCGCAAAGCCGTAACCCGGATCCAGCGTGATCCGCTGCCGAGCCACACCCAGCGACAGCATGCGATTCAGGCGCGCCTGAAGGAAGTCGCGCACCTCGTCCACCACATCGGTGTACTGGGTCTGCTGCTGCATGCTGGCGGGATCGCCACGCATGTGCATCAGGCAAAGACCGACCGATCCATGCGCGGCCACCAGCGCCTCCGCACCGGCGTCACGCAGGGCCTGCACGTCATTGATGATGTCCACGCCCAAATCGAGCGCCCGACGCATCACCTCGGCCTTGCAGGTGTCCACCGAGACCGGTATGCCCAGACTCAAGGCCGCGCGAACCACCGGCTCCAGCCGCTTCCATTCCTCCTCGGCCGTGACCTTGGGCGCTCCGGGACGGGTCGACTCACCGCCCAGATCGAGGATGTCCACCCCCTCGCCCAGCAAGCGCTCGCAGAAGTTGATCGCCCGGACCGCATCGTTGTGCTGCCCGCCGTCCGAGAACGAATCAGGGGTGACATTGACGATGCCCATGACCAACGGACGCTCGGCCAGGTCGAGGTCGAAGCGGGTGGTGGTCCAGATCTGCGAAGCACTCATGGATGGAAGGCGGAAGAACGGAAGAACGGAAGAACGGGTGGGCAGACGTCTGCAGTGGCGGCCGCCGGCAGCGACGCATCCCCAACGACCCGCACCCTACTCCTGATGACGCGTCGGCGAGTTCGAGATCGATAGAACTTGAGCCGATGGCCAGGAAACGGGAAACGGGAAACGGGAAACGGGAAACGACCGAGAGCATAGGTCGAAAATGAAGAAAGGCCGGTTCGCAGGAACCGGCCTTTCTCTTGAGGCGATCGACTAGGCAGAGGCGGTGGATGCGGCGTGCCGCAGTCTCGCCCGCCGTCAGGCCCCGATCCGTGCTGGCGGAACTGGTGCCCAAAGCACCCGCGCTGCCGGCCGTGTCATCAGCGGATCAGGCCGCTGCAGGCGCGCTGCCGGTGCTGACCGCAGGCGTGCCACCGCTGTCGGTCTTGTTGCTCGGCGGCGTCCAGTCCTTGGGAGGACGGGGCGGACGACCTTCCATGATGTCCTCGATCTGCTCCGCGTCGATGGTTTCCCATTCCAGGAGCGCCGTGGCCATGGCGTGCATCTTGTCCTTGTGGTCCTCGATCAGCTTGCGCGCGGTCGAGTACTGCTCGTCGATGATCTTGCGGATCTCCTGATCCACCTTGCGCATCGTCTCTTCGGACATGTTGGTCGTCTTGGTGACCGAACGGCCCAGGAAGACCTCGCCTTCGTTGTCCGCATAGACCATGGGGCCCAGCTCATCGGTCATGCCGTAACGGGTGACCATGTCGCGGGCGATGGCCGTGGCGCGCTCGAAGTCGTTGCTCGCGCCGGTGGTCATCTGGTTCATGAAGACTTCTTCAGCGATGCGTCCGCCGAACAGCACCGAGATGGTCGAGAGCATGCGCTCCTTGTCCATGCTGTAGCGGTCGCCTTCGGGCAGTTGCATCGTCACGCCCAGGGCGCGACCACGCGGGATCACCGTCACCTTGTGGACCGGATCGGTCTTGGGCAGCAGACGCGCCACCAGGGCGTGACCGGCCTCGTGATAGGCGGTGTTCTTGCGCTCTTCCTCTGGCATGACCATGGACTTGCGCTCGGGGCCCATCATGATCTTGTCCTTGGCCTTCTCGAAGTCCTGCATGTCCACCACGCGGCCGTTGCGGCGCGCAGCAAACAGGGCGGCTTCGTTGACCAGGTTGGCCAGATCGGCACCGGAGAAACCGGGCGTGCCACGGGCCAGGATGTCGGCACGGATGTCCTGACCGACCGGCACCTTGCGCATGTGGACGTTCAGGATCTGCTCGCGGCCGCGCACATCCGGCAGCGTCACATAGACCTGGCGGTCGAAGCGGCCCGGACGCAGCAGGGCGGGATCCAGGATGTCGGGACGGTTGGTCGCCGCCATGACGATCACGCCGAGGTTGGTGTCGAAGCCATCCATCTCGACCAGCATCTGGTTGAGGGTCTGCTCGCGCTCGTCGTTACCGCCGCCCAGGCCGGCACCACGGTGGCGACCGACGGCGTCGATTTCGTCGACGAAGATGATGCAGGGGGCGCTCTTCTTGGCCTGCTCGAACATGTCGCGCACGCGGGCCGCGCCCACGCCGACGAACATTTCAACAAAGTCAGAACCGGAGATGGTGAAGAACGGGACCTTGGCCTCACCGGCAATGGCCTTGGCCAGCAAGGTCTTGCCGGTTCCCGGGGGGCCGACCAGCAGCACACCACGCGGGATGCGCCCGCCCAGCTTCTGGAACTTCTGGGGGTCTTTCAGGAAGTCGACCAGCTCCTTGACCTCCTCCTTGGCTTCGTCGCAACCGGCGACGTCAGCGAAGGTTGTGGTGTTGTTGGCTTCGTCCAGCATGCGTGCCTTGGACTTGCCGAAGCTGAAGGCGCCGCCCTTGCCGCCGCCCTGCATCTGACGCATGAAGTACACCCACACGCCGATCAGCAGCAGCATCGGACCCCAACTGAGCAGGATGCTCATCAGGACCGAGGGCTCTTCCCGGGGCTTGACGTCGAACTTGACGCCGTTGTTGATCAGATCACCGACCAGGCCGCGATCCAGATAGGTCGCGGTGCTGCGCAGCTTGGTGCCGTCGTTCGTCAGGGCGACGATCTCGGTGCCGGTACCGCCTTCTTGCAGCGTGACTTGTTTGATCCGTTTCGCGCGGACTTCATCGAGGAAGTCGGAGTAGGCGATCGGATTCCCCTGCGTTGCGCTGCGATCAAACTGCTTGAAGACGGTGAACAGCACGAGGGCGATCACCATCCACACAGCCACCTTAGAGAACCACTGATTGTTCACCGCGACTCCTTTGTCATTCCGTCACCGCTGCGCCGCCTCACAACGGCGGCGCCGGTCATTCACGGCACATGGGGTTGATTCTATGGCAGTCAAGTGCCTGACCATGATTGGCAATCCCACGCGCGTCGATAGATATTGCCATGGCCGCGCCTGTCCGAGCCGCCAAAGCAAGAGCAACTTTCCTCATTGATCGCCGAATTACCCGATCAACAGGGGCTTTGCGGGTCATCCCGCACAGCCTGCCATCCCTTTGGCCACCCAGTTTCGACCCCACTCGCAGCGCACTTTCGCGCCGTCATCCCGCGGAGCCAGCGGACCAGCCGGCGGGTTTTTCAACTCAATCACTGTCCATTTCCAGCGTCATCCTCCTCCACCCGGGACGTTGAGGCCGGAAATTTCAGCAAATTTCTGATCGATGTCGGGCTCACGCCCTGGCTGCCAGCCTGAAAAGACTGGAAAACTTCAACCTTTGCCTCATCAGCAAGCCTTGCTGCCGCCCCTCCCCGCCGCCAATGCCCTGGACGGGGAGCGGGCACCTGCTGAGAGGTCAATCCCCGGTCAGCGCACCTTCAATCCCACGCCGACCAGGAAATTCTCAGACGACCGATCACGGGACGCCTTCGGTTTAGCCACTTTCACTTTGCGGAATTGATCGCGAAACGCCTGAACCAGTTCGTCATAGCCGGCACCGTGGAACACCTTGGCCACCAACGCGCCATCGGGTTTGAGGTGACGCGCCGAAAAATCCAGAGCCAACTCGATCAGATGGGCGATGCGAGCGGCGTCGGTGCTGCCGATGCCTGACAGGTTGGGGGCCATGTCCGACACCACAAGGTCCACCTGGGCCCCACCGAGGGCCGCTTCCAGTTGGGCCAGCACCTCGTCCTCGCGGAAATCGCCCTGGATGAATTCCACACCCTCGATCGGCTCGAACTCCAGCAGGTCGAGGGCGATGATGCGGCCGTTGAGGGCGCCTACCGCGGCGCCGCCGACGCCGGCCTCCTTCGGGGCGAAGCGCCGGCGGAGGTACTGGCTCCAGGCGCCGGGTGAGGCGCCCAGGTCCACCACCACCTGTCCGGGGCGGATCAGTTGGAATTCCTCGTCGATCTCCTTGAGCTTGAAGGCGGCACGGGAGCGATAGCCTTCTTTTTGGGCCAATTTGACGTAGGGATCGTTGACGTGCTGATTCAGCCACGCCTTGTTCACCTTTTTGCTTTTGGTATCGACTTTCATTGCACGGATAATAAGCAGATGCCTGCTATTCAATTGACCCCTGCCCAGCGCAAGGAAAAACGCTCTGACGCCCACCACCTGGATCCTGTGGTGATGATAGGCGCGGATGGACTGACCGCTGCGGTGACCAAGGAAGTGGACGCCGCCTTGAAGGCCCACGGACTGATCAAGGTCCGGGTGATGTCCGACGACCGAGACGGTCGCGAGCAGATCCTGGCCACCCTGACCGAGGAGCTCGATGCGGCGCCCATCCAGCACATCGGCAAATTGCTGGTGCTGTGGCGCCCGATGCCGGAGAAGGAAAAGGCCGTCAAGGAAGACACCCGCCCGGGACCGAAGGTCGTCAAGATCGTGAAGTTCTCCAAGAGTGGCAACAACCGCCCTCAGATCAAGAAGGTCCAGGTGCTGGGCAACCAGCGCGTGACCCAGGGCGGCGAAGTCAAGCGCGCCAAGAAGCCCCGGCAGACCAGCGTCAAAAAGGGCGCCCAGTAAGCTGTCCCTTTCGGGGCCGCATTCAGCCCCGCATTCGACATCGCTATCCAGCGCCCAACCCCGCCGAAGGAGCCTGATCCCCTCAGATCAGTACTCCTCGGCGCCAACAGCAAGACGGCCCACGGGCCGTCTTTTGCATTCAGCTTCGGATGCTGCGAATCGTAGTTCGGTGCCGACGCGGGTCAGGCGTCCAACCGATCCCGGCATCAGAACCGGCATGCGTTGATCATTGTGCGGCTGCGCCCCGAGGCAACACGCGCCAAGCCAATGCAAGGACGGCGAGCGCCCGCAGGCCGAAGCAAACGAGTGACACGGCGTGAAGTTGGAGGAAGGTCCAACTGCCCTGCCCATTCCGAGCGGCTTCCATCATGGGCTGCAGTCCGTAGTAGCCGAACACGGTGAGGCCGATGGCCAGCAGCGGCAGGATCAGGTCCCCGCTCATCACGGAGCCCTGCACGACGCCGTCGCGCTGCAGGCGGCGTGACATCATCGCCAGCACCAGGCCGGCGGCCAACGCCACGCGTGCATCCATCTCGAACAGCCGCGCCACATACTTGCCGGCCATCGCGCGCTCCAGCGTCGCGAACGCGTTGGGTGCTGCAAGCAGCGCCACCGCCATCAGCTCACCGGCCCACAGCGCGGCGAGCAACGCGCGGATTCGAATCAACATTTCTCAGCTCCTTCGGCGCAGCCGGTAGGGGATGGGTCGCCCCCGGTAGTGTCCGGACGCACCCCGTCAGAGCAGGCCTTCAGCCCAACCCAGCGGAGCCCACGGGACCGGCTCTGCCGGACCGTCAGGCTCGCCTCCATGAGGGGGCCGGGGCAGCCCCGGTAGCGGGCCCCCGGGTCATGGCCGCACGCGCCCGTCAGAGCAGGCCTTCAGCCCCAACCCAACGGAGCCCACGGGACCGGCTCCGCCGGACCGTCAGGCTCGCCCCCATGAGGGGGCCGGCGCAGCCGGTAAGGGGCCCCCGGTCATGGCCGCACGCGCCCCGTCAGCGCAGGCCTTCAACCCCAACCCAGCGGAGCCCACGGGACCGGCTCCGCCGGACCGTCAGGCTCGCCCCCTTGAGGGGGCCGGCGCAAGCCGGTAGGGGGTGGTCGTCAGACATACCGGACGTCGACGATCTCGTAGCGCTTGATGCCACCGGGGGCCTGCACTTCGGCGACGTCGCCGGCTTCCTTGCCGATCAACGCGCGCGCGATGGGCGAGCTGATGGAGATCAGGCCCTGCTTCAGGTCAGCCTCGTCGTCACCGACGATCTGGTAAGTGACCTCGTTGCCGGACGCTTCCTCTTCCAGGTCCACCGTCGTGCCAAACACCACCTTGCCGCCCGCATCCACCGTCGCGGGGTCAATGACCTGCGCGGCCGCCAGCTTGCCCTCGATTTCGAGGATGCGGCCTTCGATGAAGCCCTGCTTGTCCTTGGCCGCCTCGTACTCGGCGTTCTCGGACAGATCGCCCTGCGCGCGCGCTTCGGAGATCGCATTGATCACCGCATGCCGCTCGACCGTCTTGAGTCGATGCAGTTCTTCCTTGAGCATTTCAGAACCGCGCTTGGTCAATGGGATCGTGGCCATGTCTCTAGAACCTTGAAAAACAAAACAAACCGCCGCTGCCGCTCAGGGTCGCTGAGCAGCGGCGGCGGAATGGATGAACCAGTTTAATGCAGTTCTGCGTGCAGTTCCTGCAGCGATTGCACCAGCAGGCCGTCCTTGTGCTTCATCCCTTCCACAGCGGCTTCACAGCCCGCCAGGGTGGTGTAGTAAGTCACACGGTTGGCCAAGGCGGCCTGGCGAATGTGGCGGCTGTCGGCGATCGCGGTGCGGGTCTCATCCACAGTGGTGAACACCAGTTGGATGTCGCCGCCCTTGATCATGTCGACGATGTGCGGGCGACCATCCTTGACCTTGTTGACCACGCGCACCGGCACGCCGGCTTCGCTGATGGCCGCGGCGGTGCCCTTGGTCGCCACCACGCCAAAGCCCAGCTCGGTCAGATCGCGGGCGAGTTGCACCGCACGGACCTTGTCGCCGTTCTTCACCGTGATCAGCACATTGCCTTGGCGCGGCAGGCGCGATCCCGCACCCAGCTGGCTCTTGAGCATCGCCTCGCCGAACGTGCGCCCCGCCCCCATGACCTCGCCGGTCGAACGCATTTCCGGGCTGAGGATGGGATCCACGCCAGGGAACTTGTTGAACGGGAACACGGCTTCCTTGACGCTGAAATACGGCGGCTGGATCTCCACCGGAGGACGGCCATGGGCAGCCTTCTGGTCCTTCAGCTTGACGCCCGCCATGCAGCGCGCGGCAATCTTGGCCAACGGCTGGCTGGTCGCCTTGGACACGAACGGCACAGTGCGCGAGGCCCGTGGGTTCACTTCCAGCACATAGACGGTGTTTTCGGCCAGGCCCTTGGTGACGTCGCCCTGGATCGCGAACTGCACATTCATCAGTCCGATGACCTTCAGTGCCTTGGCCATGGCCGCCGTCTGGCGGCGCAGCTCTTCCTGCAGCTCCTGCGACAGGGTGTACGGCGGCAGCGAGCAGGCCGAGTCACCGGAATGGATACCGGCCGCCTCGATGTGCTCCATGATGCCGCCGATCATGGTGTCGGCGCCATCGCAGATGCAGTCGACATCCACCTCGACCGCATCCTCCAGGAAGCGATCCAGCAACACCGGCGACTTCTCGGAGACCCGCACCGCCTCGCGCATGTAGCGCTCGAGGTCCTTGTCGCCGTGCACGATTTCCATCGCGCGGCCGCCCAGCACATAGCTCGGGCGCACCACCAGCGGGTAACCGATCTCGTTGGCCAGCGCCACGGCTTGGTCTTCATTGCGCGCGGTGCGGTTGGGCGGCTGCTTCAGGCCCAGCTCATGCAGCAGCTTCTGGAAGCGCTCGCGGTCCTCGGCGATGTCGATGGAGTCCGGGGTCGTGCCGATGATCGGCACGCCGTTGGCTTCCAGGTCCAGCGCCAGCTTCAGCGGGGTCTGGCCGCCGTACTGCACGATCACGCCGACCGGCTTTTCCTTGGCCACGATCTCGAGCACATCTTCCAGCGTCACCGGCTCGAAGTAGAGGCGGTCGGAGGTGTCGTAGTCGGTCGAGACGGTCTCGGGATTGCAGTTGACCATGATGGTCTCGTAGCCGTCTTCACGCATGGCGAGCGCGGCATGGACGCAGCAGTAATCGAACTCGATGCCCTGGCCGATCCGGTTCGGACCGCCGCCCAGCACCATGATCTTCTTCTTGTCCGTCGGGTTGGACTCGCACTCCTCGTCGTAGGTCGAGTACATGTAGGCGGTCTGGGTCGCGAACTCGGCGGCGCAGGTGTCCACGCGCTTGTAGACCGGACGCACATTCAGCGCGTGGCGGGTCTTGCGGACCTCATGCTGGTTGGTGCCCAGCAGCTTGGCCAGACGCTTGTCGGAGAAGCCCTTCTTCTTCAGCAGGCGCAGCTCATCGGTGCTCAGGCCGGCCAGGGTGCGACCCTTCAGGCTGAGCTCGATCTTCACCAGTTGCTCGATCTGGGCCAGGAACCACGGGTCGACCTTGGTCTCTTCGAAGACTTCTTCCAGCGTCATGCCGATGCGGAAGGCGTCGCCCAGGAACAGGATGCGCTCCGGACCGGGTTCACCCATTTCCTGGATGATTTCCTCGCGGTCGCTGCTGCGCTCGCTCAGGCCGTCGATGCCGGTTTCCAGGCCGCGCAGGGCCTTCTGGAAGGATTCCTGGAAGTTGCGGCCCATGGCCATCACTTCACCGACCGACTTCATCTGCGTGGTCAGACGCGAATCGGCCATCGGGAACTTCTCGAAGGCGAAGCGCGGAATCTTGGTCACGACGTAGTCGATGCTCGGCTCGAACGACGCCGGCGTGATGCCGCCGGTGATGTCGTTGCGCAGCTCATCCAGCGTGTAGCCCACTGCGAGCTTGGCCGCGATCTTGGCGATCGGGAAACCGGTCGCCTTGGACGCCAGCGCCGACGAACGCGACACCCGCGGGTTCATCTCGATGACCACCATGCGGCCGTCGACCGGATTGATCGAGAACTGCACGTTGGAGCCGCCGGTGTCGACGCCGATCTCGCGCAAGATGGCGATCGACGCATTGCGCAGCAGCTGGTATTCCTTGTCGGTCAGCGTCTGGGCCGGGGCCACGGTGATCGAGTCACCGGTGTGGATGCCCATCGGATCCAGGTTCTCGATCGAGCACACGATGATGCAGTTGTCCGCCTTGTCGCGGACCACTTCCATCTCATACTCTTTCCAGCCGATCAGCGACTCTTCGATCAGCAGCTCATTGGTCGGGGACAGGTCGAGGCCGCGCTTGCAGATTTCCTCGAACTCCTCCGGGTTGTAGGCAATGCCGCCGCCGGTGCCGCCCAGGGTGAAACTGGGGCGGATGACCATCGGGAAGCCGTCACCGCCGATGTCGGCCTGAATGCGCTTTTGCACGCTCCAGGCCTCTTCCAGCGAATGCGCGATGCCCGACTTGGCCGAACCCAGGCCGATCTTGGTCATCGCGTCCTTGAACTTCAGACGGTCCTCGGCCTTTTCGATCGCCTTCTCATTGGCGCCGATCATCTCGACCTTGTACTTGTCCAGCACACCGTGCTTGTGCAGGTCGAGCGCGCAGTTCAGCGCGGTCTGGCCGCCCATGGTGGGCAGGATCGCATCGGGGCGCTCCTTGGCGATGATCTTCTCGACCACCTGCCAGGTGATGGGCTCGATGTAGGTGACGTCCGCGGTGTCCGGGTCCGTCATGATGGTGGCCGGATTGCTGTTGACGAGGATGACCTTGTAGCCCTCCTCGCGCAGCGCCTTGCAGGCCTGGGCGCCGGAGTAGTCGAACTCGCAGGCCTGGCCGATGATGATCGGGCCGGCGCCGATGATCAGGATGCTTTGGATGTCAGAACGCTTTGCCATAACGGGTCTCTCTCTTCATCAGGCCTTGGACATCAGACCGATGAAGCGGTCGAACAAGTACGAAATATCGTGCGGGCCGGGACTGGCTTCGGGGTGACCCTGGAAGCAGAAGGCCGGCTTGTCGGTGCGGGCCAGGCCCTGCAGCGTGCCGTCGAACAGGCTCACATGCGTCGCACGCAGGTTGGCCGGCAGGCTGTCGGGATCCACCGCGAAACCGTGGTTCTGGCTGGTGATGCTCACCCGGTTGTTGTCCAGATCCTTGACCGGATGGTTGGCGCCGTGATGGCCGAACTTCATCTTGAAGGTCTTGGCGCCCGAAGCCAGCGCCATGATCTGGTGACCCAGGCAGATGCCGAAGGTGGGGATGCCGGCTTCGATCAGTTGCGCAGTGGCCTTGATGGCGTAGTCGCAGGGCTCCGGATCTCCGGGACCGTTGGACAGGAAGACACCGTCCGGTTCGAGGTCGAAGACCTCGGAGGCCGGCGTCTGTGCCGGCACGATGGTGACCTTGCAGCCGCGCGAGGCCAGCATGCGCAGGATGTTGCTCTTCACGCCGAAGTCGAAGGCGACCACATGGAAACGTGGCGCGGTCTGCTGGCCGTAGCCTTGGCCGAGGGTCCACTCGGTTTCGGTCCAGACTTCACGCTCGGTGCGGCTGACCACCTTGGCCAGGTCCAGACCGGCCATGCTGGGCGCCCCCTTGGCCTGGGCGATCGCCTCGTCGATGTGGGCCTGGGTGATCTGCTGACCGGCCTCCAGGGCCAGGATGCAGCCGTTCTGGGCGCCCTTTTCACGCAGCACGCGGGTCAGGCGGCGGGTGTCGATGTCGGCGATGGCGACGGTGCCTTCGTCGCGCAGGTATTGGCGGAGCGAGCGGTTCTTGCGGAAGTTGGAGTCCAGAACCGGCGCCTCCTTGATGATCAGGCCAGCGGCATGGATCTTCGAAGCCTCGACGTCCTCATCATTGACGCCGTAATTGCCGATGTGCGGATACGTCAGGGTGACGATCTGGCGGCAGTAGCTGGGGTCGGTGAGGATTTCTTGGTAGCCGGTGAGCGAGGTGTTGAACACCACTTCACCGACGGTCCGGCCGGCGGCGCCGAGCGCGGAACCCTTGAAGACCGTGCCGTCTGCCAGGGCGAGGATCGCGGGAGGAGCGGAAAGCAGATCGGGCAGCACGGGGAACTCCGTTGTTGTGCGCGCGCCCTGCTCTGCTCCTGGCCCTGATCGACAGCGGTCCGGTGCCTGATCGTCAGCCTGACCGTCGGCCGAATCGTGAGCTGGGTCGTCCGCCTCGCTGCTTGCCGCCTCGGCACCCTGGACAACGGGGGCGCGGCTGGATCGAGCGAGTGAAGGAACTGACGGAGCTGACGGGACTGACGGGACTGACGGAGGCGACCGAGGTGACGGACGCTGATCGGGGCACTCGTGAGAGTGAATCCGAGGGGATTGGGGGTGGAGGTTGCCGGACGCGGTAGGTTGCGGGTAAACCTGCAAAGTATAACCCGCCAGGGTATCTACCGAGCACATTTGCGCAAACTGTCATCAGCAGGACACCACCGGTGTGCGATTGACACCCCGCGCCGCGCCGACCTGCACCAGCAGGCCCCCCCCAATCGCCCCAATCGCCCCAATCGCCCCTCCCCGCCCCTCTGTCGCCAGGCTGGGCAAGGGGCGATGGCGCCCCGGTCAGCCCAGTGCGGCGATCCCGGCCTTGGCGATCTGCGCGTCCTCGCTGGACTTCACACCGCTCACGCCCACGGCGCCGACGCAAAAGCCTTCCACCATCACCGGCACGCCGCCTTCGAGCAGGCCTTCCAGCGGCACGCTGAGGAACGCGGCCCGGCCGTTGTTGACGATGTCCTCATAGACCTTGGACTCGCGCCGCCCCATCGCGGCGGTCTTGGCCTTTGCGGGCGCGATGACCGCCGACGTGGCGGCGGCATTGTCCAGGCGCTGCAGCCACAGCAGATGCCCGCCGTCATCGACGATCGCGATCGTCACCGCCCAGTTGTGCTTGACCGCCTCGGCCTCGGCGGCAGCGGCGATGCGCTTGACATCCTCCAGGCTCAGATAGGGCTTCTGCTTCATGGTCATCCTGTTCATGTCAATGGTGAGAGTCGCACTTTATCGAAGGCCAAACACGAACGCCTAGAATGACATCAACTTCCACTTCATGAGGCGCACGCGCATGAACGACCACAGCCTGCAACCACAAGGCAATCCGGGCGGCTTCGGCGGCCTGAATTCCTCTTTCGCCGCTGACCGCCAGCGCGTGCTGCGCAATACCTACGCGCTGCTGGCCCTGTCGCTGATCCCGACGGTGCTGGGCGCCTGGATCGGTGTCCAGACCGGCCTCATGGCCGCCATGGGCACCGGACTGAGCATGGTGGTGTTCTTCGTCGGGGCGTTCGGCCTGATGTTCGTAGTCGAAAAGACCAAGAACTCGTCCACCGGCGTCATTGCCCTGCTGGGCTTCACCTTCTTCATGGGGCTGATGCTGTCGCGGCTGCTGGCCGCGGTGCTGGGCTTCAAGAACGGCGGCACGCTGATCATGACCGCCTTCGGCGGCACGGCGGCCATCTTCTTTGCCATGTCCACGCTGGCCACCGTCGTCAAGCGCGACCTGTCCGGCCTGTCGAAGTTCCTGTTCGTCGGCGCGGTGATCGCGATGATCGCAGGCATTGCCAACGTCTTCCTGCAGTCCACCGGCGTGCAACTGGCGCTGCTGGTGGCCGTGCTGGGCATCTTCTCGGCCTTCCTGCTGGTGGACGTCAAGCGCATCATCGACGGCGGTGAGACCAACTACATCAGCGCCACGCTGAACATCTACCTGGACCTGTACAACGTGTTCACCGCGCTGCTGCAGCTGCTGGGAATTTTCGGCGGCGACCGCGACTGAGCGGTTCGAGGCGACAGGCGCTCGATTGACATCGAGGGCCCCGCCAGAACCAAAGAGCCGCGAGGGCAACCTCGCGGCTCTTTTTTCTTTGCCCTAGTCCGCCGACCATCCCCCCCCCCCCACCGTGCCCCGATCCGCGCACAACGCCGCAGCAGTGCGCGGCACAAGGACGCAGGCAGGTCATGAGGGATGTGTGCGCCGATCAAACGAAAAAAATGCCGCGGAGTCACCTCTGCGGCATTTGTTCGGCCCCTCCTGTGATCAGGGGCGAAGGCGATGGGCAAGCGCACGCGCCTAACCCCTCACCTCAGCGCTCGAAGACGGCGATCGATTCCACGTGCGCTGTGTGAGGGAACATGTTGACCGCTCCGGCATTCGTGCAGCGATAGCCCGCCACGTTGACCAGCAACCCCGCATCGCGCGCCAGCGTGGCCGGATTGCAGGAGACATAGACGATGCGACGGGGCGGCGTCCAACCCGGTGCCAGCGACGGATCCTGCACCAGATCCGCCAGCGCCTTGACCAGCGCGAAGGCGCCTTCGCGCGGCGGATCCACCAGCCAGCGATCAGATTCGCCATCGGCGGCCAGCAGTTGAGGTGTCATCTCGAACAGGTTGCGGGCGACAAACGATGCCTTGTGGTCGAGCTGATTGCGCACGGCGTTCTCGCGGGAACGCTGGACCAGCGCTTCGCTGCCTTCGATGCCGAGCACCTCCCTCGCCTGCGTGGCCAGCGGCAGCGTGAAGTTGCCCAGGCCGCAGAACCAGTCAATGACCCGCTCCCCCGGCTGCACGCCCAGCAGACGAAGTGCTCGCCCCACCAGCACCGTGTTGATGTGGTGGTTCACCTGGGTGAAGTCCGTCGGCTTGAACGGCATGACGACACCGAACTCCGGCAAGGTGTAGGCCAGCTCGGGGCCGTCCTTGTCCAGCAGATGAACAGTTTCCGGCCCCTTGGGCTGCAGCCACCACTGCACGCCATGCAGGGCGCCGAACGCCCGCAGCTTGCCGACGTCGCCCTCGCTCAGCGGCTCCAGGTGACGCAGCACCAGGGCAATCACCAGCACGCCGGCGCTGTCACCAATCGCCAGTTCGATTTGCGGCAGGCGATCACGCGCTTCCATCGAGCCGACGAGCTCCCGCAGCGGCATCAGCATCGCGCTGACGCGCTCCGGCAGCACCTTGCAGACTTCCATGTCGGCGATGTAGCGGCTCTTGCGCTCATGGAAGCCGACCAGCACATGGCCCTTCTTCGGCACATAGCGCACCGACAGGCGGGCGCGGTAGCGATAACCGGTGGCCGGCCCTTCGATCGGGCGGAGCAGGCTTTCTGCCTTGACCTTGCCCAGGTGCCAGAGGTTGTCCTCCAGCACCCGCTGCTTCACGGCCACCTGCGCCGCCGGATGCAGATGCTGCATCTTGCAGCCACCGCAAGCGCCCGCATGCAGCCCGAAATGCGGGCACACCGGGCGCACCCGCTGAGAACTCTCACGGCGCATGGCCACCAAGGCGGCCTGCTCCCAGTTGTTCTTCTTGCGGCCGACGCTGACCTGCACTTCCTCACCGGGCAATGCGCCCTCGATGAAGACCACCTTGCCCTCGCTGTTGTGGGCGACGCCCTGCGCTTCGAGGTCCAGCGATTCGACCTTCAGCCATTCCGATACATCAGTCATGGGCGGCGATTATCCCCGCACCACAGCCCGCCGTTGCGTGCGGCGGGATCGGGTCGTGGATTCCTCGTGCCGTGGCTGAAACGATGGCCGCGCGATGGCGCTGCGCGATCAGAAGATCGAATCGCGATCGATGCCCAGCCGCATCATGTTGCGCTTGAGCTTGGCCAAGGCCTCGATCTGGATCTGTCGGATGCGCTCCCGGGTCAGTCGAAGTCGAACGGCGAGAACGTCCAGGGTTTCCGGCTCCCGGTCCGCCAGGCCGTAGCGCCCGGCGAGTACTTCGCGCTCGCGTTCGCTGAGCGCGGCCAAGCCGTTCTTCAACAGATCCTCCAACTCATGGCTGAGCCGTTGGCCGACGGGATCCATGGCCTGCTCGTCGGCGACCAGATCCACCATCGACTCACCGCCCTCGCCATTGCGGTCGACCGGTGAATCCAGCGAACTGGGCAGTTCCGAATAGGCCAGCAGCTCCGCGATCTCTTCCACCGGCCGCCCCAGGGCCTGCGCCACATCCTCGGCTCGGACCTGACCCTCGCCGCCACGCTCGGCGGCCAGGGCCTCCAGCGCGCGACGCGCCTTCAAGACCTGGTTGAGTTCGCGGACGATGTGGACGGGCAGCCGGACCAGGCGCGCCTGATGCATCAGCGCCCGCTCCACCGCCTGGCGGATCCACCAGCTGGCGTAGGTCGAGAAGCGAAAGCCGCGCTCGGGTTCGAATTTGCCGATGGCATGCATCAGCCCGAGGTTGCCCTCTTCGATCAGGTCGCTCATCGGCAGACCGCGACCGAGATAGTTCTTGGCAATGCTCACCACCAGGCGGAGGTTGTGCTCGATCATGGCCTGGCGGGCCTCGAAGTCGCCGGCCCGGGCGCGGGTGGCGGTCTCGAATTCTTCCTGAGGGGTCAGCAGCGGGGTGCGCCGGATGTCGCGCAAGTAGGCCTGCAGCGCATTGCCGACATCGCCATCGGCCGGGGCCAGCAAGGCATTGCCGGCGGCCGTGTCACGTTTCGCGCCGTTGCTGCGCAGCGCCTGGGCCTCGTCGTCGACATCGGACCCGGTGACCGCCTCGGCATCCAGTTCGGTCTCTGCCGGCGCGGGCTCACCCGACAGCGAACGCGCCGCCAGGCCCGGTGGGATGACAAAACGACCGGGGCCGGGGTCCCGGCCATCGGGCAGGTCGTGCCCGTTCATCGAGGCGGCGCGTTGGTTCATGTCGCGGCGCCTCCTTCAGCGCCTACTAACGCGCGGGCAGCAGTTTCGCAGGGTCGATCGGCTTGCCCTGCTTCCGCACCTCAAAGTGCAGTTTGGTCTGATCCGCGTCGGTAGAACCCATCTCAGCAATCTTCTGGCCCTTGCGCACCACTTGGTCCTCCTTCACCAGGAGGGTCTGGTTATGCGCGTAAGCCGTCAGATAGTTCGTGCTGTGCTTGATGATGATCATGTTGCCGTATCCGCGCAAGCCCGCACCCGCGTACATCACGCGGCCATCGGCCGCAGCAAACACCGGATCACCGGGCTTGCCCGAGAACGCCAGGCCTTTGTTACGGACTTCGTCGAAGCCCGCAATCACCGAACCGGACGCGGGCCAGCCCCAGGTGATGTCGTCGTCGTCACGCGGCAGGGCCGGCACCGTGGCCGGCGCCGGGGTGCTGGCCGGGGCCGCCGTCACCGCGGGCGCGGAAGCGCCGCTGGCGGGCGTGCCCGAGGCGATGGGGGCCTTGCCATCCAGCGGACGGGCTTCGACCTTGGTCGAGGTCAGCGGACGTGTGGTGACCGCGGTGGGATCCACACCGGGCGGCACCACCCGCAACACCTGACCCACTTCGATGAGGTTGGGATTGTCCATCCCGTTCCAACGGGCGACATCCCGCCAGCTCTGGCCGTTGTCCAGGGCGATGCGGATGAGCGTGTCTCCTGGCTTGACGCTGTAGTAGCCGGGCTTGCCCGCATTCTCCGCGCCGGGCAGCGGCTTGGGCAGCTCAGCGGCGGGGCTGGGCGGCGGGGTCGTCGAAACGACGGGGGCCGGCCGGCCGCCGACGCTGCGTTCCTCGACCGGTGCGCGATGCGCCGGACCGGCGCAACCCACCAGGGCCATTGCCAGCACGGAAGACCAAAGCAGCGGAAGACGAAGAAGTTGTTGCATGCGTTCGTGTTTGTCGTTGCGGAGCCATGTGCGCCTCGGTTGTCCCGAGCTGGCGCTACATGACGCCCGATTTTAGGGGCACGAAGAGGACCGCTTCATGCAGGCTGCGCACAAAACGCGAGCCTTGTGCGTCGCAAACATGATCGATCAACACCAGCACCTGACCGCGCCCGCTCGGGGCCGTCATCGGTGCGACCAACCGGCCGCCTGGGGCGAGCTGATCGAGCCAGGCGGGTGGAATGTCATCGCCACCGGCGGCGGCGATGATGCTGTCGTAGGGCGCCGCTGCGGGATGGCCGAGCATGCCGTCGCCATACACCAGCCGGATCTGCGGATGACCGGCGAGATGGGTGCGGGCCTTGTCGTGCAACGGGCGCAGGCGTTCGATCGACACCACCTGCCGCGCCACCTGCATCAGCAGCGCCGCCTGGTAGCCGCAGCCGGTGCCGATCTCCAGCACCTTGCCCAGATCGCCGCGCTGCTGCGCCCCCGGTGCGGCCAGCATCAGCGCCATCATCCGTCCTACCACCGACGGTTTGGAGATCGTCTGCCCGTGGCCGATCGGCAGGCTGGTGTCCTCATAGGCCTGGGTGGCCAGCGCCGTGTCCACGAAGGCATGCCGAGGCACGGTGGCCAGCGCCTGCAGCACCCGCTCGTCACTCAGACCGTCGCGGCGCAACCGCTGCACCATGCGCTGACGCACGCCCACCGAGTCCAGACCGAGCCCGCTGGGCGGCACCTGGCGCGCCTTGATGGCCGCGGCCTGCTGCCAATGCCGCTGAGGCTTGAGCGGCTCGCGCGCATCGCTGGCCCCGGCGGCCTTTGGCGCGCCGAGCTGGTCCAACGAGAGCGGGAAGCGCTTGCCGCGCGGCGGCAGGTCGCTCATGTGCCGGCGTCGAGCTGGAGACGTTGGCGCCAGTTGCCGAGTGACGCATGCTCGGTCAGGTCGACCTGCAACGGCGTGATCGACACCATGCCGTTGGACGTGGCGTGGAAGTCCGTGCCCTCGCCGGCTTCGCGCGCATCCCCGGCAGGTCCGATCCAGTAGATCATGTCGCCGCGCGGGCTGCGCTGCTGGATGGTGGCTTCGCTGGCATGCCGTCGACCCAGCCGGGTCACGCGCCGAGGCAGCGAGGCAGCATCCGAGCGGTTCGGAATGTTGACGCTCAGCAGGAAGGATTGATCCAGTCCGCCGGCAATCACCTGCTGCACCAACTGACGCGCCATCGCGGCCGCCGCCTCCAGATGGGACCAGCCCTTTTCCACTTGCGAGAAGGCGATCGACGGGATGCCGAACAGATAGCCCTCGGTGGCGGCGGCCACGGTGCCGGAGTAGAGCGTGTCGTCGCCCATGTTGGCGCCGTTGTTGATGCCGGACAGCACCAGATCGGGCCGGTAATCCAACAGGCCGGTCAGCGCCAGATGGACGCAGTCCGACGGCGTGCCGTTCACATACCTGAAGCCGTTGGCGGCGGTGTAGACCGACAGCGGTCGGCTCAGGGTGAGGGAGTTGGACGTGCCGCTGGCGTTCTGCTCGGGCGCGATCACTTCGATCTGGCCGAGCCCTTCGCAGGCGGCCACCAGGGCATGCAGGCCGGGGGCCAGATAGCCGTCGTCATTGGCGATGAGTATGCGCATGAGGGCATTGTAGGCAGCACGTCACCTCAGCGACGCAGGGTCTCTCCCCGTCTGCCTATCATCCGCCCGACCGCATCGGGTCCCGACGCTGCTTCAGCGCCGGGGCACGCCGCCAACGGTCCGGATCCCTACCGACCCTTCCATCAAGGAGACTCCCCATGAACGCCTGGCTGTGCGAGAACCCCACAGGGGTCGATGCGTTGCAATGGAAGGAACTGCCGACACCCACACCCGGCCCCGGTCAGTTGCGGGTGGCCATCCAGGCGGCCAGCCTCAATTTCCCGGACCTGCTGATCATCCAGAACAAATACCAGATGAAGCCGCCGCTGCCCTTCGTGCCGGGCACCGAGTTCGCCGGCATCGTCGAGGCGGTCGGCGACGGGGTGACGGGCTTCAAGGTGGGCGATTCAGTGGCGGCCTTTACCGGCACCGGGGGGTTTGCCACCCACGCCTTGGTGCCGGCCGCACTGGCCCTGCCGCTGCCGGCGGGATTTCCGTTCGAGGACGCCTCGGCCTTCATCTGCACCTATGCGACCAGTCATCACGCACTGATCGATCGAGCGGCCCTGCAGGCGGGCGAGACGGTGCTGGTGCTGGGTGCGGCAGGCGGCGTCGGCACGGCGGCAATCCAGGTCGCCAAGGCGGCTGGCGCACGGGTGATCGCAGCCGCCTCCACCGACGAGAAATGCGAGAAATGCCTGGCCCTGGGCGCCGACGCCACCATCAACTACACCACCACGCCGCTGCGCGATGCGCTCAAGACCCTGACCGAGGGCAAAGGTCCGGACGTGATCCTTGACCCTGTTGGCGGCGACATGGCGGAAGCCGCTTTCCGCTCCATCGCCTGGCGCGGACGCTACCTGGTCGTCGGCTTCGCGCAGGGCGGAATTCCGTCGCTGCCGCTGAACCTGACGCTGCTCAAGGGGGCCTCGCTGGTGGGGGTGTTCTGGGGGGAATTCGCCAAGCGGGAACCGCAGCGCAATGCCGCGATGATGGGCGCGTTGGCCCAGTGGTATGCCGCTGGCAAGATCAAGCCGGTCATCGATCAGGTGCTGCCGATGCAGGACCTGCCAAAGGCGTTTGCGCGGATGAGCTCCCGCCAGGTGGTGGGCAAACTGGTCGTGGTCAATTCCTGAACCGCCCACACCCTTCTTCGCGGGGCATGCAAGGTGACGGCCCTTTGCTAGGATGCAGAAGCTTTTGCTTCTCCACACCATGGCCGTCAAAGTACTTATCGTCGAAGACAACCCGGTAGCCCGGAGCTTCCTGTGCCGGGTCGTGCGCGAGAGTTTCAGCGACGGCATGGAGATCACCGAAGCCGGCGACCTCGAAGGCGCACGTCGCCATTTGGCCAAGGTCGAGGCCGAAGGTGGGCCGGGAAGCGGCTTCAAGCTCATCCTGGTCGACCTGGAGCTGCCCGACGGCAACGGCATGGAGTTCCTGGGAGAGCTGGCCAACAAGCCGGCGGTCAAGATCGTCACCACGCTCTATTCGGATGACGATCACCTCTTCCCCGCCCTGCAACGCGGTGCGGACGGCTACCTGCTGAAGGAAGACCGATTTGAAGTGCTGGTGGAGGAGCTGCAGCGCATCGTGCGCGGCCAGCCGCCGCTGTCACCGGCGATCGCGCGGCGCTTGCTGTCGCACTTCCGACCCGGATCCAGCGGGGATTCCGGTCCGATGGGTCTGAATTCCGGCTTTGGCACCCTCACCTCCAGCGCCTCGCCCAGCACGCGGGGCGTCACGCTGGAGCCGCTGCCCGAATGGGAACGGCTGACCCCTCGCGAGAACGAGGTGCTGACCTACCTCAGCAAGGGCTTCACCATCAAGGAAATCGCCAACCTGATGGGCATCAAGTGGTTCACGGTGAACGACCACATCAAGTCGATCTACAAGAAGCTGAATGTCTCCAGCCGGGCCGAAGCGGCCGTGCTGGCGAGCAAACAGGGCCTTGTCTGAGCCGCTGCGAAGCGCGCAAGCGTGTTCCGCCCACTGGCGGATGCGAATCTCAGCGCTGACGGTGCGGTGCTGACCCAAGGCCCCTGAGTCCTCGCGGGCCCGGGTCAGCTCGCCCGGCGATCAACCCGGCTTGTTCTTCAGCTTGCCCTTGGGCATGACGGCGGTCATGGGAGCCACAGGGCGTGTGGAGACCGAGGACGAGGTGCTTTCCTTGGAGCCAGTGTCCTTCTTCGGCTTCTTGTTGGCCTTGTCGTTGCGTTGTTCGCCTTTTGGCATGGGTCAGTCCTGGTTGAGGGTCAAAGTCAGGACGGCACTCTACTACCGCTTCAGGGCGCCGAACATCGGAAGCGATCACGGCGCGTCCAACGGCAGCGGCCGGCGCACGGTCGAGCGCCTCGCGGTCGACCATGGCGTCTTATCGGCCGTCATCGGAAAGGTGATCGGGAAGGTCATCGGGCGACGCAAACACGCGCTCGCGAAGCAGAGCATCCGTGGCCTGCGCATCAGAAAGGTCGAAGAACTCGGCCGGCGGCGGGTGCATCAGCGCGCGCGCATGGGCCTCGTCGCCGCCCATCCAAGCCATCCAATCCTGGGGCTCGATGTGGATCACGGCGCGCTTGTCCTGCGCCTGCGGGGGCAGCTTGGGGTCAGGTCGATGCAGACGCCGCAGCAGCGGATGGTCGTCGCAATTGCAGGTCAGCAGGGTGTAGCTGGGAACGAGCTCGCCGGTGACCGGGTCGATCCATTCGTTCCAGAGGCCGGCCAGCATCCACGGCAGCCCGTCGGCACGACGCAGTTGCCACCAGCGGTTGCGCCCTGTCTCCCAATTCGGCTCCTGGTACCAACTGGCCGGAATCAGGCACCGTCGCCCGCTGCGCCAGGCCTCCCGAAACGTCGGCAACGTGGCGACGGTTTCGGCGCGTGCGTTGTTGGTGCTGCGCGGGCGCGGGGCCGGCGTCTTCTTTCCGGGGACAGCCTTCGGCTGGACCATGTCGCGTCGAGACGGCGCGCCCGGCCGGATCAAGCCCCATTGCCCCCATTCACCTTTCACCCCCAGACGGCCGCCCTGCACGACCGCGCGGAGAAAGAAGCCGGTATCGAAAGGCCCCACCGTCGGCTTGATCACTACCGGCGATGCGACGCGTCCAGCGCCGACCCGGTCATCCACCACTTCGGGCAGCCACAGCTTGCCGATGTGCCGGCGGACGTAGATCTCGAAGTCGTCCTTCGGGCTCATGTGGTACAGGTTGCACATGAATCGATTGTGAGCCGCGGAAAGGCCACCAATCGCGCGCCAGTGCCGCGCATACCCGATTCCAGGGGCATCCGGGAGGGATGCTCGACTGGCCCAACGCTTCGCTGCTGACAACGCGGCAATGCGGCAATGCGGCAATGCAGAACTTGACGGTCTGAGGATGAGGAGATGACGACCGCTCCAAAGCGCAGATCGTTGCCGGCAATGCGGTCCGTCTTGGCTGTCCCCGGTCCGTATCCGTATCCGTATCCGTCCCCGTCCCCGTCTCGACAGAGCGGCAGCGGCAATGGGTTCAAAGCGTCTCCCGACGCACAAAGAAAAACGCCGACAAGACTTTCGTCTTGTCGGCGTTTCCTTATTCGGTGGGGTGGCTAATGGGACTCGAACCCACGACAACCAGAATCACAATCTGGGACTCTACCAACTGAGCTATAGCCACCGGAGAAGCCTTAGATTATGGCCAACTTTCCTCTTGTTGGGAAGTACTTTCTGAATCTTTTTTCATTCGCGGCATTCTCATCACCATGCCGCTTCTCAATGACCGGCCGACCCACCGCTTCAATGAAGCCGTGCGCGACCGATCAGGCCATTCAGCCAAGCGCCTCAGCGGCGCCTGGCCATCAATTCGTTGCAGCTGATGCCGCGTCCGCCGCCTTCAATGCCGACGGCTTCACCGTGGCTTTGTATTGCGTCTTCAGCGCGCCGTAATAGGCCTGCGCTTCCGCCGCGGACCACAGTTGGGCGTATTGGTCGGATGCCCGCTTGGCATCGACCACCGCCGGATCACGCGGCAGCAGCTTGCCGATGCGCACCACCAGGTAGGCGCCCTCACCGGCATCCACACCGACATAGGCCGGCAGCTTGCTCACGTCGGCGCGCATCACTTCCACCAGCGCCTTCTGCGGCAGGTTGCCCGGCTTGGCACGCGACACGACGATCGCCTCACCCAATCCCTCGACGCCACCGCTCTTCTTCAGATCGGCCAGGCGCTGCTGGCCGGCCTTCACGGCCGCCTCCGAAGCATGCTGACGCATCCATTGCGCCGCGACCTTGTCCTTGACGTCTGCCAGCGCCGGCACACGCGCTGCCTGGTGCGACACCACACGGGCCGACACCATTTGGCTGGCGCCAGTTTCGACGGCCGGCGTGTTGCGCTTGTTGTTCAGCGCATCCGAGCTGAACACCGCGTCCAGCAGCTTGGCCGAGGCCAGCGGCCCGGTGGCGTCAGCGGCCGGCTTGCGCTGCACGGTGGCCTTCTGGACGGTCAGCTTGAACTTCTCAGCCACCGGACGCAGGCTGTCGCTCTGCTCATAGACGGTGTTGTTGAAGTCTTCAGCCATTTCGGCGTAACGCTTCTGGGCGTCTTGCTTGCGCAGCTCGGCCTCAATCTCCGGGCGCACCGACTCGAACGGGCGCACGCCGCCGCCGCGCACCGCGGTCAGTTGAATGATGTGATAGCCGAAGTCGCTCTGCACCAACTCGCTGATCTCACCCTGCTTCAGCGCGTAGGCAGCATCCTCGAACGGTTTGACCATCGCGCCACGACCGAAGAAGTCCAGGTCGCCGCCGCGGGCGGCCGAGCCTTCGTCTTCGGAGTTCTTGCGAGCCAGTTCCGCGAATCCGGCCGGATTCTTCTTGGCTTCCGCCAGCAGGGCCTCCGCGCGTGCCTTGGCCTTGGCCTTGGCATCGGCCGTCATGCCGTCACCGGCCTTGATCAGGATGTGGCTGGCACGACGCTCTTCCGGCAGCGAGAAGCGCGCCTGGTTGGCCTTGTCGTCATAGAACTTGCGGACATCTTCCGGCTTGACGGTCAGCCCGGCCTGCAGCGCGCTGGCGTCCAGCATCACGTACTCGATCTGGGCCGATTCCTGCAGCTGGTAGGCGGCGGAGACCTTCGAATCCTTGTAGAAGGCTTCCAGGTCGGCGTCGCTGGGCTTCAGGCTGGCGGTGAAGTCCTTGGCGTCGAAACGCTGGAACTGCAGCTCACGCTGCTGGAGGAAGGCGTCGAAGGCCAGATTGGCACTGGCCTGCGAGGCCAGCGCGCTTTCGGTGATCGGCGCCAGCACCTGGTTGTTCTGGATGTCCTGGCGCAGACGGGCCAGGAAGCTGTCGGCCGTCATGCCCTGGGCCGCCAGCAGCGCGACATTGAGCTTGCCGTCCGGACCCCGGAGCACCGCGAACTGCGGGTCGTTGCGAATCAGGTTGATCAGCTGCTCATCGGTGACGGTGCGATGCTCGTTGCGGACCACCGCCTGCAGCACCTTCTCGCGCACCAGGTTGTCCAGCACGTTCTTGCGCACTTCCGGCGAGTCGAACAGCTTGGCGTCGACCGTCGGCATCTGGGCGCGCATGCGGTCCACCTGCTGACGCTGGGCCACATCCCATTCGGCCTGGGTGATGTTGTGGCCATCGACCTTCGCCACGGCGGCATTGCTGCCGTCCAGGAAACGGCTGTAACCCTCGACACCCAGCAGCACGAAGGAAGGCAGGATCAGGATCAACAGCACGAACTGGAACAGCCGGGTGTGCTTGCGTACGAAATCAAACATCAACAACCTCAGGTGGACACGGCAGCCGAGCCCGGTGGCGGCGCTCCCAGGGAGCCCGCTTGCCGGCGGCATCACAGATGACATCACATGCGACAAAGGCGAACCTGGGTTCGCCTTTGAGCTGCGGCATTCTAGCCTCGGGAATGGTGGGCGCTGACGGTCTCGAACCGCCGACCTACTCCGTGTAAAGGAGCCGCTCTACCAACTGAGCTAAGCGCCCGAGGAATTCTGTACAACCACCCATGTCGCTGGGCCAGCGCACGGACACTCAAGATGCCCGTGGACACATTCGAGGAACCTCTCCGAGGTCGGGTCCCTCAGCGGTGGCACCCCAGACCGATTGGCTTCGGCCTTCGCATCACCGCGTGGCGGAGGCGTTCAGATCAACGCTTTGACGCGCCGCCCTGCTCACCACCGCGCTTCGATCCTCCGTTGACCGCATCCTTCAAGGCCTTGCCCGGACGAAACTTGGGCACCTTCGCCGCCTTGATCTTGATCGCATCGCCCGTCTGAGGATTGCGTCCGCTGCGGGCCGCCCGCTCGGAGACGCTGAAGGTACCGAAGCCCACCAGCGACACGGAGCCGTTTTTCTTGAGCGTGGTTTTCACGCCGCCGATCACAGCCTCCAGCGCACGCCCGGCAGCGGCTTTGGAGATGTCTGCCTGCTTGGCGATGTGCTCGATCAATTCGGACTTGTTCACGAAGGTACCCCCTCTTTGATTTCACCGCGACGGCCCACCGCCCAGGCGGCCATCACCACCGAACCGGTCGCGCCGCCGACATCTCATCGATCAAAGCCCGACGACATCCCGAGCGGCGCGGGAAGCGGATTCTAGACGGATTCACCCGCTCGCCCGATCAGGGAGAAGTCCCGATAGCCGGGACATGCGCGCCAGTCGCCCGAGCGACAGCGCTCGCCGCCGAACGACGCGATGCAGCCCGAGATGAACGGACCGCCCGCAGGCTCAGCGCACCTTTGCCCGGATCTCGGGCAGCGCCTTCTGCAGGTAGTACACCATCGACCAGATGGTCAGCACCGCGGCGAGGTAGATCAGCCAGGTGCCCCACAGCCGGGTGTTCACCCAACCGAACAGCACGCCGTCATACAGCAGGAACGGGATGGCCACCATCTGCACCGTGGTCTTGAGCTTGCCCAGCATGTGGACCGCCACCGACCGCGACGCACCGATCTGCGCCATCCATTCGCGCAGCGCAGAGATCGCGATCTCGCGCCCCACGATCACCAGCGCCACCAGCGCATCGACGCGCTGCTGCTCCAGCAACACCAGCAGCGCGGCACACACCAGGAACTTGTCCGCCACCGGATCCAGGAAGGCGCCGAAGGACGAGGTCTGGTTGAGCTTGCGTGCCAGATAACCGTCCGCCCAGTCGGTCAGCGCGACAGTGATGAACAACACCGTGGCCAGCAGGTTCTGATGGGCGGGGGACATCTGCAGATGGAACACCCCGACGATCAGCGGGATGGCCACGATGCGGGCCCAGGTCAGCAAGGTAGGCAGCGTCAGAAACATGGACGGCATTGTGCCCACCTTTTTATGCGGTTTCGCCTCTGAATCAGTGGCCCGGAACCTCCGGACTCCCGCTCGCGAGCGACGAGGTCCCCATCATGCGCCGAGTCACGCCGCTTTCCTCGCATCAGTCGGGCGGATGTCAACCCGATGAAGCCGTTCGTCGCACGTCGCTTGGCAAGCCCGTGCCACCGGATCGCTGGATTGGGGACGCCCCTTGCGGACCCCATCGGCGGCGCCTCCGCGAGGCAGTTCTCAGGCCGCTCCGCGACGACCCTCACTCGTCAAGGGTGCGCGGCTTGAACCGGCGATCGTCGTTGAACAGGAAGACCTCGTTGAACTTCCACGGATGAGGCAGCCGGCTCACGTCGCCGAACGGCGCGGCCTTGTGCACGGCGGCGATGGCCAGATCGATGGTGTCCACCGCCTGACCAGGCCGACGCAGCACCCGAATGTGTTTGACCGAACCGTCTCGGTTGAGCTCGATCTCCAGCACCGGGATCGCCAGCAGCACCGCCGGCACCTCGCCCATGTAGATGCGATCCGGGTTGGCGGCGACCAGGCGTTGCGCCGCCTGCCGCCGCAGCGCCTCATGGGTGCTGACCGGCAGCGGTGCGCCGAGCGACCGCATCGGCGCCGCCCCTCCGGCCCCCGCGCCACCACGGCTTCCGGATGCCAGATCCGGCGCCGGCGCCGGACGAGGCGCGCTGGGACGCACCGGCTCGGCAGCCGGCTCGGGCGCCGCGGGTGCACGCGGCGCCTGGTTGCCGCAGCCCGCCAGAAGCAGACTCAGGCCCAACCGGGCCGCCCATCGACCGCTGCGCGCCATCGGCGCGCCCTTCAGACCCCGGATGGGTGTCGACATGTCCTGATCCTTGTTGAAATCCATTCACCTGACATCGGCAGCGACGGCGCGCCCGGCATCGATCCCCGCCACGCCGTCCGCACCCGCATTGCGGCCACCCCGCCACATGGATCAATGCAGCGCACGGTAGATCTCCTCCGCCAGTTCGCGGGAGATGCCCTTCACACTGCACAGCTCTTCCACACTGGCCCCGGCCACGCCGCGCACACCGCCAAAGCGCTGCAGCAACTGCGCCCGCTTCTTCGGCCCCACGCCCGGCACATCCTCCAGCCGCGAGCCGCCGGTTCTCACCGACGCCCGCTTCGCCCGCATGCCGGTGATGGCGAAGCGGTGAGCCTCGTCCCGGATCTGCGCCACCAGCATCAGCGCGGCGGAGTCGCGACCCAGATAGACTTTTTCGCGACCATCGGCGAACACCAGCTCTTCCAGGCCGACCTTGCGGCCCTCGCCTTTCTCGACGCCCGCGATGAGGCTCAGGTCCAGGCCCAGTTCCTCGAACACCTCGCGCGCCATCGACACCTGACCCTTGCCGCCGTCCACCAGCACCAGGTCCGGCAACCGACCCGTCCCATTCTGAGCCGCCTCCGCCATCTTGCTGTAACGGCGTGTCAGCACCTGACGCATGGCCGCGTAGTCGTCCCCGCCGGTGATGCCCTCGATGTTGAACCGCCGGTATTGGCTGCTCTGCATCTGGTGCCCCTCGAACACCACACACGAGGCCTGTGTCGCCTCGCCTGCGGTGTGGCTGATGTCAAAACATTCGATGCGGAACTTGTCCAGTTCCGCCACGCTCAGGTCCAGCGCATCGACCAGCGCACGGGTGCGGGCCTGCTGAGAACCCTCTTCGGACAGCAGACGGGCCAGCGCCAGCTCGGCGCCCTTGGCACACATCTCCTGCCAGATGCGGCGCTGCCCTCGCGGCTGGGCCTGGGTGGTCACCCGGTAGCCGGCCTGCAGGCTCAGCGCTTCGGACAAGGCTGGATCCACTGCATCGGTCAGCACCAGCAACGACGGCACCGGCGCCTCCAGATAGTGCTGCGCAATGAAGGCCTCCAGCACCTGGCGCTCCGGGCTGGGCCGCTGCGGCCGCGCTGCCCGCCCAGTCTGCGCAGGCGCTGCGGCCGGTTGGGCCTGCGCGTCCAGCGCTTCGCCGGCGCCATCGGCGGCACCGGCGGTATCTGCGCCCTCCACGCTTCGGGCACCCTCGGCGCCATCAGCGCCATCAGCGCCATCAGCGCCACCAGCGCCAGCAGCGCGTTCCGCAGCGTCAGCCAACTCCGCTCGCTCGCCGGCTTCGGAGCCATCGGCGAGCCCGGTGGACTGCTCCTCTGCGGTGGCCTCCGGCATGGGCAGATCGTCGTCATCGATCAACTGGACGGCCGTCCCATCCTCCACATGCTTGGGGAAATAGGCCCGATCGCCCAGATGACGCCCGCCGCGCACCATGGCCAGATTGACACAGGCCCGACCGCCCTGCAGCTTCACCGCCAGGATGTCGACATCCCGGTCACGCCCGGTCGCGCTGTTCTCATCCACAGCCTGCTGCTGCAGCACCTTGGACAGGGACACGATCTGGTTGCGCAGCTCGGCCGCCTGCTCGTACTGCATCCGTTCGGCGTGGGCCATCATCTGCGCCTGCAGCCCATCCATCACCTCCTGAGTCTCCCCCAGCAGGAAACGCTCCGCGTTGCTGACGTTGCGGCGGTAGTCGTCGGTCTGCCCCTCCGGCACGCACGGGCCGGAGCATCGACGGATCTGATACAGCAGACACGGCCGACTGCGGTTGTTGAAGACGGTGTCTTCGCAGGTGCGCAGATGGAAGACCTTCTGGATCAGTTGGATCGACTCCTTCACCGCCCAGGCCGTCGGGAACGGGCCGAAGTAGCGATGGCGACGATCGACCGCACCGCGGTAGTAGCTGATGCGCGGCCAGGCATGACTGGACAGGCGCATGTAGGGATAGCTCTTGTCGTCCCGGAACAGGATGTTGAACCGCGGGTTCAGTGCCTTGATCAGGTTGTTCTCAAGCAGCAGCGCTTCGGCTTCGGTCCGCACGACCGTGGTTTCCAGCCGCGCGATGCGGGCCACCATCATGCCGATGCGGGTGCCGCCATGATCCTTCTGGAAATAGCTGGACACCCGCTTGCGCAGGTTCTTCGCCTTGCCGACATACAGCACATGATCCTGCGCATCGAAATACCGGTAGACGCCCGGCAGTTGCGGCAGTGCGGCGACCTCGGCCAGCACCCGGTCGCGCGCCGCCCGCGCGGCCGACTCCATGTCGGCCACGCGCCGACCTTCAGCGGCCTCGATGGCGTCGCTCTGCGCATTCCAGGCGTCGGCATGGTCGATGGGCTGCGCTTCGGTGTCGGACGGGCCGACGGTTCCGGCGGGGAGATCGTCAGCAGCGGACGGAAACTCCGGCACCTGGCTCGGGGTGTCGGCTGGGATGTTGCTCATGGCCGGAATTGTGCCGCCGGATAATCGCCCGGCCAGCGAGGTGGCTGATGGTGCCATCCACACATCGCGCTCGGGCGCGCTGGCCGGTGCCACCTCGGCAAGCTGCCAGTGCCCCTCGCTGCACCCGCCACCCGCCACCCGCCACCCGCGCTTCGCACCGTCTCCTCACCTCAGCGTCATCCGCCCATTCCGTGCCTGCCCATCCTCATCGCCCGACTGGCCCCATCAACGACCTGCCCTCGCCCGCACCCACCTCGGTGGGACCGGCCACCCCGCGCGAGTGGGATCTCTTCTGCCGCGTCATCGACAACCACGGCGACATCGGCGTGAGCCTGCGCCTGGGCCGCGACTTGGCGCAGCGGGGCGAGTCGGTGCGGCTGTGGTGCGACGATCTGTCCGCACTGGCCTGGATGCAGCCTGATCCCGTGCCCGGACTCAGCTGCCGGCCATGGACGCAGGCGGACACCGCCGCGCCAGGCGACGTCGTCATCGAAACCTTCGGCTGCGAGCTGCCACCGGCCTTCGTCAGCGCGATGGCGGCCCGGTCGACGGCGCCGGTCTGGATCAACCTCGAATACCTGAGCGCGGAGGACTATGTCGAGCGCAGCCACGGCCTGCGGTCGCCGCAAATGTCCGGCCCCGGAAAAGGCTTGGACAAATGGTTCTTCTACCCCGGTTTCAATGAACGCACCGGCGGCCTGCTCCGGGAGCCGGCGCTCCTGGACGCCGCGCAGGCACATGAGCCGCACCGCTGGCTGGCGACGCGCGGCTGGGCGCCCGCCCCGGGCGAACGGGTGCTGAGCCTGTTTGCCTACCCGCATGCGCCCTGGGCCGAATTCCTGGACGCACTGGACCGGCAAGGCGATCGCTGGCTGTTGCTTATGTGCCCCGGCGCCGCTCAGCAGGCCGTGCCGCCGCTGCTGCGCGAAGGCCAGCGGGCCCTGGCGCTGCCCTACCTCAGCCAGGCGGACTACGACCGGCTGCTCTGGTCCTGCGATCTGAACCTGGTGCGCGGCGAAGACTCCTTCGTTCGGGCCCAGTGGGCGGGTCGCCCGATGCTCTGGCAGATCTATTTCCAGGACGACGGCGCCCACAGCGCCAAGCTGGAGGCCTTCCTGGCGACCGAATTGGCGCTCGAGCCGCCTGCGCTGCGAGAAAGCTGGTCTGCACTGTCCCGCGCCTGGAACGGGCTCGCGCCGTGGTCGGAGGAGGCCGAACAGGCGCTGCACCGATGGCCTGAGCTGACCGCGCACGCCGAACGCTGGCGTGCCGGATTGGGCGCGCAGTCCGACCTGGTCAGTGAACTGAAGGCGTTCGTTTCGCGCGAGGCTGGGGTTTCGGGCTAGAATGCGCGGCTTTTCGCGTCCCGCTTGAAGCAATCCTGCGTCAGCCAGACGGGTCGAGATCCAGAGGTCGACTCCCAGGGAAACCGCGCTCGCCGCGATCCCCCGGGAAGATCGGTCCAGACCGACCCATCCTGACGGACTCACTTTGGCGGGTCGATCCAGACGGATCGACCGCGACAACATCGTGGGACGCGCCACTGCCGGAACAGTTCTGATCCAGTGACTGTCCCCGGACTCTTTCCCGGAATCATCATGAAGATCGCTCAAGAAATTCGCGCCGGCAACGTGATCATGCACGGCAAGGACCCCATGGTCGTGCTGAAGACCGAATACAGCCGCGGTGGCCGTAATGCCGCCACCGTGCGCATGAAGCTGAAGAGCCTGCTGAACAACTCGGGCACGGAAGTCGTCTTCAAGGCCGACGACAAGATGGACCAGATCATCCTGGAGAAGAAGGAGTGCACCTACACCTACTTCGCCGACCCGATGTATGTGTTCATGGACACCGAGTACAACCAGTTCGAGGTGGAAGCCGAGAACATGGGCGACGCCATCAACTACCTGCAAGACGGCATGGAAGTTGAAGTGGTGTTCTACGACGGCAAGGCCATCTCCGTCGAGCTGCCGACCAGCGTCGTGCGTGAAGTGACCTGGACCGAGCCGGCCGTCAAGGGCGACACCTCGGGCAAGGTGCTCAAGCCTGCCAAGATCGCCACCGGTTTCGAAATCCCCGTGCCCATCTTCGTGGCTCAGGGCGACAACATCGAAATCGACACCCGCACCCACGAATACCGCAAGCGCGTCTGATGTCCCGAGCCTCCCCCATCGGAAGGCGTGAGCCGGTCGGGGCGCCCTGAAGCACCCCCACTGCCGTCCGGGCCTGGCCACACCGTTGCAGTCCGCAGCGACGTCAGCCCCGACAGCCAGCTCAGAATCGATCAAGACCGCATCAAGCATCCCGCTGCCTCCGGCAGCAGCGCCCACCGCTCCGGCGGATGACGCAAAAAAGGCAGCCCGAGAGGCTGCCTTTTTGTTGTCTGGGCTTTTGACTCAGCGCATGTATCTCCGCGCATGTCGCTCAGCGCATGTCGGCTGGCGCGTGTCGCTTGTCGCTTGTCGCGTAGCGCGTGTCACGTAGCGCTTGTAGAAGAGCGCGGACGCTCGTGGCCAAGCGCTTGTGGCGCGACTCGTTGCGTGACTCAGGCCGACAGGCGATGCACCGGGCTGCGCTTCTTCGCCACCTTGGCCGCCGAGGCGTGCGTGGCTTGCGCGCCGGACTTGCCCGCACCCTTCTTCGCATGCTGGGGCGCCTTCTTCGCGCCCGACTTCTTGGCTGCGGATTTCTTGGCTGTCGACGACTTCTTCGCCACCTTTGCCGGCTTCTTCTTGGCAGCCTTCTTGCCGGCCACCGCGGGCGCCTGTTCCGACTGAGCCGCAGGCGCGGCCGTCTGCATGCGCGCCTGAGCGGGTGCAACCAGCGCGAACGAAGCACTCATCACAAGGCCCATCAGGGCGGCACGCTTGGCGGCGATCAACGATTTCATGGTGAACCTCGACAAGATAAGCGCCACGGCGAGCGCCAGCAGAACGTGCGATCGCAAGCGATCTCCACGGGATGAAGACAGCCTACGGCGGGGCCGACCTCAGCAACCGCGCCCGCGCGCCGGTGAGGCCAGGATGCGGGTCAGTGTCCGCCAAACAGCACACAGATCCATGCTCAGATGAACTCGCCCTCGCGCAGCCACTTGGTCGCGACCCACTTCTCCCCCTCCAGCACCGGCGCGCCACCGTGCAGGGTGAGCGTGCCGGGCTCGGGCCGGTCGTAGCTGAAGAAGACCGCATTGCCCTTTTGTGCCATCACATCGAGCTTGACGTCAGGGAACACGGTGGCGCCGCCGCGGGTGGGCGTGTTCAGGTACATCACCAGCGTAGCCACCCGCTGGCCACCACGCTCCAGAATGGCCTTGCTGCTGGCATGACGGGGATCGAAATAGTCGTAATGCGGCTGGTACTCGGCACCGACCCGGTAGCGCAGCACCTGCAGCCCTTCGCCGTTGCGCAGCGGCCAACGCAGCAAGGCCGCGATACGGGCCTCGATGCGCTGCACCACCTCGTTCTCGCCACGCTCGAAGAACATGCCTTCGCTGGTGCGGGCCGCATTGACTTCGCTGCCCTCCTTCTGCGCGGCCACCGTTTCCGATCGCGCCAGACGCACCCGTCCGGCCGCCACCACCGCATCGCACTCTTCTTCGGTCAGCAGACCACCGAAGACCACCACCCGAGGCCGCTGCAGGGTCGTCAGCACCTGCACCCGGTGGCCATCGGGCAACAGCACCGAGCGACCATCACCCAGATCGGGCTCCGGCAAGCTGCCGGCCGGAATCGCCACCTGTGGCTCCTGGAGCGCCGGCAGCGACAGGCTGACGGAAGGCGGTGCCTCCTCGCTTTGCTCTTCCAGCGCCTGACGGGCCAGATCAGCCTGCCAGCCGCTGCTCAGCATGGCCTGGTAGAGCGCTTCGCGGGTGATGCCGTTGCGCAGCTGCGCCGTGATCCACTGGCGCAGTTCGGTTGTGAGGTGTTGTGAGCTGCTCATGAAAAGCCCCTGATCTCAATCCGACACACGGCGGCGGAACACCAGCCGATCGGGTTCGCTGGCATCCGGCGCGTAAGCGTAGCCGTCCAGGTCGAAATCCTGCAGCGCCGCCGGGGTCTGGAGACGATGCTGGATTGCATAACGCGCCATCAGGCCGCGGGCCCGCTTGGCGAAGAAACTGATGATCTTGTAGCGACCGCCCTTCCAGTCCTCGAACTGGCAGTCGATCACCCGCGGCTTGAGCGCCGGACGCGCCGCCGCCTTGAAGTATTCCTGCGATGCCAGGTTGACGATCACCGGCGTCTGCAACTGGGCGCTGCGCTCGTTCAGATGCTCCGCGATCGTGTCGCCCCAGTAGGCATAGAGGTTGCGGCCCTTCGGATTGGCCAGCGAGGTGCCCATTTCCAGCCGGTACGGCTGCAGGCGATCCAGCGGACGCAGCACCCCGTACAACCCGGACAGGATCGCCAGATGCTGCTGCGCCCATTGCAGATCGTCCAGGCTGAGCGAGCTGGCCTGCAGCCCGTCATAGACATCACCATTGAACGCCAGCACGGCGGGCTTGCTGTTGAGCTCGGTGAAGCGCGGGGACCAGGCCTCATACCGCGCCAGGTTCAGCGAGGCGAGTGCGTCGGAGATGTCCATCAATCCGGCGATGTCCGCCTGGCGCTTGATCTTGAGGATCTCGATCAGCTCGGCCGCCTGGGGCACGAACTGCGGACGCGCCGCCAGTGCGGCCACCTCCGGCGGCGTCGGCGTGTCGTAGTCCAGGGACTTGGCGGGAGAAATCACGTACAGCATGGCATCGATTGTCGCCGAGCAACTTGGCGACACAGGGCGAGAGGTGTCAACACCTGTCCCCGGGAGCGCCCGCCAGTCACACTTGGCGACACAAAGTCAGAATGTGAACGGCGCCCGAGAGGGGCGCCGTGAAGGATCAGATCAGCCCGCGGATCAGCCGATGCATCTACCGACCCGGCCGGCGCTCACGGCGCCAGCAGCGTATTCACCGCGGTGACGTCTTCAGGGCGGAGTTGGCCCGACGCTTGGCGCAGCTTGAGGCCGTTGACCAGCACGTCATAGCGGGCCTTGGCCAGGTCGCGCTGGGTGGTGTAGAGCTGGGTCTGGGCATTCAGCACATCCAGGTTGACCCGCACACCCACCTTGTAGCCGAGTTGCGTGGCCTCCAGGGCCAGCTTGGTCGACGCTTCCGCGGCCTCATAGGCCTTCACCTGGGCCTGCAACGACTGCACACCGAAGAAGGCGCGCTTGGTGCCCTCCTCCACGCTGCGACGGGCGAAGTCCAGGTCATTGCGGGACTTCTCTTCCAGCGAGACGGTTTCCTTGATGCGATTGGTGATGGCGCCGCCGCTGTAGATCGGCATGTTCAGGGCCACCGCCACGCTCGCGCTGGGCGTGTTGCCGGTGTAGGTCAGGCCGGTGCCGGTCTGGCGCTGGGCGCCGAGGTTGCCGGTCAGGTCGACGGTGGGCAGACGGGCCGACTTGGCCTTGTCGATCTCCAGCCGCGCCACATCCAGGCCCAGACGCGCCTTGCGGATGACCGGGTGATTGCCCTCGGCCTGGCTGACCCAGACATCGACCGACGACGGCACCACCGGCGGCAGCGCCACCGGCGCGGCCAGCGGCTTGGGCTGAACGCCCACGCGGCCGACCAGTTGGTCCAGCGTCACGCCCTTCACCCGCAGATCGTTGTCCGCCGCCAGTTCCTGGGCGGTGGCCAGGTCAAAGCGGGCCTGCGCTTCGCGGGTGTCGGTGATGGTGGCGGTGCCGACCTCGAAGTTGCGCTTGGCCGAGGCCAGTTGCTCGGCGATGGCCGCCTTGTTGGCGCGCGAGGTGCCCAGCGCATCCTGCGCGGCCAGCACATCGAAATACGCCTGCGCGACGCGCACGATCAGGTCCTGTTCCGCCGATTCCAGGTCGGACTGCGAGACGTCGACATTCAGGCGCGACTGTTCGATGGTGACGCTGTTGCCGCGATTGAAGACCGCATACTTGGCCGTCAGGCCGACATTGGTCACCGTGCTGCCGTAGCGGTCACGCGGCACGCTGCCGGGCGGGTCGGTTTCGGTGCGGGTGGCGCTGGCGCCCACGCCGACGGTGGGTCGCTCCAGGGCGAACGCCTGGCCGTAGCGGTACTGGGCCGAGTCCGCCAACGCGCGGGCGGCGAGGTAGGTGGCGTCATAGGCGCGCGCCGCGTCGTACAGCTCTTGCAGGCTCTGGGCCTGGGCCGCGCCGGCCAGGCCCAGGGCGGCCACCAGCAGCGTGAACCGCGGCAGGCGGAAGGTCGGAGACGTACGGCGATCAGCGGCCATGAGGCTTCCTCTTATCTGTTTGATGTGCGTGCGCGGGCTTCATCGGCTCGACGCGACGCAGTGGGTATCAGGGCATTGACGAGATCAGTAGCGCGGCACCGTCGGGTCGATCTCCCGCGACCAGGCATCGATACCGCCGGCGAGGTTATAGACGACATCGAACCCCTGTCGCGAAAGAAATGCGACGACCTGCAGACTTCGCATGCCGTGATGGCAATAAACCGCGACAGGCTGCTCGGGCTCCAATTCCTGCATGCGCGCGGGAATATCGCCCATCGGCACATGCAGCCAGGCCAGACCCGGCACCTCGATGCGGGCGAGCGCCACCTCCCAGGGCTCGCGCACATCCAGCAGCAGCGCCTGCGGCTGCTGCCCGGCCAGCGCGGCCACCTCCCGGACACTCAGCTCACGCATCGCGGGGATCAGAAGTGGAAGGTCGACGCCGGGGCAAACCCTGCCAGGCGCTGCACGACCGTCTCGAACAGGTCTTCACGCTGGAACTCGCGCTCGCCGGTGCGGCGGATGATGCGGGCTTCCATGGCCGGTTCGCTGCCGACGATCGCGCCCAGTCGTCCACCAACCTTGACCTGGTCCAGCAGCGCCTGAGGCACCTCGTCCACCGAGCCGGACAGCAGCACCACATCGAACGGGGCCTCGGCCGGCAGACCGGCCACGCCGTCGCCATCGACCACGGTCACGTTCAGCACGCCGGCGCGGCGCAGCGCGTCGCGGGCCTGGGCCGCCAGTTGCGGATCGGGTTCGACGGTGTAGACCTGCTGCGCCTTGTGGCCCAGCAGCGCGGCCATGTAGCCGCTGCCGGTGCCGATCTCCAGCACTTTCTCATGGCGCTGCACCTGCAGTTCCTGCATCCAGCGGGCTTCCACCCGCGGCGGCACCATGCGCCGACCACCGGCCAGCGGCAGCTCGACGTCGGTGAAGGCCATGTTGCGGTAGGCCGCAGGCACGAAATCCTCGCGCTTGACCACCGCCAGCAGGGCCAGCACCGAGGTGTCCAGCACATCCCAGGGGCGGATCTGCTGTTCGATCATGTTGAAGCGAGCTTGTTCGAAATTCATGTTCAGTCCTCTGGCGGCCCCATGGCGCACCGATGCGGGCGACATTCTAGGCGGATGGTTGTCCCTTGAAGGCGGGGGTCCGCTCCCCGCGCGGGCGATTGAGAAGTCCCTCGAACATCAGTTCGAGCTGAAGTTCCAGCACCTTGCCGGCTTCCGGCTTGGGTCCGGCGTCGATTCCGCAGGCACCGAGCGAATGCTGGTGCAGCACCAGATGCAGGACCGGCCCGATCAGCACCATCACCGCCGTGTCCGGATCCACCTCGCGAAACTCACCGCTGGCGACGCCCCGCCGCACGACCTCCGCCAGCAGCGCACAGCTCGGCACGATGACCTCGTCGTCATAGAACTTCGCCAGCTCGGGAAAGTTGCGGGCCTCGCTCAGCATGATCTTGTGGATGCCGCCGGCGGGGGTCAGGCCCATGCGCTCCCACCATTCGCGCAGCATCCAGGCGACCAGGTCGGCCATCGACCCCTGGTGCTTGCCCAACTCCTCGACGCCCTCGGCGATCTTGGTGCCGATGGATTCGCGCACCACCGCCTTGAACAGCTCTTCCTTGGACGGGTAATACAGGTAGAGCGTGCCCTTGGACACGCCGGCGCGTGCGGCCACCTCTTCCGAGCGCGTGGCGGCGAAGCCCTTCTCGACGAACAGCGCCAGCGCCGCGTCCAGCAGTTCCTGCGGACGGGCTTCCTTGCGACGTTGCCGCATCGGGGCTGGAATGGGGGCGCGGGGCATGAAGAGCGGGCTCGTACTGACTAACCGGTCAGTACTGTAGCCGCGCCCCTGCCGGCGGGCAAGCCATCCGTTCCGCGAGGCGGTGCTCCCAGACGCATCCCGTCACAACCTGAAGATCCGGTGAAGACGGGATCCGCACGCCCCCTTGCCCAGGGTGCTGCACCGCACCAAACGTGACGCCTGTCACGGCTATCATCCCGGCCGGCTGCCTCCGGACCCGAGCGAGGCGCCGCTCTTGGAGCCGACGTTTTGGACACTGTGCTGTTGATCAAGGCCGCGATCATGGGGATCGTCGAAGGCCTGACCGAATTCCTGCCGATCTCCTCGACCGGTCACCTCATCCTGGCCGGTGCGCTGCTGGGCGGTTTCGAGGACGCCCGCGGCAAGGTCTTCGACATCGCCATCCAGACCGGCGCGATCCTGGCGGTCATCATCGTCTACTGGCAACGGCTGCGAGACACCGCCGCCGGCCTGGGCAATGACGTGCGGGCGCGCCGCTTCGTCATCAATGTGCTGATCGGTTTCCTGCCGGCGGTCGTGCTGGGACTGCTGTTCGGCAAGGCGATCAAGGAACATCTGTTCACCCCGATCGTGGTGGCCAGCACCTTCATCATCGGCGGCGTGATCATCCTCTGGGCCGAGCGCCGGCCGCAGAGTGCGGTGCGCATCCAGGATGTGGACGAGATGACGCCGCTGGACGCCCTCAAGGTCGGCCTGGTGCAGTGCATCGCCATGATCCCGGGCACCAGCCGGTCGGGGGCGACCATCATCGGCGGCATGCTGCTGGGCCTGTCGCGCAAGGCGGCCACCGATTTCAGCTTCTTCCTGGCCATTCCGACGCTGATTGGCGCCGGCCTGTACAGCCTCTACAAGGAACGCTCGGTGCTGTCGACCGGCGACATCCCGCTGTTCGCCGTCGGCCTGTTCTTCTCGTTCGTCAGCGCGTGGATCTGCGTGCGCTGGCTGCTGCGCTACATCGCCAGCCACAGCTTCGTACCGTTCGCCTGGTATCGGATTGCCTTCGGCATCGTGGTGCTGGTGACCGCGTTCACCGGCGTGGTGACCTGGGCCGAGTGAGCTGGGCCGAGTGACGTCGGCATGACATCGGCATGAAGCCGGCAGGTGGTCCGACTTCGGCTCAAGGGCGGCCGAAGTTGGGCGCAACGGCGGCTGTCGGGCGGCGCAACGGCGGTCCAACCGCGACTCAACGGCGACTCAACGGCGACTCAGGGGTGGCCCCGAGTGCGGCAATTGGCACTGTCCGAGCCCCAAGCTCAGCGCGGACTCGGGCGAGCGCCTAAAATGCCGGCCTTATGACGATCACGATCAAGACCGGCGCCGACATTGACGCCATGCGCATCGCCGGACGCCTGGCTTCCGAGGTGCTGGACATGCTGACCCCGCACGTCAAGCCGGGCGTCAGCACCGAACACCTCGACAAGCTGGCGCACGACTACATCGTGAACGTGCAGCAGGCCATTCCGGCCCCGCTGCACTACCAGCCCCCGGGCTACACGCCCTATCCCAAGTCGATCTGCACCTCGATCAACCATCAGGTGTGCCACGGCATTCCGAATGACCGGCCGCTGAAGAACGGCGACATCGTCAACATCGATGTCACCGTCATCAAGGACGGCTGGCACGGCGACACCAGCCGCATGTTCGTCGTCGGCGACGGCGGCATCGCCGCCAAGCGCCTGTGCAGCTTCACCTACGACGCCATGTGGAAGGGCATCCAGAAGGTCAAGCCGGGTGTGCGCCTGGGCGACATCGGCCACGCCATCCAGACCTTCGCCGAGAACGCCGGCTTCAGCGTGGTGCGCGAGTTCTGCGGCCATGGCATCGGCCAGAAGTTCCACGAAGAGCCGCAGGTGCTGCATTACGGCCGCCCCGGCACGCTGGAGGAACTGGTCCCCGGCATGGTGTTCACCATCGAGCCGATGATCAACGCCGGCCGCCGCGAGATCCGTGAAATGGGCGACGGCTGGACCATCGTGACCAAGGACCGTTCGCTGTCGGCCCAGTGGGAACACACCGTGCTGGTCACCGACACCGGCTACGAGATCCTGACCCAGTCGGCCGGCACGCCCGCGCCGCCGGCGTTCATCCTGCCGCAAACCGCTCAGGCCTGAGGCCATGAACGCGCCGCCGTCCGATGAGGTGGCCGGGATGATCTCCGCGGCCGATGCCGCTGCCATGTCCATTGCTGACCTGCGTCAGCAATTCAAGGCCGGCAAGCAGCAACTGCTGCAGGACTTCGCCCAATCCAAGGCGACCGTGTCCGCCGCCACGCGGCTGATGCGCTTGCTGGCGCGGCATGTGGACGCCACGCTGCAGCAGCTCTGGAGCCATTCCGGCCTGTCCGCCGTGACACCCGAAGCCGCCCTGGTGGCGGTGGGCGGCTATGGGCGAGGCGAGCTGTTTCCGCATTCGGATGTCGATGTCCTGCTGCTGCTGCCGCAAGGTTTGACGCCCGAACAGCCCGGGCCGCTGAAGCGCTCGATCGAATCCTTCATCACCGCCTGCTGGGACATCGGTCTGGAGATCGGCTCCTCGGTCCGCACCGTCGAGGAATGCCTCAACGAAGCGGCGGGCGACGTCACCATCCAGACCGCCCTGCTGGAGTCGCGCTGGCTCGCCGGCGCCAAGCCGCTGGTCAAGCAGTTCGACAAGGCCTTCTGCCAGGCGATGGACCCGCGCGCCTTCATGCGAGCCAAGACGCTCGAGATGCGGCAGCGCCACAACAAGTACGAAGAGACGCCCTACGCGCTGGAGCCCAACATCAAGGAAAGCCCCGGCGGTCTGCGCGATCTGCAGGTGCTGGTGTGGATCGCGCGGGGTGCCGGGCTGGGCAAGACCTGGCCGCAACTGGCCACCAAGGGCCTGATCACGCCGTTCGAGGCCCATCAGCTGCAGCGCAACGAAGGTCTGCTGCGGCTGATCCGCTGCCGGCTGCACCTGGTGGCGGGACGCCGCGAAGACCGGCTCGTCTTCGACCTTCAGACGGCCGTGGCCGAGAGCTTCGGCTATGAGTCCACCCGCACGCTGCGCGCCTCCGAGCGCCTGATGCGGCGCTACTACTGGGCCGCCAAGGCGGTGACCCAGCTCAACCAGATCACGCTGCTCAACCTGGAAGACCAGATCAACGGCACGCGGGACAACGGCCTGCAGCCGGTCAGCGCGCATTTCCTGGAGCGCTCCGGCATGCTGGAGATCGCCAGCGACGATCTCTACCAGCGCCATCCGCATGCGATCCTCGAAACCTTCCTGATCTACCAGCAGACGCCCGGCATCAAGGGTCTGTCGGCGAAGACCCTGCGCGCGCTCTACAACGCGCGCGGGCTGATGAACAGCGCCTTCCGCCGCGACCCCGCCAACCGCGCAACCTTCATGCGCATCCTGGAGGAACCGCAGGGCCAGACCCATGCCTTCCGACTGATGAACCAGACCTCGGTCCTGGGGCGCTATCTGTGGGTGTTCCGGCGCATCGTCGGCCAGATGCAGCACGACCTGTTCCACGTCTACACGGTGGACCAGCACATCCTGATGGTGCTGCGCAACATCCGGCGCTTCTTCATTCCGGAGCACAACCACGAATATCCGTTCTGCTCGCAGCTCGCCGCGCAGTTCGATCGGCCGTCGGTGCTCTACATCGCCGCCCTCTTCCATGACATTGCCAAGGGACGAGGCGGTGACCACTCCGACCTCGGCGCGATCGAGGCCCGCCGCTTCTGCCGCGCCCACGAGCTGTCGAAGGAAGATGCGGCGCTGGTGGAATTCCTGGTCGAGCAGCATCTGACGATGTCGCGCGTGGCGCAGAAGGAAGATCTCTCCGACCCCGAGGTCATCCAGCACTTCACCGCGCTGGTGAAGGACGAGCGGCATCTGACCGCGCTGTATCTGCTCACCGTGGCCGACATCCGCGGCACCGGACCGAAGGTGTGGAACGCCTGGAAGGGCAAGCTGCTGGAGGACCTCTACCGGCTGACGCTGCGCGCGCTCGGTGGCGCCAAGCCCAACATGGATGCGGAAATCGAGGCCCGCAAGACCGAGGCCCGCCACGCGCTGGCGCTGCTGGCGCAACTGCCGGGCACCGAGGATGCGCTGTGGAAGACGCTGGACCTCAGCTACTTCGCCCGGCATGACGCGCAGGACCTGGCCTGGCATGCGCGGGCGCTGTGGCGGCATGTCGAAAGCACCGAGCCGGTGGTACGGGCACGGCCCTCGCCGCTCGGTGAGGGATTGCAGGTGCTGGTGTATGCCCGCGACCAGCGTGACCTGTTCGCGCGGACCTGCGGCTATTTCGACAGCGCCGGCTTCAACATCCTGGACGCCAAGGTGCACACCACCCGCAGCGGCTATGCGCTGGATACCTTCCAGGTCATCGCGCCGGAGTTGGACCTGCATCATCGCGACCTGACCGCGCTGGTCGAATCCAAGCTCGGGCTGGCCTTGATCGCCCAGGGGCCGCTGCCGGAACCGCGCAGGGGGCGCTTGTCTCGTCGGGTGAAGAGCTTCCCCTTCACGCCGCGGATTGCCTTGCGGCCCGATGAGCGCGCCCAGCGCTGGCTGCTGTCGGTCAGCGCGACCGACCGCGCCGGGCTGCTCTACGGCATCGCCCGGGTGCTGGCGCGTCACGAGATCAACCTGCAGCTCGCCAAGGTCTCCACGCTGGGCGAGCGGGTGGAAGATACCTTCCTGCTCGACGGCGCCGCGCTGCAGCAAAATCGCCTGCAACTGCAGATCGAAGGCGAGTTGCTGGACGTGCTGTCCGCGACCTGATGGACGCGCCCTCTGCGCGGGCGCTCCTGCCCACAGGCGCTGCATCGGCGCGGCCGTCACCCCCTCCCCCCGCATGAGCCAGTATCACGTCATCCAACCCGCCGACGCCTTCGATCGGCTCGCGCAGTTCAGCACCGTCATCGATGTGCGGTCGCCCGCCGAATTCGCTGAAGACCACCTGCCCGGGGCCGTCAACTGGCCCGTGCTGGAGAACGATGAACGGCATCAGGTCGGGACGCTCTACAAGCAGGATCCGCTCGAAGGCCGCAAGGTCGGCGCCGCCCTGGTGGCGCGCAACATCGCACGCCATTTGGACCAGCATCGGGAGGTGATGGTCAAGCACTGGCGACCCATGGTCTATTGCTGGCGCGGTGGGCAGCGGTCGGGCGCCATGAACTGGTTCCTGAACCAGATCGGCTTCAAATCGCTTCAGCTCGTGGGAGGCTACAAGGCCTTTCGCGGGGAAGTGATCCGGACCCTGAGCTCCCAGCCCGGTACCATCAACTTCATCGTCCTCTGCGGACGCACCGGGACCGGCAAGACCCGACTCCTCCATGCGCTCAGCGAAGCCGGCCATCAGGTGCTCGACCTGGAAGGCCTCGCCAGGCATCGAGGCTCCATCCTCGGAGCGCTGCCCGGGCAGCCGCAACCCAGTCAGAAAGCGTTCGACACCGCGCTGTGGCAAGCCATGCAGGCCCTGGATACCAGTCGGCCGGTGTTCGTGGAAAGCGAAAGCCGGAAGATCGGCGGGGTGCAGTTGCCCGAGTCGCTTCACTCGCGGCTCAGGTCGCAGGCGCGGTGCGTCTGGGTCGAGATGGCACTCGATGGGCGCGTGCAGCTGCTGCTCGAAGACTATCAACACTTCCAGTCAGACCCCGCCGGGTTCGGCCGGCTCCTCGAAGGGCTCATCGCCCTGCGCGGGCGCGAACGCGTCGGGCGGTGGCAGATGCTCGCGCAGGATGGGGATTGGGCGTCCGTCTTTCGGGAACTCGTCGTTGAACACTACGACCCGGGGTACGAGCGGTCGCTTCTGAACCACTTTCCGCAGTTGGGGAAGGCGCCGAAGGTCAGCCTCGCCGGTGGGGGCTTGGAGGACGTGGCTTCTGGCGTCCAGGCGTTGGGGCTGATCGCCGCGCAGGACGGTGGTGAAGCCCTGCCCTCCGAGCGGCGGGGTCGCTGATGTCGCTGATGCCGCTGATGAGCCGTTGTGGAATCGCTGCAGGGTTCTCGTTGTTCGCAACGATAGTCGGCGGCGCCCGTCCCTGCTCGCGTGAAGTGATCAGCCGGACTTCTCGGTATGGACTGCGGTCGGCTCGATGGACAGGGTATAGCGTGCGCTTTCCCCTCGTCGAGCCGCGTTGCGCATCAAGTAGACGTCGACGACATACGCCGTCGCCTCAGCAGCCTCCACGGTGCACACGTTCTCAGTCAGCGAGCCCTGGCACAAGGCTTCGGTCCCGCCCTCCTTGGAGACGTTGATGTAAGCGCTGGGATTTGTCGTGGTCAACCGGACCACCAGCCGCTGACCAGGCTTGGCCTCGAAGGAATACCGCACGCCATCTCGGCCCTTGAGCTGGCCCTTCGCCGAGGTGGTGCGGTCACTCAGCGTCAATCGCTCGTCCCGGTCCTTTGCCCAGGCGCCTCCGCAGCTCAGGCCTGCAATCAACACAATGAGCGACGGGATGCTTGTCATCAATGAGGTCATGAGCACGCTCCATGAAGGAAGTGGTGGAAACACGTGCGACAGGTGCTGCGCGTGCGGCGAGACAGGTCTCGACGGGTCGCCATGTCGCATAGCTCGGGTCAGTACGTCGCAGCGCCAAAGCGGATCGAAGACACACTGCTTCGGCCCGCACCCCAGAGCACCCGAGGTGCCCTGCCCGATGCGGGCCCTCAAGGGTCAGGGTTTGAAATTCCCATCCGCCCGGCTGACCGCGCCAGAGGCGCAGCTGGTGAACTCACGATTTCCGCTCGATGTGGACTGGTTACTTTCCCAGACCGCGCTGCTGCCGTTCCATTTCACGTATTTGTATTGCACACCCGCACCGGCAGGCAGATTGACGGTCCCGGACCAGGGGACATTGGCCCCGGATCCCTGGATGGCCAAGGCAAACCCGCTGCCCGGCGTCCAGTTGCCCAGTGAGGTCTGATTGCCGACCATATAGAGGTTCTGTCCCAACGTGGTGTTGGCATTGGCAATCGTGAAGGTCACCGCACAGGAGCCGCTTCCGGACGAGCCGGACGTTGTCTGCCCGGTGTAGATCGCCACGGCGGGCACGACGCTGCCGCCGTTGGCCGGGACGGTGATGCTGGCATTGCCACTGGCATCCACCACGACCGTGCTGCCGGTACACGCCGTCCCGGCGCCGTTGCGGTTGCCATCGATCACGTTGCAGTAGTTGCCCGCGGGCAAGCCGGTGGCGAAGGTTCGGGTCCAGGCAGCGGTGCTGTTGTTCAGCGCCACGAAACCAACATTCCCGCGGCTGAAGGCCACCTGGTTGGGGTTGTTGCCGACCGTCCAGTTGCTCTGTGCCTGCCCGCTGGTGGCCGAGCGGAACTTCACCATGTTGGCGATCGGTGCCCAGCGGTGGATGAAGTCCCAGTTGACATTGATCTGCGGCGCGCCGCCCGCATAAGGACTGACGGTCGGACGGTCACTGTCTGCATTGGTGAAGCGGAAGCCCGAGTGCAACTGCACTTCGCCGTAGCCCTGTGCCAGCATGAAGACATTGGCCAGGTCGTAGCGCTTGGTTCCTTGGGTGTCGTTGATGGCGCCGGTGAAGTTGCTGGCATTCAATGAACCGCCATTGCGCTCCGTGTCCCAGTTGTTGATGAACACCGTGGCGTTCTGCGGCTGCAGGAAGCCCCAGGTGCCACCCCAGTTGCCCCAGGTGCCCATCACCGACGGGATGGATGACAGGCTCAGCCCGTTGTTGCCGCGGAAGATGTCCCGCATGGCGTAGGTGAACTGGAACTCGTTGATCGTGCCCACGGGCAGGTAGTCCGCCCGGTTCACGCCGCCGTCGTTGATGATTTCCTGTGTCAGCCAGATCGGTTCGCCGGCCTGCGTCAGCGGATTCGTCGAACGGACCGACGCCATGATCGTCTGCCAGGCGCTGGCCGGCATGTGCTTGGCGGCGTCGATGCGGAAGCCATCCACCCCCATGTTCAGCAGCGTGCGGAGGTAGGTGGTGATCTGTCCCTGGACATAGCTGTTCTCGGTGGCGAGATCGGGCAGACCGCCCAGCCGGCAATTCATCACATTGCTGCGCCCGGCCGGCGAGCTGTAGTCCGCATCGGCGATGGTGCAGTTGCCGTGGAAGTCATTGGCGCTGAAGTACGGATAGCTCAGCGAGGTCGCGTTCCAGGTCGACCCATCGGTGGCGGTGCCGGCGCCGTCGGCCATCTGGTTGACGACGATGTCCGCATACACCCGCACGCCGGCGGCATGGCAGGTGTTGATCATCGACTGCAACTGGGCGGGCGTTCCCATGCGGCTGGTGAGGTTCGCGTAGTTCACCGGCTGATAGACGCCCCACCAGCCATTGGCCACCTTCGACGCGCCAGGCGGCGAAATCTGCACGGCACCAAAGCCCTGCGGCCCAAGCCACTGGGTGCATTCGGTCGCAATGTCGTTCCAGCTCCACTGGAACATCTGCACCGACGTGTCCTTGGGGTTCAGCGCCTGCACTGCAGACCCCGCCACCGCCATCGTCGCCATCAACCCACACCGCGCCACGACGCGCCACGCCGAGGGCTTCAAACCTTGCTTCATCGCTGTCTCCGTATGTTGTTTAAGTACAGAATTGATCGCCAATCCTGCCGCCACACCCAAAACATCAAGCAGGCAGATGTATTTTTATTACATACGGAACGTGCTGTGTGAGAAATCCCTGTCGAAATCACGGCTCAGGGAAAGTCCTGAGCGGGCGGCCGACGCTGCATAAAAGCGGTCGAGCGCTGCCGAGCGCTAGAGGGAGGAAAGCGCCCCGCTCGGAGGCATGTTCAGGGTCTCCACCGCCTCGGACGGACTGCATTGATGCGCGCCGCATGGCGGGCCCATGAAATTGATGATCCCGACCGAGGCGGCGCGGCCATGGGGTGGATATCCCTCACCGAGGTGGTGCGGCCATGCAGTGGATGTGCCTTACCGAGGTGGCGTGACCATGAGATGGATGTCCCGTAGGGAGGTGACGCGGTCGATGGATGGGAGGGGGAGCGAAGTGTTGGGGACCACTGCGATCTGAGCCTGTGTGGTGGAGGCTAAGGGGGTGATGCAGCGAGGTGTGCAGACTGCGGTGTTGGAGGGCCTTACGTGAACGAGCCCGCCGAGGGCGAGTGTCGGAGATGGGTGAAGGAATGCGTTGAACGGTTGGCGCGTCCCGCGATCAGCGGGCAAGCGTTTAGAGAGAGGCGGTGCGAGTAAGGCGGTGGTGGGGGTGGCAGGGCATCGTCGGAGGAGTCTCGCGAGCGAAAAGCGAGAGAGGGACGACCAATGGGTAGCGAGTGCAAAAGGGTCGAACCCAAGCCGTTTTGGTTCCTTTGTCGGCTGACAAAGGAACTCGCCTGCCGGGGCGAGACCCGGCGGGGTGCAGCGAACTGTGGGGCTCCCGGCGAAACCCGAAGAGCCCCCTAGGCCAGGGCCACGGCCAAGGCCAAGGCCAAAGCCAATTAAACCGCCACCAACTCCACCTCAAACAACAACGTCGCATGCGGCGGAATCACCCCCCCGGCGCCGTAAGCGCCGTACCCGAGTTCGGAGGGGATGACGAGGAACCGCGTTCCTCCGACCTTCATGCCTTGGACGCCTTCATCCCAACCCTTGATGACTTCCCCGCCTCCGAGGTGGAAGCGGAAGGGATCGCGGCGGTCTTTGGAGGAGTCGAACTTCCGCCCACGTTGGCCGTCCTTGAAGAGCCACCCGGTGTAGTGGACGGTCACGCGCTTGCCGGCTTCGGCGACGGCGCCTTCTCCGACCACGGTGTCTTCAAACTGCAAACCGCTGTCGGTCTTGACCAGGTTGTTGAGTTCAACCGCTTCCGAACCGCCGCTCACACCGAGCAGTTCAACTTCGAACATCAGGGTGGCGTTGGGCGGGATGACGCCACCGGCGCCGCGGGCACCGTAGCCCAGGTTGGGCGGAATGACGAGCACGCGGGTGCCGCCGATCTGCATGCCTTGCACGCCTTCATCCCAGCCTTTGATGACCATGCCGCCATCGAGTTCGAACTCGAAGGGTTCACCGCGGTCTTTGCTGGAGTCGAACTTGGCGCCTTTCTGGCCGTCTTTGTAGAGCCAGCCGGTGTAATGGACCTTCACGTCCTGGCCGGCGCGCGCGGTGGCGCCGGTGCCGGTCGTGGTGTCGTCATACTGCAGGCCGCTGGCGGTCGTCTTCATCGGTGTTCCTTGATTCGAAAAAGCTGGAAACCGAGATCATGCCAGTTGCGCGCGCGCCTGACGTGCCGCCGGGCCTTGGGCCGCACGGATGAGCGACGCCCCACCGGTGTGCCCGCGTGGGGCGCTGCCGAGCGCGCGTACAGACAGAGAAGCACCACGTCCGGCGCCCCAGGGCCGCCAGGGCCCGGCGAGCTTAAGGACGCTTCTCCGCCTGCGCCTGCGCCGCCGCCTGGGCCGACGCCTGGGCTGAAGGCGGCTGCACCCCATCGATCCAATCCTGCCGACGCGGCGCGAAAAAATCGATGTTCACCGTGTCTTCGGTGCAATGGAACTCATGCGGCACATTGGGCGGGAACAGCATGAAGGTTCCGGCCGTCATCACGAACTTGCGTCCCTGCGAAAACACTTCGCAGCGCCCTTGGGTGATCCAGGTGAGCTGCTCATGAGGCTGATGGTGCAGCGGCACCACCGCCCCCTTCTTGAAGGTCCATTTCACGATCGACCCTTCGGTGCCGTGGACGTACTGGCGGAAGATCAGCGGGGTGACCTGCTCCATCGGCTGCTTGTCCAGCTCGAAGAACGACGGCATGGCGGCCAGGTGACTGCTGATGTGGGGAATCACGCCCCGTCCCGGCGCGGGCTCGCTGGGCAGGGTGGACAGGGTCTGCGCCATGGCCGAGGGGGCGACGGCCAGCGGCAGGCAGCAGGCCGCCAACGTGGCGAGGCGCCGAGCCAGACTGCTGCGGCAACCCGGGATGAGCGCCGAGAGAACAGATGAGAGGGTCGAGAGAGATACGGTGGGCGGAGTGGGCGGAGTGGGCGGAGTGGGCGGAGTGGACGGGGTGGACGCGGTGGACGGAGTGGATCGCATGAGATGGACAAGACAGGAGGGGCCAGGGGCACCGGAGTCTGTCGACCGGACGAGTTCCCGGCCAAGGCCAGGACTCACGACCTTGCGCCAGCACGACGCCCTTGCGCCAGCCTGCGCCTAGGATCGAAACGGCCAGGCCTTCACCGCCTGACCGAGCCAGTCTCCGATGGCATCGGCGGACAAGCGCGGGAGCCCAAGCGAAGCGCCGGCACGCTGCAAGGCCGCGAGCGGATCGCTCAGATCCAGCGCCTGTGCGCCGTTCTGCTTGGAAAGTTTCTCGCCGTTGTCGCCCAGCACCAATGGCGTGTGAAGGTAGCGAGGACACGGCAGACCCAGTCGTTCCAGTAGGTGAACCTGCCGCGGCGTGTTGTCAGCCAAGTCTTCACCTCGCACGACATCCGTCACCTGTTGCCACGCGTCATCCACCACCACCGCCAACTGATACGCCCACAGCCCGTCCGCACGCCGGAGCACAAAGTCCCCCACGTCCAGGGTCAGGTCTTGCGATTGAGGCCCCAGCCGGCGATCGGTCCAGTCGATCCGACGATCCCGCTCATCCGACAACGTGGCTGTCGTGCGTAAACGCCAGGCGCGGGCCGGTCTGCCGGCCAACCCATGCCGACAGGTGCCCGGATAGACCAGCTCACCATGGCGCGCCCGCTCGTCGCCGCGCGCCGCGATCGCCTCGGCGATGTCCTTGCGCGAACAGGCGCAGGGATAGGCCCAGCCCGAGCCCACCAGATGATCCAGTGCCGCTTGGTAGGCCGCGCCGCGTCGGGATTGCCAGATGGGCGGCTCATCCGGCAGCAGTCGCACCTGGGCCAGTTGGGACAGCACCACCGTATCCGTGCCGGGCGGGCAGCGTGGACCGTCGACATCCTCGATTCGGATCAGCCACCGTCCGCCATGGGCCCGGGCATCCAGCCAACTGGCCAGGGCCGCCACCAGCGATCCGTCATGCAGCGGACCGGTGGGCGATGGGGCAAAGCGGCCCACATAAGGCCCCGACGCAGGCCTCGACGTGGGCTCCGTCGTTGGCTCCGTCGTGTGCCCCGAAGTGCGCTCCGACGGCGGCTCCGACAAGCCGCCCGACGCCCGCTCCGCCAGCGTCACAACAGCAGCCCTTCATGCTGCTCCAGCAAGGCGCGCCGCGTGGTTTCGCTCTGCAGCTGCTTCAACCACCAGGACAGCGCCTTGGCCGGTGGATGGCCGGTATTGCGCCATGCGTACTGCATCGGTGAAATGCGCTTGCCCTGATAGGTGGGCTTGATCACCAGCCGGCCCGCTTCCACCTGCCGCCGCACCATCGAGGTCGGCAGGAAGCCGCAGCCCAGTCCGCGCAACAGGGCTTCCAGCTTGGTGGCCATCGACGGCACGGTCAGCACTTCCTGCCCCGGCACCACGCCCACGGTGATCGGCGCCAGATTCCGCGCCGTATCGGCCACGGCCACGATGCGATGCTGGGTGATCTGCGACGAGGTCAGGATCTCCTCGATCCCGGCCAGCGGATGGTGCGGCGCCACGCAGAACACCATCTCCATCGGGCCCAGCACCTCGCACACCACCGAGCTGCCCGGCGGCTGCGCACTGGTGCCGATCGCCAGGTCCGCCTGGCCCGACAGCAGCGCCTCCCAGGTGCCGGACAACACCTCGGTGCGCAGCTTCAGGCGCGTGGGCGGGGGTTTGCCGTCGTCCGCGGGCAGATAGAAGGATTCCATCAGATCGAACAGCGCCCGACGCGCGATCGCGTCGTCCACCGCGATCGTCAGCTCGCTTTCCCAGCCGGTGGCCACCCGCTTCACCCGGTTGGCCACCGCATCCATCTCCTGCAGCAGCCGGCGGCCTTCCGTCAGCAGCTCATGGCCCGCCGCCGTCAGCACCGCCTGGCGGGAGCTGCGGTCGAACAGCAGCACGTCCAGCGCGTCTTCCAGCTGGCGCACGCTGTAGGTCAGTGCCGAGGGCACCTTCCCCATCTCCCGGGCTGCGGCCGCAAAGCTGCCGCTGCGGGCAATGCTGTCCATCATGGCCAGCGCCTCGGGCGTCAGCACCCGTCGTTTGTCTTGTTGTGACATGCCTTCATCTTATTTGAACGTTGGCTTCAACGCCCCTCCCCCTCGGCAGAGGCGCACTTCCCTACAGTGAGCCCATCGCAAGCCAAACAGGAGCAACAACATGCGTGAACTGATCAAGTCCTCGGATCGTGGATATGCCGATCACGGCTGGCTCAAGAGCTTCCACAGTTTCTCGTTCGCCAACTACTACAACCCGCAGCGCATGGGCTTCGGACCGCTGCGCGTGATCAATGAGGACCGCATCGCCGGCGGCACCGGCTTCGGCACCCACGGTCACCGGGACATGGAAATCATCAGCTATGTCCTGAGCGGCGAACTGGCCCACCAGGACAGCATGGGCAACGGCAAGCCCGGCGGCGACCATGCCGGCGTGATCCGCCCCGGCGACGTGCAGCGCATGAGCGCGGGCACCGGCGTGATGCACAGCGAGTACAACCATTCGAAGGACGGCCAGACCCACTTCCTGCAGATCTGGGTAATGCCGGACCGCCAGGGCGTGGCGCCGGGCTATGAGCAGAAGCACTTCGCCGATGAGGAAAAGCGCGGCCGCCTGCGCCTGGTCGCCTCGCCGGACGGTGCGGACAACTCGGTGTCCATCCATCAGGATGCCAAGCTCTATGCCGGACTGTTCAATGGCGATGAACGGGCGGAACTGCCGTTGGCTAACGGACGGCTCAGCTATGTGCACCTGGTGCGCGGCCATCTGACCGTCAACGGTGAGGCACTCGAGGCCGGCGACGCCCTGCAACTGGCCAAGGAAGACGGGTTGGTGATCGAAAAGGGCCAGGACGCCGAAGTGCTGGTGTTCGACCTGCCGGCATGACCTGCGGCTGAATCCCGGGGCCGACTCGCCGGATAGCGGTCGGCCCCGGTGCCGGCCGGTACGGTCATGCCGACGAAAAATCGGCGTTGGCGTTGACCTCGACATCGACATCGGCATCTGCCCCGACATCTGCCCCGACATCAGCATCGATCGCAACCTCCGGGGCATCCGCAAGATGCCCCGTTTTTCTTGCTGAGCCTTACTCCACCAACCGGGAGTCGCTCTTCTCGTCGGAGGTCCCTTCGTCGCGCCGAAGCTGATGGAAGATGAAGGCCGCCATCGCCGCCATCAAGCCCAGAGCCAGGTAGGTAGCGTGGAACGCGGGCACCATCGCCTCGCCGTCGGTGCGCGGCACGCCTTGCGCGAACATCAGCAAGAACGCGCTGGAAGTGGCCACCCCCAGGCTCATCGACAACTGCATCACCACCGCCAGCAGGCTGTTGCCGCTGCTGGCGGTGCGTTCATCCAGGTCGCCGAGCGTGAGCGTGTTCATCGCGGTGAACTGCATGCTGTTCACCATGCCGAAGGTGCCCAGATGAATCGCCAGCCAGACATGGCCGACATCCCGGGGAATCAGCGCAAAGCTCGCAATCAGCGCGCCCAGCAGCAAGGTGTTGACGATGAGCACCCGCCGATAACCCGCCCAGCGGATCAGCCGGATCGCCAGCGTCTTGGTGAACATCGCGCCCAACACCGCCGGAATCATCGACAGCCCCGCCTCACTGGGCGTGAACCCCAGTCCCACCTGCAGGAACAGCGGCGTCAGGAACGGGGTGGCGCCGCTGCCCAGCCGCGCAAAGATGTTGCCCATCAGCCCGATGCGGAAGGTCGGCACCGCGAACAGCACCGGCGAGAACAGCGGCGTTTCGGTGCGGCTGGCATGCAGCCAGTAACTCATCATGCAGGCCACGCCTGCCACCAGCATCAGCAGGCAGATCGCTGCGCTCACCACATGCTCGCCGAAGCCCTGCAGCGCGAGCGACAGCAGCATCAACCCGAAACTGAACAGCGCATAGCCGCCCCAGTCGAAGCGCGCACCGGCCGGGCCCTTGAGCTGCGGCATGTAGCGCCGGCAGGCCCAGCCGCCCACCAGGCCCACCGGCAGGTTCAGCAGGAAAATCCAGTGCCAGCTGGCGTATTGGGTCAGCACCCCGCCCAGCGTCGGACCGAGCAAGGGCCCGACCAACCCGGGCAAGGTGATGAAGGTCATCACCGAGAGGAACTCCGCCTTCGGAAACGCACGTAGCACCACCAATCGCCCCACCGGCACCAACAGCGCGCCGCCCACGCCCTGCACCACCCGCGCCATCACCAGGAACTGGAGACTGGGCGCCAGGGCGCAGAGCAGCGAGCCCGCGCTGAACAGGCCGATCGCCCACAAAAAGATGCTGCGGGTGCCGAAGCGGTCCGCCAGCCAGCCGGACGCCGGGATCAGCAGCGCGACCGTGAGCAGATAGGCCACCACCGCCGACTGCATGCGCAGCGGGTTCTCCCCCAGGTCCCGGGCCATGCCGGGCAGTGCGGTGTTGAGAATCGTCGTGTCCAGCGTCTGCATGAAGAAGGCCAACGCCACCACCCAGGGCAGGTAGCGGCGGGTGGCCGGGTCGAGCACCGGACGCAAGGCGGCGGGCGGAATGACGCCGGCGGCGGCGTCCTGAGGCACTTCGGTCGACATGGTCCCCAGTATCTGACGCCCCGACCGTCGTACGATGCAGACCCGCCCTCCGGCCCGCTGGCCATGCCCGGTCCTCGCACGCCTGCACCGTCCGCCGCTGGCGGGGCTCTTGTCTTTGCTGTCGCTCCCGAACCATGCGCTTTTATGTCTCCGATATGGACGGCACCCTGCTCGATCCGCAGGCGCGTCTGTCCCCCGCCACCCGTGACGGCCTGGTCGAACTGCTGTCCGAAGGCCTGGCCTTCACCGTGGCCAGCGCCCGCCATGTGGTGTCGATCGCGCGCATCCTCGACGGCCTGCCGATCACGCTGCCGGTGGTGTCCTCCAATGGCGCCTACATCAGCGACCTGCGCACCGGCCGCCATGAACTCGTCAATGCGATGGCGCCCGCACTGGGCCAGGCGGTCTTTGCGCTGGTGCGGCGTCACGGCCTGATGCCCTTCATCGCCACGCACGGTCCCAAGGGCGACCAGCTCTTCTGGCAAGAGGTCCAGAACGCGGGCCAGCAGCGCTTCGTCACCGAGCGCCAACGCAATGCCGACCCCAGGCTGCGCCAGGTCGACCGGCTGCAGGATCAGCTGGAGGATCCGCTGGTGACGATGCTGGTGGTGGACCGTGCCGAGCCGCTGGCCGCGCTACAGGCCGAGATCCACGCGCTGTGCGGCGACCAGGTCACCACCCATCTGGCCGAAGACCTCTACATGCCGGGCTGGCCGTGGCTCAACATCCACGATCGTCGCGCAAGCAAGGACCAGGCGATTGCCACCCTGGCGCAGCGCTACCAGTTGCATGACCGCGAACTGGTGGTCTTCGGCGATCAGGTGAACGATCTGACCATGCTCCGCGCTGCCCACCATGCGATCGCGGTGGCCAATGCCAGCGACGACGTCAAGCAGGCCGCGCACCGCATCATCGGACCGCATCACGAGGATGCGGTGCTGCACTACATCCGCGAGGACTGGCGCGGCCTGCGCCCGATCGTCAGCGGGCTGCCGACAGCTCTTCCCTGATCCGCTCCAGCGCGCTGGGATCGTCGATGGTACTGAGGTCGCCGACCTCGCGGCCTTCGGCCACCGCCTGCAGCGCGCGCCTCAGCAGCTTGCCCGATCGGGTCTTGGGCAGCGCCGTCACCAGCCGCACCCGGGATGGCCGGGCGACCGCACCGAGCTCGCTGTCGACCTTCTTCAGGATCTCGCCCTCCAGCGCCAGGGCCAGCGCCGGCGTGGCCGCACGCGCCGGATCGCGCAGCACCGCAAAGGCCAGCGCGACCTGACCCTTCAGCGCATCGGCCACGCCCACCACCGCCACCTCGGCCACGGCGGGATGACCGGCAATGCATTCCTCGATCTCGCGCGTGCCGAGCCGATGGCCGGCCACGTTGATGACGTCGTCGCTGCGGCCCAGGATGAAGTAGTAGCCGTCCTCGTCCCGCACCGCCCAGTCGAAGGTCGAATACACCTGCCGGCCCGGCGTGCCCGACCAGTAGGTGCGCACGAAGCGGTCGTCATCCCGCCAGACCGTCTGCAGGCAGCCTGGGGGCAGCGGACCTTCGATGACCAGCAGGCCTTTCTGATTCGCGCCGGTGAGCACCTCACCCGACTGCTCATCCAGCAACTGCACCCGATAGCCATACATCGGCACACCCGGCGACCCCAGCCGCGGCTCGGCCGGCGCCACGCCACGGGCCAGGGTCAGGATTGGCCAGCCGGTCTCGGTCTGCCAGTAGTTGTCGACGATGGGTTTGCCGATGCCTTCGGAGATCCAGCGTGCCGTCGGCTCGTCCAGCGGTTCGCCCGCCAAAAACAGCGCCCGCAGCGACGACAGGTCATAGCGGGTGAGGAAGCCCGGATCCTGCTTCTTCAGCACCCGCACCGCGGTCGGGGCGCTGAACATGCCGGTCACCCGGTACTGCTCGACCAGTCGCCACCAGATGCCGGCATCGGGACAGGTGGGCAGGCCCTCATACATCAGCGTGGCCATGCCCGCGATGAGCGGCCCATACACGATGTAGCTGTGCCCGACCACCCAGCCGATGTCGCTGGTGGAGAAGAAGGTCTCGCCCGGACGCCCATCGAAGATGTGCTTCATGCTGGCCGCCAGCGCCACCGCATAGCCGCCGGTGTCGCGCTGCACGCCCTTGGGCTTGCCAGTGGTGCCGCTGGTGTAGAGCGTGTAGCTGGGCGCGTCAGACGGCATCCAGACACAGTCCAGCGGCACATCCAGGGCGGCCGCGCGCATCGGGGCGTAGTCCAGATCGCGATCGGGCACGCGCTCGAAGGCGCTCAGGCCGCGATCCACCATCACCATGCGCGCCGGCTTGTGGGCGGCCAGACGGATCGCCTCGTCCAGCAAGGGCTTGTAGGGCACCACCTTGCCGCCGCGGCTGCCCGCATCGGCGCTGACGATCAACAGCGGCTGTGCATCGTCGATCCGGTTGGCCAGCGCATGGCTGGCGAAGCCGCCAAACACCACCGAATGGATCGCGCCCAAGCGCGCGCAGGCCAGCATCGCAAAAGCGGCCTCGGGAATCATCGGCATATAGAGCAGCACCCGATCGCCGGCCTTCACGCCCTGCTGCTGCAGGATCACCGCCATGGCGCTGACCTCGCGCAGCAGCTCGGCAAACGAATAGGTGCGCTCCTGGCCAACTTCGGTCGACACCCAGATCAGCGCCGGTGCATCCGGCCGCTGCGCGGCATGGCGATCGACCGCGTTGTGGCAGAGGTTGGTCCGTCCCCCGACGAACCAGCGGGCGAACGGGGGACGGCTGACATCGCAGACCTCGTCGAACGGGTGCTCCCAATCGATCAGTCGGGCCTGCTCGGTCCAGAAGCCGTCGGGATCGTTGAGGGAACGATCGTGGAAGTCCTGATAGCGCATGTCGGGTCTCCGTGTCGGCGTTCTTCAGTCGCCGTCCTTCGATTTCATGCGCAAGGTCTGACGACACCCTGACCTGTCCCCGGGTTTTCAAACCGATAAGGCGCAAAAAAGCACACGCTCTGAAACGTCTGCAAACAGACTTCGTTACAAGCCCTATGGTCCAATCCAGGCTTTTCCGAGGGAAGGACCGGCCGCCCAGGCGTCCGTGATTTCCCGCAGCCAGGCGTCATCCACGGGCAATCCCGGAGGCGCGACGCTTGACCGGGGGGCGGAGGCTTCCTAAGCTCCGCGCCCAACACCGATGAGAAACGTCTCCTTCCTCTCCCCCTCCTCCCCACGCCAGACAGCTGTCCAGCGCGCCACGGCCGCACTGGGGTTGACATGTGCCCTGATCGGCGGCAACTGCTGGGCGCAAGCGGCGAGCGAGCAGGCGGCCGAGCCGGCCAAGGCATCGCAGGCCTCGGAGAAATCCGAGAAGGCCGAGAAGGCCGAGAAGGCAGACGGCACCCACACGGCAGACCACGCGCAGAGCGCCAAGTCCTCGAAGTCGAGCAAGGCCGACAAGACGGATAAGGCGGATAAGGCGACCAAGAAGTCCTCCGCCGACTCGACCAAAACGCAGGCCGCTCGCGACAAGGACGCCAAGTCCAGCAAGGCGGGGTCGGCCAAAGTGGCGAAGGTCGACGACAAGTCGGAAGGCAAGGCCGACAAGGCTGAGAAGGCCGACAAAAAAGCAGAGTCCAAGTCCGCAGAGAAGTCGGCGGACAACAAGACAACCGATCTGAAGGCTGCCGAGCTCAAGGCCGGCGAGAAGTCTTCGGACAAGTTGGCTGACAAGACCGCTGAGAAGTCTGCGGAGAAGGCGTCGGACCGCGCACAAGACAAGCCCTCGGCGACGCAGACCGCACAAACCAAGAGCGACGCCAAGCCTGACGCCGCTCCGCCGGCCGGCACCATGATGGGCGCCTACGGCCAAAGCCTGATGCGCGCCACCGGCACGGCCACCGCTGCGACCAGCCCTGCGCCGCAAGCGGCGGCCCTGCCCGTCGCCCCGGCGATGGCCACCCTCGCCGCGGCCACGGCGAACAGCACGAGCGCCGCGCCCACAGCCCCCAACGGCCTGCCGCCCACCGCGATGATGGGTGCGGCGGGTGTGGCCGCCGGGGACTCGGTCTCCCGCTTCCTGCAGCAGCGCGGCATCGTCGCGCAAGCGCAGGCGCAAACCCAGGCGGAGAACGCCGGGCTGCTGAACCAAGTGCGTGACAAGGCTTCGGACCTGGTCATGTCCGCGATGAACTTCCTGGGCGTGCCCTACCGTCGCGGTGGCAATTCGGTGTCGAATGGATTCGACTGCAGCGGCTTCACGCGTCACATCTTCGAGCGAAGCGTCGGCCTGGTGCTGCCCCGTCGCGCGGATGAGCAGGCCAAGCTGTCCAGCCTGGTGGCCATCAGCAAGGACGAGCTCAAGCCGGGCGATCTGGTGTTCTTCAACACCATGCGCGCGACCTTCTCCCATGTCGGCATCTATGTCGGCGAGGGCAAGTTCATCCACTCGCCACGCGTCGGCGGTGCGGTGCGGGTGGAAGACATGCGCGAGGCCTACTGGGCCAAGCGCTTCACTGGCGCTCGCCGCGCCGACTTGGCGGCCCAGGCCACACCTGGCACCTGAGTCGCCCCTGGCGGCGGCCCGCGTCCATCCACGCGGCAGCGGACGGGCCTTTGGCCGCGAATGGACCGGCATCGGTCCAGCCACCGCTTCCTTTCATTCAAGGCAGTCGCCTCTGCAGGCGTCTTGCATGATCAGAATCAATCCCTGATCCTTGCGGGCACGGCAGCATTGCGCACCATGCCCACCACTCCTCCGCCTGAACGTCCCCGCCCCGCGCCGGAGCCCCGCGCCTCACGCTTCGGCCTGCCCACCGAGGACGCGCTGCGCGAGTCCCGCAGCTTCGGCGTGCGCGCCATTCCGATGCTCCGGCCGATCAGCTGGCTGGCTCGCGGCTGGGGCGACCTGTGGCGCTGCCCCGTCCCCTCGCTGTTGCAAGGCCTGCTGCTGGCGCTGGCCGGTGCGCTGATCGTGGCGGTCGCCCATGATCATTTCTGGCTGCTGGCGGGCGCCTTCAGTGGCTTCCTGCTGGTGGCGCCCATCCTCGCTGGCGGCTTCTACGCCTGCAGCCGGGCGCTTGAGCAGCATCGGCCCGCGACGGTGGCCACCGCCCTGCGGGCTTGGCAGCCCACACGGGGACGTCTGGTCGCCTTCGGCCTGCTGCTGGCCGTGTCCGGCGGTGGCTGGATGCTGTGCTCGGCGGCCTTGATTACCGGTTTTGCTGCGGGCCCGATCGACACGCCTGAAGACTTCCTGCGCCATGTCGTGCTGGCCGAGCGCGGCTGGCTGTTCGAGACCTGGCTGGCCCTGGGCGCGCTGCTGGCGGCCCCGGTGTTCGCCTCGTCGGTGGTGGCCGTGCCCTTGTTGATGGACCGCCCGGTCAGCCTGCTGGCGGCGGTCTTCACCAGTTGGCGGGTGGTGATGACCCATCCCGCCCCGCTCGCGATGTGGGCGCTGCTGATCCTGGTGATGACACTGATCGGCATGGCCACCGCCATGCTGGGCCTGATCGTGGTGCTGCCGTGGCTGGGACATGCCAGTTGGCATGCCTACCGCGATCTGGTGCGGCCCGTGGCCTCGGAGCGCTGACATGTTCGGCTATACCGAAGCGGAAATCGCGCAGTTCGGCCTGACCTTCGGAGTCGGGGCGTTCATGCTCTACATGGTGTTCATCATTCTTCAGCTGGCGCGGGAGTCCAAGGCGGGCCGCTTCGGCACCTTCGTGCTGCTGCTGGGGCTGGGATTCGGGCTGGTGGGCTTTGTCGCCAAGGGCCTGATCAAGTATTTCCTCCGAGGAGTGGGCAGTTGATCCGGGCTATGCTGCGCCTCGATACGCATGCGCGCGCGCCTCGCTGAACCGCCGGCCCCGCCGCGCGCGATTCCCATCGACCGAAAGGCCTTCGCGCCGACAGCCCCGCGCCAACTTGTCCGCCGTCCTTCATCCCGTTCCACCGGCCTTACCCGCTCGGGTGCCCGACCAGATGGGCTCGGCCCTGCTGTTGGCCGTGCTGCTGCATGTGCTGTTGGTGCTGGTGATCGGCAACGCGCCGGGCGGCAGCGCCAAACCCGGCGAGGGCGTCTGGGGCCAGTTGAATGTCCGACTGCAAAGCGACCGTCCGGAGCCCGGCTCCGGCGAGCCGGCCGAGATCGTGCCGGAGCGCGGCCCGGTCGGCACCGCCCAGCAGCCGCGCTTTGGCGGCACTGTCCGTCCCGAACCGGCACCCAACGAGCGGCTCACGGCACCGGGTGCGGCTCGACAAGGCCAATGGCGCCAGCAACAGGGTGACGAGTTGCTGGGGGACATCGAGCCCGCTCGCCCTGCGCCCGCAGCGACGCAACCCGCCGAGCGTGCGCCGGACCCATCGCGCAAGGTACCCGCTCCGACGCCCCCCAGCGCCACGCCTACGCTGACCGCCCCGGCAAGTCCTGGCCCCCAGACCGCAGCGCCCACGCCTGCGCCGCCGGCCCCTACACCGGCCGCTACGCCACCCATCGTGGCGTCACCCAAGCCGGAGCCAGCGCCATTGCCGGCGCCCGCGGCTGTGGACCCAGCGCCGCCCACGGAACCTCTGCTGACGCCCCCACCCGCACCCACCCCGACGCCGTTGACGCTGCCTGACACGGGCACGCCCGCCCCGTCCCGCCTCACCACCCAGCGCGACGGCCTGCAGCGAGTGCCGGCCAGCAGCGCCGATGCACCGCTGCAAGCGCCATCGACCTCGCTCAACCTGCCGGAGCCCCCGCTCCCCACGCTCGCCGAGACGCCAGCCACCAGCTTGCGTCGCCTGGATCGCGATCCGAGCGTGCGCCCTCGCCTGGCCAATCCGCCGCCGGCCGATCTGACGGCGCCTCCGCAATTGCCTCCGCTGACGCCTGCGCCCGCGCCCGCACCTGCGCCTGCACCTGCACCTGCACCTGCACCTGCACCTGCACCTGCACCAGCGCCAGCGCCAGCGCCCGCACCCGCGCCTGCACCTGCACCTACACCCGCGCCTGCGCCAGCCCCCGCGCCGACGCCGGCAGCCGCGCCCGCTCCCGTACCGCAGACGCCCGCACCCACCCTGTCGCCGTCCACTACGACCACGAACAGCCCATCGACGCCCAACGCCACGCCACCATCCATGCCGAAGACGGCGCCCTCACCCAGCAATCGCACCTCGCTGGACGGTTCCACCACGCCCACGACCACGCAGCCCAGCGTTGGGGCGCCGGATGCGGGTTCGCGGGTGGGCTATGACGTGGCCACGCCGGCCTCCACACCGCCCAGCGCGCCGCGGCTCAACCTGGACCTGCGCCCGCAGCGGGGACCGGCGCTGCCGCGTGGCAACGCCTACGGCGTGCTCCAGGCGGTGCCCACGCCGCCCAAGCCGGACGACAAGATGGCGGAGCAGATCAAGAAGGCGCAGCAACAGGACTGTCGCAAGGCCTATGCGGACTCCGGCGTTCTGGCGGTGGTGCCGCTGGTGCGCGACGCGGCGCGCGACAAGGGCTGCCGCTGGTAGCGTGCCGGGCGCGGCTTCCCGCCGCTCACATCAAGGCGCTGTACCAACGCAGATCGAGCAGCCGGCGCGCCAGTTGATGGCTTCGCCCCTCGGCATCGGCCAGGTCGTGCAGCACGGTGAAATGGTCGAAGCCGGGCAACACCTCGCACACTGACACCGCGCGAGCGCCCCAGGCTGCGCGGATCGCCTGGGTCTGACGCAGAAACTCCTCGCTCTCCAGGCCGCCCACCACCGCATACAACGGCGGCTCGGGCGACTCGATGCGCACCGGACTCAGGCGACGGGCGGTGGCTTCATCCAGGCGAAGGTCTTGCTGAAGGAACGGCACCCGCGGCAGCGGGGTCAGGTCATGCAGGCCGGACAGGCTGAGTGCGCCCTTCACCAGATGCCGCGGCAGTTCCACGCTGATGGACTTCCAATCGCAGCCCAGCATCAGACAGGCCAACTGACCGCCCGCAGAATGGCCGACCACGATGATCCGGTTCGGATCGCCACCGAAGTCGGCGATGTGTCGCCAGACCCAGGCCAGCGCCTGCGTCATCTGCAGCGGAATGCGGTCCATCGTCACCGACGGACAGAGGCTGTAGTTCGGCACCACGACGATGGCGCCCTCATCGGTGAACACGGGCGCCAGAAACGAATGATCGGATTTGTCCAGCGCGCGCCAGTAGCCGCCGTGCAGGAACACCAGCACCGGCGCGGGCTCTGCGGTGTTGGTCAGGAAGATGTCCAGCGTTTCGGCGGGATCGCTGCCGTAGGCAAGATCCAGGCGTGAGGACAGATGTTCGCGAGCGAGTGCGGACGCGCGTGCCCAGCGGTCCAGCAGCACCGCGCTGTTGGTCACGCGGGCGCGATTGTCATACTGGGCTTGCAGCCATTCGGGAGTTGGACGGACGCTCATTCGGGTCGCTCCAGGAGCAGGGCCGGACGCCCTTGCGTGCAGCGATTCTCTGCTATAGTCGCTGGCTTGTTGGGGGGGTAGCTCAGCTGGGAGAGCGTCGCGTTCGCAATGCGAAGGTCGGGAGTTCGATCCTCCTCCTCTCCACCAACCGATTCGAGCCTCAGAGGGAAACCTCTGGGGCTTTTGTCGTTTTGGGGCCTTTTCCCATTCGGCTTCCCAGAACGGGCAAAGGACGGCACCGTTCCCACTGGTGTCCTTATACGACGTCAACCGCCGTGAATCAGCGGACTCATAGGCGATGCGCGCCCCGGTGAACAGGCCGCGAAGCGAGAGCCAGTGGGCCGCAGCGCCACCGCGTGAAGGTGCGTTCGCGCCCGTTGGCTTGCGCTATAAGGCACCTTCTGCACGCTGCGACGACCAAGTCACGCCAGGTCGATGTCCCAATCCGCTTTCGCGGCAATGGCAATACTTCGAAGCATGTCCTCGATCTTCTGCAGCTTGTCATCCACAAGCAACTGGGCATCCTCGTCCTCGGTAGCTTCCGACTCCCGTTCCAACTCCGCCTGATGGCGCGTCAAGGCCTCCCAGAGAACGCGGTACTCGCCGATAAAAAACTTGACTGCCATTCAAACCCCCACGGTGATCAGTTCGACGCGGCTGCGGTCCATCCCCAGCTCTTCTAGCGCGCCCAGGTACTTCTTAAGCGGCATTGGGCGCGATGAAGTAGTGAACCGCGCCGGATTTTGCGGAGGCTCATTCAAGACCCGAAGAGATCGCCACCGCAAGCCCCACCCTCCCCGCTTGCGCGATGATGGTCCCCACCCACGGTGCACTCACCTCCACCCGAGACCAGACCCCATGCACAAAGACCCGACCACCCCCGCCGGTACTGTCCATCGCCTGACGCTCGACAGCAAAGTCCTCGCTGGCAACCTCGTCCACGCCCCCACCCGGCGTCTCGTGGACGTCTACATTCCCCACGGCCATGACGGCCGGGATCTGCCCCTGCTGGTCGACATCGTCGGCTTCACTGCCGGCGGCCCGGCGCACACCAACTGGAAGAGCTTCGGCGAGAACGTCCCCGAGCGGCTGGATCGCCTGATTGCCTCCGGCTCCATGCCGCCGGTGGTGGTCGCCTTCCCGGACTGCTTCACCAAGCTCGGCGGCAATCAATACGTCAACTCGGTGGCCATGGGGCGCTGGGACGATTTCCTTCGCGCCGAGGTCGTGCCCTTCGTGGAGGACCGCTTCAGCTGCGGCGGCAGCGGCCGACGCGGCCTTTTCGGAAAGTCCAGCGGCGGCTACGGCGCCATGGTCCACGCCCTGCTGCATCCGGACTTCTGGAGCGCGGCCGCCGTGCATTCCGGCGATATGGGCTTCGAGCTGCTCTACCGCCACGAGTTTGTCCCCGTGCTGCGCGCACTGGCCAAGCAGCCAGACATCGGACGATGGGTGGACGCCTTCTGGGCGGCCCGCAAGCCCAAGGACAGCGACATCCACATCATCATGATGCTGGCCCAGGCCGCCAGCTTCGACCCCGATCCCTCTGCGGCCTACGGCGTCCGGCTGCCCGTCACCCTGGACACCTGCGAGCTGATTCCCGAGCGATGGGCCAACTGGATGGCCTGGGACCCGCTGACCTTGGTCGAGGCTCACGGTCCGGGCCTGAAAGCCCTCAAGGCGCTCTACATCGACTGCGGGGACGTCGATCAATACAACCTGGTCTACGGCGCTCGCCGCATGCACCAGCGCCTGAACGACCTGGGCGTCCGCCATACCTACGAAGAGTTCGACGACGACCACACGGCGGTCGACTACCGGATGGACATCAGTCTGCCGATGCTGGCCAAGGCGCTGAGCTGAGGGACATTTCCGCCAAAGGCCGTCATCTTCGGGAGCCGTCGAGCGCCAGAACGCCGACCTGGCATCCGATGCTGGCTTGCTGTGCACCACAAGCATTGCGACTCGGCGCGGCTGACCAAGTCCTTTCAACGGCCCGAACTGCTGACGAGGGCCCAAACCCTGCTCCGCCACAGCCGGTCGACATTCCCCGTTGACCGGCGCTTGATTGACGCATGGCGTGCGCCTGTGCCAGCTATGGGACGTAAACCATCTCAACGGTGATTCGATCGCCCGAATCCGTCTCCCGCACCCGCGCCTTCAGCACCAGGTCACTCGGGCCCTCTTCCACGGTCCACAGGTCGACCAGCACCTCCCAATGCGGGTCATACCACTGCGACACCGACGATTGCCAAGCGGCCTCCGGCAGCTCTGTCAATCTGGCGCCGTATTCCGTGATGTAGGCGCGAATCTGTTCAGCGATCCCTGCCGAAATGGGCTCCACGCCCGAGATACCCGCGGAGAGGGCGTAATCCCCGTGTGCAAAACAACGCACGATGTCTCTCAACAAGGGGCGCCACGCCGCCGCCACGGGATGTGGCCGATCAACGTCTTTGAATCGGGAAGGTCCGGGGCCGTCACCGGGGCTCATATCGCTGATTCCATCCATCTCGATGACCTCCCCGCGCCTGACCGGCCGCTTCGTCGGTCATCCCGTCGAAGAATTTCAGAATGACAATGCTCGCTTTGGCAAGCTCGGAACAGACATTGTGACGCTCTCTCAAGAAGAACTGGACGCACTCATACTGGAGTCGGTCAAGCCCTGGGGTACGAAGGTGGCCGCAATCATGGCGAACGTAGATCGCGCATTGAAGGCACGTCAGATTCACGACGACGACGACGCCTTTGATGACACAGAGCGCCGTCTCCGCGCATTGATCGACTCAGGGCACCTGCTTTCGGACGGTGACCTCAATCAATGGCGGACGTGTGAAGTGAGGACACCTTCGCGAATCGATTGAAGCGCCCCACCCGGTCCAGTCTCAATCCGGCTGACTTCAAACAATTCCTCACTTGGCGAGCGTAACGCGGTCCTGGATTCCAGAATGTCGGGCCGTCCAGGGAAATCAGCTCTCAATGAGCGTGTTCAACACCTCCATGCAGCTCCGCGCAGTCTGGTCCCCCACATCCTGCTCCGCATGCCACGCCGACACGGACACCGCCACCACGTCATGGCCACGCAGCACCTTGAAGAGCGCCTGCACATCTGCCGCGCTGGGGCCTTGCTGCACGTGGTACTTGAGTGCCGGCATTCGGGTGCGATCGTCGATGACGTCCGTATCCCAATGCACATAGATCCGCTCCCGCGGTTGCAGCTGCGCCAGCACCTGGTCCAGCGAGACACGAACGATTCGAGAGCCCAGCAAAGCCTCCCGCTCTCCAGGGTCAAGGTCTCGCGCATCAGCCAACACAATCTGTGATTCCGGATAGGCCTGCGCGCCGATGCAGGCCAGACAATCGCGCACCGCCTGGTTGCGCGGATCCGGCCCGGTGTCGATTCGGCCGACAAACATCGCGAGCGGCATGCCCCCGATGTATTGCGTCTGGCTCGTCGCCCAGGTGTGGAAATCGCCATGCGCATCCAGCCACAGCACCCGCTCAGGTGCCCGACCGGCCTGCCGCAGTCCGGCCAACATGCCCAGGCTGGAGACACAGTCCCCGGCGACGCTGACAGGCCGCATGCCACCGCGGGCCGCCGCTGCAACACGTGCGGCCAGCATGGCGTAGAGGCGGCCCAAGTGGTTCAACTTGACCACGGCATCGTCGATCCGTGTGGCGTTCAGCGAGTCATCGGCGATCACCTCCCATTCATGCGGGTCCACGTCGAGCACGCGGCGCAAGCCGTCGCGGCGCTGGCCCATCAGGTAAGGCAGCAGAAACCTGGCATTCATACCCATGTGTCCGGCTCCATGGTGTAGCCCAACCGGCTCATCATTTCTCGCACCTCGGCCCGCTGCGCCAATTGCAGAATCAAATCGCTACGCTTTTGCCAGCGTCGGGCACGCGGTGCCTCGGTCGCCATCTTCACAGGAAGCTCGCCTGGCAAGGTCATGGCGGGCAATCCCAGGTGGTCGGTGATCGATCCCAGCACCGCGGCGGGGTCGGCCATGAACTGCTCGAAAGACACGCGCAGGCTGCAGACACCACTTTGTAGAATGGCATCCTGCGCGGAGTACCACTGGTTCAGACAGACGTTCTCCAACCTGCCGCGCGTGTAATGTCTCCAATTGCGAGGCAGATCGAACTTCCACCATTTGCCGCCGAATGGCACCACATCCGAATAGCCGCGAATGGCAAGCTGGCAGCCGATCTTGCTGAGATCGTGAGAGAAGAACCCCAGCGGGTAGAGCCAACCGTCCATCAGGCCGTTGACGGACTGCGCGAAGCCGCGCGTCAGGTGGATGTAGGTCACCTTCGCATTGGGAAAGAGCTGCTCGTAGGTGCCAATCCGATAGGCATCGGACGGGGACTTGAACAGCAGCACGGAATTACCGAGATCGGCCAGACCGAAGCGACGGCGTCTCAGCGTGGGCACCACGAACGGCGGCTCTTCGATCTTCACAGGCTCGTCGAAATAGAGGCCCGCAGCCGGCCTTGCGCTGCCGTCGTAGTAGCCGATGCGCCAGGGCTCGTCGTGGAACACGGTGGCGAGGATCAACGCCTGAAGCTCGGCCTCGCTGCGGCAGTCATGACGGTCGATCTGGCTCAACGCGACCTCCAGCGATTGCTCCAGGCCTTGCGCGGCATCAGCCCTCAGGAAGTGCGTGGGAAACTGCAGCAGCAGCCGGTTCTTCCACTTCCTCAGCAGCGACTCATGGTCCAGCAGCTCTGTCGAGACGAATGAAAGTTCGTCCATGATGCTGCTAGTCAGCTCCGCCGTGTTGGCCACCCACTCGAGGCAATCGCTGTCCGAGTTCTGATTGAAGCCATTGCCGGACAGCGCCAGCAGCGGATCCAGCTCACCGTCCAGCGAGGCAATGCGCGGATGCTGAGAGAGCGCTTCCTTGAAGAGACTCGACCCGCAGCGGGAACTCGACAAGATGACCACCACGCGGCGTACCAGCAAATCGAGCTCGGAACTCGGAACGTCCCGGCGCGACTTGATGGCCAGAAGAAAGCTGTCCACGGCCACCGGCGCGTCAGAGCCGGGTCATCTCAAAAACGAAGAACTCCTGACGACGTGAGTCATCGGTGGCCTCGCAGGCCAACTCCGTCACACTCAGCCCCGCGGCCTGAGCCAGACGCCTCATAGGCTCGATCTCGCCAAAGTTGGATTGCACGAAATAGATGCGGCCTCCCGGCTTCAGATGCCGCCCCACACCTTCGAAGAATCGGGTGTTGGTCTTGAATCCGGTGTCCCATTGGGACATGGCCACCACATCATGGGCCGGCTTGTTCCGGAATGGCAGGTTGGCCGTGATGACGTCGAACTGCTCATCCCCCAACGCGTCGAACAGGTCGGACTGCAACACCTGCATCGTGTCCGCAAAGCCATGCATGCGGGCGTTGTGGGTGGCGCTCTGCACCGCGGCTGGATTGATGTCCAGAGCGACCACCCGACCCGCGCCCCGGTAGCACGCAAAGATGCCGATCACGCCTGAGCCGGTGCCCACGTCGAGCACCTGCTCGCCCGGCGCCACACGGAAGTTCCTGACCAGCGGCAGGCTGTCGGCAAACGGCCAGAAGGTCTCGGGAAAGACCAGGAACTCCTTGTCCAGATAACGGACCGTCCGGCCTTCAGGCTGCACGGATTTGAACAGTTGCTGTCGCTGCATCTGCCACTCATCGGTAAAGCGACTCAAGTCCATCGGCTACCTCCTTGATGACCGCCGTGCACCCTGACCCTTTGCGCGTCATTCACGCGCCATTCACGCGCCCTTCGCGCCTTCGCGCGTCCTCCTCGCCGGAGGCGCTTTGGCATCGAGCATTGCCGGTTTGGATGGAACTGGCAAGGTCTGGCGCGCCAATTTGTTCACAGACTCGCAGACGGTGGGCGTCGCCCTTCGACGCTGATCCAGGCTTCATCGCGATGGCATCCGCTGCCACGCGGCATCACGGTCCTTGCAAGACCCCTGCGGCACCCGTACCATCCATTGGAGCGGATCTAGTCAACACACATCAATCGTGAGAAGAGGGTCGAACGACCCCGATACGTTGGGTGCGGGAGGACCGAAATTGAGTGCGCCACCCCTCACGGGCCGGAGCCTGAATCGCCGTCACGTGACAGGCGTTGCCGCGCTAGCCATGCTCGCTGCCTGGTTCGGCCTGAGCCGCCGCTCCGCCGCCCCACCCCCCGTCACCGAACAGCTCTCGATCGCGCTGCCACAGGCGCCGCACGCCGGACTCATCCACCTTGCGGATGCCAAAGGGCTGTTTCAGGCGTACGGTCTGTCGGTGACCGTGCTGCCGCAAATTCATGGCAAAGCCGCGCTGGCAGAAGTGCTGCGTGGCGGCGCCGATCTTGCAGCCTCGGCCGACGTTCCCCTGGTCATCGAGGTGCTCAAAGATGCGCCGCTGAGCATCGTGACGACGGTAGCCACCGCCTCCAATGAGCTGGCGGTGCTCGCCCGCCGCGACCGCGCGATCAACTCGCCCGCAGACCTGCAGCAGCGACGGGTGGGCGTCACGCTGGGCACCAGCGGTGAATACTTCCTCTGGGCCTTCATGGTGCGCCATCGCCTGGCGCCGCAGTCGCTGGTGCTCGTCGACCTGCCGCCGGGTCGCCTGGTCGCTGCCTTGCGTGACGGCAGCGTGGATGCCATCGCGGCCTGGCAGCCTGTGCGGCACGAAGCGGAGCAGGCCTTGTCGAGCGTCATCGCCTCGTTCACCGCGCCGGATGCCTACGCCCAGAAATATGCCGTCGTGGGTCGCAGCGACTTCCTCACCAGCCGTGGCGAGGCCTTGCGCCGATTGATGCGGGCCCTGCTGGAGGCCGAGCACTTTGCAGAGACCGAACCCCTGGAGGCGAAGCGCTTGCTGGCCAGCCGCCTGAAATTGAGTCCCGACGCCCTGGAGCCCGCCTGGCAGGCCTTGGATCTGGGGGTGGACCAGCAACAGGATCAACTGATCACGCTCGAAGACGTGGCGACCTGGGCCATGGCCCGCGGCTACGTGCCCGCCCAGCCCATGCCGAACTTCCTGGCTCACCTCAACCTCGACGCGCTCCAGGCGGTGCGACCGGGGCGGGTGACGGTGGTGAGATGAAGATCAGCCACAAGGCTCGCATCGCCGCGGTGCTCATGTTCGGTGCCATGCTGCTGATCGCCGCCAGCATTGCCTGGGCCAATGCGCAGGTGAGCATGGCGGTCGAGCAGCGTCGCCACAGCGCCGAGATCGCCAGCGCGCTCAACGACATGCGCATGGTCTCCTTCGAATACCTGCTCAACCGTCGAGAGCGGGCCCGATTGCAGGAGAAGGCCGTCTGGCAGCGCCTGGAGGGCCTGCTGTCGCAGGCGATCGATGGCGACGACACCACCGCGAAGACACTGGCATCGCTGCGGGCCAACGTCGAGGCCAGCCACAACCTCTTCGTTGAAGTCGATGCGACCCAGGCCGCCGGCACCCCGAATAACGACATCCAGCGGCGCTTCGAAACGCAATTGTCCAATCGGCTGCTGATCATTCAGCAGCGCAGTCTCGTGGATGCGGCCCAGATGATCGAGGACGCGGGCGTCCGGATCGACGACACCCAACGGCGCGTGGTCATCGTCACGGCGTCGGGGCTGATCTTGATGGCGCTGATCACAGCGGCAGCGGTCTGGATTTTCCGGCGCGATGTGCTCAACCCGATCGCCCAACTGGAGCACGCCACCCGAGAGCTGGCCGCCGGCAACTGGTCCTTCGAGCTGAATGTCACCACGGCCGATGAACTCGGCGAGATGGCACGTCGCTTCGATGCGATGACCCGTGCGCTGCGGGAGTCATTCAGCCGGATCGAGCTCAGCAACCGCGAACTCGTCTCACTGAACAGCGAGCTTGAATCATTCAGCTACTCGGTGTCGCACGATCTCCGCAGCCCGCTGCGGAGCATGGACGGCTTCTCGCTGGCCTTGCTCGAGGACTACGGCGACAAGCTCGACGACGAAGCGCGTGACAGTCTGCAGCGCATCCGGGGGGCCAGCCAGCGCATGGGGCGATTGATCGACGAATTGCTCGGCCTGGCTCGGGTGACCCGGGCCGAGTTGCGAATCCAGGACGTGGACATCAGCGCCATGGCGCGCGACATCGCGGCCGATCTGACCCGCACACAGCCACAGCGTCAGGTGCGCTGGGAGATTGAGGATGGCATCCGGGTCCAGGCGGACCGGGAACTGATCCACATCGCCTTGCAGAACCTGCTCGACAACGCCTGGAAATTCACCGGAAAGACCGCCGACGCCGTCATCCGCGTGGGTCAGCGCGTCGAGGGCGGCGACCGAATCTGCTTCGTCTCCGACAACGGTGCAGGCTTTGACATGGCCTATGCCGATCGATTGTTTGGTGCCTTCCAACGCCTCCACCACGAAAGCGATTTTCCGGGCACCGGGGTGGGCCTGGCGATCGTGCAGCGGGTGCTGCGCCGTCATGGCTGGCCGCTCTGGGCCAAGGCGGCCCTCGGCACCGGGGCCAGTTTCTTCTTCCGTATCCAGGAGCACATTGATGAACGACGAGAGCAAAGTCATCCTGCTGGTTGAAGACAACCCGGACGACGTCGCGCTGACGATGCGGGCCTTCAAGCGCAGCCATCTGATGAACCCGGTGGTCGTGGCCCGCGATGGCGTGGAGGCGCTGGATTACCTCTTCGCCCGGGGCGCGCACGCTGGTCGAGCCGGGTCGGCCCTGCCCACGTTGGCCATCCTCGATCTGAAGCTGCCCCGGCTCGACGGGCTGGGCGTCCTCAAGGCACTTCGTGCGGACCCTCGCACTGCCCTGCTGCCGACGGTCATCCTGACCTCGTCGAAGGAAGAACAGGACGTCGTGTCGGGCTACAAGCTCGGTGCCAACAGCTATGTGCGCAAGCCCGTGGACTTCGCCGAGTTTGTCGAGGCAGTCAAGGTGCTCGGCATCTATTGGCTGGCGCTCAATCAAATGCCACCGTGGCCCACCTCGCCATGAATGAAGCACAGCGGATCCGGGTGCTGGCCATCGAGGACTCGGAGAACGATGTCCGCCTGGCCATGAGACTGTTGCGTCGGGCCGGATTCGAGCCGGAGGTGCAGCGGGTCCAGGATCTGCCCGCACTGCAGTCGGCGCTGGTCGAAGGCCCCTGGGACGCAGTGATTTCCGACTTCAGCATGCCCGGCTTCAGCGGGCTGGAGGCGCTCAATGCCTTCCAGACGACAGGGCTGGACATTCCCTTCATCTTCGTCTCCGGCACGATCGGCGAGGAGACGGCGGTCCTGGCAATGAAGGCCGGCGCCAGCGATTACGTGATGAAGGACAACATGAGCCGGCTGGCACCCGTGCTGGAGCGCGAACTGGTTCAGTCCGCCCGCCGCGCGGCCCATCGCGAGGCAGAGGCCGAGCTGAGACGCTTTGAGCAGCAACTGGCCGAAGCGCAGAAGATGGAGTCCCTCGGCACCCTCGCCGGCGGCATCGCCCACGACTTCAACAACATCCTCAGCGCCATTCTTGGCAATGTCGAATTGGCTCGCGGCCACCTCGGCCCGGGTCACCCGGTGCTGACGCTGCTGGGCGAGATCCAGAAGTCCAGCCTTCGGGCGCGCGACATGGTCCGTCAGATCCTGACCTTCAGCCGTCGCGAGTCCCAGCAATTGCGCCATGTGGCCCTGCATCCCATCATCAATGAGACACACGGGCTGCTGCGGGTGACGCTGCCCGCCGGCGTCGACCTCGAATTGAGCCTGAGTGAGGAGCCCCTGCACGTCAACGGCGACGCCACCCAACTCCAGCAGGTGCTGATGAACCTGAGCACCAATGCCTGGCATGCCCTGCCGGGCGAGGTGGGCAAGATCGTGATCGGTCTCGATGAGGTGGAGCTCGACGCGGCCACGGCCCGGGGGCTGTCGGGCTTGCTTGCTGGGCCCCATGCGCACCTGTGGGTCAGCGACACCGGCATCGGCATGGACGAAGCGACACGCAAGCGGATCTTCGAACCCTTCTTCACGACCAAACCCACCGGCAAGGGAACCGGGCTGGGGCTGTCCGTCGTGCATGGCATCGTGGTCGCGCACCAGGGCAGCATCGCGGTGGACAGCACGCCTGGACAGGGCAGCACCTTCCATCTCTACCTGCCGATCGTTCAATCACCAGCGCCGACCGCCTACGTTCATCCCAGCCATGACGAGCTCATTCGCGGGAACAGCGAGCATGTGATCTACCTGGACGATGATGAGACGGTGTCGCTGGTGGTCGTCGGCCTGCTTGAACGCGCCGGCTACCGCTGCAGCAGCTTCACCGACTCTGCTGCAGCGGTCGCCGCCATTGCCGCGTCACCGGATGCCGTGGACCTGTTCGTGACGGACTACAACATGCCCGGGCGCACCGGTCTGGACGTTGCGCGCGAGGTTGCCTTGATCCGTCCTGCACTGCCCATCGTGATCAGCTCCGGCATGATCACCGATGACCTGCGGGAGCGGGCCGCGGAGGCGGGCATCTGCGCGGTACTCGAAAAGGAAGACACCTTCCGCGACATGACCAACCTGGTACGACAGGTATTGGCTTCGAAAACATGACCCTCGGCCGCTGAAACCCGTGGCCCATCCGCGGAGCGGCGAGCCCTGCCGTCCGGGTGTCCCGCCCTCGCGGCCCGACGGTTTCGCGGCACGAGACCACGACTTGGAGACCGTGTCTTGCGCAGCTTTGACCTCTTCAATGGCGATGCCGATGGCCTCTGCGCGCTTCATCAATTGCGCATGGCCGAACCGCGAAGCGCCTGCCTCATCACCGGCGTGAAACGCGATATCGACCTGCTCCGCCATCTACCGGACGAGCCCGCATTGGACGTCACTGCGCTGGATCTCTGCTTCGATCGCAATGTCGACCATGTGCGGCGAGTCCTGGAGACGGGGGGCGAGGTGCAGTATGTCGACCATCATGCGGCCACCCTTCGCTTCGACCATCCTCGCCTCAAGGCGTGCATCGACCCGTCGCCCGATGTCTGCACCGCCTTGCTGGTGGACCGGCGCCTCGACGGCCGCTATCGCGATTGGGCCATCACGGCGGCCTTCGGCGACAACCTGATCCCTGTGGCTCAGCGACTCGCGCAAGCGCAGGGGCACGGCGATGAGGCGACGCATCGCCTGCGTCACCTGGGTCTGCTGCTCAACTACAACGCCTACGGCGAGACGGTGCAGGACCTGCACATCCCGCCCCTGGCGTTGTATGAGGCGCTGCAGGGCTTTGAAAGTCCCTTCGATTTCATCGACGGCGCGGCGCACTACGTGGCGCTGGACCAGGGATACCGTGAAGACCAGCAGCAGGCGAGCGCGCTACGGCCGCATCGCTCGACGCCCGATGGCGCGCTTTATCTGCTCCCGGCGGCTGCCTGGGCACGCCGGCTTTGCGGCACGCTGGCCAATGCGCTGGCGGCGCAATGTCCCACTGCCTGCGTCGCCATGCTGACCGGTCGACCGGAAGGCGGCTACCTGGTGAGCGTACGTACCCATGGCGGCATTGGCGCCGACGTGCTGTGCCGGCGCTATGCCGGCGGCAACGGTCGCGCGGGTGCTGCCGGCATCGACAGGCTTCCCGAGGCTGAGCTGGACCGTTTCATCGCGGATTATTTTCAGCACATCGAGCGGGGCACCTGATGGCCATGACCGCGCCAGGCCAGGCGTCGTCCTGACGCAGCCACCGCCGTTGACAGCGCCGCTTCGGCGCTGCGGCAATCACGCTTTGAGGCGTCAGCGATCATCCCTGAGGGGGCGCGAGCCATAGCGGCTCATCACCGACCACACCCCACGCCATCAGATCCGCCGCATCCTCCCCCGACCCCGCCGCATCCGCCATCGACCTCACCGATCGCCGCCCTCCCCGGCGCCCTACGATCTGCCTCGAGGCCCCGTCCCATCGGGGTTCTTGCGCCGCCGCGCTTCATCGGTCCCACCAGGAAGAAGGTCATGGACATGAGCCCGCCCTCCGCCAGCCCTGCACGGCAAGTCGATGCCTCCAGCCCGCTGCACCCGGGCTCCGACGCCTTCAGATCCTGGGCCGGGGTGTTGGTGCTGTTGATGGTGCTCGCCATGCCGGTCGCCTGCTATCGCGCCATGGCGGCGGGACACCACGCCCTGGCCTGGATCGGCGCCATGGCGCTGCTCGTGGCCGTGGCTGCGCTGGTCGGCCGCGGTACGCTGGGTCTGTGGCGCGGCGTGCTGATCGATGAGCGCAACCTGATGAGCCTCTCACGGTTCCAGTTGCTGCTGTGGAGCGTGCTCATCTTGTCCGGCTTCCTGGCGGCCACGCTCTACAACGTCTTCATCGGCAGCGACGACCCGTTGGCGGTGGCCATCCCCACGGAGCTCTGGATGCTGATGGGCGTGAGCACCACCTCGATGGTCGGCAGTCCGTTGCTGCTGGGACAGAAAGCGCAGAAAGACACCGTCGCCGCGCATGTCGAACAGGTGAAGCAGCAGGTGGTCGCCGACGGTGGGGACCGGCGCGATGTGGTGGCCCAGGGCCAGTTGATGACCAACGCCCGCCCCCAGCAGGCGCAATGGACCGACATGTTCACCGGCGAAGAAGCCGGCAACTGGTTTCATGTCGACATGGCGCAGTTGCAGATGTTCTTTTTCACCTTGGCCATCGCCATGGCCTATGCCAGCGTCCTGTGCCAGCTGCTGGTCACGCCGCCGGCCGGTGGCCTGCACCAACTGCCGCCGATCGATGCCAGCGCCGTGGCGCTGCTGAGCATCAGCCATGCGGGCTTTCTGGCCAACAAGGCGGTGCCGCGACTAGGCGCTGCGTCGACGGATCAGATCGCCGCATGAGCCTGCCCGCCGTCCGCTGTCACCGCCAGCGACACAGCACCGATGCGGCGAATCAGCCCAGGCGCCGCTGGGCCATCTCCCGGCCCATCGCCGCCTCATCAGCGGCGTCCAGGCCATGGCTCGCTGCGGGAAAGGCCACCTGCTCTTCCAGCGCCAAGTGCGCGCGGTATCGCGACACATACCGATGCGCCAGATCGGTCGGCCACACCGGGGTCCCGCCGTCGCGGATCGCGATCAGCGTGTTCCGCAGCAGCTGCCAATCCTGCTGCATCGCGTCGTGGTCGTCATGCAGCCGATCAGCCAGTGCCTGCAGGTCTGGCAGGCCGCTTTCACGCAGGCGCGGCAGCACGTGGCGCGCTTCATCCTCGTGATGCGAGGGGCCGGCGATGTCGAAGTAGCGAAGGATGTCGGTGGCGGCACTGCGGGCCTGATCGGTCACGCCTTGCGCGGCGAGGTGCGACTGCAGGCGGACGATCAGGTCCAAGGTGCGACGCACGCGGTCGTGGCAGGCCGCCAGCATCGCCATCGGCGCCTCAAAGCCCACGCCGGGGCCGGAATACAGCTCATCGAGTCTCACCGTCTGGCCTTGACACCGCCCGGCAGCAGCGCACCGCGCACCGCACTCACCGAGTCGGACCATTGTAGAAATGAAGGCCGGGGCCTCTTGCAAAGACCCCGGCCTTCTCGGCGCTTGCGTTCACCGGGCTGACGCGCTGTCGGTCAGCACCGCGACACGACGCGCTACTTCACGCTCACAAAGATCGGGTTCGAATAGAACCACAGGCTGCCATAGTTGCGGTCATTGATCTGGTCATGCCGCGTCGCGTTGTCGGTGGTGCTCACCCGCGGGTCGGCCAGCGGCTCGCCGCCAGCGCTCAGGCCGGCCACATCCTCGGCCAGGTTGGTGCCACGCAGCCGGAAGTACTGGCTCTTGCTCGCCGTCAGCGTGGTGGTGATGCTGTAGTAGCCGTCCGATCCCAAGGTCCAGTCCGCACTGGTGAAGCGCTTCAGGACGCGGGTCGACGGATTCGTCGCCACGTCATAGGCCGGCGTGCCGGGTACGGCCTTGGCGCCCACATCGCCCACGATCAGATCGACGTGATGCACCTTCGGCACCATGTTGCCGGTATTGCCGCTGTTCACCGGACGCTGGTAGTTGTTGACCGGCGGGCTCTTGAAACGGATCTTGACCGTGACGGTCTGGCCCGCGTTCGCCACCAGCTCCTGCCCCATGGCGGCCGTGCCGGCGCTGCCGCTCGCGGTGAAGTCCAGCGCATTGATCAGGTCGCCGAAGACGCCGAAGCTGCGACCCGCGCGCAGGCTGTTCAGCAGGCCGGCCATGCCCACACTGTCCTTGGACTGCCAGACGTAGTTCTTCGCATACTCGCCGGGGTAGTAGCCGCTGCTGTTGCCGGCGGCATCGATCTCGAAGTGCGAGTCCGAGTTGGCGACGTTCCAGATGCGGCGTCCCTCGCCCAGCAACGCGTCCCACACGCCGCCGAGCTGCGCCACCACGTAGTCGGTGCCGCCGTAGGTGCGATTGGGTTTGTTGGCATCAATGTAGGCGGAGGTATAGCCGCCGCGGTCTGGCTCCATTTGATTGCCGACCATGCCTTCAATCGCGAACACGATCTTCGGGGCCAGGTCATTCATCTGCCGGAAGTCGGCAATGGTGTATTTGCCGGGATTGCGCGACGGATGATTGATCAACGCATAGCTGCTGTCCGGATAGTTCTCCTTGAGCCAGGCGATGCCCTTGAGCGCATCCGCCGCCGTGGTGTTGGTGCGCTGGCTGTATTTGGCCTTCCAGCGGGCCACGTCCTCTGCCTTGAACAGAGACTCGTCACCGGTGGTGAAGACGTACTGGAATTCCTGGGCGGCGCGGGCCGAGCTGGTCAGCGTGGCGCTGCCGTCGAAGATGCCGATGCCCATGTGGTCATGGGTGGGCGTGTCCCACTCGAAGCCGGAGAAGATCAGCTTCTTGTCATAGGTGCCGGCACTTTGCAGCGCCTTGACGCGGGGCAGCTCGTAGGCATCCATGCCGTAGCCAAAGGCCACCGGCGCAGCCAGCAGAGTGCCGTTGTTGTCGTACTTGGACGAACGCAGGTGATTGGTCACCGCCATCCAGTCCAGGCCGTGGGTCGCGAAGGCCTTGCCCAGCACGAAGTCCAAGGTCTGCGTGGTGCGCGAGTCATCCGATTGCACGGTGTGGACATGCAGATCGCCGGTCGTCCAGGCGCCGGCTTCAGGCTCGGTGCCGCTGCTGCCGCCGCCGCCGCCGCAGGCGGCCAGTGTCGCCAGGCCGAGCAGCCCCAGCAGGCCGGTCAGGGGCAACGGAGAAAGGAAACGGCCACGCCGGGCCTTGGAGTCAATGCGGACGTTCGTCACGGGTCAGGCGCAGCGGATGCGCTGCGGGTCAGGGAGGAGCCCGCGAGTCTGTCGATGCGCAGTGACGAAACCATGACCTTCGCCGCCACGTTGCCCGCCGATCGCCCCGTTGTGCGTGGCGCGGTGCGCTCTGTTCGCCGCGCCAGCGGCTTCGCGACGCCCTCATCCTCACTCGACCGTTCAAGCCGGCCAGGCCGGTTGCCGAAAGGCCTCGGCGAGAAAATCGATCGCGGCGCGCACCTTCGGCGAGAGGTGCTTGCGACTGGGATACACGACATACACGCCCAGTTCGATGGAGCGGTACTCCGGCAGCACCTCCACCAGCGCGCCGGAGAGCAGGTCTTCGCCGACGAGGAAGGTCGGCTGCAGCACCAGACCACGCCCTTGGCGCGCAGCGGCGCAGCAGGTGACGCCGCTGTTGGTGCGCATCCGGGGCGAGACCTTCACCGTCACCGGTCCGTTGGGGCCATCGAACTGCCATTGGTCGCCAGTGGCCAGCAGGTTGTAGGCGAGCACCTCATGGGCGGACAGCTCGGCCGGATGGGTCGGCGTGCCCCGGCGCGCCAGATACTCCGGCGACGCGCACAGCACCAGGCGGGTGCTGGCCAGCTTGCGCGAGACCAGCGAAGAACTGGGCAACTGGGCAATCCGCACGGCCAGGTCGTAGCCCTCCTCCACCAGATCTACCACCCGTTCGGACAGGGAGATCTCCAGCGCCACCTTGGGATGCAGTTGCATGAAGGCCGGCCACAACGCCGCCAGGTAGGCCATGCCAAAGCTCACCGGCACATTCGCTCGCAACAGGCCGATCGCCTCGCCCGCATGGGCAGTGATTTCCGCCTCGGCCGCCTCCAGGCCCTCCAGCAACTCCTTGCACCGCTCCAGAAACACCTCACCCTCTTCGGTCAGCGACAGCCGGCGCGTCGTGCGGTGCAGCAGCCGCACGCCCAGTCGCTCTTCCAACTCCCCCACCAGCCGCGACACCGCTGTCTTGGAGGTCTCCAGCGCCTGCGCCGCCTTCACAAAGCTGCCACTGTCCACGACCGCCGCGAACGCGCGCATTTCCTGGAACTTGTCCATTCGATTCTCCCGAATATCGAGACAGTCTATCCACGAACCAGCGGTTTATCTCGAAATCCGCAACTTCTAGAGTTCATCCATCGCAGCAACGGGCTGCGAACTTCCAAGGTCAAATCATGCAAATCACTGTGATCGGCGCCGGCAACATGGGCGGAGCCTTCGTCAAGCAACTCGTCCGGGCAGGCCATCAAGTCAAGGTGACCGCGCGCAGTGCGGTCAAGGCGGAGCAAGTCGCCGCGGCCCATCCGGGCGCCACTGCGGTCGCGCTCCAAGGCGCTGCCGACGGCGCGGATGCCGTCGTGCTGGCCACCGGCTACGCCGATGCGGTCGAGGCACTGCGAGGCGTGGGGGCGCTGCAAGGCAAGCCCGTCATCGACATCACCAACCCGCTCACCGCCGACTTCATGGGTCTGACCCTGGGTCACACCACCTCAGCCGCGGAAGAAATTGCCAAGGCCGTGCCTGGCGCCGAGATCGTCAAGGGCTTCAACACCGTCTTCGCCCAGGTGTTGGCCGAGGGCGCCGATTTCGGCAACGGCCGCAAGGTCGATGTTTTCCTGGCCAGCGACAGTGCCGCTGCAAAGCAGACCGCTCGCAGCCTCGCCGAAAGCATGGGCTTCCATGTCGTCGATGCCGGCGGCCTGAAGAACGCCCGCTACCTGGAGCCGGTGGCCGGCTTCAACATCTACCTGGGCTACGGCGCCGGCTTGGGCACCGCCATCGCACCGGTGTGGATCCACAAGGCCTGACCCTCGTCGTCAGACCCGCCCCGCACCCGCCGCCGGCCTGGCCGGCGGCCCACAGCCACCTCCCACGCGCTCACGACACGGTCCGGACGTCATCGCCCCCGGCCCGCCGTGATCGCGCCTGATCGCCACACGACGCCATGTCCCGCATGCCCACCGCCTTCCTGTCGCACGGCGCCCCGTCCTTTGCGCTGGAGCCTGGTGTCGCTGGGGCACACCTCGGCGCACTGGGGAAGACCTTGCCTCGCCCGGAGGCGGTGCTGATCGTCTCGCCGCATTGGATGACGCCGCAGCCGGGCGTCGGCCTGGCGAGCCGGCCGGAAACCATTCACGACTTCGGCGGCTTCAGCCCGGCGCTGCGACGCGTCCACTATCCCGCCCCTGGCCATCCCGCCCTCGCAGCCCGGACGATCGACGTGCTTCGCCAGGCGGGCTGGGCCCCGCGCGGCTACGACGATCGCGGTCTTGATCACGGCGCCTGGGTGCCGATGCTTCACCTGTTTCCGCAGGCCGACGTGCCGGTGTTCCAGGTGTCGCTGCCCACGAAGCTCGACGCCGAACGCGCCTGGGCCTTCGGCACCGCGCTCGCGCCGCTGGCCGACGAGGGCGTGATGGTCATCGGCTCAGGCAGCCTCACCCACAACCTGTTCGAGTTCATGCATCGCGCCGTGGAAGACGAGCCCTACGTCCGACAGTTCACCGACTGGGTCCGGGACGCCGTCCTGCGTGGAGACCATGCCCGCCTGCGCCGCACCCTGACGGAGGCACCGCATGCGCGGCGCGCCCATCCCACCGACGAACACTTTCTGCCGTTGCTGATTGCCGCCGCCGCCTCGCAGGCGTCCCACGATGTGCGCGTGATCGACGGCGGCATCACGCACGGCGTGCTGTCGATGGACGGTTTCGTGTTCCACGCCCCACCGGCCGCATGAATCACACAAGCCGCACGAGCCGCGGAGTTTCGCCATGAACAACGACCTTCTGATCCAACAACCTTCGACCCCCACGCAGGGCCATCCCGGCACGCAGCTGCTGTTGATGTTCCACGGCGTTGGTGCCGATCCGCAGGGCCTGGTCGGGCTGGGAGAGCAGCTGGCCACCGCCCTTCCCCAGGCCTGGATCGTCAGCATCCGTTCGCCGCAGGTCAGCGACCTGGGACGCGGCTGGCAATGGTTCTCGGTGCTCGGCATCACCGAGGAGAACCGCCCCGCCCGCATCGCCGCGGCCATGCCACTGTTCAAGCAGACCCTCGCCCGCTGGCAGGCCCGTGCCGGTGTGCCGCCCGAACGCACCGCGCTGCTGGGCTTCTCGCAAGGCGCCAACATGGCACTGGCCTGCACGCAGGAACCCGAGATGCTGGCCAGCAAGGTCATCGCCATCGCCGGCCGCTATGCCACCCTGCCGACCCGCGGCCACCCCCAGCAGCAGGTGCATCTGCTGCATGGCGACCGCGATCCCATCATGCCGGTGGCGCATTCGATCGACGCTTCCGCGCAGCGCAAGCAGTTGGGACTGCCCGTCACCCTGGACGTCTTCTCCGACCTCGCCCATGCGATCGACGAGCGCGTGGTGAACACGCTGCGCAACTACCTTGCCGCGCCCTGAGGCCGCCACACCGAAGCCGCCACACGCTGCCGTGCGCAGGCATCCCTTTCTCCATCCCACCATCAATCAACAAGGAGTACCCCCATGAGCCAAGATCAGCACGACGACGTCACCTTCGCGTCCCGCCGAGGCCTTCTCAAATATGCTGGCGCGGGCGTCGCCGCCGTGGCGCTGGCCTCCAAGGCCGGTGCGCAGGTGGCCGAGGAAGCGAACACCCCGGTGCTGACGTTGAGCCGCAAGGGCATCGACAAAGCCCTGAAGGTGGTCAACATCGACCTGCTGGAGGAAGCCGCCTGCAAGAACTATTCGGAAGGCGTGCAGGCCTTCGTGCGCAATGGTTCCGGCCGGCAGTGGACGCTGCACGAAAACCAGCGGGCCTGGGGCGACTATGTCTTCACGCCCCATCGGATGAACGGCATCGTGCGCGACAAGATCGATCTGTCGGTCGATCTGCTTGGAATGAGGCTGCCGCATCCATTCATCATCACGCCCTTCGGCAGCCACGGGTTGCACCATCCACTGGCGGAGATCGCCACCGTTCGCGGCGCCAGCAAGAGTGGGGGGCTGGCCTGCGTGTCGAGCGCCTCCACCGCCTCGATGGAAGACATCATGAAGGCCTCGGACACCCCCAAGTTGTTCCAGATCTACCTGGACATCGACGAAGGACGCAGCCGGGAGATGCTGCAGCGCGCGCGGTCGGCGGGCTTCAAGGCCATCATCCTCACGGTGGACGCCATCGGCCAGGGCTCGTCGGATGAATACGTGCGGCTCGGTCATCCGCGCCCGTGGCTGCCTTACGGCAACTACGCCGCCGGCGAATCGCCCACCTTCAAGACCGACCTGTCGTGGAAGGATGTGGAGATGATCCGCAAGGTGACCGGCCTGCCCGTCATCGTCAAGGGCATCACCCGTGCAGAAGACGCCGTGGCCGCCGTCAAGGCGGGCGCGGCGGCGGTGCAGGTCTCCAACCACGGCGGTCGAGCGCTGGACGGCACCCCCGCGTCCATCTCCGCCCTGCCCGCGATCGCCGATGCCATCCAGGGCCACGTGCCGATCATCCTCGACAGCGGCATCCGGCGCGGCACCGACGTGGTCAAGGCCCTGGCCATGGGCGCCACCGCAGTGGCCATCGGCCGGCCCATCATGTACGGTCTGAACCTTGGCGGCGCGAGCGGCGTGGACAGCGTGCTGGCCTACTTCCGGCGTGAGACCGTTGACACCACCCTGCATTGCGGCGTGAACGCCGTCTCCAAACTGGGCCGTGCGCACGTGCGTCACGTCTGAATCCGAACACCCACACTCGTCAATCCATCCCTTCCACGCTCCCTCCACCACGACGAACCATCCTCATGACCCCCTACCAAAAAATCGCCCTCGTCACCGGTGCCACCCGCGGCATCGGCCTTGAAACCAGCCGCCAGCTCGCGCAAGCCGGTGTGCGCGTGCTGTTGGCCGGCCGCAATCTGGCGTCGGCCACGCAAGCCGCTGCGGCCCTTCAAGCGGACGGCCTGGCCGTCGAACCCCTGGCGCTGGACGTGACGGACAGCGCCGCCATTGCCGCTGCCGCCGCCCAGGTGAAGGCCACCTACGGCCGACTGGACATCCTGGTCAACAACGCCGGCGTGCTGCTGGACGCGATGGACCGCAAGCCCTCCGAGCAGACACTCCAGGTCTGGCGTGACACCTTCGACACCAACGTCTTCGCCGTTGTCGAAGTCACCCAGGCCTTCCTGCCGCTGCTCAAGGCCGCGCAGTCCGGTCGCATCGTCAACGTCTCCAGCCAGTTGGGCTCCTTTGCTCTTCACGTCGATCCCGCCTCACCCATCTACGGCTTCAAGATCCCCGCCTACGACGCCTCCAAGAGCGTGGTGAACGCCTGGACCGTCCACCTGGCCTACGAGCTGCAGGGCTCCTCGGTGAAGGTCAATGCCATCCACCCGGGCTATGTGATGACCGACATGAATGGCGGCCACGGCGAGCTGGATGTGCCCGCCGGTGCCAAGAGCAGCGTGCAGATGGCGCTGCTGGACGAGTCCGGCCCCTCCGGCACCTTCACCCACATGGGCAAGACCCTGCCCTGGTAAGCCGATCAGGCCATGGCCCGACACCTCGCGGGCCGGGTCGCCTGCATGACGCGGCGCGGACCGTCCGCGACGCGTCGCTCCCGCTTCCCCATGCCCCATGACCTACGTCGTCACTGAAGCCTGTATCCGGTGCAAGTACACCGATTGCGTCGAGGTCTGCCCGATGCAGTGTTTCCTCGATGCCGGAAACATGCTGGTCATCGATCCCTCGGACTGCATCGAATGCGCCATGTGCGTGCCCGAATGCCCGGTGGACGCCATCGTGCATCTCGACGAGATCTCGGCCCGGCAGCGCCCGTTCGTGGCGGTGAATGCCGCGCTGGCGCGAGCGCCCGCCTCACGTCCCATCCATTCCCGTCAGCCACCGCCCGGCGACCATGCCCACTGGGCAACGATCAAGCAGAAGCGCCATCTGCTGCGGCTTGAACCGCCCTTGGACGCCGAGGTCTGACGACGCGAACGCGCGCAGAAGTTGCAGCCGCTGGAGAACAAAACACCAATCTGATAAATATGACAGCGCATCAAAGGTCACGCCTGATGCTGTCCGTTCCGTCGATCAGTCCCTTGGATGCGTTGGATCACCCTGCGAAAACAGTGTGAGCGCGCGGTGCCACAATGTGTCCCCGCTTCAATCCGTGCAGTTTTGATCACTTCATTTCTGATTGATCAATGCGACATTGATTGATAAATATGAAACACCTACATTCGCCTCATCCGGAGGTGGCAATGAAGAAGGTGCTCATCGTGGACGACCATGCCGACATTCGGCGGCTCGTCCGGTTGACGTTGGAGTTCGAGGAAGTCGAGGTGCGGGAAGCCGGCACAGGCCCAGAGGCCTTACAGATCCTGGACCACTGGCTGCCCGACGCCATGCTGATGGACATGATGATGCCGGGCATGGACGGCCTGACGCTGTGCCGCACCGTGCGCGCCAATCCGCTGACCGCCAACATCCCGGTGCTCTTCCTCACCGCACGCGGCCAGGCCAAGGACCGCGAAGCCGGTCTGCAGGCCGGCGCCAATGCCTACCTCGTCAAACCCTTCAGCCCGCTGCAACTGATCCAGGAACTGGACCGCGCCGGCGTGGGAGCCTCGGCATGACCGAGGTCGGGTCGCCGCCGGCGACCAATTCTTACGACGTGGATGCGATCGCGCAGATGGAGCGCATCGTGCTGGACCTGCGGGTGATGTACCGAGAGCGCAACGAGGCGCTGCGCGAGGTGACCCGCGCCCACCACGACGCCCTGCTGCGCCTCTCCCGCGCCGCCGAATACCGCGATGACGACACCGGCGTGCACATCGTGCGCATCGGCTGCCTCTCCGAAGCGCTGGCGCTTCGGCTGGGTGAAGGCCCGACCTTTGCCCGCATGCTGCGCAGCGCCGCACCGATGCATGACGTCGGCAAGATCGGCATTCCGGACCATGTGCTGAAAAAGCCCGGGCCGCTCACGCCCGAAGAACGCGTGGTGATGAACCGCCACCCCGAAATCGGCGCGGAAATCCTGGGCCGCTCCCGCATTCCGCTCTTCCAACTGGCGGCCGAGGTCGCCTTGTGCCATCACGAGCGATGGGACGGATCCGGCTATCCGCGCGGACTGTCCGGCGAGGCGATTCCGATGTCGGCCCGCGTCGTCGCCGTGGTCGACTTCATCGATGCCCTGACCATGAACCGCTGCTACCGGCCGGCCTTTGCGGCGCAGGAAGCCCTGTCCATGTTGACCGCCCAGCGCGGCCTGGCCTTCGATCCCCGCATCGTCGACACGTTCGTGGCCCATGCGGACGAACTCTTCGCGCTGCGGGACCGGATCGACGCCGAACCGCCCGACTACGACGAACTGGTGGCCTCCGGCTGAATGCGGCCATCGACTGACACCGACTCCCGTTGCCGCCCCAGGCCGCCCCCACTGCCCCAACGACGACGTCACGAGCGAGAACCGCCATGAACACCGAACCCACCCTCCGACTGCCTCGCGCCGCTGATCGCCTCCGCCAGTGGGCCACGCTGGCGCTGATGGGTGCGGCGATCGGTCTCCATGCCCTGCCGTCGGCGCATGCGGCCCGCGACGCCACAACGGCCAAGGCACCGTCGCCCACGGCCGCCTCGCCCACGCTGGCCCGGATCAAACGCAGCGGTGAGCTCCGCGTCTGCATCTGGCCCGACTACTACGGCATCACCTTCCGCAATCCGCGCAACGGCCAGCTCGGCGGCATCGACATCGACCTGTCCGCCGCCTTGGCCAAGGACCTCGGCGCCCAGCTGCACTATGTCGAATCCTCCTTCGGCACACTGGCGGACGACCTGACCGGCAGCCGCTGCGACATTGCCATGTTCGCCGTCGGCATCACGCCGCAGCGCCGAGAACGCCTGGCCTTCAGCGCTCCCTATCTGCAGAGCGACATCTATGCGGTCACCACCCGCGCCAACCGGGTCGTCAAGCGCTGGGAGGACATCGATCGGCCGGGCGTGGTCGTTGCCGTGCAGGCCGGCACCTTCATGGAACCGGTGATGGCGGACCGCCTGAAGCAGGCCACCCTGCAGGTAGTGCGCCCGCCCGCCACGAGGGAAGCGGAGCTCGAGGCCGGCCGCGTGGACGTCTTCATGACCGACTATCCCTACAGCCGTCGCCTGCTCGACAACGCCGACTGGATGCGCCTGGTGAGCCCGCCCGCACCGTTCCACGTGCTGCCCTATGGGTATGCGGTGCGGCCCGGCGACGCCGCCTGGCTGGCGCGCGTGAACGAGTTCGTGGCCGCCATCCAGCGCGACGGCCGGCTGGAGGCGGCTGCCAGCCGCCACGGGCTCTCCGCCATCGTGGTGCATTGACCCCATGCCGCTGAGCCAGCTCATGTCCAACCGACTGGCGCGCTCGGCCGTGCTGGCCGGCGTGTTGCTGGCCTTGGCCGCCCTGGTCGGCGTGTTGCTGGTGGCCTGGCAGAGCCGGCGGGCAGCCCTCGAATCCGGTGCCGAGCGCACTCGCCTCCTGGCCCGGGTGCTGGAAGATCAGGCCACCCGAACGGTGGATTCCGCCTCTCTGGCGCTGAGCACCGTGGCCGAAACCCTGCAGGCGCAACGCGGCGACGACCCCGGCCGGCTGGCCGCCACGCTCAGTCAGACCGCGGCCGCCCAGCCCTACCTGCGCACGGTCGCGCTGCTGGACGACCAGGGCCGGGTGCTGGCCAGCTCCACGGCGCGCGACGTCGGACGCCAGATCGCGTTCGATCGCTGGGGCCCGGTGCCGCCGATGGGCACGCCAACCCTGATGCTGCTGCAACCGGGACGCGGTCTGTCGGATGGCGCTGCCATCCCTCAGGCCGCCCAGATCCGAGACATCGCCTTCCTCCCCTTGGTGCTGCGATTGAATGTCGGATCGCGACCGTTGATGCTGGTCGCGCTGATCAATCCGGACGCCTTCGCCAACTACCAGCAAAGCACCATCGAGGGCCACGGCCAGGCGGCGCTGTTCAGCTATGCGGGCCAACTGCTGACGGCCACGTCGGGCCTGTCGCTGGCGCCCGGCAGTTGGCACCGCGAGCACCACCTGTTCCGCAACGCCCTGCCCGCCCAGGACCACGGCGACTGGCGCGGCATCGGCTTCACCCCCGGGCCGCAGTTGGTGGCTTACCGCGTCTCGCGCAGTCGGCCGCTGGTCGTGGTCGTCGAGCAATCGGAGCGCGAGGCGCTCGCCGGCTGGCGCGACGGTCTGTGGTGGGATCTGCTGGCTGCCGTGGTGCTGGAAACACTGATCATCAGCGCGACCCTGGTCACGCTGCGCAGCCTGCATGCCCGGGCCCGCGCGCGCCGCAAGCTGGATGAGGCCCACCACCGCATCGCCGCCAGCGAACGTGAAATGGCGGTGGTGCTGCGCAGCGTCCAGGAACTGATCTTCCGCACCGATGCACAAGGCCGACTGAGCTTCGTCAATGCGCGATGGGCCCTGGTCACCACCGCCGCACCGGAGCAGGTCATGGGCCGCACCGTGGCCGAGCTCACCGCCGAGCCCGACCGCGAACGCGTGGCCGCGCTGTTTGCGCCGGGCGAGCGATCCGGCATCCGATCCACTGAAGCCACCTTCCTAACCCCGAATGCCGAGCCGCGCCGCTTCGCGGTGGCGGTCGTCCCGCTCTCGTCCGGCGATCAGGTGACCGGCTATGCGGGGTCCGCCGTGGACGTGACCGAGCGATTCGCCGCCGAGTCCCGGCTGCAGCATCAGCTCGACCTGGTCGCCCTGCTGCTGGAGCTCAGCCCGCAGCCCACCTCGATGGTGGACCGCGAGGGCCGTTATGTCCGCGTCAACCGCGCCTGGGAGCAATTCACCGGGCGCTCACGCCATGACGTCATCGGCCACCAGGTCCAGCCGCCCATGCCGGAAGCGGACGACGCGCCCGAGAGCTCGGACTGGGTGCCGCTGGCCGAGGTCCGCGGCCGCAGCCTGCTGCGCTACGAAACCCAGTTGCGCGACCGCGACCGGGACTGCCGGGATGTGGTGGTCAGCAAGGTCGTCGTCCCGGACGAGCACCGCCAGCCCGCGGGCGTGCTGTTCACCCTGACCGATGTCTCCGAGTTCCGCCGCGCCGAGCGCGCCATCCTGGAGGCCAAGGAAGCCGCGGAAGAAGCGTCCCGGGTGAAGTCTGAATTCATCGCCAACATCAGCCATGAACTGCGCACCCCGCTGCAGTCCATCATCGGTTATTCGGAGCTGGGCATGTCGCGGGGGCAGGCGGTCGCGCCGAAGCTGCATTCGATGTTCGAGGCCATCCACGGCTCCGGCCAGCGCATGCTGACCCTGGTCAACGACCTGCTGGATGTGGCGAAGTTTGAAAGCGCCGTCGGCACCTTCGACATGGAACGCTGCGACCTGAGGGCCCAGGTCACCAGCGTCGTGCGGGAACTGGATCCGCTGCTGCAGGCGCGCGGCCTGCGGGTCGACCTGGATCAGTCGATTGTTCCGCTGATCGTGCGCCTGGACCCGCTGCGTTTCCAGCAGGTGGTGCGCAATGTGCTGGCCAATGCGATCCGGTTCTCTCCCGCGGGCAGCCTCATCGATCTCCGGACCGAGGCCACGCCGCAAGGCGAGGCCCATGTGGCGGTGCTCGATCGCGGCCCCGGCATTCCCGAGCCGGAGCTGGAAACCATCTTCGAGGCCTTCGTGCAGTCCAGCGCCACCAAGGACGGCTCCGGCGGCACGGGGCTGGGCCTGGCCATCAGCCGCAAGATCATGACCATGCTCGATGGCCGCATCCATGCCGGGAACCGACCCGGCGGCGGTGCGGTGTTCCATCTTCACCTGCCGCTGCGGCCCGCCGCCGACAGCGGCTTCGGCCTGCTCTGACCCGTCGCCCTCATGAGCACCCGCCGCCTCGCCACAATTTCAGCAGGCAGCGGCAATTTCGCAAGTTCGGGCCGGCCGCGCCGGCACCGCATGCGCACAGGTGCTGCAGCTCAGGTAGGCTGCATTCACGTCCTCGCGGTCTGTGAGTTTCAGGGAGTCTGTCCATGACCTCCGTCGATCCCTCCGTCGATCCCCGGGTCGATCCCGCCGTCGATCCTCCGGTCGTTCTGTTCGTCGATGACGAGCCTTCCATCCTGAGTTCGCTGAGACGCCTGGTGCGGCCGCAAGGCTATCGGGTGCTGGTGGCCTCCGGGGGCGCCGCCGGCCTGGAGATCCTGACGCAGGAACCGGTGGACGTGGTGGTGTCGGACATGCGCATGCCGGAAATGGACGGCGTGGCCTTCCTGGAGCAGGTGCGCGAGCGATGGCCCTTGATCGGCCGCATCCTGCTCACCGGCTATGCGGACATCCAGTCCACGGTGGATGCCGTCAATCGCGGCCAGATCCAGCGCCACATCGCCAAGCCCTGGGACGATCGCGACCTGCTGATGGCGATCCAGGATGCGCTGTCGCGCCGGCAACTCGAACTCGAAAATCGCGCGCTGATGAGCCTGACCAAGGCCCAGAACGCCGAGCTGCAGACCCTCAACAACGAGCTCTCCCGCCGTGTCCAGGCGCGCACCCAGGAGCTGGAGCAGGTCAACGGCATGCTGGAGAAGTCCTTCCACCAGCTCAAGGACAACTTCCTGCTCTCGATCCAGGTCTTCTCCGGGCTGCTGGAACTGCGCGACGGCGGATTGGCTGGCTATTCGCGACAGGTGGCCGATCTGGCGCGGCGCACCGCCCGGCGCATGGGCCTGGGACCGAGGGTGGAGGAAGACCTCCACATCGCCGGCCTGCTGCATGAGATTGGCAAGATCGGATTCCCGGATGCGATGCTGCACAAGCCGCTGTCGACGATGACGGCCGATGAACAGGCGCAATACCGCCGCCACACCCTGCACGGCGAAGCCGCGCTGCTGCCGCTGGCGCAGTTGCAGCAGGTGGCCCGGCTGGTGCGCAGCCAGCATGAGCGCATCGACGGCAAGGGCTTCCCGGACGGCCTCAACGGCGAGGCCCTCTCCCCCGCCGCACAGATCCTGGGGGCGGTGAGCGACTTCTACGCGGCGCAGACCGGCCGGCTCTCGGAGCAGCGCTACACCGCCGCCCAGGCCCTGTCGCTGGTGCGCGGCGGCGCGGGCGCTCGGTACGAGGCCGCCGTGGTCGAAGCACTCGCTCAGGCGCTGACCGACGAACCCCTGGACGTGCCGCAGGACCGCGCCATCAGCCCCCATGACATCGAGCCGGGCATGGTCCTGGCGCGCGATCTGCTCACCCCGAAGGGCACGCTGCTGCTGGCGGCCGGGCATGTTTTCGATGCGCGGCTGGTGCGGCAGATCCGCGAATTCGCCGGACGGGAGGGACTGCGGCTCTCGCTCTTCATCAAACGCACGCCGACACCCCCGCCGGCACAGCCACCCGCCGAGCGGGCCGCCGCCGCGGCAAGCGGGCCGACATCGACATCGACACCGACACCGACACCGACACCGACACCGCAAGGAGCCTCGCATGGCTGAGCGCATCCTGATCGTCGACGACGAACCCGGCATCCTGCATGCGTTGCAGCGGCTGCTGCACCACGGCCTGACCTCGGCCGACGGTCACCGCTATCTGGTGGATGAATGCAGCGATGGCGCGCAGGCGCTGGAGATGGCGCATCGCCGGGTCTATGCCCTGGCGATCTCCGACTACCGGATGCCGGTGATGAGCGGCGTGGACTTTCTCACCCAGCTGCGCACGCTGCAGCCGGAATGCGGTCGCATCATCGTCTCGGGTTATGCCGACCTGAATGCCCTGGTGCGCGCGGTCAACGACGCCGCCATTGCCCGCTTCATCTCCAAGCCCTGGGCCGACTATGAGCTGCTCAGCGCTGTGCGCGAGGTGCTGCATGTGCGGGGGCTGACCCGCGAGAACCTGCGGCTGGCCGATCTGGTGCGGCAACAGCAGGGCTTGATCAGCGTGCAGGACGCCGAACTGCGGCGACTGGAACAGCTCGAACCCGGCATCACCCAGGTCACCTGGGCCGATGATGGCTCGTTCATCCTGGAAGACCCGGGCGAGGTGAAGCTATGAACGACCGCGCAGATCCCTCCACCACCGCGCTCGTGCCGGTCCCCCCGGCGCGGGACGCCATGGCGCTGAACTCGCCAGTAGGCAGTGCCTCGATGGCGTTGGAAGCCGCATGGGAAGCGGTGAGTGCGGCCTTGCTGGTTCATTCGTCCGAGGCCACCGTGTATGCCAATGCGGCCATGCAGCGGCTGCTGGGCTACAGCGCCGCCGACCTGGCCGCGATGCCGTTCGACGGCTGGGCCGCGCCCACGCACCGGGAGGCGCTGCGCCGCTACGGTCTGGACGCACTGCAACAGGAGGGGCCGCCGCCGGCCATCGCGATCGAGGCGCTGACCGCCAGCGGGTCGGTGCGATCGATCGAGCTCACCGCCCGCCCCTTGACCGTCAACGGCCTGCGCCTGAATGTGCTGACGTTGCAGGACCTCAGCGACATGCAGCATGTGCAGACCATGCTGTTGGATGTCGGCCGCGTGCTGCATCAGATCATCGAGAACAACCCGGTGCCGAGCTTCGTGCTGGATGCCGACCACCGCGTCACCCATTGGAATGCCGCCTGCGTGCAGCTCACCGGGCATGAGGGCTTCGACATGATGGGCACCCGCGATGCCTGGAAGGCGTTCTACGCCCATCAACGACCGACGCTGGCCGACCTCATCATCGACGGCTCGGTCGAGGTCGAGGGCGACGGCCTGTACGCCGGGCGCTGCCGGCGCTCCAAGACGGTGGACGATGCCTATGAGGTCGAAGCCTTCTTCCCCATCATGCATGACGGTGGTCGCTGGCTGTTCTTCACTGCGGCCCCGCTGAAGGACGCCCAGGGGGCGGTCATCGGCGCGATCGAGACGCTACAGGACGTCACCCATCGGCGCCGCGACGAGGAAGAGCTGCGCCGGCATCGGGCCGAGCTGGAAGAGCTCATCGGCGAGCGCACTGCCGAGCTGCTGCTGACCCATCACGAGCTGGACGCGTTCCTGGAGAACGCCTCGGTCGGCATCATCGCCACTCAGAACCAGAGCATCACCCGAGGCAATCGCAAGTTCTCCGATCTGTTTGAACTGGACGACCTGCCCGCCAGCGGCATGCCCACGCGGCGCTTCTTTGCCAGCGACGAGGACTTCCAGGCGCTGCTTGATGTCACCTATCCGGTGCTGTCGCGGGGCGAATCGCTGCTGCATGAGATGGAGATGATCACCGCGCATGGGCGGCGACTCTGGGTGCAGTTGATCGCCTATGTGGCTGATCCGCAGTCCGAGTCGGCGCAGACCTGGTGGCTGCTGCAGGACCGCACCGAGGTCCGCCGGGTGCAGAAGGAACTGGAGGACAACTATGCGCGCATCAAGCTGACCAACACCCGGCTTGAGGAAGCGCAGAACCAGCTGCTGCAGGCGGAGAAGATGGCGTCCATCGGCCAGCTCGCCGCCGGTGTGGCGCACGAGATCAACAATCCGATCGGCTTTGTCAGCTCCAACCTGGTCACGCTGCGCACCTATGTGGAGCCGATGTTCGGCCTGCTGGATCTCATGGTCCACGAGCCGCCCACGGCCCTGTCCCCTCCGGTGTCGCAGGCGCTGAAGGCCTTGGACAAGCGGATCGACCTGGCCTTCGTGAAAGAGGACCTGCCGCAGTTGCTCGACGAAAGCGCCGATGGCCTGGACCGGGTCAAGAAGATCGTGCAGGACCTGAAGGACTTCTCACGGGTGGACCATGCCGAGTGGCAGGATGCCGACCTCAATGCGGGGCTGGAATCCACGCTCAACGTGGTCATGAACGAGGTCAAGTACAAGGCCGATGTCCGCAAGGAATTCGGCGTGCTGCCGCCGGTGCGGTGCATTGCGGCGCAGCTCAATCAGGTGTTCATGAACCTGATCGTCAATGCGGCCCATGCGATTCCGGACCGCGGCGAAATCCGACTTCGCACGCGGGCCGATGGCGATTGGGTCTGCATCGAGGTGGAGGACACCGGCATCGGCATGCCGGACGAGGTCAAGCGGCGCATCTTCGAGCCCTTCTTCACCACCAAGCCGGTGGGCAAAGGCACCGGGCTGGGCCTGTCGCTGTCCTACTCCATCATCCAAAAGCATGCGGGCCGGATCGAGGTGGACAGCGTGCCGGGGCGCGGCACCACGTTCCGGGTACGGATTCCGATTCGCCCACCCGCGGCGGCAGTGGATGACGAGCATGGCCTGGAGGTGATGGATCGGGCGCATGGTTCGCGGCATTGAGCCCACGGATCACCAAACCATCGACTAAGGCAGCGGTGGCTTTGCTGGGGGCAGCGGCAACGGTCGCACCCGCTTCACCTCGGCCCTCACCGCGCGCAACAAGGCCTGGAGCGCCTCATCGCCCCCGGACGCCACCACCCGCACGACATGGGTGCGACCGTCCTGTTCGACCGTCAGGGTGTCGGTGGTTTGATCTGCGGCCCCTTTGGCCAGTCGGCCGACCGTGGCGGGCAGCTCGAAGAAACGCGCTGCCAGCACCAGGCGATGCCACTCGGCCTGCACCGACGCCTCGAACGCGTCGACATCGATCTCGATCGGCCTTTGCAGGCCCGGCAGATAGGCCAACCCACCGCTGGTCTGGAATCGAATCCGCATGACGGGTCTCGTTTTTCGTCGATCGTTTTTCGTCGATTGTTTCTCGTCGATCGTTTCTTGTCGCTTTGTTCTTGTCGCTCGGAGGGCGTTTCGCGTGGGAGGGACGCCGTGTGGCGGATGTCCCACGCCCTGCGCCAGCCCTACACCTTGATCCCGACCGCCGCCCAGCCGTCCACCACCGCCTGGCGCTGCGGGCTCGCGGCCCCGTACAGGCGTCGCGCCACATCGACCGTCACCGACGCAAAGCGCTTGAAGCCGGTGTTGGGTTTGACCCGGGCATCCCGCAGCGCCTCGTACCAGATGCGCCCAGCCTGCTCCCAGGCAAAGCCGCCGATCTTCACCGCCGCCTGATAGAACGCATGGTTCGGAATACCGGAATTGATGTGCACGCCGCCGTTGTCCTCGAAGGTGTTCACGAACTGGTCCATGTGCTTGGGCTGCGGATCCTTGCCCAGCACCGGATCATCAAATGCGGAGCCGGGATCCTTCATCGATCGCAGCGCCACACCCTTGACCTTCGCCGTGAGCAGCCCGGCGCCGATCAGCCAGTCGGCCGCATCGGCCTTCTGCTGGAGCTTGTACTGCTTGATCAGCGAGCCGAAGACATCGGACATCGATTCATTCAGCGCGCCCGCCTGGTTGAAGTACTGCAGCTTGGCTTCGTCCTCGGTGACGCCATGGGCCAGCTCATGACCGATCACGTCCAGCGACACGGTGAAGCGGTTGAACAGATCACCGTCCCCATCGCCAAACACCATCTGCACCGAATTCCAGAACGCGTTGTTGTAATCCACGCCGAAATGCACCGTCGCCTCCAGTGGCAGGCCGGCGTCGTCAATCGAGTTGCGGTCGTAGGCCTCGGCAAAGAACTCGAAGGTGGCGCCCAGGCCGTCGTAGGCCTCGTCCACCGCCACATCACCCGATGGTGGCTGCCCCTCGGCCCGCATCAGCGTGCCCGGCAGGGTCTCGGTCTGCTTGGCGCTGTAGATGCTGCGGCGCTGGGTGGGCGGCACTGGCGCGGCCAATGCCGACAGATGCGGCTGCACATTGCTCGCAGCCTGCCCCGCCAGCCGCAGCGACCGCAAGGTGCCGTCCAGCCCCTTGGTCCGGAGCGCCATGTCCCGCTGCTGCGGGGTGCCGTTCTGGGCAATCTTGTCCAGCAAGTAAGGCGGAAGGATGCAAAAGATGGAATGGCGATGAGCGGAATGTTTCGGATGTCGGCAACGCATGAACAACTCCAATGAACAAGGATCAGAGACAGTCGAACAGATCGGAATGGCGGGAACTGGCAGCAGTGTTGCGCTGTGGCAGGCCCCCACCATCCTGCCAGCTTCTGACGGCGCCCCGTGCAAGCCGCCCGCCGGCCGGCGCGCACCGCGGCGGTGCCTCGCCGCCAGCTTTTCACGATCCCTTCAAACAGGGACACCGAATCCCCCATCTCGGCGTTGGGTCACCCGGTTGTGCGATTGATGTCCACCTCGATCCAGGTCTAGTATTGATCGCTCCGGCCTGGTCGATTTCGCTGCCGCCCCTGCGCAAGGAACGACCTGGCCGCCGCCGCAACTCAGCCATCCGGCAGTCAGGAGCAGCACAATGATTGAAGTGATCGGCGCCATCCTCGTCGGGGCCTTTGCCCTCACCTTCGTGGTCCTGTGCGTAGGACCCATGATGCTCAAGTCCGAAGACAAATGAGCCCCGGGTGAGCGAGGCGGCCTGCGGGCCGCCTCGCTCACCGCACCGGGCACATGGCTTGCCTCCCAGGCAGGTCATGAAATTCACCGTCCTGACCGTCAACCTCCACAAGGGCTTCGGCTTCTTCAACCGCCGCTTCATCCTGCATGAATTGCGGGAGGCCGTGCGGGCAGTGTCGGCCGACGTGGTCTTCCTGCAGGAAGTCCTCGGCGAGCATGACCTCCATGCCGCCCGTGTACCGACCTGGCCACAGACCCCGCATTACGAATTCCTGGCCGACAGCCTCTGGAGCGACTTCGCCTACGGCCGCAATGCGGTCTATCCGCAGGGCCATCACGGCAATGCGCTGTTGTCGAAGTTCGCCATCGTCCATCACACCAACCATGATGTGTCGATCGCCGGCCCCGAGCGCCGCGGTCTGCTGCACAGCGTGCTCAAGCTCGCAGACGGTCGTGAGCTGCATGCCATCTGCGTGCACCTGGGCCTGCGCGAATCCCATCGCCAGCGGCAGGTCGAGCGCCTGTGCCTGCTGATCAACAGCCTGCCGCCGGATGCACCGGTGATCGTCGCGGGCGACTTCAACGACTGGCGCCAGCGCGCCCACCGCATGCTGAGCCGCTGCGCCGGGCTGGCCGAGGTGTTCGTGAAGTCCACCGGTGCGGCCGCCCGCACCTTCCCGGCCCGTTGGCCCTTGCTGCCGCTGGACCGCATCTATGTGCGGGGCGCCTCGGTCCAGCATCCCATCGTGCTGCCGCGCAAGCCGTGGTCGCACCTGTCCGACCATGCGCCGCTGGCGGCGGAGATCAGCCTGTGAAACTGCCCGACTGGACCGAAGGCAACCGCCTCGAGCTGCTGGAAAACGGCGAGGAGTATTTCCCCGCCGTGTTCTCCGCCATCGAAGCCGCCGAACGCGAAATCCTGGTGGAGACCTTCATCCTGTTCGAGGACAAGGTCGGCCTGGCGCTCCATGCGGTGCTGGTCGCAGCCGCCCGGCGCGGGGTGCGGGTGGACATGACGGTCGACGGCTTCGGCTCGCCCGAGCTGTCGGAATCGTTCGTGCGCGGCCTCACCGAGGCCGGCGTGCGGCTGCATGTGTTCGATCCACCGCCTCGACTGTCCCGCCGGCTCAAACCGTTTCGGCGGCTGCACCGCAAGATCGTGGTGGTCGATGGCCGGGTGGGCTTCATCGGCGGCATCAATTTCTCGGCGGATCACCTGATCGATTTCGGCCCCGAGGCCAAGCAGGACTATGCGGTGCGGGTGGAGGGCCCCGTGGTGGCCCAGTTGCGCCGCATCACCCGCGAGATCCTGGCCCCCGCCATGGCGCGCCGCCGCTGGTGGCCGCAGCGCCATGCCGGCGCCGATGCCAATGATCCCGCCGCCCTGCCGCCCCGCGCCGGCGAGGCCAAGGCGCTGGTGGTGATCCGGGACAACCATCGCCATCGGGATGACATCGAACGCATCTACCGCCTGGCCCTGCATTCGGCCCGGCACGAAGTGATCATCGCCAACGCGTATTTCTTTCCCGGCTTCCGATTGCTGCGGAGCATGCAGCTGGCGGCCAAGCGCGGTGTGGCGGTGCATCTGATCCTGCAAGGGCAACCCGACATCGCCTGGGCCCGTTGGGCGGCGCACATGGTCTATGACCGGCTGATGAGCGCTGGCGTGCACATCCACGAATACTGTGAGCGACCGATGCACGGCAAGGTGGCGCTGGTGGACCGCGAATGGGCCACGGTGGGCAGCAGCAACCTGGACCCGCTCAGCCTGTCGCTGAACCTGGAATCCAATCTGGTCATCCAGGACCGCGACTTCAACGTCGCCCTGCGTGACAAGCTGCTGCCGCTGATGCGCGACAGCTGTGTCAAGCTGGAAATGGCCCAGACCGCCTCGCGACGCTGGTGGTGGCGATTGGGCGTGAGCACCCTGGTCTTCCATGTGATGCGGCACTTTCCGCGCTGGCTGGCACGGCTGCCGCGACAGCCCCAACCGGTGGTTCCCGCCGAGCAGACACCGGTGGTCGTGACCGTCGCCAAGTCGGCGGCCACGGAGGCTTGGCAATGGGATCCCGGCATGAAGCAACTGAGCAAGGACGCGGCGGATTGACGCGCTCGCCCATGCCACCCCATCCGGTTGAGGACGTCCGCCATCGAGGCGCTTCCCATGGCCCGCTCACCGCACGGGACCCGATCCCTGCCCAGGCGCGCGTGCACTGGGGCCGCTGGCTGAGCGCCGCCTTCGGTCTCGCGGTGATGGCCCTGCTGGTGTGGGCCGCGCGAAAGATCGACTGGCAGGAGGTCCTGGACGCGCTGAAGCAAGTGCCGGCGACGGCGCTGGTGGCTGCCGGGTTGCTGTGCGTGCTCAGCCACCTGATCTACAGCAGCTACGACCTGGTGGGACGCGCCTGGACCGGTCACACGCTGCCGGTGCGCCGGGTGATGCTCATCACCTTCATCAGCTACGCCTTCAACCTCAACCTGGGCTCGCTGGTCGGCGGCATTGCGATGCGGCTGCGGCTGTATGCGCGGGAGGGCCTGAAACATCCGGTCCCCACGCAGGTGCTGGCCCTCAGCCTGACCACCAACTGGCTGGGCTACGGTTTGCTGGCGGGGTTGCTCTTCCTGATGGGCTGGCTGGCACCGCCACCGGAGTGGCCGGTGAGCGCCTCCGCCTTGCGCGGGCTGGGCGCGCTGATGCTGGGAGTGGTGGCCACCTATCTCGCCCTGTGCGCGTTCTCGCCTCGCCGGGAGCTTCGGCTGCGCGGACATGCGATGGTGCTGCCGGGCCTGCGGCTGGCGCTGATGCAGTTGCTGGTGTCCTCGGCCAACTGGCTCACGATGGGCGTGATCCTCTACGTGCTGCTGCAGCAGGGCGTGCCCTACGGCACCACGCTGGCGGTGTTGCTGGTGGCCGCGGTCGCGGGCGTCATCGCCCATGTGCCGGCCGGACTCGGTGTGCTGGAGGGCGTGTTCGTGGCGCTGCTGGGGCCATCGCTGGGCCACGGTCAGGTGCTGGCGGCGCTCATCGCCTACCGCGCGCTGTACTACCTGCTGCCGCTGGCACTCGCCACCGTCGCCTACTTCATGCTGGAAGCGCGCAGCCGCCGCTGAGGGGCGCTCGCTCCCGCGACCCGCCGCCCGCATCGGCAACTGCCGCAGAGCCGGCCCCTGTGCGGCCTGAGTCGAACGCGATCAGACCGAGGGCGACACCCCGCCCAACTGCGCGCTGAGCGCTTCTGCCGCCTGACGGACCGTGGCTTCGAAACTCGGTTTCTGACGCGAGGAAGGCACGGTCAGGGTCAGCGCCCCCAGCAATCCATTGGCATCGAACACCGGCGCGGAGATGCCCATCAATCCGGGGACGCGGTCGCCATCCAGCACCACCACGCGGTCCCGCCGGATCTGTTGATACAGCTTGCCGCGTGCCCCGGAGAAGGCCATCAGCACCCGCCCGCCGGCACCGCGATCCAAGGGCAGCACATCCCCGGCGCGGATGTGATCGCGCAGCAGCTGGGGGGAATCCACACGGTACAGGCAGACCCGCTCGTCGCCCCGCCGCACATGGAAGGCCGCGCTTTCGAGGGTGAGGTCCACCAGCGATTGCAGCACCGGCAACACCGCCGCCTCCAGGGAGAAGGAGGCCGCGAAAATCCCATGCAGCCGCGCGACTTCGTGGCCCAGCGCATAGCTGCCGTCGGGCTGTCGACTCACCCAGCGGGCATGCGCCAGCGATGCCAGCAGCCGCAGCGCGGTGCTCTTGTAAAGACCGGTGCGGGCTGACAGCTCCGCCAGGCTCAAGGCGCGGTCGCCTGACCGGAACGCGGACAGCAGCGAGAGCGCCCGATCCACTGCCGCCACGCCACCCGGCGCGATCGAGGTCTCCGACGCCGAATCGGGGGAAGAATCGGAGGCAGCACCGGGGGCAGCACCGGGGGCCGAAGCGGGAGCCGATTTGGAGGAAGAAATGCCTTCCGAAGTCGCCGCTTTGGCCTTCGAAGCCGCACCGGCCAAGGTGGCCGCCCTGGCCGACGTGGCCTTCGCGACCGTTCGCGTGGCCCGTGCGGGTGGCACCGAGGGCTTCATGGCCCGTTTCACCATCACGACATCCTTTGGGAATTCCCGCCTCATGCCGCGCGGCATCCCTCACCGTGAGGATGCATCGTGCCCGAGTGATGCGCCGAATCCGCTCCGGCCGCCCATACTCCCTCTGACTCAGGGACAACCCTAGGCACCCAAGGCGAACGCCCTCCGGTTTGACAGGACCGGTCGGCGGCACGAATAATTGGCGAACAAATAGAACGCCATTCTATCTGGCAGAACGTTTCCCGCCCTCCTCAGCCTTGGGGACAGAACGACAGAAATCCCGGGACAAACGCGCGTCAGGCCAGAACAGCCCTCCAGTCACGACCTGGCCTCGCCCCTCGCACCGCCAGATCCAGTGCACGATCGATCGGGATCCCATGATTCGCCCTCCCCTGCAAGGTTTCCGCGTGCTGGACTTGACCAATGTGTTGGCCGGTCCGTTCTGTGGCCATCAGCTCGCGCACCTGGGCGCCGACGTCATCAAGGTGGAGTCTCGTGAGGGCGGCGACCTGGCGCGCCAACTGGGCGCCGATCCGGACCTCAATGCCAAGCTGATGGGCGTTTCTTTCCTGGCCCAGAACGCCGGCAAGCGATCGATCACCCTCGACCTCAAACAGCCGCGCGGCCGGGAGGTCTTTCTCGCGCTCGTGCGCACCGCCGACGTGCTGATCGAAAACTTCCGTCCTGGCGTGATGGACCGCCTGGGCCTGGGCCATGAGGCCCTCAAGGCGCACCGGCCCGGGCTGGTCTATTGCGCCATTTCCGGCTTCGGCCAGACCGGCCCGTTGCGGGACCTGCCCGCCTACGACCAGATCATCCAGGGCATGTCCGGCGTGATGAGCATCACCGGCGATGCGGCGTCCGCGCCGCTGCGGGTGGGCTATCCGATGGCCGACACCGTCGGCGGGCTGACGGCGGCCTTCGCCGTCGCCGCCGCGCTGGCCGATCCGCAGCGTGAGCAGCACGGCGGGCGCTTCATCGATGTGTCGATGCTGGATGCGGTGATGGCCACGATGGGATGGGCGGTCTCGAACCACCTGATCGCGGATCGCCCGCCGACGCCGATGGGCAACGACAACGTCACCGCCAGCCCCTCCGGCACCTTTCGCACCGGCGACGGCCTGCTCAACATCGCCGCCAACAAGCAGGCGCAGTTCGAGGCGCTGTGCCGGGTGCTGGGCCATGAGGAATGGTGTGAGGATGTCCGCTTCAGTGAGCGGCAGGCGCGGCTGCGGCATCGGCGCGAGCTGAGCGACCTGATCGAACAGGTGCTGTCGCAGCACAGCGCCGACCACTGGTGGCCGCGGCTCACCGCCGCCGGCATACCGGCCGGTCCGGTGGTCAGCGTGCCGCAGGCGCTGGCCCATCCGCAGGTGGCGGCGCGCGGTCTGGTGGCCCCCTTCGCGCAGGTGCCGGGCGTGGGTCGCGACATCCGGGTGCTGCGACCCGGCTTCCAGTTGGACGGCGAACCGCCCAGCGTCCCCACCCCGCCGCCGCAGCTCGGCGAACACACCCGCGAACTGCTGGCCGAACTGGGCCTGAGCGAGGCGGAGATCGATCGACTCCATCAGGACCATGTGACATGAGCGCCCCCCATACTCCCGCGTCGACTGCCGGGGTGACCGACCCAACACCCCCGCAGAGCCCGCAGAGCCCGCAGAGCCCGCATGATGCCTCGGCGGCGGCGCAGGATCCCCGCGTCAGCCAATGGTGGTCGACCCGCATCATCGACATGAAGCCCGGAGAGATCCGCTACAGCGGCTATCCCATCGAGCAGTTGATCGGCCAGGTGGGCTTTGCGCACATGGTGTGGCTGCTCACCCGGGGCGAGCTGCCGCAGGCCCCGCAGGCGGCCTTGCTGGAGGCCGCGTTGATGGCCGCGGTGGACCACGGCCCGCAGGCGCCCAGCATCGCGATCGCGCGGATGGCGGCGACCTGCGGCGTCGGCCTGAACAATGCGATGGCGTCCGGCCTGAATGTGCTGGGGGATGTGCATGGCGGGGCCGGCGAACAGGCAGTGGCCCTGTTCAACGACATCGCCCGCCAGGAGGACGGCGGTGTGGCACCGGAGATCGCCCTGCGCCAGGGGCTGGACGATGCGAAAGCCTTGTACGGTCCCTACATCGCAGGCTACGGCCACCGTTTCCATCCGATTGATCCGCGCGCGCCACGGCTGCTGGCGCTGGTGGACCAGGCGGCCAAGGACGGCATCGTCAGCGGCCGATTCGCCGGGATCGCCCGGGCGGTGGAAGACGAACTGGCCTATCGCAAGAACGGCCGACGCATTCCGCTGAACATCGACGGTGCCACCGCCGTCATCTATGCGGAACTGGGTTTCCCTGCGCCCCTGGCCCGCGGCCTGTTCTGCCTGTCACGGTCGGTGGGATTGCTGGCCCATGCCTGGGAGCAGATGCAGCAAGGCGGCCGCAACAAGGGGCCGATCCCGCGCGATTACCTCTGGAACTACACCGGTCCGGCGCCGCGCACACCGGCGCTTTGAACGACTGACGCGGAAGGCGGCCGCTGCGTCATGTCGAAGGGGCGGACGGCCGTCCTCCGGGTGGCACGGCGGACGGCGTTGTGACTGGCGTTGTGACCGGCGTTGTGACCGGCGCTGTGACCGGCGTTTTGGTCAGCGTTTCGACCGGCGTTCAGACCGTCGGCGTATCCGGGGCCGAGGGCAGCACCGGGGTAATTCCGTAGAGCGCCAGCAGTCCGAACACATGGCCGATGGCCACGCCTGGCTCGCCGGTTTCGATCCGGGCAATGGTCTGGACATGCACGCCCAGTCGCTCGCCGGCCGCCGATTGGCTCTGCCCTGCGGCGGTTCGCGCCGAACGGGCGGCCGCGCCGAGGTCCTTGATCGCTTGAAGCGCCCTGTCGTCGATCTCCACCGAGATCCGTTTGCCTTGTGCCATGGGGGACATTCTCGCCGCGAAAAACGACACGGCGCCGGGAATGGCTGGGCACGACAGGCTGAACCGGACGTCCGGATTCAGACCGCCTCCAGCGCCAGTTCCAGCCGATCGCACAGCGCCCGAAGCGCCCCGTCCAGCTCGCGGGCCTGCCTCAGCAGCCGATCGGCCTCGTGTGACTCGGTCACGGCGTGCTGCAGGGCCAGCGTGGCGCGATCCAGCTCCACGGCGCCGATCGCCGCGCAGGCCCCATGCAGGGAATGCCCCATCGCCGGCCAGCGCGAGGCCCAGTCGATATCGGGCCGCAGCGGCAGATCCGCCAACCCATGGCGGTAGGTGTCGACAAAGGTCTGCACGATGCGGCGCAGGACATCGCCCCGACCGCCCGCCGCGCTCAGCGCCTGGGGCAGGTCCAGGCCGGGCACCTCCGCCAGCGTGAGGGGCCAGCGCATGCCCGGTGCTGCGGCTGGCTCTGCGGCCAGCTCGGGCGTCCACGGCACCGACGGGCCGGGTGCGGGCCCGGTCGACGCGCCGCGTGCGGGCAGCCAGCGCAACAGCGCGGCATACAGCACAGCGGGATGGACCGGCTTCGCCACATGGTCGTTCATGCCGGCGTCCAGGCAGGCTTGGCGGTCCTCACCGAAGGCGTTCGCCGTCATGGCCAGGATGGGCAATGCGGACCCGTGCGCGGCACGGATGCGCCGGGTCGCTTCCAGCCCGTCGACGCCCGGCATCTGCATGTCCATCAGCACCAGGTCATAGCGCGCCTGGGCCACACGACGCACCGCCTCGGCCCCGTCGGCCGCCAGGTCCACCACCAGTCCGACATCGGTCAGCAGTTCCTGCGCCACCAACTGATTGACCGGGTTGTCCTCGGCCAGCAGCACGCGCCGGCCGGCATGGTCCGCACGCAGCGCCATGGCGCACTGGCCCTCGTCCAAAGGCGCCCCGCCGGCGGGCGACGGCCGGCCGGTCGTCGGCCCCAGCACCCGCACCATGGCGTCGTACAAGGCGGAGGGTGTGATCGGCTTGACCAGCACCGCATCGAAGCCGGCCTCCTGCGCCGCCATCCACATGGCCGCCTCATCATGGGCGCTGATCAGGATGTGGCGGGTGGCGGGCAGGAGCCGTTGCCGCTGCATCTCCATCAGCGTCGCCGCGCCGTCCAGCGGCGCCATGCGCCAGTCCAGCAGGATCAGGTCATAGGCGCGGCCGGCGGCCTGCTCGCTGCGCAGGCGCTCGATCGCGGTGGGTCCGCAGGACGCGGTGTCCGCCTGCATGCCCAGCACGCCGATGGCATCGGCCAGGGCCTCGCGCGATTCAGCCAGATCGTCGACCACCAGCACCCGCCGCCCAGGCAATGCCACCGAGGACGACGCCGCCGGCCCCGGATCACCGCGATGCAGCCACGCGGTGAACGAGAAACTGCTGCCCTGCCCCGGCGCGCTGATCAGATCCACTTGGCCGCCCATCTGCTCCGCCAGGCTGCGGGTCAGCGCCAGTCCCAAGCCGGTCCCACCGTAGCGCCGGGCGGTGCTGCTGTCGGCCTGGTGGAAGGCGTGGAACAAGGCCGCCTGCTGTGCGGCGGGAATCCCGGGACCGGTGTCGCTGACCTCGAAGCGCAGATGCAGCCGATCGCCGTCTTCGGCCAGCAACTGCGCCTTGAGCGAGACCCAGCCCTGCTCGGTGAACTTCACCGCGTTGGACAGCAGGTTGATCAAGGCCTGGGACAGCCGCTTCGGATCGCCCCGCAGCCGGGCCGGCAGGTGGTCGGCATCCAGCACCAGCTCCAGCCCCTTGGCCTGCGCAGCGGGGCGCACGATTTCCAGGGCGCCGCCGAGCAGCGCATCCCGCTCGAACGGGATGTCCTCCAGCATCAGCTTGCCGGCCTCGACCTTGGACAGGTCGAGGATGTCGTTCAGCAGCTGCAGCAGGTGGCCGGCCGCCGCCTGCAATTGCGTCAGTCGCTCCTGCTGGCGGGGCTCGGTGGCATCGCGCTGCATCAGATGGGCCAAACCGAGGATGGCATTCATCGGCGTACGGATCTCATGGCTCATGTTGGCCAGGAAGGTGCTCTTGGCCCGACTCGCCGCCTCCACCGCCACGTTGGACTGCGCCAGGGCCTGCACCGTTTGCGCCAGTTCCGACTCCTTGGCCGTGACCGCCTGCAGGGCGTCCTCCCGCGCGCGCCATGCGCGCAGCAGCATTCGGTGGAGCCCGGCGGTGAGCACCATGGCGGCAATGACATAGGCCACCACCTGAATCGCGTGGGCGCGCCACTCCGCCAGCGCATCGTCATGGGCAGCGCTCACCAGCACATACAGCGGACTGCCCGCGATGCGGCGAATGGCCACCACCCGCTGCTGGCCGTCGATCGAACTGACCGTGTGATAGAGGGCCTCGCGCCGCCCTTCGGCCAGCGCCTGACGGGTCTGCGGCGCTTCGAAGCGCCGCACTTCCTCATCCTTGCGCGGCAGCGCCGGCTCGCGCCAGTAGATCCGGCGATCGCTGTCGAACAGCGCGACGGCGCCATGCGCCCCGGTGTGCAGCCCGCGGAACATCTGGGCGATGTCGTCCATGCTGAAGTTCAGGTAGACGACGCCGCCGAACGTCTGGTCGCGATGGCGCAGGGCCCGAGCGACCGGCATGACCCAGCTGTTGGTGACGCGCGACTGCAGCGGCAGGCCATAGACGGTACCCGGCGCCCGGCGCGCCTCGTCGTAAAAGGCCCGGCCGGCCACGTTCAATGCAGCCCCGCTGGGCACGCTGACGCCGTAGACGACCCGCCCGGCTTCGTCGCTGCCCCGCAGGCCGGAGGTCCCCGGGACCAGCCGTTCCAGGTCGCCGAGGCGAGCCGAGAAGGCGGCGACCTCACCGCCGCGGACGTCGGTTTCGGCAAACAGTTCGGCCGCCCGCGTCAGGGTGCGATCGGCGGTCTGGAACTGCACGCGCAAGGAGCTCTCCAGGGCCAGCGCCAGACTGGAGACCTGCGCTTCTGCCGCGCGGATGGCGGACGCCCGGCTTTGCCAGAGATCGAAGGCCGCCAGCCCGCCCAGGGCGAGCAGGCCAACCCAGAGCAACACGCTCAGGCGCAAGGCGGCGTGGTCGCGCCACCAGGTGCGACGCTCACTGCGGACTGCAGGCATCGTCTCGCTCCTCTTGTCGTCGCCCGGTGCCGATCGCGCGCCTGCACGCGTCGGCGCCGATTTCGGGCGGTGGGCTGCGGGCGGATCCGCCGTTGCGAACCGGTCCCGCCACACCATCGCTTGAATTCGGGCGTTCTTCTCATTCAGAATGCCCTTGCCACGTCACCTTCCACGCGCAGGGCATTCCGAACCGTTAGATTCCGACCGTATCGGAACTGCAAGCACATGGACAGCCCACGGGTGATCAAGGCGATCATCAACGTGAAGGAATTCCAGCCTCCCCTGCCCCCATGACGAGCGAGACACTCCCCACGCAGCGACACCCGGTTGACCTGCGCCTGCACGCGGCCATCGAAGCGGGCCAGCTCGGGATCTGGGATCTCCGGCATGAGCTCGAGACGGTTCACTACTCGCCGCAGTGGAAGCTGCGATTCGGCTTCCCCGAACCGGACAGTGCCGACAGCACCCATTTCTGGCAATGCCGGGTGCATCCGGATGACCTCACCGCCATGGTGGAGGCCATGCGGGCCCATGCGAACGACCGGCATCCGCATTACGAGGCCCGGTTCCGGCTGCGCAGCAACGGGTCGGGCTATCGCCTCGTTCACTCCCGGGGCCGCATCGTCGAGCGCGACGCGCAAGGCCGGGCACAGCGGGCCGTCGGCGTCATGATCGACCTGACAGACCGTCCGGCCACCCCGCGCGAAGGCCTGTCCCATGGACCGCGAGGCGCCATGGCCGGCCTGCCGATCACGCTGCCGTTCCACCTGCTGCTCAAGCTCCCCCGTGCAGGTGACGCGCTGGCGGCGGGGCACGACGCCGACCTCCACACCGAACGGCATCGGCTGCTCGCGCAGGTGGACGACCTGCTGCATGAAGCGATGCAGCAGCTGGACGAGATGCGGAACGCCTGAGACGTCCGAGGCGCCTGGAACCGCACAGACGCCAGAGACGCCACAGACGCCACAGACGTCAGAGAAGCCTGAAACGCCGGACGCCGTCGACGCGCTCAAGGCGCCTGGACGATCACGACACCCATGAAGACCACGAAGACCGCGCCCCGTCAGGCCGTCACCCCATACCGCTTGGCCGCTGCGGCCAGGTGGGACCGCACCACCACCACATGCCCCGGCAGGATCAGGCCGAGGTAGACCTTGCCCAGCGCGTTGTGGCAGTGCACCACGGTCGTGGCGACCGCCTCCCGGCCGCCGCCGTCGATCGGCCGCACCAGGATGGAGAGCTTGAAGTCCAGGTGCCGGTCCTGCTCGCCGAACACCACTTCGTCCGGCGTGCTCGACAACACCCGAAAGATGTCCACATGCGCGACACCGCTGCGCGCGAGGTGATCGCGCATGGCGGCAGTGGTCTTCAGCCCGAAGGGTCGGACCAGTGCGTCGCGGAGGCCCAGCAGCACTCGAAACCAGCGCGGCGGATCGGACAAGGCGGCGCGGGCCAGCGTCATCGCATCGGAGGGTGCGTGATCGGCCAGGGTGATCGCGAAGGCATCGGCCAGATGCGCGCTGGCCACGCTGGCCGCGAGCTGGCTCTGGGGCGGGGGAGAAACACGGCGGCTGATGGGCATGCGAGAACGGACCGGTGAGTCGAACCGGCGGATGTTCTCACGCGCGGATCCACGCCATGCAGCGTCACGGCCAAGACCAAGACGAAGACCAAGACCAAGCCAAAGCCAAACCACACCCAGCCACGAACAACAACGAGCCGACCCCGCACCGCGGTGCGAGGTCGGCTTCGCGCTGGGCGTCAAGGGCCAAAGGCGACAAGGGCGACGGGCACGCCGCCACGGCGGCGCGTGCCCATCGTCACTCGTCGCTGGTCATCGGCCGCTTGTCACAGGTCACTGCGGCTTGTAGACGACCTTCAGCTGATAGTTGCCGGCCGCATAACCGGACAGCAGCACATACACGTCGCCCGCCGTGGTCATGCTGACGGTGCAGGCCTCGGTCGAGCTCGAACCGTCCGACTTGCAGGTGTAGGTGGTCGTCGTGGGCACCGCGCTCCTGCGGGCATAGAGGTCGATGTCGCCGGTGCCGGTGGTGCTCGCCGTGAGGCTGCCGCCCGCAGCAACCTTGAACGGACCGAAGCTGCGCGTCTGATTGCGCGTCAGGCTGCCGCTGAAGTTTTCGGTGCGGTCCGCGGGCGCGGTGCCCGGTCCGTCACTGCCCAGCTCCACCGCATAGGCGGCCGCCAGACGGGCGAACTTGAGCGAATGATCCGCCTGGCTGCCCATGTTGGCGTAGGTGTCGTTGGCCGTGTGGATGTAGGGGTTGTCCGCACTGAAGCTCGCCTCGAACGGCAGGCTGGCGTAATAGCCTTGTGCATTCCAGGAGGCATGGTCGGAGCAGCCGTAGCCGCAGCGATCGGAGCCAATCTTCAACGTGGGCAGGTAGGTCTGGATCAGGCTGGTCAGGAACTGGTTCTGCAGGCTGTCGGTGTAGTCGGTGAAGATGTAGATGTCGTTGGCCGCGCCCTTGTAGTTGGTCATGTCCAGCTGCATCACGCCCACCACATTGGTGTTGGCCGCGGCATAGCTGGCCGCGATCTCCTGCGAGCCGCGCAGGCCGACCTCCTCGGCCGCATACGCCATCAGCTTGATGGTGCGCCGTGGCTTGTAGTTGGCCGACACCAGCGCCCGCAGCACTTCGGTCAGGCTGGCCACGCCGGAGGCATCATCGTCCGCACCCGGCGCGCGCATGGTTTCGGCCGAGCCGCCGGACTGGTTGATCGAATCCAGGTGGGCCCCCAGCACGATCACTTCGCTGCCGTTGTCGGTGCCCTTGATGGTGGCGATCACCGACTTCTGCGCCCATCCCGCATGGGTGAACTGCTCGACGGTGATGTCGCTGCGTCCGCCCGCCAGGGTGAGCCAGCGCTGGCGCAGCCAGTTCGATGCATTCACGCCGCTGCTGCTGGTGTAGTAGCGGTTGGTGTAGCCCGACAGATCGACGATGGTCTGGCCGATGTTGCTGGCCTGCATCTGCGACAGGATGGGTGTGACCACCGCCTGCTGGTCGATCACATAGCTCGGACGCGTCACCGCCACCGCCGCGGCCGCCACCGACCGGGCCGAGGCCGGCAGGCTGTGGCGGGTCAGCGAGGCGCGGCCGGCGGCTTCGGTCGAGTGGTACATGTAGCCGCCGCAGCGGCGCAATTCCTCATGGATGGAATGGCTGAGCGAAGCCAGCACCTCTTCATCCACCTGCACCAGATGGATGCCCTCGGGGGCCACTGCGGTGGACAGGCTTTGGTCCTCGCTCGGGGCGGACAGGACGCTGGCCACCGAGCGGACGGCGGGACGGTGCTTGAGCAACTTGGCATAGGCGGCATCGCCCAGGCTGATCCAGACCTTCTCGCCGGCAAAGGCGGCGGGTGTGAGCGCGCTCAGGCTCAGGCACAACGTGGTCAAGGCAAAGAATTGACGCATGAGAGTGGTCTCCGGAAATAGGCGAAGCCCGGCGCGCCGCGATCAAGCGGCGCGCCGGGGTGGCGGTCAGACGGGGATCAGTAGGTGCCGACCAGCGAAGCGCCGCTCACGGTGGCGTAGGCATTCAGCAGGATGTAGTAGGTGCCTGCGGTCGGTGCCGAGATGGTGATGGTCTCGGCATTGGTGCTGCCATCGGACTTGCGGTCGTAGGACGTGGTGGTCGGCGCAGAGCCGCGGCGGACATAGATGTCGCCGTCACCCGTGCCACCTGACAAGCGCACGCTCAACTGGGTGCGACCCGACGGCACCGCAATGGTGTAGAGCTTGGTCGCGCCCCGGGTCAGCGCAATGCCGGTCACCGGCACACCGCTGGTGAGGGCGGTGCCGGTCGGGGGCGGCGTGGTGCTGCAGCTCACGCCCACGCTGGCAAAGGCGCGGGTCACATCGGCCACGGCATAGCCCCGGTCGGTGGCGGCCCGCTCGACGCCGCAGGCACCCTGCGCGAAGGTGCTGCTGGGGGTCCAGTACAGCCGGTTGGCATCCACCATCACCTCGAAGGCCTTGCGGGTGTTCCAGCCGGTCGAGGTGGCCAGCAGATAGAACGCCTTGTTGAAGACGCCGCTCGAGTAGTGGACATCCATGCCGCTGGTGTAGTTGGCGGCATTGCCGATCGAGCGCCCGTCACGCGTCGGATCGGCGAAGTAGCGCAAGGCCCCGGTGGACTTGAAGATCTCGCTGCCCACCAGCCAGTCGTTGGTGCCGCGCGCATAGTACTCAGCCGCTTCACCGGCCATGTCCGAGAACGCTTCGTTCATGCCGCCCGACTGGCCGGAATAGACCAGGCCGGAGTTCTGCTCGGTGAAGCCGTGGCTCACCTCGTGCGCCGACACGTCCAGCGACACCAGCGGATAGAAGCGGCTGGCACCATCGCCGAAGCTCATCGCCGTGCCATCCCAGAAAGCATTCTCATAGTTGGTGCTGTAGTGCACCTTCATGTAGAGCGTGCCGGTGAGCGGGCGCACATTGAACCAGTCCCGGTACATGTTGAAGATCACGTTGCCGAAGAAATGGGCATCGTTGAGCGGCGAGTAGGCGCCGTTGATCTGCTTGAACTCATTGCGCGGGCAAGTGAAGGCAAACGGCGTTGATCCACTGGTGCCGCCATTGAGGTTGACCGTGATCACATTGCCGGAGTTCATCTGGCAGGAATCGTTGACCTGCAGGGCCGGATAGTTGGTGCCGTATTCATAACGACCGGTCTTGGTGTTGCCGCCAGGGCCGGTGGCGTCACGATGCGCCAGTCCTTCCCAGCGCTGCAGCACGGCGCCGGTGTTGGCGTCGATCATGAAGTGCGGGCGACTCGGGGTGCGGCTGTCGTGCCGAACGAAGGACACCAGATAGAACAGCTGGGCCTGATTGCGCTCATTGAGCTTGATGTAGAGCTTGACCTGTTCGTTCTCGGTCAACGCCGCATTGACCGCGCTTTTGGCGATGGTCAGGACGCTTTGCGAGCTCAGGCCCGGCTGCGCGGTGGACAGATCCTGCTGGATGTTGGCCACCAGCGAGCCGGAGTAGCGCGCCGAAGCGGCGGTGGTGTCGAGGTGCTCGACGACCGCCTCGCCCCAGATCGGGACGCCCTGGTAGAACTGCTGGTGACGGGTGACGACCTTGCCATTCGGATAGGTCTGGCTGCGCACGGCCTGGAGGTCGCTGACGGCGAGTCCCAAGGCGGAGGCGGCACCGCCCTGCACGGCGCTGGCCGCGCGCTGCAGGGTGTTCACCGGTGCGGTGTCGTCGAGGACGATGCGTTCCGCGGCCATGACTTGGCAGGCGGCGGTGGCTGCGGCGGCAACGAGGGTGGCGCGCAGGACGGTCTGGATGGATGCCATTTTCATGAGGTCTCTTTCATTCGTGATAGATCGGTGATCTCCCGAAGAATTGACCAGGCCCCGCTCGTGTGGAGACAAGACCGGCCACCCTACTTGCCGTCCGGGTGGGGGCGGGCTGTAGATGTGTGCGGCTAAGGCAGACGCCGCCTTTTTATATCCACGGATACCCGTCGTCGGCGCGGAGGGCCGGGCTGGCGGTGGGTCATCTACCCGAGGATTGGCGCGAATGTAGGCCGAGAGAACCGCAGGTCACCCTGTCAGTCCTGACATCCGGGCTAACCCTGAAAATGGTGGAGATGCGCATGCCTATCGCACGGATGGCTGCAATGCCCGCATTGATGCGGGTTGATGCGCGGCATCGGGCGATGGCCCGATGAACGGTCGGCCCCTGGCGGGCCGCCTGCACCGCCGTGTGCCCTTTTTCTGGGGCATTCTGCGCGCCCGGTGTGGCGCGGACGCACACACCACGGTGGACCTTAGGAGGCCACACCTCTTATCGACATGGCACCGATCGATGGATCGATGCGTCGATGGATCAGGCGATCAATGGGCTGATGGATCAAGCCATGGCCGAATGACCGCCTTGCTTGGGAGTGTCGCGGGCGTTGATGACAAGCTCGTGAGACTGAACACCCGCAAACTGGCATCGACGCTGCGGAACAGATGGCCGCGAGGGCGACCGCAACAGCGACCGCAACAGCGACCGCAAACGCGACCGTAAAAGCGACCGGACGGGTGACTGAAAAGGGGGTCGGTCCTGCGCCCGCGCCCCCTTTCCGCCGCCAGCCTCTTACTGCGCCTTGGCCGCCGCGACCAGTCGATCCATCGCCTGGGCAGGCGTGATCTGGTCGCTGTTCCAGTACTGGCTGACCACGTCCTTCATCGCGCCTTCCACCGCCGCCGAGACCGCCATGCCATGGGCAATTGACGGCAGCAGCGTGTTGGACTTGCCGGCTTCGGCGAAGTCGGTGGCGGAGGCCTTGGCGCAATCGTCATAGCGCGACAGGTTCACGCCCTTGCGCACCGGGATCGAGCCCTTTTCCAGGTTGAACGACTCCTGCACCGCCGGCGACATGATGGCGGTGGCCAGGTCGCGCTGGGCCTGCTGGTTGGCCTCGCCCTTGACCTTGAACATCGCGAAGGAGTCGACGTTGAAGGTGTAGCCCTTGCTGGTGCCGGGCGCCGGCACGCACAGGAAGTCCTTGCCCGCGACCTTGCCGGCGTTCAGGAACTCACCCTTGGCCCAGTCGCCCATGAGTTGCATGGCCGCCTCGCCCTTCATGACCATGGCGGTGGCCAGGTTCCAGTCGCGGCCGCCTGCGTTGCGGTCGGTGTAGGCCTTGAGCCGGCGGAAGGTCTGCAGGGACTTTTCCATCGTCGGGCTCTTCAGACTGGCCGGATCCAGTTGCACCAGCGCCTTGCGGTAGAAGTCGGGGCCGCCGGTGCCCAACACCACCGTCTCGAAGGTGGTGAAGTCCTGCCAGGATTGACCACCATGCGCCAGCGGAATCACGCCCGCCTTCTTCAGCGTCTCGGCGGCGGCAAAGAATTCATCCCAGGTGGTCGGCGTCTTCACGCCGGCCTTGCGCATCACTTCCGGATTGATCCAGAGCCAGTTCACGCGGTGCACATTCACCGGCGCGGCAATGTAGTGCCCCTGATACTTGACGATGTTGCTGATGACCGGTTGCAGCTGCTCATCCCAGCGCTCGGCCTTGGCCACGTCGTCGATGTTGGAGAGCATGCCTTCGCGGGCCCAGTCCTGCAGCAGCGGTCCCTTGATCTGCGCGGCCGTGGGTGCATTGCCGGACATGGCCCGCGTCTTGAGCACCGTCATCGCCGCATCGCCCGCTCCGCCGGCCACGGCGAAGTCCTTCCAGCGATGGCCCTTGGCCTGCAGCGTGTCCTTCAGGCCCGAGATGGCCTTGGCCTCGCCGCCGCTGGTCCACCAGTGCAGCACTTCCAGATCACCGGCCTGGGCCGCACCGGCGCTGCCCAGCAGCATCGTGATCACCGCACAGCCCAGCAGGTGGCGGCGGCTTCGGATTGTCGTGTTCATGGTTTGTCTCCGTGGGTCATGCCACCTGAGGTGGCTGTAGTGATGCGCTTGCGTGCCCCCTCGCCCGCCCGGGACGGCAAGGTCCCAGGCCAGGCTGATGGCGCCGGGGGCATGGCGCCGTTTCAAGGTCCGCGCGCGAGGCGGATGGGTCGCCCGTCAGGCGGCGGGGACGTCCTTCAGCACGTCGACGATGTCGTAGGCCGCGCCCATGGTGTGATAGTCGACCTTGCCGGCCGGGCTCTTCTCGTCACTGAGCTTGCGGTTCTGATGGTCGAGGATGCGGTACCAGGCGCCGTGCTCGTGATCGACGAAATGGGTCCAGCTGTAGGCCCACAGGCGCTCGTACCAATCCCAGTAGAGCTTGTCTCCGGTACGGCGGGCCAGCAGCGCGGCCGCGACGGCGCTTTCGGCCTGCACCCAGAAGTACTTGTCCGCGTCGCAGACGGTCAGGTCGGGCGCCAGCGAATAGCACAGGCCGCCATGCTCGGCATCCCAGCCACGCCGCACCGCCACGCGGAAGAGCTGCGCCGCGGTCGGCAGGGTCCAGCTCAGATCCTGATCCAGGTGATGGCTTTGCGCTTCGAGCTGCAGCAGCAGCTTGGACCATTCGGTGAAGTGGCCGGGCTGGTAGCCCCAGGGTCGGAAGAGGTTGGCCGGGTCGTGGCGGTTGAACAGCCAGTCCGGCTGCCAGTGCGCGTCGTAGTGTTCCCAGATCAGCCCGTCGCAGCGCTGGGCCTGCCGCACGGTGATGTGCCGGGCCAGCAGCGCCGCCCGTTCCAGGTAGTGTGTCTCGCCGGAGGCCTGGAAGGCTGCCAGCAGCGCCTCGCAGGCATGCATGTTGGCGTTCTGGCCGCGATACGGCGAGAGCACCTGCCAGTCGGCGCTGGCCTCATCGGCATACAGGCCGGCGGATTCGCTCCAGAAGCGCTGCTCCATCAGCGCAAAGGTCTCGGCCATCCAGGGCCGTGCCTCCTCCACGCCGGCCATCACCGCATGGGCATAGGCCAGTAGCACGAAGGCCAGGCCGTAGGCGTGGCGGGTGCCGTCGATCACCTCGGCCTGGCCGTTGCGCCAGCGCAGCAGCCAGGCATAGCCGCCGTGGGTGCGGTCGAAATGGGCCTCGCGCAGAAAGCGCACCCCGTGGCGCACGCCCGCCTGATAGGCCGGATCACCGAAGCGGCGGAAGGCCATCGCATAGGTGAAGACGAATCGCGTGCTGCTGACCAGATGCCGCTGCTGCGCGTCATAGACCGTGCCATCGTCCTTGAAGAAATGGAAGAAGCCACCGCTGGGGTCGATGCTGCGCGGATGGTAGAAATCCATCGTGTGCTTGGCGTGGGCCAGCAGCACGGCCGGGGAGCGGAAGTCGGGCAGATGGGGCATGAGTCGACGGTGGTGCAAGGGTGCCGGAAGGCGGTGGGTGAGATCGCGGATCTCAATCGTTGCTGCTGGTGCTGTCGCGCACGATCAGATCGACCGGCATGATCAGCTCCTGCGGTTCCTGGCCGGGCGGATGGAGCAACAGCTCCACGCCGCGGGCGCCCAGCGCTTCCTTGTCCACCCGCACGGTGCTCAGCGGTGGATGGGCGACCGAGGCGCCGGTGATATCGTCGAAGCCGATGACGGCGATGTCCTGCGGGATCCGGAAGCCCTCGCTCAGGCAGAGCTGCATGGCGACCAGGGCGGCGCTGTCGTTGAAGCAGACCACCGCATCGGGCCGCTTCTTCATGCCGAGCAGGCTGCGCATGGCGGCGGCCACGCCGGCGTCGCCGTCGCCCAATTGGGGCGCGATGACTTCCAGGTCGGGATCGGCCTGGATCTGGGCTTCGAACAGGGCACGGCGGTAGCCCCGCGCCCGCTGTTCCAGGCTGTAATGCGCCGGCGAGCCGGAGATCAATGCGATGCGTCGGCGTCCGCTACGCAGCAGATGGCTGGTGGCCAGGAAGCTGCCGCGTTGATGGTCCGGGTTCACCGAGGTGATGCCCCGGCGGTGCATGTCCACCAGCACCATGGGCTTGCCGGTCTGCCGCAGGGCATCGAGGATCTCGGGCTCGAAATAGCCAGCGCAGAGAAAGGCGTCCAGTTGATGGACGCGACGCTGGTCCACCACGGGTTCGGCCGGTCCGGCGACGATGAACGACAGCGTCAGGCCGTCGCGACGGCACATCTGCTCGGCGCCATGCAGCACCGACGAGAAGAACGGGCTCGACGGCAAGGTGTTGTGCTGGCTGTGCAGCAGGAAGCCGATCCGGCGGATCTTGTGGGTGCGCAGTTGGCCGAAGTCATAACCCATGCGCAGGGCCAGCTCGCGCACGATCTGGCGCGTGTCGTCGGACAGGCCGGTCTGGTTGCGCAGGCCGCGGGACACGGTGCCGATGGACAGGCCCGAGGCCTTGGCAATGTCGCGAATGGTGACGGTGCTCATGGGTGGGGCGATTCTTCAAGTGGCCCCGGATGGGGTCAACCCAGTTGCGCCATTTTCATCGCGTGTTTAGTGCTGTTTAGGAAACAGCCTGTGTCCGGTTCACCAAGGGTTGGCCGCGGCCGTGCCCTGGTGATAGCGCATCTGCCATCGGCCTTGCGTCTGCAACCAGACCGAGGCGCGCAGCGTGTGGCGCGCCAGGCTGCCGTCGGCCAGGCGATGCGCCGCTCGATAAGTCAGCAACGCAGCGCCGGGCTGCAGCACCACCGCCGCGTAGCCGTCTGCGACCACCTCCACGGGCACGGTCTCGCTCAGCATCATCGCCAGGATGTCCGCACGCGACCAATGGCGACCGGACCGGCCGACTTCCTCGAAGTCTGGATGCAGCAGCGCATTCAGTCGCACCGCATCGCCACGCAGCTCGGGGCGATGGAGATCCGCCTCCAATCGGGACAGTGTCTGGACCAGGGTCTCGTGGATCAAGGGAACTCCGTCGTGGGACATGGGCACGCGGCGCAGGTTACCGCACCCTCGAGCCTCGACTGCATGGCGTCAGAGGTCGCCGCCCGAGGCCACTCACCGCACACTCGCCGCCCCCTCCCAGGCCAGTCACCAGAGCGTTGGTAAAGTGGCGGCGATCCCAGGGCGCGACGATCGCGTGCCTCCACCTCGCACCATGAAAAAAGTCATCCAGTCATTCCACGATTACCTGCCCGACTGGGCCGCCGAATGGCTCGACATCCTGATCCCGACCGCGCAAGTGGTGCTGATCATCCTGGGCGCCTGGCTCAGCATGCGCCTGGCCCGCAAGGCGCTGCGCAAACTCAGCCGCACCTACGCGCTGCCGATGCGGATGGTGGACCTGTCGCTGCGGGTGATCGGATTTGTCGTGTACGGCGGTGCCCTGCTTTGGGCGCTGGAGCGGCTGGGCGTCTCCGGCGCCGTGCTGTGGACCGCCTTCACCGGCTTTGCCACCGTGGGTGCGGTCGCCTTCTTCGCGGCCTGGAGCGTGCTGTCCAACCTGTTCTGCGCGCTGCTGATCTTCACCACCCGGGCCTTCCGGGTCGGTGATGTGGTGGAGCTGCTGGAGAGCGGCGACAAGCCCGGCATCAAGGGCCGTGTGGCGGAGATCAACCTGGTCTACACCACGCTGCAAGAGACCGGTGATACCCAGCACGGCACCAGCCTGCAACTGCCCAACAGCCTGTTCTTCCAGCGCGTGTTGCGACGCTGGCACGGCAACGCGAGCTGAGCCTCTTGCCCGCGCGGCCATGCGCTCGGCTCACGCGGAGTGCGTTGCACCGACCGCGCCGCGCCGATCACCGGATCACGGCGTACCGAACACGCCCCCCGCCTGACTGGCCTTGAACTCAGCGCACGAAGGCAGTTGCAGCAGCCGGATCACGTCGTTCATATTGAACGGATTGATCGTGGGCAGCGGCAGCAGCAGCTGGGTGATCGGCGTGTCGTATTTCTCTGCGATCGTGCGGTAGTTGAGGTAGGACGACTTCATGTTGCCGCCCTGGCTCTTCGGATGCGGATAGTGGATGGTGCTGGCCTGCCGGCTGAGCAGGAAGCGCGCGCCGTCCTGATGCAGGCGGTAGCCCAGATCGATGTCCTCGCCGCCCCAGGACTGCAGCTGTTCATCGAAGCCGCCGACGGCCCGGATCTGTTCAGTGCGGGCGGACACGTTGCAGGTCCAGTAGATCACCCAGGGGGCCGGCAGGTCGCCGAAGTGGTCCCCGTACTTGTCGTAGAAGGCCTCGCGGAAATCCAGTAGACCGGCCTGATGCAGCCTGTCGACGCTGCCACCCAGATCGTTGAAATCGACGGCGGCGACGATCTCGTCGGACGAGCTGTCGTCCAAGGTGAAGCCGTAGACATAGCCGACCACCGCAGCCGGTGTCGACGAGCTGGCATGCGTGGCCAAGTGCGCGCTCAGGCAGTCCGGATGCAGCAGCACGCTGGAATCGACGAAGACGCAGATGTCGCCGGTGGCATGGGCAATGCCGAGGTTGCGCGCCTTGGCCACCCGAAAGCCCAGGTCCTCCTGGAAGAAGTAGGACACGGTCAGGCGATCACGGAAAGCGTCGACCACCGCGGCGGTGTCGTCGCTGGAGCCATCGTCGACCACCAGCACCTCGAAGCGCGACCGGTCCAGCCGCTGGGCGACCAGGGAATCGAGCGTGTGCTTGAGCAGACGGGCTCGGTTGTAGGTCGGAATCACCACACTGCAGGTTTCAGGGCTGTTCACAGCGCTCATCCTTTCGTTGGACAGCGGCAGACAAGGCCGCGACAAACTGATTCACGCGCTCGGCGGTCACCCCGGGCGTGCACACGATGTGGCTCAGGCCACCCACGGCCGGCATCGGCCATCGACGAAGCACCTCGGCCGGCGGCGTCCGGAACACCACGGTCAAGGCGTCCGGATGACTGCGCCAGGCCTCCCAGCCGGCGCGATTCAATTGCTGCTCGGCCCGCTCAGCCAGTTGGCGGCACCGCTGCGCCAGGTCGCGCAGCCCACCCATGCCGAATCGACGCCACTGGAACCACAGCGCCAATGCGGCATGACCGCTGCGGGAACTGCTGACCAGGTCGGGCGCGCCGCACATGCGCACGGGTTCGTCCTCGGCCGAAGCGTGCGGGTGGGTGACGTGGGCGGCGTGGGGAGCGTGGGTGGCGTCGTCCGTCAGGGGTCTCGCCTCGTGCGCGACCCCCACGGTGGCCTGTGGATCGCGCGCCATCACCAGACCGCACGGGAACGGCACCCCGAGAAACTTGTGTCCGCTGAATGAGAGGCTGTCCACGCCGCAATGATTCAAGCCGAAGGGCACCTCGCCGCCCGCATTCAGCGCCAGCGGAATGCCGGCGAAGGCGGCGTCGGCATGCAGATAGGCGGCATCGACGCCCGCCCGCTGCAGCGCGCGGCGAATCTTCGGCACATCGTCCACCGCTTCGGTGAGCGTGGTGCCGATGGTGGCCACGACGATCGCGGCCGACGCGCCATCGGCCCGCAACTGCCGCTCCAGCGCGAAGTCATCCATTTCGCCCCGCGCATCGGTGGCGATGGCGACGGGCTGCAACCCTAGCAGGCGGGCGGTCCGGGCGACGCAGGAATGCGCGGCGGTCGAGTGGTAGACCCGCGCTCGCGGCAGCCGGGTGCGCGCGCACCACAAGCCGACCATGATGCCCTCGCTGCCGCCGGAGGTCACATAGCCCCAACGCTGCGACGGCGTGGCGGCGAAGAGCGTGGCGAATGCATCGACCAGCTCTCGCTCCAGGTCCTTGGTGTGCCAATCGAAGACGGGATCCTCCTCCGGATCGCCGTAGTTGTTGAGCTCATGCGAGAAGAACGCCATCAGCTCGGGCGGAAAGGCCGCCGACCAGCCGGGATAGCCCAGCTTGAACGGCTCTGCCGCCCGGAGCCGATCGAGCCGTTCATTGAGCGCGGTCAGCCAATCGCCGGCCGCAGCGGCAGTCAAGGAGGCCTGTGCGGCGAACTGCGCGCGAGACGGCGTATCAGACAGCTCATCAGACAGCTCATCAGACGGCGCCTCAGACGACGCGTGAGACGGCGTGTGAGACGGTCTATCAAACTGCGGACGAGACGGCACCGGCGCTGGCGCACTGGGTTGTGAGAGGGCATGCCCCGCCCTGTCGAGCGCCGGCCCGAGGACGCGCGTGCCGGCGCCCGTCACGACCGCCTCGCTTCGGCGATCTCATCGACCAGCGTGGCCAGCGCGTCGAACGGGTCGTAGCGGCCATATTCTTCGCTGAGTTGCCGGGCCCGCTCGCGGTAGCGCGAATCCGCCAGCACGGCCACCACGGCCTCGCGCACGGCGGGCGCATCGGGCGTGCCGGTGCGCAGGTCAATGCCGGTGCCGGTCCATTGAACGCGCGCGGCCACCTCGGGCTTGTCCTCCGAGTCTCCGGCCACGACCAGCGGAATGCCATTGCGCAAGGCCGTATTGACGCCGCCATAGCCGCCGTTGGTGACCATCACCGCGGCATGCGGCAACAGCTCGTTGAACGGCACATAGCCTTCCAACCGGGCATTGGCCGGCACCTGATTGCCGAGCAGCTCCCGCAGCTCGTCGGGCCCGTCGGCGCGCGCGGTGACGGCGATCACGGTGACGTCCAGATCGGCCAGCGCCAGCACCGTGGGCAGGATCAGATCGGTCAGATGCTCATTGGCCAGGGTGCCCTGCGTCACCACCACCACGGGACGCTGCGAGAGCTCATCCCACCAGTCCGGCCGGTGAGGCATGGGCGACTCCAACTGCCGCAATGCGCCGACCATGCGGAACGACGCTGGCGCCGTCGGCCGCGGATATTCGAAGCCGGGAATCGTCAGCTGCAGGTAGTGGTCCGGCACGGTGACGGCTGAGGTGAAGACGAAATCCGGCAGCGTGAAACCGATGGATTCGAAGACCGCCGCCGCATGGGCCTGCAGGTCGGCATAGATTTCCAGCGTTTCGTCATTCAAGGCGCGATGACGCGCCCGCCCCGCTTCGCCGGGCGTGTACGGAATGCCGGGGCCGAATGGCGGCGTGTCGTCGCTCAGCAGCGTAGGCGGTAGCACGCCGATGCCGACGGTCTTGGGGCCACCCGCCGCTGTGTCCATCGCGAAGGGCAAGGCGCCGAGGAAAACGGTGTCATGAATGATCAGATCCGCGCCGTGATCGCGGACCAGCGCGAGCAGATGCCGGTACTGCGCCGGCACGGCATCCACGAACACCCGGTGCCAGAAGAACTTGTGCATCTCCGGCCCGATGCGCACCAGGGCGCTCTCCGGGAAGACCGCCTCCATGTGACGGTCATCGAAATCGCAGGCGGCGGGCAATCGGTCATAGCGTACGCCGGTGGCCGACACCTGCTGGACAAAGCGCTCTCCGGTTGAAAACACGACCTGATGGCCTCGCCGCACCAGATCGGCGGAAATGGCCAGCAAGGGGCCGACGTGGCCTTGAAACGGCGTGGCGGCAACAACGATATGGGCCATGGTGGTCCTGATGAGGTTGAGCGATCACGGCGCCACTGCGCCGAACGGTCCGAGACGCGGCTCGGAGATTCCCCGGCGAGCCGATCAGCGGCTCACCACATCAGCGCAGCCCCACCCCGCAGCAGTGCGGGGGATGAGGACTCGCCTTCTCTGAACGGGGTCCGCACGGCGCCGTCTCGGAGGGACGGCGCCGCGATGGCGTCAAAGCGACTCGAGGAAGGTGAACACGGCGTCGCGATCGGCCTTGGACATCGACTCGAACAAGCTGCGGCTCTTCGCCGCCTCGCCGCCGTGCCAGGCGACGGCCTCTGCCAGGCTGCGGGCGCGGCCGTCATGCAGATAGCGCACGGTCGAGGCATCCGCGAAGCCGGTGCCCTTCTGCACATACTTGAGCGATCCCAAGCCCCACAGCGGCTGGGTTCGCCATTGGCTCGGACTCGCCTGGCCTTCGGTGAGGCCATCGGCCATCTCGGCGCCCATGTCGTGCAGCAGCAGGTCGGTGAACGGGCGGATCGTTTGGTGGCGCAATTCCTGGAACGGATGGCTGCCACCGGTCTTGAGTTCCGCACGATGGCAGGCGGTGCAGCGCGCCTGCGCAAACAGCTCGCTGCCGCGCTGAATCGCTGTCCGATCGGTCTCGGTGATGCGATGCTCCGGCGGCGTCACCGTGCCGTCGGTATAGCCGCTGGCGTACTTGCGCTGCGCGGGCACGCCCAGCAGTCGCAGGTAGCTGGCAATGCGATCGAGCTCGGCGGCCGACACCGCAGGCGTTGCCGTCGCCGTCTTGCAATCAGTCGCGCCGCGTTGGCAGCTCAAGTTGCGAAACGCGGGCGTGGTCACCGCCATGTCGAGCAGGAAGGCCTCGGCCGCCTGATGGCGCACCGACGCCTTGCCCGCCTTCCAGCCAAAGCGGCCCAGATGGCGCTTGCCCGTTTCGGGATCCACCGCCCAGTTCGGCACGCCGCGCACGCCGTCGGCATCCCGATCATCCGGATCCGCGAACGCCAGGATGGTGTTTTCGTCGATCGCTTCCAGCAGCCCGACGCCCATCACCTGCATGGCCTGCCGCACCGAGTATTGAGCCGGCGTGGGGCCCTTGAAGGCATAGACCGGCTTGCGCAGTTCGATCTTTTCGCCATCCGGCAAAGTCCGGACGGTGGTCTCGTAACCGCTGATGCTCACCGCACGATCGGGCTCGTCCGCCGACGACGCGATCTGCTGCACATTCAGCCCATAGGTCGCATCCGGCGTGATGCCGGCCGAGGTGCTGGCGGCTGCGGTCAGCACGGCAAAGCGATTCAGGCGCGCGCCGATCTCGGCCGCCGGACTGCGCCCATTCATCTGATGGCAAGCGAAGCAGCGCACTTCGTTGTAGCGCGGGCCTTGCTGGCCGGCATGGGCCGTGAACGTCGGATTGACGTCGGCGTTCTCCGAATGACGCCCGTCCTGGAAGGAGGTGTGGAACAGGCGACGGCCCTCCACGAAGCGCTGCATGTTGGCGATACCGATGTTGCCCACCGACTGCTGGAACAGCCGATGCGGCTCCTCCGAGTAGTTGTAGGACACGCTGGCCAGGCCGCCGAGCAAGGCGTCGTCGGGCAGCGGTGTGGTGTCGAGCTTGGGCGCGATGCCATACCAGGGCACGACGCCCTTCCCCACCACATACATCTGCTCGAGCGAATAGTCCCGCGACTGACCGCCGTCGATCAGGGCGATGGCGGTACCGGGCAGGTGGTCCAGGAACACGCCCGCGGTCATTTCGACCTTGTCGCCGATGCGCAGCTTGTTATCGAGCCGCGTGGTGATGCCTTGGTACTGCCGGTCGTCATCGAATCGCCAGTAGTCGGTGATGATCTGCGTGGCAATGCACAGCTCTTCGATCTTCTCCGACGGATTGCAACGCCGTGTCCCATCCTTTGGATGGTCGAACCCCACGCCGAGCTTCCAGCCGTATTCAATGACGCCAGGGTCCAATCGACGGAATGCATTGAAGCTGTTGTCGATCAGGGTGCCATTGTTCGGCTTCAGATACGCGGTGATGCGTTGACGGCCTGCGGGCACTTCATCGCGAATGACCAGACCGAAGGTGCGGTTCTGGAAATAGAACGGGGGAAACGCCAGGTAGTTGCCGGGGCCGCGATCGACCGGATCGGTCCACTCTTCCCCGCCTTCACGCGCATGGCGGGCGGTGGGGCGGAAGCCGATGAGCGTCACCAAGGTGCCGTCGGCTTCGGTGTACTGGATCTGCTCGGTCACCGGCGTGTTGCTGGCGAAGAGCGGCACCACATCGGGCACATCGGCATCCAGCCGACCTGGCGTCTGCGCCGAGGCGCCGCTGTCAGGCGGGGTGACCGCGACGGGTGGGAGCGTCGTCCCATCACCCGCGGAGGTCTTACCGCCGCCACAGGCGCCGAGCAGCAGCGCGGTGGTGAGCACCACTGCACTGTCTCTCGCCGCACGACCCAACCCTGACGTCCTGGCTTTGTTCTTCATGATGGCTTTTGTTTTATGACTCCCAAGGAAATGACAGAACAATGAATTGAGCCGGAATCGCTGGGCGCGGTATTGAGCTCAATCCATGCACTGCATTGCGCGGGACGGGTTCTATCCGTTCAATCGATTGCAGACAACTTTCGGTCTGAACCAAATCGAAAGGGTTTCAATGGGTCAAAGGAGGGACACGGGGGGCTGGGCTGTCATCGACTTCCTGGATGCAGGACCGAAAACGCGGCAGAGGGCGGTCGATGAGCGCTGATCGGCGAAGATGCGGCTGCTCGCGATCAAGTCTCCCGACTTGATTTAACGATCAATATGTTACGAAAGAAACGATTGGGACCGGAGAGTTACGGGTGGGTGAGGTGGGAAGGACTCGCTGGACCAGATCACCCACCGACCTGTCGATGGATTTCGCAGCCCCTGAGCGCTGGTGCGAATCGACTGCGTCGGGGCAGTGCTCTCCGGCGCGTTACGTGGTTATCTGTTCCGCATGGATGGCCTCGTAGCCTAGTAGAGGCGGCTCAAACACAGAATTCTTGACGCACCTCCAAAGCCACATCCTCGAGAGAAGACAGATGGAAGCCAACCCTAACGCCGTGAAGTCAAAGGTACTTGTTCGCCTTGAACAAGATGAGGACGGGTATCAGGGGTTCAGATTCAAGACCTGACCCCGAATTTCACGAATTCCATCCAAATATTTAATCCTCCTTTCGTCGAAACACAAAAACCTCACCAAGTTCCAAACAAATAGAGCCACCCCCATCAATGCGCACGCACAGTACACCAACATCAAAATCTGGAAAATCAGAAACAAGCTCCGTCTCAACAATGCTCATTGACTCTACGTCTGAGTCAGCCACAGGCCCATCGAAAACAGCACGAACCTTGATAGCTGCAGCCTCCCAACTGCACAGCACAGCTCGAACTCTCGGAGAAATAGCCCCCAAAAGGGCTCGCTGAACCGAGAGTAGAACACTGACTCGCAAACTTATTTCATTCATTTGATTTATTTGGCCGTGCGGGAACAATGTGAACTCCTTTACCGCTTTGATGAATCGTCCCATTGGTGGTCGGACTCTTGACACCGGTCGCGCCATCTACGTGATTACCGATCACCTCGCCGAAGTCAACGACTTCTTTAGACCCAGGTTGCCCGACAGGCGTTGCGCCAACTTGCCGCCCCGTCCCTGCCCCCTTATCTACAAGGCCCTGAGGGTCTGGGTGCGTAAGCTCACTTTTCCCTGGCTGGAAATTATTGTGCCCCGGCACATGTTTCCCCTGCTTTCCTTCTTCAATTTTCGGCCCTGACTTCCCTTCACCCTGGCTACCCTTTCCACCATCAGCATCACTCTTATCTCCGTCTGATTTGGACGCCGAGTGGAGCAATGCACCCAGCACCGTACCTCCAGTCAATCCAATGACAATCACCGCAACGGCAAGGGGTCCAAGACGGTCGTGACGGATGTCGGCGCGCTGCGCATCGACGTGCCGCGCGACCGGGAAGGCAGCTTTGAGCCGCAGATCATTGGCAAGCACGAGCGCCGCTTCACCGGGTTCGACGACAAGATCATTGCGATGTACGCGCGCGGAATGACGGTGCGCGAGATTCAGGGCTATCTCGCCGAGATGTACTCGGTGGATGTCTCCCCGGACCTCATCAGCCGGGTCACGGACGAGGTGATCAGCGAGGTCACGGCCTGGCAGACCCGGCCGCTGGAATCGATGTACCCGGTGGTGTTCTTCGACGCGCTGCGCGTGAAGATCCGGGAGGACGCGGTCGTGCGCTCCAAGGCTGTGTACTTGGCGCTGGGGGTGCTGCCGGACGGCACGCGCGACATCCTGGGCATCTGGATCGAGAACACCGAGGGCGCCAAGTTCTGGATGAAGGTCTTCAACGACCTGAAGACGCGCGGGGTCAACGACATCCTGATTGCGGTCACCGACGGGCTCAAGGGCATGCCTGAGGCGCTGGGCGCGGTGTGCCCGGCCACGACCTTGCAGACCTGCATCGTCCACTTGATCCGCAACAGTCTGGACTTTGCCAGCTGGAAGGATCGCAAGGCGCTGGCCACAGCGATCAAGCCGATTTACCAGGCCGTGAGTGCCGAGGCGGCCCAGGCCGCGCTGGACGAGTTTGAAGCTGGCGACTGGGGGCGCAAGTTCCCCACCGTCGTCAGCGCCTGGCGGCGGGCCTGGGACAAAGTCATCCCGTTTTTCGCGTTCCCGCCGGAGGTCAGGCGGGTGATCTACACGACCAACGCCATCGAGAGCATCAATGCGCGACTGCGCAAGATCATCAAGACCCGGGGCCACTTCCCCAGTGACGATGCCGCCACCAAGCTCATCTGGCTGGCGCTGCGAAACATCACCGAAGACTGGGGGCGGGCGGCCCACAACTGGAAATCGGCGATGAACCAGTTCGCGATCCTCTACGAAGATCGATTCACGAGATAGACCCGTAAGATCTCGATGCGCTTCACGAATTCAGTGAAGGCTCAATGTGCCTTACACACGGAAATTCGGACAGGCCCAGCGCCGTCCATCACTTCACACACGCCAAGAGGCGGGCGGACGGGTCGGCCGAAATGCAGACCCGCCAGCCGCAGTTGCAGTCAAGCCCCGCGCCAGCAGCCTTATCGCCAATCCTCAACGCCAAGCCACCGGAGGTGCTTCGGGGGAGCGCAAGTCCGCGCACCAAGGGCGCCGCCGGCAACGGGAGCGACCCGCGGCCTCAGCCCCCTCCGATCCCCCTACCCCGTCACACCGCCCACCGCAACATCGGCGCCGCAATCCCCACCGGCATCGCCACCGGCGGCTCCTCCCCGGGCACCCGCAGCACCCGGTCCAGCAACCGCTGCTCCAGCGCCGCAAAGGCCGCATCCCGCGGCCGCGGGCGCGGCAAGCCAATCCGAAGATCCAGCGCCAGTTGCCCCTCTTCGATCAGCAGCGCCCGGTCCGCCAGCGCCACCGCCTCGGACACATCGTGCGTCACCAGCAACGCCGTGAATCCGTGCCTCAACCAAAGCGTCTCGATCAGCCGCTGCATCTCGATGCGGGTCAGCGCATCCAGCGCCCCCAGCGGTTCATCCAGCAGCAGCAGGCGCGGCGTATGCACCAGCGCGCGGGCCAAGGCCACCCGTTGACGCTGACCGCCGGATAGCCGCGCCGGCCATTCACGCGCGCGGTCCGCCAGTCCCACCTGCGCCAGCGCCATCAGCGCGCGGTCTTTGGCATCCGGACCACGCAGCCCCAGCGCGACGTTGTCCACCACCCTCGCCCACGGCAGCAGGCGCGCGTCCTGGAACATGAACCGCGTGCTCGACGCCGCCCCGGCGCTGAGCGTCCCCCCGCTGGGCTGATCCAGCCCCGCCAGCAGTCTCAGCAACGTGCTCTTGCCGCAGCCGCTGCGGCCCACGATGGACACGAACTCCCCCGGCGCGATGTCCAGGTCCAGCCCCTTCAGCACCTGTCGGTCCCCGAAGGATTTGCCCAGGCCTCGAAGCTGAATGCGCTCACCGCCGGTGGGCGCTGCACGCGCCGTGACCGTAGGGGCCACATCGGTGCGGGCCTGACTCGGGCGGTCACTCCGGACCCGTGGCGCCTCAACCGCCTCGGGCCATTCACTCAACACATCGATCTCGGTGACGCTCATCATGTCTGGTACCCCGGATGCCAGCGCAGCCACGCGCGTTCAAGGCCTTGCGCCAGCAGGTCGGCCAGCTTGCCCAGCAACGCATAGATCAGGATGCCCACCAGCACCACATCGGTCTGCAGAAACTCGCGTGCATTCATCGTCATGTAGCCGATGCCCGATTGCGCCGAGATGGTCTCCGCCACGATCAGCAGCACCCACATCAGCCCCAAGGAGAATCGCAGGCCGACCAGGATGGACGCGGTGGCCCCCGGCAGGATCACCCGCCGATACAGCGCAAAGCCGGACAGGCCGTAGGAGCGCGCCATCTCGATCAGATCGCGGTCCACATTGCGGATGCCGTGGAAGGTGTTGAGATAGACCGGAAAGAACACCCCCAGCGAGACCAGGAACAGCTTGGCCGTCTCATCAATGCCGAACCACAGGATGACCAGCGGAATCAGCGCCAGCGGCGGGATGTTGCGCAGCATCTGCAAGGTCGTGTCCAGCGCCGTCTCCGCCCAGCGCAACGAGCCGGTGAGCAACCCCAGCAGCAGGCCCAGTCCGCCGCCGATGGCAAAGCCCAGCAGCGCACGGCCGGTGCTCACGCCCAGATGACGCCACAGCTCGCCGGAGGCCGACAGGTCTAATGCCGCCCGCGCCACCGCCGACGGCGCCGGCAGCACCCGGGTGGACAACCAGCCCCATTGCGCACTGAGCTGCCACAACAGCAGGATCAACGCCGGCAGCAGCCAAGGCAGCCAGGCATTGACGCGCCACCGTTGGACAGCGGAGAACGGTCGCCGGACCGTCAACGGCGGCGAAGGGATGGAGACCTCCGACATGGCTCAGCTCGCCGACGCCAGGCGCGTGGCGCCCGGCACATAGTTGTTGGCGACGATCTCGCCGAACGGCCCGGTGAGCTTGGGCGCGCTGATCTTTTCCTGCACGTCCAGCGGCAGCAGCGGGAACACCAGTTCCGCGAAGCGATAGGCTTCTTCCAGATGCGGATAGCCGCTGAGCACGAAGTACTCCAGGCCCAGATCCGCATAGGCCTTGATCCGGTCGGCCACCTGCTGCGGATTGCCCACCAGCGCGGTGCCCGCCCCACCTCGCACCAGGCCGACGCCCGCCCACAGATTGGGCGCGATCTCCAAGCCTTCACGGATGTTGGCCTTGTTGAACCGGCCGCTGTGCAGCTCCGCCATGCGACGCTGACCGACCGAATCCATGCTTGCGAATTTGGCCTGCGCCGCAGCGACGACGTCCTCGTCCAGATGCTGCACCAGCTCGGCCGCGGCGGCCCAGGCCTCGTCCTCGGTCTCACGAACGATCACATGCAGGCGGATGCCGAACTGCAGCTCGCGCCCCTTGGCCTCGGCCCGCGCGCGAACGTCGGCCACCTTCTCCGCCACCGCCTCGCGCGGCTCGCCCCAGGTCAGGTAGGTGTCGACTTGCGAGGCCGCCAGCTCATGTGCCGGTGCCGAAGAACCACCGAAGAACACGGGCGGATACGGCTTGCTGATCGGCGGATACAACAGCTTGCCGCCCTTGACCCGGAGCTGCTCGCCATCGAAGTCCACCGATTCGCCCTCGTGGCTCGCGGACAGCACGTCACGCCAGATCGTCAGGAACTCCTCCGACAGCGCATAGCGCTCCGCATGGGGCAGGAACAGGCCGTCGCCGGCGAGTTCATCGGGGTCGCCACCGGTCACCAGGTTCACCAGCAGCCGGCCACCGGAGAGCCGGTCCAGCGTCGCCGCCATGCGGGCCGACTGCACCGGTTGCACCAGCCCCGGACGCAGCGCGACCAGGAACTTCAGCCGGCGCGTCGCCTCGATCAGACTGGCGGCAACCACCCAGCTGTCCTCGCAGCTGCGGCCGGTGGGCAGCAGCACGCCTTCATAGCCGAGGCTGTCGGCCGCGATGGCAACTTGGCGGTAGTAGTTGAAGTCGGCCACGCGCGCGCCCTTGGCGGTGCCCAGGTAGCGAGAGTCGCCGTGTGTGGGAATGAACCAGAGGATCTTCATGGGGAGGCTTTCGCAGATTCAGAGACGGAGGAACGAGGAAACGGACAGACGAGGAAACAAGGAAAAGGGTCGATGCAGACCGGCTCAGTTCGCCGCGGTGCGCACCGACTTGGGCAGCGCATCGCTGATGCGGATCGGCTTGGGGATCAGCTTCAGTTCATGAAAGACATCGGCGATCTTTTGCTGCTCGGCAGCGATGGCCGGCGTGATCGGCTTGATGCCGTAGGCGAATCGCCCGGCGGCCAGTTCGGTGGTCGCCAGATCCAGACCGATCTGCGGCGACAGCAAGGTGGCAACCTCGCGCAGATTGCCTTCGGACCAGCGGTCGAGCTTGGCCAGTTCATCGACGATGGCCTGGACCACCTGCGGGTTCTTGTCCGCATAGCCGCGGGCCGCCAGGTAGAACTGGTGATTGGCGACCACGCCCTTGCCATCGGCCAGGACGCGCGCGCCGATCTGGCGCTCCGCCGCGGCCAGGAACGGATCCCAGATCACCCAGGCGTCGACCGAGCCCCGCTCGAACGCTGCGCGCGCATCGGCCGGCGGCAGGTAGACCACCTGGATGTCGCTGTACTTCAGGCCCTGTTTCTCCAGCAGCTTGACCAGCAGGTAATGCACGTTGGAGCCCTTGTTGAGCACCACCTTCTTGCCCTTGAGATCGGCCAGGCTGCGCAGCGGCGAATCCTTGGGCACGATCAGGGCCTCCGCCGTCGGCGCCGGAGGCTGGTTGGCCACGTAGACCAGGTCCGCACCGGCGGCCTGCGCAAAGATCGGCGGCGCCTCGCCGACGGTGCCGAAGTCGATCGAGCCGACGTTCAAGCCCTCCAGCAACTGCGGTCCGGCCGGAAACTCGGTCCATCGAACGGTGATGCCCAGCGGCGCGAGGCGCTTCTCCAGATCCCCTTTGGCCTTGAGCAAGGTCAGCGTGCCGTACTTCTGGAAGCCGATGCGCAGCTCGGACTTCGCAGTCGTCGGCGCCGGCGCGGCGGGCGATGGCGACTGCGCGTGTGACGGCATCATCCCGACGGACAGTGCAAGCACCGAAGCGGCCAGCGCGAGACGACGAGTGAGCGATGGGATCTGGGTCACGGGGAGTCCTTGGTGGTTCGAGGTGGGGCCGACAGGCACAGGAAAAAGAGGAAGGTCAGGAAGGTCAGGACGGTCGGTGAGGAAGACAACGACGATGAAGGCGTTCGACGCGGTACGAGCGAGCAGGCCATGCCGACGGCCGGCGCGAAGGCCACATCCGACCCGGGCCGCCCTTCGCGATCTGACACCTCGTGCCGATCGGAGGCGGGGTCCGCGACGACTGCGACCGCGCGACGCCTGCAGCCGCTCACAGCCCGTCAGGCTTGCGAGGCTTCCAATGCCGGATGCGGGACCCGTTCAAAGACCTGGGACGCGCCAATGGCCAGGCGTCGCGTGATCTCGTCGTCAATGCGGTAGTCGCCGTCCGGCTCGCGGGGAATGTGCGCATCGGTCGCATAGACGCCGTCCACATGCGCGCGCGCCCCCAGTGCCGACAGCACCGGCAGCAGGCCGTAGTCCAGCGCCAGCAGATGGGCCAGACTGCCGCCGGTGGCCAGGGTCCACACCGACTTGCCCATGAGCCCGTCCTGCGGCAACAGGTCCAGGAAGACCTTCAGCAGACCGCTGTAGGCCGCCTTGTAGATCGGCGTAGCCAGCACGACGACCTTCGCCTGCGCAACCGCTTCGAGGCTGGCCAGGATTTCGGGATGGTCGAACTCGGCATGCAGCAGCGGCTGGGCTGGCAGGTCGCGCAGCTTCAGGGTACGGGGCGCCAGCCCCAGGTGTTGAAGCCGCTCGGCAGCCCCCGCAAGCAGCGCGCCGGAGCGCGATCGGACACTGGGACTGGCGGCAATGAGGAGCACGGACATGGGCGTGGGGGAGTGAGGCTGCAATCGCTTCACTCTACGAATCGGCCCTCATCCACAGAACGAAGAACTTCGTGATTGCTTAGCCGGTTTGCGGCTATGGCGCACCAGAGCGGCAAAGCAGCCGCGCCCACGGCGCCTCATGACGTCGGGCACCCAGAGGCAGGAACACCCGTTCTACGCTTGCAATCGCTCCAAGGTGCGCAACAACTCGCCACGCAGATCGGCCACCGCCGCACTGCCCCGGCTGCGCGGATGCTGCAGTGGAATCTCCAGTCGCCGCACCACCCGTCCCGGCGCTGCGCCGAGCACCAGCACCCGGTCGCTCAGCAGGATGGCTTCCTCCACGTCATGGGTGACGATCACCAGGCTGCTGCCGTGCGCGCGCGCCAGCGACAGCACCAGGTCCTGCAAGCGCATGCGGGTGAAGGCGTCCAGCGCCGAGAACGGCTCATCCAGCAGCAGCACCCGCGGCCGGGTGTAGAGCGCCCGGGCGATCGCCACCCGCTGCGCCTGTCCGCCGGAGAGCTGCTTGGGCAGCGCTTCACCCAGGCCGCACAGGCCGACTTCGTCGATCAGATGGGCGACCCAGGCGGCGTCATGCCCCTGCCCGAGATCGAAACCGATGTTCTCCGCCACCGTCAGCCACGGGAACAGGCGCGGCTCCTGGAAGACCACGCCGATGTCGCGGCTGGGGCCGTGCAATGCACGACCGTCGAGCTGCACCTGACCGTCATAGTCTGGATCCAACCCCGCAAGGATGCGCAGCAAGGTGCTCTTGCCGCAACCGCTCGCGCCGACCAGCCCCAGTACTTCGCCGGCGGCGAGGCTGAATTCGATGTCGGACAGCACCGGCACGTCGGCGCCGTGCAGCAACGTCGCACCCGCGACAGGTTCCGGCAGATCGCCTGACGTTGAGTCCGGGGAGAGACTCGCAGCACGCTCCGAGTCCAATGACTCTCCTCCTGCGAGCGACGGCTCCGCGACCGCTGCCAAGCGGCGATCGGGTGCCGTGACGGCGCCCCTCGCTCCAGCACGCGGCCCGAACTGTTTGCGACGAACACGCAGATGCAACAGAGTCATGTCGATCCTCCAAAGCTGTCCCGCCAGCCCAGTGCACGGCGCTCGATCGCGGCCATGATGCTGTCGCTGAGCTTGCCCAGCACCGCCAGCAGCACGATGGCGGCCAGCACGATGTCGGCGCGGCTGGTCTCGCGGCCATCGGTCAGCAGATAGCCGAGACCTCGGCTGGCGGCGATCAGCTCGGCCGCGACCATGAACATCCAGGCCAGGCTGAGCCCGTTGCGCAAGCCGGTCAACAGCGCCGGCAAGGCGGCTGGCAGCAAGACCCGTCGTGCAAGCGCGAAGCGGCCCAGTCCCCGCAGCCGAGCCACCTCGACCAGCTTGCGATCCACATCCCGAAAGCCCGAGGCCACGCCCATGTAGACGGGGAAGAAGGCGCCGATGGCGATCAGCACCACCTTGGACGCCTCATCGATGCCCAGCCACAGCAACAGCAACGGCACCCAGGCCAGCGAGGGAATCGCCCTCAAGGCCTGGAAGCTGGGCGTGAGCAAGGCGGCCGCCAGCGGCGACAACCCGACCAAGGCCCCCGCCAGCACTGCGGCCCCGGCCCCGATGGCAAAGCCCGCAAGCACCCGCAGCGTGCTGGCCAGGATGTGTTGCCCCAGCCCGCCCTGTGTCGCCAGCTGGCTCAGCGTCACCGCCACCTCGCTGGGCGCCGGCAGCAGATGCGGCGCGATCCATCCCAGGCGCACAGCCAGTTCCGCCCACACCAGCAACCCCGCCGGCAGTAGCAACCCGAGCAGCCAGGCGGGCCATTGGCGCGGTGAGCGCCAGGCCGCACCAGCCGACGCACCACCGATGTCTCCCGACGGTGACGCCGACCTGGTTGCCTCGGACGGGACGCCGCCTGAAGCCGCGGCGTTGGGAATCGACGCCGACGGCCATGCCGAAGCCGATGTCGTCGACGGGAACGACGTCGTCGTTGTGGTCGATGTGCTCGATGTGGCGGAACACGTCGATGTGGTCGATAGGGTCGATAGGGTCGATGTCGTCGATGCCGACGTCCACCGTGTCCACCGCGTCCATCGGGTCGACGGCCCGTCCGTGCCCGTGCGCACCGACGTCCCCGCCCCGGCCGGCGACAGCGCGCTCGCGATCAGCTCATGGTCGCCCGCCATCGTCGCCTCAGGCCTTGAGCAGCGACGCGGCGAACCGGGTGTCCACCAGCTCCGCCACGGTGCGGTTCAAGTCGGTGCCGGGCTTGACCAACTGTTCAGCCACCAGGATCGGCGCGGCGGCCTGCAGCGCCTTCACATGCTCGCCCGACGGCTGAGGATTTGAGAAGTCGGTGCGCAGCTTCAATTGCAGCAGCGCCACCGGCAAGCTGACCTTCGCTTCTTCTGACAGGATGCGCGCGGCTTCCGACGGATTGGCCTGGGTCCACTGCCGTGCCCGCTCGTAAGCCAGGATCACGCGTTGCACCTCGCGCGGATACTTGGCCAGGAAGTCCTCTCGCACGTTCAGAAAGCCGTAGGTGTTGAAGCCGACATTGCGATAGAGCAGCTTCGATCCAGCGCCCAACTCGCTCGCGGCCATGTGCGGGTCGAGTCCGGCCCAGGCGTCCACGCGGCCCTGCTCCAGGGCGGCCCGTCCGTCGGCATGCTGCAGGCTGACGTGTTCGATGTCGGTCCGCTTCAGCCCCACCGTGTGCAGCGCGCGCAGCAGGAACAGGTAGGGATCGGTGCCCTTGGTCGCCGCCACCTTCTTCCCCTTCAAGTCCGCCAGCGAGCGGATGTTGGCATCCGGCCGCACCACCAGCGCGGTCCATTCCGGTCGCGAGTAGATGTACGGCGCGCGGATCGGATTGCCATTGGCTCGCGCCAGCAGCGCTGCCAATCCGGCGGTGGAGCCGATGTCCAGGCTGTCCGCATTGAGGTACTCCAGCGCACGATTGCTGCCGGCACTCAGCACCCATTTGACGGCGATGCCGTCCTTGCGGAAGTCCTCCTCCAGCCAGCCAAATCGACGCAGCACCAGGCTGGTGGGCGAGTAGTAGGCATAGTCCAGCCGCACCTCCTTCGGGGCTTCCGCCGCGAAGGCCCGGTTGCTGAGACTGGCGGCCAGGCCGCCGCCCAGCGCGAGAGCCAGCGTGTCGCGACGATTGAGTCGGCCCAGCGAACGGCCCGACGCGGTCGCCGTGGAGGAAATGCCGGCCGCTGCGGCATCGTGCTCACCCATGGCATCAGGGCGCGCCTCGGTGGCGTCGGTGGAATGGCGGCCCAGGCCGCGCTTGTTCGGGACATTCATGCAACAGGCTCCGTCAACGATCGGGGTTGTGGTTGTGGTCGTGTTTCTTGTGGTTCCGGCGACGCGCCCGACTGCGGCACCGGCTCAGGCAGCGCATCCAGCCGAATCCGCCGCCCCGCATGGGAGGCGGGCAAGCGGGGACCGTGGCCGAAGAGCTTGTGGCGCAACGTGACCGGCTTCAGGGGCTTGGCGGCCGGCGTTGCGGCGTCGGCACTGTCGGCATGGAGGACGTGCTCCGCCGGATACCGCCCGCGCCGCTGCAACTCCGGCACCACCAGCTCCACCACATCGCGGAAGGTTTCATGGGCCAGCGCGTAGGTGAGGTTGAAGCCATCCAGTCCGGTGGCCTCCTGCCAGGCGATGAGTTGGTCCGCCACCTGCGACGGGTCACCGACCAGCACCGGTCCGCGTCCGCCCAGGCCGATGAATTCGGCCGCTTCGCCGACGGTCCATCGCCGGGTGGGATCAGCGCTGCTGAAGGAGGCCAGCGCGGTGCGGCCGGCCTGGGTGTCGAGGTAGTCGATGGTCGCGTCGCGCGGGTAGCGGCTGAAATCGACACCGGTCCAGCCGGAGAGCAAGGCCAGCGCCGCCTCGATGTCGATGTGGGCCCGCAGGTCCGCCAGCTTGGCCTGGGCCTGGGCCGCGGTCGGGGCGGTGATGATCAGGGCCTGTCCGTAGATCAGCAGGTCCCGTCCTTGCCGGCCGGCCGCCACGGCGCTGGCACGCAGGCCGTCCACATAGCCCTTCACCACCGCGATGGTGGGGCCGCTCACGAACACGCACTCGGCATGCTTGCCGGCAAATGCCCGGCCGCGGCCGGAGGTGCCGGCCTGGAACAGCACCGGCGTGCGCTGCGGCGACGGCTCGCACAGGTGGACGCCGGGCACCTGGTAGTGCGGACCACGATGGCGGATGGCATGAACCTTGGCGGGATCCGCATAGACCCGACCCGCTTTGTCGCGGCGTACCGCGTCGTCCTCCCAGCTCAGTTCCCAGAGCTTGTAGACCACGTCCAGGTAGTCGTCGGCCAGGTCATAGCGATCGTCATGGGCCAGTTGCGAAGACTGTCCCAGGTTGCGGGCCGCGCTGTCCAGATAGCCGGTGACGATGTTCCAGCCGACGCGCCCTCGCGTCAGATGGTCCAGCGTCGACATCCGACGGGCAAAGCTGTAGGGCGGCTCGTAGGTCAAGGCGCAGGTCACGCCGAAACCAAGCTGCGTGGTCACTGCGGCCATCAGCGGAACGAGCGCCAGCGGATCGTTCAGCGGCACCTGCACCGCATGGCGCAAAGCGGCATCGGGCGAACCGGCGTGGACGTCGTACACGCCCAGCACATCGGCCAGGAAGATGCTGTCGAATCGGCCGCGTTCCAGCAGCCGTGCCAGGTCTTGCCAATACTCGGGCTCGGTGTAGCGATGGGATTCGTCCCGGGGATGGGTCCACAGACCCGGCGATTGGTGGCCCACAGTGTTCATCGCAAACGCATTGAAGCGAATGGGCTTCACTGGGGTGGAGGGCGTGCCGCCCTCGCCGGTCTCAGCAGTCGTGGCGCTCATCGTGATCTCCGGCGGCATCGGTCATTGCAGGAAGGCCGGACGCGCATAGCCCGGGAAGCGCTGGTCCAGCACTGCCTTGAACTCCTTCGCGCGGAAGGCATCGGCCAAGTCGCGGGTCCAGCGTTGGTCCTTGTCCTGGCCCTTCACCGCCACCACCAGCATGTAGTGGTCCGGCGTCTTCTCCAGCACCAGGGCGTCGGTCAGCTTGAGGCCGCTGGAGATGGCGAAGTTGCCGTTGACGATGGCGTATTCCGCATCGTCCAGCGTGCGCGGGATCTGCGCGGCTTCGATGGGCTGCAGCTTGAGCCGCAGCGGATTGCTGGCGACGTCCTTCTCGGTGACCCGGATCGGATCGGCGCCTGGCTTGAGCGTGAGCAGCTTCTGCTCGGCCAGCAGCGCCAGGCCGTGCGCGAGATTGGCCGGATCGTTGGCCAGGGTGATGCGGTCGCCGGGCTGCACCTCGGCCAGGCTCTTGCGCTTCTTCGAATAGATGCCGAACGGCGCCATCGGGCCCTGCACCACATCGACCAGATCCAGCTTGCGATCCTCGCGGAAGCGGTTGAGGTAGGTGATGTGCTGGAAGAAGTTGGCATCCAGCGCGCCCTGCGCCAGCGCAATGTTGGGCTGCACATAGTCGTTGAACTCGACCAGCTTCACCCGGTAGCCCTTTTTCTCCAGCAAGGGCTTGATGCCCAGCCGCAGCACCTCGAGGTCGTTCTTCAGCAGGTTGAACTGCTGGAAGATCATGCCGATGCCCTGCCGCGCGCGGCGCAACTCACCGGCGGAGAGCGAGGTCAGCGCCTGCCCCGCGACGAGCACGCGGCCGCGATCCGGCCGCTCCAGCAGGTTGATCAGTCGCAGCAAGGTGGACTTGCCGGCGCCGCTCTTGCCGATCAGGCCGAGGATCTCGCCCGCCTGGACATCGAGGCTGATGTCGCGCACGGCGTCGAACTGGCGCCCATCGGGCAGGCGAAAGGAGCGGGACAGCGATTCGAGCCGGATCAGCGGTGCCGTCGGTGTCGGCGGTGTCGGCGTGTTCGGCGGCGTATCGGGAGAGGCGGTCATGGCGGCGATCCGTGATCGGGGCGAAACGATCTGAGGTCCGAGGGGCTGAGAGGTCTCCAAGGACATCAGGAATAAGCCGTCGGATCGGGCACGCGGGCATCGAGCTGATAGCGCCCGAGGTCGCGGAGCTTGTAGTCCACCGGGTCGTGCAGGGTGTGCACCCGCACGTTGCGCCAGAAGCGGTCCAGGCCGAAGCGGGCCGAGGTGCTGCGCGCCCCGGTGAGTTCGAACAGTTGGCTGGACACCTGCAGCCCCGCACGATGCGCCAGCACCTTGGCCTCCGCACCGGCGACCGCCACCTGGCCGCGTTCCGGCGCCGTCAGCGCGTCGCCGCGGTCGAGCGCATGGCGCAGTCGCGCCACGGCGTCCGCCGTCACGGCCTGGGCCGCGCGGACATGCAGCCAGAGATCGCCATAGCGGTGCTGCACCAGCGGATCGTCGCCGGCCCGCGCCACGCCGGACGCGAACCAGGCGCGGCTCTCGTGCGTGGTGTAGTGACGAGCCGCCTCGAACGCCCCTTCGGCAATGCCCAGGTAGAGATGGGTCATCACCAACTGCGCGATCTGGGACCGCAGGGTGGCCCGTGGCGTCGGCGTCTCGCCGGGCAACTGCAGCAGTTCTTCATCCGACAGCCAGACCTGGTCGAAGCGCACGGTGCCGCTGTCGGTCTGGCGCTGGCCGAAGGCATCCCAGTCGTTCTCGACCTGCACTCCGTCGCGCCGCGTGGGCACGATGCCGATCAGGAAGCCACCGTCCTCGGTAGCGGCAGATAGGGTGAGCCGATCCGAGCCCAAGGCGCCGGAGCAGAAGCTCTTCACGCCGTTCAAGCGCCAGCCGCCGTCGACCAGCGTGGCGCGCAAGCGGGTGTCGGCCGGGTTGAGGGCGTTGCCCCAGAACAGGCGCTGTTCCGCGGTCTCGCGCAGGTGGCTGGCACCGTGGGCCACGGCGGCGGGGCCTCGATAGAGGGCCACGCCATAGAGCTGCAAGTGATGGAAGCCCAGCACATGCGCCAGCGAGCTGTCGACCCGCGCCACCGCCCGCACCGCGTCATAGAACGCCGCGATGTCGCCGCCCTGCCCGCCCAGCTCGGTGGGAATGGTCAGCGCCAGCAGGCCGCTGGCACGGATGAGTTCGCGTTCCTGCGCCGCGTGCCCGCCCGCCTGGTCGCGACGCACCGCCGTGGCGGCGAGCTGCGCCACCAGCTCGGCAAGCGCGTCGCTCGGCAACGGCTCACGCGCACTCGTGGCGGGCGTGTCGGCGATGGACGGCACGGCGCCATTCGCCGTGGTGACAGCGGAGGACGGGACGGTCGAAAGGACGGACGAGGCTTCGGCGGAGGACGCCGGGCGACTCAACAGACGGCTGCTCATGGACGGGGTCGCTTGCGGACAAGCGTGGATGGCAAGACGCGGCCGAGTGTTCCCGGCCGCCTCCACCCCGTGAAGCGAGGAATGCGTCTGTGCTTATGCGTGCAGCGCGCAAGCAGCGCTGATGCGCAGCGCCAGCGTCAGGGCTTGACCCAGCTGGAGGCGTTCTGCTTGGCTTGCTGATTGCTCTGGATGCCCACGTCGAACTGCCGAGCCCGCAGCACTTCGCAGCAGCGCTCGATGTGGGCCTTGTCCGGATGCCACGGGCCGGCGCTGAAGGCGCTGCTGTTGAGATTGGCGGACTTCGTGTAGACGACGCGCCAAAGAACTTGTTTCAGATCCACGGGGCAAATTCCCTGCGGTTGAGGACCGACGAGGGCCGAGCGGCCGTCAGCAGTCTGCGGTGTCGCGGGCGGCATCCCGAAGCGCGTGTGCATCACGCGCAGCGGCGATGCCTGATTGTCCGCGTCACCCCGCCCTCAGTGAATACCCTAGACCTCAGGCGGGCCGGACACGTCGTGAAGAACTGCCGGCCATCGGGCCCCTTGTGCGCCGATCGCCCCGCACGCCGGCCCCATCGGCGCGATGCCCCTGCCCATCGGCCCTTCGGACGGACGAGGTGCCGCTGTCTCCCGTGCGACAGGGCCGGTGGCACCACGGTGGCGCGCGTGGGGCAGCTCCTGCGTCATCGGGGTCGGCGCGCGCTAACATGCCGGCGCTCGTCCGGTGATCACCGGCGAGGCTGTGCAACCTGCCTGGCTGTGGAAGCCATCACCATGAACCTCTTGCTGGCCGAAGACGATGCCATCCTGGCGGACGCCCTGTGCGAACAGATGCGGGCGCTGGGTTTCGATGTCGAGCACGCGCCCAATGGCGCGGTGGCGCAATACCTGCTGGCCAAGCAGGCCTTCGACATGGTGGTGCTGGACATCGGCCTGCCGATGGTTGACGGGCTGGAAGTGCTGCGCCAGCTGCGCCAGCATGACGCCTCGCTGCCGGTGCTGATCCTGACGGCGATGGACAGCCTGGAAGACCGCGTCGCCGGCCTGAATGCCGGTGCCGACGACTACCTCACCAAGCCCTTCGATTTCCCCGAACTGGAAGCCCGGCTGCGCGCGCTGATGCGCCGCAGTCGCGCCCTGAAGGCCAGCAACGAGCTGGGCCAGTTGAGCATGCAGCGCGAGACCCGCAGCGCGCAGGTGCACGGCGAGACGCTGGAACTCAGCCCGCGGGAATTCGATCTGCTGGACCTGCTGCTCACCCATCAGGGCCGTGTCATCACCAAGGAGCAGATCAACCAGGTCTGGTCCGGCGATCGCGGCGAAGGCGTGGCGGCCAACAATGCGGTGGAGGTCTATATCCATCGCCTGCGCCGCAAGCTCGAAGGCGCCCAGGTGGCCATCCGCACGGTGCGCGGTCTGGGCTATCTGCTGGAGCTGGAGCGCACCTGACGCATGTACTCCCTGAAGCGACAGCTCCTGCTGTGGCTGCTGCTGCCCCAGTTGGTGCTGTGGCTGGCCGGCGCCCTGTTCAGCTACCGGCTGGCCGGCCGCTATGCCAATGAGGCGGTCGACGCCACGCTGGCCCAGGCGGTGCGATCGCTGTCGCGCCAGGTCAAGCCGATGGGCAACGGGCTGCTGATCGACTTCCCCCGCGCGGCTCAGGACGTGCTGGAGGCCGATCCCAACGACAAGCTGCTCTATACCGTCAGCTCTCCCCCGGGCAAGTTCATCCTGGGCAACCGCAACCTGCCCAGTCCGCCGTCGATGCCGGCCAGCCCGCCGATGGGCGAGGCCCAGTTCTACGACGGCGAAATCGACACCCCCGAACGCCCGGAACTGCGCCAAGGCGCGCCGGTGCGGGTGGCAGCGCTCTACCTGCAGTTCGGCGAGAACCCGCGCGATCAGCAGACCATGCTGGTGCAGGTGGCGCGTTCCAGCGCCAACCGCGAGCTGCTGGCGCGGCGGCTGTTGATCGACACCATGCTGCCGCTGTCCCTGTTGATCGTGCTGATGAGCATGATCGTGTGGGCGGGCGTGGGCGCCGGTCTGGCGCCGATCTCGCGACTGCGCCGGCTGGTGGAGGGCCGCCGTCCCAACGATTTGCGGCCGATCGAGCTGGATGCCGCGCCGCAGGAGCTGCGCACGCTGGCGCAGGCGATCAACGACCTGCTGGAGGCTGTCAGCCACAACGTGCAGAGCCAGCGCCGCTTCATCAGCGACGCCGCGCATCAACTCCGCACGCCGCTGGCGGGCCTGAAGAGCCAGAGCGAGCTGGCCCTGGCCGAAGCACCGCCCGGCCCGCTGACCGCGCGGCTGGCGCGGGTGCATGAGAGCGCGACCCGCAGCGCCCACCTGGTGAATCAGTTGCTGGCACTGGCCCGCACCGAGCCGGAATCGGTCACCCGCCAGCCCCTCACCCGGTTGGACCTGACGCGCCTGGCCCGCGAAGTCACCGCCGAGCTGGTGCCCCGCTCGCTGCTCCAGCAGGTGGACCTGGGCTTCGATGAGGACGAGCCGCTGGCCGACATCGAGGTCATGGGCATCAACCTGCTGCTGCGGGAAGCGCTGGTGAATCTCGTGGACAACGCCATGCGATATGCCGGCCGCGGCGCCACCGTCACCGTGCAGGTGCGACGGGCCCAAGGCAGCGCCAACGGCAGCACGGCCAGCAGCGCCGCCAGTCCCGTCCATGGCCATGGGCATGGGCACGGACATGCGGCCCACAATGCCCCGGGATCAGGCAGCATGGCCGCGCAGGTCAGCCATGAATGCGCCGAACTGCTGGTGACCGACAACGGCCCCGGCGTGCCGCCCGCGATGCAGGACAAGGTCTTCGAGCGCTTCTTCCGCGGCACCCATGAAGGCAACGGCTGTGGCCTGGGGCTGGCGATCGTCAAGGAGATCGTGGAGCGGCATGGTGGCCAGGTCTCGATGACCAACGTCTCGCCGCATGGCCTGCAGGTGCGGATGCGCCTTCCGCTCGCGGCAGCGGTCTGAGCGGGGGTCGGCGCACGCCGGCCGATCAGTCTCGATCCCTGCGGCGTCGTGGCAGCGCGATCACGGCACAACCGCGCGGTCCAGGCACGGTCCAGGCGAGATCCAGGTGCGCCCGAAGCGCAACCTCCGCGCCATCTCAGCGCCATCTCAGCGCAAGCTCAGCGCGATCACCGCGCCATCACCGCGCCATCACCGCCCCGTCACGGCGTGGTCTGGGGTGTGACGGCGTCCTGACGACGTGACCGTGCTGCGCGCCAGTAGGACCGGAGCGAAATGCGCTGAAACCCGGACCGAGCCAACGCCGTCCGAGCGGCGTTCGATTGCCCATCCGCATTAACACTTGATTCGTTAATCGCCCTTTTGTGGCAATCGCTCCACGGGGTTACCCCCCATTCACGTGCCTGTCGCCCCAAGACGGGTCAAACGTCCTGTGGTTCGCACGCAAATCATCATGGTAAGCACCAATATAGTTTCATTAAAGCAAAATTAAAGTTCAGCCCGCATGCAAGAAAGATAAACGTCTGCTTAACAACGCACGCCCGGAGCGTTGTTTCGCGACCCATACGGAGACAATCCAATGACCCGCATCACTCCTGCGCTGAAGCGCATTCCGTTGGCCCTCGGCCTGCTGCTGGCTGCTGGCGCTTCGCACGCCGTTGACTTCACCGGCTACTTCCGCGCCGGCCCCGGCGGCACCACCAGCAACGGCGCCAGCCGCGCCTGCTACGCCCTGAACGGCGGCACCAGCGGCATGAAGTACCGCCTCGGCAACGAGTGCGACATCTACGGTGAGTTCCAGCTCGCCCAAGGCTTCAAGAAGGACGGCATCGACTACAAGGTCGTGCTGATGACGGACTACTACAACCCGCATTCCGACGCCGACGACAGCAATCACATGCGCCTGGCGCAGATGTATGCGGAAGCCAAGGGCTTCGACATCGCCCCCGAGGCGACCGTGTGGGCCGGCAAGGAACGTGGCCGTCGCGGTGATGTGCACATCGTCGACACCTACTTCACCGAGATGACCGGCGTGGGCGCCGGCATCAAGGGCATCGCGGCCGGTCCCGGCAAGCTGGGCGTGGCCTACTACACCAACGACAAGGACAACAACCAGCGTCCTGGCCATCGCGGCAACGTCGAGTATGTGGACATCCCGACCAACCCGGACGGCACGCTGAATGTCTTCGGCACGGTCACCAAGTCGCAGTTCGCCGAAGGCACGAACGGCTGGGGCCTGGCGCTGCGCCACAACCAGAACAAGCTGTTCGGCACCTCGCTCAACAACGTGATCTGGGTGCAGTACGCCCAGGGTTCCGCGGGTCTGAACTCCAACTTCGGCAACCAGACCGACACCTCCGCCGCCAAGAAGTTCCGCATCGTTGAATCGGTGAACTTCCAGGAAGGCGCCTGGGGCGGCATGGGCATGGTGCTGTGGGCCAACGAGAAGGACAACGCCGGCAAGGCGACGACCTCCACCTCGGTGGGCGGCCGCGTCTCGTATGCGGTGACCCGCAACTTCAAGCTGCTCACCGAAGCCGGCGTGTCGCAATACAAGCCTGACGGCGGCGAACGCGCCCGCCTGACCAAGGTGACCTTCGCGCCGACGCTGTCGACCGGCCCGCAACTGATGGACCGTCCCGAGTTCCGCCTGTACGTGACCCACGCCAAGTGGAACCGTGCCGCCGGCAACGTCACTGGCGAACCCAACTTCAACGGTGAAACCTCCGGCACCAGCTTCGGCGCCCAGGTGGAAGTGTGGTTCTGAGCCAAGGTCTTTCTGAATCCATTCCAATCGCTGTCATCCCTGGCTGAAGACCCAACCTCCCCCTCATGGAGACAAAGCAAATGATTCGACTCAAGCAACTCGCCCGTGCCAGCGCCCTGGTGGCGCTGATGGCCGGCGCGGCTGCCGCGCACGCTGGTGAAGTGGAAGTACTGCACTGGTGGACCAGCGGCGGCGAGGCCAAGGCGGCCACCGCCCTGAAGGCCACGCTGCAGAAGCAGGGCCACACCTGGAAGGACTTCGCCGTGGCCGGCGGCGGCGGCGATTCCGCGATGACGGTGCTGAAGTCGCGCGTCGTCTCGGGCAATGCGCCCGCGGCCGCGCAGATCAAGGGCCCCTCGCTGCAGGAATGGGCGCAGGAAGGCGTGCTGACCAACATCGACGCCGTGGCCAAGGCCGGCAAGTGGGATGAAGTGATCCCGCCGGTGGTCGCCAGCATCATGAAGTACCAGGGCCACTACATCGCGGCCCCGGTCAATGTGCACCGCGTCAACTGGCTGTGGGCCAATCCGGAAGCGCTGAAGAAGGCCAATGCCAAGCTGCCCACCACCTGGGACGAGTTCTTCGTCACCGCGGAAGCGCTGAAGAAGGCCGGCATCATTCCGGTCGCCCATGGCGGCCAGAACTGGCAGGACTTCACCGTGTTCGAATCGGTGGCGCTGGGCATCGGCGGCGTGGACTTCTACAAGAAGGCCCTCGTGCAGCTGGATCCGGCCACGCTGAGCGGTCCGCAGATGGAGAAGGTGCTGACCACCTTCAAGCGCATCAAGGACTACACCGACAAGAACGCCCCGGGCCGTGACTGGAACCTGGCCACCGCCATGGTGATCAAGGGCGAGGCCGGCATGCAGCTGATGGGCGACTGGGCCAAGGGCGAGTTCATCGCCGCGGGCAAGACGCCGGGCAAGGACTTCATCTGCACCGCCGCCCCCGGCACGCAGAAGTCGTTCACCTTCAACATCGACTCGTTCGCGCTGTTCAAGCTGAAGAACGCCGCCAATGAGAAGGCCCAGCAGGACCTGGCCACCGCCATCATGTCGCCGGAGTTCCAGGAGCTGTTCAATCTGAACAAGGGCTCCATCCCGGTGCGTACCGGCATGAAGATGGACAAGTTCGACGAGTGCGCCAAGCAGTCCGCCGCCGACTTCGCCGCCGATGCCAAGTCCGGCACGCTGGTGCCCTCCATCGCCCATGGCATGGCCGTTCCGGCCGCTGCCGAAGGCGCGATGAAGGACGTCGTCAGCCAGTTCTGGAACAGCGACAAGATGACGGCCAAGGAAGCTCAGACCAAGCTCGCCTCTGCCGCCAAGACGAAGTAAGACCCGACCGGGGCGGTGGCGCGTCGCACGCCGCCCCAGGTGTGGCCCACCCCAGGCCGATGGCGGTGGCTTGACGGCGAATTCGCCCCTGGCGGCGCGTCTGCCGGCCCGTCACCCGTCGTCATGCCGAGGGTGAGCCCCACCGGCCCCTTTCCCGGCGTCCGTCGCCGGCTTCCCGGCCTCCACGGCCCCCCGTGGCCTCCCCGGCCTCGCCCAAGCAGTACCGCCTCCGTCCAGCATGTCCGCTTCAAGAGCCCCGCGCAGTCCCTGGCTACCCAAGCTGGTGGTGGCGCCGACCTTCCTCGTCTCCTTCCTCTTCATCTATGGGCTGATGGCCTGGAACGGCTATTTGTCGCTGTCCGCCTCGCGGCTGCTGCCCAACTATGAATTCGTCGGTCTGGCGCAATACCGCACCCTGTTCGAGAACGAACGCTGGTGGGTGGCGCTGACCAACCTCGGCATCTTCGGCGGCCTGTTCATCGGCGGCGCGATGGCGCTGGGACTGCTGCTGGCCATCCTGCTGGATCAGAAGATCCGTGGCGAAGGCGTGCTGCGCACGATCTATCTCTATCCGATGGCGCTGTCGTTCATCGTGACCGGCACCGCCTGGAAGTGGATCCTCAACCCCGGCCTGGGCATCGAGCATCTGATGCACCAATGGGGTTTCGAGAACTTCAGCTTCGGCTGGCTGGTGGATCCGGACATGGCGATCTACTGCGTCGTGCTGGCCGGCATCTGGCAGTCTTCGGGCTTCGTGATGGCGCTGTTCCTGGCGGGCCTGCGGGGCATCGACGACTCGATCATCAAGGCCGCCCAGGTCGACGGCGCCAGCCTGCCGCGCATCTACTGGCGCATCATCGTGCCGACCCTGCGTCCGGTGTTTTTCTCGACCCTCATGGTGGTGGCCCACCTGGCCATCAAGAGCTTCGACCTGGTGATGGCGCTGACCGCCGGCGGCCCCGGCTATGCCACCGACCTGCCCGCGACCTTCATGTACACGATGGCGTTCTCCCGCGGCCAGATCGGCCTGGGTGCGGCCAGCGCGACCATCATGCTGGCGACCATCGCGGCCATCGTCGTGCCCTACCTCTATTCCGAGCTGCGCTCGAAGTCATGAACGCGGCGTCGAGCCGATTGTTGAGCCGAGACATGAAACCCTCCCCGACCCTGACCGCCGCCGCCCGCCCCAGCGGGCTGCACTGGCAGCGCGTGGTGCTGCTGCTGGCGCTGCTGCTGTTTGCCCTGTTCTTCCTGACCCCGCTGTATGTGATGGTCAGCACCTCGCTCAAGAGCATGGAGGAAGTGCGCAACGGCACCCTGCTGTCGCTGCCCCTGAGCCCGAGCCTGGACGCCTGGTCCAAGGCCTGGACCACCGCCTGCACCGGCACCGACTGCGGCGGCCTGAAGCCCTTCTTCATGAACTCAGTGTTCATGGTGGTGCCGGCTGTGCTGATCTCCACCGCGCTGGGCGCGCTGAACGGCTATGTGCTGACGAAGTGGCGCTTCCGCGGCAGCGAGTTGCTGTTCGCGCTGCTGCTGTTCGGCGTGTTCATGCCGATGCAGGTGGTGCTGCTGCCGATGAGCCAGGTGCTGGGCCAACTGGGCATTGCCAGCTCGGTGTGGGGCCTGATCCTGGTGCATGTGCTGGCCGGCATGCCGTCCACCACGCTGTTCTTCCGCAACTACTACGCCGGCTTGCCGGATGAGCTGATCAAGGCGGCGAAGCTGGACGGCGCATCGTTCTGGCAGATCTTCCTGCGCATCGTGGTGCCGCTGTCCACGCCGATCCTGGTGGTGACGCTGATCTGGCAGTTCACCTCGATCTGGAACGACTTCCTCTACGGCGTGGTCTTCTCGGGCGCGGACAGCAAGCCGATCACCGTCGGCCTGAACAACCTGGCCAACACCTCGAGTTCGGTCAAGGAATACAACGTGGACATGGCCGCCGCGCTGATCGCCGCGTTGCCGACGCTGTTCGTCTACATCGTCGCTGGCAAGTATTTCGTGCGCGGCCTCACCGCCGGCGCTGTCAAAGGTTAAGGATTTCCCTCATGGGCGCACTCACCATCTCCCAGGTCCGCAAGAGCTACGGCGCGGCCGACATCCTCAAGGGCATCGACCTCTCCATCGATGCCGGCGAGTTCCTGATCCTGGTCGGCCCGTCGGGCTGCGGCAAGTCCACGCTGCTGGCGATGATCGCCGGCCTGGAGCATCCGACCTCCGGCTCGATCCACATCGCCGACCGCGACATCACCTACCTGCCGAGCAAGGACCGCGACATCGCCATGGTGTTCCAGAGCTATGCGCTCTACCCGAACATGAATGTGGCGCAGAACATTTCCTTCGGCCTGGAAATGCGCAAGGTGCCGAAGGCGGAACGCGAGGCCACGGTGCAGCGCGTGGCCAAGATGCTGCAGATCGACCACCTGCTCGACCGCAAGCCCGGTCAGCTGTCCGGCGGCCAGCGTCAGCGCGTGGCCATGGGCCGTGCGCTCGCGCGCGATCCGAAGCTGTTCCTGTTCGATGAACCGCTGTCCAACCTGGATGCCAAGCTGCGCATCGAGATGCGTGCCGAGATCAAGCTGCTGCATCAGCGCACCAAGACCACCACCGTCTATGTGACCCACGACCAGGTCGAGGCGATGACGCTGGGTGACCGCATCGCCGTGATGCGCGACGGTCTGGTGCAGCAGTTCGGCACGCCTGAAGAGATCTACACCCGCCCCGCCAACCGCTTCGTGGCCGAGTTCATCGGCTCGCCGACGATGAACTTCGTCAGCGCCGAGCGTCGCGACGACGGCCTGTCGGCCCAAGGCCTGGCGCTGCCGCTGAGCGCGCAGCAGTCGGCCTCGATCAATGCGTCGATCCGCGGCAACGGCGGCTGCCTGTACGGGCTGCGTCCGGAGCACATCCGCCTGGCCGACGACGGCGTGCCCGGCAAGCTGTTGATGATCGAGCCGACCGGCCCCGAGACCTATCTGCTGGTGGACACGCCGCTGGGCCAGATCACCTCGCGGGTGGCGGGCAATCCGCATCTGCAGGTGGGCGACGCCGTGCGCCTGCAGTGGCAGCCGGAAGTGGCGCATCTGTTCGATGCGAGCAACGAGCAGCGCATCGCCTGACGCGCCGCAGCGTGCGGCCTGTCGATCACCGACCGGTCGCGCATCGACCATGAAAAACGGCGCCTCGGCGCCGTTTTTCTTTGGTGAGCTCTGCTTCGGCATGGGCTTCAGCTTTCTCCACTGTTACCGCTGCTTCTGCCTTTGCTCCGCTTCGACGTCGGCGTTGGCGTTGGCCTCGAACGCCCCGAGCCTCAATGCGGCCGATACGACATCCGCTGCGCATCGGTCGGCTGGGTGCCGCGCAGCCGCAGCCACAGCGTCTGAGCGATCACCACCACCACGAGTGCCGCCGCCACCCAGGCGGAGGTGTGCGCGCCCGGCAGCTCGCTGTGGGACTGCTTCACATACACGCCCACCAGGCCCCACACCGCCGCCACCACATAAGCGACGCCCGCGATGGGCACCATCGGCTGATGCAGCCGCGCATTGGCCACCAGCACCAGCAGGGCCGCCAGTGCCCACAGCACCAGGCTCCACGGCAGTTGATCGACGGTGGGCAGCAGTTGCTCCGCCACGATCACCTGCGCGGTATTGAGGAAGGCCGCCAGCGACAGCCAGCCCGCATGCAGCCCCAGTGGCAGCAGCGTCATCCAGGCGGCAGCGCCGCGCGGTCGCGCATGGGCCACCAGCATCAGCGCCCAGACCATGCTGATCAGCGCCAGCCACATGACCGCCAGCGCCACCCAGAACCAGCGCTGGGAGAACACGATCATCCAGCTGGCGGTCAGCGCAAAACCGACGGTGACGAGCACCACGCAGCGGTGCGAAGTGGGTCGCGGCGCAGCGGTGCTGCCTTCCGTGCTGCGTTGGCCCCGCAGCATCCAGAGCGCGAAGATCAGGTCCAGCAGGAAGATCACGCCCCAGATCGAGAACGCATACCCCTGCGCCACCAGCAGCGTGGGGTATTGGTTGGAGATGGTGCCGTTGTCCGGACCGAACACGCCTCGCTGGGACAGCCACGCAATCAGCGGCATCGCCAGCGCGCTCAACATCAGCAGTGCTTGTGGCATGGGGGCTCTCTTTTCGAGTTTTGGAACGGGTGGTCGGCGAACGATCGCCGTACATCGTGATTTTGAGTGCAAGTCGGCAATCCACATGCCCCCAGGGGGCGATGCACAGGCTCGGGCGTGATCTGCCGCTGTGAGATGCCGCTGCGGGGTGCAGCTGTGGGGTGCCGCTGTGAGATAGCGGTCTGACTTGACGGTCGACCGAAGGTGCAGGAAGACCACCCCCGGGCGATTGCCAACTGACACTGTTCGTTTGTACAGCCTATGATCCGATCCGCCATGACGCCGATCGATGCCCCGAACGCCCTCGCCGACCGCCCTGACCCGGTGCCGCCGACGGGACCTGACGCCGCTTTCGCGGACCTGAACCCGCAACAGCGGGCCGCGGTCGAACACGGCCTGGTCGCGCCGGAGGACGGCCACGGCCCGCTGCTGGTGATTGCGGGCGCCGGCTCCGGCAAGACCAAGACGCTGGCGGCGCGGGTGGCGCGCTTGCTCCAGAGCGGGGCGGACCCGCAACGCCTGCTGCTGCTCACCTTCTCACGGCGTGCAGCCGGCGAAATGGAACGCCGCGCCGGCCGGATGCTGCACCGGGCGCTGGGGCTGCGCAGCACCCAGGCACCGCCGCGCTTTCCCTGGGCAGGCACCTTCCACAGCGTGGGCGCCCGACTGCTGCGCGAATACGCGCCACGCATCGGGTTGGAGACACAGTTCACCATCCTGGACCGGGCCGATGCCGAGGACCTGATGGGACTGCAGCGCCAGGCCCTGGGCCTGGCGGAGACAACCGACCGCTTTCCGCTGAAATCCACCTGCCTGAACATCTACTCGCGCACCGTCAACAGCGAGGCGCGCCTGGACCAGGTGCTGCAGGACCACTTTCCTTGGTGCTTCGCCGCGCATGACGCGCTCAAGCAGCTGTTCGGCGCCTATGTGGAGGCCAAGCAGCAACAGCACCTGCTGGACTATGACGACCTGCTGCTCTACTGGGCCGAGATGATGAGCGACGAGGAGATTGCGCAGGCGCTCGGCGAGCGCTTCGACCATGTGCTGGTCGACGAATACCAGGACACCAACCGGCTGCAGGCCACCATCCTGCATCGGCTCAAGCCCACCGGTGACCGGCTGACCGTGGTCGGCGACGATGCGCAGGCGATCTATTCCTTCCGCGCGGCCGAGGTGCGCAACATCCTGGATTTTCCGCAGCGCTTCCAGCCGCCGGCGCGGGTGATCACGCTCGCGCGCAACTATCGGTCGACCCAGCCGATCCTGGAGGCCTCCAATGCGGTGATCGCCCAGTCTCGCGAGCGGCACGACAAGCAGCTGTGGTCGGACAAGGTCTCGAACGAGCAGCCCCAACTGGTGACGGTGGAAGACGAGGCGCGCCAGGCTCAGTGGGTCGCCGACCGCATCCTGCAGCGCCGCGAGGAAGGCCTGAAACTCACCCGTCAGGCGGTGCTGTTCCGCACCGCCAGCCACAGTGCGCCGCTGGAGCTGGAACTCACCCGCCGCAACATCCCGTTCGTGAAATTCGGTGGCCTCAAATTCCTGGAGAGCAGCCATGTGAAGGACGTGATGAGCGTGCTGCGCTGGGCCGACAACCCGCGCCATCGGCTGGCCGGCTTCCGGGTGTCGCAGTTGCTGCCCGGTTTCGGCCCCGCCAGCGCGCGCCGGCTGCTCGATGAGATGCAGGACGCGCCAGAGGTGCGCACCGTGCTGCAGTCCTTCCAGCCGCCGGGTGCGGCGAAGGCGGACTGGACACGGCTGAGCGCCTTGATGATCCAGCTGATGGACGGATCGGACTGGCCGGCCGAGCTGGAAGCCGTGGTGCAGTGGTACGCGCCGCACCTGGAGCGGCTGCAGGAGGATGCGGCGATCCGTCTGGCGGACCTGGAGCAGATCGTGCGGATCGCCCAGGGCTACGGCAGCCGGGAGCGCTTTCTCACCGAGCTCACGCTCGATCCGCCCGAAGCCAGCAGCGACGAATCCGGCGTGCCCCTCAAGGACGAGGACTACCTGATCCTCTCCACCATCCACTCCGCCAAGGGCCAGGAATGGGAGGCGGTGTATCTGCTGAACTGCGTGGACGGCTGCCTGCCCTCGGACTTGAGCACCGGCGCACAGGCTCAGATCGAGGAAGAGCGACGGCTGCTGTATGTGGCGATGACCCGCGCCAAGCAGCATCTGGCGGTGATGGTGCCGCAGCGTTTCTATGTGACGCAGCAGGCGCGCCACGGCGATCGGCATCTCTACGCCAGCGTGTCACGCTTCCTGCCCGGCAAGGTGGCACGCCACTTCGAGAAGGTGGGCCCGGCCAACGAGGTCCAGGCCCCGCTGCCGGCGCTGGTGAAGCCGGCGATGGACGTGGCGGCGAAGCTGCGGAAATCCTGGAGCTGAGGGGGCCGGTCCGCGCTGAGAGGACCTGAGGCATGCGGACCTGAGCGGCCCCGCCGAACGGACCTCGCGAACCCGGGCCGACCGGCCTGGGCCCGACTGAAGCCACACGACAGGCCCCGCCCTCCCGGCGGGCCTGCCTGGCGCTTACTGCACGCTGGCGCTGCCCGGCGCCTGATACTGCGGATCGGTGAAGAGCTCGCCGACATCCACCGCATCGAACATGTAGTGGTTGCCGCAGAAGTCGCAGCCGATCTCGACGCCGCCCAGTTCGGCCAGGATCTCATCGACCTCCTGGCGCCCCAGACCCAGCAGCATGCGGCCGACCCGGTCGCGAGAGCAGGTGCAGGCGAAGCGCGGCGTCTGGGGATCGAAGCGGCGCACCGTCTCCTCCCAGAACAGCCGGCGCAGGATGGTGTTGCTGTCCAAGGTCAGCAGCTCTTCAGGCGTGAGCGTGGCGGCGAGCATGCTGATGCGGTTGTAGGCGTCTTCCAGCTCCTCGCGGGCGATGCCGGAGCTCGCGCCCGCCTCCAGGTTGCCCTCGCCTTCGATCGGCAGGCGCTGGATGAGCAGGCCGGCGGCGATCTTGTCGTTGGCGGCCAGCACCAGCGTGCTGTCGAGCTGCTCGGACTGGCGCATGTAGTGCTTCAGCACGTCCGACAGCTTTTCCAGCGGCTCGCCGTTGGGGCCGCTCAGGGGCACGATGCCTTGATAGGGCTGCTGGCCCGGCATCTTGTCCTTGGGGTCCAGCGTGATGGCGCAGCGGCCCTGGCCATGCGCGTTGAGCATCTGCTGCAGGGTGGCGTCGTCCGCGACCTCGCCGCGGGTCTTGGCGGTGGAGCGGAAGGTCAGGTCGGGCTGCACCTCCACCACGGCCAGCTTCAGCGGGCCGTCGCCCATCACCTGGAACACCAGGGCGCCGTTGAACTTGATGTTGGCCTGCATCAGCGCACCGGCGGCCGTCATCTGGCCCAGCAGGTCGCGCACCGGCACCGGCAGGGGTTCCTTGCGCCGGCGCAGCAGCTCTTGCCAGCTCTCGTCCAGGCGCACCAGCATGCCGCGCACCGGCAGGCCTTCAAACAGGAACTTGTGCAGTTCGCTCATGGGAATCGGTCTTTCAAAGTCAGTGAATCTCTCAGGCATCGCTCAAGGAGCCTTAGATCGGGACGGAATGGCCGGAGGCAAGCACATGCGGCCGCCGGCACCGAGGGGCCCGCCCGGCCCTCACTCGGTCAATCGATTCGGACCAGCTCCTGGGCATAGCGCTGGCCGTTGCGCACGTAATGGGCGGCGCTGTGCGCCAGGCCCTGGATCTGCTCGGGCGTGAGCTCGCGCACCACCTTGGCGGGCGAGCCCATGATCAGGCTGCCGTCCGGGAAGACCTTGCCTTCGGTCACCAGCGAGCCGGCGCCGACCAGGCAGTTGCGGCCGATCCGGGCGCCATTGAGCACCACCGCGCCGATGCCGATCAGCGAGTTCTCGCCCACGGTGCAGCCGTGCAGCATGACCTGATGACCGACGGTGACATTGGCGCCCAGGGTCAGCGGCATGCCGGCATCCGCATGCAGGACGCTGCCGTCCTGGATGTTGCTGCCCTCGCCGATGGTGAGGTGGTCGCTGTCGCCGCGCAGCACCGCGTTGAACCAGATGCTCACCTTCGCCTGCAGCGTCACACGGCCGATGACCTGGGCGCTTTCCGCGACCCACACGCCTGCGGCCAGTTCGGGCGTGTGGTCGCCCAATCGATAGACAGCCATTCGTTTGCTCTCCCGGGGTTCGCCGGCCTGGGCCGGTTGCGGCCGGGTGGCGCCGGCGCAAAAGGGATAATTCTACGAATGGAACTCAGAACCCGTGCGCTGGAGGTCCTTCTCATCCCGGACCCGCCGGCCAAGGCGCTCGCGGCCCGTGCGTTGCAGGAGGCCCTGCGCGACCCCGACACCGTGCCGCTGGACACCGCCGTGCGCCTCACCACCGATGCCGATCTGCCCGGTCGCCCCGAGCGCCCGCGGCTGCTGTCGGCGCTGCAGGTGGGTTCGCGCTCGCCCTTCACCGTCGAGGGCCGGGCGGCGCTGCTGCATGCGATTGCGCACATCGAGTTCAATGCGATCAACCTGGCGCTGGATGCCGTCTGGCGCTTCCCGGACATGCCGCGGGCGTTCTATCTCGACTGGCTGAAGGTGGCGGCCGAAGAAGCCTTCCATTTCAGTCTGCTGGCCGAGCATCTCGGCACGCTGGGACGGGCCTACGGCGACTTCGATGCCCATGACGGCCTGTGGTCGATGGCGCGCCGCACCGAGGGCGATGTGCTGGCCCGCATGGCGCTGGTGCCGCGCACCCTGGAAGCCCGCGGACTGGATGCGACACCGCCGCTGCAGGCCAAGTTCGCCAAGGCGGGCGACGCCCGGGCGGTGGAGATTCTGGACATCATCCTGCGCGACGAGGTCGGCCATGTGCGCATCGGCAACCACTGGTACCGCCACCTGTGCCGCGAACGCGGGCTGGATCCGGTGACGCTGTATCCGAGCCTGGTCGAGCAGTTCCAGGCCCCTCGCCTGCGACCGCCCTTCAACCTGGACGCGCGCACCGAGGCCGGCTTCAGTCCCGAGGAGCTGGCCTACCTCAACGAATGATCCGCAAGGTGACCGCCTCGCCGGGGGCTCGACCGTTCGGCTGTCCCCAAATTCAACTGACGCCTGGCGCCTCCCTGCCTGCAGGCCGCTGACGCGATCCGCGCAGCGAGTCCGATCCGAAAGCTGTTCATGACCCGTATCCAAGCCAACCTGCTGCTGACGCTCATCGCGATGATCTGGGGTTCTGCCTTCGTCGCGCAGGCGCACGGCATGGATTCCATCGGCCCGATGATGTTCACCGGCGTGCGTTTCCTGATCGGCGCGCTGGTGGTGCTGCCGCTGATCCTGCGGGAGCGGCGGACCGCCCGCCTCTCCCCGACCGCCCGACCGCTGACGCGCAGCGATGCCTTCAAGATCATGGGCCTGGGTCTGCTGCTGACCTTGGGCGCGGCGCTGCAGCAGATCGGCATCAAGTTCACCACGGTCACCAATGCCGGTTTCCTGACCGCGCTGTATGTGCCGCTGGTGCCGCTGCTGGGCTGGGCGCTGCTTCGCCACTGGCCGCACTGGTCGGTCTGGCCGGGCGCGGTGGCCTGTCTGGTGGGCGCCTTCCTGCTGTCGGGCGCGCATGAATTGAACATCAGCCTGGGCGACGCCTGGGTGATTGCCTCGGCCCTGCCGTGGGCGGTGCATGTGCTGCTGGTGGGTCAGGTCGCGGACCGAATGAACTCCCCGTTCCTGGTGGCGGGCGGGCAGTTCCTGTTCTGTGGCGTGGTCGCGCTGGCGTGGGCGCTGTGTTTGGAGCCGTGGAGCTGGGAAGGCATTCAGGCCGCCACCGGGCCCCTGCTCTACACCGGCGTGCTGTCGGTCGGCGTGGCCTTCACCGGTCAGGTGGTGGCGCAGCGTTATGCGCATGCGGCGGACGCGGCCATCATCCTGTCGTCCGAGACCTTGTTCGCCGCGATCTTCGGCTATGTGCTGATGGGCGACCGCTTGAACGCCGCCGGCCTGCTGGGCTGCGCGCTGATTCTGGGCGCGATGCTGCTGATCCAGTTGCTGCCGATGCTGCGCGTGCTGCGGGCGCGGACGGCTTGAGGTCTGGCCGGGCCTGGCGCTGATCAGACCGGCATCAGACTCAGCCTCAGCCTCAGCTACAGCTACAGCTACAGCTCTTGGTGCTCCGGGATCGGCGTGCGCTGGAATCGCTCTCGCCCCCATCGCGATGACCGTGACGCCCGCGAAGAGGCGAGCGCCGCTCCGTGCCGCTCACGCGTCCAGCGGAAACGCCGTCGACCGCTTCACCGTGCGCAGCACCAGCATGGAATTGGCGCGCGCCACGCCGGGCAGTTGCATCAACACCTGGGTGTGCAGCCGCTCCAGGTCCTCGGCGTCCTTGTAGGCGAAGCGCAGCAGGTAGTCGTTGCTGCCGGCCACATAGAAGCAGTCCAGGATATCCGGCGCGTCCTTCACCGCCTGCTCGAACTCCGCCAGCGCCGCAGGCGTCATGCGCTCGACATTGATGATGGTGTAGCTCGTGCCCGGTTTGCCGATGGCCTTCGGATTGAGCAAGGCCACCACCCGATCGATCACGCCGTCGTCCTCCAGCCGCTTGACCCGGCGAAGACACGCCGACGGTGACAGGTGCACCCGTTGCGCCAGGTCCTGGTTGGACAGCCTCGCATCCTGCTGCAGGGCCTCCAGGATCTGCCGGTCAATCGCATCCAATTTCACTTCTGGGTTCATGCGCGGCATTCTGTGCGAAGAATCCCGCCATCAGCGGCATTGGATTGCGCCATTCCGGGTTTTCCCGCCTGTACAACGCTCACCGATTGCGCGGCCGCTTGCCTAGACTAATGGTCAATCCCGGTCGCCGCGAACGGCCCTTTCAGTGCCACGGCGACCGACCCGCCGCGCTTCGCCTTCGCCTTCGACATCAAGGAGCCTTCCCCATGAGCACCCCGCCCCTCGACATGGACGCCTACTGGATGCCGTTCACCGCGAACCGCCAGTTCAAGAAGTCTCCCCGCCTGCTCACCCGTGCCGACGGCATGTTCTTCACCGACGACCACGGCCGGCAGGTGCTCGACGGCATCGCCGGCCTGTGGTGCGTGAATGCGGGCCATAACCGTCCGCGCATCGTCAAGGCGATCCAGGAACAAGCCGCTGAGCTGGACTTCGCACCGCCGTTCCAGATGGGCCATCCGAAGGCCTTCGAGCTCGCCTCGCGGCTGGCCGAGATCGCGCCAGCGGGCATGAACAAGGTGTTCTTCACCAACTCCGGCTCCGAATCGGTCGAAACCGCACTGAAGATGGCGCTGGCCTATCACCGCGTACGCGGCGAGGGACAACGCACCCGGCTCATCGGTCGCGAGCGCGGCTATCACGGCGTGAACTTCGGCGGGGTGTCGGTGGGTGGCATGGTGGCCAATCGCAAGATGTTCGGCACGCTGCTGTCGGGGGTGGACCATCTGCGCCATACCCATGACCTCGCCCGCAATGCCTTCAGCGTCGGGCAGCCGGCGCACGGCGCAGAGCTGGCGGACGATCTGGAGCGCATGGTCGCGCTGCACGATGCGTCGACGATTGCGGCGGTGATCGTCGAACCGGTGTCGGGCTCGTCCGGCGTGCTGATCCCGCCGCAAGGCTATCTGCAGCGCCTGCGCGAGATCTGCGACAAGCACGGCATCCTGCTGATCTTCGATGAGGTCATCACCGGCTTCGGCCGCACCGGCCACCCGTTCGCGGCCCAGACCTTCGGCGTCACGCCTGACCTGATGACGATCGCCAAAGGCCTGACCAACGGCTGCGTGCCCATGGGCGCGGTGCTCGCGAAGCAGTCCATCCACGACACCTTCATGAATGGGCCGGACCACCTGATCGAGTTCTTCCACGGCTACACCTATTCCGGGCATCCGCTTGCCTGCGCGGCCGGGCTGGCGACGCTCGACACCTATGCAGAAGACGGCCTGCTGACCCGCGCCGGCGAGCTGCAGGGCTACTTCGCCGAACAGCTGCACTCGCTGCGGGGCGAGCCGCATGTCATTGATGTGCGCAACATCGGACTGGTCGGCGGCGTGGAACTCACGCCGCGCGCCGGCGAACCGACCAAGCGGGCCTTCGACACCTTCCTCGACTGCTGGGAACAGGGCGTGCTGATCCGCACCACGGGCGACATCCTCGCGCTGTCGCCACCGCTGATCGCCGGCCGAGAACACCTGGACCGGATGGTCGACGCGATCCGCACCGCCCTGCGCCGGCTGGCCTGATCGCCCGGTTCAGCCCGTCGAGCCGCAGTGCGCGTCAGCGCCCGGCCCCGCGAAGCTCCTTGCGCACCACCAGCTTCAGGCCCGACCACACCTCGCTGACCGCGCAGACCTTCACATCCACCCAGCCCAGCGGCAGGCATTCGGTGCGGATGACGTCCTCGGTGATGCTCGTCGGCACCTTGGAGGCTTTCTTGGGCCAGGAGATCCACAGCGAGACGTCGTCTCGCAGCCGCGTGCGCAAGGTGTGGAGATGGCGAGCCAGATCAGTGCGCTCGATCAGGAACAGATGGGCGATGTCGACCGTCGGACCCGATTGTTTGGCGCGGACCACATTCGGCGGCAGCGGCGCGATCCAGTCGTCGTAACCGGCCGGCGCCTCGAGCACCCAGAGCACATGGCCGGATTGGATGCCCAACTTGCGCGCCAGCGGCGTGCCGGAGTAGCCGACCGAGGGCCGCCCGGGCAAGCCGTCGGATGTCGGCGGCGTGGCGGCCAGGGGGGGGGGATCCGGTCTGCGTGCCCGACGACGTCGCCATGTGTCCATCCTTCGTGAAGCTGACCCCGCGCGATGTCGGCGTTGTAGCGCGACGAAGGCAGCCGTGCGATCTCGCTAACCCTTGCGCGTCCCGGAAAGCCGTGGCGCGCGCCAGCTCGGGCATCATCCGCGCACCATGCACAGCTCCACCACCGCGCCGACCTCGGCCGCCTCTCACCCCACGCCCTGGCTGGCTTATGTCTGCCTGGCCGCGAGCACCAGCCTGATCGGCAGTTATGTCGGGCTGTCCAAATTGCTGGTGGTGGTGTTTCCGGTGTTCCTGCTGGCGTGGCTGCGCTTCGGCATTGCGGCGGTGGTGATGCTGCCCTGGCTGCGGCGCACACCGGGCGAGGCGACGATGTCCGGCCGCACCCGGGGGCTGGTGTTCCTGGAATCCTTCATCGGCAACTTCCTGTTCTCGATCTGCCTGCTGTTCGGCCTGAAACAAAGCTCCGCCGTGGTGGCCGGCGTGATCATGGCGGGCATCCCCGCAGCGGTGGCGCTGTTGAGCTGGATCTTCCTGCGTGAGCGGATCGCCCCACGCACGCTGGGCGGCATTGCGCTGGCGGTGGCGGGCATCGCGATGGTGGCGCTGAGCCGGCACGACGCCAGCCAGCAGAGCGGCTGGGGCGCGCTGTTGCTGCTGGCCGCCGTGTTCTGCGAGGCAGGCTATGTGGTCATCGGCAAACGGCTCACGCAAGACCTGTCGCCCAAGCGGATCAGCGCGCTGATCAACCTCTGGGGTCTGGCCTTGGTGACGCCGCTGGGCCTGTGGCAGGCGCTGGATTTCGACTTCAGCGTGGTCCGCGCGCCGCACTGGGGCTTGCTGACCTTCTACGCCGTGGCCGCCAGCATGGTCACGGTCTGGCTGTGGATGAAGGGGCTGCGCCAGATCCCGGCCGCCAAGGCGGGCGTGTTCATGGTGTTCCTGCCGATCGCCACCGCGCTGGTCGGTCTGCTGTTCCTGGGCGAGCACCTCACCGGCATCCAGTTGCTGGCCTATGCCCTGGCGCTGGGCGGCGTCATCTTGGCCACCTGGCCCAACCGTGGTCTATGACCGGTCCATAAAAAACCATGGCTCACGCGATCGAAAACGAAGGTTAAGCGGTTAAGGGGCCGGTTTTTCTACTACCAATGCCATACCATTTCGGGATCCGACGCGCCTACGCCGAGCCCTGATGCCGCTTTCACCCTCCGAGTCCCCCGCCTCCCCCGCTGACTCACCCACCGATTCCGCCTTGTCGTCCGCCCGGGCCGACGTCGCCCCCGCCGCCGCAGTCACGGACTGGGACACCTGGCTGACGGACTGGTACGCCGTACTCCGTCAAACGCCGCGCGATCTGGCGGACGCCGCCGGGTCGGGCCGCGCGACGCTGAAGACCTCGTCGTCCGGCGCCATCCCGCATGCGCTGGTGTTCGCGCCACATCCGGACGACGAATGCATCGTCGGCGCCCTGCCCCTGCGACTGCGGCGGGAAGCGGGCTGGCGCGTCACCAATGTGGCGGTCACCCTGGGCAGCCGGCAGGACCGCCGCGCCGAACGCCTGGCCGAATTGCGTGCCGCCTGCGCGGTGCTGGATTTCGAGGTGCGCCTGCTGGCCGATGACGGTTTCGAGCAGATCAAGCCGGAAGCGGCCGATGCGGACACGCCGCTGTGGCGCGAGCAGGTCCGCCAGACCGCCGCCCTACTGGCGGCCGAGCGGCCCGCGCTGGTGCTGGTGCCGCATGCGCAGGACGGCATTCCCACGCACATCGGCGTCCATCGGCTGGTGACGGCCGCGCTGCGCGAGGCCCGACTGAGCACCGTCGTCGCCCACACCGAGTTCTGGGCCACCCAGCCCGCGCCCACCACCCTGATCGAAACCGGCCTGCGCGACACCGCCCGGCTGGTGCGGGCGCTGGCCTGCCATGTCGGCGAGATCGAGCGCAATCCGTACCATCTGCGCTTGCCCGCCTGGATGGCGGACAACGTCCGGCGTGGCGGCGAGTTGCTGGCCGGGCCCGGCGAGACGCCGCCGCCGTTCGGCTTCGCCACGCTGTACCGGCTGACGCGCTGGGTCGACGGCGCCGCCGCCCACGACCTGACCGCGTCGGTCTGGTCCTGCGAGCAGCCGCTGGACGTGGCCGCCCTCCTTTCCACCGATCGTTCCTGACCGACCTCCCGCCCCCACCATGAGCCAAGCGCCCACCCATCTCCGCATCCATCAGTTCGCCGGCCTGAAGCCCGGTCCCCGCCTGCTGGTCACGGCCGCGGTGCATGGCAACGAAGTGGCCGGCGTGGGCGCAATCCAGCGGGTGATGGCCCTGATCGACAGCGGCGCCCTCACCCTGCTGCAGGGCACGCTGACGATGATTCCCATCGTCAATCCGTTGGCGCATCGGCTGCAGCGTCGCGAGGGGGAACGCAACCTCAATCGCAATCTGCGGGTGAATCCGATCCCGCAGGATTTCGAGGACCGCATCGCCAACCGGCTCTGCCCCTGGCTGGCCGACAGCGATGTGCTGCTGGACCTGCACAGCTTCAACAACCCCGGCCCGGCCTTCGCGATGCTCGGCCCGCGGGACAACGACGGCGATCTCGAGCCCTTCCGCCACCAGGCCGCCGAAAGCGCGCTGGCGCTGGCGGTGGGCACCGGTCGCATCGTCGAAGGCTGGCTCTCGACCTATGCCCTGGGACTGAAGCGCCGCGCGGCGAACATCGGCGATGGCTCGCGCCGCATGGCCCTGCAGCAGGATCCGCACTACGGCGTGGGCACCACCGAATACATGCGCAGCCAGGGTGGCTACGGCATCACGCTGGAATGCGGCCAGCATGCGGATCCGCAAGGGCCGGAGGTGGCCTTCCAGGCCATCCTGCGCACCCTGGCCCAGCTGGGCATGGTGGCGCCGGACCAGGTTCAACAGGCCGACCCGAACCGCCCGGTGGAGCTGCTGCAGCTGTATGAGGTGATCGATCGCGCCGATGTCGACGACCGGTTCGAGCGCGAATGGGCCAGCTTTGACGCACTGGCGCTGGGTGAGCGCATCGGCACCCGGGCGGACGGCACGCCGGTGCTGGCCCCGTTCGCCGGACGCATCGTCTTTCCCAACAGCAAGGCCGAGCCGGGACACGAATGGTTCTACCTGGCAAAACCCAGCGACCGCGTGTTGACTTGAGCCTCGGGCTAGAGTGGCGGCCATGAACGACACGACCGCCCACCTTCCTTCCCACGCCGATGCGGACGCGATCCGCATCGACTTCGTTTCCGACGTCGCCTGCCCCTGGTGCGCGGTCGGCTTGAAGTCGCTGGAGACCGCACTGGCGCGCCTGCCGGACCTGAAGGTCGACCTGCACTTCCAGCCCTTCGAACTCAATCCGCAGATGCCGGCGGAAGGCGAAGACATCGAGGAACATCTGACCCGCAAGTACGGTTCCACCACCGAGCAGCGCACCCAGATCCGCGACCATCTGCGCCAACGCGGCGCTGCGGTGGGCTTCACTTTCACCGAAGGCGCGCGCAGCCGCATCTGGAACACCTTCGATGCGCACCGGCTGCTGCACTGGGCCGGCCTGCAATCGCCCGCGGCCCAGCACGACCTGAAGCTGGCGCTGCTCACCGCCTATCACACCGATGGACGCAACCCCGGCGACCGCGAAGTGCTGCTGAAGACGGTCACCGCCCTCGGCCTGGACAGCGCCGAGGCCGCGCGGGTGCTCGACAGCGACCGCTATGCCGAGGAGGTGCGCCAGGCCGAAGCCTTCTGGCAGCAGCAAGGCATCAGCTCGGTGCCTTCGGTCATCATCAACGAGCGCTACCTGGTCCAGGGCGGACAGCCGCCCGAGGCCTTTGAGCAGGCGCTGCGCCGCGTGGCAGCCGAGCAAAGCAAAGCGCGGCAGGCGGAGTGATCCGCCGGCACAAGTAGGACTATCCGTGGGTCGGGCCGAGGCCAGACCTGAGACAATCCAGCCATCGTGCCATCGGGGCCCGCGTCCTTCGCCGGCCCCGTTTGTTTTTCTCGCGGCTTTGTCTGTCTAACGCAGGTCAAGTCGCGTCAATTTCGCGTTTGCAGTCCCGCCCATGTTCAAGAACCTGATCATTTACCGCATCGCCAATGATTGGCAGCCCAACGCCGACACGCTGGAAGACGCGCTGGAGCAGGAACGTTTCAAGCCCTGCGGCGCCACCGAGGCGCTGTCCGCCGGCTGGGTGCCGCCGCGCGGCGAGCCGGGCGCCCGCCTGCTCGAGGACATCGACGGCCATTGGCTGCTGAGCCTGCGGCTGGAAAAGCGGGTGCTGCCGGGCTCGGTGGTGCGCGAGCATGTCGAAGAAATGATGGAGCGGATCGAGCACGAGACCGGCCGCCGCCCGGGCAAAAAGCAGCAGCGTGACCTGAAGGATCAGGCCACGCAGGAGCTGCTGCCCCGCGCCTTCACGCTGCAATCGCACCTGCGCGTCTGGATCTCGCCCAAGCAAGGCCTGTTGATGGTGGATGCGGGCTCCATCGGCAAGGCCGACGAGCTGATCAGCCTGCTGGTGAAGGCCGATTCCTCGATCAACCTGCACCTGCTGCAGAGCGCCGAATCGCCGGCGACCTGCATGGCGGCCTGGCTGATGGATGGCGTGCCGCCGGCGGACTTCGTCATCGACCGGGATTGCGAACTGAAGGCCGCCGATGAAATGAAGGCCGCGGTGCGCTACGCCCGACACAACCTGGACACCGACGAGGTGAAGGCCCATCTGACCAGCGGCAAGATGCCCACGCGCCTGGCCATGACCTGGCGCGAGCGGGTGTCCTTCACCCTGACCGACACGCTGCAGATCAAGGGCATCAAGTTCCTGGACATCGTGTTCGATGGCCGCGACAAGCCGGCCAAGGACGAGGCCTTTGACGTCGATGCCGCGCTGGCCACCGGCGAGCTGAGCGGCCTGATCCCGGAGCTGGTCGAAGGCCTGGGCGGTGAGTTGGACTTCATCGGACAGTCGGCGAAGATTGCGGCGGAGCATGCGCCGAGCCCCTCCGCCAAGCTTGCATCGGTAACCGCATCCGGCAACAGCGCCGACGCCGACACCCGCAACGACGATGCGATGGCGTCGACTGAATCCGCTCCTTGGGATTGAGTTCGAGTCAACGCGCGGCGCACCCCACGGTCGAATCCACGTCCACCGTGCGTGGAGCTTGAAGTCCTTCTGAGGCCACTCAGTCCACGTTCCAGTTTCGGAACGGTGACTCTGACTTCAAAGGACCATCTCATGTCTGCAATCCGACCTGCCAAGCCTTCCCGTCGTCAGGTGCTGAGTGGCCTCGCGGCTGCTGCCCTGGCGCCGAACGCGGCGCTGGCTCAGTCAGTACCTGCGCCGATCATCGACCGGGTCGGGGGCGGTCCGCCGCCCCAGGTTCGCAACTGCGGCGATCTGTACAAGATGCTGTCCAGCATCGATCCGAAGGGACAGGCCGTCGGCAAGTCCTACGCCCTGACGCAGGGCAACCGGTTGACGCCGAACTTCTGGGCCAGCGCGCCCTTCGGCGCCTGGTCCAACTACCCGCACCACCCGACGGTCAGCCCGTTCTCCCAAGCGCTGAAGGATGCGGTGCAACTCGGCATCGTCGCCGGGCAGACATCGAAGCGTTGCTTCATTGATCTCTTCAATCTGCAGCAGGGCACGGCCGGTTTGTTCGACGACCCCGCACTGAATCCCACGCCGCTCCGGCAACTGGCCGATTTCATCAACGCCCTGCCCGCCGCGGCCACGCCGACCCTGCGCTACGTCACCGGCTTTCCCGACACCACGGCCTTTGCACCGGATCCGCTGGTGCGCAGCCTGTTCGCTCCGGGCCTGATCCGCCACCCGAAGGCCACGGTCTACATGGCCGCCTACCAACCCAACGTCGTCCGCAGCGAGTTCCACCCGGGTGATTTTTCAAAGCTGCTGGAGGCGCTCTTGGACTTCGGCTTCAAGGCGGTGAGCGAGGCGGATGCGTCCTTGTACGGCGCGTCGATGCAGGCGGTTGCAGGCCTGCGCGGCACGATCAAGTTGCTGTTCGAGATGATGCTGTCGCAGGCCCACTTTCCGGCAGTGACCTGGAACCATTCCAAGATTTTTGCCATGAACGGGGCGGCGCTGGTCACCGGCGGGATCAATTACTGGGCCGACTACTACGCCTCGCGTCCGCGGACGACGGTGCTGGATCTGAGCCTGCAGATGGACGGTGATGCGGCCGTGTCCGCGCATCGCTTCGCCGACGAGAGCTGGACCTACTTCAATGGCTTACCGTCCTGGGATACTGGCAGTTGGGCCAAGTCCGCCGTGATCGCCAATGGACTGTCCTCGTTCAAGGACACGCGTCAAACGCCATTGTTCGGCCAGTACGACAGCTTCCAGGCCTATTCCGACAATCAGATGCGCCATCTGGCGGACTACGGCCCCTTCGCATCGGGCGCCTCCATTCTGGCGGTGGGCAAGACTGGCCAATGGCCCGACAACACCGGCCTGCCCTCCCAGTATGTGGATGCGATGCGGGACTTGCTGATTGCCATGGTGGAGGCCATCGGGCAATCCAGGCAGGGCAATGCAGGCCTGGGCCTGGCGGCCTATCTGGCGCACCGGCTCGACGAAGTCACGCAACCGGATTTCGCCGCCATGCTGGCGGCCCAGTCCGTCAATCCAGCGCATTGGGCGAGCAGGACGGCGCGGGTGGTGGCGTCCGCCTCGGCGACGCAGGTCTTGCGTCTTTCACAGCAAAGCCTGGTGGATGCCTATGCCGCAGGCTCCGCCGCATTTCGCGCCTTGGTGAAGGTCTTCAACACGATGTGCGGCACCGATTGGGATGGTTGGGTGTGGCCGTGGGATCTGCTCAACGGCACGGCGGTCGGTTGCTCTCGCATGCTTCAAGCGAAGGGGGCGGCGCAGATTCAGCTGATCATGTCTTACGGCGACAGCGGCTGGTCGGACAGCGGCACGCCGATCACCTACAAGGCCCGCCTGGCGGCTTCGCTGCGGATGTTGGCCGCCACCGGGACGATTGCGCCGATCGCGGACATCCCGGGGCTGGTGGAACGTTCCGTCGACTACCGACGCGTGTCGCCTGGCATCACCAACGACGGCAACCACGCCAAGGCGGTGATCGTCGACAACAGCCTGGCCTACATCGGCTCCGACAACGCCTATCCGAACTACAACCTGCAGTTTGGCACCTGGCTGGATGATGCCAACGCGGTGCGCCGGTTGGTGGACAACTACTGGCAGCCGCTGTGGGACAAACACACCGTGAAGGGGTGATGGCTGCCTCCGATCGGCGAGGCGGAGCGCTTAGAACAGGTCCTGCTGCTCGCCGACCTGCTGCCCGGTGGCACGGGCCTCGATGGCCAGCAACTTGAGCTTGGTGGCCACCCCGCCCGCAGCGGAGAACCCGGTGAGGTTCGCGCTTTTGCCGGCCGAGGGGCTGCCCATCACCCGGTGACAGGGGACGATCGGCGCGAACGGATTGCGCCCCTCGGCGCGCCCGACCGCTCGGGCCGCGCCGGGCTGTCCCAGCCGGACGGCGACCTCGCCGTAGGTGAGCGTCTGTCCCACCGGAATGCGTCGGGTGAAGGCCAGCACCTGCCGCTCGAAGGTCGGGATGGCGCTGTCGTCCAGCACGATCTCCTGCAAGTCCCGCGGCTCGCCGGCCAACAGCGCCCACACGCCCTCGCAAGCGCTTTGCACGAAGGCGGGCAACTGATCGAACACCACGACTTCGCGTGCGGTCGGAAAACGTACCCGCATGCGGTCACGGGTGGCGCCGGCGCTGTCCTCGGGCAACTGGGACCCGACGATCGCGTCCTCGTGCCAGGCGATGCCACAGGTGCCCAGCACCGTAAGGTAGCAATGAAAGCAAACGAGGCCACTCACGGCGTCAGGCTCACTCGCGCGGAAGCGGCCAAGGATGCGGCGGGTGCAGCGGCCGAGGTCAGGGCGTGCTGCACTTGAAGTTCCAGTCCGGCGTCAGCGGGGGCGTCACCGGGGCGTCAAACCGACACCGGCGCCTGGAAGGCGGGATGCTGGCTGGCGATCTCCGCGGCCGTCAGGCGCGCCTGGGTAGCCATCGCGGCGACTTCACGGGGCGACAGGGCCTTGAGCTTGTGATCGGACCACACCTGACGCCAGCGACGCGCACCCGGCAGGCCGTTCCACAGTCCCAAGGCATGGCGCATGGCCTGCGACCAGGGACGGCCGGCGGCGACCTGGCGATCGAGGTAGTCCAGCCACAGCGCCTCGACCGCCTCGCGGCTGGCGGCGGGCGGGTTCGCTTCGCCGAAGAAGCGCTGGTCCCAGCCGATCATCTGCCAGGGCTCGTGATAGGCCTGCCGTCCGACCATGACGCCGTCGACATGGCGGAGCTGCTCGGCAATCTCGTCGTCGGTCTTGATGCCGCCGTTGATGGCGATGGTCAGATGCGGAAACTCGCGCTTGAGCTGGTGCACGAGTTCGTAGCGCAGCGGTGGGATGTCCCGGTTTTCCTTCGGCGACAGGCCTTGCAGCCAGGCATTGCGTGCGTGGACGATGAAGACCTCGCAGCCGGCCTCGGCGACCGTGCCGACGAAGTCGCGCACGAAGTCATAGCTTTCGATCTTGTCGATGCCGATGCGGTGTTTCACCGTGATAGGGATGCGATTGACAGCGTCCTTCATCGCCTTGACGCCATCGGCGACCAATTGGGGCTCCGCCATCAGGCAGGCGCCGAAGGCGCCGCGCTGCACGCGCTCGCTGGGGCAGCCGCAATTGAGGTTGACCTCGTCATAGCCCCACTGTTCGGCCAGTTTGGCGCAGGCGGCGAGATCGGCCGGTTCCGAGCCGCCGAGCTGCAGCGCGACGGGATGCTCCTGCTCGTTGAAGTCCAGATGCCGGGGCTGGTCGCCATGCAGGATGGCACCGGTGGTGACCATCTCGGTGTAGAGCAGCGTGTGGCGGGTCAGCAGCCGGTGGAAGTAGCGGCAGTGGCGATCGGTCCAGTCGAGCATGGGGGCGACGGACAGGCGCCAGGGGCTCCTGGCGATTGATTTATCAGGGGAATCAGACATCTTTGACGCATGCAACGAGGTGCGAAACTGCACAGAATTTCCCTGGGATGTCGCTTGGAACTGGGACCGCAGTGCAAAGAGTGCTCGGCCTGGAGGGACCGGAGCAAGACAGGGAGCAGGGAAGGCCCGCTGGAGCCTTGGCGGTGATTATCCCGCTGAACGGAGAGTGGCGTGTTCAGGTGCGCCGGGGGGGCCGAAACCAGCTAGGACTCTCGCGACGAAAGCGCTGGCTGAGGCTTGGGCTCGGGCGGATGAGGTCTATCTTGAGGCGGGACTCGCCGGCACGTCGTCTCGACCAACCATTGGGTATCTGATCAAGCGCTATCCGACATTGCCGCAGCAGGTTCAATTCGAAGTCGTGGGCGTGTTTAAAACCTTCACGTGCTGTACCAACGGGGTTCTGGGAAGTAACTTGTTGGGTTCTTACTCACCGATACGGTTGATTGCATTAATCTTGAATTCTGCCACATCGTTCTTAACACGGGTTGCCAGATCTGAATTCTTATACTCGGCAGGCGCATCATTAAAGGCTTCCTCAATTGCTTCGAAGCGATAGTGAATTGTGTGTTTCAATTCGATGATCATGGCGGCGGTGGCTGCCGACTTAGGCATCGCAAGGAGAGTTTCAACTTGTGAGGTGAGCTTCGATAGCGTTATCAACACCTCGCGAAACCCCGAAAATCCGGATTGGGAAATATCGATTAGTGCATTAAAACGCTCCGGGGAGGTGGCAGCGCCTTTATTACGAAAAAACTCGTTGAAGAGATACTGTGCCTCGGTGAAGTTCTTAGAGATTTTATCGGTCGCATCACCGACAATGACGGTGGGTTCCACGCCCTTCCTACCCAAAACAACCTCCCATGGCAAACTCCCGTAGGGCCCATTAGTATCACCAAGCGCTGCTGTTTCAAATGTCATTTTCATGGGCTTGCCAGCACCGGGAGTGTCCTTCAATGTAGCCGGAGTATTGTTTTCATCATCCTTTCTGCCATCATGGCCATGAGACTCTTCGCCAGTCATGTTATAAGCAACTGAACGAGGTTTATCAAAGCGAGATGATCGTGGAGTATTCATGCATGCAATTCTTTCGTCAACACCAGTAGTGGCATAAATTCCATCGACAAAGAATCCTGGCGCCTCACCATATTTACCCGTGGTGCGAACAAGGTCCCGGGCCGCTTCCGCTGCTTCTTGCAATTTTTTACTGTTAGCCCAGTTAAATGGATCTTCAGAGGTGATGTCATGAATTCGGATAATTTGCGAAAGGTATAAGCGCTTTTCATTCACGGCATTCGCTTTCAGCTTGAAGAATATTTCGACTTCTACACCTGAATAGATGCCATCCTTTGTCAGGATGTAGTTTTTTAGGTCGAATGTGAAAGCTCCCACATTGTTTTGCTTTGTTGCTATGACCTGGCGCTGGATAACTTTTTGTTGAGCGAGTGAAGAAGTACCCGTCGTTGGCATGGTTGAACTGGGCCCTGATATATTTGATGCCTCGATGCCATCGAGAAGTGGGCATTGCCCGTTCTGAACCGGCGGCGCACCCACCTCAGCAGCTTCTTTTTCCAACGCAACGCTATTATTTACACAAACTCGGCCTTCTAGTTGGATGGTGGGCTTTGCTTTGCTTTTCCTCTGTTGCACGACCTGCCAAGCTTCACGTTGTAGGCGCTTTTCTTGCCTCGAGCTCAGATTGACATTGTTTTCTTGAGCAAACGCATGGGCTTTTAGCTGTGCAGGTTCACCAGATTTGTAATGTACCCTCACGTTATCCATCGTGTAGCCAGACAGGTTTTCGATACCTTTTTTTATCTTATCAGGCAAGGTATTTTTATTTTCTTTCTTCCGAATGGGAGGCGGCAATTTCTTTTCAAAATACTCGTTCGCAGTTTCTTGCAGGACTTTGAGTTGCTTAACTTGTAGGCTTCCGTTGACTATTTTTTGGATTGCAACCAATTGCTGAACTCTTGGGCCGGATTGGGCACGTTCGTGATGCTTCTTCATATTCTGCACGCCATCGCTTCGGCACGGGTCCGAAGCGCCGGAGACAGTTTCGATTGAGCGACTCTGTGCCATCATCCGCGGCGAATGATGGATAGCAGAACTGAACACGCTTGGTCGTGCGACCGCTTCCTCTCGCGCTCGCTCCTCGGGCGACGCCGCAGGTGAGTGATTCGACGGGATGACGGCATCTCCAAGCGACTTCATAATGGCCCTTCGGTTGATACTTCCGCCCAGGGTAAAAGCCTATGAATTTCGTTGACATCGGTCGGATGCTGAGATTCCTGGAGAAGCTTTCCGAAATGGATGAGCTGAGCTCGTCTGGACGTGCGTGCGTGAAGGGAGAACTTTGGCGTACAGCCCAGGGCAATTCCGGAACTGTGAGGTTGCCCTCGAGATTCGGAGTTCATCGCTCAAGCCCGGAGAATGCAGGGAAGGAGTGAGAAAGGAACGAGCAACGCAGTCGTGGGAAATACGCCCTGGAGTTCAAGCAGGAGGCTGTCAAGGCCGGGCGAGCAGCGTCGGTGGTCGCCAAGACGTAGGGAATGCCCGAGGTCAGTTGGGCCTAACCGCCGAGGGCAAGCCTGCGCCGATGGTCACGCCAGAGCAGGCCGAGAATGCCCGTCTGCGGGCTGAGGTGGCGCGTCTGAAGATAGAGCGCGACATCGCAAAAAAAACTGCACCGTACTTTGCGCAGGACGTGTTGCAAGGTACGCCTGGATCCAGTCGATGAATCAGCGGTGGCCGATCACGATGATGTGCGAGGTTTTGGAGGTCAGCGCCAGCGGGTACTTCGGCTGGGAAGCCTCGCAGCGGTGCGAAGCCAAGGGGCCAGGCCGCATGCACAACGACGAGGCTCTGCTGGCGCACATCAAAGCCATCCACGAACAACTTCGAGGCGAGGACGGATGGCCGCGGATGCACAAGAAACTGCTGGCTCGCGGGGTGCGGGTGGGCAAGGAGCGTGTGCGACTGCTGATGCAACGGCACGGCATACGGGCCAAGGGCAAGAAGAAGTTCGTGGTGACCACCGACAGCGTGCCTTCTCTGCCTCAGCGATAAGTGGCCAGCCGGGTTTTCAAATCGTCGTTGAGGCCGTCAAACGTCCGTATGACGATGGGAATCTGCCCTAGGCTGAACTTGTCTTGGAGCCACTCATAACGCGACCGGTCGTTGGTCCCGTGCTTGTCGAAGTAGTGGTCGCGGCCCACGACCAGCAGGGACAGCAGATTGCGGGGCTCGAAGGAGAACCAGGTCTTCTTGTGGGCTGCGCTCGCAGTTTCCAAGAAGTAGACCCAATCGGCGATCTGTGCCAGGCCACCCAGCAGCCGTTTACCCAGCCTGGGTCGGACCTCATTGGGGTCCCGATCGTTGGCCCGCTCGAAGAGACTCTTAGCCTCACCATCCTCGAACTCCACCAGCAGAACGTTGCGGCTTTGGGAACAGCCCACGACAAAGTCGGGGCGGTAAGCTCCGCCGAGGTTCAGCTCAAATGAAAACCGGTCGGGATTGAGCAGGTTGCCCCAGATCATTCCGGTTAATGCGCACAACTGGGCTCGCTGCTGAAAAAACCGCAGCACCTGGTCGCGTTCCTTCAGAGGCTTCTTGAGGTTCTCGTGGTCGAGCCAAAAAGCCAACTCCTCTGCTTCCTGCCGGGCCACCTTTCGCTGGAACTTGAATGGCTGAAGCGCTTGCTTCGGCCCGCAGAGCGTCGTCGCAACCGGGAGCGGCGCAGTTAATTTCCAACGCTGGCACGCTCAGCGCCTGGCCAGCCTACCTGTCGCTCGTTTCCCCTTGCCAGGAGACGACGGCAACGGCGCAAAAGAAAACCCGCCCGCAGGCCTAGAAATATCGACCACCTTCCAGCCACCTTGAGTCCGCTGGGTCACCATACGAAGAGTGTCTTTTCCGACGGACAACACGAATTTGTCCGTGCCGATGAGCGGTTTGAGCTTGGGCTCGTCCTGAACGGACTTCGCGCGCGAAATCTTCAACGCGCCAAGCTGTACCGACCGCTTCTGCTCGGGGGGCAACTCATCGAACACGCGCTGCGCCAAGCCGCTCCACTCAACGTTTTGAGCAGCAGTGCCATCGTGGGCGTCACCCACCTCATGAGCGGAAGCATCGGTCGCCATCAAAGGTTCTCCTTGAGGCTGATTGTAGGGGGCGTCCGGCCACCGGATCTGGCGATGCTGACACGGCCGGATCTACCCGGCGACCGTCCAGCGGAGACGTTCACATAGACGTCAGAACCCGCACAAGCAGCGCTCACGCCGGCTCCTTGCGCGTCTTCGGCAAGCCCGTCGCCCCCACTTCGCCCAACACCGCCTCTTGCGGCGCCACCAGCGCCACCGCCTGCGCCTGCAACGCGGGCAGCAAGCGCAAGCACAGCGCCAATTGCGCCTGCACCAGTCGCAAGCCCTCGGGCCCGGGCTGTGTCAGCGTCTCCACCAACCCCGGCGCCAGCGCCGTCTCTTCCACGACGCGAGGCGGCTGCGCTTCCAGCGCCGCCGCGACAGCGTCCAAGGTGCTCAGCAGCGCGTTCACACCCCTCGCCGCCGCGCCCTCCTCCGGCAGCGTGAGCCGCTGGTTGCGATGGGCCCCCAGCGCCGACAGATAGTTCAGCAAGGTGTGCGACAGCACCAGAAACCGCATCCCTTGCGGCGCCAGCCGCCGCGCGTGCTCGGGCTCCAGCTGCATCGCGGCCAGCGCGCGAGACAGCGCCGCGTCCGCGTTATGCGCATTGCGTCGAGCGAGCCGGTAAGGCAGGTGGTCCCGCTTGCCGGTCTGATATTGGGCGATGATCTCCCGCAGATAGTTCGCTTGGCTGCCTGCCGCCTGCGCGGCCAGCCGGTGCAACTGATGCACCTGCCAGCTCGGCAACACCAGCCACACCGCCAGGCCGGCAATCACGCTGCCGGCCACCGTGTCCAGCAGTCGGGGCAGGATCAGACCGAATCCGTCGCCCGCCTGGTTGAAGGACAGCAGGACCAGCGAGGTGATGGCGGCCGTCGCCAGGGTGTAGCGGGTGTGGCGGGTCGCAAAGAACAGCACCCCAGCCGCCACAGTGAACCCCGCCTGCAGCAGCAGGTCGGGAAACAGGCGCAACAGCGCCCATCCCACCACCAGTCCCAGCACCGTGCCACCCACCCGTTGCGCCAATCGGGTCAAGGTGGCGCCATATTGCGGTTGGCAGACAAAGACGATGGTCAGCAGGATCCAGAACCCGTGGCTGTCGCCGGTGCTCAGCATCACGCCGTAGCCGACGGTCAGCGCCACCGCCAGCCGCAACGCATGGCGCAGCAGCGGCGCACGCCAGTTCATTTGGGCCTTCAGACGTTGCCAGGCCTCGGCCAGACTGCGCGGATCACGGTCCAGCAGGCTGGTGTCCGCGGGCGGGTCGGGCGGCTGCAGCGCGGACGACAAGGCCCGGTCCAGCGCGCCCAGATTGGCTGCCAGGCCATGCAGGGCGGCCAGGCCGCGGGTTCGTCCCTCATCCGGGGTGTCGACGTGCAGCTCGATGTGGCGCAAGGCCGCTTGCAAGTCCTCGATCGCATGCGCCGTGGTGCCGTGGCGCTTCCAGGGCGACTGCCGACGGATGCGCCGGGCGACGCTGCGGCAGTCCCGGCCCAACAGAGCCAGCAGGCGCTGGCAGCGGTACAGCACATCGCTGTGGAAGAAATGCTGGGCGAGCACCTCATAGTGCTCGTGGGAGGAACTGGTTCGCTCATGGACATCCTGCGCCACCAGGTAGGCCTGCATCGCTTCCAGCAGCCATGCCGGCGGCGGGCCGAGTCCGGTGCGGCTGAACAGCGCCTCCTTGCAGCGGTTCAACGCCTCCACCACCCGACCATTCTGAAGCGCCAGCGCCACGCGACGCCCCTCCAGATCCGCGCCGCGGACCGGCTCGAGCAAGCCCGACTTCAAGCGCAGGTATTCGCCCAGACTCTCGTAGAGGTTGGCCAGATGCTGACGGACCGGCGGGGTGGGCAGCGCCGCCGCCCAGAGCACCGAGATCAGTCCGTACCAGGCGGCCCCCAGCCACAGCAGCGACACCGCCTGGATCGCATGCGGCTGGGACGACAGCGAGGCATAGATGGCCAGCACCAAGGTGGCGAACGCCATCGTGCGGTAGCGCTCGCCCAATGCACCGAGCAGGGTCAGCACGATGGCCGCCACCGCCAGCAGCACACCCAGCAGCAAAGGATGCCCCAGGCTCGCCTGCACCGCCAGCGCCATCACGGCAAAGCACACCAGGGTGATGACCTGCACCCGCAGGCGCCCCCGCCAGCTGTCATCGGTTTCCGCCAGCGCGCTGGCAATCACCCCCAGCAGCGCCGGCAACACCGCCGACATCTGCCCGGTCCACCAGCCGCCGCCCATCACGCAGGCCAGCGCCAGCAGCGCCCGCAGGCTGCCCGACACCGCCTCGCGCTGCCACAGCTGGTAGCCGAACTGCCACCATCCCCGAACTTCACCCGCACTCAACACCGTCCAACCTCCATGGGCCTCTATCGGCACAGAGGAAGCAAGTATCAAGCCGATTTGAAGGCCGGCGGTCGAACCACCGAGGGCCGGCATGCTGGAGCATCCCTGGGGGCGATCCCATCCGCCGGGCCGCCGCGCAAAACCGGTGACACCCACAGGCATCCAATCCGACATCGGCCATGCCACGCGTCGCCGTTGGAAGCGACGACGCACGACCGGCACTGGAACTTCGCAACACCTGCCCCTACCCTTCCTTGATGCATCTCAGCATCGGGCGCCGGGCCGACACCACCCGACAGCGGCCTTGATCGATGGCAACGCTTCACCTCGCACCGGAGCGCACGCTTTGAACCGTGCCATCCAGGCATGTCCGGCGATCACGCCGTCGAAGGAGCCATCATGTTTGTCCTGTCCCTGTTCTCCCGCCTGTGTGTCGCGCTGCGCCATCTGCGCGCGGGCTCGCTGCGCCGCATCGTCCCAGGGAGCCTGTCGGCCTCGGCCGCGCTCCGCTTGGTGATGGCCGAAGGCAGCGCGGGCGTCTGATCGGCGCCGACGTGGCCCGGCAGCGGGCTGGCCTGATCGCAGCCTGCGGACAGGCACGCGAAAATGAGGTCATCATCGGCCTCCTGGACGAGCTTGTCGCTTCATGCGACCGAGTGGCTCGGCCCCAACGAGCGCTCCGTATCGTCCGCCCCCATGCCGCCGCCGCTTTCTGCCCCAGCCGCTTCCGTCGACGCCCCACCTGCCCTCCTGGATTGCCAATCCTGCGGCGCCTGCTGTGCCAGCTTTCGCGTGTCGTTCTACTGGGGTGAGGCGGACGATGCCCCGATGGGCACCGTCCCGGTGACCCTGACGCAGCCGGTCAGCCCCCACCTGCGGTGCATGTCGGGGACCCAGACCCAACCGGTGCGATGCGTGGCGCTTCAGGGCGTCGTCGGCCAGCAGGTCGGGTGCGGCATTTACGCCCAGCGCTCGACCACCTGCCGCGAGGTCCAGCCCGGCGACGAGCAGTGCCTCAAGGCGCGACGTCGCTGGCAGCTCGACTAATCCTCCCCGTCCGCCACGAGCGCCATCGGGGCCTTCGGTTCGATCGGCGCCATCGGTGCGATCGGGACCACCGTCGTCATCGGCGCCACGACGTCACCGCAGATCCGGTCTCAGTTGCCGAGCCCTGCCCCTGCGTGCGAGAACTTGCCAATGAAGAAGGCCGTGGCGACGGCAGTGGGTACGGCAGAGGTACTGCGGTGGACATGGCGGCACTTGCCCGCCGATATGCGAGTCGCTGCCCTCGCCTCCGAGTGACAACGGGTCGCATCCCGCCACCGTCACGACGCTGACCGGGCGTTCGGCTTGCCTCGTGCACCGGGCATCCCTCCACACCCACTTGGCGACTGAAAGGCCACCTCCATGCTCGCACTCACCTACCACGGCGCGAAAGATGTTCGCGTTGAAACCGTTCCTGACCCCATCCTGGCGGCGGACGACGACATCCTGCTGCGCGTGACCGCCACCGCCATTTGCGGCTCGGATCTGCACATCTACCGCGGCAAGATTCCTGACATGAAGGATGGCGACATCCTCGGCCATGAGTTCATGGGCGTCGTCGAAGACGTGGGGCGAGGCGTCACCGCCGTCCGGCGCGGCGACCGCGTGGTGGTGCCGTTCACCATCTCCTGCGGTGACTGCTTCTTCTGCGGCCGCCAGCTGTTCGCAGCCTGCGAGACCACCAACACCGGCCGCGGTGCGATCCTCAACAAAAAGGATCTGCGACCAGGGGCCGGACTGTTCGGCTACAGCCATCTGTATGGCGGCTATGCAGGCGGCCAGGCGCAGTATGTGCGCGTGCCCAAGGGCAATGTCGGACCGCTGGTGATTCCCCACACCCACCTGAGCGACGAGCAGGTGCTGTTCCTCTCCGACATCCTGCCCACCGGGTATCAGGCAGCATTGAATGCGGAAATCGGACGCGGCTCATCCGTGGCCATCTTCGGCGCCGGTCCGGTTGGCCTGATGGCGGCGGCCAGTGCGCGGATGCTGGGCGCCGAGAAAATCTTCATGATTGACCATCATGCCTACCGACTGGCATTCGCGCAGCAGACGTACGGCGTCCTGCCGATCAATTTCGATGAGGTCGACGACCCTGCTCAGTTGATCATCGAGCAGACCGACCACCGCGGCGTGGATGCATCCATCGACGCGGTCGGCTTCGAGGCCAAGGGAAGCACGCTGGAAACGGTGATGTCCACCCTGCGTCTGGAAGGCTCCAGCGGCACGTCGCTGCGGTGGGCCATCGCCGCGACCCGTCGTGGTGGCATCGTGAGCGTGCCAGGCGTCTATGCGGGCTTCATCCACGGTTTCCTGTTCGGCGATGCGTTCGAGAAAGGCCTGTCCTTCAAGAGCGGCCAGACCCATGCGCAGCGCTTCATGCCCGAGCTGCTCGAGCGCATCGCGCTGGGGGAATTGAATCCCGACGTCATCATTTCCCATCGCCTGCCCTTGACCGAGGCGGCTCGCGGATATGAGCTGTTCAACAAGAAGGAGGAGGAATGCCGCAAGGTGGTGCTCTCGCCATTCGACGCGACGGCCTGATCGAGCGACGGCGATGACGGCGCCGTCGCCATCGGCGCTGACAAGGACGGCGTTCAGTCGTCCTTGTTCTTCATCACACCGCGCAGATTCAGTGCGAACAGTCCGATCTGCAGGGTAATCAGCGCATACGCCTGGGTGTGCCAGCCCCAGGCACACCAGAGCAGGTTGCTGACAACGAACATCCAGAAGCCCCAGCTGCGCCGTGCCGACTGGCGCGCGCCCACCAGCCAGGCGGCCAGCAGCGTGATGCCCATGGCGGGCCATTGAATCGCGTCCAGGAAGGCGTCCATGCTCGGATCAAGTCACTTGAGGGGACGGTCATCGCCCACCGCGACCGAAATGGACGCTGCCTGGCCATGCCCGTCCGGCGGCAGATTGGCGTGACGTCAGCGCCAGTCAATCAATGGGTGGGATCGACCTGCGTAGCCGCCGGATCCAGACGCAGCACATCTTCAAGGATGCCCAGTTGTACCGGCTTGCCGAACAGATGGTCAAAGCCGAAGCAGTTGGTCAGCGCGCTCTTGCCGCAAGGCAGCGTGCCCGACAGCGCCACCAGCAGCACCTCGTCGGGACACAGCTCGCGTGCCCGGCGCGCCAGCTCATAACCGTCCATGTCGGGCATTTCCAGATCGGCCACCAGGACCGTCGGCCGCTCCTGCCGCATGAGCTCCAAGGCCTGGCGACCGGAGCTGGCAGTTCTGACATGAAACCCGTCAGCCACGAGCGCAGCGCTCAGCGACGCCAGGGTGTCGGGCGCATCGTCAACGAGAAGAACACTGGGGAACGAAGTTGTAGGCATGTCGCAGGCCTTCGGGTAAAGGCGCCTGTTGTGACGGGACGCAAGGCCCCATGCCTGGGTCTCGGCAACCCCTGTTCCTGCCATTTCGACGGGTTACATCTCCTTGCGACCTCGCGTCTGACCTCTCGACGTGACCTCGCCTGGCGACCCAGCATGGCGCCCCTGTAAGGCGAGCCGATAGGGCCACCTTGTGGACACGCCCTCCCGACGGCTTGCCGTCCACAGTCGCCGAGGCTAACGATCGTCACCGCCGCGCCGGGGAATCCAGCGCCCCAACAACACCGCCGCCAGCAAGGCCATGCCGCCGGTCACCGCGATCCCGCCCGCCAGCGAGACGCCCGCGACCAGCACCGACAGCAGCGCCGGGCCGCAAGAGGCGCCGACATCCGACAGGAAGCGCCACACGCCCAGGAAGTAGGCCCGCCCATGGCGCGGCGCATGGTCCGCACCCAGCGTCATGATCAGTCCCGATCCGATGCCGTTGCCAAAGCCGATCGCGGTGGCGGCGATCAGCAGGGTGACGAAGCCGGTGGTGAAGGGCATCAGCAGCATCGCCGCGCCGATGATCACCATCGACGGCACCGCCACCCAGCGGCGTCCCTTCAGGTCCATCACCCGGCCCGCGGGATAGAACAGCAGCATCTCCACCCCGCCAGCCAGGCCGTAGATCAGGGAGGCCACCGCCGGTGCCAGCGCCAGATGCTCCGCCCACAGCGGAATCACCGCCTGACGAGATGCCCGCACCGCGCTCACCAGCAGCACGCCCAGGCCGATGGTCAGAAACACCCGCTGGTGGTCCGCCAGGATGCGACCCAGCGTGACCGGTGCCGGCGCGGCATGTCCAGCAGGATGAGAGCTCTCCAGATCCGGTAGCCGAGCGCCCACCGCAGCCGCCGACAGCACACCGACGATGCCCACGCCGAACGCGGCCGTGATGCCGAAGGCATGCACCGCCGCCGCCGCCAGGAACGGGCCGATGAACATCCCGATGCGCATCACGCCGCCCAGCGTCGACAAGGCCCGTGCCCGGTAGGCCGCGGGCACCGCCTCGGTCAGATAGCTCTGCCGCGCCAGGTTGTAGACCGCCTGCGACATGCCCACCATGAAGCAGCCGGCAGCGAACGGCACCAGCCCATGGGTCAGCACGCAAAGCGCCATCCCCAGCGCGCTCCACAGCCCGGCCGCGACGATCGCCCAGCGCTCGCCCCAGCGCATGGTGATCACCGAAGCCGGAATGTTGTTGAGCAGCGATCCCAGGCTGATCAGCGTCACCACGAAGGCCGCCATCGACACCGACGCCCCGAGATCGCGCGCCATCAAGGGCACGATGGGCAGGATGGCGCCCTCCCCCAGGCCGAACAGCAGGGACGGCCCGAACGCGGGAACGGCAATGCGCCGGAGCGAGAAGGTGGAAGCGGGCCTGGGCGCGGGCTCGGACGTGAGGGGCGAAGACGACATGGGGCAGTCGCGCCTGAGGCCAGGCACGCATGACGGCGAACGAGAGCGCCATTCTCCCGCCCAGGCTTCACCGGTGGGCGCCGTCGCCGATCACAGGCGCCGACAGCCGCACGGCGACGCGCACAGGACGAGGGACACGGGCATCCGACTTGCCGAATCACCGCAGCATGATCTGGCCGAGGCGCGAGCCCCGCCGGACGCCACAGCGCCGGCGGCTCGCGACCGCAACGCCGGCTGGATCACTCGGCGCATCGTCCAGGGTCACCGTGAGACCCCCGTCGATGCGTGTCCGTCATCCCTGTTGCCGCTGCCGAGGTCGCGCGATCGTTTCGCGCGGACACGGCGCGCAACGCCCCCCAGGAGGAACGCCTCGTGTCCTTGACCATCACCATCAACGGCTCACCGGTCCCACTGCCCGAGGACCCACGGGTCTCGCTGCTGGACTTCCTGCGTGAACATCTGCAACTGGCCGGCGCCAAGAAGGGCTGCAACCAGGGCGCCTGCGGAGCCTGCACCGTGCTGGCGGACGGCGAACGTGTGCTGTCCTGCCTGGCCCTGGCGGTGCAGTACCAGGGCCGGTCCATCACCACCATCGAGGGTCTGGCCTCGCAGGACGGGCTGCATCCGCTGCAGCAAGCGTTCATCGACCACGACGGCTTTCAATGCGGCTACTGCACGCCCGGCCAGATCTGCTCGGCCGTGGGCATGGCCGAGGAATGGCAGCGCGGCGTGCCCAGCCACGTCACCCAGGACCTCAACACCCGAACCATCCGACTCACCCGCGAGGAACTGCGGGAGCGGATGAGCGGCAATCTTTGCCGATGCGGCGCCTACAACGGCATCGTGGAAGCCATTGCCACCCATTGCGGCGAGGTGGCCCCATGAAGCCCTTCACCTACCTGCGCGTGGGCGACACGGCGGACGCCGTCCGATGGGGCCGCGAGCCGGGGACCCGCTACCTCGGCGGCGGCACCAACCTGGTCGATCTGCTGCGCGAGACCTTGGAGCAGCCGGACCGGTTGGTTGATGTGACCGCGCTGTCCACCGAGATCGAGCCGCGGGACGACGGCAGCCTGCTCATCGGCGCCGCCGTACGCAACACGGCGCTGGCCGCGCATCCCGCCGTGCGAGACCGCTTCCCGATGCTGAGCCGCGCCATCATGGCCGGCGCGTCCGCCCAGGTGCGCAACATGGCCACCGTCGGCGGCAACCTGATGCAGCGCACCCGCTGCGCCTATTTCTATGACGACGAAGGCGCCCGCTGCAACAAGCGCAGCCCGGGCCAGGGCTGCGATGCCATCGAGGGCTTCAATCGCATGCACGCCATCCTCGGCGCCTCTTCGGACTGCGTGGCGACGCATCCGTCAGACATGTGCGTCGCGTTGGCGGCGCTGGGCGCGGTGGTCCATCTCAACCATGCCGACGGCGACCGATCGCTGCCGCTGACCGATCTGCACCGGCTGCCCGAAGACCGTCCCGACCTCGACACCGTGCTGCGTCCCGGCGAGCTGATCACCGCGATCGAACTGCCGCCCCTGCCCTTCGGCCGGCGCGCCACCTACCGCAAAGTGCGGGACCGCGCGAGCTATGCCTTCGCGCTGGTCTCGGTGGCCGCGGCCCTGGAACTGGACGGCGACACGGTCAAGGAGGTGCGGCTGGCCTTCGGCGGCGTGGCCCACAAGCCGTGGCGCGGTTTCAAAGCCGAGGCGATGCTGAAGGGCCAACCGGCCACGTCGGCGGCTTTCCTGGCCGCCGCCGACGCCGAATTCGCCGATGCCCGACCGCTCAGCCACAACGGCTTCAAAGTGGAACTGGCCCGCCGCACGCTGCATGCCGTGCTGCTCGAACTGACGGAGATGACCCCATGAGCCTGCTCAAGGATGCCGCCCAGGCGGTGATGAAGAAAGCCATCGAAGTCGCACCCGACGCGTGGATGCCCGGCGGCCAGCCGGATCCGCTGATCGCGCAGCGCGACGGACTGATCGGCGCCCCCATCTCGCGGGTGGACGGCGCACTGAAGGTGCAAGGCCAGGCGCGTTTCGCAGCGGAGTTCCCGATCGAGGGCATGCGCTACGCCGCCCTGGTCTTCAGCACCATCGCCAAAGGCCGGATCACGGCGATCGACACCGCCGCCGCTGAAGCAGCGCCGGGCGTGTCGCTGGTGATGACGCATCACAACGCCCCGAAGATGCAGCCGGCGCCGCTGTTCCTGACCAAGAGCAAGGCGGCCGGTGGCGACGACCTGCCCATCATGCAGGACGACCGCGTCCACTGGAACGGTCAGCCGATCGCCCTGGTGCTGGCGCAGACCCAGGAGCAGGCGGACCATGCCGCGTCGCTGATCAGCGCCGACTACGCAGTGGAGCCGGCCACCACCTCGTTTGCGCAGGCCAAGGCGAATGGCACCAAGCCGGGCGTGTTCCAGGGAGAGACCCTGGAAGTGGCGATCGGCGACGCGGAAGCCGCCTTGAAGGCGGCGCCGCACCGTGTCGACGCCACCTACACCACGCCGCGTCACAACCACAACCCGATCGAGCTGCATGCGGCGACCGTGGTCTGGGACGGTGACGAGCTCTTCGTCCACGATGCGACGCAAGGCGTGGCGCACACCGCCTGGTCGCTGGCGCAGATCTTCGGCGTGGACGAGAAGCAGGTGCATGTGACCTCGCCGTTTGTCGGCGGTGGCTTCGGCAGCAAGACGCTCTGGCGGCACCAGATCCTGGCCGCCGCTGCGGCGCGGCTGGCGAAATGTCCGGTGCGGATCATGCTGTCCCGAGAAGGCGTCTATCGGGTGGTCGGCGGCCGGACCAACACCGAGCAACGGGTCGCCCTCGGCGCGCAAGCGGATGGGCGCTTCGACGCACTGATCCACACCGGCACCGTGGCGATGACGGCCCACAACAACATGCCGGAGCCCTTCATCCTGCCGGCGCGTTGCGTGTACGCGGCCGGCAGTTTCAAGCTCGCGGTGGAGGTGGCCGAGGTCGACATGTTGGCCAACACCTTCATGCGCGCGCCCGGCGAATCGGTGGGCACCTTCGGGCTGGAATCCGCCATCGACGAGCTGGCGGCCTCGATGGGCATGGACCCGATCGAACTCCGACTGCGCAATGAACCGGACAAGGATCCCACCACCGGCACACCGTTCTCCTCCCGCCATCTGGTCCAGGCCTACCGGGATGGCGCCGAGCGCTTCGGCTGGCATCGACGGGTGGCCACCCCGGGCTCGCGTCGTGAGGGCGAATGGCTGGTCGGCATGGGCTGCGCCACGGCCACCTATCCCTACTACCGCATGCCCGGCGGCGCGGCACGCATCTCGCTGTCCTCGTCCGGCTATGTGACGGTGGACATCGCCGCGCACGAGATGGGCATGGGCACCGCGACGGCGCACACCCAGATCACCGCGCAACGGCTGGGTCTGCCGATGTCGCTCATCCGCTTCCGCTATGGGGATTCATCCTTCCCGGGCCTGGTACTGGCGGGCGGCTCGCAGCAGACCGCCTCGATCGGCAAGTCGGTGATGATGGCCTGTGAGGCCCTCAAGGCCGAACTGCTGGAGACGGTCGATAAGCAATCGCCGCTCGCCGGCCTCAAGCCCGAGGACGTGGAAGCCCGCGATGGCGCGCTGTTCAAGCGCGATGAGCCTTCGCGCTCCGAAACCTATGCCACGCTGCTGGCACGCGCAGGACGCGATGAGGTGGTGGCCGAAGCCAGCGCCCCGCCACCGCTGGAAACGCAGCACTGGTCGATGCATTCGTTCGGCGCGATGTTCTGCGAGGTGCGGGTCAATGCGGTGACCGGAGAGCCGCGCGTCAGCCGATTCCTCGGCTCGTTCGACTGCGGCCGCATCATCAACGCGAAGCTGGCGGCCAGCCAGTTCCGCGGCGGCATCGTGATGGGCCTGGGCCTGGCATTGACCGAAGAAACCGAGTTCGATGAGCGCAATGGACGGATCATGAATCCGAATCTCTCGGACTATCACGTCCCGGTCCAGATGGATGTGCCGGACATCGACGTGATCTGGACCGACATCGCCGATCCCCACGCTCCCATGGGGGCCCATGGGGTCGGAGAAATCGGCATCACCGGGGTCGGTGCCGCAGTGGCCAACGCGGTCTTCAACGCCTGCGGGAAACGGGTCAGGGATCTGCCGATTCGGCTGGATCAATTGATGTGACAGTGAGCGTGGGCAAGGCTTGTGCTTGTGCTTGTGCTTGTGCTGGTGCTGGTGCTGGTGCGGGCTGCCCGCTCTGCCAAGACCGTGGTGGCACACGCTTGGAAATTGGCCTATGGTCTTCGCGTTGGGGCAGTCGCACAGCGTTCGACGCGGACGGCTACTCGCCTCGCCGCCAGCCCGCGCCCATCGCCTGACCGCCCACCTGCTCCGACCGAGCCCGGCCAGAAGCAGCCATGGCCCCTCCTCGTCAGGCGCTCCGCATTCCTCCTCGGGGCCATGGCCGCTTCCGGCCTCCTATCCATCCACCGTGTACTCGCACGAACCGCATGCCACACGGTAGTTGCCACTGCCACTGCCACGGGCACTGCCACTGCCACTGCCACTGCCACTGCCACTGCCACTGCCATTGCCATTGCCATTGCCATTGCATTGCCATTGCCATTGCCACGTGGCACGTTCCACACGCCACATGGGCCTCGGCCGATGTAGGCAGTCGCAAATGTCGCGTGTTTGTTGCTCGCACCCGGTCTTCGACCTGGTCTCGAAACGCCCTCGTCAGGCGGAGACCATCGTGCGAAATTCAAGCGCATTGGGCACAGCCTCGCCGGAGGCCGTGTTGTCGAAGATGGCCCAGCGGTCCGCGGTGTCAGGCCACTGTTGCCACGCGAGGGCACGCTCGTTGAGCCACGCGGCGTCGTAGCGGGACCAGTAGACCCGGGGCGACCCATGCCATCGGTGGTAGATGACGGCGCCCGCCCCATCACCATGGGGCCCCAACCAGCCCCCGGGCAGCGCCGCCGCAGGCTCCCGCGCCGGATCCGCAGCCACACGGCCGACGCGCATCGCCACCAGCAAGGCATCGGCCTTGGGCTGGAACCAGCTGGCGTGTCGCGGCTCGCAGACGACCGCGCCGTCGAAACGCTGGCGCAGCAGATCGAAGAATGTGCGCACCGGCCGCGACTCAAAGGCCATCGACGGCGGCAGTTGCACCAGCAACACCGCCAGCTTGGACCCCAGTCCGGACACTTCATCGAGGAATTGCGCCAGCGGCTGCCGAGCACGTCGCAACGCGCCCTCGTGGGTGATCGCCCTTGGCAGCTTCACGGCGAATCGGAAGTGGGGCGGCGTTTCCTCGGCCCAGCGCACATAGGTGTCGGGCCGATGGCGGCGATAGAACGACGTGTTGATCTCGGCACAGTGGAGAACCTGGGCGAAGCGCGCCAAGTGGCTGCCCTCCGCAGGGAACGCATCGGCCGAAGCGCGAGGAATGCTCCAGCCCGCCGTGCCAATGTGGGTGCGGCTGGCTCCCACGAGATGCGGCATGGCGCCGTGGTTGGATCGGGCGGTGGATTTGGCGGTGGATTCGCCGGTGGACTTGGCGGTGGATTTGTGGGAGGTATCGGAGGCCCCTTCGGACGCGGGCGATGCGGCGTTGGAAGCGTCATTCGCACCAGGCGCGGGCCGATGCCCACGGCGTCGGCGCTGTGTCGAGACCGCGCTGGAGGTCGACGTGCTCATGCGAAGCGACGACTCAGGAACCGCGAGCCTGCCAAGCCGAAGCGCCACGGCAGGTCCATCGCCTTCGAGATGCCGATCCGCGGTCCGCAGACCACCTCATGCCCCGTGGTCCCCGTGGTGGGGGCCCATTGGCGCCATTCGAACGGAGGCTCGTCCATGGGCAGGCCGTCGTGCGCGCGGGTGATGCCCAGCGCTTGCGCCACCCGCCCCGGTCCCGCGCACAGCAGGCGGATGTCCTGCACACGGCGCCGCGCGCGCATGTGCTCGATGCCGGTTGTCGGCTCCAGGGCGCGGATCAGCACCGCCGCCCCATGCCCACGCTCGCGGCACACCACGTTCAAGCACCAGTGCAAGCCATAGGAGCGGTAGACATAGGCGATGCCGGGCGGACCGAACATCGACGCATTGCGCGGCCGCTCCCCACCGTGGCTGTGGGATGCCGGGTCGTCGGCGTCATAGGCCTCGGTCTCGACGATCCGCCCGCCCACACCCTCCACCAACAGCTCCACGCCAATGAGCGCACGGGCGAGCAGGACCGGTGAGGCATCAAAGTCCGGTGTGAGATGCGCCGGTGCAGGGTTCGCGGCATCGACACGATCGGCGACCAGCGGGCGCTGGGTGCCGGGATGCGTCAAGGTTCCGCGTGCTGTCATGAGGCTGTGCTGAAGCAGGTTCATCCGAGAACGGCAAACCACTCGCCTGACACCACGGCGCTGAACGCTGACGGACCAGGAGAATCAGCGATCTCAGCGATCTCAGCGATCGACATCCCCTGTCACCGCAGCGTCTCGGATCCGCTGCGCTGACTCACGAATCAATGCCCCAACGGCGCTCCGCTCAGTTCAGCGACTTCAGCGGATGCGTCGCGGCGGTCCATGGGCTCTGGAAGAAGGCCAGTACATCGGCGCGGCTGACAGCGTCCACCTGCGCGGGATGCCACTTCGGCGCATGGTCCTTGTCCACGGCCAGGGCGCGGATGCCCTCCACCGTCTCGCTCGCCGCGCCCGGACGCAGATGGAAGCAGTGATGCACCATGTCCCGCTCCATGCGCAGGTCGTCCGACAGGCTCATGCTGCGGGCGCGGCGGATCTGCTCGAGCGTCACCGACATCATCAACGGCGACCGCTTCTGGAGCGTCTCCAACGTGGATTGCGCCCACGGATCCGCATCGGCTGCCAGAGACGCCAGCAACTCGGGCACCGATCCGGCAGCGAAGTGGCGATTGATCAGGCTGCGCGCTTCCCAATGCTGGGCGGCCGGTGCGAGGTCGACCCGCTCCATGACCGTCGCCACCACATGCTCGGCACTGTCCTGGGTGCCGGTGCGCAGGCCCTCGATGATGGCGGGCAGCTCGCCGCTCTTGACGAAGACATCACCCAAACCGAGTTCGATCGCGTCGCCCGCGCCGATCACCTGGCCGGTCAATGCCAGCCATTCGCCGCTGTGGCCGGGGCAGCGCGACAGGAAATAGCCGCCACCGACGTCGGGAAACAGGCCGATGTTCGTTTCGGGCATGGCGAGCTTGGAGTGCTCGGTCAGCACGCGCAGCTTCGCCCCCTGGCTGATGCCCATGCCGCCGCCCATCACCAGGCCGTCCATCAAGGCGATGTAGGGCTTGGGGAAGTGATGGATCAGATGGTTGAGCGCATATTCCTCAGTGAAGAAGGCATCCAGCGCCGCCGTCTCGCCGGCCATGGCGGCCTGATGGAAGAAGCGGATGTCACCGCCCGCGCAGAACGACGGGGCCTTGCCTTCGCGGCCGGCGCCCAGCACCACCACCGCCTGGATGGCGGGATCGGCCGCCCAGGCGCTCAGCAGCGCAGTCATGTCGCGAATCATCGCCAGCGACAGCGCATTGAGCGCCTGCGCACGGTTGAGCGTGATCAGACCGAGGCAGCCGTTCACCTCGGCAAGGATCTGACCTTCGGATTGCAGCGACGGAATCACAGCTTCATCTCTCCACGTTTCGACCCGGGCGCCCCACGGCACCCAACAGTTCATTGCCAATCAATGCGGCCAGCACCATAACACCGCCCAGCAAGGCGGCGGAAGATGGCGACTCGCCCGCCAGCAGCCAGGCCCACAGCACGCCCAGCAGCACTTCCATCAAACCCAGCAGCGCGAGCTCCGCTGCCGACAGCACCTGCGCCAGCCGCACCACCAACAGACACGGCAAGGCCAACTGGAACACACCCAGGCCCGCCAGCAGGACCAAATCTCGCATCGAGGCGGAAAACGGCCAGGCCATGGGCAGCGTCACCAGCGCCGAGAGCAACGCACCGAGCCAGACGGCGGGCAGCAGGTCGACTTCGCCATCGCCGGCGCGGGCCTGCAGCAGCGTCCAATTGCTGGCCGCCGCGATCGGCACCGCCAGCGCCACGCCCATGCCCAGCCAGGCGCCCGAGCCCGAACTCATCTCGTGGCCGAACATCCAGGCAATGCCCGCGCTCGCCACCCAGATCGCCAGCCAGGTCTGCCGCGGCAGCGTCTGCCGCAGGAAGACTCGTGCGAACAACGCGGTGAGCAGTGGGCCCAGCGCCATGGTCACCAACACGTTGGCCACACCGGTCATGGTGATGGCCAACATGAAGGCAGTGAACATCACCGCCCAGCACACGCCCGACCCCAGCACCGCAGGCGAATGTCGCAGTCGCGGCAAGGTCCGCCGCCAGTAGTCGCCGCCGCGCAGCATGGGCAGCAACACGGTCAACGCCAACGCATTGAAGGCACTGCGCCAGAACGTCACCTCAAAGCTGCGTGCCGCCTCCAGATGCCGAGACACCACGCCGGCGGTGCTCCACATCAGTGTGACCAGCAGCATCAACAAAACGGCAGAACGATGGGACATGGGTACAGGGTCAACAACCAAGGTGCCCGGTCAACGCCGGCGAGCCCGCGATAGTGCCTGGGATCCGCCTGCTCTGCAGGACCTGAGGTCACATCCTGACGGCCCAAAGAAAAACACCCCGTCGGAACGGGGTGCGGTTCATGCGGGGCCTCAGGCGCCCCTCGCAAGGGGCGGTGCAGGCACCACGAAGGCACGGCGCAGCGTCAGGCGGCGCCGACGCCCGCTCAGCTACGCTGGGCGCGCTTGCGTTCGTTTTCCGACAGGAAGCGCTTGCGCAGACGCACCGACTTCGGGGTGATCTCGACCAGTTCGTCGTCCTCGATGAACTCCACGCCGTATTCCAGCGTCAGTTCGATCGGCGGCGTGACCTTGATCGCATCTTCCTTGCCGCTGACGCGGAAGTTGGTCAGCTGCTTGGTCCGGGTCGCGTTCACGACCAGATCGTTGTCGCGGCTATGGATGCCCACGATCATGCCTTCATAGACCGGATCGTTCGGCTTCACGAACATGCGGCCGCGGTCGTCCAGCTTGCCCAGCGCGTAGGTGAAGATTTCACCGGCGTCCATCGAGATCAACACGCCGTTCTTGCGACCGGCGATGTCACCCTTGTGCGGCTCGTAGCCGTCGAAGATGTTGCTGATCAGGCCGGAACCCCGCGTCAGGTTCAGGAATTCGTTGCTGAAACCAATCAGGCCACGCGCCGGAATGCGGTATTCCAGGCGCACACGGCCACGGCCGTCCGGCTCCATGTTGACCAGTTCGCCCTTGCGCTCGCCCAGGGCCTGCATCACGCCGCCCTGATGGGTTTCCTCGACGTCGGCGGTCACCAGCTCGATCGGCTCGCACTTCTCGCCGTTGATCTCCTGGAACACCACGCGCGGCTTGGACACGGCCAGCTCATAGCCTTCACGGCGCATGTTTTCCAGCAGGATGGTCAGGTGCAGTTCGCCGCGACCGGAGACTTCGAAGATGCCGTCTTCATCGGTTTCCTTCACCCGCAGCGCGACGTTGTGCTGCAGTTCCTTCTGCAGGCGGTCCCAGATCTGACGGCTGGTGACGAACTTGCCTTCACGACCGGCCAGCGGGCTGGTGTTGACGCAGAAGTTCATCGTCAGGGTCGGCTCATCCACCTTCAACATCGGCAGCGGGGCCGGGTTGGACGGGCTGGTCACCGTGACGCCAATGCCGATGTCTTCGATGCCGTTGATCAGCACGATGTCGCCGGGGCCGGCTTCGGTCACTTGCACACGGTCCAGACCCTGGAAGGTCAGCACCTGGTTGATGCGGCCCTTGACGGTCTTGCCGTCCGGACCTTCCATCACGACCACATCCATCGACGGCTTGATCGTGCCTTGGCTGATGCGGCCCACGCCGATGCGACCGACGAAGGTCGAGAAGTCCAGCGCCGAGATCTGCAGCTGCAGCGGCGCCGCAGGGTCACCCTGTTGCGGCGGCACATGCTTGAGCACGGTGTTGAACAGGGCGGACATGTCCTCGCCCCACTTCTCGCCCGGCGCGCCCTCTTCCAGCGACGACCAGCCGTTGATGCCGGAAGCGTAGACGACGGGGAAGTCCAGTTGCTCGTCGGTGGCGCCCAGCTTGTCGAACAGGTCGAACGCCGCATTGATGACCGCATCCGGCTTCGCGCCCGGCTTGTCGACCTTGTTCACCACGACGATCGGCTTCAAGCCCAGGGCCAGCGCCTTCTTCGTCACGAAACGGGTCTGCGGCATCGGGCCTTCCTGGGCGTCGATCAGCAGCACCACGCCGTCAACCATCGACAGCGCACGTTCCACTTCACCGCCGAAGTCCGCGTGTCCCGGGGTGTCGACGATGTTGATGTGGGTGCCTTGCCAGCTCACCGCGCAGTTCTTGGCCAGGATGGTGATGCCACGTTCACGTTCGATGGCGTTGTTGTCCATCACCGTGTCCACGACCTTTTCGTGGTCGGCGAAGGTGCCGCTCTGGCGAAGGAGCTGGTCCACCATGGTGGTTTTGCCATGGTCGACGTGGGCGATGATGGCGATGTTGCGGATTTGCTTGCTCATGGTGAGGCTTTCGCTTTCGGAGAGGGCTTTCTCTGGAATCGGAGGAAGTCGGGGAACTTGAGGAACTCGGTGGATTCGGTCGGTCAGGCGCCGGTTCAGGCGGCCTGCACCAGCATCGAGGCGATTTCGGTCGGGCTGAGCAGGCGGTCGGCGATCAGTTCGCCGCCGGCGACATGCCCGCTGCCCAGGAAGGCATGGGGCGTCTGGCCGTACACCCGCACTTGCGGCATGTCGGCCAACGCCACCCGCCGGCGCATGCCGGACAGGAAACGGCCCGCCTCGTCATTGCTCAGCTCGACCTCGGGCCATTCGCCCAGCAGGCTGTCCGGCGCCTTCAGCAACGCCAGCCGGGCGGGTTCGTCCAGCGCTTCGAGCTGTTCCAGCGTCACCGCCTGCTCCACCCGGACCGGTCCGCTGGACGTCCGCCGCAGGCCCGCCAGATGTGCCCCGCAGCCGAGCTGGCTGCCGATGTCCTCGGCCAGGGTCCGGATGTAGGTGCCTTTGGAGCAACGCACATCGAGGATCAGCAGCAGCTCGTCAGCCTGCCAGTCGACGATGTCGAGCGCATGAATCGTGACCTGGCGCGGCTGACGTTCCACGGTCACGCCTTCGCGGGCCAGCTCATACAGCGCCCGACCCTGGTGCTTGAGTGCCGAGTACATCGGCGGCAACTGAGAGATCAGGCCGCGGAACGGCACGCAGGCCGACTGGATCGCGGAAAGGTCGATCGAGCGGGCGATCTCGTCGCGGCGCTCCAGGATCTCGCCTTCGCCGTCGCCGGTGGTCGTGGTGATGCCCAGCCGCAGCGTGGCGCGGTAGCCCTTGTCGGCCTCCAGGCTGACCTGGCTGAACTTGGTCGCTGCACCGAAGGTCAGGGGCAACAGGCCCGTGGCCAACGGATCCAGCGTGCCGGTGTGGCCGGCCTTTTCGGCGCGGAACAGGCGCTTGGCCTTTTGCAATGCGTCGTTGCTGGTCAGGCCAAGCGGCTTGTCCAGCATCAACACGCCATGCACGGCGCGCTTCACGATCTTGGGGCGGGGGGCTACTGCGCTCATCACAAATCGCGGCGGCCGTTTCGGGCCGCTCGCTTCAATCCTCGAACGGGAACTCAGTCCTCGGTGGTTTCGTCGTCCTGGGCGCGCGTGGCGTTGGCCCGGGAGATCAGCGCGCTCATCTCGGCAGCGCGTTCGGTCGTACGGTCGAAATGGAAATGCAGGCTGGGCACGGTGTGGATCTGCAAACGCTTGAACAAGCCGTTGCGCAAAAAGCCGGCCGCCTCATTCAGCGCCTCGCCGGTGGCCTCGGTATCGCCGACCAGCAGCGAGAAATAGACCTTCGCATGCGCGTAATCGGGCGTCACCTCGACCGCGTTGATCGTCACCATGCCCACCCGCGGGTCTTTCAACTCACGGATCAGCTCGGCCAGGTCGCGCTGGATCTGGTCCGCCACGCGCAGGCCGCGGTTGGGGATGGATCGCTTGTGACGCATGGCAGTTTCCTCAATCTCTCAAACAACAAAGCCCGGCGGGGCGACCCGCCGGGCATCGGGCAGCGGCTCGCTGGATTACAGCGTGCGCGCGACCTCCTTGATTTCGAAGACTTCCAGTTGGTCGCCTTCCTTGATGTCGTTGTAGTTCTTCAGCTTGATACCGCACTCGAAGCCCTCGCGGACTTCCTTGACATCGTCCTTCAAGCGCTTCAGCGACTCGATCTCGCCGGTGTAGACCACGACGTTTTCGCGCAGCAGGCGGAAGCGTGCGTTGCGAGTGACGTGACCGCTGGTGATCATGCAACCCGCGACCGTGCCGATCTTCGACGCGACGAACACCGTGCGGATCTCGGCCATGCCGATGATCTCTTCACGCTGCTCAGGCGCCAGCATGCCAGCCATCGCGGCCTTCACATCATCGACAGCGTCGTAAATGATGTTGTAGTACCGCAGGTCGACATCATTGTGCTCGGCCACCTTGCGCGCGCCGGCATCGGCACGCACGTTGAAGCCGATGACCACCGCCTTGGAGGCGATCGCCAGGTTGATGTCGGATTCGCTGATACCGCCGACCGCCGCGTGCACGATCTGCACCTTGACTTCATCGGTCGACAGCTTGAGCAGCGACGCCGCCAGGGCTTCCTGCGAGCCTTGCACGTCGGCCTTGATGATGAGCGGCAGCGTCTGGACGTCGCCGGCCGACATGTCGGAGAACATGTTCTCCAGCTTGGCAGCCTGCTGGCGGGCCAGCTTGACATCACGGTACTTGCCAGCGCGGAAGGTCGCGATTTCACGGGCGCGGCGTTCATCGCTCAGCACCATGAATTCGTCACCAGCCTGCGGCACTTCGGTCAGACCCTGGATCTCGACAGGGATCGACGGGCCGGCCTCGGTGGCAGGCTTGCCGTCCTCGTCCAGCATGGCGCGAACGCGACCGTAGGTCGAGCCAGCCAGCACCACGTCACCGCGCTTGAGCGTACCGGTCTGCACCAGCACCGTCGCGACCGGGCCGCGGCCCTTGTCCAGCTTCGCTTCGATGACCAGACCCTTGGCCAGCGAATCCTTCGCTGCCTTCAGTTCCAGCACTTCAGCCTGCAGCAGCACCTGCTCAAGCAGGTCGTCGATGCCCTGACCGGTCTTGGCGGACACCGCCACGAACGGGGAATCGCCGCCGAACTCTTCGGGGACGACCTGCTCGGCCACCAGCTCGCTCTTGACGCGCTCCGGATTCGCATCCGGCTTGTCGATCTTGTTCATCGCCACCACGATCGGCACGCCAGCGGCCTTCGCGTGGTGGATGGCTTCCTTGGTCTGCGGCATCACGCCGTCGTCCGCGGCCACCACCAGGATGACGATGTCGGTCGCCTTGGCACCACGGGCACGCATGGCCGTGAAGGCCTCGTGACCCGGGGTGTCGAGGAAGGTGATCATGCCGCGCGGCGTATCGACGTGATAGGCGCCAATGTGCTGCGTGATGCCGCCGGCTTCGCCCGCGGCCACTCGGGCACGGCGGACGCTGTCCAGCAGCGAGGTCTTGCCGTGGTCGACGTGACCCATGACGGTGACCACCGGCGCCCGAGGCAGCAGTTCGTGCTCGGACTCGGTCACGCCCTCTTCTTCCAGGAACGCGTCGGGATCGTCCAGCTTGGCGGCGAGCGCCTTGTGGCCCATTTCCTCGACCACGATCATGGCCGTTTCCTGATCCAGCTGCTGGTTGATGGTGACCATCTGACCCAGCTTCATCAGTTGCTTGATGACTTCGGAAGCCTTCACCGACATCTTGTGCGCCAGATCGGCCACCGAGATGGTTTCGGGAATGTGGACTTCCTGGATCACCGGCTCGGTGGGCGCCACGAAGTTGGACGCCGAAGCGCCGCGGTCGTTGCCGCGATCGCCGCGACGACCTGCCGGGCCGCGACCCGGAGCGCGCCAACCCGTGCCGGGCGGGCGAGCGCCGGCGGGCGCATCGGTGCGACCCTTCACGGCGCCACGCTTCTTGGCGTCATCGGCCCAGCTGGACGACAGCTTCTCGGATTTCACCGACTTCTTGTCGCCTGGCTTGGCACCCGCGCCGGCTGCGGCGGTGGTGGCACCGGGCGCGCCGGTCGCCGGCTTCTTGTGGATCGTGCCCTTGATCCCGGCGGCCGCAACCGCTTCCGGCTTGGGCTCTTCCTTCTTCGCGACGAGCACCTTCTTGGGTGCATTCATCATCGCGCGGATCGCTGCGGCCTCGGCTTCGGCGGCCTTGCGGCGGCGCTCCAGCTCGGCCTGGCGGGCCTTTTCATCGGCGCCGACATCGGCGGCCTTGATCACGCGCAGCACCGGCTTGGCCGGTTCGACCGGAGCGGGTGCGGGCGTAGCGGCCACAGGGGCCTCGACGGGCTTCTCAGCCACTTTTTCAGACACTTTTTCAGCGGCCTTTTCGGGTTCTTTCGGGGTGTTCTGCGCCTTGGACTTGGCTTCGGCAGCCTTGCGGGCTTCAGCTTCGGCTGCAGCCTTGGCGGCGGCTTCGGCCGCTGCCTGGGCTTCGGCCTCACGGGCCAGACGCTCCTCCTCGCGACGCTTCTCTTCGGCTTCGCGGGCGGCGCGCTCGGCGTCTTCGCGTTCGCGCATCTTGCGGGCGAGTTCTTCTTCCTGCTGACGCAGGGCCTCGGCTTGCGCCTGGGCTTCTTCCTCGCGACGCTTCAGATCGGCTTCTTCAGCCGCCGCAGCTGCGGCCTCGTCGAGGTTGTCATCACGCTTGACGAACACCCGCTTCTTGCGCACTTCGACCTGGATCGTGCGGGCCTTGCCGGAGGCATCGGCCTGCTTGATCTCGCTGGTGGACTTGCGAGTCAGGGTGATCTTCTTGCGTTCGGCGCCGCCAGTCGTTCCATGCGCATGGCGCAGGTGTTCCAGCAGGCGTTCCTTGTCGCTCTCGTTGAGCGAATCATCGGCGGACGCCTTGTTCACGCCCGCGGCTTGAAGCTGCTCGAGCAGCGTACTCGCAGGCCTGTTCAGCTCGGCGGCGAGCTGGGCGACAGTGGTCACGGCCATTGTGGGAATCCTTTAATCTTGTGTGGGCGGAGCGGACTGGTGTGCGCAGCGGGTTATGCGTTGAACCAGTGCTCGCGCGCCTTCATGATCAAAGCGCGTGCCTCTGCCTCGTCCAGGGCGGAAATATCGACCAGCTCGTCCACGGCCAGGTCGGCCAGGTCGTCGCGGGTATGGATGTCGCCGGCGGCCAGCTTGGCCAGCAGCTCGGGCGTGATGCCCTCCAGATCGCGCAGGTCCTGAGAGACTTCCTCGACCTTCTCCTCGCGAGCGATCTCCATCGTCAGCAGCGCATCCTTGGCTCGGGTGCGCAGCTCGTTGACGGTTTCTTCGTCGAAGGCTTCGATCTCGAGCATCTCCTGCATCGGGACGTAGGCGACTTCTTCCAGGCTCGCAAAGCCTTCGGCGATCAGGATGTCGGCGACTTCCTCGTCGACGTCCAGCTTCTCGACGAACAGCTTGCGGACCGAATCCGATTCCTCAGCCTGTTTGGCGGCGGATTCCTCGGCGGTCATGATGTTGATCTTCCAGCCGGTCAGCTCGGAAGCCAGACGCACGTTCTGACCACCGCGGCCGATGGCGATGGCGAGGTTTTCCTCGTCGACCACCACGTCCATGGCGTGACGCTCTTCGTCCACCACGATCGACTGCACATTGGCCGGCGCCAGGGCGCCGATGACGAACTGCGCCGGATCTTCGGACCACAGCACGATGTCGACGCGCTCGCCGGCCAGCTCGTTGGTCACGCCGTTCACACGGGAGCCGCGCACGCCGACGCAGGTGCCGATCGGGTCAACGCGCTTGTCGTGCGAAACCACAGCAATCTTGGCGCGGCTGCCCGCATCACGAGCGCAGCTCTTGATCTCCAGCAGCCCCTGCTCGATCTCGGGCACTTCCTGGGCGAACAGTTCCTTCATGAACTCGCCCGAGGAACGCGACAGCATGATCTGCGGTCCACGCTGGGTCGGATCCACGCCCAAGATCACCGCACGCACGCGGTCACCGGTGCGCAGGTTTTCCTTCGGGATCATTTCATTGCGCTTGAGGCGGCCTTCGACACGGCCCGACTCAGCAATGATGTCGCCCTTGTCCAGGCGCTTGACGGTGCCGACAAAGATCCGCTCGCCGCGCGACATGAAGTCGTTGAGCAGTTGCTCACGCTCGGCATCACGGATCTTCTGCAGGATCACCTGCTTGGCGGCCTGGGCGCCGATCCGGCCGATCGGCACGGACTCCACGCCCTCTTCGATGTGGTCATCCACCTCGATGTCGGCAATCTGCTCCTGTGCTTCAAACAGCAGGATCTCGGCGTCGGCATTCTGCAGGCCGGCCTCGTTGGGCACGACATGCCAGCGGCGGAAGGTCTCGTATTCACCGGTGTCGCGGTCAATGGCCACACGGATGTCGACCTCGCCGCCATACAACTTCTTGGTGGCCGAAGCCAGCGCCGCTTCCACGGCACCAAACACCACATCGCGCTCCACGCTCTTTTCGCGCGAGATGGCATCCACCAACATCAACAGTTCGCGGTTCATTGATCGAGACCTCCGTCAACCTTGTCATCTGTCTGCCGGGACTTGGCGTTGCTCTTTTTCTTCGACGCCTTAGGGGCCTTCGAAGCCTGGGGCGCCAAGCCCGTGTTTTTTGCATCGGCCGGGCTCTTGCCCGCACCGGTCTGTCCGCCCGCCTTCGGCGTGCGGCCCTTGAAAGAGATGGCCGGGACCAGCTTGGCCGAGCGCAGCTCGTCCAGCGTGAAATCCAGGGCCTGTTCGACCTTGCCGTCGGTGAAGATCAGGCGCCAGGACACGCTGTCCACCAGCGCCTCGGGGGCCACGCCATCGCCGGCTTCCAGGACGCCACGATATTTCTTGCGACCCTGAAATGCTTCGCGAAGGGTGATTTCCACTTCCTGACCGAGAAAACGCGCATAGTCCGCTGACTTGTTCAGCGGGCGGTCCATACCGGGCGTGGAAACCTCGAGGCGTTCGTAGTCGCAGTTCTCGACTTCCAGGACGTATTGAAGCTGGCGCGTCACGCGTTCGCAGTCTTCAACATTCACCGGCTGCTCGGGCTCCTGGCCATTGACGAGCAGCTTGTCGATATAAACGCGCAGCAAACCGCCGGCGCTGCGTTCGCAGCCCACCAGGTCGTAACCCAGCCCGGTCACGGTCTTCTCAACGACGGCTTGCCAACTCAAATTCATCGACGACGGGATCTATCCTGTATGTTTGTGCGCGGATCATTCAAATTCACTGAGGTTTCACCCGAATCCAGTGACATCCGACACACTTCAAGTCACTTGCGGCGAAGACAAGCAAAAAAAATGGGCTGGATGAATCCGCCCACCGTTCACTTTCTCAGCGAAGCCGGAAGTGTACTATGCAAACACCATGCGGACAAGGCATCGGTGTGCGGCGCAAGTACGCGTGCGAGAATCCCCGTCTTCCTTGAATCTACGAATACCAGGAGCAGACATGGGTTTTCTCGCCGGCAAGCGACTGCTGATCACGGGCGTACTGTCCAACCGTTCCATCGCCTACGGCATCGCCCGGGCCTGCCACCGCGAAGGTGCCGAACTGGCCTTCAGCTATGTGGGCGAGCGCTTCAAGGACCGGATCACCGAATTCGCCGCCGAATTCGACTCCAAGCTGGTATTTGACTGCGACGTCGGCGATGACGCCCAGATCGATCGCCTGTTTGCCGACCTCGGCGAGCACTGGCCCGAGTTCGATGGCTTTGTCCATTCCATCGGCTTCGCCCCGCGCGAGGCCATTGCAGGTGACTTCCTCGAGGGCATGACCCGAGAGAACTATCGCATCGCCCACGACATCTCCGCCTACAGCTTCCCCGCCATGGCCAAGGCCGCGCAATCCCGGCTGCGCCCGGGCGCAGCCCTGCTGACGCTGTCCTACCTCGGCGCCGAACGATTTGTGCCGAACTACAACACCATGGGTCTGGCCAAGGCCTCGCTGGAAGCCAGCGTCCGCTACCTGGCCTACAACCTGGGCACCAAGGGCGTGCGGGTCAACGGCATTTCCGCCGGTCCGATCAAGACCCTGGCGGCCGCCGGCATCAAGGACTTCGGCAAGCTGCTGGGTCAATTTGCCAACAGTGCCGCCATCAAGCGCAATGTGACGATCGAGGACGTCGGCAACACCGCCGCCTTCCTGATGTCCGACCTGTCCGGCGGCATCAGCTCGGAAATCATCTACGTGGACGGCGGCTTCAGCCACGGCGCCCTGGCAGCGACCGAGTAAGGCGGCTCCCCGGGCAACTCGCGGCACGCCGTGCCGCCGCGAAACACCTGCGGACTGCCCGACACGATCCACCATGAAAAATGGGAGCCCATCGGGCTCCCATTTTTTTCCGACTCAACCGCCTGATCGGCGGCGGCTTCGATGGCGGGATCGGCATTCGACACCGCCTTCGGCCCGTTGGTTGCTCAGGTGCCGCATCAGCAATCGGCTCGGTTGCCCGATCGACGCACGACCCGGCGACCGAAGCGCCAGCGCACTGTCGTCCGATTCAGTGGTCCAGCACGCAGTCGACGTAGTAGTACGTCTGCCCATCCTCGCCCTTCTCCGCCACCAGTCCATGGACATCGGTCGCGAAGCCCGGGAACTTGGCATTGAAGTCACGGGTGAACTTCAGGTAATCCACGATGCGCTTGTTGAAGCGCTCGCCCGGGATGACCAGCGGGATGCCGGGCGGGTACGGCGTCAGCAAGGCGGTGGTCACACGGCCCTCCAACTGATCGATCGCCACCCGCTCGGTGCGGCGTTGCGCAATGTGCGCGTAAGCATCGCTGGGCTTCATGGCCGGCTCAAGGTCGGACAAATACACCTCCGTCGTCAGACGAGCGATGTCGCCGGACGCGTAGGCCTCATGCACGCTCTGGCACAAGTCCCGAAGGCCCATGCGCTCGTAACGTGGGAAGGCGGCCACGAAGTCCGGGAGGATGCGCCAGATCGGGGCATTGCGGTCGTAGTCGTCCTTGAACTGCTGCAGCGCGGTCAACAGCGTGTTCCAACGACCCTTGGTGATGCCGATGGTGAACATGATGAAGAACGAGTAAAGACCCGTCTTCTCCACCACCACGCCGTGCTCGGCCAGGAACTTGGTGACGATGCTGGCCGGAATGCCGGACTTGGCGAACTTGCCGCTCATGTCCAGGCCCGGGGTGATGATGGTCGACTTGATCGGGTCCAGCATGTTGAAGCCGGACTCGATCGGACCGAAGCCGTGCCACTTCTCGTTGGCCTTGAGCATCCAGTCCGCCGGCTTGCCGATGCCGTCCGACGCCAGCTTGTCCGGGCCCCAGACCTTGAACCACCAGTCCTTGCCGTAGTCCTTCTCGACCTTGCGCATGGCGCGCCGGAAGTCCAGTGCTTCGGAGATCGACTCCTCCACCAGCGCCGTGCCACCGGGAGGCTCCATCATCGCGGCGGCGACGTCGCAGCTGGCGATGATCGAATACTGCGGGCTGGTCGAGGTGTGCATCAGGTACGCCTCATTGAACAGATGCTTGTCCAGCTTCACGTTCTGAGAGTCCTGCACCAGCACCTGCGAGGCCTGGGAGATACCCGCCAGCAGCTTGTGGGTCGACTGCGTCGCGTACACCATCGCCGTCTTCGGCCGCGGGCGATGCTTGCCCATCGCGTGATACGAGCCGTAGAAACTGTGGAACGCGGCATGCGGCAGCCACGCTTCATCGAAGTGCAGCGTGTCGATCCAGCCGTCCAGCTTGCCCTTGATCGTCTCGGTGTTGTAGAGCACGCCGTCGTAGGTGCTCTGGGTCAGCGTCATGATGCGCGGCTTGACCGTCTTCGGGTTGACACCCTTGAGCAGCGGATTCTTCGCGACCTTCTTGCGGATGGTCTCGGCGGAGAACTCGCTCTCCGGAATCGGGCCGATGATGCCGTAGTGGTTGCGCGTCGGCGTCATGAAGACCGGCACGGCGCCGGTCATGATGATGCTGTGCAGGATGCTCTTGTGGCAGTTGCGGTCCACCACCACCACGTCGCCGGGCGCCACCGTGTGGTGCCAGACCATCTTGTTGGAGGTGGAGGTGCCGTTGGTGACGAAGAAGCAATGGTCGGCATTGAAGATGCGGGCCGCGTTCTTCTCGCTCTCGGCCACCGGACCGGTGTGGTCCAGCAGTTGGCCCAGCTCTTCCACCGCATTGCAGACGTCCGCCCGCAACATGTTCTCACCAAAGAACTGGTGGAACATCTGCCCCACCGGGCTCTTCAGGAAGGCCACACCGCCGGAGTGACCCGGGCAGTGCCAGGAGTACGAACCATCCTGCGCATAGTCCATCAGCGCCTTGAAGAACGGGGGCGCCAGACCATCGAGGTAGCTCTTCGCCTCGCGGATGATGTGACGCGCCACGAATTCGGGCGTGTCCTCGAACATGTGGATGAAGCCATGCAGCTCGCGCAGCACATCATTGGGCAGATGCTGCGAGGTACGGGTCTCGCCGTACACATAGATCGGGATGTCCGCATTCTTGAAGCGGATCTCCTGGATGAACTTGCGCAGGTTCAGCACCGCCGGATCCAGCTCGATGCCGTCGGTGGTGGAGAACTCCTCGTCGTCGATCGACAGGATGAAGGCGCTGGCGCGGCTTTGCTGCTGCGCGAACTGACTCAGATCGCCGTAACTGGTGACACCCAGCACTTCGAAGCCTTCCTTCTGGATGGCGTCGGCCAAGGCGCGAATACCCAAACCCGAGGTGTTCTCGGAGCGATAGTCCTCGTCGATGATGACGATGGGAAAGCGAAAGCGCGGCGTCATGGGGCCTCCGGGTCGGGGCGGGGTCGGTTACGAAAGGCGCGAAGTGTAGGGCCAAGGCCGCGTCATGCAAGTGTCCATGGGGTCATATCTCGCAACACGCCGCACAAACGTCGCGCAAACAGGACGCCCCTCCGCTCCGAGCCCGGAACCGCTGGGTTTCCGTCGCTCCATCACCCCAAGGGAGGAGGCCCGACAACGGCCCGCCAACCGCCCTGCGCCTTACACTGAGCCGACACGGACAAATGCCGATGAGGCACACGAACTGGAGGATGAAATGGACTGGAGCCTGGCCACCTGGTGGTGGGTGATCTGCGGTGGACTGGTCGCGATGGAGCTCGCCAGCGGCGCGACGTTCTATTTGCTGATGCTGGCGCTGGGCGCGGCGTCGGCGGCACTGGCGGCGCACCTGGGCTTCGGTTTCAGCGTCCAGATGGTGCTGGCCGCGGTGGTCGGCGGCGCAGCCGTCGCGGTTTGGCACCGTCGCCAGTTGCGGCACCCTCGCCTGCCCGCGAATCAGAATCCCAATGTGAACCTCGACATCGGCCAGAGCCTGGAAGTCCGCCATTGGCGCGGCGATGGCACCGCCGAGGTCCACTACCGCGGCGCGGCTTGGCAGGCGCGCTTCATTGGCAACGGCGCGCCGCATGGCGGCCGACACGTGATCCGTGCGGTCGAGGGCAGTTGCCTGCTGCTGGAATCGGCTTGAACGCGGTCTGAGCATGAACCGGGCCTCGCTGCCACGGAGGTCCAGCCCTCCGACGCCTGCACCGGAGGCCTGGGCCGAGGGGCCAGCCGCGCACCGGGCGGACGCCTGAAGCACTGACTCACACAAGGTCTGAGACAAGGTCTGAGACAAGGTCACTTGAGGGCATCGCCCTCCTTGCGACCCACGATGCCGCGCAGACCGCCCCGGGCGGCATCGCCACACACCACTCACCGGCGGCACGCCACGGCGTGCGCCTTTCACCCCACAACACACAAGAGGGAACTTGCACATGGAAATCATCGCTCTGGTCCTGCTGGTCGTCGCCGTTGTCTTCATCATCCAGTCGGTCAAGGTCGTCCCGCAGCAGAACGCCTGGGTGGTCGAGCGTCTGGGCAAGTACCACGCCACTCTGACCCCCGGCCTGAACATCCTGGTGCCTTTTGTCGACCGCCTGGCCTACAAGCACTCGCTGAAGGAAATCCCGTTGGATGTGCCGAGCCAGGTGTGCATCACGCGCGACAACACCCAGCTGACGGTCGACGGCATCCTGTACTTCCAGGTCACCGACGCCATGCGCGCGAGCTACGGCTCCAGCAATTACATCGTTGCCATCACCCAGTTGGCACAGACGACGCTGCGCTCGGTCATTGGCCGCATGGAACTGGACCGCACCTTCGAGGAGCGGGACGTCATCAACAGCGCCGTGGTCCAGGCCCTGGACGAAGCGGCGCTGAACTGGGGCGTGAAGGTCCTGCGTTACGAGATCAAGGATCTGACGCCCCCGGCCGAGATCCTGCGCTCCATGCAGGCCCAGATCACCGCCGAGCGCGAGAAGCGTGCTCTGATTGCCGCCTCCGAAGGTCGCCGCCAGGAGCAGATCAACATCGCCACCGGCGAACGCGAAGCCGCGATCGCCCGCTCCGAGGGTGAGAAGCAGGCCGAGATCAACAAGGCGCAGGGTGAAGCGGCCGCCATCACTGCAGTCGCGGATGCCAGCGCGGACGCGATCCGCAAGATCGCTGCGGCAATCCAGCAACCGGGCGGCGGCGACGCCGTGCAGTTGAAGGTGGCCGAGAAGGCGGTGGACGCCTTTGCCCAACTGGCGCAAAAGAACAACACCATGATCGTGCCCGGCAACATGAGCGAGGTGTCCGGCCTGATCGGCACCGCGATGGCGCTGATCAAGAACGACAAGGTGATTCAGCCGGTCAAGTGAGGCTGATTTTCATCCGTCATCGGCGACTTGTTTTTGACATCAAAAATCTGCGCTATGATGGCGGGCTTCGGAGAGATGGATGAGCGGTTTAAGTCGCACGCCTGGAAAGCGTGTGTGGGTTAATAGCCCACCGAGGGTTCGAATCCCTCTCTCTCCGCCAGAAGAAAAGTGAAAAGGGCCCTGAGCAATCAGGGCCCTTTTTGCATTCCAAGGCCCGGTCAATCGGCCACTTCAAACAGCTGCGTCAAGCCACGGCATCTCCACGGACGTCGGCCACGGTCACTGCAAAGTCAAAGACGGTTTGGGGCACCACCCACCTCGTGCATTTCCGCCACGCGCTCGCACTCACCGCTGCCGCCGAAGCCGGCCGGCGGAACGTCGATTGCCACCCCATCCGCAAGGACTCGCCTCGATCCGACGATGACGGTGACGGTCAATGACCATCAGGCCGCCATTCCACGGTCGAATCCGCCGCACTCATCCAAACCCTCGCCTCAGGAGACTCCGCATGATCCGAACGATCCGATTCACCCGTCCGCTGTTGGCCGCCGCCCTGGTTGCCCTGCTGCCCGCCACCGCCGCGCTCGCTGCGGAAACCTCGGTCACGCTCAAGGTCGCGACGCCTCAGGGCGAAGCCGGCCCGATCGGCACAGTGACCCTGGAGGACACCAAGTACGGCCTGGTGCTGACACCCAAGCTCACCGGCCTGCCGCCTGGGCTGCATGGCTTCCACGTGCATGCCAATGCCTCCTGCGCGGCCGCCGACAAAGACGGCAAGCCCTCGCCCGCAGAAGCGGCCGGCGGCCATCTGGATCCGAAGAAGACGGGCAAGCACGGCGAGCCCTGGGGCGACGGCCACCTGGGCGATCTGCCCCCGCTGTATGTGGATGGACAAGGTCAGGCCATGCAGCCCGTGCTCGCCCCGCGCCTGAAGGTTGCGGATGTCAAAAATCACGCCCTCATGGTGCATGCCGGGGGCGACAACCACGCCGATCATCCCGCGCCGTTGGGTGGTGGCGGTGCGCGCATCGCCTGCGGCGTGATTCAGTAAAGCCCGACGCCTGCCCATCGGGCAGCTGGTCAAGGAGGGCGCGCCGAGGCTTGGCGCGCCCGGCGCCGTGGGTCAGCCGGCGAGTTCCTCGTAGGTGCCGTTGGAGACAAACACCCGCACGCTGTCGCCGCCGGCCGCCTTGGCCTCGGTGCAGGCCAGCGCCGCGGCGCCCAGGACCGCATCCACGGTGTCCAGCGACGGCTGCAACTGCACCACGCCCAGGCTGGCCTTGACGCGGGTCCGGTGCAGCCCCCACCGCAGCCGATAGGCGGCAATCGCGGCGCGCATCTTCTCGGCCACGATCTGCGCATAGTGCAGATCGCAATCCGGCAGCAGGACGGCGAACTGGTCGTTTTCCAACCGTGCCACGATGTCGGACGCCCGCACCTTGGTCACCAGCATCTGACCCAGTCCATACAGGAAATGGTCCGCCACCTCGGCGCCCATGCCCTGCACCACTTCGCTGAAGCGGTCGATGTCGACAAACAGCACTGACACCGGCTCATGCCGGCGGCTGCCGACATGGTCGGCCAGGCGCCGTTCGATCTCGCGCCGGTTGTTCAGCTCGGTCACCTCGTCATGCTTGGCCGACCAGGTCGGCTGCAGGCGTTGGGTGCGGGCGGCGGTGATGTCTTCCACCACCCACATCGCCTCGCCCGAGGGCTGCTCCCAGAGCACCGGCGTCGCTTGCAGACGACCCCAGAAACGCGCGCCGTCCCGACGCACGAATTCGATCTCCTCATCCAGCGGCCGTCCCGCACTGAAGGCCGCACCCAAGCGGGCCTGCAGCGCCTGGTGGCCGGCGTCGGAGACGATCACGTCGCGGACATCGGAGCCGCTGAGATCGGTGTCATCGCCGTGCCCGAACAGGTGATTGAACTGCTCGCTCGCCACCTCGAAACGGCTTGCCGCGGTGAAGGCCACCGCCAGCGGCGCGCGCACCAGCAGCGCACGCATCCGGGCGCCGGTGTTCTCGTGGTGGGTGCCGGCGGCATCGGGTTGGATCTGCATCTCGTCTCCTCGTTACATCCACGGGGCATCGGCGCGCCCCCCAGGCAGCGCCGCACCCAGGTTCGGCGGTCGCTACCGAAGGTGTACCCGTTTTGGGCCGAGCTGGAAACCCCGGAGCAGACCCGGTTCAGGGTGTTGTTCGCGCGATCGCCGTCGCGCAGCACCTCAGGGCGGCGGCGGTGCGATCTGCTCGGCCCAGTCGTACAGCGCGGACAGGATCTCCTGCGCCCGCTCGTCGTCGGCCTCCTGGGCGGCTTCGGCCAGGGTGTCGATGCGCTCGAAGAACTGCTCCAGCGTCTGCACGCCACCGTCGCCCTGATGCAGGCGCACGGCGCAGTGCTGCTCCCAACGAGCGCGCTCGTCCGGACTCAGGTGCTCAGGCCAGTTGCGGGCGCGGTAGCGGAACAGCAGTTCCTCCAGACGCCCATCCTCGAAGGCCACCTTGCCTTGCGCCACCCGGTCGGCCAGGGCTTCGGGCGACAGCCCTCGCAGGCGCTCGAGCGCGCGACGATCGTCGCTGGACAGGAACCCGCCGTAAAGGTCTTCGTCGACATCCGCCCCACCCTCGCCCGCCGGTCGCTGGAACACCTGCTTCCAGCGGCCCGACAGCTCCGCGCCCCGCTGGGCCAGCGTCTCGGCATGGGCCAGCCCCTGCGCCAGATCCAGGCCCCACCGCTCGGCCATCTCCGGCGACAGGATCTTCAGCGCCGAAATCACGATCGGCGACTTGTTGACGTGGATGGTTTTGATCGGCAGCCGGGTCACGCCCTCCGGCAGGTCGTCCTGCTTGGTGTACAGGCGCTGACGGATGGCGTCCGCCTCCAGCGTCAGCAGTTCTGCGGGATCGGTGCCCAGGTCCCAGACAATCAACTCGTTCTTGTTGGTGGGATGGGCCGCCAGCGGCCACACCAGCGCGATGCAGCCACGCTCGGTGCCGTACATGCCGGAGATGTGCAAGAACGGCCGATTCGTGCCGATCTCAGCCCACACTGCATCCTTGCGCCGCAGCTTGAGGCAGAACTCCCACAGCTTGGGCTGCTTCTGCTTGATCAGCCGGGCCAGCGCGATGGTGGCGCGCACGTCTGACAGGGCGTCATGCGCTGCTTCATGGGCCAGACCGTTGGCAGCGGTCAGGTGCTCCAGCTTGAAAGAGGGGCGACCATCCTCATGCTTGGGCCATTCGATGCCATCCGGCCGAAGCGCATAGGCGCAGCGAACCACGTCCAGCAGGTCCCAACGGCCGCAGTCGTTCTGCCACTCGCGGGCATACGGATCGATGAGGTTGCGCCAGAAGAGGAAGCGCGTGACTTCGTCGTCGAAGCGGATGGTGTTGTAACCCAGCCCCACCGTGCCCGGACGCGACAGCTCATCCAGGATGGCCGCTGCGAACTGGTGCTCGGGCAAGCCCTGCTCGGCGCAGGTCTGGGGCAGGATGCCGGTCAGCAGGCAGGACTCGGGATCGGGCAGCGCATCCAGCGGCGGCCGGCAATACACCATCAGCGGCTCGCCGATCTCGTTGAGGTCCGCATCGGTCCGCAGGCCGGCGAACTGGGCCGGGCGATCTCGGCGCGGCACGCGTCCGAAAGTCTCGTAGTCGTGCCAGTAGAAAGTCATCTCATGCATGGGGCGGCACGATACCTCACCGCGGATCGGCGTCGCGCCGCTATCGATCAAAGCGCACCGACGCCACCGGCAGCGCGGGCGCTTCCCAGCGATAGTCCGGATGAAGCACATTGCGCTCCGCGGTCATGGTCTGCCACTGCAGGTTCAGCAGATCCGCCAGCGTCCAGGCTGCCCAGTCGGCCCGGAAGGGGCGCTGTCCAAGGTCCGACGGCCACGGCTGGGTGCTGCGCCACAGCAGCATCGGCACCCGGTAGCCGGCGGCCGTGCCCGGACTGTGACCCGCATGGACGATGTCATGTCCCACCTCCTGGCCGTGGTCCGACAGGAACATCCAGGCCGCCTGCCCGCCCGCGGGTGCATGGCGGCGGGTGAGCCGGGCGGTTTCCGCCACCACGCCGTCGTGGTAGCGCAGTGCGGCGTCATAGGTCTGTCGCAGCTCTCGCAGCCAGACGGGCCGCCCTGCCTTCTCCATCTGGGCCTCGACCGCATCGCCGCCCTCATCGAAGGGCCGCATCGCCGACGGTGCGCGCAGCCGGTAATGCGGATGGGCCCCCAGCAGATGCACCACGATCAGCTTGCGTGGCGCGGCATCGACCAGCGCTTCCTCGAGGCAGTCCAGCAATTCGCCATCCAGACTGGAGGTGGACCGGCCCGGCTCCCGGTTGATCATCTCCACCGTGTCCGCCAGTTGCGCATGCTGCTGGTCGATGGCGACGTCGTCATGGTTGCTCATCCACCAGACGCGGTAACCGGCGGCCCGCGCCAGCGCCAGGATGTGCTGACTGTGGCCGACCGGATCATCCTGGTCCCGGGCGCCGAAGCTGAAGATGCCGCTCAGGGACGCCACCGTGCCCGGCTCCACCGACCAGGCATGGCGCAGCGTCAGCCATCGCCCCGCCTCCTCCCGGCTGAGCGCCGTCAGCTGCGGGGTGGTGTCCCGACCATAACCGTAGAGGCTCATGTTGTCCCGGTTCACGCTGTCGGTCAGCACCAGCACCACGGTGGAGGGGCCGGCGGCCGTCAGCGAAGGATTCGCCGCGCGCGCGTTGGACATCAACTGCGCCCGCTGGCGGGCCTGATCAGACCAGCTGTCGCGCAGGTCATCGACCGACGCGGCCCAGGTCGGCCAGAACAGGGCCGGATGATGCCGGCGCCAGGGCTTGCTGATGTAGCCGACGCTGCCGGCGATCAGCAGCAGGATCAACACGCGACGGCCCATCCGGCCCACCGCCACCGTGTGCCGATTGCAGACCGCCACCCAGGCGGTCGTCAGCGACAAGGCCGCCAACAGCCCGGCCATGGCGATCCCGATCGCCACCCCCTGGGACTTCAGGTATTCCAGGGCTTCCCGGGTGGTGGTGTTGGCCACGGCGGCCAGCACCAGCGAGCTGTCGGGCAAGGCCTGGTAGCGGGAGCGCAGATAGGCGCGCACCAGTCCATCGATCACAAACAGTGCCACCACCGCACTGACCGTGATCCACCGCGCCGCCCGCCAGCCTCGGCTCGACAACGGCCAGCGCAGCCAGACGAAAAACGGCAAGGCCAGCAGCGCGATCTGCGCCGCCCGCAATGGCTCATGCCCCGCGAAGATCGCCGCCAGCACCACGCCGCACACGGCCAACCCGGCGGCCCATGGCGACCGCCCCAGGCGGCCAAGGATCTGCAAGCTCATCATGTGGACCGACTCACAGCGCCGTCAGGTGCTCATAAAGGATGGTGGCGCCGATCGCAAACAGCACCACGCCGCCCAGGATCTCGGCCCGCTTGCCGACCACCGTCCCCAGCACCCGGCCCAGCATGACGCCCAGCGTCACCATCACGAAGGTGGCCAAGCCGATGGCCGCGGCCACGGGCAGGATGTCCACATCGACAAAGGCCAGCCCCACGCCCACCGCCATCGCATCGATGCTGGTGGCGAAGCCGGTGAGCGCCAGACGCATGAAACTGTGACGGTTGGGTTTGTCTTCAGCCGCCTCGGGCAGCTCCTGCTTGAGCCCGGCGAGCACCATGTGAATCCCCAGTCCTCCCAGGAGCACGAAGGCGATCCAGTGGTCCCAGGCTTTCACCGTGTTGACCGCCGCCAGACCCAGGGCCCATCCGGCCAACGGTGTGAGCGCTTCGATCACGCCGAAGATCGCGCCGGTGCGCAAGGCTTCGGCCCAACGCGGCTTCTGCAGCGCCGTGCCTTTGCCGACGGCCGCAGCAAAGGCGTCGGTGGACATCGCCAGGGCGAGCGCGGCGGTAGAGAGGAAGTTCATGGGGGACATCCAAGGTCGGGCAGAGTCGCAACGACGCGCCACCACTGCCCGACCGAATGTCGTGCTGGCACATCGTTGGTCTCGCCAACCAGAACTGGCTGCCGGCGCCACGAGCCCGGAGAGGGTTCGAGTGTGTTGACGCAGGCGCTTCCATGCAACGGAAGCAGGCTACTCCCCAAAGAGAGGCCGCGATCCTATCAGGTCGTCGCGCCCAAGGCGATTCCCCGTCGTGGCAGCGGTCCCGCGGCCCGGCGTCGGAGATACTGCGGCGCCCCTGCCGGCTGTGGCGCTTGCCCACCGGCTTTTGCCCACCGGCGGTCGCCGACGCGCCAGCGGCATCCTTTGCCATTCACCGCTTCAGTTGTCCCACCCTACATCGAGGATCCGATCCCGTGACGCCTGTGTTGCCCGTGATGTCCGTCATGCCGCTCAGCCATCTGTTGCTGTGTCTGGCGATCCTGCTGACGCTGCTCCCTGTGACCGCTCCCTGGCCTTGGATGACGGTGCTGATCATGGCGGTCACCGCCGGCTTGATCCAGGGCCAACTGAGCATCGCCGCGCTGGTGCCGGTGCTGGCGATGCTGGCCTTGGCCTGGCTGGCGATGTCGGCGCATCGACAGCCCCGCCGCGAAGCCACCTTGATGGTCCTGATGCTGGTGCTGGGCCTGGCGCTCTCCCTGCACAAGCTGCCGGGGTTTGCCAATCCGAGCTACCTGGTGGCCAGCGCCGATGCGCTGCCGCCCACAGTGAAGTACCTGAATTTCGACAAGGGCGTCGCCGGACTGCTGATGCTGGCGGTGCTGATCACCCAGCAGCGCCAACGCCGCAACGGGGGCGTGACTCGGTGGGCTGACCAGCCGGGCCGACCGGTCAGCGGGCACAGCGCCTTCGGCGGATGGGCATTGCCGATCACGGTGGTCGCCACGCTGGCCGTGCCCTGGTGGCTGGCGGTGGGCAGCGGCCTGGGCGAGCCCACGCTGCGCTGGCCACCCAACGCCGCCCTCTTCCTGCTGTCCAACCTCTTCCTGACCTGCGTGGCCGAGGAAGTCGCCTTCCGCGGCGTGATCCAGCAACTGCTGGCGCGCTGGGTGAGCGACGACCTGCGCCACTGGCGCGGTTGGATCCCGGTGCTGCTGACCGCCCTGCTCTTCGGACTGGCCCATCTGGCCGGCGGCCCCGTCTATGTCGCGCTCGCCGCATTGGCCGGGCTGGGCTATGGCCTGAGCTACGCGCTCAGCGGCCGGATCGAGGTGGCCATCCTGCTGCATTTCGGGCTCAATGCGCTGGTGTTCTGCACCTTGAATGTGAAGCTGGGCTGACGCGCAGACGCCGACGGGCCGATCAGCCCTTCCTCGCCAGCCCCATCCGCTCGATGGTCAGGCGCTCGGCCTCGAAGGTGCGCTGCGCATAGCGGCCATAGTCCTCGGTGCTCATATAGAGCACGGGCTGGTAGTAGCGATCCAGCGTCTCCAGCAGATGCGGATCCTCCAGCGTGCGCTTGAAGGCGTCATGCAGCGTGCGGACGACCGCCGGATCGGTGCCGCGAGGCGCGCCGATGCCGAACGGCGAATCGCTGACCGTATCCCAGCCGGACTCCTTCACCGTGGGAACGTCCGGGAAGGCGCGATTGCGCTCCCGTCCCAGCGTCGCCAGAAAGCGCAGTTTGCCGGCCTTCACATGCGGCACGAACTCCGGCGTGCCGCTCATCACCGGCACGTGACCGCCCAGGATCGCCTGCATGATCTCGGCCGTGCCCTTGTACGGCACATCCTGCGTGGTGAACCCCGCCTTGTGCGCAAATTCCTCGAAGGCCAGATGCGGCGTGGTCCCGGTGCCGGTGTGACCGTAGATCAACTGTCCCGGCCGGGCACGGGCCCAGGTCACCATCTCCTTGAGGTTGCGGAACGGCGCATCCATCGTGCAGACGATGCCGAAGGTGTAGCCCGTCAGCCCGATCACATGCTGCAGGTCACGCACCGGGTCGAACGGCATTTTCTGCATGTGCGGCAGTCGATAGACCCCCAGCGGCAGTTGCGTGAGGGTGTAGCCGTCCGGCTTGGCCGTCAGCATCAGACTCGCCCCCAGCGTGCCGCCGGCGCCGGGCCGGTTCTCCACCACCACCGGCACGCCGAGCTGCCGGGCCAGGCTGTCGCCGAAGGCGCGCATCACCGCGTCGCTGGAGCCGCCTGCCGGCCACGGGCAGATCAGCGTGATCGGCCGGCTGGGAAAGCGGTCCTGGGCCCAGGACGGCAGGGTCACGCCGGCGGTCAGCGCCGCGGTCAGCAGGTTACGGCGCTGCATGGCGGGGGTCCTTTTGCAGGGAGGGGATGGCTCCGCACGTGGCGCGCTGCACGGGCGGGGTGGACATCGCGAGGCGACCGGACGGCTGCCTGCGGCCGGAGCGGCTGGTGCGCCTGCCCGGGGAAATGGCTGCCAACGCGTGACGAGGGAACTGCATTTGTATGGGATTTGTATGGGGTGTGTCGCTGCGGCGTTGTCTGACGAGACGGCGCGCGGGGGATGAGGATAATCGCCCGACCTTTACTCGTGCGAACCCATGGCGCTGCTTGCTCAAATCGTCCGCCCGCTGACCGCGTTCTGCCGCTCCTTGTGGGCACGCACCGCCGGATTTCGGGCGAGACTGGCCCAATGGCCCACCTGGAAGCGGGTCGCCTTGTGGTCCGGTGCCGGCCTGCTGGCGGTGGTGTTGATCCTGGGGGGCGCGGCTGCCGTGGTCTGGCCCGGCCTGCCCGACCTGGACCGCGTGACCGATTACCAGCCCAAGCAGCCGCTGCGTGTCTATGCCGCCGATGGCGAGTTGCTGGCGGAGTTCGGCGCCGAACGCCGCAGTTACCTTCCGATCGACAAGATTCCCCGTCAGATGCAGCAGGCACTGCTGGCGGTTGAGGATGCCAATTTCTATGAGCATCAGGGCATCTCGGTGCCCGGCATGTTCCGCGCGGCACTGGCCAACCTCACCTCGGGCCGCAAGCAAGGCGCCTCCACCATCACCCAGCAGCTGGCGCGGGACCTCTACCTCACCAAGAAAAAGCTCTACACCCGCAAGTTCGTCGAGGTGCTGCTGGCTCTGAAGATCGAGAGCCAGCTCTCCAAGGACAAGATCCTGGAGATCTACATGAACCAGATCTACCTGGGTCAGCGTGCTTACGGCTTCGAGGCGGCGGCGCAAACCTACTTCGGCAAGTCGCTGAAGGATCTGTCGATTGCGGAAACGGCCATGATCGCCGGCCTGCCGCAGAACCCGTACCGTGCCAATCCGATCAGCAACCTGAAGGCCGCCAAGAAGCGCCAGGCGGTGGTGCTGTCGCGGATGCAGGACGTCGGCATGATCACCGCCGACCAGGCCAAGCTGGCCTATGACGAACCGCTGAAGCTGCGCGGCATCCAGGACCAGCGGCTGCCCTATGGCCAGTATGCGGCCGAGATGGTGCGTCAGGTGGTCCATGCGCAGTACGGCGAGGACGCCTACAACCGCGGCATTCGGGTCTACACCACCATTCGCATGGACAACCAGGTCGCCGCCTACAAGGCGCTGCGCCGCACCTTGATGGATTACGAGCGCCGCAAGCCCTGGCGCGGCCCGGAAGGCACGGTGGACCTGCCCGCCGACATGGACGACACCGACATCGACAACGCCATCACCCAGGCGCTGCAGGAGCATCCGGACAACGACGATCTGCGCGCCGCCGTGGTGACCGAGGTCACCGGCAACCGCATCAAGGCCACGCTGTCCGACGGCGAGGACATCGACCTGCGCGGCGAAGGTGTGCGCAGCGTGCTGGCGGCACTGTCGGAGAAAGCCAAACCGCAGTTGCGCATCCAGCGCGGCAGCATCCTGCGGGTGCTGCAAGGCGCATCGACCAAGGAATTCCCCAAGGGCGCCTGGGCGGTGACCCAGTCGCCGGAGGCCGAAGGCGCGCTGGTGTCAGTCGAACCGGAAAGCGGCAAGGTGCTGGCGCTGGTCGGCGGTTTCGACTTCGCCCGCAACCAGTTCAACCATGCGACCCAGGCCTGGCGTCAGCCGGGCTCCAGCTTCAAGCCCTTCCTGTACTCCGGCGCCCTGGAGATCGGCGCCAGCCCGGCCACCCTGGTGGACGATGCGCCCTTCTTCGCCGGCGACTGGGCCCCGCGCAACTCGGACGGCCAGTTCGACGGCCCGATGACCCTGCGCCAGGCGCTGGCCAAGTCCAAGAACATGGTGACCATCCGCTTGCTGGAGCAGCTGACGCCGGAACGCGGACGCACCTGGGCCGGTCGATTCGGCCTGGATGTGGACAAGCAGCCGTCCAACCTGACGCTGGCGCTGGGTTCGGGCGCGGTCACGCCGATGCAGATGGCCAGCGCCTATTCGGTGTTCGCCAACGGCGGTTATCTGCTCAAGCCGCTGTTGATCACCAAGATCGTCGATGCCCAGGGCCAGGAGCTGTTCCGCGCGGAACCCGAATCCACCACCATCGATCGCCGGGTGATCAGCGAGCGCAATGCCTTCATCACCAGCTCGCTGCTGCGCGAAGTGGCCACCCGAGGCACCGCCTACCGCGCCAGCCAGGCGCTCAAGCGTTACGACCTCTATGGCAAGACCGGCACCACCAATGATGCGGTGGATGCCTGGTTCGCCGGCTTCCAGCGCCATGTGGCGACGGTGGTGTGGATCGGCTATGACCAGCCGCGCAGCCTGGGCGACCGCGAAACCGGTGGCGGCATCGCGCTGCCGGCGTGGATCGACTACATGCAGGTGGCGCTGAAAGGCTTCTCGCCGTCGGAGATCGGTCCGCCGTCCGAAGGCGTGACCCAGGCCGAGGGCCCGAACGGCCCGGACTGGGTGTTCACCGAATTCGCCGGTGATGCCGGCCTGAAGACCATCGGCCCGGTGCCGCCACCGGGCGGCGCCTCCGACGCGGCGTCTGCGGCAGTCCCTGGCATCGTGCCGACCCTGCCGCAGGGCGCGGCGCCCGCCACCGCCCCCGGCCCCGCCACGGCGGTGCCGGCAACGAATTCAGGGGCGAGCCCGTCGTGGTTTGCGGGCGAGAAAGGCGGCTGAACGGCGCGAGCTCAGAAGGTCAGCGTCTTCACGCCCTGCGCCGTGCCCAGCAGGCACACCGACGCCTTGTTGCGGGCGAACACGCCCACCGTGACCACGCCGGGCCATTGATTCACATCGGCCTCGAAGGCGGCGGGATCGGTGATGCGCAGACCCGTCACATCCAGGATCTGGCAGCTGTTGTCGGTCACGCAGCCCTCGCGCAGGCGCGCAGTACCGCCCATCGCCGCGAACCGGCGCGTGATCTGCGCGGCGGCCATCGGGATCACTTCCACCGGCAGCGGGAAGCGGCCCAGCGCGTCGACCAGCTTGCTCTCATCGGCGATGCAGACAAAGGTCTTGGCAAGGTCCGCCACGATCTTCTCGCGCGTCAATGCGGCACCGCCGCCCTTGACCATGTGGCCGTGATGATCGATTTCATCGGCGCCGTCGATGTAGACCTGCAGCGCCTCGACTTCGGAAGCCTCCAGCACCGCAATGCCCAGGGCCTTCATCCGCTCGGTGCTGCGGACCGAGCTGGACACCGCGCCGGCGATGCGGATGCCGCTGGCGGCCAGCGCGTCGATGAACTTGTCCACCGTCGAGCCCGTGCCCACGCCCACCACCGTGTCCGGCGTGACGTACTTCAAGGCGGCTTGGCCGACCAGGGTCTTCAATTCGTCTTGGGTCATCGGAGCGGGTTGGGAAGCGGTCATGGGATCGAACTCGGAGCTGGAAGCTGGAAGCTGGGGGAAAGGAAGGCCGGATTATCTCCGCCCTCACACCCCCAACAGGCCACCATCAAGCCGCATAGAAGCGCCCATGAAAACCCAGCGGCACCCAGTACGGCAGCCACGCGCGGGCCAGCGGGCCATCGCCCAGGCGCTCGGCATCGAACACCGTGGCGAAGCTGCGCTGGCGACGCACGTCGTAGCCCAGTCCCAGCAGCCAGCCCTGCCCTTCGCGGCTGCTGCCCGGACGAGGCACCAGCAGTTGCTCCTCCAGCAGCACCTCCTCATCGAACTGGAAGCGCTGCCGGGCGCCGGTCTCGAGGTCGAGCCGCATCACCCCATCGAAGCCCCACCGGTGGGGCTGCGCGAAACGGGTCGGGTAGTAGACGAAGCGATGGCGTTGGCCGACCACCCGAGGATCGACCACCGGGAACTCCACCGCTTCATCGCGGCGCTCCAATCGCGGTGCCCCGCCGCTCAGCGACAGCCGCAGCACCCGCGGCTGGGACGGCGCCGAGTCCATCTGCCGCCCCGCCATCAAGGCGGCGATGCGTTGGTTGAATTCCGGCAGCGGCGGTGCCTCGACATAGTCCAGCACGAGGTCATCGCCCTCATCCCAGGCATTGCCGAAGTGAAAGACCATGCTCGCTGGCAATTCCGCCCAGCGCGGCGTCAAGGTCGCCTTGTCCAGGATCAGCACCCGAGTGCCTTGCTCCGGCTGCCAACGCATCGCCGCCGTCATGCTGGCGCCGGCGCGCAACTGCGCCAGGTCCATCGTCAGCGGCGCCAGCAGGAACACCAGAAAGCGCTGCGAGACCGCGAAGTCATGCACCATCGCCGACATCGGCAAGGCCAGCGTCTGATGGGCCGCGAGGACGCCATCCGGATGGAATCGATAGACGGTCAGATGCCGCGCGGTGCTGCCGAAGTTCCAGACAGTGCCGTCGGCTTCCACCTTGGGGTGGGCCGAGAACGGCATGCCGCGCAAGGCCGGGTCCCAGGCGCGCGGACCGACGGTGTCCAGGGTGTCGGCGTCCAGCTCATAGGCGCTGCCGCCTTCCCACAGCGCATGCAGACGTCCACCCAGGCGCAGCACGCTGGTGTTGGCCACATTGAGGCTGTCCGCGCCCACGACCGGGCGCTGCGGCGGAATCGCGGTACCCAGCGTCGGCAGCAGGAAGCGTCCCGCCTCCTGCTCGGCCCGGAACTTGGCGGTGCGCACGAAACGCGCCTGATGGCTCGCCCGCCCCGCCTCAAAGCGCCAGGCATGCACCAGGCCGTCGCCATCGAACCAATGCCGGTAGCGCTCGCCGCTGCGGCTCATCAGGCCCGGGCCATTGCGGTAGAGCGTGCCCTGCAACTCGCGCGGCCAGCGACCCTCGATGCGCAGCTCGGCGGTGGCGCGATCCTGGCCGTCCCAGCCGCGCAGCGGCAGCAACTCCGGCGCTGCGGCCAGTGCGCGTTCAAAGTCCGCCGCCGACAGCGCCGCCGCGCCGTTCACGAGATGGGCCGTGTCGGCCAGCGCCTGCTGCGCCAGTGACCAGCCGCTGAGTGCCAACGTCGAGTGCGTCGCTCTGCGCAGCAGCGCCCGCCGCTGCGGACTGGCAGGCGACGCGGCCTGGTCGGCGGGCCGTCCGGCAGGATTCATCGTGGCGTTCAATGGGGCGTTCAATAGGTCGTTCAATGGGTCGTTCATTTCGACAATCGTCTCGGGCTTCATGACTGCGCTCCTGTGGAGGTGCAACGCAACTGGCGGCGATATCGGGCCGATATTGGGGCGATATCGGGCCGACATCCAGCCGACCTCCGTGCCTGGTCCATCGGGATGGCGCAGGCACGGCGAACCGGGGCCTTTCAGGGCATCGCCGGCAGTTGAATGGCGTGACGGGTGGTGCCCGCCTCCAGCGCGGCCTGCTCGAAGCGAGGCGGTCCGAAGTTGCCTTGGGCCTGACGAGAGAAGGCGAACGGTTCCAGCGGCATGCCCACCGGGTTGGTGTCCAACTTGCCGTTCCCATTGAGGTCCTGGAACACGCTGATCGCGACCGGACCGGCCGGCAGATCGCCGAATCGCAACACCAGGCGGCCGTCCACGGCTTCGGCCACGGCGACGCGACGCACCGCGACCGGCTTCTTCAGCCAATCACTGCTGTCGGCGAAGACCGCCACCATCAGCTGACCACGCTGCTCCTCGGCGCCGGCAAAGCCGCTCACCGCCAGTTCCAGGTCGGCTGCGTGAGCCTGGCTGGCCCATGCAGCGCCCAGCACGGCCAGCGCGCAGAGGGACTTCAGCGCTCGCCGAAGGGAGCGGGCAATTTCCGGCTTGGCGGAATGTGCGGCGGACGAGGCGGTCCGACGGTCGTCGGCCGGCGTGACAGAGGTGGCATCGAGGCGACGGTTCATGGCGGGCTCCAGTGGGTGGTCGATGTCGCCACTCTAGGAACCGGCCCCTGCCTCGACGAGCGACCTGAGACGAACCGAGCGCCCGCGGCGCGAGTGGTCGCCTGCACGGCGCCAACGGCACCCGGGTGTTCGCGCCGCCTGACCGCTCAGACCGGGGAAGACCGCAAACCGTAGACCTTGTCGCCGATGAACAGATATTCCGCCCGCAGGACGGCCTCGCCCTGCTCGGCCGGCGCGGTGAACCCGATCACCGCGACCTCGGTGCCGGGCTTGATCTCGTCCACGGCCCAGGCCTGCATGCGCGTCAGCGGCGCCAGCTCGACCTCCCAACGCCGGTCCCGGCGCGTGGGCACTTGCACCTTCGCGAGCAAGGCGGCGGAGTCGACGGCGGCGCTTTGGCGCGGCAGCGTGCGCTGCTTCAGGTCGGCGGGCAGGCTGAGCCGCTCCGGCAGATCCAGCATCAGCTCGACATGCGGATTGCGCCAGGCCACCTGGGTGGCGCGCCCGGCGAGGTAGAGCGGTCGGTCCTGATCGAACCCGCTCCAGCCGTGGTGGGCCCGCACGGGCAGGCTCCACAGCGGGGCCGATGAGAGGACGGTCAACAGCGAACGACGTTGCATCAGAGTCTCCCAGAGTGATGGACCGGACCGGATCGCCAGCCCGCGCCGTGCCGTGCCGGCAAATCCGCATCCCGCTGCGGAGCCGCAGGCACTGGCGGCGGGACTGGCTTCGCGCAGCCGCCTTCAAACATAGGCGATCCAGCGCCCGCAGATGATGACGGCGATCCAAAGCACCAGCGACAGCAGGCATTGCGCGCGTCCCAGCCGATCCTGCGCCCGGACGCCGCCCCGCCGGTGAAACCAGGCGGCATTGAGGCCCGCCAGGAGGATCAGTGCCATCTTCACCCGCAGCGCGCCGTTGATCCAGAGCTCCTGCGGCTGGGTCGCGAACATCGCGGCCCCGGAGATCAGGCACAGCGCGAATCCGGCCAGTGCGGTGGGAATGGCGAGCCGGGCCAGCGCGCCAGGATCCACCTCGGGGCGCACGCCCAGGGTGCGCAGCTCAAACACCAGCAAGCCGCCGAACAGCGCGCCCAGGCCGATCAGGTGAACGACTTCGTAGGCGGGATAGGCCCAGGGGTGCGAGACGAGTTGGGCAAGCATCGTGCAGGAAGTAGATCACGCGGCGTGAACCGAACGGAAGCTAATCCGCACTTGAGAGCCAACCAGAATCGACTTTCAACGGATTTTTGTTTAATGTTCTCTTTATCCAGAAATTTTTCCGCCATCACGGATCGCGTCCCGATGCTTCGCCATTACGCTTTTTCCAATTTTCAGAGCTTCAGAGACCAGACCGTGGTCTCCTTCGAACTGAGTCAGAAAGCGGCCTCGCATGGATGGCAGGTGACCTCACGGGGCAACGCGCGCTTGACCACCGTCCTGGCGGTGATGGGGGCCAACGGCGCGGGAAAGACGGGCGCGCTGAAGCCCCTGGCCTTTGTGGCCTGGTTCGTGGCGCACTCTTTCCATCTCCCGGCCGATCAGCCCATCCCCATGAGCACGCATGCCCTGGCGACGGCAGAGCCCGCCCGGATAGCGTTGGAGGTCGAGGACACCGATGGCTGCCTGTGGCGCTATGAACTGGAGATCCGCGCCCAACGCGTCTTCCGGGAGGCGTTGTTCCGCAAGCGTGAGCGATTCAACTATGTCTTCGTCCGCACCCTCAATGCGGACGAATCAGGCTACGACATCAAGCAACAGGGCTTTGATTTCAGCCCGGCGGAAGCCCGCAAAGTCCGATTCAACGCCTCGTTGATCTCGACAGCCGCCCAATACGGCGTCCCTTTGGCACAGTGGCTGCGCTCCTTCGGGGTGGTCACCAACATCAATCTGGACGGTCGCAGCCACTTCGGCGCTCAGCACCTGGCGCAATCCGCCGAATTCTTCGCGCAGGATGATGGCGCCCGGCAACGCATGGTGGGGTTTCTGGCCTCCTGGGATCTGGGGGTCTCGGAAGTGGACATCGAGCGGCTGGACGCGCAGCGAGCAGACGGCTCTGTGGATCGATCGTGGCATGCGAAGGTGAAACACCACAGTGCCCTTGGCGAATTCGCCTTGCGCATGGAGCAGGAGTCCAGCGGCACGCAAAGCGCGTTCGTCCTGCTGTCTCGCTTGCTGCCAGTGCTTCGCGATGGCGGCTTGGCGGTGTTGGACGAGCTCGACAGCGATCTCCATCCGCTGATGATCGAGCCCATCCTCGACCTGTTCGCCAATCCGGCCACCAATCCGCATCAGGCCCAACTGATCTTCACCTGCCATACCTCGGAGATCCTGGATCTGCTGCACAAGAGTCAGGTCTTGCTCGTCGAGAAGACCGACGGTCACAGCCAGGGCTACCGCGCTGACGAAATCAAGGGCTTGCGCAGTGACGACAACCTGCGGGCGAAGTACATGGCCGGTGCGCTCGGCGGCATTCCGAGATTCTGATGATGCGACGCAACCCGACGCGCCATTCACGCCGCACCGCGCTGCTGGTTGGCGAAGGCCAAGCGGAGGTGGAGCTTCTGTCGCACCTGCGCTCGATCTACACCTCGGACAGGCAAGGCTGCCAACTCACCATCCGCAATGCGCGGGGGCATGGTGCTGGCCATGTGGTCAAACATGCCATCGCCCTCAAACGCCAGGCCGCCTTCGACCGTACCGCTGTCCTGCTGGACACCGATACGGACTGGACCCCTGCGACCCGCGTGCTGGCCCGCCGCCATGCGATTCGCATCTTCTCGTGCACGCCATGCCTGGAAGCCTGGGTGCTGGGCCTGATCGACGAACCCATTCGCCATGGCTGGACCACGGCGCAATACAAAGAGCGATTTGCCCGTCGCTTCGATGGCCCGGCTCATGCACCCGGTCTGATGGGCGCCCAGTTGCCACGCGCCGCGCTCGACCATGCGGCCACTCGCGACGCAATGCTTCCACAGTTGATTGAATGGCTCACCGCGAGCGAGCCGACGGGCGCCGCTTCATAGGCCGCCTTGCGCCGCCTTGGCTCAGGACGATCAACCCGCCGCCCGCTCCCGCCGCTGACGCACCGCCGCCGCAAGTTCGCGCAGCAGCGGCTCGGTCTGGCTCCAGCCCAGGCAGGCGTCGGTGATGGACACACCGGGCAGCAGGTCGGCCTTGGTCTGGCCGGTCAGCAGGTCCTGTCGGCCCGGCTGCAGGTGGGACTCGATCATCACGCCGGTGATGCGGGCGTCGCCGCCGGCGATCTGGGCGCCGACGTCATGGCCCACATCGATCTGGCGCTCGAACTTCTTGGAGGAGTTCGCATGCGAGAAGTCGATCATCAGCTGCTGGCGCAGGCCCGCCGACTTCAGCGCCTCGGCCGCCGCCTGCACCGAGGCCGCGTCATAGTTCGGTGCCTTGCCGCCGCGCAGGATCAGGTGGCAGTCGTCATTGCCGCGGGTTTCGAAGATGGCCGCCATGCCCATCTTGGTCATGCCCATGAAGGCATGGCTGGCGCGTGCCGCCAGCACCGCATCCGCCGCAATCTTGACCGAACCGTCGGTGCCGTTCTTGAAGCCCACCGGGCAGGACAGCCCCGAGGCCAGCTGCCGATGGCTCTGGCTTTCGGTGGTGCGCGCACCGATCGCGCCCCAGGCGATGAGGTCGGAGATGTATTGCGGCGACAGCAGGTCCAGGAACTCGGTCCCGGCTGGCAACCCCAGCGCGGTGACGTCCAGCAGCAGCTGACGCGCCAGACGCAGACCTTCGTTCATGTGGAAGCTGCCGTCCAGATGCGGATCGTTGATGTAGCCCTTCCAGCCCACCGTGGTGCGCGGCTTCTCGAAATACACCCGCATCACGATCAGCAGATCCTGCTTGAGCTCGTCCCGCAGGTCCTTGAGCAAGCGCGCATAGTCCATCGCCTGGCCGTGGTCATGGATGGAGCACGGACCGACCACGCACAGCAGCCGGTCATCCTGACCGTGCAGCACCGCACTGATCTGCTGGCGGGCGGCTTCCACCACGCGCAGCGAGGACTCGGGCAGCGGGAGCTGGTCCAGCAGCAGGGCCGGCGAGATCAGCGGCCGGACCGCGTCGATCCGGGTGTCGTCGGTGCGGGTGTCATCGCGGGTGCTGTCGGCAGAGCCGACTTCGCGGTCCTGCTGCGGGTGGTCAAGTGTCTTCATGGCGGCGGCGGGCTCTGGCAGGAGCCGGAAATGAGCCGTCGATTATCGACCCGCACCGAACCCTTCGCACGGGATGACCACGCGCACAACCCAGCGCCCCCCTCTTCCGGGGACCTGTCTTCACCGGGCTGTCGTCTGTCGATCCCGCATCGCCACCAGCGCCACCGCACCGGCCGAGACCGCAAAGCCCAGCAGCGCCTGGCCCGACAGCCGCTCCCCCAGCACCGCATAACCCATCAGCGCCGAGACGCCGGGGATCAGATAGAACAGGCGCGCCACCGCCCCCGCCTGCCCGCGCCGGATCATCACGAACATCAGGCTGAAGGCGCCGATCGAGTTCACCAAGGCCAGCCACAAGGTGGCGCCGACCAGCTCCAGGCTCCAGTCCGGCAGTGCGGGCTCGCGCCACAAGGCCAACCCCAGCACCGCCAGCGCCGACACCGCCATCTGGATGCCGCTGCCGCTGCGCAGGTCCATCCCGGCGCAGAACCGCTTTTGATAGAGCGTACCGGTCACCAGCCCGGCCAGGCCGATCAAGCCAGCGCCATAGGCCTGCCAGTCCGCGCCGCCCATCGGGCGCCCGGCGATCACCAGGGCCACCCCGGCCGCCCCGCCCAGCAACCCCCACCCCTGCAGCGGCGTCAATCGCTCCGCCAGCCACAGATGGGCCCCGAGCGCCGTGGCCAGCGGCATCATGCCGATCAGCAGGGCCGCGATGCCGGTGGGCAGGCCCCACTGGATCGCGCTGTAGACGCCGCTGAAATGCAGCACCTGCATCAGCAACCCCACCACCGCCAGATGTACCCAAGCCCGGGCAGTGCGCGGCCAGGGCGCGCGGGTCAGCACCGCGACCGCCAGCAGCACCAGCGCCGCCACGCCGAAACGCAGCGCCAGCAGGCTGAACGGGCCGGCATGCGGCAGCGCCAGCTTGCCGGCCACGTAGCCGCTGCTCCACAGCAGGATGAACAACATCGGCAGGCTCAGCGAGACCAGCGTCGCCAGGCCGGAAGGGGCACCTGGGACGGATCCCGATCCGGAGGGCTCGCCGACGACTGCGGCGAAGTCCGATCCCGACCCCGGTCGCGACTCGGATGCAGTTGTAGTTGCGGATGCGGTTGCGGGCGAGCCGCCACGTGGCATCGACCTCACAGGGCTAGGCGCCTGGGTCCGGGACGACGAGGGGGCGGATGGGAGCACGGTGGACGCCATGGCGTTCTCCTGCAGAAGGGTCGTAGGGCTGAGCGTGATGGCGGAGATTCGCGGCAGGGGCTGCCGGGGGTATTCCGCAGTGCTCGACGGAGAAACGAACTCTAAGAACTGCCTACCGAGGACACAATCCATCAAAATTTCGTTTTAGTGTTTCCACAAACACAACAATCCAACGCTCATGGGACGACTGGAAGATTTGCAGGCCTTCGCTCGGGTGGTCGACGCCCGCGGCTTCTCCGGCGCGGCCAAGTTGCTGGGCGCGACCAAGTCCGCCGTCAGCAAGCAAGTGGCGCGGCTGGAGCAGCAGCTCGGCACCCGGCTGCTGCACCGCACCACCCGCAGCGTGAGCCCCACCGCGGAGGGCCGCAGCGTGTACGAGCGCGCGGTGCGCCTGCTGGAGGATGCACAGGCGCTGGACGCCGAAGTGGCCGGCAAGCGCGAAGCGCCGCGGGGCGTCCTGCGGCTGAGCACCTCCACCGCCTTCGGCAACCTGCAGTTCACCGCGATGATGGTGGCGTTCTGCGCTCGCCATCCCGAACTCCAGGTGGTGCTGGGTCTCAACGACCGCTATGTGGACCTGGCCGAGGAAGGCTTCGATGTCGTGCTGCGGCTCACCAGCCGCCCCAGCCCGGGGCTGGTGGCGCGGCGGCTGGCGGACATCCGCTTCGTGCTGTGCGCCTCGCCCGACTACCTGGCCGCACACGGCACGCCCACCACGGTGGCGGCGCTGGCCGGTCATCGCTGCCTGCGCTTCGGCTATCTGCATGCGCCGGACCGCTGGCGCTTCGCCCATGCCGAGCAGGGTGAGGCGGAGGTGGAGATCAGCGGCACCTTGCGCGTCGAAAGCGGCCTGACCGCCAACAGCAGTGAATCGCTGCGGGTGGCGGCACTGGCCGGCATGGGGCTCGCCATCCTGCCGACCTATGCGATCGGTCCCGACCTGCGCGCCGGCCGGCTGCAGGCGGTGCTGCCGGATTGGACGCCGCTGGGCGGGCCGGCAGAAGCGAATGTCCTGTATGCGGTGTACCTGCCCAGCCGCTTTCCCAGCCCCAAGGTCCGGGCCCTGATCGACTTCATGGTGGAACAACTGGGCGACGTGCCGCCCTGGGAGCGGGATCTGACCGACGTGAGCGCCCGACCGACACGAGCGCCTGATACGAGCGCCTGATCCTCGCTGTCCGTCGCTGTCGCGCCCCTTCTCGTGGCCCTCAAATGACCCGGCCTGCGCCCGCCTCAGGGCGCGCTTTGCTCGCTGCCGGTCGCCCGCCCGCCTGTCGATGAGCCGTAAGAACTAGGGCGACTCCCCCATCACCCTTCGCACGAGGGCGGCAGGCGCCCCTGAAGCGCGATGCGACAATCGCGCCCCATCATGTCTCTGATTCCCTACGCCTTCGCCCGCCCCTTCCTGTTCGGCATGGATCCCGAACATGCCCATGAACTGACCTTGGGCACCATCGCCCGGTTGCAGAACACGCCTGCGCAATGCACCTGGGCGCAGACGCGCATCCAGGATCCGGTGACGATCGCCGGCCTGCGCTTTCCCAACCGGATCGGCCTGGCCGCCGGTCTGGACAAGAACGGTCGCTGCATTGACGGCCTGGGCGCGATGGGCTTTGGCTTCATCGAGGTGGGCACGGTCACGCCCAAGGCCCAGCCCGGCAACGACAAGCCACGCATGTTCCGCCTGCCGCAGAAGCAGGCCCTGATCAACCGGCTCGGCTTCAACAACGAAGGCCTGGACAGCTTCATCGCCAATGTGAAGCGCTCCCACAGCTTCCGCCACCACGGCGGCCTGCTGGGCCTGAACATCGGCAAGAACGCCGCCACGCCGATCGAACGCGCGGTGGATGACTACCTGATCGGCCTGGACGGCGTGTTCCCGCATGCCGACTACATCACCGTCAACATCTCCAGCCCCAACACCAAGAACCTGCGTCAGCTGCAGAGCGACGAAGCGCTGGACGCGCTGCTGGGACCGTTGCAGGCCCGGCGGCTGGCCCTGCAGGACGCCAGCGGCCGCCAGGTGCCGCTGTTCGTGAAGATCGCCCCGGATCTGGACGAGGACCAGGTCGCTGTCATCGCCGGCAGCCTGCGTCGGCATGGCATTGACGGCGTCATCGCCACCAACACCACCATCGCCCGGGACGCCGTTCAGGGCCTGCCGCATGCGCACGAGACCGGTGGCCTCTCCGGTGCCCCGGTGTTCGAGGCCAGCAACCGGGTGATCCGCCTGCTGCGCTCGGCGCTCGGCGGGGGTTATCCGATCATCGGCGTGGGTGGTGTGATGTCGGGTGAAGACGCGCGCGCCAAGCTGCAAGCCGGCGCGGACCTGGTGCAGATCTACACCGGCCTGATCTACAAGGGCCCGGCGCTGGTCCCCGAGTGCGCCCGTGCCATGGCACGACTCTGAAACGCAACCCTGACAAACGGCGCTGACGCACGACGCTGAAGCACCACGCCGACGCGCGACTTGCAAGCACGACATTGATCCCCGAGCCTCCCGATGGCGGTGCGAGCGACGCCATCGCGCCGCCATCGATACAATGCCGCTCGTGATCCGCTGGTTCCGCCTCTTCGTCATTGCCTTGCTGCTGCCGGCCTATGGTCTGGCCGCCGCCGGCGTGTCGACCTATTCAGGGGCCACACCTGACCCCGCCGCCTTTCGGATCGAAGGCCAACCGAGCGCGACACCGCTGATGCGCAGTGCCTCCAATGCGCTGCCCAGCCCCGGAAAGCCCATCGATCTGTCAACCTCCCCCGCTGTCGACGGCAGCCTCGACCGCAGCCTCGACGACAGCGGTCTGCTGGTCGGCGAGTTGGGCGACACCTCCGACGACATGTCCGATCACTGCCTGACCGCAGCGCCGCTGATCGCCTTCACCCCTCCCCAAGCGGCGCCCTCCGAGGTCGCCCTCCTGCGCGTGCCCGACGCGCCACCGGGCCGCCTGCTGCGACCGCCACGCGGCCTGCGCCGCTAGCGGCCACCGCCTCTTTCCACCGCCCTTTCAGCGCCCTTCACCGCCCTTCACGGCCCTTCACGGCTTTTGCCAGCGGCGCCGGCCGCCGTGCCGATCCCACTGGATTGGCCGCCGCCGAGGTGGTGAAGCGGGCGGACCGCCGCTCCCTCGCTGTTTCTTCCTTTGCCGGACCGTCGCGTCGCTGATACCAGCCGCGGCGGACCGGACCTTGACGAGGCCGCCACGGCCTCGTTGTCGTGCCTTCCAGCCGATGGCTGGCGGCACTGTTTGCTTCCGAGACTGAAATGGAAATTGCCATATTGTTCGCCCTCATCCTGCTCAACGGCCTCTTCGCGATGTCGGAGATCAGCCTGGTCACCGCCCGCAAGGCGAGACTGCAGCGCTACATCGATGAGGGCGATTCCGCCGCCGCTGCGGCGGTGAAGCTGGGCGAGGACCCGACGCGCTTTCTCTCCACCATCCAGATCGGCATCACCTCGATCGGCGTGCTGAACGGCATCGTGGGCGAGGCCGCACTGGCCGGGCCGCTGGCGACCTGGCTCGGCACCGTGGGCGTGCCGATGCAATACGCCAGCATCATGGCCACCGGTCTGGTGGTGCTGCTGATCACCTACTTCTCGATCGTGCTGGGTGAACTGGTGCCCAAGCGGGTGGGCCAGTCGAATCCGGAGGTCGTCGCGCGCCTGGTGGCCAAGCCGATTGCCGCGCTGGCCATTGCCACCAAGCCCTTTGTGGCCCTGTTGGCCGGCTCGACCAATGGCCTGTTGCGCCTGCTGGGCGTGAGCACCCATGGCGCGTCCGCGGTGACCGAGGAGGAGATCCACGCCCTGCTGGCCGAAGGCACCAGCGCGGGCGTGATCGAATCGCATGAGCACACCATGGTGCGCAATGTGTTCCGGCTGGACGACCGGCAGATCGGCTCGCTGATGGTGCCGCGCGGGGACATCGTCTTCCTGGATGTCGACAAGTCGGTCGAGGAGAACCTCGTCATCCTGAACGACTGCGACCATGAGCGGTTTCCGGTCGCCCGGGGTGGGCTGGATCACATCGTGGGCGTGATCAGCGCCCGCCAGGTGCTGACTCGGCAGTTGCGCAATGAATCCTTCCTGCCGGATGTCGACAAGGACCTGAGCACCGCCGCCGGCACCGGCTTCGAGCCGCCGCTCTACATTCCCGAGACGCTCACCGGCATGGAGCTGCTGGAGAACTTCCGCCGCAGCAATGTGCACATGGCGTTCGTGATCGACGAGTACGGCGAGGTGCAAGGCCTGGTCACCCTGCATGACCTGATCGAGGCGATCACCGGCGAATTCCAGCCGCGCGATCCGGCGCAGGCGTGGGCGGTCCAACGCGAGGATGGCTCCTGGCTGCTGGATGGCCACATCCCGGTGCCGGAGTTGAAGGATCGCCTGGCGCTGGACACCGTGCCGGAGGAACACCGCGGCCGCTATCACACCCTCAGCGGCATGATGATGCTGCTGACCGGCAAGCTGCCCCGCGTGGCCGACACCGTGGTCTGGGACCGCTGGCGCTTCGAGATCGTCGACATGGACGGCAAGACCATTGACAAGGTGCTGGCCACGCTGCTGCCGGAATCGATGGCCGCCGCCACGGACTGAGCGGCATGACCCGCACAGACCCCTTCTCGGCTGCGCCGCAGCCCGCCTCCGCTTCCGCCTGTGCCGACGCGGCCCGCCGGACGGCCGCGGGCCGCGCGGCGCAGCCTGCCGGCCGGCCCGCGCGGGCGCTCGCCACCATCGCGGCCATCGCTCTCACCTCGGTGCTGGCGATGGGGCTGACCGGATGCTCGGAGGGCTATCCCGCCGAGGACCTGGCGCAGCTCAGCCCGTTCGACATGAGCAATGCCCAGCGCCTGCGCGCCCTCAACGAAATCAGCACCCAGGCGCATCGCTCGGAGCGCGCGCGCTTCGTGCTGGAGCCGGACTGTCGTCTGGTGGTGGCCCGCGAGAGCAAGTCCAAGACACGCAGCGCGCCGCGCACCTCGCACACCTATGCCCTGCGGCGGGCGATGGATGCGGGCGTGTTCTTCAACGAGACGGACCGCAGCTTCGAGGTCCATCTGCTGGCCAGCGCCGACCCTGGCGCTGCACGCCTGGGGGTGCTGCTGAAGAGCGCGTCCTGGACCCATGCGACGCAGGCTGACCTGCTGGTGCAACTGGTGATCCGGGACTGCAAAAACGGTTCGGCAACCACGGCACAACCGCTGCGGGACGGCGCCACCGGCGACCTCTGACGCCGCGCTGCGGCCGGCGCTAAGGGCTGCGCTGGAGGCGGCGTTGAACGCGGCGCTGAAGGCGACGACCCACACTAGCCGATCAATGCCCCGGAATGCAAAACAGCCTCGGCGTGCGCCGAGGCTGCTGTCGTTGCGTCGATCTCGGCCTGATCCGCCCGATGCTGGCGTTCGCCGGCTCGTTCAGACCGTGCCGCCGATCAGGCGATCACACGATCAACCAGCGATCACTGGTTGCGGCTGTTGCCGTTGCGGCGACGCGCCAGGAAACCCAGGGCGCCGATGCCAGCCAGCATCAGGGCGTAGGTCGCGGGTTCCGGCGCCGGGGTGGCGACCAGGGTGGTCGAGAACTGGGCGCCGACGATGGCGGCACCGTTCAGGGCGCCCAGGCCGCTCAGCGTGCCGCTGGCCAGCAGTTGGTAGGTGCCGGCGGCCAGGTTGGCATAGCTGAAACCGTTGGCGCTGGCGTCGAGGTCCGTCTTGCCGCTGATGCCGGCGAAGCTGAAGCTCACCGACTGCAGGGGCAGTTCCAGGCCGTTCCAGGACACCGAGGTCGCGGCGATCACCGAACCGCTCACATTGGACGCCTGGTCCAGTGTGAAAGTGCCGATCACGGCGTCGGTGAAGGAGCCACCGGCGGCCGAAACAAAGGTCGGCTCCACCGTGGTCGCCATGGCGGCGCCGCTCAGCAAAGTGGCGGCCAGCGCCAAGACGGCAGGTTTGAATTTCATGAGCTATCCCGAGCTGTGGTTGATGTCGTGGGCGAGTGTGCATCGCAGCATAGGACCGCCCGGATCCCCCAAACCGGGGGAATATGTTGCGGTGCGTCACAACGGTAATGCGGGCTCTGCCAGTCAGCCGAGACCCGGCCCTTGGCGCCTTCTGAAAGGCCTCCAATCCGGTCCGGTCAAACCTGTAACCCGGCCACGGCACCCCAGTGTGGCGGGAACACCAATTGGCACGCCCGACCTGCCCCGTCCCGGCCGACAAACGGCCCAACACAAAGGGCCGATGCGTTGCCGCCCGGCCCTTGGAGGTGAGAAGTGCCACGCATGAGCGCAGCAGGGTCTGCCCACGGGCAGCGGATCAATCCACCGATCCGCCTGCCGGGCCCTCAGCCCGCCACCACCCGCTGCGGCTTGAGCCCTTCCACCGGCTTGCCCTTCTTGGCGCGCTTGCCGGCATGGGCCGCCAGTGCCGCGCCCTTGAACAGCTCTTCCTTCGGCTTGCCACCGCGCAGGCCCACGCCCATCACCATCAACTGCTGGGCGAAGGCGGCGACGCTGACCAGCGCATCCTTCGGATCCAGGTCGATCAGCGTCAGGCCGCGACCGCCCTTGGGCTGGTGCTTGAGCTCGTCGATCGGGAAGGTCAGCAGTCGGCCGGTCAGCGTCAGGCAGGCGATCTGCACCGCAGTGCCGCTGGGCACGACCGTCGGCGGCAGCGGCAGTTCCTGGCCCTCCAGGCTCAGGAAGCTCTTGCCCGCCTTCTGGCGACCGACCAGGTCACCCACCTCCGCCACCAGGCCGAAGCCGCCGGTGCCCGCCAGCACCAGGCGCTGGGTCGCGGCCGCGGCGTAGTAGTGGGCGATCTGGCTGCCGGATTCCAGCTCGATCAGCGTCGTGATGGGCTGACCGTCGCCGCGGCCGCCCGGCAGGACCGACACCGGCACCGAGTACACCCGGCCGTTGCTGCCCAGCACGATCAGCGGATCCACGCTGCGGCAGGGGAAGACGCCATACAGCGAGTCGCCCGACTTGAAGGCCAGCGCCGCCGGATCCACCTCGTGGCCCTTGAGCGCCCGCACCCAGCCCTTCAGGCTGACGACCACCGTCACCGGCTCGTCGACGATGCGCACCTCCGCCACTGCGCGCTTGTCCTCCTGGATCAGCGTGCGGCGCTCGTCGCCATATTGCTTGGCATCGGCCTCGATTTCCTTGATGACCGTGCGGCGCAGCGAGCTCGGATTGGAGAGGATCTCCTCGAGCTTGCCGGCTTCCTCGCGCAGGCTCTTGAGCTCCTGCTCGATCTTGATGAACTCCAGCCGGGCCAGTTGGCGCAGGCGGATTTCCAGGATGTCCTCGGCCTGCCGATCGCTGAGGCCGAAGCGCTCGATCAGCGCCGGCTTGGGCTCATCCGAATTGCGGATGATGGCGATGACCTCGTCGATGTGCAGCAGGATCTGGTGACGACCTTCCAGGATGTGGATGCGGTCCCGGACCTTGTCCAGCTTGAACTGCGTGCGCCGCGTGACCGTGTTCAAGCGGAAGCCGTTCCACTCGGTCAGGATGGTGCGCAGGTTCTTCTGCACCGGACGACCGTCGGCGCCGACCATCGTCATGTTGAGCGAGGCCGACGTCTCCAGGCTGGTCTGCGCCAGCAAGGTGGTGATCAGCTCCTGCTGGCCCACGGTGCGGCTCTTGGGCTCGAAGACCAGGCGCACCGGAGCATCCTTGTTGGATTCATCGCGGGCCTTGTCGAGCACGGCCAGTACCGCCGCCTTGAGCTGCAGTTGTTCCGGGGTGAGCGTCTTCTTGCCGGTCTTGACCTTGGGGTTGGTCAGCTCCTCGATCTCTTCCAGCACCTTCTGGGTGCTGACGCCCTGCGGCAGCTCGGTGACCACCAGTTGCCACTGGCCGCGGGCGAGGTCTTCGATCTTCCAGCGCGCCCGCAGCTTCAGGCTGCCGCGGCCGCTGTTGTAGGCGGCACGGATCTCGTCGGCCGAGCTGATCAGCTGGCCGCCGCCGGGATAGTCCGGGCCGGGCAGCTTGGCATAGAGCTCGTCGTCGCTGGCCTTCTCGTTCTTGAGCAGCAGCACCGCCGCTTCGGCCACTTCCCGCAGGTTGTGGCTGGGCACCTCGGTGGCCATGCCGACCGCAATGCCGGAGGCCCCGTTCAGCAGCACGAATGGCAGCCGGGCGGGCAGCTCACGCGGCTCGTCATAGGAGCCGTCGTAGTTCGGCTGGAAGTCGACCGTGCCCTGGTCCAGCTCGTCGAGCAGCAGACGCGAGTAGGCGGATAAGCGTGCTTCCGTGTAGCGCATCGCGGCCGCGCCGTCGCCGTCTCGGCTGCCGAAGTTGCCCTGGCCATCGACCAGCGGATAACGCTGGCTGAAGTCCTGCGCCATGCGCACCAGCGCGTCATAGGCCGCCTGGTCGCCGTGCGGATGGTATTTACCGAGCACCTCACCGACCACCCGGGCGCTCTTGACCGCCTTGGCGCCGTTGGTGCCGGTGAAGCCCAGGCCCAGGCGCTCCATGGTGAACAGGATGCGGCGCTGCACCGGCTTCTGGCCGTCGCAATAGGCCGGCAAGGCGCGGCCCTTCACCACCGACAGCGCATATTCCAGATAGGCCTGCTGGGCGTACTGGGCCAGCGTCAGTGAATCGCCCGACGGATGGCTCGGACCCGCCGGACCGCCGGGGGAGTTGTCGAAATCGAAGGTCTCTTGCTCTTGGTTCATCTGGGGGGACCGGCGGGGCCGGTAAGGTCAATTCGATCAATCGGGCAATGCTGGGAGCGGTGGGAACGGGCCGGGCGTCCCGTCGTCAGGTCGGCCGATCATTCGGTCGTCCAGTCGATCGGAGCGCCCGGCGCCACCGGTCATCGCGGGCCGGGCCCCAGGGGCCCGGGCACCGCGGTCAAGGTTGTTCGGGACGGTGCATGGTCAGTTGTCGCGCCTGGCTGCCCAGGCTGCGCTGCAGCAAGGCCCAGTACAGCTCGAGCACGAGATGCACATGGGCCTGGGTTTCGTCGATGTCGGGCACCACGCCGCCGGCCCGCCGCACCGCGCCCTCGCCCGCATTCCAGGCCGCCAGCGCGGCATCGATGCGGCCGAAGCGCCGGGTCAGGTCGGCCAGCATGCGCGCGCCGATGAGGATGTTGGTGCGGGCCTCCAGCAGCGCCGTCGGCCGCCGCAGTTCATCGGCGGTGCCGTAGCGTTGTGCGGTCACGCCGGTGATCTGCATCAGACCCATGGCGCCGCGTGGCGAGACCGCATCCGCCCTGAAACTGGATTCGACCGCGATCACCGCCTTCAGTAATTCGATGTCCACGCCGGTCTGCGCCGACGCCTCCCGCAGGTAGGGCTGCACCGCCTTGACCTCCGGGGCAATGTCCAGCCAGGTCAGCAGGCGCTGGCCGTGGTCGATCTTGCCGGGCACCCGCTGGATGCCGCTGCTGGCCGCCAGCACCGGCTGGTAGCGGGTGTCCAGCGGCGCGCTCGCAAAGTGCGCCACGCCGGAAGCGTCCACATAACCCCACAGTTCGGCGTGGGCCGCACCGCCGCCGGAGACCAGCAAGCCCACCACCCCGGTGCGCACCAGGTGGCGACGCAGGCCCTGCATCAGTTGGCGGGCCATGCGGCTGGCGAGACGACGCTTCAGATGACGACGGGTCATGCGGCCTCCAGACCTTGCTCGACGCGCGCGTCGTACTCGGCGCGCAGCAGGGACATCACGATCAGATCGTCATAAGCCTGGACCGGCTGCCCGGTGGCACCGAGTTCGTCCTCGATGCGCACGCATTCGCGCAACCGGCCTTCCTCGACATAGCCTTCACTGCGATAGAGCGCATGGGCCCGGATGTTGCGGCCCTTCACATCGAGCCAGAAGCGGTGAGCGCCGAACTGGAGGAAGGCCATCTTCTTGAGCTGGCGCACACAGGCCCGACCGACGCCCAGCCCCTTGGGACCGAGCACGATGCGCTTGAGCTCCAGCGACCGATTCGGATTGCGGCAGCCCTGCAGGATCACGAACCCGGCGCGCTCGGCGGCCAGCTCCACGATGAAGTGCCGGGCATCCGGAAAGCGGATAGCCCCCTCATGCTGCATCAGCGCCCAGGGCGTGATGAACGGACGGTTGGCCGCGTCCTGCTCCACGCCGACCACGAAGTCCAGATCGGACAACATGGTCGGGCGCAGCGTGACGCGGGGCAAGGTCGTCATCGACAGGCCTTGACCTCAGACATCCACTTCGATGGCATCGCCGTGCAGCTCCATCAGCTCGCGCCGCGCCGCCGCTTCACCCTTGCCCATCAGCTTGTTGATGGCGCCCTCGGTGTCGGTGATGTCCAGATCGCCATACTGCACCTGCAGCAGCCGGCGGGTTTCCGGGTTGAGCGTGGTGTCCCAGAGCTGCTCGGCGTTCATTTCGCCCAGGCCCTTGAACCGGCTGATGCTCCAGCTGCCCTCGCGGGCGCCTTCCTTGCGCAGCTTGTCCAGGATGGCGGTCTGCTCGCCTTCGTCCAGCGCATACAGCTTGGCCGCCGGCTTCTTGCCGCGCGCCGGCGCGTCCACCCGGAACAGCGGCGGACGAGCCACATACACATGCCCGGTGGCGATCAGCTTGGGGAAATGGCGGAAGAACAGCGTCAGTAGCAGCACCTGGATGTGGGCGCCGTCGACGTCCGCATCGGAGAGGATGCAGATCTTGCCGTAGCGCAGACCGGAGAGATCCGGGTCGTCGTTCTTGCCATGCGGATCCACACCGATGGCCACCGAGATGTCGTGGATTTCGTTGTTGGCAAAGAGCCGATCGCGCTCGACTTCCCAGGCATTGAGCACCTTGCCGCGCAGCGGCAGGATGGCCTGGGTTTCCTTGTCGCGGCCCAGCTTGGCGGAGCCGCCAGCGGAATCGCCCTCGACCAGGAACAGCTCGTTGTGCAGCAGGTCGGTGCTTTCGCAATCGGTCAGCTTGCCGGGCAGGACCGCCACGCCGGAGCTCTTGCGCTTTTCCACCTTCTGCGCGGCGCGCTGGCGGGTCTGGGCCTGCTTGATGACCAGGTCGGCCAGCTTCTTGCCGTGCTCCACATGCTGGTTGAGCCACAGCTCCAGCGCCGGTTTGACGAAGGCCGACACCAGCCGCAGCGCATCGCGCGAATTCAGCCGCTCCTTGGTCTGGCCCTGGAACTGCGGATCCAGCACCTTGGCCGACAGCACGAAGCTGGCGCGCGAGAACACGTCCTCGGCCATCAGCTTGACGCCCTTGGGCGCCAGCGCATGCATCTCGATGAAGCCCTTGACCGCGCCGAACAGGCCATCCTTCAGGCCGGATTCATGGGTGCCGCCGGCCACCGTCGGGATCAGGTTCACATAGCTTTCGCGCATGGTCTGACCCTCTTCGGTGAAGGCCACGCACCAGCTGGCGCCCTCGCCCTCGGCGAAGTTCTCGCTCTCGGAGGCGGTGGCGTACTGCTCGCCCTCGAACAGCGGGATCAGCGGATCCGCCGGCAGCGACTGCATCAGGTAGTCGCGCAGGCCGCCCTTGTAGGTCCAGGTCTGGACATCGCCGGTCTTTTCCTGGGTCAGCGTGACCGTGACGCCGGGCATCAACACCGCCTTGGAGCGCAGCAGATGGACCAGCTCGCCCTTGGGCAGCTCGGCGCTTTCGAAATACTTGGCGTCCGGCCAGACCCGCACCGTGGTGCCCTGCTTGCGGTCGCCCGCCTTCAGATCGGCCTTGCGAACGGCGACCGGTTCCACCACGTCGCCGCCGGAGAACGCGAGCGTCGCGACCTGGCCTTCGCGGTAGACGGTCACCTCCAGCCGCTTGGCCAGCGCATTGGTCACCGACACGCCCACGCCGTGCAGGCCGCCGGAGAAGCTGTAGGCGCCACCGGCGCCCTTATCGAACTTGCCGCCGGCATGCAGCCGGGTGTAGACGATCTCCACCACCGGCACGCCCTCTTCGGGATGCAGGCCGAAGGGAATGCCGCGGCCATCGTCCTCGATGGTGACCGAGCCGTCGGTGTGCTGGGTCAGCGCGATGCGCTTGCCGTGACCGGCCAGGGCCTCGTCCGCAGCGTTGTCGATCACCTCCTGGATGACGTGCAGGGGGTTGTCGGTACGGGTGTACATGCCCGGGCGCTGCTTGACAGGCTCCAGCCCCTTGAGGACGCGGATCGAGCCTTCGCTGTAACTGCCGGGAGAAGTGTCTGCTTTGGTTGCCATGGGGCGCGATTCTATGCAGCCCGCTCCGCCCTGCCCGTCTATCTTGCCGGCGCGGCCGCCCGCCACCTGCGACTTCCTGCACCCTCGCCCGGCGCCCATCCGCGCCGCAGCAGGGCTTGGGCAGTGGCGCAGCCGGTCAAGACAATGGCCACGAACCCGGTCAGGAGAGAGTTCAGGCGGGTGCCTGCCGCCCCCTGCCATGCCCCTCCACAGAGGGACTTCGGGAAAACACCCCCCGCCAAACGTCCGTAGGGCGCACGCACGCGCCCCGGGGGCACGTCCGGTTACCGGGCGTTCGGTCGTCACGGGGCGGGCCTGTCGTAGCATCGACCGCTTGTCCGCCGGATCTGGTTTGATGCTGAACTTCTCTCGATTCCTCGCAAGTGCGGTCGGCCGCGTCGGTACGCTCGACCGCTTCGGTGCGGTGGCCGATGCCGTCCAGACTGCGCGTCGACCGCTCAAGGCGTCGCTGGCCGTCGCCCTCGCCGCCGCCCTGGGCAGCCAGCTCGGCGGCCCGGCGCAGGCCGCCAGCTTCAAGGCCAGCCCGGAAATGGCCATCGAGCTGCGCCATGCGCAGTGGTTCGACGGCGAAAAGCTCCAACGCGGCACGCTCTACATCGACAACGGCGTGTTCACGGCCCAGCGTCCCCGCAAGATCAACCGGCTGATGGAGCTGCGCGGCCAGACCCTGGTGCCGCCGCTGGCCGAAGCCCACAACCACAACCTGCAAAGCGCCTGGGGCCTGGACAAGTTCGCCCAGGACTACCTGCGCGACGGCGTGTTCTATGCCGCCATGCTCTGCGCCGATCCGGCGGCCATCGGTCCGATCCGTGACCGCATCGCCCAGCCCGACACGCCGGATGTGCTGTTCGCGACCGCCTGCATCACCTCGTCCGACGGTCAGCCGCTGGCCATGCTGCAGTCCGGCCAGCCGCCCATGGCGTTGGAGGACATCGTCGACAAGGCGGTGCTGATCATGGATACGCCGGAACAGGTCGAACAGAAATGGCCGCTGATCCGCGACCGCCGCACTGACCTGGTGAAGGTCATCATGAGCTATCACGACCGGCCCGAGCTGCGCGGTCAGGCAGACCAGCGCGGCCGCCTGGGCGTGACGCCCGAGGTGGTGGCCGAGGTGGTACGCCGCGCCCACGCCGACGGCCTGCGGGTGGTGGCCCATGTGGAAAGCGCGCTGGATTTCGAGGCCGCGGTGCGGGCCGGCGTGGACTTCATCGCCGAGCTGCCGGGTTATTTCCCGCAGCACGGCGAGGCCCCGGAGAGCCATCTCATTTCGCCGGAGGCGGCGGTGATGGCCGCCGAGAAGAAGATCGGCATCGTCACCGCCACCGTCGCCACCCGGCTGTTCCAGCCCGCGCCGGACTTGCTGGCCCGGATCGAGGATGTGCAAAAGCGCAACCTGGATCGGCTGCGCGAAGCGGGCGCCCGGCTGCTGGTCGGCTCTGACCTGTTCACCGGCAATGCGCTGGAGGAGGTCAAGCACCTGGCCCAGCTCGGCGTGCTGGACAAGCCCACGCTGCTGCGCCTGGCCACCCAGGACACGCCGCGCGCCCTGTTCCCGCAGCGCAAGCTGGGCTGCTTCCAGACCGGCTGCGAGGCCAGCTTCCTGGTGCTGGCCGGCAATCCGCTGGACGACCTGGGCGCCCTCGAGAAACCGCTGCTTCGCATCAAGCAAGGCCGCGTGCTGACGCAGTTGGAGGAAGTGGCCGCCACCGCAGGCACCGAGGACAACGCCCTCGGATCCGGTGGCCAGAAGGCCTCGGGCAAATCCCGCAAGGCTTCCGCCAAGTCATCCGCCAAGTCATCGGGAAAACCCGCAGGCAGCAGCAAAAAGCCGGCGACATCCAAGGCCACCGTCAAGAAGGCGACGACCAACAAGTAGACAAGCCGCTACATTGACCCCATGAGTGCCGCCCCACCCCATTCGACCGCCTCGCCGCGCACGCTGAGCCTTCAGCAGGTGCTGCTGTGCGGTGCCGCCATCGTGACCTTGTCGATGGGCATCCGGCATGGCTTCGGTCTGTGGCTCACCCCGGTGACCGTGGAGCGCGGCTGGACGCGGGAAGCCTTCTCCCTCGCGCTGGCGGTTCAGAACCTGGCCTGGGGCGTGGCCGGCCCGTTCGCCGGCATGTTGGCGGACCGCTTCGGCGCGATGCGGGTGCTGGTGGTGGGCGCGGTGCTGTATGCGGTCGGGCTGGCGTTGATGGCCGTCTCCACCTCGGCCGCCGGCTTCCTTGGCAGCGCGGGGCTGTTGATCGGGTTGGCGCAGTCCGGCACGACCTATGCGGTGGTGTATGGCGTGATCGCCCGCAACATCGCGCCGGAGCGTCGATCCTGGGCCATGGGCGTGGCGGCCGCTGCGGGATCGTTCGGACAGTTCCTGATGGTGCCGGTGGAGAACTGGCTGATCGGCTACACCGGCTGGCAGAACGCGCTGTTCGTGCTGTCCATCGCCGCCTGCCTGATCATTCCGCTGGCCTTCGGCCTGCGCGAGCCGCAGTTGGGCCAGGCCCGCGCCGGACACCACCAAAGCATCGGCCAGGCCCTGCGCGAGGCCTTCGGCTACCGCAGCTTCCAGTTGCTGATGCTGGGTTACTTCGTCTGCGGCTTCCAGGTGGTGTTCATCGGCGTGCACATGCCGAGCTATCTGAAGGACCACGGGCTGTCACCGCAGGTCGCCACCATCGCGCTGGCGCTGATCGGGTTGTTCAACGTGTTTGGCACCTATGCGGCGGGCACGCTGGGTCAGCGGGTGCCCAAGCGTTATGTGCTGTCGACCATCTACGGCCTGCGCTCGGTGGCGATCGCCATCTTCCTGAACGTGCCGCTGACGCCAACCAGCGTCTATGTCTTCGCCGCGACCATGGGCGTGCTGTGGCTCTCTACCGTGCCGCCCACCAATGCGATCGTGGCCCAGATCTTCGGTGTGCAGCACATGTCGATGCTGGGCGGCTTCGTGTTCTTCAGCCATCAGATCGGCAGCTTCCTGGGTGTGTGGCTCGGTGGCAAGCTCTATGACGCGACGGGCTCCTACGACGTGGTCTGGTGGCTGGCGATTGCCCTGGGTGTGATGGCGATGCTGGCCAATCTGCCGGTGCGTGAACATGCGATTGCGCGCCAGGGCGTTCCGTCCGCCGCTTGAGTCGCCACGCACCGCACCGGGCACACGCCTCATGAAACGCCGCGGCACTGCCTGGATCCGCCCGCTGGCGACGTTGTTGGCGCTGGTGGTGCTCGCACTCGTCTTCCTGGCCTACGCCCAGCCGTCGTTGATGCAACACCTGGCAGACCAGCTGTGGGCCTGCTTCTGATGTCGTGACCTGCCCTGACCCGACTTGACCTGACCTGAACAACCCCGAAGAGGGAGGAGACAACATGGTCGTCATCATCACCGGCGCCTCCGACGGCATCGGCGCAGAACTCGCCCGCCAATGGGCGCAGCGCGACGGCGCGACGCTGTCGCTGGTGCTGGCCGCCCGCAGCGAGGACAAGCTCGACGAGGTGGCCCGGCAATGTCAGGCCCTGGGCGCGGCGACGCTGGTGCGGCGCTGCGATGTCGAACGCGAGGAAGACTGCCAGGCGCTGATCCACGCCGCACTCGGCGCGTTCGGCGCCATCGATGTGCTGGTGAACAACGCCGGCATGTCGGCCCATGCGCTGTTCGATCAGGTGAAGGACCTGGCCTGGTATCAGCGCCTGATGCAGATCAACTTGTGGGGCGCGGCCTGGTGCACCCAGGCCGCGCTGCCCGCGATCAAGGCCAGCCGGGGCCGCATCGTGGCGGTGTCCAGCCTGGCGGGACTGCTGGGCATTCCGGGCCGCACCGCCTACAGCGCCACCAAGTTCGCCATGACCGGCTTCTTCGAAGCCCTGCGCACCGAGGTGAGCTCCCATGGCGTCAGCGTGACCATCGCCTACCCCGGCGTGGTCGACACCCAGATCCGTTACCGCGGCTTCAATGCGCAAGGTCAGCCTTCGGGCCTGAGCAGCCTGGATGAACGCGGCGCGATGACCGTGCAGACCTGCGCCCGCCTGATCCTGGACGGCACGCTGGCCCGCGAACGCGACATCGTCATGACCACCCGCGGCAAACTGGGCCGGTGGCTGAAGCTGCTGGTGCCGGCGATGGTCGACCGAATGGCCATGAGGGCCTTGAAGCAGGAGCAACGACCGCAATGAGCGATCGATCCCCATCGTCCGCTGGCACTGGCAAGAGCATCGGCACCGAACCCGGCACGGAACCCGGCATCAACACGGCCGCATCGCTGCCCCCGCACGTCCCCCTGGGCCAGCCCAGCGATTGGGTGATGCGATGGCTGCCGGCCTGGCGCGACCAGCCTGACGCCACCGCACTGGACCTGGCGTGCGGATCGGGCCGCCACCTGATTCCCCTGGCCGAGGCCGGCCTGCGCGTGACCGGCGTGGACCGGGACGCCGCCGCCCTCACCGGGCTGCGGGCCCGGCTCCCGGCCAGCGAGCTGATCGAGGCCGACATCGAGGCCGGCCCCTGGCCGCTCGGCGACCGGGTGTTCGACCTGGTCGTGGTGACGAATTACTTGTGGCGACCGCTGTTCCCGAACATCGCGGACGCAGTCGCGCCGGGTGGCTGGCTGATTTACGAAACATTTACCGACGGACAGCAGCACATCGGCCGCCCCTCGCGCCCGGAATTCCTGCTGCGTCCGGGCGAGTTGCTGACAGCCTTCGGCGGGCTGCGCATCGTGGCGTTCGAAGACGGTTTCACCGGCGGCGCGGGCCTTGCTGCCTCTGGTGCGCGGGGAGCGGACGGGTCGGCACCGCCGTCGCCCGGCGGCGTCAACGGACGGTATGTCCAGCGCGTTGCTGCGGTGCGCGAGCAGACACCCAGGCCTGGGGTCTTCCCGCGATACCGGCTGGACTGAACCGGGACTGCACCGGCGTGGGTCGGCGCTTCAGTAGAATCCGCTGATCTCGAGGAATCCTCAATGAACGCAATTGTTGGCAGCATCGTGGCGCTGGTCACGCCGATGCATGAAGACGGCCGCATCGACTTCGATGGGCTGCGCTCCCTGATCGACTGGCACATCGACCAAGGCACCGACGTGATCGGTGTGGTCGGCACCACCGGCGAATCCCCGACGGTGACGATGGAGGAGAACCGCGAGGTCATCCGCGTCGCGGTCGAGCATGTCAAGGGCCGCAAGCCGGTCCTGGCCGGCACCGGCGCGAACGCCACTGCCGAGGCGATCGAGCTGAGCCGCTTCGCCAAGCAGGTGGGCGCGGATGCCACGCTGTCGGTCGTCCCCTACTACAACAAGCCCTCGCAGGAAGGCATCTATCGCCACTTCAAGGCGATCGCCGAGGCGGTGGACATCCCGATGATGCTCTACAACGTGCCCGGACGGACGGTGGCCGACATGGCCCCGGAAACCGCCATCCGCTGCGCCGCCCTGCCGGGCGTCTTCGGCATCAAGGAGGCGACCGGCAACATCGAGCGCGCCGCCTGGCTGATCAAGCATGCGCCCCAGCACTTCGGCATCTTCTCCGGTGACGACGGCACCGCCATCGCCCTGATGCTGATGGGTGGCCGCGGCCATGTGAGCGTCACCGCCAACGTCGCCCCGCGCGAGATGCATGAGATGTGCATCGCCGCGATCGAGGGCCGTGTGCGCGAGGCCACCGCGCTGCATTTCAAGCTGCTGGGCCTGCACAAGCAACTGTTCTGCGAACCCAGCCCGGCACCCACCAAGTGGGCCTTGAACCAGTTGGGGCGTTGCGGCAATCATCTGCGCCTGCCACTCACCCCGCTGACCGAAGGCGGCCAGGCGCTGGTGCAAGCCGCCATGCGCGAGGCCGGCCTGTTGTGATGCGCGATGCTCGCGGCGGCCTCGGCCGCCTGCTCTAATGCGGGCTGCCTTTCTCACCCTCACCCTGTTTCCTGATGCGGCTGGTCCGCGGCGAACAACTTCGGAGATGTCTAGCGTGACTCGTTCCCTTTCCGCCTCCTGCGCTTCCACCCCGGTGCGCGTGGCCTGCCTGATGGCACTGGCCTCGCTCTCGGCGTGCAGCACGCTCGACAGCATGACCTCCGGCGACAAGGTCGACTACCGCACCCAGGCCCGTCAGACCACCGGCCTGGACGTGCCGCCCGACCTGACCCAGCTGCCGCGCGAAAACCGCCCGACCGGCACCGTCAGCGCCGCACAACTGGCCGCGCAGCCGGCCGCTGGGCGCCCCAATGCCGTGACCGCCGGCAGCACCGTGGCCCTGGCCAAGGTGGGCGACGTGCAATTCCAGCGCCTGGGCAACACCCGCTGGCTGCACACTTCCCTGCCCCCTGAGCAGCTCTGGCCGGTGCTGAAGACCTTCTGGCAGGAACGCGGCCTGCAGGTTGAGACCGAGGACGCGTCCATCGGCGTCATGGAAACCAACTGGGCGGAAAACCGCGCCAAGCTGCCGCAGGACTTCATCCGCAAGGCCATCGGCAGCATGCTGGATTCGATCTACTCCACCGGCGAGCGCGACAAGTACCGCACCCGGCTGGAGCGCAGCCCGGACGGCGGCACCGACATCTACATCACCCACCGCGGGATGATCGAGGTCTACACCAACAGCCAGAAGGACGACACCGCCTGGCAGCCGCGCCCCTCCGATCCGGAGATGGAAGCCGAAATGCTGTCGCGCCTGCTGCTCAAGCTCGGCGGCAAGGAAGAAGCGGCCCAGGCCGTGGCCAACAGCAAGCCCACCGCGCCGGTCTTCGCCGAAGGCACCGGCCGTCCTGCGCCGCGCGCGCTGGCCGACGTGCCGGATGCGCTGCAGCTCAACGAAGGCTTCGACCGCGCCTGGCGCCGTGTCGGCCAATCGCTGGACCGTCACGGCTTCACCATCGAAGACCGCGACCGCAAGCAAGGTCTGTTCTTCCTGCGTTATGCCGACCCCAACCAGGCCGGCAAGGAAGAGCCGGGCTTCTGGGCCCGTCTGTTCGGCGCGGACAAAACCACCAGCGCGGTGCGCTACCGCGTGTCGGTCAAGACCGAAGGCGAGCGCTCGACCGTCAGCGTGCTGGACGACAAGGGTCAGCAACAGACCAACGAGATCGCCAAGCGCATCCTGCAGCTGTTGATGGAAGACCTGCGCTGATCCTGCGCGGGCGCCAGGCGCCCGCGGGTTGACTCGTTCGAGTCAACCGGTTTGCGCAAACGGCTTGACTCGAACAAACGCCACCCTGGGGTGGCGTTTTCTATTTGGGCGCGAGTATCCAATCAAATACCAGTTATCGCTTCAGATAACCCTGGCTGAGCGACGCAAACCCTGGTCGCTTCGAATGGAGCGACAGAAGAAATCTGATGCATCGCACCGTACTGACGTACAGAGCACATCAACCTCCCATCAAGGTGAGGTCTCAAGGTGAGGATGCGGGAAACACTTCGGCAAAGATCCGGAAAGATCCAGTAAGGATCCGGGCAAAGAAAAAGCCGCCCGGGCTTGCACCCGGGCGGCTTTTTCAGGACGAGAAAATCGTCTTAGTTGCTGGCTGCCGAAGCGGGAGCCGAAGCGTCCATGGCGGGCGCCGAAGCGGCGTCCATCACGGGAGCCGAAGCGGCGTCCACGACAGGAGCCGAAGCTTCCGGAGCGGGAGTCGCCACCGGAGCCGGGGCTTCTTCCTTCTTGCCGCAAGCGGTCAGTGCAACAGCGGCCAGCAGGGAGGCCAACAGGATCGACTTTTTCATACTTGTCCTCAAGTAACTTTTAGACGAACAATCAATTACCGGTAATTAATGAAGTCGTACAAGAGTCCCGGTACGAGCTTCAGCAGACCAAGACGTGGAAAACCTCGAGCGCTTCCCTCGCCTAGCCAGCAATTATAGCCACCAGTTTGTAATCTGCTTACAACCCCAAGGTGCTGCTACCGAACGAATCGGTAGATCGTTGCTCAATAGCGTCAAACCACTCACGGACAGTGGCTTCTTCGCGGGCTTGACGAAGCGTCAAAGAGGCCCGGACAGGCGACCATTGCTTGAACACCAGCAATCCGGGTGCCAGCAAGACACCACTGGGCGAGGGCTGGCTGCGGTCGAGGTCCGCCGGGTCGAACGATTTGGCAATGATGACATGATCATGCAGTCGGCGCCACTCGACAAAACGAGGATGGGCACGGCGCAGCGCTTCGTAGTCCATCGCCAGCAGGTGCAGCCGGCGGTGCGGCAACGCCCAGCGATGCAGCGCCTCCAGCAGCGCCTCGTCCGACAAGGGCCACTCGCTGAAATCGCTATCCAGCCAGAAAAGCTCCCGCCCGCCCTGCTCGGCAGTCAGTTGCAGGGATTGCCGAAGGATTTTCCGGATCTCGTCGCGCGACTCATAGACGCCCTCCTTCAGAGCGTCCGTGGGCACGGGCATGGCGGTCGGTGGGCTGGCGCTGTCCATTGCGTTCATGAACCTTTGATGGCGGATTGACGACGGGTCCACTGGGGTTGACCAGGGGTTGACTGCGAGTCGGCGGTGCTTCGCTGCAGCGGTGATGGTAGCTTTCGAGGCGATCTTCGGAAATCACAGGCCCGGAACACACAGAATCGGACAAGCTCGGTGGTCACTGCCAGCGATCCCTGAAGCAACGCGAACAGCGAAAAGCAGGCGGCGAACCGCGACCGGCGACCGGCGACCGGCGACCGGCGACCGACGAATGCTGAACTGGGCCGGGCCAAGCTCAGGCCGGCACCACCCATCCGTCTTCCGCCCACTGATCCAGCAGGTCGCGTGCGCCTTCGCTCAGTCGAGCCACTTCGGCCGATGTCAGGGCATGCCGGTCGGCCAACCGACGCATCAGCGTCGCGTCCCGCCCCCCGGCGCGGAACGATGCGCCGTTGATGAAGACATGGGCGGCGTCATACATCATGCGACTGCGCGCATGCAGTTGAACAGCGGCGCCCTCTGGCAGCGCCTCACCCGCATCGAAGAACACCCGCGGTTTGGGCTCGGTCAGTGCCTCACCCAGCGCACGCTCCAGCGCCAAAGGCTGGGCTACCGCCTTCAATACCGCCTCCCGGGCAAAGGCCACCAGCTCATCGGGAATGCGGCCCGGCGCCTCGGTGGCGAGCTGTTTCGGGTCGGCATACATCCGGTCGCGCGGGCTGCGCTGGCCGTCTTCGCTGTCCTCGTCGGTCAAGCGCACCAGCAATTCGTTGGCCAGTTCCCCGCGCCACGGCGAGCGGAAGCCGACAGACGCGGTCATGCAATCCCCCCCAACGGCCACGCCGTCATGGGCCCAGCCCGGGGGCAGATAGAGCATGTCACCGGCCTCGAGCACAAAGTCCTGCTCCGGCTCGAAATCCGCCAGCACTTTCAGCGGCACATCGTCACGCAAGGTGCCGGTGGTGGCCACGCCCTGTCGGCCGATGCGCCAATGGCGCTTGCCGCTGACCTGGATCAGGAACACGTCATAGGAATCAAAGTGGGGACCGACGCCGCCGCCATCGCTCGCATAGGACAGCATCAGGTCGTCCAGGCGCGCCTCCGGCACGAAGCGGAAACGGCTGAGCAACTCGTGTGCGGCCGGCACATGCAGATCCAGGCCCTGCACCAGCAGGGTCCACTGCGGCTTGCTCCAGGCGGGCAGCTTGGCGATGGGGCCCTGGCGCAGCGACCACCGGTCGCCCGGCGACTGGCTGACCAGGCGCGATTCCACGTCCTCGCTGGCCGCCAATTGCGCCAGGGCGAGGCGGTCGATCGGCGCCTGCACGCCCGGCAGCGCCTGGCGAACCAGCAGCGGCTGCTTCTGCCAGTGACGGCGCATGAACTGCGCCGGGCTGAGGCCTCCCAGCAGCGGCGTGGGATGGTCGATGGACGGGCCGTCGGCCGGCGTCCTGGCATGCGTCTTGGAAATCATGGCGCGCATTGTCCGTCGGCGCAGCCTGTCTGGCGCGGGGCTGCATGAGAGAATCGCACCCATGCAAATCACCGCTCCCTGCGTCGTCTCCCTCACCTGGAGACTCGAGGACGCACAAGGCCAATCCGTCGAAGTCCTGGACCCGGCGATGGAGTTCTTTTTCGGTGGCCAAGACCTGTTCGCGAAGGTTGAAGAAGCCCTGGAAGGTCACGTCATCGGCGATGAAATCAGCGTCGCGCTGCAGCCGGAAGACGCGTTCGGCGACTATGACAGCGGCCTCGTGTGCTTCGAGGCCCGATCGATCTTCCCGGACAACGTCGATGTCGGCATGCAGTTCGAAGGCCCGCCCGAAGGCGCGGCCACGCCGGACATGCCCAAGGACCGCATCTATACCGTCACCGAAGCCTATCCCGAGCACATCGTGCTGGATGGCAACCACCCGCTGGCCGGCATCGGGCTGCGCATCCATGTGACCGTCTGCGACGTGCGCGAGGCCACCGAAGAAGAGATCGAGGCCGGCACGCTGGGCGATTCCGGTCTGTCGGTGCTCAACGGCCCGGCGCCTGAAGAACCGCTGCACTGACCGCCAGCCGCACGGCCGCCGCCGCTGACTCCGCCACTGATTGATCGACCTTCAGCGCGCCTGCTCTGCGGCGGCGCGGCCGTGAGCCGCGGCACGGGGCGATCAGCGTGCGCGGGACCATCAGCGGGTGCGCAGTCGTTGCCGTCAACGGTCATCACTCGATTTGCCCGCTCGCTGCGTCTCGGCGAACGACCTGGGGATCATCCGCCTCCACATCGGCGCGCGATCTGATGGGGTCGCTGGAGGCGGAGTCAGAGGCGTCCATGGCCGGGGCTTCGGAGGGCGGCAGCGCCGCAGCCGTCGTTCGATCCCCGGCACCCGCCTCGGCGTCGGCCCCCGGTGCCGCCCGCGACATCTGCTTGAGCTGCGATTCGACCTGACGCACACGTCCGACGATCTGATCCAGGTGCCGAAGGTGCACCGCGTTTTCACGCCAGTCCTTCTTCGTCATGAACGGGAAACTGGACGCGTAATCCCCGGCCCGCTGGATCGACTTGGTCACGAGGGTACCGGCGCCGATCTGGACATCGGCGGCCACCTCCAGGTGGCCGATCAGAATGGCCGCGCCGCCAATGCGGCAGCGCTCGCCGATGCGGGTGCTGCCCGCGATGCCAGTGCAGGCGGCAATGGCTGTGTGAGCCCCGATGCTGACGTTGTGCGCCACCTGCACCTGGTTGTCGATCTGTACGCCGTTGGCGATTCGGGTGTCGGACAGCGCGCCCCGGTCGACCGTGGTGTTGGCGCCGATCTCCACATCATTCCCGATCACCACGCCGCCAGTCTGCGGCACCTTCAGCCAGCGGTCACCGGTCCACGCCAGTCCGAAGCCATCGGCGCCGATCACCGCACCGCTGTGCAGGGTGACGCGATCGCCGATGCGGCAACCCGCATACAGCGTGACCTTGGGGTGCAGCACCGCGTCGTCGCCGATGCACACATCGTCGCCAATCACCACACCGGCATGCACCACGCATCGCTCACCGATGCGTACGCGATCGCCGATGCAGGCCAGCGCTCGGATCTCCGTGCTGGCGGCGATCTGGGTGTCTCGCCCGACCACCGCGCGGGGATCTATGCCGGCGCGGACCTCGCACTTCGGCTGAAGCCACGTGAGCACGCGGGCCCAGTACAGCATCGGGTCCGCCACGATGATCAGGCTACTCGGTAGTGCCAGGGACCGGTCCACCAGCTTTGGCGACACGATCACCGCCGCGGCGCGCGTCTGGTGGAATGCGGACCGGTATTTCGGGTGCGCGAAGAAGCTGAGCTGATCTGGCCCGGCGAGGTCAAGCGGCGCGACGCCGCACACCTCGCGGTCATCGCCGGAGAGTTCGCCGCCCAGGGCGGTCACCAACGTGGAGAGCTTCATCGAAGCCTCCGGCAAGCCCAAGCATCCGAGACGCGGGGGGACGCGGACGCGGCGGTCCGTCGGCGCGGCGGGGCTAGCTGGGTGGCAGGCGTGCGGTGAGTGGTGGCGCCGATGGCGGTACTGGCGTGACGCCAGTTCGGTCGATCATGGCAGGGGGATGGGCGAAGGGAATTCATCGGGGCGGCGCTTGAAGAGCAGTGGCTTCATCTTGCGACGCCGCCCGCTGAGCCTCGATCCCACATACCGATGCGGCTTCGCAAGCCGACTACCGAGATCCATCATCGGATGACCGCTACGACAGCGCCTGCCGGGCGGCGCCGAGGTCAACCCTTGCCGGTGGAGCCGAAACCGCCCTCGCCTCGCGCCGAGGTGTCGAAGTCATCGACGAGACGGAACGTCGGCTGCACCACCGGCACGATGACCAGTTGCGCCATGCGCTCCATCGGCTGAAGGGTGAAACTGTCCTTGCCGCGGTTCCAGACGCTGACCATCAGCTGGCCTTGATAGTCGGAGTCAATCAGGCCGACGAGGTTGCCCAGCACGATGCCATGCTTGTGTCCGAGGCCCGAGCGCGGCAGGATCAGCGCCGCCAGGCCGGGGTCGCCGATGTGGATCGCCAGGCCGGTCGGCACCAGCGTGGTGTCGCCGGGCGCCAGCGTGATCGGCTGGTCCAGGCAGGCGCGCAGGTCCAGGCCAGCACTGCCGACGGTGGCGTAAGCGGGCAGTTGCTCGGCCATGCGGCGGTCGAGCACTTTGAGATCAATGGTGGTCATGAGGCGAAAAGAGAGGTGAAGCTGAAAGGCGGTCGCCCCCGGCCTTCAGACCACGAGGACGTCAGACCGCGTGGACGTCGAGGCGTCCGGGCGTCCAGGCGTGCGGGCGTCAGGCCGTGTAGAGCGTCAGCCGCTGCGCGATCTCGCGGACAAGTTCCCGCGCCAGGGTGAGTTTGTCGGCCCGGGAAAGCTCGCGCTCGCCGCGGGCATCGACCAGCGTGATCGCATTGTCGTCCTGCCCGAAGGTGGCCGGACCGAGGTTGGCCACGATCAGCGGCACATTCTTGCGCTGGCGCTTCTCACGTGCATGCTGGATGAGGTCCTGGCTCTCGGCCGCAAAACCCACGCACATCGGCGGATGGGGAAGTGCCGCCACCGTGGCGAGGATGTCGGGGTTCTCGGCCAGCTCCAACTGGGGCGGCTGGGCCTGACCGGGGGCGGCATTCTTCTTGATCTTGTGGGCCTGCGTCTGGGCCGGGCGCCAGTCGGCCACCGCGGCGGTGGCCACGAACACCTGATGGGCAGCGGCCAGCGGCATCACCGCGTCCAGCATTTCCCGCGCGCTGTGCACATCGATGCGGCGCACGCCGATCGGCGTCGGCAGATGGACCGGTCCGGCGACCAGTGTCACCTCCGCACCGGCCTCGGCGGCGGCGCGGGCAATGGCAAAGCCCATCTTGCCGCTGGAGCGGTTGGTGATGCCACGCACCGGATCGATGGCCTCGTAGGTCGGGCCGGCGGTGATCAGCAGCTTCTTGCCCGCCAGCACCTTGGGCTGGAAATGCGCCACCACGAGCTCCAGCAACTGCGCCGGCTCCAGCATCCGTCCGTCACCGACCTCGCCGCACGCTTGATCGCCGGAGCCCACGCCCAGCACCACGGCACCGTCGGCCGCGACCTGGGCCAGGTTGCGCTGCGTGGCCGGATGGGCCCACATCTCGCGGTTCATGGCCGGCGCCAGCAACAGGCCGCAGCGCTGCGCCGGACGGGCCAGCGCGGTCAGCGACAGCAGATCGTCTGCCCGCCCCTGCACGAGCTTGGCGATGAAATCGGCACTGGCCGGCGCCACCACCATCGCATCCGCCTCGCGGCTGAGGTTGATGTGCGCCATGTTGTTGTCCGGCCGCGCATCCCATTGACTGGTGTAGACCGGGCGATTGGACAGCGCCTGCATCGTCACCGGCGTGATGAACGATTCGGCCGCCTCGGTCATGATCACCTGCACCGAGGCGCCGGCCTTGACCAGCAGCCGCGTGAACTCGGCGATCTTGTAGCAGGCGATGCCACCGGAAAGGCCCAGCAGAATGTGCTTGCCGGCCAGGGAGTTGGATTCGGACATAGCGCGCAACTCTATCAGCGTCGCCACCCCTGCCGCCCCAAGCTGGGGAGCGAATCGACCAGCGGCAGGCCAGCGCCCTGCGACTGGCGGGCGACAAGCCGTCGAAGTGCGGCGCCCGACCCGGATCGGACGCGCGGAGAACGACCTCAGCCGCGCCGGCGGAACACCAGGTCCCAGACACCGTGGCCCAGCTTCAGGCCTCGATGCTCGAACTTGGTCTGCGGACGGTAATCCGGTTTGTCGGCATAACCGTCGGGCCGGGTGGCGGTGTTCTCCAGGTCCGGATCGGCGCTGAGCACCTCCAGCATCTGCTGCGCATACGGTTCCCAATCGGTCGCCAGATGCAGATAACCGCCAGGCGCCAGATGCTTCACCAGCTTGGCGATGAACGGCGGCTGCACCAAGCGGCGCTTGTGGTGGCGCTTCTTGTGCCACGGATCGGGGAAATAGATGTGCACGCCGGCCAGGCTGCCCGGCGGGATCATGCTGTCCAGCACCTCGACCGCGTCATGCTGGAAGATGCGGATATTCGGGATCTCCCGCTCGCCGATCAGTTTGAGCAGCGCGCCGACACCGGGCTCATGCACCTCGCAGCCGATGAAATCATGGTCCGGCAAGGTCTGAGCGATCTGTGCGGTGGCCGCGCCCATGCCGAAACCGATCTCCAGCACCACCGGTGCCTGACGGCCGAACACCGCGGCGTAATCCATCGGCGCCGGCTTGAACGGCAGGATGAAGGCGGGCCCCAGCTCGGCCAAGGCCCGGACCTGGCCCGTGCCCATGCGGCCAGGCCGCACGACGAAGCTGCGAATGCGCGCGCCGTACTTGGGATGGCGTTCGGCGCCCTCATCGGTGCCGGCAGCGGGCGACTCGGAAGGATCGTCGACACCGGGATCGTTCGGATGGGACATGGCGGGCGATTCAGCAAACAAAACAAGGGGCGAGAGTGTACCGGGCCGACCTCGCCTGCGGCGCCGAGACGCCGCGTGGCGTCCGTGGCGGCGTCCGTGGCATCCACGGCATCGGTGGGTATGGGGACCGGGGGGGCGCGCGCGGGCCGGGCCCCAACCGGGGCGGCTCAAGCTCGCGAACGTCAGCCCAGCTCGGCCATGACCAGGGGCGACGCGGTCCAGGGAGCCGAGGCATCGTCCAGTGTGATCGACGCCAGCACCTGGGCAATCGCCCGATCGGCGGCTGCGTCGTCGGCGGCATGCACCATCGCGACGGGATCGCCCTCGGACAGCACATCGCCGAGCTGGCGCATCCGATCCAGGCCGACGCGCATGTCGATGGCGTCGCCGGGCTGCCGACGACCGCCACCCAACTCGACGATCACGAGTCCGATGTCGCGGGTTCGCATGCCGGTGAGCCGACCCGCACGCGGCGCCGGCACCGGGCGCACCACGGGCGCGGTGGGCAGATGGGCCTGCGGATGGTCCAGCAGATCCGCCGGGCCGCCCAGCGCCGCCACCATCGCGGCGAACCGCTCGGCGGCCGCGCCGCTGTCCAGCGCCGCCTGCAGACGACGGCGTGCGGCGGGGGTGTCCGCGGCCAAGCCGCCCAGCACCAGCATCTCGGCGCCGAGCGCCAGTGTCAGTTCATGGGTGCGGGGCTCGCGCGGGAGGTCGCCGCGCAGATAGTCGATGGCGCCGCGCACTTCCAGCGCATTGCCCACCTCCCAGCCGAGCACCTGATTCATGTCGGTGATCAGCGCGCGGGTCTTCAGGCCGGCGCCTGCCGCCACATCGACGATGCTCTGTGCCAGCTCTTGCCCGAAGGCCGGCGTGGCGGCGAAGGCGCCATTGCCGCACTTGATGTCCATGGCCAAGCCCTGCAAGCCGGCGGCCAGTTTCTTCGACAGGATGCTGGCGGTGATCAGCGGCACGCTCTCCACGGTGGCGGTCACATCGCGGGTGGCGTAGAAACGCTTGTCGGCGGGCGCGAGATCGCCCGTCTGGCCAATCACCGCGCAGCCCAGCGTGCGCACGATGCGATCGAAATCCGCTGGCGCCGGCGCGGTTTGATACCCCGGGATCGCTTCGAGCTTGTCCACCGTGCCGCCGGTATGACCCAGCCCACGGCCGGCAATCATCGGCACATAGCCGCCGCAGGCCGCGACCAGCGGCGCCAGCATCAGGCTGATCTTGTCACCCACGCCGCCGCTGGAGTGCTTGTCCAGCACCGGGCCCGGCATGTCGGGCCACGCGAGCACCCGGCCGCTGTGCATCATCGCCCGCGTCAGGGCGACCGCTTCGGCCCGGCCCATGCCGCGCAGGAAGATCGCCATGCCCAGCGCAGCCACCTGGCCCTCGCTCCAACTGCCGTCGACCAACCCACGCACGAAGTGCTGGATCTGCGCCTCGTCCAAGGCCATGCCCTCGCGCTTGGCGCGAATGATTTCTTGAGCCAGCATCAATGCTTTCGTGGGTTCCGTTCGCGCGTCCAAACAGGTTGACGAGCGCGTGAGGCGCGGCTTCGCGCCATGAGCGTGACGCGATGTGCGCGAAGCCGCGGGGGCTTCAGTACGCGCCGCTCACCGCCGCGCTGCTCTCGCCGGCCAGCACGGCCTCGATGTCGTTCAACAATCCGCTGGCACCGAAGCGAATACGCTGCGGATTCAGGGCCGATTCGCCCAGCAGCTCCGCCGCGAGCATCAGATAGCCTCGCGCCTCCACGACCGAGCGGATCCCGCCCGACGCCTTGAACCCCGCCGCACCCAGACCACTGGCGGCGATCTCCTGCAGCATCGTCTTTGCAGCAGCAGGCGTGGCAGACACCGCACTCTTGCCGGTGCTGGTCTTGACGAAATCCGCTCCCGCCATCAGCGACAACCGCGTGGCCTCGGCAATCAGCGCCGAGGTGGTCAGCTCGCCCGACTCGATGATCACCTTCAGCGTCAACGGCCGCGTGGCGTGGCGCACCTCGGAGAGAAACTCCGCCACATCGCTGGCCTGACCGGCGATCAGCGCGCGGTAAGGCAGCACCACATCCACCTCCTGCGCACCGGCCTGGGCGATGGTCTGGATGTCGGTGAGGGTGCGCGGCAGATCCAGCGCACCGTCGGGAAAATTGGCCACCGCCGCCACGCGGATCTGCGCCGGCAATGCGGCACGCGCCTGCGCCACGAAACGCGGCCAGACGCACACCGCGGCCACCGGTCCCCGGGAAGGCGAGCCGATCGCACGGCGGCACAGCGCGGCGATGTCATCGTCGGTGTCGGCGTCGTTCAGGCTGGTCAGGTCCAGACATTGCAGCGCCAGTCGCGCAGCGGCTTCGAGACTCATGTCGGTCTTCATGCTTGACTACTCCCTCATTCGAGCCAGATCGATCCGGACGGAACGATCAACTCACGGCCAGCTTGGCTGCGGCCGAACCACCCCAGCGAAGGCACGGATCGCGGACGCCGCCGGCATGCCGGCCGGTCCTCGATCTTGCGCTCGCGCGATCAGGCCTTGAGCGATTCCAGCGTTGCCAGCGAGGCCAACAGATGGCCCAGGAACGCCGCCGCACGATCGCCCGACACCTTGGCCTGCTGCAGCGTCAACGCATGGGTCAGCGCCTCGTCGGACATGCCCGCGGCCATGTTGGTGATCAGCGCCAGACCGCCGACCCGCAAGCCCGCATGACGCGCCAGGATCGTCTCCGGCACGGTGCTCATGCCCACCGCGTCCGCCCCCCAGGCCGAGAACATGCGGATCTCGGCCGGCGTCTCGAACTGCGGACCGACCGCCCACACATACACGCCCTCGTTCAACGCCAGGTTGTGGATCTGCGCGACCTTGAGCGCCTGCTGACGCAGCTCACGGTCATAGGCGGTGCTCATGTCGGTGAAGCGATCGCTGCCCGGCAGACCGGTCAACGGTGAACGCTGCGGTGCATTGATGTGATCCGAGATCATCATCAGACTGCCCGGAGGCTGATGCGATCGCAGGCTGCCCGATGCGTTGGTCAGCAGCAGCAGCTTCACGCCCCAGGCCTTCAGGCTGCGGATCGCGCCGGCCATGCCGGTGCAGTCACCGGTCTCATAGGTGTGGGCACGACCACGCAGCATCGCCACGCGTTGCTGACCCACACGGCCCACGGTCACCTCGGCCACATGGCCCTCGACCTTCGGCTGCGGGAAAGCCGGCAGCGCGGCATACGCCAGATGCTGCTGATCCTGCAGCTGATCGACCGCACCGGCCCAGCCCGATCCCAGCACCACGGCGACTTCAGGGGCCTGATCACCGAAGGTGGCTTTCAGGGTGGCGATGCTTTGGGTGATGGCGGCATCCAGGGCCGCGCCGCTCAGGGGCATGGACATGTGGTTCTCCTTGATGCGGCCCGAGTGGCCGCACTGATTGATCGGGTCGACCAAGGCGCGGGCGCCTGGTCAAGCATTCTTCAGGTGATCGGGACCGAAACTGGCCGGCAGCAATTGCTCCAGCGTCCAGTGGGCCCGCACACCGGTGGCATCACCGGCGATCACGATGAGGTCCTGCGGCTGCGCGAATTCGCGCAGCTTCTGGCGGCAGCCGCCGCAGGGCGTGATGATTTCAGAACCCGCGCCCGTCACCATCACCGCACGGGCCACTCGCCCGCCCGCCATGATCATGTGACCCAGCGCGGTGGTCTCGGCGCACCAACCCTGCGGGTAGGCCGCATTCTCGATGTTGCATCCGGCATGGATGCGACCCTGCTCATCCAGCACGGCCGCGCCCACCAGATACTTCGAATACGGCGCATACGAGTGCTGCCGCGCATCCATGGCCGCCTTCAGCAGTCGCTGCACAAGCTCGGGCGCCAGGCCCTTGATGTCGATGCTCATTCTTCAACTCCCCGATCGGCATGCCGGCCGATCCGATGTTCTGGGTTCTCGATGGACGGGTTGCGGCGTCGAATGCATCTCGCAGGTCTGTCACGCCGTGCCGCCCTTGAGGGTCTTGCGCTTCTTGCAGGCCTTGCGGTCCCCGCACTTCCATGCTCAATCCGCTTGCACCCCACCTCGGGAGAGGGAGGCCGGCCCCCTGTCCGTTCAGGCGCTCCGCATTCACTCCCAGGGGGCCGGTCTCCCTCTCCCCCACGGACGTCTCCCCTTCCTTCTCCTCTGACTGCGTTGAGCAGGGACGGTAGAACAGTGAATGCCGGTGGCGGATAAAGGGCTGGCACCCCGCTGCAAGTTGGATCAGCGTTCCTTCACATACGGCTTGCTGAGCGCTTTGGGCGCAATCGCCTGGCCAATGAAACCCGCCAGCAACACCACCGTCAAGATATAGGGCAAGGCCTGGATCAATTGCACCGGCACTTCACCGATGCCCGGCAGCGAGACCCCTTGCAGACGGATCGCAACCGCATCCAGGAAACCAAACAGCAAGCAGGCAAACAGCGTCGGCACCGGCTTCCACTTGCCAAAGATCATGGCGGCCAAGGCAATGAAGCCCCGGCCCGCCGTCATGTTGGGCGAGAACGAGGCGTTCTGCGCAAGGGTCAGGTAAGCGCCACCCAGACCGCACAGCACGCCGTTGAGCACCAGCGCGGTGTAGCGCAGTCGCGGCACCGACACGCCCGCCGCATCGACCATCGCAGGGTTCTCACCCACCGCGCGCAGCCGCAGGCCCGGACGGGTGCGCTCCAGGAAGAACCAGACCACCGCCACCAGCGCAAAGGCCAGGTAGACCAGCACGTTGTGGCTCAGCAGCCCGTGGCCCACCACCGAGCCGAACCAACTGCCCGGCACCGGCTCCGACCACTGCGGCAGCAGGCCGGTCAGGCGTTGTGCGGAATCGATCGGCGGCGTCTGGCCGCCCTGTGCAAACCAGGCAATGCCCAGCACCACGGTCAAGCCGGCCGCCACCATGTTGAGCGCCACACCTGACACCACCTGGTCGCCGCGGTGGGTGACGCAGGCAAAGCCGTGCACCATCGACATGCCAATGGCCACGCCGATGGCCGCCAGCAATCCGAAGCCGGTGGAATGGGACACGCTGGCCACCGCCGCCGCCGCGAACGCGGCCGCCAGCATCTTGCCTTCCAGGCCGATGTCCACCACGCCGGAGCGCTCCGACAACAGGCCCGCCAGCGCGGCAAACAGCAGCGGCGTCGTGACCCGCAGCGTCGACGCCAGCACCGAGCCGATCAACACCTCATCCATGACTCTTCCCCTGTGCAGCGCGTGACTTGCGGGTCAGTGCCGCATAGAGCTTCGCGAACATCGGTGCACTCACCATCGCCATCGCCCCCGCAAACAGCACGATCAGGCCCTGCACCGTCACCACCATCTCGCGGCTGAAGCCAGGCACCTCGAACGAGACCTCCACCCCGCCCTGGTAGAGCGTGCCGAACAGCAAGGAGGCCAGCACGATGCCGACCGGATGGTTGCGCCCCATCAGCGCCACCGCAATGCCGGTGAAACCGGCGCCGGCGACGAAGTCCAGCGTCAGCTTGCCCTGCACACCGGCAATCTCGTTGACGCCGACCAGGCCGGCGAGCGCCCCGGACAGCCCCATCGCCGCCAGCACCTGCCAGCGCGGACGGATGCCGGCGTAATGCGCGGCGCTCGGATTCGAGCCGACCGCACGCAGCACATAACCCGCGCGGCTCTTCCACAGGAACCACCAGACAAAGACACAGGCCAGCAGCGCCAGCACGATCGACAGGTTCAGCGGCGAGGACGGCCACTCCACCCCGAACCGCGCCAGCAGCTCATGCACTGCGGGCATGCGGGCGGAATCCGCGAAGGCATCGCTCTCCACCGACATCGAGCCGTTCGGACGCAGCCAGTTCACCAGCAGATAGCCGTTCAGGCTCGCCGCGAGGAAATTGAACATGATGGTGGTGATCACCACATGGCTGCCCCGCCAGGCTTGCAGGTAGCCGGGCACCGCCGCCCACAGCATGCCGAAGCACGCCGCCGCGACGATGGCCAACGGAATCATCACCACGCTCGGCAGCTTGGGCGCGAGCCAGAGCGAGAGCAAGGCCACGCCGATGCCGCCCAGCGTCGCCTGCCCTTCCCCACCGATGTTGAACAGGCCGCCATGAAAGGCGACGGCCACGGCCAGGCCGGTGAAGATGAAGGTCGTCGTGTAATAGAGCGTGTAGCCCAGGCCACGTGCGCTGCCGAGCGCGCCGTCCAGCAGCACCGTCAGCGCCTGCCCGGGGCTGGCGCCGATGAGCAGGACCACCCCGCCCGCGACCAGCAGCGCGATCAGCAGGTTCCACAGCGGCAGCAGCACCAGATCCATCCAGCGCGGCATTTGCAAGGCTTGGCTACTCATGGGGCGGTGACAGTCTCTGCGGTCTTCTCGTTCGAGGGAGAGGCCGACATCAGCAGGCCCAGGTTCTTTTCGGAGCACTCGTCGATGGCGAGCTCCCCGGTAATGCGTCCGGCGTTCATGACGATCACGCGATCGGCCAGCGCCAGGATTTCGTCCAGCTCGCTGGAGACCAGCAAGATGGCGCAGCCGGCATCGCGCAGGCGGCGCAACTGGTTGTGGATGAATTCGATGGCGCCGATGTCCACGCCGCGCGTCGGCTGGCCCACCAGCAACACGGCCGGCTGCTGACCGATCTCGCGCGCCAGGATCAGCTTTTGCTGATTGCCGCCCGAGAACTTCGACGAGCCCAGCTCCGGATTGCGCGGGCGGACATCGAATTCCTCCATCATCGCGGCGGTCGTCGCGCGCAGATGGCGTTGGTTCATGCCCAGGCCCAGGGGACCCGCAGCGTACTGATCCTGCTCGTGATAGCCCAGCGCCGCGGTCTCCCAGGCGGGAAAGCTCAGCACCATGCCCAGGGCGTGGCGGTCTTCCGGCACATGCGCGAGCTTCAGCGCGCGTGCCGTGCGCGGATCCAGCCAGCGCGCACCATGGAAATGGCGGCCCGCCACCTGCAGCGAGCCCGCATCTGGCGCACGCATGCCGGCCAGGACTTCGAGGAGCTCACTCTGCCCATTGCCGGACACCCCCGCCACACCGACGATCTCACCCGGCCGCAGCGACAGGCTGGCATGGGTCAGCAGATGCACGCCGGCACCGCTGGCCACGCTCAGGCCCTCGGCCTTGAGCACCGGTTCGTCGGACTGCGGCAGCGCCGCGCCGCCGGCCCGGCCCAGGTTGACCTTGCGGCCGACCATGCACTCGGCCAGGTCCTCGGGACTGGTCTCGCCGATGGCGCAGGTCTTGATGACCGCCCCCGCGCGCATCACGGTGACGGCATCACACAGCGCCATCACTTCGCGCAATTTGTGGGTGATCAGCAGGATGGTGGTGCCCCGCTCGCGCAGGCGACGCAGCACCTCGAACAGCTGGTCGGTCTCTTGCGGCGTCAGGACGGCGGTGGGCTCGTCCAGGATCAGGATCTTCGCGCCGCGGTAGAGCGCCTTGAGAATCTCCAGCCGCTGCAGTTCGCCGACCGGCAGGTCCGCGACGATCGCATCCAGCCGCACGGTCAATCCGGTGTCGCGCATCAGCGCTTCGAGCTGCTCGCGGACCTGGCGCTTGGCGCGCGAGAGAAAGAAGGCGGGCTCGGCGCCGAGCATCACGTTGTCCAGCGCCGACAGCGTCTCCACCAGCATGAAGTGCTGGTGCACCATGCCGATGCCCAGCTCGATCGCCTGCTGCGAGTTGCCGATGTGCACGCGCTGGCCGTTGATCTCGATATGGCCCTCGTCGGCATGGTAGTAGCCGTAGAGGATCGCCATCAGCGTGCTCTTGCCGGCACCGTTCTCGCCGACCAGGCCGTGCACCGTGCCGGGCGCGACCGACAGGCTCACCGCACGGTTGGCTTGCACCGCGCCGAAGCGCTTGGAGATGTCGCACAGACGCACCGCAGGCGCGGGTCCGCCGCGCGATCCGCGTGAAGGCTCAGTCATGGTGGGGGAAGCGTGCGAAGCGGCGAATGCCGGATCAGTTCTTGCAGGCGTTGTCCGCCATGTAGTCGGCAACCTTGATCTTGCCGGCGATGATGTCGGCCTTGTAGGCCTCCAGCTTGGTCTTGAGCGCCGGGGTGATCAGCTTGGCATTGTTCTGGTCGACCGCGTACTCGACGCCGCCTTCCTTCAGGCCCAGCACGCTGATGCCGGGCTTCCATTCCTTCAGCACGTTGTAGACCGCCACGTCCACCCGCTTGACCATGGAGCTCAGCATGGTGCCGGGCTGCAGATGGTTCTGGTTGCTGTCCACGCCGATGGCCAGCTTGCCGGCATCCTTGGCGGCCTGATAGACCCCCACGCCGGTGCCGCCCGCCGCCGCGAAGACCACATCCACACCCTTGGCGAACTGGGCCTTGGCGAGCTCGCCGCCGCGGGTGGGGTCATTCCAGGCCGACGCGGTGGTGCCGGTCATGTTCTTGAAGACCTCGACCTTGGCATTGGCGGCCTTGGCGCCTTGCTCATAGCCGCATTCGAACTTGCGGATCAGCGGGATGTCCATGCCGCCCACGAAGCCGACCTTGCCGGTCTTGCTGGTCATCGCCGCCAGGGCGCCCACCAGGAAGCTGCCTTCCTGCTCCTTGAACAGCACCGACTGCACATTCGGCTGATTGACCTTCTCGTCAATGATGACGAACTTGGTCTTGGGGAAGTCCTTGGCCACCTGGTTCAGCGCCGAAGCCTGCGCGAAGCCCACCGAGATGATCGGGCTGGCACCGCGCTCAGCCATGCGGCGGATCGCCTGCACCCGCTGGGTCTCGTTGCTGATCTCGAACTCGAGGTACTTGCCGCCGGTGTCCTTCTTCCACTGCTCGACGCCGCGATAGGCGGCCTCGTTGAAGGATTTGTCGAACTTGCCGCCCATGTCGAAGATCACCGCCGGGGTGGTCTGCGCGGCCGCCGCGCCAGACACCAGCGCGAACGCCAAGGCGGCCAGCTTGAACGAGGAAAGCGACATGGAAGGCTTCATTGCAGTCCCAAACTCGGTGAAAAGTAGGCCCCGAAAGGCCGTGTCAGTTCGATGCAAAAACGTCAGTCAGCGCATCCGCCGCGACCTTCGCGACGAACCGCCCACCAGCATGCACGATTCGCGCCATGTCACCCACCTTCACCTGCCAGAGCAGCCGGGGATTCAACTCGACATGGGGCTGGACGCACACCCAGCGGGGCATTCTAAGAAGGCGCGAGTGTAGTTCACTCTAAGGAAAACGCTAAACGTTTGCGGACGCATTCCCGCTGGGGTCCAGCCTCTAGAACCTGACCGCCGCATCCCGATTCCATCCGCTCGCACACCCGTCCGATCGCGATGGACCATCGCGCGCAGATCGCCCATTGCTGAACCGAAGCGGGTCAACCGCAGTTCCTGTGAGTTGAGAATTAGTTTCATTTAGAATTCTCGGCTTCCCTGTTCCAGGCTTGCCACGCACGTCTTCCCATGAGCGCTGTTCTGCCCGTCCCCACTCTTGCCCAGGCTGAAATCGGCCAGGCGCACCGCGTTCACACGCTGCAGGCGCCGGCGCATGCCCCGGAATGGAAGCAATGGCTGGAGGAGCTCGGCTTCGTCGCTGGCGAGCACGTGGCGGTACTGGCACGGGCCCTGCCCGGCCAGGATCCGATGGTGGTGCGCATCGGCCAGTCCACTTTCGCGCTGCGACGCGCCGAGGCCGAGTGCGTGCAACTGCAGCCGTTGAACGGCACCGATGCCGGAGCCGCTCATGCGTGAGGCCGTCATCCATGTGCATCCGGCGGGTCCGCTGCTGGCGTTGGTGGGCAATCCGAACTGCGGCAAGACCGCGCTCTTCAATCGACTGACCGGAAGCCGCCAGAAGGTGGCGAATTACGCGGGCGTCACCGTCGAACGCAAGGAAGGCCGGCTCAAGACCGCAGCCGGCAAGCTGCTGCGGGTGCTGGACCTGCCCGGCACCTATTCCTTGTATCCACGCTCGCCGGACGAGCGGGTGACGGTCGACGTCCTGGCCGGCCGCGCCCAGGGCGAGAAGCGGCCGGACCTGGTGGTGTGCGTCCTGGACGCGACCAACCTGCGGCGCAACCTCCGACTGTTCCTTGCGGTGCAGCGTCAGGGCGTGCCGTGCGTCGTCGCCTTGAACATGGTGGACCTCGCCGCACGACGCGGCATCCAGATCGACACCCAGCGCCTGAGCGAGCTGCTCGGCGTGCCGGTGGTGAGCACCGTGGCCACCGACGGCGAGGGCCTGGACGAACTGCGCTCCCTGCTGGACAACCCCGACCGCTGGCAGTCGGCGGGGATCACCCAACCGGAAGGCGAAGACCAGCAACGCATCCAGCACATCCTCAAGGCTCTGGGCTTGGACGCGCTGCAAGGCGCGCTGCCCAGCGACAAGGTCGATCGTGTGCTGCTGCATCCGGTGGTGGGCCCGATCCTGCTGGCGGTGCTGCTGTTCCTGCTGTTCCAGGCGGTGTTCGCTTGGGCGGAAGCGCCGATGGGCTGGATCGAAGCCGGCACCGGCTGGCTGGGTGAGCAAGCGGGCGCCCTGCTGCCGGAAGGCCATCTGCGTAGCCTGGTGGTGGATGGCCTGATCGCTGGCGTGGGCGGCGTGCTGGTCTTCCTGCCGCAGATCCTGATCCTGTTCTTCTTCATCCTGCTGCTGGAAGAGTCGGGCTACCTGCCCCGCGCCGCCTTCCTGCTGGACCGGCTGATGGGCTCGGTGGGTCTGTCGGGCCGCAGCTTCATCCCGCTGCTGTCGAGCTTCGCCTGCGCGATTCCCGGCATCATGGCCACCCGCTCAATCGCCAATCCGCGCGACCGGCTGGTGACCATCCTGATCGCGCCGCTGATGACCTGCTCGGCCCGGCTGCCGGTCTATGCGCTGCTGATCGGCGCCTTCATTCCGAACCGCGAGGTCTGGGGCGGCTTCGAGCTGCAGGGGCTGGTGCTGTTCGTGCTGTACCTGGCCGGCATCGTGGCGGCCATGGCGGTGGCGTGGGTGCTCAAGCGTTTCACCAACAGCGGCCGCCAGGTGCGCCCGCTGATGATGGAGCTGCCGAGCTACCACTGGCCGCATCCGCGCAATGTGCTGATCGGACTGCTGCAGCGCGCCGAGATCTTCATCAAGCGCGTGGGCGGCATCATCCTGACGCTGACTCTGCTGCTGTGGCTGCTGTCCACCTTCCCGGGTCCGCCGGAGGGCGCCACCGGCCCGGCGATCGAATACAGCATTGCCGGCTACCTGGGCCGCGGCCTGGCGGTGATCTTCGAGCCCATCGGCTTCAATTGGCAGATCAGCCTGTCGCTGGTCCCGGGCATGGCCGCCCGCGAGATCGCCGTCAGCGCGCTGGGCACGGTCTATTCGCTGGCCGCCACCGGCGAGGACACCGCACAGGCCCTGACCCCGCTGATCGCCTCCACCTGGGGCCTGCCTACGGCGTTCTCGCTGCTGGCCTGGTTCGTGTTCGCGCCGCAATGCCTGTCGACCATCGCCGCGGTGAAGCGGGAAACCGGCGGCATCAAGATTCCCGCGCTGATGCTGGGCTACCTGTTCGTGCTGGCCTATGTCGCCTCGTACCTGACCTTCCACATCAGCACCTGGTTGCTGCGCTGACGACGGCGCTGACATGGCCGCGCTGAAGCGCACGCACTGACGCGGCCGCACTGATTCACCGAAGTGCGCACCAAGGCGGATTCCCCGGCTTGGCAGCGCCGGGGCGCCGGCTATGCTGGCGCCCCATGAAGCACATCACCTCCCCCTCTTTCCGGCCCGCGCTGGGCGCCCTGTCACTGGCCATCGCCGGATTGATCGCGTCTGCCGCGCCCCTGGCGCAGGCCGCCTCCGGCACGCCGACCGGCGCCACCGCCCCGGAACAGAGCGCGGCAAAGGCCACGGCCAAGGCCGCCCGAAAGGCGTCCGGGCTCGCGCCCGCCGATGCGCGCTTTCAGCGCCTGGCGCACGACTACATCGAAGCCCTCTGGCGCCTGGATCCGGAATCGGCCGTGGGCGCTGGTCGCTATGAATTCGCCGGCAAGCTGAACATTCCTGACGACACCACCCGCGCCCGCGCCCTGGCGTTCTCGCAGCAATGGCTGCAGCGATTCGAGGCGGTCGACGGCAGCACGTTGAGCCCGGCCTCCCGCACCGACCTCGGCCAGTTGCTGAACCGCCTGCGCGCCGACCGCTTCGCCCTGACCGAGCTGCGGGAGTTCGAATGGAACCCCGCCAACGTCAACGTCGCCAGCCAGCTGGACCTGATCCTGTCGACCGAGTACGCCCCCCTGCCCCAGCGGCTGCGGTCCCTGTCCGCACGCCTGGCGCTGGTGCCGGCCTACTACCGCGCCGGCGCTGCCAGTCTCAAGCAGCCGACGCTGGAACACACCCAGCTCGCCATCGACCAGGCCCCCGGCGTGATCAGCGTGATCGATGAGATCGCCAAAGCAGCCACCGACCCCAAGGCTGCGGCACTGACCGCCAACGATCGCCGTCAATTGGCCCAGCGCATCGAGGCTGCCCGCGCGGCGGTCAACGATTACCGCACCGCCCTGACGGCACGCCTGGAGACGCTGCAGCGCGAGGGTCAGGCCCGCAGCTTCCGGCTCGGCCAGGCGCTTTACGAAAAGAAGTTCGGCTTCGACATCCAGTCGGCTCACAGCGCGGCGCAGATGTACCAGAAGGCGCTGGCTGCGCGCGAAGCGCTGCTGGCCCGCATGGATCAGATTGCCGACCAGCTGTGGACGCAGACCCAGGGCGACGCGCCCAAGCCGGCGGACCGCTTTGCCAAGATCGGCGCGGTCATCGACAAGCTCTCGGCACGCCACGTCAAACGCGAGGATTTCGTGACCGAGATCCGCGCCCAGATTCCGCAGCTCGAGCGCTTCATTGCGCAGCATGACCTGCTGACCATGGACGCCAGCCGTCCGCTCATCGTGCGTGAAACGCCGGTCTACCAGCGCGGCGTGGCCGGTGCCGGCATCGAGGCTCCGGGCCCCTATCGCCCGCAGGACCGCACCTACTACAACGTCACCCCGCTGGACGGCCTGACCGACGCCCAGGCCGAAAGCACCCTGCGCGAATACAACCACTGGATCCTGCAGATCCTCAACATCCACGAAGCAGTGCCGGGCCACTACACCCAGCTGGTCCATGCCAACAAGTCGCCCTCGCTGGTCAAGGCGCTGTTCGGCAATGGCGCGATGGTCGAGGGCTGGGCGGTCTACGGCGAACGCATGATGCTGGAGTCCGGCTACGGCGACAACGCGCCCGAGATGTGGCTGATGTACAGCAAGTGGAACCTGCGCAGCGTCACCAACACCCTGCTCGACTACAGCGTGCATGTGCTGGGCATGACCGAAGACCAGGCCCTGGACCTGCTGAGGCGCCAGGCCTTCCAGACCGAACGCGAGGCGCGCGAGAAATGGCGCCGCGTCCAGCTCACGTCGGTCCAGCTGACCAGCTACTTCAGCGGCTACTCGGACATCATGGAACTGCGAGAACAACGCCAGCAGGCCCTGGGTGACCGCTTCAAGCTCAAGGACTTCCACGAGGAATTCCTCAGCTATGGCAGCGCGCCCGTGCCGGTCATCGCCGAACTCATGTCCGAAAAGGCAAAGCGATGAGCCAAGGCGCCCCGGACGTCACCCAGCTCGAGGCCCGCATCACCGAGCTCGAAATCAAGGCCAGCTTCGCCGAGGACCTGATGGACCACCTCAACGCCCAGGTGGCCCGACAACAGGAACAGATCGACGCCCTGGTCCGCGAGATCACCCAGCTTCGCCGCCAGGTCCCCGAAGGCCGCGGCGACGGCCAGGGCAGCCTCCGCGACGAACTGCCGCCGCACTACTGAGCAGGGCCCGCCGCCCCCTCCGAGCCCACGCCTACGCCGGCCCCCGGCTCTCGCTCCGACGCCATCACGTCAGGTCCACCGTTGACTGTTGGCCGTCAGCCGTTGGACGAGTGCCGTTAGACGAGGACGTCAATCCGCTGCCATCAGATTGACGATGGCGATTGCGGTTCGAGCGACTCGGGTCGATCTGCAAATGTGTGGGTACCCGGCGGGGTGTGCGCGGCGGGGTGTGCAGCGGTGTGTGGGTGTGGGGTGTGGGGTGTGGACGCTCGGTGATTCGAGAGAGGGGCAGCCGGGGTCCGTTTTCGGAAGTCAAGGGGGAATTCAGCGGACGAAGTCCGCTGAAGGAGGACATGGAGAAAACGGACCCCGGCTGCCCCTCTCTGCGCTGGGTGGGGCGAAGGGCCCTACCCCAAGAAGAAGCTTCAGACCACCGGCCGCGCCGGGCTGTTGAGCCCTCGCTGCACGGTGTCTCGAGCCAGGAACGCCGCCAACGCACGCTGAACGTTCTTGAAGTCCGAGAACCCGACCAGATCACCGGCTTCGTAGAAGCTGACGAAGGTATTCACCCAGGGCCAGATGGCGATGTCGGCGATGGTGTATTCGTCGCCCATGATCCAGTCCCGGCCGGCGAGGCGTTGCTCGAGCACGCCGAGCAGGCGTTTTGATTCAGCCACGTAGCGGTCACGCGGACGCTTGTCTTCGAACTCCTTGCCGGCGAACTTGTGGAAGAACCCGAGCTGGCCGAACATCGGTCCGACGCCGCCCATCTGGAACATCACCCACTGCAGCGTCTCGTAGCGACGTGCGGGATCGGTCGGCAGGAAGCGGCCGGCCTTTTCGGCCAGATAGATCAGGATGGCGCCGGACTCGAACAAGGCGAGCGGCTCGCCGCCCGGTCCGTTGGGATCGAGGATCGCGGGGATCTTGTTGTTCGGATTCAGCGAGAGGAACTCGGGCGAGAACTGGTCGTTGGTCTGGAAGCTGACCAGGTGCGGCTCATAGGGCAGGCCCAGTTCTTCCAGCAGGATCGACACCTTGACGCCATTGGGGGTGGGCAGCGAGTAGAGCTGCAGGCGCTCGGGGTGTTGGGCGGGCCATTTCTGGGTGATGGGGAAGCGGGACAGGTCCGTCATGTGGCGTTCCGGTGACAGGTCTTGATGGAGGAACGAGGGCCTGGTGGGCCCTCCCTCTCGACGAAAGCGAGCGGCGATTCTCGTCCGCGCTGAAGAGACCTTGCTCAAGACAGGTCAAGGACAATGTGCCCACCCACGGCGGCCTCATCGCAAGGCTGAGGCGAACCGGTTCCAGCGCGGCATCCAATGGCCCTGGATGTCTGCGGACACCAGCGCCCGGTGGGCCCGTCCGACGATCAGGTGCTGCGGCACCAGGCCGATGAAGCGGGAGTCTCCTTGACCTTCGCCGCCGGGCTCAGCGTACTTGGAGCATCGGGCGTCGATCTCCCGTCGGGCTCGGCGCCGCACTGGCCGCGGCCTGGGGCACGGCGCGCGGGATCGCATTGCTGCAAGCGGGCCAGGCCTTCTCATTGGGCAGCGGACCGGGCTGAAGCAACAGCGGATCGGTCGACACCAGCGAGGACACCTTCACTTCCGGCGGCGGCGCACCGTCCAGTCCGCCGGGATGCTGCGCTTCCCGCCACGCGTCGGTGCGGCTGAGCAGCTTGAGCGCCCAGGTGTCCCGCACCCACGCGTTGCGTTGAAGACGCGCCTTCTCCGGCGGCAAGGCGTGGGCAGCCATGACGCAGTGGGCCGCCTGACGGGTGATGGCCTGGGCGGTCGGCACATGCCCCAGGCGCAGCCAGCCGCCCGACTCGATCAGACTGCCGAAGGTGTCGCCGCAGCGGTCCGCCCCGGCGTTCACCAGCGTGCCATCGCCTGGATCCAGCTGCAGGCCGCTGCTGCCCGACAGGAAGTAGGTCTCCTCGAGCTCAGCCCCATGGGAGGATTGCTTGAGCACCTGCGCGATCGTCACCAGCCGGCGCAGACTTTCCCGGTCGTCGCAGCGCGGTGGCGGGTGGTCACGCGAGCAGGTCTGCAGCGCCTCGATGTCCCAGGGACTCAAGCCTTGCCAACCGGCCGACTGGGCCTCGCCCAGTTTGGTGTGGCACGAGATCTCTTGCTGGTTGAGTTGCCGATGCTGGCCCCAACGGCCCAGCGGCACGATCACGAGGGCGAAGACGATCAGCGGCAGCCCAATCAGCCACGCGTCGCGACTCGCCAGCCAGCGCAGCCACGCCCGCCAGCCGACCGGTGACGGCGCCGGCGGGTCCCCCAGCGCCGGGATCGATTCCGCCTGGAACCGCCACAGCGCGCGCCAATGGTCGCGCTCGCCGCGTTCGCAGCAGATCTCTTCGAGCGGACTGGTCCAATCGAAGTTTGGCCCGGCGCCGAGGTAGTTGAGCAAGGCGGAGCGCGGCTCCTCGGACAGCCACAGCCAACTGCTGCGCTCGCCCGGGCCCAACGCGACCGCCGCATCGATCCATCGCCGCAACCTTGACGATTGGATGTCGGTCAGGTCCCATGCCACGACCGGCTTCTGATCCCAGCGAAAGGTCTCCACCGCCGCGAAGAACAGCAGCGCCGAGTAGCGGCCCAGCTCACGGTCCAGCAGCGCCCGGACGACGCGTTGCTGGAAGGCCTCGCCTGCGGCCAGGCTGGCCAGCGACGGCTGGGCCAGCGTCTCGCTCAGGCGTCGGATCGCGGTGTGCAGATCCTGCAGGTTCAGCCGCGCCAGCGCCTGAGCCAGTGCGTCGAAGGCTTGTGCGGCGGCGGTGGCCGGATCCACCGGCGGCTCGATAGGGGGCGCCCGACGAGGCGCCGGAGCCGGGACCGAGGCCGGGGCCGGGGTCGGCTGCTGCGGCGGCTCTTCCGAGGGGCCGGCAGCGGGGCGCCCCGAGGGCTCCGCAGCGACATCCGCGCGTGAGTCACCGTGAGATGCAGGCTCAGAGTCCCGCTGCGATGGAGACTGAGGTTCGCCGCGCGGCTCGTCGTGCGCCCCGTTGCGGGATGGGTCTTGCGATTCCCCCGCAGGCGCGTCCAACGAAGGCTCTGGCGCCTCCTGCGTGGCCCACGTCGGGCGTCCTGTCAGATCGGCCTCATCCAGATGGACGAAGCCACGCCCCTCGCGCACATGCGCCAGGGCCGCTTCATAGTTCTGACGCAGGGACTGGAAGCCTTCGGGGTCCTTGGCGCGGTCGATGCGCTTGAGCCGGGTGGCGTAAGCGGTCTTGATGTCCGCCTCGGTGGCGTGTTCGTCGAGGCCGAGGGCGAAAAAATAAAGCGGGAGCAGGACCGGCATCAGATCCCCAGGGGCGAGTCGGCCTCGCAGTCACGAATGACCCGGCGCAGATGCTCGCTGGCGGCGTCGATGCGGCTGTGGTCCTGGCTTTCCAGCTCCAGTTCGAAGCGGGTGATGGCATGACCCAGCCGATCACGCTCATCCAGGCTCAGCTGGGTGAACAGACGTTCGGCGCGGGCCAGCAAGGCGCGCACTTCCATGCGCTCACGCGGATGCATCTTCAGTTCGGCCAGGGCCAGAAGACGCTCCCGCACCTGCTCGGGTGAGAGCCGCTCCTCCGAGTTCTGGATCACCAGCCGCTGCGGTTCACCGCAGGCGTCCTCGCCCAGCTTCGGCGTCGCTTCCACTTCAAGCAGGCCGTCGACGTCGTAGGTGAAGCGCACATCGATATGGGGCGATCGACCGGCCACCGGCCGTGGCAGTTCGACCTTGAAATCGCCCAGCGCGATGTTGTCGCGCACCATGCGGGCTTCGCCCTGGTAGACCCGCACATGGATGAGGCGTTGCTCGGGATGAAGCGGCGAGAAGGATTGCACCCGGCTGGCCGGAATCACGGTGTTGCGCGGCAGGATGGGCGCCATGAACCCGTGGCTCAACCGATCGGCCGAGAGTTGCTGCGAGGACTCGATGCCCAGCGTGTACGGGCACACGTCGGTCATCACCCGCTCGCTCAGTTCCGCGGCATTGACCTTGAGCCCGGCCTGGACCGCAGCGCCCAGGGCGACGACCTCGTCCGGATTCAGGCTGGCGCTGGGAAACTGACCGAACAGCCGGGTCACCAACTGCCGCACCGGCATCAGCCGCGAGCTGCCACCGGCCAGGACCACCGCGGACAGGTCCTTGACCCCGATCCGGGCATCGCGGATGGCCGTCTCCACCGGATGCCGCAACCGTTCCAGCACCGGCTGGATGATCTGTTCCAACTGCTCGACCGACAGCCGCAGGTCCACCGCATGACCCTCGTGCTGGAAGGCAATGACGGTGCTGCCGCCGGCCGACAGCGCCCGCTTGGCCGCCTCGCACCGCGCCCTCAGCTTGGACAGGAAGCGTTCGTCCCGCTGCAGCGAGGCCGGCAGCCGGGCGCTCTCCATCACCCAGCGCTCCAGGCAGGCGTCCACATCGTCACCGCCGAGCTGGTTGTCGCCCGCCGTGGCACGCACCTCCATGACCCCCGCAAACAGCTCCAGGATGGAGACATCAAAGGTGCCGCCGCCAAAATCGAAGACCAGGAACTGGCTGTCGTCGCGTTCATTGAGACCGTAGGCCAGCGCCGCGGCGGTGGGCTCATTGAGCAGGCTCACCTCGGTGAAGCCGGCAATCAGACCCGCATTGCGGGTGGCGCTGCGCTGTGCATCCGAGAAATAGGCCGGCACGGTGATCACTGCCCGGTCGACGTCCCGGCCAAAGGCGGCACGCACATCCGCGCGCAGCGACTTCAGCACCAGCGCGGACAGCTCCTCGGCGCGAAAGCTGCGGCCGCCCAGTCGAAAGGTGCTGGCCGTGCCCATGCCGCGCTTGAAGCTGGCGACGGTGTGCTCGGGATGCGATTGCAGCCGGTCCTTGGCGGCGGCGCCGACCAGGTAGCTGCCGTCGTCGTCCACACTGACCACCGAGGGGGTCAGGGTTGCGCCCAGCGCATTGGGAATCAGCCGCGGCGCGCCCTCCTGCCAGCAGGCCACCAGGGAATTGGTGGTGCCAAGATCGATGCCGACGATGTCGGGAATAAATGGGGAATCAGACATGGGAATGAGGAAGCTGGGCAGAGCTGGGCGTGGGACCACGCGGCATCGGCATGGCGACGACACGCTATCGGATCAGGCGACCGACACCCTATCGCCCTCACGGGTGGGTGGCGGGGAGAGTCACTGCGGCGCGTGACAGAGTTCGCAGTTCGGAATGAAGCGCAGGGTCGGCTGTCGCGATCCGGAAACAAGCGATGGATGAGTGAACGCTTCGGAGGGCGCCTGGGGAGCTGACGGTGCGCTATCTGGACTGTCCGGCAGCGCGATGCGACCTTGTCCTACGCAGCGCGGTGTGGCGAGCCGGTCAAATCAACCGATCCCGGCAACCCTTGGAGCCTGTGCGCCACACCCCAGCCATCATGAGTTCCGCACAAGAATCCCTCAGCCCGCGAGCGCGTCGCGCTGCGTGGCGAGGTCAACCCTCGATCGACACCGAGCCCGATGAGGCGTTTGACGCCTTGGCTCGTTCCGCCGCACTGGTCTGCGACACGCCGACCGCGCTGGTCGGGCTGTCCAGTGGGGCTTATGTCCGGTTCAAGGCCTGGGTCGGCGCAGAGCCGGTGGATGGCAGCAGCGTGGCCGTACTGGGTGCGCATGCCATCGGGCAGGCGGAGTTCTTCGAGGTCAAGGAGCTGGCGTCGGCGCCGGGCCTGTCCGACCTGAAGGAGCAGTTGGACGGCGACGCACCGCAGTTTGTGGCCGCCGTGCCGCTCATCCTGGCCGATGGCGAGCAGGTCGGCACCTTGTGCGTGATGGATGCCCGGCCGCGGCTGCTGGAGCCGCGCCAGCGTCAGGCGCTGCAGGCGCTGGGCACCGTCGCGGCCGGCCTGCTGGAGCGGCGTGGCGGCACCGCCGGCGAACGCCTCGCGGAACGCATCGCAGAACGGAGTTTGCGCTCCCTCAGCGAAGCAGGTCTGTTCCCCTTCTTCGCGGCCGACAATGCGGGCCGACTCACCTACACCAACGAACGGTGGCAACAGCTGTTCGGTGAACATCACGGCAATGACTGGATGGACGCTGTCATCCCTGGCCACCGTGATCGGGTCTTGCAGGCCTGGCGGGCCGAGAACAACGCGCATCAGGAGCCGGAGCTGGATTTCTCGATCCGCGGTGACCAAGGCCAACTGCAGCATCTGCGCGCGCTCTGGCGCACCCTGCATGATGAGGACGGCCAGGCGGTGGGCCGGGCCGGCATCGTCGAGGACGTGACCCTGAGCCGCGACGCCGGCCATCGCAGCCAGCATCTGAATGCGCGGCTCAGCATCGAGAGCGAGCGCAAGAACCGGTTCATCGCCACCTTGGCGCATGAACTGCGCGGGCCGCTGTCCGTCATCAAGAACGGGGTTCGCCTGCTGCGCACGGCCGCCCTCGGCGAGACCGAATCCAGCAACGTGCTGGGCATGATGGACCGACAGGTCACCGCGATGGCCACCCAGATCGACGGCTTGACCGACCTGTCCAGCATCAGCCTGGGCAAGCTGGACCTGCGCATGGCTCAGGTGGACATGGCCGCGGTGGTGGAAAACGCCCTGGAGATCGCGGCACCGCTCATCGGCGCGAAGCGGCATGAGGTGCGGGTGAACACGCCCACGCCGCCGGTCTTCGTGAAGGGGGACGCCACCCGGCTGGTGCAGATCGTCAGCAACCTGCTGACCAATGCGGCCAAGTACACCGATGACGGCGGGCGGGTGGAGGTGACCGTGCGTCGCCAGTCGTCCAACGTCTGCGTGGAGGTCCAGGACAACGGCGTGGGCCTGACCGCCGAACAGGCGGCCGCCATCTTCGGCATGTTCGAGCAGGTGCAGGAGGATTCCAACATGCGCTCCAGCGGCCTGGGCATCGGGCTGGCGCTCAGCCGGCGGCTGGCCGCGCTGCATGGCGCGGACATCGCGGTCGCCAGCGACGGCCGCGGCCAGGGCAGCCGCTTCACCTTGACCATCCCCGCCTGGGTGGACTTGCGGGTGGCCTGATCAAGTCCGGGTGAAAGCGCCAGGCGCACCAGGTTGACGCCTTCATCGGGCGCCCGGTGCAGGGGTTGTGAGGACGACTTGAGCGGACGACGTCACCGAACAGGCTTCACGAGACTGGGCCGCTGAACTCGGGAAGCGTTTATAAGACGGCATGCCGCATGCGGCGACCAACGACACAGGGAGCGCTCGATGTGGACCTTCGGGAAGAAGATGGGCATGGGCTTCGGCCTGTCATTCCTGGTGCTGCTGATCGTCGGCACCGTGGCGCTGCGCGGGACCTTCCTGATGGTCGAGACCAGCGAGCGGGTGAGCCGCAGCCACGAATCCCTGCGCGCCGTGACCAGCCTGATGAGCGCCCTGAAAGATGCCGAGACCGGCCAACGCGGTTTTCTGCTCACAGGCGATGAGCGTTATCTGGAACCGTTTCAGGACGGTTCGGTGGACGTCGGCCGGTGGATGATCCGACTGCGCGCCCTGCCCTTGGCGACCACCCATGCCGACGCCTTGAATCAGATCGAGACCAGTGCGCGCGACCTGCTGAACCTGCATGCGCAGCGGATCGAACTGCGGCGCAAGATCTCGCTGGAGGGCGTGCTGCACGCCGTCGCCACCGGCGAGGGCCGTCGACGGATGGAAGCCTTGCGCGAGGCCATCGGCACCATCGAGGCCGATGAGTCCGCCGCGCTGGAGGCCAGCGCCATCGAGCTGCAGCGCACCGCCGGCGTGGTGAAGGCGGCGTCCCTCATCGGCACCAGCCTGGGGCTGCTCATCGTCGTGGCCGCTTGGATGCTGCTGCAGCGCCACCTGTCACGAACGGTCGGCCTCGCGGCGCATGAAATGGAGCTGCGATCGAATGAGTTGCAGACCGCCTCGCATCAGCAGAACACGGCCTCGAAGGAAACCGCCTCATCGATGACCGAGGTGGCGGTGGCCACCCATCAACTGCTCGCCACCGCCCATCAGATCGGCCGCAATGCCGGCGATGTGGCCGAGGCCGCCGCAGCCACCGATCGCACCGCCCAGGAGGCCGCGCGCAGTGCCACCGAGAGTCGCCTCGCGGCCCAGGCCATGCGGGAGCAGATCCGGCGCGTGGTGGAGCAGATCGTGGAGCTCGGCAAGCGGGCGCAGGGCATCGGCAGCATCGTCGGCATGGTGGAGGAGTTGGCGGAACGCACCAACATCCTGGCGCTGAATGCCCTGATCGAGGCCTCGCAAGCCGGCGAGGCGGGCCTGCGCTTCACCGTGGTTGCCGAAGAGGTGCGGGCCCTGGCCGACCGGATGCGCGACGCCACCAGAGACATCCGCAGCCAGCTCGAAGGCGTATGGAACAGCTCCAATGCCACGGTGATGGCCACCGAGACCGGCGCCAAGGCGGTCGAACGCTCCGCGACGCTGTTTGAGACGGTGAGCCGACAGCTGGGCGAGGTCTCGACCCAGGTGTCTGCGGCGGCGGGCGCGGCACAGGAGATCCGGCTGGGCACCCAACAGCAGGCCAGTGCGCTCGGGCAACTGGAGATCGCCTTGAGCGGCGCGTCGCAGTCGTCGCGCGAATCGGAGCAGGCGTCGGCGCAGAACCTCAGCACCGCGGCCGAGTTGTCGAAGACCGCTCAGCGCTTGCGCCGTCTGGTGGTCGCCGAACACCGGTTCGCGGCAGCCGGTGTCGCCCCCGCGTTTCGCCACTGAGTGGGCGAAGGGGAGCACGTCGTCTGCGAGTCACTGGGTGCGCCAATCGCCGCCTGTACTCATGCGCCGGAGGGCGTGTCCGGGCGACGCGCCCGGACCCGCCCATGGCCCCACAGCATCGCGGCCCCCACCGCCAGCACCACCACGCCCACCACCGCGCCCGCCTTCACATAGACCAGGCTGGACCACAGCACATAGGCGCTGCAGCCGCTGAACAGCAGCGGCAGCCACGGATACAGCGGCACCCGAAACGGACGAGGACGCTCAGGCTCCCGGCGCCGCAGTACGATCACCGCCAGCCCGCTGAGGGTGAGGAAGAACCAGTAGACCGGCGACAGGTAGTCGACCATGGTCGAGAACCCGCCCCGCGTCACTGCGCCGAAGGCGACCAGCACCAGCGCCACGACGCTGGTGGCGACCACCGCCACGCTGGGCGTGCCGCGCTGCGCATTCCAGCGCGCCAGTCGCCATTCGGCGGCCAGGTCCCGTGCAGCGGCATAGGTGGTGCGCGGCCCGGCGATCAGGATCGCATTCATCACCGACAGCGCCGTCAGCGTCACCACGCCCACCATCACCAGTTCCGCCCCGCGACCGAAGGCCACGCGCATCAGGTCCGCCGCCGGCGCCTGGCTGGCGGCCAGCCCGGAGAGTCCGAGCACCCGCACATAGGCCCAGTTGGCGAGCAGATACAGCCCCATCACCAGGCCCAGCCCGAGCATCAGCGCCCGCACGATGCCGCGTCGCTCATCCTTCATCTCTGCCGACAAGGTGGCCGCATCACTCCAGCCGCCATAGGCCAGGAAGACGAACACCATCGCCATGCCCCAGTCCGGCACCGCCGCCCCGGTCTGCGGCAAGGCCGGCGGATGGCCCAGCCATTGCTGCGACCCGGCCCCCAGGCCCAGCAGCAGCAGGCCGCCCAGCACCAGGCTGGTCAGTCCGAGCTGGGTGCCCAGGCCAACCTGCACACCCATCAGGTTCAGCCCGGTGAGCAGCACGATCAATCCACCAGCCATCCAGGCACTGGCATACGGTCCAAGCCAGGGGGACAGGTCCACCACCTGAGCCAGGTAATCCCCGAAGACGAAGCCCAGCAGCGCCATCGATCCGGTGTGAATCACCGCGAAGCGCGACCACGCAAACAGGAAGCCCAGGCGATGGCCGTAGGCGCGGCGCAGGAAGTGATAGTCGCCGCCGGCATCGGGGAAGGCGGCCGCCAGTTCGGCAAAACACAGGCCGCCGATCACCGACAGCACACCGCCGAGCGCCCAGGCGAGATAGAGCTGCTCCGGCGTGGACAGGGCCTGCGCCACCATCGGCGAGGTCTTGAAGATGCCGGCGCCCACCACCATGCCCACACACAGCGCCACCGCATGCCGGACATCCAGGATGCGTTGAGGCTGCGACGCGGTGGGTTCAGCAGCGGTCGCTGCCGGCGCCAGGGTGGATGTGGACGTGGATGAGAGAGCCGATGGCGACGTCGAGGCGGAGGAGTCGTGCGCGGAAGCGGTCATGCGGGGAGAGAAAGGAAGAGGCGCCGACGTGGGCACGACGGTCGCGGAGGAAGCCAGCGGTCGACCGCCCGCGACGCGCGATCCTACTGGCTGGAACGCGCGCGGCAAGACCCTCGTCGTGGCGCCGCGACGGCATGAGCTTATGCAGAAGAGATCTGAGGCAAAACCGGGGTTTTCGAGATCCGCCTCGTTAGGCTCACGCCCCGCGGACGATCGCTCGCCCGATCGCCACGCCATCTCGTTCGCTCATGCACCCGCCCAAGTCCCTGCCGATGTCGCTGACCATGCCCCTGCTCACCCGCCGCCCGACCGCCCTCGCCTCGCTGATCCTGCTGCTGGGCAGCGCCTCCGTCCTGGCGCAGGAAGCGCCGCAGACGTCGTCCGGGCCCACGTCCGCCGGCCGCGAGGCCTCCGCGAACGGCGGTGCGTCCGCCCGCAATCTGGACCCGGTGCTGGTCACCGGCACACGGGCCCGCGACCGGACCCTCGCCGACAGCCTGATCCCGGTGGATGTGCTCAGCCGCGAGGACGTGCTGCGTGCCGCCGGACCGGACGGCACGCTGGCCGCCGCGCTCCAGGCGCTGCTGCCGTCGTTCAACTTCCCGCGCCAGTCCAACTCCGGCGGTGCCGACCATGTGCGTGCCGCGCAGTTGCGTGGGCTCTCGCCGGATCAGGTGCTGGTGCTGGTGAACGGCAAGCGCCGCCACACCTCGGCGCTGGTCAACCTGGAATCCAAGACCGGCAAGGGCACCAACCCGGTGGACTTCAACACCATCCCGCTGTCGGCGGTGCAACGCATCGAAGTGGTCCGGGATGGCGCCGGCGCGCAGTACGGGTCCGACGCCATCGCCGGCGTGGTCAACATCATCCTGGACGACCGGCGCAGCGGCGGCGAACTCAACACCGAGGCGGGTCTGTTCCACACCGACTTCAAGCCGACCGGCCGCACCATCAACGACGGCCAGACGCAATCCGCCAGCGTGTCCCACGGCTGGGCTTTGGGCGAGCGCGGCTTTCTGCGCGCCGGCCTGGAGGGGTTGCATCGCAATGCCACCAACCGCAGCGGCTTCGATGAACTGCCCCCCTGGGAGGACAGCACGCCGGACAACCTGGCCACCGTCGGTCAACGCAACTATGCGGCCGGCGAGCCGGCCACACGGCAATGGCAGGCCTTCTTCAATGGTGTGTTGGAGCTGTCGACCGACCAGCAGGCCTACGCCTTCGGCACCTGGCAGCAGCGCCGTTCGACCGGTGCGGCCTACTACCGTTATCCGGACGCGTGGGCGAATCTGAAGGACATCTATCCCAACGGCTACCGGCCTCAGACCACGGGGGACAACCGGGATCTGCAGATCGCCGTCGGTCTGCGCGGCGCCTGGGCGGATTGGGATTACGACCTCTCGCTCAACCACGGGCAGAACGACTTCGACTACGGTGTTCGCCAATCGCTGAACACCTCGCTCGGCGATACCAGCCCCACCCGCTTCCACCTGGGCGACTTCGGCAGCCGGCTCACCGCGCTGAACCTGGACCTCACCCGGTCGGTGGCCGTGCCTGGGCTGTCTCGTCCCGCCACGCTCGCATGGGGTGTGGAAGGCCGTGAAGACCGCTTCATCACCGGCGCCGGCGATGCGGCGTCGTATGCGGTCGGCCCCTTCGATGGACCGACCGGCGCGCAGGCCGGCCCGGGCCTGCAGCCGGACGATGCCACACGACGCTCACGGCGCGTCATCGGTGCCTACCTGGACCTCAGCGCCGACCTCACCCGCGACTGGCAGGCCGAGGCCGCGCTGCGCCACGATCACTACAGCGACTTCGGCAACGCCACCACGGCCAAGCTTTCCACCCGGCTGGCGCTGGCCCAGGGATTCGCCCTGCGCGGTGCGGTGTCGAGCAACTTCCGCGCACCGTCTCTGGCGCAGCGCGGCTTCAGCTTCACCGTGACCGACCGCGGTGACGGCGGCGAACTGAGCCAGGTCCGCACGCTGCCGGTCGACAGCCCGATCGCCCGCTACCTGGGCGCACAGGACCTCAAGGCCGAGACCTCTCGCAACGCCAGCATCGGACTGACCTGGCAGCCCGACCGTCACTGGTCCGCAACGCTGGACGCCTACACCATCCGCGTCAAGAACCGCATCACGCTGTCCCAGCGCATCAGCGGTGACGGGCTGGCGGCCACGCTGGAGTCCCTGTTCGGCGTCCCCGGCATCGACGGCGTCAACTTCTTCACCAACGCGCTGGACACCCGCACCCGCGGTGCCGATCTGGTGACCCAATGGACCGGCGCCGGCCCGGGCGGTCAATGGCGCCTGTCGTGGGCCGCCTCGTTCAATCGCACCAAGGTCCGGCCGCATGCGGATGCCAACGTCGGCCTGGAGGAGCTGAACACGCTGACCGACGCCTCGCCGCGCCAACGCCACATTCTGACGGCGCAGTGGCAAGGCGGCGCCTGGACGCTGCTGAGCCGCGTCACGCGTCACGGCAGCACCACCCGCGTGTTCGACTTCGGCGACGGCTTCGTGCCGACGCAGACCTACGCGCCGGTCTGGCAACTGGATGTCGAGGCGCAATGGCAGGCGACCCGCGCCCTGAGCCTGAGCGTCGGCGCTGTCAATGCCACCGACCGCTATCCGACCCGGTCGATCGCGGACATCGCCTACTACGGCAACTTCCCTTACGACGTGCTCTCGCCGGTGGGTTTCAACGGCGCGTTTTACTACGCCAAGGCCCGGTTCACCTTCTGAGGCGGCGCGAGCTGCCGGGCCTCTTCCACAGGCTTCAAGAATGGGCCGTAGGCGACGACGGCCCGATCACCGCCCTGGCATCCGAGGCCAACCACTCAGCGCCACGGCCGAGACGAGGGCTGCAAAAGAAATACGCTTCACGACGACATCCTGGAGCGAAAAAAAACACCCCGATGGCGACGTCGAAACGCGCCAGGGGGTGCAGAGCGCTCGGTGAGAGCGAGGAGACAGTTCCAGGATCGAGCGTATGGGGACCCGTGCGTAGACGGAACGAAGCAAATCGCGGATGCTTATCCGCCTGCGCGGCGGTGCCAGCACCGCGCAGCGCCCGTCCGACCGCTGAGCGATCCATCCCTCGACGCGCGACGGAAGGCGCGTCGATCAAAACGCGCGACGTTGGCGGGCCTGCGGGCGCTCTTCAAGCATCGACACAACAAGGATGGGAAGATGATCCAGGGATCTTGTCTCTGCGGCGCCGTCGCATGGGAATTCGATGGCGTGCCCGATGGCGCCACCGCCTGCAATTGCACCGCCTGCCGCCGTTACGGGGTGCTGTGGGCGTATGACTACGAGGATCAAGGCATTCGCGTTCGAGGCACCACGGCCAGCTATGCGCGGGGCCGCGGGCTGAAGTTTCATTTCTGTCCGACCTGCGGCTGCCTCGCGTTCTGGCGCAGCCTGACGACCGAGGAGGACGGCCGTCGCCGGATCGCTGTCAACTTGCGTCTGGCGGAACCTGACGCCGTCGCGCAGATCCCCATCGATCACTTCGATGGCTTGGTCACTTTCGATGACCTGCCCAGGGATGGGAAGTGTGTGGCGGACTATTGGTTCTGAGTTGGTTCTGAGCTGGTTCTGAGCTGGTTCTGAGCTGGTTCTGAGCCATTTCAGGATCAGCTTGGCGGAGTCCGGCTCACCATTGACGAAGCGGTTGATCGCCTCGTCCAGAAGCGCCTGTGCAAAGGCCGATCGCTCTGCACACGAGTGGCCAAGGTTTCCTTGAAATCTTGGTTCAATGCCGTGGTCACGCGCATTCCTGAAGGGACGCCTTGCGGCGTTTGTCGTCTTCCAACCGCGCAATGGCTCGGTCGATGTCTTGCTGTTGGCGGGCGGCGAGTCTGGCAGCCGTCACCGTTCCTGTTCCTATATTTCGTCAACCTATTGTTTTGGACGAAAAAACGGAACAAACTCCGGCCATGCTCCCGGACACCCATACCCAGCGCGTCCTCGGCCTGGCCGGCCAGAAGGGTCTGCTGCGCGCCAGCGATCTGGACGCCATCGGTGCACCACGGATTGTTTTGACCCGCCTGACCGCCGCCGGGCTGCTGGAACGGGTGGGGCGCGGCCTGTATCGCCTGCCCGCCTTCCAGGGATCCGAGCACGAGAGTCTTGCGACCGTTGCCACCAAGGCGCCGCAAGCCGTGTTCTGCCTGCTCACCGCGTTGCAGTTTCACGAGATGACCACGCAACTGCCGCGCCAGATCTGGATTGCGATGCCGCGCGGCAGCCATGTCCCCCGGCTCGACTATCCGCCCATCAAGATGGTGCAGTTCACGGGCGACGCCTACACGGCGGGCGCCGAGGAGGTGGAGGGCGATGGCGTCAAGTTCAGGGTCTACGGGGTGGCCAAGACCGTGGCGGACTGTTTCAAGCACCGCCACAAGATCGGCCTGGACGTCGCGCTGGAAGCCCTGAAGGAGGCCCGGAGCCGCAACAAGGCCTCGGTCGATGACATCTGGCGCTTCGCCCAGGTCTGCCGCGTGGCCAACGTGATGCGGCCCTACTTGGAGAGCCTTGGATGAATCTCGCCAATCCAAATGTCGCCGCGTCCATCCGTGCGCGCCTGCTCAACATTGCCAAAGCTCAGGGCGTCGATTTCAATCAGGTGCTGGTGAGATTCGCGCTGGAGCGGATGCTCTACCGCATGACCCAATCGCAGCACGCGAACCGCTTTCTGCTCAAGGGCGCACTGCTGTTCACGCTCTGGTACGACATGCCGCACCGGGCCACGCGCGACGCCGATCTGCTCGGCTTCGGCGCGAGCGATTTGCCATCGATGGCCGACACCTTCCGCGACATCGCCGCCGTCGCTGGGCACGACGGCATCGCATTTGACCCAGCCTCTGTCACCGTCGAGGAGATCCGCAAGGAGGCCGGCTACGGGGGCGTCCGCGTCAGCATCGCTGGCGAACTGGCCAAGGCTCGCTGCAAGACGCAGATCGATGTCGGCTTCGGCGATGCCGTCACACCTGGGCCGGTGGAGTCGGTCTATCCGGTCCTGCTGGACGATCTTCCCGCGCCACGGCTGCGGGCCTATCCGACGTACACGGTCATCGCGGAGAAACTCCACGCCATCGCCCTGCTGGGCATGACCAACAGCCGCCTGAAAGACTACTTCGATCTGTCGGTGCTGTTGGAACGAGAAACGCTGGACGCCGATCTGCTGACCCAAGCGATCAAAGCCACTTTCGAGCGGCGCGGCATGTCCGTGCCCGATGCGGTTCCGATGGGGCTGACGGACGACTTTGCAAACGATGCCTCGCGGCAGTCGCTGTGGTTGGCGTTCATCAAGAAGAACGAGCTTGCCGCAGAGCCGCTGCCTGGGGTGGTGGACCGTTTGCGATCGGCTCTCGCACCCGCCTTGAACCGAGCCGCGAGTTGAACTCCGACGCTTCATTCAGTAGCTCCGCCTCTTCAGTCAGTAGCGTCACGTCCATCGCCACGGTCAGCGGCGTCGGCGACCGAGCGCACTGAGTTCCTCAGCGCAAACCGGGGCTGTCGCCACCAGACATGAAAAAACCCCAACCGAAAGCGGTTGGGGTTTGGATATTGGTGGAGCCGGCGGGAATTGAACCCGCGTCCGTAAGCCTTCATCGGGCAGTTCTACATGCTTAGCTCTCTGATTTGGTTCTCACGTCCCGGTCGCGCAGGAGCACGCTACCGAAGACGCCAGTCACTAGATCTCGTCTCAAGCCATGTGACACGACTCAAGACCAGCCCATGTAAATAACCTCGCAGGTGTTGCCACCCCAGCCCATGGGCCGACTGTTGCGAGGCTCACCGGTGTTTAAGCGGCGAGTTGGAACTTTTGATCGTTCGCAGTTGGTTTGTTCCAGTGGATTTACGAGCGAACTGGTGCTCGGCATGCCCTACTCCAACTCCGTACCCACGTCGAAACCAGGTCGGCCCCAGAGAGAGAAGCTTCACATTATGCCTGCGGCCAGGATCTCAAGAGGCCCTCGCCGCTTTATTTCTCATGCCGCCGTCATCGGGCACCATCAACAGCGCCTGCAACGTGCCTCATCGCCACCGCGCCAACGGCCCTGAACATCGCGTGGGCAGCGCATTCCAGCGACGCGAAGTCAGTCGCTCGACAACGCGGTCAACGCTCGCCCAGCAGCCAGTCGACCAGTTGCGATGGGGAGTCCAGCACCACGTCCGCGCCCCACTGGTCAATCGGCAAGCCATCGCCCAGGTAACCCCAACGCACGGCCACCGTGGGCATGCCGGCGGCGCGCCCGGCAACGATGTCGCGCGCATCGTCGCCCACATACACGCAATGCTCAGGCGCCAAACCGGCGCGGCGGGCAGCTTCGAGCAGCGGCGCGGGATGCGGCTTTGAATGAGGCGTCGAATCACCGCCCACGATCGCGGCGGCTTCGGTCGACCATCCCAGTCCATGCGTCAACGGTAGAGCGAAGCGCTCGGACTTGTTGGTGACGATGCCCCAGCTCAGTCCGGCAGCGGCCAGGCGGGTGAGCATCGTCGTCACGCCGTCGAACGGCCGGGTCTCGCGCAGCAGTCGCGCTTCATAGCGGTCGAAAAACTCGTCCCGCAGTGCTGGAAAGCGCGCATCCTGCGGCGTGACCTGAAAAGCCACACCCATCATGCCGCGCGCGCCTGACCCCACCATCGGGCGCAGGCGCTCGTAAGGCACTTCGGCCAGACCACGGGCCAGCAGCATGTCATTGGTCGCACCGGCCAGATCGGGCGCGCTGTCGACCAAGGTGCCGTCCAGATCGAACAACACCCCCCGGACAGCCATTCGCAACGGCAGGTCGGCCGCCGTCTTCAACCCCGCCGCACTCATAACGGCCGACGGCAAGCGAGCAGATAGTTCACGTCGGTGTCCGAGCCCAGCTTGTAGCGCTGGGTCAGCGGGTTGTAGGTCAACCCCTTGGACGTCTGCGGCTCCAGGCCGGCGTCGCGGCACATCTGCGCCAGTTCCGAAGGCCGGATGAAGCGGGCGTACTCATGCGTGCCCTTGGGCAGCATGCGCAGCACATACTCGGCACCCACGATGGCCAGCATGAACGACTTGAAGTTGCGATTCAGCGTGGACATGAAGACCCAGCCACCCGGCTTCACCAGTTGGCCGAGCGCACGCACCACGGAAGCCGGATCCGGCACGTGCTCCAGCATCTCCATGCAGGTCACCACATCGAAGGCCGCCGGGCGCTGCGCCGCCAGCGCCTCCACAGCAATCTCCTGGTAGCTCACGTTCTCTGTGCCCGCCTCCATGGCGTGCAGCTCGGCGACCCGCAGGGATTTGGTGGCCAGGTCGATGCCCAGCACCGTCGCTCCCTTGCGGGCCATCGCATCCGCGAGGATGCCGCCGCCGCAGCCCACATCCAGGACCTGTTTGCCCTGAATCGGGGACAAGCCATCGATCCAGTTCAGTCGCAATGGGTTGATCTGGTGCAGCGGCTTGAATTCACTTTCGGTGTCCCACCAACGGTGGGCCAGCTCGCTGAACTTCGCGAGTTCGTTTGCATCGACATTTGCCATGGGGTGCAATGGTAGCCGAGCCGCCGCTGTCAATCCTCGATATCCGCCAGCGACAGCATGCCGCGAATCGGCAAGCCTCCGCCACGCCCACCCTCTTCCAAGTTTCCTGGTCGTCGGCAAGGTTTGCCACCTGAACGACCGATCGGCGCCGCCCATGAAAAAACCCCGCAGACTTCGCAGCCTGCGGGGTTTGGGTCGTGTGACCGATTCACGTGACAGCGGTCAAGCCGCTGTCGCGAAACATCGATTACTTCGTGGCGCGGGTACCGACCACTTCGATTTCCACGCGACGGTTCTTGGCGCGACCTTCGGCGGACTCGTTGTCAGCCACAGGCTGCTTCTCGCCCTTGCCTTCGGTGTACACACGGTTCTTTTCCAGACCCTTGGTCACCAGATAGGCCTTCACCGCTTCGGCGCGACGCACCGACAGCTTCTGGTTGTAGGCATCCGTACCCACGCTGTCGGTGTGACCGACGGCGATGATGACTTCCAGGTTGATGCCCGAGGTCTTGCTGACCAGGTCATCCAGCTTGGTCTTCGCTTCGGGCTTCAGGACAGCCTTGTCGAAGTCGAAGAATGCATCAGCAGCGTAGGTGACCTTTTCGCTGGTGGGCTTCGGCGGCACCACGACAGGCGCAGGAGCCGGAGCCGGCGTAGCGGAAGGGGCGGGGGCTGCCGGGGCGACCGGAACTTCAGCCTTGGCGACGGGCTTCAGCGCGCCGTCGCAATCCTTGGCGGCAGTGGCAGGCGTCCAAAACGCATCGCGCCAGCACAGCTCGTTGGTGCCGTTCTTCCAAACGGTGCCATCCGTTGCGCGCCAGTTGTCCACGGTTTGGGCCATTGCGCCCGAGGTGGCCAAAGCGGCGACAGCGAAGAGCGACGCCACGCGGTTCAATTTCTTCATGATTCTCCTCTCAAGGAAAGCCGCAGTTGCCCTGCGAAACGTCCAATGTCGGAACTAAAACCTCAAGAGCAACCCGCATACCATAGGTACCAAGGGTTTCTCCTAGGGACTGACCGATTGTGCCATAGGGCAACAGGACGCCTGCATTCTCGCGGCATGCACCGTCCCTGTTCATGAAGCTGTTGCGCAAGCACTACAAGCGGGCGCATTTAGAATGCATCCCTTCTGCTCTCTTCAGAGGCCGGCGTTCGCATACGCGCGGCCTTCACGCGCATGACCCAGTTCGCCAAGGAAACCCTGCCGATCAGCCTCGAGGAGGAGATGCGCCGCTCGTATCTCGATTACGCGATGAGCGTGATCGTCGGTCGCGCCCTCCCCGATGCTCGTGACGGCCTCAAGCCGGTGCATCGCCGAGTGATGTTCGCGATGCACGAGCTGAACAACGACTGGAACCGCCCCTACAAGAAGTCGGCGCGTATCGTCGGCGACGTGATCGGTAAATACCACCCGCACGGTGACAGCGCGGTGTATGACACCATCGTCCGCATGGCGCAGGACTTCTCCCTGCGCCACATGCTGGTGGATGGCCAGGGGAATTTCGGTTCGATCGACGGCGACAACGCCGCCGCGATGCGATACACCGAAATCCGCCTGTCGAAAATCGCCCATGAAATGCTGGCTGATATCGACAAGGAAACCGTCGACTTCGGCCCCAACTACGACGGCTCGATGAAAGAGCCGCTGGTATTGCCGACCCGGCTGCCGAGTTTGCTGGTGAATGGCTCTGCCGGTATTGCAGTGGGGATGGCGACGAATATTCCGCCGCACAACCTCAATGAGGTGGTGGATGCCTGCTTGCATTCGCTGAAGAATCCGGACTGCTCGATCGAAGAGCTGATGGAAATCATCCCGGCGCCGGACTTCCCCACCGCCGGCATCATCTACGGCCTGAACGGCGTGCGCGAGGGCTATCGCACCGGTCGCGGCAAGGTGGTGATGCGGGCGAAGGTCCATTTCGAGGACATCGATCGCGGCCAGCGTCAGTCGATCATCGTCGACGAGATCCCCTACCAGGTGAACAAGAAGACCCTGCTGGAGCGGATCGCCGAGCTGGTGCAGGAAAAGAAGATCGAAGGCATCAGCCACATCCAGGACGAGTCCGATCGTTCCGGCATGCGCATCGTCATCGAGCTCAAGCGCGGCGAAGTGCCTGAGGTGGTGCTGAACAACCTGTACAAGCAGACCCAACTGCAGGACAGCTTCGGCATCAACATGGTGGCGCTGATCGACGGCCAACCCAAGCTGTGCAACCTGAAGGACCTGATCACGGTCTTCCTGGAGCACCGCCGCGAAGTCGTCACCCGTCGCACCATCTTCGAACTGCGCAAGGCCCGCGAACGCGGCCATGTGCTGGAAGGCCTGGCCGTCGCGCTGGCCAACATCGACGATTTCATCGAGATCATCAAGCGCTCGCCCACCCCGCCGGTGGCCAAGGCCGAGCTGATGGCCCGCTCCTGGGATTCGTCGCTGGTGCGCGAGATGCTCTCCCGCGCCGAGACCGAGACCGCCGGTGGCCGCAATGCCTACCGTCCGGAAGGACTGCCCGCCGCCTACGGCATGCAGGAGGATGGCCTCTATCGTCTCTCGGACGACCAGGCCAATGAAATCCTGCAGATGCGCCTGCAGCGCCTGACCGGCCTGGAGCAGGACAAGATCGTCGGCGAATACCGCGACGTGATGGCCCAGATCGCCGACCTGCTCGACATCCTGGCCAAGCCCGCCCGTGTGACCACCATCATCGGCGACGAGCTGGCCAACCTGCGCCAGGAATTCGGCCAGACCAAGCTGGGCGCGCGCCGCAGCGTGATCGAGCACAACGCCCAGGAGCTCGGCACCGAGGACCTGATCACCCCCACCGACATGGTGGTCACGCTCTCGCACACCGGCTACATCAAGAGCCAAGCGCTCAGCGAGTACCGCGCACAGCGCCGTGGCGGTCGCGGCAAGCAGGCCACCGCCACCAAGGAAGACGACTGGATCGACCAGCTCTTCATCGCCAACACCCACGACTGGATGCTGTGCTTCAGCAACCGCGGCCGGGTGTACTGGCTGAAGGTCTGGGAAGTGCCGCAAGGCTCGCGCAATGCGCGCGGCAAGCCGATCGTCAACATGTTCCCGCTGCAGCCCGAAGAGAAGATCAATGTCGTGCTGCCGCTGACCGGCGAGTTCCGCACCTTCCCGGAAGATCACTTCATCTTCATGGCGACGGCGCTGGGCACGGTCAAGAAGACCTCGCTGAAGGACTTCAGCAACCCACGCAAGGCTGGCATCATCTCGGTCGACCTGGACGATGGGGATTACCTGATCGGCGCCGCCCTGACCGACGGCCAGCATGACGTGATGCTGTTCTCCGACGGCGGCAAGGCCGTGCGCTTCGACGAGGACGATGTCCGCCCGATGGGCCGCCAAGCCCGAGGCGTGCGAGGCATGATGCTGGAGCCCGATCAGCGCCTGATCGCGATGCTGGTGGCAGAGGATGAGAGCCAGAGCGTGCTGACCGCCACCGAGAACGGTTACGGCAAGCGCACCAGCATCGTCGAATACACCCGCCATGGTCGCGGCACCAAGGGCATGATTGCCATCCAGCAGAGCGAGCGCAACGGCCGGGTGGTCGCCGCCACGCTGGTGCGTCCGGAAGACGAGATCATGCTGATCACCGACACCGGCGTGCTGGTCCGTACCCGCGTGTCCGAGATCCGCGAGCTGGGCCGCGCCACCCAAGGCGTGACCCTGATCGCCCTGGATTCCGGCGCGAAACTCTCGGGTCTGCAACGCATCGTTGAAAACGATGCGAACGAAACCGCTGTTGACGACCCGGACGCCGAAGCCGCCGACGGCACCGATCCCTCCTCCACCCCCTCGAGCACCGACAACACCCGCGCCGCGGGCGACAGCTCCGAACCTGACGCAAAGGAATGACCTTGTTGCTGAAGTCTGTACAAGCCGGCGCCATCGCCGCCGCCCTGCTGATCTCCCCGCTCGCCTGGGCTCAGAAGGCCGACTCGTCGCCCGCCAAGAAGGAGCTGATCACCCGCATCCTGAAGCTGCAGCAGCCCGCCATCGAACAGCTCACCATCGGCGTGCTGAGCCGCCCGATCAACGAGCTGGCGCAGAAGATCGTGCCGGCACTGCGCGGCGTCCCCGAAGACAAGCGCGAGGCGACGGCCAAGGCCATCGACGCCAACCTGCGCAAGTTCATGGAAGACAACGGTCCGGGGCTGGTGGAAAAGGGCCAGAAGCTGGCCCCGTCGACCATGGGCGTGATGCTGGACGAGCGCTTCACCGAAGACGAGCTCAAGCAACTCGTGGCCTGGCTGGAATCGCCGGTGAGCAAGAAGTTCGCGGACACCGCGCCCGAGCTGCAGCAGGCCTTCACCAAGAAGCTGATCGACGACAACGGCAAGCAGCTGGATGAGCGTTTCAACGCCCTGCAGCAGACCGTGGCCAAGCAACTCGGTCTGGAAGCCGGCCCGGCCGCGCCGGCTCCGGGCGCCAAGTCCTCAGCCCCCAAGGCCGCTGCCCCCGCGCCGAAGAAGTAAATCGGCGCACACTGGCGTCGTGGGAAGCCCGCTCGGCGGACCTCCTCACGACGCCGGATACCGGCGGGCGATGCCGCGAAGCCCAGGCTTCCCGACGCCGCCCGCCCCTTGTCTTTCCTGAACGACTGCACCGCCATCTCCCATCCATGACGCAAGCCAGCCGCCCATTCAACTTCTCCCCGGGTCCCGCCGCCATACCTCACGAGGTCTTGAGTCGCGTGTCCGAAGAGATGCTGGACTGGCACGGCAGCGGCATGAGCGTGATGGAGATGAGCCACCGCGGTCGCGAATTCACCTCGATCTATGAAGCGGCCGAGCGCGACCTGCGCGAGCTGCTTCAGGTGCCGGACCACTTCCGCATCCTGTTCATGCAGGGCGGCGGCCTGGGCGAGAACGCGATCGTCCCGATGAACCTCTCGCGGGGCGGCATCGTCGACGTGGTGCTCAGCGGCACCTGGTCCCACAAGAGTGCGGCCGAAGCCCGTCGCTATGCCGAGGTCCGCATCGCCGCCGACTGCGCCAATGCCGACGGCCGCTACCTCGACCTCATCCCCGCCACCGACTGGCAGCTCAGCCGCGACGCCGCCTATGTGCATGTCTGCAGCAATGAGACGATCGACGGCCTGGAGCTTCATCAACTGCCCGACCTGAAGGCCCTGGGCAGCGATGCCCCGCTGGTGATCGACTGCTCCTCGCATGTGGCCTCGCGGTCGGTCGACTGGTCGAAGGTCGGCCTGGCCTTCGCTGGCGCCCAGAAGAACATCGGCCCCGCCGGCCTGACCCTGGTCATCGTGCGGGACGACCTGCTCGATCGCGCCCTGCCCATCTGCCCCAGCGCCTTCAACTACCAATTGGTGGCGCAGGCCGAATCGATGTTCAACACGCCGCCGACCTTCGCGATCTACGTCGCCGGCCTCGTGTTCCAGTGGCTCAAGGGTTTCAGCTACGCCGGCAAGACCGGCGTGGCCGCCATCGAGCAACGCAACATCGACAAGGCCGCCCTGCTCTACCAGGCGCTGGACGCCTCCTCGCTGTATGAGAACCGTGTGGCGGCCCGCAGCCGTTCACGGATGAACATCCCCTTCTTCCTTCGTGACGAGCGCCTGAACGAACCGTTCCTGGCTGGCGCCCGCGATCACGGACTGCTGCAACTCAAAGGCCACAAGTCGGTGGGCGGCATGCGGGCGTCGATCTACAACGCGATGCCGCTGGAGGGCGTGCAAGCCCTCGTGAGCTACCTCAACGATTTCGAGAAACGACATGGCTGACCCGGCCGATCCGAACCCTCCCAGCCCGGTCGCCGATCCGGAATTGCTGGCCCTGCGCGGCCAGATCGATGCGCTGGACGCCCAACTGCTGGACCTGCTGAACCGGCGCGCCCATGTCGCCGAACAGGTCGGCGAGATCAAGCGCCGCGACGGCACCCCGTTCTTCCGCCCGGACCGCGTGGCCCAGGTGATCGCCAAGATCCGTGCCGCCAACCCCGGCCCGCTCAAGGGCGAGCATGTGGCCGCGATCTGGCGTGAAATCATGTCCGCCTGCCTGGCACTGGAATCGCCCCAGCGGGTGGCGGTGCTCGGCCCGTTCGGCACCTTCTGCGAACAGGCGGCGATCGAATACTTCGGCGGTGCCGCCGACCTCATCTACTGCAACAGCTTCGATGAGGTCTTCCACGCCACCGCCTCCGGCAGCGCCCAGTACGGCGTCGTGGGCGTGGAGAACATGACCGAGGGCGTGGTCACCCGCTCGCTCGACCTGTTCCTGCACACGCCCACCCATGTGGTCGGCGAGGTCAGCCTGCTGATCCGCCACAACCTGCTGCGCAAGGACAACACGCTCGAAGGCATCGAGGCGGTACTGGCCCACCCGCAGGCGCTGGCGCAATGCCAGAACTGGCTGGCCAAGCACCTGCCCCATGCGGAGCGCCGCGCCGTGTCCAGCAATGCCGAAGGCGCCCGCCTGGCCGCCACCAATCCGGCCTGGGCCGCGATCGCGAGCGAGCGCGCCGCCCCGCTGTTCGGTCTGCACATCGTCGCGCATGCGGTGCAGGACGAGGCCTACAACCGCACCCGCTTTGCCGTCATCTGCCTGCCGCAGACCATGGCGGCGCCGCCGGCCACCGGCCGGGACTGCACCAGCCTCATCGTCTCGGTGCCCAACCGGCCCGGTGCGATGCATGATCTGCTGGTTCCGCTTAAAAATCACGGGGTCTCGATGACCCGGCTCGAATCGCGCCCGGCGCGAACCGGCCAATGGGAGTATTACTTCTACATCGATCTGGACGGTCATCCGTCTCAACCCCACGTCGCTGCGGCATTGGCGGAACTGCGCGAACTTTGCGCGTTCTACAAGGTCATCGGTGCCTACCCCCTGAAGGCCTGAGAGGGTGTCTACGATGTTCAATCAACTCGGTGTGATCGGTTGCGGCCTGATGGGCGGCTCGTTCGCGCTGGCCATGAAGAAGGCGGGCCTGGTCCGCCGTGTGGTGGGCTACAGCAAATCGCCCTCCACCACCGAAACCGCCCGACGCATGGGCGTCATCGACATCGCTGCCGAATCCGCGCTGCTGGCCGTGTCCGGCTCGGACATCGTGCTGGTGGCGGTGCCGGTGGCCGCGACCGAATCGACCTTCAAAGCCATCCGCCACCTGGTGCGCAACGACGTGCTGCTGATGGACGTCGGATCGACCAAGAGCGACGTGGTCGACGCGGCCCGGCGTGCGCTCGGCAAGCAGTTCGGCAGCTTCGTGCCGGCCCACCCGATCGCCGGCAAGGAAAGCGCCGGTGTCCAGCATGCGGACGCCGCGCTCTACCAGGGCCGTCAGGTCATCCTGACCCCGCTGGAGCAGACCCGCGCGGAGATGGTGCAAAAGGCCACCGATGTCTGGTCGGCGCTGGGCTGCCAGGTGCTGAAGATGGCGCCTCATCACCATGACGAGGCCTTCGCCGCCGTCAGCCACCTGCCGCATCTGCTGGCCTTCGCCTTCTTCAATGCGGTGGCGCGTCAGCCCTCGGGCCGTGACTTCCTGAGCCTGGCCGGCCCCGGCTTCCGCGATTTCACCCGCATCGCTGCGAGCGATCCGGCCGTCTGGCGCGACGTGCTGCTGGCCAACAAGAGCGAAGTGCTGGCCCAGTCCCAGCGCTTCAAGGAAGCGCTGGACGAACTCGAAGCGCTGATCAAGCGCGGTGACGGTGCCGCCCTGGACGCCCTGATCCGGCAAGCCGCGGAAGGCCGCTCGCAGTGGTCGCTCAGCACCCCCACGGGCAGCTCGACCAGCGCCAAGAACAAATAACCGGCGCCGCCTTCGCGCCGCTTCGCGCCATGTACAAGACCTCCTTCCTGGACCTGCCCCCTCTCCGCGGGGCCGCAGGCACCGTCCACCTGCCGGGCTCCAAAAGCATTTCCAACCGGGTGCTGCTGCTGGCGGGCCTGTCCGAGGGCGACACCCGGGTCCACGACCTGCTGGACTCCGACGACACCCGCGTCATGCTCGATGCCCTGCGCCAAATCGGCTGCGGACTGGATCCGCAACCCGACGGCGTGTTGCGCGTGACCGGCATCGGCGGCCGACTGCGCACCGACTCGGCCCAGCTGTTCCTCGGCAACGCCGGCACGGCCATGCGCCCGCTGACCGCCGCGCTGGCGCTGCTGACGGCCACCCAGGGTGGCCACTTCGAGCTCTCCGGCGTGCCCCGCATGCATGAGCGTCCGATCGGTGATCTGGTCGATGCCCTGCGTGCCCTGGGCTGCCCGATCGACTGCCTGGGCCAGGAAGGCTATCCGCCGCTGCGACTGAACGGACCGGCGTCGTTGACGTTGGATGAACCGGTGCGGGTGCGCGGCGATGTCTCCAGCCAGTTCCTGACCGCGCTGTTGCTGGCGCTGCCGCTGGTGGCCGCCCACGACGTCGTCATCGAGGTGATCGGCGAGCTGATCTCCAAGCCCTATGTTCACATCACGCTGGAACTGCTGGCGCGCTTCGGCGTGCAGGTACAGCGCGACGCCGACTGGCAACGCTTCGTCATCCCCGCCGGCAGCCGTTATCGCTCGCCGGGCGCGGTGCATGTCGAGGGCGACGCCTCCTCCGCCTCCTATTTCGTTGCCCTGGGCGCGATCGCCGCGGACACGGCCCCCGTCCGCATCGAGGGCGTCGGCTCCAGCTCCGTGCAAGGCGATGTGCGCTTCGTCGAGGCCGCACAGGCCATGGGCGCACAGGTCGAGATCGGTCCCAACTGGCTGGAAGTGCGCCGCGGCGCCTGGCCGCTGCGCGCGCTGGAGCTCGATTGCAACCACATCCCGGACGCGGCCATGACGCTGGCCGTGATGGCGCTGTACGCGGACGGCCCCACCACCCTGCGCAACATCGCCTCCTGGCGCGTCAAGGAAACCGACCGCATTGCCGCCATGGCGACGGAACTGCGCAAGCTCGGGGCCGAGGTCGAGGAAGGCCCGGACTGGCTGCGGGTGCATCCGCTGAGCCAGTGGCAACCGGCCGCGATCCACACCTATGACGACCATCGCGTCGCGATGTGCTTCTCGCTGGCCGCCTTCAATGGCCTGCTGCCGGGCCGCGCGCAGACGGCGGTGCCGGTGCGCATCCTCGACCCCCAGTGCGTCGCCAAGACCTTCCCCGACTACTTCGAGACCCTGTTCGACGTGGTCCACGCCGACCCTGCCGACATCCCGGTCATCACCATCGACGGCCCCACCGCCTCCGGCAAGGGCACCCTGACCGATGTCGTGGCCCATGCCTTGGGCTACCACGTGCTGGACTCCGGCGCCCTGTACCGGGTGACCGGCCTGGCCGCGTCCCGCGCGGGCGTGAGCCTGGATGACGGCGACGCGGTCGCCGCCCTGGTGCCGACGCTGGACCTGCGCTTCACCCAAGGCCATGTCTTCCTGGCTGGCCAGGAGGTGTCTGCCGACTTGCGGCTGGAAGCCACCGGTCTGATGGCCTCCCAGGTCGGTGCGCACCCGCCGGTCCGGCGGGCGCTGCATCAGCTGCAGCTGGATTTCCGTCGCCTGCCGGGCCTGGTGGCCGATGGGCGCGACATGGGCACGGCCATCTTTCCGGAGGCCTCGCTCAAGGTCTTCCTCACCGCCAGTGCGGCCACCCGGGCCGAGCGACGCTATCGTCAATTGATTTCCAAGGGCCTCTCGGCTAATATGGAAGGCTTGCGCGCTGACTTGGAAGCGCGGGATGCGCGAGACAAAGGTCGCAGCGCATCTCCGCTACAAGCCGCAGCGGACGCGATTGAGCTGGACAACTCGGCGCAGACCATCGAGGAATCGAGGGATCTGGTGCTGAGCTGGTGGCAGCAAAAGCGTCCGTTCCAGCCTCAGTTTTAAGCCCCGCGCAGATTCAGGAGCCTCGCCCCTCCCTCCGGACGCCAGTCCACTGGGGGCGATGTATTCGACAACCTAACCCGCAAGTCCGCTTGCACAACGCCGCCAACGCTTTGAACGCCGCACGCCGCTTCGCACGAAGCAGCGCGACGCTCTACGCCTAGGCTAGGAAATTTCACCATGTCCCAAACCCAAACCGCCACCGGCGGCGATTCCTTCGCCGCGATGTTCGAGGAATCGCTGCTGCGCGCCAACATGCGCACCGGCGAAGTCATCTCGGCCGAAGTGGTCCGTATCGAGCACAACTTCGTGGTGGTCAACGCCGGCCTGAAGTCTGAAGCCTACGTGCCCGTTGAAGAATTCAAGAACGACCAGGGCGACGTCGAAGTCCAGGTCGGCGACTTCATCTCGGTGGCCATCGACGCCATCGAGAACGGCTACGGCGACACCATCCTGTCGCGTGACAAGGCCAAGCGCCTGGCCTCGTGGCTGTCGCTGGAAAACGCGCTGGAATCCGGCGAGTTCGTGACCGGCACCGTCTCCGGCAAGGTCAAGGGCGGCCTGACCGTCCTGGTCAACGGCATCCGCGCCTTCCTGCCCGGTTCGCTGCTCGACACCCGCCCGGTGAAGGACATGAGCCCGTTCGAGGGCAAGACCATGGAGTTCAAGGTCATCAAGCTGGACCGCAAGCGCAACAACGTTGTGCTGTCGCGTCGCGCGGTGGTCGAGGCTTCGATGGGTGAAGAGCGCGCCAAGCTGCTCGAGACGCTGACCGAAGGCGCCATCGTCAACGGCGTGGTCAAGAACATCACCGAATACGGTGCGTTCGTGGACCTGGGCGGCATCGACGGCCTGCTGCACATCACCGACATGGCCTGGCGCCGTGTCCGTCACCCGAGCGAAGTGGTGACGGTCGGTCAAGAGCTGACCGCCAAGGTCCTGAAGTTCGACGCCGAGAAGAACCGCGTCTCGCTGGGCCTGAAGCAGCTGGGCGATGACCCGTGGTTCGGCGTGTCGCGCCGCTACCCGGCCAACACCCGCCTGTTCGGCAAGGTCACGAACATCGCCGACTACGGCGCGTTCGTCGAGATCGAACCCGGCATCGAAGGCCTGGTGCACGTCTCCGAAATGGACTGGACCAACAAGAACGTGGCCCCGTCCAAGGTCGTCTCGCTGGGCGACGAAGTGGAAGTCATGGTCCTGGAGATCGACGAAGACAAGCGTCGCATCTCGCTGGGCATGAAGCAGTGCCGCGCCAACCCGTGGGAAGAGTTCGCCGAGAACGTCAAGCGCGGCGACCGCGTCAAGGGCCCGATCAAGTCGATCACCGACTTCGGCGTGTTCGTGGGCCTGGCCCAGGGCATCGACGGCCTGGTGCACCTGTCCGACCTGTCGTGGAACGAGCCGGGTGAAACCGCCGTCCGCAACTACAAGAAGGGCCAGGAAGTCGACGCCATCGTGCTGGCTGTGGACGTCGAGCGCGAGCGCATCTCGCTGGGCATCAAGCAGCTGGACGGTGACCCGTTCACCACCTTCGTGTCGGTCAACGACCGCGGCATGACGATCACCGGCAAGGTCAAGACCGTCGACGCCCGTGGCGCCGAGATCGACCTGGGCGAAGACGTCATCGGCTATCTGCGCGCTTCGGAAATCTCCCGCGACCGCGTGGAAGACGCCCGCAACGTGCTGAAGGAAGGCGACGAAGTCTCGGCCGTCATCATCAACGTCGACCGCAAGGCTCGCAGCATCCAGCTGTCGATCAAGGCCAAGGACAACGCGGACGAGCAGCAAGCCATGCGCAGCCTGTCCCAGTCCAATGAGCGTGAAAACGCCGGCACGACCAGCTTGGGCGCCCTGCTGCGCGCCAAGCTGGACAACCAGAACAACGGCTGATCGGCCACGGCCGTCCTGGCGGCGGCCGAACCGATCGTCGGGGATTTCACGCCGGTGGACGGATCGATGCCTGCATCGACCGCCTCTGCTGGGAATCCCTGTTCTGACGCGGGACAGGCTGAGTTAGCCTGATCCCGCCGCGACACTTCTTCAACAGGCTCGCCACGTTGTGCGAGCCTGTTGTTCTTCAGATGCCCACAACCATGACCCGCTCCGACCTGGTGGCCCATTTGTCCGAACGATTCGGCCAGCTCACCCAACGAGACACCGAATTCGCGGTCAAGACCATCCTGGACGCGATGTCCGACGCCCTGGCGCGTGGCCACCGCATCGAGATCCGTGGTTTCGGCAGCTTCTCCATCAATCGCCGCCCGCCCCGCATGGGCCGCAATCCCCGCAGCGGCGAGCAGGTCCTGATCCCCGAAAAGCTGGTCCCGCACTTCAAGCCAGGCAAGGCCCTGCGCGAAGCGGTCGACGCGCAATTGCCGGTGACCGATCCCCTCACCGACTGACACGGTCCGACCCGCGCACGCGCCTAGAATCGCGGCCATGCGAATCCTGGTCTGGCTCTTCCGTGCCTTCCTCTTCTTCACGCTCTTCGCCTTCGCGCTGAACAACAGTCAGGACGTGGTCGTCCACTGGTTCTTCGGCCAGGCCTGGCGCGCCCCGCTGGTGATCGTCGTGCTGCTCACCTTCGCCGTCGGTTGCGCCTTCGGCGTGCTGGCCATGGTGCCTGCCTGGTGGCGCCACAAGCGCGCCGCAGCCCGCCAGCTTCCTCCGGCCGACGATCTGCCGGCTCCCGCCTCTACCGACCCCAAGCTGCCCGATGGAATTTGATCTGAGCTGGCTGCTGATCGGCGTCCCCCTGGTCTTCGGCCTGGGCTGGCTGGCCTCCAAGCTGGACTCGCGCCAGTGGAAGCGCGAACAGCGTGACGCCCCCCGCGCCTACTTCAAGGGCTTGAACCTGCTGCTCAATGAACAGCAGGACAAGGCCATCGACGCCTTCATCGAGGCAGTGCAGGCCGACCCCGACACCTCCGAGCTGCATTTCGCGCTGGGTAACCTGTTCCGCCGCCGAGGCGAATACGAGCGGGCGGTGCGGGTGCATCAGCATCTGCTCTCGCGCGGCGACCTGCCCAAGGCCGAACGCGACCGTGCCCAGTACGCCCTGGCCCAGGACTTCTTCAAGGCAGGCCTGTTCGACCGGGCCGAATCCGCCTATGAAGCGCTCAAGGGCACGGCCTTCGACCATGACGCCGCGCTGGCGCTGCTCTCCCTCTACGAGCGCTCACGCGAATGGGCCAAGGCCGCCGAGGTCTCCGAACAGCTGGAAGCCAGCGGCACCGGCTCTTTTGCCGGACGCATTGCCAACTACTGGTGCGAATTGGCCCTGGAAGCCCAAGCCCGGCAAAGCCCCGACGAAGCGCGCCGTTGGCTCGACCAGGCCCGCCAGCGCGCCCCGCATGCCGCGCGGGCTTATGTGCTGATGGGCCAGACCCTGGCCCGCCAAGGCGATCAGGCCGGTGCCATGGCCATCTACGGCGACCTGCTGAGGGCCAATCCGGACGCCTTCAATCTGGTGGCGCGCGACTATGCCCAGGCGGCCCAGGCCACCCAGTCGGTCTCCCCCGCGCTGAGCCTGCTCGAATCCCATTACCGGCGCCATCCCAGCATGGCGCTGCTGCAGGCCATCGCGCTGCTGGAGCCGTCGCCCGACGCCCAGCGCCGCCGGCTGAGCGACCACCTGCGGGTGGAACCAGCCCTGTCCGCCGCCACCCAATTGCTGCAGCAGAGTCAGGCGCGACAGGTCCCGCTGAACGAGGACGAAGCCCAGCTCGTCGGCACCGCCCTGCAACGGGCTGTGCGACCGCTGCAGCGCTATCGCTGCGCCGCATGCGGCTTCGAGTCTCAGCACTATTTCTGGCAATGTCCCGGCTGCCTGAGCTGGGACAGCTATCCGCCGCGCTGGGTCGAGGAACTCTGAGCGGGCAGACCCGGACCTCGATCGAACGACGCTTGCGTGCGTGCGATCCTTTGCGACACGGGGACCCGCGGCCCCATCAAAGGGCCGGCTGTCAGCAAGCACCACTGGGTGTAACCCCCTGCTTTCAGAGGAAGACCGCTGAAGCAAGTATGCGATCATTGTCAGCAGATTCCGCAGCATCGTCGGCGCCCACCGCCGCAGGTGCCGCACCGGTTTTCCTGGCCATGCCCGGGCTGATTCAGCTGGGTGCCGCTATTTCCGCCCCACATGTCGAAGAGTCCTGATCCCCGCGACGCCGAGCGCGTCATCCTGTGCATGAAGTGGGGCACCAAATACGGCCCGGAGTATGTCAATCGGCTGTACGCCATGGTTCGTCGGCACCTGCGCGGCGACTTCCGCTTCGTCTGTCTGACCGACCGCAGCGACGGCATTCGCGAAGAAGTCCAGTGCCTGCCGATCCCGGCGCTGGCCCTGCCACCGGGCATTCCGGAACGCGGCTGGACCAAGCTCACCACCTTCGAGGCCGACCTGCACGGCCTCACCGGCACCGCGCTCTTCCTGGACCTGGATGTGGTGATCGTCGACGACATCACCCCGTTCTTCGAGGTCCCCGGCGAGTTCCTGATCATCCACGACTGGAAACGTCCTTGGCGCATCACCGGCAACTCGTCGGTCTACCGCTTCACCCTGGGTGCGCATGCCGATGTGCTGGCGAAGTTCCGCCGCGAGTTCGATGCCATCCGCCAGAAGTTCCGCAACGAGCAGGCCTACCTGTCGGACGAGATCCATCGCAAGGGCCAGTTGCAGTATTGGGACAACCGGTGGTGTGTCAGTTTCAAGTACCACTGCATTCCGCGCTGGCCGCTGAACTATTTCCGCCCGCCGACAACTCCGGTGGGCGCGCGCATCCTGATCTTCCACGGCGTGATGAATCCGCCGGACGCGCTGGCGGGCCGCAGCAATGGCAACTGGCGTCGGCCGCTGCCCGCACCCTGGATTGCCGACCACTGGCGGGAGTGACGCCCCTGCGTCTGCTCGCTCCGCCACACTCGACTCCCCCACCACCGCAGTCGCCCCCAGACGTCCTCCCCACGCCATGAGCGCTTCTTCCGCCTCCCCACCGACCGACCGCCTCGCCCCCACTGCCGACGGCATCACGCCGCCCTGGCTGTCGGTGCTGATTCCCGTCTACAACGTCCAGGACTATCTGCGCGAGTGTGTCGAGTCGGTGCTGTCGCAGGCCGATCACGGCGTGGAGGTGCTGATGGTGGACGACTGCTCCACCGACGGCTCCGCCGCCCTGATGCGTCAACTGGCCGCCCGAGACCCGCGGGTGCGCTGCCTGTTCCATGAGCAGAACCAGGGGCTCTCCGGCGCCCGCAACACCTTGCTGCAGGCGGCGACCGGCGACTACGTCTGGTTCCTCGATTCCGACGACTACCTCATGCCCGGCGCCCTGCCCGGCCTGCGCGCCCTGGCCGAGCGGCACGCACCGGCGCTGGTGATGTGCGACTTCCGCATGGTGCGCACGCCGATGAAACGCAAGCACCGTTGGCGCGGCGAGCTGCACAAGCGCACCTTCTTCGGACCTGAACGTGAATTGCTGAACGACCGCTCGATGCTCTTCATCGGCCTGTTCGAAGCCGGGCAGATGCACAGCTGGTCCAAGATCGCCAAGCGCAGCGTCTGGGGCGACCAACTGCGATTTCCGGTCGGTCGCTATTTCGAGGACATGGGCACCACGCCCTTCCTGGCCCTGCTGGCGCAGAACTACTGGTACGAGCCGTCGGTGTGGGTGGCCTATCGCCAGCGCGAAGGCTCCATCCTGCACACGCCCAACCTGAAGAAGGCGGAGCATCTGGCGCATGCGCTGTCGGGATTGCGCGAGGCGGCCGCCAAGGCGTCGCTGTCCAGCGCAGCCAAGTTCGCCTGGGCCCATTTCGCGGCCCGCAACTTCATCAGCGCCGCCCGCATGGCCCATCGGGCCGAACCGGCTGGCTGCTCCGGGCTGATCGGCCACTACCGGGCCGAATTCGAACGGGCCTCGCCGATCTCGCTGCGAGAACTGGAGCTGAGCTATCTGCGTCGCGGCTGGTGGATCCGGGCCCTGCGCCTGCGCCATTGGCTGGCGCGGGCGGACGTCTCCAAAGTACGCAGCGCGGCTTGATCCGAGCCGTGATCCCAGGTGTGATCCGAGGTGTGAGCCGAGGTGTGACGAGAGGGGCTTTTGCCGAGGCCCGAACCCACCAATGACCGCAGGCCCTGGGCACCGCGGCAGCACCTACAACGACAGCAACATCGCCTCGTAGCGCTGCGTCATCAATTCGACGCTGTGCTCGTCGATCGCGCGTTGACGCGCCGCAGCGCCCAAGCTCGCCGCCAGCGTCGGATCGCGCAGCAGCCGCTCCAGCGCCTGCGCCAGCGCCGCAGGGTCGGCCTCCGGCACCAGCAGCCCGGTTCGGTCCTGCTCCAGCACGCCTTCGACGCCCGGCACCAGCGACGCCACACAAGCGCAGCCCGCCGCCATAGCTTCCAGCAGCGCCAGCGGCATGCCCTCCCAGTGGGTGGACAAGACGAAGATCCGCTGGCTGATCAACAGGCCGGGGATGTCGCCGTGATGGCCGAGAAAGCGCACCTGATCGCCCAACTTGAGCGACTCGACCAACCGCTCCGCCGCCTCGCGATAGCTGGACTTGCCGCCGCCGGCCAGATGCAGCGTCGGACGCAGCCCCCGGTCGCGCAGCAGCGCGACCGCGCGGATCAAGGTCTGCGGGTCCTTCTGCCGCGCAAACCGGGCGGACATCACGATGCCCGGCTCACGCTGTTCAGACGGATGGGCCGGCGCCTGGGCAAAGCGCTCCAGCCGGATGCCGTTCGGAATGGCCAGCGTCAGCGCCTCCGGCATGCCCAAGGCGACCAACTGGCGCCGCACCCCTTCCGACACGCCCACCAGTTTGGCGCTGTGCTGGCTCAGCTTCAGCGCGGCAGCGCGCTTGGCGCGGGTGTAGCGCTCGCGCGCGTTGTGCTCCACCTGCACCAGCTTCGGCACCCGGGCCCACAAGCCGGCGCGGCGACCCAGCAGATGCTCGGGAAAGCCATGCGCCATCAGCACGTCCGGTCGAAGGTTCAGGCACAGGCGGCGCAGCGACCAGATCGTCGCCAGATGCGACCAGCCCGGCACCACATGCACCGCCAAGCCTAGGTCACGCAGCGCCTGCAGACGAGCGCGGTTGGCCTCGCTGTCGGTGTTGCGCTTGCGGCGCAGCACCAGCACAGGCGCGATGTGGGTGCTCTTGAGTTGGGCGACACAGAGGTCGATCGCCACTTGCGTCGCACCCGAAAATCCACCGGTCACAAAATGCAGCACGCGACGCCGACCGTCTGGCGTCGGCAAGTTTGGAGAAGGCTCAACCATCGCGGCAGTTTATTCGCATGCCCCCTGGGGCCAACGGGCCCCTCCGCGCATGAGAAGCCCCGGTAAATGTCGGTAGTTCGATGGCTGTGCGCGCCGAACTGGCGCCACAATTCGCACAACCTTTGAGCAGGTCCCTGGCGGCCCCCGTTATGAAGACTGACTACCTGATCGTCGGCGCCGGCTTTTCCGGCTCCGTTTGCGCGCGTGTGCTGGCGGACGCCGGCAAGACGGTCCACCTGATCGACAAGCGGCCGCACATCGGCGGCAACGCCTTCGACCAGCGTGATGCCCAGGGCGTGCTGATCCATCCCTACGGTCCGCACATCTTCCACACCAATGCGAAGAAGGTGTTCGAGTTCCTCTCGCGCTTCACCACCTGGCGCTTCTATGAGCACCGGGTGCTGGCGCAGGTCGGCGAGCAGTTGCTGCCGATCCCGATCAATCGCACCACGATCAACCAGCTCTACGGCCTGTCGCTGACCGAGGACGAGGTCCAGGGCTATCTCGAGACCGTGCGCGAGCCCCGCGATCCGCTGCGCACCAGCGAGGATGTGGTGCTCAACAGCGTCGGCCCCGACCTGTGCGACAAGTTCTTTCGTGGCTACACCCGCAAGCAATGGGGACTGGATCTGTCGCAGCTGTCCGCCGGCGTGGCCGCCCGCATTCCCACACGCAGCAACGACGACGACCGCTACTTCGGCGACAGCTTCCAGTTCATGCCCGCCGACGGCTACACCCGCATGTTCGAGCGGCTGCTGGACCATCCGGCCATCACCGTGCGCACCGGCGTCGACTTCACTGAGGTCCGCCCGCAGTTCGAGGGCTCGCACCTCATCTACACCGGCCCGATCGATGCCTACTTCGATCACTGCTACGGCCCGCTGCCCTATCGCAGCCTGCGCTTCGATCACCAGCACCTGCCGGACACGGCGCAGTTCCAGCCGGTGGGCACGGTGAACTATCCGAACGATCACGACTACACCCGCATCACCGAATTCAAGCACCTGACCGGCGAGACCCACACCGGCACCTCGATCGTTCGGGAGTACCCGCAGGCCGAGGGCGATCCCTACTACCCGGTGCCGCGGCCCGAGAACGAGGCGCTCTACAAGCGCTATGCCGAGCTGGCGGAGACCGCCACGGGCGTGACCTTCGTCGGTCGGCTGGCGCAGTACCGCTACTACAACATGGACCAGATCGTCGCCGCCGCGCTGAAGACCGCGCAAGACCTGCTGGACGCGCACGCGGCATGACGCTCCCGGATCCCCGCGCAGGGGCGACGCGGCACGCCGATGCCGAAGCCACCGCCGTGGCGTCAACTCCCGCGCCAGCTCCGGTATCTGCGCCTGTTGCTGATCCAGTTTCTGCTTCTGTTGTTGCTTCTGTCCCCATGACCGCTCCCGCGTCCCACGGTGCCCGCTCGACGGCGACATCGCCTGCACTGCATGCCAACTTCCCTGAAGCCGACCCGCCTGCCCCCGTGCGCCGCCCGGTGGTGCTGGTGTCCTGGGACGGCCAGAGCCAGCCGCTGGGCCTGGTGCACCTGAACGCCACGCCCGAGTTTGATTGGCTGCTGTTCGACTACACCGGTCGACAGGCCACTGGCCCGCGCCAGTGGCGCGGCCAGTCGATCACCGTGCTGGCGGCCGCCACCGAGTGCAAGGGCGAGATCTATCACCACCTGGCCGAGCACCTCATCCTCGAGCAGGCCGAGGGCGCCGCCACGCCCGAATACGTCGCCCTGATCGACGACGACATCCTCATCTCCGTCAGCCAGCTCAACACCGCCCTGCATCTGGGTCGCGCTGAACGGCTCGATGTGTTCTCGCCCTCGCTGAGCCATGACAGCCCGTTCTCGCATCAGTGGATGCGTCATCAGCCCAACCGCATCTACCGCGAGGTCGACTGGGTCGAGGTGATGATGCCGTTCTATCGCGGCGCGCTCTTCCTGGCCGGGCGGGACTACTACCGGGACAACATCTCCTCCTGGGGCGTGGACCGCTTCCTGATGCCCACGCTGCAGCAGCTCGCCGGCCAGACCCGCACCGCCTTGCTGGATGCGGTGATGGCCAGCCACCGCCGGCCGGTGACCAGCGGCGGCAAGGTCTATCGCAATGGCCGTACCGCCTGGCAGGAGCGGCAGGTCCTGCGGCAGGCCAGCCTGGATCTGATCGATCGCCAGCAGCCGGCCCTGCGGGACACGGCCTGGTTTCATCGCCTGTTCATCGCCCGCGAAACGCCCAACAAATGGAAGCGCGTGAAGCGGCGCCTGGCGCGCTCGGTGGCTCGCTGGCTGGACGATTGGTCCTGACAGCTGTGGGCCCGCACACACGACCCACGCTCCGTTCGCTCGATCCGGCACAATCGCTGTCCTCCCCAGATCCGGCGCCGCAAGGCGCCGACGCCGTTGCCACTCATGACCGCTTCCGATCCCCGAAGGGCTGAACCCGAACCCCTGGGGCCGACCGCTCGCCGGCTGTGGCCCTTTCTCAAGCCGCATCAATGGGGCCTGGCACTGACGTTCCTGGCCTACCTGATGGTGGCGCTGACCGAGCCCCTCATTCCCCAGATCCTGGCCTACGCCCTGGGTGAGGGCTTCAGTCCCAAGTCCGGTGGCGGCAGCAGCAGCGGCTTGCCGTCGGTGAACCTGGACATCCAGTACAGCTTCCCGATCTGGATGGTGCCGGTCGTGCTGATCGGCCTGTTCGCCATCCGCGGCGTCTTCAGCTTCTTCGGCCAGTACCTGTTGAACTGGACCATCTCGCGCACGGTGATGGACATCCGGGCCGCCCTGCTGCAGGTGCTGCTGCGCGCCGATGCCCGCGTCTACACCAGCCTGCAGCCGGCCACCGCCGTCACCAAGATCGTCAACGATCCGCAGCATGTGGTGACACTGATCGCCGGTGCGCTGGTCACGATGCTGCGCGACGGCCTGCCCGCGATCGCGCTGATGGGCTATTTGTTCTATCTGAACTGGCAGCTGACGCTGCTGTCGATGGTCACCGTGCCGGGCCTGGCCTTCGTGGTGCGCAAGGTCAATCGACGGGTGCGCCGCATGGGCACCTGGGCTTATGACGCCCAGTTGCGGCTGGTCGGCGTGATCGAGGACGTCACCCGTGCCTGGCGCGTGGTGCGCAGCTTCGACGCGGCAGAGTACGAGAAACAGCGCTTCTCCGACCGCGCCCGGGAAGTCCAGCGCAGCGCCTTGAAGACCGCAGCGGCCAACGCCATGGCGCAGCCGCTGTCGCAGCTGATGGCCAGCATCGGCATCTCGGTGATCGTGAGCCTCGCGCTGTACCAGTCGCGCGTCAATCACACGGGCGTCGGCGAATTCGCCGGCTTCGTCACCGCTTTGTTGCTGATGAGCTCCCGCCTGCGCCATCTCTCCGATGTGATGCAGCCCATCACCAATGCGCTGGTGGTGGCCCGCGGCTGCATGAGCATGCTCGACCTGCCCGCCGAGCCCGACACCGGCACCCGCGAGCTCACCGATGCGCGCGGCGACATCGTCCTGCGCCAGGTCACGCTGCGCTATCCGGGGGCCAACCGCGATGCGCTGTCGACCCTGGACATGCACATCCCCGCCGGCCGCACCACCGCGCTGGTGGGCAGCTCCGGCGCGGGCAAGAGCTCGGTGGTCAATCTGCTGATGGGCTTCGAGCGGCCGGACAGCGGCGAGGTCTTGTTCGACGGCGTCCCGATCGATGAGCTCACCAAGGCCAACCTGCGGCGGCAGTTCGCCGTCGTGTCGCAGGACATCGTGCTGTTCGATGCCTCGGTGGCCGACAACATCGCCTATGCCCAGCCGCGCGACGATGCGAAGCTGGAGCAGGTGCTGCGCGCCGCCGCGCTGTGGGACTTCGTCCAGGCCCTGCCGGAAGGCCTGGACACCTCGGTGGGTGCCAACGGCAGCAAGCTCTCCGGCGGCCAGCGTCAGCGGCTGGCGATTGCGCGGGCGCTCTACAAGGACGCGCCGGTCTGGATCTTCGACGAGGCCACCTCCGCACTGGACACCGAAAGCGAGCGCGCCGTCCAGCAGGCGCTGGAGCATTGGCAGGGTCAGAAAACACTGATCGTCATTGCCCACCGTCTCTCCACCATCCGACGCGCGGATGCGATCCAGGTCATGAGCGACGGCCAGGTGGTTGAGCGCGGCACCCATGACGAGCTGATCGCCCGGGACGGCAGCTATGCCGCCATGGTGAAGGCCCAGCACTGAGGGGCGCCGACCTGACGCGCGGGAATGCGCGGCGGGTCGGCAGGCGCGGCAGCCGCAACAAGTGCTGCCAGCGCAGCCAGCGCAGCGGGCGCGCCATGTTTCAGACCTGACATGAAGTGGCTAAGTCAGCGACACGCAGGATCGCTTCAATGAGACCCGTTGCCCACCGGGTTTCTGGAGTTCCTCATGCAGCCACATCGCCACGACGATCCCTCGCACGACACACACGGCACGCTCGCCGCGCACGGCCACGACCACGACAGGGGCCTGGCCCATGACCTGACCGTGCTGGCGCAACAGCAGCTGCGGCAGCGGCGCCGCGCGCTCGGACTGCTGGCCGGTCTGGCCGGCGCGGGCAGCCTGAGCCTGCTGGGTTGCGGCGGTGGTGGCACCGACGCCGGCACCAGCCTCACCGGCACCTCGGGCAGTTCGGGCACCGGCACGGGCACCACCACCGGCACGGGCACCGTCTCCACCTGCAGCGTCATCCCGGAAGAGACCCAAGGCCCCTACCCCGGCGACGGCTCCAACAGCACCAGCAGCGGCGTGGCCAATGTCCTCGCGCTGTCGGGCATCGTGCGCAGCGACATCCGCAGCAGCATCGGCACGGCCAGCGGCACCGCCGATGGCGTGGCCCTCGCCCTCACCCTGCACCTGGTCAACACCGGCAGCAGCTGCGCCGACCTGTCGGGCTATGCGATCTACCTGTGGCACTGCGACCGCCTGGGCCGCTACTCGATGTACAGCACCGGCGTCACCGCCGAGAACTACCTGCGCGGTGTGCAGGTCACCGGCAGCGACGGCACGGTGACCTTCACCACCCTCTTCCCCGGCTGCTACGCCGGCCGCATGCCCCACATGCACTTCGAGATCTATCGCAGCGCCAGCACCGCCACCTCCTACACCAACAAACTCAAGACCTCGCAGCTGGCCTTTCCCACCGACGTCTGTTCCACCGTCTACGGCTCGGCCAGCGGCTACACCAGCAGCCTGACCAACTTCAACCAGATGAGCTTCGCCACCGACGGCATCTTCAGCGACGGCTACAGCACCCAGTTGGCGACCGTCAGCGGCAACGTCTCTTCGGGCTATACCGCCTCGCTGGTGGTGGGCATCTCGGCGTGACCTCGGAGGATGGCATCGGCGGCCGCAGCCGCCAGGCGCGCCCGGGCAGCGGCAGCCGCGGCAACGGCAACGGCAGCGGCGGCGGCAGCGGCGGCGGCAGCGGCAGCGGCAACGGCGGCGTGGGCATCGGCATCGGCATCGGCATCGGATCGCCTGTCGGCGGCCCCGGCGGCAGTTCCTTCAGCGGTCCGGTCGGCGGTCGGGAGGTCGGCCCCGAAGGCTGGACCGGCGGCCTCATGGGCGGCCCGAGCAGCCCCGTGAGCCGCCCCGCGCGGGCGGTCAACATCGACACCCTGATGGGGCATCCGTCACCGCTCAGCGCGGCGAGCGAGGCCCGTGACGGCACGGCTCGTGTATCGTGCGCCGACGGGACCGCAACACGACCGGGCCCGGTGGTGGAGGAACGGATGACCCGATGCCTGGTGGTCGATGACGACGCGGAGATCCGCACGTCGCTTCAGGATTATTTGCAGAAGTTCGGCGTGACGGTGAGCGCCGCCGCCGACGGGCGCGAGATGCGCCGCATGATGGCCGCGCAGGTGTTTGACGTGGTCGTCCTGGACCTGATGCTGCCCGATGAGAACGGCCTGACCCTGTGCCAGTGGAGCCAGCAGAACCATCCCAGCGTGCCGGTGATCATGCTCACCGCGCACGGCGATCCGATCAGCCGCGTGCTCGGTTTGGAGATGGGCGCGGACGACTACCTGGCCAAGCCGTTCGAACCCCGCGAGCTTGTCGCCCGCATCCATGCGATCCGTCGCCGTGCCAAACGCGGCGAGAGCGAGGCCCAGACCCGACGGGAATTCCGCTTCGAGGGCTGGAGCTTCGACCGGCTGCTGCGTCAGCTCGTCTCGCCGCAGCAGGTGGTGGTGCCGCTGTCCAGCGCTGAATACCGGATGCTGACGGCGCTGGTCGAGCGCCCCGGCCGGGTGCTGAGCCGGGAGCAGCTCATCGAGCTCACCCGTGCGCCCGGCGTGGAGGTGAATGATCGCAGCGTGGACCTGACGATCTCCCGGCTTCGCCAGAAACTGGGCGACTCGCCCAAGGAACCCCGACTGATCCGCACCATGCGCGGCGAGGGCTATCTCTTCGACGCCCAGGTGCAGTCTTGAACCCTTCCGCCACGGTCTGGACGCGGCTGCGTGCCGGACTCAACCGCGCCCTGGGCGACACCCTGGCCCGGCGCATCTTCATCCTGCTGTGGGTGACACTGGTCGTCGCGCAGGCTGCGGCCATCGGCACCATGCATTGGGTGCGGGGCTGGGATCTGGAGATCTCTCGGGTGCCCGTCGCACCCGGACTGCCGCCGATGCCCGGCCTCATGCCGTCCCCGCGCAATGCGCCCGATGACCGCAACGCTCCCCCTCCACCCGCCCTGGAACGCCGGTCTGCGGACGAGCGCGCGGCCGCAGGCGATGGCGCGGCATCGCGAGAGATGCAAGAGGTGAAAGAGGTGCCAAGCGCGACAGGGGCGCAAGGGCCGCAAGGGCCGCAAGGGGCGCAAGGGGCGCAAGGGGCGCAACGTTTCGGCGACCCGGGCCTGGGGGAGCGTGACCGCAGCGCCAGTCGCGGCGTCGAGCGGGATCCCGATCCCGACCGCTTTCGACCCGATCCGCGCGACCGGCCCCTCCCGGGCGGCGGTGCGGAATTCGGCAGCGCCGGCGCGGACGATCGCAATGGTCCGTCGGCCCGCCCCGGTGCCTTCCGTGGCCTGAGCACTCGGGAGCTGCTGCTCGATTACGGGGTGCGACTCCTGGTCACCGGGCTGGCGGCGTGGCTGGCTTCGCGCTGGCTGGCCCGTCCGATGCGCGAGCTGGTGCAGGCCTCGCAGGCGCTGGGCCGCTCGCTGAACCAGCAGGCGCCGCTGCCCCTGCTCAACGAGCAGCGCGGCACGCTGGAGGTGCGCGAGTCGGCGCAGGTCTTCAATGCCATGGCCCGCCAGTTGCGGCGTCAGTTCAATGAGCGCGGGCTGATGGTCGCGGCCATCTCCCACGACCTGCGCACGCCGCTGACCCGGCTGCGCATGCGCCTGGAGACCCTGGACATCCCCGAGCTGCAGCGGGTGCGCTCGGTCGAGGACATCCGCGAGATGAATGCGTTGGTGGACGCGGTGATGGAGCTCTTCCGCGGCGACGGCCCCGGCGCCTCCGAGCCGCTGCAGGACGTGGACCTGGCCGCGCTGGCGATGGCGCTCACCGACGATCGAATCGAACAGGCCCTGCCGGTGCGCTTTCTCTCGGGCGACGATCCGGTGCTGGCCAAAGGTCAGCCGATGGCGCTGCGCCGGGTGCTGGGCAATCTGATCGACAACGCGCTGCGCTACGGCGTCCGGGCGGACATCCAGGTGGGACAGGATGCGCAAGGGCCGTGGGTGCGGGTGATGGATGCCGGACCGGGCATTCCACCGGACAAGCTCGAATCGGTCTTCGAGCCCTTCTACCGGCTGGAGGATTCGCGCAATCGCCACACCGGCGGCGCGGGGCTCGGCCTGTACATCGCGCGTGAGCTCACGCTGCGGCAGCGTGGATCGCTGGTGTTGAACAACCGGCCCGAGGGCGGGTTGGTGGCGGAGTTGAGGCTGACGTCGGAGTGATGCAGGCACACCGGCGTGCCGTCGCCGATGGCCTGCGACGTGGCGTCAGCGGTGCCGCGTCCCACCCGGCGGAACCAACCGACGCGATGGCACCGGCGCTTAATGCGGCGGTTGCGTCGGCGCTCGCCAAGCGAGAGAGGTGGCGAGTCCGACCACACGCTGCCCGAACATCCTCGCGAAGCCTTCCGCGTTCATCACGCCACCAATCGCGGCGGCCCGGGCGGATTGGGCGGCACCTGCAGCGCAAAGCCGCCGGCGCGCTTGCGCATCATCGCCGGATCGATCTGCGGCGCCTGCGCCGGCCAGCCGAAGAAGCGCTGGATGTCGCTGCGGCGTGCCAGGGTATCGGCCATGCCCAGGGTGATCAGCTCGCTGGTGTACTCCGGCTCGAACAGCAGATAGCTGACCAGGGCCGATCCGCTGGCATTGGCGCCCTCGCCTGAAACGCCCACGCTGCGCAGCAGCGCCCGGATCGCCGGCGGCAGCGCGCCCTGGCGTTCAGCGGCCAGCGAGTCCAGCGGCCGGCTGGGGGCAATGACCAGGGCCTCGATCGGCCGCAGCGGGGTGTTGCGCAGCGCTTCGCCCGAGAGCAGCGACAAGGTGTTGTTGATGCGTTGCATCCGCTCGATGTCCACCGCCAGCGCATCCAGGAAGATGTTGGACAGCGCATGGCCCGCAATCTGCGCCAGGCTGGGATGGCCCTGCGGCATCGGGCTGCTGGCGCCCTCCCCGCCCGATTCATGCATGCGACCGGCGCCGATGATCAGCACCTTCTCCGCGCCAAGATGAACGGCCGGAGAGATCGGCGCGGTCTGCCGCATCGAGCCGTCGCCGAACCATTCCACCGTGCCGTTCAGCGACAACGGCTCGGACGGAAAGATGAACGGAATCGCCGACGACGCGACCAGGTGCTCCACGCTCAAGCGCGGCGTCTGCACCGCCAGTCGCTGGGTGCGCACCCAGGGGTCGTAGGCCTGATGCGATTGGTAGAAGGTGACGTGATGGCCCGAGGTGTAGCTGGAGCCGGTCACCGCCAGGGCATCGAGATGACCCTGGGCCAGCATGTCGTCCAGCCGGTCCATCTGGATCCATTGGGACAGCAGGCCACGCAGCGGCGCGTTGTCCAGCAGGCTGCGCGGACGCGTGCGACGCCAGCGGGCCACCGCCCAGCCCAGGCTCATCATCGTCAGCCAACGTGCGCCGGTGCGGATCACGCCGAAGGCATCGGCGGTGTAGACCTGGTCCACATGGATGTTCTGCCAGATGTACATCAGCCCGTCGACCGCCGAGCAGAAGTCGTCCGCCTGGCAGGCCAGCGTGGCGGCATTGATCGCGCCGGCGGACGTGCCGGAGATCACCTTGAACGGGTTGTCCCCGGTGGCGCAGGCATCACGGCGCAATTGCGCGATCGCCGCCAGCACGCCCACCTGGTAGGCCGCGCGGGCGCCGCCTCCGGTGAGGATCAGGCCGGTCTTGGGCTGCGCATCCATGGGCTCCGAGCTTACGCCCGAGCCGCCGTTTCGATCCAGCAAACTGCCCCGTCAAATGGGGGATCCACGCCGCTGGCAACGGCGACATGTGGCAAAAGTCCGGATGCCGACGGGGGCACAATCGCCGGGATCCATCCGCCTTCAGAAAGCCTGTCGATGTCGCCCCGCCTGCTGGTCAAACTGCTGGTTCGCATCAGCCTGGTGCTGGCATTCTTCTCGCTGCTCCGGTGGCTGTTCCTCAACGGCGCCGGGCTGCTCAGCATCCCCACCATCGCCATGGGCATCGTGCTGGCGGCGGTGATCCTGCCGATGCCTCTGATCGAGGCCGCCTCGGTCTTCAAGCGGTGGTGGCGGGAACGGCTGTGGGCCGGGGAAAGCGGACGCTGGCATGCCTTCCACGGCGTGCCGGTGGCGGTGCGCCATCTCGACGGCGTGGCCTGGGTGCGTTGCAGCGATGTGGCCAAGGTCTGGGGCAGCCCGCTGCCGCCGGATCAGCCCGCTCGCCAAGGCCTGCCCGGCGAACGCGGCGACTTTGCACGCGCCTCGCTGGTGCGCCGCGCGCTCTTGCAGATCGAGCCGATGCCGGAGCCACGGCGGGCCGCGTTCCTGCAATGGTTGGCCGGGTTGTAGGCTGGGGCAAGACCGTCCAACGCCGACGATTTCAATGAGGCGGCGATGAGCCAGCCGCTGCTGCTGCTGCTGCCACCGCCACCGCCACCGCCACCGCCACTGCCACTGCCGCTGCCGCTGCGGCGCAGTGCTGTCCTACAGCGAGGCCTCGCGCTGCCACAGCGCCGCAGCCCAGCGCACCGCGCGCCCCACCCAGGGCATGCGCTCACCTTGCAGATGCACCGTCCCGGGCACTTCCCGCACCGGTGCGGCGCTGCTGTCCTTGTCCTCACAGCCTTCCAGCCGCACATGGAAGGTCGGGCGAAGCGGCACGAGCTTGCCGTCCTCCGGTCGGCGTTGAACGGCCACACCGCCGCCGTACAGATCCGCCGCCGCGGGTTGATCCAGCGTCGCGACCTGGACCGGATCCACGCGCGTCAGCCGACAGGCGCGGCCCGCCTTCTCCAGCGCCGCCGGCACGAATCGCCCGGTCTCGCCGACACGCAACATGTCCAGGGCCGCTTCGTCCACATAGGCATCGACACGGCTGCCCCGCCCGCCCGCGATCGTCAGCAGTCGCTCGCCCGGGGCCGTCCAGGCATTGCGGTGGAGATCCTCCGGCACTTCGGCCAGCGTGCCATTGAAGGGGGCGCGCACCGCCAGTTGATCGCGCTGCTCCCGCAGGCCCTGGACCGCCGCCACCGACGCTTCCCATTGCTTGCGCAGGGCCGGTCCGGCTTCTCGCAGCTTCTCGTCGAACGGCTGCTGGCTGAGCTGCCATTGCAGTTGCTGCTCCTGCAGCTCGGCCTGCTGCAGCCGCATGTCCAGGTCGGGTGAGCGCAGACGCAGCAGCACCTCACCGGCCTTCACCGCCTGCCCTTCCCTCGGCACCTCGCCGACCACCTGCGAGGCATATGCGGCCGCGACGGTCTGCACCTGCAGCGGCGCCAGCACCGCCGGCGCACGGATCGACTCCGCCCAGGGCCACACCAGCACCAGCACGCCGCCGCCCAGGATCAGCAGGGTTCGCCGCGTGGCACGGTTCCAGGCCCAGCGACCGCGCTGGCGCCAGGCCGACATCTCCCGCCAGATCGGCCGCGCGATGAACCAGCCCAGTTCCACCGCCAGCAGCACCAGGCCCAGCGCCTTGAAAAAGGCGTGATAGACCAGCAGTGCAATGCCGAAGAACAGCACCAGCCGATACAGCCAGGTGGCGAAAGCGAAGGCCACCAGCGCCCGCTCGCGCCGGGGATCGACACGCTCCGGCGCCGGATCGCCCCAGCCGAACAGTCGCTCCCGCAGCCACCAGCGACCGATCGCGAAGGCCCGCTCATGCAGGTTGGGCATGTTGACCGCATCGGAGAGCAGGAAGTAGCCGTCAAAGCGCATGAACGGACTGGCGTTGATCGTCACCGTCAGCAGCCAGGTGGTGGTGGCCAGCAGGAAGGCACCGGAGCGGATCGGCGCCCAGCCCGGCGTGTCCGGCAGCAGGCTCCAGGCCAGCAGCGCCACCGAGGCCAGCGCCATCTCGCTCATCATCCCGGCCCCGCCGATCAACAGCCGCTGTCGTCGCGAGGTGAGCTTCCAGGCCTCGTTGGTGTCGGTGTAGAGCACCGGCCACATCACCAGAAAGGCCACGCCCATCGTGGGCACGCGGCAGCCGAAATGGGTCGCCGTGAACGCATGCCCCAGCTCATGCAGCAGCTTGGCGCCGCTGAGCGCCAGGCCGATGGCCAACAGGCCTTGCCAGTTCGCATAGGTCGTCAGCGTGTGGGTGAACTCATCCCAGCGACGCGCCGCCAGCACCAGCCCCAGCAGCGACAGGCCCGCCGTCAGCACCCAGAACGACGGCTGATACGCCCAGCGCACCCAGCGGCTCATGCGCTGCAGCCAGCGCATCGGCTGCAACACCGGCACGCGGAAGAACAGATAGTGCTTCAGCAACCATTGCATCGGTGACAAGCGCATCGCCTGCGCCTGCCGCGCCAGGCGCTCGGTGTCGGCGACCCGGCTGGCCACCAGCAGGTGATTGGCCTGCAGCATGGACACCAGGCCTTCCACATCATCCGGGGTCACGTCGAGCGTGGTCTCCCGATGCACCGCATCGATCAGGCCCTGCATCGAGCCCAGCGACCAGCGCGACAGCAGCTCGAAGGCCGGCCAGCTCAGCGAGAAGAACCGATTGCTGGCCGGATCATGCAGGGTCCAGGTGGGCGAGCCATCGGTCGCCTCCGGGCCGGGATGCAGGGCCAGGTCCTGTCGCAGCGCGGGCCACATCACCAGCCCAGCCACTGCCGTGCGACAGCCAGCGGCCGCCGCAGCGCCACATACACCAGCGGCGCCCAGCCGCCGTGCAGCCGGGCGGTGCCCAACTGCCCGATGCGCGGCGCCGCCTGGCCCGCGTCAAAGACCGCCTTCACCCGATAGGCCAGAAAGCCCTCGCGCGTCACTTCAGCGCGGTAGGCCACGCTCTGCACCTTGGCCTCATACGACTTCAGCGGCGCGCCTTGCGGATAAAGCGTCAGCACATCGCCGGCCGCCATCGGCAGCAGGTCTGCGGCGGGCACCCAGGCCACCAGCTCCACCTTGGCCGGATCGGCCACCAGCAGCACCCGTTCGCCGAGGTTGACCGCTTTGCCCAGCCAGTCGTTGGCATCGGCGAAAACCGCGATGCCGGCGCGATCGGACTTCACCTGCACCCGGGCCAATTGCTCGGCGGTGTAGTCCAGCTCGACGACTTTCTCCTGCACCTTGCCGCGCCGCAAGGCGACGTCGGCCCGGTTCTTGTCGTTGGTCACCGCGGCCTGGGCGGACTGGCGATATTCCTCCTGCGCGGTGTCGACCGCCTTGCGGGCGACCTCCATGCGAGCCCGCAGCGCGGTCGTGTCCAGGCTGAACAGTGGCGTGCCGGGCTGCACCGCTTGATTGGGACGCACATCGAAACGGTCGATCACCCCCTCCAGCGGCGCGCGAACCATGAAGGGATCCTGCGGGACCACTTCCGCCGGCGCCAGCACGGTCAGCCGCACGGGGCACAGGCCGCCGAGCACCAGACCGGCCAGCACCCAGCGCCGCAGCTTGCCTTGCTTCCAGGGCCGCCACAGCCGCTCGCGCCAGGACTTCTGCGGATGAAAGCCCTGCAGCGCATGGCCGTAGGCATGCACCAATTCCTGCAGCAAGGCAATTTCATGGGCGGTCCACGGGTCATCACGCGCCAGCAGCAAGCCGGCATCGGCGGGCTGCGCATCGCGGCCCATCGGCAGCCACAGCGCGTGCGCCGGCAGCCAATGGTCCCAATCGGCCCGCACCAACTCAGGCAAGGCGGCCACGGCGACCTCGCCGGCCGGCACGGCTTCGCGCATCAGATGGCGGCACAGCAGCGTCAGCCACTGCACATACGGCGCTTGCGGATCGGGCTCCGGCGGACCGGACACCGCCGCCACCTGACCGAGGCCGGACGCGGTCCACAGCGCGGCCTGGCGATACGGTGCCAGCTGCAGCGTCTCGTTGACGATCACGAAACCCAGCGACTGCACCGTCGCCGCTTCCCGCGCCCGCCGCTGCAATTGCAGCAGGCTGACCAGCGGGGTCGCTCGTTCAACCGCGTTCATCGACCCACCCGCCGATCACGGCCGCTGCGCAAACACGGCCCAGCCGCTCATGCCCGGCAGCAGGCCCGGCTGGCTGCCGTCCATCACGCCGAACACGGCCACCGTCTGGCTCACCGGATCGATCTGCGCGCCCAGCCGTTGCACCTTGGCCGGATAGCGCTTGCCGAGTTCCTCGACATCCACCTGGAAGCTCACGCCCGGCTTGAGCCAGGCCAGCCATTTGGAGGGGACGATCAGTTGCACTTCCAGCTGACCGGTCTCCACGATGTCCAGCAGGGGATTGCCGGCATTCACATACTGATGGGCCGCCACATGCCGCCGCGCCACCCGTCCGCTGAAGGGCGCGTTGATGCCGCAGCGGCTCACCAGCAGCTTCGCGCCGGACAGTTCCGCCTGGGCTTCCTTCAGACGCGCCTGGGCCTGTTCCACTTCCAGCCGGCCGATGGAGTTGAGCTCCGCCATGCGCTGGTTGGACTGCACCACCGCGCTGGTCGCTTCGGTTGCGGCCTCGGCCTTGCGGACCTGGCTTTGATAGAGCGAGCAGTCCAGCCCCACCAGCTGTTCGCCGGCGCGGAAGGCATCGCCTTCGCGCAGGCGCAGCGAGGCCACCCGACCCGGGATCTCCGACGCCACCGTCACCGCATTGCGCGCCGCCAGTTGGGCGCGGATCCGGCCGTCCTTGTCGGCGGCCGGGTTGGTCGTCTGCGCGACCGCGCCCAGGCTGATGAGCAGGCCCATCACCGGCAGCAGTCGCCCCACCCGTCTCGTCATGCACCGCCCTCGGGATTCATCGTCTTGGTCCAGTTCTGCTCGGAGGCGCGCACCGCCTCGCCCAGGCTCTTCAGGTCATGAGCCGGCACCGATTGCGGCAGCGGATCCAGCCCCATGGTGGCGATCAGTTGGCCATAGGCGCCCTGCAGCGCGCCGTAGCTCTGGTAGAGCCGCAGCTCGGACATCATCGCGGCCGCGGACGCGCGAATCTCCTCCAGCTTGCCCTGGCTGTTGGCATTGGCCGCATTGCGGGTGTAGGTCAGGATGCGCTGTTCGACGGTGTTCATCTGCTCCACCAATTCGAACTGCTTGAGGCGCCCCTGATAGTCCAGCCGCGCCACATGCACTTGGGTCAGCACGGCCATGTTGAGCGCCAGACGCTGCTGGCGCACCACATCGAGCTGGGCCTGGGCCAGGCCACGGATGTTGCTGGCGTTCAGCACATTCATCAGGTTCCAGCCCACCCGCAGACCCGCATCGCCCCACTGGCGGTTCACCAGGAAGCTGTTGCTGTCGTAGTGACCGCCGACGCTGATCTCCAGACCCGGCAGCAGACGCGCCAGCGCCTTGCGGGTTTCCAGGATGCCGATGCGCTCGTTGTATTGCGCCTCGACCAGCTCCGGCCGGCGCAGCAGCGCGGCCTCTTCCATGCCGGCGGCCGGCAGGCTGATGCGCGGGGCCTGCATCGCCCCCGGCACCGCCACGGTAAAGCTCTGGCCCGGCTCGAGGTTCATGATCGAGGCCAGCCGCGGCTTGGCCTGAGACAACTCATCGCGCACCGCTTCGAGCTGGCGCACGATGTCCAGCAGTTGGCGCTGATAGTTCAGCGCTTCCAGCGGCGACCGCAGCTTCTCGATCTCGACCTTGCGCGAATCCTCCAGCGCCTGGCGGGAGAGCTGCAGCACCGGATCGATCTTGCCTTCCAGACGCTGCGCGCCCACCGCTTGCCAATAGGCCAGCGCGGTCTGCTGCATCAACAGATGCAGCACCTTGCGGCGGCGCTCTTCCGCCACCAGCACCCGGTCGGCCTGTTGGCGCGCGGTGAAATAGCTGACGCCGAAATCCAGCACATTCCAGCTCAGGGTCAGGTCGGCGCTGCTGCGCTCGCGGTCGGTGGAGGTGGACGGCTCCAGCGATTGACGGCCGCTCAGCACGCTCAACGACGACGAAGCCAGTTCGTTGTCACGCCAGTTGTAGCCGGCCGACAGGGCCAGCTTGGGCAGCAGGTCGGTGCGGCTCAGGTCGAGCTGGCGCTGCGACACCGCCGCTTCCATCAGCTTGATGCGGTGGTCCAGGTTGTACTTGATGGCCCGGGCCATCGCCTCTTCCAGCGACACCGGCCCTTGCACCGGCTCCTGCTGCTGGGTGAGCAGCACGCGGTCCGCCTTGACCACCTCCTGGCGCTCCTGCGCGGTCAAGGCCTGCGGACTGACTGCGCAACCGGTCAGACCAACGGCCATCACCGCGGCCAGGGCGGCCATCAGCCGGGTGTGTCGGGGTTGGAAACGCTTCATTGAAAAACTCCTCCTGAATACTCTTCTTGGATCACCGGATCACATCGAAAACCCGTGCCGCGGTCGCGCCGATGGTGTCGGTCCTGTCGGACGACGCCATCCCGCGCGGGACCAGCGACGGCTCGGGCCTCACACCACCTTGGCGACGGCGCGCTGCAGGTGCTGCAGCAAGGTGCTGCGCTCTGCCTGACGGGCGCCTGCGCCGTGTTGATCGAACTGGGCCGACAAGCCGGACCGACCGACCGGCGCCGGCGAGGCCGGTGCGGTCGTGAGGTCCGCGTCGGCCGAGCGCGCCTGCGCGGCAGCGATGGCCAGCCAGGCATCGTCGCGCGTCGCCGGAGCTGCCGCCACGGCCCGCGTGGCCTCGCCCTCCTGCGGCTCCCACTGGGCGCCCGAGCGGGCGGCGGGACCGACATTGATCTCGATCCGCGAGACCGCCCGGTTGCCCTTCGCATCCATCGCAATCACATCGATGACGATGCGTTGATTGAGCCCCGCCGGCGGATTGCCGACCAGCGTGCCGGTGACCGGATCGAAACGCAGCCAGGCCGGCAGCGGACGACCATTGGCCAGCCGCACATCCACGGTCACCTGCGCATCCTTGTCGCTGTGGGTGAACATCGAGAACGGCAGCGAGATGTTGAGCGGTCGTCCGGCCTCCGCCGCGTAGCCGCCGAGCGACGGCGTCGCCTGCAGACCCCGGCTGCTGCTGTTGCCCAGCTCGATGTACGGACGCTGCACCGGCGGCGGAGCGTCGTTCGCCAGCGCGAGGCTGATGCCGGTCAGCGGTTCACCGAGCAACGGCTGCAGCCCCATCACCGGGAGGTCCGTCGCCGAGCCGGTGTTGGCCCGCTGCACCGGCGTGAGCGTGGGCAAATCCGTCTGACCGAGCACGGGGCCGGTGTTGAAGGTGATCGGTGCGGACCAGGGCAGGTCGATGCTGACGGGCGTCTGCGGCACCAGCGGCACCAGCGATGCCGGCAGCGACGTCACCAGCGGCGGCGGCGGCGGCACCAGCGAGAAGGCAGCGCTGTCAGCACCCGCGGACAAAGCATTGCCGGCCAGGTCGGTGATGCCGTTGCCGGCGGACTTCAGCTGCAACTGCACGCTGCCGTCGCCCCCCAGGCCGCCCACCTCGACGCGGTAGGTCCGGCCATCGACCTGGACCACCGACAGGATCTCGCCGGTGGCCTGGTCGGTGAGGAGGAGCGCGAAGTCGGATGCATCGACACCACGGACGTTCTCGGAGAAGGTCACCAGGTAGCTCGCCGAGCCGGTCAGCGGGAAGCTGCCGTCGGCCAGGGCCACGCGGTCGACGACCGGCGTGACCGCGTCGATGCGCACCGTGCTGGCATCCGGCACGCCGCTGAGCGTGCGCGCCGCCTCGTTGCCCACCGCATCGCGCAGTCGGGCGCCGTTGGCGTCCAGCAACGCGCCCAGCGCGATGCCGTTGGCATCCTGCTGGCCGCTGGCCACGGTGAGACGGAACACCAGCGCGGTCGAGCCGGAACCCGACACATAGTTGGCGAAGGCGGTGCTGCCGTCGTCCAGCGTGACCGACAGGCGCGGCGCGCCGGCGCTGGCGTCCACCGTCAGCGACTCGGTGAAATGCACGGTGAAGTCGAGCGTCTGACCGGCGACATAGGTGCCCGCCGCTGGCAGATCCACCCGGCTGATGGTCGGCACCACGCCGTCCACCTGCAGCGCATGGCTGCCGGACAAGGCATTGGCGCCGCCCGGCGCGGGCAGGCCCAACAGCGCGTCGAATTGGCTGGCACCGCGCACGGTCCCGCCGTTGAGGGTCAGGGCGGCGCTCGAGGCATAGTCCAGCCGCGCGCTCACATCACCGGCCTGCACCACATACGAGAAGGTCAGCGTGTCGGTGCCGGAGCCCGAGACATAGACCGCCTGACGGTCCACGGCGCCGGTTTCCAGCAGCAGGGTCGGCGTGCCGCCGGTGGTGTCCACCGTGACCACCTGGTCGAAGCGGACGGTGGTGGTGATGGTGTCGCCGACCTTGTAGCCGCCATCCGGCAGATTGGTGCTGACCAGCGAGACGACCGGATTCGTCCGGTCCACCGTCACCGCGATCACATCGGTCACGGTGCGGGCCGGCCCCCCGGAGTTGCCCAGATCGTCGGTGCTCACCTGCAGGCTGGCCGAGCCGACGAATCCGGCAGTCGGGGCAAAGCGCAGACCATTGAGCGCCGCATTCACATCGGCCAGGTTGCCCTGGAAGGTCATGGTGGCATCGCCGGTGCCGGTGCCGACCGAGAAGCTCAGACCGCTGGTGCCGGACAGGCTCAGCGTGCCCTGGCTGGCGGTGAGCGTCACCTGCATCAGGCCGGTGCCCGCATCCATGTCGGCAACGAGGATCGGATTGCCCTGGGCCAGGCCGAACACCAGCGAGGCATCGCGGTACATCTGCTGCGCGGGCGGCACGGCTTGCAGCGGCGTGTCGTTGGTGCTGGTGATGCTGATCGAGCGCGTCACCGTGTTGCTGTCGATCTGGCCGTCGTTGACCGTCACACTGATCACCCGGGTCGCGGTGTTGGGCGCTTCCGAGCTGTTGAGGTAGACGATCGACTGCAGTGCGGCTTGCCACTGTGCGGCGGTGGCGGTGTTGCCGGCGGAGCTCAGGCTGAGCACGCCGGTGCCGGGATCGAAGCTGCCGGCGATGTTGCCGAAGACGCTCGGATCGGTGTTGGCAAAGCCCAGCAGGTCTTGACCGCTCTGGAAATTACCGGTGATGGCCACCACCGCGCTCGCCAGTCCGGCGCTGTCCAGGTCGCTGACGGTCAGGCCGGCGCCGACGTTCACCGGCAAGGCCGGGGCATTGTCGAGCTCGACGAAATTCACCGTGCCACCGCCACCGGCGAGCACCGGGGTGTCGTTCACCGCGGTGACGGTGACGTCGCGGTTGGCGGCGAGGCTGTCAGCCACGCCGTCATTGACAGTGATGCTGACCGTGCGGATCGCGCCGTCGGGCGATTCGCTGCTGTTGCCGTAGGTGACCGAACGCAGCGCCGCCTGCCATTGCGCCAGGGTGGCGGTGGCGCCGGCGGAGCTCAACGAGAGCACGCCGGTGCTGGCGTCATAGGTCGCGATGATGTTGCCGTACTGGATGGCACTGGCGTTGATGAAGCTCAGCAGGTCCTCACCCGCGCGGAAGTTGCCGGTGATCGCCACCGAGGCGCTGGCCAGCGTCGGGTTGTCCGGATCGTTCAGCGTCAGACCCGCATCGATGACCACCGGCGTGCTGGCGGTGTTGTTGCCTTCGACGAAGGCGGCACTGCCGCCGCTGGTGACCACGCCCGGCACGTTGTTGAGCGAGGACACCTGCAGGTCGCGGGTCGTGGTGGCGCTGGTCTTCTGGCCGTCATTCACCTGGAACGACAGGGTGCGCACCGACACTTCCGGGGTGTTGGACGTGTTGACGTAGTAAACCGATCGCAGCGCGGCCTGCCAGTGGGCGACGGTCGCGGTACTGCCGGCCGACGACAGTGTCAGCACCCCGGTGCTGGCGTTGTAGACGCCAACGATGTTGCCGTAGGTCGCCGAGCTGTCGTTGATGAAGCCCAGCAGGTCTTCGCTGGCGCGCAAATTGCCAGTGATGGCCACCGAGGCCGAGGACAGCGTGGCGTTGTCCAGGTCGGACACCGACAGCGCCGGCGCCACGGCCACCTGCGGGTCGCCCTCGGTGTAGCTGCCCGTGCCGGTGCCGGCGTCGATGAGCGGCGTCTGATCGACCGGCGTGACCGTCACATTGCGGGTGGCAATCAGGCTGTTGTCGGTGCCGTCGTTGACCAGGAAGCTGATGGTGCGGGTCGTCGCGTTGGGCGAAACCGCGGAGTTGGCGTAGTAGACCTGCCGCAGCGCGGCCTGCCATTGGGCCAGCGTGGCCGTGGCGCCGGACGAGCTCAGCGTCATCACCCCGGTACCGGCATTGAAGCTGGCGGTGACGTTGCCGTAGAGCGCCGAGTTGTCGTTGACGAAGTTGAGCTGATCCTGCCCCGCGCTGAACCCGTTGGTGATGCTCACCGTGGCGGAACTTATCGTGGTGCTGTCGACATCGGAGACGGTCAACCCACCGTCGATCCGCACGGGGGTCGAGCTGGTGTTGTCCCCGGCGACAAAGCTCGCCGAGCCGCCCGAGGTCGTCAGGATCGGCGCGTCGTTCACCGCTGCCACCGTCACGGTGGTGCTTTGCAGTCCGAAGGCGGTGTCGGCGCCGCCGTTGGCCGTGCCGCCGTTGTCTCGCAGGTAGGAGATCGACGCCACGCGGGGGCCAGCGGTCGGGTTGTCGCTGCTGTTGCTGTAGCTGATGCCGTTCAGGATCGACAGGGTCGCCGCATTGGTCAGCAGTGCACCCGAGGACACGGTCACGTTGGCCACGCCGCCGGACACGCTGACCGAGACCTGCAAGCCGTTGTTGGCGGTGGCGCCCAACACGTTGCCGTTGTAGAGCGAGATGATCGAGCCGTCGATGGACAGCGACTCGCTCGAACCATCGCTCACCCCGGAAAGCTGCACACCGAACGTGGTGAACCGCTGCGATTGTTCCACCGTGCTCACGGCGCTGAAATTGAACAAGTCGGCGCGGCTGCCGCCTTCGGTGAAGGTGGGCGAACGGCCGGTGCCGGTCAGCGTGGGCGCGTCGTTGACGGCGTTGAACTGCAACTGCGAGGTGTAGGTGGTCGAGGTGCCGCCACTGCCGTCGGTGAGGCTCCAGGAGATGGTGCGCGTTGCGGTGACCGGATCGCTCGGATCGCTGTTGCTGAAGCCGATGGTGCGAATCAAGGCCTGCACCGCAGTCGGCGTGGCAAAGCTGTTCAGCGAGAAGTCCAGGCTGTTGTTCCCCGTGCCGCCGGTGAAGGTTGCGAAGGTCATGCCGCCAAAGGTGACGCTGCTGCCGCTCACGCCGATCTGACCGGCACCCGTGCCCTGGTTCACCACCACCAGCGCGTCATACGTCGTCGAACGGTTGGTGATGATGTTCACGCTGAGCAGGCCGCCGTCGAAGTTGGTGTTGTCGGTATCGGTCACCACCGCATTGGCGCCAGCGTCGAGGACGACCGTCGGGCCCTTCTCCACATAGGTCACGCTGTCGCCATTGATGCTGCTGATCATGGGCGCGGCGTTGGGAGCGACCGGTGCAGCAATCATGAGATCGTCCACCGACAGCGAGATTTCGGTCTGTCCGCTGCCGCGCATGATGCGGATTTCATCCAGGTAATTCCACGCGTTGCCCGACACGCTGACGATGGTGCCACCGCTCAGATTGTCGCCGCCGGTGAAGGTCTGCCGGGCGCCTGAGACTTCCACGCCATTCAGATAACCCACCAGCACGTAGTCGTTACCGCTGCTGATGAAGGACTCCACCGTGATGGATACGAAACGGAACTTGTCGGTGGTGGCCGACTTCAACGACGCGGCGGCTTGACCGGTCGTGCCTTCGAAGCTTCCCTGGAAGACCAACGCCTTGTCGTTGTTGTTGTTGGCCAGACCCGTGGTGCTCGCATCGTTGGTGTAGGCCATCTGGCCGCCCGGATCGATCGAGCCCGTGCGGTCTAGCACCGAGAAGGTCCAGCCTTCGAAGGTGCTCGACTGGCCCGTTGGCACGTAGCTGTACCCTGAGCCATCCAGGATGACGGTATCGAAGAGTTGCGAGGTCGGACCGGCCAGCAGGCCGCTGTAGCCGCTGAACGTCGGGCCGGACAGCGCTGCCGTCTCGATCTGGCCCACCACGCGCTCCAGCGCCCAGTTGCCGCCGGCAGCGGTGCCGCCCGTGTTGTCCGACGAGCCCGCCACATCGGCGCCGGTCAATGCGGCCACCTGAGCGAGCAAGGCCTGGCCCTCATTGCCGGCGCCTGTCTTGCAGCCATACAGCATGAGATCGCCATCGGGCGACAGCGTGCTGCCAATGGCGCGGAGCGCGTCGGCATGGGCGGCCAGGGTGTCGCTGGTCAGCCAGACACTGCCGGCCTTGACCGCGCCGGTGCTGCCGTGGGAGATCAAGGAAATCGAATCGATGTCGTGCCGGCCGGACAGGTAGCCCGCCATCTGGACGAAGCCGTCCTTGTTGGCCTCCAGGAACACCACCTCCACGCCCGCCGGCATCGCCTGGGCGAGTGCCTGGCCGTTGGCGACCAGGCTGTCGATGAACACCACCTCATGGCGAGCAGGTTCAGCTGGTGCTGCAGCGGCAGCGGCGGCCGTGACGGCGGCGGTGCGGTCGGCCTGGGCCAGGTCCGCAGCGGCATGGGTTGCATCGGTCGCAGCAGTCGCATGGGCGGCATCCACCACCACGCCGACCGCCGCCACCGAGGCGTCAAACATCAACCGGGGTTCCAGCGCCATCATCATCGGCGCGCCGGACAAGCGGCGTCCACGCGGTGTTGGACGTTGGGGGTCAAGCATCGCACTGGCGTCGTTTGCGTGCAGGTCCTTTGGTTGCGTCATGGCGCCTCCCTCGTGATATTTAACGTTTTTTGGTTTGCAACTGAATCATACTGAGGGCGATGTTTCCGAGCCATCCGAGATCGCTCACCCTGAGCCAAGATCAGCAAAAGTCTGAGACCGAACGAGACTTCTGCACCACACACGGGGGGGCGTCTTGATGAGCGCGGGTCCTGTCGGATCTCTTGAGCGAAGGTGATGGACCGCCCTCCTAAGGGTCTACCCTGATGCTTGACACAAGGGGGCGTCGGAGCAGCGTGGGGGGCGAATCACTTGCGCGACCGGACTCATCCAACATCGTCTCCCGCTGGGCTGGCCTTGCTCGGTGCGTGTAGCGCAGCACCTCCTGACCCCATCGCCCGGTGCGACGGTCAGCGCGTGAGCGCGAGCTGCCGGCCCGCCTGTCCGTTCAGGCGCTCCGCATTCACTCCCAGGCGGGCCGGCAGCTCACGCTCGAATCACCGAGGTGATCGGGGTCAGGCCTTGGCCATTTGCAGACCAAGGCCATCGTGCAAGGTCCACAGCCGACAGCGTCTCGGGACGGCCAAGCCCGCGGCCCGCGGAGCGAATGCGGAGCGTCTGAGCGAAGCGGGCTGCGGGCTTGGCCGGCCTTGCTCGGTGCGTGCGGCGCAGCACCTCATGACCCCATCGCCCGGTGCGACGGTCAGCGCGTGAGCGCGAGCTGCCGGCCCGCCTGTCCGTTCAGGCGCTCCGCATTCACTCCCAGGCGGGCCGGCAGCTCACGCTCGAATCACCGAGGTGATCGGGGTCAGGCCTTGGCCATTTGCAGACCAAGGCCATCGTGGAATGTCTACTGCCGACAGCGTCTCGGGACGGCCAAGCCCGCGGCCCGCAGAGCGAATGCGGAGCGTCTGAGCGAAGCGGGCCGCAGGCTTGGCCGGCCTTGCTCGGTGCGTGCGGCGCAGCACCTCCTGACCCCATCGCCCGGTGCGACGGTCAGCGCGTGAGCGCGAGCTGCCGGCCCGCCTGTCCGTTCAGGCGCTCCGCATTCACTCCCAGGCGGGCCGGCAGCTCACGCTCGAATCACCGAGGTGATCGGGGTCAGGCCTTGGCCCTTTGCAGACCGAGGCCATCGTGCAAGGTCCACAGCCAACAGCGTCTCGGGACGGCCAAGCCCGCGGCCCGCGGAGCGAATGCGGAGCGTCTGAGCGAAGCGGGCCGCGGGCTTGGCCGGCCTTGCTCGGTGCGTGCGGCGCAGCACCTCCTGACCCCATCGCCCGGTGCGACGGTCAGCGCGTGAGCGCGAGCTGCCGGCCCGCCTGTCCGTTCAGGCGCTTCGCATTCACTCCCAGGCGGGCCGGCAGCTCACGCTCGAATCACCGAGGTGATCGGGGTCAGGCCTTGGCCGTTTGCAGACCGAGGCCATCGTGCAACGTCCACAACCAACAACGTCTCGGGACAGCCAAGCCCGCGGCCCGCGGAGCGAATGCGGAGCGCCTGAGCGAAGCGGGCCGCGGGCTTGGCTGGCCTTGCTCGGTGCCTCGAACGTCGCGCCAGCGTGAGACGCCGATACGAGCGCGCAACGCCGAAGCCGAAGCAGACGCCCACGCCGACGCGCTCAACCGCCTGAGTCGTAGACGATCTCAGCCGGCGCGAGCTTCTGCAAAGCCTCGTCGCTGGGCCAGAACTTCCCCGCGCCCCCAAGGCCGAGCTCGGCCACAGCGCCATCCCGCTTGATCGGGATGCGCAGTTCGAGCCCTTGGCTGACCACGCCCTGATCGGTCTCGACCCGCTTGGCCGGCCAGTTCTTGATCAGTTCCAGCACCGAAGCCGCCGGCAGGTTGGGTGCGGTGCGCAGGAAGCGGCCGAAGCGCGCCCGCGCCGCCGGCAGGCCGAAGACCTGCTGGATGTTCATCCGCAGGCCTCCGGAGAAGCGATCGTTCTGCACCTTGCCGATGGCGATGATCAGCTCGTCCTCGACCAGCAGCTCCTTGTGGGTGGTGAGCAGCTCGTCGTTGGCGACCGCCTCGATCGCATCGGTCTTGTCGTCCAGCTTGAAGATGCCCACGCGGCCGCGCTGCCCGTTGATCACCCGGAGGTCGCTGACGATGCCCGCCACCACCACCGGCTCCCGGCTGTCCTGCAGATCGACGATGCGGCGCTTGACCATCTTGCGCAGCTCCGGTTCGGATTCATCGAAGAGGTGCCCGGACAGGTAGAAGCCGATCGCCGTCTTCTCCAGGCTCAGCCGCTCCTTGATGCCCCAGGGATCGACCTGCACCAGGTCGGGCTCCGCCGTGGAGGAGCCATGGGTGTCGTCGAAGTCGAACAGGCCGCCCTGGTTGACGTTCTGCGCCAGGTTGTCCGCATAGGTGTAGCCGAGCGCGACGCTGGCCAGCAGCCGGGCACGGTCGGCTTCCAGTTCGTCGAACCCGCCCGCCTTGATCAGCGCTTCCACCACCCGCTTGTTGACCGCCTTGCGGTCCACCCGGGCACAGAAGTCGAAGAAGCTCTTGAACGGACCGCCCTCGGTGCGGGCCCGCACGATGGCCTCGATCGCGCCCTGGCCGGTGCCCTTGATGGCGCCCAGGCCGTAGTTGATCAGCTTGTTGTTGATCGGCTCGAAGCGGTAGACGCCCAGGTTCACATTGGGCGGCTGGAAGGTGATGCCGAACAGCTTGGCATCGTTGAGCAACACCTTGAGCTTGTCGGTGTCGTCCATTTCGATGGTCATGTTCGCGGCGAAGAACTCCGCCGTGAAATGCACCTTCAGCCAGGCCGTGTGATAGGCCAGCAGCGAGTACGCGGCGGCATGCGACTTGTTGAAGCCGTAGCCCGCGAACTTCTCCATCAGGTCGAAGACCTCGTCCGCCTTGGCCTCGTTGATGCCCTTCTGTGCCGCGCCTTCGCGGAAGATCAGCCGGTGCTTGGCCATCTCCTCGGGCTTCTTCTTGCCCATGGCGCGGCGCAGCATGTCCGCACCACCGAGGCTGTAGCCGCCCAGCACCTGGGCGGTCTGCATCACCTGTTCCTGGTAGACCATGATCCCGTAGGTCTCGGACAGCACCGGCTCGGTCAGCGGATGCGGATACTCCACCACTTCCTTGCCGTGCTTGCGCGCGACGAAGGTCGGGATCAGGTCCATCGGGCCCGGCCGGTACAACGCGTTCAGCGCGATCAGGTCTTCCAGGCGGGAGGGCTTGGCCTCCTTCAGCATCTTCTGCATGCCGGTGGATTCAAACTGGAACACCGACTCGGTCAACCCGTCGGAGAACAGCTTGTAGACCTTGGCATCGGCCAGCGGAATCGTTTCGAAGGAGAAGTCCTTCTGCGCCGGATGCCGCGCAATGATGAAGTCCTTGGCCAGCTCGAGGATGGTCAGCGTGGCCAGACCCAGGAAGTCGAACTTCACCAGGCCGATGGCCTCCACGTCGTCCTTGTCGTACTGGCTGACCGCGGAGGTCGAACCCGGCTGCTGGTACTGCGGACAGAAGTCGGTGATCTTGCCCGGCGCGATCAGCACACCCCCGGCATGCATGCCGATGTTGCGCACCATGCCTTCAACGCGGGTGGCGAGCTTGAGCAGCTCGGCGATTTCCTCGTCGGCCTTCTCGCGCTCCTCCAGCTCGGGCGCTTCCTTGCGGGCGTAGATGATGCCGCCGTCGGGCTCGGCGGGCACCGGCGCCAGCGTCACCGTCTTGCCCGGTGGCGCCGGAATCAGCTTGGCGATGGAATCCACCTGGCCGAAGCCCATGCCCAGCACCCGGCCGATGTCGCGCAGCGCCGCCTTGGCGGCCATGGTGCCGAAGGTCGCGATCTGGCTGACGGCCGGGCGGCCGTACTTGTCCTTCACATACTCGATGACCCGGTCGCGGTTGCCCTGGCAGAAGTCGATGTCGAAGTCAGGCATCGACACCCGCTCCGGATTCAGGAAGCGCTCGAACAGCAGGTTGTACTGCAGCGGGTCCAGGTCGGTGATCAACAGCACATAGGCCACCAGCGAACCGGCGCCCGAGCCCCGTCCCGGGCCGACCGGACAGCCGTTGTTCTTCGCCCAGCGGATGAAGTCACCCACGATCAGGAAGTAGCCCGGGAAGCCCATCTTGATGATGGTCTCGAGCTCGAACTCCAGCCGCTCGACATACCGCGGCCGCACCGCGTCGCGCTTGGCCGGGTCAGGGAACAGCAGCCGCAGGCGGTCTTCCAGACCCTCGTAGGACAGCTGGCGGAAGTACTGCTCCATCGGCAGCGGCGTGCCGTCGGCCTGGATCGGCGTGGGGAAGTTGGGCAGTTGCGGCTTGCCCAGCACCAGCGTCAGGCTGCAACGCCGGGCGATCTCGACGGTGTTGGCAATCGCGCTCGGAATGTCGGCGAACAGCCGCTCCATCTCCGCCTGCGTCTTGTAATGCTGGCTGGGCAGGAAACGCTTGATGCGCTTGGGATTGGCCAGCGTTTCACCGTCGGCGACGCAGACCCGGGCCTCATGGGCCTCGTAATCGTCCTCGCTCAGGAACTGGATCGGATGGGTCGCCACCACCGGCAACCCGGCCTTGGCCGCCAGCGGCACCAGCTGGCGCACCAGCGCCTCCTGCCCGGGCAGACCGGCGCGCTGCAGCTCAATGTAGAAGCGGTTCGGATAGATGGCGCCCAGCCGGCGGGCCCAGTCCAGCGCGCGGGCCTGGTCGCCGGCCACCAGGGCCTGTCCGATCGGGCCGAACTGCATGCCGCCCAGACAGATCAGGCCGTCGTTGAGCTCCTGCATCCATTCCAGCTTGAGCAGCGCCTGGTTGCGCTGCACGTTCTGGATCCAGGCCCGCGACAGCAGCTCGCTCAGGTTGAGATAACCCTGGCTGCTCTGCACCAGCAGCAGCACGCGGCTGGGCGGCTTGTCGCTGGTGTCGGGCTCCACCCAGACCTCCGCACCCAGGATCGGCTTGACGCCCTTCTTGCGACAGGCGTTGTAGAACTTCACCCCGCCAAACATGTTGGCCAGATCGGTCAGGCCCAGGGCGACCTGGCCGTCCTTAGCGGCGGCCTTGGCGGCGTCGTCGATGCGCAGGGTGCCGTCGACGACAGAGAACTCGGTGTGAATGCGGAGATGAACGAAAGCCATCCCGGGATTGTAGGGAGTCGCCCGGGGGCGCCCGCCATTCGGAAGGGGTCGATGGCGCTCGGCGGGCGTCCACCGGACGCTATGCTGCATCCCCATCGAACACTCCCGGAGCGGATGGATGAAGACCTTGCCCCTGCTGGCCGTCCTGGCGCTGAGCGCGCCGCTGCTGTCGATCGCCGCCGATGCTTCCACGGCCGCGACCGCGCCCGCGGCCGCCAAGCCCGCCGCCCCGGCCAAGGCCGCCCGCGCCGCCACCGCCCAGCAGGCCGCCAGCGCGGCGCCGGCTCGTCAGCCGCCCACCAGCGCCGACATCATTGCCACCGCCCCGGCCAGCGCCTGGCGCGATGTGGCCCCGGAGAACCTGCTGCTGATGACGCTGCCGCAGGGCGAGGTGCTCATCGAACTCGCGCCCCGCTTCGCACCGCGCCATGTGGACAACATCCGTGCCCTGGCGCGCGGCGGCTACTACGACGGCCTGGCCATCCTCCGGGTCCAGGACAACTATGTGACCCAATGGGGCGACCCCAAGGCCGACGACGAGGACACCGGCCTCAAGGGCCAGGGCAAGCCCTTCCCGGCCGGCGCCACGACGCAGGTGCCGGCGGAGTTCTCGATCCCGCTCAAGGGCCTGCCGCTGACCGTGCTGCCGGACATCGACGGCTGGGCGCCGCGCACCGGCCATGTTGACGGCTTCCCGGTCGCCGCCGAGCCCAAGGCCAACCGCGCCTGGCTGGCGCATTGCTATGCGACTGTCGGCGCCGGTCGCGGCAACGCGGTGGACTCCAGCACCGGGGCGGAGCTGTATGCGGTCATCGGCCATGCGCCGCGCGGGCTGGATCTCAACATCACCGTCGTCGGCCGGGTGCTCAAAGGCATGGAGTTTCTCGCCGCCCTGCCCCGCGGCGGCGCCCGCATGGGGTTCTATGACAAGCCGGAGCAGCGGGTGGTGATCGAGCGGGTGGCCTTGGCCGCGGCGCTGCCGCCGGACCAGCGCCCGTCGCTGCAGGTGCTTCGCACCGACACCCCGACCTGGCAGGAGCTGCTGGAGGCGCGTCGCCACCGCGGCGGCTGGTTCGTGCACAGCCCGGAGCACACCGAGATCTGCAGTGCCAGCGCGCCGATGCGGATCAAGCCGACCGATGTGAAGCTGGAGCGAACGCCCTCCGCCGTCCAGCGCCAATGAGCGCGCCGGACCTGACCCCAGGCGCCTGAAGGCCGCCGGCGACAGCTGCGGAAACCGCCCGTCACCTGCCGCCCGGCGTCCGCCCATCGCCCTACAATCCTCGGTTTTCTGACGCGTGCGGCGGGGCGCCGGCGGCTTGTCCGCCCACCCTGCCGCGCGACTTTCGTGTGATCCCGTCGTGAACCAGCCCCGGCCGCCCATCCTCAACATCTCCTGCTACCTGTTCGTCGCCATCGAGGCGCCGCAGGTGTTGCGAGACCTGCTGCAGTCCCGCGCCCAGGCGCTGGGCCTCAAGGGCACGGTGCTGATCGCCGAAGAAGGCATCAACCTCTTCCTGGCCGGGGCCGCCGCCGATGTGCGGGCCTGGGTCGACGCGCTGCGCGAGGATCCGCGCTTTGCTGCGCTCGCGCCCAAGGAAAGCTGGAGCGACACGGTGCCCTTCCGCAAGCTGCTGGTGAAGGTCAAGCCGGAGATCATCCGCATGAACCATCCCACCATTCGGCCGGACCAGGCGCCGCGCGCGCCCGCCCTGCCGGCCGCCACCCTCAAGCGCTGGCTGGACCAGGGCCATGACGACGACGGCCGCCCGGTGGTGACGCTGGACACCCGCAATGCGTTCGAAGTGGATGTCGGCGCGTTCGATGACGCGATCGACTGGCGCATCACCAAATTCAGCGAGTTTCCCGACGCGGTGCGGGCGCACCGAGCCGAGCTGGCCGGCAAGACCATCGTCAGCTACTGCACCGGCGGCATCCGCTGTGAAAAGGCGGCGCTGTTCCTGGCGCAGCAAGACCTGGACGGCCCGGTCTACCAATTGGAAGGCGGCATCCTGAAGTACTTCGAGGAAGTCGGCGGCGCGCACTATCACGGCGACTGCTTCGTCTTTGACGAGCGTCGCGCGGTCGATCCGGCGCTGGCGCCGTCAAGCACCGAAGGCGCTGACGATGCCCTGGGCCTGGCGGCCGCACTGGCCCCCAAGGCGGCATGAACGCCGCCGCACGGCGTCCGCACCCCGGTGCGATGACCGCCGCCGCAGGGCGACCGGTCGCTCCGGGCGCCGTGTCCCGGCGGCCTGGCGCAAGTCCGGCGCCCATCGCGCCGCTGTCCGACGAGGCCTCGGCCAGGCCTGTGAACCGTGAGTGACCGCCCCTCCTTTGGTGCGCGGCTGATGAAGCTGTTCGGCTTCGCCGTCCTGGCCTCGGCGATTCTGGCCATGGCTTTCCGCGCCCCGGACCGCTCGCTGGAGAGCCTGGTCGCCCGATGGGGCCCGCCCCCGTCCGACTTCATCGAGCTGAAGCTGCCCGACGGTCGGCTTCAGCTCGTTCACCTGCGCGACGAAGGCCCGAAAACCGACACCGTGCCGCTGGTGCTGCTGCACGGCACCGCCGCCAGCCTGCACACCTGGGAAGGCTGGGTGAAGACGCTCGGCGCCAGCCGTCGCGTGATCACCCTGGACCTGCCCGGCTTCGGCCTCACCGGCCCGGCCGTCACCGGCGACTACAGCGACGATCGATACCTCGAGTTCCTGCACACGCTGCTGGCCCATCTGGGCCTGCGCCAAGTGGTGCTCGGCGGGAATTCCATGGGCGGCAGCTTTGCCTGGCAATACGCCGCACGGTATCCGGATCAGGTCCGCGCGCTGATCCTGGTGGATGCCGATGGATTGGACCTTCCCCACCCCGCCGTCCCCGCGGGTGTCCGGTTTCCCGGCTGGCGCCTGGTGCAGTCGCTGGCGGGCGTGTTCCTGCCGCGGCCGCTGGTGGACCGCGGGGTGCGGGCGGTCTATGGCGATCCGTCCAAGGTCAGTGCCGCGCTGGTCGACCGCTATTTCGAATTGACCCTGCGCGAAGGCAACCGTGAGGCGTTGGCGCAACGCTTGTCGCAGCGCGTGCCGGGTCTGCACGTCGATCAGTTGCCTGGTATCCAGGCCCCGACGCTGATCCTGTGGGGCGGCCAGGACCGCCTGATTCCGCCGGCTGCCGCCGACACCTTCCATCAGGCGCTGCCCCACAGCCGTGTCCAGCTGTTTCCGGCGCTGGGCCATGTCCCGCAGGAGGAGGACCCGGTGTCCACCGCTGCGGCGGTCCAAGCGTTCTTGCACTCTCTATAACCCTTAGGTCGCCAAGCGTGCGGCATTGCAACAATCGAGCGTCGGATCCGATCGGATCCACATCACAACGAATCCTGCCAACCCCAAGGAACAAGGAATCTTCATGCAACGACGTCAACTGATCGCCCGCGCTGCCCTGACGGTCTGCGCCCTGCTGGCCACCGCCGGCGCGCATGCCCAGTCCCCGGACTGGAAGAAGATCCGCATCGGTGTCGAAGGCGCCTATCCGCCCTTCTCCGAAGTCGGAGCCGACGGCAAGCTCAAGGGCTTCGAGATCGACCTGGCCAACGCCCTGTGCGCCGAGCTCAAGGCCGAATGCACCCTGGTCCAGCAAGACTTCGACGGCCTGATCCCGGCCCTGCAGTCGCGCAAGATCGACGCGATCATTGCCTCGATGTCCATCACCGATGAGCGCCAGAAGGTGATCGCGTTCTCGTCGCCCTACTACACCGTGCCGGCGCGCTTTGCCGCCAAGGCCGGCGCCAAGTTCGACTTCAGCCCCGCCGGCTTGAAGGGCAAGAAGATCGGCGTGCAGCGCGCCACCATCCACGAGAAGTTCGTCGATGCAACCTTCAAGCAAAGCGAGATCGTGCGCTACGCCACCCAGGACCAGGCCTTCCTGGACCTGAAGTCGGGCCGGGTCGAACTGACCCTGTCGGACATGGTGGCCGCTGACCTGGGCTTCCTGAAGACGCCCGCGGGCAAGGGCTTCGAACTGGTGGGCCCGGAGTACAACGATCCGAAGTACTTCGGCGTCGGTGTCGGCGTCGGCCTGCGCAAGGCGGACGACAAGACCCTGGCCAAGAAGTTCAATGACGCGATTGCCGCGGTCAAGGCCAACGGCACCTTCAAGAAGCTCAACGACAAGTACTTCCAATACGACATCTCGGTCAAGTAAGACCACCCCCTACCGGCTGCGCCGGCCCCCTCAAGGGGGCGAGACCGATGGACCGGCAGAGCCGGTCCATGGTCTCCGCTTGATGGGCGCGCTGCGCGCTTCTCCTTCCTTGTGGGGGGTGGTGGCGGGTCGCGGTGCTTCCCGTTCAGATGAGGGCCTGCGCTGGCTGGTAGGGTCTCGCTTGACTTCTCTCTCGCAATGCGCGCTGCGGTGGCGCATTTTTAGGTCGTTCAATGAACCTTCATGGATTCCTGCCCAGCCTGCTGCAGGGCTCGCTGTTGACCTTGGCGGTGGCGCTGAGTTCGATGGCGCTGGCCATGCTGCTGGGCCTCGCCGGGGCGATGGCCAAGCTGTCGTCCTGGCGCCCCGCCAAATGGATCGCCACGATCTACACCACACTGATCCGCGGCGTGCCCGATCTGGTGCTGATGCTGCTGATCTTCTTCGGCGGGCAGGTGGCCGTGAATGCCATCGCCGAGTCGCTCGGTGCCGAACCGATCGACATCAATCCGTTCCTCGCCGGGGTGCTCACCATCGGCTTCATCTTCGGCGCCTATCTGACCGAAGCCTTTCGCGGCGCCTTCCTCGCCATCCCGCCCGGTCAGCGCGAAGCCGGCCTGGCCTACGGCATGAGCGCCCGCCAGATTGCCTGGCGCATCACCTTCCCCCAGATGTTCCGCCATGCACTGCCCGGCCTGTCCAACAACTGGCTGGTGCTGATCAAGAGCACCGCCATCGTGTCGGTGATCGGCCTGCATGACCTGATGACCCGCGGCGCCCAAGCCGCCGGCGCCACCCGCGAACCCTTCATCTTCTATCTCACCGTCGCGCTGATCTACCTCGGCTTCACCACCGTGTCCGAGCTGCTGTTCGATCAGCTCCAGCGTCGCCTGTCCGTCGGCGTGCGCCGACAGTCGCTGTGAGGCCGTCGACCATGCCCATCGCAACCCCATTCGCCGCACCGGTCACCGCCCTGTCGGCTGCACTGCCGGCCCTGCGTCGCCACGCGTGCGCCGCCGCCCGCGCGGTCCTCCTCGTCCCGAATCGATTCGCCCGCCCATGAACCTGGACGCCATCGTCGAGAATTTCCCGCGCTACCTCCAGGGCGCGCAGACCACGCTCGAACTGCTGCTGATCTCGCTGCTGATCGGCCTGGCCCTGGCCATTCCGCTGGCGGTGCTGCGCACGCTGCCGATCAAGTGGCTGTCCCGCACGATCTGGCTCTACACCTATGTGTTCCGCGGCACGCCGATGCTGGTGCAGCTGTTCCTGATCTATTACGGGCTGGGTCAGTTCGAGTGGATGCAGCAGAGCGCCCTGTGGCCGCTGTTCAGCTCGGCCTGGTTTTGCGCCTGCCTGACCTTCGTGCTCAACACCTGCGCCTACACGACCGAGATCATCGCCGGCTCGATCCGCGCCCTGCCCTATGGCGAGATCGAGGCCGCGAAGTCGCTGGGCATGAGCCGCTGGGTGATGCTGCGCCGCATCGTGCTGCCCGCCGCCCTGCGTCGCGCGCTGCCGGCCTACAGCAACGAGGCCATCTTCATGCTGCACGGCACCTCGCTGGCCAGCGTGGTGACGTTGATGGACCTCACCGGCGTGGCCCGAGGCATCAATTCGACCTACTACATTCCGTTCGAGGCCTTCATCACCGCCGCGATCTTCTACTTCCTGATGACGCTCACCCTGGTCGGCCTCTTCCACAAGGCCGAGGCCCGTTGGCTCAAGCCGCTGATGCCGCGATGAGCCAGCCCCAACCGCACACCCCGAGGCCCGCCTCCCGCCGCGAGCGGCCCGCCGCTGCACCAGCGCGCGCCGCCCGACTCCTCACGGATTCCTGATCCATGCACGTCCAGACACATTCCCTGCCGAGCCCGACGCCCGGCACCCAGCGCGAGCTGGTCTCGCTGCATTACGGCCACGCCGGGCAAGGCCCCAAGGTCTACATCCAGGCCTCCCTGCATGCCGACGAGCTGCCCGGCATGCTCACCGCCTGGCACCTGCGCCAGCAGTTCGACCGCTTGGAGGCCGACGGCCAGATCCAGGGCGAGATCATCCTGGTGCCGATGGCCAATCCGATCGGGCTGTCGCAGTGGTGGTTGCAGTCGCATCTGGGCCGCTTCGACGCCCTGTCCGGCGAGAACTTCAACCGCCACTATCCCGAATTCATCGACGCCGCCGCCCGCTCCGCCGAGCCGCGCCTGGGCAGCGACGCCGCCCGCAATGTGCAGGTGCTGCGGGCCGCGCTGAAGACCGAGATCCAGTCCGCCCCCGCCGACACCGAACTCCAGGCGCTGCGCAAGACGCTGATGCTGCTGGCCTGCGACGCCGATGTGGTGCTGGACCTGCACTGCGACGCCCAGGCCCTGATGCATCTCTACACCGAGACGCCCTGCTGGCCGCAGTGCGAGCCGCTGGCCGCCTACCTCGGCGCAGCGGTGACGCTGCTGGCGACCGACTCCGGCGACAACCCGTTCGACGAGGCCTGCTCCCAGGTCTGGTGGAAATGGGCCCGTCACTTCGGAGACCGCTTCCCCATTCCCCAGGCCTGCCTGTCGGTGACGGTGGAGCTGCGCGGCCAGCAGGATGTGCATCACGCGCTGGCCGCCAAGGATGCGCAGGCGCTGGTGGATTTCCTCCGTCATCGCGGCGTGATCGCCGGCCCGGCGCCGGTCGTGCCGGCGCCGCTGGGTGACGCCCGCCCGTTGGCGGGCTGCATGCCGGTCAAGACGCCGGTCGGCGGCGTGCTCACCTTCTTGCGCGAGGTCGGCGAGGTCGTGGCCGAGGGCGATGTGATTGCCCATGTGATCGATCCGATCAGCGGATCGGTCACCGAATTGAAGAGCCCGGTCGATGGCCTGCTCTTCGCCCGCGACACGCTGCGCCTGGCCACCGCCGGCGCCAAGGTCGCCAAGGTCGCCGGGCGCGAAGCCCTGCGCACCGGCAAGTTGTTGGGAGCCCGTTGATGTCGTCCGCCGCCAGTCTCGTTGTCGACAACCTGCACAAGCGCTACGGCGATCGCGAGGTGCTCAAGGGCGTGTCGCTCGCCGCCAAGCCCGGAGACGTGATCACGCTGATCGGCTCCAGCGGCTCCGGCAAGAGCACCTTCCTGCGCTGCCTCAACCTGCTGGAGCAGCCGCATGAAGGCACGCTCTCGCTCGGAGACGAAACCCTGCGCCTGGCCCGCGACCGCGACGGCAGCCTCAAGGCGGTCGATGCGGCCCAGTTGCAACGCTGGCGGGCGCGCCTGGCGATGGTGTTCCAGAACTTCAACCTCTGGGCTCACCGCACCGTGCTGGAAAACGTGATCGAAGCGCCGGTCCATGTGCTGCGTCAGCCCCGGGCCCAGGCGATCGAAAAGGCCGAGGCATTGCTGGCCCGAGTGGGCGTCTCGCACCGCAAGGATGTCTATCCGGCGCAGTTGTCCGGTGGCGAGCAGCAGCGCGTGGCGATTGCGCGCGCGCTGGCGGTCGAGCCCGAGGTCATGCTGTTCGATGAACCGACGTCGGCCCTGGATCCGGAACTCGTCGGTGAAGTCCTGAAGGTGATGCGCGACCTCGCGGCTGAAGGCCGAACCATGATCGTCGTGACCCATGAAATGGGCTTCGCACGTGAGGTCTCGTCCCACACGATGTTCCTGCATCAAGGCCGCGTGGAAGAACAAGGGGATCCGCGCGAGGTGCTGTCCAAGCCGCAGAGCGAGCGCCTGAAGGCCTTCCTGAGTGGCGGCTTGAAGTAGGACGGAGCCACTGCACACAGAACCCCGCGCGGGTCGTCCGCACTGATCGCGCTGGACCGCCCTCTGGACGCCGGCGCCTCGACGTCGGTGTCCCGCCCGCCACAGCGGCGGTCCTCTTGATCAGGAGGATCCCGCCATGTGGAGCAGCTTCACCGCCAGTTGCCCCGATCTGTCGCGCTTCGCTTCATTGAACGCGAGTGACGAGCCAACGCCCCCGACCGGGCACCAAACCGGACACCAGACCGGACAACCGACTACAAACCAGACCGAAAGTCAGACCCAAGGCCAGAGCCACAGCCCCTCTCAGCCGGGTCACGACGGCGCTTCGATCAGCGCGACCGCCGCCCGGCCCGAGACCTCGCGCGCCCAACGCCGTGCCGGCGATGACGCACCCCGGGCCAGCATGGTGCAAGCACGGCAACTGCTCGGCGATCCGGACACCCCGCCCTACCTGGTCGCCAAGCTCCGGAACTGGTCGGAGGACCATGGTCGCCGTGCAGACGCTCTGATGGCGCTGTTCGACCATGAATTTCGCGCCCTGGCCACCGCACAGGGCCCGCAGTGGGCGCAAGAGTTCGAGACGAGGCTGCTCCCCTCGCTGCGGCAGGCGGCCGTGGTCAGCGTCGCCTTGGGGATGGACACCCTGCCCGCGCTCCGCGACTTCCTGAACAAGGGGGCCGGAGAAGCGAAAGAGCTGAGCCAGGTGGGACGCTGCTACGGACTGCCGGCAGCCCTCGCGCCGTTGCTCGTTGCCGCCGCAGCCGTGCTCACGCTGAAAGAAAACGCCGAGCCGCCCGATGTGTACGCGCCGCCCGGTGGCGGCTCCGACGCCGGGATGCCGTGGGTGGCCGGCGCCGTCCTGCTGGCGGCGACTCCGCTGTTCGCATGGATCGACAGCCTCGGTGACATCGGTCGCCGGTCGCTGGAGAACAATGCGCTCCTGGGACCGCGGGCCTCGTTCGGCAATGCGCTGGCGTCCCATCTGCATCAGTGCCCCAGCCGCTCGGAACGCCGCCAGACTCTGCGCGATGCGGCGGCCACGCTGCTGACGGACGCGATCCTTCGCGTGTGCCTGGGCACCGCCGTGATCGGCGCGCTGCCTGTCAAGGTTCCGCTGACGGCCTACCTGTTGGTGGACGCCTTCGTGGCAGCCATGAGGGAAGCATTCATCGCCCAGGCCGTGCTCGGCGGACCGCTGGGACTGAAAACGCCGCCGCCCATCCGCGATTTCATGACGCTGTCCAGCCGCGAGTTCCCGCGATGGGCGACGCAACTGCATCGGGACGACGCCGGGCGGGGGAAATGCGTGCAATCGATGCGCGACATCGCTGCCGGGTTGGTCCGTCCATCCACCTACGCGCGCGCCGCGCTGGGCGTCGCCCCGTTCATGTTGAGCCATTTCCTGGCCCTGTGCACGACCGCCTATCCGGTGGGAGGCAATCTGTCGTCTCGACTGGACAAGGATGAACTCACCCGGGGACTCGGCCCGCCGGTCGATCCGCTCACCGTCCTGGCGCTGAGCAGTTGGGCGAGCGCCCTCGCCGCCATCACGGTCGTCACCTCTCAATCGGTTCGTGCCTGGGCGGAACGTTGGCTGGATCCTGCGGCCGAACGGCTGGCCGGACACGCGTGGCAGGCCGTCGGCCGTTGCCGTCGACGCTTCACCTACGCCACGCCGGAGGCAGCGGCAGCGGCGGCGGCGGCGGCGACGTCAACCGCGACATCGCCGGACTGCGAGGCGGGCATGGCGATGCAGGTGCGACGTCCCCGCCAACTTGCGCCGGCTGACCGCCTCACCGCCGACCGCAGCCCATGTGCGCCGCAAGACGCCGCGCATCCCTGGAAGAGGCTCAGCCAGATCGCCACGCGCCACGCGCCCGGCGAATCCGTCGCATCGAGTGATCGCACCGTGCTGCTGGCAGAGGCAGCGCTGTACGAGACCCGCCTGTGACGGACCCGACGCCGACTCGACCCGAGCCACCGCCATCCAGGTCGGTGGGCGGCTCAGGCCGCGAGGCTGAGGCTGAGGCTGAAGCGGAGGCGCTGGGAGCGCTACGACCGCGTAGGCACCAGCCTACTGCAGCGCCACCACCAGCGTGGCGCCGGCCTGCAGCAGCGGTCCGTGGACGGGCAGCGGCGGCTCGGCCGACGGCGGGTCGGCAGGCACCCACAACGCCTGCCGGCGCCACCCCAGACGGGACAGCCGGAAACCGGCGCGCACCAGCGCAGCGACCAGTCGCGGCAGTTCCGCACGCAGGGCCGCGAGGACGACGTCGTTCTCCGCCAGCAGCGTGAGCCGCAGCGCGTCACGCGGGCCTTGCAGTTGCAGACCGATCGCGGCCCCGCGCCATTTCAGCAACAGGCTGAGCGCCGGGTCGGCACCGGGGGCGTCCTCGGACGATGGATCGGGTGATCGGTCAGCGCCTCTGTGGGGGGCCGAGCGTGCATCCGGCTCGTCACGCACCCAGTAGGCCAGCGGCAACAGCCAGAACGGTTCACCGCCCGGGCCCATCGGCGCACGGCCGTGGCTCAGCGCCATCGCCCAATCTGCTGCCAGGGTGAGGGGGGTCGGCCGGGCGGCATCGCCCGCACGCGCCGCGGTGAGCTCGGACAACATCTGCCGGCGCCATGCCGCCAGATCGCCACGCAAGGCGGCGAACTGGGCCCAGCCGCCGTCACCCTCCGATGCGCCTTCGAACGAGCGTGTGGACGAGCGTTTAGACGAGGCATCGGCGGCGCCGTCGGACAGGCGGTCGGATGGCCGATCGCTTGCGCCGGCGGTCGACGGCGAGCGTCGCTCCAGCACCTCCAGTTCCAGCCGCGGCGACACCGTTCGCACCCGCAGCAGCAACTGGTCGCCGGGCATCAGATCCTCCAGCGGCGGTTGCAGCAGCGTCAGCACCTGGTCGCTGTCGAGCGATGCGAGTTGCCAAGCGCCACCGCCCTTGCCAGCGCCGTCACCAGCGCCCTCGCCACCGACGCGACCCTGCGTCAGCCGCAGCACCTGGCCGGGCAGCAGGCCGCCGGGGGCGCCCGGCAGATCCCGGAGCACGGCGTGCACCCGCCCGGTGGCGCCGACCGCCTGGATCGGGCCGGTGGATGTCGATGCAGACCCGGTTGTCGCCATGGTTCACCTCCAAGGCCGGCCCGACGTGGGGCGGGCAAGAGGCGCCGTGCGGCCACGTCACGCCGCACACGCCAAACAGCCGGGCGCAGGCCCGGCTGTGGATAATCGGAACCGACCTGGAGTCCGCGATGGGCATGCACCCGCGGGCCGGCCGGTTCGCCAAGGCGTCGGGCGCCGCAGCGCCTGATCGCCCGTGCGTGGGGAATCAGCCCAGCAGCGACATCACCAGGCCGGACATGCTGTTGCTCTGCTTGAGCATCGAGGTGCCGGACTGCAGCAGCATCTGCTTGGTGGTCATCGTGGAGGACTCGGCGGCGAAATCGGTGTCCATGATGCGGCCCTTGGCGGCCGTGGTGTTGGTGCTCATGTTCTGCAGGTTGTTGTAGACATGATCCAGACGGTTGGCGGCCGCACCGAAGGACGCGCGCAGCTCACCCACCCGGTCCACCGCCGTGCCGATGGTGGTCAGCAGGGCGTTGGTGGCGGCCGACAGTTCGGTGCCCGCAGCCGGCGCGGCGGCGTACTGGGTGGAGATCGCGCCCAGGGCGGTGCCCAGCGCGGTCAGTTGGGTGCTGACGTCCACCGACATGGTTTCGCCGGCGCTGGCGCCGATCTGGAAGCTCATCGCAGCGCTCATCTTGCCGTTGGAGCCGTCGATGGTGGTGCCGTCAGAGAACAGCTGCGTGCCGCCGAAGCTGGTGTTCTTGACGATGTTGGTCAGTTCGGTGCCGAGTGCGTCGTACTCGTTCTGCATCGCGGTCTTGTCGGTCGCGGTCGACGAGGCCGAGAAGGCTTCGGTGGCCAGGTCCTTCATGCGCAGCAGGATGTTGCTGACTTCGGTCAGCGCGCCTTCACCGGTCTGCAGCATCGAGATGCCGTTCTGGGTGTTGCGCTGGGCCACGGCCATGCCGCGGGTCTGGGCGTCCAGACGGGTGGCGATCTGCAGGCCGGCGGCGTCGTCCATCGCGGAATTGACGCGGTAGCCGGTGCCCAGACGGGTCATCGAGGTCGACAGGCTCTTCTGCGTCGAGCTCAGCGAGTTCTGGGTCGACAGGGCCGCGGCATTGGTGTGCAGGCTCAACATGGTGTTCGCTCCTAGAGAGTGGTCTTGCGCTTGGGGATCGAAGGGCTACGGATCGCCCTCACTCACACAGGACGACCGTCCGACGCCGCGACTTAAACCCCGCCGCAAATTTCTTCACCACCAGCCGGGCGAGTTGCGCACCGTCATTCGGCTTTTGGGACGCGCATTGTCAAACCCAGAAGCGGGGCGAGCGACTGAGCCGGCTTGCGCGCCGTGGCGAGTCAGGGCGCGCCCCTGCCTGCCATGCTGGAGCCTGCCCATGCTGCCCATGCTGCCTCATCGCGCCGCCGCGCCCTCCGGCGCCCCCTCCACCGATGCGCGTGAGGACGCGGCGACACAGCCGACCTCCGCTTTTGACACGGGCCCACCCCATGTGCCAGCGCCCGCTGTGCTGCCGCCCACGGTGCAGGCGTTGATCGACGACGCCTACACGCCGGCGCCCCTCAGGGAGATCCTGCAGCGGTGGCACCCCGCCCAGCAGGCCCACGCCGACCAGATGGCGAGAAACCTGCGTGGCGCCTTTCTTGACCTGGCCACCCACGATGGCATGACCGAGGCCGAATACGACCAACAGGTCGTGCCAACGCTGGACCGGGCCGCCGTGCTGATGGTGGCGGCCGGGATCGCCCATTCGGAGACTGCGGCCTTCAACCTGTCCATCAGTCATCGCCGCGATCACGGGTACCTGGAGGATGCCTCGGGCGTGGTGGGCAATATCGTCGGTGGCTTCCTCGGTGGGTGCACGGGGATCTTCAGTCATCTGGGCCTCGGACTGACGGCCCGCACGCCCAGTCCCTACTGGGACTCTCATCTGCCGCCCGCCTCCGTGGCAGGGATGTTCAGTGCACCCGCCCGTGCCGGTCTGCACGCCCTGGGGGAGTCGGTCAGGGAAGTCATCCGCGACCAAGCCTTGCTGGGCCCGCACGCCGCCTACACCCATCCGCTGGCACAACGACTTCACGATCGACTGCTTCGCAGCCCGACCGACGACCGAGACCATCGCGCCAACGTGCAGTGGTTCATTCACATGGTCAGCCGCGGTTTCATGGTCCCCGGCCTCGTCGCCATGGCCGGCGGTCTCTCCGCCGGCGCGCGCCTTTATCTGGACACCTCCGCGCGGATCCTCCTCGACAGCGGGCCGATCGGCCTGGCAGAGTCCTTGACCCGCCGTGTTCATCCCACGCCGCAACAATACGGACTCCTGATGTTGTCCCAACGGGACCTCGCACAACGTGTCACGCAACTGGCCTCGATCCAGGCCTTGGACGAGGACGTCCTTCCGCTCGCCGGCCCCGCATTGCGTGCCGTGTTGGGATGGCCTCGCCCTTCGACCTTGCTTCACACCCTGGTCGTGCTGGCCTCGCTGGCCACGGAAGCCCTGCTCCATGATCAGCAACGGGCCCCCATCGGCCGGAAGATGGCGGTCTGGCGGCTCGACGGCTCCGGGACGGTGCCCGAGATGCTCACCGCCCGGGAGGCCTTCGGCCTTGCCCTGCAGGGGATCATGCTCTCCACCTTCACCACCTATGCCGTGTTGACGGTGCGGGCGCATGCGCCGGTGCTAGACACGCAGGTCGCGGCCGTCATCGGTCGATTGCGCCAGTGGTGGCAGGGCGGCGAGGCGGCCGCTGCTTCAGGGTCGACGTCGGGGCGTCGCGACTCGTCCAGTTCATCCCACGCGTCGGACGCCCACTCACCGTCGAGCTCCGCGCGATCTTCGGACTACGATGCCAGCGATGAAGTCAGCGATGAAGTCAGCGATGAAGTGAGTGAGGCGGGGAGTGAGGCGGGAAGTGATGCGGGGAGTGATGACGCTTTCGATCTCACCCATGATCTCGCGACTGCTGCCCGCCACGGCAATGGGAGCGACGACACATGATCCCCGCCTCGCTCAGCCACCGCACCACCGTGCCGGCGAACGCGGCCGATGAGGGCAGCGAAGATCCCGACGACGTCCGTCATCGCCCCGGCCCGCACCCGCAACTGCCCGCGACGGTGCGCGAGTTGATCGACGACCCGCAGACGCCCGATGAGCTCTGCGAGGTCCTGCGGCGCTGGACGCCGGCGCAGCAGGCGGCGGCCGATCGGATGGGCGCCCCATTGCAGGAGGTCTTCCGTGGGGTGGCCACGCGAGAGGGCCTCGATCACGCCGACTACGATCAAGAGGTGGTGCCTTGCGTGAACCGGGCTGTCGTGCTGATGGTGGCGGCCGGTCTGGAGGATTCAGACCTCGCCGTGCAAGTTCTGCTACGAAGCCTGCACCGCGATGAGATGGTGCTGGGTGCCCAGGCCCGCTACGCCCGCGCCATGGTCGGGAGCCTGTTACCGTTGCTCGGGTTTGCCGCGCTGCAGATCGGGATGGCGATGAGTCGCCGCCCCCTTCACGTGGGCGGACAGGTCACTCCCGCCGCGCCGATGGCGGTCAATTACGCTCGGCTCGCACCGATGCGTGCTGCCGCTTCCGCCGTGGGCGAATCGGTGGCAGAGCGGGTGCAGCGCGGTCGCCTGTGCAGCGCCCACGGTCCGCTGACCAATCCGCTGGCCCAACAGGTGGCGAGGCGGCTGGCGCTGGACCCGGTGGGCGACCGCAACCTGCGCAGCGGGATTCAGTGCGCACTGCACACGCTGTTACGTGGCGTGGCCGTGCCCACGATGGCCGCCGTCCTGGGCATGGGCGCCGATCCTCCGTTCGGCAGCTTGTCCAACGTGTGGCGCTGGTCGCTGGACTTCCTGGCCCAGACGCAGATCGACACCATCGTCAGCGGCACGGTTGAGCACGAGATCCGCCTGCTGCGGCTCACGCCGAATGATTACGCGCTGCTGCTGCTCTCGCAGCCGGATTTCGCCCGCCGCGTGGGCGCGTTGGCCGATCTGGCCAACCGGCCGCCGCCGCCGGAGCCGGAGCCGTCCTGGACACAGGCCACCATGCAGATGCTGCGTCAAACCCTGCAGGATCTGCCGCGCGCCTCCACACTGGCCCACGCGTTGGTGCTGCTGGCCTGCCATTACACCGAATCGATGGTGCTGGCCGACCAGCCCTGGCCGGTCGGCGCGGCCAATGCCACCCATTCCGACCACAGCCCCCGGGATCAGCTCACCGATGACACGATGACCGGCATGGACTGCTTCCGCATGGGCATGTATGGCGCAGCGATGGCCACCGTCACCACCTACGCTGCCTTGACCGTGCGGGCGCATGCGCCCGCCATCGATGCCCAGGTCGCCGGCGCGATGCAACGACTGCGCCGCTGGGTGACGGGATCGCCCTCGCCGAACGGCGCTGAGATCGGACGGACGAGCAGCACTGGGAGGGGCGCTGCGAGGCGCGACACGGGCACCAGCGGAACGCCCGATGCCGAAGCTGACGCCCCCCAGTCACCGTTGGAGCAGTCCGAACCGAGGAGGCACGGGGGACGCGGCGGGAGACGCTGAGCGAGGGGCAGAGCCATAGGCAGAGCGACCACGCGAAGCGATAGGTAGAACGATAGGCAGAGCGATAGGTAGAACGACAGGCACAGCGATACCCAGAGGGATAGGCTGCAGGCTGTCGGCCCCACAAGCCGCCGCGGGCCGATCCCCCCGTGACGCCGCGCGGCCCATGAGTCGGCGCGGCGGCCCGGGGCTCAGTGCGGCTCGTAGAGGTGGCGCCGGGTCAGCGGCACGGGCGCCGGTCCGCCGTCGCGCTTGCTGGCCAGGATCTGGTAGAGCCCCAGCTCGCCGGATTCGAACTCCAATGCGCAGGCCGCCATGTACAGCCGCCAGACGCGGTAACGGGCTTCATCCACATGATGAAGCGCCGCCTCATGGCCCTGCTCCAGCCGCTGCACCCAAGCCCGCAGGGTCTTCGCATAGTGCATGCGCAGGCCCTCCACATCATGCAGTTCGAACTGCTGCTGCTCCATCACCTGCATCACGTGGCTGACCCGGTCGAGTTCGCCGTCGGGGAACACATAGCGGTTGATGAAGCGGGAGGACAAGGCCTGGCCCCAGCCCTCCTCCTCATGGGTGATGCCGTGGTTCATGAACAGGCCGCCGGGCTTGAGCAGCCGGTTCACGCAGCCGAAGTAGGTGGGCAGGTTGCGCAAGCCGACATGCTCGAACATGCCCACGCTGGCGATCTTGTCGAACTGGCCGGTCAGGTCACGGTAATCGCACAGCCGCACCGACACCTGCCCCTCCAGCCCGGCGGCGGCGATGCGCGCCTGCGCCAGGGTCGATTGACGCTCCGACAGCGTGATGCCGGTCGCATGGACGCCGTAATGCCGGGCCGCATGGATCACCAGGGCGCCCCAGCCGCAGCCGATGTCCAGCAGCGTCTCACCGGGCTGCAGCCGCAATTTGCGGCAGATATGGTCCAGCTTGGCCCATTGCGCCCGCTCCAGCGGCGTGTCCTCGGTCTCGTAGTAGGCGCAGGAATAGACCATGGCCGGGTCCAGCCACAGCGCGTAGAACTCGTTGGAGAGGTTGTAATGGAAGGCGATCGCGGCCTTGTTTTCGTCCCGGCTGTGCCGCTGCACCCCCGCGGCACGCAAGCCAGCGGCGCTGGCGCCAGGGGGCGGGGCCAGCAGCCGCAGCGCCAGGCGCAGCCGGTCGCCCCAGGACAGCGTCAGCCCCGACAGATGGTCCTTGAGCTGCAGCGCCGCAAAGAAATTACCCTCCACATCCAGCTCGCCGCTGAAATAGGCCTCGGCAAAGCGCAGCGGGTCGCGACCCATCAGCAGCCGACGCAGCGCGGTGGGATTGTTCAGCACCAGGGTGAAGGCCGGCGGCAGATGCGCCGCCTGGCCGCCCAGCCGGATGTGCCAGTTGCCCTGGCGCAGCATCAAGCTGCCGGGATAGGCCTGGAACATCCGTTGCAGCAGGGTGACCCCGGCCGGGGGCAACGGCCCCGAAGCCCCGGCAAGCGGGCCCGGGACGCCGCTCTCTGGGCGCTCGGCCTCGGGCGCGGCATCGGGCGCGGTTTCGATCACGCTTTCGGCTTCGGACAGCAGTTCCTGATCCATTCCATTCCTCTTGCACCACGGGACAACAGGCTGAGAGGGTCGGGACCACACGGACCACACCGACGATGCCGCCCATCCGGGCGATCCTCCAGCGTACGAAGACCGTCTGTCCCCAAGCGGATCCGAGCGGTTCCGCTTCACCGGTGGCTGGGGCGCACGCGCTGCCGCAGGGCGGACCGCGTTCAATCGATCGCGGGCAAGCGCCTGCGGCGCTGGGGGGCCCTGTCCGAGCAGGTCAGAGCAGGTCAGAGCAGGTCCGAGCAGGCACCGACCGGCAAGGGACGACTGGGCGAACTGCGTTCGACATCACGATCGGCGTCGGCAGTGCAAGGCGCAAGGCGCAGGCTGCGAGGCCCGCGACATGGCCTCGTAGCGCCGGGCTATAGGCCGGCGGCCCCGGAGCAATTCATGTGCCTGCTCAAATCGGCAAGGCTGGCCAAGGCCGCACACGACGGCAGCGCCCTGGCCCCTCCGGCAGCGCCCCCTTTTAGACCGGGACAGCGGGATGGCGCGCCCTCCGGCAGCCTGCGGGGCGACCAGCGGTGCCTGAGACCCCCCGGGCACGTCCATCGCCCAAGGGAGTCATCACAGCGCCGTGCAGTCGGGCCACAATCAGCGCGATCCGCTCGACCACACCCCCAGCAAGCCTGCGAACAAACAAAGCCAAGGAGTGAGCCATGCCCCACGCGTTTGCCAACACCGTTTCCAGCTTCAAGACCGCCTCCGGCCAGACCGGCCAGTTCTATTCACTGCCCCGGCTGGCCGAGCAGTTTCCCGCCGTGTCGAAGCTGCCGGTGTCGATCCGGCTGGTGCTGGAATCGGTGCTGCGCAACTGTGACGGCCAGCGGGTGACCGCCGAGCACGTCAGGCAGTTGGCTCACTGGCTGCCCAATGCGCCACGCAACGAGGAAATCCCGTTCGTGGTGGCCCGCGTCGTGCTGCAGGACTTCACCGGCGTGCCGCTGCTGGCCGACCTGGCGGCGATGCGCAATGTGGCGGCCGCACAGGGCAAAAATCCGAAGACCATCGAGCCGCTGGTGCCGGTGGATCTGGTGGTCGATCACTCGATCATGATCGACTACTTCGGCGACAAGACCTCGCTGGACCTCAACATGAAGCTGGAGTTCGAGCGCAATCGCGAGCGCTATGAATTCATGAAGTGGGGCATGCAGGCCTTCGACACCTTCGGCGTGGTCCCGCCGGGCTTCGGCATCGTCCACCAGGTCAACCTGGAGTTCCTGGCGCGCGGCGTGCACAAGGGCAGCGGCCGCAACGGTCACGGCGGCAAGGGCGGTGGCGAGGCGCCGGTCTACTACCCCGACACCCTGGTCGGCACCGACAGCCACACCACGATGATCAACGGCATCGGCGTGGTGGGCTGGGGCGTGGGCGGCATCGAGGCCGAGGCCGGCATGCTGGGCCAGCCGGTGTATTTCCTGACCCCGGACGTGGTGGGCTTCGAGCTCAGCGGCCGACTGCGCGAAGGCGTCACCGCCACCGACCTGGTGCTGACCGTCACCGAGATCCTGCGCAAGGCCAAGGTGGTGGGCAAGTTCGTCGAGTTCTTCGGCGAAGGCACGGCCTCGCTGTCGGTGCCCGACCGCGCCACCATCGGCAATATGGCGCCCGAGTACGGCGCGACCATGGGCTTCTTCCCGGTGGACGAGCGCACCATCGACTATTTCAAGGGCACCGGCCGCACCCAGGAAGAGATCGAGACCTTCGAGGCCTACTTCCGTGCCCAGGGCCTGTTCGGCGTGCCCCGCGCCGGCGACATCGACTACAGCCAGGTGGTGAAGCTCGACCTGGGCACCGTGGTGCCGTCGCTGGCCGGCCCCAAGCGCCCGCAGGACCGGATCGTCATCACCGACCTGGCCAAGACTTTCGCCAGCCTGTTCAGCAAGCCGGTGACCGAGAACGGCTTCAATCAGCCGGCCGACAAGCTGGATCAGCGCTATCCGCTGGGCGGCGCCCAGGAAGGCATCGACATCGGCAATGGCGATGTGCTGATCGCCGCCATCACCTCCTGCACCAACACCTCCAACCCGAGCGTGATGCTGGCTGCCGGCCTGCTGGCCAAGAAGGCGGTCTATGCCGGGCTGACGGTGCAGCCGCACATCAAGACCTCGCTGGCCCCGGGCTCGCGCATCGTCACCGAGTATCTGGAGAAGGCCGGCCTGCTGCCCTACCTGGAGAAGCTGGGCTTCTCGGTGGCGGCCTACGGCTGCACCACCTGCATCGGCAATGCCGGCGACCTGACGCCCGAGATCAACGAGGCGATCACCAGCAACGACCTGATCTGCTCGGCGGTGCTGTCGGGCAACCGCAACTTCGAGGCCCGCATCCATCCCAACATCAAGGCCAATTTCCTGGCCAGCCCGCCGCTGGTGGTGGCCTATGCCATTGCCGGCAATGTGACCCGCGACCTGATGACCGAGCCCGTCGGCCTGGGCACCGGCGGCAAGCCGGTGTATCTGGGCGACATCTGGCCGACCAGCGACGAGATCTACACCCTGCTCAAGCTGGCGCTCAATCCGGACGCCTACCGCGCCAACTATGCCAAGGTGAAGGCCGAACCCGGCCAGCTCTGGGAGAAGATCAAGGGCGGCACCGGCCAGGTCTACGGCTGGCCCAAGAGCACCTACATCGCGCAGCCGCCGTTCTTTGGCAGCTTCACCCAGACGCCGCCGGCCCTGGAGGTGGGGGTGCGCAATGCGCGAGTGATGGCGCTGTTCGGCGACTCGATCACCACCGACCACATCTCCCCGGCCGGCTCGATCAAGGAAGTCTCGCCCGCGGGCAGCTACCTGAAGGCGCAGGGCGTCACCAAGGCCGACTTCAACAGCTACGGCTCGCGCCGCGGCAACCATGAAGTCATGATGCGCGGCACCTTCGCCAATGTCCGGATCAAGAATCTGATGATCCCGACCAAGGCCGACGGATCCCGCGAGGAAGGCGGCCTGACGCTCTTCCAGCCGGGCAACGAGAAGATGTTCATCTACGACGCGGCGATGCGCTACCAGGCCGCCGGCGTGCCGACGGTGATCTTCGCGGGCGAGGAATACGGCACCGGCTCCAGCCGCGACTGGGCGGCCAAGGGCACCCAGTTGCTGGGCATCAAGGCGGTGGTGGCCAAGAGCTTCGAGCGCATCCACCGCTCCAACCTGGTCGGCATGGGCGTGCTGCCGCTGCAGTTCCGCCCCGGCGATTCCTGGGAGAGCCTGGGCCTGACCGGCCACGAGATCATCGACATCGAACTGGGCGACGAGATCCTGCCGCAGTCCGAGGCGACCTTGATCATCAAGCCGGTGAACGGCGCGGAACGCCGCGTGCGGCTGATCCTGCGCATCGACACCCCGATCGAGGTGGAGTATTACCGCCACGGCGGCATCCTGCCTTACGTGCTGCGGCAACTGCTGGCCGCTGCCTGATTGCGCGCCTGATTCCAGTGCCTGATCGAGTGCCGCACCGAACGAGCGAACGAGAGACCGATCCAGGCGCCGCCTCGTTGGCGCCTGGGTGACGCATGGATCAGCCGACACCGCACCGGTCGCCGCAAGGCGACGGTGGCGGCGATCGAATCGGCGATCGATTTGGCGGACGGGATGGCTAGCGGCATAGCTTGCGGGATGGCGTCTCGATCACGGCTGTCGAAATCAGCGCCTGTTGCACGTCATGAGGGTGGAACGGAAACGTCCACCCTCGTTTCTTTTGGACAGGCGCTCAGGAGACAGCCATGCGATTCATGATTCTGGTCAAGGCGACCACCCCCAGCGAAGCCGGCGACATGCCCACCACCGAGATGTTGGCCGAGATGGGGCGATTCAACGACGAGTTGGTGAAGGCCGGCGTGATGCTGGCCGGTGACGGTCTGCATCCCAGCCGCAAAGGCGCTCGGGTGCAGTTCTCTGGCCCGTCACGCCGGGTGATCGATGGCCCGTTCGCCGAGACCAAGGAGCTGGTGGCCGGCTTCTGGATCTGGCAGTGCGCCTCGCAGCAGGAGGCGATCGAGTGGGTCAAGCGCTGTCCGAACCCGATGCCGGTGGATTCCGAGATCGAGATCCGCCAGATCTTCGAGCCTTCGGACTTCGGAGACGCGCTGACCCCTGAAGTGCAGGCGCAGTGGCAGGAGCAACAGGACGCCATCAAGCGGCGTTGACGCGCGGCGCTGCCAAGCGAGGCAGTGCCGAAACGATCCGATCCCGGTCCCGATCCGCAGGGCCGCGCCGAGACGCGGCAACATGAGCGGCGATTTGTGCGTCCCTTTGCGCGGGACATGCGCTGCGGGCGGATCCTCCCCCAGTCTGCGCGGAGGCTGGCCGCTGCGTGGGGGTTCCCACGCGATGGCCAGAATTGCCACCGATCTACATTTCGACTAAAGTCGAAATATGGAAGAATCAGACGTTGTCAAAGCCCTGGGCGCCTTGGCGCAGCCGCTGCGGCTGCGGGTGTTTCGCGCGCTGGTGGTGGTGGGCGAGACCGGGCTGACGCCCGGCGCCATCCAGGAGGGCCTGGCGGTTCCGGCCGCCACCTTGTCCTTCCATCTCAAGGAACTGGTCGCTTCGGGCCTTGTGACCCAGGAACGTGCCAGTCGCCACCTGATCTACCGAGCGGCCTATCCGCAGATGAATGCGCTGCTCGGCTACCTCACCGACAACTGCTGCGAAGGCGCGTCCTGCGCGGTGCCCTCCTCCACCCCCACCTGCTGCTGACCCTCAGGCCATCGCCAATGTCCATCCACATCCTCATCCTGTGCACCCACAACTCGGCCCGCAGCGTGCTGGCCGAAGCGCTGCTGAACCACTGGGCGCATCGCCTGGGCCGAGACTGGCGCGCCCACAGCGCCGGCAGCACACCCAGCGGTCGAATCAATCCGCATGCGCTCCAGGCGTTGGAGAGCGCCGGCATCGACGCCTCCGGCTGTCGCAGCAAAAGCTGGGACGAGTTTGTCGGTGAATCCGCGCCGGTGATGCGCATCGTCATCACCGTGTGCGACAGCGCGGCGGCAGAGCCCTGCCCCTACTGGCCGGGCAGCCCGGTGCGGGTGCACTGGGGCTTTGCCGATCCGTCCACCGCACCGGAGGCGGAGCGCGCGCAGGCCTTTGCGCTCACGCGCCAGGCCATCGGCTACCGCATGCTGCAACTGGCGCAACTGCCGCTGGATGCAATGACCGACGCCGAGCTGCAACAGGCGCTCGACGAGATCTCGAGGTCCTGAGCGATGACCTCCATGCCTTCAGCACCAGCACCGGCACCGGCCACAGGCACGCCCAGCGGCCGGCCGGCCATCAGTTTCTTCGAGCACTATCTCACCCTGTGGGTGGGCCTGTGCATCGTCGCGGGCGTGGCCTTGGGCCAGTTCGTTCCGGGCCTGGCGCGCACGGTCGCTGCCTGGGAGGTGGCGCAAGTGAACCTGCCGGTCGGGTTGCTGATCTGGGTGATGATCATTCCGATGCTGCTGAAGATCGACTTCGGCGCGCTGGGACAGGTCGCCGCCCATGCCCGCGGCATCGGCGTGACCCTGTTCATCAACTGGGCGGTCAAGCCGTTCTCGATGGCGTTGCTGGGCTGGCTGTTCATCCGCCATGCGTTTGCGGATTGGCTGCCGGCGGACCAACTCGACAGCTATGTCGCCGGGCTCATCCTGCTGGCCGCCGCGCCCTGCACCGCGATGGTGTTTGTGTGGAGCCAGCTCTGCAAGGGCGACCCGTATTTCACGCTGTCCCAAGTCGCGCTCAACGACGCGATCATGATCGTCGCCTTCGCTCCGTTGGTGGCGCTGCTGCTGGGGCTGTCCTCGATCACCGTGCCCTGGGACACGCTGATGACCTCGGTGGGGCTCTACATCCTCGTGCCGGTGGTGCTGTCCCAGCTGTGGCGTCGGCAGTTGCTCAAGCGGGGCACGGCTCACTTTCAAGCGGTGGTCGCGCGGCTGGGGCCGTTCTCCATCGCGGCGCTGCTGCTCACCCTGGTGCTGCTGTTCGCCTTCCAGGGCGATCGGATCATCGACCAGCCGCTGGTGATCGCGCTGCTGGCGGTGCCCATCCTGATCCAGGTGGTGTTGAATGCGGGGCTGGCGTACTGGCTCAATCGACGGCTGGGCGTGCGCCACTGCGTCGCGGGTCCGTCCGCGCTGATCGGTGCGAGCAACTTCTTCGAGCTGGCGGTGGCCACGGCGATCAGCCTGTTCGGTTTCCACTCCGGTGCGGCCTTGGCCACGGTCGTCGGCGTGTTGATCGAGGTGCCGGTGATGCTTGCGGTGGTGGCCATCGTCAACCGGTCGCAGGCCTGGTATGAACAAGGAGCCTCACGTGGCTGAGCTGGAGCTGAGTTTCCCCGCGCTGGATCGCGCGCTGTTCGAGGTGCCGGATCCGGCGCGTCTGACCGCCGCGTCACCGTCCCGGCATCCGCCGCGCTTTCTGCTGCTCTACGGCTCGCTGCGCAGCCGCTCCTACAGCCGGTTGCTGAGCTTCGAGGCCGCCCGTCTGCTGACGGCGATGGGCGGCGAGGTACGCCTGTTCGATCCGTCGGGCCTGCCGCTGCCCGACGACGCACCGGACACCCATCCCAAGGTGCAGGAGCTGCGTCAACTGGCGGCCTGGTCCGAGGGCATGGTGTGGTGCTCACCGGAGCGCCACGGCGCGATGACCGGCGTGATGAAGTCGCAGATCGACTGGATCCCGCTGAGCACCGGCGCGATCCGGCCGACGCAGGGCAAGACGCTGGCGGTGATGCAGGTGTCCGGCGGCTCGCAAAGCTTCAATGCGGTCAATCAGATGCGCGTGCTGGGCCGATGGATGCGGATGCTGACCATCCCCAACCAGTCCTCGGTCGCGCAGGCGTATGCGGAGTTCACCGAGGAAGGTCGGATGAAGCCATCGTCGTATTACGACCGGGTGGTGGACGTCATGGAAGAACTCTTCAAGTTCACGCTGCTGACCCGTGACCTCGGGCCTTGTCTGCTGGATCGCTACAGCGAGCGCAAGGAGTCGGCTGAGGCCACGGCTCAGCGGGTGAAGCAGAGCGCGATCTGATCGGACCTGAGCGATCTGATCGATCTGAGCGATGGGGTGGCGGTGCGCCAACCCAGGCTAAGCTTGGCGCCCATGAAGCTGCTCCACCCTGCCCTGACCGCCACGCTGGCCCTGTCGCTGGCGCTCTCCCCGCTCCTTGCGGTGGCCGCGCCCACGGCGGCGCCGGTACGCGCCGAGATCGACACCCTGCTGATTCAACTGCAGAAGTCCGGCTGCCAGTTCAGCCGCAACGGCAGTTGGTACAGCGGCGAGGAAGCGCGCACCCATCTGCTGCGCAAGCTCGACTATCTGGAAGACAAGACCACCGTCCAGAGCACCGAGCAGTTCATCGAACTGGCGGCCACCAAGAGCAGCATGTCCGGCAAGGCGTATCAGGTGCGGTGCAGCCAGACGGCGGCGGTGGAGAGCCGGGAGTGGCTGGGGAAACAGCTGACGGCGATTCGGGGCGCGGGGAAGAAGCCCGCACCCTGACCTCGCACCGCTGACTCGCTACTTGGCGTTTGAGCCGTCGTGCCGAGCGCCGTTCGGCCCATCGCGATGTCAGCGCGATCGCATACCGATGACGAGGCGGGTGCTGTTTCAGATCAAGGCAGCGAGTAGGAGAACTCGTAGCTGTGCCGGCCCTTGTCCAGGATGATGTGGAAGGTGCCGCTCAGTCCCACCAGCTCATCGGTGCCGGAGTCCGGCACCACGGTGACCGACAGACTAGGCGCCCCCTTGTTCATGGTGCCGGTGTGCTGCAGCACAAAGCTGCCCTTCTTGCCATTGAGCGTGCCCTGCACCCGCTCGATGGCCACATAGCCCGCCGAGCCTTTGACGTCAGTGGTGGCGCTGAGCATCTGCCCTTGGGTGGTGGCCACCAGGTCGCCGGTGATCGTCTTGTCGATGGACATGCGACCGAGCTTGGAGCCGTCCGGCTGGCCTTCAAACGACAGGGGAAGGAGCTTGACGACGAAATCGCCTTTGGCAACCTGGGTCATGGATCTGGCCTCGTTCGTTGGTCGAGTGGTCGGCGCCGTCTGCGACTGGGCCGACGGGGTGGCGATCAGGGCGGCGAGCAGGAGCAATGCAAAGCGCATGGGCATCAGGTGTTGGTGTGGGTGCGCCATTGGGCGAAGGACTTGCGACCTCGCGGCGATGGCCAGAATCGCCTGGCGCAGACCCTCGATGACGCAATGGGTGGACGCGCATTGGATCGAGGAGATCGACAACCCACTTTGCCATTCGCACCCCTGCCCTGCAAATGCGGGTTTTCACATCTCCGGCGGCAAGACCGCCGACAGGGGACACGCCGAGAAGACATCGTCGACCTGGTGAGGCGGGGGAATGGCGGCGAGCCCCCGCAATCCCCGGCAATCGCGCACGTTGCGTCGCCACTCTGACCTGCGATTGACCGCCATCGACGGCCTTCGATGCCCCCTCGCCCCATAATCCTTTGCTGCCGAGGCCGCTCACGAGCCTCGCTCCGGAGGAGATTCCATGACGTCATCCTGGCTGGCCAAGACCGCGGCCATTTGTGCCCTTGCAGGCGCCTCATGCGCCTGGGCGGTCGACCAGCCGCCCCGCTGGATCAAGGCCGACGACCTTCGCGTGCGTGCCGGCCCCGGAATGGATCAACGCGTGTCGGGCATGCTGCAGCGCGGCTCCGAGGTGATTCTCAAAAGTCCCGAGGCCTTCGACGGCTTCTGCCTGATCGAGGGCGACGGGCAGTACGGCTACGTGGCCTGCCAGTACCTGAGCGCCGAGCCCATCTCTCGACCGCGCGCCGGTCAGGACGGCGTGCCGCCGGACCGCCGATGGATCACCGGCACCGCGGTGAATCTGCGTGCCGCCGCCGCGCGTGACGCCGAGATCGTGTCGCGACTGTCGATCAACCGGGCGGTGCAGTTGGTGCGGGCCGACGTCGGCATCGGCTTCTGCGAGGTGCAACCGCTGGACCGCGCCGGCAAGCCGGAAGGCGCCAGCGGCTTCACGGCCTGCCAGTACCTGGCGGTGGAAGCCCTGCCCGCCGCGCAGGCCGCCGCGATTGACGGTGACCCCGCGCGCACCTTCTGGCGTTCGCCCGGTTGGTGGAAGCTGGAGGCCTATGCGCAATCGCTGGTCGCGAAGCTGCCCGAGAGCGCCAAGTACGGCCCCTGGCCCCGTGACGAGGAACTGGAGCGCATGAAAGCGCATCTGGCGCTGGGCCTGAAAGCCCCGCCGCCGAAGCCCCTGCCCGACTGGTCCGCCCTCAAGGCCCTGGCCGCAGCGCACGATCCCGCCATCCTCGGCACCGCGCAGCGCGCCAAGGCCAGGAGCGGCAAGGACAAGGAGCTCTGGCGGCGCGAATACCGTGCCTCTAGCGCGGCTCATCAGATCGGCGTGAACCTCGGCCTGTCCGGGCCCTTGCACGACAGCATCTCCAGTGATGGTGGTGGGGAGCGGGTGATGCGCCTGATGCTGGCGCTGGAGATGCCCACCGTGCGGCCCTCCCTTTTCCGCACCGAAGCGGAAGTGGGCCCGCCGGGCGAAGGCCCTGAAGCGCTGGCAGGACGATTCGGCGGCATCTATCGCACCGTGGTGGCCCCGAGAAAGCCGCAGCGGCCCGATGGATCCACCACCACCGGTGCCGGGCTCTATGACATGTTCAGCCGCACCGTCAGCCTCACCCGACCGGTGCTCTACGTGCAGCTGTATCGGGACGGGACACTGAAGAGCGAAGCCACGAATACCAGCGCCACCGAAGTGCTCTGGCGGGATGTGGACGGTCCGGAGTGCGAAGGCTGGACCCCGGGCTTCGGCTTCGGTGATGTGGACGGACCGATCTGGCGTTACTTCGACCAGCCCGGCAACGAGCTGCCCCAGCCGGTCAAGCGCGCGGCCGGTCCGCCCCGTCTCTTCGCCTATAAGGCGCTGCAGGCGCCCCCGCGCAGCAAGGCGACACGCAGCGAGCAGGTGGTGAAGCTGGACCGCGCCGCCACCGGGTTCTCGCGCTTCACCCAGATGGGCTTTGACCTGGACGAGGACGGTGTTCCCGACCTGATGGTGCTGGAGGGCGCCGGACCCGGCCCGGGTCACCTGGGCGGCACCACCCAGACGGACGATCCCTGGTATCGCCTGCTGCTGGTCAACCTCGGTGGCGCCTGGAAGGTGCTGAGCAGTGACAGCTTCTCCTATGGGTGTGGCTGCTAATCCCGCGGCGACCACAAGGTCCATCACGAAACCTTCATCATCTCGGCCCTACCCTGCAGGTCTCACAACGATCATCAGGAGACCGCCTTGAAGCTGCTTCATTCCGTGCTGCTCGCCGTCGTCACCACGGCTGCGCTGGCGCCGACCGCCGATGCCCGCCCCACGCCGTCGCGCGAGCCGACCTTGATCGCCCATCGCGGCGCGAGCGGCTATCTGCCGGAGCACACGCTGGCCGCCTACTGGATGGCGATCGAGCAAGGTGCGGACTTCGTCGAGCCGGATCTGGTCATCACCAAGGACGGCGTGCTGGTGGCCCGCCATGAAAATGCGATCGCCATCCTGAATGCGGACGGCTCGGTGCGCGAAGCCACCACCGACGTGGCCGAGCGCCCGGAGTTCGCGGCCCGCAAGACCACCAAGATGATCGACGGCGTGGCGATCACCGGCTGGTTCACCGAGGACTTCACCCTGGCCGAGCTGAAGACCCTGCGCGCCCGCGAGCGCATTCCGCAGGTCCGTCCCGCCAACACCCGGTTCAACGACATGTTCGAAGTGCCGACCTTCGAAGAGGTGCTTCAACTGGTGCAGCAGGCCAATGACCGCCGCCGCGAGGACGCGCGTGGCGACCGCGACATGCGCCATGGCCACGGCCCGTCGCGCAAGTTCAAGCCGGTGGGTGTTTATCCGGAGACCAAGCATCCGAGCTATTTCGCCGGCATCGGCAAGTCGCTGGAAGAGCCGCTGGTGCGCCTGCTCAACAAGTACGGCTACCGCGGCGCGGACGCGCCGGTGTTCATCCAATCGTTCGAAGTGGGCAACCTGCGCAAGCTCAACCGCATGACCCGCGTGCCGCTGGTGCAACTGCTCAACGGCTCGGGCCAGCCCTACGACTTCACCCTCAGCGGCGACACCCGCACCTACGCCGACCTGGCCAAGCCCGCCGGCCTCGCCGAGATCTCCAGCTATGCCCAAGGCATCGGCGCCAACACCAACCTGATGATCCCGCTGGTGGGCGGCAAGCTGGGCACGCCGACGACCCTGGTCAGCGATGCGCATGCGGCCGGCCTGATCGTGCACGGATGGACCTTCCGGGCCGAGAACGTGTTCCTGCCCAATGAGTTCGATGTGGGCAGTGATCCCGCCGCGATCGGTGACTTGGCCGGACAGATCCGCGCGTTCTTGAACCTGGGCATGGACGGCCTGTTCAGCGACCAGTCGTTCCTGGCGCGCAAGGCGATCGATGCGTATGTGAAGAAGCCTTGAAGGCTGCGCGGGGGCGCTGAGTCTGGGAAGGCTCGGCGCCGCCGCGATCTGGGATCAAGCCCGGCATTCGGGGGCCTCGGCAACTGAGGTTGAGTGGTACCGGCGGCGAATCTGAGTCCCAACATGATGGAATGCCCGAACAAGTACCCACGCCGTTGATCGCCGAGATCTATCAAGCCTTTGCGGGTTTCGAAAAGCCCCATCGGTACATCGTCGACGACCTCTATGAGCCAGAGCGTCTGGACTACGAGGACATGCTGGGTGACAAGACGCGTGAAGCGATTGAGGCAGATGACCTCGGCCATGTGGCTTGGAGCCCGCTCTACCATCTCTCGCCCAAGGCGGTCGCCTATTTGCTGCCCAGACTGATAGAACTCGCGGAGAACGGAAGCCGAGACCGTCTGGGCGAACCAATTCTGAGCCGCCTCATCGGCTACGTCTCCGACGGTCCTTCTTCCGCGCACTTCTCGCTGCTCGGCCGCGAACAGAGGAGCGTGATCGCCAGATACCTTCGTCATGTCGCCGCAGAACACTCGCAGCAGGCTCAAGACGAATGTTGGGAAGACTCGCTAGCGGATGCCATTCGAGAATGGCCGACCGTTTGATAGAAGCGGAATTTTCAGGCGCATGCAAAGCCACATCAGCGGCTCGCTGCAAGCAGCGACCGCTGGGTCAAACCACAATGATCAATGCGCCGCCTTCACAGGCCGCGCCGACTCCACCGACGGCTGCGCGCTCGGCGCATACGACGCCCGGTTCTGGAAGAACGTCACCAACCGCGAGGCCGCCACATCGATGTCGTGCCGCGCCAGCACCCGCTCGCGCGCAGCCGCACCGCGGCGTTGCAGTTCAGCATCGTCGCAAGTCAGGCAATCGACCATCGCGCGAGCCAGCACTTCGGGATCACCCGCCGGGACCAGCCAGCCGTTGTCGCCATCCACCACCAGTTCCGGAATGCCGGCGATCGCGGTGCTGACCACCGGGCGCCCCAGCGCCATCGATTCCATCACCACCACCGGCAGCCCTTCCGCAAAGCTGGATACCACCATCGCGCGGGACGCCAGGATCTCCTCACGGACCTGATCGCTGGTGATCCATCCGGTGATGCGCACCCGGCCGCCCAGTTGGAGCGCCGCAATCCGGGCCTCCACATGCGCCCGCAGTTCGCCATCACCCGCCAGCACCAGCTCGAAGTCGATGCCCTTGGCCGCCACGATCGCCGCCGCTTCCAGCAGCATCAAGTGGCCCTTCTGCTCGCACAGACGACCCACTGCCACCAGCCGGTTGCCCCGCGGCGGCTCGGTCTTGAGCGCATAGAAGCCCGGCTCCACGCCGCAATGCACCACCTTCACCTTGGGCCACTGGGCATGGTCCACCCAGCGATACACCTGGCTGCGGCAGAACGAGGAAATCGCCACCACAAAACGCGCCCGGCGAATCTTCTCGCCCAGATGCAGCAGCTCAGGCTTGTCGAACTCCTCCGACCCGTGGCAGGTGAAGCTGTAGCCCGGGCCGCCCAGGACCTCGATCAGCAGCGCCACCTCGGTCGCATTGGTGCCGAAATGCGCATGGACATGGTCGATGCCCTGCTCGCGCAGCGTGCGCAGCGCCAGGCAGGCTTCGGCCAGGTAGATGAAGTGCAAAGGCAGCGGACGGTCGGCGCGCCGGCCGATCTGCATCACCACCTTCAGCGCGCTCAGGAACCGTCCCGGAGATGCCACCGCCTGGCTGAGCATCGCGCTCAGCAAGGGGCCCATGCCACCGCGCAGCAGGTAGTGCGTTCGGGACTTTTCCGCCTGGTCTTGCGGATCGGGCGCATCGTCGTCCCATCCCCGGACCGAGAGCCGAAGCACATCCACCCCCTGCTTCTCCAGCGCCAGGATCTCCCGGCGGATGAAGGTGTGGCTCACCTTCGGATAGTGATTCATCAGATAGGCGATCTTCACGAGCTCTCTCTCCTTGTTCTTCATGCGCATGCTGCCGACGACCCCACACGCCTCTGGCGTGCACCGTCACCGCACACAACCGATACGGCAAACCCGCACCGTGCCGGGTGCTGCAGCGCACCATCTTGGAATTGCCGATCGCGCGGGAAACCGCCAGCGATCCAGGATCTACCTCTGAGAAAGCGCTTCAACGACCGTCAAAGTCCGGTTCGCTGACCGCGCCCAAGGCAACCCCACATTGGTGCAGGCTGCACCATGCTTGAGAACGAGTCGCCTCGCAATCCCCGATCACGGGGACGCGGCGGCGCTTCCGGGAAACCCGGGTTTCACGAAACCGACATGGCTCCCCGACCGAAAAAATCGAGACGCGGCAGGACCTTCGCACCGAGCCGGCACGACGCCCGCAAGCCCTGCGAGGTCCGACGCCCGGTGCAGCGCAGCAGTTCACTCACGGCTCAATGCGGGCGATTCAGCGAATGTCCGGGATGTGGGGAGGTACGCCGAGGGTGGCCGCCGCCCGGCGTCACGGGCTTTCGACGCGGCACCCCAAGGACTTGCATATCGAAAGCGCGCCACTGTGGCTGCCGAGACGCCTGCGTCCGGCTTTTCAGTCAGGCCCGCCCGACGATCTGGCGTGATGCGCTTCGCAAGTCGGAGAGCGCCTCTCCCGAGGTGCCATCCTGGCCGTTCGTGCGGCTCGCTGACTGATCAGTTGACAGGCCGGCTGCCTGTCGATGTGTCCGGCAATCGTCGTGGCGATTGCCTGGCGGGACATCGCCCGCTGGCTCAGACTGTCTCGGTCGTCCCGCGCTCCGACACCCGGCGACGCGCCACGGCGCCCAATGCCGCCACGCCCGCCAGCATCAGCAGGATGCTGGACGGCTCCGGCACGGCCGGCACCACCGGGATGAACGAGCGCGTGTAATCCACGCCGGAGTCGGAGCTGAGGGTGAAGTTCACCGCGGTGCCGTCCGCCCGGGTCACCGACGAAATGCCCCCCCAGTACAGCGACTGGTTCAGCACCGAGCCCCCCTGACCGCTGGTGCTGTCCAGGTAGTAGGTGTTGAGCGCCGCGGCGCTGTAGAGGCTCATCGAGAAGAAGGTCGCTTCGCCGGAAAGCAGTTGCGTTTCGACGGTGTAGATGCGCGACAGCGAGGCCGACGGCGTATCGAACAGCAGGTAGGTGCTGGTGCTGCCGTCATAGGCCATCTGCGTCGTCGCGCCGACCACCGAGATCGAGCTGCCGAACTGCTGCACCACCGACCAGGTGCTGAAGCCGGCCACGCCAGCTTCGTTGCTCAGCGTGTCCAGCGCCAGATGATTGGCACCGGTCACCGCAAAGCTGTAGCGCACCGTCAGCGGCTCAAAGGCGGTCGAGGTGTGCAGCGTGAGGTTGTCGTACTGAGTGACCGCGCTGGACGTCTGCACGCTGCCCGCGCCACCAAAGGTTGCATAAGTCGAGGCGGTGAGCGCGCCAGCGCTGGACGACGAGGTCACCGAGGCGCTGGTCTGGAACGGATTGCCCAGGAAGTCGGTCCCGGAGGTGCTGGCCTGGTCGGCCAACTGCCCGTGGGCGCCGGAGCTGGTGGTCCGGTTGACGCCGTTCTCCGAGACGATGCTTAGGGTCTGGTCGACCGTTGTCTGCGCTTGGGCCCCGCCGAACACGGCGGCCAAACTCACGGCGATCATGGCCTGCTTCATACATTCCCTCCCGAAGGCGTGTTTTTCAACTTTGTTTCTGGGTTCTTGGAAACCCGGGGCGAACGTTAATTCAGCCGGCCCAGGATCGGCCCCCGCGTTCACGGGGTCTCGCCACAGAACGCTAACAAGTGGTGACAGGTCTTACCCAGCGGCGTCCGGCTCCGGGGCCTGCGGTCGCAGTCGCGGTGCCGGGTCAATCATCTGGGGGATGGCCCCCTCCCCGCCGCTGGCCACCGTTCGCAGCCGCTCCGCGTGGTTCGCTCCCGTTCAGCGTCGCCTCACTCGGCGATGCCCCACTGGTTCAGCATGAAGGCATAGACCTTGGCCTTTTCCTTCAGCGCATCGAACCGGCCGGAGGCGCCCCCGTGGCCGGCGGTGAGGTTGATGTCGAACAGCAGCGGATTCGAATCGGTCTTCAGGGTGCGCAAGCGGGCCACGTACTTGGCCGGCTCCCAGTACGGCACCTGGCTGTCGTTCAAGCCGGTGCGGGTGAGGATGGCGGGATAGGCCCCCGGCTTGAGGTTGTCGTAGGGGCTGTAGGCCCGCATCCAGGCGTACTGGTCGCGGATCTTGGGATTGCCCCATTCGATGTATTCCTCGGTGGTCAGCGGCAGCGTCTCGTCCGCCATCGAATTGATGGCATCGACAAACGGCACCTCCGCCACCACCGCCTTGAACAAGGTCGGTCGAAGGTTGACCACCGCGCCCATCAGCAGCCCGCCGGCACTGCGGCCATTGATGATCAGTTGCTGGGGCGAGGTCCACCGCTGCTCGACCAGCGCATCGGCCACCGCAATGAAGTCGGTGAAGGTGTTCATCTTCTTGTCGAGCTTGCCGTCCAGGTACCAGCGCCGGCCCAGTTCGCCGCCGCCGCGCACATGGGCGATGGCGACGATCACGCCGCGGTCGAGCAGCGACAGGTCGTCGGCATTGAAGCGCGGATCGAGCGACGCGCCATAGCTGCCGTAGCCCCTGAGCAGCAACGGCCGTGGGCCCTCGCCCCGCAGTGCCTTCGCATAGACGACCGAGATCGGGACCCGCGTGCCGTCCTTGGCGGTGGCCCAGAGTCGACGCGATTCATACCGCGTCGCGTCATACCCCGTCACCGGCTGCCGCTTGCGCACCGTGGTGCGGCCGTCGTTCAGGCGGGCGTCCAGCACCGAGGTGGGCGTGGTGAACGATTGATAGTTCAGCCGCAGCGTGTCGGTGTCGTACTCGCGGTTGTCGCCGATGACGGCGCTGTAGAGCGGCTCGCTGAACCCGATGTCGCGGCCCTGGATCCCGCTCGATGCGCCCCCTTTCGGCACCGATGCGCGGGGCCACCGTTCCGGATCAAACACCCGCAGCTTCACCGCCCCCTGCTCCCGCAGCTGCAGCACCAAATGGCGCTTGAACACGGCGATGCGCTCCAGGGCCACGTCCTCGCGCTGCGGCAGCAGTTCGCGCGCCCGGGCCCAGTCGGCCGGGCCGATGGGCAACTGCCTGGGCAGCGGCAGGCTGACGAATCGATGGTTGGGCCCGCGGTCGTTGATCAGCAACAGCCACTGCCCGGCGCGATGCTCGGCGCTGTAGTCGATGCCGGTCTTGCGCGGCAGCAGCACCTGCCAGGCGCCCATCGGCTGGTCGGCGCGCAGCACCCGGGTCTCGCTGGTGTCCTTCGCATGACTGACCACCATCAGATAGCGCCCGTCGGCCGACTTCGCCAGACGCAGGTTGTAGAGCTCGTCCGGCTCATCCAGGATCAGTTCATCCGGCCCCGGCGCATCCACCCGATGCCGCCAGAGCTGATTGCGCCGCCGTGCCTCGTTGGACGTGATGTAGAACAGCGTGCGCGAATCCGCCGCCCAGATCGCGCCATCGGTGCGCAGACCGGTCCACGGTCGGTCCTGCCCGGTGGCCAGGTCCCGCACCCGCAGCTGGAAATCACGGTAGCCGCTGTCGTCCAGCGAATAGACCAGCAGCCGACCGTCCGGGCTGGGCGTGACCTGGTTCACCGACAGGAACTGGCGGCCCTTGGCCAGCTCATTGAGGTCGAGCATCACCTGCGCCAGGGCCTGGGCGTCATAGCCGCGCTGCGGACCTTGTGCCTTCCGGCGGATGTACTGCGGATACTGCGCGCCGGCCAGGGTGCGGGTGCTGAACCACCAGGGGCCATCGCGGGCCGGCACGCTCTCATCGGCTTGCTGGATGCGGCCGACCATTTCGCCGTAGAGCCGGTCGCGCAGCCCTTGAAGTGGCTGGAACCAGCGGGCCGCGTAATTCGCCTCGGCCTGGAGATAGGCCATCACCTCGGGGTTGTCGCGCTCGCGGAGCCAGAAGTAGTCGTCGATGCGGGTGTCGCCGTGGAGGGTGACATCCTTGGGAATACGCGCTGCCTTCGGAGCCTCGCCCGACAAAAGGACGGGGGCCGCGGTTGATGCGGTTGATGCGGTTGATGCGGGCGCTACGGGTAACGCGATGACGGCTTGCGCCATCACGGACTGCGCCAACCACATGCCACCGCCCACCAGCATGGCAAGCCCCACCAAGCCGCGCGCCACGACAGCGCGTCCGGATGCATTCCTCTTCATTCGGCGTCCCTGGTTCGCGGGCCCTCGGTAAGGCCCGACTCGCGAGGGATTGTGCCGGGTCTTGCCTGGCTGTCGACCCGGCAAAACCTCGGTGGCGGAACCCGATCACCACCGCTGCGGCGACATCGACCTCGCGCCCTCACCGCCCTACACCACCGCCGCTGGCCCACCCATCCGCGCGTTGCGCATCATGCGCATCGCAAACATCGTCATCGATCGGCCCCAGGGCGTGTAGCGCGGCAACTGGAACGGGTCCGCACCTGGCAGCGCCACGCCAGCGGAGGTCGACACCGCCGCCTCGAATCCCAGCTCGCGCAGCATCGCGGCGTGGCCGGCGTCGTAGTCCCGCTGCGGCCGACCATTGGGATAGGCGAAGCTGCGCACCGGCCGGCCGATCAGCGATTCCAGATGGGCCCGCCCCGCCTGCACCTGTTCGCGGGCGCCCTCAGGCGCCAGCGTGGTCAGCACCGTGTGGTTGACCGTGTGGCCGCCGATCTCGTGGCCGGCGTCGGCGAGTTGGCGCAATTGCGCGTCGCTCAGCATGAGGTCGTCCGGCAAGCCGCTCACCGGATGCGCGTCCAGCATGCGACGGACCTGTGCATCCCGCTCCTCGGGCGGCAGGTATTTCAGCTGGACCTGCAGCGCGCTGATCGCCTTCAGCCGGTCCTCGTCGCTGCCGATCGCATGACGGCCCATGCCGACGGCGTCCAGATCCAGCAGCGACCCGGAACACCGGCGAACGAATTCGATCACCGTGTCGCTGAACATCCGGCCGCCATTGAGGAAACCGGTCGCGATGAACACCGTCGCCCGCGCCCCGTGGGCCGCCAGGATCGGATGGGCCACCGTCCAGTTGTCCGCATAACCATCGTCGAAGGTGATGCAGGCCGCTCGACGGGGCAGACGCCCCTCGCGCAGCGCGGCCGCCGCATCGGACACCGTCATCAGCTCGAAATGCTGGGACAGGAAATGCACCTGGGCGTCGAAGAGCGCCGCATCGATCTCGCCCGGACGCAGCGGATCCGGCCGCGGCAGCACCCGGTGATAGATCAGGATGCTCAGCGCCGGCGCGCCGCGCGGCCAGCCCAGCAGACTCAAGGGCGCCAGCATCAAGTGCCTCCCCAATAAGGCGACGGTGATGACGATGACGGCGATGCCGCCCCGGCGACCGTCGGCGGGCCCGCAGCGGGCACGGCCTTGGCGCGGCTGTCCATCTCGCGCGCGACGATCCGGTCCAGCGACACCACGATCAGCAGCAGGTAGTAAGGCAGGTCGAAATAGACCAGGCTGAGGAAGGCACCGCCGGTCGCATAACCAATCAGCCCCACTTGGCACATGCCGGCCAGGTCGCGGGCCCATTGCAGGTCGGGCGCCGACTTGCTGCGGCGCATCAGCACACTCGCGCGCCGCCAGGTGAGCCAGAAAATGCCCACGAACAGGAACAGCCCGAAGAAGCCGTGCTCGCCCAAGGCCTGGAAATAGATCGAATGGGCCGTCAACGGAATCGACGGATCCGGCGCGTACTTTGCAAACGCCGCCGGACCGGCCACGGTGAAGCCGCCGCCGAACGGGAACAGGTCCACTGCCAACCGCCAGGCGGTGTGCCAGGCATTGATGCGGCCCAGCGCCGAGTCGTCCTGGTTGTAGGTGCGGATGGTGCTCATGCGGTCCGACCAGCTGTCGGGCATGAACATGAACATCAGCGGCAAGGCGACCATCACCACGATCGCCAGCGGCAACTTGTTGCGGCTCTTCAGCCACATGAAGAAGGACATCGCAATGATCGCCAGGAAGGCCCCGCGCGATTGCGAGCCCACCGCCGAGGCCATGCACAGCACCATCGCCACCGAGGCCAGGTATCGCTGCCATTTCCTGGTCGCCTGCAGCTGCAGATAGCGGATCAGCGGCACCGTCATGATGGTGGCCAGCGCCAGCGAGTTGTTGTCCTCGATGAAGGAGCCCTCCGGCCCCCAGACCCGCGCCGCGCCGCCGGTGGCAATGGTGAACACGCCGCCCTTCAGACCGTAATAGCCGATGGACACCACCAGCACCATCACCAGCCAGTCCAGGTGCTGACGGCGTTCCACCACCAGCATCGATACCAGCACCATCAGCAGCACTTTGAAGGCGCGCGACCAGTAGTTGAATTCCTTCTCGGGATAGAACGAGAACAACAGCGGCGAGACGCCGATCCAGAGGATCCACATCACCAGCAGCACCACCACGCCGTTGACCGGCAGCTTCACCAGCTTGTCGCGGTGCACCAGCAGGCTGACGAACAGCGCCAGCGCAATCACCATCGACCAGGGCGCGTCATGCGCCCAGCCATAGGCCAGGCGGTGCGGGTTCATCACCCCCATCCACACCCAGCCCAGCACGCCCCACATCGGATCCTTGAAGGTCTTCCAGATGAGGCCCGAAAACAGCGCCAGCATCAGCAGGTCACGCATGGCGAAGCTCCGGCTTGCCGCGCGCGGCCAGCACGCGGTGGAAGAGATCGAGCTGACCCTGCGTGGTGGCGTCCCAGCTGAACTGCTCCGCATAGCGGCGCGTGGCCGCCCGGTCGCGCGGCGCGGCACGCAGTCGGCGCACCGCTTCGGCCACACCGGTCGCGGTGCGGGCGGGCATCAGTTCGCCGGCGTCATGCGTGGCCACCACCTCCGGCGTGCCCCAGACATTGGAGGCCGCGACCGGCGTGCCGCAGGCCATCGCCTCCAGCAGCACATTGGCCCAGCCTTCGCGGCTGGAGGCCAGCACCAGCGCATCACAGCCCACATAAACCTCCCGCAGCCGCGCCTGCGGCACCGCGCCCAGGAAGCGCACCCGCGCCTGCACGCCCAGCGTGGCCGCCAGGCGGCGCAGCGCGCCCTCCTCCGGTCCTGCGCCGGCGATCAGCAGGTCCACCTCCGGCAATTCCGCCAGGGCGCCGATCACCAGCTCATGGCCCTTGCGCTCGATCAGATGGCCCACCGAGGCCAGGGTGAAGCGTCCCGCGGCCAGGCCCAGGGACTGGCGAGCCTCCTCCCGTCCGCCGGGATGGAACAGCGTCAGATCCACGCCATTGCGCAAGACCTGCACCTTGGACGCATCGGCGCCCAGCGCCACCAGCTCGTCCTTGAGCGCGGCGCACACGGTGATCTGGGCATTGGCCCGCTGGGCGGCCTGCAGGATCAGCTTGCGCGGAAAGTCGTATTGCGGGATGAGGTTGATGTCGGTGCCGCGCGCGGTGATCACCACCGGCTTGTTCAGGGCGCGCGCCACCATCACTGCGGCCACGCCGTCGGGGTAGAAGTAGTGGGCATCGATCAGGTCGAAGTCGCCGCCTTCGCGCTGCAACCGCCGGGCCTCGCGCAGGAAGGTCCAGGCCAGCGTGTAGGGCGCGCTGCTCATGCCGACCTTGGGCAGTCGCAGGAATCGCGGATGGGTGATCTCCAGCCCATGCCGATGCTCGCGCGCGGGCGTGGCGGCGAACTTGCCGTACTCGCCGAAGCGATCGCCCTTGAACGGGAACCACGGCACCGGCGCGACCACGCGGGATTGCACCTGGCCCGAGGCCACCAGATGCCGCAATCGGGTCTCGACGAAGATGCCGTGGCTGGGCATCACCGCGCTGGGATAGAGCGTCGAGAAGGTGAGCAGTTTCAGCATGGGTCAGGCCTTCGCATCACCCAGGGCCGCGCGCGGTGCCGCACGCAGCGACTGCGCAAGGGTCACCACCCGCTCCGCATTGCCCAGCCAGGTCAGGTGCTGCCGGGCGATGGTGGCATGGGCGCCCTCGCCCAGGCGAAGGCGCAGCGCCTCATCACCGGCCAGGCGGGCCAGCAGCGCTTCCAGTGCGCCCGGCTGCTCGGGATCGAACAGCAGCGCATTGCGGTCGTCGTCCAGCACCTCTTCGATGTTGGGTTGGCGCGGGGCAACGATCGCCTTGGCCAGGGCCAGGTACTCGAACAGCTTGAGCGGTGAGGCATAAGCCACCACCGCCGGCTGCAGCGCGATGTCAAAGGCCGCGACATGGCGCGGCACCTCGTCACGCGAGATCACCCCGGTGAAGCGCACCCGCTCGCCCAGCGCCAGCTCGCGCGCCAGCGCTTCGAGCTCCGCCCGAGCCGGGCCGTCGCCCACCAGCAGCAGCCGCGCATTGGCGGGCGCGGCGGGACTGGCCATCCAGCGGATGACCCGGTCCATGCCGTGCCAGTCTCGCACGAAGCCGGTGAAGCCCAGCACCAGCGCCTCCTCCCAGCCCAGCGCGCGCTTGGCGGCGTCGGGCGTGGGCGCGGCGGCAAAGTGGGCCTCGTTGATGCCGTTCGGAATCACCACCAGCCGCTGGGCCGGCACGCCTTGCGCTTCGATCATCCGACCCAGCACCTGCGTCACCGGCAGCACCGCATCGGCGCCGCGCCAGACACGCCGTTCCGCCCAGCGCGCCAGCCGCGGCAGCGCCAAGCCGCCGAAGCGCTCACGTTCATCGGCCAGCGGCGCGTTGACTTCCAGCAGCAGCGGCACGCCCAGCCGGCGCTTGAGCATCAGGCCGGCCAGCAGGTAGAGGTTGTAGCGCTCATAGATCACATCGGGCTGGAAGCCCTTGGCCGCCGCCGCCAGACGCCGATAGGCATGCAGCGAGTAGCCCAGCTCCAGCAGCTCGTAGACCCATTTGGGCAGCCGCGCACGCAGGCGCTGCACCCAGCCGACGTCGTCGCCCATGCGGGACTTCTCCTCGGGCGCGGATTCCCCGCCCGGCGCCACGACCAGGACCTCATGGCCCAGGGCCCGCAGCGAGCCGATCATCTCTTCGATGTGGACCGCCTGACCGTCCTTGGACGCGGTGCGGTGGTGATAGAGGATCTTCATGCGTGAGCTGTCGTTCCGGCCGAGCCGGTCATGCCGCCTGGCGCATCGGTGCGGCGCCCATCACATTGCGCAGGAACGCGTCATACATCAGCAGCGTCCACAGCGGCGTGCTGTGGTCGCGGCTGCCGTTCTCATGCTGTTCGACCAACTGGCCGACCGCCTTGAGATCGAACCAGCCGGTGTCGGCCAACGGACCGCCGAGCAGCGAGCCCCGCACCCGCTGGCGCAGCGGCCCGCGGAACCAGCGCGACAGCGGCACCGCAAAGCCCATCTTGGGCCGATACAGCACATCGCGCGGCAGATGCGGCTCCAGCGATTTCTTGAACAGGTATTTGCCTTCGCCGCCGCGCAGCTTCAGGTGGGACGGCAGCGTGGCCAGCCATTCCACCAGCTCATGGTCCATCAGCGGCTCGCGCACCTCCAGCGAATGGGCCATCGAGGCGCGGTCCACCTTGGTGTTGATGTCGCCCACCAGGTAGGTGTGGGTGTCCAGGTACTGGATCATCGCCAGCGGATCGTCGGTGTTGGCGCGCTGCGCATGCCGCAGGAACAGCTCGCGGGCGTTGTAGCCGCCCAGCTCCGACTTAAAGCGCGCGCTGTACAGCGGCATGCGCTCGGCATCCCGGATCACCGACATGGTGTGGAAGTAAGCCTCCACCGAATTGCGGGCCAGGGCCTGGAAGGTGGTCTTGGCACGGAACACGCGCGGCGCCCAGTCGGCTTTCGGATAGAGCCGACCCAGCGTACCGAACAGCGGCTTGCGCAGGCCCAGCGGCAGGCTGGCGCGCATGCGCTCTTCCATCATGTGCAGCTTGTAGCGCCGATAGCCGCCGAAGCTCTCATCACCGCCGTCGCCCGACAGCGCCACCGTCACATGCTTGCGGGCCAGTTGGCAGACGCGGTAGGTGGGGATGGCGGAGCTGTCCGCATAGGGCTCGTCGTACAGACGGGCCAGGGTGTCGATGAGGTCGAAGTCGTCGCTCTGCACCATCTCGACGTGATGGTCGGTGTGATAGCGGTCCGCGACCTGCTGGGCGAATTCGGATTCGTTGTACTGCGGATCGTCGAAGGCGATCGAGCAGGTCTTGACCGGCCCGCTGCTTTCGCCGGCCATCATCGCGACCACCGCGCTGGAATCGACCCCGCCGGACAGGAAGGCCCCCAGCGGCACTTCCGCGATCATGCGCAGCTTGACCGACTCCCGCAGGCGGCGCAGCAGCTCTTCCTGCGCCTGCTGCTCGTCGATGCGGGCATCCAGGGTGAAATGCACATCCCAGTAGCGCTGCGGCTGGCCGACCGGCTCACCGCGGCGGATCCACAGGGTGTGCCCCGGCGGCAGCTTCAGCGCCTGGCGGAACACGGTGCGCGGCTCGGCCACATAACCGAGCGCGAAATACTCTTCGACCGCCTGCGGATCGATGTCGCGGCGCAGCAGCGGATGCGCCAGCAGCGCCTTCAGCTCGGAGCCGAAGACCACCTGGCCGTCATCGAGCGGCGCATAGAACATCGGCTTCACGCCCAGCCGGTCGCGCGCCATGAACAGCGAATCGCTGGCGCGGTCCCACAGCGCGAAGGCGAACATGCCGCGCAGGCGCTGCACGCAGTCCGGCCCCCAGGCCGACCACGCATGCACGATGACCTCGGTGTCGCTCTTGGTGCGGAAGCGAAAGCCCAGGCCCTGCAGTTCGTCCATCAGCGCCTGGTAGTTGTAGATCTCGCCATTGAAGACGATGCCCACCGTGCCCGCGTCATTGAACAGCGGTTGCTGGCCGGTGGCGATGTCGATGATCGACAGCCGCCGATGGCCGAAGGCCACGCCGGGCTGCAGATGCACCGAACCCTCGTCCGGGCCACGGTGATGCAGCGTGTCGTTGATGCGATGCATCAGGGCGGCGTCGAAGTCGCGCCGGCCCCGGATGTCGAAGATGCCGCTGATTCCGCACATGGTCGTTCCCGTTCCGTCTGTTCTGTTCGCTCGGCCTGTCGGGGCCGCTCAGCCTGGTTGGCTGCTTTGGCCGGTTCCGGCAGTTCCGCCGGTTCGGCCCGCTCCGCCCTCGCGCCCCAGCAACCGGTCATACAGCCCCTGGTAGCGGGCCACCATGGCCCGCATGCTGAAGTCTCGCTCCACCCGCTGACGACCGGCCTCGCCCATGCTGGCCGCCAGGGCGGGCTCACGGGTGAGTCGCAGCAGCGCGGTGGCCATCGGTCCCGGCTCGCCGGCCGGCACCAGCAGTCCGCTGATCTGGGCCGACACCAGGTCCGCATTGCCGCCAACCTCGGTGGCCACCACCGGCAGGCCGCTGGCCATCGCTTCCAGGATGGTGTTGGAAATGCCTTCGGCCATCGACGGCAGCGCAAACACATGCAGCCCGCGCATCACCGCCGGCACATCGCTTCGCTCGCCCGGTAGCCACGCGAGTTCGCTCAGGCCGGCCTGATCCAGCAGCGCCTGGCACTGCGCCCGCAGCGGCCCCTCCCCGATCATCACCAGCCGCGCCCGGGCCCGCAGCTCCGGCGCGGCCGACAGCATCGCCACGAACGCCTGGGTGAGCATCAACTGATCCTTCACCGGCGCCATGCGGCCCACGGTGCCGATCAGCCAATGCTGCTGCGGATCGAACGGACATCCCGGAATCTGCCGCGCCGACGCGTCGCCGGCCTCACGCTGGAAGCGCTGGGTGTCCACCCCGTTGACGAACTGGCTGACCCGCGCCGGCGCCACGCCCACCGGACCGGTGAGGTACTCGCCCAGATCGCGCGACAGCGCAATGTAATGCGACACGAAGGGCTTGTAGAACCGACGCACCCGTTGATAGGCCCGATTGCGACCGTCCAGGTCGCCCACATCGCGGCCATGCTCGCCGTGAATCCGCACCGGCACCCGGGCCAGCCAGGCGGGCAATTGCACTTCCAGCGCCGCAAGATTGCGGCTGTGCACCACCGCCGGCCTGAGTTCGCGAAACAGCCGATAGAGCGTCGGATACAGCCAGAAGCCCTGCCCGGGCGGTTTGTGCAGCGCATGGAAGCTCACATCGTCGCGCTGCAGGCGCTGGCGGAAGTCGGTGATCTCGGTCAGGGCCAGGATCGCATGCCGATAGCGGTCCGCCGGCATGTGGTTGATCAGGTTGACGACGCCGTTCTCCAGCCCGCCGGTGTCGAAGCGGTACATCACATGCAGCACCAGCGGCCGCCGATCACCGCGACCGGTCTGGGCCTGCGCCATGCTCAGGTCGGCGGTCATGGCGTCACTCCGGAGGCCTGGGGACTGTCGGAGGCACCGGTGCCGGCAGGCAAGGCGGCGGATGAGGCGGCGGATGAGGCGGCGGATGAGGTGGCGGTGAACACGGCGGGCGCACTGGCGCCCTCGGCGGCGCCGGCAGCCTCACCGGTTCCGACTTCGGTCATTCCCTGGCGGTCACGCTGGGCCGGCTCGCCGCGCGATGCGTCGCGCACCCGATGCAAGTCGCTGTCGATCATCCGCCAGTGCTGTTGCAGGAAGGCCTGCAGGCGCTGCGGTGCGGCCTCGTCCTGCGCGGTGTAGATCAGGATCAGGGCCGCATCGTCGCCTTGACCGCGCAGCCGCTGCCAGGCGCCGAGCAGGCGGGCCCGCCAGCCGCTGACCTGGGTCTGGCCGTTCAGCCAGTAGACATGCCAGACCAGCATCCGGGGCGCGGTCATCGCATCCAGCGACGCGGCCCGCACCTGGGTGCTGATCAACGGCATCTGCCCTTGCGGCAGCAGCACGGCGGCAGTGGCACGGGAGACGACCGCCCAATGCTTGTCCTCCGGCGCAACCACCGCATTGCTGGAACTGACCAGCTTGCGTTCGTAGTCCTGGTCACGGAAGTACTGCAGATGCAGTCCGACCGTCGGGTCGTCGCCATGCCGGAACTGCTGATGCAGGCGGGCGTTCGCGCCGTCGAAGCCCGGCGACCAGGCGGGCTCGGGCAGCGGGACCGCTTCCCAGCCGGGTGCGGCGGCGATCACGGGCAGCGCGTCGACCGGCTGGCCGACCGCCTGCCGCAACCACAGCCCCAGCGCTTGCGGCAGCACGATGACCACCGTCAGCGCGAGCACCGCCAGCGGCATCTGCAACGACGCGCCCGACGGGGCACCCGACAGCGACCGTTCCGCCGGTGGCGGCACCAGCACCGGATCAGGCTGCGACCAGCGCGCGCCGATCAGGAACATCGCCATCATCACCAGGCCGAAGAACACCCAGCCATAGATCAGGTGGTCCACGCCCACTGCCAGCGTGTTGCCGGACAGATGGCCGATGAGCACGATCAGATAGGCCCGCGCCCAGTTCGCGACCAGCGGCAGCGCCAGTGCGAAGGCGATGAAGGCCAGCCGACGGCGCAGCGAGTGATAGCTGAGGTAGGCGTAGAGCGTGCCCACCATCAGCGAAGCGATCAGGTAACGCACGCCGGAACAGGCCTCCACCACCGACCATTGGCCGCTGGGAATGATGAACTGCAACCCTTCCTGATAGACCGGGATGCCGCTGAGCCGCAGCGCCAGCACGGTGAAGTGGGCGGTCCAGTCCATCAGCTGCGGCAGCAGGAATTCGCCGATGGGCACGCAGAAGAACAGGAAGGCCAGCGGGAACGCCATCTCCCGGGCCACCCGCCATCCCAGCACCGCCGGCACCAGCAGCACCAGCATGGCCACCAGCGCGAGTTGGGTGGCCGCGTTCACCGCCGCGAAATCCGCAAACAGCCAGACCAGGCCCAGCAGCGCGATCGGCAAGGCCACCCAGGGCTGCGGCCGCGGCACCAGCGGCGCCACCATGACGCGGCGGCGCCAGGCCAGCCACAACGCGATCGGCGGCACCAGGAAGGCATGGGTGAAGGTCCCCGAACGCCACCAGATCGTCACCATGCCTGCCGCCGTCTGGCGATAGAACAGCAGCACGGCCAGCGTCAACAGCAACAGCACCAGCAACGGCCGTCGCCAGGCGACCGGCAAACCGCCGGAACGCAGCTGCTCAGGCATGGCCACGGTCACGCCCCCAGCCCCTGCATGGCGGGCGCGACACTGGCCAGCGGCGTCGGCACCGTCACGGCCGCGGGCGGCAGGTAGGCATCCAGCTGCGAGAGATGGGCCTGCCAGCTGAACTGGCGCAGCACCCGCTCGCGAGCCTGCTGGCCGATGGCCTGGGCCCGCGCTGGCGCGCACAGCAGCGCATGCACCAGATCGACATAGTCCTCGGCGTCATCGGCCGAAAGCAGGTCCTGGCCCGGCTGCACACCGTTGGCGTCCAACGCTTCCACGCAGCTGCGGGCCGCCACCACCGGGCGGCCGACCGCCATCGCTTCCAGGATCTTGTTCTGCACCCCGCGCGCCAGGCGCAGCGGTGCCACCACCGCCACCGCATGCTGCAGGTAGGGCCGCACATCCGGCACCGTGCCGGTCACCCGCACTGCATCGCCGGCCAGCGCCAGGACAGCCGGCGTCGGCGCACGGCCGACGATGGTGAAGCGCAGCTTGGGCCAGCGCCGACGCAACTCCGGCAGCACCTGGGCCACGAACCACTGCACCGCATCGACATTGGGCCAATAGTCCATCGCGCCAGTGAAGACCAGCGGCAACTCATCGGCATCGAAGGGACTGGGCTGCAGCGGCAGCGGCGCGAAGTAGCCGCTGTCCACGCCGTTGCACAGCGCCTCGACCTTGGCCGTGGTGCCGGACAGTTGCTGGAACAGCGCCTTCTCGCTTTCGGTCACGAAGAACGAGCAGCGCGCCTGATCGGCCACCTGCCGCTCATAGGCGAGCAAGGCCTGGCCCTCGCGGCGATAGAGCCAGGACATCGGCCAGCGACGCGCCTTGGCATAGTCGCTCCACTTGGCCGAATCGACGTCGACGAAATCCACCAGCATCGGGACCGGTCCCGCCACCTCGCGCAGTTGCAGCGCGTACTGCGCCATGGTGGAAGAGAACACCACGATCGCATCGAAGCGCTGCTCGCGGGCGATGCGGGCGATCCAGGCGCGCATGGCGCGATGGCGGTAGTACGGCAGGCTCAACGCCTCGCCGGACAACAGGCCCCGCAGACTCGCGAGCCGGGTGCGCAGCGGATTCAGTCCGGCCACGAAGCTGTCGGCACACAGCGCGCGCACGGCGGGCAGATGGGCCCAGTCCTCAGGGTCGTCGATGAAGCTGCCCAGCACCACCTCATGGCTGGCCACCAGGTGCTTGAGCAGGTGGTACGAGCGCAGCTTGTCGCCCTTGTTGGGCGGATAAGGCAGGCGGTGAACCAGGTAGAGGATGCGGGCCATGAACGTCCTTGTGGCGTGGCGTGGGGGCGGCGGCGCGGACGCCGCTCAGCCCAGGCTGCGCACGATGTGCGGCCCCAGCCAGTTGGCGACGCTGATCGGCAGCTTGCGCCAGGCCTTGATCATCAGCTGGTATTTGGCATTGCTGGGATTGTTCTGCGGCACCGCATCGCGCTCATAGAGACAGTACTCGTAATGCAGCGGTGTGGGCTCGAAACCCCAGTTCTTCTTGAAGGCGAAGGAGCCGGTGTCGTGCTTGCTGCGGCCGTAGTCGAAGACCTTGAGACCGCGGGCGCAGGCCCGGCGCATCAGCTCCCAGTACTTGAAGTCATTGGCCGCGAGGTCGCGCGCCGCGACCGCATCGCCGGCGTAGTACGGCAGCACCTCGTCCCGGAAGTAGAAGCTCAACACGCCGGACAGCGGCGTGCCCTGCGCATCGGTGACGATCAACACCTCGGCCGCCTCGCCGAAGGTGTCCAGCAGCGACTGGAAATAGCGCTTGGACATCGCCGGTGTGCCGTGGCGGTGGACGTTGTCCGCATACAGCGCGAAGAAGCGGTCCACGCCGCGATCGATCTCGGCCTTCAGCTCGTTCTTGATGCCCTTGCGCACCATGGCGCGCTGCTTGCGCGGGATGGCCAGCAGGTTGGCCTCTTCCTCCGGCAGGATCTCCTTGCGGAAGGTCACATACAGGTCCTGATGCGGCCAGTCCTCATGGCGGCGCTGCACATTGCGCAGCTCCAGATGCTGCACCCGCAGCGCGCGGGCCTGCGCCTGGGCCGCTTCCTCCAGCGCCTGAGCCGCGGCATCGGTCTCCGCCGCCACGCCGCCGTACACCGCGAACGGCAGGCCCACCAGCGCATGCCCGAACAGGCGGCTCTTGTTCTCCGCCAGCGGCAACACGCCTTCGATGCGCCCGTTGCGCTCGGCATAGAAGAAGAAGCCGCGATGCCTGAACTGCGTCTTGAGGATGCGCTGCCAGGCCGACAGATGAAAGAAGGTGGCCGATGGGCAAGCCTGCACGAACGCGTCCCAGCGGCGCGCGGTGTCGACGTCATCGATGGCCAGTTGATGCACCTGCAGCGGCGCGTCGGTGTGACCGATAGCCTCAGAGCCGGAAGCCGGCGCAGCAGCAGGCACGGCAGCGGAAACCGCCACCGGCGCAGCGGCGGGAACCGCGGCGGACGCCACCGCCGCCGTGGCGATCGATCCCGATGGCACGGCGGTCAAACCTGAACTGCTCATGCCACCCTCGGCTGGGGCGTCGGGGCCGCGGTCGCTGCGGCGGTGCTGGCGGCCTCGGTGGAGGACGCGGACGGCGCCGGCAGGAACAGCTCGTCCATGCGACCCCAGTCGAAATCGGCCAGCAACTGCGCAATGCGCGCCTCGGTGCGGCCGATGTTGACGTAGTGACGGAAGCGGGTCTTGGCATCGATGCCGGCGATGCGCGGCTGCTCGGTGTCGATCTCCCACGGGTGGAAATAGAACACCGCACTGCGGCCTTCGATGCGATTGAAGCGTTCGATCATCCAGCGGGTCATGCCGTAGGGCAGCAGCCGGAACCAGCCGCCGCCGCTGCTGGGATAGTTCTTGCCGCGAAAGCGCAGCGTCGTCACCGGCACCTCGGTCAGGCCGGGCCGCACCTCATACGGAAAGCGCGGCGAGTCGGGCATGCCGTAGTGGTCATGCTGGATCGGATAGACGCTGGAGCTGTAGCGATAGCCGCAGTCCGCCAGCACATCGAAGGCCCAGAGGTTGTCCTTGCCAATCGAGAAACTCGGCGCCCGGTAGCCCTGCACCGCCACGCCGCCCAGGTCCTCGAGCAGCAGCTTGGCACTGAGGATGTCTTCGCGGAAGGCAGCCGGGCTGAGGTCGCTGGCACGCTCATGGCCGAAGCCGTGGCTGGCCAGCTCATGACCACGGGCCACGATGTCCTTCACCAGTTGCGGATAACGCTGCGCGATCCAGCCCAGGGTGAAGAAGGTGGCCTTCACGCCGCCGGCATCCAGCAGGTCCAGGATGCGCGCCATGTTGCGCTGCACCCGGCACTCACGCGACGCCCAGTCGGCGCGGTCGATGTAGGGCGCGAAGGCGGAGACCTGGAAATAGTCCTCCACATCGATGCTCATCGCATTGCGGATGCGGGCATGCGTGGCCGCACCGGATGGCGATGTCGATGGCGGAACTGATGGCGATGGCGGAGCCGAGGGGGACCCCGAGGTCCGCGCCGGACCGGTGGCTGGGTGTGTCATGTCGTGGCCTTCCTGTTCGCTGCGATCGGCCCTCAGGACCGCACCGCTCCCACGAGTTTCTGCAGCAGCGCCAAGGTCTGCTGGTTGATGCGTTCGAGTCGCAGCAGGCTGTCTTCGATGCGTTGCAGCCGGGCGTCCTGGCCGTCCAGGCCCAGGCCGGCGAGCTCCTCAGACAGCGCTCCCGCATCCAGGCCCGCCGCCCCAAGTTGTCGGCGCAGCAGACCGACATCCAAATCCACGCCCACCTCGCCTTCAGCGGAGCGGCCTTGGCGCGCTCCACTCCCGGCGGCGGCGCCCGAGGCGCTCACACCGGCGGTCACCGGCTCGGTCGCTGGCGGCGGCGCAAAGGCCGATTCACGCGACAGGTCAGCCACCACCTCTTCCACATCGGCCACCGTCAGATGGGTGCGCTCGGCCATGAAGCCCAGCAGCAGCAGGCGATCGCACAAGGTGTTGATCCGGCGCGGAATGCCCTGGCTGGCGATGTGCAGCGTGGAGAAGGCCTCGTCGTCGAAGGTCGGTTTGCCGTCGGCGCCGGCGCAGCGCAACCGGTGCTCGATGTAGCGGCGGGTGTCTTCCTCGTCGAGCGGACCGATGTGGCAGCTCGCCGCGATGCGCTGGCGGAACTGCTCCATCTCGGGCCGCTGCAAGATGGCGCGGAACTCCGGCTGGCCGACCAGGAAGGTCTGCAGCAGCGACTGGTTGCCGAACTGGAAGTTGGACAGCATGCGCAGTTCCTCCACCGCGCGCGCGGTGAGGTTCTGGGCCTCGTCGACGATCAGCAGGCAGCGCTTGCCGCGGCTGGCCTCGCTGACGAAGAAGGCCTCCAGCGCCATCAGCAGTTCGCTCTTGGGCAGGTCCTTGACCCGCACACCGAAGGCGGCGCCCACCAGGCGCAGCGTGTCCTCGGCATCGAGCTGGGTGGTCACCACATTGCCGATGACCACGTTGCTGCGGTTCAGGCTGTCGAGCAGGCCGCGCACCAGGGTGGTCTTGCCCGCGCCGATCTCGCCGGTGATGACGATGAAGCCGTCGCTGCGCAGCACGCCGTAATCCAGATACGCCTTCGCGCGGCGATGCTGCTTGCTGCCGAAATAGAAACTGGGATCGGGGCTGAGCTGGAAAGGCTTGCTGCTCAGCCCGTAGAAGGCCTCATACATGAAGTTGACTGCTCAAAAGCGCTGCGAGAGCTGCGCATACACCGCGTTCTCGCGGTAGGCGAGGAACTGATCCTCGGACCGGGTCTGGCGCAGGCCGACGGTGGCATCGGTCCGCGGACCCAGCCGGATCGTGGTGGTGGCAAACAGCGATCGCAGTCCGCTGCCCACGGTCACGCCGTCGCCGGAGCTGTGCTGCCGGGTGTAGCTCATCGTGCCGGTGGCCAACGGGGTGAACCGGTAGGAGACGCTCAGCGTGGCGCCGCGCTGGCGCACGTTGTCGGTCAACGCCAGGTCGCCGCCGCTGCCGGTCGGCGCCACGCCCAGGCGGCGGCTGGTGTTGTCGTTGGCCGAGAGGGTCAGCGTCAGGCGTGGACCGGTCCAGGCCAGCGAGACATCGGTGCGTCGCTGCAGCATGGCGGTGTTGGCGACAAAGCCGTTGCTGGTGATCGCATCCGCGCTCAGGCCCAGCGCCGCCAGCGTCGCCCGCACGATGGTGTCGCGACGGACCGGATCGGGCTCGATGCTGGTGAACTGCAGGTCCAGCAGTTGGTAGTTGTTCATCTGCCCGGTGGGCGAGCCGCCGCTGCTCACGCTCTCGGAGCTGGTCACGCGCAGCACGAACTGCGTCATGCGGTGTTCCGCCAGCAGGTTGTGGCTGTTGCCGTAGCTGTGGTGCTGCCAGTCGGCATTGAAGGTGGTGCGCGGAGACGGCGTCCACTTCAGGCTGGCGCCGTAGATGGTGCTGGTGTCCTTGCCCAGGAAATCGCTGCGCTCGCGGCCGGCGTTCAGGCCGGCGGCCCAATCGATGTCGGGGACCAGGGTCAGCGAGGCCACGGCGCTGGAGCTGCGGTTGTCCAGGCCCGTCTGGTCGTAATGGATGCGGCGGGTGTTGGCCTGCAGGCCCCAGTTCAGCAGACGGCCTTGCGGTCCGGCCAGGCTGAAGTTGACCGAGCCTTCCTTGCTGTCGCCGGCATTGGCGCCGGCGCCGCCGCTTTCTGTGGACGTGCGAATTTGGCCGTTGGCGCGCAACTCGAAGGTCGCCACGCCGGCCAGTGCCCCACGCCAGTAGGGCGTCACCGACCAGGTCCGCACCTCGGTGCGGTTGGGGCTGTCGAGCTGGTTGCTGACCGACTGCTGACCGAAGGCTGAGATGCTTTGCTGGCTGATGTTGCCCTGCACATCGACAAACAGCGCCCGCGGCACCAGCTCGGCATTGCCGCGCAGGTTGAGCTGGTTCTGCAGGCGGTTCTTCTGCTCGCTCTTGAGGTAGATGAGGCCGTCCAGCGTGTAGTCCAGCACGCCGCGCACCATGCCGGTCTGGCTGGTGACGGTCAGCCCGGGCGAGACGGTGGTGATCAGCGCGCGGTCGCGCTGGCCATCCGGCGCCAGGGTCAGGTTGTCGGTCCAGGTTTCGGACAGGCCGATGCGGGGCGTCACCGTGGTGCCCAGGCGGCGGGTGGCATCGCCCTCCTCCGACTGCGCCTGCACGCCCAGCGTGGCCACCATCAACAGGCAGGCCGCGGCCAGGCCACGGTAGGGATGAGCGAGGGCGACGAACCGCGGCATCGTGTCAGGCCTTGTCCGACGCGCCGGCCTGGCCCCGGTGGTCACCGTAGCCATAGCCGTAGCCGTAGCCGTTCTCATAGCCGTAGCCATAACCGGCACCGCTCTTGCTGCTGGCCTGGTTGAGCAGCAGCATCTTGAGCGGACAGTTTTCGATGGTGGCCACCGCCTGCTGCACCGCGCTTTGCGGGGTGCGCTCGGCCTGCACCACCACCACGATCTGGCCCATGTGGGAGGCCAGCACCCGCGATTCGGTGGTGAGCAGCAGCGGCGGCGAATCAAAGATGATGATCCGGTCCGGATAGCGCTTGGCCATGTGGTCGAGCAACGCGCTCATCGCATCGCTGGCCAGCAGCTCGGTGGCGCGGGCATGCGGGCGGCCGCTGGGCAGCAGGGTCAGCTTGTCGACATTGGTCTTGATCAGGACGCTGGACATGTCCGCTTCCTTCTCCAGCACGTCCAGCAGGCCGGGGCCGGGTGGCAGGCCCAGCATGCGCAGCATCGAGGGACGGGCGACGTCGGCATCCACCAGCATCACCGTGTTGTCGAACTCGGCGGCGATGCTCATCGCCAGGTTCAAAGAGGTGAAGCTCTTGCCCTCGCCCGGCAAGGCGCTGGTGACCATGATCAGGTTGGCATGGTTGAGCGTGGACGCGCCCTTGCCCATGGCGTTCTTGATCAGCGGACGCTTGATGTTGCGGTATTGGTCGGCCAGGAAGCTGCGCGGCGCGTTCGGGGTCAGGAACCCCTGCGCAGCCAGCGCCTCCAGATCCAGCTCGACCCGCTTGGAGCCGACATCCGGCGCGCTGCGCGCAATCATCGGCGCCTGGGGCAGCGGCTGGGCGGGCGGCAACACCGGCGCGGCCGGCATCGTGGCCGCCTCGGAGACCGGGACGGCGTGGGCCGTGGCGGTGGCGGGTGCAGCAGCAGGCACAGCAGCAGGTACCGTGGCGGGAGCGGCGCTGTGAGCGGCCGGCACCGACGGCAGGCCGACGTCCACGCCGGCCCGCTTCAGTTGTTCCAGCCGCTCGGCGGCTTGTTCGATCAGGCTTGTCATTCGATCACCCCACCTGCCGGCTCAGCCAGATCGCCATGCCGATCAATCCCAGCGCATACAGGCTGACCAGGCTGCCCGAGGCCACGCCGAAGCGCAGCAGGTCCACCTTGGCCCGGCGCCGGTCTTCCGGCGTTTCCTGGCGGGAGACCGCGCCCAGGATGGGCAGCTCCAGTCGCTGGCGCAGTTCATTCAGATCATGGAACACCGGGCGCAGCTGGCTCGCGGCGAAGGCCGCCACCAGGCCGGCCAGCAAGGCCACCACCAGGCCCGCCGCCATCAGTACCAGCCGGTTTGGTGCGACCGGCTTGGTCGAGGCGCGCGGCGGGTCGATGATGCGGAAGTCGGCCACGCCGGAGGTGTTGTCCAGGTCGGTCGACAGTGACGCCGATTCACGCCGGGAGACCATCTCCTCGTAGTTCTTCTTGATGACCTCATAGTCGCGGTTGAGCTGGGCGAACTCGGCCTCCAGCTGCGGGGCCAGCTTGATCGCCGCCTGCGCCTGCACATAGCGGCCCTGCAGTTCGTCGACGCGACCCCGCAACTGGGCCACCTCGATTTCCTTGTTTGCCAGCACCTGGGCCATGTTCTGGTAGGTCAGGCTGTCGGCACGGCCGCCGCCAGCGGTCGGATTGTTCAGAGCGGCCTTCTGCAGATCGGCCACTTCCTTGCGACGCTGGGCTTCCAGATCCTTGATCAGGCGCTGGGTGTTGATCACGTCAGGATGCTGGTCGGTGTAGCGCTGCTGCAGTTGGTCGAGGTTGCGCTTGAGGCCGTCGATGCGGCCGTCGATCTCGGGCGTGGCCAGCTTCTGCGAGCTCTCCTGCATCAGGCTCTGCAAGCTGCTGCCGCTGCTGTTGCGCTTCAGGTCCAGGTCCAGTTGCTGCTTGGCCGCGTCGCGGGCACTGACCGCTTCGCGCAGGGACAGCCGGGCGGCCTCGAGCTGGGCATTGGCGTCCGCCAGGCGGGAGGCGGAGTCCTTGCCATCGGAGGCGGTGAGCTGCAGGTTGCGCAGTCGGAATTCCTTGCGGCGGGTCTCGGCCTCTTCGAGCTTGGTCTCGTAGTTCTTGATCTGCTCGTTGAGGAAGGTCGCAGCGGTGGTGCTGTCCTTGCGGGTGGCGCCCAGGCTGGACTCCATGAAGATCGACAGCAGCGAGGCCACCACCTTCTTCGAGACGTCCGGCGAGGAATCGCGGTAGGACAGGATGTAGAGGTTGTTGGTGCTGCCGCCGGCGGTCTGGATGGACAGGTTGCGGGTGACTCGCTCGATCAGCGCTTCCTGGTCGGACTTGGAGGTGGCGCGCAGGTCCAGGTCGGCCATGCGGACCAGCTTCTCGACATTGGGCCGGCTGATCAGCGTGCGGCTGAGCATGTTGACCTGCTGCTCGGTGTTGGAGAGCACCGCCACGCCGGACATCAGCGGCTTGAGGATGGATTGGGTGTCCACATAGACCCGGGCGCTGGCCTCGTAGCGGTCCGGCACGACGAACACCACCACGGCCGCGACCAACGCGACGATCCACGACGTGATCAGGCCTGGCCAGCGGTAGCGCCACATCCGCTTGAAGACGGCCATCAGTTGCGCGATCAGGGAATCCATGCGGCGGTCTCTCTTCAACCGTTCGGGTTCAACCGGTCCAATGACCGGAACGGCGCGGTCGCCAAGGCGAGACCGGCCGATCGACGCCGGAGATCCGCCCCGGCGACGGGCTGCATCAGAAGAAGCTCTGCGGAATGATCACGATGTCGCCGGGACGCATCTCGACGTTGGCCGACACATCGCCACGGCGGATCAGGTCCTTCAGCCGCACCGAGTACTGCTTGTTGCCCTCGGCAGTGCGCAGGATGGTGGCGGCATTGCCGTCGGCGAAATCGGTCAGACCGCCGACGGCGATCATCACGTCCAGCAGCGACATCTTCTGCTTGTAGGGCAGGAATTGCGGCTTGGCGGCCTCGCCGACCACGCGGATCTGCTCGCTGTACGGACCGACGAAGCTGGTGACGATGACCGTCACCACCGGGTCGCGGACGTACTTGCCGAGTGTCTTCTCGATGTCGCGGGCGATCTGGACCGAGTTCTTGCCCTGCACCGGCAGCTCATCGATCAGCGGCGCAGCGATCTTGCCGTCCGGACGCACCGGCACGGTGGTGGACAGTTCGGGATTGCGCCAGACGATGATGTTCAGGTTGTCTCCGGCACCGACCACATAGCTGTAGTCCGCCTGCCCGGCCGCCACCGGCGCCGGCGGGAACTTGCCGGTCGAGCAGCCGCCCAATGCCAGGCTGGTCGCCATGGCCGCAGCCACAAGGCCGACGGCGCCGCCGCGGGCCTTCAGACGCGCCACAGCCAGCGTCACGCCGTGCGCCACACCCTCCACGCCGTGCTGAACAGCTTGACGAATCGATCCGATCTTCTTCATGTCCACCCCTCAGGAAGCTAGCCGGATTGCACCTCAGCGCCGCCGGGTATGGAACCCCCTGGACTGAGGGCGCCTCATTCCGGGCGTGAAGCGTTTCCGTGCTAGCGGTGAATTCAGTATCTCCAGGCCGCCGACGGCTGTGGTTTTCAGCCCCGCCGCCCTACGTTTTGACGGACCTTTTACAGATCGTCGTCAATCTGTGATCCGGCGCGTGCGAGCGTGGTCCCAACGCCGTTCATGAACGGGCGGCTTCCCTACGGTCTTCAGCCCCATCAGCGGCCCCGAAGCACGGGTTTGATCAAACTCACCAGCAACCGCTGCAAAGGGTGGGCATTCCCACCCGGGCGCCACGTCTGCTTGAGTATTCCGCGATAGGCATCGAAATGCAGTCCCCACGGCGCCGCGCGCAACGGGCCACGCTGGAGCAGCAGTTTCAGGACATTCGTGCCCATCACCCCGGCGCACAACTCGCAGGCCATGCCAGTCGAGGGGCCGCGGCGTTCCTTGAAGTTCACCGCCTCCGGCACCACCAGATAGCGCCGATTGAGCATCGCCGGCGACAGGCCGGCAATGAATCGCGCGTACTGGTCCTCGCTGGGCCGGCCATCGACCTTGAAATATTCCTCGAAGCTCATGCCGGTGGGGCTGAAATACAGGAAGGCGGCGCCCATGCCCAGCGGGGCGGCGGTCATGGCCGGAATCCCGAGTTCGCGACAGCGCTTGAATACCTTGCGACGGGTTTCCAGCACGAAGAAATCCAGGCTGTCGACATACACATCGACGCCCTTCAGAAACTCGTCGAGGTTGTCGTCGTTGACCCCTTGCGGAAACAGACGGATCTGGCTTTCGGGGTTGATGTCGCGGGCCATCTCGGCGACGACGTCGATTTTCGGCCGCCCCATGGTGGACATGAAGGCAGCCACCTGGCGGTTCATGTTGTGGACGTCGAACTCATCGAAGTCCGCGATGTGGAAATTCGCGATGCCCAGACGCGACAGCGCGAGCACGTGGGCACCGCCCACACCGCCCAGTCCCGCCACCGCGACGCGCGCGCGACGCAGGCGTTGCTGCTCGTCCTTCGTCACCCAACCGATGTTGCGAGAGAAGGCGCGGTCGTAGTCGAAGGTGAAGCCGGGAGTGGCAGCCGCTGCGGATGCGGGCCCCTCGCCGGATCGGCTGACGGTGCTCATGACGTCTCCCTGGCCGCTCGGGCGGCTTTGATGAATTCACGCAGTATGCCCGGCGGCCGTGGCGTCGCGCCCGGAGTTGAACCGGCCGTGCGGCGCCGCAAGCGCGCCGCCTGGTGGCAACCTTGTTGCCTTGGCCCGCGAGGGCCGAACCCCCTACAACTAGGGGGATGGGCCTTGTCGAGAAACTTGACAACACCCCCGAAGAATTCACGTTAGTAAATGTCAAGTCATTGATTTCAAAGGTGGATGAGTACTTGGCACGCTTGTCGCTTTAATGACTGGGCAGAAGCCGGGCACGCCCGCTTCGGACGCGCATCTGGCAAGACGGATTTAAGGAGCAACACATGTTCAAGCAAGCAAAGCTCGCACTGGCCGCACTGGCGGTGGTGGCAGCGGTGCCGGCGATGGCAGCCCCGCTGTACATCGACACCGGTCACGATTTCAATCTGGACCCCAACGGTTCGACCCGCACCGCCAACTTCACCCAGCTGGGTTACAGCGGCACGCTGGCGACGTCCATCTACCTGGGCGACCCGACGCTGCCGGGCACCACCGTGATCGACACGAACATTCCGTCGATCATGAACTTCTACGGCTTCAGCGCCGGCAACCACCCGACCCTGTCGGGCGGTACCGAGTCGTTCAACTATGCGAACGCGCCGTCTCAGAACAACATCGACGCGTTGAACAACCCGTCGGCGCCTGATCTGAACGGCTTCACCGGCGGCGTGGCCTTCCCGCAGTACGGGACGGGTGCGATCGGCGGCGTGGGCGGTGCCTGGGGTCTGACCTACAGCTACCAGATCGTCGGCACGACGATCGACAGCAACGGTGACGGCCTGTCGGACTACGTGGACTACACCACCGGTGTGTTCAGCGTGTTCTATCAAAGCGCTGCGACCGACCCGAACAACGGCAAGGAAGTGCTGCGTCTGATCGTCGACGATTCCGACATCGCGCTGGCCAACCTGAGCGTGAAGGGCTATGTCGACTACAGCTACGCTGGTGGCGACTCCTTCGTTCAGAACTTCTTCAACTCCGGCGAAGGCAAGGGCTCGCTGTACAGCAACTGGATGGCCAGCCCGATCTCGGTGAGCTGGGTGCTGGACACCAACGTGGATCCCCCGATCCCGACGCCTGACCAACTGTGGAACACCGGCTCTTCGCTGATCCGTCAATCCACGCTGGACGGTTCGCTGGTGATCAATGTGCCGGAACCGGGCAGCCTGGCCCTGGTCGGCCTGGCCCTGGCTGGCCTGGGTGTGGCGCAACGTCGCCGCGCCAAGAAGCAAGCCTGATTGGCCGGACTCCGGGCGCCGCAGGGCGCTCGGATTCGAATGAAAGCCGCTCTTCGGAGCGGCTTTTTTCGTTGGGTGCGCCACCGGCGTGGCTGGCAAGCCAGGCGTCATGACGAGTTGCGCTTGAATGCAATGCCAGGCACCTCCGGTGGCCGAGGTACGGCCCACGTGCAGCGCGATGTCTCTCTCGTCCAGACTGCCACCTCTGCGTCGAGGCCTGTTCAAGCGCGTCGAACGGCATACGGTGTTGGCTGTCGACGGCCACGTGCAGGGCCCGACGACCGCCCAGCAAAATGCCGCTTCTTCAAGCGGCATTTGCGTGTCCACGGTGCCGACGCGGGCCCGTGCCCGGCCTGTCGTTTCACCAGATCTTCTGAAAAGTCACCCCCACCCGTCCACCGCCGCGTGGCCGGAACGTCAGCGACGACTGGCCGCTCAGCTCCATCCGCAGCCCTTTGCGGATGTCCGCATAGGCCTTCTTGGAGTTGAACACCATGCCCACCCGCACCTGGCGGGCGGAGGCCGCGGGATCGCGTCCGGAGAGGTTGAAGTCGTCATAGCCGGTGGGCTGCCCCTCCACCAGCGGCGTCTGCAGGAAGACGTGCGACCGCGGCCCGGTCGGCATGGCCAGCCCGACCAGCAGACCGGTGTCACCTGACGCGCCCGCGCGCCAGCCCTGGTAGGGCGTCTGATACAGACCGCCGCCGATCGCTGCACCGCGCTGCTCGACGCCGAGCCCGACCCGCAAACCACGCGCTGCGAAGGGCTGGCCCCACACCATCGTCTGCCGGGCAAGGGCGTCGCGACCGTACCAGTTGCCGACGGCACCGGACTGTCCGGCCGTGGCCAGCGGTTGGGCCGCGCTTTGGGTGACCGAGAGGCGGGCCGACGGCCGCACCTGAACGCGCTCGTTCAGGCTGTGGCCATTGAGCGCCACATGGTCATCCAGCGAGCTGGTCTCGGACGACGAGGTGGCCTGCGCACAGGCCAACCCGGCGGGCAACAGCATCGCCGCCAATACAGCGCCTGACAGGGTGCAGGCGCCATGACGGCCGGACCGGGATCCGACCGACGACAGGGAAAGGAAGAAAGTAGACATGACTCACTCCCAGATCGATGGTGGCTCAAGTGGCCGGTTGAGACAAGTAGATTTCCACCCGACGATTCGCCGCTCGGCCGGTTTCGGTGGCATTGCTGGCAAGGGGTTCCCTGGCGCCTCGGCCTTCGACGACCAGTCGACCGCGCTGCACGCCGTGGTTCACCAGGTATTCCCGGACCGACTCGGCGCGGTCCAGGGACAGTGGATCGTTGATCGTTGCCGGGCCGGTGCCGTCGGTATGGCCCACGATGGTCACTCGCACTTCGGGATCGAGGTTGCGGCTGACTTCATCGAGCACCGGACGCATGGAGGGCTTGATGTCGGCGCGGCCGACATCAAACGAGAAGTCCGCCGGCACATTCATCTTGATCTGGTTGTCCTGGGTGCGCGCCACCTCGATGCCGGTGCCTTGGCTGGCCTGCGCCAGCGCCGCGCGCTTGTCTTCCATGCGCTTGGACCAGAGGTTGCCGGCGATCGCGCCGATCGCGCCACCGACAGCGGCGCCCGTCCCCACCTTGCCGCCCGTCACGCCGCCGATGACGGCGCCCGCAGCCGCGCCTACCGCCGCGCCCTGGGCGGTGCCGCGCTCACGTTCGCTCATCGAGGAGCATCCGGTGGCGACCAGCGCCAATGCCAGCAGCGGCGTCAATACCCAACCGGCGCGCGGAGCGAAGCCGGTATGCAGGGGGCGATGGGTCTCAGGGCAGAACGTCGCTCGACGCGTCGATCCTGGGTGCCGCAAGGTCAGCGGCGTCTGGCTGGTGGCGGGGGCATGTGGCATGGAGGTCTCCCGAGTCGTTGCATGCGTGCGGCGTTTTTCGCGGCATTGGCATGAAGGGCTTCGTTAGTTCCATGCTAGGGAGTGTCGAGGTCGGCGGGTGTAGTCGGCTGTCGGAAGCGTGAGTCAGACAGCGCCGACAAAACCCGCCGGATCTCCTCCCCGATGCGTCAGACGGACAGCGCAGCGTCGGAGCCGGCGGCGTCCAGGTCCAGCGGCGCCAGCTCGGCATCGGTCAGCTCGATCGCATCGATTTCTTCATCGAAGCTGGCTTGGTCGTCACCGTCGACATGCGCGATCAGCGGCTTGTCCAGCGGGCGGTAGATGCGGCTGCGCAGGCGCTGCAGACGTTCGGAGGCGCCCATTTCCTGCACGACCCGTGCAGGGTCCAGCAGCATCGCGAACGGGTTGGCGGCGAAAACTTGGGCTTCGGTCTGCATGTTGCGCTCCAGAAGAGGGGGCCAGAGAGGTTCCAGGTCGCTGAACCTCGGACAGCAGGGTCAGCGTGGAGGGAACTGTAGGTTTGGCACCTGGGGCGCAACAGTGGGTCGGGAGCCAAACGCCTTGTCAGACGAACTCCTAGGTTCTTGAAGGCGATTGCCCCATCACGGCGTACGGACGCAGAGCCCGCGCCGACGGGCTGGCTGCGGTCTACGCCAGGAGCGCGACGTCGGGAGCAGGTGGAAAACGGCGTCAGGGCGCCGGATGCGGCAGGCCAGGCAGGAAGGCCCAGGGCGGGCGATGCGCGGGGGGGGAGAACCGGCAGGAGTTGGCATCGCGCGCCAGCGAAATCGCCAGAGCAATCGCCTGAGCGATCGCCATTGGAACCGCCATTTGACTCGCCATCCGGATCGCCAGCAGGATTGGGAACGGCATCCCATGCCGTACATCCCCTACCCCACCTCCTTGCCGATCGAGTCGACTGCGGCCGCGTTGCGGCCTCGCCCGGCGCTGGTGCCGATCCGGGCGCCGTGCAGGATCAGGGTGACTTCTGGGTCTTGGGCGTGGATGCCGACGGCCGGGGAGCCTTGGCGTGCTGGTCCAACTGGGCGGCCAGCTCGTCCTGACCGGCGCGACGGGCGAAATCGGCCGCGGTCATCTGCTGGTCGTTGCGCAGGGCGGCATCCGCGCCGGCTGCCATCAGGATCTCGGCGCTGGTCAGGCCGCCGTAGCCAGCGGCCATCATCAGCGCCGTGGTGCCGTTGGGCGAGCGGGCATCCAGGGCGGCGCCCTGCCCGATCAGCCAGCGCACCACCGCCTCGTTGGGGCCGGCAGCGGCATAGTGCAGCGCTGACCAGCCGGCATCGTTGACCAGCGCGCCGCGGGCCACCAGTGCCTGGCACCAGTCCAGTTGCCCCTTGAGGGCCGCCAGCATCAGCGGCGTTTCGCCGGCTTGGTTGATGGCATTGACGTCCACCGCCGGGCTTTTCAGCAGCGCCGCCAGCGCGCTGGGCGATTCCTCACGGACCGCCACATGCAGCGCGGTGTTGCGCTGCCCATCCGAGGCATTGGGGTCCGCGCCCGCCAGCAGCAGGCTCATCACCTTGCCGCCGTAGTCGTTGCGCGCCGCCACCAGGAGCTCGGGCAGCGGCCCCGTTTGGGGCGGGCGCGTCGCCGCTGACGGATTCCCGGCACCCGCCGGACCGGCCGGCCCTGCCGCAGAGGGCGTCTCAGCGCCCGAAGATTGGGCCCGCACGTCGACCGGCCAGCCCGCAGCGGCCAGGACAGCGGCCAGGACGGCGGTCATTCCCAAGCTTGACGCCATGGATGCCAGAGATGTCGCGGGCGCGGCGGTCGACGCCGCGCGTCCAGTCCTCAGTCCAGGCATTCCGACAATTCCAGGCTTTCCGGAGGTTCCGGAGGTTCCGGACCTCACGGACGCTCCGGACCATCCAGACATTCCCATCAGCAAGATCCGATCAGGCAGGCGCATGGACAGGTCCTCACCGGCTCAGGCGGCCGGCAGCTTGAAGAGTCGACGGGTGTTGGCGGTGCATTGCTCAGCCACCCGCGCCACGGAGTCACCGCGCACATCGGCGATCAACGCCGCCACATGCGGCACATAGGCCGGCTGGTTGAGCTTGCCGCGGTAGGGCACCGGCGCCAGGTAGGGGCTGTCGGTCTCGATCAGCATGCGGTCGGCGGGCACCATCTTGGCGACCTCGCGCAGGTCGGCCGCATTCTTGAAGGTCACGATGCCGGAGAACGAGATGTAGAAGCCCAGGTCCAGCGCCGCGCGGGCCACGTCCATCGTCTCGGTGAAGCAGTGCAGCACGCCGCCGGGCTGGTCGGCGCCCTCTTCGCGCATCAGGCGCAGCGTGTCCTCGGCACTGGAGCGGGTGTGGATCACCAGCGGTTTGGCCGTCTGGCGGGCGGCCCGGATATGGGTGCGGAAGCGCTCGCGTTGCCATTCCATGTCGGCCACGCTGCGGCCATTGAGCCGGTAGTAGTCCAGACCCGTCTCGCCGATGGCCACCACCTTGGGATGGGCCGCGCCGGCCACCAGTTCCTCCAGCGTCGGCTCATGCACGTCCTCGTTGTCGGGATGCACGCCCACCGTCGCCCACAGCTGGGCATGGTCGTCCGCCAGCGCCCGCACCTCGGGGAACTCCTCCATCGTGGTGCTGATGCAGATCGCCTCGGTGACCTGCGCGGCGGCCATGGCGGCCAGCAGGTCGGGCAACTGAGCCTTGAGCTCGGGGAAACTGAGGTGGCAGTGGGAATCGATGTACATCTGCAAGCCCATGCGCGCGGCGAGGTCGCGCACCGAGAGGAAATGGAAAGTCAGAGGGCAGGCCCGAGGCGATCTGAGCGCCCCGGGCAACGGCCCCTAGTGTCGCAGGCCGGCAAAGGCAGTGCCTTGCGCACTGGCGATCATGCGCCCGGGAGGCGGGTCGGTATGTTGGAGCGAACGGACGACAGAGCGCCCGCTCATCGGCAGGGCAACTCGCCTGGACATCGGAAGCGCCAAGGTCGCGGGACGGGGCGCGTCAGCCGGGCGAACCGCCGAACGGCCAAAAGGGCAAACGGCAAACGGTCAAACGACGAAAAGACCCAAGGGCCAACTGGCCAGCCAGCCTGTCTGCAAGACAGCCAGCCAGCGCGCCCACCTGAATCGGCGAGGCCGACCCGGCGGCCGGCGTCAGATGGTCTGAGTCGGCTTGGCCGAGGAGATCGCCGTGCCCAGCAGTTCTTCGATCTTGAGCTTGATGACCCGGGTTTTCTCGTCGCCGGGGAAGCGCACACCCACGCCCTGGGTGCGGCCACCCGAGGCATTGGGCGGCGTCAGCCAAGCCACCTTGCCGGCCACCGGGTAGCGCTGCGGATCCTCGGGCAAGCTCATCAGCAGGTAGATGTCTTCGCCCAGCTTGTAGTCGCGGGTGGTCGGCACAAAGATGCCGCCTTCCGAGAAGATCGGGATGTAGGCCGCGTAGAGCGCGCCCTTTTCCTTGAACACCAGCTGGATCACGCTGGGGCGCGTGCCGCCAGCGGCCGCAGGAGCGGCAGGCGCGGCGCCGGTTGGCGAGGTCGGGTTCATCGGCTTGAGGGTGAGTTCGCTCATGGGTGACGAGTCTAGCGGGCCGCCGGCAGCGTGCGGTCGGCGGGGTCAGCGGGCGGGCCGCATGGCTTGCTGTCCCTGCGCAACCAGGGATTCCATCAGCAAGCCGGCGTTCAACGGATGTTCGGCATGACGCGCCGCTTGCGCAAGCGTACGCGCCCATTGGTCCAGCGTCGCACGGACCGCGGGCAGTTTCGGCAATGCATCACGGGGGAAGAAGCTGGGCGGGGCGCCATGGGCGATGCGCATCAGGTCATGGACCAGCCGCTGCATCGCGGCAATCGCCCGAGGCACCGGCCAGTCGGTCAACGCCTGGGCCTCGCCCCGGGCAATGCGGCGCGGCAGTTCCAGCCAGGTCTTGGCGGCAATGCCCTCCTCGCTCCAGAGCAGCGCCTCTTGCGGCCGCCCCCCGGTGGCATCGAGCAGCACCTCCGGTGAGGCCACGCCCTGCCCCTGCAGCCATTGCAGCGCGGCGTCGCGCGCCGGCAGCGCCATCTGCAGCGGCTGGCAACGGCTGCGAATGGTCGGCAGCAGTTGCTGCGGTGCCGCACTGGCCAGGACGAAGCGCAGCAGCTCGGCGGGCTCCTCCAACGTCTTGAGCAAGGCATTGGCGGCGACGGTGTTCAAGGCCTCGGCCGGGTAGACCACCACCACCTTGGCCTTGCCGCGGGCCGCGCTGATCTGAGCGAAGGACAGCATCTGCCGCACCGCTTCGATCTTGATCTCGCGACTGGGCTTGGTCTTGCTGGCCTTGGTCGTGCCCTCGCCGCCCTCGCTGTCGGCCGCGCCATAGCCAAGCGACTCCTTGAGCGCATCGGGCAGCAGGATCTGGAAGTCAGGATGGGAGCGCGAGCGCAGCAAGTGGCAGCTCGGGCAATGGCCGCAACCGGGTTGATCGGTGCCGGTGCGCGCCTCGCAAAGCCAGGCCTGGGCCAGCAGGATCGCCAGGTCGAACTGCCCGACGCCCGCCGGGCCCTGCAGCAGCAGCGCATGGCTGCGGCCTTGCGTCAGCGCCTGCTGCAGCGGATCGCGCAGCCAGGGCAAGGGCAAGGTGCCGTCTTGCGCCAGGGCGGTGGCCTCGTCGGTGTGGGCCGACGCATGAACCTGGGCGGCGGTCACCATCCTCGGCGCTCCAGTTCGGCGCGGATCTGATCGGCCACGCCGTCGATCGTCCGGGCCGCATCGATGCGCACGATGCGCTGCGGCGCCTGCGCCGCGCGCCGGGCATAGGCGCCGCGCACCCGGGCAAAGAAATCCAGGTCCAGTTGTTCAAGCCGGTCGGCCTCGCGGGCCTGCGCCCGGCGGGCGGCGGCGATGGCGGGATCGACATCGAACCAGAAGGTCAGGTCCGGCTCACGCCCCTCCTGCACCCAGCCTTCCAGGGTGGTGAGCACCGCCTCGTCCATGCCGCGGCCGCCGCCCTGGTAGGCGAAGCTGGCATCGGTGAAGCGGTCGCACAGCACGGTGCGGCCCTGGGCCAGGGCGGGGGCAATGACCGCCCGCACATGGTCGCGCCGGGCGGCGAAGACGAGCAGCGCCTCGGTCAGGCCGTCCATGTTGCGGTGCAGGAACAGCTCGCGCAGGGACTCGGCCAGCGGCGTGCCGCCGGGCTCGCGGGTCTGCACCAGGTCCGCGCCGCGGTCTCGCAGATGACGGGCCACGCTGTCGATGTGGGTGGACTTGCCAGCCCCGTCGATGCCCTCGAAAGTGATGAATCTGCCGCTCACGGCCTGCTCTCTGGTTCGCACTGACGGATCAGTGCCCACGCTGGTATTTGTTGACCGCGCGATTATGCGCGGCGAGGTCGTCACTGAACTGGCTGGTTCCGTCACCGCGTGCAACGAAATACAAGGCCTTGGACGGTGTCGGATGCAAGGCCGCCTGCAGCGAGGCCAGGCCCGGCATGGCGATCGGCGTGGGCGGCAGGCCGCCGCGGGTGTAGGTGTTGAAGGCGGTATCGGTCTGCAGATGGATCTTGCGCAGGTTGCCGTCGAAGCTCTCGCCCAGGCCGTAGATCACCGTCGGATCGGTCTGCAGCGGCATGCCGGCCTTGAGCCGGTTGATGAAGACCGCCGCCACCAGCCCCCGATCGGCCGGCGCGCCGGTTTCCTTCTCGACGATGGAAGCCAGGATCAGCGCCTCTTCCGGCGTGCGCAGCGGCAGGCCGTCGCCGCGACCGGACCAGGCGCTTTCCAGCCGCTTGCGCATCAGGGCATGGGCACGCTTGAGCACCGTCAGATCGCTGACGCCGCGGCTGTAGGCATAGGTGTCCGGGAAGAAGCGGCCTTCCGCGGCCACGCCGGGCTCGCCCAGGGCGGCCATGATCTCGGCCTCGGTCATGGTGGCGGTGGTCTGCTTCAGCGCGGGGGCGGCGGCGATGGCGGCGCGCAGTTGGCGGAAGTTCCAGCCCTCGATCAGGCGCAACTGCTCCAGCGTCTGGTCGCCGCGGACCATCTTGTCGAGCAGCTCACGCGGCGTGATGCCGGTATGCACCTCATAGCTGCCGGCGCGGATCTTCTTGGCCTGGCCCGACCAGCGGAACCATTCGTATAGCCAGCGCGGATCGGTCTGCACCCCGGCGCTGACCCAGGCCTGGGCGACCTGCAGCGGCGGCGTGCCCGGCTCGATCGACAGCTCGAGACTGTCCTTGTCCAGCATCAGCGGCTGCTGCAGCCACCACCAGCCGGCGCCGACGGCGCCGCCGACCAGCAGCAACACGGCCAGGCACAGCCGCATCAGCCACCGACCCCAACCGCCACCGCTGCGCACGGCGGTGCGCTTCTTCGATCTGTTTTTAACCCGAGCCAAGACCTGACGCCCTCAATGAAATGCGGGGTGATGATAATCGGCCCCATGACCGAGATCTCCCGCCAAGATTCCCAACCGTCCTCTCATCCGTCTGCTGCCCCGTCGGTGGGCGCGGTGCGGCTGTCCGACTGGGGCGTGATGCGCGCCCAGGGCGAAGAGGCCGCGAAGTTCCTGCACAGCCAGCTCACCCAGGACCTGGCGCTGCAGACCACCAGCCAAGCCCGGCTGGCCGGCTATTGCTCGCCCAAGGGCCGGCTGCTGGCCACGATGGTGGCCGTCAAGCCGGACGACCAGACCGTGCTGATGGCCCTGCCCGCCGATGTGCTGCCCGCCACGCTGAAGCGCCTGTCGATGTTCGTGATGCGCGCCAAGTGCAAGCTGACCGATGCCAGCGCCGACTGGGCGGTCTGGGGCCTGGCCGGTGAGCCGGCCGCGCAATGGCTGCAAGCCCGTCTGGGCGAAGCGCCGCCCGCCGCGGTGTGGACCGTCGGACGCGCAGAGGTCGACGGCGCCCAGGTGCTGGTCACCCGCCTGCCCGACGACGGCACCGGCCCGCGCTTCCTGATGCTGCAGCCCGCCGTCGCCCCGGCACCGACGCTGCCCGCGTTGGCCGAGGCCGAATGGCAGGGTCTGGATGTCCGCGCCGGCCTGGCCTGGGTGCGGCAGGCGACGGTGGAACAGTTCGTGCCCCAGATGCTGAACCTGGAATTGATCGGCGGCGTGAATTTCCAGAAAGGATGCTATCCGGGCCAGGAGATCGTCGCCCGCAGCCAGTACCGAGGCACGATCAAGCGCCGCACCCAGGCCTTTGCGCTGGCGGACGGCACCGTCGCGCAGCTCGGCCAGGAGATCTTTCACAGCGAGGACCCGGAACAACCGGCCGGCATGGTGGCCGCCTTGGGTGAGCAAGCCGGGCATCCGCTGGTGCTGGCGGAGGTCAAACTGGCCGCACTGGAGGCGGGCAGCCTGCATCTGGGCAGCGCCGCCGGCCCGGTGCTGACGCCGCGCGCGCTGCCCTACACGATCGGAGAGCCGCAATGACGTCACAGGAACCGATCGAGCTGTACGTCTACTACCGCGTCCATGCCGACCAGGTGCCCGAAGCGCTGGCCGTGTTCGAGCAGACGCGCGCCGGCGAGCCGGTGCGGCTGCTGCAGCGACGCGACCACGACCCGGTCTTCCAGACCTGGATGGAAATCTATGACACCGCCTTGACCGATCCGGTCGGGACGGAACGCCGCATTGCTGCCACCTTGGGTCCGTTTGCCCAGGGTCCCCGCCACCGCGAGGCCTTTGTCGCCGTCGCAGGACCGGGGAAAGGCCCCTGATGGAACACAACGTCTCGCTCATCAGCACCCTTGCCGTCGGCTTCGGCCTGGCGCTCATCCTCGGCTTTGTCGCCGAACGGTTGAAACTGCCCGCGCTGGTCGGCTATTTGCTGGCCGGTATCGCCATCGGACCGGCCACGCCGGGCTTTGTGGCGGACATGAACATCGCCTCGCAGCTGTCGGAAATCGGCGTGATGCTGCTGATGTTCGGAGTGGGCCTGCATTTCTCGTTCAAGGACCTGATGGCGGTCAAGCGCATTGCGCTGCCGGGTGCGTTGGTGCAGATGTCGGTGGCCACGCTGCTGGGCATGGGCCTGGCGATGTGGTGGGGCTGGAGCACCGGGGCGGCGTTGATCTTCGGCCTGTCGCTGTCGTGCGCGAGCACGGTGGTGCTGCTGAAGGCACTGGAGGCGCGCGGCGCGATTGAATCGGTCAACGGCCGGATCGCCATCGGCTGGTTGGTGGTGGAGGATCTGGCCACGGTGCTGATCCTGGTGCTGCTGCCACCGCTGGCCCCGGTGCTGGGCGGTGCCAGCGTGGGCCCGGCCTCGGACGCCCCGCTGTGGCAGGCGATTGCCCAGACGCTGGCGCAGATGGCGGCCTTCGTGATTCTGATGCTGGTGGTGGGACGGCGCCTCCTGCCCTGGCTGCTGTGGCAGGTGGCGCGCACCGGGTCGCGGGAGCTGTTCACGCTGTCGGTGGTGGCCGTGGCGATCGGCATTGCCTTCGGCGCGTCGGAGCTGTTCCATGTCTCGTTTGCGCTGGGCGCATTCTTCGCCGGCATGGTGATGCGGGAATCGGAATACAGCCACCGTGCGGCGCAGGAATCGCTGCCGTTGCGGGACTCGTTCTCGGTGCTGTTCTTCGTCTCGGTCGGCATGTTGTTCGATCCGATGACGCTGGTCGACCAGCCGCTGCACCTGCTGGCGGTGGTCGCGATCATCGTGGTGGGCAAGGCGCTGGCCTCGGCGGTGCTGGTGCTGGCCTTCCGCTATCCGCTCAACACGGCGATGACGGTCTCCGCCAGCCTGGCGCAGATCGGCGAATTCAGCTTCATCCTGGCGGGCCTGGGCCTGCAGCTGCAACTGCTGCCCAAGGACGGCATGAACCTGGTGCTGGCGGGCGCGCTGATCTCGATCGCGATCAATCCGCTGATGTTCGCCATGATCCAGCCGGTGCAGCGCTGGGTGCTGGCCCGATCGGCCTTCGCGCGCAAGCTGGAGGCGCGGGACGACCCCTACGCGGAACTGCCGCAGACCACCGACCGTCAGTTCCTGGAGGGTCAGGTGGTGCTGGTGGGCTACGGGCGCGTGGGCCGCCGGATCGCCGATGCGCTGACCGAGCGGGAGATCCCGTTCGTGGTCGCCGACCAGAGCCGTGAGACGGTCGAGGCGCTGCGCAAGCGCGGCATGGCGGCAGTCAGCGGCGAGGCCAGCGACCCGATGGTGCTGGTACAGGCCCACATCGCCAATGCCGCGATGCTGGTGGTGGCGGTGCCGGATTCGATGAAGGCCCGGCAGATGGCCGAGATCGCCCGGCAGCTGAATCCGCAGATCGAGATCGTGCTGCGCACCCATGGCGAAGAGGAATCCGAACTGCTGCGCCGCGAGAAGCTGGGCACCGTGTTCTATGGCGAGGAGGAGCTCGCCAAGGGCATGAGCCGGCATGTGCTGCAGCGCTTCAATGCGCCGATGACCGAGGACATCGCCCCGCTGATCACCACGGTGGCGCATTGACCCTGAGGCGGGCCGGGCGTGCATCCAGCGTGTCCGACCCGCCTCGTTCATCCACGGTTTACATGCCCGCCGTAGCGTCCCGGGCCATGATGCCGATCCGCCTGCTTTCTCGTCTGCTTCCTCGCGCCCTTCCCTCTGCGCTCGTGCATGCCGTCTCCTCGGCGGCCCACGCGGCGCCGATCCACGCGCGCTGGCTGGCGGCGGCGATCGGCACCAGCCTGCTGATGTCGGCCTGCGGCGGCGGACCGCCGAAGGCGCGTGTCGAGGACCAGCAGCAACAGCGCGACTTCGCCTCCCGCGGCTATGTCGGCGCGGCGGAGTCGGTCGCGGTCCAGACGCTGCCACTGCGGCTTCGCAATGATTTCTACCGCCTCAGCCTGACCTCGGGCGGCGGCAGCGCGGCTCGCCCGGTGGTGCTCTACCTGCCCGGGCTCGGCGAATCGGAGCATGCCGGCCATGCCTGGCGCAATGCGTGGGCGGCAGCGGGCTATGCGGTGCTCGCCGTCCAGCCGTTGGAGGACGACGCCACCGCCTGGGGCTCGGAGCTGGCCCGCGCCGCCGAGTTCACTCAATTGGGACGCCGACACTTCGCCGAGGCCGAGCTGCGCCGCCGCGTGGCCCGGCTGGATGAATTGCTGGGGGAAGTGCAGCGACTGGGTCGCGCGGGAGAGGCGCCGTGGCGCTCGCTGGACTGGTCACGCGCGGCGCTGGCCGGCTTCGATCTTGGGGCCCAGACGGCGATGACCATCGCCGGCGAATCCTTGTCGGACGGCACCCGGCTGAGCTTGACGTCATGGACGCCGCGTGCGGTGATCGTCATCAGTCCACAGGTCATGAGCGCGCCACAGCCGGCGCACTACCAGTCGATCGCCATGCCGGTGCTCGGCATCACCGGCGATCACGACGACGACCTGCTCGGTCTGGTGCCGCAGACCCGCTGGCGCAGCGCGCCGTTCGACGCCGTGCCGGCGGACCGGAGCTGGCTATTGCGGGTGGACGCGGTGCGCCATGCCCCGCTCAGCGGCACCGAGGGGCCGCCGACGCCGGAGAAGACGGAGGGGCAGCAGCGTCGATCGTCCGGCGAGAGCGGCGGTGGTGGTGGTGGTCGCCGACGGGGCGGTGGGGGTGGGATGGGTGGCATGGGCGGGGGCCCACAAGGCGTGCCCGGACGGATGGCGCCGGTGCCGGACGTGCCCGATTACCGAGGCCTCCATCAGCAACAGCTGGCGCTGATCGCCGCACGGCAGGTCAGCGTGGCGTTTCTGGATCTGCAGTTGAAGCAGTCGGCGCAGGCGCGGGATTGGTTGGCCGGGCCGGCAAATGTGTGGATGGGGCAGTCGGGGCGGCTGTCGGCGGCGGCGCTGCGGTAGGCGCGGTGTGAGCGAGCGCGGCTTTGCGCTTCGAGCCTGGTTGGTTCAGGGCAGTCGCCGTGTCGTTCCTGGTAGCGAATGTCGCGGTTGCTGACGGTCAGTGCAATGGGTGGGAAAGTCGGCAGCCGGCCACTAGCGGCCGGTCGCGAAGGTCGGCTTTGGGGTAGGCTGGGCTCGACAATTTGAGGACCAAATGGCTAGCAAATACGCGTGTCGCTGCGGTGAGATCGTGCGGACCAACTTGACCGAGGGCCATGGCCTGCACCTATTGGTTGCCGAGCGGCTGCTTGAACTCTCCGACAGTCAGATCGCCGAGGGCGTCGACCCTTTGCTGGACAGAATAACGCGAGAGTCCAGCGTGGTCGCCGTGTGTTGCAAGTGCGCACGCCTCGCCATCATCGATAACGACCACAACATCAAGTTGTACGAACCCGCGCCGGCATCGTGAGTCAAGCGATGGCAGGACACGGGCAGGAGCGGGCCTCGAGGGACGACCGCTTCCGACCGATCCAATCGCTGAGTTCGCTCAGGTAGAGTGCTTGGCATGCATCCTCATCCTCTTGCTTGGTGGCAGTCCCATTTCGGTGGAATTGCGCCTCGCGGGCACATCCTGCGACGCGCTCTTCCCGAGCGATGGGTTCGGCTTCATTCGCTTCCCGGTGCGAAGCGATATGCCGAGTCGGAAGAGGAATACCGCGAGATCCAACAGCGGCACCTCACCGTTGCGTCGACGCTGTTCAACGCCGATGAACCGTTATACGTCTTTCGTGCGAGTGAATCCGAAGCCAGACCGCATGGGAAAGTGCGCCATCAGCTGGCAGGACGGCAATTCAGGGAGGCCGTCGCTGTTATGCCGACTGCTACTCAGACGGACGACGAAGATCGGTTCTATGTCCGAGCTCTCGTTTCTAAGTGGAAGCCTGATTTCTTCGAAGAAGCCATCCGTTTGCTAGCAGACTGGCAGGAGGTGGGCATTTCGTTCGTCTCGCCGTCCACAAGAAACATCTTCTGCCCGTACGACGGCGGAATGGACATCTTCACATTCTCCATCGCTCCGGAAGAGCTTTGCACTCGCTTTGCGGCTTGGCAATCAACCCGGCCAGACGGCATGTGAACGTCCGCTCTTGGCCGACGAGTTTGCTCAAAGCGATGTCCGGTCCGGGTCGATAGCCGTCAGCGGCCAACTCTTTCGCGAACGGCAGCGACCAGCCTTGAGCGGCCACTCACCTTGAAAGATTGCTTCGCTCCGAAGACGGACGAGCCACGGCACTTCGACCGGAAGATCGCAGCATGGGCCAATTCATTTCAAGGAGCAATTGATGAACCTTCAGCTATCGGGGCTCGCAGCGGTTGTCACTGGCGGCTCGTCCGGGATTGGCGCCGCGATCGTGCGGACGCTGGCTACCGAGGGATGCAACGTCGCCTTCTGCGGCCGGAACGAAGCCAAAGTCCTGTCCCAGTTGCACTCGACCGAAGGGTTGCCTGGGAGGGTGCGCGGTCAAGTCCTTGACGTCAGAGACCGGGACGCGGTGGCCGCATGGTTTCGCGAACTTGCGGCTTTTGATGTCCTCGTCGCCAATGTCAGCGCCCTATCTTCCGATTGGGGAGAAGCGATGGAGACCGACGTGCGAAGCACCGTGGAGGTCACTGAACTGGCGATCCCATATCTCGAGAAGTCTCGATGGGCCGCTATCACTTACATCGGCTCGAAAGCCAGTTCAATGCCGGCGCCACAATCGGCAGCCTATGGCGCCGCGAAGGCCGCGATGGCGCATCACATCAAGTCGCTGTCGTCCCGGCTGCTGCCAGGGATACGCGCGAATACCGTATCCCCGGGAGACACACTGATCGAAGATGGACATTGGGGGCGAGTTCGCGAGCGTGATCCGGAAGGCTATGAGAAGGTCGTCGCACGCAATCCGATGGGCCGACTTGCCTCGCCGGATGAGGTCGCCAAAGTCGTGGCATTCATTTCAAGCCCCGCTGCGAGCTTCGTCTCCGGCGCCAACTGGTATGTGGACGGCGGCTCATCGAACCACGTGCAGTTCTAGCCGTCGGAGCCGGCTTCCAACGATTGCTCTCAGCCTGAAGCGTGCACCCGCCATGAATCCGCCGTCGCGAACAGCCATCCGCGACAGTCTGCTCACCCCCGAGGGACACCCGATACGCCCGCCGCAAATTGCAACTGCGGCTGCAGCACGTCGAGGAATCGATCCATGGTCTGCTCCCCCAGGTCCACCGCCTTGGCCCCACCGCCGGCCACGACAGTGACATCTTTGAAGCCGAGCACGCCGAGAATCAGGCGCAGGTACTGTCCGGCAATGTCGCGATTCTGAATCGGCGACCCCTCGGTATACACACCGCCTGACGCCAGCAGCACGGTGGCCTTCTTGCCGGTGACCAGGCCTTGGCCGTCGAAGCCCAGCGTCACGCCCTTGCGCACGATGTGGTCCACCCAGGCCTTGAGCGCGGCCGGCACGTTGTAGTTGTAGACCGGCGTTGCAATGACCAGATGATCCGCAGCCAGCAACTCGGCCGTCAACTCGTCGGACAGTTCGAGCTCGTCTTTCATGGCCTGCGATTGGTGGGCCGGCGGTGTGAAGTAGGCCTGCAGCCAGGACGCCGTGACGAAGGGCAACACCGTCTCGGCAAGGTCGCGGTGCACGATCGAGCCTTGAGGATGCTGTGCCCGCCAAGCCGAAATAAATCGCCGAGTCATCTGACGCGAGACGGAATGGTCGCCGCGTGGGCTGGTTTCAACAACGAGTAGCTGGGTCATGCGATGGCTCTGTGAGTCTGGGTGAATGAGCGGTCTGTCGGATCCACCGGGTGTCTGGAAGGCTCCCGGCGATGGACGCCAATCTAGATCGGCACCAACTTCTCCGGAAGAGATAAAAAGTAGATACTTTCCATCCGCTTTGGAGATACCTCGTTGATCGGCAGCCTCACCCTCGACCAGTTGCGCGTTCTGGTTACCATTGCCGACGTCGGCAGTTTTTCAGCCGCGGGCCGCGAGCTCCGGCGCGCGCAATCGGCAATCAGCAACGCCATCGCCAACCTCGAGCAGACCCAAGGGATTGAGCTCTTCGACCGGCGCAGCCACCGCCCTCAATTGACCGACGTGGGGCGCACCTTGGTCGAGCAGGCGCGCCTGGTCCTCGCCAGCGCGACCCGCTTCGAGGCGATGGCAGCCGGTACGCGTGCGGGGCTTGAGCCGCAGTTGACGATCGCCATCGATCCGCTGGTGCCGACGGCCCCATTGATCGACAGCCTTCAAGCGCTCAGCGCAAGGCATCCCGACCTGGCGGTGCATTTCTCGACCGAGGGTTTGGGCGGTTCGTTGCGACGGCTGCGGAGTGGCTCCGCGTCACTGGCGTTATGTCTGCTGCTGCCGGCGGTACCCGAGGACATCGCGGCCTATCCCCTGCTGCGCACGCGCATGTGCGCAGTCGTCTCGCCAAGCCATCCGCTCGCTTCGCTGGGGCGTCCTGCGACCTCCAGCGATCTGGCTCCGCATATTCAACTCGTTCTGTCGGATCCCGTCGAGCCGGACGGCGCCAATTACGGGGTCGCCGGGACACGGCTCTGGCGATTCGTCGACCTAGGGCGCCGGTTCGACTTTCTCTTGGCGGGCTTCGGCTGGTGTCGCATGCCGGAACACCTGGTGACCAGCCTGATCGCCTCCGGCGCGCTCGCGGCCATCGAGATTGAAGATGATTCAACACCGCCAGAGGGCGTGACGATCTACGCGGCTCATCGAAAGGAGCGCGCACTCGGTGTCGCGGGCAGTTGGCTACTGGACACGCTGCGTCGACGTGTGGACTCGTCACTGACGATGCCAACATCAAGCGATTGCTGATCCGCGCCCTTCTCGCCGTCTGCCGTCAAACCGCACCATCGCCTGCGGCTGCCGCTTGCTTCAGTCGGCGTCAGTCTTCCCCGATGAGCGACGACGCTGACGAATGACGGTCGGTGCCAGCACGAAGGCGAGCGACATCGGCACGTCGCGAGACGCATCACGTGGATGGCTCAGCAGTTCACAGAGTCGCTCCAGCAGTGCGTTGGCCTCCTCGAGCTCCGCGGGGCTGACCCATCCCCGGTTTCGCGCCGCCCACAGGCGTCGGCGGGGACCCTCGACGTCGATCGCTCCGAGCTTCAGGCCGGCGAGAAAGTCGCTTTCCGCCACTTGCAGCAGCCCCTTCGCGTAGGACGCCAGCGCCTGGCGGGCCTCGTCGCTCGCCAGGTCGTAGCTCAGGCGCAGCGGCGCCTGACCGTCCCCGGCCAGCGTGAAGATCCGCTCGCCATGGTCGCCCTGGCGTTCATGCACGAGCCCGCCGTCGACCAGCAACTGCAGGTGGTAGTAGAGGCCGTCTGCCGGTCGCCCCATCTGCTCGGCCAGCGTGGCCACGGTGGCCTCGCCGCCCATGGACGCGAGTGTGTCTGCGAGCTCGTGACGGACCGGCGACGACAACAACCGGATGTGAGCCGGATCCCGAATCGCCCGGGCGTTGAATTGGGGGGTGTGTGCTTGGGTCATCTGTTGAAAATGGATGCTACATTTTCAACAACAACTTGTCCAAGGAAAGGTGTCGCCTCATGGTGCGACTACGCTGCGTTTTCGTCGGGACGGTCCTTGCGGCCCTGTGCAGCGCCACCGCCGGCTGGGCTGCCGAGCGTCTCACCGCCGGACAAATGCGGGCGGATGTCGACAGGCTGGAAACACGCATCGCCGCCATCCATCCGGACATCAGCCACTCCGTGGACCCCGCGGTCTTCGCGCAGGCCGTGGAGGCGTTGCGCCAGAAGGCCCGCGACGGACTCGACCGCGACGCCGTCTGGCGCGAACTTGCGACGCTGAATCCGCTGCTGGCGGACGGTCACCTCTTCGTCGGCTACGCCGATTGGCGGGGCGACACCCTGCGCCACCTCGCCTCGGGCGGCGCCTTGTTTCCGTTCGAGGTGGCCGTCGGCGTCGACGGTCGCGTGCAGATCGTCTCCGAACTGGGCGGATCGCGCTCGGCGCATGCCGGCGCGTACCTGCAGTCCATCAACGGTCATCCGGCAAGTGAGGTCACGCAGTCCTTGCTGGCGCGGGTGCATGGCGACAGCCCGGCCTTCCGCGCGGACCTGCTGTCCCGCCGCTGGTGGTTCTATTTCTGGAAGGTCTACGGCGCACCCGATGCGTTCGACGTCGTGTTGGCGGGCCCATCGCCGAACACGGTGCACAAGGTGGGCAGCCACACGCGTCCGGCCACCATGACCGGCGAAGAGGACTTCGGCCGGCAATTCGCCTTGGAGTTTCTGCCTGACCGGGTCGCGGTCATGACCGTCCACACCTTTGCCTGGCACGATCCGGAGGCGTTCTTCGCCTTCACGCGCGGTGCGTTTCGGCAGCTGAATGAGGCCCGCACCCGTTTGCTCGTGATCGACGTGCGGCGCAACGGGGGTGGCGACGACGCCCTGTGGCTGAAAGGGCTGCTGCCGTACCTCGCGGATCGCCCCTACCGCTGGGCCTCACGCTATACGAAACGGGTGCTCAAGGACAACCCCGCGCAACAGGAGAAAGCCGGCGAGGTGCTCAGCGGGGACATCGCCACCTGGACATCCCCGCTGGCCGACGACCGCCTTCACTTTGCGGGCAAGCTTGTGGTGCTGGTCGGCGCGGGGACGTATTCGTCGGCGGTGCTCTTCGCCAACACCGTGCAGGACTTCCGCTTCGGAACAGTGGCGGGAGAAGGGGCCAGCGTGAGAAGCACCCAGACGGGCGGGATTCAGAAGATCGAACTGCCCAACACCGGCTTGGTGGTCTGGTCGCCTCGCTTCATCCTGGAGCGGCCCTCCGGTTCGAGGTCGCCGGTCTGGTTGACGCCGGATGTCCTCGTCGCAGACGACCCACTCGATTCGAAGGCCGCGGTAAGAGCCTTGCTCGCACAGGACCCCGGTGGCGCCAACGGGCGCTGACAACGCTGCGTTGCGCCCGGCGCGGGGCCTCGCCATGCGACGTCGCGCCAGGCTTCATCGAATGGCGCTTTCAGCCCGGAAAAGACAGCCGCCTCTCAGATCGCGCCCCCTTGAAGCCGCTCGTCAGCATGCTGATGCAGAGCGAGTGTTGCGAACGGCGTCAGGACGCGGCGCGGCGGCGGCCTCAATACCTGAAGAAATATTGAATCCATTCATTAGGCATGGGGCCGTATAATCCGGTCAACCGCGATCTGTTTCCTTGCATTGGCTATTGACGCCAATAGGACGCAGATGGCGACCACTGCATTTTTGGCCGGCACGGCGACCGCTGACCGAGTTCAAGAATGCGCCCGCCAGGCCATTCAAGCCGGCAATCCTGATTGACCCATATTCCAAAAAACGCCATTCCCATGGGCAAGTACGTCGTCTCGCCCGCGACACACCCGACCGACTGTGGCCGCTTCCGCGCCTCGTTTTCGGTTCGCCGTGCTCAGGACCCCGGCCGTCACCGCCGCGTGTTCCGCTTCGAAACAACCTTTGCCTCCCACGACGCGGCTCGGTTGTTCGCCGTCACTCAGGGCTGGCTGCAGACAAGCCTGCAGCATCCCCCACCTGTGTGCTGACGATCTGGTCCCGCCAGATCCTGTCCCAACGTCCTACTCGCTGCGGATGCCCCATTCGCAGATCCGAGATCCGCATCCTGACGGTGCACCAGTACCAAGAAAGGCTCGACCATGAGCAGCAAAATCTACGTGGGTAACCTGCCCTACTCTGTGACCGATGCCAGCCTGAAGAGCAACTTTGCCGAGTTCGGCGGCGTGTCTTCGGCCAAGGTCATGATGGACCGCGACACCGGCCGGTCCAAGGGCTTCGGGTTTGTCGAGATGGCTTCTGCCGAAGTTGCCCAGGCTGCGATCTCGGCCCTGCACGGCATGTCCGTGGATGGACGTTCGATCGTCGTCACGCTGGCCCGCCCCCGCGAAGCAAAGGCAGATTCGAACGGCTACAGCGCGGGTGGGTACACCGCAGCCAAGCGCTCCGATGTCGGTTACGGCACGGGTGGCTTCGGCGGTGGTCGCTACTGAACCAGCGGCTCTGCCTCAATGACCGACTCTCTTGAGTCGGTTTTTTTTCGCCCGGGCCGGACAGGTTGACGACGCCGACCAAGGTGACGGGCCCTGATTGCACGGAGCAACGTCGCCCGGGCGCGCCAGCGCCGATCCCGCGTCACCCGGTAGAGATCAGCCCGCCCCGCCCGCCCGGCTGAACAGCATCGCGTCCATCACCTTCATGTACGCCTTCGCAGTCTTCTCATCGGTGGACTGCACGCCGGTCGTGGCCTCGATGTCCGGTCCCATCACCGACAACGCATTCGCCAGCGACACCATGGCGTAGTACAGCAGCACCGGCTCCCCCTTCGGCAGGTCGCCGTCCTTCTGCGCCGCCTTGATCAGCGGCTTGGCCAGGTCGAAGTGCGGCCGCAGGAAGTGCTGGGCCAGCCACTCCTGGCGGTCCTCGCTGTGTGCGCCTTCGCGCCGCTGCATCATGAAGCGGTGCAACTGCGGCTGCGCCAGCGTGAACTGGAGGTACGCCATGAACTCCTGCCTCAGTTGCCCGATCGCCGTCGCCGGCTTCGCTTGCCCGATCATGCCTTCGCGTGCCCGGGCCAGCTCCTCGTAGACGAGCGTCGCCACCGCCTGCCACAGTACCTCCTTCGATTGGAAGTGGTAGGTGATCAGCTGATGCGTCAGGCCGCTCTGCTCCGCGATCGCCCGCATGCTCGCGGCCTCGAAGCCGCGGTCGGCGAATTCCTTCAACGCGGTCTTCAGAATTGTCTGCTTCGTTTCCGCCGAGCGTTGCTGCTCGCGGCGGCGAGGCGTGGAAGTGTCCGAAGTGCTCATGAACAACATCATGCCTTTGTCACATAGCGTGACAGCTTCGCCGAAAGCGGCTTTTTGAGCTTGAATTTCAATTACGTATCGCCCGTGTTTCCCATCTTGGTGCGCTGGTATCGCTACCGTTTCATCAGCATCAAAAGGGGCATCAATTGGACACACATTAAAACTTGCCGCCCGGCAAAACAAACACTGACACTGCCGGGTGCCCCTCTCATGAGGGACAAGCAATGGGCGACGCGTGCCGATGGGCGGCACGTGCGCCGGACCGAACCAGGTCCACAGGAAACGGTCGCGGGCAGCATCCCGCGCGCCGCCGATCGCACCCACAGGCACGGGAGGGAAGCACCATGGAGTTGAAGCAACTCGGGATCTTGATGGGCAGGGCATTTGTCCCTGCCCTGCTGGGCAGTGCGCTGCTCGCCGCTTGCGGCGGCGGCAGCACCGGCCAGCAAGCCGGCGTTCAGATCGCCTCGGCCGATGGCGACGGCAGCGCCGACAGCGCCGCCCGCGCCAAGCGCATGGCCGGCGACAGCGGCACTGAAACGGCGCTCACGCCCGTCTCCGCCACCGGCAGCTCGATGGAACGCGGCGACCTGAACGGCGCCAAGACCATCGACAAGGACGACAACAGCCGCTGGGGCTCCGCGTTCACCGACAACGAATGGCTGACGCTGGACTACGGCAGCAGCGTCAGCATCACGCGGGTGCGCATCAACTGGGAAAACGCCCACGCGAAGAAGTACCTGCTGCAGACGTCCGAGGACAACAACACCTGGACCACGATCAAGACGATCGAGAACAGCGCCGGCGGCATCGAGGACCTGACAGGTCTGAGCGGCCAGGGCCGCTACCTGCGTGTGCAGGGCGTCACCCGCTCCACCGGCTACGGCTATTCGATCTTCGAGATCCAGGCGTTCACCGGCGCGGCCGTTCCGCCGGTCACGCCGACGGAGCCGACCACCCCGACAAATCCGACGAATCCGACGACGCCCACCCAGCCGCAGGACCCCGTCGGCGACACGAGCAAGCCGGGCGTGCTGATCAAGCCGGCAGTCACGATCTCGTCGACGCCTGAGAACGACGGTCTGTCCGCGAAGAACTCGATCGACGGCAACCTGTCCACCCGCTGGGCCTCCAAGCCCGAAGACGGCGCCTGGATCCAGTACGACTTCGGCACGGCGCAGCCGCTGGGCTACATGAAGCTCGTCTGGGAGAACGCCTATGGCAAGGCCTACGAGATCCAGATCTCGGACGACGGCAAGGACTGGAAGCGCCTGCGCAACCAGCCGGCCGGCAAGGGCGGCACCGAGGAGTACTTCAACCTCGGCGTGAAAACCCGCTTCGTCCGCATCCAGGGCGTGACCCGCGCGACGAACTACGGCTACTCGCTCTTCGAAGTCGAGTTCAAGACCGTCGGCAGCGACAACAGCATCCCGACCACGACGACCACGCCGTTCGCCTTCCCGCTCAACGGTGCGGCCCTGGGCCCGCTGTACCAGCCGCAATCGCCGATCGAGCAGATCCAGTTCACGCTGCCCGACGGCACGCTGGTCACCCGCTTCGGCCAGCGCGGCGTCGGCCGCCACGGCCGCGAGCGCGGCGAGGATTGGAACGAGATCGGCTTCGGTCCCAATGACACCGTGGATGCCAATGGCAATCCGCGTGACAAGGGCCCGGGCAACTATCTGAACTTTGTCGAGAACTACTTCAAGAACCGCGTCTGGGGCGTCGAGTTCATCGACAACAGCCGCGTCGCGGGCGTGACCAAGCCGCGCCTGGTGGTGAACCAGTACTTCCCGCAGGCTCAGAAGGGTGGCGGCCATTCCTTCTTCCGCCGCATCGACGATCCGGGCGTCACCGGCTTCGGCTGGATGTCGCCGGGCCAGTTGCTGGATCCGACCACCTACACGGACGGCTTCGTCGACAAGACCTCTTGCCCGGTCGTGCCCAAGCCGCCGCAGAACGCGCTGGCCAGGCCGAACTCCGGCTACAACAACGTGATCGGCGCGAACGACGGCTGCTCCGTGGTGCTGGACAACATGCCCGGTCACCAGGATCTGTCGCCCAACGCCAACGGCGTGCTGGTGCCCAACGGCGTCAACATTCCGTCGCGTCCGCTGCAGCTGGGTGAGGCGATCGAGTTCACCGGCTCGTTCTTCTCCACCCGCGCCGCGATGGATGCGATCGGTGACAAGGGTGCCGCCCGCTACTACACCTCCGAAGTCATCTACGTCATGGGCACGGGCCTGCGTCCGTGGTATGGCGTGCAGCCGCGCCTGAACAGCGTGCCGCTGCCGGATTCCGTCCTGTCGGGCGGCCTTGGCTCCGTGTCGTACAACTACACGGACGAAGGCTGGCGCATGTTCCAGCAGCCCTTCAGCAACACCGGCATGCAGAACCTGCAGCGCTTTGTGGAAGGTCGCCGCGCGGTGCACAGCAGCTTCGTGACGGGTGCCCATGCCGAGCAGGGCAACGATCCGATGACCTCGATCCAGGGCCTGGCGGGTTCGCGCTTCAACGCGACGGCCTGTATCCAGTGCCACACCAACAACGGTCGCAGTCCCGCGCCGTTCACGGTGGATCAGCGCCTGGACAAGATGGCCTTCCATGTCGCGGTGAAGGCGGCCGATGGCTCGATCCGTCCGGACCCGCGCTACGGCTCGACGATCCAGATGAACTCGACGTCCTCGTCGGGCGCACCTCAGGATTGGGGCAATGCGGTGAAGGTCGCGGGCTTCGAGACCAGCAGCGTCACGCTGGGCGACGGCACCAAGGTCGAACTGCGCAAGCCGAAGTTCGCCTTCGACGGCCCGACCCCGCAGCTGTGGTCGGCTCGCGCCGCCATGCCGCTGCTGGGTGTCGGTCTGCTGGAAGCGGTGCCTGAAGCGGACATCCTGGCCCGCGTGCGCACCACCCCGGACCAGGACGGCGTGCTGGGCAAGGCCAACTTCGGCTTCGATCCGGAAACCGGCGCGACGCGCCTGGGCCGATTCGGTGCCAAGGCGAGCAAGGTCAGCATCCGTCACCAGGTGGCCAACGCGCTGCTGAACGACATGTCGGTGACCTCGCCGGTGTACCCGAACCGCAGCTGCGCGACCGACCCGCAGGGTTGCCGCACGGCGCCGGCGCAGAGGGGCATCCAGGAAGCGGACCTGACCTCGCTGACGCAGTACATGCAGCTGCTGGCGGTGCCGGCTCAACGGAGCATCCCGAGCGGATTCCCGAAGGGTGTCGCGCCGCTGGACGAGCACCGCGTGGATGCGGCTCAGGTCGCCAACGGCCGCAAGGTGTTCGATGCGCTGCGTTGCGCGGCCTGCCACACGGCCGAGATGAAGACGGGCAAGAACCATCCGTTCGCGGAACTGCGCGACCAGACGATCCGTCCCTTCACCGACCTGCTGCTGCACGACATGGGCTCGGCCCTGGCGGACAACCTGCCGGAAGGCCAGGCGACTGGCGCGATGTGGCGTACGCCGGCCCTGTGGGGCATCGGCTACACCGAGAAGGTGGCCCAGGGTCAACCGGTCGGTTACCTGCATGACGGCCGCGCCCGCACCCTGACCGAAGCCATCCTGTGGCACGGCGGCGAAGGCGAGAAGTCGCGTCAGCGCTTCGAGCAGCTGTCGAAGGCGGACCGCGAGGCGCTGCTGGCGTGGCTCAGGACGCTGTGATGGACTGAATGCGGGCGCCTCGCGCGCCCGCCCAATGTCAAAGGCCGTGGCGCAATGCCACGGCCTTTTTTCGTTCTGACGCCGCGGCTGCGGCGCAGGGCGGACTCGGTCGGAGCTGGGCCGCCGGTCGTGCCGCCTTTCAGCGCTTCACTCGATTCAGCGTGAGAACGAAGGATTGCTCCTTTCCGTCTGACCCCACCCATCGCTGGGTCACGGTGATCGTGTCCGGCGCCACCCGCTCCCAACAGAATGAACTCGGGGCAGCGACAGGCTCGAAGCAAGCCTTTGAGTCAGACAGCGATGTCGCCTTCCAGGTGAACTGGCCCCAGGTCGAGGTGATCACGCCGTCCTTGAGGGCCACGGTACTTCCATCCGTGGCCTTGCTGAAGGTCGCGTCGGCATGGCGGATGGAGCGAAAGACGGTCGGCTCAGCCAACACATACTCTTCAAAGAAATCCTTTCCATCAGGGCCGACGCCCTTCCAGCGACCTTCAAGGAACTTGATCTGAGAGAAGCTGGATTCGTTGAACATGGTCGTCTCGGCTGAAAGGTTGACACTGACGGCCGTGCAGAGTGCGGCCGCTGTTCGAAGGAAGGATGTGCGTCGGAGAAGCATGGTGCGCAGGACCCGCTCGGATATTTTTCGACAGGACGTGTTGAATGACACCGGAGGCTGCGAGCCTATGGCGGCAGCGAAACGCGCCGAGGCGTTGGTTGCCTCGGCCTCTGATTCTTCTCCGTGCTGACGCCTTGCATGAACAGCATGGCTTCGGACGGCACAGGCCAGGGTTCTGACATCTGCCCTGGCGGGTACGCGCCACCCTCAGAGGAAGACGGCTTGCCGTGATGTTGCCATTGCACCCAAGTCGTCGCGCACCCCGGGAGAACCCTATGTTCAGTGCGTCATCGTGGCGTTTCTGGGTCAGCAACTGAAGCAGACGACACAGGCCTGTGAATGGATGGCGGTGCTGTCATGGTGCCTAATGTTGAAGTTTGGCTGCAGCCAAGCGAAGCGCTGAATGCCGACAGAGGCCCTCACAATCAAGATGCATCCGCTCGATCGAGATGCCCACTTTCATCATGGATAAATTCTTGCTGCAGCAGCAGGTGCTGGAACGGCTCGCCGACGACCTGCTGCAAGCCGATCAGGCCGCGCGCGTGGCGCATGAAACGGCGACTCACGAAGAGAACATCGCCGAGAACAAGTACGACACCTTGGGACTCGAAGCGTCCTACCTGGCCACCGGCCAGGCGCGACGCGCCGAGGCCATCCGCGAGGCCATGGCCGATTGGCGCCAGTTCCGCCCGCGCGCCTATGACCCCGGGCTCGGCATCCAGATCGGCGCGCTGGTGTGCCTGGTTGATGCGGACGACCGGCAGCAACACCTCTTTCTCGGCCCGAATGGCGGCAGCATGAAGCTGCAGAGCGGCGCTCAATTGGTCCAGGTCATCAGCAGCGACGCCCCGTTGGCTCAAGCGATGCTGGGCAAAGGCGAAGGGGATGAGGTGTTGGTGCAGGTCGGTTCGATTCGCCAGCAGTTTGAGGTGTTGCGGGTCGATTGAACCGAGTGCGGCTCATGGCTGACAGCGCCGCTTGCGTATAGACAGCCCGCGCGGCGCGCGGCGGTTCCACCGTCACTGGATCATCGGTCAGCGGCAGCCCGCCGACTCGAAACGATACGCGGCGTCTTTGGACGACCGGCGATTGACCGCAGTGCAACGGGTGTAGCCCTTCAAGGGTCGCACCAGTCGCACATTGGTGAAGGCGTATCCGCAGATGGCGTAACCCTTCTGGATATCGTGCACATCCCAGCTCAGCGTCAACGTGCTGCCCTTGCGCCCGTCCGGCTTTTCGACCTGCTGGTCGTAGATGGCACCGTCTGGCGTTTCCACCGAACCCCAATTGATCTGGAAGGCGGTCAGTTCGTGCTTGGTGACATCGGGCTGGATCACCAGCGCCTGCCAACCTGGATTTTCGACCAGCGCCTTCTGATCGGTCTGACCGAGCATCGTCGGGCAAGTGAAAGGCTCGGGGGCGGCTGAGGACAGCGCCGGTGTCCCGAGTGCGGTGAGGCTGGACAGAGCAATTGCCGCGAAGCGGCTGAGCTGTTTGGATCGATTCACCATTGGATCGTCGGGTAGTCGGTACCGCGGTAGAAATAGGTGTCACGCAAGCCACTCCGTCGATCCCCTATGGGCGAATCAGCCCCAGGAACTGCAACTGTGATTCCAGCTCCTCGCCGTTGCTCCAAGGCAGGATGCGCGAGTTCCCGCGTTCGTCGGGTGGATTGTTGGGCAGTTGATCCGACCAGCCGCCGTGGCCTATCAATGGCAAAAGCGGCTTCTTGTGCAACCAAGCCAGGCAAACCTCTGAGATCGTGCCGGCGCGACCACCAATCACCAGACATGCGTCGCCAGCCAAGGCCATCAGGAGGTTTCTGGCGTCGCCCATGCCGCAAGGCACGACAACAGTGGCTGGCCAGTCGAGCGCGGGCATCTCACTGGGCGGGACGATGCTCAGCACGGTGCCTCCCGCCGCAAGCGCTGACTCAGCGGCCACACGCGTGGCTGGACTGCCGCATCCGCTGACAAGGGTGACTCGGTGCTTGGCCAATAACGCACCGGCTTCTTCTGCAAGCACATAGGCCCGCGACCCAGGTTCAGCGCTACCGAGGACGGCAACTTGAGGTCGACGGAGTGTTGTCATGGTGGCGTCCTGGTTGCCTAATCATCATTGCAGCCATAGCGATACAAGAGTACCGAGGAAGACGAGCGCGACCGCCATCGTACCGCTCCACCAGATCCACCTATCGCGCCCTACGCAAGGAAGGCACGCTCGCGCTCTTGTAGCAGCATCAGGGCCTATCGCAGCCCCCGGCTGCCACGACATGAGCGAATGTCGGCGATACGAATTGAAGGTGTCTTTGCTTGACACGGAATAGCCTGCGAAGTTCCTTTACAAACCACACATCTAGGTGTGAAGCTTCAATAGGTTGTATCGGGTGTTCACCCGGGCTGAATTTGAGAGACTGGAAATCGCCAAACCCCCAGTCACTCAGGAGAGCAGCCGGATGAACACCCACAAGCATGCCCGACTCACCTTCGCGCGTCGACTCCAGATGGTCCAGCAACTCACCTTCGAAGGGTTCTCGTTCGCCCAGGCCGCAGCCGAGCACGGCGTGACCCCGGCGACGGCCCGCAAATGGCTGGCCCGCTATCTCGCGGGCGGCGAGTCCGGGCTGGAAGACGCGTCCTCGAGGCCCTCGAGATCACCGCGCTCGATCTCGCCAGCCAAGGCCTTGCTGATCGTCGAACTGCGGCGTCGGCACCTGCTGCAGGCGCGCATCGCGCGCTCGGTAGGTGTCTCCGAGTCGACCGTCAGCCGTGTGCTGGCACGCGCCGGACTCTCCAAGCTCAGCGACCTCAAGCCGGTCGAACCGGTGCAGCGCTACGAGCACGAGGCGCCGGGAGATCTGCTGCACATCGACACGAAGAAGCTCGGCTGCATCGTCAGGCCCAGCCATCGGGTCACGGGTGATCGACGCGACCGTGTCAACGGTGCCGGATGGGAGACCTTGTTCGTTGCCGTCGACGACCACGCGCGCATCGCCTTCACGCAGATGCAGCCAGATGAGAAGACACCGCAGGCCGTGCAGTTCCTGCGCAATGCCGCGGCGTACTACGCGTCGTTGGGCGTGCGGCTCAAGCGGCTTCTAACCGACAACGGCGCAGCCTTCAGATCTCGCGACTTCGCGACCGCGTGCAAGGATCTGGGGATCCAGCATCGCTTCACCCGGGCCTATCGACCGCAGACCAACGGCAAGGCCGAACGCTTCATCCAATCGGCGCTGAGGGAGTGGGCCTATGGCTGGACCTACCAGAACTCCAGCCACCGCACCGCCGCCTTGGCCAGCTGGATGCACCACTACAACTGGCATCGTCCGCACAGCGGTATCGGCGGTGTCGCACCAATGACCAGGCTCAATGCTTCAGGACATAACGTCTTGACGCTTCACATCTAGTCCCAGCCGAATCTCACCGGCCAGTTCAAACTTGCACTGCTAACGCCAGGGAAGAGGACCATGCTCGAAGTTGAGCATCTCAATGCGGCAGCCTCGCAACGAATCACAAGCCCTAAGTTTGTTTTGCACGCCTATCGATCGACCAGCGTCGCAAAGAGAGCATCGACGTCCAAAGCTTCTTCTCGGACGTCGGAATGCGCGATATCGCCATCTTCGTCGTGCTCGCGCTCCCTTCGCAGCTCCTCCAAGGTCTCAACCCGAGCCGCGATGTTGCTGATTGATGTAGCTAGATCGGCAAACCTCTCCTCCCCAACAAGGCGTTGTAAGGCGAATATCTCCTCGTCCAGCGAACGGTCATCCTCGTCTTCATTTATGACGTGGCGAACGGAGTGCTTCATTGCCTGCAAGAATACGGCGGTCTCCGTTGTACTGAGAGTTACAACGTTGTCAGCTGCCGTAATCAAAGGCACCAAACCGCGCGGACGCATCTCACTGGGCTCCCTGGTTTCCATCAGCGCAAAAAGCGTCTCGCGGTAAACCTGGAATGCAGCCTCCCCGAAATCCAGTTTGCTGCATACCAGCCACTCAGCTAGCCGGCCTACGCTGCTGCTCTGATCGTCATTGTCGAATGACTGCAGACACGCCGTCGCCCAAAACGCTTCGCTAACCAGCTTCTCCTCGAGAGCTAGACGTATTGCATCTCCGTGCGTCGACATCTCTTCAATTCGAGCCTGCAGATGGACGATGTCGACGTCTCGCATGCCAGACGCGTCCCAGCGCGGACTGCTGTGCGTCTCGTTCCAATCTATGACGCTGATGATCCGGCCCGACTTCCTGGCTTCGCACCGATGCGCCGCTGCACGCAGTTCCGGCAAAAGGCATTGAAACTTCTCGACATTCGAAACTGTGTCGAACACCCTCCGAACTTGCTCAATGTGCGTAAAGCACGGAATGAGAGTCGCCAGGTAAACAACATCGCATACTCGTTGCTGAACAAACTCCTCGACAGAGGGGTTCTGGAATGCGATCGTCTCAACCATGCCCTGTCGAAGCCACGCGCGCACACGTCGCGTCAGAACGAAGCTCCCATCTATCTGTCGTAGCGCATCAATGAATGCCTGTTCAAACTCCAGCAACGGCATCGTTGCGTGCATTTGTCTCGAAAGTTCTCGAACGGAGTCATACTCTGCCTGCCCATTGAATGACCAAAGGGCCCGCAAGATCGAGCGCGCGACATCACTGATCTCTCGCTCGAAAGGATGCCGCCACAAAGCAATCGGATTCTTGAACTCGTCCTTAAAGTACTTCAGGAATGCCTCGTCATCAAGCGACTTACTATTGGCGTGCAAGCACACGGTCTCGACGATTCGCGGATTAAAGTGGGAGCTGTAGAGAACCTGGTTGTAGGCCTTCGACAAAACCAGCTTCTCCATTCGCGTGCTTGGCAAATCCGAAAAGTACAAGTGATTGAAGAGGATCCGAGCGCGCTGCGGCCGCGTGTAGTCGTCGAGCGAGAGCGTGCACTTCAAAAGTTCTCTAGCGCGCTCATCCAGCACGCCGTGCTGCTGCTTCGCATCTTCGAGGATGTACTCGCGTGTGGTAAATATCAGCCTTAGGTGGGCGCTATGAGCAACCTCATCTACGAGCCGTAGGATGGAGACATCCTCATTCTTCGACAACCGGTTATCACCGAACTTTGCGCGCCCGAGGAAATCGTCGTAGACGATGATGCCTCTACGCGATCCTTGCTTCATGGCGCGGATGACGGACCAGGCCTCTTCGATCCCGCTCGTCACCCATACTGGTTCGTAGCCTTCCTGGAGATAGCGAATGAGCAGCAGTCTCGCCAGTGTCGTTTTTCCGACGCCTGGGTTGCCGACGATCATGACGTGATGACGGTCGTTTAGGAAGTCGAGCGCTCGGTTGACTCCCGCATGGATCACCATGCGGCTGGCCTTGCGCAAGATTTCATCGATATGGGAGTCAGTCTGAGCGAATATCTGGGCGTGGATAACCTGCTCCATCACAGTCGTGCTGGATATCCATAGCTTGAAATGTGCTCGCTCGATTGCCGGATTGGTGCGAAGGATGCCATTGAGTTCGCTCGCACCAAAAATGTCGTTTGTCGATAGCAACCAGGGCCGAAGCAGCTCGAGGATTTGTTGCTTGTTGTCGGGACTAAGTTCAACACTGGTGGAGACGACGTACCGGGCCGGCTTAATGTTCTCAAGCTTCGGGACTTCGGCCCGCAGACTCCTAAGCAGCTGCGCAAGCGCCTTCGGCGAATAGCGCTTGCATTGAACTACAAGATCGCCCGTACCTCGATTGGTGAGGGCGAAGCGCAGGTCGATCCCCCGATCGGCGCCTGCCTTATATCGCTGTAGGGGAACCTTCAGCGCCATGGACAGCAAATCAGCCGATAGAGCCTCGAAGTCCTCGGGGGACAGCGTCATGAAGTCGTAGGCCATTGCATCAATTGCAGTAGAGGTTTCGGTCTGCCCATGTGCCGCACCGTCACGGGTGGCCCAGAAGCTTATAGGAGCAATTTTCGGTTGCCGAAGCTTTGACCTGAACTTCCAGCGCAACGCGGTGCGATTCGACCGCTCGCAATTATCGTACCGACTGGGATCCCGAAGCGTTCACGTCGGATGGCGATGGTCGGAGCTGCGAAGGCCGCTGTCGCTTGGCCCGCTCAAGGTTGAAGTGCGGCACCCAGCATACTCCGCTCCCAATATCTCGCTGTCTTTGGAAGACGGGTTTCGGGCCTTGTCGGCCAGCACGGGCAGGTAATCCTATGGCCGGCTTAGTGCGGACGCCGACATTCAATGCCCAATGACGAATGTCTTCGACCAGTCTTGATCCGACCTACGCTGACGATAGACGGCTCCACGGCGGTGACTGTCCTCTGCGGCGTTGTCTACCCTCGACCAGTATCAAAGCATAGTTGCCGCCCCCGCCCTGCCTCCTACTGCACATCCCCCCGCCGCGCCGCTTCCGCATACACCCGAAGCGCCTCATCACCCGTCAGCCCCCGCACGAACGCGCCGACGACCTGGTCCACTTCCGCATCCCTATTCAAGCGGTCCACGCTATGTCCAATGCCATGCAGCGCTGCGATCTGCACCGCGCGACACGGCACCTCCAGCATCGCAACCAGCACGTCCCAGCACGCCTCACGCCAGGGCGCCAGCTCGCTCGCAAGTCGAAACGTCGGCCAGACATCGAACCACATGTAGCACACGTGCCCGAGAGGCCCGCCATTGGCGGAACCAATCGGCGAGCCTGCGGGCGATGCCTCCCGAAGCCGAATGCCGATGCAATCACGCCAGAGCCGCGGCATCGCACGCATCATCCGCATCGATTCGTCGAGCGGAACAGACGGATCGACGGCCGCGTACGGCACGTCGCTCAATCCATTGTTCATGAGATAGTTCAAACCCATGCCCACCTGCGCGTCATCGAAGCCCGCCAGGTCGGTCCCGGCATTGGCAAAGATGGCCGTCTGCAATCGCGTCCATTCCAGCGCGCTGGCGTCGAATTCGGTGCGCTCATCATCCCAGTACCATGCCTGCTGCTGACCCTTGGGCAGAGGCCGATCGAAAAGGTAGGCCAACGCTTCTGCGTAACGAGACGGGTCCAGTCCGATGCCTGCCAGCGTCCAATCCTGCGCTTCGGATTGCCGTGCGCGCTTGGAGGGTCGGGAGCGTTTGGAATTCATGGAGGTTAATTGTGACGCGCCACCGTGCCAGCGCGTCCGACCATACCGAGGATGCAATGCGTGAGGTCCTTCAACTCATTTCGTCCAGCAAATGAGTACGACCTGGAACACGCTTGCGAGCCACCCGCCCATTCGCTGCGCCAGTCGGCGAGGTCCGAAGGCGACTTCCATTCGTCCCCAGTAGTTCCTGCCATGCACGCATCGACCCACCCAGAGCACTCACCCCTCGCCGCCTCAGCGCCACAGCTGCCGCGGCTCTACACCTTCCGCCGCTGCCCCTACGCCATGCGCGCACGCATGGCGCTGCTGATGGCCGGGCAGACCTTCGAAGCGGTGGAGGTCAGCTTGCGCGACAAGCCGGCCAGCTTGGTGGCGCTGTCGCCCAAGGCGACCGTCCCCGTGCTGCACTTGCCCGATGGCCGCGTGATCGATGAGAGCTGGGACATCATGCGCTGGGCGCTGGCTGAGCCCGATGCGGACGGCGACTGGGCCCGCGCGCAATCGCCTGAGAACCTCGATCTGCTCAAGCGAAACGACGGGGATTTCAAGCATCACCTGGATCGCTGGAAGTACCCCCAGCGCTACCCTAACCAGGCCCTCACGCCCGAGGCCCATCGCGACGGCGCGGTCAATGTGCTCCTCAGACCGCTGGAGGCGCGCTTAAGCGTGGCGCCCCACCTCGGCGGCGCCACGCCATGCGCCACCGACCTCGCCGTGTTGCCTTTCGTCCGCCAGTTCGCCGCCATCGAGCCAGCCTGGTTTGCGACGCTGGACTTGCCATCGGTCCGGTCGTGGCTGAACGAATGGCTCGCGAACCCCCTGTTCGAGGCCTGCATGCACAAGTTGCCCGAGCAAGGAACACATCGCTTTCCGTCGCTCTAGCAACTCAGCAACGAGGCCATCCGCGTTGGCGACACGCTCGTCGCTCCATTGAACGCTCACAGTCAAACCGACGCGTCCTCGCGCTCACGCTCGAGCCATCGCAGCAGCAATTCATAAAGCGCCGCCGGGTCGACCGGCTTGCTCACGAAATCGTCCATGCCAGCGATTCGGCATTGGGCCTTGTCCTCGTCGAACGCATTGGCGGTCATGGCAATGATCGGCAGCGCCGCCGAGTCGACGTGTTGGCGGATGGTCCGGCTGGCAGCAAGGCCGTCCAGTCGGGGCATCTGCATGTCCATCATCACCAGCTCGTACCCGCCCTGCAGCACCATCTCCACCGCCGCCTCGCCATCCCGCGCGTGGTCGACCACCAGCCCCGCATCCTCCAGAAGCGCTTGCGCCACCTCGGCGTTGACGTCGTTGTCTTCGGCCAGCAGGACGCGGGCGCCCCGATGGTGCTTCCGAAGGGCCGCCTTGGCATCGAGCACCGGAAACGGCGACGTCGCGCGCGGGGACCCCATGACCCGCTGCATGCGGGCGGTGAACCAGAAGGTGCTGCCGGTGCCGGGGCGACTGGTGGCCCCCACCTCGCCCCCCATCAACAGCGCCAGCCGGCGTGTGATGGCAAGGCCGAGTCCGGTGCCGCCCACACGCCGGGTGGTGGACGGGTCGGCCTGCTCGAAGGCGGCAAACAGTCGCGGCATCACCGCGGCGTCGATGCCGATGCCGGTGTCCTGGACCTCGAAACGCAGCAGGGCGGTGGCATCGTTCTGTTCGACCACCCGGGCCCTCACAACCACCTCACCCTGCTCGGTGAACTTGACCGCATTGCTGACGTAGTTGAGCAGCGCCTGCTGCAGACGGGTGGGGTCACCGACCAGGTCGTGCGGCATCGGGTCCACCTCGCTCCGCAGGCGCAGCGACTTCTCCTCCGCGCGCCCCGCCATCATGGACAAGCCATTGGCCACCATGGACTCGACGTTCACCGGCACCGCCTCCAGCATCATCTTGCCAGCCTCGATCTTGGACAGGTCGAGGACGTCGTTCAGGATCTCCAGCAGGTGCTTGGCGGCCGACTCCAACTTGACCAAGCGGTCGGCCTGTCGGGTGCTCAGCGATTCGCCACGGATCAGATGCGTCATGCCAATCATCGCGTTCAGCGGCGTGCGGATCTCATGGCTCATGTTCGCGAGGAACGCCGTCTTCGCGACGTTGGCAGCCTGGGCCTGCTCACTGGCCTCGGCCAGTTGACGGGTGCGTCGCTCGATGGTCTCTTCCAATTGCTGCCGGTGCGCGATCAGCGCCTGCTGCGCTTGTCGGCGCGCGGCCTCGCGATCGAAATTGTCGAGCGCGAAGCTGATGTTGGCCGCCAGGTCGACCAGCAGCCGCTTCGTCTCGTCGTCGAAGTCCGACGCGCCGTTGGCGCAGATCATCAACGCGCCCACCACTTCTCCCGCTCGCCGCACGGGCAGTGCGGCCCACCCATCGCGGCCGCGTTCGGACGCCGGTTCATGATGACGCCCCAACCGCAGGTCCACGTCAGGATCGTCGCACCACACCGGCTGGCCGCTGCGCATGGCCATCCGGGCCGGCGACTGATCGAGTGCCTCCGCGACATTCAGGCCCGTGCCATGCGTGGCATCCATCGGGATGCCGGCCTGCGCCTGCATCGCCAAACCACCGGCCTCGTCGAGCAGGCCCACCCAGGCCTGCCGCATGCCGGCGGCTTCGACGATGGCGCTGCAGATGGCATCGAACAAGGCGCCCTGCGTCTCGCAGCGTGCCACCGCCGCGTTGCACTGGGACAGACAAAGGTAGATGCGGGCCTGCCGCACGGCGCGTTCGCGCGCTGCAATGCGCTCGGTGATGTCGCGCGCGATCATCGAGGCGCCGACGATGCGACCTTCGTGGTCGAGGATCGGTGACACGGCCACCGACACGACGAGCCGATGCCCGTCGCGGTGCAGTCGTTCGGTCTGGAAATGGGGGACCTGCTCCCCTCGGGCGAGGCTCTGCAGGAGGTCGCGTTCCTCACCCGCCCGCGCAGCAGGGACCAGCACGTCCATCACCCGTCCCACGGCTTCGTCGGCCGAGTACCCGAACAGGCGCTGCGCGCCGTGGTTCCAACTGGTGACGATGCCCTGAAGCGTTCTGCTGATGATCGCGTCCTCGGACGAATCGACGAGCGACTTGTATCGGCTCAAGTCCTCCTCGGCCCGGCGTCTTTCGGTTACGTCCAGCGCGACGCCATCCCAGACCGTGGCGCCGTCGCCTTGGCGCTGCGGGCGAGCGCGCAGTTCGAGCCAACTGGTGCGTCCGTCGCGCAGGTCGAAGCGCAAGGTCGCGCGGAAGTCACTCAGGTCGGCTGCGCTGCGTGCCTCGTCGGCGACATAGCGCTCGCGAGATTCGGGGGACAGCAGCTCGAACAGCGGCTGGGCGTCGGCGATCACCTCGGCGGGCTGAAGTCCGAGCGTGCTTTCGATGCCGCCGCTCACATAGTCAAAGCGGCCCTGGCCGTCCAACACCTGGTAGCGGTAGATGAACCCGGCCGGCAGGTTGTCGCCCATGGAGCGGAGTTGCTGCTCGCTGGCGTTCAAGCGGTCCGCGCTGGTGCGGTGCTCCCACTCGATCCGCTGGGAGTTCATGCTGACCAGCGTCAGGGTGATCAACTGCACCGACAGGATCTGCGCCAGTGCATAGACGTTGCCGAAGCTCTTGATCGTCTCGTACGCCGTGCTGACGTTGGCCAGTTCCTGGGCGGCGCGCGCAAAGGTGATGAATGCAAACAGCAGCAGCCACAACGCCAGCAGCATGTCGTTGGAGCCGAAATGCGGCGGGCGCCGGCGCAGCACGATCACGATCGTCGCCAGACTGAGGCTGCCCGTCAGCAGGCAGTAGGCGACGATGCGCGCGGACAGCATGCCGGGGTCGATGCTGAGGTAGGCGAACGGCAGCAGGAACAACAGGCTGACGCCGACTTCCAGCTGCGCCCCCACGCGAGCCCCCCGAAACTTCAGCATGCCGCGAAACAGCAGCAGGTGGCCGGTCAGCAGCACACCGTTTCGGCCTACGCGAGCCGCCCAGCTCGCAGGCAGCAGGCCCGGGATCAGCAACGCGGCGCCCAAGGCCAGGCAGGCGATCCCGGCCGTCCAGAAGCCGAATCCAGGATAGGTCTTGCGCGTTCGCAGCACCACCGCCATGACCACAGCCGCGGCCGACGACAGCAGCGCGTTGGTGGTCAGCAGTGTGGTGGCGTCCATGGTCGGCAGAAGCGTGGGAGCGTGCCAAGACCGATCGATCTTATAGGACCCAAGGCGGCGACGCGTCCAGAAAGCGTCACGTCTTGCCCCTTCACGCCAGGCTCAGCCCCCCCTGCCGACGATCACAAGGTCCGCACCATCTCCACATGGGCGATGCCGGCCTCTTCAAACACCGGCCCGCGCCGCTGAAAGCCCGAGCGGGTGTAAAAGCCCTCGGCGCTGAGCTGCGCATGCAGCAGCACCTCGCGGTAGCCCTGCGCCCGCCCGGCCTGCATCAGCGCATCCAGCACCTGACGCCCGACCCGGCTGCCGCGCATTGGCGACAGCACCGCCATGCGGCCGATCTTGGCCACGCCCGGCACATGCTCCAGCAGGCGGCCGGTCGCCAGCGGGCGGCCCAGCCGGTTGTAGGCCACCGCATGGGTGCAGCTTTCGTCCGCGGCGTCCCACTCCATCTCGGCCGGGATCTTCTGTTCCTCGACAAACACCGTCTGCCGGATGCGCTGCGCATCCGCGCCCAATTCGCTCCAGCTCCCGAGGCGTGCATCGGTCATCAGCTCGCCGCGCTCGAAGCTCAGCAGCAGATCGCGCAGCGGCTCCGGTACCGGCTTCGGCACGCGGGTGACCGCATCCGCAAAGACATAGACCAGCTCGCCATGCACCAGGCATTCATCGCCCCGGAAGACGCCGCAGGCCATGGTCATCGAGGTGGTGCCCACCCGATCGGTGCGCACGCCGATGTCGATCAGCTCGTCATAGCGGGCGGCGTTGAGGTACTCCAGCGTGGACTTGCGCACGAACAGGTCGCCCTGCAGCGACTGCATCGTCGGCGCATACGGCAGCGCCAGCGCGCGCCAGTAGCCGCCCACGGCCGTGTCGAAGTAGGTCAGGTAGTGCCCGTTGAACACGATCTGCTGCGCGTCGATCTCCGACCAGCGCACGCGCAGCCGTTCGAAGAAGCGGAAACGGTCGCGCGTCGGCGGTTGGCGGTCGGAGCTCATGCGGCGGTCGTGTCCGGTTGGAAGGCGCGTTGAAGGGCAGCAGCACAGGCATCCAGCGCCAGTTCCGCTTCCGGGATGCTACGCCCCATCTTGATGAAGTCATGGGTCACGCCGCGATACAGCTCCAGCTGCACGGCGTTGCCGTTGGCACGCAGCAGATCGGCGTAGGCCAGGCCTTCGTCGATCAGCGGATCCGCCTCCGCCAGGATCAGGCAGGCCGGCGCCAGATCGCCATGGTCCTGCGCCAGCAACGGGGCGAAGCGCCAGTCGTCACGGCGCTCGGTCGGAATGTATTGGTTGAAGAACCACGCAATGGTGTCGGCATCGAGCAGATGGCCCTGCGCGAAGCGGCGATGCGAATCGGTGTCCGCATGCGCGGTCGCACCGGGCGTGATGAGCAGTTGCAGCGCCAGATCGAGGCCCAGCTCGGACCGGATGTCCCGCGCATGCAGCGCCGTGACCGCGGCCAGCGTGCCGCCGGCGCTGTCGCCACCCACCGCCAGCCGACGGCCGTCCAGGCCCAGCGACGCGGCCTCGGCCGCCACCCAGCGCAAGGCGGCCCAGGCGTCGTCCACTGCGGCCGGAAACGGATGCTCGGGCGCGAGCCGGTAGTCCACCGCGATCACCGCCGCACCGCTGCGCAGGGCGAGCTGGCGGCACAGGCTGTCGTGCGTCTCCAGGCTGCCGATGACGAAACCGCCCCCGTGGAAATAGAGCAGCACCGGCAGCGGTGCGCCGTCGTCGCGCAGCGTCGGCGCATACAGGCGTGCGGGCAGTTCCTGAGCGGGCCCCGGAATGCGCAGGTTCTCGATGCGGGCCAGCGGCGCGCGCGGCAGGTCCAGGATCTCCGCCCCCATCAGGTAGGCGATGCGGGCCTGCTTGGGCGACAGGCTGGCGAACGAGGGACGATTGGCGCGGTGGATCCGCTCCAGCACGGCGGCCATGCGCGGTGTCAACAAGGTGCTACTCAACAGGAACTCCAGGGCGTGGGCCCGACCGTCTGCCAAGCCCCAGCACGGGATTTTCCCAGACAACGCCGCGCCGCGTCCGCACGGCACGGCACGGCACGGCAGGCCCGGCAAGCCCAGGCCTCGCCGGACCGCCCGATCGCTCCGGGGCCGCATGACCTTTGACAGTCAGCCTACCAACTAGTAGAGTGCGTCCTCATTCCAACGCTGTGAGCCCATGACCGCCCCCCTCTCCCCCAAAGCCGCAGAGATCGTGGCGCACACCCGCGCCTTGCTGGTGGCCGGCGGCTACAACAGCTTCAGTTATGCGGACCTGGCTGAGCGCGTCGGAATCACCAAGCCCAGCATCCATCACCACTTTCCAAGCAAGGCGGTGCTGGTGCAGACCGTGGTCGCCCAGTACCGCGAGGACGCGCGCAACGGCTTGGCTGGCCTGGTGCAGCAGCTCGACGATCCGCTGTCGGAGCTCAACGCCTATGCCGGCTACTGGTCGGCCTGCATCCAAAGCGGCGAGCATCCGTTCTGCATCTGCGCCATGCTGGTCACCGAACTGCCCACGGTGCCGGACGAAGTCGCCGCGGAAGTGCGCGGCCATTTCGAGGACCTCACCACCTGGCTCGCCTCGGTGTTCACCCGCGGCGCCGCGGCGGGCCAGTTCCACCTGCCCAACAGCGCCACCATCTCCGCACGCGGCTTCATGGCGGTGGTGCACGGTGCCATGCTGGTGGCGCGCGCATTGGGCGATCCCGCCGCCTTCGCCACCATCGTGCAACCGGCCATCCTCCGATTGACCCGAGCTTCCTGATTCCCCCGCACAGAGGCGGCCTATGCCGCCTTTCTTTTCGACCGCGAAACCTACCAACTAGTAGATCGCATCACCATCGAGCTTGATCATGCCCCATCCCTTGTCGACGCTCGGCGTCGTCCATACCCTCATCAGTCTGGTGCCCCTGGTGGTCGGCCTTTACGGCTTCGCGCGCTGGCGGCGCATCGAGCCCGGCACCCGATCGGGTCAGGCCTATCTGATCGGTCTGACCGTCTCGGTGTTCACCTCGTTCGGGCTGTCCAGCACCGGAGGGGTGAACCCGGGCCATGTGCTGGGGGTGCTGGCCTTGCTGGCCGCCTTCGGCGGGGCATGGGTCGCGCCTCGACTCGGGTTCCTCGGCGGACTGCGTCCCTACCTTCAGACCTTCGGGCTCTCGTTCAGCTTCTTCCTGCTGATGGTGCCGGGCATCAACGAAACCCTCAGTCGCCTGCCGGCCGCGCATCCGTTGGCCACGGGTCCGGAGGATCCGGTGGTCAAGACCGCCCTGCTGGCGTGGGTGGTGGTGTTCCTCGTCGGGGTCACCCTGCAGTGCTGGTCCCTGAGGACCCAGCGCCGGGCGTGATCTCCCGCTGAGGATCAGGAGCCGGGCGCGGTCCACTGGCCCGGACCGGCCAGCGCCCTCTCGGTCCACGTTCGGTGGTGTGGATTCGATGGCGTGCGTGGGGCGCGTCTCATGTCATCAAGGTGCTACTCAAGCCCGGCGCCAAGGCTTACGCTGCGCCGTGACGTGAGATGGTGAACCCGTCCCCGCCCTCACGGCGGCGGTGGACCCGACAAGGAGCAAGACATGGCCCTGATCCAGTACCTGACCCATGTGCATCTGGAGGCTGGTGCGCGGCGCCAACTGGCCTCGGAATGCGTTCGGATCGGCATCCGTCGCCCGTTGCTGGTGACCGATGCCGGCGTGAAGGCCGCCGGCGTGCTGGCCATGGTCCAGGAAGCCTGGCCCGGCGAGCCGCTCCCCGTCTACGACGGCACCCCGCCCAACCCCACCGAGTCCGCTGTGCGGGAGGCGGTCGAGGTCTTCCGGCAGGCCGGTTGCGACGGGCTGATCGCCGTGGGCGGGGGCTCCAGCATCGACCTGGCCAAGGGCGTGGCCATTGCCGCGACCCATGAGGGACCGCTGACCCGCTACGCGACCATCCTGGGCGGCGCCGGTGACATCACCGACCGCGCCGTGCCGCTGATCGCCGTGCCCACCACCGCCGGCACCGGCTCCGAAGTGGCCCGCGGCGCCATCATCATCGTGGACGACGGCCGCAAGCTGGGCTTCCACAACGGCGTGCTGATGCCCAAGTCCGCCCTCTGCGATCCGGAGCTCACCCGCGGCCTGCCGCCCGCGCTGACGGCCGCCACCGGCATGGATGCGATTGCGCATTGCATGGAGACCTTCATGTCCGCCGCCTTCAATCCACCGGCCGACGGCATTGCGCTGGAAGGCCTGCGTCGTGGATGGGGCCAGATCGAACGCGCCACCACCCACGGCCACGACATGGCCGCCCGCCTGGACATGATGGCCGCCAGCACCCTGGGCGCCCTGGCCTTCCAGAAGGGTCTGGGCTGTGTTCACTCGTTGAGCCATGCGCTCGGCGGCTTGATGCCCAAGCTGCATCACGGCACCTTGAATGCGGTGTTCCTGCCTGCGGTGATCCGCTTCAATGGCCATCACGACAGCATGCGGCGCGACGACAAGATCGCCCGCATGGCCCATGCCATGGGTCTGCAGCAAGGCACGCCGATGGACGAGCTGGCCGGCGCGGTGAAGGCGATGAATGCCCGCCTGGGCCTGCCCAGCGGGCTCGGCCAGATGGGTGTCACCACCGCGCTTTATGACGCGATCATCGAGCGCGCCCAGCACGACCACTGCCACAAGACCAATCCGCGCGAGGCCTCGGCCAGCGACTATCGCCAGTTGCTGGATGAATCGATGTGAGCGGCGATGACCGCCCGATGACAGACCGGCCGTGCAGCGGCCACACAACGTTCCGCGGCCGGCGGCGCGCGGTCAATGTCGACGTGTGCGATTCCCGTATTCCGGCGCACGGGCCGGACGGAGGGCCGAGGTCGGATTTCCGGAGACGAAATTGCCGGGTCGCGCGGTCAGCAACACCGCCAGCAGGTCGGTGACCTTCAGCGGCTTGTAGAGCAGACGGGCGAATCCGGCAGCGTCCGACTTCTCCTGGGTGATCTCCGGCCCGCCGCCGGTAAGGCAGACATAAGTCACCTGGCGGCCCTCCTCCGCATCGCCCGCCTTGGCCTCGTTGACCACCTGCAGGCCGTTCATGTCGGGCATGTCGAAGTCCACGAACACCAGCTCCGGCTTGAACAGCTTGGCCAACCGCAATCCCAGCCGCCCGCTGTAGGCCACCGCCGTCGCACAGCCATAGCAGCGGAACAGCTCGCTGAGCGTGCGGGCGCCTTCGGGGTCGTCGTCGATGACGAGCACCCGCAGGGCGTTGGGGGTCTGGGACATGGGACGGGGCTCCGGACAGACGGCATCCACGCGGGCGCGGACGGGTTGATCAATCTACCGATCTGGCAATCCGCGTGCCCAATTTCCCCCTCCAAAACCCACCCTGCCCGGCGCGACGTACGGCGATACATTGCGCAGGTTCAGCTGCCGTCGGAACGGCGGGAGAGAGACATGAGTGTGCTGGAGGAAGGTGTGACCGAGGTGCCCGCAGAGCACCTTCAAGCGATGTTGCTGGCGCTGCATGCGCTGCGCCGGGGCGATCCGGATGTCCGCCTCCCGTTCCATTGGACCGGTGTGCCGGGCAAGCTCGCAGATGCCTTCAACGAAGTGGTCGAGCAGAACGCCAGCATGGCCGCGGAGCTGTCGCGGCTGCGGCAGGTCGTCGGGCGTGAGGGCCGGCTCAAGCAGCGGGCCTCGCTGCCGGAGATGCGCGGCTTCTGGGGCCAGTCCATCGACTGCATCAATGCCCTGATCGACGATCTGGTGCATCCCACCAGCGAAGCCGCCCGCGTGATCGGCGCGGTGGCCGAGGGCGACCTCACCAAGAGCATGGCGCTGGAGGTGGACAACCGCCCGCTGCAGGGCGAGTTCCTGCACACCGCCAAGACCATCAACCGGATGGTGGAACAGCTGGGGGATTTCTCCGCCGAAGTGACCCGGGTGGCCCGGGAAGTCGGCACCGAGGGCAAGCTCGGCGGCCAGGCCAAGGTCAAGGGCGTGGCCGGCACCTGGAAGGACCTGACCGACTCGGTCAACTCCATGGCCGGCAACCTGACCGACCAGGTGCGCAACATCGCCGACGTGACCACCGCCGTCGCCCAGGGCGACCTCTCCAAGAAGATCGAGGTGGACGTCAAGGGCGAGTTCCTGACGCTCAAGAACACCATCAACACCATGGTGGACCAGTTGCGCTCGTTCGCCTCGGAGGTGACCCGCGTCGCCCGCGAGGTCGGCACCGAGGGCATCCTGGGCGGCCAGGCGCGGGTGGAAGGCGTGTCCGGCACCTGGAAGGACCTGACCGATTCGGTCAACTCCATGGCCGGCAACCTGACCAGCCAGGTGCGCAACATCGCCGACGTGACCAAGGCGGTGGCGCTGGGCGACCTCTCCAAGAAGATCACCGTGGATGTGAAGGGCGAGATCCTGGAGCTGAAGAACACCGTCAACACCATGGTGGATCAGCTGCGGTCCTTTGCCGCGGAAGTGACCCGGGTGGCCCGCGAAGTGGGCACCGAAGGCAAGCTCGGCGGACAGGCCGATGTGCAGGGCGTGGCCGGCACCTGGAAGGACCTGACCGAGTCGGTGAACTTCATGGCCGGCAACCTGACCAGCCAGGTGCGCAACATCGCGGAAGTGACCACCGCGGTCGCCGCCGGTGACCTCTCCAAGAAAATCACGGTGGATGTGAAGGGCGAGATCCTGGAGCTGAAGAACACCATCAACACGATGGTGGATCAGCTGCGGTCCTTTGCGGCGGAAGTGACCCGGGTGGCCCGCGAAGTGGGCACCGAAGGCAAGCTCGGCGGCCAGGCCGATGTGCAGGGCGTGGCCGGCACCTGGAAGGACCTGACCGACTCGGTCAACTCCATGGCCTCCAACCTCACCAGCCAGGTCCGCAACATCGCCGACGTGACCAAGGCGGTGGCCGCGGGCGACCTGTCCAAAAAGATCACGGTGGACGTGAAGGGCGAGATCCTGGAGCTCAAGGCGACCATCAACACCATGGTGGACCAGCTCTCCTCCTTCGCGGCGGAAGTGACGCGCGTGGCGCGGGAGGTCGGCACCGAGGGCGAACTGGGCGGCCAGGCCGATGTGCAAGGCGTGGCCGGCACCTGGAAGGACCTGACCGAATCGGTCAACTCGATGGCCGGCAACCTGACCAGTCAGGTGCGCAACATCGCCGACGTGACCAAGGCGGTGGCCGCGGGCGATCTCTCCAAGAAGATCACGGTGGACGTGAAGGGCGAGATCCTGGAGCTGAAGAACACCATCAACGTGATGGTCGACCAGCTGCGGTCCTTCGCGGCGGAGGTGACCCGCGTGGCGCGCGAGGTCGGCACCGAAGGCAAGCTGGGCGGACAGGCCGATGTGCAGGGCGTGGCTGGCACCTGGAAGGACCTGACCGAATCGGTGAACTTCATGGCCGGCAACCTGACCAGCCAGGTGCGCAACATCGCGGAAGTGACCACCGCGGTCGCCGCCGGTGACCTCTCCAAGAAGATCACCGTGGATGTGAAGGGTGAGATCTCGGAGCTGAAGAACACCATCAACACCATGGTGGATCAGCTGCGCTCCTTCGCCGCGGAAGTGACCCGCGTCGCCCGCGAGGTGGGCACCGAAGGCAAGCTGGGCGGCCAGGCCGATGTGCAGGGCGTGGCCGGCACCTGGAAGGACCTGACCGACTCGGTCAACTCCATGGCCTCCAACCTCACCAGCCAGGTGCGCAACATCGCCGACGTGACCAAGGCGGTGGCTGCGGGTGACCTCTCCAAGAAGATCACGGTGGATGTGAAGGGCGAGATCCTGGAGCTCAAGACCACCATCAACACCATGGTGGACCAGCTCTCCTCCTTCGCCGCCGAAGTGACCCGGGTGGCGCGCGAGGTCGGTACCGAAGGCCGGCTGGGCGGTCAGGCCACGGTGCGGGGCGTGAGCGGCACCTGGAAGGACCTGACCGACAACGTCAACTTCATGGCCGGCAACCTGACCGGCCAGGTGCGCGGCATTGCCAAGGTGGTGACCGCGGTGGCCAACGGCGATCTGGCCCAGAAGCTCACTGTGGAGGCCAAGGGCGAGATCGCCGCGCTGGCCGACACCATCAACTCGATGACCGACACCCTGGCCATCTTTGCCGACCAGGTCACCACCGTGGCGCGCGAGGTGGGCGTGGAAGGCAAGCTGGGCGGCCAGGCCAAGGTGCCCGGCGCTTCCGGCACTTGGAAGGGACTGACCGAGAACGTCAATGAACTCGCGGCCAACCTGACCACGCAGGTGCGCGCCATTGCCGAGGTGGCAACCGCGGTCACCCAGGGCGACCTGACGCGATCGATCACGGTGGAGACCCAGGGCGAGGTGGCCTCGCTCAAGGACACCATCAACGAGATGATCCGCAACCTCAAGGACACCACCCAGAAGAACACCGAGCAGGACTGGCTCAAGACCAACCTGGCCAAGTTCAGCCGGATGCTGCAGGGCCAGAAGGACCTGGTGACCGTCGGCCAGTTGATCCTGAGCGAACTCGCGCCGGTGGTCGGCGTGCAGCAGGCCGAGTTCTATGTGCTGCGCATGAGCGGTGAGACGCCGCGCCTGAAGCTCTTCGCCAGCTATGCCTCCGGCGGCCAGGCCACCCACGGCAAGGAGCTGGACCTGGGCCAGGGCCTGGTCGGCCAATGCGCGCTCAATCAGGAAAAAATCCTGCTGACCAATGTGCCCTCGTCCGCCTTCCGGGTGGCCTCGGGCCTGAGCGAATCGGCGGCGATGGATGTGCTGGTGCTGCCGGTGGTCTTCGAAGGCAAGGTGCGCGGCGTGCTGGAACTGGCCTCGCTGGAGCGCTTCAACTCCACCCACGAAGCCTTCCTGGACCAGTTGACCGAATCCATCGGCATCGTGATCAACACCATCGAGGCCAGCACCCGCACCGAGGACCTGCTGATCCAGTCTCAGTCGCTCGCCGAAGAGCTGCAGCGCCGTCAGCAGGAACTGCAGCAGACCAACCAGGAGCTGCAGGAAAAGGCCCGCCTGCTGGCCCACCAGAACCAGGAAGTCGAGCGCAAGAACACCGAGGTGGAACAGGCCCGCCAGGCGCTGGAGGAAAAGGCCGAGCAGTTGGCGCTGACCTCCAAGTACAAGTCGGAATTCCTGGCCAACATGTCGCATGAGCTGCGCACGCCGCTGAACTCGCTGCTGATCCTGTCCGACCAGCTCTGCAAGAACAGCGAAGGCAATCTGACGACCAAGCAGGTGGAGTTCTCCAAGACCATCCACGCGTCCGGCAACGACCTGCTGATGCTGATCAACGACATCCTGGACCTGTCCAAGATCGAGTCGGGCACGGTGGCGGTCGATGTCAGCGAGCTGCGGCTGGACGAGCTGCAGCGGTCGGTGGAGCGCAGCTTCCGCCACTTCGCCGATTCCAAGCATGTGGGCTTCAGCGTCGAGGTGCAGCCGCCGCTGCCCAAGGCACTGGTCACCGACGTCAAGCGGCTGCAGCAGATCATCAAGAACCTGCTCTCCAACGCCTTCAAGTTCACCCACCACGGCCAGGTCAGCGTCACCATCGCGGCGGCCGACCGCGGCTGGTCCACCGACAACGAGGCCCTGAACCAGGCCGGCCCGGTGATCGCCTTCTCGGTCTCCGACACCGGCATCGGCATCTCGCCAGACAAGCAGCAGATCATCTTCGAAGCCTTCCAGCAAGCCGATGGCTCCACCTCCCGCAAATACGGCGGCACCGGCCTGGGCCTGGCGATCAGCCGGGAGCTGGCGCGTTTGCTCGGCGGCGAGATCAAGCTGGTGAGCGCCCCGGGTCGCGGGTCGACCTTCACCCTCTATCTGCCGCAGAGCTACACCCCCGCGCGCCTCACCCGTCACGCACGACCGAGCACCCTACCCGCCGGCGTGGTGGAGGCCGCCCAAGCCGTGGCCCAGGCGTCGCTGCAAGGACAGGCGGGCCTGCCGCCCCCGTCGCCCCGATCGCTCCAATCGACGACCCAATCGACTCAATCGACTCAATCGCAAGGAGCCGGGCAGGATGCCGCCACCGAGGCGGACGTCCCCACGTCGGAGGCCGCGCCCGGGCTGCTGGTCGACCGCCGCCGCGCGGCGCTGGAAAGCACGCCCGACAGCGGCATCTTCGCCAACGTCGCCAAGGACGATCGCGACGACATCGCCGCCGGCGACCGGGTGATGCTCATTGTCGAAAACGACCTGGCGTTTGCGGGCGTGATGCTGGAATCCGCACGACAAGCCGGCTTGAAGGGATTGGTCAGCACCACCGGCGCGGGCGCGCTGACGATGACGCAGGAGTTCCGACCCAGCCTGATCACCCTGGACATCTTCCTGCCTGACATGCAGGGCTGGCGCATCCTGGACCGGCTCAAGTCGGACCCGGACACCCGCCACATCCCGGTCTGCGTGGTCTCCACCGACGAGTCCCGCGAGCGCGCGCTCCAGGCGGGCGCCCTGGCCTTCCTGGCCAAGCCGCTGCAATCGCGTGATGCCGTCGACACCGCCCTGCGGGACCTGACCCACTACCTCGAGCAGCCCACGCGGCAGTTGCTGGTCGCGCTGCCCGAGGGCCCCGCCCGCCACGCCCTGCTCGACCATCTGACGCATGAGGTGCAGGCGGTGCTGGTGCATTCGCTGGAGGACGCACGCGCTGCGCTGCCGGGTGTCGACGCGGTCCTGATCGATGCGCAGCACAGCCCCTTCGGCCCGGAGGACGTGCTGGACGCACTGGACCAACGCCGCAGCGTGCTGCCGCTGCCCATCGTGGTCCTGCAGGCCGACGGCCCATCGGACGACCCCGCGCGCGAGGGCCGATGGACCCGACCGCACAGCGGGCTGCTGGTGCGGCAGGCCGAGGCCATCGACGGTGCGCTGATCCAGTTGGCGCAGGTGCTGCACCGCGCGCCGGCCTCGCTCAGCGACGGGGAACGTCAGGCGCTGCAGGCCGAGGAGGTGGACGGCACCCTGGCCGGTCGCAAAGCGCTGATCGTGGACGACGACATGCGCAACATCTTTGCACTGGCCACGGTGTTGGACAGCCACGGCATGCACATCGTCTCCGCCGACAACGGCCGCGAGGCGATCCGTCTGGTGCAAGAGGACCCCACGATCGACATCGTGCTGATGGACATCATGATGCCGGAGATGGACGGCATGGAGACGATGCAGCAGATCCGCCGCCTGCCGCGCGGCCGCGACCTGCCGATGGTGGCGGTGACCGCCAAGGCGATGAAGGGCGACCGCCAGAAATGCATCGAGGCCGGCGCCTGGGACTATCTCTCCAAGCCGGTCGATCCGGCCCATCTGCTCACGGTGCTGCGAGGCTGGCTATGCCGCTGAACGCCATCCTGGACGGCGAGCTGCCGCCGCCCGGCGACGACCGGGCCAGCATCCTCATCGTGGACGACCTGCCGGAGAAGCTGCTGGTCTTCGAGACCATCCTGGCCGACCTGGGACAGCATCTGGTGATCGTGCGCTCCGGCAGCGAAGCCCTGCGCGAGGTGCTGCGCCGCGAGTTCGCGGTGATCCTGATGGATGTGAACATGCCCGGCATCGACGGGCTGGAAACCGCCCGGCTGATCCGCGGCTATCGGCGCTCGGCGCACACGCCCATCATCTTCGTCACCGCCTATGCGGACGAATTGCAGACCTCGCAGGGCTATTCGCTGGGCGCGGTGGACTACATCCTCTCGCCGGTGATTCCGGATGTGCTGCGCAGCAAGGTGCGGGTCTTCGTGGACCTGTATGTCATGCAGCAACGGCTGCGGCAGCAGGCCCTGGAGCGCATCGCGATTGCTCGCGCCGAAGCGGCACAACGCGCGGCCGAGGAAAGCACGCGCCGGTCGATCTTCCTGGCGCAGGCCGGCCGCGAGCTGGCGGATTCGCTGGACGCGGAAGTCGGCATGCGACGCTTGCTGGCCCTGCTGGTGCCACGCTTTGCGCCGCAGGCGCTGCTCTGGCTGCGGGATGCCGGACGCGGCCACGAGCGGGTGCTGCGCTGCGATGCCCCGACCACCGAGATCGAGGCGCCGATCTACACCGACGGCCGTGAGGACCTGCGCTCCGAAGTCCTCTACAACGCCACCCGCGACACGCTGGACGCGCTCACCGGCGCGGCCCTGAGCCACCGCGACGACGCCCACGCCCCGCTGGCGCTGCGCCGCCGCGAGAACCACCACGGCGTGGTGCTGCCGCTGCTGACCGGCGAACGGGTGCTGGGCGGCCTGCTGCTGTGCGAGCCTCACCAGCCGCCGGATTGGCCGACGCTGGAAGAGCTGACCGGCCGCGCCGCGATTGCCTTCGAAAACGCACGGCTGTACGGCGCGCTGCAGTCGGAGATCGTGGAGCGGCGTCAGGCGGAGGCCAGCCTGCTGGAAGCCAGCCAACGCAAGGACGAGTTCCTGGCCATGCTCTCACACGAGCTGCGCAATCCCCTCGCCCCGATCCGCAATGCGGTCGAGGTGATGCGCCAGCTCGCGGCGGACAACGACAGCCGCATGGCGCAGGCGGTCTCCGTGACCGAACGCCAAGTCAAGCACCTCACCCGGCTGGTCGACGAACTGCTGGATGTGGCCCGCATCAGCCAGGGCAAGATCGTGCTGAAGACCGACACCGTGGACCTGCGCCAGATCGTGCACCAGGGCGCCGAGCCGGTGCAGCCGCTGATCGATCAGCAGCATCAGCAGTTGCGGATGTCGTTGCCGGACCGGCCGGTGTGGATCCGCGGCGATTCGGCCCGTCTGATCCAGGTGGTGACCAATCTGCTGCACAACGCGGCCAAATACACCGAGCCCGGCGGCCGCATTGCGCTGACCCTGGAGTCCGGTCCTTCCGGCATTGCACTGGCCGTGGCGGACAACGGCCGCGGCATCGAGCCCGGCCTGCTGCCCCATGTGTTCGATCTCTTCGAGCAGGGCCCGCGCGGCCTGGACCGCAATCAAGGCGGTCTGGGCGTGGGGCTGACGCTGGTACAGCGTCTGGTGCAACTGCACCATGGCTCGGTACAGGCCTTCAGCGATGGACTGGGGCAAGGGTCGGAGTTCCGGGTGCAACTGCCGCCGGCCGAGGTGGACGTTGCCGGCGTGCCAGGCGCGGCGACGCCTCGCGAGCTCTCCGGGGCGCGACCTGGTGCCGCGTCCCATGCCGCGTCCCATGCGCAGCCGGCAGAAGCCACCGGTGGGCCGGCGGACCATGCCGCACCGAGCACCGCTTTCCGCGTGCTGGTCGTGGACGACAACCGGGACGCGGCGGACTCGATGGCGGTGTTCCTGGAGCTGGCCGGCTTCCTCACCGAGGTGGCGCTGGATGGCCCGCAGGCGATTCAGTTCTGCGGCCGGCATGGGCCGCAGGTGGTGCTGCTGGACATCGGTCTGCCGGGGCTGGACGGTTATGAGGTGGCGCGGCGCCTGCGCGCCCTGCCCGAGATGCAGCACTGCCTGCTGATCGCGCTGACCGGCTATGGACAGCAGGACGACCGACGTCGCGCCCATGAGGCGGGCTTCGATGTTCACCTGGTCAAGCCGGCGGATCCGGATGCGGTGGTGGAGCTGATCGAGGAATGGCGGCGCCGCGAGCCGGTGATGGCCTCGACGACCATGGGATCGGGGCGCTAGGACCGGCCCCTAACGGGCGCGTGACGGTCGCGTGATGGGCGCCAGCGCGGGCGTTCGACAGGCCGTCAGGTCGGCGGGTTCGTCTGCGCGCCCAGGCCCACCAGATCACCGCTGAGCCACGGCTGCGAGTCCCACGGATCTTGCGTGGCGGCGATCGGCTGGGGCCAGGCCAGGTCGTCGACATCGACCCCGCATCCGCGCAGCCAGCGCGTCGCTGCCGCAAAGCGCGCCCGGTCTGCGCCCAGCGCGCACGGATGGGCCCGAAACGCGCGCGCCGCGCCCTCCAGATCCCCCAACGCCAGACGCGCCGCCAGCGCCCACGCCCCGGCGATGCCGCTGCGCTCGAACCCCGGCGCATCGGCGGCGGCGGCCAGACCGTGCAGCGTCAGCCGCTGCGCCAGTGCCGGCAGCGCCTGCTGCTGGATCAAGCCAGCGAGCGTCGCGCCCAGCGTCTGTGCGGTGACCCAGCGCGCACGCTGCAAGCGACCGTCCTCACGCCATTGCAGGCCCGGCGGCAACGGGGAACCCACCGCGCCTGGCAGATCGGACAGACGCAGCATGCAGGCCAAGTGGCTGGCGTAGTCCGGCACCCGCCAGGCGTGGGCCTTGGCGTAGGCGAACGGCCGCACCTGGGACAGCAGCTCGACCAGCGTAGGCACCTTGACGGTCACCTGCAGCCAGCAGGTGCGAAAGCCATAGGCAAAGCCCAGCGTCACCGCCTGCAGACGCGGCAGCAGGTCGTCGTCGGAGCGTCGGTGATAGACATGTTCGATGCGCTCAAAACCGAGCGGCAGCAGTACCGCATCCACCTCAGCCAGCGCGGTGTCGAGGTCGGCAATGGCATTGAATCGTCGTGCGGACATGGTCGAGGACAAGGCGGTTGTTCACCACCGGCCCATCGGTCGGGCGCGGGCCTGGCGGTCATTGAATCGATGGGGCCCAACACGGCGCAGGCAAGACCTGGCGCGCCGAGCAATCGTTCCGGGCCGAGATGCTAGCCGCAGATTCAGTGGCGACGCCGTGAGGCGCTTGCGCCGGCACCGCGCCCGAAGCGGGACGCTGGAATGCCTCATCCTCAAATCAAATAAATCAAATACGCCGATTTTTTGGACCTGAAAAGGGGCGCATTGCACACCGCGGAGGGCTCACCTCCCTCGTGTGCGGAATTGCCGCAATCGCCGTCAGTTGCGCGCCGGAGGGCACTTCCGACCGCCCAGCGCTGGACATCGCATCAAATAACAATAAAACTACTTTCACCGATTCAGGTGATTGAAATGAATAAAACGATTATCGCAATCGATGACCAGCCGGACATCCGCAAGCTCATTCGCATGACGCTGGAGTTCAAGGACTTCCAGGTGATCGAAGCCGACAGCGGCGAGGCCGGACTGGCGCTGGTGCGCCAGCACCGGCCCGACCTGATCCTGCTCGACGTGATGATGCCCGGCCTGGACGGCTTCGCAGTCAGCAACACCCTGGCGGCTGATCCTGAGCTTCGCCGCATTCCGGTGGTCATGCTCACCGCGCTGGACCGTCCCAAGGACGTCGAAGCCGGCCTGCACACCGGTGCCCGGGCCTACCTGACCAAGCCCTTCAGCCCGATGGCGCTGATCCAGCTGGTCGGCCGCCTGTCGCAGGAAGCGCCGCCCTCGGACGCCGCCTGATCGGCCCCTTCCCCAAGGCCGCGCCTGCCTTGCTGCGGGCGATGCCGTCCCACGACCCCTGTTCCACCCGCTGACGAATTGAAAGGTTCCCCATGGCCCTGATCAAGAAATCCATCCCCTCAGCCGCCACGGCCACCGCCAGCGCGACGACCGCCTCCGCCCGCCTGGCCGGCAGCGCCGCCCGCGATGCCGAGGTGCAGCGCAAGCGTGCGCGCACCCTGGCCAAGCAGCAGCAAGCCGCCGAACGCATCGCTGCGGCGACGGGACAGATGTCGTCAGGCATTGCCGAGGCCGCCTCGGCCGCGGAAGAGCTCAAGCGCGCGGCCGACCAGATCGCCACCGGGGCCGATCAGGCCTCCGGCGCCGCCCAGGAATCGCTGGCCGCTTTCAAGCAGGTGGAAGCGGCGGTGACCCGCCAGCTTCAGAACGCCGAGCAAGGCCGCGACCGCTCGGAAGCGACCCAAGGGCTGGTCGCCCGGACCAGCGCCGAAATCGCTGCGCTGGTGACCAACGTCGGCGTCTCGGCACAGCGTCAGGCCGCCTCGGTGACCATGGTGGCGGAGCTGGAGAAGCAGGCCGCCAACATCGGCGACATCGTCAAGGCGGTGGCGCGGATTGCCGATCAGACCAATCTGCTGGCGCTGAATGCCGCCATCGAGGCCGCGCGGGCCGGTCAGCATGGCAAGGGCTTCGCCGTGGTGGCCGACGAGGTGCGCACCCTGGCCGAGACCTCGGAAAAGAGCGCCAAGCAGATCCAGGATCTGGTCGCTCAGATCCAGCATGAGGTCAAGCAGATTGCCGATGGCATCGGTGATTCCGCCCGCACCGTCGAGGGCGAAGTGGCCAACGGCCGCATCATCACCGACCAGCTTGAACAGATCCGCATCGATGCGGCGGAGATCGTCAAGGGCCTGGGCGAAGTCGCGGTGGGTGCCCAGCAATCGGTCACCGCCACGCGCCAGGCGCTCAAGGGCTCCGAAGACATTGCCGCCGCGGCTGAGGAACAAGCCGCCGCCGCGGTGGAGGCCGCCAAGACGGTGGCCGAGCAGGCGCAGGCGCTCGGTGCCAGCGAGCAGACGGCGCAGAGCCTGTCCGAGCTGTCCGAGGACCTGAAGAATTCCACCGATGTGGCCAAGAGCGCCGAAGAGGTGGCCTCGGCCGCCGAGGAGCTGTCGTCGGCGGTCCAGGAAATCAGCCGCTCCGGCGCGCAGATCATGGCGGCCATCGAGCAGATCCGCCGCGGCGCCGAAGTGCAGTCGGCGGGCACCGAGGAATCCGCAGCGGCGGTCAACCAGATCGAGCGCGGCGCCGACCTGGCCCTGCAGCGGGCCCAGAACAACTCCGAGAAGGTGCAGGGCATCCGGTCGCTGCTGGCCACCAACAAGACCTCGGTGGATGCGCTGATCACCACCGTGTCGACCTCCGCCGAGGCCAGCCGGGTGAGCATCCGCCAGGTCAAGGAGCTGGAGCTGGTGTCGCGGCGCATCGACAAGATCGTCGACGCCATCACCACCGTCTCCATCCAGACCAACATGCTGGCGGTGAACGGCTCGATCGAAGCCGCTCGCGCCGGTGAATTCGGCAAGGGCTTTGTCGTGGTGGCCACCGACATCCGCAACCTGGCGCAGGACTCGGCGGAAAACGCCGACCGCATCAAGGAGCTGGTCAAAGGCGTGCAGGACCAGATCGGCCTGGTCGGCCGCGACCTGGAAGAGATCGTCAGCTCGGCCACCGCCGAAGTGGCCAAGGCCCGCGCCACCACCGCCAACCTGATCACCATCGAAACCGACATCGAGGTCGTGGAACGCGGCATGGCCGAGATCCTCAACGCGTCGACCGAGATCGGCGCTGCCGTGGTGCAGGTGAAGTCGGGCGTGGAGCAGATCGCCTCGGCCGCGCAGGAGGCCGCCAAGGCCTCCGAGGAAGCCGCCACCGCCGCCAAGCAGCAGTCGCAAGGCGCCGAGGAACTGGCCGCCGCGATCGAGGAAGTCTCCTCGCTGGCCGACGAACTTCAAAGCGCCTGAGCCAGGAGCCGCGACCATGAATTCGCCTCACCCCGCCTCCCCCCAGCCGGCACCGCCCGACGCGGCCGCCGCCGTGACAGAGACCGTCAGCCCGCAGGACCATCGTCAATACGTCACCTTCATCTGCGGCGATGAGGTGTTCGCCGTCGAAATGGCACCGGTGCAGGAAATCATCCGTGCGCCTGCGGTGGTGCAGGTGCCGTTGTCGCCGCCCATTCTCGAAGGGCTGGCCAATCTGCGCGGCAAGGTGCTGCCCATCGTGTCGCTGCGCCGGGCGCTCGGATTTGCCGACCGACCGAGCGACGACAACTCCCGCGCAGTGGTCATCGACATCGGCCAGCCCATGGGCTTCGTGGTCGATCGGGTGTCCAGCGTGGTCGGTGTCGACGCCAGCAAGATCGAGGGCGTCGCCCACATCGCCAGCGCGGTCAACACCGAGCTGCTGTCCGGCCTGATCAAGGACATCGGCGGCCATGCGATGGTCATGGTGCTGGACTTCGCCAAGCTGATCGACCAGCAGTTCGCCCACCTGAGCGCGCTGGAAGCCGATCGTCAGGCCTCGGCCACACGGGTGCTCGAAGTGGCCTCCGCCGGGCCCACATCGCAGGCGTCGCAGGCGTCGCAGCAGGCGGGCGACGACAACGACGACGAGCTGCACCTGGTCAGCTTCAGCGTGGCCGGTCAGGAATACGCGATCGACATCAAGGATGTGCAGGAGATCGTGCAGGTGCCGGAGCAGATCGTCCAGGTGCCCCGCGCCCAGCCGCATGTGCTGGGCCTGATGACCTTGCGCAACCGGCTGCTGCCGCTGGTGGTGCTGCGCCGCATGTTCGCGCTGCCCGAGCTCGATGCCAGCGAGCAGAGCCGCATCCTGGTCGTGACGACCGGCGCGGCCTCGGTGGGCATCGTCGTCGATGGCGTCAATGAAGTCCTTCGGGTGGCCCGGCAGGAGGTGGAAGCCCTGCCGCGCCTGCTGGCCCGCGACGGCGGCCTGGCCGAGATCACCGACATCTGCCGGCTGGGTCGCGGCGAGCGCCTGGTCGCCGTGGTGTCGACCGATCAACTGTTCCGTCATTCCGCCGTGCAGGAGGCGCTGAACCACATGGACACCTCATCCCAGCAAGCGGCCGTCAGCCGAGGCGCGGACTCCGGTCTGCACGAGGACGAACAGGTGGTGGTGTTCCGCCTGGCGCGGGAAGAGTTCGGCGTGCCGATCGAGAGCGTGCAGGAGATCGTGCGCGTGCCCGAGCTGCTCACCCATGTGCCGCGGGCCCCGGCGGCCGTGGAGGGCGTGATCAATCTGCGCGGCGCGGTGCTGCCGGTGCTGGACCTGCGCCGACGGCTCGGTCTGCCGGCGGTGGAGCGCAATGACGGGCAACGCATCATGGTGTTCGTCATCGGCGGCGTGCGCACCGGCTTCATCGTGGATGCGGTCGCCGAAGTGCTCAAGGTGCCGCGCATCGCCATCGAACCCGCGCCGCAGCTGTCCAGCGAGCAATCCACCCTGCTGGCGCGCATGGCCAATCTCGAGAAGCAGAAACGCATGCTGCAACTGCTCGATCCGCAGCATCTGTTGGCGGACACCGAGATGGCGGCCGTCGCGGCCATGGCGGACTGAGTTCGGTCCGCTGGCGTGGCGTGGCGTGGCGTTGTATTGCGTCGAATGGCGTGGCATTGCCGTGAACGGCGTCGCGTTGCCTTGCCGTGCATTGCATTGAAACCAGGGAGGCTGTGGTGATCAAGATTCTGGTGGTCGATGACTCGGCGCTGATGCGGCGCCAGTTGACCCTGCTGTTCCAAGCCGAAGGCGACTTCGAGGTGCGCCAGGCCCGCAACGGAATCGAAGCCGTGGCGGAGAACCTGGCCTTCGAGCCCGATGTCGTGACGCTGGACATCAACATGCCGGACATGGATGGCATCACCGCCCTCTCGCTGATCATGGCGGATCGGCCGGTGCCGGTGGTGATGGTGTCCTCGCTCACCGAAAAGGGCGCGCTGGCGACCTTCGAGGCGCTCAACCTCGGCGCGATCGACTACATCGCCAAGCCGGGCGGCACCATCTCGCTGTCGCTGGAGCAGGTCAAGGCCGAGTTGATCGACAAGGTCCGGTCCGCCGCTCGGGCACGACTGCGGCCTCGCCTGCGTCGGCGCAGCGACGCGGTGCGGCCCGCAGCGGCGCCAGCGGCATCGGCGGCATCGGCTTCATCGGCGTCATCGGCGTCCTCTGGCGCCACCGCCTCCCGCGCTCCCCGCAGCGAAGGCCTGCTGCTGATCGGCGTCTCCACCGGCGGCCCCCGTGCGCTGGAGGAGGTGCTGCCGCTGCTGCCGGCCGACTATCCCTGGCCGGTGGTCGTGGCCCAGCACATGCCGGCGAGTTTCACCGCGCCGTTCGCGGCTCGCATGAACGGCCTGTGTGCGCTGGAGGTGCTGGAAGCCAGCCGCCCCATGCCGCTGGAGGCTGGCAAGGTCTACATCGGCAAGGGCGGTGCGGATGTGGTGTTCGCGCGCCGCGGCGGCGTGCTGCATGTGATGCCGCGGCCGGAGAACGCCGAGATGCTGTGGCATCCCTCGGTCGAACTCATGGGCCGCAGCGCGCTGGAGCATCTGCCGGCCGACCGGATCAATGCGGTGATGCTCACCGGCATGGGCTATGACGGCGCCGACGCCTTCACCGCCATCAAGCGAGGCGGCGGTCGCACGATCGCCGAGTCCAGCGACACCGCCGTGGTCTTCGGCATGCCCGCCGAGCTGATTGCGCGCGGCGGTGCCGGCCTGATCCTTCCCCTGGAAAAGATTGCCTCGCAGCTCAAGCTGTGGGCCACACGCTGAGGAACCTGGCCATGGGATTGATCAAATCCACGGCGGCACCCGCCCGCGACGGTCTCAACACCCGAACGAAGTGCCGCGATTGCGAGGGCCTGCAACTGCAGCTCGACGATGAGCGTCCCGAGGTGCGGCGGCTGGCCGCCCGCGATCTCGGCGAGCGGGGCGACTGCCCGGCCGCAGCGCCCGCCTTGCTCCAGCGGCTGGCGCACGAGCCCCGCATGGATGTGCGCGAGGCCCTGCTTCACGCGCTGGTCCAGCTCAAGGCCCCGGAGGCCGCGGCCGGTCTGGTGGACTGCCTCCGGCAAGGCGACACCGCCCTGCGCAACCAGGCGATCGAGGCCCTGAGGCAATGGCCGGACGAAGCCCTGCCCCTGATGCGCCAGCTGCTGGCCGACGACGATGCGCACCTGCGCATCCATGCGGTGCGCGTGCTGGAGGGCCTGGGCCTGCCTGAAGTGGCCGGCCTGCTGGCCCGGGCGCTGGTGTCGGAGACCCATGTGAATGTCTGCGCCAGTCTGCTCGAGTCCTTGAGCCAGATCGGGGATGCGCAGGCGGTGGAGGCCATCGAAGCCGCCCGACGTCGCTTCGATGACCAGCCCTATATCGACTTCGCCGCCCGCGCGGCACTGCAGCGCTGCACCTCGGTGACCACGCCATGAGCGCCGTTCCGGTCATCAGCGACGACGACTTCCAGCGGTTTCGCGACCTCTTCTATTGCCGCACCGGCATCCAGTTCGATGCGGGCAAGCGCTATTTCGTGGACAAGCGGCTGATCGAGCGGATGGCCGCCACCGATCACACCAGCTTCCGCAGCTACCTGAGCACGCTGCGGTTCGATCACGGCGACAGCGAGCTGCAGGCGCTGACCAACCTGATGACGGTCAACGAGACCTACTTCTTCCGCGAGGAATACCAGTTCCATTGCCTGGTGCGTTCGATCCTGCCGGAGCTGATGCGTCGCCGCAGCGGCAGCGCGCCGATCCGGATCTGGGTGATGCCGTCGTCCTCCGGCGAGGAGGCCTATTCGATTGCGATCTGCCTGCTGGAACTGTGGGCCGACATCCATCATGTGGACGTCGAGATCGTCGCCTCCGACATCGACACCCGCATCCTGGAGCAGGCCCGTCGCGGCCGCTACAGCAGCCGCTCGGTGGCGCAGTTGCCGGCGGCCTATCTGGGCCGCTACTTCAAGCGCATCGGCAATGAGTTCCAGATCAGCGACGAGCTGCGCCAGTCGATCGAGTTCACCCGGGTCAACCTGTCGAGCCGGCTCGACACCCGGCCCTACCGCAATTTCGATGTGGTGTTCTGCCGCAACCTGCTCATCTACTTTGACGACCAGTCGCGCAAGGCCGCTGCGGAAACCTTCTTCGATGCAATGAAGCCCGGCGGCTACATCTGCCTGGGCCATTCCGAATCGATGAGCCGCATCTCCCCGTTGTTCCGGGCGCGCAAGTTCCCGGAAGCCATCGTCTACCAAAAGCCCACGGAGTAGTGGCATGAAACAGATCCTGGTCATCGACGACGCACCGACGGTGCGCCTGTACTGTCGCGACCTGCTCGAACGCGCAGGCTACGGCGTGGATGAGGCCTGCAACGGTCTGGAGGCCCTGGAGAAGGCGCTGCAGCAGCAGTTCGATCTCTACCTGGTCGACATCAACATGCCGCGGCTGGATGGCTACGGCTTCCTGAACGAGCTGCGCGGCCAGCAGATCTCGCTGGCACCGGCCATCGTCGTGTCCACCGAAGACTCCGAGCATCACAAACGCCAGGCCTACCTGGCCGGCGCCAACCTGTTCCTGCTCAAGCCGACCCGGCCGGAGCAGTTGCTCGAACCGATCCGCCTGCTGTTGGGCGAGGCCCAGCCATGAGCGCCCTGCTGGACCAGTTCCTGGCCGAATCCACCGAGGCGCTGGAGGGCATCGGCGAGCTGCTGCTCTCCCTCGAGGCCCAGCCCGATGACACCGAGCTGATGAGCCGGCTCTTCCGCCTGGTGCACACCCTGAAGGGCAACAGCGGCCTGTTCGATTTTCCCGAGATGACCCGGGTGCTGCATGCGGGTGAAGACCTGATGGATGCGGTGCGCTCGGGCCGCGTGGGCTACTCCAGCGCGCTGGCCGACCGCCTGCTGGCGGCCATGGACCTGGTGGGCCGGATGTGCCGTGCCATCGAGGCCGGTGACGCCCACGGCAACAGCCTGGCCGCCGATTCGTTGCACCATGCACAGGCCCTGCGCGCCTTGCTGGTGGCCGAGACGGCCGGTCCGCCAGCGGCGGACACCGCCCCGTCCCCCCCCCGGGCCGACACGCCCGCCGCGGGCCCGGACCTGCACCGCGTGCCGGCCAGCGCGCTGGAACAGGCCCGTCTGCAGGCCGACGGCGGCCATGCCCTGCACTGGGTGATCTACCGCCCTTCGCCGGAATGCTTCTACCAGGGCGAAGACCCGATGCACCAGGCCCGCCAATGCCCGGGCCTGGTCTGGGGAGGCGTGCTGGCGCGGGCGCCGTGGCCGCCGTTGAGCGCGCTGGACGCCTTTCAATGCATGCTGGATTTCGAGCTGCTGCTGGCCGCCTCGCGCGAGGAAATCGAGGCGCACTTCCGCTATGTGGCCGAACAGATCGAGGTGCATGCGCTGCCCTCGCCGCTGCATCTGTCCGCGGACGGGCGCGTCACGAGGGCCGAGGACGTCAGTGTCCTGGCTCGGATGCTGGCCGCCCAGCGCGCCGTGCTGGCGCTGAGCGCCGAGACCGCCTGGTCGGACGCCCGCGTGGCCTCGGTCGCCGAGGCGCTGGCCGCCTGCCTGGGCGCGCAGGCCCTGACGGCCACCGAAGCCGGTCCCGCTGATGAGGCGCGGAAGGACGATCTGCACGCCGCGCTGCACCAGGCGCTGCAGCAGGCGCTTCAACAGGCACAAGCGCAGCGGCGGGCGCAGCCCCTGCTGGACTGGATGGATCGGGCCTTCCCGAGCGTCCTCCCCGCCGAAGGCACAGCAGGCGCAGCAGCCTCGGAGGCCCTGACATCGACTGGGCCGTCAGAGCCGGGCAGCGACCTCCCGGCCGCCAGCACCCGCCAGGACGACAGCGGCCCGGCCAAGACCCTGCGCGTGGACCAGGTGAAGATCGACCGGCTGATGAATCTGATCGGCGAAATGGTGGTCGCCAAGAACGGCGTGCCCTATCTGGCGCAGCGCGCGGAGACGGTCTACGGCGTGCGGGAACTCTCCCGGGAGATCCGCGCGCAGCATGCCGTCATCAGCCGCATCTGCGACGAGATGCAGGACGCCATCATGCAGGTCCGCATGCTGCCGGTGTCCTTCGTGTTCCAGCGCTTCCCGCGGCTGGTGCGCGACATCTCGCATCGACTGGGCAAGGAGGTTCAGCTGCAGATGAGCGGGCAGGACACGGCGGCCGACAAGAACATCATCGAGGCCCTGGGCGACCCGCTGGTGCACCTGATCCGCAACAGCCTGGATCACGGGCTGGAGACGCCCGAGCAGCGACTCGCCGCCGGCAAGCCGCGCAGCGGCACCCTGCGCATCGATGCACGGCAGGACAACGACCGCGTGCTGATCGACATCAGCGACGACGGCGCCGGCATCGACCCCGAGCGGGTCAAGCGCAAGGCGCTGGAGCGCGGCCTGGTCGATGCGGCCAGCCTGGAACGGATGACGGACACCGAGGCCATCCAGCTGGTGTTCGCGCCGGGCTTCTCCACCGCCGACGCCATCTCCGACCTGTCCGGCCGCGGCGTGGGCATGGACGTGGTGCGCAGCGCCGTCGCCCAGGTCAAGGGCAGCCTGAGCCTGGACAGCGTCAAGGGCCAGGGCACCCGCGTGCGGATCTCGCTGCCGCTGTCGATGGCGGTGTCGCAGGTGATGACCATCCTCAGCGGCGGCCAGTGTTTCGGGGTGCCGATGGATCTGGTGGTGGAAACAGTGCGGGTGCATCGCGATGCGCTGCGGCCGCTGCGCCAGCACCAGGTCACGGTGCTGCGCGACCGGGTGGTGCCGCTGCGCTCGCTCAACGATCTGCTGGGGCTGCCCGCGCCCGCGCTGTGCAACGACGCGCAGGAACACGCGGTGCTGGTGGTGCGGGTCGGGCAGGAACTGCTGGGCCTGCTGATCGACGACTTTGAAGGCACCCAGGCCATCATCCTCAAGCCCTTGACCGGTGTGCTCGCGTCACTGCGTGCCTTTGCCGGATCGGCGCTGAGAGGCGACGGCTCGGTGCTGATGGTGCTCAACCTTCAGGAGCTGCTGTGACATCGATCGAATTCACCGGGTCGCTGGCCCGCTTCGGCGAGAGCGTCGGCATCGACGAGACCGAATCCTTGCTGGGCTGGCTGCAGGACCGCGAGGACGCCCAGCTGAGCCTGGCGCTTTGCCGGCATCTGCACCCGGCCGTGCTGCAGGTGCTGATGGCCGCGCGCGTGCCGGTGCAGGACTGGCCGGAGGACGCGGCGCTGCGGGCGTGGCTGGAGCCGGTGCTCTGCCACCCCACACGCTGACCCGACAACCACGGGTCGATCCACGACCTGACTTTTGAACTGAAAGGGAACGACGATGGCCAAGACAATTCTGGTGGTGGACGACTCGGCCACCATGACCATGAGCCTGCGCGCCAACCTGGAGATGAACGGCTTCAAGGTGCTGACCGCGGCCGATGGGCTGCTCGCACTGAACGTGCTCAAGGGCAGCGTCAAGCCGGACCTGATCATCACCGACATCAACATGCCCAACATGGGCGGCCTGGACCTGATCAAGGCCGTCAAGGCGCAGGCGGCGTTCCGCTTCACGCCCATCCTCACCCTGACCACCGAGAGCGACTCCGCCAAGCGCGATGAAGGCAAGAAGCTCGGTGCCACGGGATGGCTGGTCAAGCCGGTGACCGGGGAGGACTTGATCAAGGTGGTCAAGCAAGTCCTGCCGGGCGCCTGACAGGGCACGATCATGGACCAAGGCACCTTGCACCTGGATGGCGGCCATTCGCCGCCGCCCGCACCGGGCACCGGCACCGGCACCGGGATTGGCATGGCCGTCGACACCGACGTCGCGCTGCGCTGGGCCGGCCGCTGCGCCGGCCTGCTGCTGACGCTGGCGGCCGGCGCGGCGTCGCACTGGCTGACGCCGGTCACCGGCAGCGCCGGCCCATGGACCGGCGCGGCGCTGGTGGCCGTGGCGTTGCTGCTTCAGCCGATGCTGCGCCGCCTGTTGACGCCCTGGACCGCCCGCGCCCTGCATCGGCGTGGCCCCTCCGGCACACACCCTGCCGCAGCCCACCACGGACCGATGCCCCGCAAGGCGGCGGCCCAGGAGCTGCAGCAGGTCAGTCCCTATCTGGAAACCATGGCCCGTCACCTGGACGATGCCCTCAAGGAAACCGAGCAAGGCGTCGTGCAGGTCATCGGCGTCATCAACTCGGTGCATCGGGTCTCCGACCAGCAGATGGCGCGCATCCGGGCGTCGGAGAGCAACGGCGCGGAACTGTCGGAGGTGATGAAGGAGAAGCTGCTGATCGATCGGCAGCTCAGCGCGGTGCTGGAGATGTTCGTCGCTGAACAGCAGCGCGACGTGGATGCGAACCTGGGCCGGATCAAGCGGCTGCAGGAGGTCAAGGCACTGGCGCCCCTGGTGGAGGTCATCGCCACCGTGGCCCGGCAGACCAACTTCCTGGCGATCAATGCCGCGATCGAGGCCGCCCGCGCCGGCGAGGCCGGCCGCGGCTTCGCGGTGGTGGCCGGCGAGATCCGGCAGTTGTCCAACCGCACGGCGGAAGCGGCGGTCGACATCGGCCGGATGATCAACGCTGCCACCGACGGCATCGACTCCGAGCTGCATGCCGCCCAGAACGCCGCCGACCGCTACTCCTCCAGCGGCAACATGCGCAAGGGCCTGCAGGATGTGCGGGAGATGCAGGATCGCCTGGTGGAGGCTTCCAGTCGCCTGCTGAGCTTCATCGATGCAGTCAAGGACGGCCATGACGAAGTGGTCCGGCAACTGTCCGGCGCGCTGGGCCAGATGCAGTTCCACGACGTGATGCGCCAGCAGGTCGAACAGGTGCAATCGGCCATGCGCGGCCTGGACGAGCATCTGCAGGCGATGGCGGGCCAGCTGTCCGATCAGCCCTGGGATCCGAGCCGGCTGCTCAGCGTCAAACAGCGCCTGGACGCCCAGGTGGCCGGTTATGTCATGCACAGCCAGCGGCGCAGCCATGAGCAGGTCACCGGCGAGGTGCTGACCGAGTCCCAACAGCGTCCCCCGATCGAATTGTTCTGAACGCCAACCGTACGACCGCGATGCCGATGGGGCGGTAGAAACTGAGGGCAGAATCCTCGTTCATTGCCGCATCGGTCATCTTCAGCCTTCCACCCCAACAAGGTTTTGTCGTCATGTCGCTCGAGAAAGATGTTTTGACCACCAAGGAGGCGGCAGACCTGCTCAGGCTGTCCATCACCTCGGTACAGAAAATGGTCATCAACGGCGAGCTGGAGGCCTGGACGACGCCGGGCGGTCATCGCCGCATCTATCGCGCCTCGGTGGAGGCGCTGGCGCAGCAGCGGCCCGGCGCCAGCAATCCGGCCAACAGCAGCGCCACCCTCGGCAACAGCGCCCCCAGCGTCGCCGGTGCGATCGGCGGCGGCTTTGGCGGTGTCAGCGGCCCGGCGACGGCGACGGCAATTGCGACGGCGGTGCCCTCGGCCGGTCGCACCTTGCGGGCGCTGCTGGCGGAGGACGATCCCGACCAGGTCGCCTACATGAGCGAACTGCTGCAGGGTACCCGGCTGCCGATCGAGCTGGTCGTAGCCCACGATGCGTCGCAGGCGCTGGTGCTGATCGAGCGGCAACGGCCCGACCTGGTGATCACCGATCTGGTGATGCAGCCCTTCGACGGCTTCCACCTGGTCAAGATGCTGGACAACGACCCGGCCTACCGAAGCATCGACGTGCTGGTGACCACCTCGTTAAATGTGGCCGAAATTCGGGCCAGCCGTCGCCTGCCCGACTGGGTGACGATCTATCAGAAGCCCGTTGGGATCGAGCGTCTGCTAGGCTACATCGATGCGCTTCAGGGTCGTACCTTGCGCGGACCGGGCACGCCCTGAGCGTGGTCCCGCCCGGCGGGGGCGCCCCTGCATGCCCCTTGAGGCCGCTCCCATTCGCCCATGACCCACGTCGTCTTCGCCTTGCCCGCCCGGCCCGTCGGCCAGGTGCTGATCGATGACCAGGACAGGCTGGTGTCGGCCGAGGGACCGTTGGCCACCGAGGACGTTCCAGGCCCGCTGGCCGACTGCATCCACCCCAGCGCACGCGCGACGCTGTCCGACTGGCTGGCGCAGCGCCGCGCCGGCACGGCGGCCCCCGAGCTGCGCGGCCTGCCCTTGAATGTCGACCCGGCCCGCATGGCCTGGGTGGACCTGACGCTGCAGCCTGAGCTGGCGCCCTCGGGGCCGACCGGCCGTCTGCTTGGCGAATGCCAGGACGCGACGTCCCGCGTGCTGGCGGAACGCTTCGATCAGTTGTACTGGCCGGCGCTGGAGCTGTTGCCCAGCGCGTCAGTCATCACGGAGGCCCACAGTCCGCATCGGGTGGTCTATGCCAATCCGGCCTTCGAGGTGCTGACCGGCTATGCGAAGCACGAGATGTGCGGGCAATCCTGCACCCTGCTGCAAGGCGAGGAACGTGATCAGCCGGTGTTGCCCGGGTTGCGCGAGGCCCTGCGCGCCGGCCTGCCTTATGAAGGCGTGCTGCACAACTACCGCAAGGACGGCACCGCATTCTGGAATCACCTCCGGATTGCCGCGATCCGTGATCCGGCGACCGGTTGGATCACGCACTTCTGGAGCGTGCAGACGGACGTGACCCTGAAGCGGGAGCGCATGGAGGCGCTGTCGCAGCTGTCGCAGGAGTTGAAGAGCCTGTTCCAGGACACGCCGGTGGGTCTGGTCTCCTTCGACCCACAGGGCCTGGCCAATCTGGTCAATCCCGCCTGCGCGGATCTCACCTCCCTGACGCTGGAGGGCATGGACCGCGCGACGGTGCTGGCCTCGCTGGCGCCCTGGCGGCTGAAGGAAGAGGACAACACGATCTTCACCGGCGCGGCTGCCGGTGTCTGCCACATCCGGGTGCCGGGCGTCCGACCGCGGATTCTGGAGCTGTCCACCGGCACCCACGGCAAGAGCGGCACCTTCGACATCCTGGTGATTCGCGACGTGACGGCGGAGCACACCGTCTCGCAGATGAAGACCGAATTCCTCAGCAGTGCCGCCCACGAGCTGCGTGCGCCGCTGGCCAGCATCCAGGGCTTTGCCGAACTGATGCAGATGCGGGGACATCTCAGCCCGGCGCAGCTCAGCATGATGGAGACCATCGTGCGCCAATCCAGGCGCATGACCGACCTGCTCAATGACCTGCTGGACCTGACCCGCATCGAAGCCCAGCTGCCGGGTCAGATGGACATCGGCGAGGTGGACCTGCTGGGCGTGGCGCAGTGCGCGGTGGACGATCAATCGGTGCTCAGCGAGCGGCATCGCTTCGTCATCCAGGCCGACCTGTGTGACTGGCTGGTCTATGCGGACGAGGTCAAGCTGGAGCAGGTCCTGGTCAATCTGCTCAGCAATGCGCGCAAGTATTCGCCGCAAGGGGGCGACATCGAGGTCGGCCTGACCCGTGACATCGAGCGGGGCCGCATCGGCCTGTCGGTGCGCGACCGCGGCATCGGCATGACGCCCGAGGCCATCGGCCACCTCTTCACCCGCTTCTTCCGGGTCCATCCCAACGGCGAGGTCGGCGGGACCGGCCTGGGCCTGTGCATCGTGCATGAGCTGGTGGAGCGGATGCAAGGGCAGATCGACATCGAGAGCGAACCGGGCAAAGGCTCGGTGTTCACCGTCTGGCTGCCGGCGGTGCCGACGGCCTCGGCGCTCGCCGCCTGAGGTGTTGGCGCCCCTCGCCGACGTCACTTCCCGGCGCCCTCGGCAAGGCTGCATGCCGCCTCGCGCTGACGGCGTCATCGCCTGACCCTCGCACCGCCGGCCCCGGGGCTCGGCGACCTGGCGCGCACGAGCGAAGCGGGCTCCGCCTGCTCCACGCGCCGGTCACTCAGTCACTCAGTCACTCGGTCAATCGATCAATCGGTCACTTGAGGTGGCGTTGAAGGAAGGCGCGCATCAGTTGGCTGATCTTTTCGCCCTCCTCTTCCAGCGCGAAGTGGCCGGTGTCGAGGAGGTGCAGCTCCGCCTTCGGCAGGTCGCGCAGATAGGGATGCGCACCGGGCGGCGGGAAGATCTTGTCGTTCTTGCCCCAGACGATCAGCATCGGCGGCTGATGCTTGCGGAAGTAGGCCTGCCACGACGGATACAGCGGCGGATTGCTGCCGTAGCTGTAGAACATCTCCAGTTGGATGTCCTTATTGCCGGGACGGTCCATGTAGGCCTGGTCCACCGTCCAGGCATCGGGACTGATGCGCTGGGTGTCGCGAATGCCTTCCGTGTACTGCCATTTGGTGGCGGGCAGCTCGAACAGCGGTCGCAGCTTCGCGCCGTTGGCCACCGACTTGTCGGCCCAGTAGGCCTTGGCCGCCACCCAGAACTCGTTGTCGATCCCCTCGTCGTAGGCATTGCCGTTCTGCACCACGATCGCGCTGATGCGCTCCGGATGGGCGGCCGCAATCCGATATCCAATCGGCGCGCCGTAATCCTGCACATACATCGCGAACCGGGTGAGCCCGATGGCGGTGGTGAACTTGTCGACCACCCGGGACAGGTTGTCGAAGCTGTATTCGAACTTGTCCATCGGCGGCATGTCGCTCTGGCCATAGCCGGGATAGTCCGGCGCGATCACGTGATAGCGATCCGCCAGTCGCGGAATCAGGTTGCGGAACATCTGGGAGGACGTCGGAAAGCCATGCAGCAGCAGGATGGCCGGCGCGTTCTTGGAGCCGGCTTCCCGGTAGAACACGTTCACCCCGTCCACCTTCACCGTGCGATAGCGAACCGCCGCGGAACTGACGACATTCGTGGCCTCCGGGGCCGAGGGCGCCGCGCTGGCCACCATCGGCGCAGACAGCGCCACCACCATCGCGGCCACGCATTGGCCGATGCGCCGAAGCACCGACGTCGGGGCCGAGCCGCGCGTCCGTGGGCCCGCCGTCAGCGGCCATGAGGCCGACGATCTCGGGGTGCCAGGCCCCTGGGAAATTGGCTCATTCGGATTGATCATGAAATGCTCCGTGAATGGATCGATGAATGAATGAATGACTGAATCAATGAACCGATGAACCGATGAATCAATCAATCAATGAATGCCGCGGCGAGATGAACGGCCCGCCCCGGTCGTCTGCGCGTCTGGCGCCGACATTGAAAAGGTATTCGTTCGACGCCGATCGCGGGGATAAGGCTGGTTAATCGTGGTCAAGGCGCGGAGGGATGCGCCGCAGGGGACGGCGCGGAGTCGCCGTCAGGCGGCGAACTCCACCATGCCCAATTCGGTGGCGATGATGGCCGCCTCGGTCCGGGAACTCGCCGCCAGCTTGCCCAGGATGGCTTTGACATGGCACTTGACCGTTCCCGGCGCAATGCCCAGCCGAAAGGCGATCGACTTGTTGCACTGGCCGCGACACAGCAGCGCCAGCACGTCCTCTTCGCGGGCCGTGAGCGGCTCCCTGGAATAGCTGGTTGCCATGCGCTGGGCCACTTCGGCACAGACGTAGGACCGACCGGACGCCAACGCGAAGATCGCGGACAGCAGCTCGCGGGTCGAGCAGGCGGACAGCAGCAGGCCGTGCACCCCTTGCCGCAAGGCGGCCCTCACCGGTTGCTCCCTCACCTGCGACGAGATCACCAACAGCCGGATGGACACGGCCGTCGCCGGGTCACCCGATTCCACCAGCTGAAGGCCGGTGCTCCAGTCGGTGATGAGCACATGCGGCGCCTCCTCATGGCCGGCGGGGTCCTCGTCCATCAGCTGGATCGCGCGGATGGTCTGAAGCACCGCGTGCAGCCCGATCGACAGCAGCGGCTCGCTGTGTCGCACCCGGACGCGGATGGGGTCAAGGCCGAAGTCCATCATGAAGTTCTCCCGCGGCGCTGGCCCGCATGTGTCTTTGTCCACTGTCATTCACACCGCCGACAGGGTGGTTTGCAGCTTGCCGACCGGACAGGCGCTGCCCAGCCCGTCGTCCGTCGAGCAGGGCCCGAAGGGCTCGCCTGCCACGGGGCCATCCGTCCATGGGACCGGCCGACCGGGGTGCAGGTCATGCGGCCGACACCGCAGCGGCGGCCCGTGCTGGGCCGCCTGCCGATCGAGCAGGCAGCGCCGGGTGGTGTGCAGCAGGCGATAACGGAGGGCATCGCCCGCCATGTCCGCCTTGTCCGCCATGTCCGCCTTGTCCGCCTTGTCCGCCTTGTCCGCCTTGTCCGCCTTGTCCGCCATGACCAGCGAGGTCGAGACCAGCCGCCGAACCAGCTCGGCCGCCGAGGCCAGATCGATCCCGGCCACACTGGCCACGTCCTCCAGGGCAAACCCGTCCGGAAACACGCAGGCGGCGCGCATGAAGGCGCCCTCGTCCGGCGACAGCGCCCCCAGGCTCCAGTCGAGCATCGCTGCCAGGCAGCGATGGCGGGGATCAGTCGCCCGGCGTTCGACCCGCCGATGGAAACCGTCATCGATCTGGCGGAGCAGTCCGCCCACGCCCACGTCACCGACCACCGCCGCCGCCAGTTCGATGGCCAGCGGCAGTCCGTCGAGCCGGCGGCAGATCGCTGCCACGGCCTTCACCTCGGCATCGCCGAATTCGAAGCGCTCGCACCGGGCCGACGCCCGTTCCACGAAGAGCCGAATGGCGGGATAGCGCAGCGCGTCTTCCGCGCCCAGCCGCACCGTCGCGGGGGGCACCCGCAGCCCCGCCAGGCGGCGCACGCGCTCACCGGCGGTGTTCAGCGGCTCCCGGCTGGTGACCAGGATCTTCACGCCGGCGGCCTTGGCCAGCAGCGTCTCGGCCAGTTGGGCCACGGCGTCAACCTGCTGCTCGCAGTTGTCCAGCACCAGCAGCAGCTCCAATGGCCGCAACTGGGCGCACAGGTCGGACGCCGGATCACCGCCCCGCAGCGCCGCGCCCACGGCGGCCGCCACGGTCGCGCACAGCGGCGCCGTGGGCGCCTGCGCCGCCAGATCGATCCGCCACACGCCATCCCTGAAATCGTCGACCACGGCCGCTGCGACCGCCAGCGCGACGGCGGACTTGCCCACGCCGCCCGCACCGACGATGGACAGCAGACGGCCGCCCTGCAGTACGTCCTTGAACAGGGCGATCTCCTCACACCGTCCGACCACATGCGCCACGCATGCCGGCAGGTTGTGGGTCCAGTGGCGGGAGGGCGCGGCGGCGGCCTGCGGCCCCCGGAAGGTGGCCGTCTCGACCGGGGCCACGAAGCGATAGCCGCGCCCGTTCACCGTCGCGATGAAACGCGCCGACCCGGGCGCATCGCCCAGCGCCCGCCGCAGCGCGGCCATGTGCACCTTCAGATTGCCCTCTTCCACCACCGAGCTGGGCCACACCTGGGCCAGCAGCTCGCGCTTGGTCACGAGCTCCCCGGCCCGGCTCGCCAGCACCGTCAGCAGGTCCAGTGCCCGGCCGCCCAGGCGCACCGGGGTGCCGGCGCACATCAGGGCCTGACACTCGGGGACAAGAACGAACGGACCGAAGGTGAACGACCTCGGCAGGGATGCGGTGCTGTGCGGGCTCATCGGCCTCTCCTTCGTCGGAGGAACGGGTCCTCGCCTGGGTCGCGGGACCGGAGCGACGCCTTGACGTCCGGCGCCCGTCCGACCGATGAGGCGCACTCTAGGGAGGAAGCCGCCGGGTCACCAGCCGCGATGCAGGGAGCGTCGACTCACTCGATCGAGTGAGTCGCGCGCGGGGGTTGTTGACGCCTTCGCGGGATTGCCGTTAACGTGCCGAACCGCCCGCTCGGGCGCCCTGCCCGCCTGCCGCCTTTCGAATGTCACAGCCCATGGAACGCCCGATTCGCCTGATGGTCGTGGATGACCACCCGATGGTCCGCACCGGCATCAGTGCCATCACGTCGGCGCAACCGGACATGACCGTGGTGGCGGAGGCCGAAGACGGCCTGGAAGCGGTAGAGCTCTTCACCCGGCACCAGCCGGATGTGACGCTGATGGACCTGCAGATGCCGCGCATGAGCGGCATCGCGGCCATGGAACGGATCCTGAAGCAGTCGCCATCTGCCCGCATCGTCGTGCTGACCACCTACCGCGGCGATGTCCAGGCCATGCAGGCGCTCAAGACCGGCGCCTGCGGCTATCTGCTGAAGAACACGGTACGCAAGGAGCTGGTCGCGGCCGTGCGCGAGGTCCATGCTGGACGGCGCTACATCGCGCCGGAAATGGCGCGCGAGCTCTCCCTGCGCTTGACCGACGAATCCCTGTCCAACCGGGAGGTGGAGGTGATCGGCGAAGTGGCCGCCGGCGGTTCCAACAAGCAGGTGGCCGATCGGCTCGGCGTGTCGGAGGAAACCGTCAAGAGCCACATGAAGAGCATCCTCGGCAAGCTCGGCGCCAGCGATCGGGTGCAGGCGGTGGTCATCGCCATGCGCCGAGGCATTCTCAACGAGGTGCTCTGAGGGCCTGCGTGGGCCCTGGTGGTCGCGGTCCGCTCTGCCTGACCGGTGGGACCTGTCGGACCGGTTGGAGCTGTCAGTCTTCGTTGAGGCAGTCTGCGCCTTGCGTTGCGCACCACCGCCCACCGCCGCCCCGTCCCCCTGTCGTCTCCATCGCCCGGGGGCGGCCGCATCACGCGATCGAGACACCCGCTCTCTCTTTCGGGATAGACCGCAGGAGAGACGAGGAATGCAGCGCCCGGATCGACCATGTCCGCCGAGCGCGAGCCGGTTGGCCTCGGGCCGCCCCCACCGACGAGGACTGACATGAGCCGCAACCACGCCCCCCGATCCTTTTGGCACTCGGTGCGCCGCATGGTGTCGCCGGACAAGGCGGAGTCGGTGCAGACTCTGGTCGCCCATCCGCCGGAAGGGGTCATTGGCCCGCCCATCCTGCCCTCGACCGACGGCTTCCTGCGCATGGACCGCGACCAATTCGCCGCGGCCTTTGGCGCGGACCTGCCGCCGGCCCGGGCCCGCTTCCTCGCCGATGCCCAGGTGCCGTGGGGCATGGCGGCCTTCGATGGGACGATCGCCACGGCCTCATGGCGCAGCAAGCCCAGTTGGTACCTGGTGGCCACCGACGACCGAATGATTCCTCCGGCGGCACAGCGCGCCATGGCGCTGCGGGTCGGTGTCTCGGTGAGCCAATGCGCCGGCAGCCATGCGATCTATGAGTCCGATCCGGCGGCCGTGGCGGCGCTGATCGAACGGGCGGCTCTCGGACGGCGGTGAGTCAAGGGGCATCGGTCTCGTCGTCCCGCGCAAACACGATCCGGCGTCGGCCGAAGCATCGCGCATCCAGGGAGTAGGCGCCGGGGCCGAGCAGCGCCAGCGCGACGGCTTCCAGGACCAGGCAGATCTGCATCAGATCGACCGCCGGCGGCATCAGCAGCCAGGCCCGCCCCACCACCAGGACGCACAGGATCGCGATGACCGGCGTCAGGAATCCGATGACCAGTGCCGCGGACGCTGCCCAGGCGATCACCGCCATGGCGCCCCGGTTCAGCGGATCGGACGGCCAGCCTGTGACCTCAGCCACCAGCATGCACAACGCCACACGCATCAACAGCAGCGCAATCCCCGGCAGGCCGGTGGGAAAGCAGGAAAAGAGTGTTTGCATGCGAGGGATGCTAGGCAGGCCGCGACGGCATCGACAGGCCCGGGAGAGAGGCTCGGGCTATCCATTGCGAGCGAGTCCTGCGGGGATCCTGGCGATGACGAATGGCGCAAATGGTGCAGTGGCTGCAGAGGCTGACGCGGGGGCACTGGCTGCACTGGCCGCGATGGCTTCGATGAATGCAAGGGCCGCGCTGGCTGCTGCGCTGCGGCCGATGGGCGCAAGGATGTGGGCGCTGGGACTGGCGCTGCTGATGTGTGGCGAGGCCTTCGCGCTGCACGCCGATCTGGGTCTGAGCGCGTTCACGCGCACGAGCTGGACGGCCAAGGACGGCTATCCCCACGCCGTCACCGCCATTGCCCAGACCCGGGACGGAACACTCTGGCTGGGCAATGCCAGCGGGCTGTACCGCTTCGACGGGCTGCGCTTCCGGCGCGAGGACCTGCCGCGGGACGACCGGGTCTCGTCCGCACAGGTGTCCAAGCTGATGGCCTCCCCCACTGGCGGACTCTGGATCGGCTTCACCATGGGCGGCGCGGCCCTTCTCCAGGACGGCCGGCTGACCGCCTTCACCCCCCAGGACGGCCTGCCGGCCGGCACGGTGAAGGCCATGGCCATTGAGCAGGACGGCACGGTCTGGCTGGGCACCACCCGAGGTCTGGCCCGATTCGCTGATTCACAGTGGCAGATGGTGGACAAGGTGCCCGGCCATCCCGCGGTGCATGTCACCGGCCTGCTGGCCGACAGTGCCGGCGCGCTGTGGTTGGTCTCCACCGAGCAGCTGTGGGTCCGTCCACGAGGGTCGGTCTCGTTCCAGCCGGTGCAACCCGCGCTTGCCGTCGATGACAACACCGGCATTGCCGAGTCGCCCTCGGGCGAGGTGTGGCTGTGCACGATGAAGGGGCTGCAGCGGCTGCAAAGGAACGCCCCGTCCCCTCGACCCGCAGCCCACACCAACGGGATGAACCTCACCGTGGATCGAGATGGCGGGCTGTGGTGCAACGACCGCACCGGCGCCTTGCGCCGGGTCGGGCGCCCCGCGGGGATGACGCAACTCCGCTGGGACCAGGCGGCGTCAGTGCCGTCGTACACCGAGGACACCCGATTCGGCGCCTTCCAGAATGCCGGCATCACCGAGGACGACGAAGGGAACCTGTGGCTGGCCTCCATCACCGGTCTGCATCGGTTCTCCGAGCCCCGGGTTCGGCGACGGCTGGACGGCACCACGGCGGCGCTCAACACCCACACGGCCGCGTTGGTGGCGGGCGACCAGGGCACCGTGTGGCTGGCACAGCGCTTCAGCGCCCCGATTGAAATTGCGGACGGCACGGTGACCGCCCACCCCACGCTGGGCGGTCACTCCACCGCGCTTCGCAGCGACGACGGGGCGATCTGGTTCGCCGGCTACTTCCATCTGACGCGCCTGGCCGGCGGCCGCACCGAACGCATCGATCTGCCGGCGGGCACATCGACCGAGGTCCAAGCCCTGGCGCAACGCCGCGGCGGCGATCTCTGGGTCTCCCTGATGCGCACCGGCGTGTTTCGCCGCAGGTCGGGCGAATGGACGGCCAACGGGGGCGTGGCGGCCTTGCCCCGGATGCCCGCCATCACCTTGGCGACCGATGCCTCCGATCGGCTCTGGCTGGGGTACATGGAGGGCCGCGTTGCCGTGCTGGACGGTGATCGGGCGACCGTGTTCGAGGACGGCAACCGCCTGCCCATCGGCAACGTGACGGCCCTGTACGGCCGGCGCGGGCATGTCTGGGCCGGCGGCGAATTCGGCCTGGCGGTGCTGGATGGGTCGGCATTCCGCACGGTGACCTTGCACAGCGGCGCCTCCTTCAACAGCGTCACCGGCATCATCGAGACCGCTGCGGGGGAGGTATGGGTGAACAGCAGCCGGGGCATCACCCATTTCTCCGCCGCCGAGGTCCGGCGTGTGGCCCAGGATCCCGACTACCGGCCACGCGGCGAGACCTTCGACACCCTGGACGGCGTGGAAGGCGGCGCGGCTCGCCTCAGGCCCTTGCCCACCGCTGTGGAGGGCACGGACGGGCGGTTGTGGTTCCTCACCAGCGCCGGTCTGTATGTCATCGACCCGCCGCGCCTGCCACGCAATACGGTGCCGCCGCGTCTGCACATCGACTCGCTGACCCTCGGCGACCAGCGCTTGCAGCCCGGGCGCGACATCACCCTGCCCGGAGGAACCACCGCGTTCCGGATCGGTTATGTGGGTCTCAGCCTGACGCTGCCGGAGAAGGTCAGCTACCGCTATCGAATGGACGGCGTCGATACCGACTGGCAAGACGCCGGCAACCGGCAGGAAGCGCTCTACACCGACCTCAGGCCCGGGCGTTATCGCTTCCAGGTCATGGCGAGCAATGCCGATGGGGTCTGGACCGACCGCCCCGCGACGCTGGACATCACCCTGGCGCCGACCTTCGTTCAGACGCGGTGGTTCCTGGCGATGTGTGTGCTGGCGGCGACGCTGCTGGGCTGGCTGGTCGTTCGTCTTCGGGTACGGCAGATGGCCGGCCGCCTGCGCGCGCGGTACGAAGAACGCATGGCCGAGCGTGAGCGCATTGCGCGGGAACTGCACGACACCCTGCTGCAGAGCACCCAGGGACTGATCATCCAGTTCCAGGCCGCCACCGACCGCATGGCCGCGAATGATCCGGCGCGGGCCGCACTCAACGAGGCGCTGGACCGCAGCGAAGCGGTGCTCACCGAGGGCCGCGATCGGGTGCTGGATCTTCGACTGTCCTCGCCGCCGCAGGACGATCTGCCGGAGGCCTTCGCCGCCACGGGGAAAGCGCTCGTGCAGGGCCGTGACATGACCTTCCGGATGCTGGTGGAAGGCACGGCCTGTCCCCTGCGGCCCGTCACGCAGGAGGAGATCTACCTCATCGGTCGAGAAGCGCTGCTCAATGCGCTGCGCCATTCGAAGGCCCGCGCCATCGAGCTGCAGCTGATCTACGCGGCGGATCGGTTCTGCATGCGGGTGCGCGATGACGGCATCGGCGTGGATGCGCCCACGCTGGCCGCCGTGGAGCGCCCGGACCATTGGGGCGTGCGCGGGATGCGCGAGCGGGCTGCACGCATCGGCGCGCGACTCGACTTCTGGAGCCGTCCTGCGGCCGGCACCGAGATCGAGCTGTGCATGGCGGCGTCGCTGGCTTATGCATCAGCACCGCCGCGCCGGTGGTGGGCCCGTCGGCGGTCCGTGTCGCGCTGACGGCCCTGCTTGGCGTTGCCGGCGCTCACCGCGAGCCATCACCAACGCTTATTTGGCGACGATGCGCCGCACAGCGTGGTGGCGCTTTTCTCCCGGCATTGAGAGCGATTGGGCACAGGGCCCGCTGATGGGAGGGTCGGCCCTGCACTCGGGCCGCGCATCGGCGCAGGATGGGCGTGGCGGGGCTGTCGTCTCAATGCCCTGCATCCATCGCATCGGCCTGAGCGCGCAGCGCGTCGACGCGGTCGTCATCCGCCGGCCCGTGCAACCACAGGTGCTGCGCGAAGCGGCGCAGGAGCGTCGGCGTGGCGGCATCGAGTTCGAGCAGCCGCTCGAAGGCGGCGGTCTTGTCGGCGATCGGCAGGTCGTCGGTCGCGTCCTCATCGAGCACCGCGACGATGGCCGCCACATCGCCCGCCTGCGTGCGGCCCAGCGCCTGGATCCAGTGCGCGGAATCGTCTGCATCGCGCGAGGCCATCAGGCGTCGGCCCAGCTCAAGAATCGAATCATTGGTCGTCATCTGGTGGGATCCTAATCTGGTCGGTAATAGGTGCCGATGCCCATCTTGTCAGCAGTGAAGCGGGCGAACCGATATTCCACCTTCTCGCCGGACACCGTGATTTCACGCGTGCCACTGGCGCCTTCGTCGGGAATGCCGCCGGCGCCGTGGATGTGGCGCAGGATGGCCAGTTCCACCTCGTTCATCGTGCCCAATTGGGTGATGTCCTTGCTGGGCGGCTGATTGGCCTTGTGGTGATTGGGACGGTAGCCGTGACCAGAGGAGAAGATGAACGAGATCGTGCCCACCTCCCAGATCTGTCGGTAGCCATCGCCGGCACCGGAGACCTCGCGGGGTGCGGTGGGGATCACCGTCGGCTCCACCCAATAGATCTTCTCGCCCTGTTTGTCGCCGGGGCGGTACCAGCGGTCGTCGCTGTCCCGCGACCAGACCAGGCCCTCGGCGTCTTCATAGGTGAAGACATGCGGATCGCTGGGCGGCTTCAGTTGGGCGACGGCGGCGGAGCGGGACTCAGGACCGAAGGCGGCGGCGATCTGTCGGCGCTGGGCGCTCAGGCGCGGACTGTCGTCCACCCAGCGTTGCAGCGGACCGAAGGACTCGCCCTGAGGCGCGGCACGGGACGACTCCGCCCGCGACGCTGATTCGCGAGGCTCACTGGTCTTGGTCATATTCCCACCGCGCCTCGAGATTGAGTCGCGCCGCGATGGTCTGCCAGTCCGGGCCGGTGGTGCTGGCGCACAGGCGGGCGATGGCGGCGTGGATCGGCGCGTAGTCGTAGCGCGGCACGATCAGGTAGCCGCGCGCGGGCAGCGGGTCGTCCACATGGGCCGCGAGCCATGCCGGTGTGCAGACCATGAAATTGAAGGTGTCTGCGGCCTCCTGGCCCACCACGCCGACCAGTGCCTGAACCAGGATCCGGAAATTGGCGGGATCCTGGGGGTGGTCGTGCGCCAGATCGGGCAGATCGGGGCTGTGCAACCGCTTCAAGTCGCCTTTCAAGGTCATAGCGTCTCCTAAGCAAACAGGTCGAGTCCGAAGCCGCCGCCCTCGTCGTCGCTGCCGTCGTCGGTTTTCTTTTCAGGCGGCGGCTTCACGGGCGGCTTGTAGTTGGCCTTGTTTTTCCAGTCCTCGTGGTCGGCGAGTCCGGTGATGGTGACGTGCGCATTAAAGTCGTAGCCGCCCTCCTGGCCCACCTTCGCCTCGTAGTTGGCCTGTGCGGTGCCCTGCGCCTGGCCAGACATCTTCATCATCGGAGGCCGGTACTGGCGCTGCCCGTCCGCGGCCACCTTGGAATCCCAGGCCGATGCGCCGTAATAGATCGAGGTGGGGCCGTCGCCGACCCACTCATCCCCCACCGCATTGGCCTGGTCCACGGTGGTGTCGGCATCCAGCGTGCCATGGTAGGTGCCATGCGCCTGCTGCACCTCGGCCAGCTTGTTGGTCAGCGCATCCAGCGAGATGGCCCGCTGCACCACGGCGCCCGCGGGGGACTGCAGCGTGGTGGCAGCCAGGCCGGCGGCCTGCAGCGTGAGCGTTCCACCGAAGGCACCGCGCAGGGCCTGCCGTTGCGCCAGCATGCGTGGCGAGTGGTCGACGGCGGCTTGCAAGGAGGTCTGCCATGCGGGCGCGATGGCTTGGGCCAGGGGTCCGGCCTGCCGGTGGCCTGACACCGCGACCGGCTGAGGCTGCGCCCTGTCGGCGTCGGTCCTGTGGCTCTTCATGGCAGCGTCCCTGGGATGAGACAGATCGTCGATCTGAAGCATCTCAATGTCGGGCCGCGGGGCCGGTGCGGGTATCGGAGGGATGCGGAGATGGGAAGGCGGGAATGCGGAGAGCGGTCAGGTGCCTTCCAGGGTTGTGTTCGGTCTATTCCCGCTCACGCGGGGAACACATCAACAGATGCTCATTGCTGTGCATGATGGAATTGAGACCCGCCTCCGACGTCAGGACGACATCACTATGCTCACGATCCTGCCCCCGGATAGCCGCACGCGCTGCATTAGCGCGCCGCCTTGCTGGGCCGAGGCGACTTGCCAGCTGACCACAGTCGTGATGAAGAAATCGCCGTCAGCCAGGTCGGCGAAAACGAAGTTTCCCTGGGCGTCGCACTTTTCCGAACGGCCAGTGGAGAAGTAGGCGGGCGGTTCGGGTGTCAGAGGCGGAATTCGTCTCGCGTAGCCTGAATCAACCGGTCCATACACGAGCTTCATCCGCTCGATTGCGTACGCCGTTGCTGGAGTCAAGTAGACGCTGGAGCCGGCACAGGTGACGACGCCGCCACCCTTCTGCCGCATGAACGCGTTTCCCTTGATGGCGTTATTGCCAGGAGCAAGCATTGCCTGGGCGGCAGCCTCGTCAAAATTGGCGTGGATGTAGAAGGGCACTTCGGCCGCAGGCTGACGCATGGTAGTGCACCCGCTCAGTGCTGCGGCAGTCGACAGCACGGCAGCTATTAATCCCACACGACTCGGGTTGGCCAGCACCGCCGCCATCAATCGAACTTGATGCTGCTTCGCCATCTTCATCCTCCTTACCGTTAAAGCCCCATTGTTGAAGGCGGCTGGACGATGAGCAATACCTGTCTGGGTGGGTACAGGCGCTGTCCGTGCGGTCCATCCCCGCTCACGCGGGGAACACGCCGGAACAGTGATCTTTGATGCCCGATGTCCGGTACATCCCGGCTCACGTAGGGAACACGGGGTCTTCCCGCCGCACTGTCCTGTTCGCGCCGGTCCATCCCCGCTCACGCGGGGAACACGCGTCCAGGTCACTGGCGCCGCCCTCTTTCGCCGGGCCATCCCCACTCACGCGGGGAACACCTGGTAGGCCTCTACGGCGCTCTCGGTCCAGTCGGTCCATCCCCGCTCACGCGAGGAACACTCGGTGCTGCGCGCGCTGGCGAGGTCGAACGACGGTCCATCCTCGCTCACGTGGGGAACAAGATTCGAGCCACTCGCGGCCCAGCCGGCGCAGCGGTCCATCCCCGCTCACGCGGGGAACACGCGCTCAGCGGGCGCAAGTCGCCGCGCCCCAGCGGTCCATCCCCGCTCACGCGGGGAACACGCGATCGAGTCCATCACCGAGCGGATCGCGGCCGGTCCATCCCCGCTCACGCTGGGAACACTGAATGTCGGACTGGTCGCGCTTCTGCACCACCGGTCCATCCCCGCTCACGCGGGGAACACGAGGAGGTGCGGCAGGAGGGGTGCCCGTTCGTCGGTCCCTCCCCGCTCACGCGGGGAACACGTCCATGGTCAGCCAACTGACGGCGGCAAAGCCGGTCCATCCCCGCTCACGCGGGGAACACGCAGAATTTGTTCGTTCATGGTCGTGTTGGTCCGGTCCATCCCCGCTCACGCGGGGAACACGATCTCGAGTTGCCGCTCTGCGTCGATACTCGACGGTCCGTCCCCGCTCACGCGTGGAACACAAGTCAAGCTCTGCGTCCTCGATGCCGGACGACGGTCCATCCCCGCTCACGCGGGGAACACCTTGCCCTCGGCGACCAGTTGCGCCTGGCGCTCCGGTCCATCCCCGCTCACGCGGGGAACACAAGCGCATCACCTCCTCGGGCGTGAAGAACACCGGTCCATCCCCGCTCACGCGGGGAACACGCGTCGCCGATCCTGCCCACGCCGCTGGTGGACGGTCCATCCCCGCTCACGCGGGGAACACTCCCCCTCGTTGATCTTCAGGCACTACCTGCGCGGTCCATCCCCGCTCACGCGGGGAACACATGGCCACGCGGTCGATTTCCAGGGCCATCACCGGTCCATCCCCGCTCACGCGGGGAACACACGTAGGATCCCGGGCCACTCGCGGGGACGTTCGGTCCATCCCCGCTCACGCGGGGAACACCGCTCGATCTCGGCCAGGATCAAGGCCCCGGCCGGTCCATCCCCGCTCACGCGTGGAACACGCCCTCAGAGTTGTGAAACGGTTTTTCGGCGGCGGTCCATCCCCGCTCACGCGGGGAACACAGCGTCAGCCTCAATGGACTGGCGGGCAATAACGGTCCATCCCCGCTCACGCGGGGAACACAAGGGGATGCCGGCATTCCCCGGCCCGGTCTTCGGTCCATCCCCGCTCACGCGGGGAACACGATAGCCGAACCAATGGCACTGCCAACACGGTCGGTCCATCCCCGCTCACGCGGGGAACACCCACGCACCCATCGGATAGATGTCGGCAGAGACGGTCCATCCCCGCTCACGCGGGGAACACTCGTCCGGCCAGGTGAACGCGAAGCTGCCGTCCGGTCCATCCCCGCTCACGCGGGGAACACCTGGTACGCCCAAATGGGGAGGTGCTGCAGGCCGGTCCATCCCCGCTCACGCGGGGAACACCTGCTGCTGATCGGTCTGGCTGCAGTTGCGTTCGGTCCATCCCCGCTCACGCTGGGAACACGGCTCGCATCCAACGATGTAGAGCCATGTGTTCGGTCCATCCCCGCTCACGCGGGGAACACACCGCGCGTGCACTGTAGCGGTAACCCTTCAGCGGTCCATCCCCGCTCACGCGGGGAACACCGCTGCAGCGTCCCCACAAGCTCCTCGCCTGCCGGTCCATCCCCGCTCACGCGGGAAACACGCGGATGCCGTCGTCGAGCCAGCCGACGCCGACCGGTCCATCCCCGCTCACGCGGGGAACACGCTGGCATCGTCAGCGAACCCATGGGAAAACTCGGTCCATCCCCGCTCACGCGGGGAACACCTGCAGTCTCGACGGCCACGACTCTGGGCGACCCGGTCCATCCCCGCTCACGCGGGGAACACGGCTACTCCGGCGCAGCAACCGCCAGTGGCAACGGTCCATCCCCGCTCACGCGGGGAACACATGTCAGGCGACGCCAGTGGGACACCGGTGCGCGGTCCATCCCCGCTCACGCGGGGAACACCACAGGCCCTGATGCCGCCCCTGCGTGATGATCGGTCCATCCCCGCTCACGCGGGGAACACGGGATAAGCCCCCCCAGGAAACCATCTCCGTTCGGTCCATCCCCGCTCACGCGGGGAACACCTTTTCAACATCGATGGCAGGCACTGCCTGCGCGGTCCATCCCCGCTCACGCGGGGAACACCCGACCAGCGGCGTCTGTCGCAGGTCGCGGGTCGGTCCATCCCCGCTCACGCGGGGAACACTGCCGGATCATCCGGTGCAAGGTCTTCCGTGGCGGTCCATCCCCGCTCACGCGGGGAGCACCCCCATGCGTAGGATTCAGCCCCGCCCAAATTCGGTCCATCCCCGCTCACGCGGGGAACACTCCCGTTTCGGTCGGCCCGACAACGTGTGGGGCGGTCCATCCCCGCTCACGCGGGGAACACCTGGGGCGCCTTTCGGCGCTTCGGTCTGCTCGCCGGTCCATCCCCGCTCACGCGGGGAACACCAAGTGGCCCTCGCCGCCCAAACGCGGGCAGTCGGTCCATCCCCGCTCACGCGGGGAACACGCATGCCATGTGGTGCGGCGCGAGCCCGAACGCGGTCCATCCCCGCTCACGCGGGGAACACGGGCTCGGGCAGTGAGGCCGAGCGCTCGCTGTCCGGTCCATCCCCGCTCACGCGGGGAACACGATTGGTCGACCGGCTATCAGCCGGCCAGGGCCGGTCCATCCCCGCTCACGCGGGGAACACATGGTGGCCGAGGGCACTCTACGGCCGGCACACGGTCCATCCCCGCTCACGCGGGGAACACGGCTTCACGGGCGACTTCATGCAAGAGTCGTTCGGTCCATCCCCGCTCACGCGGGGAACACGATGGGCGGCGGCGGCCCGGGGGAAGAGGCCTCGGTCCATCCCCGCTCACGCGGGGAACACATTTTCTGCACCGTGGCGGCGGTGGCCTCTTGCGGTCCATCCCCGCTCACGCGGGGAACACACCTGTTCGCCCACGTCGGGGGTGGTCCAGACCGGTCCATCCCCGCTCACGCGGGGAACACACGTCGCCCAGCACGCCGATCGGGGCGTAGGTCGGTCCATCCCCGCTCACGCGGGGAACACCCGGCGGGAACGCTGTTCAGGTCCGACGCGACCGGTCCATCCCCGCTCACGCGGGGAACACGCCGAACACGCGATCGATGGTTGGGCCCAGGTCGGTCCATCCCCGCTCACGCGGGGAACACGTTTGGAATAACGCCAACGCAACATTCGTCAACCTGGTCCATCCCCGCTCACGCGGGGAACACGCGTACAGGTCAAGGTTAAAGTTCTTTTTCGCCGGTCCATCCCCGCTCACGCGGGGAACACCACGTAACGATCTCGGCGACCTGCAGGATGGCCGGTCCATCCCCGCTCACGCGGGGAACACCACGACCTTCTGCTCGTCCTGGCGGACCGCGCCGGTCCATCCCCGCTCACGCGGGGAACACATGGGCGTGAGGCCAGTGAGAACCGCCTCAATCGGTCCATCCCCGCTCACGCGGGGAACACGGGATCGGTGGCGGCTCTGGCGGCTCGGACTACGGTCCATCCCCGCTCACGCGGGGAACACCCTTTTCTCCCTTCATGTCTTTTCAAACGGCACGGTCCATCCCCGCTCACGCGGGGAACACTTCGTGGAGATGCTGATCGACACCCCGCTGTACGGTCCATCCCCGCTCACGCGGGGAACACACAGCGGTAGATGCCACTCGATCCCGCGGCGTCGGTCCATCCCCGCTCACGCGGGGAACACTAGCCCAGCCGCGTGACGCCGCAGACCGTCAACGGTCCATCCCCGCTCACGCGGGGAACACCGGTGAATCTTGGCTCTGGCGCGCGCCCAGGTCGGTCCATCCCCGCTCACGCGGGGAACACATGCTTGCTCATGCCGTCCTCTCGATCACGTGCGGTCCATCCCCGCTCACGCGGGGAACACTCTTCCGTGAGCGCAGGGGCGGCGGTGTAGAGCGGTCCATCCCCGCTCACGCGGGGAACACCAGGAGAAAATGGAAGCATGAAAACACGCTGGCGGTCCATCCCCGCTCACGCGGGGAACACGAGCCCATTTTCGATGCCGATAGTTGCGTGTTCGGTCCATCCCCGCTCACGCGGGGAACACCGATTCGACCAGTCGTCACCGTCCTCGAACGCCGGTCCATCCCCGCTCACGCGGGGAACACGTCGTAGCAGGCCAGCGCCTGGACGATGAAGCGCGGTCCATCCCCGCTCACGCGGGGAACACCACAACGCGGTAATCGAACAACGTGGTGCGGGCGGTCCATCCCCGCTCACGCGGGGAACACCCGACACCACACAAGCCGCTGGGCTGGACGACCGGTCCATCCCCGCTCACGCGGGGAACACGCGCAATGGTTCCATCCACATTCCACTGAGCACGGTCCATCCCCGCTCACGCGGGGAACACCACCACATAGACGCCGACAATTGCGCCACGGTCGGTCCATCCCCGCTCACGCGGGGAACACATCAATGTCGTCCATGTCGCTCATGTCTCAGTCCGGTACATCCCCGCTCACGCGGGGAACACGTCGGAGCAGCTTCGAACAGACTCTGTTTGGCCGGTCCATCCCCGCTCACGCGGGGAACACATCGAGAAGGCTCCTTTGAAAAAGCACGGGGCCGGTCCATCCCCGCTCACGCGGGGAACACCCGTACTGGCGGATAGTCAGGATCTGATGCGGCGGTCCATCCCCGCTCACGCGGGGAACACCTTAGGTGAGATTAGGGGGTCAGGTCAGCGATCGGTCCATCCCCGCTCACGCGGGGAACACTGGCCCCGATGTTCAGGGGGATCTTCAAGACGCGGTCCATCCCCGCTCACGCGGGGAACACATGATCCGCACCCGGCCCTTCTTCTCCATGGTCGGTCCATCCCCGCTCACGCGGGGAACACGTCACTCGTCTCTTCCACAATCAGTTCCAGCGCGGTCCATCCCCGCTCACGCGGGGAACACCTCTTCGCCCAGTTCTCGCATGTAAGCCTGGGCGGTCCATCCCCGCTCACGCGGGGAACACGCCGCTCGTGAACGTTCCAGGCGATGTCCCAACGGTCCATCCCCGCTCACGCGGGGAACACTTACCGTGGATGTATCCCTGCACCGCAGCCATCGGTCCATCCCCGCTCACGCGGGGAACACGCGGATCCGCGCCGCCAGCGCCACGACGCGGGTAGGTCCATCCTCGCTCACGCGGGGAACACAAAAAGTCGCATCGAACGACAACCATAAGGGCCGGTCCATCCCCGCTCACGCGGGGAACACACCCTATCGAGATTCCTCCCACGGGCGCAGAGCGGTCCATCCCCGCTCACGCGGGGAACACTGCGGGCAGCTTGGCCGCTCGATCGAGCGCGGCGGTCCATCCCCGCTCACGCGGGGAACACTCGATTTCCGCAGCGATCCGCAGGCCAGCAGGCGGTCCATCCCCGCTCACGCGGGGAACACGAAAGCAAGCCCTCAGATGAATACGTCATGTCCGGTCCATCCCCGCTCACGCGGGGAACACATCTGGCCGTCGACGACGAAGGAATGGCAGACCGGTCCATCCCCGCTCACGCGGGGAACACGCGTCACACGCCTGCTTCTGGCGGTAGGCCGCCGGTCCATCCCCGCTCACGCGGGGAACACTCCAAACCTAACCCATTGTCCCCAAAGACAAATTTCCACCCCCGCCGGTCTACCGAATTTTCGACTTGTTAAAGAGCATCCGGATCCTGCGGCCTGAACGACACCAGCCGAAGCCCGTCGTAGTCCACCGGCTCGCGACGATTCGCGCCCAAGGTCTGAAACTCGAATCCGGTCTCGCTGCGACTGGCCCAGGCCATGACGACGTTGCCGCCCTCGTGGCCTTCAACCAACTGGTGCCAGATCATTTCCCTCGTCCGACGACTCACATCACCGATGTAGACCCCAGCGCGCACCTCCAGCAACCAGATCGCCAAACGCCCTCGCAGCCGCGGCGGAACGGCCTCCGTCACCACGACCAACATGCCCATGACAGCTACTGACTCCGATGACCCGCATCCCCAATGCCGGCAGGCACGGGAATGGCCGGAGCGACCGACTCCGGCGGAGCCTCCGGTGGTTGAATGCCGCCCGCTCCCAGCATCTCCTCCATGCCGGGAATGAGTCGCTCGAGCAATTTGCTCTGCCTGAAGCGGTCGCGACAGGCGATGCGAACCGCGCGCTCCGGCTCCTCTGGCTCCTTCGCCGCGATGGCAAATGCCAACGGCACCACGGTCTCGAACTTGTAGACATCGGCCACGTCATAGACAAACGACAGCGGCTTACCCGTATGGATGAAGCCAATCGCCGGCGCGTAGCCCGCCGCCAGCACCGCCGCCTCGGTGATGCCGTAGAGACACGCGGTCGCCGCGGACAAGCATCGATTCGGCACATCGGCCGCGTCCCAAGCCTGCTGGTCGTAGTTCCGCGCACGCCACTTCACCCGGTGTTCTTCTGCGAGCCGTTTGTAGGTGGCCCGCACGCGGGCGCCCTCGATGCCGCGCAGCTGATCGACACTTCGGCGCGCTGGCGCAGGCTCTCCGAAGCGCAACTCATACATCTTGCGCACGACCTTCAGCCGCAAGTCATCATCCAGCGCCAGCTTCGCTTGGTACAGCAATCGATCGGCGCGAGCACCTCCGGGTTGCCCGCTGGCATACAAACGCACGCCAGACTCCCCCACCCAGACGAGCAGCGTGCCCACCAGCGAAGCCAGTCGCACCGCCGCATGGGACACCCGCGTCCCCGGCTCCAGCATGATGCAGGCCACCGACCCGACCGGGATGTGCGTCCGCACGCCGGTCTTATCGATGAGGACAAACGCACCATCCAGCACATCGATCTGCCCGTACTGGACGAACACCATCGACACCCTGTCCTTGATCGGCAGCGGCTTCAATGGCGGCAGCAGGTTCACGGACACCGCGCGAGGCTCAGCAAGCCACAGCCAAAGGCCTTGCCATGTCCGATTCCCGATGCCACCGCGCTCACCACGGCGGCCGGATCGCCCACACGAAGCACACCGTCGAACTGCACCTGAAGCAGGCTCACCCGCGTCTCCGCCTTGCGGCCGCGCAGCGTGTCGCTGTGGCTCACCATTGCGGCTTCCACGGTGAATCCATGGCGTTCGCCCTGTCGATGCAACCACGCCAGTTGCATGTCCTCGCCCACCAGGCCATGACGCTGTCCCTGCCGAGTCACCGTGGGATTAGCCACCAACCGAAATCGATAGCGCTTCTCCGACTGCAAGAGGGACGACGGGTCGAATGACTTGGTGACAGGCGTTTCAGTGTCGCGTAGGTAGCCACTGAATTCGGACATGAACGACCAATCCGACGCCGCACTGGATTGAACGAGAACGACTGGAGCGTCGCCAGCCCGATTGGTTTCCAGACGCCAGAGGAAACGTGGCACGGGCGACTGTTCCTCCCGAACGAAACCGCGCACCAAGGTGCGGTGCATGTCATAGGCATTGGCCAGGTCCCGTCGGGCCTGCGGGCTGCGCGGATCAAGCCGCAGCTGGGTCAGGTACATGCGAGGCTCCGGTGAAGAATTCGGTATGAACGAAGCGCGGGCCAAAACGCCGTTGCGCATACGGCGCCATCGGCTGGTCCAGGCGTATAGCGCCGTGGCTCGCGTGCTCCAGAAGCAGACGCATGGACCCCGTCGGGCGCGGATGATGCGCAGAGTCGTAATCAACCAGCGAAGCCCGCAGCGACGTTTCCAGCAAGCCGTCCGGCAGAAAGACGGGGCAGCCCGGCACAAAGCTCTTCCGACCCAGGGCCAAGGGCCACACGGGGCGCCGAAGCGCCTCGTGCAGGTGCCTCAGCAGTGACAGGTCGTCGCCCTCCAAGCCGACGAGGAATGCCGCATCGCTCAGATAAAACCGCGGGCTGACCACCGTGCGTTCGCGGTCCGCCTTGGCGCTGGCAGCGATCAACACACCTGTGGCCGTCTGATAGTCCCGCATGGGAATGCCTTCACGGTCCACCCGGACGCCCATTCGCAAGGCGGCGAGATCGTCCACGGGTTCCGCGCGGTCACGCCCCAAAGCCGCGCACAACAAGCCGATGACGCCGGACTTGGAGGGCTCCAACTGCGTCTCACGCTCGTCAAAACGGCTGGTCGTCCCCCAGGATTGCATCGGGCCCCGCAAACGCAAGAGCAGCGTGCCCATGCCTCAACTCCCTTGCACCGACAGCGCCTGCGCAGCCAGCGCCTGAACGCTTTGAGCCAGTGCCTGGAGCGTGGGCTGCGCTGTGCCGCGGGCGGCTGGCCATTGACCCGATAGATCCAGCGTCAGCCATTGGTCCTCCGCCGTGCCATACACCGCACCCAACTTGGCCTCATAGCCCGCCAGCTCCCGCACCGATTGGGCACTCAGCGAGTCGTCACGCCGTGCCGCCACTGGCCTTTCGAAGGCATTAGCCAGGTTCATCGGCGCGGCATGACGTAGACACACCCCCACAAACTCCGGCGGATTGTGCGCGGCGAAGCTGTTCTGCTTGCCGCTTGGGACGGCCCGCGCCATGGCCAACGTGAACGCCTGCACCGCAGACAAGGCCAATTCACGGTCCGCCTGCAGATTGGCTTGCAGCTTGTGCAGATCGAGCACCGCATACCGGTAGAACGTCGCCGAATTGAACTCCACCTGACCGATCATGCCGGCGCCGGTCTCATCCTCGTCGCCCTTGTCGTCCACCGCAGTGAAGTAATCGAACTCACGCTCCACCCGATGGGTGCTGATGGCGTGCGCCACCTGACACGCCGCGTCCTGATTCACCGAAGGCATGTCCGCCAGCATGCGACCGAAAAGCGCCACATCCACCGCCTTGCCACCGTCCATCAGCGCCTTCACCTTCTTGCCGATCGCAGGGGTCACGTCCGACTTGGCGTCCTTTTTGCTCTTCTTCTCGGTGCTCACCACCAACTCATCCCAGTGCTGATCGATGAGATCGGCCAACGCGGCAATCTCACCCTCGCCCAGGAACAGCAGGTACTCGGTCTTTCCATCATCCTTGAGCTTCAACCCCGCTCCGGCCAATGCGACTTCGATCTTGGCGGCCGCCTCCTGCGCATCACGTCCCGACAGTCGCTCGATCAGCAGCTGCTTGAGCTTCTTGGTGCGCACGCCACGGTTGGCGGCCGGCAGCAGCTCATGCTCGGAGGCCGCCAAACGGACGGCGCGCTTGAAGCACTGGCTGCTGACGCGCGCGCGCCGTTGACCACCAAACACCGCATCCTTGGGGGCACCGGTGTCATCACGGTTCAGATTGGATGGGGCGAAGTTCTGGATCAGATGGAATTCGAGGAACAGGCTCATCGTGGGTCTCCCGGATGGATCAGTTGTGGTTGGTGACAGAGATGTTGGAAATCGACGCGCTATCCGTGGTGGTGGCGCCCTCTTCGTCTTCCGCCTGCTGTGCCCGGTAGAAATCACGGGCCCATCGACGCTTGAGGCGATCGCGGAATTCAGGATCGGCGCGCTCGTTCAATGCGGTGCCCAAATCCTCGAGCAGTACCTCGTAGTTGAAGCCCTGCCCGGCCGCGGCCAGCAGGCTGACGCCTTGTCGCAGATGGCTCATCACACCTTCGGCATCAGCCTCCAGCAACGCGATGAATCGCTGTTCAAGGCTGGGACGATCCTTTTCTCTCATCAATTGCCCCCAGGCCGCCGCGAGCGTGCAGGACTGGTGGACGGGGTGAGACGCGAACAGGCCCGCCACGGCGTAACGCGCCAAACGGCGGGCGTCATTCGCATGCCACTCCCTGCCGACAAAACGCTCCACAAGTGGATACGCCTTGGGGTAGTCGCCCGGGGAAAACGTCAGGCTGTGGCGCAGGGTGGCGAGCGCACCGCGATCGCGTTCCTTCAATTGCTGCAAGTGCTTAACAAATGCGGCGGCGTGGTGGTGGTCGTGACTCATTGATCAAGCCCCTTGAGTTCGGGTCGAAACAGGAAACGCGGCGGGCAGTTGCTGTCGCAGCAAAGCGGAAAGCCGGTATCCAATCCGGGCTTCAGCGCGCAAGGCGACGACGGAGTTGCCTAAAACGGCGATCACGCGATCCCATGCCAGCCGTGCAGCATCACGCAGAGCGCCCTGCCACAGGGCATCGGCCCCGTCAGAATCGTCCTTGGCAATCAATGCCATGAGCGCAGGCAGATCTCGCTCAGCGGCTGCGAAGAAGGTGGTCGACAAGGGACCCACGTCCACCATGGATCGCGCCCGATTTCGGGTGTCCTTGCTCGACGGATCCGGAAGGGTGGCGGCGACCAGGTCACTTGCCAGATAGCGAAGCTGCCGATGCAGTTCCTCCGCCAGCGCCACACCGACCTGCAGCTCTTGCGCCCGATCCGGCAACACCAACAGTTCCTGAGGCAAGACCACCTGCTCCAGTCGCCAACGAAGCAACTTGGCCTGGTCACTCGCAAGACCTGCCACCAACAGCGGTTGATGCACGCGGTCATCGGCGATCATTCGGCGCAGACCGGCGGCCCAATCGACCACCGCTGCGGCCTGGTAGCCTTTCGTTGCCTCACCTTGTGGCATCGGTACCAGGGCCGGGAGATCCCGCCAGACGGCCCGCCCCTCGTTGAATCCAACGCGAACCAGGCCAAGGCTGCCTGCGCGATAACAGGCCATCGGATCGGGCTTCTGGGGGTCCTCCCCAAGCGCCCAGCCCGCGGCGAATCGCAGCCAACGGACGCTGCCATCTGGCTCCGCCTCCAGCAGTACAGCTCGGCTTTGTCGGGTGTAGCGATCGTTGGGGCCTGTCGCCAGCACCGGTTCGCCGCGAAGTTCGGCCAAGGTCAGCGGTGGGCGCTCCCAGGCGGGCAGGTCCTCGGTGGGCTGGCCGGGCAGCGGCGCTGGATGCAATGCGAGGCACAACGTTTTCGCCAGGGTCTCGCCAACAGGCAGTACCGCCGCCGTGTTGACGAGTGCACCCGCCTTGTCCGCATCCCTCAGTGTCTTGACCAAGCCCCCTGGTGTGAACTGGAGGTAGCCCAGCAGGTGGGTGATGGCCTGGGCTCGGTCAATTGCCACCGGCATGGCGTCAACTGCATGATCGAACACGACCGGTGCATTGCCATTGGCGCTGGCCAACGAGATCTGCGTCCAGGGCTTTCGCTTCTCACGCGTCTCGTCGGCGACAGCCAAAGCGGCCACCTGCATGAAGGGATGTGATTCGTCGAAGAGCCAGAAGCGATCGCGCAAAGACTCCAGATAGGCGCTTATCTCCTCGATGGGAAGGCCATGCTGGAACCATGTCACACGATCCGCATCTTTCCAGTTGGCCCGCGACCGAACCAGCGCGCGGTGCACGATCGCAAGCAGCAGCCGGTATTGCGCGATCAAGCTCGGCGGTGCGGTTTCGGCCAGCGCCGTGATGTCCTTGCTGTGGCGGATCGCACCGATCAAGCCCACGGACCGCACCGTGGCGTCGGCAAACCGGACGGGCAACCAAGGTTCATCGAGCAGGTTGTAGTGAGATGTCATGCCGCTCCTTCCTGTGTTTTGTCAGCCTCTCGTCCATCACCGAATTGCAATCCCAGTTCAGGGCTCAGACTCATCGTCAATCCAGGATCAATGGTCCGCCCCGCTTGGATCCGCAGCGCAAATGCCTGCCTCAACAGCGGATGGCTCTCGAATGCGACTGGCAGTCTCATTGCTTTGCATCGTTGCACCACGCCCTTGCGACTCACTTTGAGTTGACGGTTGTAGAGCGCTCGCGCCGTCAATCCATCCAAAGGCTGCTCAGGATCGAATCCCGCATCGCCCTCACGGACATGCCACCGCCCCTGGTCATCGACCACCACCGGGATCAAGGTGATGGATTCCGGACCCAGCCGCGTGGTATTGGTCAACCCCAACCCGGCTTCATCTTCCTCATGACCGTGCGGCTTGCCGTCATATGCCAATTGCGCTTCTGCAGACGGATCCAGTGCAATGTCGAAAGCCCGCTGCAGTTGGGACTTCACCTCGGCGCGGTACTCGCCATAGGCATCAATCTCGACAAACTTCCTCGCCTCGGTATCCAGGTCGTCGGGCAACTCGTGATTGATGTCGTACACGGCTTGAACCAGGCGATCAATGTCCTGAGGCAAGTGCAGAACCGATTCACGGGTGAGCAGCGCCCAGGTGCGGCCCAGGATGTAGGGGTCATAGACATAGCCCCAGGCGGTCTGCTTCATTTCCGGCAAGCGACCGGGTAGTAGTCCCGCCACCCAGAGGCGCGCGTCACGGTGGGCGGCCGGTCTTTGCGGGCGTTCATGTCGATGAAGCCGCCCGGCGCGTTGCAACAAGAGGTCGACGGGCGCCAGATCACTGAGCAAGAAGTCGAAATCAATGTCCAGCGATTGCTCGGCCACCTGTGTCGCCACCAGGAGAGCACGTGCAGGTCGCACGCCTCCAGCGCCAAACAACGACAGGACACTCTTTTCCAGATCACCTCGTTCGTCGGCAGGAAAGCGGGCGTGGAACAACAGCAGCTGGGTGTCGGTCGATCGATCGGATTCGGAGAGCCGGGCCTTCAGCATCAGATACAACGCCTGCGCCCTCGCCACGGTATTGACGATGAGCGCCCCACAGCCGCCCGCTTCAAGCTGCGCCAATGCCACTTCGGCCAAAGCCTCGATGCCACTGTCCAAGCCATGCAGCGCAATCGGCGCCAATGGCCGCGCTGCTACGTGGCGCCCCTGAACGCCGGCATCGTCTGCCAACATCAGTCGCGGGTAGGCCAGTTGAGGTGCTGGCGTCGTCAAGCCCCACGCCTTGAGCAGCTCCTGGCAGCGCGCACGGGGCAGGGTCGCACTCATCAGCACCACCGAGCAACGCAAGGCTTTGAGCCAGCGCAGCAGGGTGATGATCAGGTTCAGGGTGTAGGTGTCGTACGCATGAATCTCATCCAGCACCACGACCCGATTGCTCAACCCCCACATCCGCACGAAGTGATGCTTCACATTGAGCACCGCATACAGCGTCTGATCCACCGTGCCCACGCCATACGGTGACAGCAACGGTCGTCGTCTCTGGCCAAACCAGACGCTTGCGGAGAGCGTTTCGTTTCGCGAATGATCGATGTCCCGCAAGGCGGCCAGGTCTTCGTTCATGGCCGCACCGCCGTGGACGAGCTGAACATCCAGCGCACCTGGCGCAAAAGCGCGCAAGAAGGTCTCGGCACGCTTGAACAGTGCATTTCCGGTGGCCTGCGTTGGCAGCGCCACATAGAGCCCCCGATGGTGATTGAGCGCCTGCAGACGCAAATGCGCCAGGAAGGCCAGTTCAGTCTTGCCTTCCCCCATCGGCGCCTCCACGAGCAGCAGCGCCGGCCCCTGCGCCTCCTTCAGCAATTCGTCCCCGACCTGTTGCAACGGCCTGGGCTGAATGCCGGGGCGGTCCACGATCCGGGCCAACAAGGCATGGACCTCGTCTGACGACGTCAGGAGTGGGCGATGAGGTCGCCAGCCGATTTGCTGCAGCGCGTTCTGCGCCAGCGTCTGCGCATCGGCGTAATAGGCAGCCAAGTCGTCGCAGCGTTCGCCCAGTGGGAACCACTCGGGGTTGGAGGCGATCCAGTCCGCCACACTCGTGAGACCGGCGAGCCAGTTCACCATGGGCAGATCCAATGCAGAAGCGTTGGGTCGACCTGGCGGCGCAAGCACCGACCAATAGACATGAATCAGCGACTGCCTGGCCTCCTGCCAGCCCGGCCCTTCTCGCAGCGGCGTTCCCCGCTTGAGTTCGGAACGCGAAAAGTGATAGCCATGATGCGCACTGACAGCCTGCACGACATGGCAACACCATTGCCGTTCCGCGCCGCTCAGTCGTTGCAGCGAAGGCGTCAAGAGTGCGGCGGTGGCCAGCGAATGCTGATCGCAGGCCAGCGACTTGGTGACGAAGGGCAGTCCTGCAGCGAGGTCCCGCTCATAGCCCGCCTGCCACTTTGCCTGGAATCCAGGAATGGCCTTCCCAAAGTCGTGCAGTCCCACCAATGCGGCAAGCCACCGGCCTGTAGCTTCAGTGGCCAATCCCAGCGCTTGCGCCGCCATGTCTCGCGTGGCCGCCGGCTCATGCGCCAGCAACACCTCGGCCACGGCAGCCACATCCAGCAAGTGAGCCAGCAGCCCATGGCCAGCCCCGTCATCGCTCTTGGCCCAAACAATCCTTGCCGCAGGCGGCAAGGATGTGAATCGGCCAGGCGCTCCCTGTTCCATCGTCAGCCCTCCCTGACAGATCGCCTCGGTCGGACCTTCTTTGAGGTCCATTGGTGACCGGGCGGTTCTAGTGATGTTCACGTACCCACCCCGTCATCATGCGATGCTTCGGCCCGAGCGGCATCCACTTCCCCCTTAGGTGGGGGCCGGGCACAACCCTGTCATGCCGACGCGTTGCATGAACGCGCGATCCCATGCCACTGCGCATGTTCGATTCCCTTCTTTCGACACGCGGTGCGCGCACCAGCCCATGCCGGCACGCTAAAAGAAGGAGGGGCGCCTCAGCGCCCCTCTCTCAACACCGCGCCCCGCTTAGGGACCGCGCCATTCGTTAAGTTCCAACCGCACGCTTTGCATCGAAGAACTGCTCATCCTCCGTCGACCCCTTCAGCGCAGCGGTCGACGCCTGCGCTTCGATCGTGGTCGTGACCGCATCGAAGTAGCCGGTGCCCACCTCGCGCTGATGCTTCACCGCGGTGAAGCCCTTTTCCGCCGCGGCGAATTCGGCCTCCTGCAGTTCCACGAACGCGCTCATGTTGTTGCGCGCATAGCCGTAGGCCAGGTTGAACATCGAGTAGTTCAGGCTGTGGAAGCCGGCCAGCGTGATGAACTGGAACTTGTAGCCCATCGCGCCCAGCTCGCGCTGGAACTTGGCAATCGTCGCGTCGTCCAGATTCTTCTTCCAGTTGAAGCTGGGCGAGCAGTTGTAGGCCAGCAGCTTGCCCGGGAACTTGGCATGAATGGCCTCGGCAAAGGCCTTCGCAAAGGCCAGGTCCGGCTTGCCGGTCTCGCACCAGATCATGTCCGCATACGGCGCATAGGCCAGGCCGCGGCTGATGGCCTGCTCCAGGCCGTTGCGGGTGCGGAAGAAGCCTTCGACCGTGCGCTCGCCGGTGCAGAACGCCTTGTCGTTGTCGTCGATGTCGCTGGTGACCAGGTCGCCGGCTTCCGCATCGGTGCGCGCCAGCAGCACCGTCGGCACGCCCATGGTGTCGGCCGCCAGACGCGCCGCCACCAGCTTGGCCACCGCTTCACGCGTGGGCACCAGCACCTTGCCACCCATGTGGCCACACTTCTTGGCCGCCGCCAGCTGGTCCTCGAAGTGAACGCCCGACGCGCCCGCCTCGATCATCGCCTTCATCAGCTCGAAGGCATTGAGCACGCCGCCGAAGCCGGCCTCCGCATCCGCCACGATCGGCGCGAAGTAGTCGATGTCATTCTTGCCCTCGCTCCACTGGATCTCGTCCGCACGCTTGAAGGTGGCGTTGATCTTGCGCACCACCTTCGGCACCGAATCCACCGAGTACAACGATTGGTCGGGATACATCTCGCCGTTGCTGTTGGCATCGCCCGCCACCTGCCAGCCCGACAGATAGATGGCCTTCAGGCCGGCCTTGACCTGCTGCATCGCCTGGTTGCCGGTCAGCGCGCCCAGCGAGTTGACGAACGGCTCGGTGTTCACCAGGTTCCACAGCTTCTCCGCGCCGCGCTTGGCCAGCGTGTGCTCGATCGGCAGCGAGCCGCGCAGCCGGACCACGTCCGCGGCGCTGTAGCCCCGCTGGATGCCATTCCAACGCGGGTTCTCGGCCCAGTCCTTCTCGAGGGCGGCGATCTGCTGTTCACGGGTGGGGGTGCTCATGTCAGGCTCCTTGGTCTTGCGGTTGACGCTTAAAAAACAAACTTGATGGCCTCAAGACTAGGTGACGCCCCTTCACCGTGGAACATGGGTGTCTTATATAAGACCGAAAATCTTTCCATTAAAAATCAATAACTTATGGAAATTAATCCGGATGGTGAAATCACCTCTTCCATGATGAGAAAAATTGCGGCGGTGCAGCAGCCGGCTTTTTTATATTTCGACCCCCTAATTTCATGATTTGAAATTTGGGCCGTCCGTCGCGGCGGTGGCCTGCTTTTGAAGGGGAGTAGATGACAGGAACAGGTGGTCGAAGTCCCTCAGCGCTCCTTGGAAGAGTAGGAGCGGTTTTCGGAAGACGTCCGACTACGGTGGTCGGCATGTTGCGGATTTCTGATCGCCTCATGGCCGGGTTAGACCATCCAACCTCGGGTTCCCGAGGCTGCTTCCGCGATATGCCGGATGGACCCGCCCGGCCCCTGCAGCGATCCTGACAAGGAGTTTCGAATGATCCCAGCACTCATCGGCGGTCTCGCCCAATCGGCCGTCGGCGCCGCAGCCAACAGCGCAGTCGGCGCTGCCACCGGCCAGGGTGGCCAGCCCCAAGGCATGGCCGGCGGTCTGGCCTCTGGCCTGATCGGCACCGCAACCGGCGGCCTGGGCGGCCTGTTCGGCGGCTGATCGCCCTTCGCTCGTCCGGGCCGCTGGTCGGCCTGAGCCAGCGATCAACGCGAAAAGTGGAAAACGCCGCGGCCCCTCACGGGTTCGCGGCGTTTTTTCGTGGGTTGTCAGCGGATCGAATCCAGCCTCGCGGGCGACGGACGAACTCGACGACCGCGGCGCGACATCCGGCGGATCAGGCCTGCTTCGGGCCCGCCGCGCGGCGGCGAGGTCTCAGTCCAGCTTGAGCTTCTGGACTTCGACGACCTTCTTGTAGACCGCGTATTCGGCCTTGATCTGCTCGGTGAACTGCTCCGGGGTGTTGGCCACGATGATGGAGCCAGTTTCCTCGATGCGCTTCTTCACCTCCGGCATTTCGACCGTCTTGCGCGCCGCATCATGGATCTTGGCAATCACTTCCTTGGGCAGGTTCTTCGGCCCGAGGATGCCGTAGTAGGCCATGCGGTTCACCGGCTCCAGACCCAGTTCCTTGAAGGTCGGCACATTCGGCAGCACCGTCAGGCGCTGCGGCGCGGCCACGGCGATGGCCACCAGTCGACCGTCCTTGATGAAGGGCAGTGCCGAGGGCAGGTTGTCGAAGATCATCGGCACCTGGCCGGCGACGGTGTCGTTGAGCGCCGGGCCCGCACCGCGGTACGGGATGTGGGTGACGAACACACCGGTCAGGCTCTTGTAGAGCTCCATCTGCAGATGGCCGATGCCGCCGGTGCCGGAGGTCGAGTAGCTGTACTTGCCCGGGCTCTTCTTCATCTCGGCGATGAAGCCCTTGTAGTCCTTGGCCGGGAACGACGGATGCACCGCCAGCACGTTGGGCGTGGCAGCCAGGTTGATGATGGGCGTGAAGTCGGTGAGCGGGTTGTACGGCGTCTTCGGATTGATCGCCGGATTGGTGGCGGTGGTGGAAACCGTGGCCACGCCCAGCGAATAGCCGTCCGGCGCGGACTTGGCGGTGTCGTTGGCACCGATGATGCCGCCGCCACCGGCCTTGTTCTCGACGATCATCGTCTGGCCCAGCGGACCGCTGATGTTCTGGGCCACCACGCGGGCGATGATGTCGGTCGTGCCGCCCGGCGCGAAGGGCACCACCAGCTTCACCGGCTTGTTGGGATAGGACTGCGCCAGGGCCAGCGTGCTGCACACACTCAGCGTACCCAGGATCAGACTGCGTTGGACGATGTTGCGACGGTTCATGGACTCCTCGTCTTTCGAAGTGGGACTGTCAATCGGAACAGCTTACGTAGGGTCACGTGTCGCACGCGCTAGCGGAACTACGTAGAAGGCCGCAAAACCTGTCCAGTCGGGCGACCTCCGGCTGGCACACTCGGCAAAACCTGTTCCGAGCTTCCAATGTTGCTGCTTCTGCCCGATTTCCTGTTGATTGTTGCCGGGTTTCTGCTGTGTCGCTACACCGCACTGGACCGCCCCCTCTGGGAGGCCGCTGAAAAGCTGGTGTATTTCCTGCTCTTCCCGGTGCTGCTGTTCAATTCCATCTCCCGCAGCACGCTGCAGCCGGCGGACACGGTGTTGCTGCTGGTCGGCGGATTGGCGGTGATGATCGGCGGCATCGCGCTGGCCTATGCACTGGGGCTGGCGCCGGGCGTGGATGCCCGGGCCCATGCCTCCGGCGTGCAGGTGGCCTTCCGGTTCAATTCCTTCGTGGCGCTCGCGCTGGCTGAACGGCTGCAAGGCCCGCAAGGCGTGGCCTGGATCGCGATGATCGCGGCGATCTGCGTGCCGGTGGCCAATGTGGCGGCGGTGTGGCCGCTGGCGCGGCACGGGGGACATGGCTATCTGAAGGAGCTGGCGCGCAATCCGCTGATCATTGCGACCTTGGGCGGCCTGGCCGCCAATCTCAGCGGCCTGCGCCTGCCGGAGCCTGCGGCCATCACGTTGCAGCGGATCGGCCTGGCCGCCCTGCCCCTGGGCTTGATGGCCGTGGGGGCCGGCTTGCGGCTGGGCGCGCTGAAGGACGCTCCGCGGCTGGCGGTGGCGCTGCTGTCGATCCGGCACCTGATCCTGCCGCTGTGGGCCTTGCTGCTGGCGCGGCTGCTGGCCTTGCCGCTGCCGCAAGCACAGATCCTGCTGGCCTTCGCGGCCATGCCCACCGCCTCCAGCGCCTATGTGCTGGCGGTCCGGATGGGCGGCAACGGTCCGTTCGTGGCGGGGTTGGTCACCGTCTCCACCTTGCTGGGCATGGTGGTGTTGCCCCTGTGGTTGCAGGCGACGCCGCTGAATTAGCGCGCCGCCTCCGGCGTCTGCGCCAGCGCCCAATCGATGTGCTCGGCGACCAACGGCGTTGCCTCTAGGCGCTTCGCCACCAGCGCCGCCCGCATCCGCTCCCGCAGCGCCGGTGCCAGGTCTTGTCGCAGCGCATTGCCCAGGGCCACCGCGAGGTTGCGCCGCCAGCGGGCATGGCCGATGCGGCGGATGGCCGACCCTTCGGTGCGCTTGAGGAAGGTCGCTTCGTCCCAGGCCCACAGGTCCAGCAGGCCGGCATGGCCGAGCGGCTCACGCCAGTCGAAGTCCGGCAGCGCATTGCGCCGCGCGAATTTGTTCCACGGGCACACCAGTTGGCAATCGTCGCAGCCGTAGATCCGATTGCCGAGGGCGGGCCGCAGCTCGACGGGAATCGGGCCGTCCTGCTCGATCGTCAGATAGCTGATGCAGCGCCGTGCATCAAGCCGGTACGGCGCCACGATCGCGCCAGTGGGACAGGCGTCCAGGCAGGCGCGGCATTGGCCGCAATGGGCGGTCACCGGCTCGCTGGGCGGCAGGGCGAGGTCCAGATAGATCTCGCCGAGGAAGAACATGGAGCCGCTGTCGCGGTGCAGCGTCAGGGTGTGCTTGCCGCGCCAGCCGATGCCCGATCGACTCGCCAGTTCGACCTCCAGCACCGGCGCCGAATCGGTGAACACCCGGTGACCCAGCGGGCCGACGGCCTGCTGCAGCCGATCCGCCAGTTGCTGCAGCCGCTGGCGCAGCACCTTGTGATAGTCCCGGCCCCGGGCGTAGAGCGAGACCTGGGCATGGGTGGGATCGGCCATGGTGGCCCATTCGCGCTGCTGCCAGTCCTCGCCCAGCGTGGCCGGCAGGTAGTCCATGCGGGCGGTCAACACGCTGAGGGTGCCGGGCACCAGCTCGGACGGCCGGGCGCGCTTGAGGCCGTGGGCGGCCATGTAGTGCATCTCGCCATGAAAGCCGGCCTGCAGCCACGCTTGCAGTCCGGCTTCCGCACCACTCAAATCGACGTGTGCCACCCCAATCTGTGAGAATCCGAGCTCGAGTGCCCAGGCGCGAACCTCGACCATCAACGCTGCGAGCGCGGCGGGGTCGCGGGGGGTGACCGATGCGGCATCGGGGTGGTTGTCGTTCAGCAAGGATTCCATAGGTTTTGAGCATTCTAGAAACCCGCCAGTTCCGCTGGCCCGACGAGCCCGCCTGTGAACGTTTTGCGCAGGCGCTGGCCGGCTGTCCGCAGATCGCGGACTTGAGCATCGAGCTCGAAGGCGGGCTCGGTGCCGGCAAGACCAGCCTGGTGCGCCACCTGCTGCGTGCGCTGGGCGTGACCGGTCGCATCAAGAGTCCCAGCTACGCGGTGGTGGAGGACTACCTGCCGCCGTCGCTGAACGGGCTGCCGGCCCATCATTTCGATTTCTACCGCTTCAATGATCCGCGCGAGTGGGAGGACGCGGGCTTTCGCGACCTGTTCGCCGCACCGGGCCTGAAGCTCAGCGAGTGGCCGGCCAAGGCCGCCGGCATGCTGCCGCCGCCTGATCTGCGGCTCACCCTGGATGTCCAGCCCGACGACAGCCGCGAGGTCCGCGCCGAGGCGCACACCGCGCGCGGCCAGGCGCTGCTGCTGGACCTGGCCCACATCCTGCAAGCCTGACACGCATGAGCGGAGATTCCAAGCGATTCCCCTTCGGCCCGACCGATGACGCCCGTTCCGCGGCGACCACCCGCGGCCGCCGACGCGCGCTGGGCCGCATGGGCGCCCTGGTGCTGAGCGTGCCGGTGGTGCCGCTTCTGCCGGTCAGCTCGGCCTGGGCGGCGAGTTCGGCGACCATCGTGGCGGTGCGGGTCTGGCCGGCGGACGACTACACCCGGGTGACGCTCGAATCCGATCGTCCGCTGGCGGCCAAGAGTTTTCTGGCCACCCATCCGGACCGTTTGGTGATTGACATCGACGGTCTGGAACTGAGCCAGGGGCTGCGCGAGCTGCTGGGCAAGGTGAAGCCGGACGATCCCTACATTGCGGCAGTGCGGGTGGGCCAGAACCAGCCGCGGGTGGTGCGCATCGTGCTCGACCTGAAGCAGGCGGTGGCGCCGCAGGTGTTCACCATCGAGCCGGTGGCGGCCTACAAGAACCGGTTGGTGCTGGATCTGCATCCGGCGCAGGAGCGTGACCCGCTGCTGGAGCTGGTGCTGGAAAAGGAAGCGGCGGAGCGTGCGGCGGCGCAGTCGGTGCAGGATGCGCTGGGCGAGATGATCGGCCGTATCGACCGACCGCAGTCTGCGGCCAGCACGGCTGCGGCGGCGGCTGACAAGGCCGCCAGTGCCGCCCTGCCCCCGGCGCCGCGCCCCAGCGCCCCGGTGGTGGCGCAGCATGCGCCGCCGCCGCCGACCACGCCGCTGAAGGAAACGGCGCCGGAGATGAGTCAGGCCAAGCTGGATCGGCTGATCGTCATTGCGATCGATCCGGGCCATGGTGGCGAGGATCCGGGCGCCATTGGTCCGAGCGGGCTCAAGGAGAAGGACGTGGTGCTGGCGATCGGCCTGAAGCTGCGGGACCGGCTCAACAGCAATCCGAAGATCCGGGTGATGATGACCCGCGACGCGGACTTCTTTGTCCCGCTGCCGGACCGGGTGCGCAAGGCGCGTCGGGTGCAGGCGGATCTGTTTGTGTCCATCCATGCGGATGCCTTCATCACGCCCAAGGCCAAGGGTGCGTCGGTGTTTGCGTTGTCGACCGGTGCGGCCAGTTCCACGGCGGCGCGGTGGATGGCCAACAAGGAGAACGCGGCGGACGTCATTGGGGGTGTCAACAGCAAGGCGGTCAAGGATGACGGCGTGCTGCGGGCGATGCTGGACATGAGCACCTCGGCGCAGGTCAAGGACAGCCTGAAGCTGGGCAGCGAGGTGCTGAGCCAGATTGGCAAAGTGGGCAAGCTGCACAAGCGCAACGTTGAGCAGGCGGGTTTTGCGGTGCTGAAGGCGCCGGACGTGCCGTCGATTCTGGTGGAGACCGCGTTCATCTCCAACCCGGAAGAAGAGGCCAAGCTGCGCGACCCGGACTACCAGAACGACCTGGTGCGCGCCCTGGCGACGGGCATTGCCCGCTACTTCTCCAAAAACCCGCCCCTCGCCTCCCGCCATCGAGCCTTGTAGGGCTCCCCCCTACGCGCTTGCGCGCGCCCCCTCAAGGGGGCAAGCCCAGCGGCCCGGCGGAGCCGGTTCCGCGGGCTTCGCTTGGTTGGGGGTAGCGCACTGCGGGGTAATGCGCGCCGAGGGAAGGGCTCCCCCTACGCGCTGCCGCGCGCGCCCTCAAGGGGCAAGCCCTTCGGCCCGGCAGAGCCGGTTCTGCGGGCTTCGCTTGGTTGGGGGTAGCGCACTGCGAGGTGATGCGCGCCGAGGGAATGGCTCCCCCCTACGCGCTGGCGCGTGCGCCCTCAAGGAGGCACAGGGCGGGCATGAAGCGATTGGCGACGCTGCATGGTGTGGCGATTGAGTCTCACATGGACGAGCCCGCCGAGGGCGAGTGTCGGAGATGGGTGAAGGAATGCGTTGAACGGTTGGCGCGTCCCGCGAGCAGCGGGCAAGCGTTTAGAGAGAGGTGGTGCGAGTAAGGCGGTGGTGGGGGTGGCAGGGCATCGTCGGAGGAGTCTCGCGAGCGGATAGCGAGAGAGGGACGACCGATGGGTAGCGAGTGCAAAAGGGTCGAACCCGAGCCGTTTTGGTTCCTTTGTCGGCTGACAAAGGGACTCGCCTGCCGGGGCGAGACCCGGCGGGGTGTGGCGAATGGGAGCCGCCCGACGGCAATGGGCAAAGCCAAACGACCGGCTCGCCCCAAGCCCAAGCCCAAGACCAACCCCAATCTCAACCCCCAATGAAAAACCGGGGCAAGAAGCCCCGGTGCACTCACATCAAAGCCAGGTCATTTCCCCAACTGCGTGGGCATGGCTGGCGGTTCAGTCCGTTGAATGGGTTTCCAGGACTTGAGCCGCTCGAGCACATTGGCGACGGCGGCTTCAAGCTGCACATCGCGCCCGGCGTTGACCGCCACGGGATCGAGGTCGACCTCGATATCGGGCGCGACGCCTTCGTTCTCGATGCGCCACTCACCTTCGGGCGTGAAGAACCGGAAGTACGGCACCACCAACTGGCCGCCGTCGATGAGTGAGGGGTTGATCGCGATCCCGATGAGCCCACCCCAGGTGCGTTTGCCGATCAACGGCCCCAACCCGGTCCGCTTGAACGCGTAGGGCATGAAGTCCCCGCCCGACCCGGCGTCCTGATCGACCAGCATGGCTTTGGGCCCATAGATGGCGCCCCCTGGCGTATCGAACACCAATGCATCGCGGTCTTTCCAACTGCCGAGGTACTGGCGCCCCAGCACTTCGGTGACGTAGTTGGCGGCTTGACCGCCGCCGTTGCGGCGGTCGTCGACGATCAGGCCGGGTTTATCGACCTGCGCGAAGAACATGCGGTTGAAGTGTTGGAAGCCTTGGGCGGCCGTGTCGGGCATATAGACGTAGGCGATTTTGCCGCCGCTGAGCCGATCCACTTCCTGGCGGTTGTGGTCGATCCAGGCCCATTGGCGCAATGCCGACTCATTGGCGATGGGCTCGACCTGCACCTGCCGTGCACCGCGGCCTTGCGCATCGCTGGCCACGGTCAGTTGGACCGGTTTGCCGACGGTGTTTTCCAGCTGCTGGTAGAGGTTGTGTCCGGCGTCGACCGGCTGGCCGTTGACGGCCATCAGGAAGTCGCCTTCCTTCACCCCCAGGCCGGGCGCGGCGAGCGGCGCCTTGAGGAACGGATTCCAGCGGTCGCCCTGGAAGATTTTCTTGATGCGGTAGTGGCCGCCCTCGAAGCTGAAGTCGGCTCCCAGCAGCCCCACCGGCACGCGCGGTTCCTGCGCCACGTCGCCACCGCCGACGCGGTTGTGGCCGACCTGCAGCTCGCCGATCATTTCGACCAGCACCTGGTTGAGGTCTTCACGCCGCTGCACATGCGCCAGCAGGGGCAGGTAGCGTTGATAGACGCCCTTCCAGTCGATGCCATGCAGTTTGGGGTCGTAGAAGAACTCCTTCTGCATCCACCAGGTCTCGTCGAAGATCTGCTTCCATTCCGCGCGCGGATCGATCCGCACCCGCAGGCCGGAGAGGTCGATGCCCTTGGTGTCGATCTTCGCGGCCGCGTCGGCCACTTCGAGCCGACCGCCGCCGAGCACCAGGAGGATCTTCTTGCCATCTGCGCTCAACGAGTAATCGTTGACGGCGGGCTTGACCATCTTGGTGGACTTCTCGTCGAAGTCGAAGCGGTAGAGGTCGCTGCGGGGGGCGCCTTCGCCGGCGGACGGTGCCTCGGCGCTCACGCCGGGCTGACGGCGCTCAAGGTAGAACAGGGCGCCGTCGGCGGCGACCGAGAGATGGTCGTAGCGGGCCTGGGCCACCGGCAAGCCGATGATGCGGTCCTGCAGGCCGGCGAAGTCGATGCGGACGGGCTTGACCTTCTTGCCGTCCTTATCGTCTTTGCTGTCCTTGCCCTTGGCGTCCTTCGAGTCTTTCGATTCGGACTTGTCGACCGGCTTCTTGTCGCCGTCCTTCTCATCCTTGTCGCCCTTCTCGTTCTTGGCGTCGGACTTGTCCTCATCCCCCTTCTTGCCCTTGCCCTCTTCATCCCCGGCCTTGGGCAGCAGCGGCGACTTGCCGTCCGCGCGCAGCACCGCGCCGAACAGGCCCAGGCGCAGCGAGCGCTCCTGGGTGGACATGTCCAGGCCCACCTGGGTCGGACCGGAGTTGATCGACGCCGCGAAGTACAGCACGTCACCCTTGCCCGAGAACACCGGCAGTTCCGCATGGCTCATGCCATCGGTCACCGTGTGCTGCTGGCCGGTCTGGAAGTCGTGGATGCGGATCTGGGTGAAGTGATTGCGACCGGTGACGGTGTAGGCCAGCCAGCGGCTGTCGGGCGAGAAGCCCACATCGAAGCCCTGGCGACGCAGGCTGGTGTCGATCTTCTGCAGCTTGCCGGCCTGGGCGCCCGACAGCGGCAGGTGATAGAGGTTCAGGTGGTTGTCCTGCAGCACCAGGCGGGCGCCATCGGGCGACCAGTCCAGCAGGGTGTAGTAGCCGGTCTCGGGCAGCAGCAGGCGGCGGATCGGCTTGCCGGCGGCCTCGTCGCCAAGCTGGTCGCGGATGACGATCTGATGGCGGGTGCCGGGCTCGTCCGAGACATAGGCCACCTGCTGACCGTCCGGGCTCCACAGCGCATCTTTCTCACGCACCCCGGAGGATTGGGTCAGGTTGCGCACCACGCCGTCCTTGACCGGCACGGTGAAGACCTCGCCGCGGGCGCTGATCAGGGCCCGCTTGCCGGTGGCCGACAGCGCGACGCTGGAGATGGTCTTGGACGCATCCTTCCACTGCACCCGCGCCTGGGTGCTGGGCTCGGTCAGGGCGACCGGGATCACCCGCGGCTCGCCGCCGCTCAATGCCACTTCCTTGAGCTGACCGCCGGCCTCGTAGACGATGCGGCCGTCCACACCGTCGACATTGCGGACGTCCCAGACGGTTTCCTTCGTCAGCTGACGCAGGGCCTTGGTCTTGGTGTGGTAGGCGAAAAGGTTGGCGGCGCCGTCGTTGCGGTCGGAGATGAAGACGACTTCATCGCCCAGCCAGATCGGGTTGCTGTCGGTCGCGTTGACATGCGGGATCTGCTCCCAGGTGCCGGCCTTGGGATCGATGATCCAGATCGGCGGCGTGGTGCCACCGCGGCTTTGACGCCAACCGCTGGTGCCGTTGTAGGCCTGGCGGTAGGGGCGATAGGCCAGGCGCTTGCCGTCCGGCGACCAGCGGCCTTCGTAGGCCACGGCGTCCATCACCTTCTGCTCGAAGCCGCCGTCCACCGGGACTTCGTAGAGCTGGTTGCTGCGGTTGTTCAACACCTCGCGGGGCGAGGAGAACAGCACCCGCTTGCCGTCCGGGCTCCAGCCGGTGGCCTGATCGACCGCGGAGTGCCAGGTCAAGCGGCGCGGCTGACCGCCGGCGGCGGCGATCACATAGACGTCGGTGTTGCCGTCATGGCTGGCGGAATAGGCGATCCAACGGCCGTCCGGCGAAAAGCGCGGCGAGAACTCCGAGGACACATTCCCAGCCAGGCGGCGCGGCTGGCTGCCGTCACGTTGGGCGGCCCACAGCTCGCCGCCGTAGACGAAGGCGAGTTGGCTGGCCGAGACGGCCGGCTCGCGCAGCAGCAGCGTGGCGCTGGCCGTGGGGGCAGCGGCGGCGTCAGTCGATCGCGCCAGGGTGGGGCTGGCCGCGGTAGCGGCCGTCAGGGTCAGGGCCAGGGCGACGGCCTGGCTCACGGAACTCAGTTGCATGGGTGCTTGGTCCGGTAGGGAGCAGCGGAGCAGCATAGCCGCCAGCGTCCCCCATGACGAAGCTCACACCGACGCGTTGCGCGCAGATCGGCTCGGTGATTTCCCGGATCAGGCGGCCGGATCAGGCGGCCGGATCGCGCGACCGAATCAGGTGACCGAATCAGGCGGTCGAATCAGGCGGTCGAATCAAGCGGCCGGATCAAGCGCCCGAATCAGGCGGCCGCGCGGGCCTTCTCCTGGCGGGAGGCCCGCCAGCCGCCGTACAGCGCAATCACGCCCGGGATCAGGATCATCGCCCAGATGATCTTGCTCAGATGGGTCTGCACGAACGGCAGGTTGCCGAACAGGAAGCCCGCCAGTGTCAGCCCGCAGACCCACAGCACCGCGCCGCCCACGTTGTAGGCGGTGAAGCGGCTGCGAGTCATCTCTGCCACGCCCGCCACGAAGGGCGCGAAGGTCCGGATGAAGGGCATGAAGCGCGCCAGCACGATGGTGATGCCGCCATGCTTCTCGTAGAACTCATGCGCGGCATTGAAGGCCCGCTTGTTGAAGAAGCGGGAGTCCTCCCACTGGAACACCTTGGGCCCGAAATAGCGGCCGATGGTGTAGTTGCACTGGTCCCCCAGGATGGCGGCCACCAACAGCACCGCCATGGCCAGCGGCAGGTTCATCAGCCCCGCGCCGCACAGGGCGCCGACGACGAACAGCAGCGAGTCGCCCGGCAGGAACGGCATCACGACCAGGCCGGTTTCCACGAACACGATGAGGAACAGCAGCGCATACACCCAGACGCCGTACTGGGCGACAAATTCGGCCAGGTGGACGTCGACGTGGAGGATGAAATCGAGCAGGTAGGTGATGAATTCCATGGGCGCCAATTATGGCGGTGCAGCATGACGCCCCTCACCCCGAGGCGCGGGGTTTCCCGATGAACGGCGAAGGCCGGACCGTTGTCGTGCGTGACCTGCCCTTTCAGGTGGGGCGCTCCCTCATCGGTGCGATGGAGAAACTGCCTATCGACGCGCCACAGCGGGGCCCGAAGAATGGCTTCGCCCCCGGGGGTTTTCAACGAGCGCCGACGGGCGCTCACCGTGTTGAACAACCCGAGAGGATTCTTGAAATGGACAAGATCAATGGCATCCAGGAACTGAGCCTGGACGATCCGCGCCTGCTGGCCGTGTGCGGCGGCGAGGTCGGTGCGACAGGCATGGGAGATGACTACCACTACACGGGCAATGAGCCGTTGGGCGATTGCATGATCGCTGAGGCCACCGGCCGAAGCGGCGCGCCAGAAGGCTTCTTTGGTTCGTTGTTCACCTGCCTGAACTGAACCTCGATGGAGGTCGGGCGGTTCGCCGCTCGACGCAACACCGGGCGCTGGTTGATCTCGGCCTGCGCTCATCCACCCAGGCCTGCGGACTGCCCCAGGATCCGTCGGCGAGGAGCGTTCATGTCAAACCTCTTAACGACCACATGTCGATCGCTGGTCGCTGTCTGCGAAGCCGTGCTGGTCTATGCCCTGTTCCTGGTGATCGCCGGAGAAGTCTTCCACCTTCCCTGGCGCTCGTGGATCAACGACGCCGTCCTGGCCCGTGCCCTGCCTACGGCGATCATCACCGCCCTGGGCTGCCTGCTGCTGGTGTGGGGCCGACGTCGGTATGCGCTTGACCCTGCCCCGGCGTCGAGACTCCAACCCGGGCCCTGGCACCGACGCTGGCCGCAGGTGGCGACCGTCGGCCTGCTGATCACGCCGTTGCTTGTCTTCGTGACGGCCATTGACGTCACGGCCAACGGCCAGACGCGTTCACTGATCTCCGCCACGGCATGGATCGCCTCGCTGCTGGCGGTAATCAACATCGCGCTGGTGGAGGAAGTGCTCTACCGCTATGTGTTGATGGGCCGACTGCTGAAGGTGGGATGCCATCCGGTCGCCGCGCTCCTGCTGCAAGCAGGTCTCTTCATGCTGGCACATGGCAAGTCGGCCATGGTCGGCCCTCATGCCATCGCTTGGTACTTCAATCTTTCGGTCACCCTCGGCCTGCTGTACTGGCTGACTCGATCGATCTGGGTGCCCATTGCCTTTCATTTCTGCATCGATCTGCTCGTCGCACAGACCGGACCGGTCAGCTATTGGATGACCCATCGACTGGTCGACAGCCTGCGCTTCGATTGGACCTCCGTCACCGCAAGCATTCTGATGGTCGTGAATATCGCCTGCGTGCTGGGGATCCTGCGCCGGCAAAGGGCCACCCCCACATCCCCCGGCGGCTCAGGGGTGAACCCCGCCCCCTCCTACAATCCCCCCTTATGGATGCCTCTTTCGCCCCCGCGGCGACCGCCACCGCCGCCGATGCGCTGGGCTCGACCGCCCGACGCGCGATCCGCGAACTTCCCGATGAACTGATCTCCCAGATCGCCGCCGGCGAGGTGGTGGAGCGTCCCGCCTCCGTGGTGCGCGAGTTGGTGGACAACGCGCTGGATGCCGGCGCCGCTCAGATCCAGCTCAAGCTGCTGGCCGGCGGCATCCGCAGCCTGATCGTGGAAGACGACGGCTGCGGCATTCCCGACAGCGAACTCCCGCTCGCCATCAAGCGCCACGCCACCAGCAAGATCGGCAGCCTGGACGACCTGGAAGCCGTGGCCACCATGGGCTTTCGGGGCGAAGCGCTCGCCGCCGTGTCCTCGGTGGCGGAACTGTCGCTGGTCTCGCGCTTCGAGGGCGCCGCACACGCGTGGCGCCTGGATGCCCGCAGCGGCGAACTGAGCCCCGCCGCCCGCGCCCGTGGCACCAGCGTGGAAGTGCGCGAGCTGTTCTTCAACACGCCCGCCCGCCGCAAGTTCCTCAAGACCGAAGGCACCGAGCTGGGCCATTGCCTGGAAGCGCTGCGCCGCCATGCGCTGGCACGTCCCGACGTCGGCTTCGCGGTCTGGCATGAGGGCAAGCTGGTGGACCAATGGCGCGCCGCATCGCTGGCCCAGCGCATCAGCGAAGTACTGAATGAAGACTTCATCGGGCAAAGCCGCGAGGTCAACGGCGGCGCCGGCCCGATGCGCATCCATGGCCGCGTCGGCCTGCCCGAGGCCGCGCGCAGCCGTGCGGACATGCAGTACGTCTATGTCAACGGCCGCTATGTCCGCGACAAGCTGATCGCCCACGCCATCCGCTCCGCCTTCGACGATGTGCTGCACGGCAATCGCCAGCCCAGTTATGTGCTGTTCATCGACATCGCCCCCGAGCTGGTCGATGTGAATGTGCATCCGACCAAGATCGAGGTCCGCTTCCGCGACGGCCGCGAGATCCACCAGCAGGTGCGCCGCGCCGTCGTCGCCGCCCTGGCCCTGTCCCGCACCGATGACGCCGCCGGCACGGACGGCACGGACGCCGCGACCACCGCCGCGCCAGGCGGGGGATCGTCCACCGTACCCACCCGCTGGAGCGGTACGGCCGCCTGGGATCGCCCCCAACTGAACGAGCCGGCCGCACCTGGTGCCGGCGAAGGCGCTGCCCCCGGCCACGCGCCCCAGATCGGCTCGCGCTTCAGCACGGGACAAGACGCCTGGCGCTCGCCCATCCCCACCCGCGCGCAGACCGCGCTGGCCCTGGAGCAGGCCGAAGCACTGTATGCGCCCGCCGCTGGCCCCTTGCCGACGGCCGCCGGTGGCGGAATGTCGGCGCCCTCGCCGCTCGCCGCTTTCTCCACCGCGTCTGGCGCGCCCGCGGCACTGCCGGCCAGCCAGGCGGGCGAATGGCCGCTGGGCCGCGCCATTGCGCAGATCCAGGGCATCTACATCCTGGCGGAGAACGCCCAGGGGCTGGTGATCGTCGACATGCATGCGGCCCATGAGCGCGTGGTCTACGAACGACTAAAGGCCTCGCTGGGCGAAGCCCGCATCGAGGCCCAACCGCTGCTGATCCCGGTCACCTTTGCCGCCACGCCGGCGGAGATCGCCACCGCCGAGGCTCAAGCGGAGACGCTGCAGCGGCTGGGACTGGACATCTCGCCGCTGTCGGCCAAGGTGCTGGCCGTGCGCGAGCGCCCCGCCCTGCTGGCCGGTGGCGATGTGGTGGAACTGGCGCGCGGCGTGCTGGCGGAACTGTCGCAGTTCGATGCCAGCCATGCGGTGGAACGCGCGCAGCATGAGATCCTCGCCACCATGGCCTGCCACGGCGCAGTGCGCGCCAACCGCCAGCTCAACCTGGACGAGATGAATGCCCTGCTGCGCGACATGGAACGCACCGAGCGCGCCGACCAGTGCAACCATGGTCGCCCCACCTGGCGCCAACTGACGCTGCGCGACCTGGACGCGCTGTTCCTGCGGGGACGTTGACCCCGGTCCGCCGGTCGCCCGCGGCCCGATCGCCCGACTTTTTGCCCAATTGACCCCATTCCGCCGGTCGGACGGCGCAGGTCGATGACCTGATCGGCCCCATTTCCACCGACACTTCACCCTTGGCGCCAGCGAATGGTTCGTCGCGCCCGATTCTTTCCTCACACGCCGCGACGCGCCGGCGCAGTACCGACATGGCCACCCTCAAGCTCAACAAGAACAAGCCCGCCGCCGACGGCGGCTCCTCCAACACCGGCAGCGGACGCCGCGGCCCGCTGCGCGGCCCCGGCGTGGGCAAGCCCCGCCCGACCCTGGCCCAGGCCCAGACCGATCGCGCCGAACGCCAGGCCAGTTATGAACAGCGCCGCGCCGAAGAAGGCCCGCAAGGCCGCCGCGGCCCCCCTGGCCATGACGACCGCCGCAGCGGCCCCGGCCGCGACGATCGCGGCCCGCGCGGCGATGCCCGCCAGGGTCCGCGTGAAGGCGGCTACGGCGCCCAGGGCCCGCGTGGCCCCGGTGACCGTGGTGGCGAGCGTGGTGGCGACCGCGGCGGTGACCGCGGCGGCTATCGCCCCGATCGCGGCCCCCGTGCCGAGGGCGCCGGTGAACGTCGCCCCTTCGGCGACCGCCCCCGCCACGACAGCGACCGGCCGGCTTATCAGGATCGGTCTCAGGATCGCGCCCGCTTTGAGGGAGATCGTCCACGCCGTCCCGATGACCGCTATGGCAGCGGCCAGGGCGGCCCGGGTGGGTTCGGCGGCCAAGACCGCCCCCGTTTCAACGATCGTCCGCAGCAAGGCGGTGATCGGCCGCGCTTCGACGGCGATCGGCCCCGTCGTCCGGACGACCGCTACGGCAGCGGCGCCGGTGGCGGCGACCGCCCCCGCTTCAATGATCGCGGCCCGCAGGGTGGCGATCGGCCGCGTTTCGACAGCGACCGCCCGCGCCGTCCCGATGACCGCTACGGCAGCGGCCACGGTGGCCAAGGCGGCCAGGGTGGCTTCGGCGGCAACGACCGCCCGCGATTCAACGACCGCGGGCCGCAAGGCGGCGATCGTCCGCGCTTCGAGGGCGACCGTCCCCGTCGCCCGGATGACCGCTATGGCAGCAGTGCCGGCGGTGGTGATCGTCCACGTCGCGGGCCCGATGACCGCCGTCCTGCCGGCGATCGCCCGTATGGGGACCGTCCTCAGGGCGACCGTCCCTATGCGGATCGGCCGCGTGGAGACGATCGCTACGGCGACCGCCCTGCAGCCGACAGGGGCGAGCGGGGCAACTGGGGCGATCGAGGTGACCGCGCCCAGCCGCCGCATTTCGAAGCCCGAGGCGATCACGAGGCCCGCACCGATCGCCCGCCTCGTGCCGAGGCGCCTCGCCAGCCCGCACCCACCCGCCTGGCCGACGCCGGCGCTGGCGAGCGGCTGTCCAAGCGCATGAGCGAACTCGGTCTGGCCTCGCGTCGCGAGGCCGACGAATGGATCCAGGCCGGCTGGGTGACGGTGGACGGCCAGATCGCCGAGCTGGGTCTGCGTGTCGGCCCGGATGTGAAGATCGAGGTCGATCCCGCCGCCCGCGACCAGCAGGCGCAGCGGGTCACCATCCTGCTGAACAAGCCGATCGGCTATGTCTCCGGCCAGGCCGAAGACGGCTATGAACCCGCCTCGGTGCTGGTCAAGGCCGAAGCGCACTGGGGCGAGGATCCGTCCGGTGTGCATTGGGCGCCTGGCCATGGTCGCGGTCTGGCGCCGGCCGGCCGGCTGGACATCGACTCCACCGGCCTGCTGGTGCTGACCCAGGATGGCCGCATCGCGCGCCATCTGATCGGTGAGGACTCGACGGTGGAGAAGGAATACCTGGTCCGCGTCGCCGTGATCAACGGCGATCCGGAGCGCCATCCCATGGAACAGTTGGATGAGCGGGCCATCCGCATGCTCAACCATGGCCTGGAGCTGGACGGCGTGCAACTGAAGGAAGCCAAGGTCAGTTGGGCCAATGAAGACCAGCTTCGCTTCGTGCTGCGTGAGGGCCGCAAGCGCCAGATCCGCCGGATGTGCGAGCTGGTCGGCCTGAACGTGCTGGCGCTCAAGCGGGTCCGCATCGGCCGCATTCCGCTGGGCAACCTGCCCGCCGGTCAATGGCGCTATCTGGCCCCGTGGGAGCGCTTCTGAGCGCTGCCGCGTCGCGCGCCAGTGCGCTGCCCGCCCCCTTCACGATGACCGACACGGACCTGAGTCCCCTGTGCATCGCCGGCCCCACCGGCTGCGGCAAGACCGCCGCCGCGCTGGCGCTGGCGCGCCGGCAGCGGGTGGAGATCATCAGCGTGGACTCCGCGCTGGTGTATCGCGAGATGGACATCGGCACCGCCAAACCCTCGCCGCAGGAATTGGCGGAGGTGCCGCATCACCTGATCGACATCCTCTCGCCCACCGAGAGCTACTCGGCGGCGCAGTTCGTGCGGGACGCCACCGCCCTGGTGCCGCAGATCCAGGCCCGTGGTGCGCGACCGGTGCTGGTCGGCGGGACGATGCTCTACTTCAAGGCGCTGTTCGACGGTCTCTCCGAGCTGCCGCAGGCCGATCCGGCCCTGCGCGCCCAGCTCGATGCCGACGCGGCCCGCGACGGCTGGCCCGCCCTGCACGCCCGCCTGGCGGTGCTGGACCCGGAGACCGCCGCCCGCCTACCGCCGCTGGACTCGCAACGCATCCAGCGGGCGTTGGAAGTCTGCCTGCTGAGCGGCGAGCCGATGTCGGCGCTCTATCGCCGCCAGCGCAGCCAGGGCGTGGACTGGCCACTGCTGTCGCTCGAGCCGTCGGACGAGGCCCGCGCCTGGCTGCATGAGCGTCTGGCGCAGCGCTTCGCGTTGATGATCGCGCACGGCCTGGTCGACGAAGTGCGCCGCCTGCGCGCCCGCGGCGATCTGCATCCGGGCTTGCCGTCCATGCGCTGTGTCGGCTACCGACAAGCCTGGGAACTGCTCGATGAAAACGAAGCAGCACCCGATCTCGCCGCATTGCAGGAACGTGGCACCGCGGCCACCCGACAGCTCGCGAAGCGGCAGATCACCTGGCTGCGCAGCATGCCCTCGCGCCGCATCGTAGCGGCGCAGGCGCCCGATGCCTTGGCGCAGTTGCTGGCGATGGTCGCGGGCTGAGCCGTCTCCGCCCGAGCGGATCGGCCCGGTAATCGGCCTGGCGAGCAGCCTGGCATCGGCTTGGGATGGGGCTGGGAATCGGCTTGGAAATCGGCTTGGGAATCGGCTTGGGATCGGCCTTGGAACTGACCCCACCGGCAGCCCGACGGAGCATCGTTCGGTGCTCACGGCTGGGCGTTCCGTGAGCACGGGTGACGACGATGCCGGCACATCCACGCACCGCAAGCCGCACAATGGCCCGAGGCCCTGCCTGATCCCTCGATGCGGCACCGCCCTGTTCCTACCGCCCCGATGGGTTGCCCACCTCCCGCAGCCGATCGGCCTTCAGCCTCTTCCGACCGACCGATGGATGTCCCCCTCCTGACGGCCACCGGCCTGACCAAGCGCTACGGCAGCCAAACCCTGTTCGAGCATCTGTCGCTCACGCTGCAGCATGGCGAGATGCTGGCCCTGCTGGGCGAATCCGGCAGCGGCAAGTCCACCTTGCTCAACGGCCTGGCGGCCTTGGAACCGCTGGACCGGGGCCAGGTGTTGCTGCAGGGCCGCGACATCCTCGCGCTGGACGAGTCCGGCCAGGCCGCCTTGCGCCGCGAGCAGCTCGGCTTCGTCTTCCAGGCCTTCCATGTGCTGCCGCATCTGACGGTGCAGGACAACGTCGGCCTGCCGCTGCTGCTGCAGGGACGACCCGATGCGACGCGGGTGGCCGAGATGCTGGCCGCCGTCGGCCTGGAGGCGCAGTCGCGGCATCTGCCGCGCCAGCTCTCCGGCGGGCAACTGCAGCGCGTGGCGATCGCCCGGGCGCTGGTGCATCGACCGGTGCTGGTGCTGGCCGACGAACCCACCGGCAACCTCGATCCCCGTCATGCCGACCAAGTGATGCAGCTGCTGCGACGCCAACTGCGTGAGCAGCAGGCGGCCTGCCTGCTGGTGACCCACTCGGCCCATGCCGCGTCGCTGGCCGACCGCCGCCTGCGGCTCGAAGGCGGCCAGTTGGTCGATGCCTGAGATGAATCCGCTGAGCCGCGCCTGGGTGTGGTGGTGGCAGTTGTCCTGGCCGGCACTGCGCCTGCAGTGGGGTCGGCAACTGGCCGCCTTGCTCACCATCGCGCTCGGTCTGGCGCTGGCCGGTGCGGTGCATTGGATCAATGCCTCCGCCTTGGCACAGTTCGAGGCGGCCGCCCGCCAGAGCAGCGCCCAGGCCGATCTGGAACTGCGCGCCGCGCCGGGCGCCGCGCCGCTGTCCGATCGCCTGTTCGCCGAACTGGCGGCCCGCGACGACATCGCGGAACTCGCGCCCCGGCTGGACGCCAGCCTGCGGGTGCAGGGCCGCGACGGTCAGTGGCAGCGCCTCCAACTGGTGGGCCTGGACCTGCTGCAGATCGCCGCCTTCCATCCGCAATGGCGTCCGCATGCGGACAGCGGCGGATGGGCCGATGCGCTCCAGCAACCCGCCGTGTTGGTGAGCGATGCCGCACTGCGTCGATTGGGATGGGGCGCCGTGGAGACAACCGGTGCCCCCGCGAGCACGGGAACAGCGGGAGCAGCGGAAACAGCGGGATCACCGGGAACGCCGGGAACGCCGGCATCCGAAGCCACACCGTCGTCCTCATCGTCCGAAGGCGCGCTCGCGTCGACGGCATCGGGCTCGACAGCCACAGCTACAGCCACAGCCGCATCCACCTCGACGTCTGCCTCCACGTCGACGTCCACCTCCACGTCCGCCGCCGCCTCATCGAACATTGAGCCGACCACGCTGCGACTGGATCTGCCCGGCGCCACCGACCCGCTGCCCATCGCCGGCCTCATCGCCGACGACGGACAGGCGCTGATGATCATGGACATCGCCTGGGCCCAGCAAGTGCTGCAGCGGCCGGGGCAACTGGACGCCATCCTGCTGCGCATGGTGCCGGGTCGCGCGGTGCCGGCGGTCTGGCCGACCGGCATCCTCGCCGGCGCGCCGCAGGACCAGGCCCGCCAGCAAGCCGACGAAGCCCGACGGCTGACCCGCGCCTACCGCCTCAACCTGGGCGTGCTGTCGTTGATGGCCTTGTTCGTCGGCGCGTTCATGGTGTTTGCGGTCCACAGCCTGTCGGTGGCGCAACGGCTGCCGCAACTGGCGCTGCTGGGCGTGCTGGGCATGAGCGAGGGCCAGCGGATCCGGATGCTGATGGTCGAGGCGGTGATGCTGGGCCTGGCCGGCGCGGTGCTGGGGCTGCTGCTGGCCTTGGGACTGGCGGAGCTCGGCCTGCGCCAGCTCGGGGGCGACCTCGGCAGCGGCCTGATCGGCCTGCCCGGTGCACGGCCCACGCTGCACACCACGCCCGCGTCCCTCCTCGGCCTGCTGTTGCTCGGCCCGATCGTGAGCCTGGGCGCCGCCGCCCTGCCGCTGATGCGGCTGCGGCGGCTGCCGGCCGCCCAGGTGCTGAAGGGGCTGGGCGGCGGCACCGACGATCCGCGCTGGTGGCTGATCGGCCCCGCGCTGCTGGCGCTGGCGCCGCTGCTGGCCTCGATGTCGCCGATCGGCGGCTTTCCGGCCGGCGCCTATGCCGCCATGCTGGCGCTGCTGCTGGGCGCCCTGGGCAGCGTGCCCCTGATGCTGAGGCTGATCACCCGCTGGCTGCGCCGCTGGGCGGCACGACGCGCCCTGCCCTTGCTGGCGGTGGAACGGGCACGGGACCAGGCCGGCGAAGCGGGTCGGCTGATCGCCGGTGTGCTGGTCGCGCTGGCCCTGGCGGTGGCGATGCTGGTGATGATCGCCAGCTTCCGCCTGTCGCTGGACCAGTGGCTGACGCAGATGCTGCCGGCCGATCTCTATCTGCGCCAGACCGCGCGCGACAGCGGCCAACAGAGCCAGCCGATGCCGCCGGCCTTGGCCGACCAGGCCCGCCAGCTCGCGGGCGTGGAGCGGGTGTCGGAGCAGCTCACCCGCACCGTCGGCGTCAATGTGCGCGGCGTGCGGGACAGCGCCACCCTGATGGCTCGCCCGCTGGACCATCGGCTGCCACTGCAGGGCGAGTCGGCGCAGCTGCCGGTCGACCTCCTGCCCGTCTACATCAACGAAGCCATGCGCGATGCGATGCGCCTGGCCCCGGGCGACCGGCTGATGCTGCAAGTCGAGGGCCGGCAGTGGCCGGCCGCGGTGAAGGCGGTCTGGCGCGATTACAGCCGGCAGACCTCGGGCCTGCTGGTATCGAGGGACGACTGGCGACGGGTGACCGGTGACGGCAGCGTCACCGAACTGGCACTGTGGCTCAAGCCGGGGGCGGACCTGGTGACGGTGCAGGAAGCGCTGCGTCGGCTCGGGCCCTCGCCCGCGTCGCTGGACATGGCCTCGGCCGGCGAGCTGCGGCGCTTCTCGCTGGCGCTGTTCGACCGCAGCTTTGCCATCACCTACTGGCTGCAGGCGGTCGGACTGGGGCTGGGCTTGTTCGGCGTGGCGGCCAGCCTGTCGGCCCAACTGCTGGCACGCCGCCGCGAGTTCGGCCTGCTGCTGCACCTGGGGCTGACGCGCGGCATGCTGCAACGACTGGTGCTGGGCGAGAGCCTGCTGCAGGCGGTGGCCGGCGCGGTGATGGGGTTGGCCGTCGGCCTGGCCATCAGTGCGGTGCTGGTGTTCCGGTTGAATCCGCAGAGCTTCCACTGGAGCATGGATTGGCAAGTGCCCTGGCTGCGGGTGGCCGGGCTGGTCGCGGCCAGCCTGTTGGCCACCGCCGCCACGGCCGCCTGGGCCGGCGCGCGGGCGCTGCGGGCCCGGCAAGGTGAAGCGCTGCGCGCAGTGAGAGAGGATTGGTGATGATCGGTCGACGTCCCTGGATGGTTGGATTGATGGGCCTGGGCGTCGGCGCCCAGGCTGCGTCGCCGACCACGCCCCCGGTGCAATCGAACCCGCGGGACGCGGGAGAGACGCCGCGCCAAACGCCTGTTTCGACACGGAAGGCGGCAGCAGATCCCAAGTCAACCTTGGCACCGGCGGAACCGTCCGAGCCGCCCTTGTCGCGCGCCGCCCTGCGCTTTCCGCGCGACCACGGCGCCCATCCCGAGACGCGGATCGAATGGTGGTACGTCACCGGCGTGCTCCGGACACCTGGCGCGACGCTGGACACGCCACCGGCCTACGGCTTCCAGCTCACCTTCTTCCGGGTGCGGCGCGAGCTGACACGGCCGCTGGACAGCGCCTTCGTGCCGGATCAATTGATGCTGGGGCATGCGGCGCTGTCCGACCTCGGCCAGCGTCGGCTGGTGCACGATCAACGCTTGCTGCGTCGCGGCTTTGCCAATGCGCGCAGCGATGAGGCGGACACCCGCGTGCGCCTGGGCGACTGGTCGCTGGTGCGCCAGGACGGCGAGCGCGGTCTGAGCCGCTACACGCTGTCGCTGCGCAGCGAGCATGCCGGCTTCGGCCTGCGGCTGGATCTGCAAGCCCCGCAGGCGCCGCTGCTGCAGGGCGATCAGGGCTGGTCACGCAAGGGGCCGGGCGCGGAGCAGGCCAGTCGTTATGTCAGCGAACCGCAGCTCGCCGGTCGTGGCCGGCTGACCCGCACCAACGAGCTCGTGCGCGAACTCGAGGCGCGCTGCTGGCTGGACCATGAATGGAGCAACCAGTACCTCGGCGCCAAGGCGGAGACGGCCCCGGATCGGGCGGTGGGCTGGGACTGGATGGGCATGAACCTCAACGACGGCAGCGCGCTCACGCTGTTCCAGATGCGTCGGCGAGACGGCAAGACGCTCTGGACCGGCGGCAGCTGGCGCGATGCGGACGGTCGTCAGATCGACCTCCAGCAGCGGGTGAGTTTCGAGCCCGTGGCGCACTGGGAGAGCCCGGCCAGCCTGGCCCAGTATCCGGTGCGCTGGCGCATCCGCACCCCTCGCGGCGTGCTGCGGGTGGACGCGGCCTTCAACGCCCAGGAGATCGATGCCCAACGCAGCACCGGCTTCCTGTACTGGGAAGGCGTCGCGCGATTGAGCGATGACGCCGGCCGGCTGCTCGGCTGGGGTTATCTGGAAATGACCGGCTACGCGGGCCGGGTGCCGCTGTAGCGGCTGCGGCCCGACGGCGCCGGTGCATAGGCACGCACGCAGTTGCAGCCGGCCCCGCGCGCCATGGCCAGTGCCTGGCGGGCCTGCTGCAGCAACTGTTCGGCTCCTTGCTGCGGCTCGCGTTTCCAGTCCTGCCAATGGGCCAGGCCGAGGCTGGCGCTCAGCGGCAGCGATTGGCCCTGCCAGCGGTAATCCAGGGTGGCGACCCGGCCGCGCAATCGGTCGGCCGCATCCAGCGCGCCCAGGGGATCGGTGCTCGGCAGATAGACCGCCCACATGCCGCGCGGCTGGGCCAGCACCCAGTCGCCACCGCGCAGTTGCTGTCGCGCCAGCTGGCTGAGGCGGTCGTCCAGCGCCTGGATGCAGTCGTCGCCGTATTGCTGTTGCAGGCGCACCCAGGGGTCGAGTTCCAGCAACAGCAGCACCCCGTCATGGCTGTGGCGCTGGGCCCGGGCCGCTTCCCGTTTGAGCCAGTCCATCAGTTGGCCTTCGTCTGCTGCGGCGCCGCGCACCGGTGCGGGCGCCGCTCGCCGCCACCGTTGCCTCAGGGCGTTCCACCGAGCCCGGAGGCCGGGGCCCTTGTCCGTCTCTTGAGCCATGCTGATGCCCGCCTTCATCGTTTGAAGGTCGATTGCAGCACAGGTGACTGCGCCGCGCTGCCCCCTTGAGCAAGGGCCCCTGGGACTTCCCCTGAGCCCACGCGGCGCGCGCGCAACGAACCCCGCCCCGGAGGGGGGACAAGCCGCCCAGCGCCGAAGCCAGGCTCTACAGTGGATGGCTGATCCCCTTCCGGCCGCCCGGTGCGGTCCCGACCGCCGTGCCCGCGACCCCCGAGACCGTGTCCCCGCGCGCCGCCCAGGTCCGCCTCGACACCTCGCTGACGGCCTTCATTGGCGCGGCGCTGGTGCTGGTGGTGGGCTTGTCGGTCACGCTGTGCGGCATGCTGTGGAACCGCAACCGCGTCATCGCCGCCGCCCATCTGCGGCTGGACGCCCAGATGGAGCGGCTGCAGCGCGACATTGCCCAACGCTTCATCCAGCCGGTCTACGGGCTCAAGGGCGCGCGCGGCACGATCGCCGCCCTGCATGGCAATGTGGACCGCGCCGCCTTTCGGTCCTATGTCGAATCCCGCGACCTGCCCAACGAATTTCCGGGCGTGCGGGGCTTCGGCTTCGCGCCCATGGTCAAGCGCGATCAACTGGAGGCCTTCATTGCCGCCCAACGCGCCGACGGGGCGCCACAGTTCAACGTTCGCACCAGCGGCCAGGCACCGGATCTGTACGTGATCGCCCATGTGGAGCCGCTGTCGCAGAACTATCCGGCGTGGGGGTTCGATCTGGGTTCGGAGGCCATCCGGCGCCGCGCCATCGAGCAGGCGATCGACACCGGCGATGCGACCTTGTCCGCGCCGGTGCCGCTGGTGCAGGACCGCCACCATGGACCGGGCTTTCTGACCCTGGTGCCGGTGTTTCGCGCGGGAAGCGATCCGGTCAACATCGCCCAGCGCCGCCAGGCACTGCTGGGGCTGTTGTATGCGCCGCTGGTGGCCGAGGAAATTCTCTCCGGACTCACCGAGTCACTGGCCGAACCGGTGGACTTCCGACTGGTCGTCGATGACGGCGACGGCACCGAGGACCTGCTGCTGGACAGCGCCACCGGCATCCAGGCCCTGAATGCCCGCCCACAGGCGCGGCCGGGCTTCGCCGAGCGGATGGTCGCCGGCGAGCGACGGCTGCAGATCGGGGGGCGCGCTTTCCGGCTGGAGGCGGCCCAGTCCCTGGTGTACGAACACACGGTGATCGATGCCGCCGGTTGGGGCCTGGGCCTGACCGGCAGCGCACTCACCGTCCTGCTCGCCTTCACCGCCTGGCTGCTGCTGGCCGGCCGGGAACGGGCGCAGGCGCTGGCGGATGCGATGACGATCGACCTGCAGCGGCTGGCGATGGACCAGGAGGCCATGCTGGACAACGACCTGGTCGGCATTGCCAAGCTGCGCCACCGGCACATCGTCTGGAAGAACCGGGCGCTGGACCGGATCTTCGGCTACGGCGCCGATGAATTGCTCGGTCAGCCGGCGCGGCTGTTCTACCTGGATGACGAGGCCTACACGCAGATTGGCCACACGGCCTATCCGACGCTGAGCGCCGGCGGCCATTACCGCTGTCAGTTGCAGATGCGGCGCAAGGACGGCAGCCAGGTGTGGATCGACCTCAACGGCGTCGCCCTGCCCGGGGGAGTGAATGAGGACCTGTCGCTGTGGCTGATGGTGGACATCACCCAGAGCAAGGCCTATGAGCAATCGGTCGAGCAGGCTGCCTTCCATGACCCGCTCACCGGCCTGCCCAATCGCATCCTGCTGGGCGACCGGCTGCAGCACGCCCTCGCCGCAGCCCAGCGGCAGGACCACGGCGTGGCGGTGGCCTATCTGGATCTGGACGGCTTCAAGAAGATCAACGACACCCACGGCCATGAGGCCGGCGACGAGGTGCTCAAGACGGTGGCCCAGCAACTGACCGAGGGCATCCGCGCCTCGGACACCGCCGCACGGTTGGGCGGGGACGAGTTCGTGCTGGTGCTGTCGCCGGTCAGCGGACGGGTGGAAAGCCAGGCGATTCTGGAGCGGGTGCTGCGGCGCTTGATGCAGCCCATCACGCTCTCCAGCGGGACGGTGGTGCAGGTCGGCAGCAGCATCGGCGTGGCCCACTACCCGGCCGACGCCAGCCAGGCGGACCCGTTGATGAGCCTGGCTGATCAGGCCATGTACGAAAGCAAGCGCGGCGGCCGCTGTCGCATCCGGCTGCTGAACGGAGGGGCGCCGCCGGTCATCGTCGACCTGAGGGACCGGGCGGACGAGTCCCCGGGCGACGCCCCTCATGTCCAACGTGCCGGCAGCAGCACCCGGGCATGACGGCCGACAGGGATGCGACACCTCGTCTACAGTGCTCACATGACCACCCTTCTGACGCCCCGCCTGCGCCTGGAACCGTTCCAGGATGCTCATCTGCAAGGCCTGAACGCCATGAACAGCGATCCTGCGGTCATGCGCTACCTCACCGGCCAGCCGGAGACGCTGGACCAGACGCAGGACTTCATCGATCGCGTCAAGGCGCGGTGGGCGGAATGGGGCTATTCATGGTGGGCCTTCTTCGAGCGCGAGACCGGCGAGCTGGTGGGCGCGGGCTGCATCCAGCACCTGGGCCGGGACCGTGCGCTGCCGCATGAAATCGGTTGGCGGCTGCGGCAGGACCGTTGGGGTCGCGGCTACGGCTCGGAAGCGGCGCGCCGGATGGCCAGCTTTGCCTTCGACGACCTGGCCGCCCCGCAGTTGGTGGCGGTGTGCGATCCCGAGAACCTGGATTCGGCCAAGGTCATGCAGCGCCTGGGCATGCGCTATCGGGGCATTGAACGCTGGTATGACTACGACTGTGCGGTCTATGGCATGACGGCCGATGAATGGCGCGCTGCGCAGGCCGCTCAACCCGGCACGCCCGGCAGCACGGAAGCCACAGGCGGCGTGGACGGCTCGGGCGGTTGAGGGCGAGCGGTTGAGGGCGAGCGGACGAGCGGACGAGCGAGCGGACGTTCGGCCCGATGACCGGGCCGAAGACTAGGCCGATGACTGGGCGCCTGCCTGAACGAACACCGAGGTGAACGACTGGCCGACCCCAGGACCCCTGGGCCCACGGACCCGCCGCTCGCCCGGTCCGGCTCATCGGTCATGCACGCGCCTGACTGAAGCGTCGGCGGTGCGGGCTCCGGGCCTGGCCGCGGGCGCCTGGCGTCAGAGGCCGCCGACGAAGTAGCGTTTCAGGCCCGCCAGGATCATCTCCACCGCGATCGCGGTCAGCACCAGGCCCATCAGCTTCTCCAGCGCCGACACCACCGAATCGCCCAGCAGCTTGCGGATGCGGTCGGCCAGGATCAGCGCCAGGAACGAGATCAGCATCGCGGTGAACAACGCACCGATCCATTCCGCAATGCGGTCGGGCTGGCGCGAGGCCAGCAGCAGCACCGTGGCCATGGCCGACGGCCCGGCCAGCAGCGGCACCGCGAGCGGGAAGATGAAGGGCTCGCGGCCGGTGTCCACGCCGTAGGCGGACTCGCCGGCATGGCTGAAGATCATGCGGATCGCGATGATGATCAGGATCACCCCGCCGGCCACCTCCAGCGAGCGCTCGGACAGGTGCATCAGCCGCAGAAAGCCTTCGCCCAGGAACATGAAGGCCAGCAACACGCTGAAGGCGATGGTGACCTCGCGCAAGGCCACCCGCAGGCGGCGCTCACGCGGCACGTTGCGCATGATCGGAATGAAGATCGGCAGGCTGCCCAGCGGGTCCAGCACCAGCAGCAACAGAATGAGCGCGGAGAGAAAACTGTGATCCATGGCCGCGATTGTCCGCGAAGCGAGCGCCGCCACCGCGTGCGGTCGTTCTCGGACGCACGCTTTGTGCGCCACCGTTCATAGAATGCGTCAAAGATCCTCGCCAACACGCCATCCATGAACGACAAGCACGGGCTGGACGCCATCGACCGCAAGATTCTCCACATCCTTCAGCACGACGGACGGATCTCGAATGTGGACCTGGCCGGCCAGGTCCATCTGTCCGCCCCGCAGTGCTTCCGTCGGGTGCGGGCCCTGGAAGAGCGCGGCGTGCTGCGCGGCTATCGGGCGGATGTGGCGCCGCAGGCGCTGGGGCTGGGCGTCACCGCCTATGTCAGCCTCAACATCACCGCGCCGGCCTTTGTGCGGGTGCGTGAGATCGAATCCCTGATCCGTGACTTTCCGGAGATCCTGGAATGCCACACCGTGTCCGGCGACTGTGACTACCTGCTGAAGGTGGTCGCCCGAGACCTCAAGGCGCTTTCCACTTTCCTCACGGACAAGCTGATGCAACTGGACGGCGTGGCGGATGTGCGCTCGATGATTTGCCTGGAAGAGATCAAGCCGCCCGCGGGGCTGCCGGTCGGCTGAACCGGGCCTAAGCGAACGGAACCCATTCCTTCGCCACTGCCACCGCCACCGCCACCGCCAACGCCTCCGCCAACGGTCAACGCGGCCCCAGGCCTGACGCCCGCCCCGGGCCTCGCAGATCGACCTCTCGGTCGATGCGCGGTTCTCCCCGGCGCTCCGCCGCCCGCCCCTGCCGTCCTCGGCCTTGCGTCAGCCGGCTTTCGCGACGTCGTCCACCGGGGTGAGGCCGCGCAGCTCGCCCAGCACCTCCAGGAAGGTTCGCTCGGTGAGCATCACATCGGTGGCGATGTTGCGAAGCTTGGGCGCGAAGCGCTCGATCGATGGGCTGTTGCGGGTCATGAGGTGGCTCTCGTCCCGCAGCGTGGCCATGCGGCCAGTGTTCGAGGTCAGGCGCGCATCCAGGCGGTCCAACTGGGCGGGCGTCAACTGGGTCAGACCGGCCGCGAGATGGGTGCGCACCACGCTGCGGATGGCACGCTCGCCGTGGGTGGACTTTTCCTCATCCGGCGCGCGCCGGGCATGCTCAGCGCGCATCTGCGCCACATGCGGCAGCAACTGCGCGTTCAGCACATCGTTGAACGCTTGCGGCTTGCGACCCAGCACCCGGGTGGCGAAGGCCTTGCGCAGTCCTCCGGGCTCCGACATCTGACTCAGCACCTCGTTCAGTGATTGCGCCAGCACGGCGCCCCGGGCCGACCCCGGCGCCCAGATGGACGCCACAGACGACTCGGAGCGCGACGCCGGCGGGGCCGGCTGAGAGACGACCTCGGCATAGGGCGGCGGCGCGGTGGGCTCGCCGGAGGACGGCGGGGCGGCGTCCTCGATGGTGCCGGGGAGCGGTGGGAGAACCCCACCGCTTTCGGCCTTGCTGATGGCGGGCTGCACTGACGGCTGCACTGACGAGTTTTCTGACGGCTTTTCTGACGGCTTTTCCGACGGATCCAAGCGGCCCGAGCCAGCGAAGCCCGCCGGTGGGGCGGCAGGCGCAGCGGCCCAGTCCTGCGCAGCGTGCGGCGGTGCCGACGGCGTCTTGGGCGGCACGGTCGACCCATCAGGTTGAGTGGCGAATGCGTGGCTGCCAGGTTTGTCGGCGCCGTCGGTGCGGTTGGCCCGGTCGTCTCCGACGGTGGGGAGGGGCGCGGCGTCCAGGATCGAGAGTTCCGCCTCCATCGTCCGCTTCTCGGCATCCGTGATCAACACCGGTGCAGGCTGATGGGCGCCGGCGGCACGGGCATCGACCGGACCATGGGCTGGCGCGCTGCCCGGACGGTGGATCGGCCCGTTCGTCGACGGCTTTCCCGATTGGAGCCCCGGTGGCGGGGTGGACGACCCCGCCCTGCGCCCCGTTGGCGACGAGGGGGCGGGTCGGGTGCCTTTCGCCTGCGGCGGCCGAGCGCCAAACGGCAGGCCGTCGGTGTGGTCCTGGGTGCCGGGGGGCGGGGGCCGCTTCGGTGGCGTGTCGGCAGGCGGAGGCGGCGCGGGGCGCCTGGGCACCAGCCGGGCGGGCCGGGTGTCATCGCCCCCCTGCGCTGAAGTGCGGGGGGACGAACCTGGCCGAGCGGGCGTGCTCGCAGGCGGCGGGTCCTGCGGTGCGTTGAGGGCGGCTGGATCCGGCTTGACGGCAGTCGGCTTGGCGTCGGCGGTCGCCTTGCTGGGGGGCGATGGCGTGGCGTGGGTGGGGTGGGTCGACGTCGCCGCCGAGCGCGGTGGCGTTCTGCGCTCGGGCGGCGGCGGTGGCGTCTTCTTGGGCTTGGCAGGCTCCCGGGCCGGCTCCGGCGTGCCGTGCGCTCGGGCCGCCTTGTCTGCAGGCGGCTGGGTCTGCGCCGACACGGGGGCGGACGAGGGCTGAGGGGGTGACGTCGTGCCCTCGCCCACACGTGCGGACCGCGGCGGCAACGGGGGCGGCCCATCGGTCGGCGCGGTGTCGGTCCGGGCAGGTCCAGCGGACGCCTCGTCACCCGGGTTCAGTTCCACGATCTCCGGGCCGCCGCGTGTGGGCGCTCGGAATGCGGCTGGGAACATCTCAGGCCCAGCGTCCCGGCGCGGCAACTGAGACGGCGCCGGCGACATGGGGAAGCCCAAACCGCCGCCGCCGCCACCGCCACCACCACCAGGGTGAAAGCCAGTCTCATGTCCCGGTCCCGCATCAGGACCGGGCCGAGTTCCAGGGACCGTCCACCTTCCGGCCCCAGGGCCCGTGCCCATCCCAGGGCTCATGCCATGCGCCGGGCTCCCCGCGGCCGCAAAGCGGTGAAGGCGCTGATTCAGAACATCCAGGCATTTCTCCAGCATGTCGCGCTGGCCACGCGCGTAGGCCTCGCCGTGCTGCGGCGCGGTGGCCAGGAACTCCGACATACGGCCCGACATGGCGCCGCGGTCCAACATCGCATGCACCTGCCGGCGATAGGCAGGCAACTGAGCAAAGTCGGAAGGCCCCTCAAGGTAACGCCTGCCGGCGTTGTAATGCCCCAGCTCCCGCATCAGCCCCAAGGCGGCAAAGCCAAGACCGCCACCGCCCGGCCCCGCCACCGCCAGGCCAGCAGGCAGTTGATGGCAGGCCTGCTGTTGCACGCTGCGGCTTGCGCGGGCGAGCATGGCCAAGAATTGATCCGGGGCGCTGCTGGCATCACCTTCGTGAAGCTTGACCCGGTGGGTGGCAGAGAACCCGTTGGGGCCCTGCATGTCGAAGCACAGGTGGCGCTGATGATTCTCGGTGTCCAGCCAGGCCACCGCATAGCTGTTGCCGGCATGGAATTCGATCGGATCCCCGTTCGGATGGAGCTGGCTGATCAGGTCGTTCGGAGGGCCCAGCCTGGTGTCACGGACGATGGAGATGTCGCTGCGCTGTTCCTGGTGCAACGCCGCAAAGAAACCCATGGCCTGGGCCTGCGCCGCAGGCGAGCGCCCTGCTGGAGGCAACGCGGCCATCAGGGGTGATGGCAAGCCCGCCGCGCCTCCCCAGCCTCCCTGATAGGTCATGGCGTTGGCCAGCGTCGTGAGGCCGGGCCGGCCGAATCCGTATCGATCATCCAGCGGCAGCATGTGCTGCATCAGCTGCGGTGCAATGCCCTCAAAGCCCAGCACGGATCGCGGCATGTCGGCGACGCCATGGCCGGGGAACAGGCCGGGCGAACCGAAGCGGGTGGGATCAGGAAACGCCGGCCCGAAGGTGGAATACGAAGGGGCCGTGGCGTGGGTGGGGTAGGACATGGTGCAGCGCCGACGTGGAGGATTGGCGCCTTGGTGCCCGCCCCGTCGAGGGCAGTTCGCCAACGCCCCAGTCCGTCCCGCTCAGGCCGACGCCGTGCCGCTCTGCCGCTCTGCCGCTCTGCCGCTTTCAGCCCCGCGGATGATGCGCCGCATGCAGCGCCCGCAGCCGCTCGCGGGCCACATGGGTGTAGATCTGGGTGGTCGACAGGTCGGCGTGACCGAGCAGCAACTGAACCGCCCGCAGGTCCGCCCCGTGGTTGAGCAGATGGGTGGCAAACGCATGACGCAGCGTGTGCGGCGAGATCGGGCTGGTGATGCCGGCAATGAGCGCGTACTTCTTCACCAGGCGCCAGAAACTCTCGCGCGCCATGCCGCGGCCCAGTTTGGTGAGGAACAGTTCATCGGTGCCCTGCGCCCGCAGCAACTGCGGCCGCGCCTCCTGCAAATAGCGCATCAGCCAGGCATGGGCTTCCTCGCCGAACGGCACCAGCCGCTCCTTGTCGCCCTTGCCGGTGATCCGCAGCACCGCCTCACGCAGACCGACATGGACGCTCTTGAGCGTCACCAGCTCCGTCACCCGCAGGCCGCTGGCATACATCAACTCCAGCATCGCGCGGTCACGCAGGCCCTGCGCGGTGCCGACATCGGGCGCATCGAGCAAGGCCTCGACCTGGCCCTGGGTCAGCGTCTTGGGCACCCGCATCGGCTTCCTGGCCGCGATCATCTTGAGCGTCGGGTCCACAGCGATCCGACGCTCCCGCAAGGCCCAGCGAAAGAAGCGCTTGAACACCGACAACCGTCGGTTGGATGAGGTCGCCTTGCTGCCGTCATGCCGCGAACCGGCATAGCCCATGAGATCGGACTCGCGGGTGTTTTCCAGGCCGCGCGGCTCGTCGGTGCCGGCCAGCCAGTCGGCCAGCAGTTGCAGATCGCGCCGATAGGCGAGCTGCGTGTTCTTGGAGAGTCCTTCTTCCAACCACAGCGCCTCGATGAAGGCATCGATGGCTTGCTGGCTGGCTCGACGCCACGGGGAGTCCGCCGGCGGCACGGGCGCGGTCTTGGCCGCCGGGGCCGTGGGATCCGCAGGAGCGGCCACCACGGGCGCTACGGGCACTACGGGTGAAGAAGAGTCAACGGTCGACGACATGGCGGTCATCATGCCAGCGCCATCGCCGACATGCGGCCGCATGCTCTGAGGATCGCTCGGAGGACCACTCGGAGGACCACTCGGAAGACCGCTCGGGAAGGCAGCACCCTAGGACGCTCAGAGGCTGATTCAGAGGAACTTCCGGACGAAAAAAAAGGGTCCGCGCCACCACGCGCGGACCCTCGGAGCAACGACCCGTCTCTGCTTCGCCGGATCGTCCTGCAACCGGGATCTCAGCCGATGCGCACCGGCACGAAGATCTTGTCCCCGCCGCGTTGCACCAGCAGCGCCACCGACTTGTCGGCGCCCTGCACCAGCTGACGAACCTGATCGATAGTCTGCACCGGTGTGCCGTTGACCGCCAGCAAAACATCGCCCGGCCGCACCTGGGCCTTCGCCGCCGGACCGCCGACCTGCTCGATCAGCAGGCCCTCGCGCACGCCCAGCTGGCGACGCTCCTCAGGCTGCAGCGGCCGCAGCGCCAGGCCGAGCTTGCCTTGCGAGGCGGCCGGGTTGTCGTCGTCCTGGGCGGTCTTGCGCGCCTTGTCATTGGCATTGCCCAGCACCGCGCTCAACTGCTCACGCTTGCCGTTGCGCCAGATCTCCATCGGCACCTTGTCGCCCGGGCTGGACTGGTCCACCAGGGCCGGCAGGTCGCCGCTGCCCACGATGGCCTGGCCCTTGAAGCTGAGGATCACGTCGCCCGGACGCAGCCCGGCCTTGGCCGCCGGCCCGCCCTCTTCGACGTTGGACACCAGTGCGCCTTCGGGCTTGTCGAGCTTGAAGGAGTCGGCAAAGCCCTGGTTGACCTCCTGCACCGCCACGCCCAGCCGGGCATGCTGAACCTGGCCGCCGCGCTGGATCTGCTCGCGCACCTTGTTGGCCACCTCCACCGGAATGGCGAAGGACAGACCCTGGTAGCCGCCCGAGGCGCTGTAGATCTGCGAGTTGATGCCCACCACCTCGCCGCGCGCATTGAACAGCGGCCCGCCGGAGTTGCCGGGGTTGATGGCCACGTCGGTCTGCAGGAAGGGGACGCGGCTTTCTTCCGGGCCCAGGGAGCGGCCCTTGGCGCTGATCACGCCGGCACTGACGCTGTTCTCGAAACCGAAGGGCGAGCCGATGGCCAGCACCCATTCGCCGACGCGCAGGTCCTTGGTCGCGCCCAGCCGCACCATCGGCAGGTTCTTGGCCTCGATCTTGAGCACCGCGACATCGGTGGACTTGTCGCTGCCCAGCACCTTGGCCCGGAACTCGCGGCGGTCGGTCAGCTTGACCACGACCTCCTGCGCATCCTGCACCACATGGGCATTGGTCAGGATGATGCCGTCGTTGCTGACGATGAAGCCGGAGCCCTGGCCGCGGACCTGGCGGTTGCCACCCTGGCCCCCGTCGCCATTGCCGCCGGGGCCGCCGGGGCCGTTGGGAATGCCGAAGCGGCGGAAGAAGTCATAGAACGGGTCGTCCGGGTCGATCTGCGGCATGCGCGACGCACGCGTCTTGACCGTGCCCGACACGCTGATGTTGACCACCGCCGGTCCCTGGGTGGCGGCGATCTGCGCGAAGTCCGGCAGGCCGGCGGGCGGCGGTGTGGGGGTGGCGGTCGACAGCGGGATCGTCTGCGCGGCCGCCTGCGTCGTGCCGAGGGCGGCGACCTGCGTGTCGCTCGTGCCATTCAAGGTCGTTGCGGAGGTCGTTGCGGCGGTCGTTGCGGCGCTTGAGCCGGTGGCGGCATCGGCGCCGACCTGCACGCCGGACGACGTGTCCACCGCGGACGTCTTCACATTGCGCATCGCCAGTGCGCCGCCAGTGACACCGAGGACACCGGCAGCGGCCAGCGCCCAGACCAGCTTCTTGGCCGAGATCATCTTTTCCACTTGAGCCATCTGTATTCCCTCCAGGAGGTCACGAAACATCGATGGCATCAGTGTGAGCGGCTCGGCTTAGACCTTTCTTAAGGGGAGCGCCAACTCCACACGCAAGCCGCCGAGCGCGGTGCTGTGGCCCAGCCGCAGGCTGCCGCCGTGGTCCTGGGCGATGCTGCGCACGATCGCCAAGCCCAGGCCGCTGCCGGCGGCCTGCTGGGCCTGGGATTCGGCACGATAGAAGCGGTCGAACACGCGGGTGCGTTCGGTGTCCGGGATGCCGGGGCCGTCGTCCTCCACCACCAGCAGCGCCTGGCCGCCGCTCTGCTCCAGGCTCAGGTCCACCCGGCTGCGGCCGTACTTGATGCCGTTGTCCACCAGGTTGCGGATCAGCATCGCCAGGGCCTCCGGCCGGCCCATCACCGATACCGGATCACAGCGGGCCAGCCCCAGGTCCCGACCGCGGGCCTGGGCCAGGGCGCTGGCATCGACCACCGCATCCCGGCACAGCGCATCCAGCGCCACCGGCTGCGCCGGTGCCTGCACCTTGGCGCTGTCCTGGCGGGCCAACGCCAGCAGTTGCTCCACCAGACGACCGGCGCGATCAATGCCCTGCCCCAGCCGATCCAGCGCCTGGGCGCGGCCCTCCTCGTCCGGGGCCCGCTTGAGGGATTGCAGCTGCAGCTTCAGCGCCGCCAACGGGGAGCGCAGCTCATGGGCGGCGTCGGCGACGAAATGCTGCTGCGTCTCGAAGGCCTGACGCACCCGTTCCAGCAAGGCGTTCAGTTCATCGACCAACGGCCGCACCTCGGTGGGCAGATCCGCATCATCGACCGGCGCCAGGTCCTGTGCGACGCGGCGCGCCAACTGCTGGCGCACGCGCTCCAGCGGACCCAGCGCATGGCTCACCACCCACCACACCACCAGCGCCAGCAGCGGCAGCATCAGCGCGGTGGGCAGCACGGTGCGCCAAGCGAGCTGGCCGGCCATGCGCTGGCGCACCGCGAGGTCCTGCGCGACCTGCACCACCTGGAATCGGCCCTGGATGGCCAGCACGCGATAGTGCTTGCCGCGCAGGTTCACCGTGGAAAAGCCCAGCACCGCGCGCTGCGGCAGCCAGTCCGGCCCGGCGGAGCGGTACAGCGGAGTGCCGTCCAGGCTCCAGACCTGCACGATGAGGTCGATGCTCTGCTCCTCTCCGAGCGGCAGCGGCAGCCCGGTGCCCATGCCCGCGCGCAGCGAGAGCGCGACCTGCTGCATCTGGTAATCGAAGATCTCGTCGGCCTCCATCAGCGCATTGCGATAGGCGCTCATGCCCTGGATCAGCGCGCTCAACAACATCGCGCCCAGCAGGAACATCAGCAGCCGATAGCGCAGGGAACGGGGCAGCACCGAGAAGCCGAGGCGCCCGCCCGCCGATGGCAGCGTCGACGTCGCGGTCGCAGGCGCGGGCGCGGTCGCCGCAGCAGGTCCAGGTCCAGGTCCAGGTCCAGGTCCGGGTCCAGGTCCGGGTGCCGGTCCGGGTGCCGGTGCCGGTGCGGGCCCGGGCTCGGGCGCTAGCGCGGGTCCCGACGCCGCAGGGCCAGTCGGGGCCGGGGTGGATGTTGCGGATCGGTCGGGCCCGGTGGGCTCGGCGTGCGGCGAATCCGTCATTCCTTGGGCACCCGATAACCGACACCACGCACGTTCTGGATCAGCTCGGCGCCCAGTTTCTTGCGCAGGCCATGGATGTAGACCTCCACCGCATTGCTGCTGATCTCGTCCTTCCAGCCGTAGAGCTTTTCCTCCAGTTGCTGGCGCGACAGCACCATGCCGGGCCGGGCGATCAGCGGCTCCAGCACCGCCCATTCCCGCGCGGACAGGGTGACCGCATGCCCGTGGGCGGTGACCTCGCGAGTGGCCGGATTGATGCTGACGCCCATGTGCTCATAGACCGGCTCGGCCCGACCCGCCGCACGGCGCAGCAGCGCCCGGATGCGGGCCAGCAGCTCGTCGAGCTCGAAGGGTTTGAGCACGTAGTCGTCGGCGCCCGCATCCAGGCCAGCCACCCGCTGCGCGGTGGCGTCCCGCGCGGTGGCGATCAGCACCGGCAGGGTCTGCTTGCGCGCTCGCAGCGCCTGCAGCACGCTCATGCCGTCACGCTTGGGCAGGCCCAGGTCCAGCAGCAACAGGTCGTAGGTCTGGGACTGGAGCGCCGTGTCGGCCATCTCGCCGTCACGCACCCAGTCCACCGCATAGCCTTCCGAACGCAGCAGCTCGAGCAGCTGCTCGCCGATCATCAGGTCGTCTTCCACCAGCAGGAGTCGCATGCGCCGGATTGTGCCTGCTGCCTGCGACGGCGCTCAGGCCCGGGCGCCGTCTGGACGAGGCATCGCACCGCAGGCTCGCCGACCGACGGCCGGCGCCGATCGCCGTGCGAGGCCCGCGCCGACCGACAGGCCGCCCTGCACTTCCAGACCGGCCGCCGCCCTCACCACTCATTCCGCCACGGGCGTCGCTGGCTTGGCGACGGTGGATCGCCGCTCCGTGGTGATGGCCGGGGACGCTGTGGACGCCGCCTGCTGAAACGGCGTCAGGGCAAAGGTGGGAGCGAGGCCCTGCGGCTGGGGCGAGGTCACCGGCGTGGCCTGGCTCGAGTCGTTGCCGGAGTCGATGGACATCGGTCGCAGCATCGGTCGAAGCTCCTCCCGAGGCGCCTTCTCGCCGCTGGTCCGGACCGCCTCATACCCCTCATGCGTCTGGTGCACCTCGGCCACCGTCACCCTCACCTTGCGCGAGGCGGGCGCGCCCTCGGACTCAGACTCGGACTCAGACTTGGCCTCGGACTCCAACGTCGACGCCGGCCGCCGAGTGGCCGGCCACGGCAGGGCCGCAGTCCTGGCCTGCAGCGCAGGTCCGGTCCCGGGAGGCTTCGCCGAAGCGATGACGCTGGCCGCGACGGCGTCGCCCGCCTCAGCGGTGCGGGCATGCGACCGAATCTCCGGTGCCGCCGTGCGGATCGGCTCGATGAGCGGCGATGTGCTCTGGAGCATCTGGATGCTGCGTCGCTCCGGACTGCCCTGCAGGCTGGCCCAGACCTCGGCCGCTCGATCGACCAGGGCTTCGGGCGAGGTCAACCCTTCGGCCGCCGCGAACTGAGGACTGCGCTGCAGTCGCTGGGACGCGACAAACGCATGGAGCGCCTCCAGCAGTGAGGCCCGATCGGTACCCTCCCGGGCGACGTCGGGCACCGGCGGCGCCGCATCCAGCGCCTTCAGTTTCAGCAGCACCTGAAGGGCAGCGATGGCCAAGCCCGAATCACTCGCACCGTCATGGCAGACGATGGCTGCGCACCGCCGACCGCGGTCGGTGCGTGTCTCCGTGGACGAGCCGCCCTCGGGGTGCCACACGCGACCCCACTCGGCGCCCGCCTCCAGCCCCACCCCAGGTCCGACCTCACGTCCGATGATCTTGCTCAGCATCAGGCCCATCCAGGCATGGGGCGCATTCACCCGCAGCTCCCACAGGCGCACGCTCCGATCCACACGTTCGTCATTCTCCTTGTGGAGATAGCTCAGTTGCAGCTCACCGGCGCGGATGCGATTGACCGGCGGGACGAAGGGCTTGGGCTGGCCCCAATCCCAGGGCACTTCACGCTGCCGGGTGGGCGGGGACGTGGTCATCGTCAGACAGCGCGCGAGACCATCGGCGCCGATGAACTCGGTGACCGACCTGCGCGGCTCCAGCAGCCGCGTCGATCGCTGGGAGCGGTCATGGCGCATGCCGTCCAAGCGGGTGTGCGCGACGTCCGGAGAAGGCGAGGCGTCGGACTGGTCGGCCGGCGGGGGCGGTACGTCGGGCTGGGGCTGGGTGCAGACGAACAGATCGGTGACTTGCTCCTGCAGCAGTGCGGCCGCAAAGGCCCCCAGGGCTGTCGGCACGTCAGGCGATGGCGCCTGCATCTGCAGCACGTTGAGGCCAGGGGCCAGCGACGTGCGGGAGGACCGGACGTCAGCCCCGGCGACGGTGCCGTCCAGGGTGACGTGGCTGGCATGGACGCGGCCCGGCGCGGTCTCGCCGGCCCGCCCGCCACGCGCTTCCCACCCGGCGCTCTGCGGCGATGGTGCGATGCCGAACCAGGGATCCAGGGTGAGGAACCGGGTGGGATCGAACAGCACTTCGGGCGACGCATTGAGGGCCGGGTCGTTCACCACCATCGGGCCGGTAGCGAGGGCCATGGACTCAGGTGCCACGAAGGGTTCCGTCCTCGTCCGTTTGGGCACACGCGCCAAGTCTTGGGAGGTCATCGTGACATCCGACGGCCAGACTAAGGCCTTATTGATATACATGCGTATCCCCCAGGGAAGTGAGACAAGGATCGTGCTGCCGTGCGGCAGGTCCGGTGATTGGCCCCGGCATCAAGGCGGGCGCCTCACGCCCGCTCAAGGGCCACCTGACGCATCGCCTTCAACACCAGATGCGGCACCCAGGTGGCATCGATCTGGCTCCGGATGGCGGGCTCGCTCATTCGCTGCGGCGCCACGAAATGGCCTCTGGCGCTGTCCCTGCTCTTGGGCCTGCCCGCGTCCGCCGCCTTGAACCGGCGCGGCAGGGCCTCCACCTTCGCCTCGCTCTGGGCCATGGCTCTGGCGAATCGCCCATTGGGTTTGTCGACCCGCGCGCACCATCGCTGTTGCTCGGCCGGGCTCAGTTGGGCGAACTTCTCACGGATATGCTGGTACACCACATGGTGGAGCCCGCGATTCCAGACCTCCGGTTTACGGACGTCCGGGCCCCCTTCCAGCTTGACGTCGTCCCGGAACGCCTGCCCGACAGCCTGGCCCAGGCCCGCGAGCTTCGGCATCAGGGAGACATCGCGGTGACCGTCGAAGCGCCGTCGCACGGCGCCGCCGACACCGGTGCGTTGCGTCATCAGCGCAATGACATTGTCGAGAGAGGCGCCCAAAGAGGCGTCCTTCCCGCCACCGGGCAGCCAGCTGATCAGCGTCTCCGGTCGGATCTGCGGCGGCACCTGGGTGTGGTGGCTCCCGTCGATGTCGGTCCATGCCTGCAACTCCTGTTGGACAAGATCCAGCTTGTTGGCCTTGCGTTCGGCCGCGCGGTCGGCAGAGCGCTCGGCGGAGGCGGCCTCGGCCTGCGCGGTCAGGCGAGCGGTCGGTGCGAACGTGAATGGCGAGGTGCGCGAAGTGCGCGAGATAGGCGAGATGGGCGAGGTGGGTGAGAGCGGTGAGAGCGGCGAGAGGGGTGAGAGGGCGGACGACTCGGTCAACGACATGCGACCCGAATCCACGCTGACTTGGCCGGCGCTCGTTCCGGACAGGCTGCGCATGGGCATAGGGGGGCGAACGTTCAGCCGCAACGAGCGGGCGGCCGACCGTGCGCCGGCCGCATTGGATGCTTCGGGGGCCGGCGGCTCAAGGCCGCGCTTGCGGATCAGATCGACCGCGCTCGAGGCCGGATCGTGCATCGAAGACCAGACTTTGCCCACGTCCCGGACCAGTTCGCGCATGTTGGGGTAATGCTCGGACGCGCCGAAATCCGGGCTGCGGCGATCACGGCACAAGGTGAGGTAGGCCTCGGTGTGCTGCACCAGCTCGTCCATGTCCCGAAGGTGCAGACGGCCGCCGTCGACGTCGTTCAGGCACTGCATCGCATACATGGCCGTGGCGACCACGCCGGAGGCGCGGGCGCCGTCATGGCAGACCACGGCCGGCGCGATGGATTCGCCTTTGACCTGAAGCACCTTCAAGCTGCGGCCCAGTTGATAGATCCAGTCGGGATCGTTCATGTTCACCAGGTGGGTCCGCAGAGCGTGGGGCGCCGGCGCGGACGCTCCGCCTTGGAGAGTCACCGCCAAGGCACCGGTCAGGTTCTCCGCGTCGGGTGACTGCGAGCTCAGGTTCACCGTCCGGTGATGGTCGTCGGTGCCGATGTACGGCACCGAGGCGCTGTCAAGGAGGTTGGTGACGCTGTCCTTGCGATCGAGCCCGAGCCGCGCCGATCCCGCTTCTGACGCCGGTGGGGGAAGCAGCCCGGTGACAACGAAGAGATCGGTGGGTCGATGGGCGAGCAGCGCGGCCGCAAAGGCGGCATTGCTGGCCGGCTTGCCAGGGGTCGGTGCCTGCAGTTGCAGCAGCTTGGGATGGCCGAACAGCGTCTTCCCTGCAGTCGCGGTGGATCCGGGCACGTCCGGGCTGCCCGGCGGGCTGCGTCCCAGGCCAAGTCCGACGGGCAGCAGGGTGGCATTGGCCACCACGGCTGAGGCGCCGGGCGGGAGCAGTGCCGCGCACTCCTGAGACGGTGAAATCGCGCAGGACGCAGGCAACTCCAGGAAGTGGTGCGGATTGAACCGGATGTCCGGACTATGGTTGATCCGCTCATTCCGCAAGGCTCCGTCGCCCAGCCAGGGTTTCCATGAGAAGTCTGTCGACGCCTCCTCGTATTCGGCCGGAAGCTCATGTCGTTCGGGAACGGTGGCGAGGTGGGGATTGAAGGGGACTGAAGAGGCTCTGAGCATGGAACTTCGCGCCGGCGCCGGAGCGGAAAATGCAGACGCGGCTGTGTGGCCCTGCCCGGGGCGCGGGTTCGTGGCGCGCGCGGATCGATTCCATGACTACAATGCGCCCCGTCAGGAGAGAGCCCCCTCGCGGGGGCCGCCGAAGGCGCAGTGGCACCGGAGATCCCAAGCTGCGAACGCTCAGGCAAAAGGACTGACAAAACGTCCGACATGTCGGGCGTTCCTCACTGGAGAGAGGCGGGGCGGACCATCGGTCGAGCCCGTCCACCGAAGGGGCAAGCCGCCGGTCAACCACCGACGGCCAATCTCTCAGGTAAAGCGGACAGCGAGGGCATATCCCCACCCCGGGCGTGATCGGTTCACTGTCGGGGTGGTCATGACGAATGCCCTCGGAGCGAGTTCCATGTCCGCTGAATCCACCGCCCTGCTCAAGACCCCCCTGCACGCCCTGCACCTCGAACTTGGCGCCAAGATGGTGCCGTTCGCCGGCTACGACATGCCCGTGCAGTACCCCGCAGGCGTGATGGCGGAACACAAGCACACCCGTGCGGCTGCTGGTCTGTTCGATGTCTCCCACATGGGCCAGGTGCTGCTGGTCGGCGATGACGCCGCCGCGGCGCTGGAAACCCTGGTGCCGGTCGACATCCTCGACCTGGGCCTGTTCAAGCAGCGCTATGCCCTGTTCACCAACGACCAGGGCACCATCCTGGACGATCTGATGGTCGCCCGCCGCACCGACGGCCTGTTCGTGGTGGTCAACGCCGGCTGCCGCGACCAGGACATCGCCCACATGCAGCAGCATCTGTCGGGCCGCTGCGAAGTCCGTCCCCTGCCCGATCAGGCGCTGCTGGCGCTGCAAGGCCCGCAGGCGGTGACCGCGCTGTCGCGCCTGAACCCCGGCGTGGCCCAACTGGTGTTCATGACCGGTGGCTTCTTCGAGCTGGACGGCATCCCCACCTTCGTGACCCGCTCGGGCTACACCGGCGAAGACGGTTACGAGATCTCGGTTGCGGCGGACCGGTCGGTGGAACTGGCCCGCAAGCTGCTGGACCAGCCGGAAGTCAAGCCGATCGGCCTGGGCGCGCGCGATTCGCTGCGCCTGGAAGCCGGCCTGTGCCTGTACGGCCATGACATCGACACCACCACCACCCCGGTGGAAGCCTCACTGATCTGGGCCATCCAGAAGGTGCGTCGCGCCGGTGGTGCCCGCGCCGGCGGTTATCCGGGTGCGGCCGTCATCGACCGGCAATTCGCCGACGGCGCGGCGCGCAAGCGTGTCGGCCTGGTCAGCAGCGAACGCATGCCGGTGCGCGAAGGCGCCCGGCTGGTCAATGCGGACGGCCAGGACGTCGGCGTGGTCACCAGCGGCACGCTCGGCCCCACGGTGGGCAAGCCGGTGGCGCTGGCCTATGTCCAGACGCCGTACGCCGCGATCGGGACCGAGCTGTTCGCACTGGTGCGCGACAAGCGCACCCCGATGACGGTCTCTTCCACACCGTTCACGCCCAACGGATACTTCCGCGGCTGAGGCCCGCCTCCGCGGCCCGGGCGGCATGCCGCCGTCGGGCCGGGAGACCGGGGTCAGTCCACGATGTCCCCTCTTCTTCTTTCACCCCCTTCATTTCCGGAACCGACGGAGTCTTCCCATGACCATCAAATACACCCCCGACCACGAATGGGTCGAGATCGCCGGTGACGGCACCGCCACGGTCGGCATCACGGTCCATGCGCAGGACGCGCTGGGCGATGTGGTGTTCGTCGACCTGCCCGAAGTCGGCAAGTCCTACGCCGCCAAGGAAGTGGCCGGTGTGGTCGAGTCGGTGAAGGCCGCCGCCGATGTCTATGCCCCGGTGTCGGGCGAGATCGTCGAAGTGAACGAAGCGCTGCGCGACGATCCGTCGCTGGCCAACACCGATCCGCTGAAGACCGGCTGGTTCTTCAAGGTCAAGCTGTCGCAGCCGTCGGAACTCGACGCCCTGATGGACAGCACCGCCTACGACGACCTCGTCAAGAACAGCTGAGCCTCCCCCCTGCGGGTCGGCGCCGGCCCGCAGTTGCCCCACGCCGCGTCCCGTACCGCCCAGGTTTGGCCTGGCGGTGAGCGGGACGGGGTGACCGGTTGAATCGGGCTGCGCCGCCCGCAGGCGCCGAGGCCTCGACCTCGGCCCATGACTTCTTCTCTTCAGGATCCCGCCATGTCCGCCCTGCCCTCCTTCGCCGAACTCGAGAACGCCGGCGAGTTCCACGCCCGCCACATCGGCCCGGATGCCGCCGACGAAGCGCTGATGCTGTCGGCCATCGGCGCCGCTTCTCGCTCTGCGCTGATCAGCGCCATCGTCCCCGCCGCGATCAAGCTCGGCGCGAAGATGGACCTGCCGGCCGCGGTCACCGAGGCGCAGGCGCTGGCCGAGCTCAAGGCGATTGCCGGACGCAACCAGATCCTGAAGAGCTTCATCGGCCAGGGTTACCACGGCACGCTGACGCCGGGCGTCATCCTGCGCAACATCCTGGAGAACCCTGCCTGGTACACCGCCTACACGCCCTACCAGGCCGAGATTTCCCAAGGCCGCATGGAAGCGCTGGTGAACTTCCAGACCATGGTCTGCGACCTGACCGGTCTGGCGATCGCCAATGCCTCGATGCTGGATGAAGCCACCGCCGCCGCCGAGGCGATGACCCTGGCCGCCCGCGTGGGCAAGAGCAAGAGCCAGGTGTTCTTCGTGGCCGACGACGTGCTGCCGCAGACGCTGGAAGTGGTGCGCACCCGTGCCGAGCCGCTGGGCATCACCGTGCAGGTGGGCCGCGCCGAGGACGCGGGCAAGACCGAATGCTTCGGCGCCCTGGTGCAGTACCCCGGCGTGACCGGCGTGATCCGTCCGCTGCAGGCCATCGCGGACGCGGTCCATGCCCACGGCGGTCTGCTGGTGGCTGCGGCCGACCTGCTGGCCCTGACGCTGATCCAGGCCCCGGGCGAGCAAGGGGTGGACATCGCCGTCGGCACGACCCAGCGCTTCGGCATGCCGATGGGCGCCGGCGGCCCGCACGCCGCCTACATGGCCTGCCGCGACGAATTCAAGCGCAGCCTGCCGGGCCGCCTGGTCGGTGTGTCGATCGATTCGCACGGCAAGCCGGCGTATCGGTTGTCGCTGCAGACCCGCGAACAGCACATCCGTCGCGAGAAGGCGACCTCCAACATCTGTACCGCCCAGGTGCTGCCGGCCGTCGTGGCCAGCATGTATGTGGTCTATCACGGCCCGCAGGGCCTGAAGCGCATCGCCCAACGGGTGGCCGGCTACACCGCGGTGCTGGCCCAGGGTCTGAAGGCGCTGGGACTGACGTTGGCCCATGAGACCTCGTTCGACACGCTGCAGGTGCAGACCGGTGCCCGCACCGGCGCGATCCTCGCCGCCGCCGTGGCCGCAGGCATGAACCTGCGCCAGGCCAGCTCCAACAGCGTCGGCATCACCCTGGACGAAGCCACCTCGCGCGCCGACGTGCAGGCGCTGCTGAGCGTCTTTGCCGACGGCAAACCGGTGGCGGACGCCTTTGCGGCCTCGAACGCCGTCAGCGCGCTGATCCCAGCCGCGCTGGTGCGCACCAGCGCCTATCTGACGCATCCGATCTTCAACATCCACCACTCCGAAACCGAGATGCTGCGCTACATCCGCCAGCTCTCGGACAAGGACCTGGCACTGGACCGCAGCATGATCCCGCTGGGCTCGTGCACGATGAAGCTGAACGCGACCAGCGAGATGATCCCCATCACCTGGCCCGAGTTTGCGCAGGTCCACCCGTTCGCACCGCAGGACCAGTTGCAGGGCTATGCCCAGTTGAACGAGCAGCTGACCGCCTGGCTGTGCCAGGCCACCGGTTATGCGGGCGTCTCGCTGCAGCCCAATGCCGGCTCGCAGGGTGAGTACGCCGGCCTGCTGGTCATCAAGGCCTGGCATGAGTCGCGCGGCGACGCCCATCGCAAGATCTGCCTGATTCCGGAATCGGCGCACGGCACCAATCCCGCCTCGGCCCAGATGGTGGGCATGCAGGTCGTGGTGACCAAGTGCGACAAGGAAGGCAACATCGATCTGGCGGACCTGAAGGCCAAGTGCGAACAGCACAGCGCCAACCTGGCCGCGATCATGATCACCTACCCGTCCACCTATGGCGTGTTCGACACCCATGTGAAGGAAATCTGCGCCCTGGTGCATGAGCACGGCGGCCGGGTGTATGTGGACGGCGCCAACATGAATGCGCTGGTCGGCGTGGCCGCGCCGGGCCAGTTCGGCGGCGACGTCTCCCACCTGAACCTGCACAAGACCTTCTGCATCCCGCACGGCGGTGGCGGCCCGGGCGTCGGTCCGGTGTGCGTGGTCGAGGACCTGGTGCCCTTCCTGCCGGCTCACCGTGCGGCGCAGGGCATGGGCAGCTATCCGGGTTATGGCGCCGGCGCCGTGCAGGCCCACAGCGTGGGCGCGGTCAGCGCTGCGCCGCTGGGCAATGCCGCGGTGCTGCCGATCTCCTGGATGTACATCCGCATGATGGGTGAGGACGGCCTGACCGCGGCCACCGAGACCGCCATCCTGTCGGCCAACTATGTGGCGGCCCGGCTGTCGGACCACTACGACATCCACTTCAGCAGCAACCTCGACGGCATCAAGGGCGGCGGCGTGGCCCATGAGTGCATCCTGGACCTGCGCCCGCTGAAGGACAGCTCCGGCATTTCCGCCGAGGACGTGGCCAAGCGCCTGATCGACTACGGGTTCCATGCCCCGACCCTGTCCTTCCCGGTCGCCGGCACCCTGATGGTGGAGCCGACCGAGAGCGAATCCAAGTTCGAGCTGGACCGCTTCATCGGCGCCATGATCCAGATCCGCGGCGAGATCGCCCGGGTGGAGTCCGGCGCCTGGCCGCGCGAGGACAACCCGCTGGTCAATGCGCCGCACACCGCCGAGAGCCTGCTCAAGGCCGAATGGGCGCACGGCTACAGCCGCGACGAGGCCGCCTATCCGGTGCCGGCGCTGCGCCAGGTGAAGTACTGGTCGCCGGTGGGCCGCGTGGACAACGTTTATGGTGACCGCAACCTGGTGTGCAGCTGCCCGCCGCTGTCGGCCTACGAGGACCACGCCGACGCGTGATCGGCAGCTTGCACGGAGGCCGCTGATGCGGCCTCTTTTTTGCCCTGTGTTGTTTTGACTTGACCGGCGGGCCTTGGCGCCACGAGCGCCAACGACCCGGCCTTTCGTCGCCCGGCCCGCACCGCCTTCGGTCTGCGTCGAGGTGGCACCCCGCCGGCCGATCCGCCGTGATCACCGGTGAACCCGCGAGGTGTTCTCATGGCTGTCTCGGTATTCGACCTCTTCAAGATCGGCATCGGCCCGTCCAGCTCCCACACCGTGGGGCCGATGCGCGCCGCCCGCATGTTCGTGCAACGTCTTCGGCATGAAGGCCAGCTGGAGGCGACGGTGCGCGTGGCCACCGCCCTCTACGGCTCGCTGGGCGCCACCGGCAAGGGCCATGGCAGTGACAAGGCGGTGCTGCTCGGCTTGGCGGGGCATGAGCCGGACACGGTCGACATCGAACGGATTCCCGCCATCCTCGAGGGCATCCGCACGCTCAAGCGGGTGGCGCTGGGCGGCGAGCATGAGATCGCGTTCGACGAGGCGAGGGATCTGGTGCTGTACCGCCGTCAAAGCCTGCCCCTGCATGCCAACGGCATGCGCCTGATCGCCTATGACGCCGACGGCACCGAGTTGCAGAACCGGGTGTATTACTCGGTCGGCGGCGGTTTCGTCGTCAGCGAGGAGGTGCTGGCGGACGGCACCAAGCAAAAGCAGATCGCGCCCGATACCACGGTGCTGCCCTACCCGTTCAAGAGCGGTGCGGAGCTGCTGGCGCTGACGAAGCAGGAGAACTGCTCGATCGCTGACATCATGCGGCGCAACGAGCGCCACTGGCGCACCGATGAAGAGACCCGCGCTGGCCTGCTCAACATCTGGCGGGTGATGCAGGAATGCGTCTCGCGCGGCTGCCGAGCTGAGGGCGTGCTGCCGGGCGGCTTCAAGGTGCGGCGCCGTTCCGCGCAGCTCTACCGGGAGCTGACCAGCAACCCGGAAGCGGCCTTGCGTGACCCGCTGCAGGTGATGGACTGGGTCAATCTGTATGCGCTGGCGGTGAATGAGGAGAACGCGGCCGGGGGCCGGGTGGTGACGGCGCCGACCAACGGCGCGGCGGGCATCGTGCCGGCGGTGCTGCACTACTACGCGCGCTTCGTGAACCCGCCGCCGGCGGCGCTGCGCGTCGGCATGCCCGAAGGTGGCGCCCACGGCCTGGGACGGCCTGGCGCCGGCCCGGGCGCGCATGAGGACGGCATCATCGATTTCCTGTTGACCGCTGCCGCGATCGGCATTCTCTACAAGGAGAACGCGTCCATCTCCGGCGCCGAGGTCGGCTGCCAGGGCGAGGTCGGTGTGGCGTGTTCGATGGCGGCGGCGGCCTTGTGCGCGGTCATGGGCGGCACGCCGGAGCAGGTGGAAAACGCCGCCGAGATCGGCATGGAGCACCATCTGGGCCTGACCTGTGATCCGGTCGGCGGACTGGTGCAGATTCCGTGCATCGAGCGCAATGCGATCGCCTCGGTGAAGGCCATCAATGCGGCCCGCATGGCCCTGCGCGGCGACGGCACCCACCATGTGAGCCTGGACAAGGTCATCAAGACCATGCGCGAGACCGGCGCGGACATGATGACCAAGTACAAGGAGACCGCACGGGGCGGTCTGGCGGTGAACATCGTCGAGTGCTGAGACGGGTCATTTCGGCTTGGGGCCCATGCGAACATGGAGATCCTGGTACCGCCTCAAACCGAACGCGAATTGCAATGGCGACCCAACACGGTCGAGCAAGACCTGCGCAGAGCCGTCACGCAAGGGAAGCAACTGCGTCTTGAGGCCCGCGTGGTAAGTCCGTTCTCGCTGCAGCGCGATGGTGGCCGCCGCCATGTCGTCCATGACAAGCTGACGCTCATCGTCATTCAACAAGTCCTGGCCTTCGTCGTTTTTTGCAGTCGCCATGCTTCGATACATCTGCAGGCGCTGCTCCATTTGGGCTTGCCACTGCTCGCTTTTCTGCAAGGTCTGGGGCAGATACTCCCACTCTTGCTGGGGAAGATGGACGCTATGCAACGGAGCCCCAGGATTGGACACCCAGGTGCGCCCCAGCGGCCCGGCGAGCACAAGGTGTCGATAGCCGCTTTTCGCGAGTTCGTCGCGAAGCCGCTCGAGATAACTAGGCCGCCCGTCAACTTCCGACGCGGCATAGCAGCCAAACACGGTGAGCTCCCCTTGGTGGTTGGGTGATAAACCCATCGACCTGAGCTTCCTGCACAGTTCGCGAGGCGTGAGACCTCCCACCGTCTCTGCCATGCCGGGCACGCTCAGCGAGTCACGCTCGTTCCAGCCCCCGTGTCCGATGACCATCAATCGTTGCGTGGGTGGAAGGTTGGCCAGCGGTTTCGCTGGCGACAGCTTGTCTTTCAGATGCGATGGACAGTGCAAGCGATCTGCGTGCACGCTTGCTGAACCGTTGTGATGACTGGCGAGGCGGTCGACGGAATCTCGATAACTCCCCTCCATGGGTTCGAGCTCGATCGCGACCACCCCATGCGGAATTCTCGATAGATTCAGCAAGCGACTCTCTGCAATCTCCGCGCCCTCGCGCATGAACGCAAGGCAGAGATGCTGATTGCCGGCATCCGTCTTGAGGAAGCAAGACAGGCCGTCGGTGCGTCCCGATTGCTGGAGAAGCCGGAGTTGATGGTTGAGGTCTGCGAAATCCAGCGGTACCGGCGATTGCAGCTTGCAACGGTCCTTCAACACCGCGCCGACCTGCCTGGCCATCCATCCACGAAAGGCTTCGGGCTGATCGATTCCCCCCGCTGGAATGCTGACCACTGTCCCTAGCATCTGACCCGGAAAAAACGGTTCGGCAGGGTACGAACTGGGCATCGTCAGATGGCCGTTCCGCTTGATCACCTCGCGCACCAACGGCCCCGTTGCGAATGCCGTGGATCGCAAGTCCACGGTGGGCAGCGCATCCAACGTGAGCGCGTCCGGCCCCCGGCCGTCCTCCGGAATCAACGGCGGGAACTCCACCCCGGTGTGGAAGATGCCGCGCGCGGCTTCCGTCGATTGATCGGCGATCGAGGCATGGAGGGAGTGAGCGTCAGTCGAACCCAACGTGTCCGCGGGCGGCGATGGGCGATGAAGAGAGGATCGAAGCACGGCAGTGGAGCCTGCTGAGAGGCTTGAATGACGGACCGACCGCTAGTCCCCCAGCCGCAGATCATGGTTCTACGGAAATTGCTGCGCACCTGCGGATCGGACCACCTTCCATCCGGCCCAGAAAGCCATGACGTCCGCACACCGGATGAGCGCCCCTGGGCCGCGCCTGCGGCCCGGTGGGCAGGCGCTCAATAACTGATCGTCACCGTCACCGTGTCGGTATAGCTGCCGGGCACCACATTGGCGAGCGACGGAATCCGGCCATAGACCGACAGCGTCTGGGCAGTGCCGATGCCGGTGCCGCTCTTGTTGCTGCTGGACGAGCTGCCGTCGCCCCACACCGTGGAGCGGCCTGAGTCAAGATAGAGCTGATAGGCCAGCGTGTCCGAGCCGCTCTTCATCGTGCGGCTGGCGAAGTTGGTGGCGCCGCCGGCATTCGTACCGGCATTCAGGGCGACGGTGTAGGGCGTGGTGTTGGAGCAGGTGACAGTGAGCGTCGAGGTGGCGTCCAGCGGCGTGGCGGCCGCCAGCGGATCGATCGCGCTGCCGAAGTTCAGCGAGGACCCCGACACGGTGCAGGAACTGGTGATCGTGGCCTGCACCTGAAAGGTGTTGGACACCGGGGTCGCCGCGCGGGCCGGATCCGACAACCCCACCAGCAGCCCGCCCGCCAGCGCCAGTCCGGACAGCAGCAGCGCCCGCTGCAGGCGCTGTGCGCGCTGGGCTGCCACGGCTTGCGGCTGACGGATCACGGTGGCTTGGCGCGTGGTGTGCATGGTGGCTCCTGCGGGGATCAAGTGGATCGGCGTGGTCGGCTGGGCGCGGGGGATCGACTGGCCGATGCGGGCACCGGACTTCGTTCGATGGATCGCATCTTCCCGCCCCTGCCGGATCGACAACAGACGTCCAAGCCGCAAGCACCGGTGCAGGGATGCAGACAGGCGTTGTAGGCGATCAACCCACAGCTGCCAGCCAATCGCCGCGTCTGCCCCCCGCTGCCGGGCCGAGCCGGGCGAGCCGCCCACTGGGCAGCCGTGAAGTCCGTCACGCTTTCAGAACCACCATCGCCCGTGTAGGCATTCGCCTGACAACGGGTTGCGAGATGTCGATCTACCCCGTACGCCAAGGCGGGCGTAGAACCTCGGACATGCCGAATCGAGCGATGGATGACTCCCACCCGAGCCCCTGTCGCCATGCCCCGTGACCGACTGGAGCTGCCCGCCATGGATCGCCCGCTGAGCCATCCGCCCTCAATGCCACGTCACCTCGCCCTGTGGTTGGTGCTTGGCAACCTGTTGATTGCGGTCCTGCTGATCGCGGTCACCGCGAAGAACCTGATGAGCAGCCGTGAGGCCGATGAGCAGGCCGCACGCGAGACCGTCGAACGGGTCTCCAGCCAGTTGAGCGGCGAGATCGCCTCGGAACTGCGCGAGATCGACAACGCCCTGGCCACGGTGGCCCTGCGGTTCCAACATGCCCGCAATGCCGAGGAACGGCGACAGTCCGTGCAGGACACCCTGGCGGAGCAACGCAGCTTGCTCAAGCATGTGAACGCCCTGCGTGTGTCCGATGCCTACGGCGCGGTGGCGCTGGGCCTGGACCCCGGGGAACAGGCCATCTCGGTGGCCGACCGGGTCTACTTCCAGCGGGCCAAGGGCACCGATTCGATGGTGATGTCCGAGCCGCTGCGCAGCCGGGTCAACAGCCGCTGGGTGCTGATCGTGGCGCGGCGCTTGCAGACCCCGTCGGGAGAGTTCGCCGGCGTGGTCTATGCCTCGATGACCACCGATCACTTCGCGCAGCACTTCGCCAAGGCCACCATGGGTGAGGCCGGCGCCATCTCCCTGCGCACCGACGAACTACGCCTGGTGGCCCGTTACTCCGCCTCGGAACCAGGCGCCACGGCCGGTCTGGGCGCCAACAACGTGTCGGAGGCGCTGCGGGCCAGCATGGCCCGTGACCGCTCGCAGGGTTGGTTCGTCACCCTGAACCCGATCGACCGGGTCGAGCGGGTCACCGCCTATCGGCAAGTCGGCCACTACCCGCTGCGGGTGCTGACGGGCATCGCCACCCGCGACTACCTCGCCGCCTGGCGTCGCGAGATGCTGCTGGAGGTGGTCGTGATCGCCTTGGTGATCCTGACCATTGCCGGCTTTTCGGTGCATCTCTTCCGGCAACAGCGCCAGGCCCACCTCGGCCGGCTGGACATGGCCCGTCTGGCGCGCGAACAAAGCCTGATGCTGGAGAACGATCTGATCGGCATGGTCAGGCTGCGCGATCGGGTGGCGATCTGGGAGAACGGCGCGATGGCGCGCATCTTCGGCTACCGGCCCGATGAACTGCGCGGCATGGCCATCCGTCAGCTCTATCTCGACGAGGCGTCGTTCCAATGGGCGGCGCAGAGCGGCGACACGGCACAGCGTGAGGGTCGCCAGTTCCGGATTCAACTGCAGATGCGCCGCAAGGATGGTGAGTCGATCTGGATCGACCTCAGCGGCACCTCGGTGAGCAAGGACGAAAGCGTCTGGATGCTGGTGGACATCGATGCACTCAAGCGCAGCGAGGAACATGCCCACAGCCTGGCTTTCCGCGACGCGCTCACCGGCCTGCCCAATCGCCGGCTGTTCCAGGAAAAGCTCCACGATGCCCTGGCCCATTCCGTGCGCGGCAACAAGGCGGTGGCGGTCTGCTACCTGGACCTGGATGGCTTCAAGCCGGTGAATGACGCATTCGGCCACGAGGCCGGCGACCGGGTGCTGCAGGAAGTCAGCCGCCGACTGCTGGGATCGCTGCGCGCCAATGATGTGGTGGCGCGGATTGGCGGGGATGAATTCGCGCTGGTGCTCAGCGGCGTGTCCAGCGTGGAGGATGTCCTGCCGGTGCTGCGACGCTCGCTGGCCTTGATCGAGCAGCCGATCGAGCTGGACGACGAGCGCAGCGTGACCGTCAGCGCCAGCCTGGGCGCGGTGATCGGACGCGGCGCTTCATCCGCCGAGGACCTGATGCGTCATGCCGATGAAGCGATGTACACCGCCAAGCGGGCGGGCAAGGGCCGCATTCACATGGGGCCGGTGGCGAGACGGTCGATCGGAGCCGCTGCGGGCCCGGCGGCGACGTCCTCAACATCCTCCCCATCGCCGCTCAGTCTGGTCGGCTGAGCCTCGCCGTCCTGCCCGATGCCGAGGCGGTCGATCAGTCGCCTCACCGCCTCCGGATCGATCGACTGCGCCGGTCCCGCGCCGGTAACGCCGAACGCATCCCTGATCTGCTGATCCAAGCGCTTGTCGAGCTTAATCCCCAAGCTGTCGAACCACTGCTTCCACTCGACCTCGTCGACCGGCAGCGGCCGTCCCGCTTCGACCTGGATCAGCCAGTCCTGGATGCTCTGCGCTTGGACATCGTCGAACTGAACACCGAGCGACACGCCCAGCCGTTCCATGAGCGGCTTCATGCCCGCCCGATCGGTCTGCGGCGTCGATCGCGGACCGACATGGCCCCACATGTCGCGGACCGTGGCGAATTCAATCTCTTTCAGGTTGAGCCGCGGAGGTTCATGAGCTGGCGGAGCATCGGACCTGGATGCCTGCACCGGCATGTCGAGCTCGGGGCGATGTCGAGCAAAAGGCCCCAGTTCCCGAAGTTGTTCCAGCACACGTCGGTAGCCGGACTCCTGCTTGATCAGTCGCTTCAGCACCGCGTGTTCTTCGGGCGCGGCAGCTGGATCGGTCCGCAGGTCATTGAGTCGGCCTCGCAGACCTCGAGTCAGTGCCTTGGTTCGCCGCAGCGTCTGGTCGATGTTGTAGTGAAGTTCATTGGGAAGTGTGCGCGCGACGCGCAAGTTGGCGAAGGACAGGCCTGGCCGACCGGCCACCGACAGATGCCGATAGCCTCGCCGGTCGAGCTCGTCGCGCAGGCGATGGGCATAGGTATCGGTCCGGCCGGCCCCCGAAGCGCTGCTACAGGCATCGAGGAACACCGTGCCGCTGAACTCCTTGGACAGTCCTTGCCGGACCAACAGGTCGGCCAGCGCTGCGGGGGATTGGTCTCCCACAAGGTCGAAGGTGCACACATCCTTGGCCGGATCGAAGCGGGCCTCCCGCCCCCCATGGCCCACGATGAACAAGCGCGTTCGCGGGTCGATGTCGGCCAGCGGCGCTTGCGGGTTGACTGAGCGCGCCATCCGCTGGGGCAGCTTCCAGGCGCCCACCTGAACACTGCTGTCGTGATTGAGACGACGATCAACCAACTCGGCGGCCAGGTCGATGGGCCGGTCCGTGCCGTCCACCTTCAGGATGACCGCACCCTTCAGATACGGTTCCAGGCGAAGAACGGCGCCCTGCGATTCCAGTTGACGGTGGCGCATGACCATCAGCGCCACCTCGGACGCCTCGTCGTTGACGCGCAGCGACCACTTCAACGCCTGGGCATCGTCGTTCGTGAGCCAGCTCGAGAGATGATCAAAGCCCTCACGCTGCAGGGCCACCGGACGACTCCATTGACAGCGATCGAGCAAGACTCGACCGAGCACCGACGCCACCTGACCTTTCAGTTGATGGATCAGCGTCCTGGCCGTGTGGGCCCGACTGGTTTCCCATCCCCCCTTGACCAGGGGAAGCAGCGTCTCCGAGGCCATGAACGCGCCGCCGGCGGGCTGTGCCTCCGGCAACATGCGTCCCACGCACAGCCCACGGTCTTCCAGCGACTTCAGCAGCGACTCCCGCAGGGTCGCCGAACAGTTCGGCACACGGGACACATCGGCGGGATGAATACGGACGACGTACTCATGCACCGATGCCAACAACGCGGTGAGAAACAGCTCTCTGTCCGGCCCGGCTCCGCCGACCGCCCCTGACGGGTCGGTCACCTTTTTGCCGTCGTGAGTCTCCCATCGCTCCTCGGCGTTCCCGCTCTCGTGGGAAATGCAGATCCAGCTTCGCACCTCCTCCAACGGAACGAACGACCGCCGGACGCCGCCCTGTTCGATGTGCAGCCCCAGGCCCCTGGGCCACCACGCGCTCTGCACGGCCAGGCAGCCGACGCGATCGTTCAGCGCCGGCGTCCAGCAACCGGACTGTGAAAGCCCCATTTTCAAGAGGCGCACGGCGTCATTGGCCTGAGGTGCGTGGTGAGAGGCGTCCGAATCCAGTTGGTGGTTCGGGCCCAGATGGTCAAGCGTGGATCCTGAAAGTCTCATCGTGTCCTGCCCTGGTGACAACCTCAACGTCTGTTCACATCGGCCCCGTGGCGTGACGATCGCTCGGAAGGGCCGCAGACCCAGAACCTGATCCTGTGTCGCCCCACAACGCGTTCATGATCTGCTGCGCCGCGAGCGGGTCGAACGGGATGCCAAAGCCATCCATGAGCCGCTTCAGTTGGGCCCCGTCGACCGGCAGAGGCCGTCCCGCTGCGATCTGGCTGGCCCACGCCTGGACCCGTTGAGATTGGCGCTCGTCGAGCGTGATCCCGAGGCGGTCGATCACACGCCTCAGCGCCTCGCCGTCGACCTGCGGCGCGGGTCCCGGGCCGATGTGGCTCCACATGTCCGCGACCATGTCGTGCTCGAGATCCTCATAGGCAATCGGATGCAGCGTCCAAGGCACCGATTCATCAGGCCCGCATGCCTGCAGCGCGGCGTTCAAGGCGTCGATATGGCGTTGACTGTAGGGCCCCTTCTCCCGCATTCGACTCAACCGGACCTGGTACATCGACTCGCGCGCCATCAATTGCTGGAGGATCTCGGCGTCTTGAGCCTGTTCGAGGCCACCGGTCCGTTCGGCCAGCTCGTCGAGCCTGGCCCTGAGTTGCGCCGAGAACGCCAGGCTGCGCTGCTGCGTCTGCACGATATTGAAGTGATGCTCATTCGGCAGCGTGAGTGTGGACTGCGGCCCGACATAGGACTCGCCGGGCCGTCCCGCGACTGAGAGCTGTCGATAGCCACGCCGAGCCAGCTCGTCGCGCAGCCGATGGACGTAGGTGTCTGTCCGCCCCAGGCCCGAAGCGCTGAAGCAGGACTCCACGAACACCGTGCCGGAGAAGTCCTTGCGCAAGCCTTGCCGGGCCAGCAGATCCGCCAGCGCCTCCGGGGTCTGGTCTTCCAGATGATCGGCCGTGTAGGCATCGCTGGTCGGTTCGAACGGCGCCAGACGGCCTCCATGACCAACGATCACCAGGCGTGTGCGCGAACCGATGTGAGCCAGGGGCGCGTGCCCATCGACGGACGCCTTCATTCGCTCCGGCACTCTCAACGATCCCACCTGAATCTCTCTGCCGCTGTTGTACCGGTTCACCATGTTGTCGATCATCAGATGGGGGCCGTCATTCGGCCCCTTTGCCGGGAAGACCGGCAGGATCACCGCGCCTTTCAGGTAGGGCTCAATCCGAAGCACAGCGCCTTGGCAAGCCAGCCGTCGTTTCCGTATCACCATCAGGTTCACCCGGGACGCCTGGGGATCGAGGCGAAGCGACCACGCCAGCGCGTGGGCCTCAGCGTCGGTGAGCCAGCCCGCCAGGCGGTCGAAGCCTTCGCGCTCCAGCGCGACCGGCCGGGTCCACTGGCAGCGTTCCAGCAAGACCTGGCCCAATGCGGCCGCGACCTCGCCCTTCAGGTTGTGGATGAGTTGCTGCGCCGTCCTTGCACCACAGGTGGTCCAACGGCGTTGGGTGCGCGGAAACAAGGTCTCCGACGCCATGAATCCACCGCCGACATCCTGCACATTCATCAGCATGCGGTCGGTGCAGAGCCCACGCTCGTCGAGCGACCCGAGCAGCGAGACTCTCAGATCGTCCACACCGTCCGGCAAGCGTGATACAGCGGCGGGATCCAGCACAGAGACCGCGTCTTTCAGGCCTGACAGCATCATCCTTAGAAAGCTGTCTCGACCTGACGCGCACGAGGCGCTGGAGGCGCCTCCAGCCTGGCACTTGGCGCTGGAGGCGCTGGAGTCGCCTCCACCCTGGTCCCGGGCGCCCGATCGCCATATCCCGCACGAGCCCTCACCCACTTGCGTGAGACAGATCCAGCTTTTCACCCGTTCTGACGGAACAAACGACCGACGCACGCCGCCCTGTTCAATGTGCAGACCCACACCCCGGGGCCACCACACACTCTGCACGGCCAGACAACCGACCCAGTCGTTCAACATCGGCTGCCACCGACCGCCAAGCGACAGTCCCTCTTTCAACAGCCGCTTGGCGTCATTGGCCCCCAGCGGGTCGTGAAGTGAATCCGAGGCCGGCTGGAGCGGCGGGAGGTGAACTCCAAAGTTCGAAACTGGCAACATGGTGGCGTGGGCGGACGGGCTGGCGGCGACACGGCTTGGTCACACACACCCACCGACCTGTTCGCAGACGACCCGCGCCGCCCCACCCGCTGCGCCACCGGGCACACACCCGCCGAGACTGCGGCACACGCGCTAACCGGACGGTTCCCCCATCCGGGCGCCACCGGATCCGCTCACGCCGTGGACGGCGGCTTGGCCTGGGTGACCCGGTTGGCCAGGAACACCTCGTCGATGTCCAAGGTGCTGGCCGTGCCGACCGAGGGCCCGCAGGTGGCCAGCCAGCGCTGCGCGGCATGGCGGCCCAGGCCGAACAAGGTCGTCAGCAGCCGCGGATCGGTGTTGAGCTTGCTCGACGCACCGAAGGGCGCGAGGCCGTCCTCATCGGCCACCCGGTGCAGGCGCATCTGCTTGTAGCGGGTCGGATCAATCCGGCGATCGCGCAGCAGCCGCTGCACGAAGGAGATGGCCCGCAACTCGGCCACCAGGCTGGCATTGAAGGTGATCTCGTTGATGCGGTCATCGATCTCGGTGGCCGTCCTCGGAATCCCGGCATGCTCGCGCGGATTGATCTGCACCAGCAAGACGTCATCGGTGTGGGTGCCGTACACCAGCGGCCAGAGCGCCGGATTGCCCGAGAAACCGCCATCCCAGAAAGGCTCGCCGTCGATCACCACCGTCTGCGCGCTCTGCGGCAGACAGGCCGACGCCATCAGCGCCTCGACGCTCAGGTCCTGCCCGCTGAAGACCCGCGGCTGACCGGTGCGCACCGAGGTCGCCGTGACGAACACCTTGATCGGCCCCTCCCGCAGTGCCGCCACGTCGACATGGGCCTGGACGATGTCCCTCAGCGGATCCAGATTGAAGGGATTGAGCTGATACGGACTCCACAGCCGCAGCCAGGCATTCCAGGCGGCCATGCCGGGCCAACTGCTGCGGTTGTAGATCCACGACGGCAGATCCAGCGGGGGCGGGCCGCTGTCGGCGTTGGCGTTGGCGGTGGCCTGCCCCACCCGGCCAAAGCAGGCGGGCACGCCCGACACCGCCTGCCAGAACGCCGACAAGGCCTGTCGTGCGCCCAAGGCGCCGCCCCGCGCAAAGCCCGTGGCCAGCACCGCGGCATTCATGGCGCCTGCGCTGGTGCCGGACACACCGTCCAGGCGGAACCGGCCGTCTTCCAACAGCGCGTCCAGCACGCCCCAGGTGAATGCGCCGTGAGAGCCGCCGCCCTGCAGCGCCACATCCAGCGAGGGACCTTCGGTCGCAACGCGCTTCGCCTCGGCGGCTGCGTCAGCGCGGGATGTCGCTGCCGCCGAACGGGTGGAACGCGTGCCCTTCCCCCGCGGGGTCGCCAGGGAGGCGCGAGCGCGAGGGGGGCGTGACAGCGGATCGTGAGCAGTCATGGGACTCGGCCTTCAAGGGTCATGGGCGCCGCGCCAACGGCGTCGCCGTGGCGCAGGCCCCCGGGAACAGGCAAGGAACCAGCGAGAACAGACCAATATAGCGGCAGCCGCGTGACAGGCCGACGGGCGGCGGATCCGTTGCCGCGCGACGCTGCCGTGCGGCCGGTGTCAGCCGCCGTCGGTGGGCTTGTGGGTCTTGCGCGGACCGAACACGCCCCACCACTCGCGCACACCGTGGCCGCGCAGTTGTTTGACGGAGGTGTTGTCATGGGCCAGGGTGCCGCGGGCCACGGCGCGCCGATCAGCCTTGATGTCCTTGATCTGCTGCAGGTAATCCAGCTCGCTGCGGATGACACGAGTGAGCACCCGCGTTTCCTCGTTCTGCGGCTTGCCTGCTCCCGCACCACCGCCCTGCGCCTTCGCCTCCTCGGACGCCTGCGCGCGGGCGGCTTTCAAGCGCTCCACCAACTGGCGGGTGCGATCAAGGGTGGCGCGGGTGTCGGTCACCACCGCGTCCACACTCGAGAAGACCTGGCCGCCTTCGTCGATGCGCGCCGCCCCCGGCGTACCCGCCACCGAGAGTCGCTCATACCCCTTGTCCGCCAGCAGCGTGCGCAAGCGATCGGCAAACGCATGGGGCGAGCCGAAGCCAGACGCCGTGCCGCAACCCACCAGATAGATCGTGCCTTGATAGCGCTTGTCCAACCCCTGGGCCGCCAGCAGCTCGGCGATGTCTTCTGCGGAACGATCTCCCAGCCGATCAATGCGGTAGGGCTGGCCCTTCGGCGCATCCTCCAGCCGATCGCCATGTCCGATCAAGACCAGCGGTTGCCGCGCGGGCAGCCGTTTGAGCGTGCGGTCCTGATCGAGTTCGAGCCCTTGTCGCATCGGCGCTCGAACCGCGCCGAGGCGCGTGCTGACGGCATTGAAGCGATCATCCAGCACGTCGTTCTCGCGGCCCAGGTCGTCATCGACGTTCATCCGCATCAGCGTCGCACCGGACGCGATGCGTCGCAGGTCCAGCACCGGCGCGGCAGCCAGCGCGCGTGTTCCCTGATGAAGCGCCAGTTCCACATGGCGTCCTTGCTTGTCCACGCGCAGTTGCCACGACAGATTCCCACCCGTGTGCGACGCCGCCTTCGCTGCGAGACGATCAAACGCCCGACCGTCCAGCGCCACCGGCCGCGCCCACTGATACCGCTCATTCAGCAAGCGCCCGAGCGTGGCGGCCACGTCGGCCTTGAGCCCCTCGACGCGACCTCCCGGTCGTGACGGTACGGCCTTCGGCATCGTCGGATCCGCCAGCGTGAAGGACTGCGGTGGGGTCAGAACCTCAGCGCGACCGAAGACTCGCGGTCGATGCATCGGCGGCGCGGCAAGTTGGAACGATGCCAGCGCCCCCTGCAACTTCGGCGGCGGCGGCGGTGCAGCAGGCGGGTGCTGGGCATACGCCGACACGCCGTCCTGGGCGGCCATCTGCTCCAGCCCATCCAGCGCCGCCTGGGCGAAATCCTCTGCCGGCGCCCCGGTGGATCGCACCGGGCCCGACGCCGACGTCCATCCCTCCCCTTGCCGCGCCACCACCACGCGCCGCGCACCGCCGCCTTCAGGCACGGCATCGCGGATGCATCCGTCACCGCTGTCCACGCCCAGCGCATAACGCTGCGGCCAACCCCCGCTTTGGACCAGCGCGTCAGCCAACACATGAGCCGCACCGTCGTGCCACGCGACCTTGCCTGACATCAGATCGGCAGCGCTGGAAACCGATTCGACGGCGGCGGTTGTGTCCGGTGTGGCGGAAGTTGCCTGCATCCGCCCATCGCCCGGCAGCGAAGGAGGAAGACCAGGAAGTGAGATCGGCATGGTCGCTCGCAGAGTTTGCAAGCGACACCAGTGCGGAGCCGATGGGTTCCGGATTTCATCCGACAACGGTTTTCAAGAGAAACCGGTACTAATTCACGTTTTTCGACCTCGACACGCGCGACGTCGATGGATGGCCTTGTGCCGAAGCGGCCTCGGCCGGTCATCCGACACGCACGGCAACCGGCGATCAGCGGTTCTTTGACGCACTCGTGGCGATGCGATGCGGCTCAGGCGGCTCAAACCCGCCCCCTGACGACGAACAACGAACAACGAACAACGAACGACAAATGCCGTCAAGAACTGGCGCCGACATGCGAAACGGGCGCCGGATCGTTGCGATCCGGCGCCCGTTTCAATCTCATTTGGCCGAGCGGTCCGGCCCACGCCCACCTGATGGCGGGCGCCCGCGTTACTTCCCGCCGCGCAGCTTGGCCAGTTGGGCCTGGGTTTCGTTCCACAGGTCCATGCCGACCTGCGTCGCCACACCGGCATTCACATGGGTGAGCTTGTCACGCATGCGGGCGGCTTCGGTCGGGCTGAGTTCATTGACCTGCATGCCGCGCGACTTCAGATCGGCCAGCGCCTTGGCGGCCTCGGCGCGGGTGTCCTTGCGCTCGAAGTCGCGGCTGGCCACGGCGGCCTTCTGCAGCACGGCCTTCTCGTCCTTGGACAGGCCGTCCCAGAACTTCTTGCTCACCGTCACGATCCACGGGCTGTAGACATGGTTGGTGATGGTCAGGTACTTCTGGACCTCATAGAACTTGGCCGAGAGGATGGTGTTGTAGGGGTTCTCCTGGCCGTCGACCGCATTCGTCTCCAGCGCGGTGAACAGCTCGGAATACGGCAGCGGCACCGCATTCGCGCCGAGCTGCTTGAAGCTGTCCAGGAACACGTTGTTCTGCATCACCCGCAGCTTGATGCCGTTCAGGTCTTCCAGCTTGGTGACCGGGCGCTTGCTGTTGGTGAGGTTGCGGAAACCGTTCTCCCAATAGACCAGGCCCACCATGCCCTTGTCTTCGAGCTTGGCGCGCACCTTGTCGCCGACCGGGCCGTCCAGCAGCGCATCGGCTTCGCGGGTGTTGTTGACCAGGAAAGGCGTGTCCCAGAGCGCCATTTCCTTGGCGATGCCGACCAGCGTCGCGGTCGAGCCCACCATCATCTCCTGGGCACCGCCGATCAGCGCCTGCTGCATCTGGGTGTCCGGGCCCAGCGCCGCACCGCCGATCGCGCGGATGCGCATCTTGCCGCCGGACAGCTTCTGCACCTCGTCGGCAAACATCTTCACCGCACGGCCCTGGTTGCTGTTCTCGGCCAGGCCGTAGCCGAAGCGGATCAGTCGGGGCTTGATGTCCTGGGCCTGGACGGGCAGCACCGCGGCCAGCGCCAGCGCGGCACCGGCGGCCAGGGTCAGTCGGCGGGCGGTACGGGTCAGGCCTTGCGTCGGGGAGGTCGTCATGGGGAGGTCTCCTGTGGGGGTGTTGTTGTCGAGGTCGTGAGGGGAATCGTGGGACCGCCGCGGCCAGGCGTGAAGGGTTTTGCTTCAGGTGCCGTGCGGGGGCGGGTCGGCTGTCGGTCGGCTGTCGGTCGGTCGGCTTTGGGTCGGCTTTGGGTCGGCTTTTGGTCGGCTTTTGGTAGGGGGTCGCTCTGGTGTGCGTCCCGCCCGTCACCGCAGCCAGTGCATCGGCGCAATCACCAACTGCGGGAAGCAGGTGAACAGCACCAGGATGACGGCGTAGGTCAGCAGGAACGGGTTCACGCCCTTGATCACCTGGTGCATCGACAACCGGCCCACGCCGGCCACCACGTTCAGCACCGTGCCCACCGGCGGTGTGATCAGGCCGATGGCGCCGTTCAGCACGAACATCAGACCGAAGTAGACCGGATCGATGCCGGCCTTCACCGCGATCGGCAGCATCACCGGCGCGAAGATCAGGATGGTGGGCGTGAGGTCCAGCGCGGTGCCGATCAGCACCAGCAGCACCATCATCAGCGCCATCAGCAGCCGCGGCGACTCGATCAGCCCGCCGAGCCAGCCGCTGAGCACACCCGGCAGGTCGGCCAGGGTGATCATGTAGCTGGCGACCTGCGCACCGGCACACAGGAACATCACGATCGCCGTTGTCTTGGCGGCGCGGACCAGCACGCCGTGCAGGTCGCGCAGGTTCATCTCGCGATGCACTGCAAAGCTCACCACCAGCGCATAGAAGGCAGCCACGACAGCGGCCTCGGTCGGTGTGAACACCCCCGACTTCATGCCGCCGATGATGATCAACGGCATCAGCAGGGCCCAGAAGGCCTTGGCGGTGGCCTGCAGGCGCGCGGCCATCGGCATCGGCTCGCCTTGCGGCAGGTCGATCTTGCGCAACTGCAGCTTCCAGGCAATGAGCAGGCCCAGGCCCATCACCAACCCCGGGAAGATGCCCGCGAGGAACAGCGCCGAGATCGAGGTGTTGGTGGTGACGCCGTAGATCACGAACGGCATCGACGGCGGAATGATCGGCGCAATGATGCCGCCTGAGGCGATGAGCCCCGCCGAGGTGCCCATCGGATAGCCGTGGCGGCGCATCATCGGCAGCAGGATGGTGGCCAGCGCGGCGGTGTCGGCCAGGGCCGAGCCGCTCATGCTGGCCATCAGCACCGAAGCGCCAATCGCCACGAAGCCCAGCCCGCCGCGGATGTGGCCGACCCAGGCCTGCGCCATCAGGATGATGCGTCGGCTGATGCCGCCGGCATTCATCAGCTCACCGGCCAGGATGAAGAAGGGCACGGCCAGCAGCGGGAAGCTGTCGATGCCGGCCACCAGGTTCTGCGCCAGCAGCTGGGTGTCCCAGAAATCCAGCGCCCAGGCCATGCCGGCGCCGGTCAGCACCAGCGCAAAGGCCATGGGAATGCCCAGGCCCATCAGCAGCAGCATGCCGACGACGAAAACGATGAAGGAAAGGGCTTCGTTGCTCATGATGTGATCGCTCGCCCGTTCATTCGACGTCGCTCTCGTGGTCCAGATCCAGCGGCCGCTGGCGCAGCAGTTCCCAACCCGCCATCAGCGCGATGGCCACGCTGGACAGCAAGGCCGGCAGCGGCAGCAAGGCATTCGAATAACCCAGCACCACCGATTGGCTGTCCAGGCCCACCCTCACCTGCTGCCAGGCGCCCCAGGCCACCAGCACGGCTGCCACGATCACCGCGATGCGGATGAGCGCGGCCACCAGCTTCAGCACCGTCGGCTTCTTGCGCAGCGGCAGCAGCAGACTGGTGAAGGCCATGTGCTGGCCCAGCGGATAGGCGGCGGTCGCGCCGATGAAGACCATCCACACGAACAGCAACCGGGAGAGCTCCTCGCTCGCCGCCACGCCGCTGCCGAAGCCATAACGCAGCACCACATTGACGAACACCGCCACGGCCATCACCGCCAGGCACAGCGCCATCGCGCTTTCGCTGGCGGTCTGCCACAGGCTTTTCGGTGCGGTCGCCGGGCCCGGTGTGCCCGGTGTGCCCGGTGTGCCCGATGTGCCCGGCACGGGGGATTGCGGATCGGATGCGCTCATCGGGCGATCTCCTGTTGCGCCAGCAGGTGCAGCACCTGCGTCAGTTGTTCGCCCGGGGACAGCGCCGCGGACACGGTCACCACGCCCGGCTCGCCGATCGGTGGCTCCAGCGTCTGGAACTGGCTGTCGACCAGGCTGGCGGGGAAGATGTGGCCCGCCGCGCGGGCAGAGACGCGCTCCAGCGCGAGCGCTTTGTCGATCTCGAGGAAGACGAAGCCCAAGCTCGGGCAAGCGGCGCGCAGGCGATCGCGGTAGACCCGCTTGAGGGCGGAGCAGCTCAGCACCACCGGCGCCTGGCTGGCCAGCATGCCGCCCAGGCGGTCCAGCCAGCCCCAGCGGTCCTCGTCGGTCAATGGCTGGCCGGCCTGCATCTTCACGATCGAGGCCGGCGCATGGTGCGCGTCGCCCTCGATGAAGGCCCAGCCCAGCGTGCTCGCCAGGGTCTGGCCGACGCTGGTCTTGCCGCATCCGGCCACGCCCATCACCACCAGGGCGCGCGGGGAAATCGTGGGGGCATTCGACATTGGATAGCGCTGTCCCGATTCTGAAAAAGAGACGGCGATGGGGTCGCCGTCCTGTCTCCGTGTTGTGCTTCGCGAGGGCTGTGGCCGGGCGACATGTCGTCCTGGTCAAGTGCCCTCGCGCCTGTTTTGACCGCCGCTTCAAGCGACGGGATAGCGCTATCTTAGGCCGACGACCGCAGCACCAAATCAGGGATTACACGCAGGTTACGAACCGGTGCGAGCGAGCCATGCCGTTCCGGATTCGAGCCGGCGGGTGGGTTCGACAGCGGCGGGCGGGCGGGCCGAAGCCGCACGGCGACAGGCCCGGATCAGGGTCAGTCCGCTATCGGGCCGGGGGAGGACAGCGCTATCCTGCCTCTCCCTCTTCCAGTGCATGCCTTGTCGATGTCCTCATTTCCCGCACCGAAACGGCGCCGCGCCACCGGACGAGTCACGCTGCAGGATGTGGCCCTGGCGGCCGAGGTCAGCCCCATCACCGCCTCACGCGCGTTGCGCGGCGAACGAGGCGTGGCGGTGGAGTTGGTGGAGCGGGTGCGCGAAGCCGTGGCGCGACTGGGCTATGTGCCCGACCCGGCCGCGCGCGCGCTGGCCTCCTCACGCAGCAACCAGGTGGCGGTGCTGATTCCGCTGCTGTCCAACGCGCTGTTTGTGGATCTGCTTGACGAGGCCCAGCGCACCCTGCTGGCGGCGGGCTACCAGAGCCTGATCGGCATCACCCACTACCAGCCGGAGGAAGAGGAAGCGCTGCTGCGCAGCTACCTCATGAACCGTCCCGCCGGCCTGCTGGTGACTGGCTTCGACCGCACCGACGAGGCCCGGGCCCTGATCCAGGGCAGCGGCATTCCCTGCGTGCATGTGATGGAGAACCGCCGCGACGAGGGGCTGTATTCGGTCGGCTTCTCACAGCAGTCGGCCGGTCATGCGATGACGGCGGAGCTGAGACGCCGGGGATATTCCCGCATTGCCTTTGCCGCCGCCCAGTTGGACCCGCGCACCTTGCAGCGCGCCGCCGGCTATCGCGCCGCGATGGGCGAGCTGCATGATCCGGCGCTGGAGTTCATGGATGCGGCGCCCTCCTCCTTCGCGCTGGGCGCCGAGCTGCTGGAGCGGGTGATGCGGGAGGCGCCGGATGTCGACGCGGTCTTCTTCAACAACGACGACCTGGCCCAAGGCGCCTTGCTGCAGGCGCTGCGGCGCGGTTGGCGTGTGCCGGAGCAGGTCGCGATCGTCGGATTCAACGACCTGACCGGCGGCGATCAGATGCTGCCGCCGTTGTCGACGGTGCGCACCCCGCGCGGCGAGATCGGGCTGAGGGCGGGCGAGATGCTGGTCTCGCTGATGCGCGGCGACACGGTGCCGGAGCCCTGCCTGGACCTGGGGTTCGAGCTGGTGCTGCGCGACAGCTGTTGAAGATCGATCTGCGCCAGCAGGGCCAAACAGTGGCGGCGATGCCGCAGGCCGCGGCTCGGCGGCACGATCACCGCCCCCAGCCGCAGTCCGTAGCGGCGCTCCTGGCGCTCGGCCTGCAGCACGGCGCCGGCGAGGCGGGAGAGTCGCCAGTCATCATCGGCCGCCGGGTCATGGCCCTGCAAAGGCGCCAGCGCCAGGGCCGGCGTCGCTGCGACCGCTGGTGCGTCAGGGGGCAGACATCCCTCGCCGGCATCGCCCTGATCGTCCGCAGTCCGCTTGGACACCATCGCCAGGCGTTCCGCGTCCACATCGGCCAGATCCAGCCAGAGGGGCTGGTCAATCGCCGACGTCGGCCGTGCGGGCCGTCCCGGCGAGCTGCGTGTGGGTCCGGACACCGGTGCAGACCCCACGGCAACTGCCGGTGATGGGGCCGGCTGCAATGGCCGCGGATACACCAGCAGCTGCACCCCATGCCGCCAGCAGGCAGAGGCGTGGAACAGGCTCAACGGGTGGGCGGTCTGCACGATCAGCGCCGGCATGGCCTGCAGTCCGCGCGAGGTCGTCGGACAGGCGACCAGGGTCAGATCGTGAGAACGGGGCGGGACATCCATCCAGGCGCTCGGGCTGTTCAGCCCTTCCCGGACCACCGCAAGGTCCCAGCGCGCGCGGCGGGTGGGGTTGTCCAGTCGAAACTCCACCATCGCGTTGTCGCCCGCAAAAGTCGATGCCGGCGTCACCAGTCGCATCGTCAGGCCATCCAAGGCCTGCCAAGCCCGCAGCGCGCCCACCAGCACCAACACCAGCAGCGCGATCGCCGCCCACCGCCATGCGCCGTGCCCGTCGCTGCCCAGGCTCTGGTCCGTCACCGCCAGCACACCGGCCAGCCCCAGCGCGACACCGCAAAGGCGAGTCGGGCGCAAGCGCAAGTCGTCTCCGCTGATCGTATGGCGGCACTCGCTCCCGCCATCGCCGAAGCAGGCCCGCACGCTGTCCTGGCCGCGCGTCGCCGACATCGTTGACATCGCCGACATTGCAGACATCGCCGACACCAGGTCCCGCCCGCGGCACCGCGAGGAAGCGGAGATCGTCGGGCGGGGCATTGAAGACGTCGATGCCGATGCCCGCGATGCCGCACCGGCCGACGACGCGTCCGATCGGTGGCTGGCCGCCAGGCGCAAGTTCGGCGGCTCGGAGATCGGACGGGGCGAGGCGTCAGGGGCGTGGAAGGAGCTGGACATGATCTGAGGTGGCAATCAACTGCCGATCAATGTGCCCGCCCCCTTCCCTCGCGCACCATGACTCAAAGGTGCATCCGACCTGCAATCCCTAACGAGAACAAGGCGCTCAGTCCGCGATACCGGGCGTCGGCGTGATGGATGCCACACCGCCGAGTTCAGCGCCCGACGCGCTGCCGTGCCCGCTGCGGTCAACGCCCTTGCCCGCTGGGGACGGGTCCGTCGCGCCGAAGGTCTTGCGGCCCCGCACCAGGTAGGAATAGATCACCGGCACCACCACCAGGGTGAGCAGGGTCGAGGTGATCACGCCACCGATGATCGCCCGGCCCATTGGCGCCTGGATTTCACCGCCTTCGTTCAGCGCAATCGCCATCGGCAGCATGCCGAACACCATCGCCGCGGTGGTCATGATGATCGGCCGCATCCGGATCAGGCCGGCCTGCAGCAGCGCGTCGGGGATCGACAGGCCCTGGTCCTTGCGGGCATGGTTGGCGAAGTCCACCAACAGGATCGCGTTCTTGGTGACCAGGCCCATCAGCATCACCAGGCCGATCATCGAGAAGACGTTCAACGTGGTCTTCCACAGCAGCAGGGCCAACATGACCCCGATGAGCGCCAGGGGCAGCGAGGCCATGATCGCGATCGGCTGGACGAAGCTGCCGAACTGGCTGGCCAGCACGATGTAGATGAAGATCAGCGCCAGGCCCATCGCGATCAGCAGCCCGTTGAAGGCTTCCGCCTGCTGCTTGCCGTCACCATCGACCATGAAGCTGATGCCGGTCGGCAGCTGGGTTTCCTTGATCAGCTTCTGCACATCGGCGTTGACGTCGCCGCTGGGCCGACCCTGCACGCCGGCATACACCGCTTCGCGTCGCTGCAGGTTCTGGCGGCGGATCACCTCCGGATTGAAGACCGGCTCGATGGTGGCCACCTGGTCCAGCGAGATCGGCGTCCCGTCCCGGGCAAAGGCCACCGGCAGGCCGCGCATCTGCTCGATGTTCTGGCGCTGCGCCTTGGGCAGGCGCAGCAGCACCTCGACCTGATTGCCGTCCGGCGTGGTCCAGTAGGTGGCGACCTCGCCATTCACATAGGCCCGCAGCGACGCCGCCACCTGCGGCGCGTTCAGCCCCAGTTCCCGCACCGCCGACGGCTTGAGCTTGACCGCAAAGGCCGGCAGGCCGGGCTTGACGGTGGTGTCCACATCGACCGCGCCCTTGATCGTCTTCAGCTTCTCGGCGAAGTCCTTGGCCACCTGCGTCAGCACCTCGGGATCGCTGCCCAGGATGGTCACCCACACCGGCTTGTTGAAGCCCACGCTCACCTCCACGCCGGGGATGTGCGCGATCTCGGCGCGGATCGCGTCCTCCACCTGGGTCTGGGTGCGCTGGCGGGACTTGCGATCCACCAGCGAGATGTTGAGCGAGGCCTGGTTGCGGCCGGTCGACAAGCCCTCGCCGCTGCTGCCCACCACGGTGGACACGGTCTTGATCTCCGGCATCTTCGACAGGATCTCCTCGACCTGGCGCACCTTCGCGTCGCCGCGGTCCAGGCTGGTGGCCACCGGCATGCGCAGCGTCAGTTGGGTGAAGCCCTGATCGGTCTGCGGCACGAATTCACTGCCGACCAGCGGCGCCAGCATCACCGCCACCACGAAGCTGGCCACACCGCCCAGCGTCACCAGGCCGCGCGGCGTGATCGTCGCCAGACGCAGACGGCGGGGCGACTGCTTGAGCCGTTCACCCGCCGGCCCGAACGGGCGGCCATAGACCGGGATCGGGGGCACGAACAGCCGGTAGCGACGACCCGAGAACGCCCAGCGGATGGTGCGTTCATAGGCACGGTGCAGCAGGTCCATGCCGGCATCGGTGCCGCGGATCAGATGGCCGATCACCGGCACCTTCTTCAGATAGGTGCTGGGCGGGTCCGGCCAGATCGACGACATCATCGGATCGAGCGTGAAGCTGACGAACAGCGACACCATCACCGCCACCGCCACGGTGATGCCGAAGGGATAGAAGAACTTGCCGATCACGCCGCCCATGAAGGCGACCGGCACGAACACCGCGCAGATCGCAAAGGTGGTGGCCATCACCGCCAGGCCGATCTCGTTGGTGCCGTCGGCCGCCGCGGTGTGATGGTCCTTGCCCATGCCGACGTGGCGCACGATGTTCTCCCGCACCACGATCGCATCGTCGATCAACAGGCCGATGCACAGGCTCAGCGCCATCATCGTCATGAAGTTCAGGGTGAAGCCGAAGGCATAGACCGCAATGAAGCTGGAGATCACCGAGATCGGCAGCGTCAGGCCGGTGATGATGGTGGAGCGCCAGCTGTGCAGGAACAGGAAGACGATGGCCACGGTCAGCAACGCGCCTTCGATCAGGGTGTGGCGCAGGCCGTCCAGCGAGTGCTTCACGAAGTCGCTGTTGGCATAGATCAGCCGCAGCTCCATGTCCTTGGGCAGGGTCTTGCGCAGCTCGTCCATGGCGGATTGGATCGCCTCGCCGGTGGCGACGATGTTGGCATCCTGCTGCTTGAAGATGTTGAAGCTGACCGCCGGCTGGCCGTTGATGCGGGCGACCGAGTCCAGCTCGCGCTCTCGTTCGGTGAGGGTGCCCAGATCGCCCAGCATCAGCGGCATGTCGCCGCGCCGGCCGACCACCACATTGACGAACTGCTTGGGATCCTTGACCTTGCCCTCCACCCGCAGCATGGCGTCCGAATACGCATCCGACAGCACGCCCACCGGCTGGTCGCTGTTGGCCTCGTTCAAGGCCGCAGCGATCTGCGCCGGGGTGATGTTGTAGGCCCGCAGGCGCTGCGGATCCAGGTCGATGCGCACTTCCCGCAGTGCCAGTCCGCCGATGTCCACCTTGGCCACGCCCTCCACCCGGGACAGCCGCTTGGAGACGACCAGATCGGCCATCATCGAAATCTCGCGGGCGGTGCGGGTGGGGCTCAGCAGCGCGGCCACGACGACCGGCTGGGCGTTGTCGCCCTGGAAGCGCGAGACCATGGCCGGCTTCACATCCTTCGGGAAGTTGGCCTGGACCAGCGCAATGCGGTCGCGGATTTCCTGCATGCCGCGGTTCATGTCGGCATTCAGGCTGAATTCGACACTGGTCTGCACCCGGCCCTCAAAGCTGCGCGACTGGATCTTCTCCACGCCGGCCACGGTGTTGAGCGCCTCCTCCAGCGGCTTGGCCACTTCGCGCTCGACCGCCTCGGGCGAGGCGCCGGGATAGCGCACATCGATCCATGCGCCGGGCAGCGTGATGTCGGGCATCTGCTCGACGCCCAGCTTGGAATAGGAGAACAGGCCCAGCACACACAGGGCCACCATCACCATGGTGGCGAACACGGGGTTCTGGATCGAGACGCGGGTCATCCACATGGTGGCCCCCTTCTTGTAGTCGTGAGGTCGTCGAAGGACCGTGGCCGTCGCCCTCTGCGGCGGCCACCGATCCGTGGGTCCGGACACCGGCGCGAGCAACGTCGTCCGCGCATGGCGCTGTCCGGAGAACCGCTGCTGCGCTTGACGCAGGTGTCAGCGGGGCGAGCGGCCGATGGCACCCCTCGCGGAAATCAGCCGACAGAGGACGGTCGTCGGTCGTCGGTCGGCGTGCTGATCGCCGGTCTACTGCGCCGTGCCGCTGGCCACCGCACTGGCCACCGTCGCCTTGCCGGGCAGGATGGCGGCCTTGTCGCCCTCTTTGAGGTTGTCGAACCGGGCCCCCAGCACCTGCGTCTGCGGCGTCAGGCCGGCGACGATCTCCACCCGCCTTTCCCGCGGATCGCGACGGCCGGTGGTGACGATGCGACGCAGCAAGGCGCCGTTGTCGATCACCCAGACATGCTCCTGGCCGGAGATGCTGCCCAGCGCGGTCGCCGGCACCGTCAGGCGCTGCTTGTCGTCCGGCAGTTCCACCCGGGCGACGGCGTACTGACCGGCGCGGAAGCGTTCGCCGGGGTTGTCCAGGGCCAGCGTCACGCCGATCGATCGGGTGCCGGGCTCGGCCGCCGGCGCGATGCGGGCGATGCGCGCGGTCACCGGCTCGTCAAAGCCCTCCACCCGGACCAGCACGCTCATGCCGGGCTTGAGCCGTCCCACCTCATGAGTGCCGACCTGACCGGCCAGTTCCAGCCGGGACAGGTCGACGATGGTCAGCACCTGCTGCTCGGCCGCCACCTTCTCACCCGGCAGCGCATGACGCTTGGACACGATGCCGCTGATCGGCGTGACCAACCCGGCCTGACGCAGCAGCACTTCGCTGGTGCCGAGCTGCGCCTGGGCCGACAGCATCTGGCCGCGGGCCGATTCGAGCGCCGCGCGTGAGTTGTCCAGCGCAGTCGGTGCGATGAAGTTCTGCGAAGCCAGGCCTTGGTTGGCCTTGAACTGGCGCTCGGATTGCTCGTACATGGCCCGCGCCGATTCCAGCCCGGCGTTGCGCTCGGCCACCCGGTGGCGCAGTTCTTCAAGATCGAGCTGGCCCAGCGTCTCGCCGGCGCGTACGCGGCTGCCTTCGGCCACCGCCAAATGCACCAGGCTGCCGCTGGCCTTGGCCCGCACGATCACCGTGTTGGGGGCCACCAGTGGGCCGGAGAACTCGATCAGCGCCGGCATGCTGGCCGGCGTGGGCTTGACCACCTCGCTGGCCTGGAACTGCAGTGCGGGCTTCTCCGGCGCCTTCTTCACGGCCGGCGCCTCGGCCTTGCTCGTGGCGAAGACCGCCGCACCGCCGGCCAGCACGACCAGCGCGGCGGCAGCGAGGCCACCGATCAACCATTTTTTCCGCATGTGCTCCCCCATCCGTTTAAGAAGACCCTGTGTACAAAGGTCTCTGAATGCGGCGGAGTGTAGGAAGCCGGTTCACACGCCGCGCCCGAACTGCGACGAATTGCAGTTTGCGCGTCATGGCTTGCATTTCACAGCGACCAAATCTGGCGACATGGCGACGAACGGCCGATCCGCCGGACAGGCTGCCGTCCATGGGCCTGCTTCGCCCGATGACGATGTCCGACAAATTCCTCCCGGTGCGACCGCGGTTCAGCGCGATTCGGGGCGCGTGATTCGTCGCGGTGGGTCGGGTGCCTCGCGGTGGGTCGGGTGCCTCGCGGTGGGTCGGGTTTCCTCCTGGTCAGTCTGCTTCGTCTTGGGTGGCCTGATTCGGCGTGGTTTATCGCAGTCCGTGCTGATGCAACTCATCAAACGGGCATAAACAAGATTGATCGTGCATGACCATGCAGATGCAGGCAGAATCGACTCGTTTTGCCTCCAGCAACTTACCTGGCTCAGGACCGCACCCATGACCGCTGAACTGCCCATGACTCGCCGCGACGCCATTGCCGATCGCCTCGCTCAAGGCCAGCCGGTCGCGGCCGTGGCGCTGGCGGCGGAATTCGGTGTTTCGGAAGATGCGATCCGCCGAGACCTGCGGGCCCTGGCGGCGGACGGCCTGTGCCGGCGTGTTTACGGCGGTGCGCTGCCGCTCACACCCGGACACCTGCCGATGAGCGCCCGCATGAAGCAGGGTCAGGCCCAGAAGACCGCGCTGGCCGCCGCAGCGGCGGCCACGGTGCAGCGCGGCGAGCTGCTGTTCCTGGACTGCGGCAGCACCAACCTTGCGCTGGCCCATGCGCTGCCGGAAGACATGGGCCTGACCGTGGCGACCAATGCGGTTGACATCGCCGCCGCCGTGCTGCGCCGCGCGGACATCCAGCTCATCATGCTGGGCGGCTTGGTGGACCCGGTGGTGGGCGGCTGCGTGGATGCGGCGGCGGTGCAGCAGTTGGCGCCCCTGCGGATCGATCGCTGCTTCGTCGGCGTCTGTGCCCTGTCGCCGGAGGGCGAGCTGAGTACGCCGAACTACGCCGATGCGGTGTTCAAGCGCTCGCTGATCGCGGCCAGCCGCATCAGCGTCGGCCTGATCACGACCGACAAGATCGGCACCGGCGCGCCCTTTCGGGTGGCCGCAGCGACGGATCTGGCGCAGGCCATCGTCGAGCATGACGCACCGGCGCATGCCATCCAGGCACTGACCCAGGGCGGCGCCCTGGTCTCCAAGGCGCCCGCGCCGGCCTGAGTCGTCGTCCGATGGCGGATGCCCCCTGGGTGGACCAGGCAAAGGCAGCCCCCCGGCGACCCGATCTCCCGGCTCGCCCTCCCCTCCTGATTTCTTGAGCGCCCTCTGATGCCCATGAGCTCCTCTCACCTTCCCATCGCGCTTCGATCCGAAGACCGGCTGGCCGTGCGCCTGGCCTTTCTTGTCGCCGGCTTCGGCCTGGCGGGCTGGGCGCCGCTGGTGCCCTTCGCCAAGCAGCGGCTGGGCGTGGACGACGGCACCCTGGGCCTGCTGCTGCTGTGCCTGGGAATCGGGTCGGTGATCGCGATGTCATTGGCCGGCGCCTTGAGCGCGCGGTTCGGCACCAAGGTCGTCACCCTGGTCAGCGGCTTCGTGTTTGCGCTGACGCTGCCCGTGCTGACCGTGGCCGACACCCCCGGCTCACTGGGCGCGGCGCTGTTCGTGTTCGGCGCGGCACTGGGGTCGCTGGAAGTGGCGATGAACGTCGCCGCCTCGGACCTGGAACGCGCCAGCGGCCGACCGTTGATGTCCGGCTTTCATGCGCTGTTCAGCGTCGGGGGTTTCGGCGGCGTGGCCTTCATGACGGTGATGATGTCGCTGCATGTCACCCCGGCCATCTGCGCCGTGCTGGCCGCCACGCTGATGGTGCTGGCGCTGGGCGTGGCCTGGCCCTTGCTGCCGCGCTCTAGCGCCGCGCAAGGCGGACCGCTGTTCGCCTGGCCTCGCGGCATCGTGCTGTTGCTGGCAATGCTGGCCTCGATCACCTTCCTGGCCGAAGGCGCACTGCTGGACTGGAGCGCGCTGCTGGTCACTGAGTCCGGCTGGCTGCCGGCGGCCCAGGGCGGGCTGGGCTATCTGCTGTTCGCGATCGCCATGACCCTCGGCCGCCTGGGCGGCGATGCAGTGACCGCGCGCCTGGGCGATCACGCCACCTTGCTGTGGGGCGGCGTGCTGGCCGTGCTGGGTTTTGCCTTGCTGCTGCTGGTGCATCTGCCGGCTGTGGCGCTGGGCGGCTTCGTGCTGATCGGACTGGGCGCTTCCAACCTGGTGCCGGTGCTGTTCCGCCGGGCGGGTGCGCAAGGGGTGATGCCCACGTCATTGGCCGTCGCGGCGGTGACCACGGCGGGCTATGCCGGTATTTTGGTCGGCCCCGGATTGATCGGACTGGTGGCGGAGCAGGTCGGACTGCCCACTGCATTCTGGATGCTGGCCGGCCTGCTGTGCATCGTGCCCATCTGTGCACGCTGGGTGGCGCCGAAACGGCCTTGAGGGTTCGCAGCGACCGCAGCCTCGCGCCGGCCGAGCGACTGGATCGAAGCAACGATCCGAATGCTCCGATTGATCCGGTCGTGAAGATTGAGCCGTGTGTACCCGGTGTGCCGGTTGCTCCGGTTGCTCCGGTTGCTCCGGTTGCTCCGGTTGCTCCGGTTGCTCCGGTTGCTCCGGTTGCTCCGATGGTCACCTGAGCGGGTGATCGCCGTGCAACTGATCGCTGCGACGACGGAGTGGCTGAGCGAACGAGCGGAGCATCCGTGGGCCCAACCCGTGGGCCCAACCGCCCTCAGGTGACGGGCACCGCCGCCGGGGGCGTCAGCGGATCCCGTCGAGCACCCCGCCAATGGCAGAACGCGCCCAGCAAGGCAAAGACGGCGGCCGCCCAGAAGCAGGCCTGATAGCCTCGCCCCGCCGCAAGCCAGGCGCCGGCCAGGCTGCCGAGCACGCCGGAGACGCCGTAACCCAGCACCGCATACAGCGCCTGGCCACGCCCCTGCAGGCGACCCGGGAAGTAACGGCCGATCAGCCCGATGCAGGCGGTGTGCTGGGCCGCGAAAGTCACCGCATGCAGGCACTGCAGCAGCACCATGGCGATGACGCTGTGACCGAGCGCCGCCGTCCCGGCGAAGCGCACTGACGCCAGCACGGCCGCCAACATCAGCCAGTGATGCAGATGGTGGTGCAGCAGCCAACGCCCCTGCAGCGCGAACCAGGTGATTTCCGCCGCCACCGACACCGCCCACAGCGCGCCCACCTGTCCTCGGCTGTAGCCCAGCTGATCCAGGTAGAGGCTGTAGAAGGCATACACCGCGGTATGACCCAGCACGGTGAAGAACATGCCGAGGAAGAACCAGCCCACCTCGGGCCGGCGCAAGGTATCGGCCATGGACGCCGAGGGTCCATGGGCATGCTGGACGGGCGGCCGACGCGGCAAACGCCAGGCCGCGAACACCAGCGTCGACAGGCCGATCACGATCGTCAGCGGGAAGACCGACAGCCCGGCCCATTCGAACCACCAGCCGCCGCCGACCACCGTCGCCAGGAAGCCGACCGAGCCCCACAGCCGCACCCGGCCGTAGCGCTTAGGATCCATCCCGCCGCTGGCCGCCAGTTCCGCCGTGATCAGCGATTCATTCAACGGCGTCACGCAGGCGTTGAAGAAGTACATCAGGAAGACCGCCGCCGTCAGCCCCATCACCGTTGGCGGCAGCAGCAGTCCCCAGGAGCAGAGCCAGCAGGCCAGCGCGGCGGCGCGGATCAACTCCACCCGACGGCCGCTGCGGTCGGCCACCATGCCCCACAGGTACGGGGCGAACAGCCGCGTCCAGCTCTGCATCGACACCAACAGGCCGATGCTCACCACCGGCACGCCCAGCGATTGGTACCACAGCGGCACGAACGGATTGAACAACCCGATGCTGCCGTAATAGGCGCAACCCAACAGCGCGCTGGCGCGCAGCACGCGGGCGCTGTCGGCCATGGTGTCAGTCCGGGCGGTGGGCGGCGTCGGCGTGCGAGGCCAACCTGGCGGCGGCCGCGGCGTCTGACGCGGCCGCCGTGTCGGTGCCGGCGCTCAGGCTGCGCACCGGCGCTTCGCTGGGGCGTTGCGCGGCGATCGCAGCGATGGGCAACTCGACATCGGCGCATTGAGCGCGGTCCAGCAGCACGTGGTCCATGACGACCAGGGCGAGCATCGCTTCGGCGATCGGCGTGGCGCGGATGCCGACGCAGGGATCGTGGCGGCCGAAGGTCTCGACCGTGGTGGGCTCGCCCGCGCGATTGATCGACGCCTTGGGGCTGCGGATCGAGCTGGTCGGCTTGATGGCGATGGACACCCGCAGATCCTGGCCGCTGGAAATCCCGCCCAGCACGCCGCCAGCGTTGTTGCTGGCGAAGCCGTCGGGCGTCAGTTCGTCACCGTGCTGGCTGCCGCGCTGGCGCACGCTCTCGAAGCCCGCACCGATCTCCACGCCCTTGACCGCATTGATGCCCATCATCGCGTAGGCGATGTCGGCATCGAGCTTGTCGAACAGGGGCTGGCCCAGGCCGGCCGGCATGCCCGAGGCTTCCACCATCAGCCGCGCGCCGACGGAATCACCGTCCTTGCGCAGCGCATCCATGTAGTCCTCAAGGGCCTGGATCTGGCTGACATTGGCGGCAAAGAACGGGTTTTGTCCGACATGCTCCCAGCCCTCGAAGGCCAAGTCGATCTCGCCGAGCGCGGTCATGCAGCCGCGGAACTGCACACCGAGTTCCTGCTTCAGCCATTTGCGGGCCACCGCACCGGCAGCCACCATGGGCGCGGTCAGGCGGGCCGACGAACGGCCGCCGCCGCGCGGATCGCGCAGGCCGTACTTGCGCCAGTAGGTGTAGTCGGCGTGGCCGGGGCGGAAGGTGTCGAGGATGTTCCCGTAATCCTTGCTGCGCTGATCGACGTTGCGGATCAGCAGGCAGATCGGCGTGCCGGTGGTCAGGCCTTCATAGACGCCGGACAGGATCTCCACCTGGTCCGGCTCCTGGCGCTGAGTCACATGGCGGGAGGTGCCGGGGCGGCGGCGGTCCAGCTCGGGCTGGATGTCCTCGACCGACAGCGCCAGCCCGGGCGGGCAGCCATCGATGACGCAGCCGATGGCCGGTCCATGGCTCTCGCCGAAGTTGGTGACGCGAAACAAGCTGCCGAAAGTGCTGCCGGACATCTGGAGAACCTGCCGAGGCGATGGGAACGGAAGCCGTCGATTCTACGAGCGCACCGTGTGCACGAAGCGCCCATGCGAAGCGGCCCCGCAGGGCCGCTGGTGCGTCATCCATGGTAGCTGGGCAACTCTGCCTTCGCGAAGCGGTGCAAAGGGCATCAGCGGCGCGGCTTCGGGGGCATCGCCCCGGCGGGCAGGTCGTCAGGCGGCGGCCGGACCGCCCTCTTCCGACGGCCAGTCGCGAATGTAGGCCTTCAGCATGCGGTTCTCGAAGTCCTGCGAATCGACGACCGTCTTGGCCACGTCATAGAACGAGATCACGCCCATCAGCTGACGGCCGTTGAGCACCGGCATGTAGCGGGCATGACGGCCCAGCATCATGCGGCGGACCTCGTCGATCTCGGTTTCGGGGGTGCAGGTCAGCGGGGCGTCGTCCATCACGCTGCGAACCAGCGAGGTGCCGACGCTGCCGCCATTGCGGGTGATCGCCTGGATGACCTCGCGGAAGGTCAGCATGCCCACCAGATCGCCGAACTCCATGACGACCAGCGAGCCGATGTCGCGCTCGGCCATGGTGTCGACGGCCAGGGCCAGGGTTTGGTCGGGAGAAACGGTGAAGAGCGTGTTGCCCTTGACGCGCAGGATGTCGGAAACTTTCATGGCCGTCGGGTGCGATCGGTGAAGACGGTGAAGGCGATCGGTCGGGTGCAGACGCAAGACCGCCGTGAAACAGCGAGGCCGGCGACGCGTTGAATCCGACGGACTGCGCGGCGTGATCGTCGATTCAGCATCGGCGATCCAACAGCGCGGCACGGGGAATCAGGCGGCCGGCAGGGATGGTTACCAACATAGCACACAATCGCTTGCAAACCGCTGCGAGAGGCCCGTCTGCCGCTTCTTCCCGGGTTCCGGCGCCGGTCGACGTTGCAAATCGTGGCCACCGTGCCGCCCGGACTGAGGTGCGCATCGCAGGCGGACGTCCCGCAGAGGGTGCCGACGACGACGACGGCACAACCACAGAACAACAGAACGACATCCCCACAGGAGACACGGATGGCTGGTCCCGCTGACCCCGGTTTTGACACCTTGGCCCTGCATGCTGGCGCGTCGCCGGACCCGACCACCGGCGCGCGCGCGGTGCCACTGCATCTCACCACCTCGTTCGTCTTCGAGAGCGCGGAGCATGCGGCGGGCCTGTTCAACATGGAACGCAGCGGGCATGTGTATTCGCGGCTGTCGAATCCGACCACCGCGGTGCTGGAGGAGCGGATTGCGGCGCTGGACGGCGGCATCGGCGCCATCGCCACGGCCAGCGGCCAGGCGGCGCTGCACCTGGCCATCGTCACGCTGGCGGGTGCGGGTCACCACATCGTGGCCTCCAGCGCGCTCTACGGTGGTTCGCACAACCTGCTGCACTACACCCTCAAGCGCTTCGGCATCACGACCACCTTCGTCCGCCCCGGCGGCCTGGACGCCTGGCGCGCCGCCATCCGCCCCGAGACCCGATTGCTGCTGGGCGAGAGCCTGGGCAATCCGGGCCTGGACGTGCTGGACATTCCCGCCGTGGCCGAGATCGCCCACGCCGCGCACCTGCCGCTGCTGGTCGATGCCACCTTCACCACGCCGTACCTGCAGCAGCCGATCGCGCTGGGGGCCGATCTGGTCTATCACTCGGCGACGAAGTTCCTGTGCGGTCACGGCACGGTGATCGGCGGCCTGCTGGTGGACGGCGGCCGCTTCGATTGGGAACAGGCCCACGCCGCCAGCGGCACGGCGCGGCGGTTCGCCGAACTCTGCGAACCCTACGACGGCTTTCACGGGATGGTCTTCAGCGAGGAGAGCACCGTGGGCGCCTTCCTGCTGCGCGCGCGCCGCGAGGGTCTGCGCGACTTCGGCGCCTGCATGAGCCCGCACACCGCCTGGCTGATGCTGCAGGGCATCGAGACGCTGCCGCTGCGAATGCAGCGGCATGTGAGCAATGCGCAGCGGGTAGCCGAGTTCCTGGCCTCGCACGATCTGGTCGAGCGGGTGGCCTATCCGGGCCTGGCGTCGCACCCGGACCATGCGCTGGCGCAACGCCTACTGCCCAAGGGCAGCGGCGCGGTGTTCAGCTTCGATCTCAAGGGCGGGCGCGAGGCAGGCCAGCGCTTCATCGAATCGCTGCGGCTGTTCTCGCATCTGGCGAACGTGGGGGATGCCCGGTCGCTGGTCATCCATCCGGCGTCCACGACGCACTTCCGCATGGACGATGCCGCGCTGGCCGCATCCGGCATCGGTGCGGGGACGATCCGGCTTTCCATCGGACTCGAAGATGTGGACGACCTGATCGCGGATCTGAAGACTGGGTTGAAAGCCTCGCAGAAGGCGACGTCAGGTGCGGCGCCAAAGTCGGCGCCGGCCGGCCATGCCAAGGGAGCGGACGCATGAAGCTGACGGTTGAAGGCCGCGAGGCCTATGCCTACACCGGCGGCAAGCCGTTCGATGCGGCCCTGCCCTGCGTGGTCTTCATTCATGGTGCGATGAATGACCACAGCGTGTGGACCTTGCTGGCGCGGTACTTCGCTCATCACGGTCGATCGGTGCTGGCGGTGGATCTGCCGGGGCACGGTCGCAGCGAGGGGCCGGCGCTGGCGGATGTCGAATCGCTGGGGGCGTGGATCCAGGCGCTGCTCGACGCGGCGCAGGTGCGTGCGGCGGCCTTCGTGGGCCATTCGATGGGATCGCTGATCGCGCTGGAAGCGGCCTCACGCGAGCCGGCGCGATGCGAGCGGCTGGTGATGGTCGGCACGGCCTGGCCGATGAAGGTCTCCGACGCGTTGCTGGCGACGGCGCGTGAGCAGCCTGAGGCGGCGATGCGTATGGTCAACGCGTTTTCGCATTCCACGACGGCGGCCAAGCCGTCCTACCCGGGACCGGGTGCGTGGCTGCATGGCGGCGCGCTGGCGCTGATGGAGCGGATGCAGCAGGGCTATGCGGAACATGGAAATCTTTTCGAACACGATTTCCTGGTGTGCGACCGCTATCAGCGCGCGCCGGAGGCGGCGGCCCGCGTGGCGGCGCCGGTGCATCTGGTGCTGGGCAGCAAGGATGCGATGACGCCGCCGAAAGCGGCGCAGGCCCTCGCGGAAATGCTCAAGGCCAAGGTGCATTGGGTGCCGGCCGGGCACGCGTTGATGGGGGAAGCGCCGGAGGCGGTGCTGGGGGTGTTGAAAGGGGCGTTGGCGGTGGGGGCTGCGCGGTAGGGGCGTCGGTCAGCGGCTCAGGAGCCCCCGCTGTACGCCACACCCGCCTTCGTCGGCGCGTCGCGCACCAAGCCACCTCGGCTGTCGAGCGCCTGTTCAACGTGGCCGTTGCTCAGCCTCTGCGCTGGACGCTTCGCCGCCATCCAGGGTGGCTTCCTGCGCTGCGCTTCGTCAGCGGCGGGCTTCGGTCGCTGGGCGCTTCCTGCACCCCAACCTCGTTCTTCGCGTGGGCGCGAACCGGCGCTTGGACCGCGCCTGAACAAGGTCGGCCCCCGCAGCGCTGCGGCAACCCGCCTGGGGGCGGGTGCGCCTTTGCGTCAGGCCAGGCGCCGGCCGGTGCTGCCCGCCGTCCTTCGGCGGCGGCTCCAAGCCAGCCCATCCCTCCGCCCTTCCACGGAAGGGGACGAGTCGCCCTCTGCCGTCAGCGGTGCATGCCAGGAACCCCGGCAAGCACCGCCCACGGCGAGCGTCGAACGGCATGAGTCCGCATCAAGGCCGAGCCCTGACGGGTGGCCTGGCGGCCAGCCTGGACCCGGCCGCACGCCTCGAACTCAGCGGCGCCAGCGTTGCAGCGCGATGAACAGCTCCAGGTGACGGAGCTGGGTTTCGGTGAGGTGGCCGGACCTTCGCGTGGATAGCCTCGGCCAGCGAGGCGAGCACGCTGTGCGGCTTGCCGCTCAGCGCCGGGTCGGCGTGGCCGTCGTCATCGAGCAGGCGTAGCGGCTCAGCGCTGCCGTTGTCGTAGAGGTACCAGGTGGGCGAGGGTTGCAGGTGCATGGCATGGATCGATTGGTTCGCTCCATGTAGCGATGTGCGCCTGCGCGACCTGGCGAGGGCTCTCACTTATCGTCGAAGCGCTTCGAGACCCGCGGGGCGGCCAAGTAGGCGATGACGAACACCGGCAAAACCACCAGCGGGGACATCAAGCCCCCTGCCCAGTCCATGCCGAGGAACATGTCGATGATGGCCATCAGGAACAGCGCAATGACACTGATGACCGCAGCGACTCGAAGGCGTCGGATACCTACCGCCTTTCAAGACGCGAACACATCATGAGCAAGCCAACCTGCGAGCACCACGACAACCACAGTTGTGGTGACGACGTGGACCACTCCGGCAGCAATGAGAACTCCGTCGCGTGAACGAAGGAAGCTCATTCCAAACAGCAGCTTCCAAAGATTTGCGAGTGACCGCGGGCCTACAAAGAACACTGCAATTCGCTCCGACGAGCGCTTGTCCTTGATGCGGGCATTGACTCGCCATGCGACAAGCCCGTACGACACGAAGTGAACCAGCAAGAAGGCTAGAACAAGGTATTCAGTCACAGCCGCACTTCTTCCATTCGACGTTGGCCACTCTGGACTTGCCACGAACCGCCGCGACTGACAGGTCGAATCCGAGCCCGGGACTAGGCGCTGCGCCTATGTCCGAGAAGTTCGACCCCAGCTGGTACCACGTCCAGCCCCCGACCAGAATGGCACCAGCGTTCGCGCCCATTGCTCGGAACGTTCCCTCAAAGCCATTCGGGTAGATGTCGGTTTCGCCATCCTCGAAGGTCAATCCGCTGGCTCCCCCAGTAAGCCTCGCGCCGAAGCCGGCGCCGACACCCCAAGCCTTCACTCGGATGTATGCGTACCGCCCGTTGACGCACTGGGACTTCAAGTCGAACCAGTAGGCGGCACCTCCGACACCGGGAACGAGTGCAGCCGAGTACACCTCCCCAGACCACTTGATTAGCCCACTGGGGTCCGTGAACTTCGTCGGCTGGTTCTCCACGTAGGAATACGTGTTGACGCCGCCTTCCAAGCCGATGGGGTCGGATTGGACGTAGCTCCGCCCAGGCACCCATCCGCCGTAGTTGACGGCGTTTTGTTGAGGCGTGGCGCGGGGTTGCGGAGCGAAGTAGAAGACGGCCTCCCTTGGCGTGGTTTCCTTGCGCCGGCCGGTGCTGCCCGCTGTCCTGCGGCGGCTATTTCTTCCAGAACAGCACGAAGCACACAACTGCCAGAACCAAGATGGGCGGCAACAACCAGCGCAGTCCGTCGATTGCCAGCCGCTTGGCGGGCACGGCCAGTACGCGCTCGGAGTACTCGACCACCGACCGAACCTCTGCATCGTCGAAGGGGTACGGCTGGCCCTTTGCGATTGCAGCAGCGATGGCTTGCAGTTCCTCTTTCGTCTTGCCTCGGTACTCGCCATCAATCTCATAGGCCGTGGAGAGGATGAGCGACCTCGCTTTGTCCTCGACGTCCTGAGGCTGGAAGTGACACACGGCGCACTTGGCAGCGGGGCCCCGCTTGATGTTGCCGCAACGGATGCAGACGGCCAACATCACTGGCAACCACATTGCTCTTGCTGCGCGTTGGTCCCGATTTGGTACCCCGCGTAGCCGGATGCCGCCGCAACACCGGGAACGCCCACCTGGACGCCCAATCGGGCAGCATTCGCCAGCGCAGCTTGAGTACCTCCCCAGTTCGGCGCAAAGCCCAACCATGTGTTCCAAGAAGCTGGCATTTCCAGTAGATTCCAGCCGCCGTTTACAACGCTCTCCGAAACAGCACCGCTCCGACCGGCAGCCTGAGAAATCATCCAATGGTCCAGGCTCATGCCATTGGCACCCCCACGGGCACCCCAATACGCACGGCTAATGTTCTTGAACTTATTGGCGTTCGAAAAGAAATTGGCAACGCCAGTCAAACCTGCTCGCCCGACGATGCCGGCCCCGGAGCCAGTCAACGCCCATGAGCCGACCTCCCACCAATTGACGCACTTGAGATTGCCGCCGTTCCTGTAGAGCTGATAGCCCAGGTCGCCGAGCCCGCCGACGAGCCCACCAAGCAGACCAAACTCGCCGGTCGGATCCACATCGCCAACCGGGTTACCGTTGACGTATGCGAAAGTATTGATGCCCCCAGCTAACCCGATGGGGTCACTTTGGACATACCTCCCCGTCGTCGCGTCATAGTCCCGGAAGTAGTTGTAATTCAGCCCCGACTCCTTGTCGAAGTACTGCCCGGGGAACCGCAGATTCACTGCCAGCGTCTCGATCGAGCTCGGAATCGCCTCCGCCGGCGTGGTTCCAAACGGCTCGCTCAGCCAGCGCCAGCGCTGCGCACCAGCCATGTCGATCAGCAGGCGCGGCGCGTTCAGGTGGTCCGAGTACGCGTGATACACCCGCGGCTCGGTCGTGCTGGACGGCGTGATCACCGCCACCAACATGTCGCCCAGCCAGATGAACTCCTGCAGCGCCCCTCCGCCGCTGTTGTACTCCCCCTGCAGATGACCGTCCAGGTCATAGGCGAAGTGGTACTTCTGCGCCCCTGAGATCTTGCGGGCCCGCTGACCCGCCGCGTTGTATGCATAGGCCGAGGTCACGCCCGCCTTGACCAGCCCCGCCATGCGCCCGTCCAGCCCGTAGGTGCTGGTGTAGCCCGAGGTGTCCGCAGTGGTGTTGCCCGCCGCGTCGTAGCTGAAGCTGCGCACCGGCGCGCTGATCTCATTGAGCCGGTTGCTGGTGGCCGAGGTCGTGTACGCCCGGCTGGCGCCGTTGAGCGTCACGCTGGTCCGGTTGCCGTTGGCGTCGTAGCCGATGGACCAGACCGACGTCGGCAGCGTCACCGTGGTCAGGCGCCCCAGTTCGTCGTAGCCGAAGGTCTGCTCCAGCGCCTGGGTGGCCGCTGTGGCCGCGCCGGTGGTGGCGTCCAGATGGGTGTAGCTGACGATGCGGTCGGCCGCGTCGTAGGTGAGGTCGCGCACGACGTCACCCAGCGGGTAGCGGACCAGTCGGCCATAGACGTCATAGACCCGCTCCTGCGCCTTGGTCCCGCTGTTGAGGTGCATCAACCAGCTGCGCAAGCCGCCAAATGGCTCCCACTGCAAGCCGCTGATCAAGGGCTTGGGCGTGGCGGTCCCGTCTGCGGCCAAGTAGAGCGCGGCAGGCAGTCCGCCCGCGTAGACGATGGTCAGCACCCGGCCCGAGGGATAGGTGATGCTGATGAGGTGCCCGGTGGCGTCGTAGGCATATCGCGTGCTCAGCACGATGCCGCCGACGTTCTGCACCTGGCTGATCACCCGGCCCTGCGCGTCGTAGCCGAACTGGGTGCTGCCCGTGGGGAAGGTGGCGGTGGTGAGCCGACCCACCCCGTAGCCGAAGGCCGTTCCCGTCTGGTCATAGGTCCACCCGTACGTCTGGCTGGTCTGGCCGCTCTGCGTGTAGACGATCGACTTGAGCCGGTTGAGGTCGTCATACGCATAGGTGGCCAGCACGCCTCGGCTGTCGGTGCGCGTGAGCAGGTTGCCCGCGGCGTCGTAGGTGCTGTTGGCGGTGCCGGTGTCGGGACTGCTGAGTTGGGTCAGGTCCCCCAGTCCGTTGCGCTGGTAGGTGGTGACGAGGTTGCGGGGGTCGGTGACCTGCTTGACCTGGTCCTGCCCGTCGTAGCCCAGCGTGGTGGTGCCGTTCTTGGCGTCGGTGTTGGTGCGCAGCCGGTCCAGCGGGTCGTAGCCGTTTTGCGTGGTGAAGCCGAAGCCGCTCACCCCTTTGGCCTTGATGACCTTGGTGGGATTGCCCTTGGCGTCGTATTCGTAGTCGGTCACCGGCGCGGGCGAGACGGGCGGCGGCGGCAGCGTGGCGGCGTGTGCGAGGGGGCTGATGAGCGCCGCGGCCATCGCCACGAGCGTCATCCGGCGCCTCAGGCGCCCCAGGTGGTTCTTCATCTTCACTCCCTGCCTGTCGATTGTTGTGTGCGGCTCAGCGCGTCATAGACCCGGGCCATGCTGCGGCGCAGCGCCCCACTCGGGTCCGTCGCCTCTTCCTTGGTCCGGTTGCCGCGCTGGTCCAGCGTGTAGCGGATGCGGTTGCCTTGGTTGTCGGAGACGGCCACCAGGCGATGGGCGTCGTCGTAGTCGTACGCCGCGAAGCTCCCGTCCGGTTGCGTGACCTGCTTGAGCAGGCCGGTCGGCCAGTAGGCGTAGCCGGTGGTCGCTCCGTTCTGAGTGACCGAGGTCAGCCGCTGACGCGCGTCGTAGGTGTAGCTGGTGCTGATGCCATTGGCGTCGATGACCTCCAGCGCCTGGCCGAAGGCGTTGTAGCGCGGGAAGCTGGTGACGTGGCCCGCGACGTTGGTGGCGGACTTGAGGTCGCCGGGGTAATGGTCTGCGGTGCGGTCGGTGTAGTACTCGTTGGTGAGCACGGTCTTGCCACGCGGGTCGACCTCAGTGAGGACGCGGCCCTGCGCGTCGTAGGTCCAGCTCCAGGTACGGGCAGCCACGCCGGGCTGCGCTGCGGCGTTGAAACCCGCTGCGCCGTTGACGTCCGTGGTGGCTTGCTCGACACGCTTGCAAAGCACGACGATGGGCTTGCCATCCGGCAGCAGAGCGTCTGCCGGAGCGCAGGACGCCACGGCGTTGGCGTTGAGCGGGTCGGGTTGGCCGTTGTAGACGTAGGTCGTCACTCGGCCGGGCTCGGCGACTTGGCTCTGCTTGCGCCACACGGGGATCCACTGAGAGCTCACCATGCGGGCTCCGACCGGGAGGGTCGGACTTGCAGCCAACAGCGGTGCACATGATGCGCCCGCGCCAACGCCCTCAACGCGCCGTGTTTCCAAATGCCGACCGGCGTCGTAGGCGTGACAGGACTGCGTACCGTTGAAGTCGACTTTACGAGTCTGATTGCCAAAGGCGTCGTACTCAGCACTGGACGTCGCCGCATCGCATCCCGCGCCTGCGGGCTGGCCGCGACTTTGGAGCACCGTCGCACCGTCGATGATGGCGCTGGTCATCTCGCTGACTTGACCGTCGGGGCCGTGAACCACGACCGACGTCGGATCTCCTCGCCGCAAGGTGCGAACCAAAGCGCCGCGGCTTTCGTCGTACTGCTCAATAAACTGCCATTGCGGTGGGGCCGACCATTCGAGCGTCCATTTCGGACCGGTTGCGCCTCCGGTTTGCGTGGATATAGCACGACCCTGGCCATCGTATTCATAACTGCCGTAGACCGACCCATTCTCATCAATCAACGAAGAAATGAGCCAAGGTTTGCCGGGTGAGTCATAGTTGTACGTGCGTCGCGTACCGTCCGGGAAATCGATGGTAGTCAACATCCCGGCCTCTGAATAACCAAAGCTATACACCTGCCCAGCGGGATCGGTTACCGCTTTCACTCTGACCCTGAAAAATCGAAACGGGACTTTTTCATACTGAAATCGGACCATCCGGCCTGACTCGTCCGTTATCGAATCAATGACCTGAATCGTGGCCCTCTTGCTGATTGTGAATGCTCCGTAGGCGTATGAGAGCCTTCGACCATCCGCATAGGTCTGCGTCAGGATGGATGCAATTCGCGGGTCCCGACTGATCTGCTGGTATGTCTCCACGGCTTCAGATTCAGCATCGTAGTAATAACGGCCAAGGTTTGAGTCGATCGGCGGGTATGGATCGACATCAAGCACATTGCGATCAGATCGATAATATTGAAAAAACGACTTCCACACCCCACCGCCACGCTGGAAAAGCACACCAAAGTCACGATAGTTATTCTGCCAAATTCCGCGCTTATGGACGTTACTAAACCAACCATCACCGAAAGACATTTGACCCTGTAAATGCAAGGTATCAGAGACGCCCTTGCGCATGAAGTTGTAGTCAGCGTTTAGATTGTGTCCACGCCCCCAGGACAGAAGCGGCTGCCGTTGATATTTCACACCATTGAGCGGCCCCACCGGGTTGCCGACCGTAGGGCATTGTTTGACTTCCTCTTTAGAGATATCGTTTGTCTGCACACATCTATTACTATTGGGATCCCAGGCCGTTCCCAATGCTCGTCCGCAGGCCAAAAAAAGCTGTAAGTCGAGGTTATAAATAGTATCAGAGCCCGGGTCACCAGTATAGGAATAAACATACCTCATTCGAAATTCAAAGGGACAGGCCACCCCAATGAGCCCGTAGATATCTGCCTCTTCGCAAGGTTTAATGTCTTGGAATGAACGGTATACCGTAAATTCACCATCACCAAATGGCTGAAAATGCTGAGAAGCATAAGCAAAGAACTTACCCGCCATCTCTTCCGCCGACCCTGCGCATTCACCTGATTTCGGTATCCAATCAAACGAGTTATACACACACCAACGTTCACCGGCCTGAATACTCTCTGCATATACAAAGGATGTACTGCACCATGCTGACACTGCAATCAGCAGCTTCACGAAGATATTACAACGTGGAAAACAAGATTTCAGGCCGCAAAAATACGCGTGAAAATTAATTGAGCTAGCTTTCATTTAATTACTCCCTCCCAGTCGCCTGCTTGGTTCGCCCCAACGCATCAAAAGCTCGCGACACAGACCTCCTGAGCTCCCCACTCGGATCCTTCACCGCTTCCCGCGTCCGATTGCCGCTACTGTCCAGCGTGTAATCAATCCGATTGCCGAGTTGGTCTGAGATACCCACCAGCCGATGCGCATCGTCGTAGTCGTAGGACACCGAACTGCCGTCGGCCTGCGTGGTCTGCTTGAGCAGCCCGGTGGGCCAATAGGCGTAGCTGGTGGTGGACCCGTTCTGCGTCACCGAGCTGACGCGCTGGCGTGCGTCGTAGGTGTAGGTGCTGCTGATACCGTTCGGGTCGACCACTTCCAGCGGCTGTCCGTAGGCGTTGTAGCGAGGAAAGCTCGTCACGTGACCGACCGCGTTGGTGGTGCTCTTCAGGTCCCCCAGCGTGTGGTCCGCTGTGGTGTCGGCGTAGTACTCGTTGGTCACCGTGGTCTTTCCCCGCGGGTCGACTTCCGTGAGCACTTGGCCGAAACCGTTGTAGGTCCAGCGCCAGGTCCGAGCAGCCAAACCGCTCTGGGGCACAGCGGCAAAGCCCAAAGCGCCGGTTGCATCGGTGGTGGGCTGTTCAATGCGCTTGCACAACACCGACTGCGGACTGCCATCGGGCAATACCGTCGCCCCGCCGGTCACGCAGTGGCGCACCACATTGCCTTGGGTGGGATCGGGCTGTCCGTTATATACCCAGGTGGTGATCACGCTCGGCTGCGCGGTGCGCGTCACCAGATTCCAAACAGGATGCCATTGCGTAGTTGTCTGACGGGCCTGCGCAGGCAGCGCCGACCAGGCGGCAGCGCATTCCATGGCGGTGGTCAAACCATCGATGCGCGCGGTCTCGGTATTGCGGTCGGTGTCGAAACGCATGCAGCTGCGATGACCGTTGTAGTCATCCGACTGGGTCACGTTTTGATTGGCGTCCAGCACTCGGCGAGCGGTCGCTGGGGCGCTGCCTGCGCCGGCGGCCTGGGTTCTGGAGGTCCACTTCGCCGAGCCAAAGATAGAGGTCGCCGCGAGCTTCTCATCATGACCATTCGGCCACTTGACGGTGACATCAATGCCGGGACTAAGCGTGTGATCAAGCCAAATGACGTTGGCCAATGGGTCATAACTTTCTCTGGTGGACCAGACGCTAGGCTCCCGCCATGTCACCGAATAGGCGTCCAAACCCAAGGCGCGTCGAGTGCCGATGGCGCGCCCAGACTCATCGTAGGTATAAGTGCCGGCTCGCACACCGTTTTCATCGAGGTAGCCCGTGAGCGGCCAACCCAGCGCATGTTCATAAAGAAAGTCTCGCGAGTAGCCGTCATTCCAGACAAGTCTGCTGATCGTGCCACCCTTGTATTCGACGGCGGTCCGCCCATTTCCAGGATCCACTACCGCCGCCACTCGTGCCGATGGGTCCTGTGCTGAGTACTCCATCCGCCACACACGCCCGAATTGGTCCACCAGCCTCGTTGGCCGCCCCTCTTCCTGTATCAATGGATAGTCGGCGCCTGTGCTTCGCTCGATTTGCAGCGTTGCACCGTCGCTTCGCCAGACCTTCAAAAGACGGCCGCGAGCATCGTACTGTTCCAGCCACTTTCCCTTGGCGTCGCGATAGACATAACCTTGGCCAGAGGCCGTCAGGCGATCGCCGATGAGGCCGCCAGCTGGAACGAACCCTCCACCTGGAAGACTCGTAAAAGTCGTCCAGAGCCCATCGCCTCTAGCAGCGTTGACCAAGGTCACACCATTGCTCTGGGGAAAGATGAACAACGCTCTGTCGAAAGTTGCAGTCCATTCACCGAAGCTCTGCGGATCAGAATGGAGCGTCGGTGCCAGCCCGTCGGTGTAGGGGACGCGCCGAATCGAATTGAAGGTCAGACGGATAGGCAGCCAGGGCTGCCACCCCGCCTCTACCGACTGCGTCTTCGCGCCAATAGGTGCCATTACTGGATTGCCATGACACGTGTCGCAAGGAAGGACGACGTAACGATCGCGTACAGGCGCGCAGGCGTGACGTTCAGGAATGAAGACCTCTCCAGGCGAGCATACGCACTGTCGAGAGGCGATATCGAAAAGACCTCTCACCGTGGAACAGTCCTTGTAGGACGTCAGAGTGGACGGGGTTATGACGGTAGTAATGGTCCCAGTTTGGTCACCTTCGCACACCGCAGCTCCGATATCGCCACCAAGCCAACGCCCGCGGTCCTTGGCAATGCCAACCATGGGGCAATCGACCGCGCCGTCCGTCGCGCCTGCCCTCACCGAACAGGCGCCCACTGCGGAGAAGGTCATCGGCGAGCGGCAATGGCTCGGCGCCGAGTAATACTGATTGCCAAAAGCGACTGCCCGTTCCCTTGCATCTTCCGGTACCCCATAGGCGCCGCCTCTAACGACCACGTTGTAGTACGGGCCGTAAACGCGCGGGAAATCGGGGAGACTGGGAGGATCACCCACATACGCGGCGCCCTCGAAACTTGCGGAATAGGCAGGGCTTAGCCAGTCTTTGGGAATGACTCGACTGTATGCGTGCGCAACTGTAGGAAGCGCGGCCAAAAGGAGCCATGCCAAAACTGCGACGAACTCACGAATTCCGTGGCACTCAGACCGTTGGATGCTTGCGCCGTTGCTAAATCTCAATGCACTCTCCCTCTGGTCAACGCGGGTCACCCAGCGCCAGGCGCCAAGTGCGTGAGGGGAGACGATATAGCTACACGGACCGAGCAAGATCAGTCGCTGACTTCAGACGGTTGCTGGGATTGCGTCGTCCATCAAGTCGCTTTCACATGGCCCGCGCGCATCTAACGTGCACTATCGGTGCCCCTCCCCTGGAACGGGCGCGATTCTGGCAGACGCTTCGCTCGATGACGATGGCGGTTGTGTAACGGCCCCTTCTAGCGTCGGTCCGGCCTGATCGGATCGCTGCAAAGTTGCATCTGTGCGCTATACCGCATATCCAACCAAGCGAATGGCCTGGCGCCAAATAACAAAGCGCCTGATGCACAGTGGTCTTGCCCCCGCACAACCGGACAGGGTCTATGCGCTGGTTGAAGCGAGCCTGGTTTGGCTCGCGAGTTGGTGTTGCCTGAATTCTCTGGGCGACCGCATTCTCAGGCTCGAGTGCGGATGCACGCTGTTGAAGTGCTCGAAGGCATTGGGGAGCTGCGCCATCACGGTCTGGGCATCGGCCAGGTTCATGCGGCTGACGTAGTCGCGCTTGAAGGTGTTGACGAAGCTCTCGGCCATCCCGTTGCTCTGCGGGCTGCACACCGGCGTCGTGACAGGCTTGAGCCCTAGCGAGCGCGCAATGGCGCGCGTGTGCGTGGCGATGTACGCGCCGCCGTTGTCTGTGAGGAACTCCAGCTGGTGGTCCTCTGGGATGGCCTCCACGGCGCCGAAGCGCTTCTCGACGGCCTCGATGAGCATCTCGCGCACAGGCTCGCCTGGCAGGCCCTTGCCAGGCCAAGCGCGCCACGCCATGACCTCGCGGTCGCAGCAGTCCTTGGCGAAGGTCGCGGTCACGGTCTCGCCTGAGTCGCACTTGATCTCGAAGCCGTCTGAGCACCAGCGCGTGTCGCTCGTGGTCACTGCCACCTTGCCCTCGTGCTTGCGGCTGGACTGCGGCCTGCGAGGCGCCTTGGGTAGCAGCAACTTGGCCTCGGCCATCACGCGGTAGGCGCGCTTCGGGTTCACAACTGCGCGGCCCTGCACAACGCGCTGGCGGTTCACCAGCGCGCAGGCCCGGCGATAGCCGTAGCTCGGCAGGTCGGCAATGTGTCGCCGCAGTTCGTCGAGCAACTGCGCGTCGGGCGCTGGCATGCGGTTCTTGCGCCCGTCACGCCAGTCCAGCGGGCGATGAACGCGTGTGTGAAGGTGCGAGCGCGCCAGGCCAAGTGCGTCGCAGACCGCCTTCACGGCTCGTCCTTGGGCAACAAGGGCGAGCGCGCAATCCAGTTTTTTTGGCGGCGTAATCCACCGCCTCCTTGAGGATCTCGTTCTCCATCGTCTTCTTGCCCAGCACGCGCTGCAGCTTGGCGATCTCGGCGCGAGCAGCGGCCAGCTCGGATGCCGGCACCACCGACTCGCCAGCAGACACGGCGATCAACGCGCCTTCCTTCTCCAGCTTGCGCCACTGGAACAGCTGGCTGGCCGAGATGCCTTCCTGGCGTGACACCAGCGACACCGACATGCCCGGCTCGTACGTGCGTCGCACGAGCGCAGCCTTCTCCTGCGGTGTCCACCGCCGCCTGCGTTGATCGGTCACCAGGACCTCTACAGACTCCGTTCGCCTAGTCATATTCACAGTCTTACTCCTATCCGAAAGATAAGCGATAGACCATGTCCGGTGAATCAGGGGGCTAGCTCACCGCCACGGTGGAAGACATTCCGATTCACACGGTCCAGGAACTTCTTCTCGCCTTCGGTCAGTCCGCGCAAGCGCGCTGCATCTGCTTGCTCTGGTTGTAGATCTTGGCGTCCTCAGGTGTCAGCGGCTTCCACGCTTCCGTGGATATCCGCGCCTCGCGCCCCTCTCTGTCGAACAAGTGGGCATTGTAGTTTTCCCCAGGACCCCAGCGTGCATGCTCGGCGCCACCGGCTTGCGGACCAGGGTAGGACTGCGTCACGACGCCTTCACCCCGATGAATCGGCACCAACCCGTCAGGGTCAATGAAGCTCAGTGGGTTGCCTTCGACGTAAGCATAGGCGTTGATGCCGCCTTCGATCCCGATGGGGTCACTCTGCACGTAGCTTCCACTTTGATGGTCGTAGAGCGGGATGCGCGTTTAGTTCCTTGCGCCGAGTAACTTGGCATATGCCCAGCACAAAATTAAGGCGACTATTACCGACATCAAACAACTTATCGCAAACATCAAGTCCAAGAACGCTTCATAAGTTGAGATGCTCTCGATTCGAAGAAATGGAAGCAATTCCTCATTGACCAGACCCAGTAGTCTTGATGCAAGTCCCGGCTGTTTCTCAAAAGCTGTTTCTATGCCTAGCTGCATTGCATATGAAGACAAAAGGAAGGCAACTAGAAATAGGCCTAGCAACCGCAGAAGACGAGTGCGCGGCGGACTCATTTCCCAGTCACCGTTCCATAGTAAACAATGTCGATCCGCCGAATAGTGGCCATTTTCGTTGCGAGAAGAGATTTGTCAATTTCCCACCATTGCTTTTTGTCTTTTACGGTCACGCATCCCCATTCATGTACGGCTCATCTCCGGAAAAAGCATGTTCACCTTCGCCCGTACAGCTGCATGTGTTTGACGAAAGACGGCCGAACTGGATGTCAAACTTGAAATCCTCAAGCAAGCCGAGTCTGTCGGTGGCGTTGATTGGATTCCCGCCAACATAGCTGTAGGTATTGATGCCACACACCAACCCGATGGGGTCAGATTGCACATACCTCCCCGTCGTCGCGTCATAGTCCCGGAAGTAGTTGTAACTCAGCCCCGACTCTTTGTCGAAGTACTGCCCGGGGAACCGCAGATTCACTGCCAGCGTCTCGATCGAACTCGGACCCGCCTCCGCCGGCGTGGTCCCAAACGGCTCGCTCAGCCAGCGCCAGCGCTGCGCCCCAGCCGGGTCGATCAGCAGGCGCGGTGCGTTCAGGTGGTCCGAGTAAGCGTGATACACCCGCGGCTCGGTCGTGCTGGACGGCGTGATCACCGCCACCAACATGTCGCCCAGCCAGATGAACTCCTGCAGCGCCCCTCCGCCGCTGTTGTACTCCCCCTGAAGATGACCGTCCAGGTCATACGCGAAGTGGTACTTCTGCGCCCCTGAGATCTTGCGGACCCGCTGACCCGCCGCGTTGTATGCATAGGCTGAGGTCACCCCCGCCTTCACCAGCCCCGCCATGCGCCCGTCCAGCCCGTAGGTGCTGGTGTAGCCCGAGGTGTCCGCAGTGGTGTTGCCCGCCGCGTCGTAGCTGAAGCTGCGCACCGGAGCGCTGATCTCGTTCAGCCGGTTGCTGGTGGCCGAGGTCGTGTACGCCCGGCTGGGGCCGTTGAGCGTCACGCCGCTTTCCTGCGGTAGCGGCTCCAACCCATCCGACCCGCCCTTCTCAGGGAAGGGAGCGAGTTGCCCGCTGCCGTCAGCGGTGCATGCCACTTCGTCCGCATGCACCTCCCACGGCGAACGCCGAATAGCACGCCTGCGCGTCAAGGCCAAGCCCTTCGGTTGGCCGTTGGCCAGACTGGGCTGGCTTCTGACATTTGAAGCACCGTCGAGTCAGTCTTCAGAGAAGTAATTGTCAATAGACAGAGGTATGCCGTAGCTGCCAATTTCCATCATCAATTCCGCCGGCAACGTCGGGCGCTGGGGGTGTCGTATCGGCAGGTGCAGACGTTCTTGGCGGAGCGCGGCACCGCCGTGGATGTGAGCGCGCTGCATCGCTTTGTGCATGCCAAGAAGCGGGCGCCTTTGCTGGCCCAGGTGCAGGGGCGTTTGGCGCAAGGTGCAGTGCCGGCGGCCTTGGCGACCAGCCTCAAGGCGAAGCCTCCGGCGGCGCCAAAGGCGGCCCCGCAGAAGCCGCCCGCCACGGCTGCCACGGCCCCGGCTGTCCAAGCGGCTGCGCCTGTGAAGGCGCCAGCGCCAGGACTGCTGCCGAAGTTCACCTGGGACCCGACCCACTACAACATCGAGGATCTGAAGTGACGCCCACAACGCTCGAAGACGCCCCACCCCAACGCTCCGTGGCCGAGCGGCGCTTGCGCCTGGAGCAGGCCCTGTGTCAGTGGTCGCCGAATAATCCCCACCTGTGATCGTCCAATATTCCCCACCCATCAACGCCAAGGAGCGAGCGATGGAAGTGGAAGTTCAATTGGCCGATGTACCGCAGATCGAGGGTGACGCCGGCAAGGGCGTTACGGTGCCCGTGTTCCAGGAGAACACGGAGGCGCCTGTGCTTGGTCAGCAGCAGTGGGAAGCAATTCATGAGCGGCGGTCGAGAGGCCTGAGCATCTCGGGCATTGCTCGGGAGCTTGACCTGGATCGCAAGACAGTGCGCAGCTGTCTGCAACAAGCAGCCTGGGCGCCGTACCGCCGAGTCGAGGCGAGCAGCCTGCTAGACCCGCACCGTCAGTGGCTGGCCCAGCGCGCGCCCGAGGTCGACTACTCCGCCCGAATCCTCTGGCAGGAGCTTCGGTCGCAGCGTGCCTTCACGGGCAGCTACGTCATCGTTCGCCGAGCGGTTGTGCCGTTGCGAGTGGAAGCGACGGTGGCCGCGTTGACGCAGCGCCGGTTTGAGACTGGCCCGGGCGAGCAGGCGCAGTGCGACTGGGGTCAGGTGACGGTCTCGCTCGGAGGTGTTCGGACCAAGGTACAGGTCTTCGTGATGACGCTTGGCTACAGCCGCCGAGGGTTCGCACTCGGGTTCCTGCGCCAGCGCATGCCTGATCTGCTGGCCGCCCACGAGGCCGCATTCGCCCACTTCGGCGGACGCTGCGAGACATTGCTGTATGACCGCATGCGCACGGTGGTGTTGGGCTCGGCCGAGGGGCGCACGCGACTGAACGCCACATTCGCAGCATTCGCGGAACACTGGGGCTTTACGCCGCGGCTGTGCCAGCCGTATCGGGCGCAGACCAAGGGCAAGGTCGAATCTGGGGTGAAGTACGTCAAGCGCAACTTCGTACCTGGGCGTACCTTCAGCAGCCTGGAGGACTTCAACGAGCAGTTGGCCGCCTGGCAGATCGAGATCGCCGACGTGCGCGACCATGGCACGACGCATCAGCGCCCCATTGATCGCTTTGCCGAGGAAGCGCAGGCCCTGGTGCCGACGGCAGATCACGCGAGCTTCCTACAGGCGATGGTTCGCGATAGGGTCGTCGCCGACGACTGGCTGGTGGCCATCGACGGCAACCGCTACTCGGTGCCGTTCATGCTGATCGGCCGGACAGTGCAGGTGGTGCGAGAGGGCGGTACGTGGGTGATCCGCCACCGTGGCGCAGTGGTGGCCGAGCATCCGGTGCTAGCCGGAAGAAGCCAGTTGAGCGTGCAACCCGAACATGGGCCCGGCGCCTCGTCACGCAATGCCCGGCAGCGCTATGCAGCCCCGAGTGCACATGCGGCTGGCGTGCCAACTCGCGACGTCGAGGTGCGCGACCTGGCGGTCTACGAGCAACTCCTCAGCAGCGCGAACGTGGAGATCTCAGCATGAGCAGAACCACCAAGGAAGCTGCCGCCGCGGTGACGACCGTAGCTGTGACGACACCAGCGCAACTCGAACGCCTGGGCGAGCAACTGCGCAAGCTGCGGTTGCTCAAGAGCGGCGAACGACTGGAGGCACTCCTGCAGCATGCTGCCGAGCAAGAGCTTCCCTACGCGGAATTCCTGGAGCAGGTGCTCAGTGAAGAGGTGGCGGCCAAGACCAGCAAGAACATTGCGATGCGTACGGCGATGGCACGCTTCCCCTTCGTCAAGCCGCTGCAGACCTTCGACTTCGACTACCAACCGTCGATCGACCGCAAGCAGGTCCAGACCCTGGCGAGCTGCCACTTCATCGAGCACGGCGACAACGTCATCGTGCTGGGGCCGCCAGGCGTGGGCAAGACCCACCTGGCTGTCAGCCTTGGCATGAAGGCTATCGAGGCGGGCTACCGGGTGCTGTTTCACGACGGCGGCCACGTTGATCGAAAAGTTGACCAAGGCGCACGCCGAAGGTCGGCTCGAAGAGAAGCTCAAGCTCTACACCGCGCCGCGGCTGCTCATCATCGATGAGATCGGCTACCTGCCCATCGACCGGATCGGGGCCAACCTATTCTTCCAGCTCATCAGTCGCCGCTACGAGCGCGGCCCGATGGTGCTCACAAGCAACCAGAGCTTCGGCGCCTGGGGCGAGGTCTTCGGTGACCGCGTCATCGCAACAGCCATCCTTGACCGGCTCCTGCACCACGCCGTGACGATGAACATTCGCGGCAACTCCTACCGCTTGAAGGACAAGCTCAAGGCCGGGCTCGTCCGATCACACGACGACACAGCTACCCAACCGGGTGGGGAAGTTTAGACGACCATGGGTGGGGAAAATTGGGCGACCGTTGACACCCTGGCCAATACACGTATCGAGGGGCATCAGCCCAGCCCGGAGTTCCTGGCCGACATGCAGGCCATGGTCGACGGGCAGCTCGACGCCGAGGAAGTCAAGCGGCGGATCATTGACCGGGCCAAGCCCGCAGATCGAAGGGCGAGGCCAGCCGGCGCTGAGTGCTGGGGTGCGCAAGGCTTACCCCAGCCTACCGGGCTGGCGGCGATGGCAAAGCAGCGGGTCCGGTCCGGCAAGCTGACCCGGTCGGCCCGTTGCGTGCCGTCGTCACCCGGCGAGGTCTTCAGGATGTGGCAACAGCGTTGGGGTCAACGACCCCAACCTACCGGGCTCCGTGGACCTATGCGGCCTCCACCACGTCTCGGTACCACGCCGATGGACACGCACGAAGGAAACTCTGTTGCCTCATGTTTGCCTCCTGCTCGCGCCCCTCTGATCTCAACGAATAGATGGCATCGAACGCCTCCATGGCTGCACGATTCCAGCGGGTGTCCTCGTCGGCCAACCTAGGAGCCAGTGAGGCCATGTCATCGTCAAGCTCTGGATTCCGGGGCAACAGATCCGCGCGCAGCAGCCTCAGCAGTTCTAACTGCTGATCTGAGACAGCCTCGTCTACACCGAAGGCGCCTTCTCTGTACGCATCAATCAGCTCGATTGCTGCTTCAAGATCACTTAGCTTCACACATGTCTCCTCTCTTCTTATTTCTCGGGCGACACGATTGAGGCCCTGTGAACGGCCAGTTCCCTGAGGCCGACCCCAAGCACCTGTCAAGGCAAGCCTGGCAATTGCCGGTCCAGTCATAGTCCTGGCACAAAGCGTAGGTGCGAATGCAAAAGTTCTTGTCGTCCTTGGGCCATGAATCCGGCTTGTCCTTCGGAGGGTCGATGGGCGGCGGGGGCCAGTTGCCGGGCTTATACCCAGGGTCATATTTCAGGGGATCCTGGCGGTCAGGCTGCATTTGATCTTTGACCCAATCTCTACAGCCTGGCGAAAGCGCACAGCCAACGATCACAACCGGCACGAGGATAGGCAGCGTCTGTGCGATGCGCCCGTCCGGATCAACCGCTGAAATTGGGTTCCCACCCACGTATGCGTACGTGTTGATGCCCCCGTTGAGCCCGATGGGATCACTTTGGACATACCTCCCCGTCGTCGCGTCATAGTCCCGGAAGTAGTTGTAATTCAGCCCCGACTCCTTGTCGAAGTATTGCCCAGGGAACCGCAGATTCACTGCCAGCGTTTCGATCGAGCTCGGAACCGCCTCCGCCGGCGTGGTCCCAAACGGCTCGCTCAGCCAGCGCCAGCGCTGCGCTCCAGCCATGTCGATCAGCAGGCGCGGCGCGTTCAGGTGGTCCGAGTACGCGTGAGACACCCGCGGCTCGGTCGTGCTGGACGGCGTGATCACCGCCACCAATATGTCTACGCGAAGGGTTTCAGCGAGTGCCCCTTGGGTTTGCAAGCTCAGCCCAGCTTACCGGGCTTCTTTTCCGCACCACAAATATTCTCAGCGATAACCTTCGCCAGATGTTTAACCTCAGTACCTAGCGCGTCTGAATTGAATTGTGCCCAAACGCCTATCGCCTTGCGTCCTTCATCGGGGCGGACGGCAACTTCAAATATTTTCTTGTCACCGTACACGTAGACGGCGATATAACCAACCTTACTTGCCACAAAGGATGCCGGAATCAGAAGTTCATATATTTCTTCGTCACTGACCATATCACTTTCTCGGTCAACTCGATCCCAGTATCCGGCCATCCACGAACACCATCCACCGCAGGGAATTACCTCTTCTATACCAAGCACTACCGGTGGGCTGGACACACATGTGCTCAAATCCCGCAGGCATTCCAGAAAATTTTCTGGGTGAGTAGCCGGAACGATGAGGTGCGTTGAGCCTTCGTGGTTCAGCCATATCTCTGCAACAGCAAACACGAAGTCTGGGCCATACTGATCAAACCGATTTGTGAAATTTATCGATGATTGCTCATCAACGCGGACTTCGATTGAGAAACCGGCGAAGCTCAAAGAATAAGACACGACATTCTCATTTGTCATTTTGGTTTTCTCGGCCAATTTGGAAAACCAGCGTCACGCCCAGCCTTCCATTGTTCCGGAGTGAGATCTCGCTGATAAACCACATACCCATGCAAATATTTAATGCACTTCTGTTCGTCAGCCCAGTGCGAACGAAACATCAAAACTTGGCCGGACAAACCATCATAACCAATCTTTGATCTTCCCACAGCAACGGAATTCTGCATTGCGAGGTCTGGGAATGATGGTTCAGCAGAAATTTTCCCGCGCGGCGTACTTCCATGCTTTTCGTCATTTGCCTCGTAGACGTCTGTGTATGAAGTACAGCAGTTATCGTTATTCGAATTCACCCCTGAAGCGTGTAAGTATCTGACCTTGGGTCATAACCCCAGCGTCCGCCACTCGGACTCGCACTTGGCACTGGCGGCGGCAGTGGCATTGGCCCCCAGGGTGTAGGAACAGCCTGTAAACCCATTGGGTCACTAAAGCCCAGCGGATTCCCACCCACATAAGCGTACGTGTTGATGCCCCCGTCCAACCCGATGGGGTCACTTTGAACATACCTCCCAGTCGTCGCGTCATAGTCCCGGAAGTAGTTGTAATTCAGCCCCGACTCCTTGTCGAAGTACGGCCCGGGGAACCGCAGATTCACTGCCAGCGTCTCGATCGAGCTCGGAATCGCCTCCGCCGGCGTGGTCCCAAACGGCTCGCTCAGCCAGCGCCAGCGCTGACCTGCTCGGGAATTTCGAGACAGTAGTTCCTAGAAGACGGCGGGTTGCAGGACTTGATGGAGTTGCTGCTTGAACTCCGTCGGGGTCAAGTATTGCAGGCTGCTGTGCGGCCTGACCTCGTTGTAGTGCTGACGCCAGGACTCGATGACGACCTTGGCCTCGCGGCGCGAGCGGAACCATTCAACGGACAGACATTCGTCGCGGAGCTTGCCGTTGAAGCTCTCGTCGGTACCGTTCTGCCAGGGCTTGCCCGGGTCGTTGAGCACGGTCGCGATTCCGGCGCCGGCGATCCATTCCAGGATGGCCAGGCTAACGAACTCCGGCCCGTTGTCCGAACGCATGAACAGCGGCGCTCCGTGCACGCTCACCAGCCGTGATAGCACCTCGATCACGCGCTTGGATCGGATGGAGCCGGCCACGTCGATGGCCAGGCACTCGCGGGTGTACTCGTCGATGACGGTCAGGCACTTGAGCTGCTGGCCCGTGGCCGTCGTGTCAAAGACGAAGTCGTAGGCCCAGACCATGTTGGCCTTGAAGGGCGTGTGCACGCGCGGCCGCTGGGACGCAATGCGTTTGCGCGAACGCTTCCTGGGCACCAGCAGGCCCGCCTGGCGCCACAGCCGATGCGTGCGCGACCAGCTCAGTTCGAATCCGCGTCGGCGCAGGAAGATGCGGATGCGCCGGTAACCGTAGCGTGGGTACTGGGCCGACAACTCCTTCATCGCCTCGATCACTGGCGCATCCTTGGCCAGCATGCGCGGCTTGTAGCTGGGCGTGGCCCGGGACATGCCGACGAGCCCGCAAGCCCGACGCAGACTCAGGCCGCGCTCGCGAGCGAAGGCGACCTGGGCGCGTCGAGCCGGCGGGCTCACCATTTTTTTGCGTTGATCTCCTTCAGGACCTCGATGTCCAGATCACGCTCAGCCAGCAGCTTCTTGAGCCGGCTGTTCTCCAGCTCCAGGGCCTTCAGGCGCTTGACGTCAGCCACTTCAAGCTGGCCGAAGTGCTTGCGCCAAGCGTAGATCGTGGGCTCGCTGACCTTGTGCTTCTTGGCCGCTTCCGCCACCGTGGTGCGGTCCGCCTCGCGCAGGATCGCCACCATCTGTTCTTCCGTGAATCGACTCTTTCTCATGGGCTCCTCTTGGGATAGAGCCATCTTCTCTGGAAATCAACGTCTCGGAGAAACCGGGCAGGTCACATGGCACTCAGAAAATTCAACCAGTCGGACGCCAGAGGCATACGTAAACGAAGCACTATTTTTATCGGCCTTTGAGCAACCGAACAGCGCCCCTAATGCCAGAAGGGAAGAAATGATAGACAAGAATTTCATGGCGCGGCGAAATGAAACGTGTCAATGAGGGTCCGCGCGTCTTCGACGACCTCACTCAACCCGGCGCGATTCTGGCAAATTGCCTGCAATGCAGCCACCCCGGAACTGCAACAGAGCCAGTGCGCGTTGTTTTGAAACCGCCCCCCCGCGCGCTCATCGCGCAAGTCATCGATTCGGCCCCAAAAAAACAAAGCGCCTGATACACAGGCGCTTCATTCATTCAATCATCCGCCGGCCATTGCCGGCCCGGCCCCTCACCGCAACGGCGTCACCACCCCTCGCCCTTGCGACCAGATGATCGCCACCACCTGCTGCGCGTCATACAGCGCATTCACATGCGCGATGCGCATCGAGTAGTAATCGCCCTCCGCCGCCATGACGTCGAACAGCGAGCGTTTGCCCAGTTGCTGCCACTGCTGCAGTGTGAAGCCGCGCACACGGTCGCTGTTGCGCAGGATGTCGACGATGCGACGCGACCGGTCCATGGACGATTGCGCCGCCTCGTACATCTCCTGCACGCGGTAGCGCTTGGCCTCGATGGTGTCGTCGCGCTGCAGCGATGCCGCCTGGGCGCGTCGACGGGCCGATGTCAGTGCCGAATCCGCGCCCGGCTGGACGATCGGAATGTTGACCTGCACGCCGCCCACCCAGTCCTGCTGACGCGCCTGACCGACCGTCGCCGCGCCCGTGACCAGCAAGCTCACGCTCGGCTGCTGGCCCGCGCGGACCGATTCCGCATAACTGCGCTGCGCCTGCGCATTGGCCGCCGCCTGCGCCACGTCCGGCGCCAGCATCACGTCCGACAGCATTTCATTCAGATCCGGCAGACGCGCCAGCACCGTGCTCATCGTGGCACTGCGCGGCAGATCGTCACCCACGAAACGCTTGAGCCGCACCTCGGTCTGCCGCAGTGCCGACACCGTCTGTTCATAGGACAGGTCGGCCTGCTGCAGGCTCTTCTGCGCCTGCACCAGTTCGCTGGCGCGGCCGCGGTCCGCCTTGGTGATGATGTCCAGCGCCTCAACCAGGCAGGCCATCTTGCGCACGTACTGGGTGTAGACCTGCGCCTGCAGTTGGTAGCGGCCTCGGTCCAGCGCCAGCGACACCGTCTGCAGCGCCAGTTGTTCTTCCGCATTGCTGGTGCCGAAGCGTGCCGCCTCCGCCAACTGCGCGCGCCATTCGGTGAGCTTGGTGATGCGGCCGGAGTCATAGATCGGCGCGGTCACGCTCAGCGTGCCGCGGCCTTGCAGGCCGCTCTGGCGTGTGTCGGGTCCGTTGCCCGGCAAGATCGTGCCTACATGCGAGCCCGTCACCCCCAGCGTGACGGTAGGCATGCGCTGCGCCTTCGCTTCCGCCAGATCGGCTTCGGCCGCTTGCGCCAGCAGGCGCACCGCGCCGACCGCCTTGCTGCGATTGAGCGCGCGCTCGACCAGTTCCTGCAACTGCGTCCGCGGATCAGCCGTGCCGGATTCCAGCAGTGCCGCATCCTTGGCGGCCGTCTGCGTCGCCGGCAAGGCCGCATCGTCACTGCAGCGGCTGGGCGGCGGGTTCTGCGCCCACGCAGGCAGCACCAGCGCCCCCACGGCCAGGGCAAGACAGGAAGCGACGAAGGGATGGCGCCGATGGTTCCGGCGCGGAGTGGTGTCGGTCATGGTCACGCGTACTGCAAGCAATTTCCCATGCCTGTACTGGACCAGTTCTGGACCACGGCGAAACCTCGATAAGGAGGAATGAAGACGACAGTTCAACAGATGTCCGGCAACTTGCGGTAACCAACAGTTACCCTGTCGCACCCAGACCTGCGCCCACCTGTGACAGGCGCGGGATCAACGCTCCCGCAGCGCCTCGCGGGACTTCAGCATCGGACGCAACAGATAACTCAGCACCGAGCGCTCACCGGTGCGGATCTCCACCGACGCGGTCATTCCCGGGATCACCGGCAGCGGCTCGCCCTTCATCTGCAAGGTGCTGCGGTCCGCCGCCACGATGGCCCGGTAGTAGGTGCCCTCGCCGTTCTTTTCCGTTTCGCCCAGGGCATCGGGGCTGATGTATTCGATCTTGCCGTGCAGGCCGCCATTGACGTTGTAGTCATAGCCGGACAGCTTGACGATGGCGCTCTGCCCCACCTGCACGAAGCCGATGTCCCGCGGCTTGACCCGCGCCTCGACCAGCACCCGCGGCCCCAGCGGCACGATTTCCATGATCGGCGCGCCCGAGGACACCACCCCGCCCACCGTGTTCATCTTGATGTTCTTGACCAGCCCCTTGACCGGCGACTTCAGCACCGTGTGCTGCAACGCATCGCGGCGCACCACCATCTGCTCGTCGATCTGCGCCAGCTCGGTCTGCACCCGCGACAGATCGGTGCTCGCCTCCTGCCGGAAGCGGCTGATACGTTCGTTTCGTTGCTGTTGCAATTCGTTGACCTGGCGCGTCAGCCGCATGACCTCGACGTTCGACATCAGCCCCTTGGACGCCATGTCCTGCGCCATCTTCTGCTCGGTCGCGAGCAGCCCCACGCTGCGGTTGATGCTGGAGACCGCCTCCTCCAACACCCGACGCCGGGTTTCGAAGACTTCCGTCTCGCTGTCCACCAGCCGCTGCACCTGCTGCACTTCCGGCGGGAACTTCAGCGCCTGACCCAAGGCCTCGGCCCGCAGCCGCGCCACCTGCGCCATCACGCCCAGCCGTTTGACCTGGCTTTCGTTCTGCGCCGCCTCGGCCCGCGTGGGATCGAGCTCCGCCAGCGGTTGGCCAGCTTCCACTTCCTCACCCTCGCGCACCAGCAGCTTGCTCAGCATGCCGGATTCGAGGCTGGTGATGATCTGCTCCTTGCCGTCCGGCACGATGCGGCCGTCGCTGCGGGTGACCTCATCCACCGTGGCGATCGACGACCAGGCCACGCCCACCAGCAGCACCGCCGCCAGCAGATACAGCACCCAGACCGCGCGCGGCAAGGGCTCGTCGATCAGCGCCGCGTTCACGCTGCCGACGAACAGGCCTTCTTCGCGAGTGAGGGTGCGTTCTTGTGCCATGGGAAGTCAGAGAGTCGCGTGCGACGTCGGTCAGACCGAGGCCGAGCGCTGCACCGGCTGTGCCGCCGGATGCATGTGCAGATTGCCGGCCTCCGGCGCGCTCTGCGCCGGCGCCTGCCCGGCGGGCGCGGCCGGGCGGACGCCCGAGAGCGCCGCCAGCACCTGATCGCGCGGGCCGTCCATCACCAGCCGGCCACTGTCCACCACCAGGATGCGCGACACCAGCTCCAGCACCGCCGGCCGATGGGTGACCATCACCAGCGTGCACTGGCCGGCGGCATCGCGCAGCTGGCGCAGGAAAGCGATCTCGCTTTGCGCATCCATCGAGCTGGTGGGCTCGTCCATCAGCAGGATCTGCGGACGGGTGACCAGGCTGCGCGCCAGCGCCACCAGTTGCCGCTGGCCGCCAGACAACAGGCTGCCCATTTCGCCGACTGGCAGGTCCCAGCCCATCGGATGCCCGGCCACCACGCGGTCCAGGCCCGTCAGCTTCGCCACTTCGACCAGCCGTTGCGCATCGACATGCCGTCCCATCAGGACGTTGTCACGCAAGGTGCCGTGAAAGAGCCGCGGCTCTTGCGACACAAAGCCCACCTTGCTGCGGAACTCGGCCGGATCCACCTGCCGAAGGTCGATGCCGTCCACTTCCACCATGCCCTCGGTGGGCTGGTACAAGCCCGCGAGCATGCGCAGCACCGTCGACTTGCCGCTGCCGATGCGTCCGAGGATCGCCAACCGCTCACCCGGCTGGATGCGCAAGGTCACATTGCGCAGCACCTTCGGCGACTGACCGTCACCTTGCGGCGGATAGGAGAAGCCGACATCGTTCAGGCCGATGCGGCCGGTGATCTGGTTCAGCGGCACATAGTTGCGGTTGGACTCCCGCTCGGTCGGCGCATTCATCACGCTGTTGAGCGACTGCATCGCCGCGCGCGCGCCCTGGTAACGGGTCGCGAGGCTGACCAGGCTGTTCAGCGGCATGGTGGCGCGGCCGGCAAACATCACCGCGCCGATCAGCGAGCCGGCGCTGATCACGCCGTCGTTGATCAGGTAGACGCCCCACACCAGCATGATCAGGTTGATCAGCTGCTGCATGGTCATCGAGATGTTCATGCTCCAGCTCGACATCGTCCGGGCCCGCAGCGCGGACTCGGCCACGATCGCGGTGCTTTGCTCGTAGCGACGCAGGAAGCGGCCCTCGGCGCCGGAGGTCTTCAGGTCTTCCAGGCCTTCCAGCGCCTCGACCAGGGTGCCGTGCAGATCGGCCGCCTCGGTCATGTTGGTGCGCATCGCCCGGCGCAGATAACCCTGGATGGCCAGGCTCATCAGCAGCATCAGCGGGATCGCGCCCATCAGCACCCAGCCCAGCGGACCACCGATCACGAAGGTCATCGCGACGAACACGACGATGAACGGCAGGTCGGTCAGCACCGACATGGTCGCGGAGGTGAAGAAGTCCCGCACCACCTCGACCTGCGCCAGATAGTGGGCATAGGAGCCAGCCGACGCCGGCTTGTGTTCCATCCGCACGCCCAGCGTCTGGCGGAACAGCTTGGCGCCGATGATCAGGTCGGTCTTGCGGCCGGCCAGGTCGATCAGGTGGCTGCGCAACTGGCGCGCAAACATGTCGAACAGCAGCGCCAGCCCGGCACCGACCGCCAGTGTCCACAGCGTGACGAGCGCCTGGTGCGGAATGACCTTGTCGTAGATGACCGAGGTCACCAGGCCCGACACCAGCATCAGCACATTGCTCAGCAGCGCGGCCAGCATCGCCGAGCGGTAATAGGGCACGAAGCGACGCAGGGTGCCCCACAGCCAGTGATTCTCGGGCTGCAGCAGCGGCTGATCTTCCTTGGACAGCGGCTTGGCCTGCGATTGCTCCTGCGGCGTCACCGCCAGGATGAAACCGCTGTATTCCTGATCCAGCTCGGACGCCGGCGCCACGCAGCTGGCCGCCTCCGGGCCGGGGAAAACGACTTCGTAGCGGGCCCCGCCCTCCGGCGCATCGTCCAGGCGGCGGACCAGCACGCAGGCGTCGCCGCCGTTGAGCAGCAGCACCGCAGGCAGCAGCAGCTGGTGGATTTCCTCGATGCCCTTGCGCAGCAGCCCGGCGTTGTAGCCGGCCTCGCGCATCAGGCGAATGCCCTGGTCAGGGCTCAGCGCGCCTTCGATCGGCGCGCCCGCGCGCAGGGATTCGATCGAGCGCGGCCGGCCGTGATGCTGGGTCAGCCAGGCCAGGCATTGCAGCAGCGGATCGACCGCCGGCTGCTGGGCCAGGTCCGCCAGCGGATCATGCGGTTCGTCCGGCATGCCGGGCGCGCGCTGGCCGTCCTCGGCGGCCAGACGCAGGCCGGGGCGGCGTGCGTGCGGGTCTCCGTCGAAGAAAGGATCGTGCGGCCGGGTCATTGGGGGAATCGTGACTCAATCACTGCCGATGGGCGAGTGCCAATTGCTCGAATTCGCGCTCAATGTCACGAACCATCTGCGGGACGTCGAAAAGTGGGCTGTGGCGGCCCTCGTCGCGCAGATAGCGCTTGTAGGACCGGGCGCGGCCGGGGTTCAGGCCGATCTGCACCGCCCGCTCGACGTATTCCTCCAGCGAGAAGGTGATCAGGTCCGGCAGGCCCACCGCCGTCAGCAGGCTGCCGCACATGCGGGAGATGTAGCTGCGGCCGGAGCGGGTCAGGATCGGGGTGCCCATCCACAGGCAGTCGCTGGCGGTGGTGCCGGCGTTGTAGGGGAAGGTGTCCAGCACCAGGTCGGGCAACTGGAAGCGTGCCAGATAGTCCGGCGGCGCCACCCGCGGCGCAAAGATCAGCCGGGCCGGATCCACGCCACCCGCCTGCGCTTCGCGCTGCAGGTTGGCCTTGGCCCATTCGTTGTCCGCCAGCAGCCACAACACGCTGTTGGGCACACGCGAGAGGATGCGCATCCAGGCCGAGAACATCTCGGCATTCATCTTGTGGTTGTTGTTGAAGGAGCAGAAGACGAAACCATCGTCCGGCAGGCCGTATTGGGCCCGGGTAGGCGTGGCGCCCACCTCGCGCTGGCGATCGCTCACCTGGTAGCAATGCGGCAGGTAGATCGGCTTCTCGCTGCAGTACGGCAGGTACTCGGGCGGCATGACGAAGCGGTCCGCCAGCATCCAGTCCACGCCCGGCAGCAGCGCGGTCGCCGGCAGGCCGAGGTAGCTCACCTGCACCGGTGCCGGCCGATGCGCCAGGATGTTGGGCCGGGCGCCGCTGGTCAGGCCCTGCAGGTCCACCAGCACATCGATCCCGGTCTGCGCGATCACCTTGGCGGCGGTGGCATCGTCCATCGCGTTGATGCGCCAGACCTTGTCCATCGATTGCAGCAGGCGGCGGCGCAGCGAGGTGCCGTCCTCCCGGCTCCAGCAAAAGGCGTGGATTTCGAACCGGCTGCGGTCATGCAGCTCATACAGCTCGGCGGTCAGCAGGCCGACCGCATGCATGCAGAGGTCGCCGGACAAATAACCGATCTTGATCTTGTCGCCCTGCTGGCGCGCGGCCACCGACACCGGATGGCGCCACAGCGGCCCGTCCTTCGGCTTGCTGACCTTTTCATAGACGAAGCGCTGGGCCGCGCCCATCTGCAGCGCCGGATCGTCGGTCGCGCTCAGCGTGGCCAGCAGCGAGGTGGCCAGCAGCAACTGGTTGTGGGTGACCTCGCCGAAGGGCTGGTACACCGGCCACTTGCATTGCTTCTGACGGATGTGCACGTAATGCTGCATCACGTCGGTCTGGTCCGACTTGAGGGTCAGGCTGCGCACCATCAGCGCTTCCGATTCCTCATAGCTCCGCTGCAGCTCCAGCACGCGGGCCGCATTGTTCAAGGCATGGGTGCGCAGGCCCAGCAGATCGGCGCCCAGGGCTTCCATGGGCTGGTCGTTGTCGTAGACCGCGCGCCAGGCGGCCAGCGCGTCCTCGATCCGGGACTGGTGCTCCAGCTGATGGCCGAGGTTCAGACGCGCCTGGGCAAAGCTGGGGCTGATGGCCAGCGCCCGCAGGTAGGCCTGCTCGGCCCGCTGATGCTGCTGGATGTTGCCGAGCACCGTGCCCCAGTTGTAGAGGGCCACCAGTTGGGCCGCCGCTGGCTGCTGGCCAGTCTGACCGACGGCCTCCAGCCACACCTCATACAGAAGAGCCGCCGCTTCGCCCAGGTTCTGGCCCTGGAAGAAATTGCCACGGTCCATCAGCTCGGGCAGCGGCAGGCTGCCGTCACGGGCGCGGCTCAACAGCTGCTCCCATTCCGGAGCCAGCGGGGCGGGAACGCTCAAGTTCTGCATGCTGGGCTGGGTGATGTCCATGTTGACCGGGCGTTGCGCAAGTCGGATCAGGCCGTCGGCGGCGGGATGCGAGCGCACCGCGCAGGACGGAACTGCAGTCAGACGCCGCCGACCCCGTCAGCACGCGCCATTCGACCGCCTATCGAGATTGTGAACGGCTCACCCTCGGCCGGATCGGGGCAAATGGCCGTGGCGGACCGGCCATTTCCACGTTTGCAGTCCTTTTGTGAAGGGAGCGGTCATGAATCAATTCAAGGGTTAACCCGTACATACATCGCCGCTGCCGCTGCCGCTGCCACCCCGGCCAGCGACTGTGGCGCGACGACATCGCTGCCGGACCAGGCCGGGTCGCTCCTCATTCAGCCCTTTATCGGCAGATGCGCGAGCAACTTGAGCAGAAAAAGAATGATCAACGGCTCCCCTTTTTGCCGCATCTGCGTAACACTTACTTACGCAGAATCAGCTCGTGATCCTGACCGACCGAGTCGGGACACCGCGCGAGAGAGAAGTTCGAGGAACCCGTTGAGGTCGCGCGAACCATGACACGCAAGACATCCATGAACGCGAGTCTGCCTCGTTGGGAAGAGCAGGAAACACATCCGGCGAGTTCGCTGGAATGGGCGCAGGCATCGCCGACGTCCATCGCTTCCGGCGCTGCCCCCACCTCCCTGCATCCCGGCACGGCGGGATCGGCGTCCCTGTCGTCTCAAGCGCCGGAATCGGCCTTGTCACCCGGGGCGGCGAATTCGTCCACCGCGCCGTCCACCGGACTGGCTTCACGGCTGATGTCTAGCCTGACCGCCCGGCGCGACGGCAGCCGTCCGCCGCGACGACGAAGCGGCGATTCCATCCTGCAGAACCTGATCCGGCTGTGGCCGGGGGAAGGTCATCGGCCCCGCGCCAGCGCACGGGCGATGGCGGATCTGCGCTCGGCCTTCCGCGGCAGCCTGATGGATCTGGTGGAGGCGGCCCAGGAGGCGGACGACGTGGTCAGCGGACTGCGGCTGCAGCAACTGCTCCAGCACATCGTCCATGCCCGTCATCCGCAGGACCTGTGGCATTTGCGGACCGGCATCTACACCGAGATCGCCCGGGTGCATGACCAGCGCGAAGCGGACCGCCGGCTGGCTGACCTCAATGCGCGGCTCGACCGCCGACGCGGGCGGCTGCTGCGCCTGCTGGGCTGATCAGCGCGGATCGACCCTGCCGCTCCCGCGCGGCCGCCCTTCCCGGGTGCCGGGCGCCGGGACGCGCGGTCAGCCGCCCCACGGCCGGTCCCGCCTCGGGCCTCGGGCCCGCCCGCGATGGGCCGGCCCGGCGTGTCGTCGTGCGATGGCGCCCCTGCACCGCGGACGCGCCAAGGCGCGGAACCGCCGCACCGCCGCACCGCAGCATCGTCGCCTTGGACCGGCCGAGGCCCGTGCGAGGCGGCCGGTAACGCTGCATCGATGCAGCGCCTGTGGGCTCAGCGTCCCAGGAAGTCCATCTTGCCCAGCGGCACGCCCGCATGGCGCAGCAGCGCATACAGCGTGGTGGCGTGGAAGTAGAGATTGGGCGTGGCGAAGAAGCGCAGGAAATCCTCGCCCTTGAAGGTCAACGGCTCCTTGTCGCGACGCGGCACGCTGACCTCACGGGTCTCGCTGCCGTTGATCTGATCGGGCTTGGCCGCGGTGACGAAGTCGCGGGTCTTCTGCAGACGGGCGAGCAGTTCGTCCAGCGTGGTCTCGGTATCGGCCCAGCTCGGCACCTCCTGACCGGACAGCCGGGCGATCGCGCCCTTGGCCGAATCACTGGCGATCTGGATCTGACGCGGCAGCGGCAGCATGTCGGGCGCCAGACGCAACGTCAGGTAGACGGATTCGTCGAAACCCTTGGTCTTGGCGTGGTCGCGGGCGGTGGCGATCCAGGTCTGCATGTTGGCAAGCACGCGATCAAAGACGGGAACGGTGGCGTTGTACAGGTCCATGGGGAGGTCTCCTTCGAGGGACTTGGGGTCTTGGGGCGGCCGCGATGCTATCGGTTGTTCGCATCTGTTGCATCGCGCGACAGGGATGGCCTTGGGAGCGCCTGCCGACGCGGTTAGGATGGAAGCAGCACGCCTATGAACATCATCATCCTCGACGACTACCAGGACGCCGTCCGCAAGCTCCCTTGCGCCGCCAAACTGGACGCGCTGAACGCCAAGGTCTTCACCAACACCGTCAAGGGCATCGGGCAGCTGTCGATCCGGCTGCGGGACGCCGAGGTGCTGGTCACGATCCGCGAACGCACCCACTTCCCGCGTCAACTGCTGGAAAAACTCCCCAAACTCAAGCTCATCGCCCAGACCGGGCGGGTCGGCAAGCACATCGACCTCGACGCCTGCACCCGACTCGGGATTGCCGTGGCCGAAGGCGGCGGCTCCCCTTATGCGCCGGCGGAGCTGACCTGGGCGCTGGTGCTGGCCGCCATGCGCCGGCTGCCGCAATACATCTCCACGCTCAAGCACGGCGTGTGGCAGCAGTCGGGCCTGAAGTCGGCGTCGATGCCACCGAACTTCGGCCTGGGCATGGTGCTGCGCGGCAAGACGCTGGGCATCTGGGGCTACGGCAAGATCGGTGCGCTGGTGGCCGGCTACGGCAAGGCCTTCGGCATGTCGGTGCTGGTCTGGGGCAGCGAATCGGCCCGGCTGCGCGCCCAGGCGGACGGCCATGCCGCTGCCGAGAGCCGGGAGGCCTTCTTCGAGCAGGCGGATGTGCTGTCGCTGCACCTGCGTCTGGCCGAAGAGACCCTGGGCATCGTCACCGCCGAGGACCTGGCCCGCATGAAGCCGACCTCGCTGTTCGTCAACACCTCGCGCGCCGAGCTGGTGGCCGATGGCGCCCTGGTCTCCGGCCTCAACCGCGGCCGACCCGGCATGGCAGCAGTCGATGTCTTCGAAAGCGAACCCATCCTGCAGGGCCATCCGCTGCTGCGGCTGGAAAACGCGGTCTGCACACCGCACATTGGTTATGTGGAGCAGGACAGCTACCAGATGTACTTCGACGCCGCGTTCGACAACGTGCTGAACTACATCGCCGGCAAACCCTCCAACATCGTCAACCCGGACGCCCTCAAGGTGCTGCGGTGAACCTGGCACCGTCGCCCTCCACGGCGCCGGATGTCCCGCCCCCCGCACTGGCCTCACCCGCACCACCCCCGACCGCCCCTGACGACGGACCGCCCGCGCCGCCCCGGCCGGAGAGCCTCTCCGTCCTCTTCTGGGCCTTCACCTGGCTGGCGTTGCAGGGCTTCGGCGGCGTGCTGGCCGTTGCCCAACGTGAACTGGTGGAACGGCTGGGCTGGATGAGCCGCGAGGAATTCGTCGAGACCCTGGCCGTGGCCCAGGTGCTGCCGGGTCCCAACATCGTGAACCTGTCGCTGATGATCGGCGACCGCTTCTTCGGCCTGCGCGGCGCCATGGTGGCGCTGGCGGGCATGCTGGCGTTTCCGTCGGTGGTGGTCCTGGTGCTGGCCGCCCTGTCCACCACCTGGCTGGCCTCGCCGCAGATGAGCGGCGCGCTGCGCGGCATGGGGGCGGTCTCTGCAGGACTGATCCTCGCGACCGGGCTGAAGCTGCTGCCCTCACTGCGCCAGAACCCGGTCGGCTTCTGGCCGGGCGCCGTCCTGGCCGCTCTGGTCTTCGGGGCCACGGTCTGGCTGAAGCTGCCGCTGTTCTGGATCGTGCTGAGCGTGGGCGGCCTGGGCATGACCCTGGCCTTGATCGCGCTGAAGCGGAGCCGCGCCCCATGAACCTGCTGATGGGCAGCCTCACCTGGCCGGAGCTGGGCGCGTTGACGCTGCATTTCGTGACGCTGTCGCTGCTGTCGATCGGCGGCGGCATCACCACCGCGCCGGACATGCACCGCTACCTGGTCGACGAACGCCACTGGCTGACCGACCACAGCTTCACCAACTCGATCGCGCTGGCCCAGGCGGCGCCGGGGCCCAACATCCTGTTCGTGGCGGTGCTGGGCTTCAATGTGTCCGGCCTGATCGGCGCAGCGGCGGCGATGTTCGGCATGATGCTGCCCTCCACCACCCTGGTGCTGGCCGCCACCCGCTGGGCGCGCAAGAACCGCCAGCACATCGGCGTGCGGGCCTTCACCGTGGGCATGACGCCGCTGACCCTGGGCCTGATGGTGGCCACCGGATGGCTGCTGGCCGCGCCCTATGTGGCAGAGCCGGACCACCGCTGGGCCACGCTCGCGCTGATCGCCGCTACGCTGTTCCTCACCCTGCGGACCCGGCTGGGCATCGTCTGGATGGTGCTGGGCGGCGGCGTGCTGGGGGCGCTCGGTATCGTCTGACGCCGGCAAACAGCGGGAGAGAGCGGCGGTAGAGCGGCACTAGAGCGGCCAGCGCACGGTGGGAGAACGGTCGGAAAGCGGCCGGAAAGCGGCCGGAAAGCGGAGGGTACCCACGCAACGCAGCCTGTGTGGCGGACGCACACCAGACCGCCGCCGCACGAAAAAACGGGACGCCTGGGCGTCCCGTTTTGCGTTTCAGCGCGAACGTGGCCTCGTGGATCTCACGCGTCCTTGGTGCCGAAGATCTTGTCGCCGGCATCACCCAGGCCCGGGATGATGTAGCCGTGCTCGTTCAGGTGGGAGTCGATCGCGGCGGTCCAGCAGCGGACCTCCGGATGCGCCTTGGTCAGCGCCGCCACACCTTCGGGCGCCGCCACCAGCACCAGCGCACGGATGTCCTTGCAGCCGCGTTTCTTCAGCAACTCGATGGTCGCGATCATCGAACCGGCGGTCGCCAGCATCGGATCCACGATCAGTGCGGTGCGCTGGTCCAGTTGGCCGACGAACTTCTCGAAGTAGTTCACCGGCTGCAGGGTCTCATGGTCACGCGCCAGGCCCACCACGCTCACCTTGGCGTTGGGCATCATGTCCAGCACGCCGTCCAGCATGCCCAAACCGGCCCGCAGGATCGGCACCACGGTGACCTTGCGGCCGGCGATCTGGTCGATCTCCACCGGACCGCACCAGCCTTCGATGGTGGTCTTTTCCAGCGGGAAGTCGGCGGTGGCCTCATAGGCCAGCAGCCGGGCGACTTCGCCGGTCAGCTCGCGGAACTTCTTGGTGGACATGTCGCCCTCCCGCATCAAGCCGATCTTGTGCTTGACCAGGGGATGTTTGACTTCGATGACAGGCATGGCGGGTGGCGGAGGGAACGCGAAAAAGAGAGGGGGCGCGGCGTCGGGCCGCCGCGCGCGGATTATCAGCCAGCGGCCGGCTTGCGCTGCCGCAGCGCCTCATACAGGCAGACGCCTGCGGCCACCGAGACATTCAGGCTCTCGACCGCGCCCTGCATCGGGATGCGCACCAGTTCGTCGCAGGTCTTGGCGGTGAGCTGACGCATGCCGTCGCCTTCGGCGCCCAGCACCAGCGCGACCGGGCCGGTCAGGTCCAGGTCATACAGTGTCTTCTCCGCCTGGTCCGAGGTGCCGATCACCCAGATGTCGCGCTCCTTGAGCTCATTGAGGGTGCGCGCGAGGTTGGTGACCATCAGGTAGGGCACGGTCTCGGCCGCACCGCTGGCCACCTTGGCCACGGTGGCATTCAGGCCGACCGCATGGTCCTTGGGCGCCACCACCGCGTGGGCGCCAGCACCGTCGGCCACCCGCAGGCAGGCGCCGAGGTTGTGCGGATCGGTCACGCCGTCCAGCACCAGCACCAGCGGCGGGCCTTCCACCGCATCCAGCACATCGTCCAGCGAGTGATGCTGCGCCACCGGCCGCACCCGGGCCACCACGCCCTGGTGGCGATGGGTGCCGCAGAGCTTGAGCAGGCGGTCGTCGTCGCTCTCGACCAGCTTGGCCCCGGCGGCCTCGGCCTTTTCGAGGAAACCCTTCATGCGCTGGTCTCGTCGGGTGGCGTCGAACAGGATTTCCTGCACCGACGACGGCGCGGTCTTGAGCCGCACGGTGACGGCATGGAAACCGAACAGGATCTGGGTCTTGCCGGTCGACGGGCCGCCGGCATCGACGGCGGGACTGGATTTCTTGGAGGGAGCGCTCATGCGCCGGATTGTCGCCTCAGAACCAGCCCAGCCACTGCGCGCCCATCAGTGCCCCGATCAAGATCGGCTGATGCACCATGTAATACGACAGCGACCACTGCCCCAGCAGCGCCAGCGGACGCAGCACCGGACGCAGGCCGGCCGGCAGCGGGCGCCGCAGCCAGGCGCGCACTACATCGGTCTGCGCCAGCGCGCATCCGAAGAGCATCGGACCCAGCCAGGGCAGCAGCGGGACATAGTCTTCGGTCAGCGGCTTGCGGGTCACCAGGCCCACCCAGTTGGTGGTGCGGGTGTCGAAGAACGGATTGGCGATCACCAACGGCAGCAGGATGGCGATCAGCCCCAGCAGCCACAGCCACGGCCGGGGCAGCCGGCCCAGGCCGAAGCGCACCAGGATCAGCATCATCGCCATGCCGTGCAGCACGCCGAAGCTGATGAAGGAGCGCGGGAACATGAACCACGAGCCCAGCGACACCAGCAGCGCGCAACCCATGATCTGACCCCAGCGGCGCCAGAAGCGCTCCGCGCTCTGGCCCTGTGCCAAGGCCACCGCCTGGCCCATCCCCGCGCACAGCAGGAACAGGCTGACGATCGCACTGCGCTGCCAGGTCCAGGTCGGGTCGCGGTAGAAATCCTGGTGGATCAGCCTGAAATAAGACAGGTCGAAGCAGAAATGGAAGACCGTCATCCACACCATGGCGAAGCCACGCAAGGCGTCGAGGCGGTCATAGCGGGGCGTCGGGACCGGATCGTCCACCGGAGGATCGGCGACGTCGGGCAAGGCAACCGCGGAACGGGGCGAATGAGGTGGACGGGCCGGCAGAGTCATCGGGAACGCAGTCTACAGAAGGCGCCCTCCCCGAACCATGACGGCTCGTCCCGCAAGCGATGCCAACCTGGCGCGGAACACCTGATTGAGGGGGGAGGTTGTCTTGCGAGAAACGACGTGGCACGGCCGGGAGGCAATTGAACGCAGTATCCCAATCAGTTTCAGTCAGGCGCCAGGCTTGCGAAGCAAGCCGCAGCAATGGCGTACAGCGCTGGTCGCCACTGAAGATGCTGGCTTTCCGCTACACCACGCATCGTCATGTTCACGACCGCCACGTTTCGCCTGCCACGCGCTGTGCCACTGCTGTTGGGCCTGCCTTTCCTGCTCACCGCGTGCTTCTGGGGCAACGACAAGCCCGATCCCGCGCCGACGCCGCCGTTCGTGGTGGTCCCTTCGGAGGGCACCGACTGCAAGGTGATCTCGGTCACGCCCACGGTGTCGGTGACCAACGCCTTCATCAATCCCCTGCTCACGGTGAACTACTCGGCGCCCAACCTCGATGTCTGCAACCGGATGACGTTGCAGGATGCCACCCACGCCACCTTGCCGACACGCGTCGTCGCCGCCAATGAGTGGGCACATCCCCGAGGCGGCGTCGCCGGCAGATTGACCCTGGAGCCTGTCGCCGACCTGGCCCCCAACGCGCAGTACGGCCTGCTGCTGGCCGGCCAGACCATCTCGTTCTTCAAGACCGGTACGGAGCGACGGGGCAACCTGGTGGCCGTCGAGGACCAACCCCTGCGCCTCCCGCGCCTGCCCGCCTCCGCACGCGTCGGCTCGGGCGATATCAACGGGATACTGGATGTCGTCGCCGATGACCTGACCAAGGGCCAGGCCATCGAACGGGCGGTGCTCGAAACGCTGTTGAAGGTGGAGCTCAAGCATCTCGCCAGCCCGAATGCCCGCTTCGGTGCGCGAGTGAGCAAGCTGACCTATCGCAGCAGCAACGCCATCGGGGCACCGGTCACCCTCAGCGGCCTGTTGGTGTATCCGGCACAGGACGGCACCGGACCGGCGGTCGATTACAACGGCCTGCCGATGGTCATCGGGCAGCGCGGCGCCAGTGACAACGACGGCGACGCGCCGTCATCGGGTGCGCACATCCTGACCGTGCTCGGCTTGCTGGCGGCAGGCAAGGGCCATGTCTTCATCGCGCCGGACCTGATCGGCATGGGCGACACAAAATCCCTGCCGCAGGCCTATCTCGTCGCCTCGCAGGCGGCGGAGCACACGCAGAACATGCTGCGCGCGGCCCGCGAGTACTTCCGGCAGCAACTCAAGGCCGAGCTGGGTCGGGACCTGCGCATCCTCGGTGCCTCGGAGGGTGGTTTCACCACGGTGGCGGCCTTGCCGCACCTGTCGCTAGACAGCAATGTGCGCCTGGTGTCCGCCGCGGAGGGGCCCTACGATGTGTTCCACACGTTTGACTCGAACATCCTCGCGGTAGGCGGCGCCGCACGGGATGGCTACTCGCGGGACGAGGACCTGAGCCTCGTCGCCAGCCGTACCCGCTCGGCAATGGAAAGCGTGAGCGCCTATCAGAACTTCAAATTCGATCCTGCCAAGGTCTTTGCGGCGGACGGCAGCCTGCTGCCGAGCTTCCTGCAGGACTACAAGGACGGCAAGCACCCCGACCTGATGGCCCAGTTCGGGCTGAACAGCCTGGCGAGCGGCACTCAGCGCTACGACCTGCCCAACGCCCGCGTCTCGCTCTACCACTTCACCACCGACGCGCTGGTCCCCTCGCAGAACACGGTGGACATGGTGGCGCGGTTGAACCTCCCACCGAACCGACTGGGGAGTCTGGAGCGCGGGAACTGCCGGCAGGATTCGGTGCTGACGACACTCGTCATGTCGTTGAGCTCAAGCAAGCTCAAGACACACACGGTCTGCGTGCCCTACCAGATCGACGACTTCGTCGCCGATCTGTAACCCTCGGACGAATCGGGCCTGCGTGCAACGCGACAGGCCCGATTCGCCGACTCGTGGCCGACGGACAGCGCCGCCGTCAGACGCATCTAGGATCCCGCACCCGCCCCTCACCGCACACCGAGGGACGCCGAGTGCCGCTGGGGCGGCCCTCCGAACTCAGCGTTCTGGCTCAGCGTTCTGGCTCAGCGTTCTGGCGCTGCACCTTGCGCCGCCCAGCGCCCCCCCAGCGCCCGCAGCAACGCGACACGGTTGGCCTGCTCCGTCTGGCGCAGCGTCACCAGCCCCTGCTGGGCCGTGGCCAGCGCGCGCTGCGCATCCAGCAGCTCCAGCTGGCTGCTGCCGCCCAGGCGATAGCTGCTCTCCGCCATCCGCAGCGATTCCCGCGCGGCCTCTACCTGCGCCTGCTGCGCGTCGAGCCGTTCGGCCAGGCGGTCGCGCACGGCCAGCGCATCTGCCACTTCGCGGAAGGCCGATTGCAGCGTGGACTCATAGTTGGCCAGCACCTCGCGACGCGTCGCCTCGCTGACCTCCACCTGCGCGCGGCGTGCGCCGCCGTCAAACAGCGGCAGGTCGATCTGGGGCACCAGGCTCCAGACGCCGCTGCCGCTCTTGAACAGACCGTCCAAATCCGGACTGCGGGTGCCGGCGCTGGCCGTCAGGGACAGGCGCGGGAACCGCGCCGCACGAGCGGCGCCGACGTCGAAGGCCGCCGCCTGCAGCCGCTGCTCGGCCGCACGCAGATCGGGCCGCTGCAGCAGCACATCCGCCGGCAAGCCCGCCGGGATCGCCGGCAGTGCGGTGACGTCCTGGGTGTCCTGCGCGCTGGGCAACCAGTCCTCGGGCACCGGTTGGCCGGTCAGCAGTTCCAACTGCAGCCGCGCCTGGGCCACCGCACTGGCGCTGCGGGCTGCATCGCCCCGGGCGGCTTCGAACGCGGTACGCGCCCGGGCTCGCTCCAGACCGGAGGCCGCGCCCAGCTGATACTGCCGCTCCGCCAGCGACAAGGTGCGCTGCTGGCTCTCCAGCAACGACTGCGACAGCGTCAAGCGCTGCCGCTCCGCCGCCAGCGACAGCCAGGCATTGGCCACTTCGGCCACCAGGCTCAGCCGCGCACTGCGCTGGGTTTCCTGCTCGGCGAGGAAGCGCGCAAGCGCCGCGCCTTCCAGGCTGCCCAGCCGGTTGAACAGATCGATCTCATAGCTGGCCAGCCCGAGGTTGACGCCGTAGGTCGTCGTCGCGCCCTCGCCGTTGATCGTGCGCTGGCGGGTGGCGGAGGCGCCCACGCTCAGCTCCGGCAGCCGATCCGCCGCCGCAATCCGGTATTGCGCCCGCACCCGCTCAACCGCTGCCGCGCTCGCCTGCAGGCTGCGGTTCTGGCTCAGGGCCATGGCGACCACTTGATCCAGCCGCCCGTCGGCAAAGAAGCCGCGCCATTCATGTGCGGCGGCCGTTCCGGCGTTGGTGCCTGCAGGTGCAGGTGCAGGTGCAGGCAAAGGTGAAGGTGCAGATGCGGAAGGCGCCGAAGCCGCGCCCGTCACCGTGGCCGATGCCGCCGATGCCGCCGGCGCCAGGTCGCCCACACGGAAGTCCTGCCGAAGCGGCGGACGAGGCGTCTCAGTGGCCGGCACCAGACTGCCGCAAGCCGACAACAGCGCCGCCCCCAGCAGGGTGGTGGCTGCAGCCAGACGCGCTCGCATCGCAGGGGGAGCGATCGTGGGCGTCGCGCGACGCGTCGCCCCATTCACCGTGCCATTCACCGTGCCATTCACCGTGTCATTCAAGGTGCAATTCAACCTGCCATACAACCTGCCATCGCGGTCGGGCAGCGCTTCCGGCGCCACGCTCGTGCGCAAAGCCGAGGAGGCCATGCACGTCTCCTTCTTCATGCGATCGACGCTCATGCCTGCACCTCCGCCTTCGCTTCCGGTGCCGGGTCTTGCGGCGGTTTCGCTTGGCGGGTGAAGCGCTGCTTGACCCACAGATAGAACAGCGGCACGAAGAAGATGCCCAGCAGCGTGGCGCTGGCCATGCCGCCCAGCACGCCCACGCCGATGGCGCGCTGCGACCCCGAGCCCGCGCCGCTGGCAAACGCCAGGGGCAGCACGCCCATCATGAAGGCCAGCGAGGTCATCAGGATCGGCCGCAAGCGCTGCCGGCTGGCCTTGAGTGTGGCCTCCAGCAGACTCAGGCCCTGCCCTCGCAAGGTCTCGGCAAATTCCACGATCAGGATCGCGTTCTTCGCTGACAGGCCCACCGTGGTCAGCAGGCCGACCTGGAAGAACACGTCGTTCATCTGCCCGCCCAGGTGGCTGGCCGCCAGCGCACCGATGATGCCCAGCGGCACCACCAGCATCACGCTGAACGGCACCGACCAGCTCTCATACAAGGCTGCCAGACACAGGAAGATGAACAGCACCGACACCGCATACAGCAGCGGCGCCTGATCGCCGGAGAGCCGCTCCTGATAGCTGCGGCCCGACCATTCGAAGCCAATGCCCTTGGGCATGTCGCGCAGGATCTCCTCCATGGCCGCCATCGCCGCGCCGGAGCTCACGCCCGGCGCCACATCGGCCTGGATTTCATAGGCGGCGCTGCCGTTGTAGCGCACCAGCTGACGCGGCCCGTTCATCCAGGTCGCCTTGGCAAAGGCGTTGAACGACACCATCTCGCCACTGGCATTGCGCACATACCAGTAGCGCAAGGCATCCGGATCCGCCCGGTAGGCGCCCTCGCCCTGCACCAGCACCCGCTTGACGCGGCCGCGATCGATGAAGTCGTTCACATAGCTGCTGCCCAGCGCGATCGACAGGGTGTCGTTGATCGTGGTGGTCGAGACGCCCAGCGTGCCGGCCTTGTGATCGTCGATGTCGATCTGCAGTTGCGGCGTTTCGGTCAGGCTGTTGGTGCGGGCGCGGCTGAGTTCGGGATGCCGGTTCGCTGCATCGATCAGCTGATCACGCGCGGCAATCAGCGCTTCCGAACCCACGCCGCCCAGATCCTGCAGGAACAACTGGATGCCGGCGCTGCCGCCCAGGCCGCGCACCGTCGGCGGCTGCACCACATAGACATTGGCATCACGCACCCGCTTGCCCAGCTCGCGGCTGAAGCGCTCGGCCAGCGCGCCGGCGCCCTGGTTCTTCGAGGGCCGGTCCTTCCAGTCGCTCAGGCGGATGAAGCCCTGGCCGGAGCCCTGGTCGCCGTTGGCGCCGCGCACCAGGTTGTAGAAACGCACTTCCTTTTGCTCGGCCAGATAGCCTTCGATGCTCTGGGCCACCGCCTCCATGCGTTCGGCGGTCGCGCCCGGGGCCATGCGGACCTGGATCTGCAGGCTGCCCTGATCCTCATCGGGCAGGAAGGAGGTCGGCAGCGTGCGGTAGAGCAAGGCCAGGCCGACGATCAGCAGCAGATACACCACGAAGCTGCGGATGCCGCGCGCCGTGAGCCAGCGCACCCGGCCCTCGTAGCGGGTGGTGAAGCGCTCGAACTGGCGATTGAAGCCGCCGAAGAACCAGTCCAGCTGCTTGCCGAACGGCCCGCCGTGGGCCGCATGCTCGCCTTGATGCACCGGCTTGAGCAGCGTGGCGCACAGCGCCGGGGACAGGCTCATCGCCACCAGCACCGACAGCACCATGGCGCTGACCACGGTGATCGAGAACTGCCGGTAGATGATGCCGGTGGAGCCGCCGAAGAAGGCCATCGGGATGAACACCGCCGACAGCACCACCGCAATGCCGACCAGCGCACCGCTGATCTCCTTCATGCTGGCCCGGGTGGCATCGCGCGGGCTCATGCCTTCCTCGCGCATCAGCCGCTCGACGTTCTCCACCACGACGATCGCATCGTCCACCAACAGGCCGATGGCCAGCACCAGGCCGAACATCGTCAGCGAATTGATCGAATAACCGGCCACCGCCAGCACACCGAAGGTGCCCAGCAACACCACCGGCACGGCGATGGCGGGCACCAGCGTGGCGCGCAGGTTCTGCATGAACAGGTACATGATGGCCACCACCAGCACCATCGCCTCGATCAGGGTGTGCACCACGCCTTCGATCGAGACGCTGATGAAAGGCGTCGTGTCGTAGGTGATGGTGATCTTCATGCCGGCCGGGAAGAACGGCTCCAGCTCGGCGAACTTGGCCTTGACCAGCTCGGCCGTCTTGAGCGCATTCGCGCCGCTGGCCGGCACAATGGCCATGCCCGCGGCGGTCACACCGCTGCTGCGGACATTGGTGGTGTAGCTGTCGCGGCCCAGCTCGACCCGGGCGACGTCCTTGAGTCGCAGCGCAGAACCATCCGGCTGCACCCGCAGCACGATGTTGCGGAACTGCTCGGGCGTCTGCAGCTTGGCGCGGGCAGTGATGATGGCGGTGAGCCGCTGGCCTTCCGGCGACGGCTGCGCGCCGAGCTGGCCGGCGGACACCTCGGTGTTCTGCGCTTGCAGCGCACTGCGGATATCGCCGGGCACCAGCGCATAACGCTGCAGCTTGGCCGGATCCAGCCAGATGCGCATCGCATAGCCGGAGCCGAAGACGTTGATGTCGCCCACCCCTTCAATGCGGCTGATGATGTCCTGCAGCGTGCTGGACAGGTAGTCGCCCAGGTCGGCCGAGGTCACGGCCGGGTCGTCGCTGGTCAGCATCACCACCATCAGCGGTTCGGAGCCCGCCTTGGTCACCCGCACGCCCTGGGCCTGCACCGCTTGCGGCAGCCGGGACAGCGATTGCGACACCTTGTTCTGGACCTGCATCTGCGCCAGGTCCGGATTGGTGCCGGCCACGAAGCTCAGCTGGGTGCTGGCGCCGCCGGAGGCATTGCTGGAGGACTCGATCGAGAACAGCCCGTCGATGCCCTTGAGGTTCTGCTCGATCACCTGGGTGACCGAGTCCTCGATCGCCTTGGCCGAGGCGCCGGGATAGCTGGTGTTGATCGAAATTCGTGTCGGCGCGATGTCCGGATAGCGCTCCAACGGCAGCACCAGCACCGCCGCGGCGCCAGCCAGCATGATGACGATGGCGATGACCCAGGCGAAGATGGGCCGGTCAATGAAAAACGAGGCCATCAGCGGCTCCCGCCCGTGCCGGACGTCGGCGCTGCACTGGCCGGCGCACTGGCCGACGCGTCCGTGGTCGTGGCCGATGCCGCCGGGTTGCCCGCCCCTGCTGCGCCGGCCCCCGCCTTCTTGCCCTTGGCGGCGCCGGCCGGCACCGGCGTCACCACCTGGTTGGCGCGCACCCGCTGCAGGCCTTCGACGATCAGCTTGTCGCCCACCTTCAGGCCGCTGGCCACCAGCCATTGGTTGCCAAGCGCCCGCTTGAGCACCAGCCGGCGGGTTTCCGCCTTGTTGCCTTCACCCACCACCAGCGCGGTCGCGTCCCCGGTCGGCGACCGGCTCACGCCCTGCTGCGGGACCAGGATGGCATCGCTGTCGACACCGGCCAGCAGCCGGGCCCGGACCACCATGCCGGGCAGCAGCGCGCCGGCGGGATTGGGCACCGTGGCGCGCAGCGTCACCGCGCCGGTGCCGCGGTCCACCGTCACGCCGCTGACCTGCAGCATGCCGGCTTGCGGATGCTCGCTGCCGTCTTCCAGCAGCAGGCGGATCTGGCGACTGCCGGTGCCGCCGTCGAGCTGGCGGCGCAGCTGCAGCATTTCGGCGCTGCTCTGGACGATGTCCACATGCATCGGGTCGAGTTGCTGCACCGTCGTCAGCACCTGGGTCTGGTTGGCGGTCACCAAGGCGCCGGCAGTCACGGTGGATACCTCGATGCGTCCGGTGATCGGCGCGGTGATGCGGGTGCGGTCCAGTTGGACGCGGGCCGCATCCAGTGCGGCGCGGGCCACGGCCACATCGGCCTGCGCCTGGCGCAGCGCGCTGGCGCTGTCGTCGGCGCTCTGGCGGCTCAGGGCATCGGCCTTCAGCAGTTCGGCATCCCGTTCGGCACGGGTGCGGGCCACGCCGGCCTGGGCCTCGGCCTTTTGCAGGGCGGCGGCGGTGCGCGCCCGTTCCGCCTCGTAGCTGGCAGCGTCCAGCTGATAGAGCGGCTGGCCGGCCCGCACCACCGAGCCTTCGGTGAACAGCCGTTTGAGCACGATCCCGCTGACCTGGGGCCGGATCTCGGCCACCTGGCTGGCGGACAACCGGCCCGGCAGCTCCAGGGACAGCGGCGCATCCTGGGCGCTGACGATCACCACCCCGACTTCCGGCGGCGCGCCCTTGCCGGCCTGCGGATCGGGTTTGCGGTCGGAACAGGCGGTCAGCAGCACGGCGGCGAGCGGCAGGACGGTCCAGAGCGAGGTCCGGACGGCGGCGCGGGGTGTGAGAATCTTCAGCATGGCCGCGCATCCTGACCTGCGAATGTGGAGAGAGCTTGAAGGTCTCTCCTCCGTGCCGGGTTTCACTTGATCCCGGCCGCGCCGGGCGGTCATGATGCGCCGCCGTCCCCCACGCCGATGAAGCTCCAGTTCAATCTCACCGCCCGGCTGTTCGCCGCCGTCTTCAGCACCGCCATGGCGGTCGCGCTGGCCATGGGCGTGTTCTCGCACATCAATCTGAGCCGGGACTTCATCGGTTATCTCAACGAGCAGGCCGTCAGCCGGCTGGAGCTGGCCCGCACCAGCGTGACCGCCGGCTACCGGGAAAACGGCAAAAGCTGGGACTTTCTGCGCGAAAAGCCCGAGCTGTGGGGCCGGCTGCTGCGCCCGCTGGTGCCGGAAGCCGAGCTGGGCGCGGTCAAGCGCAGCCCGGCGGACCTGACCGGAGCGACACGCCGCTTCACCCTCTTCGACGAGAACCGGGAGCGGATCGCCGGCTATGCGGGCCCGTCGGAACGGGCGGTGGAGCGTCCCATCATCGTCGACGGGCTGACGGTCGGCTGGCTGGCGCTGACGCCGATCGAGTCGGTCAGTCCCGGCGCCGAAAAGCATTTTTATGACGCGCAACTGCGCTCGGCCTGGATCGTCGGCGCCGCGGCGGTGTTGCTGGCCGGCGGTGTGGCCTTCTGGGCCACGCGCCGGCTGCTGCGCCCGGTGCGACGCGTGGCCGCGGCCACCCACCGGCTGGCGGCAGGCGATTTCGAGGTCCGCGTGCCGGAGGCCGGCGGCGACGACGACATCGCCCGGCTGGCCCACGACTTCAACCAGCTGGCGCTCACGCTGCAACGCAACGAGGCGATGCGGCGGGAGTTCATGGCCGATGTCTCGCATGAGCTGCGCACGCCGCTGGGCGTGCTCAACGGCGAGCTGGAAGCGCTGGAGGACGGCTTGCGCCGGCTGGATGCGCAGGCGCTGCGCTCGCTGCGCGGCGAGGTCGGCATCCTGCACAAGCTGGTGGACGATCTGCATGAACTGTCGCTGGCGGATGTGGGCGCCCTGGCCTACCGCAAGGCGCCGGTGGACCTGCGCGAGCTGATCGGCATCACCGCGGCCGCCTTCGGCGAGCGGCTCCACAGCAGCGGCCTGCGGCTGCGGCTGGACCTCCCGGACGAGGCGCTGACGGTCTTTGGCGATGAACGCCGGCTGCGTCAGCTGCTGGGCAACCTGATCGAGAACAGCTGCCGCTACACCGAGGCCGGCGGCGAACTGCAGATCAGCGCGCGCCGCCAGGGACGACATGCGGTGGTGAATGTGCAGGACACCGCGCCCGGTGTGGACGGCGAGCACCTGCCCCGGCTGTTTGAACGGTTCTATCGGGTCGAGCCCTCCCGCAGCCGGCGCAGTGGCGGGTCCGGCCTGGGCCTGTCGATCTGCCAGCGCATTGCCGAGGCGCACGAAGGACGCATCGAGGCGCTGCACTCGCCGCTGGGCGGGCTGTGGCTGCGGCTGGCGTTGCCGATCCATGACTGACATGTCGCCATCGCCTTCGCCATCGCCGTCGCCGTCGCCTTCGGCATCATCCTCCACGGGGCTGCCGGCGCGCCTGCCGATGGAGCCCGGGCCGGCGCGGGTGCTGGTGGTCGAGGACGAGCCCAAGCTCGCCGCCCTGCTGGCCGACTACCTGCGCGCCGCCGGCCATGAGCCCGAATGGGTGGCCGATGGCCGTGAGGTGCTGCCGGCCTTCGCCGCACGCCAGCACGACCTCATCCTGCTGGACCTGATGCTGCCCGGCGTCGATGGGCTCACGCTGTGCCGCGAGCTGCGGGCGCTGAGCGCGGTGCCCATCCTCATGCTCACCGCTCGCGCCGAAGAGTCGGACCGGCTGGCCGGCCTGGAGCTCGGCGCGGACGACTACATCCCGAAGAACCCTTTCAGCCCACGGGAAGTGATGGCGCGGGTCAAGGCAGCCCTGCGTCGTGCCCGCGCGACCCAGGACGCGGTGGCGGCCGCTGCGGCGGCCGGCGCTGCGCCGGCCAGCGCAGCAGGCGCGGCCGCCTCGGGGACGGCCACGGCTTCCTCCCTCGGGGGATCGTCGTCCGGCGCCGCCACCTCGAATAGCGCCCCCCCAGCCGCTCAGGTGGCAGGGGCCGCTGCATCGCGCGACGGGGCCATGGACGACGGCCTGCGCATCGACGAGCCCGGCTGGAGCGCCACCTGGCGCGGTCAGCCGTTGGACCTCACGCCGATCGAGTTCCGGCTGCTGCACATCCTGGCCTCGCAACCGGGTCGGGTCTATGCACGGATGCAACTGCTGGATCTGCTGCATGTCGACGGCCGGGAGGTCACCGATCGCGCGGTGGACAGCCACATCAAGAACCTGCGCCGCAAGCTGGAACGGGCCGGCGCGGGGAGCGACCGCATCCGGTCGATCTATGGGGTGGGTTATCGGTTCGACGCCTGACGCGCTGCTCGGCGATCGTCACTCGGGAGGCGTGACGGCGCATCGGCCAGCGCCATCGGCATCGGCATCGGCATCGCCATTGCCATCAGGTTGAGCGCTGCGCTCGATCCTGCACGGGCAGGCGTCAGGTCGACAGCAGTTGCTGGACCCGCTGCCGATGCAGACCGCGCACCGCCGGCAGCAAGCTGCCCAGGCTGGTGAAGTCGGCAGCGCCCATGGCCTCGTCCAACTGGCTCACCAACACCGCCGCCTCTGGACCCGTCATGGCGCGGGCCGGCGTCGATGCCGCGTCGGCGATCACGCTGACCGCTGATCCGGTCGTCGATGCCGTCATGGCGTCCGAGGACGGAGCGCCGTCGCTCCGGCCCCGCTCCGCAGCAGCCTGCAGTTGCCCGCTCAGTTGCGCCCGCGCCTTCGCGAGCTTGGGCTGGGCCTGGAGCAATTGGCCCAAGGCCTGGCGTTGGCCGTCCGCGTCCTGCAACTGCCAGCGGTCCGGCTGCAGCGCCTGCGGTGACGGCTCCAGCCAGGCGCGCACCGGCTGACCGCTGGGAAAGCGCTTGCCCTCGCCGCGCAGGGTCAGGCCATCACGCAGCGCGGGCCATTGGGATTCGACCACGCTGAAAACCACCTCCGGGCCCTGCACCTGCACCGTCAGCCCGGTGGGCGCCAGCGCCTGGCTGAGCGCTCGCAACTGCGCCGGTGTGCCTTCGCCATCCAAGGTCACCGCCACGGTGATCGGCGGGGTGCTGGTCCCTGGTGCCCCGGCTGTGGTGGCCTGGCTGCGCTGGCCCGGCACTTGCAGCCGCAAGGTTTCGCGACCGCCCTGGGTCAGGACCGCCAGGTCCAGGCCGCGCAGCTTGAAGCGCTGTCGGGCCGTGCTGTCGACATCGGCCGTGGCCTGCAGGTCGCCATCCACCCGCCCTCCGGCGTCGGTGGCCCGTTGCGACCAGAGCTGGCGCAACTGCGCGACCTGATCGTTCAGCAGGGCCGACGGCGTCGCCCGACGCGCCAGGGTGTCGCTCAGACCGCTCTTGAGTTGCTGCACCGACACCGCCAGCCGGTCCAGATAGTCCAGCCCCTGCTGCAGCCGGCCGACCTGCTGCTGTGCGCCGGGCTCGCGCGCCACCGATCCCGCCGTGGCCGATCGCAGCGCCGTCGACCCAGCGGCATCGGCGCGGCTCGCCACGGTGCGCGCCGATCCCGGGTCCGCAGCGGCACCGTGGCCGGTGGCGCCGAGCGAGAAGCCCTGCGCGCCGGCGCTGCGGCGTGGCACCGGTGCCAGCGCGTCGGCGCTCGCCGCGAGGCTGGCGCGCTGGGTGGGCGCGGTGATCAGCGAAGGGGTGGTGGTCAGCATGGCGGCGAAGCAGGACAGGCCATCGATCGGGCAGCGTGGCGATCAGATCGCATTGAACAGGCTCAGCGAACTCACCTTGGCATAGGCCTTCTGGGTGGCCTGCAGCGCCAGGGTGTAGCTGTTGAGACGGGTCGCGGCCTCGCCGTAGTCGATCTGGCCCAGTTTCAGCGCGCTCTGCTGGTTGGACAGGCTCACCGAGGCCTGGTTGCTGTCCAGCGTCTGCAGGATGTTCTGCCGTCCGCCGAGCTGGCCGATCTTGCCGGCCACCGCCCCCAGGGTCTGGTCCAGGCTGGCGAGCATCGCCTCGACATCGGCATGCACGCCGTCGGCGGTGACGCCGGGCACGGCGAGCTGACCGGTCAGGGTGTTGAACTGCTGCAGGAAGCCCGCCATGGTCTCCAGGGTCACATTGGCCGGCACCGTCATGTTGTCGGCCACGGCCACCTGCTGGGTCTGGGTGTTGCCTTGGTAGGCATAGGCCGCATCGACCACCGGCTGATCGCTGGCGGTGCCGGAGAACAGATAGCGGCCCTCGGCATTCTTGCTGTTGGCCAGGTAGAGCAGGCTGTCGTGCAAGGTCTTCATCGAGCCGGACATGGCATTGAGGTCATCGCCGGTGTTGCCCGCGTCGGCCGCCCAGACCAGCAGGTCGCGCACCGCCTGCAGGTCCTCCTGCATGCTGTCCAGCGTGACCTCGCTGGCCTTGAGCCGGCTCTGCAGCGCGCCGATGTTGTCGCGGTACTGACCCAGCGAGGCCTCGTCGCGCGAAAGCCGGGCCAGACGCAGCGAGGCGATGCTGTCGTCCGACGGCTTGAGCACCCGCTGGCCCGAGGCCATCTGCTGCATCACATGCGTCAGGCCCTCGTTGGCGGCCTGCAGCGCACTGTTCATCGTGGTGTGATATTGGTTGCTGGCGATGCGCATGGCGGGTGTCCTGAAAGCGGAGGGACTGGACCGGCCGTCGCGCACGGGGCGGCCGGCAGGTCCGATGGGAAATGGCGTTGGGCCCGATCAGCCGAGCATGGCCAAGGTGCTGTCGAACAGCTGATTGGCCACCGCCACCACCTTCATGTTGGCCTGGTACATCTGCTGGTACTGCATCAGGCTGATGGCCTCTTCATCCGAATTGACGCCGCTGCTGGACTTCCAGTTTTCCTCGGCCTGATCGCGCACCGTGGTGGCGGTCGACTGGGACGCCTGGTTGAGGCTGCTGGCCACGCCCAGCTTGCCGACCAGCTGGGTGAACGCATCGCCCATCACCACATTGGCGGTGCCGGTGACACGGCCCTGGGTGTCGAAGGTGGTCAGGGTCAGCGGTTTGTTCTTCAGGGCCACCAGCGCGGTGAGGTTGCCGCTGTCGCCGCTGATGGTCGGGCTGCTGGAGAACGCCAGGTCCGCCGCGCGCAGGTTGGTCAGTGTGAGCCGGCCGCCGGTGGTGTCGAACAGCGGCTGACCCGGGGTGGCGGCGGGCGGCGCGAAGCCGGCGGCCAACTGGGTGTTGACCGCATTGCCGATGCCAGTCGCCAGTTCCGCCACCGTGGTCTGTATCGGCGCCAGGATCTGTTGCTGCAGGTCGGCCAGGCCGCCGAGCTGCCCGCCCAGGCCCACGTCGGACAGCTTGAACGAGGTGCTCGCAAACTGGATCTTGAGCGACTGGGCGCCGTCGGTGGCCAGGGTGGCGGCGTCGGCGCCCACCACCAGCGGCTGGCCGCCGCGCAGCGACACGCTCTTCGCGCCATCGGGCGTCTCGACCACCTGCACACCGACCAGCGCGGACAGCGCCTTGATCTTCTCGTCGCGCGCATCCTGCAAGCCGGCGTCGCTGACCCCGGCGCTGCGGCCGGAGGTGATCTGCTTGTTCAGCAGTGCGATGTCCTGGGTCAACGCGTTCGCCTGGCCGATCACGCCCTCGCGCTGGTTGGCGATGGCGGTCTGCTGGTTGGCGAACAGCTGCTGCAGGCTGTCGAAGCGCTTGACCAACGCATCGGCGGCGGTGATCACCGCCTCGCGCAGCGGGCCCGATTCCGGCTGGACGCTGACCGCGTTGAGCGCCGCGAAGAACTGGTCCACGCCCTGGTTGATGTTGGACGTGTCGTCCGACATCACCTGTTCAAGCTGCGTCAGGTAGGCCTGTCCGGCGCTGTACTGCCCGAGCTGGCTGGTGGCCTGCCACAGCTGCAGGTTCTTGTAGCCGTCGGAAAAGCGCAGCAAGGCGCTGACCTGCACGCCGGCGCCACCCTGCGGCGTCTGCAGCGAGCCCAGCAACACGCCCTGGCGGGTGTAGCCGGGCGTCATCGCATTGGCGACGTTCTGGCTGGTGGCGCCCAGCGCCGCCTGGGCGGCCAGTGCGCCGGTGAGTCCGTTCAGGAGGAGGCTCATGGTCGGGAGGGTGAGTGCGAAATGAACAAGGCGGGCGGCTGGCGCCGGTTCAGCGGGCGGAGGGCCGCTCCGCACCGCTGTCCTTCGGAGAAGGCGACCCGGCCGACGCAGAACTTAAACCGACCGACGGCAAGACCTGCTGAAGCATCAGGTCGGCAATGCCGAAGGCCCGCTGCTGGGCCAGCGCATCCGCCACCAGACCGTCGGCCAGATCCAGCATGTCCTGGTTGACCCGCTTTTGCTCGGCGCTGTCCTCATCCGCCAGCGCCCGTGTGCCGGCGCGCATCTGGCTGATCATCTGCTTGATGAAGAAGGCCTCGAACTTGACGGCCGCCTCGGTGGCCCGCGCCGTGATGCGGGCATCGGGCTCGGTGCCGGCGTCCAGCGGCAGCGGCTGGGGGGTGTGAAGCTCAATCATCGTGGGGTCTTCCGGGTCAGATCACCTGAAGTTCGCCTTCGATCGCGCCGGCCTGGTCCAGCGCCTGCAGGATCGCCATCAGATCGTCCGGATTGGCGCCGATGCTGTTGACCATGTCGACGATGGCCTGCAGCGAGGTGCCCGCCGGCCAGCGGAACATCCGGCCGTCGCCCTGGTCCACCCGCAACTGCGATTGGGGCACGACCTGGGTGCGGCCCTGGCTGAAGGCATTGGGCTGGCTGACCTGCGGGTTCTCGCTGATCACCACCTTCAAGGAGCCGTGAGAGACCGCTGCAGCGCGCACCTTCACGCCGTCGGCGATGACGACCGTGCCGGTGCGGGAGTTGAAGATCACCCGTGGCAGGGCCGGTGCAGCCTCGATGGAGAGCGCCTCCAGCTGCGCGACAAAGGCGACGCGCTGGGTCGGCTGGGCTGGCGCCCGCACCGCCACGCTGGTGCCGTCGCGGGTGGTGGCGGTGTCCACGCCGAAGCGGCGGTTCACCGCCTCGACGATCTCGGTCGCGGTCTGGAAGCTGGGGCGCCGCAGGTTGAGCACCACCTCCGGGCGGGTGTCGAAATCGGTGCCGATCTCGCGCTCGATGCTGGCACCGTTCGGCACACGGCCGGTGGTGGGCGTGTTCACTGTGACGCTGGAGCCGCTCTGCCCTTGCGCATTCAGTCCGGTGACCACCAGGTTGCCCTGGGCCAGGGCATAGACCTCGCCATCGACCGCATGCAGCTCGGTCAGCAGCAGCGTGCCGCCCCGCAGGCTCTTGGCATCACCGAGCGAGGACACCGTCACATCGATGGTCTGGCCGCGCCGATAACCACTGGGGAAACTCGCGCTCACCATCACCGCCGCCACATTGCGGGACTTCGCCTCGGTTTTCTCCGGCAGCTTCACACCGAACTGCTTGAGCAGGTTGCCGACCGACTGGCCGGCAAACTTCACCTGCGTGCTGTCGCCGCTGCCGTTCAGGCCCACCACCAGGCCGTAGCCCAGCAACTGGTTCTCGCGCACGCCTTCCACATCCACCAGCTGACGCAGCGATTGGGCGGCCTGCGCCGTCGGCAACATCGAAAGCGCCAGGACGGTCCCGAAGGTCCAGAGGAGCAGCAATTTCTTCATGATCAGATCGGACTCCAAGGACTGTTGAACCAGCGCGTCAACCAGCCCGGCGTGTTGGCGTCGGCCAGGTGCCCGCGGCCGCTGTAGCGGATCCGCGCATTGGCAATGCGCTGGGAGGAGACACGGTTTTCGCTGTCGACATCGGCCGCCCGCACATAGCCGGCCAGACGCACCAGCTCCTCACCCTGGTTGAGCACCAGGCTCTTCTCACCGTCCACCCGCAGCAACCCGTTGCCCATCACTTCCTGCACCACCACGGTGATCGCGCCTTGCAGCGCGTTCTGCTGGGTGCTGCTGCCGCTGCCGCTGAAGTCGTGGTCGCTGGCGATGCCGTAGGCTCGAGACTTGCCGTTCAGGTTCAGTCCGAAGTCGATGCGGCTCTCCTTGTCGGAATGGGTGCCGGCACTCTTGCTGGCCTGGGTCGATTCCTGCAGGACCACCGTCAGCACATCACCGGCGCGGAAGGCGCGGGTGTCGGCGATCAGGCTGGCGCTGCGGCCCGCCACGAACACGCCGCCGCCGGACGGCCGTGGGCTTCCGGTGAGCGGCAAGGGCAGCGGACCGGGATCGGCACTGGGCAGCGCCGGCGGCGCGATGGCGCTGCAGCCCGACAGCACCGTCACCGCCAGCGACCCGGCCACGGCCATCGCAACAACAAGGGCGCGGCCCATGATCAGCGCGCCGCCTGGGCCAGAACCTGGAGCATGTTGTCCGCGGCGGACAGCACCTTGGTGTTCATTTCATAGGTGCGCTGGGCCGCGATCATGTCCACCATCTCTTCGACCACCTGCACATTGGAGCCCTCCAGCGATCCCTGCTTGAGCTTGCCCAGGCCGTTCTCGCCGGGCACGCCCTCGGTCGGCGCGCCGCTGGCGCCCGTCTCCTGGAAGATGCTGTCACCCAGGGCCTGCAGACCGGCAGGGTTGAGGAACTGGGACAGTCGCAGTTGACCCAGTTCACTGGGCGTGGCGGTGCCGGCGACGGTGGCACTGATCAGGCCGTTTTCGCCGATGGTCACGGCCGTCGCATTGGCCGGGATGGTGATCTCCGGTTGCACGCGCTGGCCCTGCACCGTCACCAGGCGTCCTTCCGCATTGATCTGAAGCTGGCCCGCACGGGTGTAGGCGGGACGACCATTCGGCCCTTCGATCTGCAGGAAGCCGTTGCCCACGATCGCCACATCCAGGCTCTGCCCGGTGGCCTGCAGATTGCCGTTGGTGAACACCTTCTGGGTGCCCACCAGCCGGGTGCCGTTGCCCATCTGCACGCCGGTGGGCGCCGAGGTGCCGTCCTCCGCCTGCGCGCCGGGCTGGCGCTCGACCTGATAGAACAGGTCCTCGAACATGACGCGGTCACGCTTGAAACCGACGGTGTTCACATTGGCCAGGTTGTTGGCGATGGCCTGCAGCTTGGCGTCTTGCGCCTGCACACCGGTCTTGCTGATCCACATGGCGGGGTTCATGGGCAACTCCTTGGTTTGATGTCGTTGGGATGGGTGGCCGTGGGCGAGGCTTACTCGCGCATCAGCCGGTTGCCGCTGTCGGCCATGCCGTCGGCGGCCTTGAACAGACGCATCTGCAGTTCGAAGTCACGGGCCAGGTTCATCGTGGAGACCATCTCCTCCACCGCAGACACATTGCTCGCCTCCAGCTTGCCGCCGGCGACCTGCACCGACGGATCGCTGGCCGGGGCACTGCCGTCGCGGGTCACCAGCAGGCCGGCTTCGTTCTTGGTCATCTCGGCAAAGTCGGGCCGCACGCGCTTGAGCCGGTCGACCGCCTGCAGCTCCGCCTGGTTGCCGGTGAGGATGGCCACCGTGCCGTCGGCCAGGATTTCCAGCTTGTCATGCGGCGGCAGCACGATCGGGCCGCCCTCCCCCAGCACCGCATGACGACCCAGGCGCAACTGGCCCTGAGCGTCGACGGTGAAGTTGCCGGAGCGGGTGTAGGCCTCGGGACCGTCCGGTCCGTCCTGGGCGACTGCGAAGAGGCCCTCGCCCTGGATCGCCAGGTCCAGGTCACGGCCGGTATCGCGCTGGCCGCCGGCCCTGGCGCTGACGACATCGGACCGGGCCTGGGCCAGGTGCCGGCCGTCGTAGCCGTAGCCCTTGACCTGCGCGGCGCTGGCCTGCTCCAGGTTGGCGCGAAAGCCCGCCGTCTCCAGGTTGGCCAGGTTGTTGGCATGCACGGCCTGGGCGCGCTGGATGCGCTCGGCGCCGCTCATGACGGTGTAGATCAGGGCGTCCATGGTTACCTTGCTGTAGGGGTGACTGAAGGAAGGGCGGGAGACTGGGCCAACGCGGTGGCGCCACGGCCAAGCGCCGTGGGGTCAGGTCGTGCGCTCAGATCGCCTGCATCAGGGCCTGCATCACATCGTTCTCGGTGGACAACACCTTGGTGTTGGCCTGGTAGTTGCGCTGGGCGCTCATCAGGCTGACCAGCTCACCGGTGATGTCCACGTTCGATTGCTCCAATGCGCCGCCCGAGAGCTTGGCCGCCGCACCGGCACCGGGTCGCGAATACAGCGCCACGCCGCTCTCGACGCTGCTCTCCCAGCTGGTGTCGCTGATCGGCTTGAGCCCGCCCTCGTTGGCGAAGGTCGCCAGCGCCAGCGTGCCCACCACCTGCTTCTCGCCGTTGCTGTAGGCCGCCACCACCGAGCCGTCCTCGCTGATGCTGGTGCCGGTCAGGGTGCCGGCGGCATAGCCGTTGGTCTCGTTGGTCAGGGTGGTGGTGTCGCCGGCGAACTGGGTGGTGCCGGTGTAGTTGATGTCCAGCACCAGCGGCGCAGCGCCGTTGGCCGGTGCGGCATTGAGGGTCACCGTCGGGACGGCGGTCAACTGGCCCTGCGCATTGAAGTTCAGCGTCGCGCCGACACCGGCGGGCGCGGCGCCGTCAAAGCTGTAGTACGCATCCACCGTGCCGACGCCGGTCTTGACGAAGTACTGGGTCACGCTGTGCTTGGTGCCCAGCGAGTCGTAGATGACCGAGGTCGCCGAGCTGCTGTAGCTGCGGGAGTCGTCCTTGTCGAACGGGGCGATGGCCGGCACGGTCCAGTCGGCACTGAGGTTGCCGTTGAAGGCCAGGGTGGAGCTGGGCTGTGCCGAGATCTGGCCGGTGGCGACCTTCAGATCACCGAAGGCGCCCAGGCCGGCACCGGGCACCGGACGGCCGTTGGCATCCAGCACCGCGGCATAACCCTGCGCCTTGCGACCCAGCGTGTCCACCACGAAGCCGTCCTTGTCGACATTGAAGATGCCCACCCGGCTGAAGACGGTCTGCCCGGCATCATTGCGCACCGCGAAGAAGCCGCGCCCCTGGACCATCGCATCCATGCCGCGACCGGTGCTGAACAGACCGCCGCCGATCTGGATGCTCTGCGAGGTGGAGCTGGCCTCCACGCCGATGGCGTTGTTGTCCGCCACCATCGCCGAGAAGTTGGTCCGGCTGGCCTTGTAGCCGTAGGTGCCGGAGTTGGCGATGTTGTTGCTGATGGTGTCCAGGCTGGCGTTGACCGCATTGATGCCCGAGCGTGCGATTTCGAAACTCATGGTGATCTCCGGAAAGCTGGGTGGCGTGAGCCGTGAAGCGTGTGACGTGGAACTTCGAAGACGGAGCGTGCAGGGTCAGCGGCGCGCCGATGGCAAACAGGAACCGCGTCAGGACGACGCGCGGCCCTTGAACTGGGTGATGGCCTGGCTGGTGACTTCGCCGATGCCGGCGAGCTGCAGCATCACGTTGCCGTCGGCGGCAAGGCGCACGCCGTCCAGGCGGGCCAGGGTTTCGACGGTGACCGCCTGCTTGTTCTCGGCCTCCACCCGCACGCTGTAGCGGCCGTTGGCCAGGCCGAGCTTGGCGGGATCCAGGGTGTAGGCCTGCTCGCCCATGCCCAGCGACCCCAGCGCCACCCGCTGCTCGCGACCATCGCTGCCGGTGAGCACCAGCACATTGCCGGGGCTGGACGAATCGAGGGTGAAGCGCAGGTTCACCGGCGCGCCCGAGAGCTGCACCGACGACACCGCCGCCTGCAGCGACGAGCCAACCTGCGCCCCCAGCGTCATCAGTTGCAGGCTGGCCAGCATGCCGGCGTTGGTCTGGCCCTGCGACGCCAGTTGCTGCATCGATTCGACCTGGCTGAGCTGGGTCAGCTGGCTCACGAACTGGGCCGGATCCTGCGGCGACAGCGGATCCTGGTTCTTGATCTGCGCCACCAGCAAGGTGGTGAACATGCTGCTCAGCTCGCCGTTGCCGGCCACGCTGTCGCTGGCTTTGGCGGCGGTGTGGCCGGTGCTGCTGGTCGTCTGGACGGCGTTGCTCATGCGGGGCTCCGTGAGGCGGATGGGGGAACGACGGATGGAAATCGGTCGACGGAAAGGACGTTGGCGGACATGTCGACGGCGGTGCTCAGGCGTCGCCCAGCCGCAGCAGCGACTGCTGCATCGACTTCACCCGCGACAGCACCTCCACATTGGTCTCGAAGGCGCGGGAGGCGGAGAGCATGTCGGTCATCTCGGCCACCGGGTTGACGTTGGGATAGAAAACCTCGCCGTTCTCGTTGGCCAGCGGGTTCTCCGGCTCATAGGCCTTGCGCAGCGGCTCCTGGCTCTCGACCACATCCAGCACCTGCACCCGGGCGCCCGGCAGTTGCTGCTCGCCCAGGCCTTCACGCGCCGCCAGCGCGGCGAACACCGGCTTGCGGGCGTGATAGGTGCTGTCCGGCGTTCCGGCGGCGGACTGCGCGTTGGCCAGGTTGCTGGCGATGGTGTTCAGACGCACCGTCTGGGCGGACATCGCCGAACCGGCGATCTGGCTGATCTGTTTGAAGGACATGGCGGTTCTCGGTGGACGGTCTAGATGGGCGGTCGGGATGGGCGGTTCTGGAGAGCGGTGAGGATGCGGATCGCTGCAGCAGCGCCGCGTCACTGCCCGCTGATGGCCTTGGCCAGGCCCTTGAGCTTCATGTTCACGAAGGTCAGGCTGGTCTGGAACTCCATCGCGTTCTGCGCAAAGGCCGCCTGCTCCACGCCCAGCTCGACGGTGTTGCCGTCCTGCGCGGGGTGGTAGGGCACGCGGTACATCAGGTCCTGCCCACCGGTGTCCAGCGGCAGGTCGTCGACAAATCCATCGCCGCTGCCCAGCGCCGAGCGCAGGGAGGCTGCAAAATCGATGTCCCGTGCCTGGTAGCCCGGCGTGCTGACATTCGCCACGTTGGACGCCAGCACCTTGGTCCGCTCCGCGCGCAGGCGCAGGGCGTCGTCATGAATGCCGGTCGCCTTGCTGAAATCAATGCTCATGCCTGTTCCCCTGTTGGCCTGTTGCTCGATGACCCGTGGTTGGATGACCCGCGGGTCGACATTCCGATGTGCGACGCGCGGATTCGCCTCGTCCGGTCATTTGCCTGCCCGCAGTCCGGGCCGCGGTCGCACGATGAAGATGATTGATGGCCGCGTCCGCCGCAGCGCCCTGCTCGCCGGGCTGATGCTGGCCACCGGTGCGGCCTGGGCCGCTGCCGACCTCGATCAGCAGGTGCAGGACGTGGCCCGTCAGGCGCTGCTCGACCAGGCCCAGCAGGCCGGTCTGATCGCGCCCGAGGTGCAACTGACGCAGCCCGCGCCGCGCCGCCGCCCGACCTGCCCCGGCGACTGGGACATCACGGTGCAAGACACCCGCAGCCTGATGCGGCTGCGCCTGGTGGCCCGCTGCGCCGATGACGCCGCCCGCGTGCCGCCGCAGGACTTCCTGCTGCGCGCCAGCCTCAGCGCCGAGGTGCTGGTGATGGCTCAGCCGGTGGCCAGCGGCCAGCCGGTCGGCGAAGCAGAGGTGCAACTGCAACGGCGCGACATCAGCCAGACGCCGGACGCGATCTCCAGCCTGGAAGCGGGACTGGCGGCACGCACCGGTCTCAAGCCCGGCCAGCTGCTGCAAAAGCGCCTGCTGGCCGCCGCGATCGTGGTGCGGCGCGGCGACACCGTGCGCATCCAGGCCCGCCGTGACGGCATCACCGTGGAAGGCCGCGGCGAAGCGCTGGAACACGGCGCCCGACAGGGCGTGATCCGGGTGCGCAACGCCGCCAGCGGCCGCGTGATCCAGGCGCGCGTGCTGGAAGCCGGCCTGGTCGAACCCGCCGAGCTGCGCTGAGCCAAGACCGGCCCCGCGGGCGCGACCCGGCAGCGCCGATTCTGGCGCGGCATTCGGGTTCCGAGGCGTCGTCGAGCGGCGGGCAACGCCGCTCAAGGCGGCGGCCCGGCGGCCCGTTGTCGCGCAGACCCGCAAGCGGGCCGCTGGCGTGATCGACCTGGCGAGGCGGGGAGTCATCGTGCGCCTCCCTGGATCCGTGCCGCCACCCGCGCCAGTTTGTCGGCATAGGCCGGATCGGTCGCATAACCGCCGCGCTGCAGCGCCTGGCCATAGGCCCGTGCATCTGCACCGGTGCCGATCGCCGCCTGATAGCGGGTGTTGCCTTGAATCAGCTGGGCCAGGTCGTCGAACGACTGCGCCGGCGAGTCGTAGGCGCGAAAGCGCTGCTCGCGCCGCACCGCCAGGCCCTGCTCGATCTCGGTGGTCGCGGCCGACGTGACGCTTCCAGTCCACTGGGCGGACGCCTTGATGCCGAACAGGTTGTGGCTGCTCTCGCCACCCGCTCTGCGAATCGGCGATTGGCCCCATCCGGTCTCCAGCGCGGCCTGCGCGGTCAGCACCTCAGGCGCGACGCCCAGCCGGCTGGCGGCCTGGCGGGCGATCGGCATGAGCTCATCCACAAATGCTTGCCGCTGGGCTTCGCTCACGGCGGGCTCCTGGCCCGTCGCCGCAGTCACGGCCCCCAGGCCGCCGGGCGTCGACCCCGCAGCGCCCAGCAGCGCCACCTGCGCCCGCTGCCGGCTCCACAGACCTTCCGGGCTGAGGGACGCGGACACGGGTGCCGCCGCAGAGGCGGTGTCGCCTTGCTCGATGTAGCGGGTGACCTCCCGGTTCAGTTCCCGATACAGGCCGCCGAACGGCGCAGCGCTGGCCGCCCCGGTGCTGCTGCGCACCGCGCTGGCCTGCGTGGCCGGGCCGAAGCTCGGCAGCCCGGACAGGTCGGCGGCTCGCCAGTCAGGGTTGCGCATAGACATGCTCCTCGCGGCCCAGCAATTGCTGCATCAAGGCCTGTTGCTCACTGATCAGTTCGCAGTTGCGCAGGTTGAGCGCCTTGCATTCGCTCAGGGCCGTCTCCAGCTGACGCCACAGGGTCAGCAGGGGCTCGGCCGCTGCATCGGGCAGCCGCTCGACCAGGGCGCGCAGATGCGTCGGTGTGCCACGGCCCAGCAGCGCCACCAGCAGTTCGTGGCGGCGCAGCCGGGTGACTTCGAATTCGTCCGACAGCGCCAGGATGGCCGCCGACAGCTCGCCCATCCGCACCGGGTCATGGGCCAGCGCGGCACCGAACTGGCCCTCCAGCAGCGCACGCAGTTCGCCGTAGCGACGCAGGTCGAGCCGAAGGCCTTCACGCAGATGCTGCAGCAGCACGGCGACGGTGCTCTCCGGTCCGCGGCGCATGGCGGTGCCCACCAAGCTCACGAGTGGCCTCCGTGAAAACGCTGGATCAGTTGGGCCAGGCGGTTCGCATCGAAGCGGATTTCGCCGTTGGCCAGCGCCTCGCGCAAGGCGGCCACCCGCACCGGATCCACCTCGGGCATGTCCGCCATCGCCGCCTGGGCCGGCTTCATCAAGTCGGTGGTCAGCGGCCCCGCCTGCAACGCCGGGCCGCCGGTCGTCGTCGGCGTGCTGACGCCATCGGCGCCTGCGGCGGAGGCCGTGCCGGAAACGGGCGCAGCAGCGGCAACGGGCGCTGCCGCACCGGCAGTGCTGCCATTGATCGGAGTCAACGGTCCTTGGCCAGACATCTTCATACGTTCACCTTTGGATCGGGTTCGCATCGCACCGCCCTCACTGCGGGGCCGACGCGGCTGCGCGGTGGAAACCCCGCAGCTGTTCGGTGGGTTCTTGGGGGTCGCGCCAGTCGCCGGCGCCGTACATGCGGGCCATGGCGCGGGACTGCGAGGCCGTGAGCAGCATCAATTCGATGCGGCGGTTGATCGGCGCGGTCGGCACCTGCGCATCCAGCGGCGCGGCCTCGGCCATGCCGCTGACCTGCAGCACGCTGCTCTCCGGCATGCCGCCCATCAGCAGCTCATGCCGGGCGGCCATGGCGCGGTGGCTGGACAGCGCCCAGTTCGAGAACGCGCCCGGCGACTTGTCCTGATAGGCCGTGGCATCGGTGTGGCCCACGATCAGCAGTTGGTTGCGCACCTCCGCCAGCAGCGGTCCAAGCTTGCGCAACAGGGCCCGCAGGCGTGCGCTGGGCTGGGCGCTGCCGCGCTCGAACATGCCGCTGACCTCGGTGTCATGCAACTGCAGGCGCAGGCCCTGCGGCGTGACCGCGGTGCGCAGGTGGCCTTCCAGGCCCTCCTCCGCGGCGAGTCCGGCAATGCGCTTGGCCAAGGCCTGGAGTTGTTCCGGGGAATCGAGACTGGGCTTGCCGACGCGGGACTCGGCGATGCCCCGGGTCGGATCGCCGGGGTCCAGGGCCTCGCTGCGGGCGGGCACCGGATGGCGCTCGATCATGCTGCCGCGGGAGCCGGCCGCCATGGAATTGGTCAGGCCCTGGCCGTCGTCGATCAGGTTGGCGCCGGCGTTCTGCAGCACCACCTGCAAGCGTTCGGCATTGCGCGCGGCCAGCAGCCACAGCACCAGGAACAGGCACAGCAGGGCCAGGCAGAAGTCGGCGAATGCGACCTTCCAGGCGCCGCCATGGGCCTCGTCCTCATGCTTGCGCGACACGCGCTTGACCACGGTGGGGTGATCCCCACCGCGGACCGCCTTGCCGCCGACCAGTTCAGGCTGCACGACGATCTCCTTCGCCCGGCACCCGGTCGGTGGCGCGGCGGCGCGGCGTGGTCTGTTCACTCTTGCCGCTGAGCGCCTCGATCCACGACTCCAGCTGCGCGAAGCTGGGCTTGATGTTGAGCTGCACCAGGCGACGGCCGGCATCGATGGCCAGCAGCGGCGGCTTGCCCGCGACATGGGTCACCAGCACCACCTTGACCGATTCCAGCGAGGCCAGTTCCTCATGCACCAACTGCTTCATCATGTTGGACAGCGGGTCCAGCACGCCGTAGCAGAAGAAGATGCCGATGAAGGTGCCCACCATCGCCGCGGCGACCATGATGGCGATCTCGCCGGTGCCGGCACCGTCGGCGACCTGGTTCATCGCCATCACGATGCCCAGCACCGCCGCCAGGATGCCGAATCCCGGCATCGCCTCGGCGATCTTGTGCAGCGAGCGCGAAGGCTGGGTCAGCTCGTCCTGGATCGCCTCCAGCTCCTGCTCCAGCACCCCTTCGAGCTCATGCGCGCTGATCTTGCCCATGGCCATCAGGCGGAAGTTGTCCACGATGAAGGCCAGCAGCTTGGGCTCGTTCAGGATCAAGGGATAGCGCTGAAAAAGCACGCTCTGCTGCGGTGCTTCCACATGAGCGTCCAGCGCCTTGAGGCCGCCGGCTGCGGCCTGCAGCAGCTCGTACATCAGCAGCAGCAGCTGGCGCTGGAATTCCTGGCCGTGGTGGTCACGCTTGACCAGCTTCTTGAGCTGCAACAGCATCTCCGACAGCACATGGCGCGGATTGCCCAGCACGATCGCGCCCAGGCCGGCACCCATGATGATCAGCAGTTCCACCGGCTGCCAGATGACCTTGAAGCTGCCGCCGTGCAGCATGAAGCCGCCGAAGACACAGCCGAGGATGATCAGAATTCCGATGAGGGGTTGCATGTGTTGGTCCTGATGTCCCGGCCGTTCAGCCCTGTTGCAGGAAGGCGCGCATCTTGGCCAGCGCCGCCTTGTTGATCTGCGAGACCCGCGCCTCGGTGAGATCCAGCACCGCGGCGATCTCCTTGAGGCTGGCGTCGAATTCGTAATAGAGCTGGATGACCCGCTGCTCGCGTTCGTTGAGGGCCGACAAGGCCTGCGCGATCGAGCGGGTGACCATCAACTGCGCCTCCGGGCTGCGGTGGTCGCTGGGCAGTTGGGCCAGTTCCTCCACCAGCTCGTCGAAGCTGGCCAGTTCCTCGGCCACCTCGGCCTGCAGGAAGTCCTGGTAGGCCTGGGGTGTGAGCTGCAGGCGCTGCAGGATCTCGGCTTCGGTCGGCTCGCGGCCCAGCAGCCGGGTCAGCGCCCGCAGCGCATCGCGCAACTTGTGGCTGCCTTGACGCACGGTGCGCGGACGCCAGTCCTGGCGGCGCAGTTCGTCCAGGATGGCACCGCGCACCCGCAGCGCAGCGAACGGACCGAAGCCCCCATCCGGCTGGCCATAGCGACGCAGGGCTTCCAGCAGGCCCATCAGGCCGATCTGCTCCATGTCCTCGCGGTCCATCACCGCACTGGCCTGCGCCGAGAGCTGCCGCACCACGCGCTTGACCAGCGGCGCGTACTCGCGCAGCGTGCGCTGCTCGAGGTCGGCGCTCAGGCCCGCGGTGGCGGCGGCTCCCCATTCGGCGTAGGCGTGTTGCACGTGTGCGCTCCTGACGTCCGGTCACTCGATGATCAGCTTGCCGATCAGCGCTTCGGCGAAGGGCGGATCGCGCCGATCGGCGGCATAGCTGTCGGCATAGGCCTTGTTGAGCAGCCGGGCGAAGTCCTCGACGCTCATCGCCTGGGCGCTCTCCACCGTGTGCACCGACAGCGCCTTGACGGCGATGGTGCGCAGCAGCGCCAGATGCTCCTTGGTGCGCTTCTCCTGCTCCGGCAGGGCCTTGAACACGATGTCCACCGCCAGGTAGTGCGACACCGCCGACCCATTGGGGCCGCGCAGCATCACCAGCACCTTGTCCAGAGTGATGTACTTGTAGTCGGGCGCGGGCTCGGTCTTCGCCTCGGTCTCGGCGGCAGCAGCAGCGGCATCCGCCTTGCCGTCCTGGCCCGCCGCGCGGGCGCCGGCCTTGATCTTGGCCGACTGCCACCACCACACCGATGCACCGGCGCCACCGGCCGCCAACAGGGCCACGGCGGCCGTCAGCGCGATCAGCTTGGTTTTGTTCTTCATCTGGGTGTCCTCGGGTTCTGTGGCCGTGACCGGCATCAGGCGGGGCCGTGGCCCGCCAGCGCATCGCCGAAGTGGGAGAAGGCGGCGGAGGCGCCCGTGGCGGTCTCGTCGTCGCCGAGGGCGCGGCCGGGCTGACGCTGCGCATCGCGCGATTGACCGCCTGCGGACGACTGCCCCCCAAAGCCCTCCCGGCCACGGCCATCGGCCGAGGCCGATCCGCCGGAAGCCACCTGCACCGACACCTCGCCGCTGTGGCGCTGCACCAGCTCATGCCGCAGCGGCTCCGCGATATGGCGAAGTTGCTGGCGCACCTCCTCGTGGGTGGCGTGAAACTGGATCTGCAGGGTGCCGCCCTGCTGGCGGATGTCGATCTCGATGCGCCCGAGCTGCGGCGGCGCCAGATGCAGCCGCGCCTGATCGCTGCGCTGGACCAACTGCAGCTGCAGCCGCTCGCCCAGGGCCTGCAGCAGCGGCTGCTGCCAGGCGCTGCGATCCGCTGGCAGGGCCAGGGTGGGTGCCGCGTCGCTGCCGGCGCCGGCCGATGCGGCGGCGGCCATCCACTCGGCACTCCAGCGCGGCAGGCCCATCCAGGCGGAAGGGTCGGTCGGGGCGGCAGGACGCGCATCGATCGCCAACGCGCCACCGCCCGCGCCCGTCGCGCCTGCGGCGCTCGACAGCGAGGAAGCGGCAGAGACGGCAGAAACGGACAAGGCCGAGGTTCCGGATGCCGCGGACACCACCAACGCGCCGCTCAGCGCCGACATCGCGCCACGGGCGCCGTTGCGGGACAGGTCCGCCTCCGACTCGGCGCCATTGCCATGGGCCCCAGCGTCGGCGCCATAGGCCATCCATTGAACCAGCGACGCGACGGGCATCACCACCGGCAACTGCGGCGGCAGCCACTGCGCCAGCAGCGATTGAGCGATCGCCGATGGATGGGCCCCATCGGACGGCGGATCGGTCGGCTCGCCCTCTCCCTGACCGCTGGGCGACGCCTCGTGGGCAGAGCCCGTGGCGGCGGGGCTTGCGCCCTGCCCCTGACCGGCGGCCAACGCCTGCTTCAGCGCGTCGATCGGCAACGCCTCGATCACGAGGGGCGCCGAAGCCTCCTGGGCCTCCGGGCCATGCACGCCGTTCGCAGGCGAGGCGGCCAGCGCGGCGGCGCCCTCCGCTTTCACCGGCTTGGCATTTGTGCCTTCTGTGGCCGTCACGTCAGGCCCGTCGGACGCGCGCTGCGCGCCGTCGGCCTGTCGCGCTTGACTTGCCTCGCGTGCATCGCGTGCATCGCGTGCATCGGCGCGGTCCGCGGCGCGCGACCGATCCGCATCGTCCCGCAGGTGCTGCGAGAAGGTTCCGGCGCCGCGTGCGGCCCGTGGGCGGTCGCCGGCCTCAGGCAGGGATGTCGACGCCGCCCGAGCCGGGCCTGCAGCGCTCGCGCGATCGATCGGATTCGTCGCATCGGCCAGCGACCCGGCCCTGCTGTTCACCGTCATGCTCATGGTGGCGACTCCGGTCCCCAGGCGTGGCTCTCCGCATAGGCGAGCCAGCCATGGCGTTGTTGCTGCATCTGCGCCAGGGTCTGGCGCAGTCGATCGAGCTCGCGCTCGCATTCCGTCCGGACCTGCGCATGCAGGCGGCGCAAGGGCTGGAGCGCGGCACGGTCGGCCTCGCTCAGCGTGACCGGATCCAGCGTGCCCAGCCACTGCGCCAGCTCGGCATCCGTCTGCGCCAGGGCCGACCAGTCGTGCGCGGCGCCGGCATGGCGCAAGCGGTCAGACAGGGCCTGCAGCCGCACCAGAAAGCGCGGCGCGGGCACGCGGCTCGCGGCGGTGGGCGACGGATTCCGAGGGGACGAGACCGGCATCGTGGTGTCCTCAACCGTGCCGCGACAGCACGCCCTGCCAACCGCCGCGGATCTGGCCGAGCAGGCGACGCACTTCGTCGACGATGCCCGTATCCAGCTCCACACCGGCGCGATAGAGACGCTCGGCGCAGTAGTCGTAGAGCTGCGCCAGGTTGCGCACCACCTCGCCGCCGCTCTCCAGATCCAGCGCGCTGGACAGGCCGTTGATGATGCTGACGCATTTGTCCAGGCTCACCGCCTTGAGCTCATAGCGCCGGGCCTCGATGTGGGCGCGGGCGCGGGCGAGTTCGTCCAGCAGCCCGTCCATCAGCACCAGCACCAGTTGGAGCGGCGAGGCCTGCGCGGTCTGCGCATGCAGATGGACGGTTTGGTAGCTTTGGTAGGCGTCGTGGCTCATCGGATTCAGGCGGCGATGGAGTCGAACAGGCTGCCGGTGTCGGACAGCTGCGATTGCAGGTTCTGCAATTGGGTGAACTGCTTGAGGTAGCGTTCGTAGGCTTGGCTGTACTGGGTGTCCAGACGCGTCTGGCGCGCCCCGATGCTTTTCTGCTGGGCTTGCACCGTGGCCTGGCGGGTCTTGATCTGGCCGCTGGCGCTGTCGGTCCAGCTGTCCACCAACTTGTCGAAGGCCCCCAGCACGCCGCTGGGCGCGGACAGGGCACTCGATCCCAGCACGTCGTCCAAGGCGGTGGGCTTGGCGCTGAGGGTCTTGGTCAGCTTGGCGCTGTCCAGGCTCAACTGGCCGTAACGATCGATGTTGACGCCCAGGCTGCGCAGGTTGCTGCCGCCGTAGTCGGCCCGCAGCATCGTGCTGAGGCGATCACGCAGTGAACGCACGCCGGCATCGCTGGCGAATGCGCCGGCGGTGGCAGTGCCGCCGCCCACGGCGGTCAGATCGTCCAGCGTCTTCTCGAGCGTGTTGTAGGCATCGATGAAGCTCTGCAGCTTGGCGCTGGTGGCGCTGTCGTCGCGGGCCACCGTCAGGCTGACCGGCGCGGCACCCGTGGCCTGCGCCTTCTTCAGGGTCACGGTGACACCTTCGATCGCGGTGAGCGTGTTGCTGGCCTGCTGCAGGCGCACGCCGGCGCCCTGCGCGCCGAGCCAGACCACCGCGTCCTGCGCGGGCACCAGCTCCTTGCGCTTGGTGATGTCGTCCAGGGCTGTCTTGAGCGGGCCGCTGAGGCCGCTGGTGTCCAGGGTGAGCTGACCGCCCGCGCCGCTGACGCCCGCGCTGAGCACCAGTTGGGTGGCGCCCCCCACCGTCACCACCATGGCGGTGGCCTGTCCGTTGGCGGCGGTGTTGATCGCCCGCGCGATCTCGGACTGGGAAAGCGTGCCGTCGCCGTCGGAGTCGGCGCTGGCCAGGTCCACATTGAAACCGCTGCCGTTGGCCAGTTGCACCGACATGCTGCCCGGGCCGGCCGGCACCGCCGGCAGGTCCTGGAAGGCGACCTGATGGCTGGTGGCCAGTTGCTCGACGAACAGCGGCGTGCTGGTCGGCTGCGCCTTGCCGGTCGCGGTGGCGGTCAGCACCGTGCTGTCGCTGGGCGTGGCGCTGTACTGGGCCAGGGTCTGACCGGTTCCGGCCTTGCCAGACAGGGCTGTCAAGGCGGAGTTGAAGGCCGACAGCGCGCTCTGCAGCTTGGTCAGGCCGGTGGCCGTGGCCTGGGCCGAGCGCGACTGTGCATCCAGCAGGGTCTGCGTGGGCTGCGTGTAGGCGGTGGCCAGGTTGCTGGCCATGGTGTTCGGGTCGAAGCTAGTCGCCATGTCGGGCTCCTCCAAGGGTGTCGATGAGACTTCCCTGGACCAAGGCGACCCAAACCGGCTGCGGCTTAAACCCGGTCACCGAGACCGGCGTGGCCTCGGCCGATCGGGTCACGGGAGACCCGGCGGCGGCTGATGCTGATGCTGATGCGGCTGCGGCGCCCGAGGTCGACGCCCCAGCGGATGAGGCCACCGATGTCGAAGCGACCCGCGCGTTCCACAGCCCCGGCAGGCCGGTGCAGCGCGAGGCGATCTCGTCCTGACGTTTCTGCTCCTGGCGCTGCGCCTCGCGCCGGGCACCCGCCTCGGCCCGATCGAGCACCAGTCGAAGCGATTCCTGCCGGCGTGCGGCCGCCAGGGTCTCGGCACGGGCCTGGGCCAGCTCCGCCTGACGTCGGACCAGCTCCTGACGCTGCTGATCCGCCCAGGCCAGTATCGCCTGCTTGTAGGCCGCGCTGTTCTGCGCGAGCCCGGGCAGTTGCGTCCCCGACAAGGTGGCATGCGCGCCCAAGGCCTCCAGGCGGTCGACCGTGCCCTGCACCCGTTGGCACAACTGCTGCTGGGCCACCAGTTGCGCCTGGCGGCGATCAAGCTGGAGCTGCTGCAGCTCCACCAGCCGACCCAGCGGCTGGCGCAGCGAGGCGCCCGAGCCGCCCGAGCCGCCAGAGCCGCCGTATCCGTGGACGTCCTTCGGCCCCTTTGTCGTGCTCATGCCAGCAACTCCCTCAGCCGCGCCTGCGTCTGGGCCAGCGGCGCGCCTTCATGCGTCCCCTGGTGCAGGAAGGCTTCGATCCGCGGCCACAAGGCCACGGCCCGATCGGTGGCCGGGTCGGCGCCCGGGACATAGGCACCCAAAGGCATCAATTCCCTCACCTGTTCATAACGCGCCATCAGTTGCTTGAGCGCACGGGCCAGGTCCTGCTGCGGACGATCGGCCACCAGGGCCATGCAGCGGCTGATGGACTGGGCCACGTCGATCGCCGGATAGTGGCCGCGCTCGGCCAGCGCGCGGGACAGCACGATGTGCCCGTCCAGGATGGCGCGTGCGGTGTCGACCACCGGATCCTGCTGGTCATCGCCTTCGGCCAGCACGGTGTAGATGGCGCTCATGCTGCCCTCGCCTTCCCCATTGCCCGCGCTTTCCACCAGTTCGGGCAACAGGCTGAAGACCGACGGCGGATAGCCGCGCGTGGCCGGCGGCTCGCCGAGCGCCAGCGCCACCTCGCGGCGCGCCATCGCATAGCGGGTCAGCGAATCCACCAGCAGCAGCACATGCTGGCCCTGGTCCCGGTAGTGGGCGGCAATGCTGTGGCACAACTCGGTCGCCCGCAGCCGCATCAACGGCGATTCATCCGCCGGCGCCACCACCACGACCGCGCGGGCCAGGCCCTCGGCGCCCAGCGACAGGTCGATGAATTCACGCACCTCGCGGCCGCGCTCGCCGATCAGGCCGACGACCACGACATCCGCCACCGTGTTGCGGGTGATCAGCCCCAGCAGCACGCTCTTGCCCACGCCCGATCCCGCCATCAAACCCACGCGCTGCCCGCGTCCGAGGGTCAGCAGCCCGTTGATCGCGCGCACGCCCACATCCAGGGGCTGCTGCACCGGCTTCTTGCGCAGCGGATTGACCTTGGGCGGCACCAGCTGCAGCGGCAGGTCGCCGCTCAGGCGGCCCAGACCGTCGATCGGCTCCCCGAGACCGTTGACGATGCGACCCAGCCATTGCGGTCCGATCATCAGCGTGGAGCGCTCCGGCGCCGGCAGCACTCGCGCGCCGCTGGCCAGGCCGTCTGGCTTCTTGAACGGCATCAGGTAGGCGATCTGATCGCGAAAGCCGACCACCTGGGCCGCCATCCATTCGGCCGGTCCGCCCTCGCCGCCACCGGTCTCGATGAGGCAGCGTTGACCGGTGCGCAAGGTGCAGCCGGTGGCTTCCAGCAACAGCCCGGACGCACCGACCAGTCGGCCCGTCGGCGTGGCCACCGGCACATCGCCCAAGGACACCCGCCGCAGCGCATTGCTGATCATGGGCGTTCCCCCTGCAGATCGGCCGCGCCCGTCGACAGGGTCGCCAGCGAATCGAACGACGACGTGTCGTGAGACGCGGGATCTGCGTCGGCGATCAGGTCACCCGGCTCGGTGCCGTCCTCGCGGGCGCTTTCGGGAATCAGTTGGCCGCGCACCTGGGTCATGCAGGCCGCCAGGCGCTGGCGGCAGCCGGCATCGGCCTCGCGTCCGCCGGCGATGACCCGGCATTCGCCCGCATCCAACGAGGCGTCGGCATGCAGGATCCAGTCCTTGGTCCGCTCAGGGGCAAGCTCCAGCAGGCGCTCGCGGTCCTCCGGATTCAGGAAGACCTCGACCCCGTCACGGGCCGGTGGCATGGCGGACAGGGTCTCGTCGACCAGGGCCATCAGTTGCGCCGGACGCAAGGTCAGCTCGGCGCGGATGACCTGACGGGCCACGCGTTCGACCAGCTCGACCACCTCGCGGCGCATCGCGACCTGGTAGTCCTGCTGCAGTTGGCAGAGATGGGTCAACAAGGTGTCGACGGCGGCGATCGGGCTGGACAACAGCGCGCGCGCATCCTCTCGTCCGGCGACCAGCCCCTGCGCATGGCCGGCGGCCTGGGCGGCCGAGCGCGCATCGGACTGTCCGGTCTGCAGACCGCTCGCATAGCCTTCTTCATAGCCCTTGGTCAGGCCTTCCTGAAAGCCCTGGGCCAGGCTGGCCTGCAGCTGCGCACTGGCCTGGGCGGCCTGCGCGCCACTGAGCGCCACCGCGCGCACCAGCGCGTCCGGTCCGCCGTGGCTCAACTGCGCCAGCGGCGGAAAGCGATGCGGCCGCACCGTCTTCATTCGACGACCGCCTCGGCAAACAGTTGCACCTGGATCTCGCCCGCATCCACCAGGGCCTTCACCTGGGTCATGATCTCGGCGCGCGCCTGTTCCACCCGGCTCATCGGCATCGGCCCGCCGCGGCGGATCAGGTCCTCGAAGCTCTGGGCCTGACGGCGCGGCATGGCGGCCAAGATGGCATCGCGCACGGCCGGCTCGGCGCCCTTGAGCGCCACCGCCCACAGCTCCAGCGGCACCTCTTCGATGAGGCGGGTGAGCGTGGCCTCGCTCTGACGCGACAGCATGAAGAACTCGTACAGGCTGGTCTCGATCTCGCCCACCACCTGCGGGTCGTGCGCCCGCAGCAGCTCGACCATCTGCTGGCGCTGGCCGGGCAGCCGGTTGAGGATCTCGGCGACCTGCTTGACGCCTTCGACGGTCGCGCCCTGTTGACCCAATCCGCCCAGGCAACGCTCGACCAACTCGTCGAGCTCGGCCAGCAGGTCCGCATCCACTTCGGACAGGCGGGCCATCTGCAGCAGCACCTGATCGCGGCCGCCGGCGGGGCCTTCGGGCAAGGCGGCAATCACCTCGCTGGCCAGCGCACTGGGCAGGAAGGCCAGGAACACCGCCTGCATGCGGGGATGCTCATGGCTGATCTGCTCCGCCAACCACTTGGGCGAAGCCCATTGCAGCCGCTGCATCTTGGGACGGATCGCATCGCCATAGATGCTGTTGAGCACGCTGGAGGCGATCTGGCCGCCCAGCGCCAGGTCCAGCGAGCGCTTCAGGTAGCTGCGCGAGGCGCCGTGGACGCCGCTTTGTTCGCGGTAGTCATCGAAGAAGGTCTGCAGCGCGGTCTTCACCCAGTCGACCTTGATGCCGGACAGCCGCGACATCACCTGGGTGACATCCAGCAGTTCCTCGCGCGACAGGCAGCGCAGCACCGCCGCGGCCGGCTCTTCGCCCATGCTCAGCAGCACGATGGCGGCACGCTCGACCGGGCTCAGCGACGAGGCGCTGCCGGGCGGAATGAACTCACTCGCTTCGGCCATTTTTCTTTTGCACCCATTGCTTGACGACTTCCGCCACCCGCTCCGGCTCCTTGGCCGCGAGCACCTTCAGGTGGTCCACCAGCACGTCGACCGGAGAGCCCGGCGGCGGCAGTTCAAAGTTCTCCAGCAGCGTCGACACCGCCGAGCCCGCAGCCGGCCCGGCCAAGGTCGGCCGCGCGGAGGCGCCGTCCAGCGACGCGCCCGCTGCGACGTGACCGGCAGCGGCGCCACCGATCGGCTCCAGGGGTGTGAGCTCCGGTCCCTGGCCGCGCCGCTCGTTGCCGGCGTCACCGCGGCCGGCGGTGGCACGGTCGCCGCTGCGGCGCTCCATGCCGAGCGCGTGCTGGCCCATGCGCAACAGCGGCCGGGCAATCAGCAGGTAGCCCAGCAAGGCGGCCAGCGCATAGGCCGCCCAACCGCCGAACTCCACCAGCGTGTCGCGCTGCTGATACCAGGGCTCGGCGATCGGGGCGACCGGGAAGGCCAGCGTGGACACGCTGAGCTTGTCGCCGCGGGTGGTGTCCAAGCCCAGGCCGCCGCTGAGCAGACGCTCGACCTTCGCGATGTCGTCCGTCGACCAGGTCGTTGCACCGCCGGGCGCTGCGGCGGTGTTGAGCAGCACGGCCACGCTCAACCGCTCCAGCCGACCGCGGCTCTTCTTCACCTGGGTGATGCTGCGGTCGTAGGCGTATTGGCGGGTCGACGCGTTCTTGCGTGCGGTGTTGCTGTTGTTGTTGCCGGCGGTGTCGTCCGGGCCCACCTGAGCGGCCGAGGCAGCGGCCGCGGCCATCGCTGCCGGCGGCCGGTTGCTCAGCGAGCCGGGCACGCCCAAGGCGATGCGTTCGCGTTCCTGCTCTTCGCGCATCGCTTCATTGGTGAGCTTGGGCGCATCGCCGAACTGCTCGCGGGTTTCCTGCACCCGGTCGTTGTTGACCTCGGCGGTGACGCTGAGCCGGTAGTTCTGATCCCCCAGGACCGGGGCCAGCAGCTCATGCACATTGCGCCGCACTTCGTCCTGCACGCGGCGTTGGGCTTCGTCGCCCTGGGTGCCGCCCTCGAAGCCTTCGCTCAGGTCCACCCGCGCGGACAGCAGATGACCCGCCTGGTCCACCAGGCTCACCCGCGACGGCTCCAGATTGGCCACCGAGCCCGCGATCAGGTTGATGGCCGCGGCGATCTGTTCGTGGCTGAGGGTGCGACCGGCCTTGAGCGTGACCATCACCGAGGCCGCGCTCTTCTGCCCATCGTTCAGCACAAAGGAACTGCTCTTGGCGATGGACAGGTGGACCCGCGCCGATTCGACCGCATCCAGCGCCATCATGCTTTGCGCCAGCTCGCCTTCCAGGCCGCGGCGGAAGCGGATGTCCTGCACGAACTGGCTCACGCCCAGCGGATCGCTGCGGTCCATCAGCTCCAGCCCGGCCGGCAGCTTGGCAACGACGCCCTTGGCGGCGAGCAGCATGCGGGCACGGCCCAGCTCCGATTCCGGCACCAGCACCTGGCCGCTGTCGGGATGGAGCCGGTAGGCGATGTGCTCCGCGTCCAGCACCGCCAGCACATCGGCCGTCGCCACGCGTTCGCGTTGTCCGAAGACCGGCTTGTAGCCCGCCTGATCGCGCCAGAGCAGGGTGAGCACCAAGGCGGTCACCACGGCGGCCAGGGCCAGCAGCGGTGCCAGGCCGCGCAGGCCGGCGCCCGCCGCCGGGCCGGCCTTGGCCCAGCCTCCGGACAAGCCGCCGAGCACGGCTGTCAGCCGCTGGCGCCACGTCGGCGCGGCCGGCAAGGTTTGGATGTCGTTCATGCGGCGGGTCCTGTGGGGTTCAGAGCTGCAGCTTGATCAGCTCGTCGACCGCGCCGACCACCTTGTTCCGCACCTGCATCAGCATGGAGAACGACAGGCTGGCCTGCTGGCTCGACAGCATCGCGCCGACCAGGTCGTCGCTCTCGCCGCGCTCCACCGCCTCCATGCGGTCGTTGGCCGCCTGCTGACGATCGTCCACCCGGCGCAGCATCTGCTCGAAGCCCATGGACGTCGCCTCGGAACCGGAACCGAGGTTATCGCTGGAAGGCGAAATGAGGTTTTGAGCGTCCTGCTGCAGGCGCGAAGCATCCTGCAGCAACAGCGAATCCATCGCCGATACCGCCATCGCGGCATTGATTGTCGAGACCGACATTCCATTCTCCCGTCTATAAGACACGCCACCATGGGGTGAGCTGCCGGAGATATTCCAGAGGTTGCAGGCGGAACCCTGTCGATGATTCAGCCATCGACCCTATTCAATCCCGCCGCATTATCAAGACTGCACGAGATTCAAGACAAAACCCATCACGAAACAGGTTTCCCACCACAGTTTCGAGCGGTATTACAAAAAGTTTCAGGATGATTCGCTCGGGACGAAGAAATCCCTCACCGGACCCATGCCGTGATTCAGAGATTCGAGGGTTGACGGCACCGGGGGATGGCCTGTTGCGCAGACAAGCCAAAACCCGCCACCGCCCGGGGGCCGATGGACGTGCGTTAACGCAATCGAGCGTCAGAGAGGAAGAATTGCTGCTGCATGGGTCAACCGTCCGAGGTCACATCAAGTGTCAGGACGGGCAACGCCCAGGCGAACGCCAAGCAGGTCACAACAGGCCCGTGAGGGCCCGGCAGGCAAGTGCCCAGAGGCACGCGTCACGCGCCTCACAGACTCAGGTCTGGCAACCCCGCTATCGTGATTCGGCGGCCCTCTATAGAGACCCGTCAAATGGTAGACCGGAGGCTTTGCGACCCCGGCTTTCGCTCGGGTGTGCCCTGATGTGTCGGACTGTAGTGGCGGCATCCAGACGCAACAAGCGAATGTTTTCAAACGCTGCCACTCAATATTTCGAACCGTGAATTTGTTCACGAACTTTGACATACAGCGCATACCACGGCGCGATCATCGCACCGCTCCAACCCCGAATCTGAAACAACAGTGATAACGATTGATAAATATGAAACCACAATGCCCGTGCTGGCCAAAGTGGTAAGCCGACGGATTCCTTCCATCGCTTAAATCGGTGAATGGGATCCGTAGATCCGCCGGATCCGGCAGCGTGATTTATTGCCGACAACCTCTTGGATCAAATATCCGTCCATTCGCCATTCTGGAAGGACGCTTCCTAGAATGAAGTGGTTATGGGACGAATTGTTTGGAATTCCAATCATCCGTCCCATCTGCCATCGGTCCGGATCTGCGCCAGGAAATGACGGTGCGGCATCCATGGCCCACGCAGCCTGACCTCATGCCCTCCACCGTCACCGGCTCACGCCCTGTTGCCATGCCCAGCCAAGCCCCTTCGCCACGGCCAGCCGCGCTCGATCCCCGTTGCCTGGGGCGCCCGGTGCATCTGCTGCCCCGCGTGGCCCTGCGACTTCAGGAGGCGTTGCAGCGCAAGCTGTGCCTGCCCTGGAATCGCCGCTACCACGCCCGCTATGACCTGCATGCGCTGAGCCTGCAGCCGCTTGATCGCGCCACGCGCGAGGCCGACACCCTGGATCCCGACGCGCTGCGCTGGCTGCGAACCCCGGGCCCCGCCGGCCTGCTGGCCTGCCGGATCGACCGCAGTCTGGTGCTGGCCCTGCTGGCGCGACGCCTGGGATTGGGCACCGATGCGCCCGCTGCACCGGACTCGCCCGCCAGCCCGGCGCCCGCCAAGCTGCCGACGGCCACCGAGGATCGCCTGCTGCAGTCGTTGGCACGCCAGTTCTGCGGCCTCTCGCTGCAGCTGCTGGCGCAGGCCGCGCAGCCGGACGGAACCCACGATCTGCAAGACCTGTCCCCCACCGACGACCTCCCGTCGATGCAACTGGGCAGCCTGCCGGACCTGGGCGCCGACGCCTGGGAAATGCGGGTGCTGATCCGCGACGCCGCCGACCCCGCGCGCGACATGCCGCTGCGCCTGGCGCTGAGCGGCGCCTATGTGCAGCCGCTGCTGCGACAACTCAGCGCCGAGGCCCACCGTGCGCGACCGAAGCCGCCCGCCAAGCCACCGCTTGCGCGACGGCTGACCTTGTCCCTGCAGGCGCGTCTGCTGGAGCGGGAAATGGCGCTGGGCACGGTGCTGGATCTCCAGCCCGGTGCGCTGATCCCGATCCGGCTGACGGATGCCACGGTGATCGTCGAAGGCGCCGCGCTGATGCGGGCCGCCGTCGCGGAACACCAGGGCAAGTTGTGCCTGACCTCTTTCGAAGATCTGGAGTGATGATGATGATGAGCGACGACGACCTGATCGCCGGCCTGCTGGACCAGCCGCAGTCGGCCAGTCCGGCCCCGGTCGAGCCGCGCCCCGCGGGCCGCGACCTGCCCGCACTGATGCGCAAGATCGCGGTCACGCTGACGCTGGAAGTCGGCGAGGCCCGGCTCTCGCTGCATGACCTGGCGCAGTTGCGTCCCGACAGCGTCGTGGAGCTGGACACGCTGGCCGGCGCGCCGCTGGTCATCAAGGTGAACGGCACCGCGATCGGGCATGCGGAGGTGGTGGTCAGCGGCGACAGCCATGCGCTGCGGGTGCTGGACATCGATGGCCTGAATCTGGACGCCCTGGACGCGCCCGGCGCATGAACCGCCTCACCGACCTCAGCCACCTTCCGCACCAGGGAGGGCGAGGCCTGACCGGCGGGCGACTCAGGCAGGCGGCCACGGGGCTGCGGGCCGCAGGGGTCGTCGCGCTGCTGTGGGCGGCCTCCCATCCTGCGGCGGCAGCCACGCTCAAAGTGGCCGGCGCGGGCGGCGCGATCGGCGACTTCACGCTGAAGACCCAGGTCCTGGTCATCATGACGCTGCTCGGGCTGCTGCCCGTGCTGGTGCTGATGATGACCTGCTTCACCCGGTTCGTGATCGTGCTGTCGCTGCTGCGCCAGGCGCTCGGTTTGCAGCAGGGGCTGCCCAATCGGCTGGTGACCGGTGTGGCGCTGATCCTCACCATCCTGGTCATGCGACCGGTGGGCCAGCAGGTCTACGACCAGGCCCTCAAGCCCTACGACGACGAAAAGATCACCCTCACCCAGGCGCTGCGCATCGCCGAGGCGCCGATCTCGCGCTTCATGCTGGCCCAGACCAGCAAGGCCGCACTGGCGCAGATTGCGCAGCTCTCGGGCGAGACCGCCGTGGCCCGGCCGGAGGACCACAGCTTCCCGGTCAAGCTGGCGGCGTTCACGCTGTCGGAGCTCAAGACCGCCTTCCAGATCGGCTGCATGCTGTTCATCCCGTTCCTGGTGATCGATCTGGTGGTGTCCTCGGTGCTGATGGCGATGGGCATGATGATGCTGTCGCCGCTGGTGATCTCGCTGCCGCTGAAGCTGCTGCTGTTCGTGCTGGTCGACGGCTGGACGCTGACGGTCAACACGCTGGTCGCCAGCGTGCGCGGCATGGGCGGATGACGATGTGCGCCGGGAGCTGCCGATGACGCCTGACATCGCGATCGATCTGATCGGTGAAAGCCTCAACCTCACCCTGCTGCTGGTGTTGGTGCTGATCCTGCCGGGGCTGTTGATCGGCCTGGTGGTGGCGCTGTTCCAGGCCGCCACCCAGATCAACGAGCAGACCCTGGCCTTCCTGCCGCGGTTGCTGGTGACGCTGCTGGTGCTGGGCGTGGCGGGCCGCTGGATGGTGAGCCTGCTGATGGACTTCTGCGTGTCGATCTTCGAGCGCGCGGCGCATCTGGTCAGCTGAGGGCCGCACCGTGGAACTCGAGATCAGCCAACTGCTGCCTTGGCTTTCCGCGTTGTGGTGGCCGTTCTGCCGCGCCATGGCGTTGCTGACGGCCGCCCCCACGATCGGGGACGCCGGCATCCCGATGGCGGTGCGGGCGCTGTTGGCGCTGGTGCTGGCGGTGGTGCTGATGCCGGTCTCGCAATCGACGGCGGTGGCCATTCCGATCTTCTCGATGCAAGGCATCCTCGCGGCGGCCGAGCAGGCGGTGCTGGGGCTGGCAATCGGGCTGAGCTTCCATCTGGCGATGGCGGTGATCGGCGTGCTGGGCTTCCTGCTCTCGTCGCAGCTGGGGCTGGCGATGGCGGTGTTGAATGATCCGATCAACGGCAGCTCGTCGGACGTGGTCACCGCCTTGTTGAATGTGCTGTGCGTGCTGGCCTTCTTCAGCATGGACGGCCATCTGCTGTTCACCGCCGTGCTGGGCGAGAGTTTCCGGGCCTGGCCGGTGGGCGCCGGACTGTCGCTGATCACCCTGCAGAACCTGGTCTACAACCTGGCCTGGGTGTTCTCCGCGGCCTTGCTGCTGGCCCTGCCGGTGGTGGCCGCGACGCTCGTGGTGCAGCTGGGCATGGGCTTCCTGAACCGGGTGGCCCCGGCGCTCAACCTGTTTTCGCTGGGCTATTCGCTGGTCACGCTGTTCGGCCTGTTCATGCTGACGCAGATGCTCGCCCAGGTGCCCGCCCACTACCTGCGCATGACCGAACAGTTGCTTCGCATGATCGAGCAAGGCATGCGGACCGGCGGTGCCGTCAGCCTGCTGGGCACGGGGGGCGGCGGCCATGGCTGAGTCTTCCAGCGCCGACAAGACCGAGAAGCCGTCGGAGCAGAAGCTCCGCAAGGCCCGCGAGCAGGGCCAGGTCGCCCGCAGCAAGGACATCGCGGCCGCGGTCGGACTGCTGCTGGGCCTGAAGCTGCTGGTCTGGATGGCGCCGCACTATCTCGACCAGTTCGGCCGATTGTTCCGTCTGGCGCTCGCGCCGCTGGATGGACAGGATCCCCTGCAGGGCCTGCAGACGATGTGGGGCGAGACAGCCCACGAAGCGCTGTGGCTGATGACGCAGCTGTTGCTGCCGCTGCTCGTGCTGCCGGCGGCGGTGATCGTGGCGGCGCAGTTGAGCGGCGGCGTGATCTTCTCCGCGTCGCTCTGGGCGCCGCGCTTCTCGCGCTTGAATCCTCTGGGCAATCTGGGCCGGCTGTTCAGCGGCAAGCATTACAGCGATCTGGCCGCGACCTTGATGAAGGTCGCTGGCGTGCTGGGCGTGCTGGTGTGGCTGACCACCAGCCTGGCCGGCGAGTATGTGCGGCTGCAGGCCCTGCCGCTGCCGGCGGCCCTGGCGCGCGCGGCCGATCTGGTGATGGATGCGCTGTTGACGCTGGCGTCGGTGCTGGCCTTGTATGCGGTGATCGACCTGCCGCTGCAGCGCCTGTTCTTCCTGCGCGGTCAGCGCATGAGCAAGCAGGAAGTGAAGGACGAATACAAGCAGAACGAAGGACGGCCCGAAGTCCGCCAGCGCATCCGCCAGCTGCAGCAGCAGATCGCCCGACGCAGCGTGCGCAAGGAGGTGCCGCAGGCGGATGTGGTGATCGTCAATCCCGAGCACTATGCGGTCGCGCTGCGCTATGACAGCGCCAAGGCCGAAGCCCCCTATGTGGTGGCCAAGGGCGTGGACGAAATGGCGCTCTACATCCGCCGCCTGGCGCTCGACCATCAGGTGCATCTGCTGGAACTGCCGCCGCTGGCGCGCGCGCTCTACAACAGCTCGCAGGTGCGGCAGCAGATCCCCGCCTCGCTCTACCAGGCGGTGGCGCAGGTGCTCAGCCATGTGATGCAGCTCAGAGCCTTCCGCGCCGGTCAGCGCCGCACCGAGCCGCGACTGTCGCCCGACCTGCCCGTGCCGCGCCATCTGTCCGATCCAGCGCCGCAGGCGCCGTCCGAGGCCGACAGCCAGGCGTCTGCTGCTGCGGCCGCCTCGCATGAACCGCGGCGCAACACCGCCACCGCAGGGCGCCCCACCGAGGCCCCTCGCGCTCGACAGGCGGCCGACCCGGCCGTGAGCCCGGCCCCCACCGCACCGCCCTCCCCCGAGTACCGCGCATGAACCTGCTCTCCACCCTCCGCCTGCAGCTGCGTGACCTGCGCATCGCCGCACCGCTGTTCCTGCTCGCCATCCTCGGCATGGTCATCCTGCCGCTGCCGCCGGTGCTGCTGGATGTGCTGTTCACCTTCAACATCGTGCTGTCACTGGTGGTGATCCTGGTGAGCGTGAACAGCAAGCGGCCGCTGGACTTCTCGATCTTCCCCAGCGTGATCCTGGCGACCACGCTGATGCGGCTGTCACTGAACGTGGCCTCCACCCGCGTGGTGCTGCTGCACGGTCATGAAGGCACCCATGCCGCGGGCCGAGTGATCGAGTCCTTCGGCAACGTGGTCATCGGCGGCAATTTCATCGTCGGTCTGGTGGTGTTCGTGATCCTGATGGTGGTGAACTTCATCGTCGTCACCAAGGGCGCGGAGCGGATCTCTGAAGTCTCGGCGCGCTTCACGCTGGACGCGCTGCCCGGCAAGCAGATGGCCATCGATGCCGATCTGAATGCCGGCCTGATCAACCAGGAACAGGCGCAGCGGCGCCGCAAGGACGTCGGCACCGAGGCGGATTTCTACGGCGCGATGGACGGCGCCAGCAAGTTCGTGCGGGGCGATGCGATCGCCTCCATCCTGATCCTGCTGATCAACCTGGTGGGCGGCGTGGCCATCGGCGCCCTCATGCATGGACTGAGCCTGGCGGAGGCGGTGCGCCAATACGGCCTGCTGACGATCGGTGACGGCCTGGTCGCGCAGATTCCCGCGCTGCTGCTGTCCGCCGCCGCGGCGATCATCGTCACCCGGGTGAGCGATTCGGGCGAGTTCGAGCAGCAGGTCAGCGAGCAGATGCTGGCCTCACCGCAGGTGCTCTACAGCGCCGCAGGGGTGATGCTGGTGCTGGCGATGATCCCGGGCATGCCGTGGATGGCTTTCAGCGCCTTCGGCCTGGCGCTGGCGTATGCCGGCTGGCGCATGGCCGGGCGCAGTGCCGAGGCGGTGCAGCCGGCTGCGCCGGTGGAGGCCGCCCTGATGGCCGGCACGCCGCCGGAGATCGATTGGCAGGCCCTGCCGGTAGTGGAGCCGGTGGCCGTCAGCCTGGGCTACAAGCTGGTGAACCTGATCGACCCGGCGCAGGGCGCGCCGCTGCAGGCGCGGGTGCGCGGCATGCGGCAATCGATGAGCGAATCGCTGGGCGTGCTGTTGCCGACGCTGTCGGTGCGGGATGACCTGTCGCTCAAGCCCAACCAGTATGCGATCTCGCTCAGCGGCGCGGTGGTGGCACAGGCGGAGCTCTATCCCGATCGACTGATGGCGATCGCCTCCGGCCAGGTCTACGGCGACCTGGACGGCGTGCCCGGCTTCGATCCGGCCTACGGCATGCCGGTCACCTGGATCAGCAGCGAGGCCAAGGCCCATGCGCTGGGGCTGGGCTATCAGGTGGTGGATGTGGCCAGCGTGGTAGCGACCCATGTCAGCAAGATCTTGCGCGAGCAGTTGCCGGAGCTGCTGCGGTTTGACGACATCGCCGCGCTGCTGGAGCGCCTGAATGCGATCGCCCCCAAGCTGGGCGTGGCATTGGACAAGGCCTTCACCCATGCACAGCTGTTGAAGGTGATGCGGCTGCTGCTGGCCGAGGGCGTGGCGGTGAAGGACATCCAGAGCATCGCCTCGACGCTGGTCGAGAACGCCGAAGCCACCAAGGACCCGATCCTGCTGGCCGCGGAAGTCCGCTGCGCCTTGAAGCGCCAGATCGTGGCGCAGTTGCTCGGGCCGCAGGGCGCGCTCGGCGCCTTGCGGGTGTTCAACCTGGGCGCCGATCTGGAGAACCATCTGCTGAATGCGCTCAACCAGGCGCGCGGCGGTGGTGCGAAGGTGCAGCTGGACAGCTTCCCGGTGGACCCGCAGTTGCTGTCGCAGCTGCAGCAGCACATGCCGTCGGCACGCGATCAGATGAAGGCCCAGGGCGCCTCGCCGGCCCTGCTGGTCATGCCGCAGGTGCGGCCGCTGCTGGCCCGCTATGCGCGGCTCTTTGCGCCGGGGTTGTCGGTGCTGTCGTACAACGAGGTGCCGGAGCACAAGGAGATCGCGGTGCTGGGCACCCTCGGTTGAGTCCCGGACTGACGCGCGATCCGGCAGGCCCATCACCCGCTGCGGGCGATGACCTGTGAGCTGACCGCTGCACGTTCAGCCACAGGCCGCGGGCCGCAGTCAGCAGGCCGCGAGCCGCAGTCAGCAGGCCGCGAGCCTTGAAACGAACATGCCGCCGGGCTGACGCGCGGCGGCATGGCGAAGACGGACATCGCCGGGTGATCGCACCGAATGCGATCGCCCGGGTCACCGAGATCAGAACTTGTAGTTCGCGCCCACCAGGAAGGTGCGGCCCCACTTGACGTACTCCAGCGGGCGATCCTTGGTGATGGCGTAGGTGCGATACGCCTCGTCGGTCAGGTTGTTGACCTGAGCCAGCAGGCCCAGCCCCTTCAGCGGACCGTCGGTGAAGTTGTAGCCGATCTGCGCATCCACGATGCTCTCGCCCACCACATAGCGCAGCGAGCGCGCGCCGTTGAAGTTGCCGATCTCGCCGATGAAGTCGGACCGCTTGCGCTGGCTGATGCGGAACTCGAAGCCATCGATCTCGTAATAGGCCGTCAGGTTGTAGACCCGCTTGGACAGGCCGGGCAGCGCGATCGGACCCGAGCCGACGCTGTTGGCGCTGTCCGGATCCACGATGCGGATGCTGCTGCTGTTGAAGCTGGCGCTGGCGGTCAGGCCGAAGCCGTTGAGCGACTTGCTGATCAGGTTGAACGGCAGCGAGGCGCTCAGCTCCAGGCCCTTGAGCTTTCCGCCCTCACCGTTGTAGGGCGCGGTGAAGTTGCCGGTGAGCTGGGCATCGGGCTGGCCCGGCTGAGGCACATAGCCGGCGACGAAGCTGGAGAAATCGTAGTTGTCGACGGTCTGCTTGTAGATGTAGCTGCGCAGGTCCTTGTAGTAGGCCGCTGCGGCGACATAGGCCTTGGAGCCGAAGTACTTCTCCCAGGACAGATCCACCGCATTGGCACGCCAGGGCTTGAGCGCCGGATTGCCGCCCGAGGCACCCGGCTCGCCGGTGCTGCTGTTCACGCCGAACTCGATGCCGGCGTTGAGCTGCTCCACCCGCGGACGGGCCATCTGCTTGGCCAGCGCGAAGCGCACCGTCTGGTCACCGGGCAGTGTCCAGGCCAGGTTCATGGCCGGCAGGTAGTCGGTGTAGGTCTTGCCGCCCTCGATCGGCTTGACCGCGCCCTGGCCGCCGTTGGCGGTGCCGTCGAAATAGTTGGACTGCGAGGACTGGTCGGTGCGGATCACCTGCAGGCCGATGTTGCCGCGCATCGGCAGGCCGAAGGTGGTCGCATCGATGTTGCCCTTCAGGAAGGCGGTGGTGGCCTTTTCCTTGACCTGCCAAGCCTTGGGAATCAGGTAGCTCAGCGATTCGGTCGGCAGGAAGCTCATGTAGCGGGCGACGGCCGCGGGCACATTCCAGGCCGGGATCGATCCCAGACCCGCGAACCCGAGGTCGACCAGACCGTATTGCAGGTCCGAACCGATCGCGGTCACCCCCTGGGGGCCGAGGTTGATGTTGCCTTCGGGCTGGCGCTTCTTCTTGGAGCGGTCGGCGTAGTTCAGGCCGACATCGACATCAGAGAACCAGTTCGACACCATGCCGCTGGTCGGCAGCTTGGCCACCAGCTTGAAGCCGGTGAGGTCATCCTTGACGCTGGGCGTCTTGCCATAACCCGAGCCGTAGATGGTGTCCTGCAGGAACAGCTGGCTGGGATCGGCGTAGTTCAGGCCGGCCTTGATCTGGGAGAAGTCGCCCGACTTGAATGCCAGGTTGACCGTGTCCAGCGGGACCGAGGTGGCCAGCTGGGTGTTGTTCTCCAGGATGACCTCGTTGCGGGTGGCGCGGGAGTAGTTGACGTCAGCGGTCAGTTGCACGCCGCTCTCGAAGCGCAGCTTGTTGTTCCAGCCGGCGGCGACGATCTTGTCGTCGCGCTTGTTGTACATGCCGCGGATCAGCGGATAGATGTTGGTGACGCTGCCGCCGGTCTGGCTGTTGTTGCCGTTGACGCCCACACCGCTCCAGGCAATCGGCGGACGGCCGTTGCCGTTCCAGGTCATGCTCATTTCGAACTGGTTGGCGGTGTCTTCCTGCTTGGCCCGCGACCAGAAGCCATCGACCACGCTGGTCCACATCGTGTTGGGACGGAACTCGACCGTGGCCATCACGCCGTCGCGCTCGGTGCGGCCGGTGCGACGCAGGGCCTTGATGCCTTCGCTGGTGTAGAGGTTGGCGGGCAGACCGCTGGTGCCCAGCGTCTTCCAGGGCTCGTACAGGCCGACCTGCTCCTCCTGCACCGGTGTTTCCTGATGCGCAAAGCCGATCGACACGCCGATGGTGCGGTTCGCAAACTGGTCGATGTAGCTGGCGCTGACGCGGTTGCCGTTGCCGCTCTTGCCGCCGGCGCCGCCCAGCGAGTTGCGCTGGCCGCGGGCATTGAGCGAGACCACCCGGCTGCCGAAGTCCAGCGGGCGGACGGTCAGCATGTCGATGGTGCCGGACAGGCCCTGGCCGATCAGGCCGGCGTCGGGCGTCTTGTAGATGGTGACGCCGCTGAGCAGTTCGGAGGGGTATTGGTCGAACTCGACGCTGCGGTTGTCGCCGGTGCTGACCAGTTCGCGGCCATTGAGCAGCGTGGTGGCGAAGTCGGGCGACAGGCCGCGCACCGAGATCACCTGCGCACGACCCGCGGCGCGCTGCGCCGACACGCCCGGCAGCCGCGCGATCGATTCGGCGATCGACACATCCGGCAGCTTGCCGATGTCCTCGGCAGACACAGCCTCGACGATGGAGTCGGAATTCTTCTTGACCGAGATCGCCGCTTCGATACCGCGACGGATGCCGGTCACGGTGACGGTGTCCAGGGTCTTGTCGGCGGCGGCCTTCTGCTCGGCCTCGCGCGGGGCGGGCGTCGCCGCAGCGGCGGAAGGCGCTGGCGCTGGCGCTTGCACCTGGGCCTGGGCGGCGCCGGCCATCAAGGCCAGCAACATGCAGCCGGCAGCCACCGGCTGGACACGGAACAGCTCGCGCGAGGCGTGCGAAGTCTTCATGGTTTGTCTCCTGTCGCTCTGTGCATTCGCGGTTCGAGGTGTCCGCGTCTTTGTCGGGCCAGATCGCCTGACGCTGCGGCCCGACCGCCACGTCGCAGACCCTCGGCGCCCAACATTCGAAAGAATTCTGTACTAAAACTAGATTCTCAACAAAGCTCTCGCAAACCCTTGAGAGGCTTGAATCGCTCTCGATTGGCGTGAAAACCACGAAGTTACGGGCAATCACCAAGGGTTAATACTGATCTTTCGATAGATTAACGGCAGATTACCGACGATCGGATGAGCACAGGAAGGCGTCGATGTAGCTCGACTACAGATGCCAACCCCATTCACGGGCGCGATCTCTGGCAGCGCTGTCTGCGACGCGACGCGACAAGGCTTGAGGCAACTACAGCCAATGGCGCAGCAGCGCATCGCCGGCACCGGGCAACCGCCAGGCCGGCGCGAGAAGCGTTGGGGGGATCAGCGAGCAACGCGCATCAACGGGGGTGTCGTCGAAGGCTCGCGTGCGACGGCACACCGGGCACCGCCGGCAAGGCAAGACGAGGCACGCAAGTCAGCATGCGCCCGATGGCGGAGGCGCTCAGTGAAGCGCGGGGTACCACGGAGGCGGATCAAGCCGCGCCCGTCACGCCCGCCAGCGTGGGGCGCGGCATAGATAGCTGAAGAGCCACACGTCAGGCGCGCCCGCAAGCACCGAGCACCGAGCACCGAGCACCGACGATGGCGTAGAAGTCGCGCCAGCGCCATGAACAGCGACGGCTGCCCAAGCAGGGCGCAATCTCAGAGACAGGAAACGGGCGTGACGCCTTCCCAGGCGTCGACGCCGTCAGCAGCCGCGCGGCTCAGCGCGCGGGGCGGTCTCGCCAATCGGAGACCGCCAGAGGGTCAGGACTGACGTTGCAGGGTGCCCTGCTCCAGCGCGAAGGCGGCACCGCCGAGCGCCACCAGCGTGTCGGTGATCAGCACACACGGCACGGCCGAGAGGTAGGACGCGAACCGCCCCTTGGCCTCGAAGCGAGCCCGGAACTCCGAGCGGAAGAAGCGCTCACCCAAGCGAGGCACGATGCCGCCGCCGATGTAGACGCCGCCCCGCGCACCCAGCGTGAGCGCCACGTTGCCGGCAAAGCCGCCGAGGAAGGCACAAAACTGGTCCAGCGTGCGGGCGCAGACCTCGTCGCCGGATTGGGCACGTTCCAGGATCTGCTCGGCGGTGAGCCGCTGCGCCGGCGACTGGCCCAGCACCGTGGCCACTGCGGCATGCAGGGTCGGCAGGCCGATGCCGGAGAGAAAGCGCTCGGCGGACACATGCGGCAATTCGCGACGGGCGACCGCCAGCAATTCGCCCTCGAAATCATTCGCCGGCGACAGCGTCACATGGCCGCCCTCGCCCGGCAGGGCCACCCAACCCAGACCGGTCTTCACCACGCCGCCCACCCCCAGGCCGGTGCCAGGGCCGATAACGGCCAGAGTGCCCTTGGGTGCGGCCAGCGACGGGCCGGTGATCGGCGTGACCTGATCGGCCCGCAAGCCCGGCAGCGAGAGCGCCAGGGCTTCGAAGTCATTGAGCAGCACCAGTTCGTCGAGCCCAAGGTCCGACGCCAATTGGCTGCGGGAGAAGGTCCAGTGGCTGTTGGTCAGCTCGACCCGGTCGCCTTCCAGCGCCGTCGCCAACGCCAGCGAGGCGCGATGCGGCTGGGCGGTGATGCCCAGCTCCGCCAGGTCCTTCAGATAGGACTGGGCTGCCGCGCTCAGCGACTCGTGCCGGGCCACCGGCAGGGTGCGCACATGCGCCACCGTCTGGCCGGGGCCGGAGACCCATCCGAAACGGGCATTGCTGCCGCCGATGTCCGCCACCAGCCACGGATAGCCCGCAGCCGCATTGGCGGCCACCGCCTGCGGTTGAACTGGTTTGCCGACGCTCGCCGGGCCGAGTTTCTCAACGGTCACCGGTCTTTCACCCTGATTGATCTGCACGCTTGTGGTCCTGCGGTCTTCGCTTGATGCGCAAGCCTATAAGGTAGCAAAACTACATAGAATGCACAATAGCGACGACCCCAGAAAATTAGAGACGCAAAAGTGATGGTGACAATCAACTCTCAATATCTTCTCTAACTCTATGTTTTAGAGGGATTTATTGAGAAATTTTAGGGGATTTTTCCTCAAGAAACGTGCTGTAGCCACACTACAAATTCAAGATCATGCCCTCGCCGGATCAGCTAGGGCGAACCCTTCCGGCGGCCCCAGGACGGGGCGCCATAATCGACCTTCCCTCGGCGTTTGCGCTTGGCCTCCCAGCCGCCGCCGCCCCGAGTTGGTCTCACCTTCGGGCCCTCCCGTCCGACGTCTTGTTCATGCGTGATTTCGACAGCCCCCGGTTGATCGCCGACATTGGCGGCACGTTTGCCCGCTTCGCCCTGGAAACCAGCTCGGGAGAGTTCGAGCACATCGCCTTGCTGCGATGCGCGGAACATGCGGACTTCCACGCTGCCGTGCGGTCCTACATGGATCGCCTGCCATCACGCCTGCACATCGCCCATGCCGCCATCGCGATTGCCAATCCGGTGGAAGGCGATCTGGTGCGCATGACCAACTACCACTGGCAGTTCTCGATCGAGGAAGCCCGCCAACGGCTGGGGCTGGAGACGCTGGTGGTGGTCAACGACTTCACCGCCCTGGCGATGGCCCTGCCGCGGCTGCGCGGCAGCGAGATCCGCCAGATCGGCGGCGGCGAGAGCCGGCCGCACAGCGTGATCGGCCTGCTGGGGTCGGGCTCGGGGCTGGGCGTGTCGGGACTGATTCCGGCGGGCGACGGCTGGATCTCGCTGGGCTCCGAGGGCGGCCACACCAACTTCGCCCCGCGCGACGAGCGTGAGATCGCGCTGCTGCGATTTGCCTGGGGCGAGTACGAGCATGTGTCCTTCGAGCGATTGCTCTCCGGTCCCGGCCTGGAGCTGATGTACCGCGCGATGGCCGACTACCTGAAACGCCCCGCGGAAGCGCTGACCGCGCCGGAGATCACCGCCCGGGCGCTGGAGGCGGCCGATCCGGTCAGCGAGGAAACGCTGGAGCTGTTCTGCACCCTGCTGGGCACCGCCGCCGCCAACCTGGCGGTGACGCTGGGAGCGCTGGGCGGGATCTACATCGGCGGCGGCATCGTGCCGCGACTGGGCGAGTATTTCGACCGCTCCCGGTTCCGCGCCCGCTTCGAGGACAAGGGCCGCTTCTCCGATTACGTCGCCGGCATTCCAACCTTCGTCATCACCGCGGAGCACGCGACGTTCAAGGGCGCATCGGCCATTCTGGAAGCGCAGTTGCGCAGCCTGCAGAACAGTGGCGGCGCGTCGGCCATCGTGGGCCAGATCCGGCGCGCGCGGGACGGCTTGTCGCCGGCGGAGCAACGGGTGGCCGACCATGTGCTGGCGCATTCGCGCAAGGTGCTGAACGACCCGATCGCCGAGATCGCCAAGGCCGCCAACGTCAGCCAGCCCACGGTGATTCGCTTCTGCCGCTCTCTGGGCTGCGAGGGGCTGTCCGACTTCAAGCTCCGACTCGCCTCCGGCCTCACCGGCACGGTGCCGGTCAGTCACAGCCAAGTCAAGCAGGACGACTCGATGGTCGAGCTGGGCGAGAAGGTGCTGGGCAACACCGCCTCCGCCATCCTGCAGGTCCGCAGCCAGCTCAACCGGGACATGATCGACCGCAGCATCGAGCTGCTGCTCGGCGCCTCGCGCATCGAGTTCTTTGCCATCGGCCATTACGGTGTGGTGGCACAGGATGCGCAGTTCAAGTTCCTGCGCCTGGGGGTGGCCTGCAATGCCTACACCGAACCGCGGCTGCAACTGCTGGCGGCCCAGACGCTCAAGCGCGGCGACGTGGCGGTCATCATCAGCAGCAGCGGCAAATTGCCGGAGCTGATTGCGGTCGCGGACGCGGCGCGCGAGCGCGGCGCCCATGTGCTGGCGATCACGGCCAGCCAGTCACCGCTGGCCAAGAAGGCGGATGCGAGCTTGATCGTCGATCACGTCGAGGACGTGGCCACCCACCTGCCGATGATCAGCCGGATTCTTCATCTGCTGGTGATCGACATGCTGGCCGTGGGCGTGGCCATGCGGCGCGATCCGGCCGGCCAGGCCCTGCGGGGCGCACCGGTGAAGGAGGAGCTGGATGAATCGCTCACCACCGAGGAAGCGCGCGCTGCTGCACGCCGCGCCGCGCCCGGCGTGAGCCTGGCCTCGCCGCTGTCCAAGTTGACGGCGCACAGTCGCTGAGTCGCTGAGTCGCTGAGTCGCTGAGTCGCTGAGTCGCGACTGCGCTGCGATGCAGCGCATCCAGCGCATCCGGCCTTTGGGGACGCGTCCGTCGACCCCAACCGGACCCACTTCACCGAGGGCGGACGGGGCCCCACAACGGCCGCCTACTTGAAGCGTTGGTCGTAGAACCAGGGGCGAAGCTTGGTGGCGGAAATCTGCTGCGCCTGAGCATGCCGGGGGTTGACCAGCACGTTGCACTCTTCCGGCACGATCACCGAGGGCACGACCAGCAGCGCGCTGTCCATCGACCGCAGCCTCGGCCCGCACGGTCGACGTTGTCAGCTCACGGCGGGCACTGCGGCGTTTCGTTCGGGAACGCGCGGCAGTGGTCGAAGCAGCGCTTCAGATCGTCGAGGTGGGGCCCGAAGTCGGCCAACGGCCGTTGGCCTACGCCACCCAATTCACCATCTGCGCCGCAGGAGCCACCTGCCGGCGTTAAAACAGCGCTTCGCTCACCGCACGCCCCGCCGATTGCCGCAGCGACGCGGCCCCCTCGCGTGGCCGCGCCGCAGCCCCTCGGGGGGCGGGCTCCGGCGGGCGAGACCCCGCCTTTCCGCGGCTCCCCTGCTCCAGCTTCAAGGCGGCGGATCCCGGCATCTCCGCGCGCATCGTCAGGCCCTGGCCGGGTGCCGCGCAATGGGGCGTCAGGCGCCAGCCGTGGGCGGTGGCAATTTCGGTGCAGATGGACAGCCCCAGACCCGCGCCCTCCTCCCGCCGGTCCGGCCCGCGCCAGAAGCGCTCGAAGAGCCGCGGCAGTTGGTCAGCCGTCACGCCCGGGCCCTGGTCGACCACGCTGAACCCGAGCCGCCCGACGGTGAGCGACACCACCGACCCCGGCGGGCTGTGCTGGATGGCGTTCTCCAGCAGGTTCTTGAGCAGGGTGAACAGCGCGCCGCGGTCCGCGCGCCAGTGCCGCAGGTCGTCGTCGATCCGCAAGCCGAGGTGCACCTCCCGACGCTCGCCGACCCGGCTCATGTAATCGAACACCTCCTGCAACGTCGCCCGCGGATCCAGCGTCTCGATGCGGTAGTTCTGCGGCTCGCTGACCTCCGCCAGCATCAGCAGTTGCTGCACCTGACGCGCCATGCGGTCGACATCGTCCAGCAGCAGCCGGCGATGCGCATCCTGCGGCCCCAACTCCACCTGCGCGCGGATCAAGGCGAGCGGCGTCTTCAGCTCATGCGCCGCGCTGGCGAGAAATTCCTGCTGGGTTCGGAAGCCGTTCTGCAGGCGGTCCAGCGCCTGGTTGAACGCGGTCACCAGTGGCCGGATCTCGGCCGGTTGCGCCTCGACCTGGATGCGCTCGTCCAGCGTGCGCGGCGTGATGCGCTGCGCGTCGGCCGAGGCATCGCGCAGCGGCTGCAGCGCGCGCTTGAGCGTGAGGTGGATGGTGACGAAAAAGATGATCAAGAACACGCCGCAGGTCGCCGCAATGCCGCGGCCCACTGCGGGAAGGCCGATGGAATCGCGCATCCGCAGCACCAGTCGGTCGCTGGTCGCGAACTGGAACATCCACGGGCGACCCGCATGGGTGAAGCGCACAGTGGCGCCATGCATGGCGATTCCGTTGCGGTGAAAGGCGAAGGAGCGGCGCTCGGGGTCGAAGGCTTCGCCTTCAGGAGCCAGCGCAAGGGACTGCGCCATCGGCTCGCTGCTGTGGATCACCCGGCCCGCACCGTCGAGGATGCGCATGGAGAGTTCCTCGGCCAGGCTGCTGAACAGCCACGGCTCGATCTTCGATTCATCCACGCCGACCGGCACGCCGTGCGCATCGAAGCGCAGGTGCTCGGCAATCGCTTCGGTGTAGTCCTCGATGCCGCTGTGCAGCAGACGCTGGCTGAAGCTCTGGGCCAGCATCAGCACCGCCACCGAGACAATGCCCACGCTCAGCGCCATGCCGGCCACGAACATGGTCAGCAAGCGGGCTCGCAGGCTACAGGGCCACCGGGTCTTCACGCAGCGCATAACCATGGCTCCTGATGTTGACGATCTGAAGGACCGAGCCCACCGCCAGCAGCTTGCGCCGCAGCCGGTGCAGCGCCACATCCAGGGCATTGGGCGTCACCGCCTCCGACAAACCCCAGGCGGCCGCCTCCAACGCACCGCGGCGCACGGTGCGGCCCTCGTGGCGAACCAGGCTCAGCAGGATCTGCAGTTCGGCGGGCGCCAGGGTGACGGTGTCGGTCTGGCAGGCGAGCAGGCCCTGATCCGGATGCAGCCGAATGTCGCCGTAGCCGGGCGACTCGGCCCGCAGGCCGGCGGGCCGGCGCATCAGCGCCCGCACCCGCGCCACCAGTTCCTCCATCGGAAAGGGCTTGGTGAGGTAGTCGTCGGCGCCGGCCTCCAGGCCTTCCACCCGGTCATGCAGAGCATCGCGGGCGGTCAGCATCAGGCAGGGCGTGGCCAGGCCGGCGGCGCGCAGCCGCTTGACCAGGGCCAGGCCGTCGCCATCGGGCAGGCCTCGGTCGACGACCATGGCCGCATAGTCCATGTCCCGCAGCGCCCGCCAGGCCGCCTCCAGTGACGGAAAGACATCCGTGGGGATGCCGGCGGCCTGCAGCGCCTGGCGAACGAGTTCGGCCAGCCGCGCATGGTCCTCGACCAGGGCGATGCGGTTCATGGCCGCGAGTTTAGAAGCGGTAGAGATAGCCCACCGCCACGCGCGAGAGGCTGCTGCGATCGACCAGGGGGCTGTCCTTGATCTCGTTGGGCAGGCCGGTGACGCTCAGGTCCAGGAACACCTGATGGCGGCCGCTGAGCGCGTAGTCCATGCGCAGGCCGCCTTCCAGCGTGGTGGCGGCCTTGCCGAGGTAGACCGGTCGATCGGCCAGCGCCTCATGCGCGCGCACGCCGAAGTAGTAGTCGACATACTTCTTGTCCAGCCATTGCGCGGCCACGCGCGGCGTCACGCCCACGCCGCCCAGCGCAAAGCGTCGCTCGACCTGCAACTGCAGCTTCTGGCCCTTGCTGTTGCCCGACAGGTCGGCCATCCAGTCCGCACTGACCTGCGCGATCGGGTTGCGCCAGGTCGCACCCGCGCCACCCCAGAAGCCGCCCTTGCGCTCGTCCATGCCGGCCAGACGCGGGGAGTCGCTGGCCTCGTAGCCGTCCATGTCGTACTTCAGGCGCAGGCCCGCGCTGAGCTGCTGCGTCGGGGTGAAGGCATGGCGCAAGAGCTTGAGATCGGCCGTGCCGCCCGCCACCCGCACCCAGCGGTTCTCGTAATACACCAGCGGCAGCACATTGGTTTTGCGCTCGGCGCCGGCATAGGGCTGCTGGCGCAGGCCCACGCCCAGTCCGAGCGCCCAGCCCGATCCGCCCTCGTCAGCGGCCTGGGCGGCTTCGCGCGGCTGGCCTTGCGCATGCGCCACGCCGGAGAACGCCGCACCGGCCACCAGGGCCGCCGTGGCGAACCAGGGCGTCAGCGCGCCCAGCGGCGATGCAGACGCAGGCGCTGAACGCCGGGACGGCAGCGCCCCTTGGCCGGAAGGCGCAGAGACGGCACGGCAGTCGGCGGGCACCAAGGGTGAAACCAAGGGCGAAGCCCGCAGGGAAGAAGGAGAGGTCGCAGTCACGGTGATTCCGGCAGTGGATGGGAGCCGCATGGTCGAGCCGCCGGTCTTACCGAAGTCTTACCCGTCAGGCCGGCTTCTCAGATTTTTGGAAGCACCAGAATCCGCCGTGGGCGGATGGCGCGCAGGCCGGGCGGTCGATAGATTGCGCGCTTCGAATCGACCTGCCTCCGGACGGATGACCGCGCTGCGGGGCCGAAGCCGAACGTGAGGCGCGGCAGCGCCGCGCCGTCCGTGCCGACGCTCATGTCCACCGTCCAACGGGCTCAAGCTCACATGACCCGTCCCCGCGCGCGCGCACCACGCCAACGCCAGCCAGATCACGTCGGCACCCGTTCTCCCCTCAGGCCGGGCTCGGATGCGGCCAGCCAGCCGGGCCGCCCGGCCCAACTCGTCGCACAGGCCCTGGCGGACCACAGCAACCAGGCACGGCAGCTGCGGCGGATGCAGGACCTGGCCGACCAGCATGCCGAGGCATCAGCAGGATCTGCGGCGCCGGTGCAGCGGATGCGGCTCTCGACGTCGAGCCGTTGGAACGATTTCGAGGCTGAGCAACAGCCCGTCACCGACTTCCCTCTCGTGTTCTCCATGGCCGTCGTCAATTTCGTGGATCAGGAGGGCATCACCTTCACCGGCGACCAGCCGGAAACCCTGGAGGTGCCCATGAGCTACAGCGTGGCCGGGTTCAGCCGGCAGGTCCAGGTCACGGCCAGCGAGATCGCCGCGATGCGCGAACAGATCAACGGACGCACGCAGGGAGGGCGCGCCCTGACTGCGAAAACCCACATGCGGGATGAGGGCGAAGACGATCTGAATCCTTCCGCATACACGAACAACTGCGGCTATTGCGTCCTGGCGAGCGTCCTGCATCTCGGCAACGCGAACCAGATCTTTGAATGGCTGACCGAAGCCGGTCTCAGCTCGGGCAGGCTCGCCGACGGCCTGGACCTCGAAAAGATGCAGGTCGCCCTCAGCCAGGTCGGCGTCCCGATGTCCAACATCATGAACGGACTCGACAACGGGGGCTTGCGCAACCAACTGGTCGTCGCTTGCCAAGAAGGCTTCTCGACAGCCATCGTGCACTTTCCCGCTCATTTTGTCGTGGCCAGAACGCGGGAGGTCGCTCAGGGCCACGTGATCGTGATCGAGGATCCGCAATTGCGGGAGTCATGGAACTTCGACCTGCTTCCTGAAACCGTGTTCTCACTGTTCACGCTGCAGGAACCTTGACGGAGGTCGCGGAGGCCCGCCTCCCACTGTCGACGCGGACCGCTCATCCCAGTCGGAAGATGGCGATCGCGGTCGACAGCCGCTTGGACTGATCCTTGAGGCTCTCCGCCGCGGAAGCAGCCTCCTCCACCAGCGCGGCGTTCTGCTGCGTCATCTGATCGAGGTGCCCGACGGCCGCATTCACCTGGTCGATGCCCTCGCTCTGCTCGCGGGAGGCGGCACTGATCTCGGCAATGATGTCGGTGACCCGCTGCACACTGGTGACGATGTCGGTCATCGTGGTGCCGGCGTCCTGCACCAGCCGGGAGCCGGACTCCACCCGCTCCACGCTGGCGGCAATCAGCGTCTTGATCTGCTTGGCCGCCTCGGCGCTTCGCTGCGCGAGCGAGCGCACCTCGCTGGCCACCACCGCGAACCCTCGGCCCTGCTCGCCCGCCCGTGCAGCCTCCACCGCCGCATTCAGCGCCAGGATGTTGGTCTGGAAGGCAATGCCGTCGATCACACCGATGATGTCGCCGATCTTGCGCGAACTGTCGCTGATGTCACCCATGGTCGATACCACTTGACCCATCACCTCACCGCCGCGCTGCGCGTTGGTGGCGGCCGAGCTGACCAGCTGGTTGGCGGTGGTGGCCGCGTCTGCGGTCTGCCGCACGGTGCCGGTGAGCTCGGTCAGCGAGGCGGCGGCTTCCTCCAGGTTGGAGGCGGTCTGCTCGGTGCGGGCCGAGAGGTCCATGTTGCCCGAGGCGATCTCGGCGCTGGCGGTGGTGATGCTGTCGGTGGAGCCCCGGACCTCGCCGATCAGGCGCTGCAAGGAGGCCTGCATCTTCTGCAGCGCGCGCAGCAGTTGGCCGGTCTCATCATTGCCGACCACCCGGATCTGACGGCTCAGGTCGAAGTTCGCAATCGCATCGGCCACCAGTGCGGCTTCATGCAGCGGTCGGGTGATGGACCGGCTCAGCCACACGGCCAGCGCCCCGCCGGTCAGCAGCGAGAACACGCCGAACACCACCAGGGCGATGCGGGCCCGGCTGTTGGTCTCCACCACCGCCAGCATGGCCGCATCCAACTGGTCGCGTTGCTGCTGGACGATGTCGCGGATGCCGTCCAGGTAAGCCGTGGAGGCGGCTTGGAACTGCTGCTCGAACAGTTGCTTGGCCTTGTCGGTCTCGCCACTCTTCTTGAGCGCCGTGATGGTGTCGCGCAGGTTGATGAAGGTCTTTCGCAGCTCGACGACCTTGTCGTAGCTGGCACGCTCCTGCGGTGTGGTGAGCAGCTTGTCGAGCCTTTGCTGCAACTCGGTGGAGATGCGGGTGGCCTCGGTGGCCTGCGCACTGAAGAAGGTCGCCAGGGTGGGATCATTGCTCGCCGCGATGGCGGTCGTGCGTGTGGCGCCATTGAAGACGTTGCGATACCAGTCGGCGGCCGTGCGTTCGGTCACCAGCGAACTGCGATACATGTCCTCGGTCTCGGCCGCCACCCGACGCAATCCCCAGTACCCGAGCGCCGAACCGATCAAGGCGATCAACAGCACCAACGCCTGCACCAGGAGCAGTCGCCTGGCGATGGACTGCCCCCCGGAGGCGGCGGGAGGCGACAGCGACGCGCCAGACATTGAAGCGGTGAAGGCGGATGGACCCGACATGCGATGCTCCTTTTGCGTTCGCCCTAACGGGCGGCGTACGGTCATCTTGGCACGGGGGTGTGAACCGCGCCATCACTGCATGCAGCGACGGACCGGTCAAAGTGCGCAGAAATTCGAATCCATGGCCTGGCATTGCGGCGATCCGGCCCCGTGGCAGGCCTCGACCACCGACCGCTTCACACTTTGTTCCCGACAGGCGCCATCCGGCTGATATACGCTTGCTCCCGGCGACATCGACCCTCCACGGGATCCCGTTGACGGGGCGGTCGGTGACCCGCCGCCTGAACTTCTTTCGACACCAATGTCCTTCGATCACCTCCGCCCTGGTGCCTTCATGCGCAACACCCCTCGCTTCGCCTCGCTGCTGCTCTCCGCTTCCCTCGCGACGTCGCTCGCCGCACTGTGCCTGCCGGCAGGTGCCGAGAGCATTGCCTCTTCAGCCTCCAGCGCCGGATCGGCCTCGTCGGGGAGCGTGTCCGATTCGTTGGAGAACTCCAGCAACAGCTCCAGCAAGGACAAGAAGGTCGCCCAGGGCGAATACCAGGTGATCGCTGCCGCGCCCGCCCAGGGCCGCCCGGACACCACGCGGCTGCAACTGCGGTCGACCGACCCGATGGTCGCAGCCGAGTTCTATCTGCTGGTGCCCAGCCGCGCGATGGGTGGCCGTCCGCTTCATGCCGGCGACAAGGTGATGGCCGCGCAGCGCGACTACGGCTTCGAGTTCGCCCGCGCGGAAAACCGCGAGCCCTTCTTCCTGGTGCTGAACGACGACTGGCACCGCGAACTGCAGTCGCATCCGGTGACCTTGTGAGCCTGCGAGCGGACGCCGCTGCCGCGTCCTGCATCGACGAACCGCGTCGCCGATCGACCGAGGGAAAGCGCCGACAGGGCCGGCGGGCGCTGGGTCTGCTCGTGGGCGTCGGGCTCATGCTCAGCGGCCTGAATGCCGGCGCTGCGGTCTTCTGCGACCGCCCGTCCGACCTCAACGCCATCGACCAGGATCGCCAGCTGCGGCTGGTGGCCGAGGTCAAGCGGGTGTTGCAGCAGGCGGGACCGGCAGCCGCGCTGGTGTCCCGCTCCGGCACCGACCTGGATCGCTTCAACATCCGGTACTCCCATGCCGGACTGGCACTGCGCGACAGTGCCAATGGCGCGTGGTCGGTGCGCCAGCTCTACTACGCCTGTGACGAGTCACGGCCCCGTCTGTTCGACCAGGGCCTCACCGGCTTCCTCATGAGCGCCGGCAAGATCGAGCCGACTCGGCTGTCGATGGTGTTGCTCCCGCCGGAGCCCGCGCAGCGACTGGCCACCTTGGCGTTGGACAACCGCCGAGCGCTCGCACTGCTGGCGCCGCAGTACAGCGCCAACGCGTATGCCTTCAGCACCCGCTACCAGAACTGCAACCAATGGGTGGCCGAACTCATGGCCAGCGCCTGGAGCGGTGAGCCCCCCGACGACCGGCCCGCGGCGCAGCAGCGCCTGTCGGCCTTGGGCTATGAACCCGAGGCGGTGCGCATCCCCTCGCACAGCCTGATGTTCGCGGCCCAGTTCGTGCCGCTGGTGCATCTGGACGATCACCCGATCGACGACCTCTACGCACTGCGCATGCGGGTGTCGACGCCCGCATCGCTCGAGGCCTTCGCACACCGTCTCGCGCCCGAGGCCGAGCGGGTGGAGCTTTGCGCCACTGCCGACCGCCTGGTGGTGCGCCGCGGGTGGCAGCCGCTGGACGCCTCCTGCATGCCCGGGGCAATGGACCAGATCATCGCCCTGCGCGACTGATCGCGCCGCGCCTTCGACGCCACGACCTCGCGGGGTGGCACCACCATGCGGCCCCTCCCCCGTTGGTGGGAGCGCGCCCGCGGCGCTTCGGTGGCAACCTGCGAAGCAACAAACAAGCACGGGGACAACAACAGGACGACGACCCGCACAGCCAGCGTGGCAAAAGCCGCGACGACCTGCCGCACCGATGACGCGGACTGCGCCTTGTCGCATCGTGTCGTGTCGCAACGCATCGTGTCGCATCGCATCGTGTCGCATCGCACGGCCCTGCCCTGCCCTGCACTGCACCTCCTGCGCTGCGCCGATGGCGTTGGACAGCGCCGCGGACACTGTCCTCAGCGCACGGCGTACGTCGCCGATGGCGGCGACAGCGTCGGCTGGGCGGCGCGACATTCGCCCCGCAATGTGGCTTACGTCATTTGACCGGGCCACGCGCCGACACCACACTGCCGGCGGCTCGCGGAAGTCGTGGCGGGTCAGGCATCGTCCAGGGATGCATGAGGAGCCTTCGGGACTTGTGACGCGCGCCATTCAAAGAGCGGGCGCACAGGACGGGCACCTCGGCATCGACCTTCGGGCGACCGATCTTCGGGAACAGCATCTGCGTGTGATTGTTGGCGCATCACGCTGTAGGGATCGGTATCTTCCGTTATTCGCGTGTGTATCTCGTCGCTAAGATCTTCTTCAGGTTGGGAACACAACGCAGCGCGTAGAGGGAAACGAGATGAAGGCCAAATGGCTGTTGGCTTCGGGTCTGTGGATGGCAGCGATGAGCGTGTCCATGCATGCGGTGGCCCAGGTGCCCTATGTGTTCACCTACAACCCGGGGCCCTCGTACGGCACCAAGTGGATGGCCAAGGTGTCCGATGGTGCGGTGGAGTCGTCCGCCTCGGTGCTGAATGGCGCACCCCGCCCGGTGTGGGCGCGGATCTGCTACAGCATCGGCCCGTCCGACAGCACGGTCACCGTGTATGCGCAATCGGGCAATGGCCCGGTGCAGTCGTCGGAGGTCGCCTGGGGTGGCTGTGCCGATGTCTTCGGCACCAGCGTCTGGATCGGCAATCCCTATCCCCAAGTCGTCGGCGGCTATTACGGCATTGCGCCGGCCACTCCCGCACCCTAACCCTGAATTCCGGTTCGACTGCGGCGCAGCCGGGCCGTCTTTGCCTGTTCATCAGAACAATTTCGGAGGAATCCATGCCTGCTACTACCCTCGCACGTTCCGTGCTGAAGTCCGCCCTGGTGCTGTCGCCGCTGCTGCTGGCCGGCTGCCTGGCCACCGCGCCCACCATGGGCGAGAACAAGGGCACCGTGTCCGGCGCGGCCGGCGGTGCGCAGGCGGAAAACCAGAACAGCAAGCTCGAGCACTGCGACGAGACGCTGGGCACGCTGGCCATGTTCGAGGATCCGCAAGCCCCGTGGTGGTCGCAGATGCGCGAACGCCAGCTCGGCTCGACCCTGCCCGTGCTGCGCCTGATGGTTCAGCAAAGCAATTGCTTCGTGATCGTGGAACGCGGCAAGGCCTTCGCCAACATGGAGCGCGAGCGCGCGCTGATGCAGTCTGGTGAGACCCGCGCGGGCAGCAACTTCGGCCAGGGCCAGATCGTGGCAGCGGACTACACCATGAGCCCCGAGATCCAGTTCGCCGGCAAGACCGGCGGCGCGGGCGGCGGCATCGGGACCGGCGCCATCGGCCTGATCACGGCGGTGGCGGCCAACATGAGCCAGAACGAAGCCTCGACCACGCTGCTGCTGGTGGACAACCGTTCGGGCGTGCAGATCGCTGCCGCCGAAGGCACCGGCAAGAACTTCGACTTCGGCTTCTTCGGTGGCAGCCTGTTCGGCAACAGCGCGGTCGCGGGCGGTGCCTATGCCAAGACCCCAGCGGGCAAGGTCGTCACTGCGGCGTTTGCGGACTCCTTCAACCAGATGGTGAAGGCCCTGCGCAACTACAAGGCGCAACAGGTCAAGGGTGGCCTGGGCACCGGTGGCCGCCTGGGCGTGTCCGGCGGATCGACCGCAGCGTCCAAGGAAGCCGACCAGCAAGCCGCTCCGGCCGCCACCCCCACCAAGAAGCCGGCCGCCGCCGCCAAGCCGAAGACGACCACCAAGTCGACGCCGGCCACCGGGACCGGCACGAAGTAATTGCGCCGGCGGGGCCGCTGCGAACGCGCAGGCCCTCGCATGATGGATCACCGACATCGCCCGATGCGCCTCAGCGGGATGAGGCGGGTCCGGCGATGTCGGCGCTTTCCGAGCCCGCATCGCCGCGTCGTCCAGAGGATCGCAACGCCCTGATGGGCGCGGCGCAGCGGCGGGTGAAGCCGACGCCACAACCTGATCGCCGCTGTTTCCTCGCCTTGCACATGCGGACCGCCACCGATGCCAGGCGGTTCGACGCTGTGATTCAATCGCGATCGTTCAGGCCCTGTCCCGGGGCCGTTGCGCCATGGAGATCCTGATGACCGGCCTTCGCTTCCTTGCTGTCCTGATCATTGCGGCCGGTGTCGCGGGTTTGATCTATCCCAGCTTCAGCTACACCAAGGACAGCTCCGAGGTGAAGCTCGGACCGTTGGAGTTCACCGTCAAGGACAAGGAGACGGTGAAGGTGCCCGTCTGGGCCAGCGCAGGCGCGATCGCGGTGGGCGTGGTGCTCCTGTTGGTGGGCGGTCGCAAGCGTTGATCGACCCGACGCTCAGCGTGCCGGAGGCCAGCACCGGCCTATCGCACCAGCGCCTTGGCGATCTGGCCCAAGGTCGCCAGCGCCTCCACCACCTGGGTGTGGTCGGGATGCCCGAAATTGAGCCGCAGGTGATGGGTGAAGCGTTGATCGGCTGAGAACAGATGCCCCGGCGCAATGCCGATGTCATGCGACAGGGCCACCCGGTGCAGCTCCAGCGCGTCGATCTCGGCGGGCAATTCGACCCAGACGAAATAGCCGCCCTCTGGCTGAGTGACACGGGTGCCTGGCGGAAAGCGCTTGGCAATGGTCCTCAGCACGAGTTGACGATTCGTGACCAGTGCTTGCCGAAGCTGCCGCAGATGCCGGTCGTAGCCGCCCCGTCGGAGGTACTCGCTCAAGCCCTCCTGCATCGGCACCGGGGTCGCCAGGGAACTCATGAGCTTGCGACGGCTGACGTCCCTCGCGAAGCGGCCCGCAGCAGCCCAGCCGACGCGAAATCCCGGCGCCAGCGATTTCGAGAAGGAACTGCAGTGCAGCACCAGGCCGGCTTGGTCCCAGGTCTTCGCCGGCCGCGGGCGGGGACCGAAATACAGCTCACCGTAGACATCGTCCTCGATCAGCGGAATCTGGTGCTCGGCGAGCAGCGCCACCAACGCCGCCTTGGCCGCATCGGGCATGAGGCTGCCCAGCGGGTTCTGAAAATTCGGCATCAGCCAGCACGCCTTGACGGGATGGCGTTCGACGATGGACGCCAGCGCCGCCACATCCACGCCGGTGCGCGCGTGCGTCGCGACCTCGACCGCCCTGAGCCCGCGCCGCTCCAGAGCCTGCAACGCGCCATAGAAGGTCGGTGACTCGATGGCGACGAGGTCTCCCGGTTGGGTGACCGCCTCCAGGCACAGGTTCAGGGCTTCCATCGCGCCGTTGGTCACGACGACCTCATCCGCGTCGACCTTGCATCCCGCACCGAGGTAGCGCAGACCGATCTGGCGGCGCAGTTCGGCGCTGCCCGGCGAGAGGTCCTCGACGGTGCGCCACGGGTCGAGCCCGCGCGCCGCCTTGCCCAGCGCCAATGCCAGTTTGTCCAGCGGGAACAGGGTCGGACTCGGGAATGCCGAACCCAGCGGCACGACGGCCCGGTTGCGCGACAGGCCGAGCACCTGGAACACCAACTCGGACACCTCGACGCTTCTTTCCTCGGCCAACGGCTGCGACGCGTGAGGCTCGGGGTGCGGCACCGCCGCCTGGCTGACGAAGTAACCCGATCGCGGCCGCGCCTCGATCAAGCCGCGCGCTTCCAGAAGGTAGTAGGCCTGGAAGACGGTCGAGGCGCTCACACCCCGGTCCTTGCTCGCTTCGCGGACCGAGGGCAGGCGGTCTCCCGGGCGCAGTTGGCCGGCGGCGATGGACGCCGCCAGATCATCGGCAAGGACTTCGTAGCGCTTCATGAGGGGGCGGCTGATCGGCCCTGTTGCGTGGACCGAGCGCACTGTACGGGCAACCGCCTGCCGAGGGAGAATGCCCGCTCTGTTCCGCATCTGATCCGGTGTTTTTTCCAGGATCTGAATCTGTTTTTCTTCCATCCCCGAGCGCACAGTGCTGACCTGAAAGAGAGCGCGCCGAGCCGTTGACCACGCGATCGTCTGGGCCTGGAATCTGGGGGTCTCGCCCCGCCCGATGGATCGTGTCAAGTCATCGCCAAGAGGCGTCGAAAATCATGGAATGGATTCCTGCAGTCTTCATTGTGTTCAAGGTACTGGTGCTGGGCATTGGCATGTTCGTCGCCGTCAAGTGGCACTACGACCAAGGCAAAAAGCACAAGGGGGCGGCGAAGCAGCGCGCGGTCCTGCGCGCCGGGGGCGTCGCGGTCGTCGTCTTCGTGCTGTTGCTCGCGGGCCTGCTGTTCTTGACCTTCAGCCTGGGCAGGATGCTGGGCTTGGACTTGAATTTCTGATGCGGTGAAGGCACGGCGCCGCGCAGATCGTCGATGTGCCGATGCGCCGACGCGCCGAGCCGCTCGCCGATGCCGGCATCAGGCGCGCAGCGCCAGCAAGAGGCCCGCACCGCCGAGCAGCAGCGCGGCCAATCGACGAATATGCTGCGCATTCAGGGGCGGCGGATAGCGCCGATGCACCGCATGGACGATCAGCACCATCGGCGCCGCCGCGAGAGCCAGCCAGAGTGCCTCGGTGGACAGATGCCCGGTGCCCGCCACCATCAGCAGCCTCAACGCGCTGTTGAAGGCAGTGGCCAGCATCAGGCACTGCTGAACCACCTGCACGGGCAAGGGCTGTCGATACATGTGCAGCACCAGCGGCGGCCCGGCCGCCGAGAAGAGCCCGCCCAGCAGCCCCGAACAGGCGCCGGCCACCGCATAGCCCAACGGACCAGACGGCGTTTCCTTCGCTCGGCGCGGAATCAGCATCAGGCCGGCACACACCATGATGGTCACCCCCAGCGCCGCCGCCAGATGACGACCGGCCTGTGCACTCAACCAGTGCAACAACAGCAGGCCGGCGGCCACGCCGATGGCACTGCTGGGCAGCGCCGGCAGCACCACGCGCCACGCGGGCGTCACCGGGTGATGCCGCAGGTAGGCCGCGACATTCAACAGCACCAGCAAGCTGGCCGCATCCGCTGAGCAGCCCACAGGCCCGAGCTGCAGCGAGGCCGTCAGCCCGAGCAGCACCAGCGCAAAGGCAAAGCCGGTGAGCGTCTGCACATAGGCCGCCACGCCGGCGCAAAGGCCGAATAAGAGGTAATCCATCGCGTTTCACAGCCATCCCTCTGCGGCAGGGTATTGCGCTTTCCTCATATCGCGCAACAATTTACTCATAACGGCTGGGGGGCAGATGTCATGGGTCATCCAAACGGCAGTGAAAGTCGCGCAGCGCTTGAAGCGTCTGTCTCGTTCGGCAGAGACATCTTCAAACACCGAGGCTGCGTCGCAGCCCCCGACCGAGCGCACCTCCTGGGACAGCGCCCCTCGACGATCTGGTTCACCGGCCTGAGCGGCGCCGGCAAATCCACCCTGGCCTATGAAATGGAGCGCCGCCTACTGGCGCAGAGACACCTGAGCTATGTGCTCGATGGCGACAACCTGCGGCACCACCTCAACAGTGACCTCGGATTCAGCGCCCACGAGCGGCGAGAGAACATTCGCCGCACCGCCGAAGTCGCCTCATTGATGAATGAAGCGGGGCTGATTGTCTTCAGTGCCCTGATCTCGCCGAGCCGCGAAGACCGGTGCATGGCGCGCGCCATCATCGGCGACTCCCGCTTTCTGGAAGTGCACATGAGCGCGGATGTGGGGGTCTGCGAATCACGCGACCCGAAAGGGCTCTATCTGAAAGCGCGAGCAGGCCTGATTCCGCAATTCACCGGCATCACCTCGCCTTATGACGAACCGGAAGCGCCCACCTTGCGCATCGACACCGGGCGAATGACCCTGGATCAGGCCGCAGACGAATTGATGACATTGCTTCGGACCTCGGGCGTCCTGCAATAACCCTGCCAAGTCGTTCAACACATCAAGGGAGGTGTGTGATGGCGCTGACCCCACATGACGGTGTCTCCAACCGACTGCCGTCGGCGATGCCTTTGCCGTTGCTGATGACGCCATTGAGACGCTGCGGCAGCCATGCCCTGAGACTGCGGCTCAACCTCAACCCGCATTTCTATTCGCCGTATCCGCTGCACATCGTCGACTTCATGCCGTTGGTCCCGTTGTATGGCGACTTGACCGACGACCGACGCTATTTCCGAATGGTGGTGGATGTGGTGGGCTTGCAGGCCGCCGGGGTGGTGAAGTGGGCGGACATGGCGTTCGACCCGGTGGAGATCTTCGACGCCTTGAAGGACCAACCCCGCAGCGTGCACCGCATTGCCTGGGAGCTGCTGCTGCGGGCGGGTCAGCGGCATGGCGCGACCGTGGTCATGGACAAGTCGCTGGACAGCATCCACTATGCCGAGGAGCAATTGGCGCTGTTTCCGCAGATGCGGTTTCTCAATGTGGTGCGAGATCCGCGGGCTCAGGTGGCCTCGATGAATCGGGCCATCATTCACGATTTCGACACCACGCTGAACGCCCTCAGCTGGCTGAATGCCCATCAGGCGGGCCGGGCACTCGCACAGGCGCATCCGGATCGGGTGCTCACCATCCGCTTCGAGGACTTCATCACCAACCAGGAGCAGGTCCTGCGTCGGGTGTGCAGCTTCATCGACATCGAATTCCTGCCCGAGATGCTCGACGTGGCGGCCTCCAGCGAGGCACGCCAACTCTCGAAACTGTCCGATCTCTGGCAATCGAATTGCTATGCGCCGCTCCCCGCGATGACCGACAAGTTCAAGGCGCAGCTGTCCATGGAGGAGATCGAGACCATCGAGTCGCTGACCCAGGCGCTCATGGCCTTCTATGGCTACGAATGCATGACGCCGGCCTCCAAGCCCGCGCCCGACGCGCAGACGCTCGCGCGCTGCGCCGAGACCTCCGAGCGGGGACGGCGACAAGCCTGGGCCAAGCTGTCAGAGACCAACCCCCGGGACTATGTGCTGCGCCGGTTCCGCGCGGACTATCTGTCTCATACCCGGCAATCGCTGGAGGCTGGCTTGCTGTGATCGGTCTGTCCCGATCTGAACTCGGTTCGGGGGACACGCCCGTCTGACCCGCGAGACGCTCATGCCGCGTCTGCACCTGCCCTGCGACTTTTTCCCGTGCCTCCGCAACCCAAGGCATGCAGCCATGCGCCTGCGCTGCTAAAACCGTTCGGTTCGGAAAAATCCAGGGAGGAACTCATGAACGGTTTGCTGAAACTCCGCATCGGCGGGCGACTGGCCGCGGCGTTTGGCTTGATGGTGTTGCTGATGCTGCTGATGGCGGCCGTCTCGCACAGCGGTCTGACCCGCATCGACGACCGGCTGGGCAACATTCTGGATGACCGCTATGTCAAGGTTCGATCCATCAGCCGAATCTTCGACGAGCTGAATCAACAGGCTCGCAATACACGCAACGCGCTGCTGGTCGACACCGGTCCCGAGCGACAGAAGCAATTGGCGACCATCACCACGTCACGCCAGAAGGCCGCCACGCTCTACGACGAGCTTGTTCCCACGATTCGAGATCCCGATGCGCAGAAGCTTCTGGCGCAAGCACTCGAAGCCCGCAAGGCGTATGGCGAAAGCCTGGACACGTTCACGCGGCTGATCAACGGCGAGGACATGGACGGCGCGAAGGCACACCTGCTGAATCGGCTGCGCCCCCACCAACTGGCCTACACAGACGCGCTGCAGAAATTGGTCGAGCAGCAGGAGAAGTTGATGACGACCTCCGGCGAGGAGGCTGCCGCGGCAGTGGATCGCACGACGAAGCTGCTGCTTGCTGCGGTCGTCATCGGGGCCGTGGCGGGCATCGCCTTCGGCGTGCTCGCCACGCGTTCCGTGACCCATCCGCTCCGCGAAGTACTTCAATCCATGGAGGCCGTGGCCTCCGGCGACCTGAGCCAGGACGTGGTGGCCGACCGCACCGATGAACTCGGCGATCTGCAGCGCAGCCTGCAACGCATGGTGCACAGCCTGCGCGGGTTGGTGACGAATGTGCGGACCGGGGTGGACTCGGTGACCACCGCCTCCACCCAGATCGCCGCGGGCAATCTGGACCTGTCCAGCCGGACCGAGGAACAGGCCAGCAGCCTGGAAGAGACCGCCAGTTCGATGGAGGAGATCACCGGCACCGTGCGCCAGACTGCCGACAGCGCCCGCATGGCCACCTCGCTGGCTGCGGACGCCGCCGAGACCGCGCGGCGTGGCGGCGAGGTGGTTGGCCGCGTGGTCGGCACGATGGGTGCGATCACCGAAAGCAGCCGCCGCATCGGCGACATCATCGGCACGATCGACGGCATTGCCTTCCAGACCAACATCCTCGCGCTGAATGCCGCCGTGGAGGCGGCCCGGGCGGGAGAGAACGGTCGAGGCTTTGCCGTGGTCGCCAGCGAGGTGCGCAGCCTGGCGCAACGCAGCGCCACGGCAGCCCGTGAGATCAAGGCACTGATCGCGGCCTCGGCGGCATCGGTGGAATCCGGCGGCCAGGAAGTGTCCGCCGCCGGCGACACGATGCGAGAGATCGTGGTGCAGATCGGCCGCGTCAATGAGTTGGTGACCGAGATCTCCGGGGCCTCGGTCGAGCAGAGCCGCGGCATCGAGCAGATCAATCAAGCCATCGCCCAGATGGACCAGGTGACCCAGCAGAACGCGGCCCTGGTGGAGGAAAGCGCCGCAGCGGCCGGCAGCCTGGAAAACCAGGCGAAATTGCTGGCGACGGCGGTCGCCTCGTTCAAGGTGTGACACTCGGGGCCTCACCGATCGCGGGCGCCCTGCGGGGCGCAGTCACCGTCCGCAGTCCCCGCCCACGATCGCCGCCCACCCTTGACCCCTCGACGCACGCCTCCGCATCGCGCGGCGGCGATCGCCGGCCGTCGACCTGCCCATGCGCCCTTCCAGCCTCCGAAGCCCCTCGGCCCCTGTGCCGCAGGCGCCGCCGTCCAGCGCGGCCGACACGCTCTACCCCTTGCTGTTTGTGGCGCTCTGGAGCACCGGCTTCATCGGCGCGAAGTTCGGATTGCCCGATGCCGAACCGCTGACCTTCCTGGCATGGCGGTATGCCGCCGTGCTGGTGTTGATGGGCGCGGTGGTCGCTGCGCTTCGGGCACCCTGGCCCAGCGACCGCAAGGCCTGGGGACACATCGCGGTGTCCGGCCTGCTGGTGCACGGCGTCTACCTCGGCGGTGTGTTCACCGCCATCAGCCATGGCTTGCCGGCGGGCATCACGGCGTTGGTGGTGGGCCTGCAGCCGCTGGTGACCGCGCTCGGTGCGCGGGCCTTTCTCAGCGAACAGATCCGGCCGGTGCAGTGGGCGGGCCTGGCGCTGGGGCTGATCGGCGTGGGGCTGGTGGTGGCGCAGAAGATGGCATCGGTGCAAACCGGCGCGCTGCTCACCATGCTGCTGCCGGCGGTGATCGCCCTGCTGGGCATCACTGCGGGCACGCTCTACCAGAAGCGCTTCTGTCCGTCCTTTGACCTGCGGACCGGCGCCATCATCCAGTTCGTCCCCTGCCTGGTGCTCACCACCGTCGCTGCCGCGCTGACCGAACAGATGCAGGTGCGCTGGACCGGGCATTTCGTGTTTGCGCTGTCGTGGCTGGTGCTGGTGCTGTCCCTCGGTGCGGTCAGCCTGTTGAACCTGCTGATCCGACGCGGCAGCGCGGTGCATGTGGCCAGTCTGTTCTACCTCACACCGCCGACCACCGCGTTGATCGCCTGGGCCTTGTTCGACGAGACCCTGCACGCGGTGGCGCTCATCGGCATGGGGCTGACCGCGATCGGCGTGTGGCTGGCGCGGCAACCGAAACGCTGAGCGAACGGTTGCCCACAGGCGGGTCGCACAATGCCTGGCTTCACCAGGAGAGCCACATGTCACTGCCAGAAGAGTTCGATACGCCGCAATTCGCCAAAGGGCTGGCGATCCGCCGCGAGGTGCTGGGGGCGGCGTATGTCGACAAATCGGTCCATGAGGTCGAGGACTTCATGAAGCCGATGCAGAAGCTGACCACCGAATGGGCCTGGGGCGAGGTCTGGTCTCGTCCCGGCCTGGATCGCAAGACCCGCAGCATGCTGGTGCTGGCCATGCTGACCGCCCTGAACCGACCGAACGAGGTGCGCCTGCATGTGCGCGGCGCGCTGAACAACGGCGTGACGGTGGCGGAGATCCAGGAGGTGCTGCTGCAGGCGGGCGTCTACTGCGGCGTGCCGGCGGCCTTGGACAGTTTCAAGGTGGCGCTGGAGGTGATCAATGAGACGCCACCGCCGCAGCCGTCGGCAGCCTGAAGGAGCGCGCACGCATGTCGTGCGCTGCACAGCGCCGGCAACTCGCCAGGGCTCGCGGCTGTGCCTACTGCAGGCCTGCGCCTGCATGAGCGTGCAACGAGGAGTGGATGCCGCCGGGCGACGGGGTCTGCATCACCTTTGTCGACAGGTCGGATCCCGACACCTCCTCGTAGCGCGAGGGCAGTCGCTCTCGCAGTCTGAACAGCCGTTGGTGTGCGGAACGCGTGAGTTGCCCATAGGTCACGGCGTGCACTTTGCCGCGCAGCACACCATCCTCCTTGAGATCTTTCTCCCGCGTGGTTCTGGCCGCGATCTCATGACCCACGACAAACGCCCGGAACATCGGGGTACCGTCGATGGCGCCACTGCCGAGAAAGTCCTGCACATACCCGTCCGCCTGATTCATGGCCTCGCGGCCAATGACCGACTTTCCTTTCTTCAGCTCGATGATCAGGACGTTCTGAATGCGGGTCAGCATCGGATCCGCCGCGTCGAACCCTTCGGTTCCAACAATGGAACAGGTGGCGTCCCCAAGGACCAGGAGGTCAGGCCGTTGCCGAGGCTGCGCAAACTCGTCGCCGGACAGGCGTCGCTTGAAGATCTTCTCCGCCGCCGATTTGAGACTGACGTTGGAGGCGTATTCGCTGCTGTCGAATTCAGGACCGAACAGCCAGCGCGCCTGGGTCACCAGGGGATGGAGGGTCTGCAATTCGTCGGAGGCCTCGTCGCCACACAGTTTGTCGATGGCCGCCAACACCGCCAGACGGTGATCGATCTCATCCAGCACGGACAGCGCATCCCTGACAGACCATTGCCCCAGTAGCCGATCGAGACCGTCGATGTCTGATTCGCCCAATTGAGTGAGCTTCTCCAGCAAGGCCGCGCCGCCTCGCGCCCGTTCCAGATTGATCAGGGCCTGCACCGCTGCCGAGAGAACGTCGGGCGAAACCGCAGGCGAAGACTTCGCCAGATCTCTGGCAAAACTGGCGACCTCCGCGCGCCCGAGAAGCGACAGCCCCTTGAACTGCTCTCTGTGACGCATGAGTGCTTCCTCCGAACTCTCATCCATCAGGCTGGAGGCCAGCGTTGCAAAGACTCGCTGGACGTAGTGGCGGACCGCGTCGAACAACGCGGCGACGCGCGGACTCGATTTGAACTTCAACCAGTCGGACTCGACGTCGCGCAGCCAGCCATGGTTGGCGTACACCGCGATGGCATAGCGCTGCGCGATGCGCGCGCGGCTGTCGATCACTGGATTGGCGCCGATCAGCCAACTGGGTATTCCCACCAGCCGGCCGTTGACCCAGAAGGCAATCCCTTGAGCGAGCGCGGGCTGGACTGCCTTGGCTGCATCCACCACATACGCCTGCACGGGCGGCGCATCCTCGACCGCCAGTTCGGTCCGTTCGATCAGGCCAGTGCGATCGGCCAGCGCCACGGGGCGACCATTCACCCGAACCACGAATTGCGGGTCGTGCAAAAACCTTGCTGAAAGCATGTGGCTGATGCGTTCGGCATCGGGCAGGTGGCGGTTCACCAACACGGACAGGCGGGTCCCGCTGCCCTGCGCCTCGAATCGGCCTTCGGTCAGGATTCGAAAGGGAGCGTCCTGGGCGTCCGGGGCTTCCTGGTTCTGTGTGCCAATCTCGAAACGAGCGCCGCATTGATCTCGCCAGGTCTCCACCCAGTAGTGATCGGAGAAACACAGCAGGCCGTGACGCCCGACGCCATTGCGTCCATAAGCACGCCGCTGCCAGGCCCGGCGCGCCAGCGGGAACTCCACTTCCGGACCTTGATGACGCGTTCGGTCATAACCCAGCTTCATCCATCGTGACTTGAACTGGGCCGAAGACATGCCATGGCCGTCGTCCTCAATGATCATTGAACGATCTGGCGATGAAGGGATGGTCAGGTCCACGCGTGATGCACCCGCATCCCACGCATTGGCCACCAGTTCCGTCAGCGCGACTTCCGGATCATGAGCAATGCGGCCCAGAGTCCGGATCAGATAGTGCTCTTCGAAGAGCGAGGCGGTCTGATCGGCCGCCTCATTCATGCCTTGCGTCATCTCTTCCCATCCTTCCCACTGCGAATCTTCCGACCGCATGAACCATCCAACAGATCCCGCCGCCGAGCGCGGCCGCGGGTTCGATGAATGCATTCTGAAGGTCAGGGCAGCGGGAAAGAGGTCACTTCAGGGCACATCCCCCGTCAACCCCACCACAGGGGGAGCAAAACATTGGGATGGGCCCACCAGCGCTGATCAACGGGCCACTCATTGCGGTCGTTGCGACGCCCGGGCGCCCTGCGAGGGCGGCGCGCGTCAGCCCGGTCAGAACGCCGCGATGCCCGTCTGCGCCCGTCCCAGGATCAGCGCGTGGATGTCGTGGGTGCCCTCGTAGGTGTTGACCACCTCCAGGTTGACCAGATGGCGGGCAATGCCGAATTCGTCGCTGATGCCATTGCCGCCCAACATGTCGCGCGCGGTACGGGCGATGTCCAACGCTTTGCCGCAGCTGTTGCGCTTCATGATGGAGGTGATCTCCACCGCGGCGGTGCCGTCGTCCTTCATCCGGCCCAGACGCAGGCAACCTTGCAGGCCCAGCGTGATCTCGGTCTGCATGTCCGCCAGCTTCTTCTGCACCAACTGATTGGCGGCCAGCGGCTTGCCGAATTGCTGACGGTCCAGCGTGTACTGCCGCGCGGTGTGCCAGCAGGACTCGGCCGCCCCCAGCGCCCCCCAGGCAATGCCGTAGCGCGCGCTGTTCAGACAGGTGAACGGCCCCTTGAGGCCACGCACCTCGGGGAAGGCGTTCTCCTCCGGGCAGAAGACCTGGTCCATGACGATCTCGCCGGTGATCGAGGCCCGCAATCCCACCTTGCCATGAATCGCCGGCGCCGACAGGCCCTTCCAGCCCTTCTCCAGCACGAAGCCGCGGATCTGGCCCTCGTCGTCCTTGGCCCACACCACGAACACATCGGCGATGGGGCTGTTGGTGATCCACATCTTGCTGCCGCTCAATGCATAGCCGCCCTCGACCTTGCGGGCACGGGTGACCATGGACCCCGGATCCGAACCGTGGTCGGGCTCGGTCAGGCCGAAGCAGCCGATCCATTCGCCACTGGCGAGCCGGGGCAGGTACTTGCGCCGCGTGGCCTCATTGCCGAACTCATGGATGGGCACCATCACCAGCGAACTCTGCACGCTCATCATCGAGCGGTAGCCGCTGTCCACCCGTTCCACCTCGCGCGCAATCAGTCCGTAGCACACGTAGTTCAGGCCCGCACCGCCGTATTCCTCGGGGATGGTGGCGCCCAGCAGGCCCAGTTCGCCCATCTCCCGGAAGATGGCCGCATCGGTCTTCTCATGGCGGAAAGCGTCCAGCACCCGCGGCGCCAGCCGGTCTTGGCAGTAGGCCTGCGCCGCGTCTCGCACCGCGCGTTCGTCGTCGGTCAACTGGTGGTCCAGCAGCAGGGGATCGTCCCAGTGGAACTGTGCCTTGGAGGTCTTGCTCATGATGTCTCTCTCGTAAGGCGCCGGGGTCGCGCGAGCGACTGCGGCGCAATGGGCATGTGCGGTGGAATGACGACGCGGAATGGCCGCGGGCAGATGATGCTAACGCCGGCGAGACCTGGCTGCAGTCACCTCGATGTCAGGCATCGCACGTCCGGAGGCGGCGACGACGGCCCGGCCTGCGGATCGCGATGACGGCGCGGCACGCCGCTCAGGTTGCGGTGAAGGCCTCGGACCTCCGCCGCTGCCGTGCCGGCGGCGTTCGCCGCGACCTCAGCCCGTTGAGGTCGGCTTGCCATGCGCCTGCACCGCGCGCACCAACGCGGCACGCACATCCTCAGGGAAAGGCTGCGAGTGATGGGTATCCAGCGACGTACACACCAGGACCTGGCCGAAGGCAGCACGAGGGCCATCCGGGCCGTCGATGCTGAGGCGCAGCGTCAGGGAGCTGCGGCCGACCCGCTCGATCCACAGGCGCTGGGTGAGCCGCTCGCCCAGCCGGCTGATGCGCTCGAAGCGCGTCTGCAATTGCACGGTGGGCAGCCCGATGCGCCGCGTGCCGACCAGCGTCGCATAGTCCACCCCCAGGCCATCGTTGAACCAGTCCTCGACGAACACCTGCAGCATTTCGAAGTACCGGGGGAAGAACACGATCCCGCCCGGGTCGCAGTGACCAAAGCGCACCAGCACCTCACGTTCGAACACAGGCTCCATCGCGACCTCCGGGCTTGGGGTTCCGAGCATCGACACGTCCGCATCCAGGATGCAGGGACCGACCATATCGCCAGCCGCAATGGCGGGTCCACGCCGCCGCCGAACGGCTTGCCAAAGCGAACATGCCTTGTTGGAATTAACCGACACCACGCCCCGGAACGCCGCGATAAGGTGCGCGGCGCTGGACCGAATCCCGCGACAGACCGGACGGAATCTATGAGCCAAAAGACCCTTTGGGACATCTCGCCAATCGTGGCGCCCGATGCCCCCATCTTCCCAGGCGACGAGCCCTATTCGCTGCGCTGGACCGCCCGGCTCTCACCGGACTGTCCGGTGAACCTGAGCGCGATCACCCTGTCGCCGCATGTCGGCGCCCATGCCGATGCGCCGCTGCATTACGCCGACGGCGTAGCCAGCGCCGCGGAGGTCGATCTGGACGCCTACCTCGGTCCCTGCCGCGTCATCCATGCGATCAACTGCGGACCGCTGATTCGCATCGACCATCTTCGCCACGCGGAAAAGAACCTGCCGCCGCGCGTCCTGGTGCGCTGCAACCGGCGCGCGGACACGGTGTGGAATCCCGACTTCAGCGCCTATGCCCCCGAGACAGTGGCCTGGCTGGCCGAGCGCGGCGTCCGGCTGATCGGCCTGGATACGCCCTCGGTCGATCCCGCGACCAGCAAGACCCTGGACAGCCATCAGCAGTTGCTGCGCCTGAACCTGCGCGTGCTGGAGAACCTGGTGCTGGACGAGGTTCCCGAAGGCGACTATGAGTTGATTGCGCTGCCGCTCAAGTTGGCCGGCGCCTGCGCCTCACCGGTGCGCGCGGTGCTGCGATCGCTGTGAGGGACAGCCACGCCGCGTCTTGACCCAGCCTCGCCGCGGCCGATGACTTCGATGCGCGGGGCCTCCTCGTGCCCCCGGCGCCCTGCCCTTTCTTCGTCCTCTGCCTCTCCTTTCTCCTCTTTCTCCTCTTTCTCCTCTTCCGTCTGGACATCGCATGACCACACGCAACGACTGCCTCGCCCTGGATGCGGCCGATCCCCTGGCCCGCCTCAAGGACCAGTTCTCCCTGCCTGACGGCGTGATCTACCTGGATGGCAATTCCCTGGGCGCCATGCCCAAGGCGACCGCCGCACGGGTGCAGCAGGTCATCGCCCAGGAATGGGGCCAGGACCTGATCAAGAGCTGGAACACCGCCGGCTGGATGGACCTGCCCAGCCGCATCGGCGACAAGATCGGTCGGCTGATCGGCGCACGGCCCGGTGAGGTGATCGTGGCGGATTCGACCTCGCTCAACCTGTTCAAGGTGCTGAGCGCGGCGCTGCGGATCGTCAAGGCCGATCGGCCCGGGCGCACGGTGATCGTGTCGGAGCGCAGCAACTTCCCCACCGACCTCTACATCGCCGAAAGCCTGGCCGAACAGTACGGCGCGACCCTCACCCTGGTCGACAGCGCGGCGGAGATCCCCGCGCATCTGAATGACTCGCTGGCGGTGCTGATGCTCACCGAGGTCAACTACCGCACCGGCGCCCGGCACGACATGCGGGCGGTCACCGCCGCCGCGCAGGCTGCCGGCGCGCTGACCGTGTGGGATCTGGCCCATTCCGCCGGCGCCGTCCCCGTGGACCTGAACGGCGCCAACGCCGACTTCGCCATCGGCTGCGGCTACAAGTACCTCAACGGCGGCCCCGGCGCGCCCGCGTTTGTCTGGGCCCATCCGCGGCATGCGGATCGCTTCTGGCAGCCGCTGTCGGGCTGGCTGGGCCATGCCGCGCCGTTCCAGTTCAGCGCCCGCTACCAGCCGGCCGCCGGCATCAAGCGCTACATCTGCGGTACGCCGGCCATCTTGTCGACCGCCGCCCTGGAATGCGGCGTGGACACCCTGCTCGCCGCAGAACCGCTGGGCGGCATGACCGCGCTGCGGGAGAAGTCCCTGGCGCTCACCGACCTGTTCGCGCGGCTGGCCGAGGAACGCTGCGGCACGCTCGGCGTGACGGTGGTCTCACCGCGGGACGCCGCATCGCGCGGCAGCCAGGTGTGCCTCGCGCTGAACGACCCGTTGACGGAGGCCGGCTACGCCGTCATTCAGGCGCTGATCGAGCGTGGCGTGATCGGCGACTTCCGAGCCGGCGACCCCGCGCGGTTGGACCAGGTGCCGCACATTCTCCGCTTCGGCTTCACGCCGCTGTATGTGGGCTTTGCCGATGTGTGGGATGCGGTCGAGCATCTGCATCAGGTGCTCTCCACCGAGCAATGGCGTCAAGCGCGCTTCAACCAGAAGGCGGCAGTGACATGAGCTGCCCGATGCACGGATCCACCGGCGGCACCGATCGCCCGGCGCAGACCGAATCCGCCGACCCGTCGCCAACGGCTCTGGCGCAGGCGCAGGCCCAGAGCCCTTCCTCTGGCGGCGCGGGCGAGGCCATCGTCAAGGAGGAAGGCGCCCAGCTCGATTTCTCCAAGGACATGAGCTATGGCGACTATCTGCACCTGGACCAGGTGCTGAGTGCGCAGCATCCGCTCTCGCCGGATCACAACGAGATGCTGTTCATCGTCCAGCACCAGACCTCGGAGCTGTGGATGAAGCTGATGCTGCATGAGCTGCATGGCGCGGTGGCGCAGGTCGCGGCGGATCAGTTGCCGGAGGCCTTCAAGATGCTGGCGCGGGTCTCGCGGATCATGGAGCAGCTGGTGCATGCCTGGGATGTGCTGGCGACGATGACGCCGCCCGAGTACTCCGCCATCCGGCCCTACCTGTCCAACAGCAGCGGCTTCCAGAGCGCGCAGTATCGGCAGATCGAGTTCATGCTCGGCAACAAGAACGCGGCCATGCTCAAGCCCCATGCGCACCGCCCCGCCCTGCTGGCGGCGGTGCAGGCGGCGTATGAAGCGCCCTCGCTGTATGACGAGGTGCTGCGCTTGATGCAGCGCCGCGGCATCGAGGTCCCCCCCAGCCACCGCGAGCGCGACTGGACCCAGCCCTATGTCGCCAACGACGGCGTCACCGCCGCCTGGCTGCAGGTCTACCGCGATCCCAAGGCGCATTGGGACCTCTATCAAATGGGCGAGGAACTGGTCGACCTGGAGGATGCCTTCCGGCTGTGGCGCTTCCGGCATGTGACCACGGTGGAGCGGGTGATCGGCTTCAAGCGCGGCACCGGCGGCACCGGCGGCGTGAGCTACCTGCGCAAGATGCTGGACGTGGTGCTGTTCCCCGAGCTCTGGGCGCTGCGCACCGAGCTCTGAGCCGGGAGATCGGCAGGGGTGCGTGCGTGCGTGCAGGCCGGCGGGCGAGCGGGCGAGCGGGCGAGCGGGCGAGCGGGCGATGACCGTACGCCCGAATGGCCGATCGGGCGGATGGGGCGGATGGGGCGGACGAGCCGGCCAGAGCGGAAGGCGACGGACGGCGAACACCGGCGACCGACCGGCCGAATGCCGGTGGGCGCGCGCTTCTACAATCGGCGCACCGTCGTCCCCGTGGGCCCGGCCGATCCTGCCGCCGCCTGCCAACTCTCCGAGGCTCCCCCATGGACACCCGCATTTCCCAGATCAAGCTGCGCATTTCCCGACTGCGGGACGCGCTGCGCGAGGCTGACGCCCACGCCGTGCTCGTGCCTTCGGCCGATCCCCATCTGTCCGAATACCTGCCGCGCCGCTGGCAGGGTCGCGAATGGCTGTCGGGCTTCACCGGCTCGATGGCCACGCTGGTGGTGACGCGGGACGAGGCGGTGCTCTTCGCCGACAGCCGCTACTGGACCCAGGCGGAGCGCGAGCTCGAAGGCAGCGGCATTGCGCTGTTCAAGATCCCCACCGGCGCCGCCACCCATCACATCGGCTGGATTGCCGAACATCTCCAGCCCGGCCAGACCCTGGCGGTCGACGGCCAGGTGCTGGGCCTGGCGCTGGCGCAGCAACTGCGCGCGGTGCTGGGTGCGCGTCGCATCCAGATGAACACGCAACTGGACCTGATCGACAAGGCCTGGGAAGACCGACCCGATCTGCCGGACGCCCCCATCTATGAGCATGCCGCGCCGCAGGCCACCGTCAGCCGGGCCGACAAGCTCGCCCAGGTGCGCGCCGCGATGGCCGACAAGGGCGCGACCCATCACCTGATCTCCAGCGTGGACGACGTGGCCTGGCTGCTGAACCTGCGCGGATCGGACGTCACCTACAACCCGGTGTTCCTGGCCCATGCCCTGCTGGATGCCAAGGGGGTGACCCTGTTCGTGCGCGGTGGCAAGGTGGATGCGGCACTGGCGCAGCGCCTGGCGGCCGACGGTGTCGCACTGGCCGATTACGACCAGGCCCGCGCGGCGCTGGCTGCGTTGTCTCCGACCGCCGCTGTGCTGATCGATCCGCGCCGGGTGACCCTGGGCCTGCGCGAAGCCCTGCCCGCAGGCGCCGCGGTGATCGAGGCCATCAATCCGAGCACCCTGCTGAAGAGCCGCAAGAATGCCGCCGAAGCGCAATTCGTGCGCCAGGCCATGGAGCAGGATGGCGCCGCGATGTGCGCCTTCTACGCCTGGTTCGAGGCCGCCCTGGCTCGCGGTGACGCGCTGACCGAACTCACCGTGGATGAGCGACTGAGCGCCGAGCGGGCCAAGCGTCCGGGCTTTGTGGGCCTGTCCTTCTCGACCATCGCGGGCTTCAATGCCAACGGCGCGCAGCCGCACTACCGCGCCATGCCGGATTCGTTCTCCGCCATCGAGGGCGATGGCCTGCTGCTGATCGACTCCGGCGGCCAGTACCTGGGCGGCACCACCGACATCACCCGCGTCTGGCCGATCGGGCAGGTCAGCGACGCGCAGCGACGCGACTACACGCTGGTGCTCAAGGGCACGATCGCGCTGTCCCGCACCGTCTTCCCGCGCGGCACGCTGAGCCCGATGCTGGATGCCATCGCCCGCGCGCCGCTGTGGGCCCATGGCCTGGACTATGGCCACGGCACCGGCCACGGCGTGGGCTATTTCATGAATGTGCATGAGGGTCCGCAGAGCATCTCCAAGGCCGTACCGGACGCCAACATGGCCATGGAGCCGGGCATGATCACCTCGATCGAGCCCGGTCTGTACCGCCCCGGCCAATGGGGCGTGCGCATCGAAAACCTGGTGCTGAACGTGCAGCGCGACACGCCGGAGAACCATCAGTTCGGCGAGATGCTGGCCTTCGAAACCTTGACGCTGTGCCCGATCGACACCCGCTGCATCGCGGTCGAGCTGCTCAGCGATGACGAACTCGCCTGGCTGAACGCCTATCACGAGGAGGTGCGGCGTCGCCTGTCGCCGCTGGTGGAGGGGGAGGCCCTGGCCTGGCTGCAGACGCGTACGGCAGCGCTGGCGCGCTGAACCGCCGCGACGCACCGACGGCGCCACACACGCCACACCCAGCTCGTCGCGGCACTTCCTGCGACGAACTGCACGAAAGCGGGGCTGAGCCCCGCTTTTTCGTCTGCATCCGCGCTGGAACCGCCGGGAGGCGACGCCTAGACTTGAAGCGAGTCCTTCTTCGGATCGTCCGACGCGGGAGCGGATCGGGCACCGGCGTGTGCACGCCGAACTCCAGACATCGCGCGTTCCGAGGGAAGACGCCGCAGTGAGCCAGAGGATCAGAAGACCCGAGGAGACAGGGACATGGATACCCGCTTTCCCCACGTCATGCAGCGATCGAGCCCTCATCACGACAGCTCGCCCCCGCGCAGATCGCTTCACGTTCCCCATCATTTTTCTGACAGTGCCCTCCACAGTTCGCTGATGGTGGCCGTGCTTGCCGTCGCCGCGCTGGCGGTGGTGCAGGCCTTCAACGTCGGCGTGCTGATGTGGCGCCTGGACCCGGTGGTGGTCACCGGCAAGGCGCAGCAAACCACGCCGCTTCCGGCCGATCCGAGCGCGACCAAACGCTGAGCGTCACCGACGGCCCTCCCCCTCCCATCACCGCTGGCCACCGTCGGCCGCTTTCGGACGATGGATGATCCGCGTCGCCCTGCCCCGCATGCGCGAGGACTCGACCTGCGCGAATGGGCGCGGGCGTGCGTCGGCGGGTCATTGCGACCGGTGAAGACGCTGAGGCGTTGCCCCTCACGGGTTAACGGTCACGTCAGCGGTCAGCTCAGCGGTCAGCTCAGCGGTCACGTCGGCGGTCAGCTCGGAGATCACATCTGTCTGAACAAATGCAGATAGCTGCGGCTGACCGGCAGGACCTCCGGTCGCGCCTTGAGATGCAGATCCGCCGTTTCATTCGGACCGCGGGTGACATGGCTGATCGCATGCAGGTTCACCACCACCGAGCGGTGGACCTGGACGAATCGTTGAGGATCCAGCCGCTCGATCAATTCGCGGATGGGGGTGCGGATCAGGGCTTCGCCGTCGGCGGTGACGACCAGGGTGTATTTTTCGTCGGAGCGAAGGAACTGGATCTCGTCCACCGGGATCAGCTTCAGCGTGGAGCCGACCGAGGCGCGAATCCATTGCAGCGGTCCCGAGTCCGATGCCAGCCCCCCGGCCATCGCACTGAAGGCGGAGGATCCGGCGCTGCTGCCCAGGCCGGACTGCTGCGCCCCATGACCGCCGAGCGCGCCCGCCGGCGGCCGTGCCATGCGCCGCGCGAGTTCGTCAATGACCGCCTCCAGGGCCGCGCTGCTGCCGGGCAGCGGCTGCTGCGCGGCCAGACGCTCCTGCAGGCGCTGCACGGTGTCGCTCAGGCGGGCGTCTTCCACGGGCTTGACCAGATAGTCCACCGCGCCGCGCTCGAAGGCCTGCAGGGCGTATTCCTCGTAGGCGGTGACGAACACCACCTGCGCCTGGCGCGCGATCTGCCGCGCCGCCTCCACCCCGTTCAAGCCCGGCATGTGGACATCCAGGAACACGATGTCCGGGCGGTGGACCTGGAACATCTCGACCGCCTCCCGTCCGTTGCGGGCCTGCGCCACGATCTGCAGTTGCGGCCAGGCGCGGGCCAGGCTGCGTTCCAGGCTGTCGCGCAGCAGCGGTTCGTCGTCGGCAATGAGGGCGGTCGGCGAAATCATGGCAGAGCAGGAGGAGAGCAGTCAGTTGGCGGGGGCGGAAGTGCGGATCCATCGGCGACGAAGCGGACTGACTCGTCGGCAGCAGGCGATAGTCTCCGCCAGGCGGTGTTCACGGCGCAGCTTGGGGACGCGGTCCGCGGCGATGTCGGAGTGGCGGTCGAAGTGGCGGTCGATGGGACGGTCGATGAGGCGGTCGATGGGGCGGTCAAGGAGGCGCGGCCAAGGTGGCGGTCAATGGGGCGTGAATCCGATTTCCGCGCGCAATCCATGCGGTTGATTTTCGGTGAGGGTGAGGCTGGCGCTGCGGCCATAGAACAGCGTCAACCGTTCACGGAGGTTGCGCAGCCCGGTGCCGGCGCCCATCTCCTGCACCATGCCGACGCCGGTGTCGTTCACCCACAGCCGGACCTGCCCGTCCAGCAGTTGACCGCCCACCTCGATTGCGCCGCCCTCCTCGCTGGGATCAATGCCATGGCGCACCGCGTTCTCGACCAGCGTGAGCAACGCCATCGGCGGGAAGCGCAGGCCGCTCAGTTCCGGCGGCAGATCGACATGGAAATGCAGGCGGTCCGGCATGCGCAGATGCATCAGCTCCAGATAGGCCTGCACCAAGGCGACTTCGTCGGACAGACTGGTGGACTCCCCTTGCAGCCGCGGCATCGCGGCGCGCAGGTAGGCAATGAGGCTGCGCAACACCGGGGCGGCCTGCGGCGAGCCGGTCTCCACCAGTGCGCGGACATTGGCCAGGGTATTGAACAGAAAGTGCGGCTCGACCTGGGCCTGCAGCAAGCGGAGTCGGGCGTCGAGGGCCTGGCGCTCCAGTTCACTGCGCTCCAGCTCGAAGCTCAAGGCCTGGTTGCGGGCCTCGGCATCCCGTTGGCGATACAGCGCGCCCATCGCCAGCAACGGCCCGACCACCAGTCCGGAGCCGGCAATCCAAATGAAGCCCATGATGCGGGCCTCGGACTCCATCAGGCTGGTCAGATCGCCGCCGACGGCCACCACATAGACCAGCAGGGTCGCGATCGGGACGGCCGCCGCCACCACCACCACCTGGAACAACCAGCGCGCCCACCAGCGCGGCAGGCGGCGGGGCCACTGTCCGGCGGCGGAAAACGCCAGCAAGGCCAGCATGCCGACGAACATCGTGCGGCCGAGCAGGACCGGAAACGGAGTGATGAAGATCGGGGCCAGCACCAGCGCTGCCACCGTGGCGAGCGCCAGGGACAGCAGCACCCGGTGGGGCGTCAGATAGGAGACAAAACCCTGCCAAGCCTGGCTGGAGGTGTTGGCGGCGTGCGTCGTGGACATGCCCGCACGATAGCGGCCGCTCGTCTCGAGGCCAAGCGCCGACGCACTGCGGCGCGATGAATGACGGAATGGGCCACTTGAACTACGAGCGCTTCAGCGGCGGCCGGGTGCCGCCGGCCGATATCAGGCGCGCATGCCGATCCGGCACATCACGGCTTCCTTGCCGGCGTTGATCGCAAAACGAAGGGCTTCAGCAGGCGTGGCCCAGCCGTATCCCCCGGCCAGGTTTTCGTCGCGAAAGGCTTCGCGCTTGGCGATGGCCTGATCGGTGCTCATCACCACCACGGCGGCCACATAGCCGAACTGCCGCGGGCGTTCGATGGCACCGGCGTAAATGCGGTAGTCCCCGGTATCGATTTCGGCGAAATGCATCGTCCGCTCCTCGGCGGTCGACATTGACCGCGATGGGACGAACTGTGCGCGCTTCCCGCGCCCGCTCATACCCACCTGAGGTGGGCCCTCCAAAGGGGGTATCAGGATGGGGGAGGTTCGCTGGCTGACCTTTCGGGGGGTTAAAGGTCATTCGGGGGGCCGGAGCGTTTGGGCTGTCAACATGGGCGCCGGAGAGGCGCGCCAAAAGCGATTCAGCCGCGCGCTTGCGCGATGGTCGTGTATTCGCGCAGCTCGGCGTCAACGATGCGATTGGGCGGAGGTTCGGGACGCTTGCCCAGCTCGGGGTGTGTCAGCTCATAGGAGCGACGCTCGGTGGCGGAGATCACCCCGTTCTGATCGGTGTCGGCCACGGCATAGACCAGATTGGGCACCAGGGTGATGACCTCGGGTGACTGGGTCGATGCGGCGGCGGGAGTGGCGGTGCTGGCTACGGGGGCAGCCGCGGTGGACGCAGATGCGGAGGCGGTGCTGGAAGCTGCGGGCGCCGGTGTCGGTGTCGGTGTCGGTGTGGAGGGGGCGACGCGAGGGCTGACGGACTGGGTCGCGGCAGAGGTGGTGGCGCTCGATGCGGCGCTCGCCAGCGAAGTGCCTTGGGCGGACAGCGTGACCACGGCGGACGCTTCCACCGGTTCGTTGGACGCCGACGACGAGGTGCCGAGCGGTGCGAAGGCGGATTCCGACTCTCGGCTGCGCTGCGGCGCAGCCGTCGAGGACGTGCTGGTAGCGGTGTTGACGAGGGTAGAGATCATGATGATGCCTCCACAAGGGATCCGCCGATTCGGCCAGCGGAGACCGGACCGGGCATCAACCCAGCCAGTGGCCCATACGGGCATATTCGGTTCTTCGGCCAAACCCAGCGGGACTTTAGGGCGAATTGTGAACGCAAGTGGAAATTTTGTGAATCGCCAGGATCGCGGGTGCGGCGAAGGCGTTGCATTTGCCTCGGTCGTGCCCGTCGGCAGGACATGCTGAGGCATCAGATCACCCGGTGGCGGAGGGGCCTGCCAGTCCCACGGACTGGTGATGCTCCGAGGACCCACACGGACCTGTGTGGTTGCGGAACGTCTGGAGGCTCCGACGTTTACGGGTGGAGGGTCGGGGGAGAGAGTTTCGGAAATAAAAAAGCCGACCCTGGGGTCGGCTTAGTGCGTTGATCACCAACGCTTTTCTTCTGGAGGAGAGGGGGGGATTCGAACCCCCGAGACGTTTCCGTCCGCCTGATTTCGAGTCAGGTACATTCAACCACTCTGCCACCTCTCCTGAATTCGGTGTCTCGCGTGGTTGTCAGCGAGTAAGCCTAAGAGTATAGCCGTGCTTTTTGTAGTTCAGCAAGACCTGACGCCCTGCCGGCGCAAAATTTTTCAGCGCCCTTTTTCAGCTCAGCCTTTCAGGACGTCCAACCCGCCCAGATAGGGCCGCAGCGCCTCCGGCACGGTGATGCTGCCATCCGCCTGCTGATAGTTCTCCAGCACCGCCACCAGGGTGCGCCCCACCGCCAGGCCAGAGCCGTTGAGCGTGTGCACCCATTCGTTCTTGCCCTGCGCATTCTTGAAGCGCGCCTGCATGCGGCGCGCCTGGAAGGCCTCGCAGTTGGACACCGAGCTGATCTCCCGATAGGTGTCCTGCGCCGGCAGCCACACCTCCAGGTCATAGGTCTTGGTCGAGCCGAAACCCATGTCGCCGGTGCACAGGGTGACCACGCGGTAAGGCAGGCCCAGCTTCTGCAGCACCGCCTCGGCGTGGCCGAGCATCTCGTCCAGGGCTTCGTAGCTCTTGTCGGGATGGACGATCTGCACCATCTCGACCTTGTCGAACTGGTGCTGGCGAATCATGCCGCGGGTGTCACGGCCGGCACTGCCCGCCTCGGAACGGAAGCACGGGCTGTGGGCCGTCAGCTTGATCGGCAGCGCCGAAGCGTCCAGCACCTGCTCGCGCACGCTGTTGGTCAACGAGATCTCGGAGGTGGAGATCAGGTACTGCTCCGGCACGTCATCATCGCCACCGCGCAACACCCAGAACATGTCTTCCTTGAACTTGGGCAGTTGGCCGGTGCCTTCCAGCACTTCGCGGTTGACGATGTAGGGGGTGTAGCACTCGGTGTAGCCGTGCTCCTGGGTCTGCATGTCCAGCATGAACTGGGCCAGTGCACGATGCAGACGAGCGATGGGGCCCTTCATGAAGGTGAACCGGGAACCCGACAGCTTGGCGCCGGTCTCGAAGTCCAGGCCCAGCGGCGCGCCCAGGTCGACATGGTCACGCGGCGAAAAGTCCAGCGTGCGTGGCGTGCCCCAGCGGCGCAACTCCACGTTGCCGGCCTCGTCGGCGCCGACAGGCACGCTGTCATGCGGCAGGTTGGGCACGCTCATCAGCATGTGGTTGAGCTCGATCTGGATGGCATCGAGCTTCTCGGCGCCGGCCTTGAGTTCGTCGGCGATGCCGGCCACTTCGGCCATCACCGCGCTGGCATCCTCGCCCTTGCTCTTGAGCTGGCCAACCTGCTTGGACAGCGCATTGCGCCTGGCTTGCAGCTCCTCGGTGCGAACCTGCACCTGTTTGCGATCGGTCTCGAGCGTCTTGAAACGCTCCACATCCAGGAACGACTGGGGATGCTTGCGGCGTTGCAGACGCTCGATCACGGCGTCCAGGTCCTTGCGCAGCAGGGTGATATCTAGCATGGCTTGTCTTTGATGTCTGGTCTTCGATGTTCTTGGCGCCGCAGGGCGGCCGCGCGCTGGCGGGCCGCCACAGGGGCGCGACGAGGGACGGCGTCAACGCGTCACGATCGTTCGCTGGTGACCTCGGCCATGGACTTGTCACCCAAGCCGATGGGCAACGGGAAGCGCACATGTTCCTCGACGCCCGGCAGCGTGCGCACCGTGGTGGCCCCCATGGCCCGCAAGCGGGTGATCACCGCCTGGACCAGCACGTCCGGCGCGGAGGCGCCTGCGGTCAGGCCCACGCGGGAGCGACCATCCAGCCACTCCGGCTGCAGGTCCTCCGCCGCGTCCACCATGTAGGCCGGCGTGCCCAGGCGTTCGGCCAGCTCGCGCAGACGGTTGCTGTTGGAGCTGGTGGGGCTGCCCACCACGACGACCACGTCCACCTGCGGCGCCAGCACCTTGACCGCATCCTGGCGGTTCTGCGTCGCGTAGCAGATGTCCTGCTTCTTGGGCTCGCGCACCAGCGGAAAGTGCTGCTTCACCGCGTTGAGGATCTCGGCCGCATCGTCGACGCTGAGCGTGGTCTGGGTCACCACCGCCACCCGCGACGGATCCTTGACCCGCACATGCGGAACGTCCGCACTTTCCTCGACCAGGTAGATGCCGTCGGTCAGTTGGCCCATCGTGCCCTCGACCTCCGGATGCCCCTTGTGGCCGATCATGATGAACTCATAGCCCTCACGATGCAGCTTGGCCACCTCGACATGCACTTTGGTCACCAACGGGCAGGTGGCGTCGAAGATCTGGAACCCGCGCTCCGCCGCCTCCTGGCGGACAGCCTGACTCACACCGTGGGCCGAAAACACCAGCGTGGCGCCCGGCGGCACATCGGCCAGGTCCTCGATGAAGATGGCGCCCTTGCCCTTCAGGTCGTTGACGACGTAGGTGTTGTGGACGATTTCATGTCGCACGTAGATCGGGGCACCGAATTTCTTCAGCGCGCGCTCGACGATCTCGATGGCACGGTCCACGCCTGCGCAAAAGCCGCGTGGCTCAGCCAGGATGATGTCTTTGTCTACCTGCATGGTGGCTGTTCTCGTCGCTGTTCTCGTCGCTGTTTGGGCCGCTGTTTGCGCCGCTGTCTGATCTGCTGTTGGAGCCGCTGATTTCACAACACGCCGATCAACTGGACTTCGAAGCTCACCGGCTGGCCTGCCAACGGGTGATTGAAGTCGAACAGCAACCAGTCGTCGCCCAGCTCCCGCACCACGCCGGCGTACTGGCTCTGGCCATCCGGCGTGGGGAACTGCACCACGTCGCCCACGTGGTATTGCTCATCCGGATTCCCCAGCTGACGCATCAGGCTGAGCTTGACCCGCTGCAGCATCTCCGGATTGCGCTCACCAAAGGCCTCGCCGGGCGCCAGCTCGAAGCGGGTGCGAGTGCCCTCCGACAGGCCAACCAGCCGGGCCTCGATCGCGGGCGCCAGTTCGCCGGTGCCCAGCGACAGGGTCGCCGGCTTGTCGTCGAAGGTGTTGATCAGGTCCTGGCCATCCGGCCCGGTCAGGCGGTAGTGCAGGGTCAGGAATGATCCAGGTTGGACGAGGTTCACAAGTCGAAGTGATTTTGGAAAACGAAATCGGATTTTAGGCTTGCCAGCCGCACCCTGACGCCGGAGTCCACCATGTCCCTTGCCATCGCCCTTCCCAACCGCCCTGCCCCCGCACCGAAGCCCGGGCTCCTTGCGACCTTCCTCGCGCCGACCGACCACCGTCACGACCGCCCACCCGAGCCCTCGCCGCAGGCCGAGAACGCCACCGCGGCGGCCCGTTCCTCCGGTGTGCCCTCGGTCGCGCCCGTCGGAAGGCTCCCCACCACGCCACCTGCTGCGGCACGTCAGGTTCTTGCTTCGGAGGGCGACTTGCCGCATGCCGACGCTGCGCCGCCACAGGCGTTGTCCGCCTTCCACGGTCTCCCCCCCGATGCCCGCCCACGTGAAAAGCTGATCGCTCACGGCGCCAGTGCGCTGGCGGATGCGGAATTGCTGGCCGTCCTGCTGCGCACCGGCCTGCCCGGTCGTTCGGTCATTGCCTTCGCCCAACAGGTGCTCGATCAGTTTGGTGGCCTGGCCGGCCTGCTGCGGGCCGATCCGAAATCCCTGAGGCAGGTGCACGGCCTCGGTCCCGCAAAGGGGGCGGCACTCTCGGCTGTGCTGGAGATCGCACGCCGGGCCCTGCGCCAGCCCTTGAGCCAGGCGCCGGTGTTCGACGCCGTCGACACGGTGCGGGACTACCTCGCGCTGCAGCTCGGCGGCCTTCAGAACGAGTGCTTCGCCGTGATGTTTCTGGACACCCGACACCGTCTGATCAGTCTGGAGACGCTTTCGCATGGCACCCTATCCCATACCATTGCCTACCCGCGCGAAGTGGTGAAGCGGGCGCTGGCGCTCAATGCCGGCGCCGCGATCCTGGCGCACAACCATCCCTCCGGCCACGCGGAGCCGTCGACCCAGGACATCGAGCTGACCCGGACGATGACCGCAGCGCTCGGACTGGTGGAGGTGCGGATGCTGGATCACTTCATTGTTGGCGCGGACCGTGTGGTTTCCATGGCCGAACTGGGTTGTCTGTGACCGATCGACTGCGCAGCCTGCAGGATCTGCAAGCGCTGCAACGAGAACTGAAACTCCGCCAACAGGCGGAGGAAGAACGCCGCGAGCGCGAGGCGGCGTTGGCTCGCCTGCGCGACCGGGAGGCGCGGCTGTTCGAATTGACCGTCGGCCCGGTCACCGTGCTGCCGGCGGCCAACCGGGTGCTGCTGCACACCGGACGGCCGGAGCCGGAGCCTCGCCAGCGGGAGCTGGATGAGCAGATGGCCTGGCGGCAGGCGCTGTCGGATGATTTCGACGTCGATTCGCTGTTGGAAACCGATGAGACCCTGTCCTTCCGCCGCCCCGAGATTGCCCAGGAGTCGGTGCGCAAGCTGCGCCGCGGTCACTGGGCGCTGCAAGGGCAGATCGACCTGCACGGCCTGCGACGTGACCAGGCCCGGGAGGCCCTGGGCCAGTTCATCCATGACAGCGCCCGGCGCGGCCTGCGCTGTGTACGCGTGGTTCACGGCAAGGGCAACGGATCGCCCGGTCGCGAGCCGGTGCTCAAAGCGCGCGTCAGGCGCTGGCTGGTGCAGAAGCAAGAGGTGCTGGCCTTCGTCCAGGCCCGCGCCAGCGATGGCGGCAGCGGCGCGCTGATCGTGCTGCTGCAGGCGCCCTGAGCAGCGCACGGATCGGGCTGCGCTAGGCGCCCTGAGCGGCGCGCCATCGGCGTCCAGAAGCGGCTCAAACGCGGCGCAAATGCGGAGCAAACGCAGCCCAAACACGGCGCCATCGCGGCGCAACTGCGGCGTCATCCCGACGTCCTTGTCGCGCCTTTCCCAAGCGACCGGAGCCGCCCGCTCGGCGGAGACGAAACCTTGTGCGGACCGGCCGGATGTGCGGCCCAGCGTGACCGCCGCCCGACCACATTGGCTCGCTGACAAGCAGCGCCGCCCAACCGCTCACTATCTGTTCCTCGGCAAGTCCGGCACAGCTGGGCTTTCCCTCCCCTGGCTGCGCGTTGTTTTGCGGAACAGCGTGTTGCGTCGCAGCATGCGCTCCATTAGTGTGAAGTCACGCCGGCGTTGAGAAGTATTCGCAACTTTGAACCATCGTTCGCGATGGGAGGGAACACGCATGTCCTCTACGAACGCCTCGACGCACGCCTTCATCCTCAGAGCCGCCCGCTCACCATCCTTCGCCGGCGCATTCCACCGCGCCTACGGCCGCATGCATGCGCCGGACTCACGGGCGACGGGCCTGCTGCTCGTCGCGCTGATCCATGTGCTGATTGTGAGCGCGCTGGTGCACGGCATGCGTCGACACGCCACACCGCCACCGCCGCCGATTCAGTTGCACGTGGTCGATCAGCCCAAGCCCCCAGCGCTGAAACTCGATCCACTCACGCCGCAGCCGCCGCCAACCTCGCCCACGGTGACGCCGCGGATCATCGACGCGCCACCGATCCTCATCGACTCGCCATTGACCCCGGAATCGCCCGCCGTCATCCCCGCCGTCACGCCGACCGAGACCAGCGTCAACACCGCCACCGTGGCCACCGCCGTGGACCACGGGGCCGGCGCCGGATCGGGGACGGGTTCGACCACACTGACAAAGCCGGAGATCGTGTCGCCCGGCGTGGTGTGCACCGCCATGGCGTCCCCCACCCTGCCGTCCGTCAACTGGACGGGCGAGGCCCTGTTCCGCGCCGTGGCCGATGTGCAGGCCGGACGGGTGGTCGCGGTGCAGATCCAGACCCTGCAGGGTCAGTTGGACGCCCGTACCAGGCGTGCCTTCACCGGTGCCATTGAAACCACGCTGAAGGAAGGCTACCTCTGCCCGGGCAATCACCGCTTCCAGCAGGAGTTCAGCTTCCGGGTCGATTGAGCGGACCGATTGAGCGGATCGATTGAGCGGACCGATTGAGCGGCCCGATTGAGCGGGTCGATCGAACGGGTCGAAGGCGACCCTGCCCGCAAACTGAAAGGGACCGGCGCGCATCCCGCGCCCGGTACCTCGGAGGCCGCAGCGTGCAGCCGGTGAATCGGTGCTGCCGCCTCAGTGCAGTGTCATGCTCGACATCGCCGACACGCCGGTGGTGAAGTCCATCAGCAGCCGTTCCGGGCGAAACACGCCGACCGCCTCGGCGCCTTGCCAATGCGTGTCGATCGCATGCTCCAGCCCCTTGAGGACGCAGAACGACATGAAGGCGCCTTCCGCCTCGTCGGTGTCCATGTCCACCATCTGCAGCCGCAGGCAGGCGGAACGCAGGAACTCCAGCATCAGCCGAGGGCTTTCGGTGCTGGGGCAATGACCGGCGCAGATCTCGATGTCATGGCGGGCATCCTCCGACAACCAGAGGCGGCCCTCCACAATGTGGACATGCTGCAGGTCGGGATTGGATTCGATGCCGACCACATCGTCTTCATACGGCGTGAACATCATGGCCGTGACGGTAGACGAAGCGACCGCCGTCGTGTTCGCCGACCCCGCCCCACAGGCCGAACGGTTGTTAAAGATGCACGCGATGCGATGCCTTTACACGCGGACACCAGGCCTCCCCCCAATCCGACATGGCGCGGACACAGAACCGACCCGCCATCGCCCGCCCCCGTCGACATGCCATGGACCCGGCCGATGACAGCCTCACCAGGCGTGGAATCCCTCACAAATCAGCGTCCGAACTGACGGTGGACCGCGACGGTGCGGGGTCGCCGGCGAAGCAGCGCGCCGAAGCCCCGACGCCGACGATCGCCGGGTCGCCGGGTCGCCGGGTCGCCGGCGCGCTCGTGGCAGAAACGCCATCCGGTCCGCGCCGGCGCATCGAGCATCACGTCCCCTGAGGCACCGGGTCCGAGCGCCAGTCGTCCATGCGCCAAGCGCGGTCGGTCAGAGCGGCGGCCAGGGCTTCGTCATGCGTCACCAGCAGCAGTGCGGTGCCGCTCTGCTCGACCGACTGGGACAGCAACTCCGCGGTCTGGCGTTGCGTGACCAGATCCAGCCGCGAGGTCGGCTCATCCGCGAACAGCATCACCGGTCGCGCCAGCAGCGCGCGGGCGATGGCCATGCGCTGCAATTGCCCGCCCGACAGCGCATTCGGCGGGCGACGCAACAGCTCGGGGCCCAGACGCAAGCCATCCAACCAGTGCCGCAGCACGGCGGGCGCCTGGCGATGGCGCTGCCGCACATCCTCCAGCGCATCGCCCAGGGGCTGGTGCGGCGCAAAGGTCGACACCGGATCCTGATAGAGCTTCTGGAATGCCAAGGGTCCCAGTCCGGCCGCCCGCACCAGGCGCCCCTGCACCGGCGGCCGCAATCCCAGCAACAGATTGCCCAGCGTGCTCTTGCCGCTGCCGCTGCCGCCCAACAACGCGACCCGCTCGCCGCGGCGCACCGCAAGGCTCACGTCACGAAACAGCCAGCGTCCGTCCCAGTGATGGCCGACACCTTCTGCGCGCAGCAGGGCATCCTCCCCGTGGGAGGTGGCGCGATGGCTGCACGAGACTGCCGCGAGGGCGGCGGCATCGTCGGCGGTCGATGCGGCCCGCGCCGGTACGCCCCGGGTCGTCGCCCATTGGGTCGGGTCCGATGCCAGCAGGGCCTGGGTAAAAGCGTGGGCCGGTCGGCTCAGCACCTGCTCCGACGCGCCGGACTCCAGCACCTCGCCGTCCCGCATGATCAGCAGCTGGCCGCCCATGCGCCGGGCAACGGCCAGATCGTGCGTCACCAGGATCACCACACCGCCGTCGTCTGCCACCCGACGCAGACCGTCGACCGCGCTGTCGCGCCAAGGCGCATCCAGGCCCTTGGTCGGCTCGTCTGCCAGCACCAGTTGGGCCCCGCCGGCCAGCGCCATGGCGGCACAGGCGCGCTGCGCCATGCCGCCGGAGATCTGCCAGGGACGCAGATCGCCGTACGCCCCCAGTCCCAGTTGGTGCAGCGTGGCCTGCGAATGGTGCCGGGCCTCGTCCGACGACCGTCCGAGCACCCGTCGATGCACCTCCGCCAGTTGAGCCCGGACCGACCGCAGCGGATCGAGCGCCACACTGGGCTCCTGCGGCAGCAGCGCCAGCGACCGGCCCCAGAGGGACCGGCGCGCCCGTGTTGCCCGAGCCTCATGCACCACGCTGCCGATCGTCACCTGGCCCCGGGCCTCCAGTCCGTCCGGCAAGGCCCCCATCAGGGCCTTGAGCAGCAGCGACTTGCCGGCGCCGCTTTCACCCAGTATCACCAGGCGATCTCCCGCCGACAGGCTCAGCGACATCGGCCTCAACAGCACCTGCTGTCCTTGCGTCACGGTCAGCCCGTCCCAGGCCACACGCACCTCCGTCGCCCGCGTCATGGCCGAGCCTCCGCATCATGGGATGGATCCGCGCCGGCGGCGTCGGACGAAGTGACAAGCCACAGCCCGAGCACCAGCAGCAGGAGCAGGGCAATCGGCGCGGGCAACAGCCACGGCGCCTCTTCGTAATGCGGCAGATATTCGGTCATCATCAGTCCCAGTTCGGCGGTCGGCGGCGGCATGCCGACACCGATGAATCCCAGCGCGGACAGCGACAGCACCGACTGCCCCACGCTCAGCGGCAGCAGCCGTGCCACCACCGGCCATACGGCCGGCAGAAGATGGTGTCGCCACACCGTCCATCGAGACAGCCCCAACAGCCGCGCGGCTTCCACGCCCGGTCCGTGCAGCACCGGCCGAGCCTGCGCCCGCGAGACACGGAAGTACTCGACCCACAAGCCCAGCGACAGCCCCGCATACAGCGCCCACAGCTCGCCAGGCGCGAGCGCGGCGAACAGCAGCACCAGCAGCAGTGCCGGCAATGCCAGCATCGCGTCCGCCAGCATGACCACCGCGCGCTCGGTGGTGCCGCCTCGCCAGGCCGCCCACAGGCCCAGCAACACGCCGGGCAGCGCAGCACTGAGCGTCGCCATCACCGCCACGAGCAACGACAGGCGGGCGGCATGGGTCAGCCTTGAGAGCACGCTGCGCCCCAGCAGGTCGGTGCCCAGCGGATGCGCCCAAGACGGCGGCGCGAGGCTTTGGCGCAGATCCTGCGCGGCCGGATCGATGCCCGTCCACCAGGGGCCCAGCACAGCGAACAGGGCCAGCCCGCCCAACAGCGCCAAGCCCAGCAGCCATCGACCGGAAGGACCTGTCCGGCGACGGGCCGGTCCATCTGCAGCCGGCACGGTGGGCGGGACCCGTTCCTCCCGGATGTGGGGATCGGCCACCGCGGCGGCCGACGCCGAGGCACCGACCGAGGCGGGCACCTCCGGGGTCATGCCAGACGACGGCGGATTGAGAGGCTTCGACATCACCGAGCCTCCCCATCGGTCCGACGCGGATCGAGCATGAGTTGCAGGCTGTCCACGCACAGGTTGAACACGATGAACAGCACCCCCATGCACAGGGCCGCACCCTGGATCATCGGCACATCGCGGCCGAACACCGCATGCACCAGGGCATGGCCGATCCCCGGCCACGCAAACAGCGATTCGACGACCACCGCGCCTTCCGCCAGCACCACCGCCTGCACGCCGACATAGGCCAGCAGGGGCAGACCGGCATGACGCGCCGCATGGCGAAGCAGCGCTTGCCGGTCACTCAGTCCCTTGGTGCGCGCAAACTGGTGCGAGGGCATTGCCATGGCCGATCGCAACGCCTGAGCGGTGACCCGCGCAATGCCAGCGGCCAGCGGCAAGGCCAGCGTCAGCGACGGCAGCAGCCAGCCGCCGCGCTGGTGCGCGCCGGCCACCGGCAGCATGCCCAGATGGACGGCCATCGCCATCATCAGCAGCACCGCGATCAGGAAAGGCGGCGTCGATCGCACCAGCAACGTGGCGGCCGTCAGCAGGCGATCCAGCAACCCGCCGGGACGCCGTGCGCTCATCACGCCAAGCGGCAGTCCGACCATCAATCCCATGCCCAGCGCCGCCCCGGTGAGGGTCAGCGTCGCCCCCAGGTGCGAGGAGAGTTCATGCCAGACCGGCTCGCCAGAGACCAGCGACACCCCCAGGTCCAGCGACGCCGTCTGGCGCCACCAATCCAGCAAGGCCAGCGGCCAGGCGCGATCGAGCGCCAGTTCGTCGCGCACCTGATCGGCCGCGGCCTGACTGACCAGGTCGTAACCGTAGCGGCCCGCCGCGATGCGGGTCGCCATGTCGCCCGGCAGCGAACGGGCCATGGCGAAGCTCAGGGTGCCCACCATCAGCGCGAGCGCCAGGATCTGGCCGGCACGGCGCAGCAACATCGGTCCCCATCGGCCGCGTCGGCGCAGCGGCGCGCCTTGTACGGAATCAATGCTCATGAAGGTCCTCACAGCGTCGGGCTGGATCGAGCCCAGCGCATCTGGTCAATGCGGTAGTTGCGTTCGAAAGGGTCGAGCTGCACCCCCTCCACCCGCGCACTTACCGCCACGTGCAGCCGGTACCAGGCCACGGGAATGACCGGCATCTCGGTCTGGATCACCGCCATCGCCTGACGCCTGGCCTGGGCCGCGTGCTCGTCGCTCAAGCCACCACGGGACAGCGCCGCCAGGGCATCGCCCGCGCGCGGGTCATGCCAGCCCATCGCGCCCCAGTCCGCCCCCTGGGGGCTGAAGTCGGCGGCCAGCGTCGGCGTGGGGTCGGGCGCGGTGGCGTAGTTGCGGGCCAGCAGACCGAGTTGAAGACTGCCGTCCCGATGTCCCAGCGGGATGTCCCCCGAGTTGCCGACGGCGACCCGGACCGGGATGCCCAGCTCGCGCCACTGCGCCTGAAGCGCCGTCGCCACGATCGGCAGCTCCGGCCGGTCCGGAAAGGTCCGCACCGTCAACGACACCGGCTGGCCCGCCGCATCGAGCCATCGGCCCTCATGCCGGCGCCAGCCCGCGTCGGACAGCAGTTGCCGGGCGAGGGCCAGGTCGCGGTGCAGCGGATCGCGCGTGGCCATGTGCCAGGCCGGGGCCGTCGGCGGGAACAGTTCGGTGGCCGCGAGCGCTGGCTCGCGCAGGATCGCTTGGGCGATGCCGGTGCGATCGATCGACAGACTCAAGGCCTGCCTGACCCGCCGGTCGCGCAGCCAGGGATGTCCGGCATTGAGCTTGAGCATCATGACCCGCGGCAACATCACGCTCATCAGCCGGCTGCGGCCGGGTGAACGGCGCAGGCGCGCCACGCTCGCGGGGTCGAGCGTGAAGACCAGATCGGCCTGGCCCGCCGCCGCCATCAAGGCGCGGGTCTCCGCACGGCCGACGCTGAGGTAGCGCACCGCCGTGATGGCGGGCCGCGGACCGTCGTGGCCGTCGTGCCAGACGGTCTCCAGGCGCTGCGGCGGCTGCAGGTCCGAGATGCGATACGGGCCGCTGCCGAGGACCCGTCGCACCGTGCGTCCGTCCGCCTCAAAGCTCGAAGGGGCCAGGACCACGGTGCTCGCATGCGCCAGCAGGCTGGACAGGGCCGCAAACGGTCGCGCCAGCTGAATGACCACCGTGCGGGCGCCGGCCGCCTCGATTGACGCGATCGGCGCCTGACTCAGCAGCGACGGCGCGATCTGCGCCGCACGCAGGCTGATCAGCGCCGCATCGGCCGTCACCGCGCTGCCATCATGAAAGCGCGCGCCTGGCCGCAGGTCGAAGCGCCAGGTCAGACCGTCATCGCTGACCGACCAGGCGGAGGCCAGGCCCGGCCGAGGCGAGGCATCCGGTGCCGCGTCCAGCAAGGTCTCCGCCACTTGCAGCCGCAGATAGAAATGTCCGGACTGCGCAGGCGAGAGGCCGCCGATCTCCCAGGGACCCGCCAGTTCCAGGACGCCGGGATCCAGCCGGCCGGATGCGCCCTCATGCCGCTCAGCGCGGACCGAAGGCGGCGTGTGGGCCCGGGCCGTCCGCGCACCGCCGAACGTCGTCAGCGAGGCCAACGCGGCCAGCGCTGCTGCGGTCGAGCTCAGCGAAGCACCGATCCATTGACGCCGCGAGATGCGGGACACGCCCACGGTTGCGCTCGATGGCAAGGCGTCCGCGTCGCGCAAGGCGTCCGCGTCGCGATGGGCGTCGGCCGTGGCGCGACCGGCGTCGCTGGCCGACGTGACGGCTGGGTTCGCAGGCATCTGAGCCATCGCGGCAAGCGGTCGACGCTGCCGACGCCGCCTGACCCGATCGCGCGTGATGTCGATGAGCGCTTTCATCGGGGGCGTCCTCACAGCTTGACCTGCAGACCGAGGCTGATGCTGCGCGATGCGCCGGGCGCCACCCACACCCGGCTGTAGCTGCTGGCGTAATAGGTGGTGTCGAACAGGTTGTCCACGTCCAGGCTGACGCGCAGCTTCGGCGTCACCCGCCAGAACGCCACCAGCTTGGCCGTGGTGTAGGCCGGGAGGTCGAACGCCCGGGTGCCGGCGTCCACCTCCGCCTGGGTGCGCGCCTGTCCCAGGCGGCGTCCGGTGTGGGTAACGCCGCCGCCCACACCATAGCCCTGCCCGTTCGTCAGGCTGTTTTCATAGACCGCCAGCAGACTCCCGTTCACCCGCGGCACGTTGAGCAGGCGGCTGCCGACCTCCAGGGTCCGGTCGCGACGCACTTCCGCGTCATTCAGCACCAGGCTGGCATTGATCCGCCAGTGGGCGCTGACCCAGCCTGCGCCATCGAGCTCCAGACCTCGGCTGCGCACTTCGCCGGCGGCCATCGAGAAGCCACTGTTGATCGGATCGGCCGTCAGGACACCGGACTTGCGGATGTCGAACAGCGCCACCGTGGCGCCGGCCCGGCCATGCGCCGATTCCCACTTGCCGCCCAGCTCCAGGGCTCGGCCGTGTTCAGGCTCGAACGCCTGGCCGGCAGCGTCGCTTCCGGTGTTCGGACGGAAGGACCGCCCGGCGCTGGCATAGACGGTCCATCCATCGGCGGGCAGCCAGGACACGCCCAGGCGCGGCGCCACCTCCGACGGGGTCTGCCGCGTCTCGATGCGGGTCCGCCGATTCATCAGGGATTGCTCGTACCGGTCCCAGCGCAGCCCGCCGACCACCCGCCAATGCCGGCCCAGGCTGACGGCATCCTGCAGATAGAAGGCCGTGTCCCGCTGGCGTTCCAGGGTGTCGGTATTGGGAAGCGGCGTAGGCTGCGGTTGGCCGTAAACCGGACGATGGATGTCGATCGCGTACGGCGCGGTCGCCGTCGGATTGGCGCGCAGCATGCGACTGTCCATCCGGAAGCGGAAGGTCTCCATGCCGGCCAACAGTTCATGGGACACGGCGCCGGTGCGCAGCCGTCCCTGCAGTTCGGCCTGCAGCGCCACGTCCTCGGAGTCATAGTCCCGGTAGCGCCGCTGACGGGTCAAGCTGCCGTCGGCCCGCAAGGCAGACGCCTCGGTCGAGAAGCCTTCGATCCCGGTGGTGCGATAGGACACCGCCACCCGGCTGCGCCAATCAGGCGTCCACTCATGTTGCAGCGCCAACTGGTGATTGCTGTTGCGCACGGTCACGTCGCCATCGGCAGGCTCGCCCAGGAAGCGGTCGCGCGGAATCGCCCCAAGCCGACCGTCGACGGCCACGACGCCGCGGTCAAGCGGCGTGGCATGACGCAGCCACTCCCCGCGGTAATCGACCTCGGTCGACGGGCTCAGCCGCCAGGTCAATGCCGGCGCCACCACCCGTCGCTGTGAGCCGACATGGTCGCGAAAGCCATCCCGGTCCTCGCTGGCCAGGTTGAGGCGGAAAGCCACCCGCTCACCCAGCGGGCCGGTGCTGTCGAGGGCGAATCGCCGCAATCCCTGGCTGCCACCGTAGGCTTCCAGTGAATGTCCCGCCGACCACAGGGGCGCCTTGCTGACCACATTGAGCGTGCCGCCCGGCTCACTGCTGCCGTACAGCGCGGCGGCCGGGCCCTTGAGGAACTCGATGCGCTCGACACCGGCCAGGTCGCGCGGCGCATTGAAGCCGCGGTTGGAGCCAAAGCCGTTGAGCAGGGTCGCCATGCCGGTGTTTTCGTTGCCGGCCAGACCGCGGATGGCGATGTTGTCCCACAGCCCGCCGAAATTGTTCTGCCTCGACACCCCGCCGACATAGTCCAGCAAGTCGTCGAGCCGCGTCGCCCCCAGGTCGTCCATCGCCTGGCGCGTCATCACCCGCACCGACTGCGGCAGCTCCCGCAACGGCAGCTCGGTCTTGGCACCCACAGCGTCGGCCGCGTGATAGCGCCCGGAGGACGAGCGGCCCACCACCTCGACGCTGGGCAGCGCCTCGGGCTGAGCGGGCTCGGCGGTCTCGGCGCGAGCCGGCGACAGGCTGAGCAGGGCCAGCATCGGCATGGCCCATGCAGCGCGGCACGCGGGTGCGGAGATCCTCAATGGCCGCGAATTGAAGGCGGGTCTGCAGGCGGCCGTGATGCACGGAACGTGAGGCGCCGCAGTCGACGGCGAAGCGCCTCTCAAGGACGCCGGGGAAAGAGGGGAAAGAGGTGGAAGAGGTGAAAGCGAGGACGGGGCAGGATGGCGCGCGCGATGGGGGAGACGATGACGCGAGTGGAATCTGGAAAACATGGAGGGACCTCATCAGGGAGCACCGGCGCCTGGGCACGAACGCAGTCGTGGTCAGGCGTACCCGTCAGGAAGCCGCAGGTCATCCGCGCCGTCAACGTCACACTGCGCCAGCGGACACCGCCCAGGGCGTCGCGGCGATCACAGCGCGTGGTTCAACAGCAGCGAAGTGACGACAGCACGCAGCCGCAATCCCTGCGGCGGGTGCTGCAGGGTTGGGCTGGCTGGGCTGAATGGCTTGGCTTCCCGACCGGTGTTCGCGTCAGGCGCGAACACCGACGGATCCATTCCGCCGTTCTGCCGCGCATCGGCGCAGAAACGGGGAGCGAATCCGGTGCCGACGCATGCAGCGTCGGCTCAGGCGAAGTGAGGAGGTCCTCGAGAAGGTGGAACAGGCAGCCGGCGAGGCACCGGTGCCAGGGTCAGCGGTGGGCGCGGCGGCACATGGGTGACGTCCAGCGCCGCCGGCAGATCCGGGGCGACGAAGGCCGTGTGTGCAGCCTGGGCGTGAATCAGGCACCAGACGCAGCCGCCCAGCCGCTGTTCCGGGTCGCCCGCCGGGTCGTCCGCCTCCGACCCGCCATCCGCCGCCAGTCCATCGGCTGCCTGAGTCAGGCTGGCCACCAGCGGCTCGGCCAGGTGCCGCGCCTCGTGCAAGGGACGCGCGATCAGCAGGCTCGCCATGGCCAGAGCCAAGGCGATGAGCCAGTACCGAGTCAGTTTGCGCGAGACGTGCATGGAGCGGGGGAAGACAGTCGATCGACGACGGCCGACATTCTGCACGATGGCGGTGGCCCCTCAGGCCAAGCGCAGTTCGCGCCGCCCGGCCGGGATGCCCTCCCGTCCTGTCGGCTAAGGGCGGCGGAGCCCGCGGTTCCGCGGCGCTCGACCACCGAGCGGACCCGTCAGGGCAGCTTGCGAGTGTGCGGCTGGTTGACCATCCAGTCGGCCGTGTTGGCGAAGGACTCGGTCAGACGCAGGCGCAGCGTCTCGTCCAGCTCGCACTCGGTCATCGCCTGCACCATGCAGGCCATCCACTGGTCGCGCTCGACCGGACCGACCGCATAGGGCAGATGCCGGGCACGCAGGCGCGGATGGCCAAAGCGCTCGACGAAGTAATCCGGTCCGCCCAGCCAGCCGCAGAGGAACCAGAACAGCTTGTCGCGCGATCCCTCGAGCGTGGACGGATGGATCGACCGGAGCTGCGCATAACGCGCCTCCAGGTCCATCAGGTCATAGAAGCGGTCCACCAGTCGGCGCACCGCCGCTTCGCCACCGACCCATTCATAAGGCGTGGCCGGCGCCGCGGCGGGCGCGGTCGGGCTGCCTTCGGGTTGAACGGCCGGCTGAGCGGCCTCGGCGGCAGGGGCGGCGGACGGGTCGACAGAGGGCACGGACGAGGACGTGGAGGAATCGGAAGACCGCGAGGACTGGGAAGACTCAGAAGGCTGGGACATGAATCAATGGGCAAGGGGACGCGCAAGCACCCGGCGCTCAGTGGTGCGCGGCGTGCTGCTCCAGCAGCTTGGAAGCCAGGCCCCGGATGGATTGCGCCGCGTCGCAGCCGGGATAGTGTTCCAGCAGCAGCTGCCGCTTGAGCACCGCCTGCCGGACCATCTGGTCATTCTTGACCTCGCCCAGCAGCTCCAGTTTGAAGGTGTGGCCGGGCGTCGGACCGACGAAGCGCTGCAGCACCTGCTGCAACTGGCCGCAGATCAGCTTGCCCTCGCCGGGCCGGTTGGCCTGGTTGACCACCAGGTAGACATGCCGGCGATCCTGCTGGGTGGCCAGCACCTTGATGGTGGCGTAGGCATCGGTGAGCGAGGTGGGCTCGGGTGTGGCGACCACCACCACGTCATGCGCCATCGACACGGCGAACAGCACCACGTCGGAAATGCCGGCGCCGGTGTCCAGCAGCACATAGTCGAAGCGCGGCCTCACCACTTCCAGGATGTGCAGCAGCTTGTCGCGCACATCCGGCGTCAGTCGGGAGTACTCCACCATGCCGGATCCGGCCAGCAGCACATGAAAGCCGCCCGGCGCGGGCAGGATGGCCTGCTCCAGCGTCGCGCGCTCGGTGAAGACGTCATGCAGCGTCAGCTTGGGATGCAGGTTCAGCACCACGTCAAGATTGGCCAGGCCGAGGTCGGCATCCAGCACCAGCACACGCTCGCCGCGCGCGGCCAGGGCCGCCGCCAGATTGGCGGTCACGAAGGTCTTGCCCACGCCGCCCTTGCCACTGGTGATGGCCAAGGTGCGCGCGCCTGCGCGGGTCGAGGTTGCAGCAGGAGCTGTTGTCATGCTCATTCACTATCCTGTTGCGTTACGGCGAACAACATGCCTTTTTCTTCGGCGCTGACCAGCGAGTCGATGTGACTTTCCAGGCAGGCCCGGTTGCGGCCCTCGGCCTTGGCACGGTAGAGCTGGCGATCCGCCCGTTCGGTCCACAACAGGGACGACGAACGCACCCATTGCGGCGCGAATGCCCCTCCAATGCTGATCGTGGTGGTGAGCGGCGCCGGCTCACCCACGTCGACGGTCAATGCGGCCACCCGCTCGCGAATGCGCTCGGCCACGATCACACCCACGGAGGTCGGACAGTTGGGCAGGATGATGGCGAATTCCTCGCCACCCACCCGCGCCACCGTGTCCATGGGACGCACCGCCTGGCCGATCGCCCGGGCCACCTCGCGAATCACCTGATCACCGGCCAGATGGCCATGGTTGTCGTTGATCGCCTTGAAATGATCGATGTCCAGCACCAGCAGCAATGCGGGCTCGCCGGACCGCGCGACCCGGTCCACCTCACGGCCCAGTGCCATCTCGAAGCTGCGGCGGTTGACCAGTCCGGTCAGCGCATCCTTGCTCGACAAATCGCAAAGCGCATCCAGGATGCCCTGCAACCATGCTTCGCTGTAGGGCTCCGCGTCTGGCAGCATTGCACCGGCCTGCTGCAACAGCTGCAGGGCGAGGTCCAGGCGCAGGGCATGCGCGGCAATGAGGCTGGTCGGGTGGTTCAAGGGGGTCGGACGAGATTTCAATGCAGTCTAGCAGCGCGCCTTCGGTACAACTGCCCAAAAATGACGGGTCTCTACCACCTCTTTCACACATCCTTTCGGCGACTAGCCCTCAAACTACCGAATGCCGACAATGGCGGACATCGGTGCTCCGGCATCCAACAACAAAGAAATCACCCGCACCATGCGACCAGGTCCACAGGCCCCCGCGCCGGTTGAGGCGATCGACCATGAATTCAGCTTCAGCAAGGCTGACTTCGACCGAGTCCGCCAGCTGATCTACCAGCACGCCGGCATCAGCCTGCACGACGGCAAACACGCCATGGTCTACAGCCGCCTGTCGCGACGACTGCGCGACACCGGCCACAAGAGCTTTGCCAACTACCTGCAGTGGTTGGAGAGCGTCACCGGCCCGCAGGGTGACCAGGAGTGGCAGGAGTTCGTGAACTGCCTGACCACCAACCTGACCTCCTTCTTCCGCGAAGACCATCACTTCCACGCGCTGGCCGACGACCTCAAGACCCTCACCGGCAAGCCGATCCGCATCTGGTGCTGTGCCGCCTCCACCGGCGAGGAGCCCTACTCCATCGCGATGACCTGCCAGGAAGCGCTGGGCGCGAGCAGCGGCGTGCAGATCATTTCCAGCGACATTGACACCAATGTGCTCAACACCGCCCGTCGCGGTGTGTATTCCACCGAGTCGCGGGGGCTATCTCCTCAGCGTCTTCGGCAGTTTTTCCTGAAAGGGACCGGCGCGAACGAGGGGCGTATCCGCATCAAGCCCGAACTCGCGCGCATGATCGAGTTCCGCACGCTCAACCTGATGAATGCGCAGTGGTCGCTCGGCGAGCCCTTCCACATCGTGTTCTGCCGCAACGTGATGATCTATTTCGACGCACCGACACAGCGCAAGGTTCTGGAGCGCATCCACAAGGTGATGCGCCCCGGTGGCTTGCTGTTTGTCGGCCACTCCGAAAACTTCACCGAGTCGCGAGACCTGTTCAAGTTGCGCGGCAAGACCGTCTACGAACGCGTCGGTTGATTGCCGGTGCATCCCTTCATCTCAGCCAACCTCCACGCCTCATGAGCATGCCCCAAGCCTCTTCCGCCCTGCTCAACAGCACGGCGTTGGCCAGCGCCGGTGCGGCGCGCGTGGCCCAGCTCAAGACGATGTCGCGCAAGCAGGGCGAAGCATCGTTCTTCTTCTACGAAGCGCACTTCAAGAGTCCGGCGGTCAAGGTGTTGCCCGGCGAGTACTTCGTCGACAACGAAGAACTGCTGGTCATGACGACGCTGGGCTCCTGCATTGCCGCCTGCCTGTGGGACCGCCATGCGCAGATCGGCGGCATGAACCATTTCATGCTGCCGGAAGGCAATGGCGATTCCGGCCGCTATGGCTCGTTCGCGATGGAACTGCTGATCAACGAGATGATGAAGCGCGGCGCCTCCAAGAGCCGCATGGAAGCGAAGATCTTCGGCGGCGGCGCGGTGATCTCCGGCATGAACACGATCAACGTCGGCGAGCGCAACACCAACTTCGTGATCGACTTCCTGAAGATCGAGCGCATCCCGATCGTGTCCAAGGACGTGATGGACATCTATCCGCGCAAGGTGTGCTTCCTGCCCAAGAGCGGCAAGGCCATGGTCAAGCGCCTGGCGCCGACCAACGCCGACGCCCTGGTGCAACAGGATCGCGTCGCTGCGCAGAAGGCGCAGCCGGTGGCGAGCGTCGGCGGATCGATCGATCTGTTCTAACCGCCTGCGGTATCGAGGAGAAAACAACATGGCCAAGACCAGAGTCGTCGTGGTGGATGATTCCGCACTGGTGCGCAGCATCCTGACCGAAATCATCAACCGCCAGCCCGACATGCAATGCATCGGCGCGGCCAGCGACCCGCTCGCCGCGCGCGAGATGATCCGCAACCTGAATCCGGACGTGATCACCCTGGACGTCGAGATGCCGAAGATGGACGGCCTCGATTTCCTGCAGCGGCTCATGCGGCTGCGGCCGATGCCGGTGGTGATGGTCTCCACCCTGACCGAGCGCGGCGCCGAGGTCACCCTCAAGGCCCTGGAGCTGGGCGCGGTGGACTTCGTGGCCAAGCCCAAGATCGGCGTGGCCGACGGCATCCGTGCGCTGGCGCAGGACATCACCGACAAGATCCGCATCGCCTCCAAGGCGCAGATCCGCCGCCTGCATGCGGCCACACCCGCCCCGGCCGGCGGCGCCGCGGGCAGTGCGGCTCCGGCCCACAAGCCGGCAGCACCGATTGCCAGCCTGGGTCGGCTCTCGACTGAAAAGATCATCTTCATCGGCGCATCCACCGGCGGCACCGAAGCCACCAAGGACGTGCTGGTGAATCTGCCCGCCGACTGCCCCGCCGTCTGTATCACCCAGCACATGCCGCCGGGCTTCACCCGGAGCTATGCCGCACGCCTGGACGGCTTGTGCAAGATCCGCGTCAAGGAAGCCCAGGACGGCGAACGGATCCTGCCCGGCCACGGCTACATCGCCCCGGGCGGCATGCATTTCAGCGTGGAGCGCTCCGGCGCGAACTACATCGCGCGCGTGCAGGACGGCGAGCCGGTCAACCGCCACAAGCCGTCGGTCGAGGTGCTGTTCACCTCGGCGGCGCGGGTGGTCGGTCCCAATGCGCTGGGCATCATGCTGACCGGCATGGGCGCGGACGGCGCCAAGGCGATGAAGCTCATGAAGGATGCCGGCGCCTACAACCTGGTGCAGGACGAGGCGACCTGCGTCGTCTTCGGCATGCCGCGCGAAGCCATCAACGCCGGAGCGGCCGACGAAGTGCTGCCGCTGCATCAGATTGCGACAAAGCTGGTCGAGCGGCTGCGCAGCACCGCCGGCATGTCGCTCAACCGCGTCTGACCACAAGACCTCGATCTCAAGCGGGCCTAGACTCGCCAAACACGAAACGGGCGCTTCGAATGCGCCCGTTTTCATTGGGGGAGCCGGACGCCGTGTCGATCGTCGTGCCGGCGGGATCGACCTCGTAGATCGCGATCAACTCGCGAACGCTGGCGCCGTCCGGCGACTGGTTCAGGATGCGCTCATGGTCGATCACGACCGAGCCGACGACGATGCGGCTCAGCAGCGTGGCCTGCGGTCGCAGCTCGACAAAACGCGGCGCCATGCGCGCGCGCAACGCCGAATGGCCCTGCGCCAGCAAGCGATCGGGGTACTCGTACTGGGCGGCCGAAGGCGCATAGCAGGCGAGCAAGCCCTCGACGTCATGGGCGTTGTAGGCCTCCAGTTGAGCCTGGACCACCTCGGCGACGGATCGCTGGTCCTGAACAATCTGCGGATGAGGCGGGGGCGTGGCGCCGGTCGCTCCGGTCGCTCCGGTCGATGCTTCGGTGGCATCGGCATCGGTCAGTGCGGTCGCGCGGACGGCGCCTCGACGGGTCGCAGCGCTCGCAGCGGCAAGGGCGACTTCGGAAACGGTCGGTGGACGGTCCCCCTGGTCTTGCACGGGGCCGGCGGAGAGGGGCGTGGCATCAGTCATGGCGTGGTGCTTCTTTCGGTGGGATACGGCGGAATACGGCGGGATGCCGGCAACGCGGCGGCTTCGGTCGGGCGGGCTTCTGGGCTGTCCCGGAGCGCCGCGTAGCGCCTCGCGGCATCACGCCGGGTGGCATCAAGGCCCGCCACCCTCAACGCCAGGTCGTTGCGGGCGATGGGAGACGCGGCAGCCGAGGTCGTCGCGTCGGCGGGCGGATCAGCCGCTGCCACCGCGCCGGCGGCGGGACTTCGGAACGCGCGTGCCGATGGGGCGGCAACGGTGGATGACCCACTCAGCGGCTCGCGACGCTGGAGCGCCGCTTCACGCTGCTCCGCGTTGTGGTCGCTGAATGCGAATGCCGAGCTGCCCAGCGCGAGTGTGGCCATGAGGATCAGCAAGATCAGCACCACGCGGCCGCTCAACACCGGTCGCGGCAGATGGCAGGTGGGCGAGGTCAAGGACGACGGTGAAAGGTCAGGCTCATTCATGGCCGATCCTCCTGTGAGGCGCCGCAGAACGGCAACCGAGGCGTTTGGGGACGGATGCACCACAGCCCCAAGGAGCCGCGAGGCAAAACGTGCGAGGTGTCAACATGCTGGTCATACTAGATAGCCAGCAAGCGGCCTCCAAACGCTTTATCCTCGCTCTATCGTGTAGCCAATCTTTCCAGCGGCACGATTCAAGCTGCTTGTACCGCCCCGGTTACCGTCATCGTCATCGTCATCGTCATCGTCATCGTCATCGTCATCGTCACCGATACCGATACCGATACCGATACCGATGCCGATGCCGATGCCGATGCCGATGCCGATGCCGATGCCGATGCCGAGGTCGCGATCGCGATCACGACCGAGACAGTCGGCGTCGATGTCCGTCGCCCTCGACCTCAACCACCACGGGTGTCCATGCGCCTGCCTCGCCTGCCCCTCCAATACCTGGCGGCTTTCCGCGCTGCGGCCGTCGCCGAAAACCTGCGCGCCGCAGCCGAGCAGCTCAACCTGACCCACAGCGCGGTCAGCCAGCAGATCCGCGCGTTGGAGGGCCAACTGGGCTTTCCGGTGTTCGCCCGACAGGGGCGGCGCGTGGTGCTGAATGCAGCCGGACAGGCGTTGCTGCGGGGTGTCGAGCGGGCCTATGTGGAACTGGACCAGGCCTTGCGCACCGCGACGGCTGCCCACGGCTCGGAGCAACGAAGTCTGCGCATCACCGTGCTGCCCTCGTTTGCACAGCGCTGGCTGATGCCGAGACTGGGGCGCTGGCACGCGCTGCATCCGGAAGTGGCGCTGGAGATCGACGCCTCACAGCGACTGGTGGATCTGGAACGAGAGGGCTTCGACCTGGCCTTGCGCCAAGGTCAAGGGCCCTGGCCTGGTTTGATTGCAGAGCCGCTGTTCGACTCCACGATGTTGCCGGTCGCGGCACCCGCGCTGGCGCATCAGTTGATCGGGCAGCCGCTGGCCGCGCTGACGCAACATCCGCTGCTGGGCGATGCCGGGCAGTGGGCGGCCTGGTTCGAAGGCGCCGGCCTGCGGTGCCAGGTGGTCCCGATGGCCACCTTCAACGACGCCGGCCTGCTGCTGCAGGCGGCCGAGCAAGGCATGGGCATCGGCTTGACCCGTGAATTGCTGGCGGCCGATGCGCTGATGGATGGCCGTCTGGTGCGGGTGGCCCCACGCCAGGCCGTGCTGCAGGAACCGCAGCGCTACCAGATCGTCTACCCGCCCGCGCTGCGGGAGCAGCCGGCGTTGGTCGACTTCATTGCCTGGCTGCGGGACGAAATGGCCTGCTCACGCGCGGAGCTGGACGGCGCTCACACCTGCCTGAGCGCCCCGCTCGCGCAGATCACGCCCTTCGCGCCCCTCACGCCGCCAGGAACAAGGCCTGCAAGTCGCTGAGGAAATCGAAGCCCAGCGGCGTCGCCCGGATGACGGCGGGATCCGCTTCCAGCAGGCCCTTCGCACGTCCCTTCTCCATCGCCTGGGCGATCGACGACGGCGGCAGCCCGGTGCGTTCGAGGAAGCTCTGCAGCGGCACGCCTTCGCGCAGCCGCAGGGCATTGAGCATGAACTCGAACGGCAGCTCGCTGCGGGCGACCTCGTTCTCATTGGACACGGCCTGGCCTTCGGCCGCCTTGGCCATGAAGGTGGCCGGATCGCGCCAACGCACCTGGCGCAGCACCCGGTGGGCAAAGCTGAGCTTGGTGTGCGCCCCGGCTCCGATGCCGAGGTAGTCGCCGAACTGCCAGTAGTTCAGGTTGTGGGCACAGCGATGACCGTCCCGCGCATAGGCGGAGACCTCGTAACGCGACATGCCCTGCGCACCGGTGCGTTCGGTGATCAGGTCCAGCATCTCGCTGGCCAGGTCCGGATCCGGCAGGTGCTCGGGCGGATCATTGGCGAAGCGGGTGTTGGGCTCGATGGTGAGGTGATAGACCGACAGATGCGGCGGCTGGAACGACAGCGCCTGCTCGATGTCGCTGGCCAGCGCCTCCAGGGTCTGGTCCGGCAGGGCATACATCAGATCGATGTTGAAGGTGGAGAACGCCTGCGCAGCTTCCTGGATCGCGGCGCGCGCCTGGTCGCTGTTGTGCACCCGGCCCAGCCGCTTCAGCTGCGCATCGTCGAAGCTCTGAACACCGATGGACAGCCGGGTCACGCCCGCCTGGGCAAAGCCGGCGAAGCGCTCGCGCTCGAAGGTGCCGGGGTTGGCTTCCATCGTGATTTCGCAGCCCGGCTCCAGCGGCAGGCGCGCCCGCAGGTCGGAGATGAGTTCAGCGATCTGCTCTGGCGGGAACAGGCTGGGCGTGCCGCCGCCGATGAACACCGAGACGATCGGACGTCCCCAGATCAGCGGCAGCGACGCTTCCAGATCAGCGCGCAAGGCGGCGAGGTAGGCACGGCCGGTGTCCAGGTCCAGCTCGCGGCCGGCGCGGAACTCATGCGAATTGAAATCGCAGTACGGGCACTTCTGCAGGCACCACGGCAGATGCACATAGAGCGACAGCGGCGGCAGCGCCGACAGGCTCAGCGTGCCGGGCCGCATCATGCGGATGATGTCAGCCAAGATGCCAGCTCTCGCGCATCTGACGCAGGAGGTCCTGCGACGCCAGCGCCCGATGACTCAGGCGATTCTTCTCCTCGGCGCTCAGCGCGGCGACGCTGCGTTCCAGCGATGGAATGAACAGCAGCGGGTCATAGCCGAAGCCGCCCTCCCCGCTCGCCGAGCCCAGGATCTCGCCGTGCCAGCGGCCCATGGCGACCAGCGGCTCGGGATCGTCGGCGGCGCGCACGGCCACCAGCGCACACACGAAGCGCGCGCGCCGATCCGCCACGCCGGTCAGTTTTTCGAGCAGCACGCGGTTGTTCTCTGCGTCGCTCTTCTCGCGTCCGAACAGCGTGGCGTAGCGCGCAGACAGCACGCCCGGCGCGCCGCCCAGCGCATCCACCGCCAGGCCGGAATCGTCGGCCAGCGCCGGCAGACCGCTCTCACGTGCGGCGTGACGCGCCTTGGTCAGCGCGTTCTCCACAAACGTATGGAAGGGCTCTTCCGCCTCCGGAATGCCCAGGCTGCCTTGGGTCACCAGTTCCAGCCCGATTGGCTGGAAGAGCGCCTGCAGTTCCTTGAGTTTCTTGGCGTTGTTGGAGGCCAGGACCAATTTCATCGCTTGCTCCAATCCATTGAACGATTGATGGCGCCGGGGGCTGCGATCGCTTCGTGCGAGCGAGCCCTCGTGGCGCATGACAGGCCCACGGCATCAGCACGGCAACCGTGCCGCCATCATCCGCCATCCTCCGGTGGCTCCCAGTGCGAGGTCTGCGGATCGGTCGAAAGACCTGCCGTCTGGGGCGACACCAAGCCGAAGCGGGCGCTCCGGTTTGATCAGATGCCCAGCGCCTGGCGCTGCGCGACCTGCAGCTCGCGAATGCCCTTCTCCGCGAGATTGAGCAGCACGTCAACCTCGGCGCGGGTGAACGCCACGCCCTCGGCCGTGCCCTGCAGCTCGACGAAGTGGCCGGCGCCGGTCATCACCACATTCATGTCGGTGTCGCAGGCGGAGTCTTCGACATACTCCAGATCCAGCAGGGCCACGCCGTCCTTGATGCCCACGGAGATCGCGGCCACCGCATCGATCAGCGGCGATTCGGCGATCTTGCCTTGGGCGAGCAGCCAGTTCACCGCGTCCTGCGCGGCGACATAGGCGCCGGTGATGGCCGCGGTCCGGGTGCCGCCATCGGCCTGGATCACGTCGCAATCAAGCTGGATGGTGCGTTCGCCCAGCTTGCTCAGGTCAAAGACGGCGCGCATGGAGCGGCCGATCAGGCGTTGGATTTCCTGGGTGCGGCCGTTCTGCTTGCCGCGGGCGGCCTCGCGGTCGCTGCGGGTGTGGGTGGCGCGGGGCAGCATGCCGTACTCGGCGGTGACCCAGCCTTCGCCGCTGCCTTTCTTGTGTGGTGGCACCTTCTCTTCGACCGACGCGGTGCACAGCACCTTGGTGTCGCCGAATTCGATCAGGACCGCACCTTCGGCGTGACGGGTGTAGTGGCGGGTGATACGCACCGGACGCAAGGCGTCCGCCGCGCGCCCGGAGGGGCGGCTGGCGATGGCTGTCATGAGAGAGGGTCCTTCAGCGGGGAGGGTTCTTGCCGGCGCGACGAATCGCTTCCTGGATCTCGCGCACGGCGCTGTCGATCTCGGCGTCGTCGAGCTGTTCCTGGCCGGCCCCCTGGATGGTGGAGGCGAAACCCTGGTCTTCCAGGTTCTGCGTCGAGATGGAATCCGGAGCATCGCCCTCGCCTTCCCATTCGGCGGCCAGCGCAGTGACATTGTCGCTGCGCGCGCCGGCCTGGCGCAGGGCCTGCTCCACCAATTCCGGCACCGCGTCGCCGACGGTGCGGCTTTCGGTCAGATGACGCACGATGTCGGCGTCGCTGACCGAACTCCACAGGCCGTCGGAGCACAGCAGCAGCCGGTCGCCGTTCTGCAGCAGCAGCGGGCCGTTGACGTCGATCATCGGCTTGCCGGGACTGCCCAGGCAGGTGAACAGCACATGGCGATTGAAGCGCTCCGCCCCGGCGGCATGGCGCCCGAGGGCCTCCTGCAGCTCGCTGTAGGAATGGTCGCGGGTACGGGCGATGAGCTCGGTATCACGCGTCAGGTACATGCGCGAATCACCGCAGTGGGCCCACCACAGCTGGCCCTGCTGCATCACCGCCACGACGATGGTCGTGCGCGGGGTGTCGCTCATGCCGCGCTCGGCCGCATAGGCCAGCAACTGCTGATGCGCCAGCAGCACCGCGGTTTCAAGGAATTGCTGCGGATGCGGTAGCACCGGCTCCGCATCACGCTGGAACAGCGCGGCAACGTTCTGCAGCGCCATCTGGGCGGCGACTTCGCCGTCGGGGTGTCCGCCCATGCCGTCGGCCAACGCGAACAGACCGGCCTCACGGGTGTAGCAATACCCCATGCGGTCTTCGTTCTTCTCGCGCCCACCACGGCGGCTCACCTGGTAAACGGAAAACCTCACGCCTTGGCTCCGGTCTTCAGGTTCTCCAGCTGCAGCTTCAGGCGCTCACTGAAGCTCAGCTTCGTGTAGCGGCGCTCGGTCTCACGCGAGAGTTCCTTCTGCAGCGCGAACACGCTCTGCGGACGGGTCAGCGGATCGAGCGACATGCACCACTCGGTCACCTCGAGCAGGTTGTCGGAGTAGACATTGCGCAGTCGCGACAGACTCAGGCCCAGGCGGTCCTTTTCCAGCCGCTGCGGTGCATCGTTGGGCGGATAGCCCTGCATGCAGGCGTAGATGCAGGCGCCGATGGCGTAGATGTCAGTCCACGGACCCAGCGATCCGTCGCGGCGGTACATCTCCGGCGCGGCAAAGCCCGGCGTGTACATCGGGCGGATGAAATTGCCTTCCTTGGACAGCACTTCACGCGCGGCACCGAAGTCCAGCAACACGGCCTTGTTGTCGTTGGTGATGAAGATGTTGGCGGGCTTGATGTCCAGGTGCAGCATCTTGTGCTGATGGACGATGCGCAAGCCCTTCAGGATCTCGTCGAAGAGCGACCGGATGGTCGATTCCCGGAAGACCTTGTCTCGCTTCAAGTCTCGTGCGGTCACGATGAAATCCTGCAAGGTGTCCCCTTGCAGGTAATTCATGACCATATAGACGGTCTCGTTTTCCCTGAGGAAATTCAGCACCGAGACGACGCTCGGATGCGAAATCTGCGCGAGAGAGCGGCCTTCTTCGAAAAAGCTGCGCAGCCCCAGTCGATAGAGGGGCTGTTTCTCGGGCTTCACGCGAGGCGTGAGCTCGCCAGGGGATCTTTCGGCCAGTGATGACGGGAGATATTCCTTCAGCGCCACCAAGTGATGGTCGGGGTCTTCGGCCAAATACACAACGCCGAATCCGCCCGCAGCCAACTTCTTGATGATCTGATATCCACCCACCACCGTGCCTGCGGGCAGGGGCGCCGGTTTCGGCTTTGACATAATCGCGGTTCGATTTCTCTACCGATAGCTGATGCCAGTTTACAGCATGACAGGTTATGCCAGCGCCACGGCACTACCTACGAACACAGGCGAAACCCCTAACTTGGGTAGCGCCGTTGGCGTCACCGTCGAAGCGCGTTCGGTGAACGGACGCTTCCTCGACCTCAGCTTCCGCATGCCGGATGAGCTGAGGTCGTTGGAGCCCGCGCTGCGCGAACTCATCTCAGGCCAAGTCAAGCGCGGCAAGATGGAACTGCGGATCAACACGCAGCGTGACACCGACAGCTCGCTGCCCAACCCGCAACCGGAATTGCTGAACCGGCTGTCGCGACTGGAATCGCAGGTTCAGGCGTGGTTGCCGAAGGCCCAAGGGCTTACCGTTCAGGAGGCGCTGCAGTGGTGCAAGAGCGGCTCCGGCGGCGCGTCCGCGGCGGACGAAACCGTGATGGATGCTGCTCGCCGCTGCATTGAGGGCTTCCTCGAAGCGCGTGCGCGGGAGGGCGCCAAACTGGTGACGATGCTCAAGCAGCGGGTCACCACTTTGCGTGATCTGGCCCAGCAAGCCGAGCCGCTGATTCCGGCTGCGGTGCAGCGCCAACGCGAGCGGTTTCTGGAGCGTTGGCAGGAAGCGCTGACGGCCACCGGCGCGTCGCAGTCCATCTCCGAACAATCGCTGCAAGAGCGGGCGGTGAACGAGGCGGCAGCCTATGCCTTGCGCATCGACGTGGCGGAAGAACTCACCCGGCTTCGCTCCCATCTGGACGAGGTCGATCGGCTGCTGAAAAAGGGTGGCGAAATTGGCAAGCGCCTGGACTTCTTGATGCAGGAGTTACATCGCGAAGCCAACACTTTGGGCTCCAAGGCGGTCGCGATCGAGCTGACCAACATCTCGGTGGAGATGAAAGTGGCGATCGAGCAGTTGCGCGAGCAGGTCCAAAACATCGAGTGAGGCGCGCGCGTCCCTCCCGGGGGGGGGCCTGGGCGGCCTCGGACCGCGAGCGTGTGAACTTATGCGCCGACCGTCCTTCGGGGCTGGTCGGCCATCCCCATAAAATCACGCGATGGAATACCCCGGCAATCTTTTCGTAGTGGCCGCCCCCAGCGGGGCGGGCAAGTCCAGCCTGGTCAAGGCCCTGCTGGAGGTGGATGCGAAGCTCAGCGTCTCCATCTCCCACACCTCTCGCGCGCCCCGCGGCCAGGAGCAGCATGGCCGTGAGTACCTGTTCATCAGCCCGGATGAGTTCCGCGCGAAGATCGCCCACGGCGATTTCTTCGAATGGGCCGAGGTGCATGGCAACCTCTACGGCACTTCGCGGGCCGCGATCGAGCAACGCATCTCCAATGGCGAGGATGTGGTGCTGGAGATCGACTACCAGGGCGCGCTGCAGATCAAGAAACTGTTCCCGCATGCGGTGCTGATCTTCATCCTGCCGCCGAGCTGGGATGAGCTGCGAGACCGGCTGATCCGCCGCGGCGACACCGAACCGGCGGTCATCGCCAAGCGCATGGAGAATGCCCGGCACGAGGTGGCGCAGGCGCGGCATTTCGATTTCGTGGTCATCAATGCCCTGTTCGACACCGCCTTGTTCGACCTGAAAGCCATTGTGCAAGCACAACGGCTAAAATACGCGACCCAGAGCCGCAACCGGTCCGCCGTGTTCCGCGCGCTCGACCTCATTCCCTAACACCCAGGACATCAGCATGGCCCGCATCACTGTCGAAGACTGCATGACCAAGATCCCGAATCGTTTCCAGCTGGTGCTCGCCGCGACCTACCGCGCACGCATGCTGAGCCAGGGCCACTCGCCCAAGCTGGAATCGAAGAACAAGCCCGGCGTGACCGCCCTGCGCGAAGTCGCCAACGGCGACGTGGGCTTGGAAATGCTGCGTCGCGTGCCCGTCTAAGAACGGCGCAAGACCCGCATCCATCCGCCCCCAAGCGGCCGGCCACTCCGGCCCGCCACGATCAAGGCGCCCTCGGGCGCCTTTTTCTTTGCCCACCCCCAAACCGTCCGATGGGATGCCTGCATGCCACTGCGCATCCGTCAAGCAGCGCTGCACAGTTGCTCTCCGATCGTGACCGATAGTGACCCCATGCCGAAAAGCGCCGGGCCCATGCGGTAAATTCGGCGCATGGGTCTCCGCTCCTTTGCCACTGCTCACATTCCCGGCCTGACGGGCCTCGCCGGGCCCAAGGTCGCGTCAGAGACGTCCACCGAAGCCTCGTCCTTCGATTCGCTGGTCGCGCGCCTGCATTACCTTCCGAAAGCGGACGTCAAGCGCATCCGCGAGGCCTACAAGTTCGCGGATGAGGCCCATCTCGGCCAATTCCGCGCCAGTGGCGAGCCCTACATCACCCATCCGATCGCGGTGGCCGGGCTGTGTGCCGACTGGCGTCTGGATGCGCAGGCCATCATGGCCGCGTTGATGCATGACGCGATGGAGGACTGCGGCGTCACCAAGACCGAACTGATCGAGCGCTTCGAAGCGCCGACGGCTGAACTGGTCGATGGGCTCACCAAGCTGGACAAGCTCCAGTTCTCGACGCGGGAGGAATCCCAGGCCGAGAGCTTTCGGAAGATGCTGCTGGCGATGGCCCGCGATGTGCGAGTGATCCTGATCAAGCTGGCGGATCGACTGCACAACATGCGCACCATGCAGCACATGGCGTTCGACAAACGCCGCCGCATTGCCCGCGAGACCTTGGACATCTACGCGCCGATCGCCCATCGGCTCGGGCTCAACGAGATCTACCGCGAACTGCAGGAGTTGTCGTTCCAGTACATCCATCCATGGCGCCACGGGGCGTTGGCCAAGGCGGTCACCAAGGCGCGCGGCCATCGACGCGATCTCGTGGCGCGAATCGAGCGTGATGTGCTTAAAGCCTTCTCCGAGGCCAACCTTCGGGTGGAAGTGCAAGGCCGCGAAAAAACGCTGTTCTCGATCTACAAGAAGATGCGGGAAAAACACCTGAGCTTCGCCCAGGTGAGCGACATCTTCGGCTTCCGCGTGATCGTGCAGGACCTGCCGCAGTGCTACTGGTCGCTGGGCGTGCTGCACCAGCTGTACAAGCCGCAGCCGGGGCGCTTCAAGGACTACATCGCGATCCCCAAGCCCAACGGCTATCAATCGCTGCACACGACGCTGGTGAGCCCGCTGGGGACGCCGGTCGAATTCCAGATGCGGACCGAGGCAATGCACATGGTCGCCGAGAAGGGCGTGGCGGCCCACTGGCTCTACAAGAGCAAGAGCGACGCCAAGGGCGCGCAGCAACTGGGATCACGCTGGCTGCAGTCGCTGCTGGACATCCAGGACGAGACCCGGGACGCGACCGAGTTCCTGGAGCACGTCAAGATCGACCTGTTCCCGGATGCGGTCTACGTCTTCACACCGAAGTCCAAGATCATGGCGCTGCCCAAGGGCGCGACGCCGGTGGATTTCGCCTATGCCATCCACTCGGACGTGGGCGACCACTGCGTGGCTGCGAAGGTCAACGGCGAGCCGGTCCCACTGCGCACCGAGTTGCGCAGTGGCGATGTGATCGAAATCGTCACCGCTGCGGGCGCGCGACCCAATCCGGCCTGGCTGAGCTTTGTGCGCACCGGGCGTGCACGCTCGAAGATTCGTCACTTCCTGAAGAACCTGGAGCAGGAGGAGTCGCGCGAGCTCGGACACAAGATGCTGGCGCAGGCCCTGCGAGCCGAAGGACTGGCGCTGCCCAGCCTCAGCGAGGACGACGAAACGGCCGCACAGCTCTGGCAAGACCTGGCCCGCTGGGCGGGCAATCGCCACGTCGACGAGCTGCTGGTGGAGATCGGCCTGGGCCGCAAGATTGCGGGGATCGTGGCGAAGAAGCTGGCGCGATCGCTGTCGGAGCAAGGGCAACGTCCGGACGCGGTGCTGCTCACCATGGGACGCTTTGCCACCGACGATGCGCCCGCGCAGGGCCTGGTGCTGCTGGATGGCAGCGAAGGCGCCTCGGTGCGCCTGGCCACCTGCTGCCGCCCGATTCCCGGCGACGACATCAAGGGCTACCTCGGACGCGGCGAGGGCTTGCTGGTCCACACCACCGAATGTGCGGTGGGCCGCCGCCTGTTCCAGCGCGACAGCGAGCACTGGATCTCGGTCGGCTGGGCAGAAGAACTCTCCCGCAGCTTCGAGGCGGAGGTGGGCGTGCTGATGCGCAACGGCAAGGGCGTGCTGGCCCAGATTGCCACGGCCGTCAGCAGCGCCGAAGCTGACATCACTCACATCGCGATGAGTGACGACTCCCAGGAACGCGAGACCGCCGAGATGACGTTGCTGCTGGCGGTCCGCGACCGACTGCACCTGGCGGACACCCTGCGCACCCTGAAGCGGTCCAGTGCGGTGATGCGGGTCTGGCGCGTCAAGCCCTGACCACCGACCCGCTCAGCGCTTACCTCACCCCTCGCACCTCGCACCTCACATTCAGCCTGTCACGCATGGCGCCTGACTGGATAAGTTGAACGGATGGGATGTGCGAGATTGACGAGGTTGCTGGGTGGCTCGGAGGCGGAGGGCCGGGGGGCCATTGGCGGAAGTATTAGGGGGAATTCAACTGCCGGGAGGCAGTTGAAGGAGGACATGGAGCCAATGGCCCCCCGGCCCTCTGCCTCGCGCTCGGCGGCACGCAGGACTAGGCACGCAGGGCCAGGCACGTCTTAACTGCCGCGCCAGGCAAGCCAATCCGAGCCGAACAACAGCCCAACGCATCAAACATCCGCGGGCCTTGGATACGTCACTTCAACCACCTCGATCCGCTCCACCCCCACGGGCGTGACCAACTGCAATTCATCCCCCTCACGGGCTTTCAGCAGCGTGCGGGCGATGGGTGAGACCCAACTGACCTCACCGGCGAGGCTGTCCGACTCATCGATGCCCTTGATGGTGATCGTGCGTTCCTCTCCCTTCGCATTGGCGTAGGTGACAGTCGCGCCGAAGAAGATCTGATCGCTGCCGTGATGGGCACTCGGGTCGACCACCTCTGCGATGTCCAATCGTTTGGTGAGAAAGCGCAGGCGGCGATCGATTTCGCGCAGCCGTTTCTTGCCATAGAGGTAGTCGCCGTTTTCCGACCGATCCCCATTCTTGGCGGCCCAGGACACGATCTCCACAATCTTGGGACGCTCGACATCGAGCAACTGCATGAATTCCGCGCGCAGGCGGGCGTAGCCCGCGGGCGTCATGTAGTTGCGCGCGCCTTGCGGCAACGCGGGCAGCGAGGGGCTGTCGTCGTCATCGCCGTCGCTGTCGGATTCTTTCGTGAAGGCCTTGCTCATGGCGCGTATTGTGTCGCGAGCCCGCGCGCACATCGCGGCGCAAGACCATGAAGTGCGCAGACCCGCGCCGGCCGGGCGACGCCACCCGCCGCGACGGCAAGCAAAAAGGCCAGCGTCCTGAAACGCTGGCCTTTCGATGGGTCGACCGAATGCTTGGGCAGTTGCTTCGCCTCAGCACAATGGAGAAGCAGCCCGGGCGATCATTTCAGCTCAATGACGACGCCGTTTTGCATTCACGATCTCAATGCGCGCATCGTTGAAGTCACGGTCGCCCCCTCCGCGCTGGTCTTCGAAGGACAGCATCGCGCCATTTTTAGTGGAGGAGACCTGTCCGTGGTCCATGCCGTCCACGTTCTTGGTGGTGCCGGCACGGAGTTTATCGGTGCCGTTGTTAATGCGGAACTGGACCGTGGAGCCCGGCTGGGCCTTGATCGATGTGCCGCCACCGTCATTCTTGGAATAGCCCACATCCTTCCACTCACCGTTGCCGACGCGGTACTGGATCAGGTTGTTGTTGCTGGATTCGGAACCCTTGATGTTCACATCCAACTGGCCGCCCTTGCCGACCACATAGCCACCCTTGCTGCTGTCCCAGCCACCCTCACGCTGCGTCGAGCACGCGCCATGCCCCCCATGGCGACCGTATGCGCCATGGTGACCAAACGCGCCGTGCTGGCCGTAGGCGGACGAGCCGTGCTGCGAGCGGCCCCAGCCGCCGCCCCACAGGCCACCTGCGGAGTACCCCATCATCGAGCGGGCCAGTGGCCCTCCCAACGCGCGACCGCCCTGAAAGCAGCCATGGCCGCCACCCATCGAACCCATTGCGCAGCCGTGAAACGGTTGCATCCAGGGGTTGCTGTTCATTTTGAAGAAGTTCACGCCTTCGATTCCTTTGAAGTTGATCTTGTGCAGCGATCGGCATGGCCGTCGCTGGTGCGCACCGCCCGCTCAGGCAGGCGGGTACGCGAACTCCAGTGCATCAAAGGTCGCCTCCTGTTCACCGGGATGCCGACGCAACACCTCAGGTTCATCAGGAATTGCAGAGACCCAAAAGAAAAAAGGTCAGCATCTTTCGATGCTGACCTTTTGATTTGGTGCGGCTGGCAGGATTCGAACCCACGACCCCTTGGTTCGTAGCCAAGTACTCTATCCAACTGAGCTACAGCCGCGCGACTTTTACTGATCAGATACCGCCGTCGTGGCAAGCGGCATCTGGTTTTTATTCTTCTTGGTTCTTCTTTTTACTTTGCCGAAAGATTTGAACAAGTTCAGACCTTTCAACGTTTTTCTGGTGCGGCTGGCAGGATTCGAACCCACGACCCCTTGGTTCGTAGCCAAGTACTCTATCCAACTGAGCTACAGCCGCTGAAAGACTGCGACTATAGCATGCATTTTTAGAGTGAAGCAAGAACCTCGGCGTTTTTCATCATCAAGTTCATTTATCCGAGGGTCGCGGCTGCCTCGAAACACCGCGCGCGGCGTTCGGCATCACCGTCGTTCTCTGCCATTTCCGCCAGTCGCAGCCAGCTGCGACGGCGTGCGGCGGTCGACAGCTCGCGGTCGGCCCCTGCCTGCTCGAGCATCAACCGAGCCTTGCCCCACAGTTGACGCTCCGCCAGCGCATGGCCCAGCGCGTAGGCCAAGGACACATCACGCGGAAAGCGCTGCACCGCACCCTCCAGCCGCTGCAGCCATTCAGGCCCCAGGCCCGGCACGCAAGGCACCAGCGCTTCGGCCAGGGCCTGGCGCTCATCGTCGCCCTGCTCGCCGATCGACTCCCAGAAGGGACGCAGCCAGCCGCGGCCATCCTCCGGTGCACCGAGCGACGCCGCGCAATGCGCCGCACGCGATGCGACGAACACATCGCGCCGGTCCGCCGCATCCAGCTGCTGCCAGGTGCTGCGCAGTTGATCGATGTCACGGGCCGTGTCCAGCGCCTCGCTGGCCAGGGACCGCAAGAGCCCCTGGGCAGCTGCCTTGGAGAAGCCCTGATGCTTGGCCAGCAGCCGAGCGGTCCGCAGGGCCTCCAGCGGTTGCATCGCCAGTCGGCTGCCCTGCAGCTTGAGGCGCAGCGCCTGCGTACGACGCGCCACACCCGGGGTCAGCTCGCCGAGCAGCGCCAGCGCGCGCTGGGCATCCCGATCATCCAACGCCCATTCGGCAGCCAGCAGGCGGGCACCCTCTTCCTGCGCACGCCCTCCCGCGCTGCTTTGAGCCAGTTGCAGCGCCTGCCGCAGGTGCTCGTCGCGACCGCGTCGATCCTGCAGCCGGTGCGCACTCTGAGCCGCCACCAGATGCGCCAGTGCCATGAAGGCGCCGTCCTGCGCCAGATCCGGTGTCATGGCCTGGATGTTGAGCGCGCGCTGTGCCGCCTTCTGAGCGCGGCTGTAGCGCGCACCAAAGAACTCGGCCAAGGCATCGCGCAGGGCGATCTGGGCGCTTCTTTCGCGTTGGGCCATGCGCCACAGGCGCGCCCGACGCGGCAAGGTCAGCAGCGCGTCCAGCGTCTGCATCAGCGTCATCAGCGCAAAACAGCCGGCAAACAGCAGCAGCAGGAACAGATTGAGCGACAGGTCCATGCGCCAGCCGCGCCAGTAGAAACTCGCCAGACCGTCGTTGTTGCCGAGCGTGAGGGCCGCCACCACCGCAGCGACGAACAGCAGCACCAGCCAGATCACCATCCGCATGGCGACCCCTTCAACGCGCGACCGCGCTGAGCGCGGCGAGCGTGTCGTCCGGACGAGGCACCGTGACCTGGCGCGACTGCCCCTGCACCTGCCGCAGCAATTCCGCGGTGATGGCGAGCTTGCGGGACCGTCCATCAAAGTAGCGGTCCAGCATGGCCTGGGCTTCCCGCAGGTCGCCCTGAGCGGTGTCGAACTGGCGGCTCAGCAAGGCCAAGCGGGCATTCAGCAGTCGAAGCTTGAGGTTCTCCCGAAGAAAGAACCCCTGCTCCGGCGCGATCAGCGCGGCTTCGGGATGGTCAATGCGGGTCACCCGCAGCAGTCCGCGCGCCTCACGCCAGACATCGGCGGACAGTTGATCCCATTTGTCGCCCGCGTCGTCCCAGGCGCGCGACCACCAGCTGGCCTCCGACGCCGCCGATGCGGCGGGCGCCGCCCCGATGGCGGCCACGGTGCCGCGCTTGGCGGCCCGGGTGGTGGACGACTGCGGTGGATTCGGATCCCGCGCGGCTTGAGCCACCGCCAGCAGCGGCAGTTCATCGATCTGACGCGAGATCTCGTCCAGCTTGATCGTCAGGGACGAGATGTCGACCACGCCGACCGCCTTGACCCGGTCCAGGTCCCGCGAGACGGCGCGGCGGACCCCTTCGAGTCGTGGTTGCTTGTAGCGGGCCAGCCGCTCGTCAGCCTGGCTGAGCGCCGCGACCAAGGGTTCGGCGCTGCCGGTGATGCTGCTCTGCTGCATGGCCACCCGCAGCGAGGCCTCGATGTCGCCGACCACGTTTTCATCGCGAGAACGCGTCATCGACTGCATCAGCACTTCGAGCTGTTCCCGCTGCAGCGCCACTTCCGCCAGGCGCGCATCCAGCAGCGCGACCTTGGCGGCCGTGTCACGGCTCTGATCCTGCGCCTGCCGGGCCTGGTCTCGGGCGATGTTGGCCTCGCTCTGGCTGGTCTCCTGACGGCGCACCAGCTCCTGCTCAGTCTGCCTCAACCGTTGTTGACTCTGCCAGGCCAGGCCCAGCGCCAGCAGAGCGACAAGGCCGACGCAGACGATCACCGCCTGCGTCAAGGTGGCGCCGCCGGATTTCGGGACAGGGGTCGGTGGGGGCGACGAAACGTCGGCCACGGGGGTGTTGGTCTCGCTCACGACGGCGATTCTAGGGTCGCCCCCGACAGCCCCCGGAATGCCGAGGCGACAGCCGGCGCGTCGGGTCGCACCAAAACCACATGCAACAGCCCGAGCGACCGTGCGCGCGCGGCAATCCGCTCATGGGTGGCGATGGCGCGCACTGCGGCCCAGCGCGGCGTGACGGCGTCGATGAGGGGCTGCGACGCCTCGGGTTGCGTCCCGGACTCTGGCGACACCGCCTCCGAGGGCGCCGATGCCAGGCCCGCGGTCAGCGCTTCGAGATGACCGATCGCCTCGGCGCTGCTGAAGAGCCACACATGGCGGTCCGGCTGGCCGAGCGCCCTGCGCAGCAAGGACTGCCCCCGGGCATCGAGCGTGGGGCAACGGCGACGGTAGACGCTGATCGCCCCCACCTGAGCGCCGCCTTCGCGCAAGCGATCGGCCAGCCATTCACGCCCGCCGTCGCCGCGCACCAGCAGCACACGGGCATCATGCCAATCCGTGCCGGCCACGCGCTGCAACTCCGGCCACAGATGCTCCGAATCCAGGGAGGGCGCGTCGGCGGGCGGCTGCACGATCAGTGCGGCGGGTACGCCTTGCGCCGCAAGGGCAGCGGCACTTCCGGGACCGACGGTCGCCGCCAGCGTCCCTTCGGGCCAAGCCATCGGACGTCCGTTCGATGGCGGCCGCTGCGCAAAGAAGGCGTCCACCGCGTTCGGACTGACAAACATCACCAGCCGCTGGCGCGACAGCCCGGCCCAGGCCTGTCGAGCCGGTTCGGGATCCTCGGCGGGCGCGATCTCGATCAGCGGCAGGGAGGCGGTGGGCACCCCCAGCGCTTCCATCCGCTGTGCCCAGTCGCCCGACTGCGCCTCCGGTCGGGTGAGCAGCAGACGGACGGGGGCTGTCATCGTCGCGCTCAGGGGGTGTGCAGATAGTCGGCCGCACCCAGCGCCTGAAGCGCATGCGCCGTCTCTCGACCGAGAGACTCTGCCGCCGCCAGATCGGCCGCCACGCGGATCTGGCGCACCCGCAGCAACGGACGGGCCGGATCGGTCGGATGGCCCAGCGCGGCATCAAGGGTCAGCGTGTCGGCATCGGTCCAGCGCGCATGCGCGGCCAGCGGCATCGAACAACTGCCGCCCAGCTCACGCGAGACCGCCCGCTCGGCCGCCACCGCCAGCCACGTGGCGCCGTGCGCCAGCGCATCCAGATGAGGTCGCAGGGCCTGGTGATCCGTGCGGATCTCCAAACCCAAGGCGCCCTGGCCCGCGCAGGGGATCATCTCGTCTTCGCTGAAATACTGCCGGATCCGGGGCGCCAGCCCGAGTCGCTTCAAGCCCGCAGCGGCCAGCACGATCGCGTCGTACTGGCCTTCATCGAGCTTGCGCAACCGCGTGTCCAGGTTGCCGCGCAGCGGCTCGATCCGCAGATCCGGCCGGGCGTTGAGCAATTGCGTCACCCGGCGCAGGCTGGACGTGCCCACGCAGGCCCCCTGCGGCAGCGAAGCCAGGCTGTCATAGCGGGGACACACCAGCGCGTCGCGCGGGTCCTCCCGCTCCAGCACCGCTGCGAGGCAAAAGCCCTCGGGCAACTCCATCGGCACATCCTTGAGCGAATGAACCGCCAGGTGGGCGCGCCCCTCTTCCAGCGCGGTCTCCAGTTCCTTGACGAACAGGCCCTTGCCACCGACCTTGGACAACGTGCGATCCAGGATCTGGTCGCCCCGGGTGGTCATGCCCAGCAGCCCCACCGCCAAGCCGCGAGCTTGCAGCAGCGACTGCACATGCTCGGCCTGCCACAGCGCGAGCCGGCTCTCGCGGGTGGCGATCACGAATTCTTCGGATTGAATCATGGCCCGCATGCTAGCCGACCCGCAGCCCAGCACCACGCCGCGCGAAGCAAGGCTTGAAAGATGCCAAAGCCTGGGACGGGCGAACGCCGCACGAAGAAACTGCTAAAGTCAGACGAAGGTAACTTGGTTACATCATCCGTTCATCCGCCTCACCACGACGACGACGCCATGCCCACCAGTTCCTCCTCCCGTTCCAGCCGATCCGCCCGCTCTGCAGACACGGCCGGAAAGGCCTCCAAGACCTCCGCAAAAACGTCCGCCAAGGCGTCCGATCAGGCCGCTGCCAAGCGCAACGCCAAGGCCGGCACCTCGCGCAGCAGCGCTTCGTCCGGTGGGTCTTCCTCCCGGCCCTCCCCCGCCCTCAGTCGGGCGGCCAAGGACAAGAACCAGCCGCTGATGGACGACATCCGGCTGCTGGGACGCATCCTCGGCGAGGTGATTCGGGAGCAGGAAGGCCGCGAGGCCTATGAGCTGGTGGAACGGGTGCGGCAGCTGTCTGTCGCCTTCCGGCTCAAGCGCGATGCCCAGGCCGGCAAGCAGATGGACAAGCTGTTGAAGAGCCTCTCGGGCGAACAGACGGTGAGCGTCATCCGGGCCTTCAGCTATTTCTCCCACCTGGCCAACATCGCGGAGGACCGCCACCATGTGCGCCGCCGCGAAATCCATGACCGCGACGGCAGCCTGCAACCGGGCTCGCTGGCCTATGCGCTGGAGAAGCTGTTCGAAGCGGGTGTGCGTCCCGTCGAAGTGGTGAAGACGCTGGCGAATGGTTTCGTCTCCCCTGTCCTCACCGCCCACCCGACCGAAGTGCAGCGCAAGAGCATTCTGGATGCGGAGCGCGCCGTGGCGGAGCTGGTGACGCAGCGCGATGGCCTGCACACCGAACGGGAAAAGGCAGCCAACGAAAAACTGATCCGCGCCCGCGTCACGCAGCTGTGGCAGACCCGAATGCTGCGCTATTCCAAGTTGACGGTCTCCGACGAGATCGAGAACTCGCTCAGCTACTACCACGCCACCTTCCTTCGGGAGATTCCCAAGCTCTATGCCGAGCTGGAAGAGGCGCTGCCCGGCGAGCAGATCGCGTCGTTCCTGCGCATGGGTCAATGGATCGGAGGCGATCGGGACGGCAACCCGAACGTGACCGCGGCGACGATGCAACAGGCCCTGAAGCGCCAGAGCGAGGTCGCCCTGCGCCACTACCTGACGGAGCTGCATGCGCTGGGGGCGGAGCTGTCCATTTCGCTGCGGCTGACCGGTGTCTCCCCGGCGATGCAGCAACTGGCCGAGCGCAGTCCGGACCGCAATGAACATCGCATGGACGAGCCCTATCGGCGCGCCCTCACCGGCATGTACGCCCGGCTCGCGGCAACGCTGCAGGCGCTGACCGGCACCGAAGCCCTGCGGCACGCGGTCGCGCCCCAGGATCCGTATGTGTCGCCCGACGAACTGCTGGCCGACCTGCGGGTGATCCAGTCCTCGCTCGAAGCGAATCATGCGCAGGCGCTGATCGCGCCTCGACTCAAGCCGCTGATCCGCGCGTTGCAGGTCTTCGGCTTTCACCTCGCCACGCTGGACCTTCGCCAGAGCTCCGACCAACACGAGGCGGTGGTGGCCGAGCTGCTGCGCACCGCACGGGTTTGCGACGACTACAGCGCGCTGGACGAAGCGCAGCGCCGCAACCTGCTGGTCGGCCTGCTCAACGAAACCCGGCCGCTGCGCGTGCTGGGCGTGGACTACAGCGAGCGCACGCAGAGCGAGCTGGCGATCTTCGAGACCGCCCGCGAATCCCTGCGTCGCTATGGGCGCGAGGCCCTGCGCCACTACATCATTTCCCATACCGAGGATGTCAGCGACCTGCTGGAAGTCCAACTGCTGATGAAGGAAGTGGGACTGCTGCGCGGCACGCTGGACGGTCAGGCCGTCAGCGACCTGATCGTGGTGCCGCTGTTCGAGACGATTGCCGACCTGCGCAATGCGCCCGCGATCATGGGCGGCTTCTATGAGCTGCCAGGTATGGCGGCCCTGGTGCGCCGCTCCGGTGGCGAGCAGGACATCATGCTGGGCTACTCCGACTCCAACAAGGATGGCGGCGTCTTCACCAGCAGCTGGGAGCTCTACCGCGCGGAAATCGCGCTGGTGCGTCTGTTCGACGAGCTGCGGCAGCAAGGTCCACTCACCCTGCGCCTGTTCCATGGCCGCGGCGGCACCGTGGGTCGCGGCGGCGGCCCGAGCTACCAGGCCATCCTGGCCCAGCCACCGGGCACGGTGAATGGCCAGATCCGGCTGACCGAACAAGGCGAGGTGATCAACTCCAAGTACGCCAATCCGGAGATCGGCCGGCGCAACCTGGAAACCCTGGTGGCCGCCACGCTGGAAGCCACCCTGCTGCATCCGACCAAGTCCGCGCCGAAGTCCTTCATGGATGCGGCCCAGGTGCTGTCCGATGCCAGCTTCGCCGCCTACCGCGGCCTGGTCTACGACACCCCCGGTTTCGCCGACTTCTTCTTCGCCACCACGCCGATCCGCGAGATCGCCGAGCTCAACATCGGCTCGCGCCCGGCCTCACGCAAGGCCACCCGCGCCATCGAGGACCTGCGGGCCATTCCGTGGGGCTTCAGCTGGGGCCAGTCCCGCATCACGCTGCCGGGCTGGTGCGGTTTCGGCTCGGGCGTGCAGACCTTCCTGGGCAAGGACAAGGCCGGCCGCGAACAGAACCTGGCCCTGCTCAAGCGCATGTTCAAGCAGTGGCCGTTCTTCAAGACCTTGCTGTCCAACCTGGACATGGTGCTGGCCAAGGCCGATCTGGACATCGCGCAGCGCTATCTGGATCTGGTGGAAGACAAGCGGTTGGGCAAGAAGATCTTTGCGGCCATCCAGGCCGAATTCGCCCGCACCGAAGAGGCGCTGGAATTGATCACCGGGGATGGCCATCGCCTGTCGGCCAATCCGGCCCTGGCGCGTTCGATCGAGCACCGCTTCCCCTACATCGATCCGCTCAACCACCTGCAAGTGGAACTGATGCGGCGCTACCGCGCCATTCCCGCCGACAAGCGGGACCAGGATCCGCGGATGGAGCGGGTGCAGCGCGGCATTCATCTGTCGATCAACGGGATCGCGGCGGGGCTGCGCAACACGGGCTGACGCCACACAGCAGATGACGCTGGCCGGGTGGGCGGCCATCTATCCGGATCTTTCCGGATCTGTCCGGATCAGACCGGACCGGACAGGAGCCGGTCAGCTCAAGAGCCCGTCGGCGCGGGCGGGCCCTTGCGTTTCATCGTCGCCTCGGCGGCCTCGGGCGTCGGCAATTCGCCGCCGCGACGCTGGAAGGTGGCGATGTCGCCGGTCGTCGCGGCCTCGACATCGAAGGCCACGCTGTACTGGGTACGGGCGCAGTTCATGCCGTCATCGCTGCGCGCCGCCGGTCCCGCACGCAGGACGGTATAGCGGCGCATCGTCTCCACCAACTGCGCAGGCGTGACCGGCAGGTCATCGGCGGGCAGCTTCATGTGGTCCGCAAACAGCCCGGCGAAGCCGCGCTCCTCGATCGAAGTCTCCAGGCGGATCGCATCCTTCGCATAGCCCTGGCAGGCACTGCGCAGCACGGGATCCGCAGGCGCCGAGTAGCCGCAGACGCGGCTGGCGGCGCTCAGGAAATGTGCCGTCTCCGAGGCGTCGGCGCCCATCGTCCGGTTGGCAATCGGCAGCAGCAGCTTGGGATCAGTGACGCCGCTGTCTACCACCCGCTTGAGCATGCGCCCCTTCATCACGATGACGTAGGACGCGTCATGCGCGCGGGCCAGCCATTGGCGCGCCTCCGCGATCGTGGGCGCCTTGGACGCCAGCAGCCACATCGCCGTCGCATTGCCTGGGTCGAGCTGCAGCCAACGGCTCGGCGTGAGTGACTGGCAGGCCGGCACATCGACCTTGCTGCAGGTGCGCAGCGCCAGGCCGTAGATCAAGGGATCGGTCGTCTGTTCGGCGATGTCGGCGATGCGTCCGACATCGAACTGCAGCACCGCCGCCGTCATCCGGGCCAGCTCGTCGCCGGCCAGCGCCAGCTTGCGTGACTGCTCCGCCAGCACCGCCTTCTCATGCGCTGCCAACTGCGCATTGCGCGGATCGTCCATGCCGACACCGGCGCTGAAGGCATGCGGGAAATCCGCGCCGCAGTAGCGGTCGCGCGCGGCGGCGGCCGATGCGGCGGCCACGGCCGCATCAGCGGTGTTGCGCGCACCGTCCAGCAGCAACCACTGCACCGCGTTGTTCGGCGAGGCGGCGTCATCGGGTGCCTGGCCTTCCTCGGGCGTCACCTCGGCGGCGAGTGCCACCGTGTGCAGGGACACCCCGTCCGTCGCCGGCACCAGACCGTCGCCCGAGGCGAGATGGACCATCCACCAGGCGCCCGCTCCGACCAGGGCGAGCACGGTCACACCCGCCAAGGCGGCACCAGTGCGGAACCTCATCTCAGCGCTGCCCGGCCAGCGCCTCGCGCACAGCCGCCACCTGGCGGCGCGACACCGCCAGCCATTCATTCACATGGGCGATGCGCACCGCCCAACCCATTTCGCCGCCGAGGTCGCCATCGCCCTCGGCGGAGCCATCGGTCGGCACATGCCGCTCGAGCTCACGGACCGCCGACTTGGCCACCAGCGCATTGCGGTGCACCCGCAGGAAGCGCTCACCGAGGCGCTGCTCCAGGTCGCTCAGCGAGCCGTCCATCACATGGCTGTGGGTCGCCGTGCGCAGCGTCAAATACTTGAGTTCCGCCTTGAAATACAGCACCTCCGACAGCGGCACCCGCAGCAGCCGGCCCCGCTCGGTGATGTTGATCACCGGGCCTTCGTCGCCGGCGGGCTGGGCCTGTTGGTCGCGGGCCTTGGCGGCAGCACGCTCTTCCTGTCGGAGCGCGGCGCGGGCCAGGCTGGCCTGCAGCCGCTCGCGTCGCACGGGCTTGGTGAGGTAGTCCAGCGCCTCCAGCTCGAAGGCCTCCAATGCATGCTGCGCATGGGCGGTCACGAACACGATCGAGGGCGCAAACGGCCGACCGCGCAGCAGTTGCGCCAGTCCCAGGCCGTCCAGTCCGGGCATCTGGACATCCAGCAGCACCAGGTCGCAGCCGTGGTCCCTCAGCCAGTTCAGGGCCTGTTCCCCGCTGCTGGCTTCGGCGATCACCTCCGCCCGCGGCTCGTCGTTGGCCTCGACCAGCCCGCGCAGTCGCAGACGCGCCAGGGGCTCGTCATCGACGATCAGGATCTTCAGCGGAGGATGCGTCAGCATGTCGATCAACTCGGAGAAAGGAAGCCGGGGGTGCCGCACGGGTCCGGGGGCAGAGGCGGTGGCTTCGGTGAAGGCGTGCCGGAGCGGAAGTCTGCGTATTCCGTGGCGTCTTGGCCGTCAGCGGTCGTAACAGTCGCAACATTCACCGGTCATCCCCCAGCCAACTGCCGCTCATCGCCCCGATGCTTCAACGAGGCAACACGATCCGGACCGCAAATCGTCCGGGACTGGGCGCCGCCTCCAGCTTCGCGGCCACATCATGCATGAGCCGCAGACGCTGACGCACGTTGCGCAGGGCCAGGCCATGACCCTGTGTGCGAGACGGCGCGCCCACGGAATTGATCACCCGGATCTCCACCTCAGAGCCCCGGGAGCGGGTGGTGATGGTGACGTCGCCGCCCTGATCGTTGGGCTCGACGCCGTGACGGACCGCGTTTTCCACCAACGGCTGCAGCAGCAAGGGCGGCACGCGGGTCTCGCTGCAATGCGGGTCGAGCTGCCAGGTGACCCGCAGCCGGTCCCCGAAGCGCAGTTGCTCGATCGCCAGGTAGCGCCGCGCGAGTTCGACCTCCTGCGCCAGCGGCACGCCTTCGCTGCGGGCCCCGGTGTCGGACAGCGCGACCCGGAACAGCTCGCTCAGGTCCTCCAGCACTTCCTCCGCACGGGCCGGATCGACCCGCACCAGCGCAATCGCGGTGTTCAGCGTATTGAAGAGGAAGTGCGGACGAATCCGCGATTGCAGTTCGACCAGGCGCGCCAGCGCATCCGCCGGCGCCTGGGCGCGTTCGCGCAGCTTCAGCCAGCCCAGCAGCATCGCCGCGGCCAGCGCGCCGATGCAGGCCAGCGCCCCGTGTTGCAGCGGGCTCACCGGCTGGAGTCCGACCCATTCCAACAGACGCCCGCCGCCGTGGGCGCACGTCGCACCCAGCACGATGGGCAGCGTCCATTGCGCCCATTCCGGCAATCTCGCCAGCAGTCGCTTGGCCGCGCAGACCAGCAGCAGCCAGCTCAGCAGGCCGGACATCGACGCCACGGTGGCGGTGCCCATCGCCCACATCCACTGGGACAGGGTTTCCTGCGCCATGGCCAGACCGAGGGCCTGCACCAGTTGCACGCCGAGGACGGCACGCAGCACCAGCCCGACATGGCAGACATCGAAACGCCGTTGGGCATCGATCAGCGGCGCACTGGTCATCAGCCGGGTCTCGAGGCGGGTTTCCTCCCAGGCCTGTTGCGTGGTGTGTGGGTGCTGCGCCCGGTCGGCCATCGGATCTCCGTCCCTGCCCTTTAGAATTGATCGCCGATTCTCTCCCAGGCCAGTGCCCGCGCACCATGCGGAAACGCCCGGGGCTGTCGGCGCCGTGGCCTGCAGCATGTCGTGTGCCGCGTTCCGCTTCCTGCCCTCGTTCCATCCTCCCGAGCCCCGCGATGTCCAATCCCGCCGACAACCAACTGGCCAACAAATCCCAGGCCTGGTCCGCCCTGTTCTCCGAGCCGATGAGCGACCTGGTCAAGCGCTACACCGCGAGCGTGGACTTCGACAAACGCCTGTGGGCCGCCGATATCCAGGGCTCCCTGGCCCATGCGGACATGTTGGCGACCCAAGGCATCATCGGCGCGGACGACCTGGCCGCGATCCAGCGCGGCATGGCGCAGATCCGCGAAGAAATCGAATCCGGCCGCTTCGAATGGAAGCTGGACCTGGAGGACGTGCACCTCAACATCGAGGCCCGGCTGACCGAGCTGGTTGGCCTGGCCGGCAAGCGCCTGCACACCGGCCGCAGCCGCAACGACCAGGTCGCCACCGATGTGCGCCTGTGGCTGCGCGGCGAAATCGACACCCTGATCGGTCTGCTGGAGGCGCTGCAGCGGGTGCTGGTCGGCCAGGCCGAGCGGCATGCCGACGTGATCCTGCCGGGGTTCACCCATCTGCAGGTCGCCCAGCCGGTGAGCTTCGGCCACCACATGCTGGCGTATGTCGAGATGTTTGCCCGGGATGCCGAACGGCTGCAGGACACCCGCAAGCGGGTGAACCGCCTGCCCCTGGGCGCCGCCGCACTGGCCGGCACCAGCTATCCGCTGGACCGGGAACGGGTCGCCCGCACGCTGGAGATGGAAGGTGTGGCCCAGAACAGCCTGGACGCGGTCAGCGACCGCGACTTCGCCATCGAATTCAGCGCCGCGGCGGCGCTGATCATGGTGCACATCTCGCGGCTGTCGGAAGAGCTGATCCTGTGGATGAGCCAGTCCTTCGGCTTCATCGCGCTGCCGGACCGGTTCTGCACCGGCTCGAGCATCATGCCGCAGAAGAAGAATCCGGACGTGCCTGAACTCGCGCGCGGCAAGAGCGGCCGGGTGGTGGGCAATCTGATGGGCCTGATCACCTTGATGAAGGGCCAGCCGCTGGCCTACAACAAGGACAACCAGGAAGACAAGGAGCCGCTGTTCGACACCGTCGACACGCTCAACGACACGCTGCGGATCTTCGCCGAGATGATGGACGGCCTGACGGTCAAGGCGGACGCGATGGAGCGCGCCGCGCTCAAGGGCTATGCCACCGCCACCGATCTGGCGGACTACCTGGTCAAGAAGGGCCTGGCCTTCCGTGATGCCCATGAAGTGGTCGCCCATGCGGTGAAAACCGCGCAGGCGCAGGGCATCGACCTGTCGGCCCTGTCGCTGGAAGCGCTGCGCCAATTCGACAGCCGCATCGACTCGGACGTCTACGACGTCCTGTCGCTGCAGGGCTCCCTGAACGCCCGCAACATCCTCGGCGGCACCGCGCCCGCCCAGGTGCGCGCCCAGGTGGCTCGTCATCAGCAACGTCTGGGAGCCGCCCGATGAGCGACCTGCACGACCTGCAAGATCTCGCGACGCCCAGCCTGGCCTGGACCGACAACCTGGTGCTGAACCAGCCGGAGCTGGACCATACCCATCAGGAGTTCGTCGAACTGCTGAACCGCTACGGCGAGGCGCTGGACCGCGGCGAAGATGCCCTGCCCGCTTTCCGCGAGCTGCTCGCCCACACCGAGGACCACTTCGCGATGGAAGAGCGCTGGATGGCGGCCACCGGCTTCGAGCCGCAGAACTGCCACAGCAGCCAGCATGCGATGGTGCTCAATGTGATGCGCGAAGTGGTCCGCTATGCCGATGAGCTGGGCGACCGCGAGCCGCTGGCCATCGTCCGGCAGGAGCTGGTGCAATGGTTCCCGTCTCATGCCGAGATGATGGATGCGGCGCTGGTCTACACGATGCAGCAACGCGGCTTCGATCCCGCCACCGGTCAGGCGCAGCCAACGACGCAACTGCCCGAGGGTGAGAAGGCGGGCGCCGGTTGCGGCTCGACCGCTTGCGGTCACTGAGCTCGGTCTGCGGCGATCAGCGTCGATCAGGAACGATCAGCGGCGGTCAGCGCCGCTTGCCTTGATGGCTTGTTCATCACGCCGGCGCCCGTCACTGCGATGCTGACAGCGACTGTCAGCCCTCACCCCCACAATGCCGCATGGCCGAGCCGACGCCAGCGCTGCCCGATCGCCTGATCGCCCATCTGGACATGGACGCGTTCTACGCGTCTGTGGAGCTGCTGCGTTATCCGGAGCTCAAGGGGCTGCCGGTGGTGGTGGGCGGTCGGCGCGCCCATGCGCCGCAACTGCGGCCCGACGGCACGCGCGAGTTTTTCAAGTTGGCCGACTACACCGGCCGCGGCGTGGTCACCACCTCCACCTACGCCGCGCGCGCCTTCGGTGTGTTCTCGGCCATGGGGCTGATGAAGGCGGCTCTGCTCGCGCCGCAGGCCATCCTGCTGCCGGCCGACTTCGATGCCTACCGCCACTATTCACGGCTGTTCAAGGACGCGGTTCGCGAACTGGCGCCGGTGATCGAGGACCGCGGCATCGACGAGATCTACATCGACCTGACCGACGTGCCCGGCGCGCGGGATCCGGTCGGCCATGACCCGCTGGGCGGGGCCCGCGCCCTCGCGCGCGAGATCAAGAACTCGGTGTGGCGGGCGACCGGACTGACCTGCTCGATCGGCGTGACACCGAACAAGCTGCTCTCCAAGATCGGCTCCGAACTGGAGAAGCCCGACGGCCTCACCGTGCTGACCATGGACGACCTGCCGACCCGCATCTGGCCGCTACCGGTGCGCCGCATCAACGGCATCGGTCCGAAGGCGGGCGCCAAGCTGGACAGCCTGGACATCCACACCATCGGCGACTTGGCGGCGGCCCCACCGGCTCTGCTGGCCCAGCACTTCGGACCGGGCTACAGCCTCTGGCTGCATGAGGCGGCCCTGGGCCAGGATGATCGACCGGTGGTGACCTACAGCGAGCCGGTCTCGATCAGCCGGGAAACCACCTTTGAGCGCGACCTGCATGCGAAGCGGGACCGGCCGGAGCTGTCTCGCATCTTCACCGCCCTGTGCGAGCAACTGGCATCGGACCTGCAACGCAAGGGCTACCAGGGCCGCACCATCGGCATCAAGCTGCGTTTCGAGGGCTTCCGCACCGTCACCCGAGACCTGACCCTCGAGCTGCCAGTGCAGGACGCCGCGGCCATCCGAAGGGCTGCGGGTCTGTGCCTGAAACGCGTGGACCTGAGCCAGCGCTTGCGCTTGCTCGGCGTGCGTGTGGGCAAGCTGAGCCGGCCCGGCGATGTGGACTCGACCCGTCGCAGCCGCAGTGCCGCCAACGCGGCTCCGAACGGTCCGAAGCCCGAGAACCTGCGCCTGTTCAGTTGAGTCGTCAGCAGGGTTGTTCGTCCTGCACCACGTTTCGGGTGACGCGCGAAAACCCAACGCGTTTGTGATCACACGCAATCCTTGATCTAGCGCCAGACGAGCGCACGCCACCACACGAAACGCCTCCCGCGACCTTCACGCCAAAGGGCTGTACTGGCAGAGTGAAGCCCTCGGCCAGCAGCCCACCGCAGGAGTTCGCCATCATGTCCATTCCGATCAGCCGCCGTTCCGCTCGCGCTGGCAATCAGCGCAGCAATCAGCGCGGCAAGCCAACGCGGCAACCCCCATCGTCATCCGTCCCACCCGACTCGGACCTGGACGATCAAGACTGGATGGACTGGTTCCTCGCCGCCGGACTTCGGGCCACGGGCGGTGCCATGCTCGGCGTGGCCTTGAGCGGATTCATCTTTCCGCAGAGCGTGGCCCGCGATGTGCCCTCGATGCTGATCGGGGCTGCATTCATGCTGTGGATTGCACGCCGAAACGGCTCGATCTGACAGCGGGCCAGCGATGACGGCGGCAGGACATGCGCGAGCTCATCGACGGCAACCTCCACGACATGGTCTCGGTGGTCATCGCCATGGGCTACGCCGCCGCGCTCCGATGGCGCCATGGCGCCACACCGCTGCAGGAGTTTCCTGAGGATCTGGGCATTGGCATGGCGCTATACCCCAACTTCTTGATGTGCCTCGCGGTCTTCTCCTCGGCGTCAGTGACCGCGTTGATGTCGACCAACCGAGGTTTGGTCACCCTGGCCGGGTGCTTTGCCCTGTTCTCCACGCTCACGATGGTGAAGAAAAGAGATCGGAAACTAGCCCGCCGTCGGCAAGCGCCACAGCCAGAGCCCGACCGCCAGGCAGCAGAGTGCGGGCAACCAGGGCATGACCGGCATCAAGCAGGCAGCGATGAGCGAGCTGACCGCCATCATGGTCCAGGCCGCCTGCTTGGCCCGGAGCGGCACGGCGCGGTTGGCGCGCCACTGGACGATCATCGGACCGAACCGGGGATGCTGCACCAGCCAGGTCTCGCAACGCTGCGAACCGCGCGCAAAACAGAACGCCGCGAGAAGCACAAACGGCGTCGTGGGCAGCAGCGGCAGGAAGATGCCCAGAACCCCGAGCGCCACGCATGATGCCCCGCCCAGCATCCACGGCAGTCGGCGCCAGAGTGCGCGATGCTGGGGCACGGTGGCCTGGCCCGGCGCGGGCTGCTCGGGGGTGGCGGTCAGAAGCGCGGGTTCACCGTCGCTGGTGGAGGGCGCCATCTGCGGCTGCGGCTGCGGCTGCGCATGCGTCGACATCGATGAAGACTCGGCCTGAGGCGCGTGATGGAGCCCGTGATGGAGCCCGTGCGTGGGCTGAGACTCTGGCGGGCGCGGCGCATTCATCGCGCCACTGTAGCGCGGTGATCGCCGATCGCCTTGATCTCCCTGAGCGCCCTGGACGCCTCAGGACGACCAGCCGCTGGAACGCGAACCGCTGGGGCCTCGCAGCGAGTCACCGGCATCGAGCGACCTGCACCGCATGACCTGCAGCGCCGATTCCCTTGTGTTCTCCACGCCCGTCTCGATCGCATCCCGTCGAGCCCCACGCCTGTGAATCCCCTCCGGAAAACCCTGGGGCAACTTTCCCACCACGTCAAGCTGGCCTGGCCTAGCATCCATCCCATGAGCGTCATCACCTGCATTGAAGACCTGCGCGTGCTTGCGCAAAAGCGCGTGCCCCGCATGTTCTACGACTATGCCGACTCCGGTTCCTGGACCGAGAGCACCTACCGGGCGAACGAAGCGGATTTTCAGTCCATCAAGCTGCGACAGCGGGTGGCCGTCGACATCGAGGGCCGCACCACGGCCACCGAGATGATCGGCCGGCCGGTGCGCATGCCGGTGGCGATCGCCCCGACCGGGCTGACGGGCATGCAGCATGCGGACGGCGAGATCCTCGCAGCCCAGGCGGCCGAAGCCTTCGGCGTGCCGTTCACGCTGTCCACCATGAGCATCTGCTCGATCGAGGATGTTGCAGCGCGCACCGCCACACCGTTCTGGTTTCAGCTCTACGTGATGAAGGACCGGGGCTTCATCCACAGCCTGATCGACCGCGCAAAGGCCGCCAAATGCGAGGCGCTGGTGCTGACGCTGGATCTGCAGATCCTGGGCCAGCGGCACAAGGACCTCAGGAATGGGCTGTCCGCTCCACCCAAACTCACCCTGCCCAACCTGATCAACATGGCGACCAAACCCCGCTGGTGCCTGGGCATGCTGGGGACGCCGCGACGCCAGTTCGGCAATATCGTCGGCCATGTGAAGGGCGTGGGCGACATGGGCTCGCTGTCTGAATGGACGGCCAAGCAATTCGATCCGCAACTCAGCTGGAACGATGTGCAGTGGATCCGCGAGCGCTGGGGCGGCAAGCTGATCATCAAGGGCATCATCGACGAGGAGGATGCCAAGCTCGCGGCGGCGTCCGGCGCGGATGCGCTGATCGTGAGCAACCACGGCGGGCGCCAATTGGATGGCGCGGAATCCAGCATCCGCGCACTCCCGCGCATCGTGGAGGCGGTGGGAGACCGCATCGAGGTGCACATGGACGGCGGCATCCGTTCAGGACAGGATGTGCTCAAGGCTTGGGCCCTGGGCGCGCGTGGCACCTACATCGGCCGGGCCTTCCTCTACGGATTGGGGGCGATGGGCCGACCCGGCGTCGCAAAAGCGCTGGAGATCATCCACCGGGAACTGGATTTGACGATGGCGTTTTGCGGCCATCGACGCCTCGTCGATGTCGATCGAAGCATCTTGCTGAAGGACACCGCCCGCCTTTGAGGCGTCTGGCGGGAACCGCCCCGATGGATCTGACGGGGCCACCCGGCGGGCGGGCCTCCACGCGTTCCGGCGAACGCCAGGCAGATAGCTAAGCACATGGCCAAACAAAACGCCCCGCAATGCGGGGCGTCAAAGGCCGCGGAAATCTGGTTCCGCAGCGTCAAGGCAGGGACAGGCTCACGCGCCCATCACAGCGCGCCGATCACAGCGCGCCCATCTCTTTCAACAGACGATCCGCCTTGTCCACGACCGTCATCTGCCACAGCATGTAGCGCGCATCCAGGCAGATGCTGCGCGTGGTCTTTGGATTGAAATCCCAATCCGAGATCACCGCATCCAAGGTGCCGTCGAACAGCAGGCCCACCAGCTCACCCTTGCTGTTGAGCACCGGCGAGCCGCTGTTGCCACCGGTCGTGTCCAGCGTCGCCAGGAAGTTGACCGGCACCGAGTCCAGCGCCTTCACACCGTACTTGCCGAACTGGCGTGCCTTGATCGCGGCCAACTGCTCGGCCGGCGCATCGAACTCGCCGGTGCCGGTGTGCTTGGCCACAATGCCGCGCAGCGTGGTGAAGGCCGTCCAGTCGGCGCCATCCACGCCGGGCTGGCGCCCTCGCACCTGACCGAAGGCCACGCGCAGCGTGTTGTTGGCATCCGGATAGACCGCCTGGCCGCGGCTGGCCTTGAAAGCGATCATCGCCTTCATCGTGTCGGCATAGGCCTGCTGGATGCGGCCGGCCAGCTCCTTGTCGCGTGTCTCGCGCGCGTCGTCATCAGCCCGCAGAGCGACAGCCGCCTTGACCAGCGTGTCGCCGCTGGCCTCGAACTCAGTTGAGTCGCGGCCCAGCCAGGCCATGCGCTCGGCCTTGTCTGTCAGGCGAGTGCCGGCGTAGAGCTGGTCCACGCGGGCGGCGACGGCGGCGGCATCCATGCCCTGGCGAAGGCCCAGGGCACTCAGGAAGGCGGCATTGAGTTGATCCGCCGGCTGCGCCAGGTATTGCGTCAGGAAGTGGCCCACCACCCGCTTGTCCGTGGCTTCGTCGAAACGGCGCTCGACCGCCTCCAGCGACTGTCGACGACGGAGCTGATCCCGCTCCTGATAGCCGGACTTGCGCTCGGCATCGGGCTTGCGACGTTGCAGTGCCTGTTGATAGAGATCGCGGGCCTGCGCCAGCAGGGTCGGCGTCGCATAGTTCAGCAGCAGTTCGCGGCGGGTGATGGCTTCGCGCTCACCCAGCAGTCGGTCGATCTCGCTGAGCGAGGCGCCGTACTGCTCGCGCCGCTTGGGATCGGCCTCGACCCAGGCCTTCAGTTCCGCATGCGCTGCCTGCTTGCGCGCCAGGATGTCGCTGCCGGCGAAACTCGCCAGTTGGCCCTGGTAGTTCTTGTAGTAGTTGCCGACGCTGGCCACGAGATTGGCCAACTTGATTTCGGCCTCCCGTCGTCCGGCGGTCGCCTCGCGGATTTCAGCGAGTTGCTCGCCCATCACCTTCACGCGCTCCGGCATTTCCCAGCCGAACGCGAAGCCCACTTCCTCGGGCAGGCGGTGACGATTGGTGCGGCCCGGATAGCCGGCCACCATGACGAAGTCGCCCTCGTTGAGCGGCACGCTGGCCAGCTTCAGCACATGCTGGGGCTGATAGGGCTTGTTGTTGGGACTGAAGTCCGCCGGCTTGCCATCCGGGCCGACATAGGCACGATAGAAGCTGTAGTCGCCGGTGTGGCGCGGCCACATCCAGTTGTCGGTATCACCGCCGAACAGACCGACGCCTTGGGCCGGCGCATGCACTAGGCGGACGTCGCGAATCTCCAGTTGCTTGATCAACTGGTATTGCAAGCCGCCGTAGAAAGCCGCCACGTTGCAGCGGTGGCCGGCGTCCTTCTCGCACTCCGCGACCAGGGCCTTCTCGCTTGATTCGATCGCTTCGATGCGGGCCTTGCCCTTCAACGCCGAGGTCTTGGCATCCAGCACGCGAGGGGTGACATCGGTCAGCGCCACCGTCACATAGACGCGGCTGCCCGGCGCGGCGGGCAATTCGTCAGCCAGCGTGGCGGCCAGGAAACCGTTCTTCAGCAGGTCGCGCTGCGGGGTGGCGTTGTACTGGATGCTGCCGTAGGCGCAATGGTGATTGGTCACCACCAGGCCTTGCGGCGAGACGAACGACGCGGTGCAGTTGCCCAGGCTGATCACTGCCCCCATCGGATAGCCGATGGGCTGCGACAGCCGGGACGAATCCATCGCCAGGCCGGCGGCCTTCAGATCCTTCGCGACCTGGGGCAATTGCTGCGGCATCCACATGCCTTCGTGGGCCTGTGCGGCCACCGTGCCGAGGGCCAGCGCGGCCCACATCAAACGTTTCATGCGCAGGACTCCTGTCCTATCCAAAGAGAAGGGGCGAACCATACACCCGTCAGGACGCCCTGACCCGTGCTGTCCGGCACCCGGGTAATCCCGGGATTGCGAGACGGAATCCACGAACTGGGGGGATGCCAGGCGCTGACGCGAAACTTACAATCGCCGCTCATTTGCCACCACCCGCCTGATGCGCCGGTCCAGCGCCCGCATCGCCCTCGTCCAGGAGTACCGTCATGACCCTCAAGCAGCTCAGCCAAGTCAAGCGCTGGATGGTGATGCACAGCGCCCGCCATCCCGTCGAACTGGCGGTCTGGAACCTGATCCTGACGGTGTGGATGCTCGGCTTCATGGGTGTGCCGGGTGCCTTGCTCACGCATGCCTGGATGGCGCTCCCGCTCTGCCTGATCGCCTGGCTGCTGCCGATGGCCTATGCCGGTGGACGACGCCAACTGCACCGCGCCGGACGCCTGCGTTGCGACTGGCTGACCGCGCTTTGATGCCGCTTTGATCCCGCTTTGGCGCCCGAGTTCTCAGCGGCGACGCCAAGCGCCCACGCTCATCGCTTTCGCGCCACTTGAAGCCGGCGCATCACCGGCTCATTGAGCGCGCGAGTGAGGGCATTCCATTTGGCACTGACCTTGTCGATCCGCGCGAGCAAGGGTTGCGCCGTGGCCTCGTCGCCGCGGCCGATCGCCCAGATCGCATGCTCCGCCCACGCCTCGACGCTGCCAAAACGCTCCGACGCCGACTCGAACTCGGCCTTCGCATCCGCTTGACGGTCCAACGCCGCCAGGCAGCGCGCGGTCAGCAGCGAGACCGCCTCAGGACGAAACGCCGGCTGCTCCTTGCGAATCGACGCCAGATGCGCCAGCGCGGCGGCTGGCTGACCGCAGGCCTCGAGGGCACGGGCAGCGCCCAGCCGGATCTCCAGATCTTTCGCAAACGGGCCCTTCAGACAGGCCTGATAGTGCTCAGCGGCCTGCGCGCCCTCGCCCGCCTCCATCAGAGCGGCGGCAAGACGCATCTGGTTCTGGGCGGTGGGCGTCTCCTCGAACTCGGTACGCGCCTCACGCAGCGCGCGTCCGGGATCCATTGCCTGGGCCGCTGACCGCACCGCGCGCCGAGCGCCACGCTCCAGCCGCGAATGCGGCAGCACGATCGCCACCAAATAGACGATGCTGCCCAGCAAAGGGAATGAAAACAGGATGAACAGCCAATAGAGCTGCTGCTGGTTGCGCAACACATGCACGGCGCAGAAGATCGCCAACAGCACATGCAGGCCAATTCCGACGAAAGGCATTGCCCGACTCCCTCACACATTTTTTGAATGGGCGAGATTCTGCACGAGCGTCCGCCCTCTCGGTGATGGGATTGCCACGCAGCCTGTCGTGGCCGGTGTCCGTGCAGACCGTCGTCAGGAACGCCTCCCGCGTTCCCCGTGCCGTCAATGCACCAGGCCGATCCATTCGCCCCGACGCTGATAGGCGTCGAACAGAGACTGCGCCAGCGACTGCAGCCGCTCGTCACCCCGTGCATGCGCCTGCATCAAGCGATCCAGGGCGTAATGACGGTCATACAACATGCGGGTGGGCTGCAACGCGAGGCCGCAGTCGGCCATCAGGTCCTGCAACCGGAGCAACTCGCCCATTTCGGCCGGGCCGCCCACCGTCAGGCCGAGTTCCGGCATCACGCCCCAAGGGGCTTGAGCGGATTCGGGCATCAGATGCGGTGGGATGGCGTTCAGCATGGCGACCTCGGGACGTTTCATGTCGGCGTGGGTCGAATCATGCGCCGCGTCTTCGGCAAACTTGAGCGGGAAAAGCGCGGTGAATCAGGTGCTGTTCCAGGCTTTGAGGTCACCGGCATGACGCTCCGGTTTGACTCGCCGCCTCCGCGCCCCGCCCGTCCCACTCGAGGCTGCCATCGATCGCCCGACGTCGAGCGCTACCCGAACAAAGGCGGCCGCGAAGCCGCTCAGCCCCGAGGCTTGGCAATGAATCCTGACAGGTCATTGCACCAGACGGCCGCACGCAGTTCCAGGTCGTTCAGCGCCTGCACATCGATGCGGGCATCGCGCAGCATCTTGGCCGAGGCCTCGTTCAGCGCGATCTGATGGCTTTTCTTTTCCAGATACACCACCCGCTGTATGCCCACCTGGATGATGGACTGCACGCAGCGCGGGCACGGGTACTGGGTGGTGTAGATGGTGCTGCCGGTCAGCGGCAACACCACGCAGTTGAGGATCGCATTGACCTCGGCATGCACGATGTAGCTGTGACGGGAGTTCAGCGGGTCGTGATCGTCGTCCGACCAATAGGCCGGATCGTTGTCGTCGCAGCCTCGCGGCAGGCCGTTGTAGCCGACGCCCACGATCTTGTTGTCTGCACTGGCGATGCAGGCGCCGTTGCGTTTGCGACTGTCCTTGGAACGTGCACCGGCCAGCAGTGCCACGCCCATGAACATGGAATGCCAGTCGATCAGCGGTTGGTTGTCCATGACTTCGTCGGGCCTGGGTCGGCCCTTTGTGCGAAGGGCCCACAGTGTAGTGGGACGCATCGACGATGGCCGGCCACCGGGCCCATGGCCCGGTGGCAGGTTCAGCGTCCGCCGGCGATCACGCCCTTGTTGGCCAGGGCATCGGCACGCTCATTGCCCGGATCGCCGGCATGTCCCTTCACCCAACGCCACTCGACCTGGTGCAGCTTGCGCAGCGCGTCCAGCCGCTGCCAGAGATCCGCATTCTTCACCGGCTTGCCGTCGGCCGTCTTCCAGCCGCGGCGCTGCCAGCCGCTGATCCACTCGGTCATGCCCTTGCGGACATATTCGCTGTCGGTGTAGATGACGATGTTGCAGCTGCGCTTGAGCGAGGTCAGCGCCTCGATCACCGCGGTCAGCTCCATCCGGTTGTTGGTGGTGTTGGACTCGCCACCGAACAGCTCTTTTTCATGCCCGCCGCTGCTCAGCCAGGCGCCCCAGCCTCCGGGGCCCGGATTGCCCTTGCAGGCGCCGTCGGTGTAGATGACCACGCTGGGTTTGCTGATCTTGGCCGGGGCCGCCGCGGGAATGTCGCTCATGAGAATCCGAATACCTGTCGAGAACTTGAAAACAGCGCCGCCCATGCGGACGCCGATGACGTCGAAGAACATGGCGCCGTCGTGGCAGGCGCGTCCGCAGCCCACGCTACACAAGCCTGCGCGCTCGAAGCCTGCGCTTGCGGCACCTCGCCTTGAAAACCTGGACCGATCACGTGTCCGCCGCGCTGCCGAAGGGTCAGTCGGGACCGCGTCGATGCGACTGCTGATGGATCGCCACCGCCGGCGCCGCCTTGGCGCCACGCGCCCGCTTGCGCGCCAGCCCGACCAGCCGCATGCCATGCACCCGCTTGATCGCCACCACACCGTACAGCGCGCCCAGCACCGTCCACCACTTGCTGCCGGGCCGCTCCAGCCAGTGCCAGCGGTCCAGCCAGACCTCACTCAGCAGCGGTGGGCGATAGCAGCCGAACTTCGCCCGTTCCACCTCGAACGACAGCAGCCGCAACCAATCCCGCAGCCGCCAGTAGCCGATGTACTCGCCCTCCTCGGGCAGATACAACCTGGGTGCACGCCCCATCAGCCGACCGTTGACGCGGGCCAGATTCTGCCTCACCGCCCACAGGCTGGCCGGGTTCAGGCCCAGGATGACGACCCGGCCTTCGGGACGCAGCACCCGCTCCACCTCGCGCAGGCAGCGGTGGGGATCGGCCGCCAGCTCCAGGGTGTGAGGCAGCACCACCAGGTCCAGGCTGCTGGCGGGGAACGGCAGGGCATCGAACTCGCAGTAGACGGCGGCGCGCGGCGGGTCGGCGAAAGCGGTGCGGGGCTCGGGCTGGGTATCCAGCGCGTTCAGCGGCCGACTCGCCCGGGCGCTGGACGGATCGACCGCCCTTCCAGCGGCGAGGTCTTGGGCGGCCGTGGCGCTCGCATCCAGGCCGGTCGCCGCGACCGAATGCGGCACATGCTCCAGCGCCAGCCAGCGCTGCGGCATGCGGTTGGCGCGCAGGCCGTTGAGTTGCGGCAGGCCCAGTTGCACGGCGTGAAAGCCGAAGAGATCCACCACCGCCTCATCGATGAACCGCTGCTCCCAGTCCAGCAGATAGCGCCCGGGGGGCGTACCCAGCCACCGCGAGAGCTCGGCGGACGCGAGTCCGTTCGCGGGGGGCGCCTCTACAATCGGCGCCGGGTCATCGTCCTGGCTCGCTCTTGTCATTGCTTGGACCGCATGGAACTGGTTGCGCTTCCCGCCTTCACCGACAACTACATCTGGATGCTGCACGATGGCCGCGAGGCGATCGTCGTCGATCCAGGCGAAGCCGCGCCGGTGGCCGATGCGCTGCGCGCACATGGCCTGGGTCTGCGAGGCATTCTAGTGACGCACCATCACGGTGATCATGTCGGTGGCGTCGCCGAGTTGATGCCGCTGCTGGCCGACCCTACCCAGGTCTGGGGGCCCGCCCACGAAAAGCTGCCAATCCCGGTGCATCCGTTGAACGGTGGCGATCGCTTCGCGCTGCTGGGGCAGTCGGTCGACGTCCTGGATGTCCCCGGCCACACCGCCGGCCACATCGCCTTTGTGATCCGCCAACCGAGCGACGGCAGCGCGCCCTTGCTCTTCTGCGGAGACACCCTCTTCTCCGCCGGCTGCGGCCGATTGTTCGAAGGCACGCCGGCGCAGATGCATGAGTCGCTGGCGCGCCTGGCGGCCCTGCCCGGCGAGACCCGGGTCTGCTGCGCCCACGAGTACACCTTGTCGAATCTGCGTTTTGCGCGGACAGTCGAGCCCCACAACGAGGCGGTCGCGCGCCACGAGGCTTGGTGTCAGGCCCGGCGCGACCAGCAACAGCCCACCTTGCCCTCCACGCTTGCCCTGGAGCTCGAGATCAACCCCTTCCTGCGTTGCGGGCATGCATCGGTCCGGCAGGCCGCGCAGCGCCAAGATCCGCGGGTCACTGATCAGCCGGTCTCGGTGCTTGCCGGGCTGCGCCAATGGAAGAACGAATTCCGATGAATCGATTCACCGCCTCGTCCCCGTCTTCTCGCCATTCAACGATGCATTCGTCGCCGACTTCGTCGCCCTCCTCCGCCACCGGCGTGACGGAACCCTCGGCCGCCCCTTCGGGTCGGGCTCGCCCCGCCCTCAAGCTGCTGGCCGCGCTGATCCCGCTGGCACTGGCCGCCTGCGCCACCCGTGGTCCGGCGCCGGCAGACAACCCAATCGCAGCGAACGCCGAATCCCAGGCCGTGGCGCAGCAGACGGTGATGGCGGTCGAAGCAGCGGCCTCGGCCGTCGCGCCGGCCAACACCCAGCCGATGGCCGCCGGTGCGGCGCCGCAAGAAAAGCTCGACGTCCTGCTGGAGGACAACCTCAATCCCGGCGAGAAAGTGGACCTGGATGCGCCCAAGACCCATGTCGACCTGTGGGCCCGCATCCGTGCCGGCATGGCCATGCCGGAGCTGGACAACGAGCTCGTCCGCAAGGCCGAGGACTACTACAGCAGCCGCCCGGACTACGTTGCCCGCATGACCGGCCGCGGCAGCCTCTACCTCTTCCATGTGGTGGAAGAGGTGGAAAAGCGCGGCATGCCCGCTGAACTGGCGCTGCTGCCCTTCGTGGAAAGCGCATTCCGCAACGATGCGCAGTCCAGCGCCAAGGCGGTGGGCATGTGGCAGTTCATGCCCGCCACAGGCCGGGATTTCGACCTGAAGCAAAACATCTTCCGGGATGACCGTCGCGATGTGCTGGCGTCGACCCGTGCCGCGCTGGATTACCTGCAGCGCCTGAACAAGATGTTCAACGGCGACTGGCAACTCGCGCTGGCCGCCTACAACTGGGGCCAGGGCAATGTGTCCAAGGCGGTCCTGCGCAACCAGAAGGCCGGCCTGCCGATCGACTACGACAGCCTGCGCATGCCAGACGAAACCCGCTACTACCTGCCCAAGCTGCAGGCGGTGAAGAACATCATCATGCGGCCGCAGGCCTTTGGCCTCGAACTGCCGGCGGTGGCCAACCATCCGTATTTCCTGTCGGTCAACATCGACCGTGACATCGACGTGACCCGCGCCGCGCAGCTGGCCGAGCTGGACGAGGACACCTTCCGACAGTTCAATCCGTCGATGAACAAGCCGGTGATCCTGGCCGCCAGCAGCGGCCAGATCCTGCTGCCTTACGACAACGCGAGCACCTTCGTCGGCAACCTGGAGCGCTACAAGGGCCCGCTGGCCAGTTGGACCGCCTGGGTCGTGCCCAAGACGATGAAGCCGGCGGACGCCGCCAAGCAGGTCGGCATGAGCGAGACCGGCCTGCGCGAGATCAACCGCATTCCGGCGCGCATGCTGGTCAAGCAAGGCTCGACGCTGCTGGTGCCGCGCAGCGCCGCCCGCGACAAGGACGTCTCCGAACACCTGGCCGACAACGCCAGCATCATGTTCGCACCGGACGTGCCGCCGATGCGTCGCGTCACGCTCAAGGCCGGCAAGGGCGACACCGTGGCCACGGTGGCCCGTCGCTACCGGCTGGGCCCGACCCAGGTGGCGCAGTGGAACAAGGTCAGCACCAAGGCGACCTTCAAGCATGGTCAGCAGGTCGTCGTCTACCTGCGCGAGGGTCAGGCCATTGCGGCCGAAACCCCGTCCGCTACGCGCAAGACGCCGACCCGCGCCACCCGCGTCGCCTCCTCCAAGTCCAACGCCAAGCCCACGACGAAGGCCTCTTCCGGCAAAACCCGCAGCGCCAAGGTGGCCGGCAGCCGGGTGACCGGCGGCGGTGGCAGCACGGTGTCGACCAAGGCGTCGATCCGCTGAACGGGGCCCCAGGGCCCGCCGTGACGGCGATGTACCGGTGACCTGCTGGTGACCTACTGGTGGTGACCTGCTGGTGACGATACCGGCGAAAAAATGGGCGCTCCCGGAGCGCCCATTTTTCATGCGTGGCCGAGTGCTTCGGCCGGCCCGTCGATCAGACGAAGAACAGCGCGATCGACACGCCCATGCCGGCAATCCAGGCCGCGCTTCGCAGTCCCGCCACATTCGCTACATAAAACGCGACATACAGCAGACGCAGCACGATGAAGCTCACCGCCAGCAGGTCGATGCGCGACTGATCATGCTGCATCTGCTGTGCCGCCAGCACCCCGGCGACAAACAGCGGCAAGGCTTCGAAGCTGTTCGCCTGGGCCGCATTGGCCCGCGCCTGCCAACCGGACTGGCGGTTCAGCCAGCCGCGGGGATCGTGGTTGTCGTAGCCCCCATCGCGACGGTGCTTGCCGAAGCCCTTGGACTTCGCCAGTCCCGCACAGAGGATGGGCAGCACGCCCGCGATGATCAGGCAGTAGTTGGCCAGGGTCATGGTGATTCCAGCAAGTAAAAAGGCAAAGGCAGTGGCAGCGCCGAAGGCGCGGGCAGAAACGGAGTCGGCACAGACAACGTCGACAATACAGCCGCCAGCGCGCTCATCGGCAGCGCTTGACTCGGCAACGCTTGACTCAGCGCTTGAATTGGCAGCGGTTGAGCCGGCAGCGCACCAGTCGATCGAACCGGCAACGCCCCTGCGTCGCAGCACCACCGGCCGCGGTCAGGTGGCGCGTCGATCCACCAATGCATGCGCGATGGTGCCCAGATCCACATACTCGAGCTCGCTGCCCACCGGCACGCCGCGCGCCAGCCGGGTACTGCGCAGGCCGCGCACCCGCAGCGCTTCGGCCAGCACATGGGCGGTCGCTTCGCCTTCGGCGGTGAAGCTGGTGGCAAGGATGACCTCTTCCACCTGACCATCCGCCGCCCGCGCCAGCAGCGGCTCGACGCCAATCTCACGCGTGCCCACCCCGTCCAGCGGGCTGATGCGGCCCTGCAGCACGAAGTAATAGCCGTGGTAGGAGGCGGTGCGCTCCATCGCCGCCTGGTCGGCTGGCGTCTCGACGACGCACAGCAGACGCGCATCCCGGCGGCTGTCCTGGCAGATGGGGCACAGCGGCGATTCGCTGAAGGTGTAGCAGCGTTCGCAATGCCGGACGCTGTGGGTGGCCTGCTGCAGCGCGTGCGCCAGCGCGTCGGCGCCGGGGCGGTCATGCTGCAGCAGGTGATAGGCCATGCGCTGGGCCGACTTCTGGCCCACGCCGGGCAGGCGCCGCAGAGCCTCGATCAGCTGTTCGAGTGCGGTCACCGTGGCCCGATCAGAACGGGAACTTCATGCCGGGGGGCATCGGCATGCCGGCGGTCAGCTTGGACATCTTCTCCTGGCTGACTTCCTCGGCGCGGCGGACGGCGTCGTTGAACGCGGCCGCCACCAGGTCTTCCAGCATGTCCTTGTCATCGGCCAGCAGGCTGGGATCGATGGCCACGCGCTTGACGTCGTGCTTGCAGGTCATGGTGACCTTCACCAGGCCGGCGCCGGACTGGCCCTCGACCTCGATGTTGCCCAGCTCGTCCTGCGCCTTCTTCAGGTTGTCCTGCATCGCCTGGGCCTGCTTCATCAGGCCTGCGAGTTGACCCTTCATCATGATGGTGATCCTTGTCGTTCGGGGAGAGAGTTCAGAGAGGTTTGATGGACCCGGGCAGGATGCGCGCGGTCTTGAACTGCGTCAGCAACTGCTGGACCTCGGGGTCTTCGAGGATGATGGTTTCGGCACGGCGCTGCCGTGCGCGGGCTGCCATGGTATCGCGCAGGGCCGGTGAATCGGTGGCACGGCCGGCTTCGATCTCCAGACGCACCGGCGCCTGGACCCAGCTCGACAGCGCCGCCTGCAGCTTGTCCTGCAGGCCGGGCTGGCGCAGCGACTCGCGCTCCACCCGCAGCCGCCAGCGCTGCGGCTGCTCCTGCTCGGCGATCTCCAGGCATTCGGATTGCAGCGCCAGCTCACGGGTCAGCGCGGTCAGGCCGAGTTGCGGCACGGTGGCATACCAGCGCTCACCCAGCGGGGTGGCGACCAGGGCCACCTCGTCCACGGCGGTGGACAGGTAGATGCCCTGGGTGGCGGCATCGTCCGCAGACGGATCGTCCAGCAGCGTGGGGCCGTCACCCATCTCCTCATCCCCCGGCGGCGGCACGTCCAGCCAGGGCGGCGGACCGTCGTCGTCATGCGGCGGGGAGATGTCATCCAGGTCATCGGCCTCGGCCTGGACCGATGGCGGCGGCGCCGCACGGGGGCGCAACCGGTCGCTGAACCGTGTGGCCGGCGCACCCGCAGGCGCGGCCCGCAGGCTGGCGGCTGGCGCCGGGCGGGGCGCAACGGCCGCTGGTGCTGGTGCTGGTGCCGGAGGCTGCGCTGCGGCAGAGACCGGCGTCGGTGCTGATGCAACGACGGGGCTCGTCGGAGACGGAGCGGTCGCTGCAGGCAGATCGTCAGCCCAGGGCGGCAGGTCGTCAGCGGCTTCGCGCCCATCGAGGCTGGCGTTGGCGTTGGTGTTGGCGTCGTGGTCAACAGCCCCTTCACTGGCGACCGAAGCGGTCGATGGCGAGGCGGTCTCAGCCCCCTCCTCCTCTGGCTCCGATGGACCATCGGACCAGGGCTCGGGACGAGGATCTGACTGCGCTGCAGGCGCCGAGTGGGAATCGGCGAGGGCGTCGATCTCGGCGGTGGACTCAGCTTTCACCGCCGGAGACGACGGGGCCTCAAGCGCGTGAACCGGGGGCATGGCCTGCGCCGGTTCAGCTGGCACAGACGCGGACGTCGCCGGGGTCATGGGCCCCTCCATCGCAGGCGGCGCAGCGACGGTAGAGGCCTGTGGCGTAGACGTTGGTGCAACTGCAACTGCAGCTGCAGGCGCAGGCGCAGGTGCAGGTGCAGGTGCAGGTGCAGGTGCAGGTGCAGGTGCAGGTGCAGGCTCTGGGTCGGAGTCGGGCGCAGAGGCCGCCTCGGCAATCCGAGGCACTGCGGGCGCGGCCGACACGGGTGCGGACGCGGTGGCCGACGAGCTAGCGGCCGTCGGCGAGACCGGCCTCGTTGCGGCCGAGGCCGATGCGGCGCTGCCGGAGGCCGAAAGCGCCGCATGCGGGGCCGGCGCGCCGCCAGGGCGACCTGCGCCTGCGGGGGCCGCGGCGGGTGCGCCTGCAGGGCGACTCGGCTGGCCGTCCGGACGGAAGGCCAGCATGCGCAGCAGCACCATGGTCAAACCGGCATATTCATCGGGCGCCAACGGCAGCTCCTGGCGGCCGTGCAGCGCCATGCTGTACATCAGCTGGATCTCATCGGCCGGCAACTGATGGGCCAGCGGGATCAGTTCGGCCAGATCGGGATCGCTGGCGTCGAGCGCGCCCGGTGCCGCCTGGGCGACCGCCAGATGCTGCAGCGCACCGGCCAGGTCCTCCAGCGTTCCGCCGGCCGACAGGCCCATGTTGCGCAGCCGGTCCGCCGCCGCCACCAGCGCCGCACCGTCGCCGGCAATCAGCGCCTGCAGGATGCCCAGCACATGGCCGCGGTCCACGCTGCCCAGCATCTGGCGGACCCCGGCCTCCTTGAGCTCGCCGGAGCCGAAGGCGATGGCCTGGTCGGTCAGCGACAGCGCATCGCGCATCGAGCCGCGCGCAGCCCGGGCCAGCAGGCGCAGGGCCCCGGCCTCATTCGGCACGTGTTCGTTGGCGAGCACGCGGGTCAGGTGCTCCAGCACCGTCTGGGGCGCCATTGGCCGCAGATTGAACTGCAGACAGCGCGACAGCACGGTGACCGGCACCTTCTGCGGATCGGTGGTGGCGAGGACGAACTTCAGGTACTCCGGCGGCTCCTCCAGCGTCTTCAACATGGCGTTGAAGGCGGTGTTCGAGAGCATGTGCACTTCGTCGATCATGTAGACCTTGAAGCGCCCGACGACCGGCTTGTAGACCGCCTGGTCCAGCAACTGGGAGATTTCTTCGACGCCGCGGTTAGAGGCCGCATCCAGCTCGACATAGTCGACGAAGCGGCCGGCATCGATGTCGCGGCAGGCGTCGCACACGCCGCACGGATGCGCGGTGATGCCGCCCTGGCCGTCCGCACCCAGGCAGTTCAGGCTCTTGGCCAGGATGCGGGAGACCGAGGTCTTGCCCACGCCGCGGGTGCCGGTGAAGAGATAAGCGTGGTGCAGGCGCTGCTGTGTCAGCGCATTGGCCAGGGCCTGCACGACATGCTCTTGACCCATCAGCTCCTCGAATGTGCGGGAGCGGTACTTGCGTGCGAGGACCTGGTAACTCATGGCGCGGCATTCTACGGGTCCGCTTGCACCGTCCGGCGACCGGTGGGCTCGGCAGCGTCGGGGTTTGTCAGGAGAGGAGCGCGGCGCTGAAGGATAATCCGCGCCCATGAGCACGAACGCCCCGCACGATTCCTCCTCCGGCACGCTGAGCTATGAACAGGCCGGCGTCAATTACGACCTGATCGACCCGCTCAAGGTCAGCGCTCAACGCGCCGCCGCCGCCACTGCCGGCCACCTGAGCGCCCACGGCTTCACCGAGGTCAAGGCCTCGCGCGGCGAGTCGGCGTATGTCGTGGACGTGGGGCCGTTCTACATCGCCTCCATCGTCGAATGCCTGGGCTCCAAGGCCCTGGTGGCCGATGAAATGGGCAAGCTCACCGGCAAGAGCTATTACGACGGCATCGCGCAAGACACCATCGCCATGGCCGTCAACGACCTGATCACCGTGGGCGCCACGCCGCTGGTGGTCCAGGCCTACTGGGCTGCGGGTGGTTCCGACTGGTTCGGCGATGCGCAACGCGCCCAGGCGCTGGTCGCGGGCTGGAAGAAGGCCTGCGACGTCTGCCAGGTCGCCTGGGGCGGCGGCGAGACGCCGGCGCTGGCGGGCATCGTGGAGGCCGGCCGCATCGACCTGGCCGCCTCCTGCACCGGTCTGATCAATCCGAAAGAGCGCCTGTCGGTCGGCGACAAGCTCGGCGCGGGCGATGCGATCGTGCTGCTGGCCTCCAGCGGCATCCATGCCAACGGCCTGAGCCTCGCCCGCAAGCTGACCGAGCGCCTGCCCCACGGCTACCTCACCGAAGTGCAGCCCGGCCTCACCTACGGCGACGCCCTGCTCGCCCCGACCACGCTGTACTCCCCGGTCACCGAGGCGCTCTACAAGTCCGGCATCACGCCGCACTACTGCGCCAACATCACCGGCCACGGCTGGCGCAAGCTGCTGCGTCATCCCGGGCAGTTCACCTACCGCATCCACACCGTGCCGCCGGTCACCCCGGTGCTGAAGTTCATGCAGCAGCATGCGCAGCAGGATGACCGCGAGGCCTATTCCACGCTCAACATGGGCGCCGGCTTTGCGATCTTCGTCCCGGCTGATCAGGCGGCGAAGGTGGTGGAGATCGCCAAGTCCTGCGGCATCGACGCCTGGGACGCGGGTCGGGTGGAAGCGGGTGAGAAGCAACTGCTGATCGAGCCATTGAACATCCGCTTCGGCGACGACGATCTGCAACTGCGCTGATCGCCCGCTCCCTCACCAAGGCGCTCCGGCGCCTTTTTTCATGTCCGGATGTCCGGATCTCCGGGAGCGGCGGACTCAATGCAGAGCCGGCCACGCCTGGCGCGTGTCCGCAGCAGGCGTGGCCGGCCGCTTGACACTGCCGGTGGCGATGCGCCAAGCTCATCGGCCATGGACTGGTTCTATCTGCCCATGGTCAAACTGCATACCCTGCTGGCGTGGTGCAGCGTGTTGTTGTTCCTGGTGCGTGGCCTGGCCCATCAATTCGGCGCGGTCTGGGTCATGGATGCGCGTCTGCGCACGCTGGTGTTCAGCAGCCATGTGCTGATCGTGGTGTCCGGCCTCAGCCTTTGGGGCGCCATGCACCACGACCCGCGCTACGAGCCCTGGATGACCGCGAAATTCATCGCGCTGGGCATCTACTTCGCAACCGGCCACTGGGCGGTCGGACGCGGCGAGTTCAAGGTCATCGGCTACCTGATCGCCTTGATCGCCCTGGCGTATGTGATGGGCGTGTCGGTGACGCGGCAGGCCTTGCTGGGGCTGTGAGCCGCCGCGCCGACCGCGTCGGCCTCAGCCGACCAGCTTCCAGCCTGTCTGCCAGAGTTGCGCCACCGCGGTGGCGCACAAGGCACGACGCAACTCGGACGGTCGTGCGCCGGGCCGTTCGGTGACGACCGGGCTGAGCCATTGGGGGCCGACCTCCCGTGAGACACGCGCCCGGCCATGCCGATCGGCACGCAGCAAGGCGAGTCGCCACGCGGTGCGCAGGCCTTGGGTCTGGGATTCATCGGCCAGCACGCCCAGCCAGTCGTCGGACTGAAGACGGTGAGCGGCCTTGAGCAGTTCGGCGTCAGAGGGGAACCGAGAGAAGGTCGCCACCGGTTCGCCCCAGGGGTCGCGCAACTGGTGGGAGGAGGATCGCGCCACCGGTGCGGCGTTGCGCGCGAAGCGGCGGCGGGCCAGCAGCGAATCGAACTGAGCGAGGCAAGCAGACATGAAAAAACTCCGAGAGCCCACAGACATCACCGGCGTTTGCCGGCCCGGGGGCATCATCGGAGCCGCAACGCTTTAGCCGTACTTGTTGACCGCCCGCAAGTAGTTGGTAAATCGGCGGTGGACGCTGCGCGTGAGCGCGACGTCCGGATGACATTTAACCACAGCATGCTGCGGGCGCTTCGTGACGCATGTCATGGCTGCACTCGCCAGGAGCCGCCTGAAACCTCGCGTAGAATGCATCGCTGACGGGCCTCCTCGCATGGAAGCGCGGCCAACCGGGTCAGATGGGGAACCAAGCAGCCCTAACCGTTGTGACCAGTGCCGAGATCAGGCTCGTCAACCTCATTCGTTTTGCGCAAGACCGCCCCTGTGGGCGGTCTTTGTGTTTGTGGGGTCGCTTTTTCGGTGATCTCGATCGGGGATGCATGTGCGGCGCCAGGAATCGTTCATGACCCCGCCCGCTGCTTGACTGGACGCGGGGGTCGCGTTCTGCCCGGCGCCGCTGTCGATTTCCGCTCGCCTCGAACGTCATGGGGTTGACTCACCCCACACGGACAACTCAGGAGCGACACCATGGCCAACGACGCCAAAGTCAAAGGACCCGCGTCCTACTTCCCGTCCATCGAGAAGCAGTATGGGCAACCCATCAGCCACTGGATGACCCTGCTCAAGCAAGCGGGGCCGATGAAGCACATGGCGCTGGTCAATCTGCTGAAGAATGACCACGCGATGGGACACGGCCATGCGAATGCGCTGGTGGCGGCCTTTCTCGCCGATCAATGACCGGAGGCGATGGCGCTGGCGATGGTGAGGGCGCGTCACCCGCGCGGGCTGTGACCGCCAAGTCGCGGACACAGCCATCGCCGCGGGCGTCGCCATCCATGCCCCCAGCACCCGCACCAGTCGGTGCGCCACGGCCGATGGCGACGTCGCAAACAACAAGGGCCCACGCTCTCACGTGGGCCCTTCTCATTTCAATCAGGCGCCGACATCAGGCGCCCGGATCGACCGGCTCACGGCCGCCAGGTCAGCGTCGTCTTCTTGTTGACGTCGGTGGTCGAGCCCACGGTGGAGGTGGCGTCGACAAAGCCCGAGCGATAGCCGGCGGACAGGTTCAGACCGGTGCCACGGTACTCCACGTCGCCATGGAGATTCAGCGTGCCTGACGCACCCTGGCTCGCTTCGAAGAAGCCGAGCGGGTAGAACGTCGTGCGGACCTGCGCCGAACCCGACACGTTGAACGTGTTGTTGCCCCACGGGCTGCCGGTCACGCCGATGACGCTCAGGCCGCCGACGACCGCGCTGTCCGAGACCGTACCGTTGGCCACGATGGCCTGGTCCTCGATGCGCGCATTGCCGGTCGCTCGTCCGCCGGTCAAGATCGAGGCGTAGGGGCCCACGTAGACGGTGGCCGGCGTGCTGGACGGCGCGCAGCCGCCGCCGTTGCTGTGGCGCACGGTGCCGGTCGGGCAGAGGTCACGCTGACCGTTCTGGAAGCCCTGCGGCCAGGCATTGGCCAGCTCGATCATGTAGGGATAGCGCCAGATCGTGCCGTAGGACTGGTCCCAGGTCACCGTCTTGAAGACCGACGGCGTCGCGCTCACCACCAGGAACACCGGCTCGCCGGCGCTGACACGGAAGGTCAGGTCCGCGTCCAGGCCCTTTTGCAGCGCGCTGTACCGGGCGGAGGTGAACTGCGAGTTGGTCGCCACCAGGCCCCAGCGGAAATCAGCGTCCGAACCGGTCTGGTTGATGCCGCGGAACTTCACCGTCACCGAGGTCGCACCCGCCACCGGATACAGACGGACGACGTTGTAGCCGAAGCGCTGCGGCGCCCCGTAGAACGGCGCGGTGAAGCGGCGGTTGGTCGCCCAGTTGGCATCCAGTGCTTCCAGCGGCATCAGGCGACGCATGCGCTCGGCCTTGTCGGTCAGCGTGATGTTGCCGTAGCTGCTGCGGAAGGCGTCGGGCGTGGCCTTGTAATCCCACACTACGTTGTGCATCGCCCAATCACCGATGAAGTCATTGAGCTGCGACAGCGTCCAGCCGCGGGACTTCTGGATGTTGGTGAACGGATCCGCACCGGCGGTGGTCCAGATCTGCGTCACGGCTTCCGGACCGTACTTGTCCTTCAGGAACTCCATGAACTGCCAATTGCAATAGCGGTCGCGGGTGGAGCCCAGGTAGAGATGCGGCGCATTGGGCAGCATTTCGGAGCAATGCACATCGCTCCGGTACTCGGGCAACTGGTGTGGCGTGAAGTTGGCATGGCTCTCATGGATCCAGCCGCAGGTATTGGACTGGTTGCAGGCCATGCCGCCGTTGTTGGTCGCCCAGGACTGCCAGCCGTGAGTGAACTCATGGGTCAGGCCCCAGTGGTCACGCAGCGCGGCCGGTGCGATCCACATGCCCATGTGCAGGTTGCGCTGTGCATCCACCCAGGCGCCGCCGGTGAGTCCCCATCCAGAATGAATGTGGATGGCCGGCTTGATCTTGTCCGCCTTGTTGAAGTACGGCTCCGGCATGTAGAGGTTGGAATCGAACAGGTACTTCCAGACCGTGTTCTCCAGCGTGTCCGCCGCCAAGGTCAGATCGGCCGCTGACAGGGTCTCGTCCGAATAGAAGGCGAAGTGCGCCGTCTCCTTGACCAGCTTGAAGGCCGCCTGCTCTGGATTGGGACCGCCCGCGCGCCAGGTGCCCGCCGTGACGGCCGGCTTCTGCGGCGTCCCCGTGAACCATTGGGTCAGCGTGGTGCCCTGGTCAACCGCCGCGGGTGCGGGTGCAGGTGCGGGTGCAGGTGCGGGTGCAGGTGCGGGTGCGGGTGCGGGTGCGGGTGCAGGCGCAGGCGCTGGCGCTGGCGCTGGCGCTGGTGCTGGTGCTGGTGCTGGTGCTGGTGCAGGTGCAGGTGCAGGTGCAGGTGCAGGTGCAGGTGCTGGTGCTGGTGCAGGTGCTGGTGCAGGTGCAGGTGCAGGTGCAGGTGCAGGTGCAGGTGCGGGTGCAGGTGCGGGTGCAGGTGCGGGTGCAGGGGCAGGTGCTGGCGCAGGTGCCGCGGTGGTTGTCGCGCAGAAGCCGACGGACTGGTTGGTCGCGTTCGCCGGGATCGTGCGATTCCAGGCGAAGCCCGACAGCACCAGCGACGTGCCGGCGCGCTTCCATTGCGCGTTCCAGACGTTGGACACGTTGCCGGCCACCGTCAGGGTGCCGCTCCAGACCAGGGGCGTGGCGTTCGGGTTCTTGACCTTCACCGTGGCGCAGTAGCCACCGCTCCACTTGTTGTTGACCACATAGCTCAGCTCGGCTGGTTGAGCGGCCTGGGCTGCCGTCGCGCAAAGCCCGGCGAGCACCAACCCTGCAGCCAGGGATGTCAATCGATGCATGTTGTACCTCCACTGTTGAACACAATGACGTCGATCGCCTTCACCCGAGCCCCCGGGTCGCCGCGCCCGCCGCCACTGAATGCCCTTCGGCTGTGGTGGCGGCGGATCTTTCAAACGGTCGACCGTGCCCCGGCCTGCTCATGCCATGCGTCGAATGGCCAGCGCGCCATCGCGTCCTGGGCCCAACGCCGTCGAACGTCGCAGCGCGCTGAAGCGCTTCTTTCGGTCGTCTTGGTCTTTTTGCTGATGTCTACTGCCGGGGCGGGGTCATGACGCCGGAACACCTGGGTAGGTGTCGTCGACGCGGGGCGTGGCCATCGAGCCGGGCGCATGTTCACCGTTCGGGGTCGGGCCTTGCCATTCCGATGGTGAGAATCCGTAATCGCGATGCCGACCGACCGGTTGCTTTGGAAGCGGTCCAGACCTGCGTTGCTGCTGGGAAGAAACGTCGATGACAACGCTCGACATTCCTGCAGATGTGTCGTGCCCGACTACCTGTCGTAACCAATAGGACCGTTCCGATCTGACCGGTGGAATCGCGAACAGCACCAATGGCCCCCGAATGGGAGAGCCCCTACAGAGTCAGGAACGCATGGGCTTTGCAGGTGGCGGTATCGGCAGCGGTATCGGCAGCGGCAGCGGCATGGAGGCGATCTGCGTGAGGTGGCCAAAGGGCCGTTGCATGCGGTCGTCTGCGCGCGCACCGTGGCCAGATTGCAGAGGCTGCCAAAGGGGGCATGGTGACAGGCGTCGCCCCCTCCTCTGGCCGATGTGCGGGCGTCGCTGAACGGGCAGGCTCCTACAATCCGCGCGCCCGCGCCTCCCCCATGGGCCGCGCCCCAACCCAGGAGCTCCTGCATGCCCGCCCCGATCGACTTCTATTTCGACTTTGCTTCGCCGTACGGCTACATCGCCGCGCAAACCATCGATGCCCTGGCGGAGCGCCATGGCCGCACGGTGAACTGGCATGCGATCGTGCTGGATGCCAATTTCCAATCGCTGGAGCGGATCCGCATTCCGACCAGCGTCATGCGCAGCGACTACATCCGGCGTGATGTCGAGCGTCTGGCGGCGTTCATGGGGGTGCCGTTCAAGACCCCCTCGTCGCTGGGGCTGCACACCGAGATGGCCGCCCGGCTGTTCCATTGGTTCAATGACCGTGACCCGGCGCAGGGCCGTGCGTTTGCGCAATGCGTCTACCGCGCCTATTTCCTCGAGGACCGCAACATTGCGCAGTTGGAGGTGCTGCAGGACCTGTGCTCGACCCAGCAGATGCCGCCGGCGGAGCTGCAGTCCCTGGTGAACGACAGCGCCGCGCGAGCCCGACTGAAGGCCGAGATCGATCTGGCGGAGGCCCGCGGCGTCTTTGGCTCGCCGTTCTTCATCGTGGAGGGCGAACGCTTCTGGGGCAACGACCGCCTGCCGCAACTCGAACGCTGGCTGGAACGCGGCCCGTACTGAGCCTCTGGGCCGACCGGCGATGGCCAGGCCTATGGCCGCCGTGAGGGCGGGCCGAGGGTTCGATGCCACAGCCGATGTCGAGACCGACACGGCGACCGATGTGCTCCCTGACGGCCGGTGTTTACCGGCCGTTACTCCATGTCGGCTGGGTAATGTGGGGTCGATGACGTCATCGCGCGGGTGGCGGGGCGCGTTGGAGCAGCAGGTCACCAAGGAGGCCCTATGCGAGCCCTTCGATTTTCGGTTCTTGCGCTGGCGGCGCCGGTATTGGCGTCTGCGCTGAGCGGTTGCATCGTCGTTCCACCGCGTCACTATCACGGTGATGGTGGTGGCCACGGCCGTGGTTACGGCGAGTCCTACGGTCCGCCGCCGGTCTCGGGCTATGTCTGGATCGAGGGTTACTGGGACAACCGCGGCGGCCGCCGCAACTGGGTGGATGGCCACTGGGGCCCGCGACGCTGAGCGAGCGCCGTGGCAACGCGCCACTGCCCCCACCCCAGCGAGGCCAGCAGGCCGAGAGATCAAGCGGAGCCATGAGATCCGGCTCCGCCGGGCTCACGGCTCGCCCCCCTGGGGGGCCGCCGTCAGGCGGTAGGGGGGGCCAAAGCCACCAGGCCGAGAGATCAAGCGGAGCCATGAGATCCGGCTCCGCCGGGCTCACGGCTCGCCCCCTGGGGGGCCGCCGTCAGGCGGTAGGGGGGGGCCGCCCCCAGGCGACACAGGGCCAAATCTAGATTTGTTTGAATGCCATGACGGCCTGGTTGCGCAGGGTGCGCAGCAGGGACAGCTGCTTTTCATCCAGCACCACGCTGCCGGGCTCCGCCTTGTCGGCATAGATCATTGCAAACGGCGCGCCCCTCAGCGCCATCGGCAGCACCAGAAAGCTGTGCGCCTTCGCGCTGCTGAGAAACCACTGCGGCAGCCGCTCCGCAATCCGCGGCTGCGATGCATCCGCGATCAGCGTGTCCACACCCTTGGTGCAGACCGCCGTGAACAGATCGGCCGCCACCCCCGGCATCACCCGCAACGGCACCTTGAACAAGGGCACCACCGCCTCCACCCCATCACCCAGGCCGAAGCGGCCCGTCAGCATTTCGGTCTTCGGATCCCGCAGGCAGAAGATGACCCGACGGAATCCGAGACCGCGGTACATGGTCTCCAGGATCATCCGGAGAATCTCGTTGAGCTTGAAGCTCTCCACCATCGCATTGGTGATGTCCTGGATGCCGGCGGCCAGCGTGGCCGCTGCTTGTTCCGGCGAGATGGCATTCGCGGCCAAGCCAGCCACGCCCTCGTTCGCCACCACGACCGTCGCCTGCAACTGATGCGGCGCCAGGCTGTCCTCCGGCGACGGCGCAAGCGGTGCCAGCAGCCGCTGGGCCGGTGAATTCTTCGGCAGCTGGATGTCCATGGCCTGCGCCAGTTGGGTGAGCCGCTGACGGGCCTGATCGGCCGCGTTCTCGAAGGCCTTGGCCTCCACCCCCAGCGCCCGGGCATAGCGCTGCGCCATGGCCCTGACCTTGGCATGCGCCTCGGCAGGATCGCTGTGCAGGATCAGGTCGGCCACATCGTTGCTCGCCCGGCCAAGCCAGCGCATGCGGTCGGTGGCGTGTTCGATCAGACGGATGGGCGCATCGCCGTCCGGCCGACGCATGCTGCGTTGCAGGCTGTCCGGAAAGCCCCATTGCCGCGCCACGCCCAGCGCCAGATCCTCATAGCTCAGGCCCAGCACCTGGGCAGAGGCGGCCGCCTCGTTGACCGGCGGAGCGGCCTGTTCGCCCATGCCGCGCTCCGGCCGCACCAGCCGGCGCACCTGCTGCGCTTCTTCCGGCAGATAGAACTCCGACAGCAGGCGGCCCAGTCCCTGGAACATGGTGGCGAGGAAGGATTCCTCGTTCTCACGCGGGACCAGGCACAACTCCCGGGACAGCGAGCCCGCCATCAGCGAGCGCAGGAACTCCTCTTTGAGCCGCTGCGCATGCTGCTTGTTCTCCATCCGCTCCAGCAACACCAGCGACAAGGCGAGGTTGCGGATGCCGCCAAAGCCCACCAGCGCCACAGCGCGCGACACCGTGCTGATGTGCCCGCCCCCGGCATGGCTGAACTGCACCGTGTTGACCAGGCGCAGCAGCTTGTTGGTCAGCGCCACGTCCTTGAGGATTTCATTGGAGAGCGTGGTCAGGCTCTCGTTCTCCGATTGGGTCATGCGCTGGATCCGGGTCACCGAATCCGCCATGGCCGGGAAGTCGGTGCGGTGCCGCATGCGCCGCAACAGGAACTCCAGCGTGGCATTGCCGCCGTCGCCCACCGCCGGCACCTGCGCGGCCGGATGAAGCCAGGCGGCCAGCGCATCGTGGAAGGCCTTCGCGTCGGGCCAGCGGTGCGCGGCATCCCGCGACAGGCCGCGCAGCAGCACCGCACGCAGGGCATCGTCGCTGTCCGCGCCCAGGTCCGCCGGAGGATCGAGGTTCTGCTGCAACACCCGGCGCACCGCCCGCCAGGGATCGGGGTCGTAATTCAGGCGCTGACCGGAGAGCATCTCGGTCAGCATCACCGCCGCCGCGAAGACATCCATCACCGGTGAGGCCGGCTCCCCGCGCGCCGCTTCCGGCGAGATGTAGCCCGGCGTGCCGACGATGCGATTGGGACGGCTGGCGCTGCCCTCGGTGATCGCAGCGGTCGCGCCGGCTGAGGTGGCGCCGCCCACACCGCCCACACTGCCCGCCCCGCCCGATCCAGACGCGCTCAGCCGGCCGGCGATGCCGAAGTCCATCACCCGGGGACGGCCTTGCGCATCCAGCATCACATTGGTCGGCTTGAGGTCGCGGTGGACCACGCCGGCCTGATGCGCCGCATGCAGCCCATCCAGGATGCCCAGCATCATCCCCACGGCTTCGCGCGCCGGCAGCCGCCCACGCTGGCGCATGCGTTCCGCCAGGGTGCCGCCGGCCACGAATTCGAAGACCATGTAGGCCTGTCCGCCCTCCATGTCGGCCTCGAAGACCGGCACGATGTTGGGATGGGTCAGACGGCTGACCGCCCTCGCCTCATGCAGCCAGGCGTCGACACTGGCCCGGTCCGCTGCCTTGGTCAGGACCTTCAGCGCCACCTCGCGGTCCAGCCTCGGATCGTGGGCCAGCCACACCTGGGCCTGGGCGCCCTGCCCCAGACTGCGCAGCGGCCGGAAGCGCCCGACAGCCGGCGGCATGGCGTTCATGTCGAATCCTTGCCGGGCGCCGTACCACTGCCGCGACGCGCGGGCTCCGAAGGCGCCCCGCCCTGCTGCTCCGCACGCTCGCGCAGCCGCGAACGCGGCGCAGCGGTCGCCGCGGCGCCCACGCGGGGATCGTTGACACGGCCCGGTCCGGGCGGGCGGCGCTCGCTGCCGCTGTTCTCCTCATCCGCCGTGCCGCGCTCGCTGCCCGCCTGCGCCTGCAGAGTGCCCAGCGCATCGTAGATCTCCCGCAGACCGAGACTCAGCGCCCGCGCATAGCGCCGGGTGGCCAGCTCGATCGCTGTCTGGCGCTTGCGCTCGGGCGCTCCCAGCGCTTCGATCAGTTCATTGGCCAGGCCGCAGGTCAGCCGCAGGATCTCGGCGTCCCCATCGGCATGGCGCACCGGCGCCTCCTGCGAAGGGCGATGCATCATGTGCTGCAGTTCATCGCCCAGCCCCCAATAGCGGGCCACCGCCAGGCCCAGGCTCTCCAGGTCACAGCCCAGCACCGCATAGGCGGCGGACTGCTCGGTCATGCCGCGCGGATTGGGCTGGTCTTCGGTGGGCTCCGGCGCCAGCATCAGTTGTCGGATCTGCTGCGCATCGTCCGGGAAGTGGTACTGCACCAGGAGCCGGCCGAGGTTCTGCATCAGCGTGATCAGGTAGACCACTTCGGCGTCGTAACCGGCCGGACGCAGTGCCTGCGCCACCTGACCGGCACGCTGCACCCGCCGCATCAGGCTCTGCATGAAATTGGCCTGGGCCTCGTTCATCGGCCCCGGCCAGGGCTTGAGCGCGCGGGCCGCGTCCTCCAGCCCGTTCAGGCCCATCATGGCAATGGCGCGCTGCATGTTCAGCACCGTGCCGCCACTGTTCGGGTGGCCCTGCTGGCGCATGGCGTTGTTGACGCGGCGCAGCAACTCCAGGGTCAGCGCCATGTCCTTGAGCGCCAGGGCCGCCAGTTCGCTGGCATGCTGAGACGCCATGGCACTGGACATCGCCGTGCTGACCAGCCGGGTCGTCGTGCTCGGCAGATGGCCGAAGCGCTGCATCTTGTCCTTGAGCAAGGCGATCGGGCCGCCGTCGTCCTGCTCGGCCGCCAGGCGCCAGCCATCCAGTGCGCGCCAGAAACTGCGCGCCAGGTGATAACGCTGGCGGGTCTGCCGGTCGGTTGCCCGGTTGACGATGGCCCGCAGCGGGTCGGGAATCTGATAGGGCGTCTCCCAGCCCAGACGGACCAGTTCCTGGCCTTGGGGCTGCATCCGGCGCATCGCCAGCTGCAGATCGGCCTCGTCCAGCACCGGCTTGCCGGTCAGCAGGCGGTGCAGCACCAGACCGATGCTCGCCACATCGTCTTCGGCGGCCTCGCGCGCGGCGCGGCGGGTGGCATTGAAATCGGCATCCGGCGGCAGCAGGTCCTGGGCGACTTCCAGGCCCAGGATCCGCACATGGTGACCGGCGTCGATGACCAGATGCGCCAACTGGAGATCGCGGTGCGCGTGGCCGGCCTCATGGGCAAAGGCCAGGCCCTCCAGCGCCTGCGCCGCCCAGCCGGCGGCATCCAGCGGCAGCGGATCGCCGGTGCGGGCGAGGCGCTCTTCCAGGGTCTCGCCCAACGCGCGGTCATAGGCCACATACGGCCAGGGATCGACCCGGCCGGTCTCCACCACATGCGCCAGGTTGGGATGATGGATGCGGGACGCGGTGTCCATCGTCTTGAGCCAATGCAGCATCGCTGCTTCGCCGACGGGCTTCTCCCGCGGCATCATCAGCAGCATCTCCTGGCGGTGGTGGGTGTCGAACACCAACCACAGCATGCTCCGCTGACTCTTGTGCAGCAGCGCGCGCAGCTCGAAACGACCGAACCGCTTCATGGGCGACGCGTGGGGGTTGGAGTTGGTTTCAGACACGAGAGTTGCATGGCGCTCCGCCTGGATCGGAGCGACGGACCTTTTCAGACTTGTCGATTGGACCGAAAACCCGTTGTCCTCGCCGGTCAAACTGCGGGGGATTTTCCCCTCAGTTTTGTAACTGTGCCCAGACCTTGTCCAGTCGCTTGACACTGACCGGCTGCGGAGTCCGCAACTCTTGTGCGAAAAGGCTCACTCGAAGCTCCTCCAGTTGCCAGCGGAAATCGTCCAGCCGCGCATCCGGCGACCCCTTGCGCTCCACCACCCGCCGCTGCCAGCGCTGCTCCAGCGGCCGCAGTTCCGCCAGCAACTTGGCGTCCCGGGCGGCGTCGGCGCGCAGCTTGTCCAGGCGCAGGGTGATGCCCTTCAGGTAGCGCGGATAGTGCTGGAGCTGCGCCCACGGCGTCTGCAGGACAAATCGCTTGGGCATCAGGCGCTGCAATTGCGCCTGGATGTCGTCGACCACCTCCTTGGCGGCCGAGCGCGTGTCCTTGAGCTTGCGCAGCGCGCCCTGGTATTCCAGCAAGACGCTGAAAGCCAGACGCGCGACCTCCTGCGCGATCAGGTTGAGCCGCGCCCGACCCTCCTCGAGCCGCGCCTTGAAGCTGAATTCATCCACCGGCAGCGGATCCGCCAGGAAGGCGCGCTCCAGCGCCACCGCGACGATCTGATCACGCAGTTCCTCGGCCGTGCCCAGGCTCATGTAGGACACCGCCATCTGGGTCAGGTCGGGGATGTTCTTCTCCAGGTACTTCAGCGGCTCCTTGAGCTGAAGCGCGATCAGCCGACGCAGGCCCGCGCGATGCTTGGCGGCGGCCACGTCCGGCTCATCGAACACCTCGATCTCCACATGCGAGACCTTGTCGATCAGCGCCGGGAAGCCGATCAGCGTCTGGTGGCCGCGGCGTATCTCCATCAGCTCGGGCAACTCGCCGAAGGTCCAGGCGGTGTAGGTCTTGGCCGCATCGGTGGCCGGCGGCGGCGCCACCGTCGCCTTGACGACCCGTGGCGCGCCCTGGCGACCATCCGCCGCAGCCGAGGGTGCGGTCGATGGCGATGGCGACGGAGATGGCGGGTGCGACGCCGCGACCTCGCCGCCCTGCAGCTTCAATGCGGCCAGCGCCTGGAAGGCGGACCGGGCCTGGCCGCCGAGCTCGGCCTTCAAGGTCGCGAGGTTGCGCCCCTGGCCAAGCTGCCGGCCATGCTCGTCGACCACCCGGATGTTCATGAACAGATGGGCCGGCACCTGTTCGAGCTTGAAGTCATTGCGCTGGATGGCCAGTTGCGTGCGGTCCCGGACCGCCTTGAGCAGCACCTCCAGCAGGCTGCCCTGCGAGAACGGGTTCAGCGCGACGAATTCGGCCACGAAGTCCGGCAGCGGCGTCAGCCGCGAGCGCGGGCGCTGGTGCAGGCTCTTGAGCAGCGCGGTGACCTTGGGCTCCAGCATGCCGGGCACCAGCCAGTCGACGCGCTCGTCATTGACCTGGTTGAGCGCATAGATCGGCACGGTGACCGTCAGGCCATCTCGCACGTCACCCGGCTCATGCAGGTAGGTGGCCGCGCAGTCCACGCCGCCCAACCGGATGGTCTTCGGGAAGGCATTGCTGGTGACGCCCGCCGCCTCATGCCGCATCAGCTCGTCCCGGCTGAGCTGCAGCAGGCGCGGATTGGCCTTGCTGGCCTCGCGGAACCACTTCTCCAGGCTGGCGCCGGAACAGACGTCCGCCGGCAGGTGCTGGTCGTAGAAGGCATGGATCAGTTCGTCGTCCACCAGCACATCCTGGCGGCGGGACTTGTGCTCCAGCTCCTCGATCTTGGCGATCTGCTTCTGGTTGTGCGCCAGGAAGGGCAGCCGGGTGTCCCAGTCGCCGTTGACCAGCGCCTCGCGGATGAAGATCTCCCGCGCCGCCGCCGCATCGACGCGGCCGAAGTTCACCCGACGGTTGTTGTAGATGACGATGCCGTAGAGCGTGGCCCGCTCCAGGGCGATGACCTCGGCGGCCTTCTTCTCCCAGTGCGGCTCCAGCAGTTGGGTCTTGATCAGGTGGCCGGCAATGCCCGGCAGCCACTGCGGCTCGATGGCCGCGATGCCGCGACCGAACAGCCGGGTGGTGTCCACCAGCTCGGCCGCAACGATCCAGCGGCCCGGCTTCTTGCTCAGGTGCGCGCCGGGATGGCGCCAGAACTTGATGCCGCGGGCGCCGAGGTACCAGTCATCGTCATCCGCCTTGCAGCCGATGTTGCCCAGCAGGCCCGACAGCATCGACAGATGCACCTGCTCATAGGTCGCCGGTGCGCCGTTCATCCGCCAGCCATGTTCGGCGACGACGGTGTGCAGCTGCGAATAGATGTCGCGCCATTCCCGCACCCGGCGCGGGCTGACGAAATTGTCGCGCAGCAGCTGTTCCTGGCGGCGGTTGGAGAGCTTGTGCTCGCCTTCCCCGCCCCGACTCTCGCCGATCCACTTCCAGAGCTTCAGATAGCCCATGAACTCGGAGCGTTCGTCGTCGAACTTCTTGTGCTTCTCGTCGGCCTGCTGTTGCTGCTCCATCGGGCGATCGCGCACATCCTGGCCGGACAGCGCGCTGGCGATGATCAGCACCTCGGTCAGCGCATCCCGCTGGCGGGCCTCCAGGATCATGCGGCCCACGCGGGGATCCAGCGGCAACTTGGACAGCTCGTGGCCCATCGGCGTCAGCTCGTTGCGCTCATCCACGGCGCCGAGTTCGGCCAGCAGCTGATAGCCATCGGCCACGGCCTTGCGCGGCGGCGGCTCGATGAAGGGGAAGTCTTCGACCTGGCCCAGATGCAACGCCTTCATCCGCAGGATCACGCCGGCGAGCGAGCTGCGCAGGATTTCCGGATCGGTGAAGCGCGGGCGCGCGAGGAAGTCCTTCTCCTCATACAGCCGGATGCAGATGCCGTTGCTGACCCGGCCGCATCGACCGGCCCGCTGGTTGGCTGCGGCCTGGCTGATCGACTCGATCTGCAGCTGCTCGACCTTGTTGCGGTAGCTGTAGCGCTTGACCCGCGCCTGGCCGGGATCGATCACATAACGGATGCCGGGCACCGTCAGTGAGGTCTCGGCCACGTTGGTCGCCAGCACGATGCGCGGCTGGCCGTGCGGCTGGAAGATGCGGTTCTGTTCCTGCTCGGACAGCCGCGCAAACAGCGGCAGCACCTCGACGCCGGGCGGATGGTGCTTGCGCAGGGCCTCGGCGGCCTCGCGGATCTCGCGCTCGCCGGGCAGGAAGACCAGCACATCGCCGGAGCCGGCACGCCAGAGCTCGTCCACCGCGTCGCAGATCGCGTTGTTGACGTCGTACTCGCGGGATTCCTCGAACGGGCGATAGCGCTGCTCGACCGGGAACAACCGGCCGGACACCATGATGGTCGGCGCGGGGCCCTGGGCCGAGGCGAAATGCTGGGCGAAGCGATCGGCATCGATCGTCGCGGAGGTCACGATCACCTTCAGATCGGGCCGCCGGGGCAGGATCTCGCGCAGGTAGCCGAGCAGGAAATCGATGTTGAGGCTGCGTTCATGCGCCTCGTCGATGATCAAGGTGTCGTAGGCCTTGAGCAGCGGATCGGTCTGGGTTTCGGCCAGCAGGATGCCGTCGGTCATCAACTTGACCGAGGCACCGGCGGACAGGCGATCCTGGAACCGGACCTTGTAGCCGACCACATCGCCCAGCGGGGATTTCAGCTCCTCGGCGATGCGCTTGGCAACGCTGGAGGCGGCGATCCGGCGCGGCTGGGTGTGGCCGATCAAGCCCCCCCCATTGCCGCGACCGCGGCCCATCGCCAGCGCGATCTTGGGCAACTGCGTGGTCTTGCCCGAGCCCGTCTCGCCGCACACGATCACCACCTGATGCTGCTGCAGCGCCCGCATGATTTCCTCGCGCCGGCCGGAGACCGGCAGCGACTCGGGGAACTCGATCGGCGGGATCGGCGTGGGCGGCGTGCGGGCGCCGGCTTCCGGGCGGCGACCACCGTCGGGACGACGCTCCGGGGGCGGCCGTGGCGCGCGGGGGGTGGCGGCATTCCCCCCGTGGCCGGTCGCGGGGCGCTCGGGCGACACCGGCGCGGACGCACCAACAGCCGGCGCGCGGGGCGTTCCGGGGGCACGAGACGAATCGGCGGGGGCGGAGCGGGCCGGAGAGGCGTCGCGGCGTGCAGGGCGCGGCGGGTCTTCGGGCGGCTGGGCGGGGGTGTTGTTGTTCTGACTCACGGGGCGCGGATTATCTCGCGCCGCGCGCGGCCCGTCGTGGGTCAGGGATTGAGCGCCGGGCGGCCAGGCGCGCGGGCTCGTCAGAAGCGCCCGGCCGCAGCGTGCGGCTTCACGCGGTCATCGCACAACGGCAGTGTCCCCTGGCCCCCTTGGAACGGACAGCGTGCGGCACAATCCGGCCCCATGAGCCTGGTCTTCCCCCATACCTTCGTGCCGTGGTTTCGCGCGGTGGCCCCCTATATCCATGCGTATCGCGGCGAAACATTCGTCGTCGGCATGACCGGGGAATTGATCGAGGCCGGCAAGCTCAACAGCTTTGTCCAGGATCTGGCCATCATGCATGCGATGGGCATCAAGATCGTGCTGGTACACGGTTTCCGACCCCAGGTGAATGAACAGCTGGCTGCCAAGGGCCACCCGCCCAAATACAGCCACGGCATGCGCATCACCGACGGCATCACCCTGGATTGCGCCCAGGAAGCCGCCGGGCAACTGCGATTTGAAATCGAAGCCGCGTTTTCGCAGGGCCTGCCCAACACGCCGATGGCCAATTCCACCGTTCGGGTGGTGTCCGGCAATTTCCTGACCGCCCGCCCGGTGGGGATCGTCGACGGCGTGGATTTCAAGCACAGCGGTATTGTTCGCCGTGTGGATGCGGCGGCGATTCAACGGGCCATCGATATTGGTGCCATCGTCCTGATGTCGCCCTTCGGTTTCTCCCCCACTGGCGACGCCTTCAATCTGATGATGGAGGATGTGGCCACCGCCACCGCCATCGCGCTGCAAGCCGACAAGCTGCTCTTCATGACCGAGGTCCCGGGGGTGCGAGAAAACCCCGAGGATCCGGACAGCAACATCGACACCGAACTCGCCCTGGCGGACGCCAAGCGCTTGATGGGCAAACTGCCGCCGCCCACGCAGCCCACCGACGTCGGGTTTTATCTGCAGTACTGCGTACGCGCCTGCGAAGCCGGGGTGGAGCGCTCACACATCCTGCCCTTCGCGGTCGACGGTGCGCTGCTGCAGGAGGTCTATACCCACGATGGTATTGGCACCATGGTGGTCGATGAAAAACTGGAAAGCCTGCGCGAGGCCACCCATGACGATATCGGCAGCCTGATTGCGTTGATCGAACCCTTTGAACGAGACGGCACCTTGGTCAAACGCGACCGCAGTGAAATCGAACGCGATATCGAGGCCTACACCGTCATCGAACATGACGGCGTGATCTTCGGCTGCGCCGCGCTGCATCCCTATCAGGAAGCGCGCACCGCTGAAATGGCGGCGTTGACCGTGTCCAGCGCGGTGCAGGGTCAGGGCGATGGTGAACGCATTCTGAAGCGGATCGAACAGCGCGCCCGCGCCATGGGGCTGACCAGCATTTTTGTGCTGACCACCCGCACCATGCATTGGTTCATCAAACGCGGCTTTCAACCGGTGGATCCCGACTGGTTGCCCGAAGAACGCAAACGCAAATACAACTGGGATCGCCGCTCCCAGGTGCTGGTCAAGAAATTGCCCTGAGCGACGTCCGAGGCGGGGCCGCCTTCAACGGCCATCAGGGGCCATCAACAACTCTCAATGGCCATCCTGCCTTCACGCCTTCCCACTTTCGCCGCTGCGCGCCGCAGGTTCCGACAGGCGCCCACCCCGCGCAGCGACCTTCACACCCCCCAACAGTTGATCACCGAGGTTTGATATGGCCCGCAATGTGCAGTGCGTTTATCTGAAAAAAGAAGCCGAAGGCCTGGACTTTCCCACCTATCCCGGGGAACTTGGCAAACGCATCTATGAGAACGTCTCCAAGGAAGCCTGGGCAGCCTGGATGAAGCACCAGACCATGCTGGTGAACGAAAACCGGTTGAATCTGGCCGACCAGCGCGCCCGCCAATACCTGTCTCGCCAGATGGAACAGTTCTTCTTCGGCGACGGTGCCGAGCAGCCAGCGGGATATGTGCCCCCCACCGCGTGATAACAGTCACTTTCTGTTGACTTCGATGGGTCAGCGGAACGTGACGAGTTGTGAATGCTGACAATTACCGGCAAAACCCGGTTGCCGCGAAATTCAATTCCCTGCCTATAATCGCGCCATGCCCTATTCGGGCTCTGGCCGTTGAACCTAGCGAGGAATTGCATAAATGGCATCGCTCAAAGACTTGTTGGCCCAGCGGGCCGCACTTGAACAGCAAATCGCAGAAACCCAGGAGCGGGAGCGTTCCGACGCCATCGCGAAGGTCAAGACGCTGATGTCCGAATATGGACTGTCGGTGGCTGATCTGACGGCACGCTCGGCCAAGGTGGCCGGCAAGGCGTCCAAAGTGGCGGCGAAGTATCGCAACCAAGCCACCGGCGAAACCTGGAGCGGCCGCGGTCTGCAGCCCAAATGGCTGAAGGCAGCGATTGCCGGCGGCGCCAAGCTCGATGATTTCGTGATTTAAATGCCCCAAACCAGGGCAAGAACACAAACGCTCAGGCGGGTGTTCTGCTGAGAGCCAGAAAGCCACCGCAAGGTGGCTTTTTTCATTTGAGCCCCGTCCCAGCACCCGGCTCTCCGACTACCCCCTGGGCGCCACGCCCCCGATATTCGCATTCACATCCCGGGGGAAAATCCAAGCACCTCGCAGCGAGCCAGCGCAGCGATTCGCAGGCCTCGGATCACCCCGCGTCGCAGCAGCCAAGCGTCACCCGCACGGTCGTCCGTACCGTCGTCCGTACCGCCATCCGTATTCGGCGGCCGCATCCCTGCGCGCACCGGCCCGCCGACCCCCTTCACGTAAACTGCCGCCGTGATCCCACCCGGCTTTATTCAAGACCTGCTTTCTCGCGTTGACATCGTGGACGTCGTGTCCCGTCACGTCGATCTGAAGAAGGCCGGCATCAACCACAAGGGCCTGTGCCCCTTCCATGGCGAGAAGAGTCCCAGCTTCATCGTCAGCCCCTCGCGCCAGACCTATCACTGCTTCGGCTGCGGCGTGCACGGCAATGCGGTCGGATTTCTGATGGAACACCTGGGCATCGGCTTCGTGGACGCGGTCCGGGACCTCGCCCAGCAAACCGGGATGCAGGTGCCGGAGGACGACCGCAGCCCCCAGGAGCGCGAGCGCGAGAAGGCCGTCAAGCAGCGCCAGGCCTCACTCACCGAGATCCTGGCCCGCGCCGGCCAACACTACCGCCAGCAACTCAAAGCCAGTCCCCGCGCCATCGACTACCTGAAGGGCCGTGGCCTGACCGGTCAGATCGCCGCCCATTTCGGACTTGGTTTCGCACCGGATGGCTGGCGGTCGCTCGCCAGCGCCTTCCCGGCCTATGACGATCCGATGCTGGTCGAAACCGGGCTGGTCATCCTGCAGGACGACCCCGGCAAGAGCGACGCCGAGCAGCGCCGCTACGACCGCTTCCGCGATCGGGTGATGTTCCCGATCCGCAATGTCCAGGGCGATGTGATCGGCTTCGGCGGCCGGGTGTTGGACAAGGGCGAGCCCAAATACCTGAATTCACCGGAAACCCCCGTCTTCAGCAAGGGCAAGGAACTCTACGGCCTCTACGAAGCCCGCACCGACATGCGCAAGCGCGGCTATGCGCTGGTGGTCGAGGGCTACATGGATGTGGTGGCCCTGGCCCAGAGCGGCTTCGGAAATGCCGTGGCCACGCTGGGCACGGCCTGCACGGCGGAGCATGTGCAAAAGCTCTTCCGCTTCACCGAATCGGTGGTGTTCAGCTTCGATGGCGATGCCGCCGGTCGACGCGCCGCCGGTCGCGCCCTGGAAGCTGCCCTGCCCCACGCCACCGACACCCGCAGCATCAAGTTCCTCTTCCTGCCGACCGAGCACGACCCCGATTCCTATGTCCGCGAACTCGGCGCCGATGCCTTCGAGCGCTGTGTGGAGCAGGCGGTTCCGCTGTCGCGGCAACTGATGGAAAGCGCGGCCGAAGGCTGCGACCTGGGCAGCCCCGAGGGCCGCGCCCGCATGCTGACCCACGCCAAGCCGCTGTGGGCGGCGCTGCCGGACGGCCTGCTCAAGCGCCAGATGCTGGGCGAACTCGCCCGGCGGGCGCAATTGCAGGATCAGGAGCTTCAGTCGCTCTGGCAAGGCGCGATGGCGCCGAATGCGCACCGTGGTCGCGCCGAGCGCCAGGAGCGGCCCGCGCGTGCGGTCCGCACCGCCGATGCAGCCTCATTTGGCGCGGACATGCCCTATTTCGAGGACATCCCCGCCTCCGCCTATGCCGACGACGGCGGCTATGAGCCCGGCGATGTCCATCTGCCGCAGGAGGCTTACGGCGCTGGCGCCCAGGCCCCGCAGGAGCAGCCGCCCGCACGCAAGAAGTGGGAGCCTCGCGGCGACTTCAAGGGCAAGGGCGATTTCAAAGGCAAAGGCGGTAAATGGGGCGACTGGCGCAAGCGCGATCAGGACCCCACCATGGGCATGCCCCGAAAGGCACCGCCCGCACCGATGGACCATGCGGTGCGCATGCTGCTGCTGCATGCAGAACTGTGGAATGCAGTCGGCGACCAGGACCTTCAACTGCTCCATGAACTTCCGGGAGAACACGGTCAACTGATCGCCTGGCTTGAACGCTTCATGGTGGATCACGGCCCGAGTCCCTGGGCGGTGCTGCAGGTGGCCCTGCAGGAGGCCGACCAGATCGAGTTGGCCCAGCGGGTCTGCGGCGGCCCGCTCAGCGCCCCGCCGCCCGACGAACAGGTCGACGACGAATTCCGCATCGTCATGCGCCGGCTTTGGGTCCAGCGCCTGGAGCAGGAGGCCGCCGCCATCGCCCAGAGCAAGGCGCCGGATATGCGCAAATATCAAGCAGTGCTGCAGCAAATCCGGGAACTGAAGGCCGGATGAACGTCTGTTTTGACGCTTGCAAGAATTTGGCAGATAATCAAGGGTTTTCGCGCGTCAAGAGTGACGGCAGCGCCAACCGGTCCCCGGCCCCCCACTGACCCTGGGCATATCAAGTGGCCAACCTATAACCGCTTGGGCTGCAATTCCAAACGTACACGCTAGCCTTCACGCGCAAAGCCTTGAGTAGGTCGGGAATCACCCCAACTGATCTCAAGGCCCGAGTTCGAGCCGCCTGGGCTCGTCCGCACCGCCTCTTGCGGCTGCCGACGATCCAGGTGGCCGTTTGCGTTGCACGCCCGTACCGAATCCCCTGAATTTCGATTCCACGAGCCACCCGAGGAACTGCATGACCGCCAAAAAGACCGCGTCCAAGGTTGCCGCCGCTGAGGCTGATGAGACCAAGAAGCCGGCCAAGGCCGCCGCCAAGACCACCAAGGCCGCTGCCGCCGTGAGCGACGACGCCAAGCCCAAGCGCGGCCGCAAGCCGAAGGCTGAGACCGAGTCCAAGAAACCCGCCAAGGCCAAGGCCGAGGAGGAAGAAGAGGACTTCGGCGACGTGGAAGCCGAAATCGAAGGCGAGACCGAGGTCGAAGCCGAAGTCGAGGCCGAGGTCGAGGAAGTGGGCGAAGACAAGCCCAAGGCCAAGCCGCTGCGCATGAAGGTCAGCCGCGCCAAGGAGCGCGCGCTGATGCGCGAATTCGGCCTGGACGAGACCGCCCTGACCGAAGAGGAAGTCGCCAAGCGCCGCCAGGAGCTCAAGACCCTCATCAAGATGGGCAAGACCCGTGGTTTCCTGACCCATCAGGAAATCAACGACCACTTGCCCGAGAAGCTGATCAACGAGGAAATCCTCGAGGCGATCGTGTCCATGTTGAACGACATGGGCATTGCCGTCTACGAGCAGGCGCCGGACGCCGCCACCCTGCTGATCCAGGGCAGCACCTCGCCGACCGCCACCGAGGAAGAAGCGGAAGAAGCCGCCGAAGCCGCGCTGTCGACCGTCGACTCCGAATTCGGCCGCACCACCGACCCGGTCCGCATGTACATGCGGGAAATGGGCACGGTCGAACTGCTGACCCGCGAAGGCGAAATCGAGATCGCCAAGCGCATCGAAGGCGGTCTGCAGGCCATGATGCTGGCCATCTCCGCCTCGCCCACCACCATCGCCGAGATCCTGGCGATGGCCACCAAGATGCGCGCCGGCGAGATGCAGATCTCCGAAGCGGTGGACGGTTTCGTCTCCGATGACGAGGCCGACGACTATGTCGCGGAAGAAGACTTCGACGAATTCGACGAAGAAGACGACGACGATGGCGCGGGCGGCTCCAAGGCCCTGACCAAGAAGCTCGAAGAACTGAAGAACGCCGCGCTGGTCAAGCTGGACTCGCTGGCGATCAACTTCGACAAGATGCGCAAGGCCTTCGAGAAGGACGGCTACAAGTCGGCCAACTACAACAAGGCCCAGTCGGCCATCAGCGCCGAGCTGATGACGATCCGCTTCACCGTCAAGACCATCGAGAAGCTGTGCGACATCCTGCGATCGCAGGTCGATGACGTGCGCCGCTTCGAACGCGAGATCCGCAAGATCGTCGTCGACAAGTGCGGCATGCCGCAGGAGCACTTCATCAAGACCTTCCCGCCCAACGTGCTCAACCTGAGCTGGGCGGAAAAGGAAGTGGCGTCGGGCAAGGCCTACAGCAACGTGATGTCGCGCAACCTGCCCGCCATCCAGGAGCTGCAGCAAAAGCTGATCGACATCCAGGCCAAGGCCGTGGTGCCGCTGGACGATCTCAAGGGCATCAACAAGCGGATGAACGAGGGCGAAAAGGCCTCGCGCGATGCCAAGAAGGAAATGATCGAGGCCAACCTGCGCCTGGTCATCTCGATCGCCAAGAAGTACACCAACCGCGGTCTGCAATTCCTGGATCTGATCCAGGAAGGCAACATCGGCCTGATGAAGGCGGTCGACAAGTTCGAATACCGTCGCGGCTACAAGTTCTCGACCTACGCGACCTGGTGGATCCGTCAGGCCATCACGCGGTCGATCGCGGACCAGGCCCGCACCATCCGCATCCCGGTTCACATGATCGAGACGATCAACAAGATGAACCGCATCTCGCGCCAGCATCTGCAGGAATTCGGCTTCGAGCCGGATGCCCCGACGCTGGCCGAGAAGATGGAGATGCCGGAAGACAAGATCCGCAAGATCATGAAGATCGCCAAGGAGCCGATCTCCATGGAGACGCCGATCGGCGACGACGACGACTCGCATCTGGGCGACTTCATCGAGGACACCAACAACACCGCGCCGATCGAAGCCGCCATGCAGGCCGGTCTGCGCGAAGTGGTGAAGGACATCCTCGACAGCCTGACCCCCCGCGAAGCCAAGGTGCTGCGCATGCGCTTCGGCATCGAGATGAGCACGGACCACACGCTGGAAGAAGTCGGCAAGCAGTTCGACGTCACCCGCGAGCGCATCCGCCAGATCGAGGCCAAGGCCATTCGCAAGCTCAAGCACCCGAGCCGCTCGGACAAGCTGCGCACCTACCTGGACAACCTGTAAGCAGCCGGCGCCCGTCCACACGGGCGCCACCTGCCGCCAGACTGGCCCCATCGGCCGGCCCGCGCCACCCGCGCGAGCCGGCCTTTTTCATTGCTGCAGCGCGCAAATCGCACCAGCGTGGGTCTCGGGTGTCGCGCGCGCATCAACACGTCCCCAAGCCGAGGGCTTCTCACAAGGTGACGGTCGGTTTCAGGCAGCTACACTGAGACTTCCGTCACATCTCTTCACGCCCAGATCCCGATGACCCAGATCCGCGAACGCACCGTCTTGTTTGCCGACCTTCGCGGCAGCACGGGGTTGTTCGAGACCCTGGGCAATGCCGAGGCATCCGGACTGGTCACCCAGACCGTCAGCCTGCTCGGTCAGGCGGTGAACGAATGTCACGGCAATCTCATCAAGACCCTGGGCGACGGCCTGATGGCCGCCTTCGACAATCCGCGCGACGGCATCAAGTCGGCCATGCGGATGCAGGAACTGCTGCTGGCGTCGTCGCTGCGCGCCGACCGCATGCGCAACATGTTCCTGCAGATCGCACTGGCACGCGGTGAGGTGGTGGAAATCCACGGCGACTGCTTCGGCGACGCGGTCAACGTGGCCGCCCGGCTGCTCGACCATGCCGGCGATGGCGAGACCGTGGTCACCGCCGAAGTCGTGCACGGCCTGACCCACGCCCAGCGCGCACGGTTTCGCAGCCTGGACCACATCAGCGTGCGCGGCCGTGGCGAGCCGGTCCACATCTATGTGCTGGACCAGGGTCGCGGCGACGCGGCCGCCACTCAATTCGGGGACGTGGTGCGTGCCGCCGCACCCGAAGGCATCCGGCTGGTGTGGCAAGACCTGGACCGGGTCTTCGACCTCGACAGCATGCCGATCGTGCTCGGCCGCAGCACCCAGGCCACCTACTGCATCACCGACGTGCGGGTCTCGCGCTCGCATGCCCGCATCGACTGGCAAGGCAGCAGCTTCAGCCTGACCGATCTGAGCTACAACGGCACCTTCGTCCGCTTCGGCGCCGGGGGGCAGACGCTCAGCCTGCGCCGGGGCGCCTGCACGCTGCACGGCGCGGGGGTGATCGGTCTGGGCGGCCCGCCGTCCGACACCGTCTCCCCGACCGTGCGCTTTGAGATCCTGCATGTGGCCGAAGCCGAGCGAGCCCCCGCGCTGCTGCGCCGCGGCCCCTGACCCCCATGAGCTTTCGCCCAGAACCCACCTACAACCACGGCAGCGCCCCCACCACCGGCCTGCTGCTTTGCAACCTCGGCACACCGGACGCCCCCACCCCCGCCGCCACCCGGCGCTATCTGGCGCAGTTCCTCGCCGACCCGCGCGTCATCGAGATCCCGAAGCTGGCCTGGCTGCCCATCCTGCACGGCATCATCCTGCGCACCCGCCCGGCGAAGTCCGCCAAGAAATACGCCAGCATCTGGATGAAGGAAGGATCGCCGCTGGCGGTCTGGACCGAGCGTCAGGCCAAGATGCTGCAAGGCTATCTGGGCGAACGCGGCCATCGGCTGATCGTGCGCCATGCGATGCGCTACGGCAATCCGTCCATCGCCTCGCAGCTCGATGCGCTGCGTGAGGCGGGCGCCACCCGGCTGCTGGTGCTGCCGGCGTATCCACAGTACTGCGCGGCCACCACGGCCAGCGTGATCGACGACGTCTCCCACTGGATGCAGAGCCATCGCAACCTGCCGGAGCTGCGCATCATCAACCGCTACCACGACGACGCGGGCTACATCGCCGCGCTGGCCGAGAGCGTGCGCGCCCACTGGCAGCGCGAAGGCCGGTCCGACATGCTGGTGATGAGCTTCCACGGCATGCCGGCGCGGACCCTGGCCATGGGCGACCCCTACCACTGCGAATGCCTCAAGACTGGCCGCCTGCTGGCCGAGGCGCTGGGCCTGTCGCCCGCGCAGTACAAGGTGACCTTCCAGAGCCGGTTCGGCAAGGCCCGCTGGCTGGAACCCTACACCGAGCCGACGCTGCGCAAGCTGGCCAGCGAGGGCCTCAAGTCGGTCGACCTGATCTGCCCCGGCTTCGCGGCCGACTGCATCGAGACCCTGGAAGAAATCGACATGGAGGCCCGTGAGGCCTTCCTGCACAGCGGCGGACAGCAGTTCAGCTACATCCCCTGCCTGAACGACAGCCCGGCCCATGTGCGGGCACTCGCCAGCCTGGCCGAGCGCCACCTGCAGGGATGGCCGACCCAGACCCCGCCTCAGCCCGCCGAACTGGCCCGCCAGCGTGAAGCGGCCTTGATCACCGGCGCGTCCCGATAAAGCGCGTCCCGACAAGGCGGGTCCCGTTCAGGCGGGTCCCGGCGCCAAGGTGGGACGGCCGGGTTTGCTTGTTGGGGCGTCGCCTCGCTCCATGTCCGCCCGCGCCGCAGGCTCGGCGCACGACCTCCCGGTCATTGGCGCCAGAGGGCCCGGACATCGCGGCGCCGCGAACCGCAGCAGCGCTGGATGACTGCGGCGGCTGAACTACCGCGGTCATCCTTCCAACAGGCAAGCAACGCAGATCGATCAGATCGATCAGATTGGTGACGCCGCCGCAGCGCGATCGCCGAAGCGGCGGCGTTCGGTCACGCCGCTGTCAGCGCGCTCGCCTCCCGACGGGCGCCCCACCATTTCCACAGGCGCGGCAACACCAGCACCAGCACCACGATGGCCAGCAGCGCCGCCGACAGCGGCCGCTCGAGGAACACCGTCCACTGGCCGCCGCCGATCGAGACGCCATTGCGCAGATGCGCCTCGGCCAGAGGCCCGAGGATCATGCCCACCACCACCGGCGCGGTCGGGAAGTCAAAGCGCCGCATCACCACTCCCAGAGCGCCGATGGCCAGCATCACATAGAGATCGAAAGCGCTCTGGCGCATGCCGTAGACACCGACCGTGGCGAAGATCAGGATGCCCGCATAGAGCGGTGCCTTCGGGATCTTGAGCAGCTTCACCCACAGGCCGACCATCGGCAGGTTGAGCACCAGCAGCATCACGTTGCCGATGTAGAGCGACGCAATCAGCGCCCACACCAGGGCCGACGAAGTCTGGAACAGCTGCGGACCGGCCTGAATGCCGTAGTTCTGCAGCGCCGACAGCAGGATCGCCGCGGTCACCGAGGTCGGGATGCCCAGGGTCAGCAGCGGCACCAGCGTGCCGGTCACGGCCGCATTGTTGGCCGCTTCCGGACCCGCGACGCCTTCAATGGCGCCAGTGGTGCCGAACTCGGCCTTGTGCTTGGAGAGCTTGCGCTCGGTGGCATAGCTGAGGAAGGTCGGGATCTCGGTGCCACCGGCCGGGATGATGCCGAACGGGAAGCCGAGCCCGGTGCCACGCAGCCAGGCCGGGATCGAGCGCCGCCATTCCAGACGGGTCATGTGCACCCGGCCCATCGTGTTGAGCTGCTGGTTGCTGCGGCCCTCGTAGAGCGCCACATACAGCGTCTCGCCCACCGCAAACAGGCCCACCGCCACCAGCACCGTCTCGATGCCGTCCATGAACTCGGGCACGCCCGCGGTGTAGCGGACCTGACCGGTGATCTGGTCCAGGCCCACCAGGCCCATCGCCAGGCCGATGAACAGCGCCGTCAGCCCGCGCAACGTGCTTTGCCCCAGCACGGCGCTGACCGTGGTGAAGGCCAGCAGCATCAGGCAGAAGTATTCCGGCGGGCCCAGCGTGACGGCGAAGTCCGCCAGCACCGGTGCGAACAGCGTGACCAGCACCGTCGCGATCGTGCCGGCGACAAAGGAGCCGATGGCCGCGGTGGCCAGCGCTGCACCCGCACGGCCGTGCTTGGCCATCTTGAAGCCTTCCAGCGCGGTCACCATGGTGCCGGTTTCACCCGGCGTGTTAAGCAGGATGGAGGTGGTCGATCCGCCGTACATCGCGCCGTAGTAGATGCCCGCGAAGAAGATCATCGATGCGGTCGGATCCACCTGCGCGGTGATCGGCAACAGCATGGCCACCGTCACCGCCGGGCCCAGGCCCGGCAGCACGCCGATCGCCGTGCCCAGCGCGCAGCCCACGAAGGCCCACATCAGGTTGACCGGCGTGCCGGCGGTGGCAAAACCGCCCATCAACTGGGTCCAGAGTTCAGTCATCTCGATCCCCTCAGAGCCAGCCGCTGGCGGTGATGGCCGGCAGATTGAGCGCCAGCAGCTTGTTGAACAGCCAGAACACCGGTGCGGCGATCAGCATGCCGGTGATGCCGTCCAGCAGCACCTGTCGCGCCCCGCCGCCGACCCGGCCCTCGGCCCGGCGCAGGCCGCGCACCGCCAGCATGAAGCACAGCGTGCAAGCGAAGACGAAGCCGATCACCGTGATCAGCGAGGCATTGGCCACGATCGCGGCCACCACCCAGGCCGCGGACACCCAGTCCGCGCGCGGGGCGCCGGACGGCGGCTCCATCTGCCGGAACCCGCCAGTGCGGGCCTCCCAGACCAGCCACAGGCCGCAGACCATGAGCGCGATCGACACGCCCCAGGGCAAGGCATTCGGACCGATGCCGGCATAACCGGCGTCGGAGGGAATCGCCGCGGCACCAAAGGCCATCACCGCACCGAGGACGAACGCGCCGATGCCCACGAGCGTCTGATGCAGGGGGCCGGGGCCATCGTCGTCGGAGGGGGACGGATCGGTCGGCAGCGAGCCGCCGGTCGCCGCCATGGGCGGGACAGGCGAAACAGGCCGCACAGGCGACACGGGCGCGGCGTTGTCGCCGGTCGGGAGGGACTGGGTCATGGGGTGCCTCAGATCATTCCGGACTTGGCCATGATCGCGCGCAGCGAGGCGAACTCACGGTCGACGAATTCGTCGAAGGCCTTGCCGGTCAACACCGCCGGCGTCCAACCGTTCTTCTCCAGCGATTCGACCCAGGCCTTGGAGCTGGTCGCCTTGACGACCATGTCGGTCAGCGCCTGACGCTGGGCCGGCGTGATGCCGGGGGGCGCATAGACGCCGCGCCAGTTGCCGATTTCGACGTTGTAGCCCAGCTCCTTCATGGTCGGAATGTCCAGGCCCTTGAGGCGCTGCGGCGCGGTCACCGCGATCGGGCGCATCTTGCCGCTCTCGATGTACTGCTGGAACTCGCTGTAGCCGCTGCCGCCGATGGTCACATTGCCGCCCAGGATGGCCGCCGTCGCCTCACCGCCGCCGCGGAACGGCACATAGTTGATCTTGGCCGCATCCACGCCCACCTCGCGGGCCAGCATGGCCGCAGCGATGTGCTCGGTCGCGCCGCGCGAACCGCCGCCCCACTTCACACTGGCCGGATCCTTCTTCAGTTGCTCGACCACATCCTTCATGGTCTTGAGCGGCGAGCTCGACGGCAGCACGAACACGTTGTATTCGCTGGTCAGGCGTGCAATCGGCGTGGCCTGGCTGAGGCTGACCGGCGGCTTGCCGGTGATCAGTCCGCCCAGCATCACCGCGCCCATGACCATCAAGGCATTCGGATCGCCCTTGCTGGCATTGACGAACTGCGCCAGCCCGATCGCGCCGGCCGCGCCGCCCTTGTTGTCGTAGGTGACCGAGGTGGCGGCGCCGGCATCCTGCAGCGCCTTGCCCAGCGCACGGCCGGTGGTGTCCCAGCCGCCGCCGGGGTTGGCCGGCACCATGATCTTGAGGTTGCCGGCGGCATGGGCCGACATCGGCAGTGCACCGGTGGCCGCCAGGGCCGCCAGGGATTTGAGGAACTGGTCTCGTCGCATGAAAGTCTCCGTTTGATGTTGTGGGTGTCGGGGTGGCGCGTCGCCGGACTCGCGGCGCGCAGGGTCGCTCGGCGGCAGGACTAGGCGGGATGGGCGCACCAGGGCAATCGCCGATCCGCGCGCATCGTAGGCCCACAGACCTGCACCGCCGGTCGCCAGGATGCGGCGGCGGCTCGCGCGGCGGGGGCAGCCGCTGGGGCGACGTCATTCGGCCGGGCGCCGCTGGTGGGGGCGCCGCTGGTGGGGGCGCCGCTGGTGGGGGCGCCTGTCGGGGCGCTTGTGGCGCCGCGCTGCGCGGTGCATTGGGCAGCGCGCTGTCCGGTGCATCGGGCGGCGGCACGGCGCACGAGGCGCCGTCGCGAGGTGATCGCGAGGGTCATGTTGTCTCCAGCGCTTCTTGTTTTCTTGTCAGTCGAGGATGGCTCACCCTGCAGGGCGGGCAGCCATGGTGCGGATGCTGCGCACCGACGCTGTCAAACCGCTGTCGACGATCTCAGGGTTCACCCCGACTCCCGCCCCCTGCGGCCCTGCCGGACACTGGCGGCATGCATGCCATGACCCTGCTGTTTGTCGAGGACAACCTGGCGCTCCAGACCACCGTGTCACGCTCGTTCGAGCGGCGTGGCATCCAGGTGGTGGGCTGCGGCGAAGGCCGCGCCGCCCTCACCCGCTGGCAGGCCCAGCCGCCGGACGTGGTCCTGCTGGACCTCTCCCTGCCCGACATCGACGGGCTGGAAGTACTCTCCAGCGCGCGCGCGGCGCGCCTGGCCACGCCGGTGATCATCCTCACCGCCCGCGGCACCGTGGGCGACCGCATCCTCGGGCTGAACATCGGCGCCGACGACTACCTGCCCAAGCCCTTCGACCTGGACGAGCTGGAGGCGCGGGTGCGCGCCCTGGCACGACGTCACCGCCGCGCCGCCGATCAAGGGCCGCCGGAGACCGAATCCTTCTGCGGCCTGCGGGTCGACGAGCAGAGCGGCGCGATCTATCACCTCGGTGTGCCGCTCGAACTGCCACCGCGCGAAGCGGCGCTGCTGCGGGCCCTGCTGGCACGCCCGGGTCAGGCCGTCGGCAAGGACCGCCTGACCGAGCTGGTGTTTGCCGACAGCGCCGAGGTGCAACCCGATGCGGTCGAGGTCGTGGCCTACCGCCTGCGCAAGAAGCTGCCGCCGATGAGCGCCAAGCTGGTCACCTTGCGGGGCCTGGGCTATTTGCTGAAGGCGACGGACTGAGTTGAAGACGCTTGTGCTCCGCGGGCTGTCGTCCATGCGCAGCCGGCTGCTGTTGGGCATCCTGCTGCCGGTGGCGGTGCTGATCGCGATCAACGCCTACCGCCTGCATGAAGATGCCCTGCGCGCCATCGACACCGCCTATGACCGCACCTTGCTGGCGTCGGCCAAGGCCATCGGCGAGCAACTGGACGTGGCGGGCTCGCCGGATGCGCCGGTGCTGGTCGCCGATGTGCCCTATGCCGCCCTGGAGGCCTTCGAGGCCGACAACCGCAGCCGCATGTTCTATCGGGTGACGGGTTTCGACGGGCGTTGGGTCTCGGGCTTCGAGGACCTGCCCGCCTGGCACGGCCGCCTGCCCGATCGCGGCGCCTACGCCGCGCTGGTCGATTTCTATGACGACACCTATCACGGCGAGCCGGTGCGGGTCGCCGTGCTGATCCAGCCGGTGGCCGGTCAGGCTGGCCTGGGCGTGGCCACGATCCAGGTGGCCGAGACGCTGGAGCTGCGCAGCAAACTGGCCCGCCAGGTGCTGCTGGCCACGCTGTGGCGTCAAGCGGCGCTGCTGGCGGTGATCGCAGCGGTGGTCTGGCTGGTGGTGCAGTTGGCGACGCGGCCGGTGCGGGAACTCAGCCGCATCATTGCGGCCCGCGACGATGCGGATGTCCGCCCCCTCGAACTCGCCCGCGCGCCGGCTGAACTCGCGCCGCTGGTGGCCGCCATCAACGAGGCCTGGGGCCGTCAGGCCGGCCTGCTGGCGCACCAGAAGCGCTTCGTTCGCGACACCTCCCATCAGTTGCGCACGCCGCTGGCGGTTCTGAAGGCGCAGGTGCAGTCGGCACAGCGAGGCGACGTGCCGCTGTCTCAGGCCATCGACGAGATCGGTCAGACCGTCGACGGGGCCACGCTGCTGGCCAATCAGATGCTGGCGCTGGCCAAGGTGGAGCAGTTGCGCCAGCAGGGCGATCCGCCGGTGCTGGATCTGGCCGACACGGTGCGCGATGTGGCCCTGGACCTCGCCCCGCTGATCGCCGATGCCGCGCTGGATTTCGAGCTGGAGGCCGTGCCCGCCCCGGTGCGCGGCCATGCCTGGGCGCTGCGCGAGCTGGTGCGCAATCTGCTGCACAACGCCCTCAAGCACAGCCCACGCGGCGGACGGCTGGATGTGTTGCTGCACCGCGAGGGCGACCGCCTCGAACTGCGGGTGCGCGACAGCGGCCCGGGCATTCCGGACAGCCTGCGGCCCCGGCTCATGCAGCCCTTCGCCGCCGCCGGCGGGCATGGCGGTGCCGGACTTGGCTTGGCGATCTGCCAGGAGATCGTGCGGTCGCTGGGAGGCGAACTTGCCCTGGACAACCGCATGGCGCATGGGGTCATCGACGGACTGGACGCCATCGTGCGGCTGCCGGCGGCAGCATCGGTGCCGCTGTTCGCAGCCTCACCCGCGCCCTCAGCTGTTTCCGACCCAGTTCTCTCTTCAGTTTCCTCCCCGTTCCCCCCGCCGTCGACCGCTGAGTCGCCGCGGATGCCGGAGAATCCGTGACGATGGCCGCTTCCAAAGACACTTCCCGCCCTTCCCCCGCCGGCGCCCGCGGTGCCAGCCTCGACAGCCTGCGCCTGGACAAATGGCTCTGGGCGGCGCGCTTCTACAAGACCCGCTCGCTGGCGGTCGATGAGATCACCAAGGGCCGGGTCACGGTCAACGGCCAGTTGGCCAAGGCCTCGCGAGACCTCCGCCCGGGCGACCTGGTGCGCCTGCGCCAGGGGCCGGTGGAGCGCGAAGTGCGGGTTCTGGGCGTGAGCGCGATCCGCGGACCGGCACCGGTGGCGCAGACGCTGTACGAGGAGACCCCCGACAGCGTGACCGCCCGTGAACGGGCGGCCGAAGCGCGGCGCCTGGCGCCGGAGCCGGCCGACACCATCGAACAAGGCCGTCCGACCAAGCAGGACCGCCGCCGCCTGGCCGAGTGGGACCGATGGAGCGCCAGCATCGACTGATCGGAACGCTGTCGCGGGGGACACGATGCCCCCCGCGGCGCCCATGGCGCCGCTGTCTGATCGGCGATTTCAGACGACCGTTGTTCGCCAAACGTGTGAAAGACGCGTGGACGGGTAACAGGTCCCGGGCGGGTCCGATCGGGGATGCGAAAATCTCCCTCTTGAACTTCCGGACATCCACCCCAGATGCGGCGGGTCGCCCGACGCGATTGATTCCAGTCGCAGCCCGGGCATTCGCTTTGGGGCATTCCAACCATGACCACCGACAACCACAACGCTGACTCTCAGCAACCCGATTTCCAACCGGCGCCCGAGGCCCTGGAAGCCAAACTGGCCGAGACCGAGGCACGCCTGGCAGAAATGTCGGATGCCTATCTCCGCGCCAAGGCGGAAGTCGAGAACACCCGTCGCCGCGGCGAAGACGAGGTGACCAAGGCCCGCAAGTTCGCGGTGGAAGCCTTCGCCGAAGCCATGCTGCCGGTGATGGACAGCATGGAAGCGGCCATCGGTCGACCGGACGCCTCGGTCGAGACCGTGCTCGAAGGCGTGCACGCCACCCGCCGCCAGCTCGGCGCGGCCCTGGAGCGCAACAAGGTGCTGGAAATCAATCCGGCCGCCGGCACGAAGTTCGATCCCCATCAGCACCAGGCCATCTCGATGGTCCCGGCCGACCAGGACGCCAACACCGTCGTGGCCGTGCTGCAAAAGGGCTACTCGATCGCCGAACGGGTGCTGCGCCCCGCGCTGGTGACCGTGGCCGCTCCCAAGTAAGCCGCGTCCGTCATCGACCGGAACCCGCAGAAATCGGCAGATTCCAGGGTCAAAACCGCTGAAAACAGGGCGCCTTGCGCGTTTCGACGCCAGCGGCCCCTTGAAACCGGTCAAGTTATCCACAGATCAGACAGCATCCGGGTCGCGTGATCCGACTGCGCATCCAAACGAATTCAGGAGCTCACCATGGCAAAGAAGAAGATCATCGGCATTGACCTCGGCACGACCAACTCGTGCGTCGCGGTCATGGAAGGCAACACCACCCGCGTCATCGAGAACGCCGAAGGCGCGCGCACCACGCCGTCCATCATTGCCTACCAGGAAGACGGTGAAGTGCTGGTCGGCGCCTCCGCCAAGCGCCAGGCCGTGACCAATCCGCGCAACACGCTGTATGCGGTCAAGCGCCTGATCGGTCGCAAGTTCCAGGAAAAGGAAGTCCAGAAGGACATCAGCCTGATGCCCTACACCATCGCCGCCGCCGACAACGGCGACGCCTGGGTGGAAGTGCGCGGCAAGAAGCTGGCCCCGCCGCAAGTCTCGGCCGAAGTGCTGCGCAAGATGAAGAAGACCGCCGAGGACTACCTCGGTGAAGAAGTCACCGAGGCCGTGATCACGGTTCCGGCTTACTTCAATGACGCCCAGCGTCAGGCGACCAAGGACGCCGGCCGCATCGCCGGCCTGGACGTCAAGCGCATCATCAACGAGCCCACCGCCGCGGCCCTGGCCTTCGGCCTGGACAAGCACGGCGCCGGCGACCGCAAGATTGCGGTGTTCGACCTGGGCGGCGGCACCTTCGACATCTCGATCATCGAGATCGCGGACGTCGACGGCGAGAAGCAGTTCGAGGTGCTGTCCACCAACGGCGACACCTTCCTGGGCGGCGAAGACTTCGACCAGCGCATCATTGACTACATCATTGCCGAGTTCAAGAAGGAACAAGGCGTTGACCTGACCAAGGACGTGCTGGCCCTGCAGCGCCTGAAGGAAGCCGCTGAAAAGGCCAAGATCGAGCTCTCCAACAGCTCGCAGACCGACATCAACCTGCCCTACATCACCGCAGACGCCTCGGGCCCGAAGCATCTGAACATCAAGCTGACCCGCGCCAAGCTGGAGTCGCTGGTGGACGAGCTGATCGAGCGCACCATGGCCCCTTGCCGCACCGCGATCAAGGATGCCGGCGTGTCGGTGGGCGAGATCGACGACGTCATCCTGGTCGGCGGTATGTCGCGCATGCCCAAGGTGCAGGAGAAGGTCAAGGAGTTCTTCGGCAAGGATCCCCGCAAGGACGTCAACCCGGATGAAGCCGTGGCCGTCGGCGCCGCGATTCAAGGCCAGGTGCTGGGCGGCGAGCGGACCGACGTGCTGCTGCTGGACGTCACCCCGCTGAGCCTGGGCATCGAGACCCTGGGCGGCGTGATGACGAAGATGATCAAGAAGAACACGACCATCCCGACCAAGTTCAGCCAGACCTTCTCGACCGCCGAGGACAGCCAGCCGGCCGTGACCATCAAGGTCTACCAGGGCGAGCGTGAACTGGCGCAAGGCAACAAGAGCCTGGGCGAGTTCAACCTGGAAGGCATCCCGCCGGCACCGCGCGGCATTCCGCAGATCGAGGTGAGCTTCGACATCGATGCCAACGGCATCCTGCACGTCGGCGCCAAGGACAAGGGCACCGGCAAGGAAAACAAGATCACCATCAAGGCGAACTCCGGCCTGTCCGAGGCCGAGATCGAAAAGATGGTGAAGGACGCCGAGGCCAATGCCGCCGAGGACAAGAAGAAGGTCGAGCTGGTGCAAGCCAAGAACCAGGCCGACGGTCTGGTGCATTCGGTGCAGAAGTCGCTGACCGAGCACGGTGACAAGCTGGATGCGGCCGAGAAGGAAAAGATCGAAGCCGCGATCAAGGACCTGGAAGAAGCCATCAAGGGCGACGACCAGGCCGACATCGAAGCCAAGACCGAAGCGCTGATGACGTCCAGCCAGAAGCTTGGCGAGAAGATGTACGCCGAAGCCCAGGCGGCTCAAGGCGCAGGCGGCGCCGCTGGCGATGCCGCCGGTGCGGCCGAAGCGGCCCAGCAGGCGCATGCTTCCGCGAAGCCGGCGGACGACAACGTCGTCGACGCCGAATTCAAGGAAGTCAAGGAAACGAAGTAAGCCTTTCGTGCCGACCTCGCTGTCGGCGCGACAGCCGCCGCGCGAGCGCTGCAAGCCTCGCGCGGCGTTTTTGGTTTGAAGGTTGTGAGCAGGCCCAGGAAACCCCATGGCAAAGCGTGACTATTACGAGGTCCTAGGCGTCGCCAAGAACGCCGGCGAGGACGAGATCAAGAAGGCTTATCGCAAGCTCGCGATGAAGTACCACCCTGACCGCAATCAGGGGGAAGGCGCCAAGGAAGCGGAAGAGAAGTTCAAGGAGGCCAAGGAGGCCTACGAGATGCTCACCGATGGCCAGAAGCGTGCTGCCTACGATCAGTACGGCCATGCGGGCGTGGACCCGAACCAGGGCTTCCGCGGCGGCGCTGGCGCGGAGGGCTACGGCGGCTTCGCCGAGGCCTTCGGCGACATCTTCGGCGACCTGTTCGGCGGCGGCGGCGGTGCGGGCGGACGCCGTGCGGGCGGCGGTGGCCAGCAGGTCTACCGCGGCAGCGACCTCAGCTACGCGATGGAGATCACGCTGGAGGAAGCCGCCCGCGGCAAGGAAACCCAGATCCGCATCCCGTCCTGGGAAGGCTGCGAGACCTGCAGCGGCTCGGGCGCCAAGCCCGGCACCAGCGCCAAGAGCTGCGGCTCCTGCGGCGGCACCGGCACGGTCCACATGCGCCAGGGCTTTTTCAGCATCCAGCAGACCTGCCCGCATTGCCACGGCACCGGCAAGATCATTCCCGAGCCCTGCACCACCTGCAACGGCGCTGGCAAGATCAAGAAGACCAAGACGCTGGAGGTCAAGATTCCGGCCGGCATCAACGAAGGCATGCGCATCCGGTCCGCCGGCAATGGCGAGCCGGGGGTGAACGGCGGCCCGTCGGGCGATCTCTACATCGAGATCCGCATCAAGCAGCACGACATCTTCGAGCGTGATGGCGACGATCTGCACTGCACCATGCCGGTGTCGATGACCACCGCCGCCATCGGCGGCACCATCGAAGTCCCGACCCTGGGGGGCAAGGCCGAGATCGAACTGCCCGAAGGCACCCAGCATGGCAAGACCTTCCGGTTGCGCGGCAAGGGCATCAAGGGTGTGCGCTCCAGCTATCCGGGCGACCTGTACTGCCACATCAGCGTGGAGACGCCGGTGAAGCTGACCGAGCACCAGCGCAAGCTGCTCAAGGAACTGGACAAGAGCTTCCGCGACGGCGGCGACCGGCACTCGCCCAACGCCAAGAGCTGGACCGATCGGGTCAAGGATCTGTTCAAGTAAATCGCGCAGTTTGCGTCGCAGTTATCGAATCGAGGGGCTCCCCACGCAAACCCGGGATAGCCAGCCCGGGGGCGAGGTCGACAATGCGTGAGTGAGTCCCACCCTACGCACCGACCGGCAGTACGGCAGCCCCCCGACGTCCACGCTGATCGCGACGCGGACGTCGACCCTGCAGCCGAACCGCCCGCCTCGCTCCCTCGGGAGCGGCGCGGGCGTTTTGCTGTCCGGTCCCGCGCCGGGGCGTCCATCATGAACATCGGCAGCGGCGCCTTCGCCCGTACCCAGGCGCTGGTGATCGACAGCAATGCGAACTCGCGCAGCCTGATGACAGCCCAGTTGCGCGAACTGGGCGTCGGCCATGTGCGTCAGGCCACGCGGATCCGGGACGCTCGCGTGATCCTGGAGACGCAACCCTACGACATCGTCCTGTGCGACTACTACTTCGACGGCTCCGAGCTGTCGGGGCAGGACTTGCTGGACGAGCTTCGCCGCGAACAGCTGCTGCCCTATGCCACCGTCTTCGTGATGGTCACCGGTGAAGCCTCCTATGCGAAGGTGGCCGAGGCAGCGGAAGCCGCGCTCGATGCCTACCTGGTCAAGCCCTACACCAGCGCCGCGCTGGCCGAGCGGCTGGCCAGTGCCCGTCATCGCAAGCATGAACTCAAGGCGATCTTCGAGGCGATCGACGCCAAGGAGTTCGCCGAGGCCGCCGACCTCTGCCTGGCCCGTTTCGAATCACGCGGTGCCTACTGGCTCTATGCCGCGCGCATCGGCGCCGAGCTGATGCTTCGATTGGAGCGCCATGACCAGGCGCGTCAGTTGTATGAGGCGATCATCGCGGCGCGCACCGTGCCGTGGGCCCGCCTGGGCGTGGCCCGCACCGAAGTGGCCAGCGGCAACCTGAGCGCGGCCCGCCGCACCCTGGAAACGCTGATCGGCGAGATGCCCGATCAGGCCGACTCCTACGACCTGATGGGCCGGGTGCAGATGGAGCAAGGCGAGATCGGTGCCGCCCTGGCGACCTACCGCACCGCCGCGACGCTCACCCCCGGTTGCCTGTCACGCCAACAGCACTTTGGCGCACTGGCCTTCTATGCCGGCGAGCGGGAGGAATCGCTCAAGATGCTGGAACGCAGCGTCGCCCAGGGTCTGCGCTCCAAGCTCTTCGACTGGCACAGCCTGGCGCTCATCGGCCTGATGCGCTTTGACGCCAAGGACAACAAGGGCCTGAAGTACGCCCAGGACGCCTTGATGCAGGGCATGGAACGCGCCCCACGCGACCCGCGCCTGCAGCGCTTTGACCTGCTGCTGCGCGGCCTGCGCCTGCTGATGGACCGCCGCCTGGCCGACGCCTTGCAGAACGCGCGCGAATTCGCCCGCATGGTCGATCATGAGGACTTCGATCTGGAGGGCGCCAGCCTCTTGCTGGCGCTGTGGGTGCGGATGGCGCGGCAGGACATCCAGCTCTCCGAAATGGAGACCCTGGCCAACCGGATCGGCCTGCGCTTTTGCAGTTCCAAGTCCGCCACCGAGGTGATGGTGTGCATGGCGGAGGCCCATGAGCCGACCACGCAGTTGCTTCGGGATGCGCATTCCCGCATCTTTGCCGTGTCGGAGACGGCGATGCGCCATGCGATGCGCGGCGACGCCCGCACTGGCGTGCTGCTGCTGCTGGAACAAGGCAGCACCTCGCTGAACGCCAAGCTGATCGACATGGCGGCGCTGGTGCTCAAGCGCTACCGGGACCGGATTGCCGATCCGGAAACCTTGGAACCACGGATCGAGGCGCTGCAAAAGCGCTATGTGCAGAGCAGTGGGCAGGGATTGAAGGCGGCACGCGCCGCCGGCGGCATGGCCTTGCGCAGCTAGCGGACCTCACCTGGAAACTGCGCGATTTCCCTCGCGAAAACCGTGCAGCGTGGGTGCGATGATCGCCCTTTTTCAGCGCCACTTCAGGTGGGACAACTACAAAGGCTGGTTGACCTGACCCCACCTGCTTTCTTCAAGATGTCCTTGCACGATTCCCGCCCTCTCGCCGCAGCCGTTGCCGGTCCTGACCAGGGACGCTCTCCCCTGATCTTGACCTGGTGGGCCGCCCTGTGGATTGGGTTGTTCGGCAATTGGCCGCTGTGGCAGCGCATGGCCGGGATGCCTGATTTCGATGGCGCTCGCGGCACGATCTTCATTGCGGTGTTCGCCGGCATCGTGATCATGGTCCTGGGCGCCCTCTTCAGCCTGCTGGCCTGGCGCGTGGCGGTGAAGCCGCTGATCGCCATCCTGTTGCTGATGACGGCGCCGCTGGCCTATTTCATCGGCAGCTATGGCGTGGTGATCGACAGCACCATGATCACCAACGCGCTGCAGACCGACGTCCGGGAGACCCGCGATCTGCTGGGCTGGGGGCTGGTGGTGCATCTGGTCGTGATCGCCCTGCTGCCGCTGCTGTGGCTGTGGCGCCAACGGGTGCGAGACACCCGCTGGTTCAAGCGATTGGGATGGAATCTGGCGAGCGTCGCGCTCGCGCTGCTGGCGGGCGTGGGTCTGGCGGCGACCCGCACCGCCGACATGGCCTCGACCCTGCGCAACCACAAGGTGCTGACCAAGATGGTCAGCCCGGTCAATGCGCTGTGGGCCACCGGCGCGCTGGCGGTGCAGAAGACCCGCACCCCGAAGGGACCGCCGCAGGTCGTCGGCGCGGATGCGCATCTGGCGCCGCGCGCAGCAGGCACCAAGCCACCGCTGGTGCTGCTGGTGGTGGGCGAGACCGCACGCTCGGCCAACTTCGCGCTCAACGGCTACGACCGCCCGACCAATCCCGAGCTGAGCCAATTGCCGGTGCTCAGCTATCGCGAAGTCGCGTCCTGCGGCACCAGCACGGCGGCCTCGCTGCCCTGCATGTTCTCGCACCTGGGCCGCGAGGTTTTCGTCGATCATCCCGGCAACCAGGAAACCTTGCTTGACGTGCTGCAGCGCGCCGGCCTGGCGGTGCTGTGGCTGGACAACCAGTCCGGTTGCAAGGGCGTGTGCGACCGCGTGCCGAATGCGCAGGCGATCAACCCGGCACGCCCGGACCATCCCCTGCCGGCCGGCCTGTGCGGCAGCGATGGCGAATGCTTCGATGAGGCGATGCTGCACGACCTGGACGCCCGCATCGCGGGCCTGGACCCGCAACGGGCGGCACGCGGTGTGGTGCTGGTGATGCACCAGATGGGCAGTCACGGGCCGGCCTACTTCAAGCGCACGCCCGACGAACGCAAGCCGTTCAAGCCCGAATGCCGGAGCAGCGCCTTGCAGCAGTGCCCGATCGACCAGGTCCGCAATGCCTACGACAACACCATTGCCTACACCGACCATGTCCTGTCCCAGGCCATCCAATGGCTGGGCCGGCAGGAGGGGCAGTTCGATCCCAGCTTGCTGTATGTGTCGGACCATGGGGAATCGCTGGGTGAGAACAACCTGTTCCTCCACGGCATGCCCTACGCCCTGGCGCCGAAGTTCCAGAAGCATGTGCCGCTGGTGATGTGGCTGCCGCCCGCCACCCGCCAATCCCAGCGTCTGGATGAGGCTTGCCTCAAGAAGCGCCTGGACATGCCGCTCTCGCACGATGGCCTGTACCACACGGTCCTGAGCCTGAGCGGTGTGCAGACCGCGCTCTATCGCAAGGACTGGGACTGGGTGGCCGCCTGCCGGCAGTCACGCATCGAGGCCGCTGCGCCGGCAACGCCTCAGTGAGCCACGCGCCTCACCGCCCTGCCCGGCGATTGGGCCATGCGCTCCACAACGCGGACCGGATCAGAACAGCGACTGCTGCCCCACCACCTTCGACGGCCGGCGGAACTCGCTGAAGTCGAACTCATGCCGCTGCCGGCCCAAGCCCAGCCGCTGGGTCGCCTTGCGCATGCGCTGCTGCAGCAGTTCGGCCCAGATGCCCTCACCGGTGAAGCGCGAGCCGAAACGCGGGTCGTTGTCCTTGCCGCCACGCATGTCGTGCAGCCGGGCCATGATGCGAGCCGCTTTGGCGGGCTCATGCTGGGCCAACCAGTCCTTGAACAGCGGAGCCACCTCCCACGGCAGGCGCAGCGGGATGCTGAAGGCGCGCGTCGCGCCGGCTTCTGCGGCAGCTTCGAGAATGCGTTCGAGCTCGGGTTCGTTGAGGAACGGGATGATGGGCGAGACGCTCACGCCGACCGGCACACCGGCCTCCGCCAGGGTGCGGATGGTCCGCAGACGCCGCTGCGGTGAGGCCGCCCGCGGCTCGAGCCGACGGGACAGTTCCGGATCGAGCGAGGTCACCGACAGATAGACCGAGACCTGATGGCGCTGCGCCATCGGCACGATCAGATCCAGGTCGCGCTCCACGCCACTGGATTTGGTGACCAGCGAGAACGGATGCCGGGCCTCGGTCAACACTTCCACCACCGCGCGGGTGATGCCGAGCTTGCGCTCGATCGGCTGGTAGGCGTCGGTGGCGGTGCCCAGCACCAGATAGCTCGGTTGGTAGGCCGGTGAGGCCAGCGTTTCGCGCAGCCGCTCGGCCGCATTCACCTTGGCGATGATGCGGGTCTCGAAATCCAGCCCGGGCGACATGTTGAGGTAGCTGTGGGTCGGCCGGGCGAAGCAGTAGATGCAGCCATGCTCGCAGCCCCGATACGGATTGATCGAAAAGTCAAAACCGATGTCGGGCGACTGGTTGCCGCTGACGATGCGCTTGGCCTGTTCCTCGATGATCTCCGTCTGCGGCGGGAGATGCTGCTCGCTGGCCTGCTGGTCCAGCGTGCCCCAGCCGTCGTCGTATTGCTCGCGTTCCTGGGTATCGAATCGGTGAGGAATGGCCCATGCGCTGCCGCGCCCCTTGAGGGCCTCAGCCTGAAGGTACAGCGGGGAGGTGGCAATGCGGGTGTCGCGAGGCATGCTGTGAATTTATACAGCATTGCATCGAACCGCCAGTGCTTTTTGCGCGCGCCGATCTGCCAGTGCGGTGCGCGGGACGTCGGAACAGAGATCCGCCGTCTGGAGCACCGCTCATTGGCGCCTCCGCAGAGGCAGATAACCGCAGTCACACGGCTGCAGCAGCAGCTGCGTATGCGTATGCGTATGCGGCTGCAGCTGCAGCTGCGGGCTGTGGCAGCCGACGCGGATCAGTACTCGTCGCCGCCCGGGCTGACGTAGCCGGGTGCGAGGTTTTCGAACTTGGTGTTGTGCCGCGCGAAGGCCAGCTTCACCGTGCCTACCGGGCCGTTACGCTGCTTGGCGATGATGATCTCCGCCACACCCGGCTCCTTGCACTCGTCCTTGGTGTAGTACTCGTCACGGTAGATGAACATGATGATGTCCGCATCCTGTTCGATGGCACCGGACTCGCGCAGGTCGGACATCATCGGGCGCTTGTCCGGACGGGTTTCGACCGAGCGGTTGAGCTGCGACAGCGCAATCACCGGGCAGCGCAGCTCCTTGGCCAGCGCCTTCAATCCGCGGGAAATTTCGCCCACGACGGTCGCGCGGTTCTCTTCGCTGCCACCGCCGTTGCCGCTCATCAGCTGCAGGTAGTCGATGATGATCAGCCCGATCTGGCCCGAAATGCGCGCCTGCCGCCGCGCCCGCGCCCGCACTTCGCTGGGGGACAGGCCGGGACTCTCGTCGATGTAGATCGGCGCATTGCCGAGCTTGTCCACCGCTTCGGCCAGGCGGCCCCATTCATCGTCCTTGAGGCGCCCCGTGCGCAGGTTGCTCTGATCGATGCGACCGATCGAGCCGACCATCCGCAACGCCAGCTGCGCCGCGCCCATTTCCATCGAGTAGATGATGACCGGCAGGCCTTCATTGATCGCCACCGCTTCGCCGATGTTGATCGCGAAGGCGGTCTTGCCCATGGACGGGCGGGCGGCCAGGATGATCAGGTCACCGCGCTGCAGGCCGGCGGTCATGCGGTCCAGGTCGTAGAAGCCGGTGCGCACGCCGGTGACGTCCTCGGCGCCCTGCTCCGCCAGTTCGTTGACCCGGTCCATCAGCTCGACCATCAGGCGGTCCATGCTCTGGAAGCCCTGGCCACCGCGCGAGCCCTCTTCGTTGATCCGGAAGATCTTGCCTTCGGCTTCGTCCAGGATCTCGTTGACCGCACGACCCTGCGGGTTCAGCGCGGCAGTGGCGATTTCGTCGGAGGTGGAGACCAGCTTGCGCAGGATCGCGCGCTCATGAACGATTTCCGCATAGCGGCGAAGGTTGGCGGCACTTGGCACGCCCTGCGCCAACGCGTTCAGGTAGGCCAGCCCGCCGCACTCCTCGGCCTTGCCGACCGAGGTCAGCTCTTCGAACACGGTCACCACGTCCGCCGGCTTGCCGGAGTTGATCAGTTTGCCGATCGAGGCGTAGATCTGCTTGTGCTCGTAACGATAGAAGTCGGTGTCGCTGAGGGTGTCGGCCGCTTTGTCCCAGGCGGTGTTGTCGATCAGCAGGCCGCCCAGCACGCTTTGCTCGGCCTCGGTCGAGTGCGGCGGCACGCGCAGGCGGGCCACCTCATCGTCACCGGCGCCGGAACCGGAGGGCGTGGCGGAGAGGATCGCTGACATGTGGACAACTCTGTGGGAAAGCGTTGGAAAAGCTCTGGATGGGGCGGGACATCAGGTGGACAACTCCGCCCCCCAGAAAGCCGAAAGCCGACCGCTTCGCAGCAGTCGGCTTTCTTCATCTTGCCCCATCTTGCCGCCTCGAACGAGACGGCGTGGTGGGGGTATGCCCCAGGAGCGCTGCAGAGCGCCCGCGGGGCTGTCGAGTCTTACTCGGCTTCGGCGACGACCTGGATCGTCACGTCGACCACCACATCGGTGTGGGGGGCGACCGACACGGTGAACTCACCGACAGTCTTCAGCGGGCCGTTGGGCAGACGCACTTGCGACTTGGCGATGGCGTGGCCAGCCTTGGTCAGCGCCTCAGCGATGTCGGCATTGGTCACCGAACCGAACAGACGACCGTCAACGCCGGCCTTCTGGCTGATGGTGACGGACTTGCCGGCCAGCTTCTCGCCCAGGGCTTGGGCGGTGGCCAGCTTCTCAGCGGCGACCTTTTCCAGTTCGGCGCGCTTGGCTTCGAATTCCTTGATCGCCGATTCCGTCGCACGACGGGCTTGGCGGGTGGGGATCAGGAAGTTGCGGGCGTAGCCGTCCTTGACCTTGACGACGTCGCCGAGGTTGCCGAGGTTGGCCACCTTTTCAAGCAGGATCACTTGCATGGTGTTCTCCTCAGACCTTGTGCTGGTCGCTGTACGGCAGCAGAGCCAGGTAGCGGGCGCGCTTGATGCACACCGACAGCTGACGCTGGAAGAACGCGCGCGTGCCGGTCAGGCGTGCGGGAACGATCTTGCCGTTTTCGCTGACGAAGTCGCGCAGCGTGTCCACGTCCTTGTAGTCGATCTGCTCGACACCGGCGACGGTGAAGCGGCAGAAACGCTTGCGGCGGAACAGCAGCGATTGTTGGTTGCGCTTGGGCTTGCGGTCCTTGGAGAACCGACCTTTACCACGTGGCGGGGGCATAGTTGACCTCTTTACGAATCTATCCAGATAAAACGATGTGCGCGAATCTCTTGCGAAGCGTGCCGTTCAGCCACTTCTAACCCTCTAACCCTGCGTCACAGTGAGTCACCGTGCTTCTCTCCGGACCGGAGCGCCGACCGGTGGGTCAGTGCTCGATGCCGGTGATGTGAAACACCGTGCCGCGACCTTGTCGTTGCGCTGACAAAAACCCGGTGAACACCGCGTTTTGGGTCAGGCTCATCGACTGCAGCCGCTTGACGATCTCACCGATCGCCACCGCCTTGATTTCCAGGACTACCTTGCGGCGGGTCCCGGCTTCATCGGCCTGGGATTCATGCCGGAGCATGAGGTCCAGCGCGGGAAGGCCGGCGGGGGTGTAGCGGATCGCCGCCAGTTCCAGAATCTGTGCCTGCAGGACCAGTTGGTTCATGCGGGCGGTCGCTCCTGGAATCGTTGTTCAGCGAATGGGTTGAACGAGAACTTCAGACTCGCGCCTGCCAGCTCAGGCGGACGCTTCTTGGGGAGCCTTGCGGGCTTCTTCGCGCTCGACAGCCTTCATCATCACGGACGGGGCGGTTTCAGCCTTGTCCTTGGCGACGGTCAGGTGACGCAGCACGGCGTCATTGAAGCGGAAGCCGGTTTCGAGCTCGACCAGGATTTCCTTGGAGCACTCGATGTTCAGGCACAGGTAATGCGCCTTGGCCAGCTTCTGGATCATGTAGGCCAGTTGACGGCGGCCCCAATCTTCCACGCGGTGCACCTTGCCACCACCGTTGGTGACCAGGCCCTTGTAGCGTTCCAGCATGGCCGGAACTTGTTCGCTTTGATCCGGATGGATCAGCAGAACGATCTCGTAGTGACGCATACACACTCCTTGTGGGTTTCAACGATCGTCGGGAAGAGTTCCCTGCCGACCTGAAAGCCGAACCCCAGCGTCAAGTCGTGGGTCCGGCAAGGGAAGCCCGCGATTCTAGTGGATTCGTGCAGTTGCCGTCCAGCAAAGCTGCAGAAGACGGTCACGGACGTGCCGAATCGCCGCTCGACCACGCCGTCAGCCGCTCATGCAGCCGCTCATGCAACCGCTCATGCAGCCGCCCCTTCCGTCCCCTCTTCAGCCACGCGTTCATCCGCGTCATTCAGCGGGCCCGCGTTCAACCCGGCCGCACCACTTGCGCCTGCACCGCACGTGCAGCCACCGACGGCGGTGGCGTCATGAGACTCACGATCACCAGCGTGACCACCCCGGCCGGCACGCCGAAGAGGGCGGCGGACACCGGCTGGATGCCCCACCAGAGTTGCGGCTCGCCGGGCAGCCCGATCGCCTGACGCAACCCGGGATGCGCGGTGATCATGTAGTACAGCGTGACGCCCAATCCCACCAACATCGCGGCCCCTGCCCCCTGCTTGTTGGCTCGTGGCCAGAAGATGCCGCCCACCAGCACCGGCACCAGGCTGGCGCCGGCGAGCGAGAACGCCGCCGACACCAGCAGCAGGATGTCCGCAGGCTTCTGTGCCGCCACTGCCGCAGCGGTCAACGCAGTGGCCAGCAACAGCGCCTTGGACACCATCACCCGCTGCGTCATGCTGGCCCGAGGGTTGATGACGCGGTAGTAGATGTCATGGGAAAGTGCGCTGGAGATGGTCAACAGCAGCCCGTCCGCCGTCGACAGCGCGGCGGCCAGGGCCCCGGCAGCCACCATCGCCGCCAGCACATAGGGCAGGCCCGCCAGCTCGGGCGTGAGCAGCATGACCACGTCGCCGCCCAATCGAAGTTCGCCGAGCTGCAACAGGCCGTCATGGTTGATGTCCTGGATGCTGAGCAGCCCCGGATCCACCCGCATCCACTGCCGCACCCAGCTTGGCAGCTCCGCGATCGGCATGCCCACCAGGTGATTGAACACCTCGTACTTCAACAGCACCGCCAGCGCCGGCGCGCTGAGATAGAGCAGCGCAATGAAGAACAGCGACCAGGCCACCGAGGTGCGGGCCTCGGCCACGCTGGGGGTCGTGTAGTAGCGGGTGAGGATGTGCGGCAGGCCGGCGGTGCCCACCATCAGCACGAACACCAGCGCCAGAAAATTGCGCCGCGACAGATCGAAGGCCTCGCGCTCCTGGGGCGTTCCTGCCGGATCACCGGCGAAAGGCCGGGCATGCGGCGGCATCCCGGCCAAGGGCTCGGAACGCTGATGCTGCTGACGGGCGGCGCGTAGCCACTGCTCACGGGCTTCGACCTCGGTGCGCGGCAGGCTTGCCCGCTGCTTCTCCGCCGCCTGGATCTGCGCCAGCGGTGCGTCCTCCGACTTGAGCTGCGCGATGTGCTGGGAGGCGCGTTGCCGCTCCAGATCCAGTGACTGGGGCAGCTCCGCCACCAGGCGTTCGTAGTCTCGCGCACGCTGTTCATGCAGGGCCATCACCTGGCGCTCGGCGGGATCCTGCAGCAGGACCTGCTCGCGCGCGGTGATCTGATGCAGTTGCCGACCCGCCGTCAACTGCGGCAGCGGCCAGCCGGTCTGCTGCATCGACAACCACATCACCGGCAGCACGTAGGCCAGGATCATGATGATGTATTGCGCCACCTGGGTCCAGGTGACCGCCCGCATCCCGCCCAGGAACGAGCACACCAGCACGCCGCCGAGTCCGACGAACACGCCGATCTCGAAGGTGAGCCCGGTCAACCGCGTGGTGATCAGGCCGATCGCATAGATCTGGGCGACCACATAGATGAACGACACCAGCACGGCGGCGGCGGCACCCATGACGCGCAGGCCACGGCTGTCGAAGCGCTCGCCGAGAAAGTCCGGCACGGTGAACTGACCGAAGCGACGCAGATAGGGCGCCAGCAACAGGGCCACGAGACAGAAGCCGCCGGTCCATCCCAATATGAACGCCAGACCGCCGTAGCCGGCCAGGTAGAGGCTGCCCGCCATGCCGAGGAAGGACGCGGCGCTCATCCAGTCTGCCCCGGCGGCCATGCCGTTGTAGAACGCCGGCACGCGCCGCCCCGCGACGTAGTACTCGACCGGATCCGTCGTTCGACTGAACACACCGATGCAGGCATAGACCAGCACTGTCAGCAGCAGGAACGAGAAGCCCAGCCATTGCTTGGACATGCCCCAGCGCTCCAGCACGCCCAGCACCACGACCAGCAGCACGAAGCCCACGGTGTAGGCCGCGTAGTTGCGGTTCAAACGATGTCGAAAGGCTGCATCAGGGGTTTGGGACATGGCGGCTGATCATCCACCGGCCAAGCTCGGCTGCGCATCCCGATCTTCCCCGGTAGTACGCGCAAGCCCCCCCGCCCCAACGAGCGCAGCCGCAGAGACCGTCGACCACGCGGGCTCAGACGCTGCGCATTCGCCCTCGTGGCCGACGGTCTCTCCGGCTCGAACCACCGAGGTTGGCCCCAAGCGCACGGCGCCCTTCGACAGACAGGCCACGCCACCCCACGTGCGATGCCTCGCCCCTCAAAAGCCTCGGTCCCTACACCCCTCAGTCCTCCGTGGTTCGAGGACGGGAGGGCTTGGGGTTTTGGCCCTGCCAAGGCCCCATGCCCTCGCGGCCCAACGCGCTGAACGGCGCAGGTAGGCGGCCTCTCTCGCCGCTCGAAAGACCCCCAACGAGCGGCAGCCGCAGAGACCGTTGACCACGCTGGCTCAGACGCTGCGCATTCGCCCTCATGGCCGACGGTCTCTCCGGCTCGACTCACCGAGCATTGCCCACAAAGCAAAAGACCGCTCCATGCAGACACATGGAGCGGTCTCATCAAGAAGCCAGACGGCCTTCGCTCAGGCTGTCAGCAATGCAGCGGTGGACTGCAACAGAAGGCGCAAGCGTCGATCAGCGCTTGGCCAGACGTTGCCAAGTCTCGATCACCGAGTCCGGGTTCAACGAGATGGACACGATGCCTTCACCAGCCAACCAGTCGGCAAAGTCGGGATGGTCGCTGGGGCCTTGGCCGCAGATGCCGACGTACTTGCCGGTGGCGCGGCAGGCGGCGATGGCACGCGAGATCAATGCCTTGACCGCCGGGTCGCGTTCGTCGAAGTCGCCGGACAGCAGTTCCAGGCCGGAGTCGCGATCCAGGCCCAGGGTGAGCTGGGTCAGGTCGTTGGAGCCGATCGACATGCCGTCGAAATGTTCCAGGAACTGTTCCGCCAGGATCGCATTGCTCGGCACCTCGCACATCATGATGACGCGCAGGCCGTCCTGTCCCCCCGCTGCCGCGCGCTTGAGTCCGCGCTCGGCCAGCATGGCCACGACCTTCTCGGCTTGGCGCACGGTGCGCACGAAGGGCACCATGATCTCGACGTTGGTCAGCCCCATGTCATTGCGCACGCGCTTGAGCGCCTCGCATTCCATGGCGAAAGCGTCGGAGAACTCACCGCTGATGTAGCGCGACGCACCGCGGAAGCCCAGCATCGGATTCTCTTCGTCCGGCTCGTAGCGCGAGCCGCCGATCAGCTTGCGGTACTCGTTGCTCTTGAAGTCGGACAGTCGAACGATGACCGGCTGCGGCCAGAAGGCGGCGGCGATGGTGGCGATGCCTTCCGCGAGCTTGTCGACATAGAAGGCGCGCGGCGACGCATGGCCGCGGGCCACCGATTCGACCGCCTTCTTCAGATCGGTGTCGACATTCGGATAGTCGAGGATGGCCTTCGGATGGACGCCGATGTTGTTGTTGATGATGAATTCGAGCCGCGCCAGGCCCACGCCGTTGTTGGGCATCTGCGCGAAGTTGAAGGCCAGCTGCGGATTGCCGACGTTCATCATGATCTTCACCTGGCAGTAAGGCATCTCGCCGCGATGCACTTCGCTGACCTCGGTTTCCAGCAGGCCGTCGTAGATGTAGCCGGTGTCGCCCTCGGAACAGACCACCGTCACCAGTTGGCCGTCCTTGAGCTTGTCGGTCGCATCGCCGCAGCCGACGACCGCGGGGATGCCCAGTTCACGCGCGATGATGGCCGCGTGGCAGGTGCGGCCACCACGGTTGGTGACGATGGCGCTGGCGCGCTTCATCACTGGCTCCCAGTTGGGATCGGTCATGTCGGTGACCAACACATCGCCAGGCTGCACCCGCTCCATTTCCGCCACGCTGTCGACCAGCCGGACCGGACCGGTTCCGATCTTCTGACCGATCGCACGGCCTTCGGCCAGCACCGTGCCCTGGCCCTTCAGCTTGAAGCGTTGCTCGACCTGGCCTTCGGCCTGGCTCTTCACCGTTTCCGGGCGAGCCTGCAGGATGTAGAGCAGGCCGTCGTTGCCGTCCTTGCCCCATTCGATGTCCATCGGGCGGCCGTAATGCTGCTCGATGATCATGGCGTACCGCGCCAGCTGGATGACATCGTCATCGTTGAGCGAGTAGCGGTTGCGCTGCTCGACCTCGACATCCACCGTCTTCACCAGCTTGCCGGAAGCCGCCTTCTCTTCCGGGGTCGCGAAGGTCATCTGGATCAGCTTGGATCCCAGGTTGCGGCGGATCAGCGCGAACTTCTCGCGTTGCAGCGCCGGCTTGTGGACATAGAACTCGTCCGGGTTGACCGCGCCCTGCACCACCGTCTCGCCCAAGCCGTAGCTGGAGGTGATGAACACCACATCCTTGAAGCCCGATTCGGTGTCGATGGTGAACATCACGCCGGCCGCGCCGAGGTCGGAACGCACCATGCGCTGCACGCCGGCGGAGAGCGCGACGTCGCTGTGGGCGAAGCCCTTGTGCACCCGGTAGCTGATCGCACGGTCGTTGTAGAGCGACGCGAACACTTCCTTCATCTTGTGCAGCACGTCCTCGATGCCGACGACGTTGAGGAAGGTCTCCTGCTGACCGGCGAACGACGCGTCCGGCAGGTCTTCCGCCGTGGCGGAGGAGCGCACCGCAAAGGACGCCTCCGGATTGCCTTCGGTCAGGCGGGCGAACTCGGCCCGGATCGCGGCCTCCAGATCGGCCGGGAAGGGTTGCGCTTCGAGCCAGCCGCGGATTTCCGCGCCGGCCTGCGCCAGCGCACGCACGTCATCGGTGTTGAGATCGGCCAGGCGCTTCTGGATGCGCGCATCCAGGCCCTCATGCTTGAGGAAGTTGCGGAAGGCATGGGCCGTGGTGGCGAAGCCGCCGGGCACGCGCACACCGGCATCGGCCAGCTGGGAAATCATCTCGCCGAGGGAGGCGTTCTTGCCGCCCACCGACTCGACGTCGGTCATCCTCAGTTTCTCGAAGGGTACAACCAGGGCGGTCGCCTCGAAGCGTGCATCAGACATGGGAAAACTCCGTGATGTTGGAAAACCGGGGCTCCTCGTCCGACGCCGTGGGCGACGCCGTTCGGCCTCTGCGCCAGGCCGCCTCCAGCGGCACGGCGGAGACGAACGGACATGACGGGCCGCGCGACAGATGTTGTCGATTCTTGTGGGCGTCGCGGCGGGGCGTTCATGATGGACAGGGGCAAACTGCGGCCGATTCTACGGGTTCACGCCTCTATGATGTAAACCCTGATTCGGGGACCGGCGGGGAGCCGAGAGGGCTGCGGCACGCCACGTGCCCGGACGTTGATCGGCGCCCGCCAACCGCCCCCAACAAGCCCCGCACCCGCCACGCTGCCTCCGGCCCACTGCGCCGCCCCACCCTTCCAAGGCCCGCCATGAACCAGCCCACCGCCCAGCACACCGTGTTCTTTGTCTCGGACGGTACCGGCATCACCGCCGAAACCTTCGGTAACTCGATCCTGGCCCAGTTCTCGGTCAAGGCCCGTCATGTCCGGCGCCCTTTCGTCGACAACGGCGAGAAGGCCAGGCAGCTGGTGCGCGAGATCAATGAGACCGGTCAGCGCGAAGGCCTGCGGCCCATCGTGTTCGCGACCCTGGTGAACCGGGAGGTGCTCAATGTGGTGCGCCAGGAGTGCCAGGGCCTGGTGCTGGACATGTTCGGCACCTTCATCGCCCCGCTGGAAGACGAGCTCAACATCAAGTCCAACCACCGGGTCGGTCGCTTCTCCGACATCGCCAAGAGCCAGGAATATCACGACCGCATCGAGGCCATCAATTACTCGCTGGCCCATGACGACGGTCAATCCGCCAAGAACCTGGACTCTGCGGATGTGATCCTGGTGGGCGTGAGCCGCTGCGGCAAGACGCCGACCTCGCTCTACCTGGCCATGCAGCACGGAATCAAGGCCGCCAACTATCCGCTGATTCCGGAAGACTTCGACCGCGGCGCCATGCCCTCGCTGCTGGTGCCGCACAAGAAGAAGTGCTTCGGCCTGACCATCGATCCCGAACGGTTGGCGCAGGTGCGCAACGAGCGCCGCCCGGGCAGCAAGTACGCCGACCTGATGAACTGCCACTACGAAGTCCGGGAAGCCGAGACGATGATGAAGAAGGCCGGCATCTCTTGGCTGTCGTCGACCCACAAGTCGATCGAGGAAATCGCCACCACCATCCTGCGGGACATCCGGCCGGATCGGCTGATGTATTGATGGTATTGATGGCCCGCCCCGAGCCGTCGCGGCGGTCGGGCGAGCGGATGGTGCACTCAACGGGCGGCGGGAAGCGGGAAGCGGGAAGCGGGAGGCGCATGGCGCACCACGCTTCACAGCGAGCGGCGGGGCACTCATCGCAAATGACGAACGGCACGAGGGCTGCGCCCTCGCCGGCCGGGCGGACGCTCAGCGCGCCCCGGCCAGGCGACGTCGCGCCGACTCGTACAGGCAGATCGATGCCGCGCTCGCCACGTTCAGCGATTCCTCGCCGCCCGGCTGCGGGATGCCGACACGCAGGGCACAGCGGCGCATCAGCGCCTCGGACACGCCCTGCCCTTCGTGGCCCAGCACCCAGGCACACGGCTGCGGCAGGTCCGCCTCATGCAGCAGGGCGTCCGCATGCGAGCTGGTCGCCAGCAAAGGCACCCGCAGCGCGGCCAGGTCGCTCTCCTGCAGACCCTCGATCAACCGCAGCCCGAAGTGCGCCCCCATGCCGGCGCGCAGCACCTTGGGCGACCACAAAGCCGCCGTGCCCTTGAGGGCCAGCACTTGGCGGAAGCCCAATGCTGCGGCACTGCGCAGGATCGTGCCGACATTGCCCGCATCCTGAAGCCGATCCAGCACGACGCTGTCGGCCAACGGATCGATCGTCGGCATCGACGGCAGACCCAGCTCAAAGCCGATCTGCGCCGGCGACTCCAGGCCGGACACCGTCTTGAACAGCGCGGCCGGCACCACCAGCACCCGCGGCGCCTGATCGGCGAGCGCGTGCAAGGCATCATCCTGCGCCGCCACATCGGTGATCAGCGCCAGCGCCGGGCGAAGGCCCCGCTGCACCGCCGCGCGCGCGAGGTGATCGCCCTCCAGCCAGACGCCGTCCAGCTTGCGATAGGCGCTGCCGTCCTGCGCCAGCTTGCGCAGCCGTTGCAGATGGGGGTTGTCACGCGAGGAAATAGGGAGCCAGCTCATCGACGCTCCGCCGGCACACGCTCGGCCGAGCGCTCACGCTTGGCGTTCTCGGTGGCCGCGACCAGGTCCGACAGGGTCGATCGCACCGGCGCGAAGCTCTGCCGATGCCAGGCGCTGGCGCCATGCAGCCGCAGCGCTTCCAGGTGCTCGCGCGTGCCGTAGCCCTTGTGGGTCGCAAAGCCGTATTGCGGATGCTGCTCATGCATCTGCACGCACAGCCGGTCGCGGTGCACTTTGGCCAGGATGGAGGCCGCCGAGATCGACGGCACCAGCGCATCGCCCTTGATGATGGCTTCCGCCGGCACGCGCAGCACCGGCAGCCGATTGCCGTCCACCTGCACCTTGCCAGGCTTGAGCCGCAGGCCTTCGACCGCTCGACGCATCGCCAGCATCGTGGCTTGCAGAATGTTGATGCGGTCGATCTCCTCGACGGTGGCTTCGGCGATGCAGAAGCACAGCGCCTTGGCGCGGATCTCTTCGAAGAGATGGTCGCGCTTCTTCTCGCTGAGCACCTTTGAATCGTTGAGCCCGACGATGGGCTGAAGTTCATCCAGGATCACCGCAGCGGCCACGACGGGTCCGGCCAGCGGCCCGCGGCCCGCCTCGTCCACACCGGCCAGCAGGCCTTCGCGGTCCCAGGCGAGACCGAGTTGCTCAGGCGCCAAGGATTTGCGCGATCGCATCGCCGGCCCTTTGCGCGGTATTGCAGCGCAGCGTGTGGTGAATCTCGAGAAAGCGCTGCTGAACGCGCGCACGACGCGGCGCATCATCCAGCCAAGCCAGACCCTCGGCAGCGATCTTCTCGCCAGTGCAGTCGTCCTGCAAGCATTCCGGCACCAGGGACTCGCCGGCCAGCACATTCGGCAGCCCGACCCACGGCATCAGCGCCTTGCCCTTCATGCGCCAGGCATTGAACCAGTGCAGCTTGTAGGCGATGACCATCGGCCGCTTGTACAGCGCCGCTTCCAGCGTGGCGGTGCCGCTGGCGACCAGGGTCAGGTCGCAGGCGGCCAGGGCGTCCTGGGCTCGGCCGTCCAGCAGCGTGAGCGGCAGCCCGTGTCCGTGTTCTCGCACCAGCGCTTCGGCCATCGGACGCAGACCCGGGGCGACCGGGATCACGAAACGCAGCCCCGGACGCGCACGCCGCATCCGCTGCGCCGCATCCAGAAGCGCCGGGCCGATGTAGGTCAGTTCACTGCGACGACTGCCGGGCAGCAGCGCAATCACGGTGTCGTCGTCACCCAGGTCCAGCGCGCGCCGGGCTTCGGCACGGGGAGGCTCCAGCGGGATCTGGTCGGCCAGCGGATGGCCGACATAGGTGGCGGCAATGCCATGCTGGTGCAGCAGGGCGGGCTCGAAGGGGAACAGGCACAAGACATGGTCAGCGCTGCGCCGGATGGTGTGCACACGCTCGGCACGCCATGCCCAGATCGACGGGCAGACGAAATGGACCGTCTTGATGCCGGCCTCGCGCAGCCGTTGTTCCAGTCCGAAATTGAAGTCCGGCGCGTCCACGCCGACAAACACCGACGGGCGCTCCTGCAGCAAGCGATCGCCCAGTTGACGGCGAATCGACAGCAGCTCGCGAATGTTCTTGATGGCATCCCAGTAGCCGAAGATCGACAGCTTGTGGCTGGGCCACCAGGCGTCAAAGCCCTGGGTCTGCATGCGCGGGCCGCCAATGCCGGCGGAGGTCAGACCGGGCCAGCGGGCCTTCAGGCCCTGAAGCAGCAGGCTGGCCAGCAGGTCCCCGGAGGCCTCGCCGGCCACCAGGCCCAGACGAGGATCCGTGGTGGAGGTCATGTCAGCGCACGAGCCCGCGCTTGGCGGCCGCGAGGAAGTCCAGCATCAACTGGATGTCCGCCACCGTGGCGGCGTCCTGCTCGGCCTTGAGCGCGTCGATGGCCTGCACCGATTGCTCCAGTGTCAGCCCATCGCGGAACAGCAGCTTGTGGATCTGGCGGATCACGCCGATGCGCTCATTGCTGAAGCCGCGCCGGCGCAGGCCGGTCAGGTTGACCGCGCGTACCGACAGTGGATTGCCATCCACCGTCATGTAGGGCGCGACGTCCTGGGCCACATGACCCTGGAAACCGATCATCGCGTGCGCACCGACATGCACGAACTGATGCACGCCAGTCAGGCCGCCGATGGTGGCCCAATCGCCCACATGCACATGGCCGGCCAAGGTGGCATTGTTGGCCAGCACGCAGTGATCGCCGATCACCACGTCATGGGCCACATGCACATAGGCCATGATCCAGTTGTCCGAGCCGACCCGGGTGACCCCCTGCTCCTTGAAGGTGCCGGTGTTGAAGGTGCAGAACTCGCGAATGGTGTTGCGGTCGCCGATCACCAGCTCGGTCACTTCGCCGCCGTGGCTCATGTCCTGCGGCATCGCGCCGATGGAGGCGAACTGGAAGATGCGGTTGTCGCGGCCGATCGTGGTCTTGCCCTGGATCACGGTGTGCGGGCCGATGGTCGTGCCCGCTCCGATGCGGACCTCGGCGCCGATCACCGCATAGGGGCCGACCTCGACAGAATCATCGAGCTGCGCCTGCGGATCGATGAGGGCGGTGGGATGGATCTTGGCCATGTTCGCGCGTTGACGGGCGGGGTTCAGCAGTCCAGCTTGCGCATGGTGCACATCAGGCCGGCTTCGGCCACGATGTCCTGGCCGACGAAGGCCTTGGCACCGAACTTGTAGATGCCGGCCTTGGCGCGTTCCAGCGTCACGTCCAGGATCAGTTGATCGCCGGGCTCGACCGGCCGCTTGAAGCGGGCACCATCGATGCCGGCGAAATACACGACATGGTTTTCATCCAGCGTGAAGTCATAGCTCTCGACCGCCAGCAGCGTCGCGGCCTGGGCCAGCGCTTCCAGGATCAGCACACCCGGCATGACCGGACGGTGCGGGAAGTGCCCTTGGAAGAAGGGCTCGTTGATGCTGACGTTCTTCAGAGCGCGGATGCGCACGCCCTTCTCCACTTCCAGGACGCGGTCGACCAGGAGGATGGGATAGCGATGCGGCAGCTTCTCGAGGATGCCGTGGATGTCGATGCGGGTCTCGTTCATGTCGTCTTCTTTTCCAGCGCACGGACGCGCTGTCGCAGGTCATAAAGCTTGCGCAGCGTGGCCGCGCTCTTTTCCCAGTTTCCTGCTTCGTCGAATGGATACATGCCGGCGTAGGCGCCCGGCTTGGTGATGCTGCTGCTGATCGGCGCGGTGGGTCCGATCTGCACGTTGTCGGTGATCTTGATGTGGCCGTTGATCCGGGCCGCACCCGCCAGGATGCAGTTGGCGCCGATCTCGGCACTGCCGGCGATCGCCACCGCGCCGGCGATCGCCGTGCCGCGACCGATCTTCACGTTGTGCGCGATCTGGACCAGATTGTCGATGATGACGTCGTCGGCAATCCAAGTGTCGCCCAGGGCACCGCGGTCGATACAGGTGTTCGCGCCGATCTCGACATCATGGCCGATGCGGACCGCACCGAGCTGCTCGATCTTGACCCACTTCACGCCCGCCTCGCCCGGGGTCGGCGCAAAGCCGAAACCGTCGGCACCGATGACGACGCCGCTGTGCACCAGGCCGCGCTCGCCGATCTCGCAGTTGAAGCCGAAGACGACATGAGGGGCCAGCCGCGTGCCGGCGCCGATCACCGCATCATGCTCGACGATGCAATGCGCGCCGATGCGGGCGCCGTCACCGATGCGGGCACCGGATTCGATCACTGCGAACGGGCCGATCTCGACCTCGCGGCCGATGTGCGCATCTGCCGCGACGCTGGCCGTTGGATGCACCGTGGGCGCCGGACGCGGCGCGCGCATGTGCTTCACCCACCACTGGGTGAGCTCGGCAAAGTAGAGATAGGGATCGCGCGCCACGATGCAGCAGGCGACCTGGCCGTTGCCGCGGCGGGCGGACGCCGCGTCGGCCGAGGCCGGCGAGACGATCACGCACGCGGCCTGGGTGGTGGCGAGCTGGGGTTGATACTTGGGATTGGACAGGAACGCGATCGCGTCCGGTCCGGCCTCGTCCAGCGGCGCGATGGCGCTGATGAGGGTGTCGGGAGCACCAACAAGATCGCCGCCCAAGGCGGCGATCAGTTCCGAAACCTGGACCTGTTTCACTTACTTCTGCCCGTTGAGCGCGTCGATCACCTTCTTGGTGATGTCGACCCGCGGGCTGGCGTGCACCGCATCCTGAACGATCAGGTCGTACTTTTCCTGCTCGAAGATCTGCTTGATGACCTTGTTGGCCTTCTCGACCACGGCCGACAGTTCCTCGTTCTTGCGCTGGGCCACGTCCTCATTGAACTCGCGGCGCTTGCGCTGAAGGTCCCGGTCCTGTTCGATCAGTTCGCGCTGACGGCGCGAACGCTCAGCTTCGGTCAGCGCGGGGCTGTCCTTGTCGAGCTTCTCGGCCGCGCCACGCAGCTTGGTCTCCAGTTCGAGCAGCGCCTTTTCGCGGCGACCGAACTCCGCCTGCAGCTTCGCTTCGGAGGCCTTGGCCAGGTTGGTCTCGCGCAGGATCCGCTCACTGTTGACGTAGCCGATCTTGAATTCCTGGGCTTGCACAGCCAAGGGCGCCATCGCGGCAAGGGCGACAGCGGCAACCGTCTTCAACAGCGTGCTCTTCATCAGAATGCAGTCCCGATCTGGAATTGGAATCGCTCGATTCTATCCGTCGGCTTCTTGCGCACCGGCGAGCCATAGCTCAAGCGCAGCGGACCCATGGGAGACAGCCAGCTGATACCGACACCGGCCGAGGCCCGGGTGTCCTTGAACTGCAGCTTTTCGTCGGTGCCCCAGACATTGCCGATGTCGACAAAACCGAACAGGCGGAAGCTCTTGTCGTTGCCGGAACCCGGAACCGGCACATACAGCTCGGTGTTCAGGTTGAACTTGCGGTTGCCGCCGGTGTAGGAGCCGGTCACGTCGACCGGACCCAGCGTGCCGGGCTCGAACACCCGCACCGAACCCAGGCCACCGCCGTAGAAGTTCTTGAAGATCGGATACGGGCGGCCGCCCAGTCCCGAACCCCAGGCCACTTCGCCGTTGAACATCAACGAGAACTTGCGGCCCAGTTGCAGGAACTGTTGGTACTGGAAGTTCGCGATCGAATAACGCGAATCACCGAACGGGCTCAACTCCAGGTTGACCCGCTTCATCGACCCGGCGGTCGGGGTGATCACGCTGTCGCGGTTGTCGTTCTTCCAGCCGATGGTCAGCGGAATCGCGTTGGCCGAGGCACCGAACTGGTTGCGGAACAGGAAGTAGCTGTTCGGCAGACCGGTGGAGGTGGTGATGCGGGTGTTCTCGTAGCCGACGCCGAAGAACACAGTGTCTTCCTCGGAGAACGGCACGCCGAACTTCACCGAGCCCCCGACCGAGGCCAGTTCGTACTCTTCGCCCAGCGTGTTGATCGGCTTGACGGTCCGGTAGAACACGTCGACCGCGCGGGAGATGCCGTCCACGGTGAAATACGGGTCCACCGTCGACACGCCCAGCGACCGGCCGGTGCTGGCGGTGTTGACCTGGATGCCGAGGTAGTTGCCGGAACCGAAGACGTTTTCCTGCGAGACGGAGCCCGACAGCGACAGCTTGCTGGCGCTGGAGTAGCCCGCGCCGATCTGGATGTTGCCGGTGGGACGCTCGGTCACCGTCAAGGTCACATCCACCTGGTCGGGCGAGCCCGGCACTTCGGTGGTATCGATGGTGACGTCCTTGAAGTAGCCCAGACGCTCGACGCGGTCGCGTGAGGCCTTGATCCGGGCGCCGTCGTACCAGGCGGATTCGAACTGGCGGAACTCGCGTCGGATGACTTCGTCACGGGTGCGGGTGTTGCCGGAGAGCAGGACACGGCGCACATAGACGCGGCGCTGCGGTTCACCGACCAGGGTCACCACCACCTGTCCGGTGGCGCGATCGATTTCCGGACGGCTCTCGACCCGCGCGAACGCATAGCCGAAGGTGCCGTACAGATCCTGGAAGTTGCGGGTGGTCTGTGCGACGGCTTCGCCGTTGTACGGCTGACCCGCTTTGAGCGCGATCAGGCGCTTGAACTCTTCCTCGCGGCCCAGGAACTCGCCTTCGATCTTCACCGCGCTGACGGTGTAGGGCTGGCCCTCGTTCACCGTGATGGCGATGCTGATGCTCTGCTTGTCCGGCGAGATCGTGACTTGCGTGGACTCGACGTTGAACTCGAGGTAGCCGCGGTTCAGGTAGTACGAACGGATCGTCTCCAGGTCCGCATTGAGCTTGGCGCGCGAGTAGCGGTCGGTCTTGGTGTACCAGGTCAGCCAGCCGGTGGTGGTCTGCTCCAGCAGGCCCAGCAGCGTGCTTTCGCTGAACACCTTGGAGCCCAGGATGCGGATCTCACCGATCTTGGCGGGCTCGCCCTCGGTGACCGAGAAGCTGACGTTGACGCGGTTGCGCTCGATCGGGGTGATCGTGGTCGTGACCTCGGCGCCGTACAGCGAACGGGTCAGGTATTGACGCTTGAGTTCCTGCTCGGCGCGGTCGGCCAGGGCCTTGTCGAAGGGCTTGCCTTCGCCGATGCCGACGTCCTTCAGCGACTTGGTCAACGCATCGGTGTCGAACTCCTTGAGGCCGACGAAGCCGACGTTGGCGATGATCGGCCGTTCTTCGATGACCACCACCACCGCATCGGTGTCGATGTTGATGCGGACGTCCTTGAACAGGCCGGTCGCGAATAGCGCACGCAGGGAGGCGGCGCCCTTCTCGTCGTTGTAGGTATCGCCGATGCGGAACGGCAGGGCGGCGAACACCGTTCCGGGATCGGTCCGCTGCAGTCCTTCGACGCGGATGTCCTTGAGAACGAAGGGATCAACGGCCCATGCGGCGCTCGCATGCATCGCGGTGGCCAGCACCGCCAGTTGAATGACATGGGGGCGCATAGGCTCAGGCAGGAATCGGGACATGCGGAAGCTTCAGTGCAGACCCAACGTGCGGGTCAGATCGTTGAAAAGGGCCAAACTCATCATCAGCAGCACGACGGCGATACCTGCACGTTGCAGCTGCTTGTGCCACCACTCGGAGACAGGGCGGCCGCTCAGACCCTCGAAAAGATAATACATCAGGTGTCCGCCATCGAGCATCGGCAACGGCAGCAGGTTCAGCACGCCAAGGCTCACGCTGATGGCCGCCAGAAAGCTCAGAAACGCCGTCACACCGAGGTGTGCCGACTGATCCGCCGCCTTGGCAATGGTGATGGGGCCGCTGAGGTTCTTTACCGAAGCTTCACCGATCAGCATGCGGCCCAGCGTCTTGACGGTCAGCGCGCTCAGTTCCCAGGTGCGGGTCACGCCTTGCGTCACCGATTCCAGTGGCCCGTAATGCACCGTCACCCGTTCGGCGTTGTCCTGGAAACCCGCGCCAATGCGGGCCACGCGGGCCTCGCCCTGGCCGTCCAGGCGGGGCGTGATCTCACGCGAGAGCTCCTGCCCGTCGCGCCGCACGTCGATGCGCAGCGGCTGTGCCTGACCGTCCACCACTGCGCGACGCACGCGCTGGACAAACCAGGCCATGTCCGGCACCGCTTCGCCGTTGACGCGCAGCAGCCGGTCGCCCACATGCAGGCCGGCCGTATCCGCTGGCTCGCCGGCGCGGACTTCACCCACGACCGGTTCCACATACGCGCCCCCCAGACCGATGGCCCGCATGGTGCGGTCGTCCAGGTCGCGGCTGGGCAGCGAGTCGGTCTCCAGCTTCACATTGCGATGGCCGTGACCTTGCGCGTTGGTGACGCTCAGGAACAGTGGGCGCTTGTCCGCCACCGCCTGCGCCAGTTGCCAGCCCAGATCGGGCAGCGAGCGCACATCCTCCCATTCACGACCGTCATCGGACCAGGCTTGCACCCAATCGCCGGCGCGCAGACCGGCGCGATCCGCCAGGCCACCCGCCACCGGTGTGCCGAGCACCGCTTTCGGTTCCTCGCGCCCGATCCAGCCGACTGCCGCGAACAGCAGCACCGCCAGGATCAGATTCGCGGCCGGGCCGGCCGACACGATGGCCGCGCGCTGCCACAGGGTCTTGCGATTGAAGGCTTGCGAGCGCAGTTCGGGCGGGACATTGCCGTCGCCCTCGTCGAGCATCCGGACGTAGCCGCCCAGCGGAATGGCGCTGAGGGTGAATTCGGTCGCATCGGGGTGCTTGCGTCGACGCAGCAGCACACGGCCGAAGCCCACCGAAAAGCGCAGCACCTTCACGCCGCAGGCCCGTGCAACACGGTAGTGGCCCCACTCGTGCACCACGATCAGGATGCCCAGCGTGATGAGGAAATAAAGGATCTGTGAAAGGGTCACGATGGAAGTCCGGTGGCGGTGGGCGGCCGTTGGGCAGGGTGAGTGCGCGAAATCAGACGGTCGCGCTGCGTGACGAAATCAAATCCTGCGCATGGCGTCGGGCCCGCGCATCCAGCGTCAGCAGACCCTCGACGCTGTCGACCTCGCCGGCCTCAGGCGCAACGGTCTCGAGTGTCTCGCGGTTGACGCGGCAGATCTGATCGAAACGCAAACGCCGCTCAAGGAAGGCGGCCACCGCCTCTTCATTGGCCGCATTCAGCACCGCCGTGCTGCCCTCGGCCGCACGCAGCGCCTGCCAGGACAGGTGCAAGCCAGGGAAGCGATGGGCGTCGGCCTCTTCGAAGCTGAGGTTGGGCGTGGTCAGCAAATTGAGCATGCTGGCGCCGGATTCGATCCGCTCCGGGAAGGACAGTCCGTAGGCGATCGGCACCCGCATGTCGGGCGTGCCGAGTTGCGCCAGCACCGAGTGGTCGCGGCACACCACCATCGAATGCACGATGCTCTGCGGATGGATCACCACCTTGACCTGCTCGGGTCGCAGGTTGAAGAGCCAACGCGCCTCGATGACCTCCAGGGCCTTGTTCATCATCGTGGCCGAGTCCACCGAGATCTTGCGCCCCATCACCCAGTTCGGATGAGCGCAGGCCTGCTCGGGCGTGACGTCGGCCAGGGTCGCCGGATCGCGTTGCCGGAACGGCCCGCCGGACGCGGTCAACACGATGTGATCGATGCGTTGATGCCAGGTGTCGCGGTCTTCGGGCAGGCACTGGAAGATGGCGGAGTGTTCCGAATCGATCGGCAGCAGCGTGGCGCCGCCCTGCTCCACCGCGCGCATGAAGAGCGCACCGCCCAGCACGATGGCCTCCTTGTTGGCCAGCAGCAACCGCTTGCCCGCACGCGCGGCGGCCATGGCGGGGGCCAGGCCGGCGGCGCCGACGATCGCCGCCATCACCGCATCGACGTCCTCATGGGCCGCAACCTGCGACAACGCCTCCGGGCCTTCCAGCACCTCGGTGCGCACACCGGCGGCGCGCAGGCCGTCTCGCAGCCGAGCGGCCAACGCGGCATCCGGCAGCACCGCATAACGCGGCTGATGGGCCAAGCATTGCGCCAGCAGTTCGTCGACGCGGCTCATCGCCGACAGCGCGAACACGCGGTAGCGGTCCGGATGACGGGCCATCACATCCAGCGTGTTGGTGCCGATCGATCCGGTCGATCCCAGCACGCAGACCTGTTGGGGCAGACGGGAAGAAGCTGTCATCACAAGGTCGTCACAGTCGGATCAAGAAGAGGAGCACAGGAACATCAGGACGCAGTCAGCAGCAGGCCCTCGCCACGTCCACGAACAACCTCCGGCTGCGTGACGCTCCCGTTGCAAGCCGCAAGCCGATCAGGCGTTCGGTCGCTGGACCTCACTGCGATCGGATGCGCCTCGCGGCAAGAGCTGTCGAACAGTCGGAAGGATCGAATCGATCGATTCGATCGATTCGTTGGAAACGATCAGAGCGAACTCAAGGCCAAGGCCAGCGGCAGCACCGGCAACAGCGCATCCACACGGTCCAGCACGCCGCCGTGACCCGGCAGCAACTGGCTGCTGTCCTTGGCACCCGCGGCCCGCTTGACCAGCGATTCAAACAGATCGCCGACGACGCTCATCGCCGACAGGAACACGAGAGCCAGGATCGCCACCACGCCGATGCGCCCCACCAGCACGCTGTAAAGGCTGGCCGAATCGACCGCGACCCGCACATCAATCACATGCACCCAGACAAAGCCCAGCACGATCACGCCCAAGAGACCGCCGATGGCACCTTCCCAGCTCTTGCCGGGGCTGATCGCCGGCGCCAGCTTACGCTTGCCGAAGGCCTTGCCTGCGAAATAGGCGGCAATGTCGGCCATCCAGACCAGACACATCGCCGACAGCAGGAAGTTGATGCCGCGTGCACGCGCCACGACCAACGCGAGCCAGGCGGCCCACAGCAGCACCGCCCCCAGCACCAATCGCAGACCGACCGGCAGCTTGGGCCAGCCCGCCACGCCGACGCGCAGCGCATGGACCCCGCCCAGCACCCACACGCCGCCCACCAGCCACCAACACCACGCCGGCACCTGGAAGCCCACGGCGTACACCGTGGCAGCGCACGCCGCCGCCAACGCCGCACCAAAGGCCAGTGCGGGCACCCCGGGAAGGCCGTTCAGCCGGGACCATTCCCAGCCGGCCGCAGCGATCATCACCAGCGTCAGCAGCCCGAAGGGCCATGGGCTCGCGGCGAACAGCGCGGGCAACAGCAGCGCCAGCAGGACGATGGCGGTGATGACTCGTTGCAGCAGCATGTCAGGCTTCCTGGGTGGCCGCGGCTTGGCCGGGCAGGTTCACACCGCCGAAGCGACGATCGCGGGCCCGGAACGCGGCGATGGCCTCGTCCAGTTGCGCTTCGCCGAACTCCGGCCACAGGCAGTCGGAGAACACGAACTCGGTGTAGGCCGTCTGCCAGAGCATGAAGTTGCTGATGCGCAGTTCGCCGCCAGTCCGGATGAACAGATCGGGATCGGGCGCATAGCTCATGGCCATGTACTCGGAGAGCTTGGCTTCGGTCAGGTCCGCGGCGGGCACGCCGGCCTCGATGGCACGGCGACAAGCCTGGACGATGTCCCAGCGGCCGCCGTAGTTGAACGCCACATTGAGCGTCAGCTTCGAGTTGTGGGCCGTGGAGCCCTCCGCCTCGGCCCAGGCAGCGCGCAGCTTGTCGGACACCGCTTCGCGGTCCCCGACGATGCGGATGCGCACACCCATCGCGCCCATGCGGGCGAGGTAGCGGGAGACCGCCGCCAGCACCAGGCCCATCAGGCCGGAGACCTCGTCGCTCGGACGCTTCCAGTTCTCGCTGGAGAAGGCGAAGACGGTCAGGTACTCGATCTCGCGGTCGATGCAGGCCTGGACCACCCGCACCAGCGCATCGACGCCTTGCTTGTGTCCGAAGAACCGGGGGAGAAATCGCTTCTTGGCCCAGCGTCCGTTGCCATCCATGACGATGGCGACATGGCGGGGCACGCCCGCCTTGTTGTCGGCACTCACGAAATCCGCGCGCTCAGACGGCCATGATCTCGGCTTCCTTTGCCGAGACCAGTTTGTCGATGTCGGAGACCACGCGGTCGGTCAGCTTCTGGACTTCGTCCTGGCTGCGGCGCTCGTCGTCTTCGGTGATCTGCTTGTCCTTGGCGAGCTTCTTGGCCTGCTCGTTGGCGTCACGGCGCAGGTTGCGCACGGCGACCTTGGCATCCTCGGCGGTGTTCTTCACCACCTTGATCAGATCGCGGCGACGCTCTTCCGACAGCGGCGGCATCGGCACGCGGATCAGGTCGCCTTGCGACGCGGGGTTCAGGCCCAGATCAGATTCGCGGATGGCCTTCTCGATCTTCGCGCCCATGCCCTTTTCCCAGGGCTGCACGCTCAGGGTGCGGGCATCGAGCAGGCTGACGTTGGCAACCTGGGAGATCGGCACCGGCGAGCCGTAGTAATCGACCTGCACCTGGTCCAGGATGCCGGGGTGGGCACGGCCGGTGCGGATCTTCTGCAGTTCGGACTTGAACGCCTCGATGGACTTGGCCATCTTGGTTTCAGCGTTCTTCTTGATGTCGGCAGTGGTCATGTTCTTTTCCTCGATCAGGGGACGGCACGCTCACGGGCACTGCGATGCCCGTGACAGTCTCTAACGCGCCAGTCCGGTCAGACGTGCACCAAGGTGCCTTCGTCTTCACCCATCACCACGCGCTTGAGCGCGCCGGCCTTGAAGATCGAGAACACCTTGATCGGCAGTTTCTGGTCGCGGCACAGCGCGAAGGCGGTGGCGTCCAGGACTTGCAGGTTCTTGCTGATGGCTTCGTCGAAGCTGATCCGCGAGTAACGCGTGGCGTTGGGATCCTTCTTCGGATCGGCGCTGTACACGCCGTCCACCTTGGTGGCCTTCAGCACGATTTCCGCACCGATCTCGGCGCCGCGCAGCGCAGCGGCGGTATCGGTGGTGAAGAAGGGGTTGCCGGTTCCGGCAGCGAAGACAACGACCTTGCCCTCTTCGAGGTACTGCAAGGCCTTGGGGCGCACGTAGGGCTCGACCACCTGCTCGATCGCGATGGCGGACATCACGCGGGCGGTCATGCCTTCCTGGCGCATGGTGTCGGCCAGGGCCAGCGAGTTCATCACCGTGGCCAGCATGCCCATGTAGTCCGCTGTCGCGCGGTCCATGCCCACCGAACCGCCCGCCACGCCGCGGAAGATGTTGCCGCCACCGATCACGACGGCGACTTCCACGCCGAGACGCGTGACTTCCTGGATCTCCTGGACCATGCGAACGATGGTCGCGCGGTTGATACCGTAGGCATCATCGCCCATCAGGGCTTCGCCAGAGAGCTTGAGCAGGATGCGTTTGTGCGCGGGCATTGTTACCTCTTCATTACAGCGATGGGATGCGCCTGCACGAGCCCTTGTGGGCAGCGCTCAGGGGCAGGCGCAGGCACAAGTGTAAAGGGCGCCAGAGGCGCCCTTTTGAGTCAGGGAGCTTATTGCCCCTTGCTGGCGGCGGCCACTTGCGCAGCCACTTCCGCTGCGAAGTCGTCCACCTTCTTCTCGATGCCTTCGCCGACCACGTACAGGGTGAAGGACTTCACCGTGGTGGCCTTGTCCTTCAGCATCTGGGCGACGGTCTGCTTGCCGTCGGCGGCCTTCACGAAGACCTGGTCCAGCAGCGAGACTTCCTTCAGGAACTTCTGCACCGAGCCGTCGACCATCTTGGCGACGATTTCGGCCGGCTTGCCGGATTCGGCAGCCTTCTCGGCGGCGATCTTGCGTTCCTTCTCCACCAGCTCGGCCGGCACTTCGGCAGACGACAGCGCCGCCGGCTTCATGGCGGCCACGTGCATGGCGACGTCCTTGGCGGCGACTTCGTCACCGTCGAACTCGACCAGCACGCCGATGCGGGTGCCGTGCAGGTAGGAGGCCAGCTTGGCGCCCGAGGCGTAGCGCTTGAAGCGGCGGATCGTCATGTTCTCGCCGATCTTGCCGATCAGGCCCTTGCGAACGTCTTCGACCGTCGGGCCGAAGCTTTCCTGGGACAGCGGCAGCGCAACCAGCGCGTCGACGTCGGCCGGGTTGTGCTCGGCGATCAGGCCGGCGACGGCGTTGACGAAGGCCAGGAACGCGTCGTTCTTCGACACGAAGTCGGTTTCGCAGTTCACTTCGACCAGCGCGCCGGCGTTGCCGACCACAGCGGCGGCGACCACGCCTTCAGCGGTGATGCGCGACGCGGCCTTGCCGGCCTTGTTGCCCAGCTTGACGCGCAGGATCTCTTCCGCGCGAACCATGTCGCCGTCGGCTTCGGTCAGCGCCTTCTTGCACTCCATCATCGGCGAGTCCGTGCGGGCGCGCAGCTCGGCAACCATGCTTGCGGTAATTGCAGCCATTTCAATCTCCGTGGGTCACAGGCCCGCGAACAACGCCGGGCCTGCTGAAATCTGATTGGAAAAAAGGGGCTGAATCAGCCCCCTTGTGGAACCCTGACGGGCAGTCAGAAGGCTTACGCGCCTTCGTTGACTTCCACGAATTCGTCGCCTTCGGCGGCCACGGGCTGGACTTGCTCGTGCGACGAATTGGCGCGACCTTCCAGGACCGCGTCGGCCACAGCCTTGGCGTACAGGGCGACGGCCTTGGCGGAGTCGTCGTTGCCCGGGATCACATAGTCGATGCCGATGGGCGAATGGTTGGTGTCCACCACGCCGATGACCGGAATGCCCAGCTTCTTGGCTTCGGCCACGGCAATCTTGTGATAGCCGACGTCGATCACGAACAGCGCGTCCGGCAGGGCAGCCATGTCCTGGATGCCGCCGATGTTCTTTTCCAGCTTGGAAATGTCACGCTGGAACATCAGGGCTTCCTTCTTGATGGAAGGCTGCGTGCCGGCGTCGACTTGCGTCTGCATGTCCTTGAGCTTCTTCAGCGAGGTCTTGACCGTCTTGAAGTTGGTCAGCGTGCCGCCCAGCCAACGCTGGTTCACGCTGGGCACGCCAGCGCGCTCGGCTTCAGCGGCGACGATGTCGCGGGCCTGGCGCTTGGTGCCGACCATCAGGATCGTGCCGCGCTTGGCAGACAGCTGGCGCACGAACTTGAGGGCTTCCTCGAACGCGGGCAGCGTCTTCTCGAGGTTGATGATGTGGATCTTGTTGCGATGGCCGTAGATATACGGGGCCATCTTGGGGTTCCAGAAGCGGGTTTGGTGACCAAAATGGACGCCGGCTTCCAGCATCTCACGCATCGTGACGGACATATCTTCACTCCGAAGGTTGGTTCTAGAATCCGGCACGAATTGCAACGTCTATTAACCGCTGCAACACCTTTGATCGCCGGATCCGCGAATTTGCGAGGTGTTTCAAGGACTTCGGTCCCGAATCAGCGTGTGAACGTTCTTGCGAACGCCCCACTGGACCTGAACCTGAACCCCTGTGCTTCGCACCCCGCGTTGATGCCGGTGTCCAACCGCCTTGGTTGGCTTATCCGGCAAAAACCCGAAGAGTATAACCAACTTCTGCATGCCGATCGATCTGACCGAGGCCCTGACGCAATTGCGCGAGGGCCGCTGTGACGCTCGCACCCTTCTCTCGCACAGCCTGGAACGCGCCCGCAGCCCCGCCTGCGAGCGGGTGTTCATCCGCACCTTCTTCGACGAAGCCACCGCCGTGGCGGCCCATGTCGACGCCCGCCTCGCCCGCGGGGAAGCGCTGCCGGCGCTAGGCGGGCTGTCGCTCTCGGTGAAGGATCTGTTCGATGTGGCTGGCCACCCCACTACCGCCGCATCCGCCAGCCTGGCCGATGCGGTGCCTGCTGACGACGATGCACCCGCCGTGGCCCGCCTCCGCGCTGCTGGGGCGGCGCTGATCGGGCACACCAACCTGAGCGAGTTCGCCTTTTCGGGCGTGGGACTGAACCCGCACCATGGGACGCCGGTCAACCCGGTCACCCGATTGCTCGATGGACTCGACCGGATCCCGGGCGGCTCCACCTCCGGCGGTGCGGTCAGCGTGTCGACCGGCGCCGCCTGGGCCGCACTGGGCACCGACACCGGTGGCTCGCTGCGCATTCCTGCCGCGCTGCAGGGACTGGTCGGCTTCAAGAGCACGGCGCGCTGCATTCCGCTGGATCGGTGCATTCCGCTGTCGCCCTCACTGGACACGGCCGGCGCGATCACGCGCTCGGTGCGCGACGCGGCGCTGCTGCATGGGCTGCTGTCCGGCCAGACCGTGAAGCCCGATCGCCGGCCCCTGGCGCAGCGGCGCCTGGCAGTGGTCCAGGAACTGATGCAGGACGATCTGGAACCCGCCGTGGCGCAGGCGTTCGAGCGCGCGCTGTCCGTGCTGCGCGCGGCGGGTGCCCAGATCGAGGTGTGCTCGATTCCTGCGCTGACCCGCGTCGCCGAGCTGCAGGCCGGTGGCGGCTTGCCAGCCTTCGAGAGCTGGCAGTGGCATCGCGACCGCTTGGCCACGCGGGGTGCCCTGTACGACCCCCGTGTGGCGCTGCGCATCCGGCGCGGCGAAACCATCCTCCCCGATCACTATCACGCCCTGCTCGACGCCCGACGTCGCTGGATCCACGACATGACCCTCGCCCTGAACGGCTATGACGCCGTGCTCAGTCCCACCGTGCCGACGCAAGCCCCGGAGATCGCCCCTTTGCTGCTCAGCGACGGCCTGTTCTTCGCCACCAACGCCCGCTTGCTGCGCAATCCCTCGGTGGTGAATCTGCTGGACGGGTGCGCCCTGTCACTGCCCTGCCATCGGCCCGATGAATTGCCGATGGGGCTGATGCTCTGGGCGCCCGGTCTGCAGGACGCGACGCTGCTCAGCACCGCGGCCGACGTGGAAGCCGCGCTGACCCCGATCGCGGAGGCGCACTGACATGCGAGTTGCCGTGATCGGCGCCGGCCTGGCCGGCGTCACCAGCGCCTACGAACTGGCATTGCAGGGCCACGAGGTCCATGTCTTCGAGCGGGACACCAGTGTGGCCACTGGCGCGAGCTTTGCGCCCCCCGGTTTGATCGCCCCCGGACTGATGGCCGCCCGCCCCGCCTGGCCATTGAGCTGGCGGGGCGCGCCTCGTCAACTGGGCTGGCGCTGGGCCCATTGGCGGGCCCGTCGCGCCAGCGCCTCCCAGCCCGTGGCGGCGGGCGTTCATGCCCTCGCCCTGCGCGGCCAGGCGCTGACGGCCGTGTGGCGCCGCGAACTTCAGCTGGAGGTCGAACGCGAGGCCGGCATCCTGCTGCTGTGGCGCCATGCCAAGGACCACAAGGCCGCGGCACCACTGCTGGCGCGCCTGCAGGAGCGACAGGTCCCCCATCGCGCGCTGGATCCCGACGGATGCCGCGAGGTCGAGCCCGGCCTCAATCCCGACACGCCGCTGGCAGGCGGCCTTCATCTGCCCCAGGACGAAGCCGCCAATGCCCGTCAGTTCAGCCAGGCGCTGAAGCAGGAGGCCCAACGCCTGGGCGTGCAGTGGCACTTCAATGCCGAGGTGCTGCGCATTGAACCGGGCACCCAGCCGGCCTTGCATCTGGCCACCGGACAGCCCCCGCGTGTCGACGCCGTGATCGTCTGCGCCGGCAAGGGCGCAGCCTCGCTGCTCTCGCCCATCGGTCTGCGCCTGCCCTGGGCCACCGTCCACGCCCACAGTCTGACCGCACCGCTGCGCTTGCTGGAGGCGCATCCCGACCTCGGACCGCGTGCGACGGTGGTCGACATGAGCCTGTCGGTCACCCTGACTCGCCTGGGACAGCGGGTGCGGGTCGGCGGCGCGCACGAACTGGGCGGATCCGGCAACCAGCCGGACGGCAAGTCCATGGGCGCACTCCATCAGGCCTCGCATGACTGGTTCCCCGGCGCGTTGTTGGCCAGCGGACAGCAGCGATGGAAGGCCGCACGGCCGATGCTGCCCGATGAGCTGCCCCTGATCGGCGACAGCGGACTGCCGGGCGTCTGGCTGAACATCGGTCATGGCGAATGGGGCTGGGCGCTGGCGGCCGGCGCGGCACAACTGCTGGCGGGCCGGCTCGTCAAGCGGGATCCGGAGATCGACGTGTCGATGCTCGAGCCCGCACGGTTGAAGTGACCCGCACCTCGTGACCGCGAAAGGCCGCCCGGAGCCGCTGATGGCAGTGAGTCCCCTGCCCTGAGGCTTGACGCCGGGCAATGAAGGGCAAGGCAGCAGCCATCCGGACCGCCAACGCGCGGCTTCACAGGTAGAGTCAGCCGCATGCATCCGCTGCTTCCGACCACGCGCGATTGGCCCCTTCACGACGCCGCTGCCAGCCGACGCCAAGAGGCCGCCGCGCTCGGGCGCCATCCCGCCCACACCCTGATCGAACGGGCGGGCTTGGCCGTGGCCCGGCTGGCCTTGGCGCTGGCGCCCCACGCGCAGCGCGCGGTGGTGTTTGCGGGCCCCGGGAACAACGGCGGCGATGGCTTGATCGCTGCACGACACCTGGCCCTGCAGGGCTGGACGGTGGACGTCATTCACGTCGGGCCATCCGCCACGGATGGATCCGACGCAGACCACGCACTCAAGCGCCTGCAAGTGGGTGCGGGGATTCAGTGCTCAGCCTTGCCATCCGCCCCACCGACACGTGCCGACCTGGTCATCGATGCGCTGCTGGGGCTTGGCGCCAGCCGTCCGGCGGAGGGCGACATCGCCGCGGCGATCCGCCTGCTGCGTGCCATGCGTGCCGACGGCGCGCTGGTGCTGGCTGTGGACCTGCCCAGCGGACTGCATGCCAACACGGGTCGCCCGCTCGGCCACGACACGGTGCACGCCGACCACACACTCTCGCTGCTGACGCTCAAGCCGGGACTGCTGACCGGCGAAGGACGGGATCGCTGCGGACAACTGTGGTTTGACGACCTCGGCGAGCGCTCGACGGAGCCAGCATCCGCTCAGCTCATCGGACGGTCGCGGATCCTCGATTGGCAGCAGGCGTACGCACGCGCCGCCACCAGCCACAAGGGACGACACGGCGATGTCGTGGTCCTGGGCGGCGCCCCTCACATGCGCGGGGCGGCCTGGCTCGCGGCTTCCGCCGCACTGACCGCCGGCGCCGGCCGGGTGTATGCCGCGCTGCCCGAAGATGACGGGCAACCCTGGCCACCTCGTCCAGAACTGATGCATTGGGATCCCAAGCGGTGGGACGAACCGGCGACCTCCTGGCGAGATGGGGTCGCCGTCTGCGGATGCGGTGGCGGGACCGCGATCGCCCCGCCGCTCAGTCGACTGCTGCCGCACGTCGCACGACTGGTGCTGGATGCAGACGCGCTCAACCTGGTGGCCGCCGATCCGGCGCTGCAAGCCGCCGTGGTGGGCCGAGCGCGACTCGGACTTCGCACAGTGATGACGCCTCATCCGCTGGAAGCGGCTCGATTGCTGGGGTTGCCCGGTGCTGCCGAGGTGCAGGCGGATCGCATCGCTGCCGCGCAGGCATTGGCGCGACGTTTCCAGTGTTGCGTGGTGGTCAAGGGCTCCGGATCCGTGATCGCAGCGGATGGCCTGGACATCACCTCCTCGCTCGGCGACCGGTCCCACGGACACGCTGGCGCGATGACACTCGGAGAGACGCGAGACGGCAGCCCCCAACTCGCCATCAACAGCACTGGCTCTTCCGCACTGTCCACCGCAGGCACCGGCGATGTGCTGGCGGGCTGGATTGGCGGCCTTTGGGCTCAGGCGCTCGACATATCGCCATTTGAATTGGCATGCGCGGCCGTGGCCTGGCACGGCGCAGCGGCCGAGTCCCATCACGGCCCGCTGCTGGCGGCGGATCTCGTGGCCGCCATGGCCCGGCTCCATGAACGCGCCCCATGAAGGCCAGACGCCGTCACTGATCCGGCCGACGTGTGACGTGCGACGTGGACACACGATCGAACACCGCCTTCCGGGCTCGTTGACCCATCCACAGAGGGCCGTCAGCGGGAACAGATGGACAAAGGGCGCTCGAGGTTTCGAGCGCCCTTTCAGTGTGGCGATTCGACGGTGCCTGCGTCGAGCGCAGACCCGGGGTCAGCCCCCGCCGCCGCGTTTGCGTCGCGTGGCGGACTTGGTCGCGCCGGCGCCCTTGCCACCTCCACCCACAGCGCCGCTGGCCTTGCCCGCCACCGACTTGACGGCGGTGCGCGCCGTCTGCTTCACGGCCTTGACCGGATGGGTCGACGCACTCTTCGTGGCTCGAGCCGCCTTGCGGCGCTCCACCTTCAGGGCGCGGTCCGCTTGCTCAATGCGCTCCAGGGCGTCGACAGCGGTCGGCGGATCCGGGGGCGGCATCGGCATCGGCTCGACGGTGGCAGCAGGCGCGGCCGCGGCTTCGCGGCGCACGCGCTTGTCGCCGCGCTTGTCGTGCCGGCGGGAATCGCCGTGTTTATCGCGCATGGCGCGCTGCAGCTGGCGGGCTTCATCCTGCTCGCGGACCAGTCGGAAGTCGATCTTGCGACCGTCCAGATCCACGCGACTGACCTGCACCTGCACCCGCGCGCCGGTGGCATAGCGGATGCCGGTGCGTTCGCCGCGGAGCTCCTGGCGGACATCGTCGAAACGGAAGTACTCGCCACCGAGCTCGGTGATGTGGATCAGGCCCTCGACATAGAGCGCATCGAGCTGCACGAACAAACCGAAGCTGGTGACGGCGCTGACCGTGCCGGAGAACTCCTCACCCAGGTGGTCGCGCATGAAGCGGCACTTGAGCCAGGCCTCGACATCGCGTGAGGCCTCGTCAGCACGGCGTTCATTGGCGCTGCAATGCGCGCCGACGATTTCCCAGCGTTCGACCTCGGTGGAGGCCGTCGCCGGCGTCAGGGTCTTGGTGGGGCGCCCGGGCCGCTTGGGCATCGGGTTGGCCGCGTCCATCTTGTGCGCGTCCAGGGTGTACTTCTTGTTCCCCAGCAGCGACTTGATGACGCGATGCACCAACAGGTCGGGATAGCGACGGATCGGGCTGGTGAAGTGGGTATACGCCTGGTAGGCCAAGCCGAAGTGGCCCGCATTCATCGGCGTATAGATCGCCTGCTGCATCGAGCGCAGCAACATGGCGTGGATCTGCGTGGCGTCCGGGCGGTCCTTGGTGGACTGCGCGATCGCCTGGAACTCGCCCGGCGTCGGATCGTCGCTGATGCCCATGCCGATGCCCAGCGCGCGCAGGTAGGCCTGCAGCGAGGTGCGCTTTTCCGGCGTCGGGCCTTCGTGGACACGGTAGAGCGACGCATGCTTGCCACCGGCGATGAAGTCCGCCGCGCAGACGTTCGCCGCGAGCATGGCCTCTTCGATCAGGCGATGGGCTTCGTTGCGGGTGCGTGGGACGATCTTCTCGATACGGCCGTTGTCGTCGCAGATGATCTGCGTCTCGGTGGTCTCGAAGTCGACCGCACCCCGCTTGGCGCGTTGCGACAGCAGCGCACGGTAGACCTCATGCAGATGCAGCAGATGCGGCACCAGCGTGCGCCGCTTCGCGGCTTCCGGACCATGGGTGTTGCCCAGGATCGCAGCGACTTCGGTGTAGGTCAGGCGCGCATGCGAGTTGATGACCGCCGGATAGAACTGATAGGCCTGCACTTCGCCGGCCTCGTCCACCAGCATGTCGCAGACCATCGAGAGACGGTCCTGATCCGGATTCAGCGAGCACAAGCCGTTGGACAGCTTCTCCGGCAGCATCGGGATGACGCGACGCGGGAAGTAGACCGAGGTGGCGCGCTCATAGGCATCGTGGTCCAGCGCCTCGCCGGGCTTGACGTAATGGCTGACGTCGGCGATGGCCACCAGCAGGCGCCAGCCCTTGAAAGCGGTCTTGCCGCGACCTTGCTTGTGCGGCTCGCAATACACCGCGTCGTCGAAGTCGCGTGCGTCTTCGCCGTCGATCGTGACCAGCGCGACATCGCGCAGGTCGATGCGGTTCTTCATGTCCACCGCGCGGACCTTGTCCGGCAGTTTCGCGGCCTGGGCCAGCGTGTCGGGACTGAAGGCGTGCGGCACCTCGTACTTGCGCACCGCGATCTCGATCTCCATGCCGGGATCATCGATCTCGCCCAGCACTTCCGTGACGCGGCCCACCGGCTGCGAATACAGCGAGGGCGGTTCGGTCAGTTCCACCGCGACGATCTGGCCGGCGGTGGCATTGGCGATGGCGTTCTTCGGGATCAGGATGTCCTGGCCGTAGCGCTTGTCTTCGGGCGCCACGAGCCAGATGCCTGACTCCAGCAGCAGCCGGCCGATGATGGGCTTTTTGCGGCGATTCAGGATTTCGAGCACGCGCCCTTCGGGACGACCGCGTTTATCGAGTCGAACGACTCTCACCCGTAGACGGTCGCCGTGCATCACGGCGTGCATCTCTTGCGACGACAGGTAGACGTCCGCCTGACCGTCGTCGGGCATCAGAAATCCGTGCCCGTCGCGATGACCTTGAACAGTGCCTTCGACCTCACCCATCAGTTGCCCGGATGAGGCGCTTGCGCCCTTGAAGTTTTTGCTAGTAGAATCCAAGTCTTTCCTGAAACGCCAAAGCGGTTCTAGAGATTGAAGGTTCAAGGATAACTTCCATTGAGGTTCTTGAGCACAGTTTCTTAGTACTTCTTTTGGACCTTGCCCAGGTGGCGGAATTGGTAGACGCACTAGTTTCAGGTACTAGCGGGTAACTCCGTGGAGGTTCGAGTCCTCTCCTGGGCACCAAATTCCAATAAAGCAACCGGCCTCGCGCCGGTTGCTTTTTTTGTGCCCGCAGCGATGCCGCGCCCCACCCGTACCGGATGACGCCGCCCCCTCCCCACGAGGGCCATCGCTTCGAGCGACTGTGTGGTCCTCACACTTCGCGCTGGGTATCGGTCCGGCGGCTCTGCGACTCAGGGGCACGTCTCATTGCCTCAGCGGATCGCAGCAACTCGAACGGGAGACTCGCCGTCATTCGTGATTCGTCGCTCGGCTCGGCTCGGTCGATCGGCTTGGTCGATCGGCTCGGTCGATCGAAGCGGCGCAAGCTGCGGGCTCGGGGAGCGAATGCGGCAGCGTCTGAGCGGACCGAGCCCGCAGCTTGCGCCGCTTCCTGCTCGGTCGAGCGCAGGACGCCATCACCGACCCGCGACCCCGCTTGGAGAAGGGGCGACGCACCGCCCCAAACCTCTGCCACCCCCGCAAATCCGTCGCGCAAAAGAAAAGGGCCAGCATCACTGCCGGCCCTTTTCTCCATCAGAGCGAGTACGCCCAAGATCTCAGATCTCAGACCTCAGATCGCAAACTTCTTCGCCAGCGCATCAGGCCGCAGCGCGTCGTAGTCCTCGAACGGCTGATGGATCCATGGGCTGGTGGTCAGCAGATCGACGTAATAGTCCGGCGTGTAGGTCGAGACGCTCTTGGTCCAGATGACTGCCGAGCGCAGTTCCTGGATCGAGGGCATGCCGCGCAGCCGCTCCACCACCGCCTTGAGCGTGACGCCCGAGTCGGCCAGGTCGTCCACCAGCAGCACGCGGCCTGCCAGTTCGCCCTTGGGCATGGTGATGTACTTGGCAATGTCCAGGCGACCCTGGATGGTGCCCGCCTCAGCGCGGTAGGAGCTGGTGGACATGATGCCCAACGGCTTGTCGAAAACGCGCGACAGCACGTCGCCCGGCCGCATGCCGCCGCGGGCCAGGCACAGGATCTGGTCGAACTCCCAACCCGAGGCATGCACCTTCAGCGCCAGGCGTTCGATCAGCAAGTGGTATTCGTCCCAGGACACGTACAAGTGCTTGCCGTCGTCGGTCAACATGGGGAGGGCTCCTCAGGGATGGATGGGTCAGATCAGGAAACTCGGCCTGGTGGACAACTCAGGCCTGGAACGGGTGCTGCAGCAAGATGGTGTGATCCCGGTCAGGACCGGTCGACACCATGGCGATCGGCGCACCGATCACCTCTTCCACGCGCTTCAGGTAGGCGCGCGCATTGGTCGGCAGCGCATCCCAGCGGGTGATGCCAAAGGTGCTTTCGGTCCAGCCGGGGAACACTTCATAGATGGGCTGGCAGGCCACGATGTCGTCCGCATCCAGCGGGAGGATGTCGATGCGCTTGCCGTGCAGCTCGTAGCCCACGCACATGTTGATTTCAGCGAGGCCATCCAGCACATCGAGCTTGGTCAGGCACAGGCCGCTGATGCCGTTGATGATGATGGAGCGCTTCAGGGCCGCCGCATCCAGCCAGCCGCAGCGACGCGCGCGACCGGTCACGGTGCCACGCTCCTGGCCGACGGTCGACAGATGGTGACCGACGGTGCCGGGGGTTTCCCAGTCCAGCTCGGTGGGGAACGGGCCCGAACCCACTCGGGTGGCATAGGCCTTGGTGATGCCCAGCATGTAGTGCAGCATCTGCGGACCCACGCCCGCACCCGCCGCGGCATTGCCGGCGACGCAATTGCTGGAGGTGACGTAAGGATAGGTGCCGTGGTCGATGTCCAGCAGCGTTCCCTGGGCGCCTTCGAACAGGATGTTCTGGCCGGCCAGGTGTGCCTTGTGCAGCATGTAGCCCACGTCGGCCATCATCGGCTTGATCTGCTCAGCCAGCGACATGGCGTGGTCGTAGATCGGCTGGAATTCAAGCGGCTTGGACTTCAGGTAGCCCGACAGCGAGACGTTGTGCAGTTCGACCAGCTCCTTGAGCTTCTTGGCGAAGCGCTCCGGATGCTTCAGGTCCTGCACACGCAGGGCGCGGCGAGCCACCTTGTCCTCATAGGCCGGGCCGATGCCCTTGCCGGTGGTGCCGATCTTGCCGCTGCCGCTGCTTTCGCGCAGCAATTCGCGAGCGCGGTCGACCTCGACGTGGAACGGGAGAATCAGCGGGCAGGACTCGCTGATGAACAGCCGCGAGCGGACTTCGACGCCCGCCTTTTCCAGGCGTTCGATCTCGGTCATCAGATGGGTGGGGTCCAGCACCACGCCGTTGCCGATGTAGCAGGCCACGCCGTCGCGCATGATGCCCGAGGGGATCAATTGCAGCGCCGTCTTGACGCCCTTGATCACCAGCGTGTGGCCGGCGTTGTGGCCGCCTTGGAAGCGGACCACGCCTTCGGCATGATCGGTCAGCCAGTCGACGACCTTGCCCTTGCCTTCGTCACCCCATTGGGTGCCGACCACCACCACGTTGCGGCCGCGCGCGATCTCACTGCTTTGCATGTTGTTCATCCAATGAAGAGGTTGGTTGATGGGGGCGCGGCTCAGAGCGCGCGCACCACCCATTGACCGCCGGCCTGGGCCAGTTCGCGGTCGCATTCGAATTCGTCGTTCTCTTGGTCATGGCCTGGGAGGACACAGACCACGGTTTCACCCTGCTCCCGCAGGCGGCGCACCGCCGCGCGGAGATCGGGATCCTCACCCCACGGCGCGCGCACGGCGGCCCGCAGCGACGTGGCGGGGATCAGGCCCACCACGGTCTTGAGATCCAGACTGAAGCCCACGGCCGGACGGCGCCGACCGAAGACGGCACCCACTTCGTCGTAGCGTCCACCGCGCAGCACGGCGTCATTGCAGCCATCGGCGTAGAGCGCAAAGCGCGCGCCGCTGTAATAGCCGAAGCCCGGCAGATCGGCGAGATCCACCCCGATGCGCACCTCCGGGTAGGAGGCCCTCAGGTGGCGGATGAGCCAGTCCAGGTCGTCCAGTGCCGCGGCGATCAACGGATGCGCGGGCAGACGCTCACGCGCCTGCGCCAGCACCTCGACGCCGCCGTACAGGCCCAGCAGCGCCTGCAGGCCGTCGATGGCCGAGGGAGGGAGCTCGTCGGAGAAGGCGGCCACACCCGCCGCATCCTTGGCGGCCATGGCGGCCACGAGGGCTTGAAGTCGGTCCTCACCCAGCGTGTGGTCGCCGAGCACGCCACGCACGAGACGCGCATCGCCGAGATCCAACGTCAGGCCGGTCAGGCCCGCGCGCTGCATCGCATCGAGGGCGAGTTCCTGCGCTTCGAGGTCGGCTTCCAGGCCTTGATGACCGTAGATCTCCACGCCGAACTGCAACGGTTCACGGGTGGCCGTGAGGCCTTCGGCGCGCGTATGCAGCACCGGGCCGCAATAGCAGAGCCGGGTGACGCCGTCGCGGTTGAGCAGGTGGGCATCGATCCGAGCCACCTGGGGTGTGGTGTCCGCACGCAAGCCCAAGCTGCGGCCGGACAGTTGGTCCACCAGCTTGAAGGTCTTGAGATCCAGTGCCTGACCGGTTCCGGAAAGCAGCGAGTCGAGATGCTCCAGCATAGGAGGCATCACCAGCTCGCAACCGTAGGTCCGCGCCATGTCCAGCAACTCACGGCGCAGTTCTTCGATGCGGCGGGCCTGGGAGGGCAGGACGTCAGCAATGTGCTCGGGCAGCAGCCAAGCAGAGGCCATGGACGTTCAGGGGAGGGGTTAAAAACGGCATTGTACCGGGGTCGAGGCGAACCCCGGCGTACTGCGCACGCACTCGATCGTCCGTCGCGCATTCCGGCGACGGCCAGCACGGCAATTCAGCACGGATCCACGCCGCAGCCAGAGGCAGGACGCTCGCCGCTCGTGCGATCGGGAGATCTGCAGATCCAGGCGATCAGCGGATCAAGCGATCAGCCGATGACGATCCACAACAACAGTCCGCCGCAGAGCATGCTGGCCAATCCGAGAAAACGGAGTTGGCCGTCGCTCATCGCCATGAGTTGTCCGAAGAGCCGCCGCCGCGCTGACGGGTTCAGCAATGGCATCAGCCCTTCGGCCATCAGCATCAGCGCCACGGCGACCCACCAGGCTGCGCCGCTCATTGATCAGGCAGCGCCGCTCATTGACGACGCAGCGCCGCTCATCGACCAAGCCGCGCCGCTCATGGTCAAAACGCCTGCGCCGACTGCAGCACGCGCTTACTTGCGCGGCGAAGGGGCGGCGCCACCGCCCTGCCCGCTCGGCGCACCGTTGCGCAGTGCCTTGAAGAACTCACTGCTCGACGGATCGACCACAATCACATCGTTCTTGCTGCGCCAGGTCGAACGATAGGCGTCCAAGGAGCGATAGAACTGCGCGAAGGCCGGATCGCGGCTGAAGGCTTCCGCGTACAGGGCGGAGGCCTTGGCATCACCCTCACCCATCACCTTCTGAGCATCACGATAGGCTTCGGCAATGATGATCTCGCGTTGCTTGTCGGCATCGGCCTTGATCTTCTCGCCTTCGGCCGAGCCGGTCGAACGCAGCTCGTTGGCCACGCGCACACGCTCCGACTTCATGCGGTTGTAGACCGCCTCGGTGATGTTGGACGAGAAGTCCACCCGCTTGACCCGCACATCGACGATCTCGATGCCGAACTGCTTGGCTTCCTCTTCCAGACGCCGGCGCACATCCTGCATGACCTTTTCGCGCTCGGTGGCCAGCACGGCACGCACGGTTCGACGGGTCACCTCTTCGTTCAGCGCGGCCTGCACGATCGGGCTGAGCCGGGTGTCGAGGTTGCGCATGCTGGTGCCGCTGTTGCGAATGAACTGGCGGGCATCGACGATGCGCCACTTCACCAGCCAGTCGATCACCAGGCTCTTCTTCTCGGCGGTGAAGATCGGGCGCGAATCGGGGCTGTCCAGCGTCTGCACGCGACGGTCCACGAACACCACGTTCTGCAGCGGCGGGGGCAGCTTGAACTTCAGACCCGGCTCGGTGATGACTTCCTTGATCTCACCCAGCGAATAGACCACGGCGGCCTGGCGCTGGTCGACCACAAACAGCGTCGAGCTCAGGAGGACGAACAGGATCAACAGGCCCAGGACAACGGAAACGATGCGATTCATTGTTGTGTTCTCCCTGGCGATCAGCGGCCGTCGCGGTCGCGACCACGCAGGTTGTCGCGAGAGCGGACATCAGAGTTCAGCACGCTGGAACCGGTGGTCGGCTCCTGCGGCACGGCGGGCGTCGGCACCGAGGTGGTGACGGTGCCCGTGCTTTGCTGCATCAGCTTGTCCAGCGGCAGGTACAGCAGGTTGGAGTTGGAGCGGCTGTCGACCATCACCTTGGACACGCGCGAATAGACCTGCTGCATCGTGTCGATGTAGAGGCGATCACGGGTCACGGCCGGCGCACGCTGGTACTCGGTGAGCACGCTGCGGAAGCGATCGGCCTCACCCTCGGCGGTGGCGACGACCTTGGCGCGGTAGCCTTCGGCCTCCTCGCGCAACCGGGCCGCCTGGCCTTGCGCACGGGGAATGACGTCGTTGGCATAGGCCTCGCCCTCGTTCTTCAGGCGTTCGCGGTCGGCGTTGGCGCGGAAGGCATCATCGAAGGCGGCCTGAACCTGCTCCGGTGCCTGCACGCTGCCGACGTTGACGTTGACGACCTGGATGCCGGTCTTCAACCGGTCGAGCTGGACCTGGATCGACTTCGCCAGATCGACGGCGATGGCGTCACGCTGCTCATAGAGCACCGAATCCATGTTGCTGCGACCGACGATCTCGCGCACCGCCGATTCCGCTGCCTGGGAGACGGCTTCATCGGTGTTGACGTTCTCGAACAGATAGTCGCGCGAATCCTTCAGCCGGTACTGGACGGTGAAGCGGATGTCGACGATGTTCTCGTCCTGCGTCAGCATGGACGAATCGCGCAGGCCGGTGGCCTGTCCGACCTGGCTGCGCCCGCCGACTTCGACCGACTGCAGCTGAGTGAACTGCACCACCTCATGCGCCTGGAACGGGTACGGGAAGCGGTACTGGATGCCGGCGTCCACCGTGCGGCTGTATTTGCCGAAGGAGGTGATCACCCCCTGCTGGCCTTCCTGCACGATGAACACACCGCTGGCCAGCCAGCCCAGCGCCACCACACCCACCACCAGACCGGCGCCGATGCCGGCGCCCTTCATGTCCGGCTGGAAGTTGTTGCCGCCGGCGCCATTGCCACCGCCAGTGCCGCCGCTGTCACCGCCGCGACCACCGAACAGGCGCGAGAGCTTGCGGTTGAAGTCGCGCCAGAGCTCGTCCAGATCCGGCGGGCCTTCATTGCGGCCGTTGCTCATCCACAGGCCCACCCAGCGGCGCAGGCCGCCGGTCCCCTGATGAGGGGCACGTCCACGGCCAGCGACGGACATGCTGTCGTCTTGGTTCATACGCATCCTGATGAGGAATTCTTGTTGCGAGTATCGGGCATCCCCGCCGTCATCTGGCCAGCGGGTCGTCGGAACCGTCGGTGATGTCGGAAGGAGCTTGGGTCAGGTCTTGCGGATTCAAGCCACGCGCATCCAGACCCGCGTATTCAGGCACCGGTTCAGCCTGCATCAGCGACGCGATCATGCCGCGCAACTCGTCCAGGCCGTCGTGCTCGACCGCGCTGACGAAGATGCGGGGCAACCGCTGTCCGCCGTGCTCACCACCGATGCGGGGCAGCCAGTCCTGGATCGCCCGGGGCCGCTGATCGGCATCCAGCAGGTCCACCTTGTTGTAGACCAGGATCTGCGGAATGTGCTGGGCGCCGATTTCAGTCAGCACCCGCTCGACTTCTTCCATCTGCTCGGTCAGCACCGGGCTGGACGCATCCACCACATGCAGCAGCAGATCGGCGTCGGCGGCCTCCTGCAGCGTGGCCTTGAAGGCCTCCACCAACTTGTGCGGAAGATCGCGGATGAAGCCGACTGTGTCCGACAGCGACACGCTGGTGCCGGCCTCTTCGAGATAGAGCGATCGGGTGGTCGTGTCCAGGGTGGCGAAGAGCTGATTGGCCGCATAGGTGCGGGCCTTGGTCAGCGCATTGAACAGCGTGCTCTTGCCTGCATTGGTGTAGCCCACCAGCGAGACCCGGAACACGCCGTTGCGCGACCGCGCCCGGCGCTGCGTGCTGCGCTGCTTCTGGACCTTCTTCAGCCGTTCCTTGATCGACTTGATGCGGTCATCGATCATCCGCCGGTCCAGCTCGATCTGCCGTTCGCCGGGGCCGCCGCGCATGCCGATGCCGCCGCTTTGGCGCTCCAGATGGCTCCAGCGTCGGACCAGGCGGGTGGCGAGGTATTGCAGACGGGCCAGTTCGACCTGCAGCTTGCCTTCGAAGCTCTGGGCGCGGGCGGCAAAGATTTCGAGGATCAGCGCAGTGCGGTCCGCCACCGGCACGCCGAGATGGCGTTCCAGGTTGCGTTGCTGGGCAGGTGAGATGGCCTGATCGAACAACACCGTGTGGGCGTCGTGGGCCTGGACCATCAGTTTGATTTCATCGGCTTTTCCTGAACCGACGAACAGCGCGGCGTCAGGCGCCTTGCGCTTGGCCACGACGCGGGCCACGGGCGTATCGCCTGCAGATTCCGCCAGCAGGGCCAATTCATCCAGGGTGGCGTCGAAGGCCTCGCCGCGGCCGAAGTCGACGCCCACCAAAATGGCGCGCGCCGCCTCGGGGGGCGGCGTCTGGTGAGTGGGGTCTTGAGATGTCAAGGTAGAGCTTGGAGGGCTGGCCTCGTTGTCGCCACTGCGCGAGCCGCCCGGGTGGCGGGCGGGACTCCGTCGGAGGCGATCGAGGCCCGCTGGATCAGGGCCTCCGGGCGCCGCCGATCGGTCGATCAGGTAGGGGCGTCGCCGCTCTCGCCGGTATGGAAGTTCACGGCACGGCCCGGAACCACCGTCGAAATGGCGTGCTTGTAGACCATCTGCGTCACCGTATTGCGCAGCAGCACCACGTATTGGTCAAAGGACTCGATGTGGCCTTGCAGCTTGATGCCGTTCACCAGATAGATGCTGACCGGCACATGCTCCTTGCGCAGCAGGTTCAGGAAAGGGTCTTGCAAGAGTTGTCCTTTGTTGCTCACGATATGCTCCGTGTTGTGAGAGAGAGAGGATGTTGGAAGACCGCACCTTATCACAGGCCCGGGTTTCCCCGGACCGCTGTGTGATCAGGTTTCAGCGAATGGATTCTTCGAAGACCGCATCTCGATGCGCAAAGGCGTCCCGACCAGCTTGTAATGGTCGCGGATCCGCCCTTCGAGGTAGCGCTTGTAGACGTCGCTGACACCCTCCAGCGCATTGCCGTGAATGACGACAATGGGCGGATTCATGCCACCCTGGTGGGCATAACGCAGTTTCGGACGGGACACGCCGCTGCGCTTGGGCTGCTGATGCTCGACCGCCTCATGCACCAGGCGGGTCAGCACCGGCGTGGTCATCTTGCGGTAGGCCGATGAATAGGCATCTGCCAGCGCTTTCCACAGCGGACCCAGGCCCTGGCGCTTGAGCGCCGAGATCTGAAGGATCGGGGCGAAGCGGAGGAAGGCCAGCCGGGTCTGGATCTGCCGCTCCAGGGTCTCACGCTGGTAGCTGTCGATGGCGTCCCATTTGTTGATCGCCACCACCACCGCACGACCGCTGTCGAGCACATAGCCGGCGATGTGCGCATCCTGGTCAGACACGCCCTGGGTCGCATCGATCAGCAGCAGCACGACATTCGCATCGGAGATCGCCTGCAACGTCTTGACCACCGAGAACTTCTCGATCGCCTCGAAGACCTTGCCCTTGCGGCGAAGACCGGCGGTGTCGATCAGCTGGAACTTCTGACCATCGCGCTCGAAGTCGACGCTGATCGCGTCGCGGGTCGTTCCCGGCATGTCGAAGGCGACCAGCCGCTCCTCACCCAGCCAGGTGTTGATCAGCGTGCTCTTGCCGACGTTGGGCCGACCGGCCACCGCCAGGCGGATGGTGCGCTCATCGGCGTCGTCCGGCTCGGCGGCCTCATCCTCATCCTCTTCGGGGCCGAAGCTGTCGAGCACCGCTTCGAGCAGGCTGCGGATGCCCTGCCCGTGCGCGGCGGACACCGGATGCGGCTCCCCCATGCCCAGTTCGTGGAACTCAGCCAGCAACGGCGAGTCGCTCATGCCTTCGGCCTTGTTGACCGCCACGAAGACCCGCTTGTTGCATTGGCGCAGATAGCGGCCGATGTCGAGATCCTGGCCGGCCAGGCCGGTACGCACATCCACGACGAAGACCACCGCATCCGCCTCGGCCACGGCCTGGCGGGTCTGCTTGGCCATCTCCTTGACGATACCGGTCGAGCTGTCGGGCTCGAAGCCGCCGGTGTCGATGACGATGTACTCGCGACCGCCCAGGCGGCCGTCGCCGTAGTGGCGGTCGCGTGTGAGGCCGGCGAAGTCCGCGACGATGGCGTCACGGCTCTTCGTCAGCCGGTTGAACAGGGTGGACTTGCCCACATTGGGGCGGCCCACCAGGGCGATCACAGGTTTCATAGCTCAGTCTTGGCGCAGCGCGTACAAGCGCCCGTTTCGGGTGGCAACCAGCACCGTGTTGCCCAGCAGCACCGGCGCGGTGACCACGCCGGAACTGTCGGTGGGCACTCGCTGGATGGTCTGACCCTTGTCACGCGACAGGAAGTGCACATAGCCCTCGCTGTCGCCGAAGATCACGGCCTTGGCGGTCACCAGCGGGGTGCTCAGCTTGCGGTTTTGCAGTTGGTCGGAAGTCCAGAGCACATCGCCGCTGCGGGTGCCCCAGGCGGTGATGCGGTCGGAGCCGTCGGCGGCGACCACCAGCGTGGCATCGACGCTGACGCCTTGGGTTCCAGCGAAATTCCGGGTCCAGATGGCCGAACCGCGGTCGGCATTCACACAGCCGACGGCGGATTGGAAGGCGCGGGCGCAGAAGACTTCCTTGTCGCGCCCCATCGGTCCGACCAGATCCGCCAGCCGTTCGACCTCGTTGGTGCCGCGGGGGTTGGCAACGGTGGCCTCCCACAGCAGCAATCCACGGTTGGGATCCACGCCCGCCAGGCGGGAGCCCTGGCCGACCACCAGCGTGTTCTGGTAGGCGCCAATCACGCCCGACTGCTTCAGGGTGAGCGGTTCGCCGGGGCGACGCAGCTCCCAGAGCTTGCGGCCGTCCTGCGCGTCATAGGCCAGCACCACGCGGTCCAGCGTCAGCACGAACACCCGCTCGCCCGCCACGAACGGCGAGGTGATCACCGGCGTGGTCAGCGTCTTGCGCCACAGGATCTTGTCGCCTTCGGTGACGACCAGCTCGTTGTCGCGGGTCACGGCGGCAGCGAATCGGCCGTCGCTGCCCACGCCGGCACTGAGTCCCTTGCCGACGTTGACACGCCAGTTCGGGGTGCCGGTGTCGGCCGCCAGCGCAGTGAGCTGGCCGTCGGAATCACCGACCACGAACTGCTTGTCCTGCGCGCTGATGGCCAGCGGGAACTTCACGCTGTCGATGCGCGCTTCCCATTGAACGCTGGCATTGAGCGCCGGGGTGAAGGTTTCCAGCGGCGCCGGCTTGGCTTCCTTGGAGGAGCCGAACAGCGAGCAGGCGCTGAGCGACACCGCCACGCCGCCGAGCAGCGTCGCGCGCCACAGGGTGTCCAGGGCGCGTGAGCGGGGACGGCTCACGACCTGACGCTCGAACCGGCCGTGGGTCTGCATCAGGGCGCCGCTCATTGCGCCGCTCCCGGCTGCGGCTCTTCAGCCACCGCCACGCCGAGGCTGGCCAGCTTCACCTCGACGATCCGACGGTAGTCGAGCTGCTTTTCCAGGCCGTCGTACGCCTTCTTGAATTCGGTCTTGGCCACGTCGGGCTTGTTCTGCAGCAGCGCCAGATCACCGCGACGGTCGGCCAGCAGCGGCGCAAAGTCCGCGCCCTTGACCCCGTCCAGCGTCTTGCCGGCTTCGTCCAGTTGCTTGGCGTCCATTTGCAGTCCCGCCAGGCGCAGGCGCGCCAAGTCGCGCTGGGCGTCATCCTTGGCATCGGCGGCCGCCCAGACCAGGGTAGCGCGCGCGTCGTCGGGCTTGCCCTTGTCCAGCTGCAGCTTGGCGGTAAGCAAGGCGCCCTGACCGGCATAGCCGGTGGAGGCGTAGTCGGCCTTCAGGGTGGCGAACATGCCCTGCCCCTTGGCCAGGTCACCGGCCTGCACCGCGCGTTCCAGTTCGCTGAAGACGACCGAGGCCTTGGCGCCCTGGGTCCGCTGCCAGTAGTTCCAGCCCATCCAGCCGACGTAAGCCAGCAACCCCAAGGTCACCAACGAGGTGATGGTGTTGCCCCAGCGCTTCCAGAACGCCTTGAGCTGCTCCAGCTGTTCCTGTTCTTCGAGATCGAGATGAGACGCCATGAGAAACGGTCGATTGAATGTCGTGGAGAGCCGGGTAGCGCCCAGAGGCGCCACCGGCGAAAGCCGCGATTATGCGGTGCGGAGTTCAGCCGCCCAGTCGGCAGCTTGGTAAAGAGAACGGGTGGTCTGCGCCGCGCCTTCGTTGCGCAAGGGTTTGATCGCCACTTCGCCGCGGGCCAGTTCATCCGGACCGAAGATCAGGGCGAAGCGGGCACCGCTGGCATCGGCCTTCTTGAACTGCGATTTCATGCTGCTCTGACCGGGGTGCATCACCACCTTGACGCCGGCGGCACGCAGGGCCTCCAGGGTCACCATCACCTGCGCCAAACCCTCCGCGGAAGGAACGACGGCATACGCATCCGGTACATCCGCCTCCGGCAGCGTGCCGACCTCTTCCAACAGCAGCAGCAGCCGCTCGATGCCCATGCCGAAACCCACGGCCGGCGCCGGCTTGCCGCCGAGCTGCTCGATCAGGTAGTCGTAACGTCCCCCGCCGCACACCGTGCCCTGGGAACCGAGGCGCTCGGTCACCCATTCAAACACCGTGAGGTTGTAGTAGTCCAAGCCGCGCACCAGGCGCGGATTGATCTGGTAAGGGATGCCGGCGGCATCCAGGATCGCGCGCACCCCGTTGAAGTGGGCCAGTGACGATTCACCCAGAAAGTCCAGCAGCTTCGGCGCGCCGTTGGCCATGTCCTGCAGCGCGGGATTCTTGGTGTCCAGCACACGCAGCGGATTGCTGTGCATGCGCCGCTGGCTGTCCTCGTCCAGCAGCGCCTTGTGCTGCTCCAGATAGGCGATCAGCGCTTCGCGGTGGGCGCGGCGCTCGGCCGGCTCACCCAGGCAATTCAGTTCGAGGCGGAAGTGCTCGCCGTCCTTCAGGCCCAGCTCGCGCAACAGACGGCTGCCCATCAGGATGACTTCGGCATCCACGTCCGGACCGGCAAAGCCGAGCGCCTCGACGCCCATCTGGTGGAACTGGCGATAACGCCCCTTCTGCGGCTTCTCGCGACGGAACATGGGGCCGAAGTAGTAGAGGCGCCGGCCGGAGTCTCGCAGGAAGGAATGCTCGGTCATGGCGCGCACCACGCCGGCCGTCATCTCGGGGCGTAGGGCCAGATGTTCGGCCTGGCCGTGTTTGTCGGCGCGGTCTTCGAAGGCATACATCTCCTTCTCGACGATGTCGGTGACCTCGCCGATGCCGCGCACGAACAGCGCCGTGGGCTCCACGATGGGCGTGCGCACGTTCTGGTAGCCGTAGCGCTGCAGCACGCTGCGCATCTTGGCTTCCAGCCATTCCCACCGCGCGGCTTCCGGCGGCAGGATGTCGTTCATGCCCTTGACGGCTTGCAAGGGTTGCAGCTTCTTGGTGTCTGTCATTGGATGGGGAACACTGTGCGCGCCGGTGGGCGCGCCATGGAAATCACTGGGCGCCGAAGCGCTTCTCGATGTAGTTCTCGACCAGCGCGTGGAACTCGTTGGCGATGTTGTCGCCGCGCAGGGTCAGGGCCTTCTCGCCGTCGATGAAGACCGGTGCGGCCGGGGCTTCACCGTTGCCTGGCAGGCTGATGCCGATGTCGGCATGCTTGCTCTCGCCGGGGCCGTTGACGATGCAGCCCATCACCGCCACCTTCATGTTCTCCACGCCGGGATACTTGCCCCGCCAGATCGGCATCTGGGCGCGCAGGAAGTCGTCGATCTGCTTGGCCAGTTCCTGGAAGGTGGTGCTGGTGGTGCGGCCGCAGCCGGGACAGGCGGTGACGCTGGGGTTGAAGGCGCGAAGACCCAGCGATTGCAGGATCTCCAAGGCCACCACCACTTCCTGGGTGCGAGATTCGCCGGGCTGCGGCGTCAACGACACACGGATCGTGTCGCCGATCCCCTCTTGCAACAGCACCGACAGCGCCGCCGCCGACGCGACCGTGCCCTTGGTGCCCATGCCGGCTTCGGTCAGTCCGAGGTGCAGCGCATAGTCGCAACGGCGGGACAGCGCGCGGTAGACCGAGATCAGGTCCTGCACGCCGCTGACCTTGCAGCTGATGATGATGTTGTCCGGATTCATGCCCAGCTCGCGGGCATAGGTGGCCGACGACAGCGCGGACTGGATCAGCGCCTGGTACATCACCTGCTTGCCGTCCCAGGGGGCCGTGCGGCGGGCGTTGTCGTCCATCATCTGGGCCAGGATCTCCTGGTCCAGGCTGCCCCAGTTGACGCCGATGCGCACGACCTTGTCGTATTTCACCGCCGCCTCGATCATCTGGGCGAACTGACGGTCCTTCTTGTCGCCCTTGCCCACATTGCCAGGGTTGATGCGGTACTTCGACAGGGCCTGCGCCATCGCCGGATGCTCGGTGAGCAGGCGGTGGCCGTTGTAGTGGAAGTCGCCCACCAAGGGCACATGGACGCCCATGCGGTCCAGCTGATCGCGGATGTGCGGCACCGCTTCCGCCGCTTCCGGCGTGTTGACGGTGATGCGCACCAGCTCGGAGCCCGCGACCGCCAGTTCCTTGATCTGGATCGCGGTCTCGATCACCTCCACCGTGTCGGTGTTGGTCATCGACTGCACCCGCACCGGCGCATCGCCGCCGATGGTCACCACATGGTCACCCCAGCGAACGTGGGCCTGGCGGCTGCGACGGGCGGCGGGCTGCGCGGCAGCGATCAGGGACGACAGGTCGTCCGAGGCGTCGGTGCTGAGGGCGATGGCGGCGGAATCGATGGTCATGGTGAGGTCTTGCGGCAGTCGGTGGGGCAGACGGCGGACGGCGGCGTGTCGGTCGATACCTGCTGTCTTCCGTCAGAGGCCCGTCAGTTCAGTTCCAGACGGGCCACGTTGTCTCGGGAACGCGCTGCCAGGTCCACCGGCTGTCCGCGGAACACCAGTTCGGTGCCGGACACATTGCCGACCCGCAGCTTCAGCGGTGCGGTGCCGTTCACATCGACCTGATCACCCGGGCGCAGCAGACGCGACAGCAGCACCTGGCCGCGGGCATCCACCACTTCCACCCAGGACTCGGCGCTGGTCTTCACCCGCAGCGGCGCGCTGCCGGCTGGGGCGGGCGATTGCGCGACGGTGTTCGGCGCCGTGTTGGGCACGGCGCTCGGTGCGGTGCTCGGTGCGGCGCTCTGTGCGCTGGTTGCCGTGCCCGTCGCCGTGCCGGCGGCGGTGCCCGTGCGGCCCCCGGGCGGGACTGTGCCGGCTGCGGAGGCCGGCACCGAAACGACAGGCGCGGGCGTCGGTGTCGTCGTCGTGGTCGGTGCCTGTGCGGGCAGCGGCGCAGCGATCTCGGTGGTGCCCTGCGCCGTCACGGGCGCGCTGGCCGACGGCGCGTCGACCGACGTCGGCTCGCTGGAGGTGCCGGCGACGCCGGGTGTCGAGGTGGACGTGGCGCTCGTCGAGCCAGAGGTCGAGGACGTCGACTGCTTGATGCGCAGCATGGCGTCGTCGATCCAGCTCGAGGGCAGCGCATACACCACCACGGCAGCGATCAGCAGACCGGCGACACCCAACGCAACCGGGCTCTTGAGCAGCGCAGGCGACAGCATCGGTTCCTGGCTGGCGGCGCGTTCACGGAAGGGCTGATTGAGGCCCGGCGAGACCCGGTCCAGCGAGGCCTCGCTGCCGCCGCGCGGCAGCATGGCCAGAATGGGCTCCGCCTCCACCTTGAGGGCGCGGCACATCGAGCGGGCCAGCGCGCGTGCAAAGGTGGCGTCCGGCAGCTCCGAATAGCGGTCGGCCTCGATGGCCTCCAGCTTGGACTGCGGCACCTTCAGCGTCGCGGCGAGTGCGGCAATGTGCAGGCCGCGAGACTCGCGCGCACGGCGCAACGCGGCACCGGCGGTCACCGGCGTCGCGGCAGTGGATGCAGTCGTGTCGACTGCGGGCGCCTCATCGGCCGCCGTGGATGTCATGCGATGTCCCTCATTCATCGAATCGACCACTGTTCAGAGCCTTGGTCTCGGCCGCCTGCGGATATTTGTTTCGCAGTTGCTTGCCGAGGTCTTCCATGTTGGCCGTGTTGCCCATGCGGCGCTCGATCCGCAATTCCAGCCAGAGGCTGGAGGCATTGGCCTGCTCCAGGTTGTTGTTGACGCGTCGCGCATAGAAGCGGGCGCGTTCATATTCACCGAGGCGGTAGAGCACCTCGCCGAGATTGATCGAAATCGTCGGATTGCCCGGCTCGACCTCGAAGGCCTTGGCCAGGTGCTGCTGTGCCGGCACCAGCCGGCCTTCGCGCGCCTCGCACACGCCCCACGCCAGCCACGAGCGGCCAGGGGTGCGGTACTTCGGGTCGGCCACCGCCGCTTCGAACTGCGGATAGGCCTCCGCATAGCGCTGGCGCTGGCAGAGGAACCAGCCGTAGTTGTGCAGTGTGTCGCCATCGGGCCGCTGAGCCAGCGACTTGCGGAAGCCCTCTTCCGCCAGGTTGTACTCACCCATGGCGGCGTAGATCAGGCTGCGCAGCGTGATCGCCTCGGGCAGGTCCGGTTTGGCGATCAGCGCCTGCTTGAGCTCGTCCAGTGCCGTGTCGTACTGGCCGCGCGAGAAATAACCGCTCGCCAGCTCCATGCGGACCGAGGCACGGCGATCGACATCGGTCGCATCGCTGGCGGTACGTGGCCCCTGCTGCGGCGGCTTGGACGCCCCGCAACCCGACAACATCAGACCGACCAGCAGCGCGGCGGAAAGAATCCGGGCCGAAGGGCGCAGGAAGACGGAGCCGGGCATCAGGGTGGTCATGTGCGGGTGGGTGTCGGAGGGGGGGGTGGGTTGGCTGCGGCGCCTCGCTGAACCACGACGGGGGCACGCACCATGCGGAGATGAACTCGGGTCCGGTCCTGGACCTCGCCGGCGAGTTGGCCGCAGGCGGCATCGATGTCGTCACCACGGGTCTTGCGCACCGTGGTGATCAGGCCCGCCTGGATCAGCAGGTCGGCAAACGCCTTCACCCGCTCGTTCGAGCTTCGCTTCAGGCCCGAGGCCGGGAACGGATTGAACGGGATCAGGTTGATCTTGCAGGGCACCTTGCCCTTGACCAGCGCAATCAGCTCGCGGGCCTGCTCCGGGGAGTCGTTGACCTGGTCGAGCATGCAGTACTCGAAGGTGATGAAGTCCCGGGGGGCGCGTTCCAGATACCGGTTGCAGCTGTCCAGCAGCTCGGCGATCGGGTATTTGCGGTTGAGCGGCACCAGTTGGTCGCGCAACGGATCGGTGGGCGCATGCAGCGACACCGCCAGCGCCACCGGCACGTCATCACGCAGCCGGTCGATCATCGGGACCACACCGGAGGTCGACACCGTCACCCGCCGGCGCGACAGGCCGTAGCCGTGGTCATCCAGCATGACGCGCAGTGCCGGCACCAAGGCGCCGTAGTTCTGCAGCGGCTCACCCATGCCCATCATCACGACGTTCGAGATGATGCGCGCGTCGGTCTTGTGGCGCAGGCGCAGGCTGTGCTCGGCATACCAGAGCTGGGCCAGGATTTCCCAGGTCTCGAGGTTGCGGCTGAAGCCTTGATGGCCGGTGGAGCAGAAGCGGCATCCCACGGCGCAACCGGCCTGGCTGGAAATGCACAGCGTGGCGCGGTCGTCTTCGGGGATGTAGACCGCCTCGACCGCATTGCCCTGGCCGACATCGAACAACCACTTGATCGTTCCGTCGGCGGAGATGTGTTCGGAAATCACCGGCAAAGCGGCGATGTGGGCGCGTCCAGCCAGCTTGTCGCGCAGCGACTTGGCCAGATCGGACATCTGCGAGAAGTCCGACGCGCCCTTCTGATGGATCCAGCGAAACAGCTGGGTTGCGCGAAAGCGCTTCTCCCCCAGCTGCTCGCAGTACGCGGCAAGGCCTTGCAGATCGAATCCGAGCAGGTTGACCGCGTCCATCGTCGTGACCTCTTTCCCTAAGGCCTCATGGCCCAGAGTCCAGAGGCAATTGCCGCTCAGCGGCTGTAGACGTTCATGCCGGGGAAGAAGAACGCCACTTCATTGGCGGCGGTTTCCGGGGCGTCAGAGCCGTGAACGGCGTTGGCATCGATGCTGTCAGCGAAGTCAGCGCGGATGGTGCCCTTTTCGGCCTTCTTCGGGTCGGTGGCGCCCATCAGGTCACGGTGCTTCAGGATGGCGTTCTCGCCTTCCAGCACCGAGATCACCACCGGACCGGAGATCATGAAGGTCACCAGGTCGTTGAAGAACGGGCGAGCCTTGTGCACGGCGTAGAACGCTTCGGCTTCGCCGCGCGACAGGTGCGCCATCTTGGCGGCGATGATCTTCAGGCCAGCGCCTTCAAAGCGCGAGTAGATCTGGCCGATGACGTTCTTGGCCACGGCATCGGGCTTGATGATGGAGAGGGTGCGTTCGATGGCCATCTGTTTTTCCTTGAAAATCTGGGGCTTGGCAAAGCCGCGCATTGTAATGCGTGAAGTCAAGCCCCCGGTGACAACTGGATGTCGAAGAGGGGCATCCGGCGCGAATCAGGCGCCACAGACGTGGGCACCGGCCCGGCCGGAACTTACTGGGACGCCTCCCGAGAGGCGCCGGACCCATGGACTGAACGGTTGAACCGATCAGTCACCACGGACTGAACAGGGTCAGCGCTCAGCGGCGCCCGCGGCCACCGCCGCCATTGCCACCACCGCCACCACCGCCACCACCACGGCGACCGCCGCGGTTGCCCCGGTTGATGAACGCATCGGCGCCAATGTAACCAATGGATGTCTTCATCGGATCGGGCTGGCGCTCGCCGCCCGGACCACGACCCCGGTCGCCGCCCGGGTTGCCATGGCTGGGATCGCTCCCGCCCCGACCGAAGCCCTGCGGAATGCCGCGCTTGCCGCTGGTGGCAAAACGGCGGTCGAAGGTCTGCTCCAACGGATTGACGTGGCGCGGGATGAAGTCGTCATCATCCTCTTCTCGGCGACGCGGACGCTGCTCCTGTTGCTGCTGGCGCTCAGGCTGCTGGCGCTCCTGCGGCGGACGCTGCTGATGCTGCGGCGGCTGAGCACGCTGCTCGCTGCGCGGCGCCTCGGGACGGCTCGGACGCGGCCCCCCGTTGCCGCCACTGCGACGGCGCTTGCCGCCGCGGTCGTTGCGATCACCCCGGTCAGCCCGGTCACCGCCACGATCACCCCGGTCGGCGCGATCACCACGCTCCTGAGGCACGTTGCCGGCCAGTTGGCGGATGACGCGCACGTCCCCGTCACCCAGCTCCACATACACACCGCGCTTCAGGCCACGCGGCAGCACGACCGTGCCATAGCGAATCCGGATCAGCCGGCTCACGGCCAGTCCGACGGTTTCGAACAGCTTGCGCACTTCGCGGTTGCGACCTTCGGTGATGACCACGCGATACCAGCGGTTCGCGCCTTCACCGCCGCCGTCGACGATGCTCTTGAACATCGCCTGCTGGCCGTCGACATCCACGCCGGTCAACAGGGTGCTCTTCTGCTCCGGGCTCAACGAACCCAGCACACGCACCGCATATTCACGCTCGACGCCGAAACGCGGGTGCATCAGCAGATTGGCCAGCTCACCGGAATTAGTGAACAGCAGCAGGCCTTCGGTATTGAGGTCCAGCCGGCCGACCGACTGCCATTTGCCCTGAGGCAGCCGTGGCAGGTTGCGGAAGACGGTGGGACGGCCCTCGGGATCGTTGAAGGTCACGACTTCGCCGACGGGCTTGTGATAGGCCAGGATGCGCGGCGCGATCGGGGCAATGCGCACCTTGATCGGCTTGCCGGCCACCGCGATCCGATCCCCGTAGGAGATGCGCTGACCGACGTGCGCGACTTCGTTGTTCACCGTGATCTGACCCTTGGCGATCATGTCCTCGATGTCGCGACGAGAGCCCACGCCGGCCTGGGCCAGCACCTTCTGCAGCTTCGGCGCATCAGGCTCGGGGGCCAGCACGCGCTTGCCCGGACCATCGACACCTGCGTCGGCATCGCCTTCGGCAGTCTCGACGGCCTCGCCAACATCGTCGAGGTCGAGATCAAGCTCAGCGTCCTCGCCCGCAACCGCATCGTCTTCATCGAATGCGCCGGACAGCAGGTCGTCGAAGCGTTCCTGGGCCTGGGCTTGCAGTTCTGCGGCATTGGCCTTGGGCGCTGCGCCGGCGGCTTGACCGTCTTGCGCCGCTGCCGCACCACCCTGTCCGCCCTGAGGGCCTTGAGCACCTTGGCCAGCGCCCTGGGCCGCATCGCGCGCCTCGCGGGGCTCACGGCCATCGCGTCCGCGACGGCGGCGATTGCGCCCCGAGCGGCCATCGGATTCCTCGGCGCCCGCGTCGGTCGATGCCTCGCCGGCATCACCCGCCGCCGGAGACTGCACCGCCTCCGCCACGGCGGACACCGGCGCTGGCGCAGCATCAATCGTCGCGGCGGCCGAAGCCGTCACCGCCGATTCCACCGCATCGGCAGCCGGGTCGGCATCAGCCACCTTGGCGCGGGTGCGACGCTTGGGCTTGGCAGGCGCTTCGCTGTCGCCTGCCGTCTCCGCGGGAGCCGCCGCCACTGCAGCGGGCGCGGCGTCAGCCGCCTCAGTGATCTCGGCCTGGGCAGCCGCCGGCTTACGGCGGGTGCGAGGCTTGGGTGGCGCTTCAGCCGCAGCCTCGGTCGCCGCCTCAGGTGCCGGGGCCGCCACCGCTTCCGCGCTCGCAGCGGCCGTCTTGCGGGCTCGCTTCGGACGGGCGGGCGCCTCGGTCGTCGCGTCGGGCGTGGCCGTCGGCGTGTCGGGCTTGGAATCGTCGATGTCGTTGGAATTCATGTGTCGGCTTGCACCTTGTCAGCGGTGGACACGGCTCCCCGTTCAGGGAGCGCTTTGGGGAGACTCGGGGTTGACGACCCCGACCTGTTGTTCATTGGTCGATGCGCTGTCCGCGCCCGACCTCGGTTTTTCAATTGCTTGCGGTTCGACGTCGACCTGCGCCGACGTCTCGGCCTGAGTGGGGATTTCCTCCCCAGTGGACAACTCCGCCGTCGCGTTCCCCGCGTCGACCAAGGCATCCCCGCGCGACTCATCCACGGGCAGTTCATCGGCGTGCGCCAAGGCTTCCACGCCCTCGTCGCCGCCGCCCACCTGAAGGACAGCTGCAACGCCATTCGACCCCTCGTGCTCGCTCGGCAGCGCCGGCACGTCGTCTTTCAACTCGGTGGTCTCCGACTCCGGCACAGGAGATGCCTGCCCTGCGGCTGTCAGCTCGCCATCCATCGCCGGGACCTCCGGTGCCGCGACGTCCGCCGAAGCACCAGCACCAACACCAGCACCAGCATCAGGCTCAGCAGCCGCCTTCGCCGCATCAACCACGTCCGCCGCACCCGCCGCATTCACCACATTCGCTTCAGCACCCGGCGCGCCGGAGGGGACCACCTCGCCGGATGCCGCCACAGCACCATCACCACCGACCGGCGTCTCGCTGGCCTCAGGCGCACCACCGAAGGGCACACCGTCGGTCACGATGTCCTCGGCTTCACGAATCTCCGCTGGCAGTTCCTCCAGCAGGGAGCCCTGCAGCGCGCCGGCGATCGGCGTGGGGTCGCCCCCTTGAATCAGCGCCGGCAACTGCTCGAGACTCGACAGCCCCAGGTCATCCAGGAACTGCCGCGTCGTCGCATACAGCGCCGGACGCCCGGGCGCTTCCCTGTGACCGATCACCTCGATCCAGTTCCGGTCCTCCAGCTGCTTGATGATCGGTGTTGCGACCACCACGCCGCGGATGTCCTCGATATCGCCGCGCGTCACCGGCTGACGGTAGGCAATGATGGCCAGCGTCTCCAGCACCGCCCGGGAATAGCGAGGCGGTTTTTCCGGATTCAGCCGGTCCAGATGTTCGCGCAGTTCCGGACGACTCTGGAAGCGCCAGCCCGAGGCCAGCGCCACCAATTCAACACCCCGCCCCTCCCAATCGCGCAAGAGCTCGTCCAGCAGCGAACGAACGCTGTCGGCATTGAGCTCGTCGGCGAAGAGCGAGCGCATGTCGCGCAGGGTCAGCGGCCCCTGTGCGCATAACAGGGCAGTCTCCAGAACACGCTTGGCCTCCTGCGTGTTCATCGGCATCAGCTCAAGAGACCGGCATCAAGGCCGGTCCGGTCCGTGTAGTTCGCCATCTTGGGCGTCGGCAAGGGCAACAGCCGTGCCGAACCAGTTCGATCTGCTTGTGCTTGGGATCTCTCGCCTCCGTCGTGCGCCGCGACGAAGCGGCGGGGAACGACAGGAGGGCGGAACGGGGCGAGGCGGTCAACGACCGGGACCCTCGCCGCTGGCGCTGCGCGCGGTCTCAACTGCTGGGCCCGCTGCGGTCTGGCGCAAAACTGGTTCGCATTGTAGCCCCAGCGGCGGACACCACCTCAAAATCGCGGATCGGGCAAACCCGCGAGCTGCCAAGCCGCCGCCAGATCATCCGGCAGCGGCGCCGAAAACGCCAGCGCCTGCGCCGTGATGGGATGCGCAAAACTCAGTCGCGCGGCATGCAGGGCCTGGCGCGCCAGTCCCAACGCCTGGGCGCCACCATAAAGCGGATCCGACACCAACGCATGCCCCTTGTGGCTGAGATGCACCCGGATCTGGTGGGTGCGTCCACTGTGCAACACGCAGTGCAAGGCCGAGACGGTACGCCGCAGTTCGCGCGCATCGGACCACTCCCCTTCGGCCAGCCGGAACACATCGGTGCGCGCCGGCTTGCCGCTGCCGACAACCGCCATGCGGGTGCGCGACTGCGGATCGCGGCCGATCGGCGCGTCCACCGTCCACGCCTCCGGCGTACGGCCGTGCGCCAATGCCAGGTACTCCCGGTGGACCTCGCGGGCCGCGATCATCCGCACCAGGGCCGTCACGGCGGGCAGACTCTTGCCAACGACCATCAGGCCGGAGGTGTCCTTGTCCAGACGATGCACGATGCCGCCCCGCGGCAGCGTGGCCGCGCCAGCGTGATGGGCCAGCAGCCCGTTCATCAGCGTGCCGGACCAGTTCCCCGCGGCTGGATGCACCACCAGTCCGGCGGGCTTGTGGACCACCAGCAGATGCTCGTCCTCGAAGACGATGTCCAGCGGCATCGACTCGGCGCGGAAGGCCAAGGCCTCCTCGGTCGGCACCAGATCGAGCTGCAGGCGCTGGCCCAGCCGCACCTTGCGTGACGCCTGCGTGGCCAATTGGCCACCCAGCCGCACGCAGCCGCGGTCGATCAACCCTTGCAGGTGATTGCGGGAGAATTCCGGCGCCAGTTGCACCAGCCATTTATCCAACCGAAGGCCCTGCTCGGACACACCGGCTTCCGCCTCGCGCCGTTCGGGCACTTCCGCGCCGACATCCTGCGCATCGTCAGCCCCTTCCGGGCCATCGTCCGCAGGCGGCACTGAGGGTTCTCCCGGGGCCGCATCCGCACGGTAAAGCTCGCCCGAGGGCGGCAGGGTCGAGCCGACCTGAACCATATAATCAACGCTCCAATTTCAGCAGAGGGCGGCAGTTCTGCCAGCCCGTGGGACCATGATCGAGACTTGGGCGTTGCGCCGCACTTCGGCCGACAAGGCCACCGTTGGGGCCGGCCAGCCGCGCACCGCGTGGCAGTCGTTCGCACTGACCGCTGTGATGGCCACCGTGGTGGGATTGTCCGGCTGTTCTTCCACGCCTAAGGAAGACCCCAACTCGCAGGCCAACCTCGAGAAATTGTACGCAGAGGCCAAGGAGGACATGATCAGCGGCAGCTACGACCGCGCGATCAAGTCGCTCGAACGCATCGAAGGCCGTGCGGCGGGCACCACGCTGGGCCAGCAGGCGCAGCTGGATCTGGCCTGGGCCAACTACAAGAGCGGCGAGCGCGTCCAGGCCGTGACGGTGCTGGACCGCTTCATCAAGCTCAATCCGTCCAGCCCCGCGCTGGACTATGCGCTCTACATGAAGGGCCTGGTCAACTTCAATGACGACCTGGGCCTGTTCGGCCGGATCGCGCGCCAGGACATCAGCGAACGCGACCAGCAGGCCGCTCGTGATTCGATGCAGGCCTTCAAGCAGCTGGTGGAGCAGTTCCCCGAGTCCAAGTACTCGGAGGACGGTCGCGTCCGGATCGACTACATCACCAACAGCCTGGCGGCCTACGAGGTCCACGTCGCGCGCTACTACTTCAATCGGGGCGCCTATCTGGCGGCCGCGAACCGCGCCCAGGCGGCGCTGCTGGAGTTCCAGAATGCACCGGCGCTGGAAGAAGGCCTGTTCATCATGGCCAAGAGCTACGACAAGCTGGGGCTCGAACAGCTGCGCAGTGACGCCGAGCGCGTACTGAAGGCCAGCTTCCCGGACAGCGCCTACCTCGCTGGCGGCCCGAAGGCCAAAGACAAGGCTTGGTGGCAGGTCTGGTGAGATCGAGAAGCGCCGCGATCGAGCGATGAGCGTCGATGGCGGTCGGTGGCCGCCGTTGCCTCCGCCTGCGGAGAGTGGTCAACCCGTCATGGCGCCAAAAGCGAAAGCCCGCTCGAGCGGGCTTTTTCATGCGCGGTCGCCGATACGACGATGGCGATGAGGTCCTCGCCGATCGGCGCAATCGACGCAATCGACGCAACCGGCGCGCCCCTCAACGGCATCAGGCACGCATCCGACACGCAGCCACCCTGCCGTCATGATCCGGCCACCCATCACGTCGCCCACTCCATCCAGGCCCTTCCGCCCTGCTCGTACATGAATGCGCGGGCGCGAGCCACCGGAAGTCCGCCGCATGCCCCGCAGCGCCCACGCGGCGCGTTCAATCGCTGTGCGACGCCGCCAGCTCGGCCAGCCACGCCTGCGCACCGGCCTCGTCGGCCACCTGCGTCATGGGCGGCAACGCGTCCCGCAGACGCCGCCCATAGTGCGACGCCGCCAGCCGGGGGTCACACACCACCAGCAGACCGCGATCGGTCTCGGTGCGGATCAGCCGGCCCGCGCCCTGCTTCAGCGCAATGGCGGCTTCGGCGATGAAGTATTCGGTGAACGCATTGCGGCCCTCGGCTTCCAGACGCTGCACCCGCGCCTCCACCAAGGGATCGTTGGGCGGCGGGAACGGCAACTTGTCGATCAGCACACATTGCAGCGCCTCGCCGGGCACGTCGATGCCCTCCCAGAAACTGGCCGACCCGACCAGCACCGAGGCCGGCTGCTGCACGAACTGCTGCAGGAGCTGGCGCTTCGGGGCGGTGCCCTGCACCAGCACCTCGATGCGATGCCCACCTTCGTCGAAGCGCTGGCGCAGCACCTCCGAGACCGTCTGCAACTGGCGCAGCGTGGTGGTCAGGATGAAGGTGCGCCCACCCAGCCGAGCGGCCAGGCGCGCACCCAGCAATCCCACGGATTCACCGTGATCCGGCTCGGACGGCTTGGGGAAATGACGCGGCACATACAAGCGGGCATGCGATGCGTAATCGAAGGGACTGCCCACGCGCAGCGTGCGGGAGTCCCCCAGGCCGGTCTGCTCGGTGAACCAACCGAGCTGCTCATCCTCGCCCAAGGTGGCGGAGGTGAAGATCCAGGCCTTGGGCGTGCCTTGCAGTTGCTCCTGCATGGCCTCACGCACATCCAGCGGGGATTCGACCAGACGCACCTGATGCACGCCGACATCCACCCAGCGCACCGCCCCCGGATCGGCCGGCCGCGCAAACAGCAGCGCCAATTGATAAAGCTCGGCCGCCCGCTCATGCAGGCGATGCAAATCAGGGCTGGACTCCATCACCGCCGCCAGGGCGTCGATGGCCTGCTCCAGGGCCTGTGCCGACTGCGTCAAGGCGGCCTCGAATTCCGCCTGCCCTGCACATTCGTTCCAGCGCAGCTTGAGCATGCCGCGCAGCTCTCGCCCACCCGCACAGGCCAGGCGGAGCGCACGGGCCGCGCGCTCGACGCCGGCGGCCACTTCCTGCCACTCCTGCAAACCTCTGGCCTGGGACAGGCCTTCGGCCAGCGCGTCACGGGCGAAGTCGAACAGCGCGGCGCTGCCCAGCATCCGCCCCAGGAAGTTCAGCCCGGCCTCGGGCAGTTGATGCGCCTCGTCGAAGATCGCCACTTCCACGCTGGGCAGCAGCTCCGCCACGCCACTGTCGCGCAGCACCATGTCGGCGAAGAACAGGTGATGGTTGACCACCACCAGGTCCGCCTCCATCGCCTCGCGCCGTGCCCGCACCACGTGACAGTCCCGATAGGACGGACATTCGGTACCCAGGCAGTTGTCGCGCGTCGAACTGACCACCGGAATGATCGGCGAGCGCTCATCCAGGCCATCGATCTCGGAGAAATCACCGGTGCGGGTCTGCAGGGCCCAACGCTCGATGCGGGCGAGCTGCGCCACCGCCCGTCGATCCGGCAGCTCGGCGCTGTGGCGCGCCTGCTGCATTCGATGCAAGCAGAGGTAACTCCCTCGGCCCTTCAGCAACGCGGCGCGCAGGGGCAGCGCGAAGGTGTCGAGCAGCCGCGGCAGATCCCGCATGAACAGCTGGTCCTGCAGGCTTTTGGTGGCGGTGCTGATCAGGGTGCGTCCGCCGGACAGCAGCGCAGGCACCAGATAGGCGAAGGTTTTGCCCACACCGGTGCCGGCTTCGACCACCAGCGTCTCGCGCGCGGCGATGGCCTGCGCCACGGCCTGCGCCATGCGCTGCTGGGGTTCGCGTGGGGCATAGGCGCCATCGGCGCGTGAAAGCGGCCCGCCGATGTCGAACGCTGCCACCACCGCCTGTTCCAGCTCGCCAGGCCGCATGGCATCGGCCCTCGCGGGCGCGGCAGGCGTCGCGAATGCGGACTCGCCCGGCGCCTCGGAGGCACCAGCCAGCAGTGCGGCCAGCTCATCCGGGTCGTCGTCGCCCCAAGGCGTGAGGATGGACGCGGCGGCGTCCGCAAGGGGGTGATCGGTCTCAGGCGGGTTCATCGGGATCACCAGCCAGCTCCAGCCGCGTGATTTCGTCACGCAGGGCCAGACGCTGCTTTTTCAGGCGTCGCAGGGAGAGCTCATCGGCCGGCTGGAGGTCGGACAAGACGTCGATGCGGTCGTCCAATTCGGCATGCGCCATGCGCAATTCGATCAGACGGCGGGCCGGCGAGTGAAGTTGTTCATCCATGCGGGGGGAATCACTCGACCGAAAGGCCGGGCCGGGCGATTATAGTTTTGGGATGAGTCGCACATCCCCAGGCTATCGCCTCAACGCCGCCACCGGCATCCATCGAGGCGATCGCCTGTATCAACAAGACCAGGTCCAGATCATGGCCCATCCGCGTCAAAGCGGCTGGGTCCTGGGCATCTGCGCGGACGGCATGGGCGGCAAGAGCGGCGGCCGCAAGGCAGCCGACCAGGTCATCCTCACCGCCCAGCAGCTGTTCGAGCGCTTCGTCCCCGGCGAGGAAGACGAAGCCGAGCTGCTGCGCCAGATCGTCTCCGAAGCGCATCTGATGATCCGCCTGACCGCGATCTCGGCGGAAGAAGAGCCGCACAGCACCCTGGCCGGCTTCATGGTCACGGCCGAGCGGCGCTGCCACTGGATCCACACCGGCGACTCGCGGCTCTACCACTTCCGCGGTCCCAACATGAAGCTGCGGTCGCTGGACCAGTCCTATGTGCAGCGGCTGGTCGACGAAGGCCAGATCACCGAGGAAGAAGCCCAGGTCCATCCGCAGTCCAACCTGCTGACCGCCTGCCTGGGCACGGTGCAGGAACCAACCCCGGTGGAATCCACCATCGAGCACCTGGAGATCGGCGACAGCTTGATGGCCTGCAGCGACGGCCTCTGGCACTACTTCACGCCCGCTGAACTGGGCACGGTGCTGCACAGCCTGCCGCCGCGCGATGGCGCCGAGCTGCTTGTGAGCAAGGCCCGCCAGCGCGCCAAAGGCACCGGCGACAACCTGTCGATCGCAATCGTCCGCCTCGATCCGATGGAGTGACACCGGTCCCCTGCTCCGCGCCGGCATCCTCCCGGATGGCCGCAGCGGGGAACTGAAATGTCAAAAAGGCGCCGAGGCGCCTTTTTTGCTGCCCTGACGCCGCTGGTCAGGTCGATGGAACGACGGATCGGCCGATGGGACGGTTCAGCCGGTACAACCGGAGAGCCCCAGGAGTCTCGACAGTCCGGAGCATCCGGCCCATCCAGGCAATCGAGGCAATCCAGGCAAACGGGTCCGCGTCGAACCGCGTCAACGCGGGGGCAGTCCCTGGATGTCGGAGGCGGAGGGCGTGGGCAGATGGGCGGGCGCCGGGCGCTTCGGATCCACCGGCTTGGCGGCGCGCTTCTTTTGCAGCGCCTCGGCCTGACGGGCGTTTTCCTCCGCCTGCTGGCGACGGACCTCGGCCGCTTCCCGTCGGGCCGCCGCCTTTCGCTTCGCCGCTTCGGCCTCGCGATCGACCTGACGTTGATGGAACTGCGGATTCGCCCGCGGCGCCCGGGCTGGCGGCAAAGCCGCGGCGGAGGCCGGCTGATCGGCCGCGCGCACGCTCTCGGTCTTGCGACGACCTTCATCGGCTGCGGCCTGCCGATCCTTTTCCTCGACGCGTGCCCGCTGGGCCTGCGCGCGACGCTGGCGATCGCGGGCATTGGCTTCCTGATCGGCCTTCTGCAACGGGCGAAGGGCCTGGATGCGCTCGGCTCGCAGATCCTCGTCGCAGCCGGTGCTCGCGAAACGCGCATGGCATTCGGCCAGCTTGTCCCGATAGTACTTTTCCACCCGAGCCCGCTCGGCGGCACGGGCGGCCTTGGACTGCGCTTCCTTCGCTTCCTCCTGGGCCTGGACCTGCACGTCGGCGGGGGCCTGGGCCCTGGCCGGACTGGCGGCCAACGCCCCCAACAGGCTCAGCACACCCAGGGCGGAACGTAGCGTCGGGGAGAGCAGCGGTGAGAAGACAGTCGGGCGCGTCATGAAGTCAGGAGTGCATCAGGTCAATGAAGTATCGACGTCCCGACGCTCCAGCGCCAAGTATTCCTGAGACTGCATTTCCTGGAGCCTTGACACGGTCCGCGGAAACTCGTGGGCCAGCGGCCCCTCGGTGTAGAGCTGTTCGGCCGGCACCTCGGCCGAGATGATCAGCTTGCAGCGACGGTCATACAGCACATCCACCAGCAGCGTGAAGCGCCGCGCCTCGCTGGCCAGTCGCGGCGGCATCGCCGGCACGTTGGACAGGATCAGCGTGTGGAACTGGGTCGCCAATTCCAGGTAGTCATTCTGCGAGCGCGGCCCGCCGCAGAGCTGCCGGAAATCGAACCACACCACGCCGCCCGCACGTCGGCGCGATCGGATCTCGCGGTGCTCGATGTGCAGCAGCGGATCCTCGTCCCGCGCCTCGGCCAGGGATTCGAAGGCTTCGGTGAGCGCCTGCTCCGCCCGCTCATCCAGCGGCGTGTGGTACAGCTCGACATGCTCCAGCGAGCGCTGACGATAGTCGGTGCCGTTGTCGACGTTGATGACTTCCAGATGGGCCTTCAGCAGCTCGATCGCCGGCAGGATGCGGTCACGATGCAGGCCATTTGGATAGAGGCCGTCCGGATGAAAGTTGGAGGTGGTGACGATCGACACGCGGTTGCGGAACATCGCATCCAGCAGCCGATGCAGGATCATCGCGTCGGTGACGTCGGCGACATGGAATTCATCGAAGCAGATCAGCCGGAAGCGCCGCGCGATGCGCTTGCCCAGCTCTTCCAGCGGATCCTGAATACCCTTGAGTTCCTGCAGCTCGCGATGCACCTCGCGCATGAATTCGTGGAAGTGCAGCCGCGTCTTGCGGGTGAGCGGAACGGCTTGATAGAAGCAGTCCATCAGGAAGCTCTTGCCCCGCCCCACGCCGCCGAACATGTAGACACCGCGCGGCAGCGGCGGGCGCACCAGCAGCTTGCTGAAGGCATTGGAGCGCCGGGCCTTGTAGTCGGCCCACTCGTCCTGGCAGCGCTGCAGTGCAGCCACGGCCCGCAGCTGCGCGGGATCGGCGGTGTAGCCGCGTTCGGCCAAGGTCTGCTGGTAGAGCTCGGTGACGTTGGTCATACGGGTAGTCAGGACTGGGGTCGGAGAAAGAGGCGACGACGGTGCGTCAGAGATCAAACCAGGCTCGGTTCACGATCAATCGGGCCTGCGCTTGAGCGGGCTTCAACGGGCCGACCCGTCAAGGAAAAAGGGGCGACTCATCGCCGCCCCTTTCACGCCGTTCGAGAGCCGGGGCTCAGAAGTTCAGCGTGCGCTTGTCCACGGCCAGGGCCGCTTCCTTGGTGGCTTCGCTCAGCGACGGGTGCGCGTGGCAGATGCGGGCGATGTCTTCGGCCGAGGCCTTGAACTCCATCGCCACCACGGCTTCGGAGATCAGCTCCGAGGCCATCGGGCCGATGATGTGAACACCCAGGATCTCGTCGGTCTTGGCATCGGCCAGGAACTTGACGAAGCCGGTGGTGTCACCCAGGGCGCGGGCACGGCCATTGGCCAGGAACGGGAACTGGCCCGCCTTATAGGCCACGCCATCCGCCTTCAACTGCTGCTCGGTGCGACCGACCCAGGCAATCTCCGGGCTGGTGTAGATCACCCAGGGGATGGTGTTGAAGTTGACATGTCCATGCTGGCCGGCAATGCGCTCGGCCACGGCCACGCCTTCTTCTTCCGCCTTGTGGGCCAGCATCGGGCCGCGCACCACATCACCGATCGCCCAGACGTTCGGCAGGTTGGTCTTGCAGTCGCCGTCCACGACGATCGCGCCGCGCTCGTCCAGCTTCAGACCGACCGCTTCCGGATTCAGGCCGATGGTGTTGGCGACACGGCCGATCGAGATGATCAGCTTGTCGACCGCCAGCGTCTGCTCGGCCCCCTTGGCATCGGTGTACTTCACCGACACGCCGTCCTTGCCGTTCTCGACCGCCGAGATCTTCACACCCAGCTCGATGTTCAGGCCCTGCTTCTTGAAGACCTTGGCGGCTTCCTTGGCGACGGATTCATCCGCGGCGCCCAGGAATGCCGGCAGCGCTTCCAGGATGGTGACTTCCGCACCCAGGCGACGCCACACCGAGCCCATTTCCAGGCCGATCACGCCGGAGCCGATCACGCCCAGCTTCTTCGGCACGGCGGGAATGCGCAGGGCACCGTCGTTGGACAGGATGTTGACCTCGTCGAACGGTGCGCCCGGCAGCTGGCGGGCGTTGGAGCCGGTGGCGATGATCACGTGCTTGGCCTGCAGCGTTTCGGCAGCAGCGCCGGTCACAGCGATCTCATAGCCACCATCCTTGGCCGCCGCGAACGCGCCGCGACCGTGGAAGAAGGTGACCTTGTTCTTCTTGAACAGGTAAAGGATGCCGTCGTTGTTCTGCTTCACGACCGCGTCCTTGCGACCGATCATCTTGGCGATGTCGATCTTCAGGTCGTTCATCGAGATGCCATGGTCGGCGAAGCCGTGACCCGCGTGCTCGAAGTGCTCGCTGGATTGCAGCAGGGCCTTGGACGGGATGCAGCCGACGTTGGTGCAGGTGCCGCCGGGCGCGGGGCCGCCCTTGTCGTTCTTCCACTCGTCGATGCAGGCGGTGTTGAAACCCAGCTGCGCTGCGCGGATGGCGGCGATGTAGCCACCAGGACCGCCGCCGATGACGACGACGTCGAATTGCTTGCTCATGAATTTGATTCCTTGTTCGCAGACCCCGAAGTGCCGGGGCGTCGCGAGCGACCGCCTCAACAGGCGCGGCGGTCACCCCTTCCAGGCGCGGACAGTCCGCGCGGGGAATGAGTGGCCTCCGCGGCCACGACGCGAGGCGGTCGCGCCGTGGACATGCTCAGATGTCGAACAGCAGACGGGCCGGATCTTCCAGCGCATCCTTCATCGCCACCAGGCCCAGCACGGCTTCACGGCCGTCGATGATGCGGTGGTCGTAGGACATGGCCAGGTAGTTGATCGGACGGATCACGATCTGGCCGTTCTCCACCACCGCGCGGTCCTTGGTGGCGTGCACGCCCAGGATCGCGGATTGCGGCGGGTTGATGATGGGCGTGGACAGCATCGAGCCGAAGGTGCCGCCGTTGGAGATCGAGAAGGTGCCGCCGGTCATCTCTTCGATGCCCAGCTTGCCTTCCTGCGCCTTCTTGCCGAACTCGGCGATCTTCTTCTCGATGTCGGCGAAGCTCATCTGGTCCGCATTGCGCAGGATGGGCACCACCAGGCCGCGCGGCGAGCCGACGGCAATACCGATGTCGAAATAGCCGTGGTAGACGATGTCGTTGCCGTCCACCGACGCATTCAGCACCGGGTACTTCTTCAGCGCATGCACCGCCGCCTTGACGAAGAAGCTCATGAAGCCCAGCTTGGTACCGTGCTCCTTGGTGAAGCTGTCCTGGAACTTCTTGCGCAGGTCCATCACCGGCGCCATGTTCACTTCATTGAAGGTGGTCAGGATGGCGTTGGTCGACTGCGATTGCAGCAGGCGCTCGGCGATGCGGGCGCGCAGGCGGCTCATCGGCACGCGCTGTTCCGGGCGATCGCCCAGGTTGGCGGCGGTCGGCGCGGCCACGGCGGGCAGCGGCTTGGCGGCCGGGGCGGTGGGCGCGGCGACCGGTGCGGTCACGACGGCCGGCTTGGCGCCGCCTTCGATCGCACCCAGCACATCACCCTTGGTGACACGACCATCCTTGCCGGTGCCGGACACGGTGCCGGCGGCCAGGTTGTTGTCGGCCATCAGCTTGGCAGCGGCCGGCATGGCGACGCCCGCCTTGCTGGTGCTGTCCGACGACGCGGCAGCGGCAGCCGGCGCGGCAGCAGCCGGTGCGGGTGCGGCGGCGACCGGGGCGGCGGCGCCGGCCTTGGCTTCGCTGTCAATCTTGGCGATGACCTGGTCGGAGGTCACGGTGCCGCCGTTGGCCACGGTCAGCTCGGTGATCACGCCGGCGGACGGTGCCGGCACTTCCAGCACGACCTTGTCGGTCTCGATCTCGATCAGGATTTCATCGATCGCCACGGCGTCGCCGGGCTGCTTCTTCCAGGTCAGCAGGGTGGCTTCCGCGACCGACTCCGACAGTTGGGGAACTTTGACTTCAACGATTGCCATGATGTTTTTCTCTCGGTTTTCAGTAAACCGGAGCCTTGCGCCTGACCGCACCGGACGGGATCACCGTCCGGCGCGGTTGTCATTGCGGCGCCTGGCGTCCGCAATAACTCACTTCGTCAGCACGAAGCCCTTCAGCTTGCCGAAGGCCTGATCCAGCAGCGCCTTGAGCTGCTCCTGGTGCAGGTGGGCATAACCGACGGCCGGCGATGCGGAAGCCGGACGGCCTGCATAACCCAGCTTCTGACCGTCCACCATGTTTTCGTGGATGTAGTGCTGCACGAAGAACCAGGCGCCCTGGTTCTGCGGCTCGTCCTGGCACCAGACGATCTCGGTCGCGTTCGGGTACTTCTTGACCTCGGCGGCGAAGGCCTTGTGCGGGAACGGATACAGCTGCTCGACGCGGATGATGGCCACGTCCTTCTTGTCGCCACGGGCCTTCACCAGGTCGTAGTACACCTTGCCCGAGCAGGCCACGATGCGCTTGACCTTGGCGTTGTCGAAATCGGTGCCCAGTTCCGGGATCACGGTACGGAACTCGCCCTTGGTGAATTCGCTCACCGGCGAGGTCGCATCCTTGGCACGCAGCAGCGACTTCGGGGTCATGATGACCAGCGGCTTGCGGAACATGCGCAGCATCTGACGACGCAGCAGGTGGAAGATCTGCGAAGCCGTGGTCGGCTGCACGATCTGCATGTTGTTGTCCGCAGCCAGCTGCATGAAGCGCTCCAGGCGAGCCGAGCTGTGCTCGGGGCCCTGGCCTTCATAGCCGTGCGGCAGCATCAGGGTCAGGCCGTTGGCACGGCCCCACTTCACTTCACCCGAGGCGATGAACTGGTCGATCACCACTTGGGCGCCGTTGGCGAAGTCGCCGAACTGGGCTTCCCAGATGGTCAGCGTGTTGGGTTCGGCGGCGGCATAGCCGTACTCGAAGCCCAGCACCGCTTCTTCCGACAGGATCGAGTCGATCACCACGAACGGCGCCTGACCTTCGGCCACGTTCTGCAGCGGAATGTAGATGCCTTCGTCGAAGCGCTCGCGGTTCTGGTCGTGCAGCACCGCATGGCGGTGGGTGAAGGTGCCACGGCCGCAGTCTTCACCGGACAGGCGGATCGGATAACCCGACGCCACCAGCGAGGCGAAGGCCATGTGCTCGCCCATGCCCCAGTCCACATTGATCTCGCCGCGACCCATGGCGGCGCGGTCGGCGATCACCTTCTCGACCAGCGAGTGGGCCTTGAAGCCCACCGGCAGCGTGGTGATCTTTTCCGAGATGCGCTTCCACTCGGCGCTCGGCAGCGCGGTGTCGCAGCTGTCGGTCCACTTCTTGCCCAGGAACGGGCTCCAGTCGGTGGCGTACTTGCTCTTGTAGTTGGTCAGCACCGGATCGACGGTGTGACGGCCTTCGTCCATCGCGGCGCGGAAGGCCTTGACCATGCCGTCCGGACCTTCGGCGTCCAGCACGCCCTGGGCCACCAGCTTCTCGCCGTACAGCTTGCGGGTGCCGGGATGCTGGGCGATGGTCTTGTACATCAGCGGCTGGGTGAGCGCGGGGGTGTCCTGCTCGTTGTGGCCCAGCTTGCGGAAGCAGACGATGTCGACCACGACATCCTTCTTGAACTGCTGGCGGTATTCCAGCGCCAGCTGGGTGCACAGCACCACGGCTTCCGGATCGTCGCCATTCACGTGCAGCACCGGCGCCTCGATCATCTTGACGACGTCGGAGCAGTACAGCGTCGAGCGGGTGTCGCGCGGGTCGCTGGTGGTGAAGCCGATCTGGTTGTTGATGACGATGTGGACCGTGCCGCCGGTGTAGTAACCGCGGGTCTGGGCCAGTGCCAGGGTTTCCATCACGACGCCCTGGCCGGCGAAGGCCGCATCACCGTGCACCAGCACCGGCAGGACCTGGTCGCCGGACTTGTCGCCGCGACGGTCCATCCGTGCCTTGACCGAGCCTTCGACGACCGGGTTGACGATTTCCAGGTGGGACGGGTTGAACGCCAGGCTCAGGTGAACCGGGCCGCCAGGGCTGGTCACATCGCTGGAGAAACCCTGGTGGTACTTGACGTCACCGGCGGGCAGGTCCTCGGGGGCCTTGTGCTCGAACTCGGCGAACAGGTCCTTGGGCATCTTGCCCAGGGTGTTGACCAGCACGTTCAGACGGCCGCGGTGGGCCATGCCGATCACGATTTCCTGCACGCCCTTGGCACCGGCGCTCTGCACCAGCTCGTCCATCGAGGCGATGAAGCTTTCGCCGCCTTCCAGCGAGAACCGCTTCTGGCCGACGTACTTCGTGTGCAGATAGCGTTCCAGGCCTTCGGCCGCGGTCAGGCGGTCGAGAATGTGCTTCTTCTTCTCGGCCGAGTAGGCGGCCTTGCTGCGGATCGCCTCCAGGCGCTCCTGCCACCAGCGCTTCTCGGTGGGCTCGGTGATGTGCATGAACTCTGCACCGACGGAGCCGCAATAGGTTTCACGCAGGGCCTGCACGATCTCGCGCAGGGTCATGCGCTCGGCCTTGGTGAAGTAGGTGTTGGTCGCGCTGAAGCTGATGTCCATGTCGGCCTCGGTCAGACCGTAGGACGAGGGCTCCAGCTCGGGAATCTTGGGGCGCTCGGTGCGCTTGAGCGGGTCCAGGTCGGCCCAGCGGGAGCCGAGTGAACGGTAGGCCGCGATCAGCGACTGCACATGGACCTGCTTGCCCGCGACTTCCAGTTCCGCGCTGGACACCTTGGTGTTCAGGGCATTGGCCTTGGCGCGCTGGGCGAAGGACTCGATGACCGGCGCATGCGGAACATCCCGCTTGTCGCTGCCGTCCACTGCAGGCACGTGCTGCAGGGCATCGAAATAGGCACGCCAGTTGTCTGGCACGGCGCCCGGGTTGTCGAGGTACTGTTCGTACATTTCCTCGACGTAAGGGGCATTGCCCCCGAACAGGTAGGAGTTCGACCTGTATTGCTGCATCATCTTCGCTCACCTCTTGCCCCGGCTTCCAGGGCTATCGGCTGGTTAGTAAACCTTCCGCGACACGGCTTGACCGGTTGGCGGATTGCGACCCGCCTTGTCTGTTGCCAGAAAAGGGGACGGGAAGGACCTCTAGTCACAGCGCGGGACTGTAGCACCTTGCCTGATCCAGCGCTGTGGCGCGGGCGTCCACTTTTCGACGGAAAGTCTAGGTCACCACACCGGTGCGTGCGCGCCCGCCGTCTACGCAGTACCCACGATGTGTGAGAGAGGCAAAGTCGGTCAGGCACAGCCACAACGTGCGCTGCGGGGCGGGCGCCGACACCCCATCCACCGCCCGCATCGGCAACCGCACGAGACACGGTGTTACCGCCGTTTCCTTTGCGTGTGGCGTGCCGCAGTCGGTCCCAAACGTTTGCGATCCGTGGGGGCATGGCCTAGACTTCGCGGCGCGGTTCCGCCCCGCGATTGAATGGCGGACCGCGGGGACACAGGAGATCCCACATGCAAGTTCGAGTTGTCGACTACCGCGCCGCCGATGCGGCCGAGCAATTCACCCGTTCCCTGCACGAGACCGGTTTCGGCGTGCTGGTGAACCATCCCCTCCCGCAGAGCCTGGTCGAGAAGATCTACGCCGACTGGCTGGCCTTCTTCAACGGCGACGAGAAGCAGGCCTTCGCGTTCTCCAAGGAGACGCAGGACGGCTACTTCTCCACCGAGATCTCGGAAACCGCCAAGGGCCATACCCAGAAGGACATCAAGGAATACTTCCACATCTATCCGTGGGGCCGTATTCCTGCGTCGTTGAAGGACGATGCGATGCAGTACTACCGCATCGCCAACGACCTGGCGGCGGAGCTGCTGTCCTGGGTGGAGCAGCACACCCCGGCGGAGATCGCGAAGAACTACCGCGAGCCGCTCTCGCAGATGATCAAGGACAGCAAACAGACCCTGCTGCGGGTGCTGCGCTATCCGCCGCTCACCGGGCAGGAGCCCGCTGGCTCGCTGCGCGCCGCTGCCCACGGCGACATCAACCTGCTGACCATCCTCCCCGCGGCGAACGAACCCGGCCTGCAGGTCCTGGACAAGGACGGCGCCTGGGTCGACGTGCCCGGCGATTTCGGCATGCTGATCATCAACATCGGCGACATGCTGCAGGAAGCCTCGCAGGGCTACTACCCGTCGACCCAGCACCGCGTGGTCAATCCGACCGGTGACGGCGCCACCAAGAGCCGCGTCTCGCTGCCGCTGTTCCTGCATCCCCGCAATGACGTGGTGCTGTCCGACCGCTACACCGCGCACGAGTATCTGGAAGAGCGCCTGCGCGAGCTGGGCGTCAAGACCTGACCCGGCCAGCGACCCGCATCGGTGCCAGCGCTGGCGCCTGAAGACCGCGGCAGGATCCCCGCAAGCCCCACGGGCCATGCACCGCTACAGTGGTGCATGGCCCGTGTCGTTTCCACCGTGATCTGGCTGCAGCCGGACGCACCGCCCAAGCCCGCGCCGGGTGCCCCGTGCAACGGCTGCGGCTTGTGCTGCCTGGCAGAACCGTGCCCGGTGGGGGTGATCGTCAGCGGCCGTCGCACCGGCGCCTGTCGGGCGCTGCAGTGGTCGGCCGAGGCACGACAGTACCGCTGCGGCATGCTGGTGCATCCCGCACGCTATCTGGGCTGGCCACGCGCCCGCCCGGACGCGTGGCTCAATCGCCTCGTCCGGCGCTGGGCGCGGCGCATGATCGCCGCCGGCGTCGGCTGCGATGCGGACCTGGAGGCGATCGCCGCGCTTGCGCCCTCTCCGGCCGCCCCTCACGACCGCGACACCCCACCGCCGTCGATGACGAGCACGGGAACGGGAACGGGAACGGGAACGGGAACGGAACCGTGAACCGGAAAGGGATCTGCGTCCCCGTTAGCCTGTTACCCCGGTACCCCGTTACCCGGTAAACCCGCCACTCGGGACACGCGCCTCCGGACAACCGCTAGTCTGAAATCACGGCGCGTCCCCTAGCATGGCCCGTCGCTTGCATCGTCAAGGGACGCGCGGCCTCACCCACGCCCGGTCCATCCCAACCCAAGGGCGCGAACCGAGCGGCTGCGCTTCCCCAATGCCCCCAGGAGTCATGCCCATGGTCAGCCTTTTCCGCCGTCCCTGCAGTTCCGGATCCACTCGATCACCACGACCGCCATCGGACCGCAGCACGCCCCGCCCGATGCCTCGCGCACCGCGCCCGTGGCTGGGCGTTGCCCTGGCCACGGCGCTGGCCCTCGGCGCGGCGGGCGGCGCCTCGGCGGCGGCGTTGCGCTGGGCGGCGCAGAACGACGTCCTCACGCTGGATCCCCACTCGCAGGATCACACCACCACCAGCGCCATCCTGCAGCATGCCTACGAGGGCCTGACCCGCTACAACGAGCAGTGGGAGGTCGAGCCCTGCCTGGCCACCAAATGGACCACCGTCAGCCCCACCCAATGGCGCTTCGAGCTGCGCCGCGGCGTCAAGTTCCATGACGGCTCGCCCTTCACCGCTGACGATGTGATCTTCAGCTTCCAGCGCATCCGCCAGCCGCAGGGCACGATGCAGATCTATGTGACCGGCATCAAGGAAATCAAGAAGATCGATGACTACACCATCGACCTGATCCTGGAGGCGCCGCAGCCCATCCTGCTGCGCAATCTGATCGACTTCCGCATCATGAGCAAGACCTGGGCGGAGAAGAACAAGGCCACCCAGCAGGCAGACTACAAATCCAAGGACGAGAACTTCGCCAGCCGCAATGCGTCCGGCACCGGACCGTTCAAGATCACCGGCTGGCAGCCCGACCAGAAGGTGACGATGGAGGTCAACAAGAGCTGGTGGGACAAGCCGCGCGGCAACATCACCGAGCTGAGCTATCTGCCGATCAAATCCGATCCGACCCGGGTCGCGGCATTGGTCACCGGCGATGTGGACATGCTCACCGACGTGCCGGTGCAGGACGTGCTCAAGCTCAAGCAGGACCCCAAGCTCAAGGTGATCGAAGGCCCGGAGACCCGCACCATCTTCTTCGCCATGGACCTGGGCAGCGACGAACTGCGTGGTGCCTCGGTCAAGGGCAAGAACCCGTTCAAGGATGCTCGCGTGCGGGAGGCGCTGAGCTTGGCCATCGATCGGGAAGCCATCAAGCGGAGCATCATGCGCGGCATGTCGGTGCCCGCCGCGCTGATGGTCGCCCCCGGCGTCAACGGCCATGCCGCCGACATCGACAAACCCCTGCCGCCCGATCTGCCCAAGGCCAGGAAGCTGCTGGCCGAGGCCGGCTACCCGTCCGGCTTCGAGGTGCCGCTCAACTGCCCCAACAACCGCTACATCAACGACGAGGAGATCTGCCTGGCCGTGGTGTCGATGTGGAGCAAGATCGGCATCCAGGCCCGCCTGGTGGCGCAGCCGATGTCGCAGCACAGCCAGCTCTTCCAGCGCTTCGAATCGCCGCTGTTCATGCTGGGATGGGGCGTTTCCACCCGCGATGCACTCTATTCGCTGCAGGCCCTGGCCCATACCCGCACCGGCGGTGGCGCGGACGGCAGTTTCAATTTCTCCAAGGTCAGCGATGCGACACTGGACAAGCTGATCGATGCCGCCAAGAGCGAAACCGACGCCGTCAAGCGCGACGCCCTGCTGCGCGACGCCCTGCTGCGGGTACGCGATCAGCATCTGTTCATCCCGCTGCACCATCAAGTGCGTCCGTGGGTGGTGCGTGCCAACGTCGACACGCCGCACCGTTCCAACGACCGGCCGGAAGCACGCTTCACCACCGTCAAGTGAACGACGACGGACGGTCACCGGCCGCTTGATACCGGCTCGCCGGCCATAGCAGACCACGCGGCGCGGGGCGGATCGAAAGATTCGCCCCGCGTCGCTTTGACGGTGCGCTCACCCCCGCGCCCGTTCCGTCTTCCCCAATGACGGGCCAACGCGCTGACTTTCCGAGCCCCCAGCTCGATTTTTTCTTCGGTTGATCCGGGCAATCCCCAGTGCCGCCGGACGTTCCGGGCGCTCAGGCCCCGATAGCATTCCCCGCATCACGAACCGCAGGGAGTTGCACGCTCATGTCCACCCGACTGATTGACGCCTGGATGCGCACCGCGCGCTGGAACGAGAACGAACGGCGCCCCGGCGCCGCCCTGCTGGCCGAGGCACAGCCATCGCGGCGCACGCCGCTGACCTCCCTGGCGCTGGGGGTCGGCCTCGCGCTGGCCACTGCGGTCACGGTGGTGCCGACCGCTCAGGCGGCGACGCTGCGCTGGGCGGCGCAGAACGACATCCTGACGCTGGATCCGCATTCGCAGAACCACAGCACCACCAACACCATCGCCCAGCAGGGCTACGAAGGCCTGACCCGCTACGACAAGACCTATCAGGTCGAGCCCGCGCTCGCGACCAAATGGACGCAGACCAGCCCCACCCAGTGGCGCTTCGAGCTGCGCAAGGGCGTCAAGTTCCACGACGGTACGCCCTTCACCGCGGACGACGTGGTCTTCTCCTTCGGCCGCATCCGGCAGCCCAACGGCACCATGCATCCGTTCATTGCCGGCATCACCGAGATCCGCAAGGTCGACAGCCACACGGTGGATCTGATCCTGGCGGCGCCCAATCCGATCCTGCTGCGCCAAATCGTCGATTTCCGCATCATGAGCAAGACCTGGGCGGAGAAGAACAAGGCCACCAACCTGCCGGACTTCAAGTCCAAGGAAGAGACGGTGGCCACCCGCGCGGCCAATGGCACCGGCCCTTACCGCATCACCGGCTGGCAGCCGGACCAGCGCATCACCATGGTCCAGAACAAGGACTGGTGGGATGCGAAGAACGCGACCAATGTCGAAGAGATCATCTACACGCCGATCAAGTCAGACCCGACCCGCGTGGCCGCACTGATCTCCGGCGATGTGGACCTGCTGACCGACATCCCCACCCAGGACGTCGCCCGGCTGCGCTCCGACGGCCGTCTGGGCGTGCTGGAGGGCAATGAGGTGCGCACCATCTTCATCGGCCTGGACCAGGGCAGCGACCAGTTGAAGAACAGCAGCGTCCAAGGCAAGAACCCGTTCAAGGACAAGCGGGTGCGCGAGGCGCTGTCCATCGCCATCGACCGCGAGGCCCTCAAGCGCGCCACGATGCGCGGCCTGTCGGTGCCGGCGGGCATCATGGTGGCACCGGGCGTGAACGGCAACACGCCGGACATCGACCTACCGGCCAAGGCCGACATCGAACGCGCCCGCAAGCTGCTGGCGGAGGCCGGTTATCCCAACGGCTTCGAGGTGCCTTTCAACTGCCCCAACAACCGCTATGTCAATGACGAGGAGATCTGCGTCGCCGTCACCGCGATGTGGACCAAGATCGGCGTGAAGGCGCGGCTGCAGACCGAATCCTTCAGCACCTACAGCCCCAAGCTGCAGGCCTTCGAGTACCAGCTGTTCCTCTACGGCTGGGGCGTGCCGACCTATGACGCGCTCTACACGCTGCAATCGCTGACCCACACCCGCACCGGCGGCGCGGACGGCAGCGGCAATTACTTCCGCATCAGCGACGCGAAGCTCGATCAGATCATCGATGCCGCCAAGGTCGAGGGCGATGTGTCCAAGCGCAATGCGCTGCTGAGGGAGGGTCTGCTGCGCCTGCGCGATGAGGTGCTGCTGATCCCCATCCACCATCAGGTGCGGCCGTGGGCGATGAAGAAATCGGTGCAGACGGTGCATCGTTCTGATGACCGGCCGGAAGGACGCTTCACCACGATGAAGTGAGGCGGTCTCGGCGCGCCCGGGAGGGCGTGCCGAGGAGCTTCAGCCGCTTGTTCACAGGCGGCGATGGCGCGCGTCGCCGACGCGGCGTGAGGCACTCAACCCTCACCCCTCACCCCACGGGGCCCGTGGCTGGCCATGGATCACCGCAGCAGCGGACGAGCGACATGCAGATCCGCTGGTCACTCACCCATCGCTGCCTTTCAGCCAACGGCCGTCGCCGGTCGTTCAAAAGGGACCTGCTTTGACCAGTCCAGGCCACCGCAACGGCGGCCATGGAACCTGCCGCCGTTACCGGAAATTGCGGCAATACAGCGGCTGAGCGCAGCGGAGCGATTGAGTGGCCAAACGGCGCGGTGAGCGCGGGTAGCTCGGACTCGAAATAGCTATTAACTGCACAGGATGCTGCAGGTTTTTGCCATTCGAGCTCCGTAAACCATGGATTCGTTGAGGTGCCATGTGACAGCTCAGGCGCTGAAACTGATGCCTGCGCTTTCGTAACCAGTACCCAACGGAGTAATACCTGTGAACCAACCCGTCCAAGCCATCAACGCCGCCCAACTTGCTTCGAGGAAAACTGCAGGCCGTCAAACGTCAAAAGCCGTCAAAAGCAATGAGACGGGCCTCCCGGACGCGGTTGTCTCGCAAGCTGACAACGAACCCAGCGACTTGTTCGAGCACAACATCGCTGACGCAGGGGCTCCAAACCCTCCGACCGCCCCCGCCGACTCGGCGCCTTCCAGTGAGCCGAACCTGTCTTTGAGCGAACCGACCGAGGCCACCGACACCTCATGTCGCAAAGAGGGGCAGGCAGGCGATGACAATCAGAATTGTGATGCGCTATTGCCGTTGCCGTGGCTCATCGGCGGTGTCGGCGGAGTGGCATTCGCAGCCGCCGCGCTCAGCAGTGGAAGCAGCGCCTCGGGGCAGCAACCCAGCTTGGTGTCGCCATCAACAGTGCCCGGACGAAGCCCCTCCGAATCCGCCTCGTCATCCCAACCCGACCGTTCGATGACACCGGCTGATTCGGCAGCGCATCCGCTTTTACAAGCGCCGCGCCTGTCTACTGGCAGCGGACGGAGCACGATTGATCCGTCCGACCATATCAACGTTCAACTGACCTCCCCCGGCAATCGCTGGGTCTACCGATTGGACAACTCCACGGTCTGGGTAACAGGCGAGGGTCAGTCCATTCCCGCCGATGCGATCAGCAGGGGCGTGCATGCGGTGACAGTGGCACAGGTCGATGATCAAGGGCAAATCGGCGATTTCGCGAAGATCGCGGTGCGCGTGCATGTGCCTAACTCCTCGCCGGAGTTGGCGTTGATCAACGACACCGGTATGTCACCGACCGACGGCTTGACCCACGACGGCACGATCTCGGTGACCGGCTTGGCCAACGACGCCCCCTGGTATTACCGGGTGAATGGCAGTGCGACCTGGACACTGGGGACCCATGCCCAGATCCCCGCGGAAGCCTTGAAGGACGGAAGCAATGTCGTTGAGGTTTACCAGCAGGGCGATGACCCGGACACCGTGGTCATTAAAACGCTGGTCGTTCAGTTGGATCAGACAGCGCCCGACGCGCCTGTTCTGACGATAAACAGCGCCGCGCCGGTGCTGAACGCGTCTGGCTCTGTCAACCTGTCCCAACTTGAGGCAGGCGGGACGTGGGAATGGCGCGTGGACGGCGGCGATTGGCATCATGGGCAAGGCAGTGCACTGCCATCGACCGATCTACTTCAAGGAAGTCAGAGGGTTGACGTCCGGCAGACGGATGGCGCAGGCAATGTGAGCAACATCCAGTCACTCGACCTCTCCGTCGATTTTTCAACGCCCGGGCAGTTGTCAGCGTCTGTGATGAAAAACAGCAGCACCGTGGCAACCAACAATCTGATCTCTGCAAACGGTTATCTTGCAATTGGCGCATTGGACCCCAATGCGCATTGGGAATTCAAGGTGGGTGGGGATGATCATTGGCGCCTGGGGAATGACAACGGCGTTCTTTCCACCCGATATTTCGACGAGGGCAGCAACACAGTGCTCATCCGTCAAGTCAATGAAGCCGGTAACGCAGGTACGGAAACCGCGGTGACGTTCAATGTGGACACGGTGGCCCCGGTCATCGACATCATCCCCATTAAAGAGGCGTCTTTCCTGCCAAATGAACATTACATGTACTTGAATGCGGATAGCTCGTTCAAAGTGAAAGTTGACACCCAAACGAAAGTCACCTTTGCCGGACAAACATATAACATTGCCGCCGGAGGTTTGGCCGTGTGGGTTGCGGGCTATTTGAAGGAAGGCACCAATACCCTGGTGGCGACAGCGACCGATGAGGCTGGGAACGTGACCACACGTACCTTCACGCTCGTCTACGACGGCACTCCTCCGAAGGCCCCAGTTCTCTCGCTGAAAAATGACACAGGCGCTTATTCGATGGACGGCATCACGTCTGACGGAACGATCGAGGTGTTAGGTTTGCAGTACGAGGATAAAATTCGCCATAGCGAGGACAATGGGCTGTCGTGGTCTGATTGGTCACAGACGCGTGAGATTGCTTCCAGCGTTTTCGGTAACGACGGTGAGAAACGCGTGATGGTGCAGGCGATGGACACCCTTGGCAATATCGGTGCGTCTTCCACCATCCATTTCACACTGGATTCCACAGTGCTTTAACCACCGCACCATCAAGTGCGGCCTTGGGCGATGCAAAAGTCGGTGCAGACGGTGCATCGTTCCGATGACCGACCGGAAGGACGCTTCACCACGATGAAGTGAGGCGGTCCTCGGCGTGCCCGGGAGGGCGTGCCGGGGCTTCAGCCGCTTGCTCACAGGCGCCGATGGCGCGCTTCGCCCGACGCTGCGGCGTGAGGCACTCACCCTCCCTCTCCCCCACGGGGCGGGCCATGGATCACAGCAGAAGCGGACGAGCGACATGCAGATCCGCTGGTCGCTCACTCGTCGCTGGCTTTCAGCCAACGGCCGTCGCCAGTCGTTCAAGAGAAGACCTGCTTCGACCCGCCCAGGCGACCCCCACGGCCGCCGTGGAGACTGGAGACTGCCGCCGTCCCCGGGAATCGACGCAGTACAGCGGCTGAGCGTAGCGGTTGAGTGGCGCGGTGAGCGCGGGTAGCTCGGACTCGAAATAACTATTAACTGCACACGATGCTGCAGGTTTTTGCCATTCGAGCTCCGTAAACCACGGATTTGTTGAGGTGCCATGTGACAGCTCAGGCGCTGAAACTGATGCCTGCGCTTTCGTAACCAGTACCCAACGGAGTAATACCTGTGAACCAACCCGTCCAAGCCATCAACGCCGCCCAACTTGCTTCGAGGAAAACTGCAGGCCGTCAAACGTCAAAAGCCGTCAAAGGCAATGAGACGGGCCTCCCGGACGCGGTTGTCTCGCAAGTTGACAGAGAGCCCAGCGACCTGTTCGAGCACAACATCGCTGACGCAGGGGCTCCAAACCCTCCGACCGCCCCCGCCGACTCGGCGCCTTCCAGTGAGCCGGACCTGTCTTTGAGCGAACCGACCGAGGCCACCGACACCTCATGTCGCAAAGAGGGGCAGGCAGGCGATGACAATCAGAATTGTGGTGCGCTATTGCCGTTGCCGTGGCTCATCGGCGGTGTCGGCGGAGTGGCATTCGCAGCTGCCGCGCTAGGCAGCGGAAGCGGCGCCGCAGGGCAGCAACCCAGCTTGGTGTCGCCATCAACAGTGCCCGGACGAAGCCCCTCCGAATCCGCCTCGTCATCCCAACCCGACCGTTCGATGACACCGGCTGATTCGGCAGCGCATCCGCTTTTACAGGCGCCGCGCCTGTCTACTGGCAGCGGACGGAGCACGATTGATCCGTCCGACCATATCGACGTTCAATTGACCTCGCCCGGCAATCGCTGGGTCTACCGATTGGACAACTCCACGGTCTGGGTAACAGGCGAGGGTCAGTCCATTCCCGCCGATGCGATCAGCAGGGGCGTGCATGCGGTGACAGTGGCACAGATCGATGATCAAGGGCAAATCGGCGATATCGCGACGATGGCGGTGCGCGTGCGTGCGCCTGACTCCTCGCCGGAGTTGGCATTGGTCAACGACACCGGTATGTCACCGACCGACGGCTTGACCCACGACGGCACGATCTCGGTGACCGGCTTGGCCAACGACGCCCCCTGGTATTACCGGGTGAATGGCAGTGCGACCTGGACACTGGGGACACATGCCCAGATCCCCGCGGAAGCCTTGAAGGACGGAAGCAATGTCGTTGAGGTTTACCAGCAGGGCGATGACCCGGAAACCGTGATCATTAAAACGCTGGTCGTTCAGTTGGATCAGACAGCGCCCGACGCGCCTGTTCTGACGACAAGCAGCGCCGTGCCGGTGCTGAACGCGTCTGGCTCTGTCAACCTGTCCCAACTCGAGGCAGGCGGGACGTGGGAATGGCGCGTGGACGGCGGCGATTGGCATCATGGGCAAGGCAGTGCACTGCCATCGACCGATCTACTTCAAGGAAGTCAGAGGGTTGACGTCCGGCAGACGGATGGCGCAGGCAATGTGAGCAACATCCAGTCACTCGACCTCTCCGTCGATTTTTCAACGCCCGGGCTGTTGTCAGCGTCTGTGATGAAAAACAGCAGCACCGTGGCAACCAACAATCTGATCTCAGCAAACGGTTATCTTGCAATTGGCGCATTGGACCCCAACGCGCATTGGGAATTCAAGGTGGGTGGGGATGATCATTGGCGCCTGGGGACTGACAACGGCGTTCTTTCCACCCGATATTTCGAAGAGGGCAGCAACACAGTGCTCGTCCGTCAAGTCAATGAAGCTGGCAACGCAGGTGCTGAAACCACGGTGACGTTGAAAGTGGACACGGTAGCCCCGCTCATTGAAATCATCCCCATTAAAGAAGTGAAATTCTGGCCAGCGTCACAAGTTGTGTACCTGAACACATATAGCTCATTCAAAGTGACATCTGATGGCCAAACGAAAGTCACCTTCGCCGGACAAACATACAACATTGACGCCGGAGGTTCGGCCGTGTGGATTGCGGGCTATTTAGAGCCAGGTGTTAATACGCTGATGGCGACATCGACCGATGAGGCTGGGAACGTGGCGACACGTACCTTCACGCTCGTCTACGACGGCACTCCTCCGAAGGCCCCAATTCTCTCGCTGAAAAATGACACGGGCGCCTCTTCGACGGACGGCATCACGTCTGACGGAACGATCCAGGTCGCAGGCTTGTTCACCGATGATCAAATCCGCTACAGCGAGGATAATGGGCTGTCGTGGTCTGATTGGTCCAAGACGCGTGAGATTGCTTCCAGCGTTTTCGGTACCGACGGTGAGAAATATCTGATGGTGCAGGCGCAAGATTCCTCTGGCAATATTGGTATGTCTTCCACCATCCATTTCACACTGGATTCCACAGTGCTTTAATCCCCCCCCTCTTCCTAGAGTCGCCCAGCCTCTTCCACGGCGATCTCGTCAAAGGGGCTGATGGACATCTTCACGATGGCGATGTCTACCCCGGTCGCTGTCGGCGAGACGCCCCCGGCGGCCCGCTAAACCGGACAGTGCCATACGCGCGGATCGAAAGATCTGCCCGCATGCCGTGGGCGAGGAAGAACACGGTGCAGGCGGTGCATCGATCGGACGATCGGCCGCAGGGCCGCTTCACGACGATGAAGTGACGCCCGCCTCGGCGCGATGGGATGTCGCACCGAGGCCGGACCGCCGCGCTCCGCCGGCGCATGGGTCAGCGCATGGACCGACGGATTCGCCGCCGGATTCGCCGCTGGATGCGTCCGTCAGTCGATGTCGGCACTCAGATCGACCGTCAGCGCGCGACGCACCAACGCCGCCTGCTGCTGCCGGTGAATCGCTGCCGACGCGGTCGCGCCGGCGGCGGTCACCGCGCGGGACACCTCCCGCAGGGCCACGCCCGCCGGCAGCAGCGACGTCAGTTCATCGCGGACGAAGTGCCAGGCGCCTTGGTTGCGGGTCTCTTCCTGCACCCAGGTGATCTGCTCGGCCTGCGGATAGCGACGCAACACGGCCGCCAGCGCCGCCGACGGGAACGGATAGAGCTGCTCCACCCGCACCAGCGCGGTCGATGCGGCCTCCGGCTGCGCCTCCCGACCGGACAGCAGGTCGTAATGCACCTTGCCGCTGGACAGCACGATCGACCGCACCGCGCCGGCCTGCGCCTCATCCAGGCTGGCATCGTCCAGCACCGTCTGGAAGTGGCCGCCCGCCACCTCGCCCACCGGGGTATGGCTGCGGGACTCACCGAGCAACACCGCCTTGGGCGTCAGCACGATCAGCGGCTTGCGCACCGGGTCCAAGGCCTGACGACGCAGCAGCTGCGCGTACTGGCCCGAGGTGGAGGGCATGGCCACCCGCAGGTTGTCCGCACCGCAGAGCTGCAGCACCCGGCTGAGGAAACCGTTCGAATGCTCCGGCCCCACACCTTCATAGCCATGCGGCAGCAGCACGGTCAGCGAGGCGTCCACGCCCCACTTCTCTTCGCCGGAGCTGATGTACTGGTCGAGATAGACCTGCGCGCCGTTGACGAAGTCGCCGAACTGCGCCTCCCAGACGGTGAGCACATCGCGCCCTTGCACGCTGTGGCCGTATTCATAGCCCAGCACCGCTTCTTCCGAAAGCACCGAGTTGTGGACCTCCCACCGAGCGGCCTTGCTGGCAAAGCGCGCCAGCGGCGTCCAGGTGGACGGCGCCGGGGCCGACGAGGTCGCACCCTCGCCACCTTGGTGATGCCACACCGCATGCCGATGCAAGAAGGTGCCGCGCTGCACATCCAGACCCGAAAGGCGCACGCCCACGCCGGCCTGCAGCACCTGTGCCCAGGCCAGCGCCTCGGCGGTGCACCAGTCCGCGGGCTGTCGGTCGTCCGCCGCCATGGCGCGCCAGCGTGCCAACTGGTCACGCAGCAGCGGATGCGGCTGGAACGAGGGCGGCAGATCGGCCAGCGCGGTGAGCAGCTCGTGCAGCGGCATGACATCGCTCGGTGCCTTCGACGCGCCTGCAGCGGAAGATGCGTTCGCCGCGCCATTGACGGCGCCGTTCGGAGGCGTCGTCGATTCGCCACCGATTGGCGTCGCACTCAACAGGGGACTCGCGGGATCAAAGGCATTGACCTCATCAGCGAGTTGAGAGGCCACCGCCTGTGCCAGCCGACCGCTGGCCGCCAGCTGCTGCGCATACAGCGTCGTCACCCCCGGCTTGGCAGGGATGCGCCGATACAGGTCGGGACTGGTCAATGCCGGCACATCATGCTCGGAATGGCCGAACCGTCGATAGCCGACAAGGTCGATCACCACGTCGGTCCCGAAGCGCGCGCGGTAGTCCACGGCCAGACGCGCCGCCCGCAGCACCGCTTCCGGATCATCAGCACTGGCGCGCAGCACCGGCGCATCCACCATGCGGGTGGGATCGGTGCAGTAGCGTGCAGCCTGCGCATCCATGCGGTTGGGCTCGGTGAAACCGAGTTGGTTGTTGATGATGATGTGGACCACGCCGCCCACCTCATAGCCGGGCTTCTGACCCATGGCCAAGGTCTCCATCACCACGCCCTGGCCGGCAAAGGCCGCGTCGCCGTGCATCACAACCGCCATGCAGCGGTCGGGCCGATCGGCGGCGGTCGATCGCGCCGCGCGCGTCATGCCGACAACGACGGGATAGACGCTCTGCAGATGCGAAGGATTGGCCGACAGCCGCACCCGCACCGGGCCGTTCGAGGTCTGGACCTGCGACTCGCCGCCGAGGTGATAGACCAGATCACGCTGCCGCTCCGGATGCGCCGGCGCGGTCTCGAAGTAGTCGGTGATCTCATCGACGCGACGGCCCATCAGGTTGACCAGCACATTCACCCGGCCGCGATGCGGCATGCCCATCAGCACCTGATCGACGCCCTGTCCTGCGGCGGCGTCGAGTACCGCATCCAGCAACGGCAGCAGCGCTTCGCAACCCTCCAGCGAAAAGCGCTTGCCATGGGGGAATCGCTGCTGAAGATGGCGCTCCCAGCCTTCCACCCGCGCCAGGCGGGCCAGCAGATCGCGCGCGCCGGCCGTGGTCAGCGGCGCCTGGGGCGCCTCCATGCGCTGCTGCCACCAGCGGCGACGGTCCTCATCCCGCACCGCGGACAGGTCCAGCGACAAGGTGCCGCAATACAGGGCCTGCAACCGCTCTCGCAAGGCCCCCACATCCGAGGCGCCCAGCACTGTGGCGCCATCGTCCGCGACCGGGTCGTGAGGTGACAGCCCGAACTGCGCCGGATGGAGCAGCGGATCGTCGAACCGGTCGCCCAAGGCCGGCGCCTCGGCGCTGGCTTCATCGGGCATCGCCAGCGGATCCAGTCGCGCCCATTGATGGCCGTTGCGGCGAAATGCCTCGAGCAGCGCGGCGATGCCGGGCCGCAGGCGCGGCGATTCGGAAACCGTCGCGTCCGACGGATCGGTATCGCGATCGAAATTGCAGCGAAGCGCCCAGGCGTGACGCCCGAACGATGTGTGGACTGACATGTCGACTCCCTTGACGATGAAAGAGGCTGCTCGGCTGAGACGGGCTCTTCACGCCCACGGGTGACCCTCGACGCTCGAACGGCGCCTGTGCCAACCGATCCACCGTCCTCGATGAACGGCGGTCGGACAGCGGTCGGATTCCTCCCGGGCTGCGTGACCTCCGGCTCTGTGGCCGGTCTTGTCTCCAGTCCCCTCCAACCCACCTGTCGTGCCGGCCCGGTGGTGTGTCACCGGCCGGCGGCGGTGCCTGCATCAGGCCGTGGGCCTGGCATCACCGCCTGGGGCGCCGCGGGCTCGCGGCGCCTTGCCTGTCGCGTGCGGCCCGCCTCAGAGGGCGAAGGCACGCACCGCGTCATTCAACTGCCTGGCCTGGTCTTGCAGCGCACGCGCGGCGGCCGTGCTCTGCTCCACCATCGCGGCGTTCTTCTGCGTCGAGTCATCCATCTGAATGACGGCCGAATTCACCTGCTCGATGCCGTCGCTCTGCTCGCGGCTGGAGGCGGTGATCTCCGCCACCACATGGCTCACCTGGCGGATGCTGGTCACGACCTGCTGCATGGTTTCGCCGGCCTGCTGCACCATGCGGCTGCCGGTGTCGACCTGATGGACCGAGTCGTCGATCAGGTGCTTGATCTCCTTGGCCGCCGTGGCGCTGCGCTGCGCCAGGCTGCGCACCTCGGCCGCCACCACCGCAAAGCCGCGGCCCTGCTCACCGGCCCGAGCGGCTTCCACCGCCGCATTCAGGGCCAGGATGTTGGTCTGGAAGGCGATGCCATCGATGACGCTGATGATCTCGACGATGCGGCGCGAGGCGGTGGAGATCGAGGTCATCGTCTCCACCACCTGACCCACCACCTCGCCGCCTTGCGTGGCAATGCCCGAGGCCGAGGTGGCCGAACGGTTCGCTTCGCCGGCATGGTCGGCGCTCATGCGCACGGCGGCGGTGAGCTGCTCCATGGCGGAGGCGGTCTGCTGCAGCGCACTGGCCTGCTGCTCGGTGCGGGCCGACAGATCCTGGTTGCCCTGGGCCACTTCCTGAGCGGCATTGGAGATGGTGTCGGCCCCGGTGCGGACTTCGGTGACGATCCGGTGCAGGTTCTCGACCATGTTCTGCAGCGCCGTCATCAGACGGGCCACTTCATCCTTGCCGGTCACCTGGATCCGATAGGTCAGGTCACCCGCGGCCACCGATTCCGCCAGCTTGATGGCGCGCTCGATCGGCTGGGTGATGGAGCGGGTGATGAACAGCGCCGTGCCGATGCCCATCAGCAACGCCAGGGCGGAGGCACCGACCATGTCCAGCTTGGCACTGCTGGACCGATCCAGAGCTTCGGCCACATCGCCGGCCATGCTGGCGGCCTGATAGTCGACCATCTTGTCGATCAGCGCGTAATAGCGAGCCTGGGGACCGGGCAACTCATCCTGGTAGAGCGCCATCGCCGATTCGCGCTGGCCGGCGGCGAGCTGGTCAAAGATCTTCCGCACGACTGCGCCGTATTCCTTGCGCGCGACCGACTGCTCCTCGAAGAGCTTCTTGCTCTCATCGGTGCGCAGCATCTTCTCGAGCTTGGCCAGGTTCTCCGAGTTGGTCTGACGGATACCGGCGTAGTCGTCCATGTACCTCTTGGTCGCTTCCGGCGTGGACGCCAGCAGCAGGCGGCCAATAGTGATGGCGCCTCGGTCGCCCACGCTCTTGACCTGAGTCGTGAGCGCGATCAGCGCATAGCGGTCCTCGACCACCCGGCTCATGGTGTCATTGACACCGTTGATGACGCGGATGCCCACGCCCAAAATGACCAGCAACAAGGCAATGATGACGGCGAATGCCACCGCGAGACGTGATCCGATTCGGACGTCGGCCAACTTCATGAGGCTCTCCCTGACGACTTGAAATGATTGGAATGTCGTCCATCAAACCATTGCTTACATTTCAGGTCTAGCCCGGTTTTTACATGGAAGGTCAATCCCTCATTTGAAGTGCCGAAAGCTGCGCAGTTTTCCGCAGTTTCAGGGGGTCAATGGCGCGACAAGGATGCGGATAGCGCAACCAACGGGCGAAAAACGCCCGTTTCGACCGATCGGACGGTTGTTTTTTCCTTTCGGAAATGAAAAAAGCTCCTCGAAGGGGAGCTTTCTGGGTGGGTTGCGAAATGACGGGGCTTCTTTCTTCTTTCGTTCGTGCAGTGATCTTGCGCGGCATTCCTTCGCGCTATGGCGCACAAGGGTCCTGCACCGCCACGAACCGCGCGGTCGCAGACGATGCCGGCCTCCCTGTCCGTTCAGGCGCTTCGCATTCACTCCCAGGGAGGCCGGCATCGTCCGCTTCAATCACGACCGAGCTTCCCCCTTTGCGCGTTCTCGTCTCACCGCCTTCAAGCAGAAGCGGCGCTCGGCGGAGGCTCTCCGCCATCGCGTCGGTCACCCCTTCCTTCCGCCAACAGCGCAGTCGCAGGCAATGCCGGCCTCCCTGTCCGTTCAGGCGCTTCGCATTCACTCCCAGGGAGGCCGGCATCGCCTGCTCGAATCACCGAGCAATTGCCCCACACCAATCACCGCACCGTTCACCGATCAATTCATCGATCGATTCACCGCGCGGTTCACTGAGCGGTTCCACGAACGATCCCCAGAGCGACTCGACGAACGGGTCATCGATGGGGAGAGGGTGGCCGGTCCGTCCTCGGTTTGTCGGGGCGGCGGCGGCCTACGGAGCGGTCTTCAGGCGATCGCCAGGCGCTGGCGGGCAGCGCGGTACTCGCGATCGAAGCGGGCGACCAGTTCGCCGGCAGGCAGCACCTCGCGAATCGCGCCGATGCCCTGTCCACTGCCCCACACATCCTTCCAGGCCTTGGCACCGTTGCCGCCGAAGTTCATCTTCGTGGGGTCGCTCTCAGGCAGGTTGTCCGGATCCAGGCCCGCCTTGACGATGGAGCCGCGCAGGTAGTTGCCGTGAACACCGGTGAACAGGTTGCTGTAGACGATGTCGTCGCTGTTGCTCTCGACAATCATCTGCTTGTAGTCGTCCGACGCGCGCGCCTCTTCGGTGGCGATGAAGGCCGAGCCGATGTAGGCCAGGTCCGCTCCCATCGCTTGCGCCGCGAGGATGGCATCACCGCTGGCGATCGAGCCCGACAGCGCCAGCGGGCCATCGAACCATTCACGGATCTCCTGGATCAACGCAAACGGGCTCTTCACACCCGCATGGCCACCGGCCCCTGCCGCCACGGCGATCAGGCCGTCCGCGCCCTTCTCGATGGCCTTGTGGGCGAACTTGTTGTTGATGATGTCGTGCAGAACCACCCCGCCCCAGCCGTGCACCGCCGCATTGACGTCCTCACGCGCGCCCAGCGAGGTGATCACGATCGGCACCTTGTACTTGGCGCACAGTGCCATGTCGTGCTCCAGACGGTCGTTGCTCTTGTGCACGATCTGGTTGATCGCAAACGGTGCAGCCGGCGCCTCCGGATGCGCCCGGTCATGCGCGGCCAGCGTCTCGGTGATTTCGGCGAGCCAGTCGTCGAGCAATTCCGCCGGCCGCGCATTGAGCGACGGCATCGATCCGACGATGCCGGCCTTGCACTGGGCAATGACCAGCTTCGGATTGCTGATGATGAACAGCGGCGAGCCGATCACCGGCAAGCGCAATGAGTTGAACAACGCGGGAAGTGCCACCTGAGGTCTCCTCTTGGGTTCGGTGCGTCGAGGCTTCGACGCACCGGTGCTTCGGTTCGTTGGAAATGAGTCACCGTGCGTCGGGGCGGATCGCGAAGCATCGTCGCGCCGACCGGGTCCCAGCCGGCGCCCGACGCCGCGGCCGCTTCGCTTTCGGACGCGCGTCAGAACGCTTCGGAACGGGTCAGAACGCGTCGATCGGCAGCGCCATCGTGCTGTCAGCGCCGTTCACCACCGCATCGCGCAGCGAATGGCAGCGCGGCAGGATGTGCTCGGCATAAAAGCGCGCCGTGGCGATCTTGGCCGTCATGAATTGGGTGTCGTCACCCGCGCTGAGCCGCTCCTGCGCCGCGAGCAGCGAACGGGCCAGCTGCCAGCCCGCCATCAGGTTGCCCGCCAGCATCAGATACGGCACCGAACCGGCGAAGGCGGCATTGGGCTTGGCCTTGGCATGCGAGGCAATGAAGTCCACCACCTGCACATACGAGGCCCGTGCCGCCGCCAACTGCGTCCGCACCGCCTGCGCATCGGCACTGCCGCTGGCCGCCAGCGCGCCTTCGGTCTCTTCGATCTGTGCGGCCACGCCGCGGGCGAAGGCACCGCCGTCACGCACCGTCTTGCGACCGACCAGGTCGTTGGCCTGGATCGCGGTGGTGCCTTCGTAGATGGTCAGGATCCGTGCGTCGCGGTAGTACTGCGCCGCGCCGGTTTCCTCGATGAAGCCCATGCCGCCATGCACCTGCACGCCCAGCGAGGCGACCTCCAGGCTCATCTCGGTGCTGTAGCCCTTGACCAGCGGCACCATGAATTCATAGAAGGCCTGCGCTTCCTTGCGGGCGTCGGCATCCTCGTGGTGATGGGCGATGTCGTAGGCGGCGGCCGCATCGATAGCCATCGCCCGGCACCCCTCCACCAACGCTCGCTGCGTCATCAGCATGCGGCGCACATCGGGATGATGAATGATCGCGGCGGGCCCCGGCTGCGAGCCGTCCACCGGACGCGACTGCACCCGGTCCTTCGCATAGGACACCGCCTTCTGATAGGCCCGGTCCGCCACACCGATGCCCTGCAGGCCCACACCGAAGCGGGCCGCATTCATCATGATGAACATGTATTCGAGGCCGCGATTCTCCTCGCCGATCAGCGTGCCGACGGCGCCGCCGTGATCGCCGAACTGCAGCACCGCCGTCGGGCTGGCCTTGATGCCGAGCTTGTGCTCGATGGACACGCAGTGCACATCGTTGCGCGCCCCCAGCGAGCCGTCTTCGTTCACCAGGAACTTCGACACCAGGAACAGGCTGATCCCCTTCACGCCCTCCGGCGCACCGGGCACCCGGGCCAGCACCAGATGGACGATGTTGTCGGTCAGGTCATGCTCGCCGTAGGTGATGTAGATCTTGGTGCCGAAGACCCGGTAGGTGCCGTCGCCCTGCGGCTCGGCGCGGGTCCGCACCAGCGCGAGGTCGGAACCGGCCTGCGGCTCGGTCAGGTTCATCGAGCCGGTCCACTCGCCCGACAGCAGCTTCGGGATGAAGAGACGCTTCTGAGCCTCGCTGCCGGCGGTCAGCAGCGCTTCGATCGCGCCATCGGTCAGCAGCGGACACAGCGCGAAGCTGACATTGGCCGCCTGCACCATCTCGCCACACGCCGTGCCGATGGTCTTGGGCAGCCCCTGGCCGCCGTAAGCCTCGGGATGCTGCAGCCCCTGCCATCCCCCGTCGACATACTGACGAAACGCGTCCTTGAAGCCCGGCGTGGTGAACACCTGGCCGTCCTTGAAGGTGGACGGATGCTTGTCGCCCTCGAAGTTCAGCGGGGCGATGACATCCTCATTCAGCTTCGCCGACTCCTCCAGCACGGCCTGAGCGGTATCCAGACCGTGATCGGCAAAGGCGGGAATCTGCTCGGACAGCGTCTGCAGGCCAGCCAGGGCCTGCATGTCGAACAGCATGTCCTTGATCGGGGCGCGGTAAGTCATGGTTTGTCTCCGGATGAAAAAAGGGCGCCGCGCTTCGTCGGCGGGCGCCCTGTTCGTGTGGCGGCGTCGGTCCTGGGACCGCGCGCGGCCGTCTGCCGTCCGTTGGCGGAACTCAGACCCCGATCACAGGGCCTTGACCAGCTCCGGCACGGCGGTGAAGAGGTCCGCTTCCAGGCCGTAATCGGCCACCGAGAAGATCGGCGCTTCCGGATCCTTGTTGATCGCCACGATCACCTTCGAATCCTTCATGCCGGCCAGATGCTGGATCGCGCCCGAGATGCCGGCGGCGATGTAGAGCTGCGGCGCCACGATCTTGCCGGTCTGGCCCACCTGCCAGTCGTTGGGCGCATAGCCCGCATCCACCGCGGCACGCGAGGCACCGAGGGCCGCGCCCAGCTTGTCGGCCAGCGGGGTCAGGACTTCATTGAACTTGTCGCTGCTGCCCATCGCGCGGCCGCCCGAGACGATGATCTTCGCGGCAGTCAGTTCCGGACGGTCGCTCTTGGTGACCTCACGGCCGACGAAGCTGCTCTTGCCGCTGTCAGCGGCGGCCGTCAGCGTTTCCACCGATGCGCTGCCGCCTTCTGCGGCGGAATCAAAACCGGTGGTGCGCACCGTGATCACCTTCACCGCATCCAGCGATTGCACCGTGGCGATTGCATTGCCGGCGTAGATCGGACGCTCGAAGGTGTCGGGGCTGATCACCTTGGTGATGTCGCTGACCTGCGCCACATCCAGCAGCGCAGCCACGCGCGGGGCGACGTTCTTGCCGGCCGCGGTGGCGGGGAACAGCAGATGGCTGTAGTCCTTGGCGATCGCGATCACCTGCGCGGCGACGTTCTCGGCCAGGCCTTCGGCGAACTGGGCGCCGTCGGCATGCAGCACCTTGGTCACGCCGGTGATCTTGGCGGCGGCCGCGGCCACGCCGGCGGCATTCGATCCGACCACCAGCAGATGCACCTCGCCGCCCAGCGCAGCGGCGGCGGTCACGGTGTGGTGGGTGGCGCCCTTCAGGGACGTGTTGTCGTGTTCAGCAATGACGAGAGAGGTCATGTCTTATCTCCATGCGCGTCGGCCTGGCCGACGTCGATGTCTTAACCCTGCGGATCCCGCGACGCCGGCACAGCCGGCGTCTTCGGGTGCGCTCGCCTCACGCGCGCGAGGCGGGATGGGGGTGGGTCAAATCACTTTGGCTTCGGTCTTGAGCTTGGACACCAGGGTCGCCACATCCGGCACCTTGATGCCGGCGCCGCGCTTGGCCGGCTCGGCCACCGACAGCGTCTTGATGCGCGGCGTCACATCCACGCCCAGATCGGCCGGCTTGACCACGTCCAGCTGCTTTTTCTTCGCCTTCATGATGTTGGGCAGCGTCACATAGCGCGGCTCATTCAGGCGCAGGTCGGTGGTGACCACTGCCGGCAGCGACAGGCTGACCGTCTCCAGGCCGCCATCGACCTCGCGGGTGACGTTGACTTTGCCCTCAACGACCTCGACCTTGGAAGCGAAGGTGCCTTGCGGCATGCCGGTCAGCGCGGCCAGCATCTGGCCGGTCTGATTGCAATCGTCGTCGATGGCCTGCTTGCCCAGGATCACCATCTGCGGCTGCTCCTTGTCCACCAGCGCCTTCAGCAGCTTGGCCACGGCCAGCGGCTGCAGTTCGGCATCGGCGGCGGTCTCGACCAGGATGGCGCGATCGGCACCGATGGCCATCGCATAGCGCAGGGTTTCCTGGCACTGCGTGACGCCGCAGGACACGGCGATCACCTCGGTGACCACACCCTTTTCCTTGAGGCGCACAGCCTCTTCCACGGCGATCTCGTCAAAGGGGTTGATGGACATCTTCACGTTGGCGATGTCCACACCGGTGCCGTCGCTCTTGACGCGCACCTTGACGTTGTAATCGACGACTCGTTTGACGGGGACCAATACCTTCATCGAAGCACTCCAGGCGGATTGACGTAAACGTTAATTCGATTCTATGGGAGGCCTGCGCCGCACCCGTGTCACTCAGCCGTCAGGTCGCATCGACCCGCGACGGCCTGGGATCAAAATAAAACGAACGATCGTTCTATTCTAGCCATGACGCCGGCGCCGCCAAGCGGGAATCTTCTAGACTGCTCCCCCTGATATGACGACGCCCGACCTCCCGCCCATCGGCCGCGGTTCGCCGCTGGATGCCGCCTCCCCCTCGCATGGCCACTCGACCGCCCCCGCCCTGCCCCGCTCGGCCGGGGCGTTCGGCGCGCCGCCGGCTGCCTCGTCGTTGACCTCGCCATCCACCTCTCCGCCTTCCGGCGCACCGCTGGCGCCTTCCACCTCGGCCGTGCCCATCACGCGGGCTGGCGCGGCATTGCCGCCCAGTCTCGGCGTTTTCGACTCCGGCGTGGGCGGTCTGACGGTGTTGAAGGCCTTGCGCGCGCGGCTGCCCGATGTCCCGCTTCACTATGTGGCTGATGCCGCGCACGCCCCGTATGGGGAACGCAGCAGCGACTACATCCGCGAGCGCAGCCTGCGGGTGGCCGAGCATCTGCGGACGGCGGGGGCGCGCATGGTGGTGGTGGCCTGCAACACTGCCACCGCGCATGCGGTCAACGCCATGCGCGAGCGCTGGCCGGATTGGCCGGTGGTGGGCATCGAGCCCGGCGTGAAGCCGGCGGTCGCGGCCACCCGCAACGGCCGGATCGGCGTGATGGCCACCACCGCGACCATCGCCAGCCGTCGCTACGAGGACCTGGTGGCCGCCCATGCCGGGGATGTCCGGCTCATCAGCCAGGCCTGCCCAGGCCTGGTCTCGCTGATCGAGAAAGCCGACCTGCGCAGTGAGGCACTCCAACAGCTGATCGACGCCTACTGCGCCCCGCTGCGCGACGCCGGCGTCGACACCGTCCTGCTGGGCTGCACCCACTATCCGCTGGTGCAGCCGCAGATCCAGGCCGCGCTGGGGCCGGAAGTTCAGGTGCTCAACATCGAGGACGCTGTCGCCCGCCAGGCCCAGCGGCGCTGGGAGGCGCTGGGCTTGCCCGCACCGGCGCAAGCGTCGATCGTGCTGGAAAGCACCGGCGACCCGGTGCCCCTGGAACGACTGGCCCACGAAGCGCTGGGGTGGACGGATCTCCAGGCGACGCAGATCAGCGCCTGAGGCGGCCGAGGCGCGGCGCACGGAGCACGGGCACGGCGCTTGATGGGGCCCGCGATGTGGCGCTGGATGCGGCGCCGTCGAAAACCGACGCCATTGAACGTCGTCTCACCGAGGGCCTTCCTCGACCCACCGGATCCCGCCATGAGCCGCTCCCCTTTCGACGACTTCCTGGACCAGTACGCCCGCGCGGTTTTCGACAAGGACGCCAGCCGCTGCGCCGCGCTCTACGCCGATGATTTGAAGGTCTTCGACTGCTGGGAGCGCTGGTCGCTGGAGGGTAAGCCGGCCTGGCGGGCCATGATCGACGACTGGTTGGGCAGCCTGGGCGAGGAGCGCGTGCAGGTGACCTGGCGCCAGGTCTCGGCCTGGTCGTCGGGCGATCTCGCCGCCGGCAGCGCGCTGCTGCGATTCGCGGCCATCGACCGGTCCGGCGCCACCTTGCGGTCCATGGAGGACCGGTTGTCGGCCGTGCTGCAACGCGAGGCGGGCCAATGGCGGGTGGTGCATCAGCACACGTCGGTGCCGATCTCGTTCGCCGACATGAAGGCGGTGTCATCGGAAGATCCCAACGGCCGCGCGGCCAGTGAGCCCGGCGCTGCCGATACGGCCGCCTCGACGACATCCCATTGAGCGACCGGCGACCGCTCCAGTCTCAGGATGAGCTCGGAGCGAGGGGCCGCGCCGTCCAGAACGTCCTCGTCACGAGATGACGGGCGCATCGGCGCATCGCCGTGGGACAGAGGTCCGAAGGCGGTGTGGCTCGAGGGGCAAGTCCGGCCGGCGCAACGCAGTGGCCGATTCCCCGCCATCATCACCCTCACGCCAAGTACCGCGACGCAACAACCAGTGCGCCGTGTGCTGAGGCACGCCGTGCACTGGCGCGATGGCGCAGCGGATCGAGCCCCCTTTGATTCATCCGAACCCTCCTGGAGATCGACATGGACCTGCAACTCAACGACCAACTGGCCCTCGTGAGCGGAAGCACCGCAGGCATCGGCTTCGCCATTGCGCTCACGCTGGCGCGGGAAGGTGCCCGCGTGATCGTCAACGGCCGCACGCAGGCGGCGGTGGATGACGCGGTGGCCCGCATCCGCGCCGAGACCTCAGGCACGGTGCTGGGCTATGCCGGGGACCTCAGTCGCGCCGATGCGGCCGAGGAGCTGGTGCGACGCCATCCCGGCATCAGCATCCTGGTCAACAACCTCGGCATCTTCGAGGCCAAGGCCTTTGAGGACATTCCCGATGCCGATTGGCTGCACTTCTTCGACGTGAATGTCCTGAGCGGCGTGCGCTTGTCCCGCCTCGTACTGCCCGGCATGAAGCAGGCCAACTGGGGCCGGATCATCTTCATCTCCAGCGAGAGCGCGGTGCAGATCCCGACCGAGATGATTCACTACGGCATGACCAAGACCGCGCAGCTGGCGGTGTCGCGCGGGCTGGCCGAGTCGGTGGCAGGCACCGGCATCACCGTCAACAGCGTGCTGCCGGGGCCCACCAAGTCGCGCGGTGTGGGGGACTTCGTCGATGGCATGGCGCGGTCGAGCGACAAAAGCTTCGAACAGGTGGAGGCCGAGTTCTTCGACCAGGTGCGCCCGACCTCGCTGATCCGGCGTTTCGCCTCGCCGCAGGAGGTGGCCTCGCTGGTGGCCTATGTGGCCAGTCCCTTGGCATCGGCCACGACCGGCGCCGCGCTCCGGGTCGACGGCGGCGTCGTCAAGAGCGCGTTCTGAGCTGGCGGCGCGCGCTGCGGTCAGCGATCCTGTCCAGACGTTCAGACCAGCGCGCGCGCCAGGCCTCGGGCCATGTTCACCCGGCGCAGCAACCACCATCCCAGGACGAAGAACACGCCGGTCGACAGGATCGCCAGGCGATGGTTGCCTGCGGTCAGCACCGTGACCGCGCCGTAGGTCAGCGGGCCGATGATCGCTGCCAGCCGGGTGGCGAAGGTCCAGAGTCCGAAGAACTCCGCCAGCCGGTCATGCGGGGCCAGGGCGCCGGCCAGCGCCCGCCCGCAGGACTGGCTCGATCCCATGCACAGGCCCGCAATGACAGCGGCAATCCAGAACAGCCAGGCACTGGTGGCCAGGTAGGCCAGTGCGGTCATCAGCATCCATCCCACCAGCGTGTAGGCCAGCGCGGGTTGGTGCCCGATGCGGTCCTCGAAATAGCCGAAGCCGAAGGCGCCGACGGCCGAGGCAATGTTGACCAGGAAGACCAGCGACATGGTCTGCGCCTGCGTGAACCCCAAGGCCTGCTCCGCATACACCGCCGCCAGGGCGATCACCACAGCGATGCCGGCCTGGTAGCTGGTGCCGCAGGCCAGCAGGCGCAGGAAGTCCGGATAGGCGCGCGCCCGGCGCCACGAGGCCCAGAGCTGGCCCAGCCCCGCACCCACGCGGCCCGCGCGTCGGGTGGCGCAGGGATCGGCGCGCTCGCGCAGCAGCAGGAAGGTCGGCGCGGCGGCCATGAGGTACAGGCCGGCAGTGATCAAGAGGGCCACCGGAACGAACTGTTCCGCGGTGTTCCCCGCGGCCTGAGCGCGCAGCACATAGGCCAGGCAGATCCCCAGCGACAACATGCCGCCCAGATAGCCGAACGCCCAGCCCCAGCCGGAGACCCGACCCAGCGCATCGCGCCGCGCCAGCTCCGGCAGGAAGGCCGCAATCAGCGATTCGCCGTAGGAGAAGAACAGATTGGACAGCACCACCGCCGCAGCCGCCCACCACAGCTGCGCCGGGCCGAACCAGGCCAGGGCCGCCGTCGACAGCACACATCCCACGGTGCAGATCCCCAGCAAGCGCTTCTTGGACCCATGCGCGTCGGCCCAGGCGCCCAGACCCGGCATGGTGACCATCACCAGGAAGCTGGAGAAGGCGATCAACGACGTCCACAGCAAGGTGGCCGAGGCATGGTCCTTGGCCAGCACACCGACGAAATAGGCGTTGTAGACGGCCGTCAGGACCACGGTCGTGTAGCCGGAGTTGGCGAAGTCGTACATCGACCAGCCCAGCACTTCGCGCTTGCGCACGCCGGTGTTCAACAGATGCTGCGCAAACATGGCCATGAAGGAATCGTGCGTCGGGCGCCGTCAATTGCCAGGACCGAAGGCCGGCCCCGTACGCTGCACGGGCAAGCCAACGATCAGCGGGTTGTCGTCCCTGGCGCGCATCCAAGCCCCTTGCTCGCGGCGCCTTCCAGGGTGGGAGGCTGAGGTGTACCTCAGTTCGATCCGGACTGTAAACACCTGACCCTGCCCGGTGTTCGCATCGAACCTGCAGGGACACGTCCACGCGCTGACGTCCACCCGAGGACGTCAGCGCGGCGAACGCGACCTCGCCTCAGTTGCACCTCATCCACACGTCAATCACGCCTCCACCACGCCTCATCCCGTCCTCGGCCACGGCTCATTCCCGCAGGCGTTGGGTGGTCAGCGTCGGGTCGGCGCTGATCGCGGCCTCCGTGAAGGGAAAGCGGATCCATTGCTTGGCGCTGAAGCGTTCGGTCTGGTCCGAGAAATGCGCAGAGGTCGGATCGGTGGACTGCGAATAGGTGAGGAAGCCTTCGGCCCGCGGCACATCGCCATCGAAAGAGACCGTCCAGATGGTGGAAGAGCCGAAGCGCACATCGAACTGTCCATCCCCGATCGGAACGCTCACGATGGCGTTATAGATGTCGGCGCTGTTGCCGCCATGCATGGGGATGCGCTTGGCCCCGCGCACCGCCACCTGGATCTCGCCCCAAGGCCGGGTGTAGTCCAGCGATTGCTGGTCCAGCGAGCGCATCGCGCGCGCCATCGCCACGCGTGCGGCCTCGGTCACTGCGGCGTCGCTCACCCGCAGGCCGCGCGGGGTGTTCACCGGATCGGCGACATCGAACGGCACCGTCCAGAAATTCACCCCACTCGCCTTGATCGACTGTTGCCAAGCGAAGAACAGCGGCCAGCCGACGCTGCTCAACTCGGCCTTGCCGTCCCAGGAGGCCATCACCTGGCAGCCGCGGGTGATGTCGACGGCGCTGCCATCGACCGTCACGCTTCCGCCGCCCGCACAGGCCGTCCGCAGGTCGTCCAGCAATTGGCCGGCGAAGTAGGAGCGGTTGGAGAACGCGATGGATTGCAGCGACGCCATGTCGAATCGATTGCCCGGCAGCCCGTCGCTGCCGGCCAGGCGCGCGGCGATCTGGCTCAAGCCGATGCGGGTGCGGCCGCTCAGTTCCTTGCCGTCGATGCTGACGATGGAGGGAAAGCCGGTCAGCGGCTGAGCCGGATGGGTGAACCAAGCGCTGTCGTTGCTGTTCTGGACATAGTCGGTGCGCATCAGACTGGGCAATTCACGGGCGGCAAAGATGCCGCGCTGGGGCGCATCGGCGCTGTCGCCCCAGTTGCAGGCCGCGGTGGTGCCCGCCAGCACATACAGCCCTTGCGCGATCAGCGGCCTGAACGGCGCGCCGATGCACGCGGCCTCTTTCGCTGCAGTCACATGCGGCACGGGCGTCAGATCGGCGTAGTAGGCATTGCCCGCTTTGTCGGTCGCGATCGATTGCACCCAGGGAATGCCCAGCAGCGTTTCGACCGAGGACTTGAAGGCCTGGATCGAGTCGGCCTTGTCCATTTCCCACCACTGCATGAACAGCCGGTCGTTGTCGGCATTGGCATCACGCAGGGCGAAGGCGGCAGACGCGGTCCACTCCAACTGACCCGGGATCTTGATGAGCGGGCCGTGCTCGGTGGCGTACTGGGTCCGGGTGACCGGGGTGAAGCCGCCCTTGCCGTCTGGCACCTCGACGGTCAGCGTTCGGCGCGTCATCGGCTTGCTTTGCCCATCGATCAGGTAGCGGGTGGGATCGGCCGGATCGAGCGCAAGATAGAACAGCGTGAAATGCCGCGACGAATTGACGGTGTGCGTCCAAGCGACGTTCCGGTTGAATCCTATGTTGACCCCGGGAAAGCCGGTCAGCGACGCGCCCATCACATCCAGCTTGCCCGGGATCGTCAGGTGCAGCTGATAGAAGCGCAGCGCGGTCACCCATGGGAAATGCGGATTCGCCAACAGCAGCCCGGAGCCGGACGCGGTGCTGTCCTTGCCCAGCGCCACGCCATTGCTGCCCAGTCGACTGGTGTCGAAACGCTGGGCCCAGAAACCAGGCGCCGGGGGAATATACGCAGCGGCTGAAGCCGCCACTGGCGTTGCTGCGGCACCCTTCACAGCGCCGGCCACGGCACCCGCAGCGGCGCGCTTGGACAGCGTCGCTCGCTCATTGACGGCAAGTGCGGCCGCAGGAGGTTGTGCCGCGTAGAGCGCATCCATCAACTGGGCGCCACTGGCCTCCACCGCATAGCGGCGCATCAAACGCATGATGTCCAGCGTCGTGATCGGCCGCACCCAGGGTTGATCCTTGCAGGCCGCCGGAAGGCTGGCCACGCCCTTGTCGCGCAGATAGCGATTCACGCCCGCGACATAGCCGGTGACCAGGTCCTTGATTTCGGTGGACTGGCGGTCCCAGGTCGCCTGCACCAGCGCCGGATCGTTGAGGGACTTGAAATAGAAGTCGCTGCTCAGGTTCAGCTGCTGGCCGCGGCCGCTCGGGTCGTAGGTGGTGGTCGGTCCGAAGTATTTGGACCGTTCCCCATTCACCGACACCACCACATCGGCGAGCAGACAGAAGTTGTCCTCCGCAAAGGCATAACCGACGCCGTAGCCGAGTCCTTTTTCGTCCGCAGCCTTGATGTGCGGAATGCCGAACTGGGTGCGTCGGATCTCGGCGGAGAAGGTCGCGTCGTCAGGCAACAAGCCGTCATCGCCGCAGGCCACCAGCAAGGCAGCAGACAACAAGCCGATGACTGCGGTCACGGCGGCGCGAAAGGCTTGCTTCATTCAGTCTCCTCTTCTGCCTGATGTCGTCGCAGCACACGAACGGCTGCGGTCTCAGGCATGAGGTGAAAGTGCAGCACGGTCGCGGTGCGACGTCTGTCCCCCGCGTCGACGGCAGACCGGAGGGACGGCGGGCACGCCGCTGCAAACGGAAATGAGGAGGGAGGGCCTCAATGAGGTGAAGCCTGGACGAAGCCTGGGCGAAGAGGTGCCCGCCCAAGCAGTGGGAGGCCTTCGCGGGGAACGACCTGGATGGTGCCGGCGGCGGGACTCGAACCCGCACTCTCGAAAGAAGGGGATTTTAAGTCCCCGGCGTCTACCGATTTCGCCACGCCGGCCATCGACACTTCTGGACCGAAGCGAGGATGTTACCGAAAGACCTCGATGCGTCCAACGACAGGCACGGGGCTGGGCCTAGAGACATGCCCGAAAGATGGGCCGCGAGATAGGCCGCAAGATAAGCACGCGAGACAGGCCTGAAAGACAGGCCGGAGAAATGGACCCGCAGGGTCGAACGGGCAAGAAAAAAGGGAAGTCGTGTCGACTTCCCTTTTTGGAATGTTTGGAGCGGGAAACGAGGCTCGAACTCGCGACCTCAACCTTGGCAAGGTTGCGCTCTACCAACTGAGCTATTCCCGCATCGCAGGACAGTCAAATGCAATCGCATCCAACCACCCTTTGGTGACGTTGGAGCGGGAAACGAGGCTCGAACTCGCGACCTCAACCTTGGCAAGGTTGCGCTCTACCAACTGAGCTATTCCCGCAATGTCCAATTTTTTGGAGGCGCGATCCGGAGTCGAACCGGACTAACCGGATTTGCAATCCGGGGCATAACCGCTTTGCTATCGCGCCCCAGAACCCTGGACGGGATTCTGTGGAAACCAGCTTTGGTGGGCTGATCTCGATAAAAAATGGAAGCCTGAGCTTCCATCCTTCCATACTGAAACCTGGAGCGGGAAACGAGGCTCGAACTCGCGACCTCAACCTTGGCAAGGTTGCGCTCTACCAACTGAGCTATTCCCGCATGGTTTCAACGCACTGCCTGCCTTGCTTGAACTCAATCTTGCGATTGCTTTCTTGCGGTAGCACCGTTTGCGCCGAAGCCGAGAGTATAGACCGAATTTTTACCCTCGCGCAAGAGCTGCGTCATTCTTGAATGATCACTCTGAGAACAATCGGCGGAGGTGCCATTGTCGGCCCGAGCGGCACCGGCCTTTCATTCGGATCAACGGGATCGTCGTCAGGCATTGACCAGCTGTTGCACACCTGCGGTGCCTTGACTGGAATACAGGGTTTTCAGACCGAGTCCCAGGGCCGAGAGGCAGCGGGTCAGTTCATCACAGTAGCGAAGCTCTCGATTGACGAGGTGGACCCTCGACTTCAAAGGCAACCTTTGCTCGAGGTGGTGCAGTGCGATCACGCCAGCGCCCTCGACCGGGATGATCTTGGGCGGCGTCAGATCGCCTTCCACCGGACGCAGCAGGTTGCTGGCGGTGATGATCAATCTCTGCCGCCCTGAAGCCTCTCTGAACAACCCCAACTCAGGGGTGTAGATGCCATCCCCGCCATTCAGTGAGGCGCGCAGAACTGCGGCGACGTCCGTCCATCGGTCCTTCGTGCTCAAGCGCTTCAACAGGATACGAACGAGGTAGTGGGGCAGCGTTCCGCCAGCCCGACGTATCGCGTCATGCGTGGCGAGTGCTTTTCTCAAATGCATCGCCTGGCAGTCGAGCAACAGGGAAGCCTGCTGCGCGACCAGCGGATCCAACTGGCCGAGCACGGCCAGTTGACCGGTAAGGGTGCCGACCAGTTTGGGTTGGCACACATACGCCGCACGGATCATGAACAACTCGATGGTGCGGCGGTCCACCGGCATGCCTTGCTCGGTCAGTTGCGACAACAGCCCCTCGGCCTCCGAAAGGTCCTGATGCGTGCGAATGGCCTTGACCATCTCGTGGAACGTATCCGCCCCGATCGTCGCACCGCGATCCTGCATTTCGCGCAACAACAGCTTGGCACGCTTCCAGGCATCGCCGCCACCGTGTGAAGCCATCCGGGCCAGTTCCCTCCAGGTCGACTCCGGTAGCTGCTGAAAACGCTCAAGGAGTAACTTGACCGCCTGCTCGTAGTTCGATGCACCCTCCAACAGGATCACGTCGATCGCCAGTCGCTCGTAATACACCACGGACAGTCCCGGACGCGAATCGAGCAGGGCCAGCATCTCTTGCCGCCCCATGCTGCTTTGAAGGTTGCGCTGGGCACGCCACGGGACCCGATGCTCGACGGCATTCAGTGTCTCCACTGTGGGCAGCGTGAACACCTCGCACAACGGCCAGCTGCGGAGTCGGCGATCCGCGACAGGCCCCGACACCTCGCCGCCCGCGGAGCGGGCCGCCGGCACCAGGTCCCATCGGGTCCGCGTCATGTGAAGCGATTGTTTCGGGGACTGCACCGCCTTCAATCCGGTGCGGCTCAGGTCATCGAACAGAAGCCTCAGCTCCTTTTTCGGAATGTCCGACGCCATGATCAGGCTGGCGCCCGCCCGGAGGTTGCCACGGGCCGCATGGACGGCGAGCAGCACGCGCGCGACGTCGATGTCGACCATGCGGCCGCTGTGCAGGGCAATGGCCACTGCACCACGTTCTCCGTCATTCAACGGAACGTCGCGATAACACGCCCCCTCGGGCGCCGCTTCAAGCGACAGGAACGCCCACTCGTGCAGTGTCAGGACGCGCGGGGTCGGCCTGTAGCCGAGTTCTGGCAGGAACAACGCGTCCGGCCCCGCCGCGAGGTATTCGAGCAGGCTGACCGCGCGGGTCTCCATGCCCGACCTCAGCGCGTGGGTACACACGTGCCCGACCAGCTTCATCGGTACCTGCCATTTCGGCCGGATCGATTCGATGGTGTCGAAAGCGAGGGCCAGGCTGCCGGAATAAAGCGCGTCGCGGACTTGCTTCAATTGCTGCGCCAACAATGAGGGCAACGCGCTCCCGCGGGTCGCGCACCCTGCATCGAGCGAGGTGCCGCAACCGCCGAGATGCGCCAAGGCATCGGCCGTGTGCCTCCCTCGATCGTCCGAAGCCGCCGCACACACCACCGGATACGGCGTCAGCGGCAGCCGGCCTTCCGACAGCAACACGTCCAGCAACTCAGAGCGCACGCGGGGCTTCGAACACCGATCGATGGTGTCGCACAGCAGGGCGGAGGCGGCGCGTCGTGCGGCTGCCTCGTTGATGAACGGATGGCCGCGCGGCGGCTTGATGGACGACTGGCCTTGATGCGGGTCCTGCGGGCTGAGCTGCCCGTTCATCGCCAGGGCCCACACCGTGCCCTGGAAGAAGCTGTTCCCACCTTGGAAGGTGGCGTGTTGGAGTCTCCCTTGGCCATCAAAGGCTCCGGCGGTCCAGGTCCAGTCATCGGCGCCCTGCTTCAACATTATCTCGCCCACCTTCATCTCTGCGAGCGCGAGCGGCAAGTGCCGCTCGACGGTCTTGATCACCAGGATGCAACCAGGCCATTCAGGCAAGCGGCTGAGCACATGCCCGACGGTACGGTGGGCATCTGCACTCCAGTGATCCGGTTCGGCCAACTTTGTTGCCCACATCCGCAGGTCGTGCAGCCGCTGGTGGGGATCGGGCTGGACCGCGCCCTCCAGCCGGTGGTGCAGGCTCACACCGACACCAGCAGCAGAAAACGGGTAGGAAAAATCCGGCGATGCGCTTGGCGGGAAGTTCATGCGCCATGAGTTGCGCAGGTCGAGGCAGGGTTCAAGGCAAGCGATCGCGCGACGGCCAGGACAAAGAAAAAGCCCATCACGCGTGAGCGTGATGGGCCTTGGGCAAGGTCTCCGGCTTGGCGGGAAGGACACCCCTCTCGGGCGATCCCTTCCGCTGCGCTGGCGATCAGTGCTTCAGCGAATCCCCGGCGTCGGGCTTGGCGGCTTCCGCCACCTTCTCCGCCGGCGGTGCGGCGGCGACTTCCTCTTCAGGCAGCGCCTGTGGATAGCTTTCCAGCGCGACCTCCAGCACCCGATCGATCCAGCGCACCGGAACGATCTCGAGCTGGTTCTTCACATTCTCCGGAATGTCCTGCAGGTCCTTGACGTTCTCTTCCGGGATCATCACGGTCTTGATGCCACCGCGGTGCGCGGCCAGCAGCTTTTCCTTCAGACCACCGATCGCCGTCACCTCGCCTCGCAGCGTGATTTCACCGGTCATCGCCACATCCGCACGCACCGGAATGCCGGTGAGCGCCGAGACGAAGGCCGTGGTCATCGCAATGCCCGCGCTGGGACCGTCCTTGGGCGTGGCGCCGTCGGGCACGTGGATGTGGATGTCGCGCTTCTCGAACAGCTCATCCTTGATGCCCAGGCGACGAGCCCGCGAGCGCACCACCGTGCGTGCCGCTTCGACCGACTCCTTCATCACATCGCCCAGCGAACCGGTGCGGATGATGGTGCCCTTGCCCGGCATCGCGGTGGCTTCGATGGTCAGCAGATCGCCGCCCACTTCCGTCCACGCCAGACCGACGACCTGGCCGACCTGGTTCTTCTTCTCGGCGCGGCCGAAGTCGTACTTGCGCACGCCCAGGAAGTCGTTGAGGTTGTCCTCGTTCACGACGACCTTGCCGTCGTAGGCCTTGAGCTGCAGACCCTTGACCACCTTGCGGCAGATCTTGGAGATCTCGCGCTCGAGCGAACGAACACCGGCTTCACGGGTGTAGTAGCGGATCACGCCGCGGATTGCACCTTCGGTGACCTCGAGCTCTTCGTCCTTCACGCCGTTGTTGCCACGCTGCTTGGGCAGCAGATAGCGCTGGGCGATGTTGACCTTCTCGTCCTCGGTGTAGCCGGACAGACGGATCACTTCCATCCGATCCAGCAACGCCGGCGGAATGTTGAGCGAGTTCGAGGTCGCGACGAACATCACATCGCTGAGGTCGTAGTCGACTTCGATGTAGTGGTCGGCGAAGGTGTGGTTCTGCTCGGGATCCAGCACCTCCAGCAGGGCCGAGGACGGGTCGCCGCGGAAATCCATGCCCAGCTTGTCGATTTCGTCGAGCAGGAACAGCGGATTGCGGGTGCCGACCTTGGACAGGCTCTGCAGCACCTTGCCCGGCATCGAGCCGATGTAGGTGCGGCGGTGACCCCGGATCTCGGCCTCGTCACGCACGCCACCCAGGGCCATGCGGACGAACTTGCGGCCGGTGGCACGGGCCACCGACTGCCCCAGCGAGGTCTTGCCCACGCCCGGAGGGCCGACCAGGCACAGGATCGGCGCCTTCACCTTGTCGACGCGTTGTTGGACCGCGAGGTATTCCAGGATGCGTTCCTTGACCTTGTCCAGGCCGTAGTGGTCCTCGTTGAGGACTTCCTCGGCATGGGCCAGGTCGTGCTTGATCTTGGTCTTCTTGGCCCAGGGCAGGTTGACCAGGGTGTCGATGTAGTTGCGCACCACCGTGGCTTCAGCGGACATCGGCGACATCAGCTTGAGCTTCTTGAGCTCGGCCTCGGCCTTCTTGCGCGCTTCCTTGGGCATGCGAGCGGCCTGGATCTTCTTTTCCAGCTCCTCCATGTCCGCGCCATCTTCGCCGTCGCCCAGTTCCTTCTGGATGGCCTTGACCTGCTCGTTCAGGTAGTACTCGCGCTGGCTCTTCTCCATCTGGCGCTTGACGCGGCCACGGATGCGCTTTTCCACCTGCAGGATGTCGACTTCATGCTCGAGCAGGTCGAGCAGCTTCTCCAGCCGCTTGCCGACCTCGGACAGGTCAAGCACCGACTGCTTGGCGTCGAGCTTGAGCGGCAGGTGGGCGGCAATAGTGTCAGCCAGGCGGCCGGCGTCATCGATGCCGGCGATGGAGGTGAGGATCTCCGGCGGGATCTTCTTGTTGAGCTTGACGTACTGGTCGAACTGCTGCGTCACGGCGCGGCGCAGGGCTTCGACTTCAGGCTGATCGTCCGCTTCCGGCGGGATCGGCATGACTTCGGCGACGAAATGCTCTTCGCCGTCTTCGATCTTGTTGGTGGTGGCGCGTTGCAGGCCTTCGACCAGCACTTTCACCGTGCCGTCGGGCAGCTTCAGCATCTGCAGGATGCTGGAGACGCAACCCATCTCGAACATGTCGTCGGGCTTGGGCTCGTCCTTGCCGGCGGCCTTTTGGGCGACCAGCATGATCTGGCGACCCGCTTCCATCGCGGCTTCCAGGGCCTTGATGGACTTGGGACGCCCGACGAACAGCGGGATCACCATGTGCGGGAACACCACCACATCACGCAGCGGGAGCAGCGGGAGGGTGATGGGTTCCGCGGGGAGGATCGGATGACCGGACATGAAAACCTCTCTTTCTCTGGCCCATTTAGGGCCCGAGTGGCCGATTACAAGGTGCTGCTCAGGGGCCGTTGCCGCCGGGTCGACCGGCGGCGGTGCGGAACAGGGGGGATCGCAGCAGGTGTCTCACGCGTCAGGCGCTGGCCTTGGCTTCGCGATAGACCAGCAGCGGCTTGGAGTCTTCGTCAATGTTGTGCTCGTCCAGCACGACCTTGGCAACGCCATCCAGGGACGGCAGTTCAAACATGGTGTCGATCAGCGCATGCTCGACGATGGAGCGCAGGCCGCGGGCGCCGGTCTTGCGTGCCAGGGCCTTGCGGGCCACGGCCATCAGCGCCGACGAACGCACTTCCAGTTCCACGCCGTCCATCGAGAACAGCTGCTGGTACTGCTTGACCAGGGCATTGCGGGGCTCGGTGAGGATCTGGACCAGCGCGTCCTCGGTCAGTTCGCCCAGGGTGGCGATGACCGGCAGACGGCCGACCAGTTCCGGGATCAGGCCGAACTTGATCAGGTCGCCCGGCTCGACTTCGCGGAACAGCTCGCCGACCTTCTTGTCGCTCTTGCTCTTGACCGCAGCGCCGAAGCCGATGCCGGAGCGCTCGGAACGGTTCTGGATGACCTTTTCCAGGCCATCGAAGGCGCCGCCGCAGATGAACAGGATGTTGGTCGTGTCGATCTGCAGGAAGTCCTGGTTCGGATGCTTGCGGCCGCCCTGGGGCGGCACCGAGGCCATCGTGCCTTCGACCAGCTTCAGCAGCGCCTGCTGGACGCCCTCGCCCGACACGTCGCGGGTGATGGAGGGGTTGTCCGCCTTGCGGCTGATCTTGTCGATCTCATCGATGTAGACGATGCCGCGCTGGGCGCGCTCGACGTCGTAATTGCAGTTCTGGAGCAGCTTCTGGATGATGTTCTCGACGTCCTCGCCCACATAACCCGCTTCGGTGAGGGTGGTGGCGTCGGCGATGACGAAGGGCACATTCAGCACGCGTGCCAGCGTCTGGGCCAGCAGCGTCTTGCCGGAACCGGTCGGACCGATGAGCAGGATGTTGCTCTTGGACAGCTCCACGCCGTCCTTGGTGTCCGCCGCATGGCGAAGCCGCTTGTAGTGGTTGTAGACCGCCACGGCCAGGGTGCGCTTGGCCACATCCTGGCCGATGACGTATTGGTCGAGCGTGGTCTTGATCTCGCTCGGGACGGGCAGGTCGGACTTGCTGGCGCGTCCGGACGCGGCCTCGGCGGGCACTTCGTCACGGATGATGTCGTTGCACAGCTCGATGCACTCGTCGCAGATGAATACCGACGGACCCGCGATCAGCTTCTTGACCTCGTGCTGGCTCTTGCCGCAGAACGAGCAATACAAGACTTTTTCGCTGGAGTTGCCTTTTTTCTCGGCCATGGGAGTGCTTGTGGTGCTGCTAGATACAGGCGTTGTGCCTGCATTGATGATAGTTCAATTGCCGGGACCACCCTTGGGGGGATAAAAGCCCCTAAGAGCGGTTTATTGCGGTGCCATGAAATCTGACACCGCCGGCGCGTGGACCCGGCTCCGACGCGCCGGCGCAGGACCGATCAGCCCCGTTTTTCGATCACGGCGTCGATCAGGCCGTAGCCCTCGGCTTCCTTGGCGGACATGAAGTAATCCCGCTCGGTGTCGGCCTGGATCTTCTCCAGGCTTTGGCCGGTGCGCTCCGCCAGGATGCGGTTGAGCTGCTCACGGGTCTTCAGGATCTCGCGGGCATGGATCTCGATGTCCGTGGCCTGTCCCTGGGCGCCGCCCAGCGGCTGGTGGATCATGATCTTGGCGTTGGGCAGCGAGAACCGCTTGCCCTTCTCGCCTGCGGCCAGCAGGAACGCGCCCATCGACGCAGCCATGCCCATGCACAGCGTGGACACCTGCGGCTTGATGAACTGCATGGTGTCGTAGATCGACATCCCTGCCGACACGCTGCCGCCCGGCGAGTTGATGTAGAGCGAGATTTCCTTGTCCGGATTCTCGCTCTCGAGGAACAGCAGCTGCGCCACCACCAGGTTGGCCACGGCGTCATTGACCGGGCCGACCAGGAAGACGATGCGCTCACGCAGCAGACGGCTGTAGATGTCATAGGCGCGCTCGCCGCGGCCCGACTGTTCGATCACGATGGGCACCATGCCCAGATTGCTAGTTTCCAGCGCGCTCATGAAATCCTCTGTTGTGGTTCGCGTCACGTCGACGATTATGTCCCGCAGCCCAAGCCCCTGCCGGCGATGTCCCGGGAGCACGGCAGCGACACCCTCGGGCCGCCAGACAACTCGGCCTGAGTCACCCGGAAGTACGGTTGTGTCACCCGGAAGTGGGGGCAGGATCGGCACTCACAAGCGGTGAGTCCCTCAGTCCCAATCAGGACGCAGAAATGACAAAGGCGCCGGCCTCTCGGCGCGGCGCCTTGGTGTGAGGCATCGAACCAGCAGCGGGGATCGAGCTCGATCCCCTCAGCGGGCGCGTTGCCGCGACACGGATCAGGCCTGAGCCATCAGCTCATCGAACGGCAGTTGCTTGTCGTTGATCTTGGCCTTGCCCAGGACGAAGTCGGTGACGTTGTTCTCGATCACGACGGCTTCGACTTCGGCCATGCGTTCGCGGTCCGACAGGTACCAACGCACGACTTCAGCCGGCTTCTCGTAGCTTTGCGAGATGTCTTCGATGTGAGCCTGGAGTTGTTCCGGCTTGGCTTGCAGGTTGTTGGCACGCACCAGCTCGGCGACGACCAGACCCAGGCGGACGCGCTTCTCAGCTTGTTCCTTGAAGAGTTCGGCGGGGATCGGCGCCTTGTCGGCATCCTTCACGCCACGCTTCTTCAGGTCTTCGCGGGCGTTGGCGACCATGCGCTCGGCTTCGCCTTCGACCAGCGCCTGGGGCACATCGAGCTCGGCCTTGGAGACCAGCGCGTCCATGGCGGCGCCCTTGTTGCGAGCCAGCACGCGGAACTTCACTTCGCGCTCGAGGTTCTTCTTGATGTCGGCGCGCAGGGCTTCGACGGTCGCTTCCTTGATGCCGAGGGCCTTGGCGAAGGCTTCGTTCACGTCAGGCAGGTGCTGGGCTTCGATCTTCTTGACCGTGACCAGGAAGTCGGCTTCCTTGCCGGCCACTTCCTTGCCGTGGTAGTCCTCGGGGAAGGCGAGCGGGAAGGTCTTGGATTCCCCGGCCTTCATGCCGCGCACGGCCTTCTCGAAGGCTTCGAGCATCTGGCCTTCGCCCAGCAGGAACTGGAATGCGTCGGCCTTGCCGCCGGCGAAGGGCTCGCCGTCGATCTTGCCTTCGAAGTCGATGGTGACGCGGTCGCCGTCGGCGGCCACATCGGCGGCAGCGCGCTGGGCGAACGAGCGACGCTGCTTGCGCAGGATCTCGACCGTCTTGTCGATGGCTTCTTCGGTCACTTCGGCGGAGATGCGATCGACTTCGGCCTCGGCCAGGTCACCCAGCTTGACTTCGGGATAGACCTCGAAGGTGGCGTCGAAAGCCAGCTGGCCTTCGGGGGCGCTGTCCTTCTGCTCGATGCGGGGCATGCCGGCGACGCGCAGCTTGGCTTCGTTGGCGGACTGGCTGAAGGCTTCGCCCAGCTTGTCGTTCACCACTTCGTATTGCACGGAAGCGCCGTAGCGCTGGGCCACGAAGGACATCGGCACCTTGCCGGGGCGGAAGCCGTCGGCCTTGACGGTGCGCGCCAGCTTCTTCAGGCGGGTCTCGACCTCGCTGTTGATGTCAGCGGCCGCCAGCGTGAGCGTGATGCGGCGTTCGAGCTTTTCGAGAGTTTCGACGGTGACAGCCATAGTGGACTCGGAAACAGTTGGAAGTGGTGCGCGGGGCCGGACTCGAACCGGCACGCCCGTGAAGGCGTCAGGACCTAAACCTGGTGCGTCTACCAATTTCGCCACCCGCGCTGGGTGAACAAGGGCTGCCTGCTGCGCTCTCGCGTTGCCTGGGCACGTGGCCTCGGTGCATCACGGGGAGAACGGCGGGCAGCCCCTTGGTAATGGGAACTAACGGGAACTGAATGGAACGGGGTACGGGCGACGTCATGAGCGGCTGCAGGACACACCTGGGCTGCTCAAGGCTCTTTCCAGGACCGCGTTCAGACGGGCCACGCCCTGCTCCCTCGATCCGGGAAACCGGCGATTGTAGCCAATGAACCGATCAGTTTCGCACCGCCCGCCGCCGGGATAAACCCACGCCCGTTGGCAGACCGCCTGAAAACCGCCGAAAGCCGCGGAAAGCCGAAAACCCGGCCACCCCACGCCGAAGCCTGCACGTGGCCTGTTTCGCCGAAGGGCTCGGTGTCACGGATCAGGCCGACCGGGGAGGCCTTTTCGGAAGTATTAGGAGGAATTCGGCGGACGTGAGTCCGACGAAGGGGGACATGGAGAAAAGGCCTCCCCGGTCGGCCTGATCGCGCGCGGGCGGGTGAAGTGGGAGGGGTTTGAGCCACTCACGGAAGTGACCATGGCCGCCACACGCCCTCCCCCCCCAGGGAGCAGCCCCCCCGGCCCGCAAAGCTCCCCATCAATGCGTCACCGGCGCGATCCCCGCATTCGGATCCCGTTCCACCCGGAACCACGCGGCGTACATGGCGGGCAGCGCCAGCAGGGTCAGCACGGTGGCCACGATCAGGCCGCCCATGATGGCGACGGCCATCGGACCCCAGAACACGCTGCGCGACAGCGGCACCATGGCCAGCACGGCGGCGGCGGCGGTGAGCGCGATCGGACGCAGCCGTCGCACGGCCGACTCGACGATGGCCTGCGCCGCGGGCACGCCCCGGCCGCGATCCTGCTCGATCTGGTCGATCAGGATGACCGAGTTGCGCTGGATCATCCCCATCAGGGCGATCACCCCCAGCATGGCCACGAAACCGAACGGGCGATTGAGGATCAGCAGTGCCGCCGACACACCCGCAATGCCCAGGAAGCCGGTCAGGAAGGCCAGCATCGCCCGGGAGAAGCTGTGCAGCTGCAGCATCAACAGGGTGAAGGTGATGAACAACATGATCGGCACGCCGGCCGCGATGGAGCCCTGGCCCTTGCTGCTCTCCTCGACCTCACCGGCGATGGAGATGGAATAACCCGGCGGCAGATCCTTCTGCAGTTCGCTGATCTTGGGCCAGACCTGGTAGGTGACCGTCGCGCCCTGCAGGCCTTCGATCACATCGCCCTGCACCGTGATCGCGAACGCACGCCCTTCGCGGTGCATCACACCCGGTTCCCAGGTCAGGCGCGGCTTGGCCACCTGCGCCAACGGCACGGAGCGGCCCGCCGCCGTTGGCACATAGGCGTTGGCCAGCTTGGTCAGCGTGTCGCGCTCGTCCACCGGCTGGCGCAGCACGATGTCGATCAGTCGATCGGCTTCCCGGTACTGGCCCACCGTGTTGCCCGACAACATGATCCGCACCGCCTGCGAAATGCCTTGGCTGGTGACCCCCAGCGCACGCGCCTTGTCCTGGTCCACGTCCAGGCGAAGCACCTTCACCGACTCGTTCCAGTTGTCGTTCACGCCCACCATGTTGGGATTGGCCCGCATCAGCAACTTGGCCTTGTCGGCCGCCTGACGCAGCAGCGTCGGATCGTCGCCGGCGATGCGGAACTGCACCGGGTACTGCACCGGCGGGCCGTTCTGCAGCAGCTTGACGCGGCCGCGCACATCGGAGAACTCGGCCGCGAGGATGGCCGGCAGCTTGCGGCGCAGGGCCTCGCGATCGTCCGGCGTCTTGGGCAACACGATGACCTGGCTGACGTTGGTGTTGGGCAGGATCTGGTCCAGTGGCAGGTAGAAGCGCGGCACGCCCGAGCCGACCCAGGTCGTCACGCTGCCCACCAGCGGCTCCTTGAGCATGCGGGCCTCGAAGCGCTTGGCGACCTCATTGCTCTGCTGGATGGTCGAGCCCTCCGGCAGCCACAGGTCAACCATGATCTCCGGCCGGCTGGAGTCGGGGAAGAACTGCTGCTGCACCTTGCCCATGCCGACCAGGCCCAGCACAAAGACCAGCACCGTCACACCGATGGTCTTCCAGCGATGTTGGACGCACCAGGCCACCGCGCGGCGGAACCGGTTGTAGAACGGGGTGTCGAACACCTCGTGGCTTTCGCCCTCATGGCCGGCACGGGTCTTCAGCAACAGCGCGCCCAGATAGGGGACGAAGTAGACCGAGACCAGCCAGGAGATCACCAGCGCCGCCGCGGTCACGGCGAAGATCGCGAAGGTGTATTCGCCCACCGCCGATTTCGCCAGACCGATCGGCAGGAAGCCGACGGCCGTGATCAGCGTGCCAGTGAGCATCGGCATCGCGGTGACTTCATAGGCATACGTCGCCGCATGCATCTTGTCGTAGCCCTCTTCGAGCTTGCGGACCATCATCTCGACCGCAATGATGGCGTCGTCCACCAGCAACCCGAGCGCGATGATCAGCGACCCGAGTGAGATCTTGTGCAGGCCGACGCCCGCATAGAGCATCACCACGAAGGTGATCGCCAGCACCAGCGGAATCGTGATGCCGACCACCAGGCCCGGCCACACGTCGATGCGCAGCGGCTTGGTGTGCAGGCCCAGGCTGATGAAGCTCACGCCCAGCACCACCACGACCGCTTCGATCAGCACATGCACGAATTCGCCGACGGAGCGCTTCACCGCCTCCGGCTGGTCCTGCACCTGGGCCAGCGTCACGCCGGCGGGCAGCGTCTTTTGCAGACGCTGCGTGGCCGTCTTGAGCGCCTTGCCCAGCACGACGATGTCGCCCCCCTTGGACATCGACACGCCCAGCGCCACCACCTGCTTGCCCTGGTAGCGGACCATGGTGCTCGGCGGGTCGACAAAGCCGCGGCGGATGGTCGCGATGTCGCCCAGGCGCAAGCTGCTGGCCACGCCGGTGGTGGTGTTGGTGGCGCGGATCGGGAAGTCGCTCAGCGACTGGACGGAGTTGAGTTGCCCCTCCACCCGGATCTGCACATTCGCGCTGCCCGCGTCCATGACGCCGGCGCTTTCGACCGCGTTCTGCGCATTCAGTTGCGAGACCACCTGGTTGAAGTCCAGGCCCAGTTCAGCCAGCCGCTTCTGCGAGACCTCGACAAAGAGTTTCTCCGCCTGCACGCCGAAGAGATCGACCTTGGCCACGTCAGGCAGGTGCAGCAGTTCCGAGCGCACCGCCTCGGCCTGCTGACGGAGTTCCTCATAGGAGAAACCGCCGTCGGTCGAGAGCGCAAAGATGGAGCCGTAGACGTCGCCGAACTCGTCGTTGAAGAACGGCCCCAGCACGCCCTGCGGCAAGGTGGCGCGCATGTCGCCGATCTTCTTGCGCACGGTGTACCAAAGCTGCGGCACGTCGGCGGCCGAGGTGTTGTCCTTGACCTGGAAGATGGTCAGCGACTCGCCGGGCTTGGTGTAGCTGCGGATCTTGTCGGCATGGGGCACTTCCTGCAGGGTGCGCTCGATCTTGTCGGTCACCTGCTCGGCCATCTGCTGGGGCGTGGCGCCCGGCCAGTAGGCCTGCACCACCATCGCACGGAAGGTGAACGGCGGATCCTCGTCCTGGCCCAGCTGGAAGTAGGCAGCGAAGCCCAGGATCATCAGCACCACCATCAGGTAGCGGGTCAGGGGGGCATGCTCCAGCGCCCAGCGCGAGAGGTTGAATCCGGCGCGGCTTGGGTTGCTCATCAGGGGCTCCCGGGCTCAGCGTTGCGATGCGGCGGACGCAGCGGGTGCGGCAGGCTGACCGCCCACCACCGGTCGCGCATCTTCCGCCGGCGCACCGGCGGGTTTGTAGCGCTTGACCTTCTGTCCCGGTGTCAGCACATGCGCGCCGGCAGTCACCACTTCCATGCCAGGCGTGAGCCCGTGCACGATCAATTCATTGCCTTCCGCGCCGGTCACCTGCACCGTGCGCGGCTGGACCGTCATCGTCTTCGGATCGAGCAGCAGCACCGAAGCACGGCCTTGCGCTTCCACCACCGCGCTGAGCGGCAGCTTGATGGCGTCGTCCGCCTGGGTACCGCTCATCACCACCGTTGCGGTCTGGCCCAGACGCACCTCACCGCCCTGGAGTTCAGCCTTCGCGAGGAAGGTGCGGGTGGCGGGGTCGGCCGAGGCGGCCAGTTCACGCAGTTGGATGGGCAGAGGCTCGGCGCGCGCATCGCTCCAGAGCTTGACCGACAGACCGCCGGGCGTGGACGCCGCGGTGCGCACCAGGGCGATCTGATCCTCCGGGACCGAGAAGACGATGTCGCGCGGACCGTCATGGGCCACCCGGACGATCGGCGTGCCGGCGGCCACCACCATGCCGGGTTCGGCATCGACGCTGGTCACCACGCCGGCCACATCCGACACCAAGGTCGCGTACTGGGCCTGGTTCCGCTGCACATCCGCCTGGGCGCGCGCCTGATCGAACTGGGCCTGGGCGGCCTTGAAGGCGGCATCCCGACGCTCCAACTCGGCGGCACTGATGAAGCCCTGGTCACGCAGTTCGATGTAGCGCTTGAAATCGGCGCCCGACTGGTCGCGATTCACCTTGGCCGCCAGCAAGGCGGCGCGCGCCGAGTCCTGTGCCAGCACGAAATCCTGGCTGTCCAGACGCGCGAGCAATTGCCCCGGCTTGACGACCGCGCCCAGATCAACCCGCCGCTCCAGCAGCTTGCCGCCGACGCGGAAAGACAACCGCGACTCGGTGCGCGCCCGCACTTCCGCCGCGTATTCGCGCTTCATGCCGGCGGACTGCGAGGTCAGCACCAGGGTGCGGACATAGCGATCAGGCTCGGGCGCCTGTTCCTGTTTGCCGCAGGCCACCAGCCACAGCGCCGGCAAGCACATCAAAACCCGGCTCCACAGCTTCACGCGCGGGGACACAAGAGACCGTTGGGGCATGAACCACCTCGACAAAGGCGCAGCGCGCAACAGGCGCGCCGCAGTAACTGACTGACCGGTCAGTAATGTATTCAGAGGGTAGAACCCTGTCAAACCAGACGGCGACAGATCACTTCGGTCTGGTGCGTCTTCGCATCAGGCTGGGGCAGAGGGCGATCCGTCGACAATGGCGCCCGTGAGCATAGAGCACTACGAAAACTTTCCTGTCGCCTCCTGGTTGAGCCCGCCCCGGTTGCGGCCCGCCATCGTGGCCATCTATCACTTCGCCCGAACGGCCGACGACCTGGCCGACGAGGGCGATGCCCCCGCCGCCCAGCGCCTGGCCGACCTGGCCGCCTACCGCGCCGACCTTCGCGCTGTCGCGCAGGGGCAAGCGCCCTCCCCGCGCTGGGAGCGCCGGGTGTTTGCGCCCTTGGGCCGGGTGATCGCCAGCGATCGGCTGCCGGTGCCGCTGCTGGAGGACCTGCTGGATGCCTTCGAGCAGGACCTGGTCAAGACCGACTACGACACCCGCACCGAGCTGCTGGACTACTGCCGCCGCTCCGCCAATCCGGTCGGTCGACTGCTGCTGCATCTCTACGGCCTCGACGACGCCACGGCACTGCGGCGTTCCGACGCCATCTGCAGCGCCTTGCAGTTGATCAACTTCTGGCAGGACTTCACCGTGGATGGTCCCCGAGGTCGGGTGTATGCGCCACGCGAGGACCGACGCCGTCATGGGGTCGAGGGACATCAGTTGTTGGCGCTGCAAGACAGCCCGGCCGCGCGCGGGTTGATCCGCGATCTGTGCGACTGGGCACGACAATTGATGGCCGAGGGCGCGCCGCTGGTGCACCAGATCCCGGGCCGTGCCGGCTGGGAGCTGCGCTTGGTGGTACAAGGCGGCCTGCGAATTCTCGACAAACTCGACGCCATGCATTTCGCCTCTCTTCAGCAACGCCCCACGCTTGGCGCCTCGGACGCGCCCGCGCTGCTGTGGCGCGCCCTGACGATGCGCCCACGGAAGACTGCGCCATGACCGCGCCCGCCGCCCCCTCCACGCCGGAACAGTATGTGCAGCAGAAGGCCGCGCAAAGCGGCTCCAGCTTCTACTACGCCTTCCTGTTCCTGCCGACACCGCGCCGCGAGGCGATCACCGCCTTCTACGCCTTCTGCCGCGAGGTGGACGATGTGGTCGACGAGGTCACCGATCCCGGCGTCGCCGCGACCAAGCTGGCCTGGTGGCGCAAGGAAGTGATGAGCGCCTTCAACGGACAGCCGCAGCATCCCGCGATGAAAGCACTGATGCCGCATGTCCAGGCCCATGACATCCGCGCCGAGCATCTGCTGGCCGTCATCGACGGCTGCCAGATGGACCTGGACCAGACCCGCTACCTGGACTTTGCCGGCCTGCAGCGCTATTGCCACCTGGTGGCGGGCGTGGTGGGCGAAGTCGCCTCGGGCATCTTCGGTCGACAGGATCCGGCCACCATCGCCTATGCCCACAAGCTGGGTCTGGCGATGCAACTGACCAACATCATCCGGGATGTGGGCGACGATGCCCGCCGCGGTCGCATCTACCTGCCGGTGAGCGAGCTGCAACAGTTCGACGTCAAGGCCCACGAGATCCTCAAACGCGAGTCCCCCTGGGGCTACAGCGATCGCTTCACGGCGCTGATGACCTTCCAGGCCGAGCGGGCCCATCGGCTGTACGACGAGGCCTTCGCGCTGCTGCCCGAGGTGGATCGCAAGGCCCAGAAGCCCGGCATCATGATGGCCAACATCTACCGCACCCTGCTGCGCGAGATCGAGGCCGAACGCTTCCAGGTGCTGCAGCAGCGCATTTCGCTGACCCCGCTGCGCAAGCTGTGGATCGCGATGAAGACCAACTGGCGCGGCCGATGAGCGCCACCGCCCCCGGCGACGCGCCGCGGCTGGCGATCGTCGGCGGCGGCTGGTCCGGCCTGGCTGCGGCGATCGAGGCGACCTCGCTTGGCGCCGCCGTCACGCTGTTCGAGATGGCACCGCAACGCGGCGGCCGCGCGAGAAGCCTCGATGGCGGCTCCGACGCGCTCGACAACGGCCAGCACATCCTGATCGGCGCCTACACCGAGACCCTGGGCCTGATGCGCCGCATCGGGCTGGCCCCGGACGCGCTGCTGCTGCGCATGCCGCTGCGTCTGCGCTACCCGGATCGCGAGACCCTGCGCCTGCCGCCGGGGCCGCCGCTGGTCGCCTTCACCCGCGGCGTGCTGGGCTGCTCGGCCTGGTCCTGGCGCGACCGACTGGGCTTCATGACCGCCAGCACACGCTGGATGCTGAACGGCTTTCGCTGCGACCCTCGCCTGACCGTGGCAGCGCTCTGCGCCTCGATGCCGCAGGCCGTGCGCGACGATCTCATCGACCCGCTGTGCGTCGCTGCACTGAACACACCCGCCGCCCAGGCCAGCGCGCAGGTCTTCCTTCGGGTGCTGAAGGATGCGCTCTTCAGCGGACCCGGCAGCGCCGATCTGCTGCTGCCGCGTCGCGGGTTGAGCGCGCTGCTGCCCGATCCCGCGAGTGACTGGCTGACCTCGCACGGCGCGCAGTTGCTCACCCAGCGGGTGCAGCAGATCACGATCGACGAGGCCACGCGCCCTCGCGGCCCCCACCGTGCGGGCGTGCAGGTTGACGGCGCCCCCTTCGATGCCGTGATCCTCGCCTGCACCTCGGTGGAAGCGGCGCGGCTGACGCGGGACCTGGCACCGGACTGGAGCGCCACCGCCGCAGCGTTCGAATTCCAGCCCATCATCACCGTCTATCTGCGGGGCGACGGCGCGCGGCTGCCGGCACCGATGGTGGCGCTGCGGGAATCGTCGACCGAGCCGGCGCAGTTCGCTTTCGACCTCGGCCAGCTGGACCAGCAGGACGGCCTGTTCAGCCTCGTCATCAGTGGGGCTGCAGACTGGGTCGCGAAGGGGCTTGAGGCTGCGGGCGCGGCAGCGCTGGCGCAGGCCACGCGCTGCTTCGACTGGCCCCAGGCGCCCCAGATCGTGCGCGTGCTGAGTGAAAAGCGGGCGACCTTCGCCTGCACGCCCGGGCTGCAACGCCCCGGCGATGTCATCGTCCCTGGCGTCTGGGCCGCTGGCGACTATCTCGACGGGCCCTACCCGGCCACGCTCGAAGGCGCCGTTCGGAGCGGCCTGAGCGCCGCCCGTTCCGCAATGCGGCACGGCTGACGCGCCATGTACCGGTGAGGGTCAAAAGCGACGTCCGCGCGTCGCTCGGGGTTTCGCCATGTAAAAACCTCGGGAAATCCTTCACAATCGTTCGCATGAAATCCAAGGAGATGCAGTCCCCCGCCATCCAGGTCCTGGAGCGCACCTTTGCGCTGCTCGATGTGCTCGCGCAGCATCAGGATCCGGTCTCGCTGAAAGTCATCAGCGAGACCACCGGCCTGCATCCCTCGACCGCCCACCGCATCCTCAACGACCTGGCGCTGGGCCGCTATGTGGATCGCCCTGAAGCGGGCAGCTATCGGCTGGGCATGCGACTGCTGGAGCTGGGCAACCTGGTCAAGGCCCGACTGGATGTCCGCGAGGCCGCGATCGGCCCGATGCGCGAGCTGCACAAGCTGACCCACCAACCGGTCAACCTGTCGGTGCGTCAGGGCGATGAGATCGTCTACATCGAGCGCACCTACAGCGAGCGCTCCGGGATGCAGGTGGTTCGCGCGGTCGGCGGCCGGGCGCCGCTGCATCTGACCTCGGTCGGCAAGCTCTTCCTGGCCAGCGACGATGCGCAGCGGGTGCGCGCCTATGCGACCCGCACCGGCCTGTCCGGCCACACCCGCAACAGCCTGACCGAGATCGGCCAGTTGGAGCGCGAAATGGCACTGGTGCGCCAGCGCGGCGTGGCGCGCGACGATGAGGAACTGGAGCTGGGCGTGCGCTGCATGGCCGCCGGCATCTATGACGACCAAGGCAAGCTGGTGGCCGGGCTGTCGATCTCGGCCCCGGCCGATCGGCTGGAGGAAGGCTGGCTGCCGCGCCTGAAGGAGACCGCGACGCGGATTTCGACCTCGCTAGGCTTCCGCGGCTGACACGCCCAGCGCGTTCGGTTCAGAAAATGCAAAAGCGGGCCGAGGCCCGCTTTGTCATTGAGCGGCCGGACCCGACGGGCCGGCACCGGACTGATTACTTGATCAGCACCGTCGCGGCGGTGGCCGTGGCGGCAGCAGCCGTCGCGGTGGCGGTTGCCGCTGGCGGCACGATCGGCGAGCTGTTGCTCATCAGCCATTTGCGCACCCGCTCGGCATCGCCGATGCGCGAGTACTTGCCGGCCGAATCCAGGAACACCATGATCAGCTTGCGACCCGCCATCTGGGCCTGCATCACCAGGCATTGACCCGCCTCGTTGATGAAGCCGGTTTTTTGCAGGCCGATGTCCCAGTCCGCCTTCTTCACCAGGCCGTTGGTGGTGCCGAAGCGCACCAGGCGACGACCCAGTGCCACCGTGTATTCGGTGGAGGTGGACAACTCACGGATGAGCGGGAATTGATGCGCCGTCTTCACCAGCATGGCCAGGTCCTTGGCGCTGGACTGGTTGCGGCTGGACAGGCCGGTGGGCTCGACATAGTGAGTGTCGACCATGCCCAGCGCATGCGCCTTGAGGTTCATCGCGCCCACAAACGCTTCCAGACCGCCCGGATAGTTGCGGCCCAACGCATGGGCGGCCCGGTTCTCCGAGGACATCAACGCCAGATGCAGCAGTTCGCCGCGGGTCAGCGTGGTGCCGACGGCCAGACGGGAACCGGTGAACTTCTCGGTGTCCTTGTCTTCGTCAGAGATGGTGATCTTTTCGTCCAGCGACTGGTTGGCCTCGACCACCAGCAGCGCCGTCATCAGCTTGGTGATGGAGGCGATCGGCAGCACCGCCTGGGGATTCTTCGAGAACAGAACCTCGTTGGTGTCCTGGTCCAGCACCAGCGCGACGCTGGACTTGAGGTCGAGCGGGTCTTCGGTGTCGTGCAGGCCGTACATCTGACCGAAGGACGGCTTGGCCGGCACGATCTCCCGCACCGCGGCCCGAGCGGCCACCTTGCGCGGCGAGCGCGGGGCCGGTTTGGCCTTGCGCACCGAGGTAGCTTTGGCCTTGGCTTTGGCCGATGCGGCGGTCGCTGCCTGCGCCGAGTGGGTCGGAAGCAGGCTGACGGTCAGCCCGGCCAGGAGCATGGCACCGCTCAGAGCGGCACCTGACAGCAATGTCGCAATGGTCTTCAATCCGGTCCCCAAATATGGGCGCGAGTTTAGAAGATCGCAGCGAGAGCGGCAAGCAGATCAAGGACTTAGTTCACTTTTTTAAAGTGAACCAGTCCTCAGGACCTTCTCAACCCTGGGCCGCGACCCGCTCAGTCTTGCTCTGCAGCTTGTTCAAAGCACTTAAATATGCTTTGGCGGAAGCGACAACGATATCGGGATCTGCCCCGACCCCGTTCACTACTCGCCCGGCATGCTGCAAACGCACCGTGACTTCGCCTTGCGATTCTGTACTCCCGCTGGTGATGGCGTTCACCGAATACAGCAGCAATTCGGCACCACTTTGCACTTTGCTCTCGATTGCCTTGAGCACGGCATCGACCGGACCGTTGCCATCGCTTTCCGTACGGTGTTCGGTGTCGCCAGCGGCGAACACCACCTCGGCCTGCGGCCGCTCGCCCATTTCCGAGCGCTGGGCCAGCGCCACCAGCCGGAAATGTTCCTGTTCCTGGCTGACCGAGTCATCCATCACCAGCGCGATGATGTCTTCATCAAAGATCTCCGCCTTGCGATCGGCCAGGTCCTTGAAGCGCTGGAAGGCGGCATTGATTTCGGCCTCGGACTCCAGTTGCACGCCCAGCTCCTGCAGGCGCTGCTTGAAGGCATTGCGACCCGAGAGCTTGCCCAGCACGATCTTGTTGGCGCTCCAGCCGACGTCCTCGGCCCGCATGATTTCGTAGGTGTCCCGCGCCTTGAGCACGCCGTCCTGATGGATGCCGGACGCATGGGCGAAGGCATTGGCACCGACCACCGCCTTGTTGGGCTGCACCACGAAGCCGGTGGTCTGCGACACCAGGCGGGAGGCCGGCACGATCTGGCTGGCATCGATGCGGACATCCAAGCCGAAATAATCGCGGCGGGTCTTCACCGCCATCACCACTTCCTCCAGCGAGCAGTTGCCAGCGCGCTCGCCCAGGCCGTTGATGGTGCACTCGATCTGCCGCGCGCCGCCGATCTTCACACCAGCCAGCGAATTGGCCACCGCCATGCCGAGGTCGTTGTGACAGTGCACCGACCAGATCGCCTGGTCGGCATTGGGCACCCGCTCCCGCAGCCGCCGGATGAATTCGCCGTACAGCTCGGGAATGGCATAACCCACGGTGTCCGGAATGTTGATCGTGCGCGCCCCTTCGCGGATCACCGCCTCCACGACCCGGGCCAGGAAGTCCGGGTCGGAGCGGTAGCCGTCCTCGGGAGAGAACTCGATGTCATCAGTCAGATTGCGGGCGAAGCGCACCGATTGGGTGGCCTGCTCCAGCACCTGGTCACGGGTCATGCGCAGCTTCTTCTCCATGTGGAGCTCGCTGGTCGCAATGAAGGTGTGGATGCGGGACCGCGCCGCGCCCTTGAGCGCTTCGGCGGCGCGGGCGATGTCGCGGTCATTGGCGCGGGCCAGCGAGCAGACGGTGCTGTCGCGGATGGCCTCCGCGATCGCGCGCACCGCCTCGAAGTCCCCATGGCTGGCGGCAGCGAAGCCGGCCTCGATCACGTCCACCTTCAATCGCTCGAGTTGCCGCGCGATACGCAGCTTTTCGTCCTTGGTCATGGACGCTCCGGGCGATTGTTCACCGTCGCGCAGGGTGGTGTCGAAGATGATGAGTGCGTCGGACATGAACGGGCTTCCTTCAATCGGTGGCGTGCGCGACAGGCGGGTCAGGGACTCGCGCCGCGGCGGTGTGTCGGCATGGCTGTCGGCACGGGTGTCAGCGCCTGGTTGCTGCGCAGGGTTTCTGGACTGAGCGACGGATGGGGATGGGAACGGCGGCTGGGCTCGATTCTGCCGCCGATCCGTCGCCCCGCCGTCGGATCAGACGGTCTGCAGGCGCACGAGCTTGAGCACACCACGCTGCGCCGCGCGGCGCAGACCGGACACGATCGCCTTCAGCGAGGCGGACGCGATGTTGCTGTCCATGCCCACACCGAACAAGGTCGCCTCGCCGACGCGCAGCTCCAGATAGGCCACCGCCTGCGCGTCCGCACCGCTGCCCAGCGCATGCTCGTGGTAGTCCAGCACCCGCACCTGGGTCTGCAGCTGCTTGTTCAGGCCCTCGACGAAGGCATCGATCGGCCCGCGGCCCTGCCCGTCCACCTTGATCATGCGCACGCACAGGTCGGCCTGGGCCTGGACTGTCGTCTGACCATCCTCGGCCGTGCCGATCTGCGGCTGCAGCGCCGGCGCCTGCTTGACGCCATATTCGCGATCGAAGATCTGCCAGAGGTCGGCCGCGCCCAGCTCCTTGCCGTGGGTGTCCATCACGCCCTGGACGATCTGGCTGAATTCGATCTGCAGGCGGCGCGGCATTTCAATGCCGTATTCCGACTCCAGCAGATAGGAAATGCCGCCCTTGCCGGACTGGCTGTTCACCCGGATCACCGCTTCATAGCTGCGGCCGAGGTCCTTGGGATCGATGGGCAGATAGGGGATCTCCCAGATGTCGCCCTCCTTGCGGGCTGAGAAGGCCTTTTTGATGGCGTCCTGGTGCGAGCCCGAGAACGAGGTGTAGACCAGCTCACCCACATACGGATGACGCGGATGCACCGGCAACTGGTTGCAATGCTCGACACAGCGGCGCACCTCATCGATGTCGGAGAAATCCAGACCGGGCGGCACGCCCTGGGTATAGAGGTTCAGCGCGATGTTGACCAGATCCAGATTGCCGGTGCGCTCGCCGTTGCCGAACAAACAACCCTCGATGCGATCGGCACCCGCCATCAGGGCCAGCTCGGCCGCGGCCGTGCCGGTGCCCCGGTCATTGTGCGGATGGACCGACAGGATCACCGACTCGCGGCGCTCGATGTGGCGGTGCATCCACTCGACCATGTCGGCAAAGACATTCGGCGTGGAATGCTCGACCGTGGTCGGCAGGTTGATGATGATCTTGCGCTCGGGCGTCGGGCCCCAGGCCTCGGTGACCGCATCCACCACGCGCTTGGAGAACGCCAGTTCGGTGCCGGAGAACATCTCGGGCGAATACTCGAAGCGGAAATCGGTCTCGGGCTGCCGCGCCGCCATCTCGCGAATCATCGCGGTGTGGGTCACGGCCAGGTCGACGATCTGGTCTTCGGTCATGCCCAGCACCACGCGGCGCATCACCGGGGCGACTGCGTTGTAGAGATGGACCACCGCTCGCTTCGCACCGACCAGCGACTCGAAGGTGCGCTCGATCAGCGGCTGCCGCGCCTGGGTCAGGACCTGGATGGTGACGTCGTCCGGGATCTGACCGTCTTCGATCAGCATGCGGACGAAATCGAAGTCGGTCTGCGAGGCGGAGGGGAAACCGACCTCGATCTCCTTGAAGCCGATCTTGACCAGCATCTGGAACATCCGCAGCTTGCGCTCCGGATCCATCGGCTCGATCAGGGCCTGGTTGCCGTCCCGCAGATCGGTACTGAGCCAGAGCGGCGCTTGCGTGATCTGCACGCCGGGCCAGCGGCGGTCCGGCAGGGAGATCGGGGCGAAAGCTCGGTACTTGAGATGCGGTTGCTTCAACATGGGCGTTCCTGTGATTCAGGTTCGCAACTCGCAGCTCTGAAATGACAAACGGCCCGCTGCGGGTTGCATTCGGGCCGTTGGATCTGGGGAGAACGTCGAAAGGACAGACGTGCGCGATCTAGCGAACCCGTAGGTCACCTGGTAGTAGCAGCGCAATTCGGGCCGGGGACGTCATAGCGGTTGAATATAGGCGCCCAGCGCCGGTCACGTCAACGCGCCGGTCGCATGCAGCGCGCGAGAAGCGTTCGCTATCGGTGAAGGCCGGCTTCATCGGGCTCGTCGGTCGAGGTGGCGATCATGCTCACCGGCTTGCCTTTGGCCCGCTTGACTGCATAGACCACATAGCCCGACACGCCATACAGACAGAAGACGGCAAACAGCACCGAGGGCGGATGCAGGTTGATCACCGCAATCCCCAGCGCAATCGCCACAATGACGATGAACGGCACCGAGCGCTTGAAGCTGATGTCCTTGAAGCTGTAGAACGGCGCGTTGGTCACCATCGTCAAACCGGCATACAGGGTGAAGCCGAACGCCACCCAGGCCAGTTGCGGATCCTTGTAGACGTCCTTGAAGCCGGCGTCGTCCATCACCCAGATCAGGCCCACGACCAAGGCCGCCGCGGCCGGGCTGGGCACGCCCTGGAAGAAGCGCCGGTCCACCACCCCGAGGTTGGTGTTGAAGCGCGCCAGACGCAGCGCCGCGCCAGCGATGTAGACGAAGGCGGCAAACCAGCCCCAGCGACCCAGCCCCTGCAGCGCCCAGGAATACATGATCAGCGCCGGCGCCGCACCGAAGCTCACCATGTCCGACAGGCTGTCCATCTGCTCGCCGAAGGTGCTCTGGGTGTTGGTCATGCGGGCGACGCGCCCGTCCAGGCTGTCCAGCACCATGGCGGCGAAGATGCCGTAGGCCGACTGCTCGAATCGACCGCTGATCGCCATCACGATGGCATAGAAGCCACTGAACAGCGCCGCCAGCGTGAACAGGTTGGGCAACAGATAGATGCCCTTGCGGCGCGGGCGCTGCGGCTCGATCAGATCGGACTCGTCCTCGTCGAGCAGGTCCGCGTTCTTGTTCTCGGGTGAATTCATGGGGTCGGAGAATAACTCAGCCCTACCGCCCGGCGCGGCCGGCGGGCACCGCCCCGCAAGCGCCGATCCGGCAGGAAACCGCACTGCAGAGCAATTGTGCGGGCGCCGTAGCGGCCTTGTGGCGCAGCGCCCCTCGCCGGTGATCCACTCGGGGCACTTGGCCTCATCCAACAATCGCTCACACCTGATGCAACAACGCCCCGCCGCACGGGGGTGCGACGGGGCGTTGGCGGGTCGCTGCAGCGATCAGTTCTTGGACTTGTCGACCAGCTTGTTGGCCTTGATCCAGGGCATCATCGCGCGCAGTTGCTCGCCGACCTGTTCGATCGGGTGCTCGGCGGTCAGGCGACGGCGGCTGATCAGGGTCGGTGCGCCGGCCTTGTTCTCCAGGATGAAGCTCTTGGCATATTCACCGGTCTGGATGTCCTTCAGGCACTGACGCATCGCGTCCTTGGTGGCCGAGGTCACCACGCGCGGGCCGGTCACATACTCGCCGTACTCCGCATTGTTGGAGATCGAGTAGTTCATGTTGCCGATGCCGCCCTCATAGATCAGGTCGACGATCAGCTTGAGCTCGTGCAGGCACTCGAAGTAGGCCATTTCGGGCGCGTAGCCGGCTTCGGTCAGCGTCTCGAAGCCCGCCTTGATCAGTTCCACCGCGCCGCCGCACAGCACGGCCTGCTCGCCGAACAGGTCGGTCTCGGTCTCTTCACGGAAGCTGGTCTGGATGATGCCGGCCTTGCCGCCGCCGTTGGCTGCGGCGTAGCTCAGGGCCAGATCACGCGCCTTGCCGGTCTTGTCGGCATAGACGGCGATCAGGTGCGGCACGCCGCCGCCCTGCTTGTAAGTGTTGCGCACGGTGTGGCCCGGGGCCTTGGGCGCGACCATCCACACATCCAGGTCGTCACGCGGCTGCACCTGGCCGTAATGGACATTGAAGCCATGGGCGAAGGCCAGCGACGCACCTTGCTTGATGTGGGGTTCCACTTCTTTCTTGTAGACGTCGGCGATCTGCTCATCGGGCAGCAGGATCATGACCACGTCCGCGGCCTTGACCGCGTCGGCGATCTCCGCGACCTTCAGGCCCGCGCCTTCGGCCTTGGACCAGGACGCGCCGCCGCGGCGCAGACCCACGGTGACCTTCACGCCGCTCTCGTTCAGGTTCTGGGCATGGGCATGGCCTTGCGAGCCGTAGCCGATGATGGTGACGTTCTTGCCCTTGATGAGGCTGAGGTCGGCGTCCTTGTCGTAGTACACGTTCATGGTGGTCTCTCCGGGGAAAATCAGTTCAGGTGGATGGGTGGGCGGCGAACGGGGTCAGTGATGAATCGGACGCCCGCCGGCCCGTTGTGGGTACGAAATCGTGAAAGCCTGCAGATCTGCGACAGCCGGCGGGCCGCTCAGATCCGGAGAATGCGCTCGCCGCGGCCGATGCCGCTGGCACCGGTGCGCACCGTCTCGAGGATGGACGCACGATCGAGCGCATCGATGAAGGCGTCCAGCTTGCCGGTGTCGCCGGTCAGCTCGATGGTGTAGGTCTTCTCGGTGACGTCGATGACCCGGCCGCGGAAGATGTCGGCGGTGCGCTTCATTTCCTCGCGCTCCTTGCCGACGGCCCTCACCTTGATCAGCATGAGTTCGCGCTCGATGTAGCGGCCCTCGGTCAGATCCACCACCTTCACGACCTCGATCAACCGGTTCAGGTGCTTGGTGATCTGCTCGATGATGTCGTCGCTGCCGCTGGTCACGATGGTCATGCGCGACAGCGAGGCATCCTCGGTGGGCGCCACCGTCAGGCTCTCGATGTTGTAGCCCCGGGCGGAGAACAGCGCCACGACGCGCGACAGCGCGCCCGGCTCGTTCTCGATGAGCAAAGCAATGATGTGTTTCATGGGGTCTCGTCCTTCGCGCTCTTCAGACTGCCGGCGGTAACCGGGCAGCCCTTGGCCACGCTCTTCGATGGGGAAATGATGCGCTCGGTGATTTCCGTGCCGCTCTGGCGAATCGGACCTTCCGCCGGCCAGTCGCCCCGCGCGCGGTAACGCGCCGGACGCTGAGCCGCTTCAGGCCGTCATCGGGGTCAGAGGTCTTCGGAGCCGAGCAGCATCTCGGAAATACCCTTGCCCGCCTGGACCATCGGCCAGACGTTCTCGGTCGGGTCGGTTCGCACATCCAGGAAGACGGTGCGATCCTTCAGCCGGATGGCCTCCCGCAGCGCAGGCTCCACGTCCGAGGGCTTTTCGACCAGCAGGCCCACATGGCCGTAGGCCTCCGCCAGCTTGACGAAGTCGGGCAGCGCATCCATGTAGCTGTGCGAGTAGCGCTTGCCGTAGTCCAGCTCCTGCCACTGCCGCACCATGCCCAGGTAGCGGTTGTTCAGCGAGACCACTTTCACAGGGGTCTTGTACTGCTGACAGGTGGAGAGCTCCTGGATGTTCATCTGGATCGAGCCCTCGCCGGTGATGCAAAACACATCCGACTCCGGCTTGGCCAGCTTGATGCCCATCGCATAGGGCAGGCCTACGCCCATCGTGCCCAGGCCGCCGGAGTTGATCCAGCGCCGCGGCTCGTTGAAGCGGTAGAACTGCGCCGCCCACATCTGGTGCTGACCCACATCGGAGGTGATGTAGGCGTCGCTGTCGCGGGTGAGGTTCCACAGCGTCTCGATGACCGACTGCGGTTTGATCACCTCGGTGGACTGCTTGTAGGTCAGGCAGTCGCGCTTGCGCCAGTCGTTGATCTGGGACCACCAGGCATTCAGCGCCTCGCCATCCGGACGCGCCTGCGATTCCTTGATCTGGGAGATCAGCTCCTGCAGCACGTCCTTGACGTCGCCCACGATCGGGATGTCCACCCGCACCCGCTTGGAGATCGACGAGGGGTCGATGTCCACATGGATGATCTTGCGATCCACCGAGGCGAAGTGCTTGGGATTGCCGATGACGCGGTCGTCGAAGCGCGCGCCCACGGCCAGCAGCACATCGCAGTGCTGCATGGTCATGTTGGCCTCGTAGGTGCCGTGCATGCCCAGCATGCCCAGGAAGCGCGGATCGGTGCCGGGCATCGCGCCCAGACCCATCAGCGTGTTGGTGCAGGGATAGCCGATCAGGTCGATCAGCTGGCGCAGTTCCGCCGTGGCCTCGCCCAGGATCACGCCGCCGCCGGTATAGATATAGGGACGCTTGGCCCCCATCAGCAGCTGGACCGCCTTGCGGATCTGACCGCTGTGGCCCTTCTTCACCGGGTTGTAGGAGCGCATCTCCACCCGCTCCGGATAGTGGAACGCGGTGCGGTTGAGCGAGACATCCTTCGGGATGTCCACCACCACCGGGCCGGGACGGCCGGTGCGGGCGATGTGGAACGCCTTCTTGAGCGTCATCGCCAGGTCGCGCACATCCTTGACCAGGAAGTTGTGCTTGACGATGGGGCGGGTGATGCCGACGGTGTCGCATTCCTGGAAGGCGTCCAGGCCAATCGCCGGCGTGGGCACCTGTCCGGTGATGATCACCATCGGGATGGAATCCATGTACGCGGTCGCGATGCCGGTGATGGCATTCGTGACGCCCGGACCGGACGTGACCAGCGCCACGCCGACCTCGCCGGTGGCGCGGGCATAGCCGTCCGCCGCATGCACCGCCGCCTGTTCATGTCGAACCAGGACGTGATGAATGGCGTCTTGCTTGTAGAGCGCGTCGTAGATGTAGAGAACGGCGCCGCCTGGATAGCCCCAGAGATATTTCACACCTTCGGCTTGAAGGCTCTGGACCAGGATTTCGGAACCGTTGAGCTCCTGTGAGGAGCCGGAATGGGGGTGCGGTTGTGAGCGAGCTTCCGTGATCGCTGCACGTTTGATGTCCGCGGCAGACATGTCCATATGTCGAACCTCTGAGAATTTCTCTGACGAAAAACCATCGGTGCTCCTCCTCTCACTCTTGTGAAGCGGATTCGGAACGTCGCGTCAAAAACAGGGCGGCCCGGGTCGGGCGGCCAGCTTGAGACCATACTGCGTTGTACGAATCGGCGATTATGCATGCAAACCCGAAGGGGCGGCGAAATGCGCCAACCGGGCCGCCCGACGGCCATGGGCAATGCCATAATCCCGCCCGATTTCGCCCGCCCGACCGCCTCCCGGCGACAGCCCTTGGCCACAGACAAAGAACTCAACGAATTTCTCAGAACGGTGGACAAGCGCGCCTTCAAGCGCACCGTCTATCTGGTGCGAGACGAGGACGCGGCGCTGGACATTGTCCAGGACGCCATGATTCGCTTGGCCGAGAAGTATTTCGACCGCCCGGCGGCCGAGCTGCCGCTGTTGTTCCAGCGGATTCTGTCGAACGCGACCATGGACTGGTTCCGCCGGCAGAAGACACGCAATGCGGTGTTCAGCAACCTGTCGGATTTCGAAGGCGGCGACCCGGGCGAGGATTTCGACCTGCTGGAAACCCTCGAAACCCAGGAGGGCGCGATGGGCGCCCTCTCTGCGGCGGACGAGGTTTCCCGCACCCAAGTGCTCGGATTGATCGAAGTTGAGGTCGCCGCACTGCCGGCGCGTCAACGAGAAGCCTTTTTGCTGCGTTATTGGGAAGAACTCGACGTCGCGGAGACGGCCGCTGTCATGGGTTGCTCGGAGGGAAGTGTCAAGACACACTGCTCGCGGGCGGTGCATGCACTGGCCAAAACGCTCAAAGCCAAGGGAATCACGCTATGAACAAGAACTCGCCTCCGACGCAGCTCCACCAGGAGTTGGACGCGCGCGTGGCCCGTTTCGGCCTGCGGGTAGCCGCCGGACTGACCGAACACAGCGACTCCCTGGCGGGCGACATCCAGGAGCGCCTGCGCTTCGCGCGTGAGCAAGCGCTCGCGAAGGCGCAACTGGCCCGCGCCGCCCAACCCGCGACCCAGACCACGGCCCACGCCACCGGCGGCGGCACCCTGGCCCTGGGCGGCGGCGAAAAGACACCGCGCTGGCTCAAGGCCGCCGCCCTGCTGCCGCTGGCGCTGCTGCTGGGCGGGCTGCTGCTGATCCAGCACAGCCAGTGGTATGAGCAGATCCGCAGCGCCGCAGAGCTCGACACCGAAATGCTGTCCAAGCCGCTCCCGCCGGCCGCCTACAGCGATCCGGGCTTCCGCGAATACCTGAGCGAGAACCCGAACGACCCGAACAATCCGGTCGACGCCAACGCGGAAGAGTCCAAAGAGTGAGCGCAAGCCTGTCGATGGCCTGGCGCCCGACCCTTCGTTCCCTGCTCCGTCAAACGGCGCTCTTCGGCGCGGGCGTCGCCTTGGCGGCCTCTGTTTCGGCGCAGGCCGGGGCCTCCTCCGCGCCGGCGCCCGTGGCGCCGACCGGCGCCGCCGCCCTGGCCCTCAGTCCCAACTGGGCCTCGCTGACACCCGCCCAGAAGGACGCGCTCGCGCCTCTATCTCGGGAATGGGACCAGCTCGACAGCGCCCTGAAGGGCAAGTGGCTGGAGATCGCGGCCCGCTACCCGAAACTCTCCGACGAGCATCAGCAGCGGCTGCGCGAACGCATGGTCGAATGGACCCGCATGTCGCCGACCGAGCGCCAGAAGGCGCGCATCGGCTACCAGCGCGCCAGCGAGCTGCGCGGCGAGGATCAGCAGTCACGGCTGCAGGCCAAGTGGGAAGCCTACCGGGCACTCCCGCCCGAAAAACGCCAGGAATTGGCCGATCGCGCCGAGCGAGCGGCTGAAAAGGCGTCGGAGCGGGCATCGGAAAAGATGTCCGCCGAAGCCCCTGCTGCGCGGGCCAAGCATCGTCCGCCGCTGGCCCCGATCCAGCGTGCCCCGCTCACCGTCAACAGCACCGGTCCGACCGTGGTCCAGGCCCGCCCCGGTGCCACCACCGTCCTGCTCACCCAGCGGGCCGAGCCGGCGCTGACCAGCGCGAGCGCCGCCGGCGGCGCCGTACTCCGCCTGCGATCACCGCGCGAGGCGGGCCTCGACCCGCACACCTTGCTGCCTCTTCCCAAGGGCGCCAGCCGCTAAACTGCTGCGATGACTCTGGTTCGCGACGATGCACCGCCCGGCCTGATGCGGCGGATGGCGGCTTTCCTCTATGAAGGCGTCCTGTTGTTCGGCGTGGTGTTCATCGCCGGCTGGCTCTATTCCACCCTTACCCAGCAGCGCAATGCGCTGGACGGCCAGCACGGGCTGCAGGCTTTTCTGTTCCTGGTGCTGGGTGTGTACTTCAGCTGGTTCTGGTCCCGCGGCGGCCAGACCGTGGCGATGAAGGCGTGGCATCTGCGGGTGGTCGACCAGCAGGGCCAGCCGCTGACCCAGCCCCGCGCGCTGGTGCGCTACCTGCTGTCCTGGCTGTGGTTCCTGCCGGCGCTGCTCAGCGTGTACCTGCTGGATCTGCAACACAGCGGGGGCGCGATCGTGGGCGCCCTCTTGGCAGGCATCTTCGGCTACCTGCTGCTCGCGCGTCTGAATCCGCAGCGGCAGTTCCTGCACGACCTGATCTGCGGCACGCGCCTCATCACCCAGCGTCCGGTGCCGCGCGCGAGCAAGGCCTGAGCCTGTCCGCACGCGCCCGCTGACCGGACCGCTTCCTTCTCCGCCCGCCTGAGCGACGATCTCTCCATGACCAGCAATCCTCACAAGGGCCGCACCGGCCTGAACCGCATCCTGCATGCGGCTGGCTATTCCTGGGCCGGTCTGCGTGCGGCCTACAGCGGCGAGAGCGCTTTCCGTCAGGAAGTCTGGCTGACCATCGTCGCCACGCCGCTGGCCTTCTGGCTGGGTCGCGACTGGGTGCAGGTGGCGCTGCTGCTGGGGTCGTTGATCCTGCTGCTGATCGTCGAACTGCTGAATTCGGCGGTGGAGGCCGCGATCGACCGCGTCTCCTTTGAACTGCACGATCTGTCCAAGCGGGCCAAGGACATCGCCAGCGCCGCCGTGCTGCTGGCCCTGCTGCTGTGCGCGGGCATCTGGGGCGCGGCGCTCTGGCAGCATCTGCCGCTGTAGCGCTGCCCGCTCACGCCGCAAGGCGCAAGCCGCAAGCCGCAACAACAGTCGAAAAAAGGGCGGGACGCCTTCCAGCGTCCCGCCCTTTTCATTGATGCTGCGCAAGCTCGGGCCGATACCGGCCGCACGCCTCTCGCGCCAGAACCGGCTGCTTGATGCCGCCGGTCCACCGTCCGACTCAGACGGCGGCTTCGTCCTGCTCGCCCGTGCGGATACGGATGACCTGCTCGACGGCCGTGACGAAGATCTTGCCGTCACCGATCTTGCCGGTCTTGGCGGCCTTGAGGATGGCGTCGATGCTGCGATCGACCTCGTCGTCCTTGACCACCACCTCGACCTTCACCTTGGGCAGGAAGTCGACCACGTACTCGGCGCCGCGATAGAGCTCGGTGTGGCCCTTCTGGCGACCGAATCCCTTGACCTCGGTCACGGTGAGCCCGGAGGCGCCGACTTCGGCCAGGGCTTCACGGACTTCGTCGAGCTTGAACGGTTTGATGATGGCGGTGATCTGTTTCATCGCGGACTCCGGCGAAATGTGACAAAGATTGACGTGATTTAAGCACGGATGCGGCGCCCGATGCGGACGCGAATGCGGACTCCCCCTATGGCCGGACCGGAGGCGCGGTGTCTGCGCACCTCGGAACGTCCACCCTCAATCCGGAATGCGGTCTAACGCGGCCAGCCACACGGTGGCCTCCGAGTCGCTGGGCGCGCGCCAGTCGCCGCGCGGCGAGAGCGACCCACCGCTGCCGACCTTCGGACCATTCGGCACGCAACTGCGCTTGAACTGGCTGCCGCGGAAGAAGCGCTGCACGAAGATCCGCAACACCCGCTTGATCTCCGCCAGCGAATGGTCGTTGCGCTGGACATGGTCGCCGTCCGGCCAATCCCCTCGCGTGCGGTCGCCCCAGGCGTGGCGCGCCAGGAAGGCGATCTTGTCCGGCGCGTAGCCATGGCGCAGGGTGTAGTAGAGATTGAAATCCTGCAGCTCGTAGCGGCCGATGTGGGCTTCGGTGCTCTGCAGCGCCGGGGCGGTGCCGGCAGGGGACTTCGCGTCCTGCGGCACCAGCTCCGGGCTGATCTCGGTGGCCAGGATGTCCAGCAACACCGCGCGGCCCTGCGGGCCCAGTTGCTCGGTCTCCGCCACCCAGCGCACCAGGTATTGGATCAGCGTCTTCGGCACCGAGGCGTTGACGTTGTAGTGGGACATGTGGTCCCCGACGCCGTAGGTGCACCAACCCAGCGCCAGTTCGCTCAGGTCGCCGGTGCCCAGCACCAAGGCGCCGGTGTGGTTGGCCAGTCGGAACAGGTGACTGGTGCGCTCGCCGGCCTGCACGTTCTCGAAGGTCACGTCGTAGACCGGCTCGCCCTGGGCGTACGGATGGCCGAGGTCCTTGAGCATCTGCTCGCAGCTGGGACGGATGTCGATCTCCCGCGCGTCGCAGCCGATCGCCTGCATCAGCCGCAGCGCCTGGTCGCGTGTGCGGGTGCTGGTCGCAAAGCCGGGCATGGTCACGCCCAGCAGATGGCTGCGCGGCAGGCCCATCTGGTCCATGGCCCGCGCGGCCACCAGCAGTGCATGGGTGGAATCCAGCCCACCGGAAATGCCGATGACCAGCTTCTGGATGCCGCTGGACACCAGCCGCTGGACCAGCGCCTGCACCTGGATGTTGAAGACCTCCAGGCAGCGCTCGTCGCGTCGTCCGCGGTCCGAGGGCACATACGGGAACCGCTCGATGCGACGCTGCAGCGCCAGCGGCTGGCTGCGGTCCAGGCCCAGCTCGAACTCGACGGTGCGGAACTCCCTCAGCAGCGCGGCATGGTGCCGCACCGAGTCGCCGAAGCTGGTCTGCCGCATCCGCTCGCGGGACAGTCGTTCCAGGTCCACATCGGCCACGATCAGCTGGGAGCGGCGCTGGAAGCGCTCGGCTTCCGACAACAGGCCGCCGTTTTCATAGATCAGCGCCTGGCCGTCCCAGGCCAGATCGGTGCTGGATTCCCCGGCGCCGGCCGAGGTGTAGACATAGGCCGCCAGGCAGCGCGCGGACTGCTGCGCCACCAGTTGATGCCGATAGCCCGATTTGCCGATCGTCACATTCGACGCGGAGAGATTCACCAGCACCGTCGCGCCGGCCAGGGCGCCGTAGCAGGAGGGCGGGATCGGCGTCCACACGTCCTCGCAGATTTCCACATGCAGTCGCAGCAGCGGCTGATCGCTGGCCGCGACCACCAGCCGGGTGCCGAAGGCCACCCGCTGGCCGAGCAGCGTGATCTCGTCGCTCAGGGCTTCGTCTGCGGCGTTGAACTGCCGGGCCTCGTAGAACTCGCCGTAGTTGGGCAGGTAGCTCTTGGGCATCACGGCCAGCAGTCGTCCGCGCTGCATCACCACCGCGCAGTTGAACAGACGATGCTCGATCCGCAGCGGCGCGCCGACGATGGCGACCGTTGCCATGCTGCGCGTTTCTTCAAGCAACGCCGCCAATGCGGCTTCGCAGCCGTCGAGCAGTGCGCGCTGATGGAAGAGATCGTCGCTGGTGTAGGCCGCCAGCCCGAGCTCCGGGAAGGCCGCCACCGCGGCGCCTTGCGCGGCGGCCTGGCGCAACAATTCGGCGGTCTGCGCGCCGTTGAAGGCGGGATCGGCGACCCGACACAGCGGCACGCCGACGGCGATGCGCGCGAAGTCGTGGTTGTAGAGATTGTCGAAGGACCGTCCCGGCGCGGTCCCGGTGATGAAGGGCTTGGCTTGCATGGGCCGAATCCTGCCATCAAAGCAGGCCGGGCCGACCGCCCGACCGCCGAAAGCGCGGCTTCGGCGCGGGATTTGCGCTTGCCTCTAAGATTTCGGCACGCATGACCGCACCCGCCGCCCCCCATCCGTCCGCCTCGACGCAGCCGCTCATCCGCGTCGATGACGATCCCTCCGCCTTGCCTCGCGAGGCCTGGAATGCCTTGCTGGCGCAATCGCCGCTGCCCTCGCCGTTCATGCGGCTGGAGTATCTGGAAGCGATGCAGTCCTCAGGATCCGCGGTGCCCAAGACCGGCTGGCAGGCGCAATTCCTGAGCGTCTGGGAGGGCGACGAGCTGATCGCCGCCTGCCCGGCCTATCTGAAGGGCCACTCCTACGGCGAATATGTCTTCGACTGGGCCTGGGCCGACGCCTACCAGCGCAACGGCCTGGACTACTACCCCAAGCTGCTGGTGGCCGTGCCGTTCACGCCGGTCCCTGGCAGTCGCCTGCTGGCGCGCGACGACGAGGCCCGCAGCTGGCTGGTCAAGGGCTTGCGCGCGTTGTCGCAGCGGCTGGAGGCGTCGTCGGTGCATGTGCTCTTTGGCGATGCGCAGGACCAACGCGCCATGGCCGCTGACGGTTGGCTCGCGCGACAGCAGGTGCAATTCCACTGGACCGGCGACGGCCAACCGCGCAGCTTCGCCGATTACCTGCAGACGCTGCAGCGCGAGAAGCGCAAGAAGATCCAGCAGGAGCAGCGCCGGGTGGCGGACGCCGGCATCCGTTTCGAGACCCTGCGCGGTGCCGAGATCAGCGAGGACGACTGGGACTTTTTCTACCAGTGCTACACGCTCACCTACCTCGCGCACCGCAATAAGCCCTACCTGAAGCGCGAGTTCTTCACCCGCATGGCGCAGGACCTGCCCGCCCACTGGGTCATGTTCATCGCCCGGGACGCGCAGGGTGAACGGGTCGCGGCCTCGCTCATTGCGATTGATGCGGCACTCAAGGCGGCCTATGGCCGCTACTGGGGGTCGATCCGCTACATCCCCAATCTGCACTTTGACGCGTGCTACTACCAGCCGCTCGCCTGGTGTCTGCAGAACGGATGGATGCGATTTGAAGGCGGCGCGCAGGGCGAGCACAAGATGGCGCGCGGTCTGCTGCCGGTGGCCACCCATTCATCGCATTGGCTGGCGCATCCGCAGTTCCGGGAGGCCGTGGCCGACTTCCTCGCGCGGGAGGGCGAGGCGATGGAGGAATACATCGATGAGCTGGAGCGGCATCAGCCGTTCAAGGGTGAGCCGGGGTAGCGTGCCGATGGCGCCATTGGCAGAGACGCCGCAGCAGCCATTTCATCGGCCGTTCGGAGGAACTGCTGGATGGACGCCCTGCTGGCAACTGCAGGCTTGAAACTGCCGATCTTCAGCAGGGCATCGTATTCAGGGGGCCTTGGCACGAATGGCTTCCATCAAGTCGACGCGAGCACCGTTCTTGATGGCTGCCAGCACCGGATCATCCGCCGCCCAATCGATGGGCCTGTAGACGTTGGCATGCACCGAACGTCCGAGTGCGATTTGTTTTCCGGTGGCCGCGGCCCCAATGGCGGGAACAAGTTTTGCGGAAGCTCATGCAGTCTATTCAGGAGCACTCAACGCGTCACCCACGCTGCCAAGGCCAGCGCGCAAAAGATCCCCAGATTGAGCTTGGGCTCCCAGTACGGCATGAACAAGAAGGTGATGGCCCACCACCCCAGGCCCGCCAGCAGCGTGAGCGCCAGCACCGAGTGATCCGCCACGAGCGGCATGGCGCGCCAAGCGAGCAGCAGACCCAATAGGCCGAACGCCACCTGGCCCAGCGAGAACGCGGTATGCAGGCCGTAATACAGCGTCGTCTCCGGACCCGGCGGATGCTTTCCTCGGACAACGTGAGAGACGACGTCCACGAGGAAGTGCAGGGTCCCGCTCAGCGCCAGCCAGCCATACGTGGCGTAGATCAGATATTTGTTCATGAGGGTTGATGGCCATTCATGCGTGGACGCTCGAGGCGAAGCGGGTGGCGGGCGCCCGCGACAGAATGGGCTGCCACGTCTGCCGCCATTCGCTGAGCGCTGCGCTGTCGTCTCGGAAAGTCAGATCCAGGAACGCCAGCGCCAGGTCCGCGGTGGCCGACTTGACCTGAGGATTCAAGGTGGCGCCACCGGTCAGAGAGCGGTCGGTGAAGATGCTGTGGGAGCCGCCGCGGAACACCGCGAGCAGCTTGCGCGGGTCGCCCACGGCATCGAACACGGCCAAACGGTCGGCCGCGCCCGAGCGATAGCCGGGAATCTCGATCACGTCGTCGGTGGCGGTGACATGCAGCGTCGGGATGGACACCGGACTCAGCACCGCAGCCAGATCGGTCTCGCCATAGAACGGCGGCGCAGAGATGACGACCGCCGCAGCGAAGCGGGGATCCTGGCAGTTGACCAATCGGCCCTGCCTCATCACCTGCGCGCCAATCGACAGCAAGGTCGTGTTGGCGCCATACGAATGACCTGCGGCCACCAGCCTGCGCGGGTCCACTGCCGCACCCCACGCCCCGGTCTGCGCGGAGAGCATCTGGTCCAGGGCGAAGCGCACATCGGCCGCGCGAGCGATGGCTTCGCTTTCCTGGGCCGCCGCCTGCAGCCGCCCCACCACCCCGAACGGGTTGCCGCGCCAGACGGCTGCATCGCTGCCGATGTGCTGGACGTGGAGACTGGCCACACCATGCGACGACCAATGCTTGCCCAGGTAGCTGTAGCCCTGGCGAGACCCCCCGATGCCGTGCGAGAACACCACCAGCGGTACCGACGCGTTCGCTGGGGCGTCCGGCCAGTACAGCCGAGACGGGACGGCCCGCGCCCGCGCCGCATCCACCCAGTCGAAGTCGATGACGCGGTATCGCGGCCGCTCAGCCTGTGCCCGCACCGCGCGAGGCAGCGGCAGCGCCGCAGCCAGCAGCAGCGCACTCAACTGCCGGCGACGCACGTTGGAGACCGGCCCCGCCTCCGACGCTCCGGGCCTCAAAACCGGACTCCCGTCAGCCGCTCGGACTCCACCCAGAGCCGCTTGGCATCGCGCTTGTTCAAGGCCTGCGTCGGCACCCGGGCCATGGTCGGATGACCGCGGGTCTCGCCCAGGCGGTCCGGCCCGTAGTACAGGCCGCCCTTGGCCTGCGGGGCGGTGGCCGCGAACAAGGTAGGCAGCGCGCCCTGCGCGGCCGGCTGGAACAGGAACCACAGGAAGCGGCGGATCAAGGCCGGCGCGCTGCCAGGACCCGCGCCATTGGGCAGCAGATCGGTGCGCGCGATGCCGGGATGCGCGGCGATGCTCTGCACGCCCCATCCATTGGCTTCGCTCACACGTTGCAGCTCGAAGGCGAACATCAGACAGGCCAGCTTGGACTGGCCATAGGCGGCCATCGGCTGGTAGCGCCGATCGGACTGCAGATCGTCAAAGTGCAGCGCGCCGGAGCGGGCGGCCACGCTGGAGAGGGTCACCACCCGCGGATCGCGGCCCCGGCGCAGCAGCGGCAGCAGGCGCGCGGTCAGTGCAAAGTGGCCGAGGTAGTTGGTGCCGAACTGCAGCTCAAAACCGTCGGCGGTGCGCTCGCGTCGCGGTGGCGTCATCACGGCGGCGTTGTTGATCAGCAGGTCCACCGACCCGCGCGATCCGGCGAGCCGGGTCGCGAACCGTTCGATGCTGACCAGATCGGCCAGATCCAGAGCCTCGAAGCTCACCTCGCTGCCGGGAACACTGCGCCGGATGGCGTCCACCGCCGCCGCCCCCTTCGTCGCATTCCTTCCTGCAATGACCACCTGCGCGCCGGCACGAGCCAGCGCCAATGCATCGTGAAACCCGAGGCCCCCAGTCCCGGTGACGACGGCCGTGCGGCCGATTTGAGAGGGGATGTCAGACACTGTCCAATGAGCCATGATGAACCACCAAGGTAAACTAGGTGCATTAATTTTTGCACCGAGTGCAGTTTATAGTGCACTCGGTGCGTTCACGCAAGACCCTTCGTCATGTCGGAACTTCCCTCCCCCGCCCCCTCCATCGCCGATGACTCCGACGATGCGTCGTCTGAAGGCCTGAGAGCGCGCAAGCGTCGCGAGACGCGCATCCGCATTGCCGAGACCGCCCTGCGCCTGTTCCTCAGCGATGGCTTCGACGGCACCACGCTGGACGTCATCGCCGAGGCATCGGGCATTTCCCGACGCACCTTCTTCTCCTACTTCAAGTCCAAGGACGACATCCTGCTGTTCTGGCAGGACGCCCACTGGCGCGCCATCTACGACGACGTGCTGAAGACGTCGCCGGACGCCTCCCCGCTGCAGGCGGTGCGAGACATCATGGTCAAGCACATGGCCCGCTACACGACCGAGGAGATGGTGGCCATCGACACCCTGATGCGGTCCAGCCCCACCCTCATGTCGCGCAAGCAGGCCTTCTACGGCGAGCAGGAGCAGGCGCTCTTCGGCAAGCTCTGCGAGGTGTGGCGCCAACCCGAGCGGCGCCCGGCGCTGCGCTTGGTGGCCATGGTGTCGATGGGCGCCATGCGACTGACCACCCAGACCTGGAATGAGCTGCCCAGTCCTCGCAAGCCGATGGCCAAGTTGCTTCGCGAGACCTTCGAGAGCTTGAAGTCGGAGCTGTGACGGCCGAGCTGTGAAGTCGGCGCTGTGAGGTCGGCGCTGTGAGGTCAGCGCTGTCAACTTCAGGCCGTGAGGTCGGCGCAGTGATGCCCAGTGCCGAGGCCAGGAGCGAGGCTTGCCCTACCAGCGGTCACCTTTCCTCCCGATTTGGAGATCCGCATGGCTACGAAGAAGAAGTCCTCGCCGAAGACTGGCCGCGTCGATGCCGCGCACGCCGCCACCACGCCCACCATCAGCAAATCGCCTCAAGGGCAGTCGCAGGAGACCCAGCGTTATGGCGACGTGGTCAAGATGCCGCACGGCCTCTCGGAAGCCGTGGTGAAGAAGAGCGTGGCCTCGCTCAACCAGGTGCTGGCCGACACCATCACCCTGCGCGACATGTACAAGAAGCATCACTGGCAGGTGGTCGGCCCCACCTTCAACCAGCTGCATCTGCTGTTCGACAAGCATTTCGAAGCCCAGGTCGAACTCGTCGACCTGCTGGCCGAGCGCATCCAGATCCTCGGCGGTGTCGCCCTGGCCATGGCGCCGGACATTGCCGAAGAGACCCGCATTCCTCGCCCGCCCCGCGGTCGCGAACCCGCCACCGTCCAGCTCAGCCGGCTGATCGAGGCGCACACCATGATCCTGACCTATGCCCGCGAGCATGCCGAAAAGGCCAGCGATGCCGGCGACGCGGGCACCGATGACCTGCTGGTCAGCGACGTGGTGCGGACCAACGAGCTGCAGGTGTGGTTCCTGTCCGAGCATCTGGTGGCGGCTTCGCCGATCTGACGCCGGCCGCGCCAACGCGCTCGCCGCCAGCCCCTTCCCTCGCGCCGCAACGCACTTGGGAAGGGGCTCGCCGCCCTTGGTTAGATCCCGTCCCGAGGAGACCGACGTGAGTGACGACAAGACGAAGACCGGCAACCAGGACCGCAGCCGAATCAACCTCAGCGAAGACTACGAGGTCCGCTACTGGAGCTCGAAATTCGGCGTGACCGCGGAGCAGCTCGAAGCGGCGGTCCAGGCCGTGGGCAACAGCGCCGCCGCCGTGCAAGCGCATTTGAAGAACGCCGCGCAGTGAGCGGCGCCGGCCGAGCTGACCGCGCGACCTGAAGTCACGGCAGCATCACGGTCGCACCACGGTCGCACCACGGTCGCATGGCCGTCGCACAGCCCCACTGCGCGCGATGCAGACCTGCGCTCTAATGGCAGCCACTGTCGACCGCATCGGTCCTGCAGCGACGCAGGGCCCGCCTGGCCGACGCTCATCTGCGAGAGCCCTCATGACCCTTCCCCGCTTCTATCCGATTGGTACTCCCGGCGTGCCCTGGGGTGAGCCTGAGCGCACCGCCTGGCGCGAGCGGCAGGTGCGTTCACGACGTTACGACGAGGACGTCGTGGCCCGTGTCGATGCCATGGCCGATCGGTTTGAGGTCGTCCGCTATGGCCAACTCCGCTATGGGCCTGACGACTTTGCGTTGATGGCGCTGAAGTCCCGCCCTTGGCGTGCGGACCTGCCGGTGGCCCTGGTCACCGGCGGCGTGCATGGCTACGAGACCAGCGGCGTGCTGGGCGCGCTCGAGTTCGCCGAATCGCATGCCGCCGCTTACGAGGACCGTGTGAACCTGCTGATCGCGCCGTGCGTGAGCCCGTGGGCGTATGAGCGCATCTGCCGCTGGAACTATCACGCCATCGATCCCAATCGTCAGTTCGGCGCCAGCCGTGAGTCGGAAGAAGCCAGCGCCCTGATCGCCCTGGGCACGCCCTACCTCGGCCAGTTCCTGCTGCACATCGATCTGCACGAGACCACCGACACCGACGCCAGCGAGTTCGATCCCGCCAAGGCCGCCCGCGATGGCGGCCAGCCCCAACGCGATTCGATTCCGGACGGCTTCTACCTGGTGGGCAACAGCGAGGGTTTCCGGCGTGACTTCCATGAGGCGGTCATCGCCGCGGTCGAGCAGGTGACCCACATTGCACCGCCCGACGCCGCCGGTCAGATCATCGGCTGTCCGGTCGTCGCCAAGGGCATCATCTCGTTTCCGGTGCGGCAGTCCGGCCTGTGCGAAGGCTTCACCGGCGCGACCTTCTCCACCACCACCGAGGTCTATCCGGACAGCCCACGCACCTCCCCGCAGGAATGCGTGAAGGCACAGGTGACCGCCGTGCGGGCCGCGCTCGACTTCGCCCTGGCCCACGCGTGAGCGCAGCGGGCCTTACGCCAACACCGCGTCCGCCTCAGCCTGTGGCCGCACGCCCAGCGGCAGCACGCACAGCGTGACCCCGTCCAGGGTCAGCACCAGACCCAACTGAGCGCCGATCTGCATCACGCCGCACCCGGTCGTCGGCGATGCGGGCGACGCCGCAGCATCTTCCCGCCCGGCCAACGCCCGCGCCCACTGCATCCGGACCGGACGCTGGGTCAGCATGGCCCATAGCGACTGCGGATCGCGCTGGATCAGGGCCTGCGCAAACAGGCGGAATACCGTCTCCTCGCCGGCATCGAGCGCCTTGTCAGCCCGGGCCAGCGCGCCGTCCGCACCCTGCTGCACGCGCAGCAGCGCACGCCTGAGTTGTTGACGGCTCGCCGCTTCGGTGCGGCCGGTGGCGTGCGCAATTTCGGCATGCTCGATCTCGAACACCTCGCGCAGCAACAGCGCCGCGCCGTCCTCCGGAGCGAGTGTCGCCGCCAGCCACCGCAGCGCCTGCCGGGCCGCCTGCGACACGGCCGCCTCTTGCTCGGCCGAGGGTGCCATCCCCTCATGCCCCTGGCCATCCGCCGACATCGACCACTGCTGCATCCACTGGCGGCGTCGCAGCCGGTCCACCGCCAAGTGACGGACGACCGTCAGCAGCCAGGCCTGCGCAACATGGACACCCTCCGGTGCCGACTCCAGGCTGCGGACGTAGGCATCCTGAACCGCATCCTCGGCGTCCATCGGTCCCAAGAGCCGGGCGGCGGCACGCACCAGGGCGCGGTGGTTGGCGTCCATGAGGAGCGGTGTCAGGTCGTCAGGCATGGGCGGAGCTTGCCACAAGGCGCGTGGGCAAGGCACTGCCCAGTGGCGTAGCGCCTGAACGATGCGTGACCGAGGGGAATGGGAAGCGGGAAGCGGGAAGCGAGCGTTAGGCGTTAGGCGTTGGGCGTTAGGCGTTAGGCGTTGGGCGTTGGGCGTTGGGCGTTGGGCGTTGGGCGTTGGCTTGTGCGTCGGGAAGTCTCGATTGAAAGAATGCGCAGCAGGCGTGTCACACCGGGGCACTCTCGTTCGTCAAGGCAGACGTTCAACCCCAAGGACCCCCTGAATGGAAACCCCCACCCCTGCGCCGACGGCGCCGTCCAGCGCCACCGAGCCGCGCACCTCCTACCTGGAAGAGAAGGCCTTCAAGGCCCGTACGCTGCTGATCTTCGGCACGGTGACCGAAGTCACCGCTGCGGACGTCACCCGCCGCCTGATTGCCCTGGATGCCGACAGCGCGGATCCGATCGACGTCTTGGTGAGCTCACCGGGCGGCCATCTGGAATCCGGCGATGCGATCCACGACATCGTGCGCTTCATCGCGGCGCCGGTGAACATGATCGGCACCGGCTGGGTCGGCAGCGCCGCCACGCATCTGTACCTGGCGGTGCCCCGTGAGCGACGCTATTGCCTGCCCAACACCCGTTTCCTGATCCACCAACCCAGCGGCGGCGCCGGCGGTCCCGCCAGCGACATCGCCATCCAGGCCCGCGAGATCATCAAGGCGCGCGAACGGATCGCCCGAACCATCGCGCGGGAAACCGGCAAGCCGCTGGAGATCGTCCTGGACGACATCAGCCGCGACCGTTGGCTGTCCGCCGAGGAAGCCGTCGCGTACGGACTGGTCTCGCGCATCATCGAGCGGAAGACGGAACTCCGCCCCACCTGAGCGCGACGGCTCGACGCCCATCGCAGCGCCCCAGCCGATCAGGGCGATCCACGGGCATGCGCGCGGACAAAGCGATCCACGGCAGCCGCGAGCGCTGTCTCCGCTGAAGGCGCCTCGAAGCGCGCAGCGACGTCCGCAGCCGCAGCCCGGAACGCCGGATCGAGCAGACGCCTCACTCGCTGCGCCAGCGCCTGCGCCCTGAGGCGCTTGGCCGGGATCGTCAGCCCCACGCCCAGTTCGACCACCCTCGCGGCGTTGTCGAACTGGTCGTAGGCGAACGGCGTGACCAACTGCGGCGTGCCGGTGCGCAGGGCTTCGGCGGTGGTGCCGATGCCGCCATGGTGAACCAGGACGGCGGATCGACGCAGCAGCGAGGCCATCGGCACGAAGGGCTGCCAGATCACCTCGGCCGGCAGCAGCTTCGGCACCTGCGCGCGCTCGCGGGTCAGGAACACGGCGCGTTGACCCAGGCGCTGCGTCGCCACGAGCGCCTGCGCGAAGAAGTCACTGGCGTGGACGTTGCCGCTGCCCGGCGTGAAGACCACCGGCGGCGGTCCCAGGTCCAGGAACTGCGCCAACGGTGCGGGCAAGGGTGCCTCGGCCGCCGGCGGGAACTGGAAATCACCCTCGATCAGCGGTTGTGGCCAATCGGCGGCAGTCCGCCCGAACCACGCGGGGAACAGCGTGATCGAAAGGTCCGGCGCCTGTGCCATGTGCCCGAGAAAAGAAGCGATCGGCGCCAGTCCGTACAAGCCGCGCGCCTCATTGATCCCGGGCAGCGCAGCGGGATCCATCCAACCGCGCGCCACCATCGCCCACAGGGCGCGCCGCCACGCCTGCGGCACCCAGCGCGGAATCGCGTGGGGCCCCAGTCTCATCGGATCCTCACAGCTGCGCAGATTGGACGGCGCCAGATACATCGCCGCCACGGTGCCCACCCGCCCCAATTCACGCGCGACGGCGGCGCCCGGCACGGCCAGCGGATGCGCCAGCACCACGGTGGACGCATCGCCCGCAGCGGCCGATGTCAACGCGTCGACCAGCTCGGGCATCCCCTGCCGATACTGCGCCAGCAACAGGGTCAGTCCGCGCCGGGGATCCCAGACCTCCGGATTGGCGATGAGCCGTTCGTAATCCTCCACCGTGCCCAGGCCGATGCACGGCAATCCGGCGGCCAGAACGGCGGCCTCATGCACCCGATTCGTCAGCACGGTGACGCGCCGGCCCAGCCGCTGCAGGGCTTGCGCCATCGTCACGAAGGGGAACAGGTCGCCGGCAGTGCCGACGGTAACGACCAGGTAGTGCGGCAAACGAAGGCTGTCAGTCATGAAGGGTTCGAGGATTGTCGCGGTGGAAAGCGCAGCGAGGGCCTCATTCGACATTGACGTGGCATCTCCTGCCACGGTTGCGCCGCTCAGTTCCTCCCATGCCAAGGCGCCAGAGTGCTCACGGCCACTTGAACTGGCCGGGATGATCGCTGAATCTCAACACGCACCTGGGTCTCTCTCGGCGCCCCCTGGCATGCCGGTTGCCTGCTGGTGGCAAACGCCTCGTCAGAGGCCACCACCCTCTCGGGAGAACCTATGCGCCTTCGCCATCTCGCCGCCGCCCTTGCTGGCACCGCCGCCTTGCTGACCACGCTGGGGGCCTCGGCCCAATCGGTCGGCAAGGCCTCCGACCCGGAGCGCGACGTCGGTCGCGCCGCACCGGGGCAGGACAACTCCTACTTCAACGTCACCGCCAAGAACCGGATCCCGGCGCCGTTGCTGCCGCTCAAGAACGGACAGTGCGTGATCTGGTATCCCGAGAAGGGCGTGGCCGAACACACCGGCCCCCTGCCCTGTTCGCCGATGCCCAAGGTCCAGCCCGGCGGATGGCTGATTGCCCCATCGAGGGATCCGGTCATCCTGGAAGTGGCGGTCTATCACGACGAGCGCCCCGGGGTCATCATCGCGCGCGGCTCATTCGACGCCCGCACCCGCTACCTGGTGCGCACCCTGGATCCGGACAGCCCGATGGATGTGCAGAAGCGCAAGAAAACCCATTGATCCGGGCGGGACAGGACTGACTCGGTGCTTGCTCAGCGCGTCGCGGGCACGGTGCGCCCCGCGACGTTTGGCGCGTACACCTCAGTGGGCGCCTGCCTGAATGCAACGAGGCGCACGCCTTCGGGTGAGCTGCCGCATCCGGGTGCGGCCCGGGTGGCGATCCACGGCGACAATCGCCGCATGCCTGATACCCCCGCCGCCCCGCCCGGCCCCGCCCCCAGCCAACCTCGCAACCCGCTGCACGGCGTGCGGCTGGAAGACATGCTGAATGCCCTGGTGACCGCCTACAGCTGGCCCGGTCTGGCCGACCGCATCCCCGTGCGCTGCTTCGAGAGCGATCCCAGCATCAGCTCCAGTCTCAAGTTCCTGCGCAAGACGCCGTGGGCACGCGCCAAGGTGGAGAGCCTGTATCTGTTCATGCTGCGCGAGCAACGGCGCAACGGCGGCTGATCGGCGCTCCGCGCCCATGTGCGCGGAGGATGGCCCTCGAGCCCCACCACCACGAACATGCAGCGCCGACGCGCGTGCGCCCAGGCACACGCGGCTCAGTCGCGGGTCAGTGGTGTTTCACTCGCGGCGCATACGCCACTGACTCGCGGCTCACTTGCGGCTCACTTGCACTTGGCCCGAACCTCTTCCTCGGTCTTCACTTCGACGCCCTTGCAGAAGTAGAACGGCGTCGCGCAGTGCATGTACTTGCGTCCGATGTCGCGCGCCACGGCGGTCGAGGAAATGACGGCCGGGCTCTGGTCCTTGAGCGTCACCGCGCAGGCATCGCCGCGCTGGGAGATGACACGACGACATTCCGCTTCGCCCAGGTTGAATCGGCCCTGAGAGTCGGCACAGGCCTTGAGCGCCACCTCTTTCCAGAGCGCGAAGTGCTCCGCCCTCGGAATCGGCTGCGACTCCACCGCCTTCAGGCTGTAGCTGGCCTGCGCCACTGCGTCTTGGAGATCGACCGCCATGAGGCCGACGGCCACTGCCAGCAATGCGACGGGAAGAATCGGTTTCATCGTCATTCAGAGGGTGAAGGAAAGCGGGCTGGCGGACCCTGACGCGTCACGCCGCAGCGCCGCGGATTCTGCATGACGCGAATGAACCCACGAACGCCGCTCCCACCTAGGGGTGTGGCGAAAAACGAGCAGCGTGCGTGGGGGGAGAACTCATGTTGTCCTACATCCACCTGCGACATCCGCCGGCCCTGCGTCATGACACTCGTGATTAACCTGGAGGCAACCAACCGGAGTACCCCATGAGCCGAGCTGTTGCCCCTTTCTCGATGAAGCAAGCTGTCCACATCGCCGGCATTCCGCCCAGCCTGATCGAGACCCTGATCGATGAAGAACTGCTGCAGCCTGGCGCCAAGATGCGCTTCACCTTCCAGGACTTGGTGCTGCTGCAATCCGCGCGCCAGCTGATGGACGCGGGGCTGCCCACCCACCGGATCCTGAATGCGCTGTCCAACGTGCGCAAGACGGTGGTGCCGCAGGCGCATCTGGCGGCGCTGAAGTTCAAATCGCCGTCGCAGCGCGTGCTGGCTTCGTGACTTGGTGCACGGGAAACCGCGGCACGTGCTGCGGTCCGGTGCATCCCCCTGTCTCGCGCTAGGGCGAGATCGCGGCTCAGGCTAGGATTCCAGCCTCACGGAGCCCGATATGGTCACGACGATCAAGCGCGAAGAATTCTGCTTCCTGGTGGTGGACGATTTCTCCACCATGCGGCGCATCATCTCCGGCCTCTTGCGGGAGCTGGGCTTTCGCAAGATCGTGGAGGCTGAAGACGGCAAGGCCGCGCTGCGCACCCTGGAGCTGGCCGCCGAGTCCGGCGAGCCGGTGCATTTCGTGCTGAGCGACATCAACATGCCGGTCATGAATGGCTTCCAGTTCCTGGAAGCCCTCCGTGCCAAGCCTGAGACCGATCCGCTGCGCAACACGCCGGTGTTGCTGGTCACGGCCGAGGGCCGCAAAGAAGACATCATCCGCGCCGCACAACTCGGCGCGACCGGCTACGTGGTGAAGCCCTTCAACAAGGACACCATCGGCGACAAGATTCATCTGGCGCTGAAGAACCGCAACGTGCTGGTGGATTGACGCGGCGGCCCAGCTCCGCCTTCTCCCCCGACGTGGTGCCCGCCGTGAGGCTGGGGCCCTCCCCCAGAACGCTCCGCTTTGCCAGGCCGATGGCAAGCCGATGTCCGCCTCCCCGCAGTCCTTGATCCACATCGGATAACGATCGTGCGTCTGCGTGCAGGATGCAGGACCTCCTCAAGAACCCGCGGCTCATGGCCGCGAGCCTGCCTCCTGCAGGCGTCCCCTCTCTGAGGCACCAAAGTCCTGTCCCCTCAGCCAATCGGGGTGGCATTTCATTTATCACGGTGATAAAGTGAATCCACGATACTGGAGACGCGATCCGGGGCTCAGCCCCTCGGCCCAAGGCACCAGGAAGACACGCGCCATCAAAGGCGGCGCACTCCTGGATCTGACCGCGCTTCAAGCGCTGCTGAGGTCCGAGACGTTCGACTTGGACGCGTTGTGGTTCGCCACATCAGGCGCTCGGCGCGACCGGGAGAAGTACCGGTGGTCCAACGCTGAGGTGCTCGAGGTCCTGCTCGCCTTGAGGGACCCGGCTCGAAGCCACCACAACGACTATCTGAAGTCGGAATGGTGCGAGGTGGATGGAGAAAATGGGAGGCGCTGGGTTGCGTGCGACGTGTATCAACTGAGCTTCGACTTTGTTCGAGGCCATCGTCATCCTCAAGGGGTGGCGCTTTATCTCAAATTCTCTGTGGAGAGCGATGGGCTCGTGGCCATCGTCTTGGCTTCCTGCCACCCTTCTCGTTGAGCCCGATCAAAGGTCCTCGCCATGAACAAATCCACCCGGCATCCCTGCCCGGTCTGCCGCAAGGGCCAGTTGTTGCCCACCACCACCCATCGCGATTTCCACCCGCGCGGAACGCTGGTTCGCGTGGAGCTGCTGGCCTCGGTTTGCGACCGCTGCGGCAAGGAAACCATCCGCTCCGAACAGCATGATCAGAACTTGCGTCGGCTGGCCGCTCGCAAATCCGCGCCCGCCTACGCAGGCCTGTTGCTGGGCGAGGAGATCGCGGCCCTGCGGATCCGTTACGGGCTCACCCAGCAGGCGGCTTCCACGCTCTTTGGCAAGGGCAAGATCGCCTTCTCACGCTACGAAAACGAGGTCACCTACCCCGACCAGAGCACCACGCTGCTGCTTCGGATGGCCATCGACAAGCCTGACAGTCTCCAGTGGCTGGCCGATCAGGCGGGTGTGCCGCTGCCACTTTGGAAAGAGCGAAGCGAGGACCGGCGGCGAGCCATCCGCAAGGCGCCAGTCAGCGGCGCATCTGCCCCGCCACCCAGCAGCAAAGGAATCAAGTCCAGCCCTTCTGAGCGGCACGTTCGACCGCGTTCATGACGTCAACGTCCCGTTGCAGCGCTTGAATGCAAGCTCACACACAGCCGCAAACGATGCTCACCACGTCATGAAGCAAAAGTCGCCAACTCACCGAGCCTTTGCCGTGGCCAGATCGAACTGCTCCCACAGACCGATCGCCGTCCGATTGGCCACCAGCGCCGCCGCGCCGGCACTCTCTGCGGTCACGTAGCGATTATTCGCGAGTGATAGCAAGCTCACCGAGCCATTGGCGTTGCGAATCAATCGGAAGGATTCCCAGGGACCGATCGCCGTGCGGTTCGCAATCAGCGGCGAGGCCCCCGCGCTTTCCGCGCACACCAGCCGTCCATTGACGCGCGCCCGCAGCGCCACAAGGCCGCTGCCCGCATCCACCAGCTCGAATTGCTCCCAACCGCCCACGGCGGTCCGATTGGCCACCAAGGGCTCCGCGCCGGCGTTCTCCGCCGTCACATAGCGCCCGTTCACACGCGCCTTCAATGTCACGATCTGGGCCGCACCGCTGCCGGAGAGGACCGGCGCCGTCGGCCGGTTCGCGGTCAGCGCGATCTGTCCCTTCAGCATCCGGCCGCCGTCGGCCGTCAGCCGCAGGTAGTAGTCCGCCGAGCAGGCCGTGCCGTCTTCGTCCAACGCGAGGATGCCCGAGCCCACAGGCACGAAGGCCGCCGACTCCGCCGTCTTGGCGATCTGGTTGCCCTCGTTGAATTCGTCGAACATCGAGATGTAGAGGCCCTGCGCGCCCAATCGCACCATGTTGTAGAACTGGCGCCACATGAAATCACCATGGGCCCGCTGCCGGGCACTCAGATCCCCCGGCAGCACGCACGGCTGATAGTCGATGCCGTGGGCATTGCAGTCCGCTTGATCGGCGAGATTGACATTGGCATAGAACCAGTCGGAACCCGCGGCATCGCCGATGCGGCCGACCATCCACGGCGAGATCATGTTGAACGCGTGATAGACCTCGAGATAGCCGGCACGCGAGTCGTTCTTGCCTTCCCGCCAGTAGGTCGGCACCCCGCCCATCACGTAGCAGCCCTGGCTCTTGAACCACTGGATCACGTCCAGACAGGCGGCGGCGGACCACGGATGGTTGTCGTCATTGAAGCCGAAACCCCAGAGTCCCACCACCGGCCGCCCGTTCTGTCGCGCATAGGCCGACGATGCAACCAGCGCCGACATCTTGTTCAACCAATCGGCCTTGATCTCCGACTGCATGCCCTGCCAGCCGCTCACGTCATACATGACGTAGAACTTGCGGCCATACGACTCCGCCGCGCTGCGCACCTTCAACGCCATCGCGTCACGGGTGGCCCCTTCGCCGCCGTTCGGATTGAAGCGCTGCAGCGCCGCGGTGTCGCAGCCGTTTTGCTGCATCCAGCGGAAATGGGTGTCGACGGTGGATTGGTCGTAGGACGAAAACAGCGTGGCCGGGGCGCCGTTGCCCAGGTTGGCGAACGCGGTGGGGTAACCGGCGGCGTAGTCGCGCATGTCCGGCCACGAAATGATGGCGCGGTTCGATGGCGATGGCGTGCGGCCCCAGTCCTGCGCCCAGTGCCACCATCCCTGGATGGGCGCGCCGTCCCCCTTGCAGGCAAACCAGCCCTGGTAGCCCACGGTGATCTTGCCCACCACGTCGCCGACGGCACTGGCCGCCTCTGCACCGCCCAAAGGCCAGGCAGTCGCCGCGACACCGGCGGCGGCGGCAGTACTGAGGAAGTGACGGCGAGACAAGGTCATGCGAGGACTCCAGCAGGGCGGCATCGAGAACCCGACTCACCGCACCGATACGCACCAATAGGCGACGACACGCGTCGACACGCGTCGATGGATCAGCCGGGCCGGCTCATTGCGTCTGGACTCTATGCGGCACGCGACACACCGGTTGTGTCGAGGTGCGTCGCTTGTTGCGAGGGACGCCGCACGCGCATCCCGCGAAAGCCACGACAGACACGGGCATCGACATCGCCTGTCGCGACCGCCGCGCGCTGACGTGGCCAGCGATCTGACACACTTTGCCGATCGGCTTCGGCGCATCTGCCCTCAGAGGCGATGTCACGGTCACCGGTCACCGGTCACCGGCCACCGGTCACCGGCACCAGTCACCGTCACCGCCAGCGTCAATGCCACCGTCGCTGTCGCTGTCGCTGTCGCTGTCGCTGTCGCCGGGACCTCAAAGTCGATGGCGGACGGCAGGCCGCAGCGGCGGACCCATCCGCCACCGCGCCTCGCCTCGCCGCGCCTCGCCCTTGGCGACCTCGCATCGCCAAAGGCTGTCGAGCCGCTGTCAGGTGGCCCAATGCACCGCTTCCGCGTCGTCCGGCGCCACCGAAGCCAGGCACACCATGGCTGCGCCGCCGAAGGCGAGCAGATCCTCTGCAGCGGCCACCGGCCAGTCCTGTCCCAAGGCACGAGAGACGCGGGTGCGGATCGCATGGCCGACATAGGTCGCGACGATCGAGCCCGCTGCGCCGGCCAAGGCGCCCTGCCAGGATCGCCCGCCCGCCACCGCCGCGCCCGAGACGGCGCCGCTGAGCACTCGCGCGCCCACGCCCACCGGCATCGTGCGGTCCGGCGTGCTGGGCAGCTTGTCGACTACCAGTTCACCGATCGCCATCGGCGTGGTCACCGCCACCGCCTGCGTGGTGCCCAGGAAGGCCAGGGGTGAGCCCTTCAGGTTGATCCACCCCAGCCGGGCCGCCCAGCTCACCGCCGTCAGCGGGGCGCTGGTGCGCGGGCCGGCGGTGGCCCCCAGCAAAAAGGCCAGGGTCAGGCTGCGCGGCGAATCCGGTGCAGCGACCGTCGTCTGCACCACAGGCCGCGACGGCGACTGCTGCACGGCGGCGGCGCCGGCCTTGACCCGGGAGAAGAATCGACGGAAGAGCTGACGGGCGACCTCCGTGGTCGCGCCGAACACCATGTGCGACACATACGAGTAGGGATGGGACTGGACCGGCGCGCGCCAGACCGGATCGCCCAGGCGGAACGCGGGCACCAGCGTCTCGTCCACCACCGTCGCTGCGGCCACACCGAAGGCGGTGCCCTGGCCCAGCGTCACCCGCGGCTGGACTTCCGCCACCGCGCCGTACACGCCGCCCACCAGGCTGCCGACGGCGTAATGCACCGCCTCACCCGCCGCGCCACGTCGGGACCGCCGGATCGACTGCCCGGTGGTGAGCCGGGCCACCCGGTTGGCGGCCTTCTCGGTCGAAGGTGCACCGGACACGCCCGAGGTGATCTGCCCGCGTGCCAGCAGGGCCTGGAAGGCGGTCATCACGCCGGCGCCGACCAGACCGGCGGCCAGGCCGGACGCCATGCCCAGCGGCACGTCGCCTTGATTGCTGTCGTTGAAGTTCATGCAGGTTCTCGCTGTACCCGGTCGCCGCCGATCGAACCTCGGTCCACGGCCACCGGTGTTGGGATTGCCGAACCAGCGTTCGGTGCCTGTGCGGTGGCAAGACCCATGCCTCCTTCCCTCGGCACACTCGCCAATGCGCGCAGGGACCCAGCCAACGACGGATACCGATAGCCATAACCGCCGGCCAGGGCGCGTGCCGGCCAGACGCGCTGACCGTCCAGCAGCAAGGTGGACATCTCCCCCGCGAGCCACCGCAGCGGCGCCGCCGGCAGGCGCAGCCAGGCCCGACGCCCCACCGAGGCAGCCAGCGCCTCGGAGAACTCGGCCTGGGTGCAGAGCGCCGGCGCCACCGCATTCACCGCGCCACGCACCTCGTCGCGGCGCAGCGCCCAATCGATCAGACCCACCGCATCGTCCAGATGGATCCAGGGCGCCGGCTGCCGACCGTCCCCCAACCGCGCGCCCAGCCCCAGACGAGCCGCCAGCGCCTGCATCGGCCAGGCCCCGTCGTCGCGGCCGAGGACGACGCCGAAGCGCATCCGCACCACGCGCAGCCCCAACACTTCCAGCCGCATCGCTTCATGCTCGGTGGCCACGCACAGGTCCGATTGGAAAACGCCCGGCATCGGCCCCGTCTGCTCGTCGCAAACCTGTTGGGCATCAGGCACCCCGTAGACACCCACCGCCGAGGCGGACACCAGCACCGCCGGCCGCTCCACCAACCGGCACACCAGGCGATGCAGTTCCTGCAGCACACGGGTGCGGCTCTCCAGCAGTTCCCGACGACGCGCCTGGGTCCAGGGTCGTCCCAGCACACGGGCGCCAGCCAGATGGACGATGGCGCTGATGCGGGTCTCCGGCGCGATCTCGTCCAACGACCCGAGGACCGCGATCGACGCATCAAACTGCAGCCGCGCCTGGCGCACATCTCGCGTCAGCACGATCAGACGCCGGCCCTGCATCCGCAGCAGGTGCACCAGCGCCCGACCCACAAACCCGGTGCCGCCCGTCACCAGCACGGCCGGCGCATGCAGCGCCACCGGTGGCAGCGCGACCTCGGGCTCACGGCCCAGTCGACGCACCGCCAGCACATTGCGCAGGCTCCACAGCCAGACGCCCACCGCGAACGCGGTGAACAGCCAGGACACCCAGCCCCGCCCGGCCGGCACCAAAGCCGTCGGTTGCTGCCAGCCTTCCAGCAGGCGCGGGCCCAACAGGCCGATGAACAGGCCGTAGCTGACCGTCAGCACCGTGTGCAGCCAACGCTCGAAGGGCGGCAACTGCCGGGTGCGATCCTCTTCCAGGAAGTCGGCCAGGGTGATGACGATCTCCACCATCAACACCGCCGCCACCGCCACCGCCCAGGCGCCCTGCCAGGCCCACCAGGCCAGGCCCAGGAACAGCGCGCCATACAGGGCCTCGCGCGCCGCATGCAGTGCCAGCTCGCGACGGGCGCCGCGCTGTTGCGGCAGCCGGGCGGCCCACTCGTGGTGCCACAGGTTGTCGAAGGCGCCCAGCAGAGCTTGGAAAATCAGCACGGCATCGATGATTTGCATGTCAGCACTCCTGGACCGGATCGACGAAATCGCCGGTCTGTTCAAAGGTCAGGCCCCAGCGGGGATGGGTCATGGTCAAGGTGAAGCGAAAACGCCCGTCGCCCAGATCGCGGTGTTCGACGCGGCAGCAGCCCGGACTCAGCCAGTCCGGCAAGCGCAGACGCACCGGGCCCAGGCACCACAGGTAATGGCGGCTCTGGAACACCAGCGCGCCCTGGTCTTCGAACACATCCAGCGCCATCGCCAAGCCGCCGCGGGTGCGCTCCAGCACGCCGTGCTCGGGATGGGCCCGCTTGACCGACTGGACCGTTCGACGCCCCATGTGGCGTGACCACACCACGCCGCCCTGCCCGTCCGCCGAGACCGTCACCTCCGCCGCCACGTCCTTCGCACAATGCGGCAGCAGCGGCCCACGCAGCGGCCAGGCCAGCCACGCCAGCAGACGCCCCAGGCGCGAGCAACGCAGGTCCATGCGGCCCCGGTAGCAGACCGCGGCGGCGTGGGCATCGAAGCGGCGGCGTACCGCGGCAGGCAGCCTCGCCCAGGCGTCGGGTCCCATCAACTGGTCGAGATGCAGAACGGCGGCATCCGGCGCATGGACCGCATGACCCGCCTCAGGAGATCGGGCCTCCAGCGCAGGGTGGGCATCGATCGCAGGTTGCGCATCGATCGTTTCAGGAAGGACGGGCCGCACCTTCGCAGCAGCGCGGCGGGTGAATGGCAGGCGATGGATCAGGGTGTTCATGCCTCTCTCATTGCGAGAAGCGGGCCAGGGGCGGCGGCGCCCGAACCCTGCGCCAAGTCCTTGATTTGATTGGCGGCGCGCCGGCGGACTGTGTCCGTCGTATACAGTCGCGCTCCTGCTGACTGTCAACGACGTATACAGATGCTGCTTCGGGTCGCGATGGGACTGTCGCTGGTGGAAACGCTGCTGCTGGCGGGCGTGCTGCTGGCCTGGGCGGACCGGGTGGCCGGCGGTCGCCTGCTGGCGGCCTTTCTGGCGGCGATCGCGATCTGGATCACCGGCAATGAGCTGCCGAACTGGTTCGGGCCCGGCGTCGAAACCCTCGCGCTGCATTTGCTCGCGACCGCGCCGCTGACCTCCGCGGTGTTCTTCCACTTCTGCGTGGTGTTCTGCCGGGCGCCGGTGTCGACGGGCTGGGTGCGGGCGGGCTATGCGCTCGGGGGTCTGGCGGCCCTGGCATCGCAGGTGCTGCTGCCCGCGCGGTTCAGCGACCATCCCGACATCGGTCGCCTGGCCTATGCCGAGACCGCCGCCGTCATCACCAGCGTCTCCTGGGTGGTGCTGGGCATCGCCGGCGTGGCGGTGCTGGTGCGGACGCTGCTCGGCGCCCGTGGCGACGGCCAGGGCCCACCGCGCGCGCAGGTGGCCGCGGTCACCGCGTCCTGCCTGTGGGGCCTGGTCTGCCTGGCCGGTTATGCGATCGCGCTGATGGATTGGCCGATCTATCCGTTCCCGCTGCTGGCGCTGCCGCTGTATCCGCTGATGCTGGTCTACGGCATCCTGCGCTACGGCGTGTTCGTGGCGAATGCCTGGGCCGGCAAGGCGCTGGTCTGGACGCTGCTGCTGGCCGCAGGCGCGGCGATCGTCGGGCTGATGCCGCTGCTGCTGCCCTTCGAATCCCGCTGGCTCAGCGGCCTGGCCGTGGCGGCCGGCTGCCTGGCGCTCAACGGCCCGGTGCGTCGGTTTGTCCAGCGACTGATCTATCCCGGCGGCGCCGTCAGCGCGCAGGACCTCGGACGCTGGCGCGACGCACTGCAGACCCCGGATCGCCTCGACACCCTGGCCGCTGCCGCCTCACGGCTCCTCAGCCAGCGGCTGGGGACGGCGGTGGCGGTGGTCATCGACGATCCCGCCGCGATGTCCGCGCCGGCTCAGCCACCCCAACCGTCCCAGCGTTCCCAGCCTTCCTCATCCTCGGAGCGCTTGCGTCTGGAGCCGTCAGAGCCCTCCGAAGCGCCGGACGCCGGCCGGACATCCCTGGCGCCGACGCCCCCCTCCGTCGACAGAATTCAACATCCGCCCTTGCTCGCCCTGCGGCACGACGGCACCGCCTGGTCGCCGCAGTGGTCCGGCTGGGACGCCGCCCCGCCCGGCCAGCGCCATGTGGCGGAACTCTTCGCCAGCGTGCTGGCCGATGCGGCCCAGCGGGTGGCCCAGGCGCAATTGGTCGCCGCGCGCGAGCGGGAACGCCAGATCCAGGCCCGACTGGCGGAACTGGGCGCGCTGGCGGCCACCGTGGCCCACGACATCCGCAACCCGCTCAACATCATCGGCATGGCCGTGGCGCTGGCGCCCGCCGACACGCGGCAGGAGGTCGCCACCCAGGTGGCCCGGATCGCCCACCTCACCAGCGACCTGCTCGATTACGCCAAGCCCTGGAAGCTGCAGGCCGAACGCAGCGACCTGCGCGCGTTGGTCGACCGACTGGTGCAACGGGAACCGGACGTGCGCCTGAGCGAGGCCTGGCCGCAGTCGCTGTGGACCGAGCGGCTCGATGCCCGACGCATCGAACAGGCGCTGGTCAACCTGATCGAGAACGCCCGCGGCGCCTCGCCGGACGGCTGTGTCCTGGACATCGACATCACCCCCACGCTGCTGCGCCTGCATGTGTGCGACATGGGCGCGGGCGTGCCGGCGGACTTCCGCGATCGTCTCTTCGAGCCCTTCGCCTCCCGCAGCCCGGGCGGCACCGGGTTGGGCCTGGCGATCGTGTCCCGCATTGCGCAGGCGCACGAGGGCCGGGCGCTGCTCAGCGAGCGTCCGCCCTGGTCCACCTGCTTCACCCTGGAGCTTCCCCGATGAGCCCGCTTCCCACGACCGACACCCCTGGCCGCGTGCTGCTGGTCGACGACGAACCCGCCTTCCAGCGGCTGGGCGGTGCCTTCCTGCGCAACCTCGGCCACGAGGTGCTCACCGCGGGCGACGGCGATCAGGCCTTGGCGATGTTTGCCCGCGAGCGGCCGGACCTGGTGCTGCTGGACCTGGCCATGCCGCCGAGCATGGACCCCGAGCAGGGGCTGGCGCTGATCCCGGGCTTCAGTGGCGCGCCGGTGGTGGTGCTGACCGGGCATGCCCAGCATGACCTGGCCCTGCGCGCGGCAGAGCTGGGTGCCTGGGACTTCCTGCCCAAGCCGATCGACCCGGAGCTGCTGCGCTTTGTCGTGATGCGGGCCCTGCGCAAGCATCGGCTGGATCTGGAGCTGATCCGGCTGCGCCAGGACCACGGCGAGGAATCGATGGGCCTGGTGGGTCAGGCCCCCGCGATGGCATCGCTGCGCGGCATGGTGCGGCGCGTGGCACCGACGCGGGTGAACGTGCTGGTGCTCGGGCCCACCGGCACCGGCAAGGAACTGGTGGCGCGCGCCCTGCATGAGCACAGCGCGCATGCGGCGGCGCCGTTCGTGCCGGTGCACTGCGGTGCGCTGTCGGCCGAGCTGCTGGAGAGCGAGTTGTTCGGTCATGTGAAGGGCAGCTTCACCGGCGCCTACCGCGACCAGCCGGGGTTGGTGGAGGTCGCGCGCGGCGGCACGCTGTTCCTCGATGAAGTGGGCGAGATGCCGCCGGCGATGCAGGTGAAACTGCTGCGCTTCCTGCAGGAGGGCAGCTACATGCCGGTGGGAGGACGCATCACCCGCAGCAGCGAGGTCCGCGTGGTGGCCGCCACCCACCGCGACCTGGAAGCCATGGTGCGCGCCGGCGAGTTCCGCGAAGACCTCTACTACCGGCTCAAAGGCGTGGTGCTGCGCACCCCGGCCTTGTCGGAACGGCGCCAGGATGTCCCGGTGCTGAGCGCCCGGTTCGCTCAGCAGCGTGGCGTGGGCATTTCGGCCAGTGCACTGGCCTGGTTGAGCGCCCGCGACTGGCCCGGCAATGTGCGGGAGCTCAAGGCCGTGGTGGATGCGGCCGCCGCCTTGCTGCTGCCGGGGCAACAGGAGCTTGATGCGGACGCGTTGTGCCTGGCGGCCGGCGAGACGCCGTCATCTGTACCGGCGGCAAGTGCGGCGAGCGACGATGCCGGCGGTCTCCTGGACCAAGCGCTGACCGAGCTCGAACGCCGGCTCATCAGCGAAGCGATGCAAGCCAGTGGCGGCAATCAGTCGGAGGCGGCGCGTCGACTCGGCATCTCGCGGGTGGGCCTCATCAAGAAGCTGAACCGCCTGGGCTTGAAATGAGCGAACCGGCCCGCGCCTGATGCCCTCAGTCCCGCGTCAGCAGCCGTTGCACGACCTGGGTCACCAGCAGCGCCAGGCCGGTGGCCAACAGTGCCATCACCAGCAGGCCGACCCAGCTCATGAGCCCGCTCCGATCCGTGAGGCTGCCTCAGCCTGTTCAGGTCCCTTGCCGGCGGGCGGTCCCACCAGCATCACCGGCACCGGGCTGTCGCGCAGCACCAGCGAAGCGTCGCTGCCCAGCAGCAACCGGGTCACGCCGCGCCGACCGTGGGTGCCCATGACGATCAGGTCGCAGTGATGCTCGATCGCCTGCGCCACGATGTGCGGACCGGCATGCTTGTCCAGTGATTCCTTGAGATCGGTCTTGACCGACACGCCGCCATCCCGGACATCCAGTGCCGATGACGCGAGCAGCGCATGGGCCGCATCGCGCCGGGACGCCAGCAGGCGCTCCAGGTCGCCGCTGCCGGCGCTGTGGCCGAAGAATGGATAGAGATCCAGCACATGCAGCAGCGTGATCCGGGCGCCCAGGGCCTTGGCCAGGCCGATGGCCTCCTGCAAGCCCCGCGAGGCGGTCTCGCTGCCATCGATGGGAACAAGAATCGAGCGATACATGGTGCGGCTCCTGGGGTGAAGGTCCACTGGCACTGCCACGTTGCCCATCGACCGATGGCGCGACGACATGGACCTCGTGGACCCACCGACAGCTTGCGCTTGAACAGGAAATTGCGCCTGATAAAAGTCAATGCCCTATCTGTGCATCGAATACAAAACTGATGCGGCGGGACAAGCGCATTCCGCCGCGGAGCCGGTCAGGCCGAAGGCGTCGAGCGGGGCCTTCGGAGATCCAGCGGAGGAAAGCCGCACCCTGGCGGGATCCCTGGGGGATCAAGTTCAGCTCAACGCCCATCCGCCGGCTGCCGACAAGGCCACCACCAGGAGCGGTCGAACGCGTCCTGACACCAGCAGGCCGAAGGCCAGGCCAGCCAACAGCAGATCGCCCACGCTACCGATCGTGCTGGTCCAGATCGGCCGGTAGAGTGCCGCCGCCAGCAGGCCGACCACGGCGGCATTGATGCCGGCCAGACTCTGCTGCACCGCAGGCTGCCGCCGCAGTTGATCCCAGAACGGCATCGCACCGACGATCAACAACGCCCCCGGCAAAAAAATCGCCAGCAGCATCAACAGGCCGCTGCCCCAGCCACCCAGCGGCGCCGGCAGCAGGGTGCCGAGGTAGGCAGCGAAGGCGAACAGCGGCCCTGGCAGCGCCTGGGCCGCGCCATAGCCGGCCAGGAAGGCCTCCTGGCTCACCCAGCCGGGGCCCACCACGCCCGCTTGCAGCAGCGGCAGCACCACATGCCCGCCGCCAAACACCAGCGCGCCGGCCTGGTAGAAGACCGCCACCGCCTGGACCAGCGGCGACGCCGACCATGCCGCCAGCCACGGCAGAACGACCAGCAGCAGCGCAAACGTGACCAGCGCCAGACTGCCCGCTCGCCTGGAAAGCCCCCCGCCGTGCGGTGCCACAGGTGTCAGCGACTGGCGCTGGACCAGCAACCGCCCCGCCACCGCCCCCAGCAGGATGGCCAGCCATTGCGCCGGCATGCCGGGCATCGCCAAGACCAAGGCGGCAGCGCCGATGGCCGTCGTGGCCCGCACCCACCCGCGGCACAGCGAGGTCGCCATGCTCAGCACCGCATGGGCCACTACCGCCACGGCAGCAATCTTGAGCCCGTGCAGCAGGCCGGATTCGGCCAATCCCTGCCATCGCGCCATGCCGTAGCCCAGCAGGATCATGGCCAGCGCCGACGGCAGGGTGAAACCCACCCAAGCGGCCAACGCGCCCAGCCCGCCTGCGCGCTCCAGGCCCAGCGCCATGCCCAATTGGCTGCTGGCCGGGCCGGGCAGCAACTGGCTCAATGCCAGCAGGTCGGAGAAGCGTCGGTCGTCAAGCCAGCGGCGCCGTTCGACGAAGGCCGCGCGGAAGTAGCCGATGTGGGCCGAGGGACCGCCGAAGGCACTCAGCCCCAGCTTGAGGAAAGCCCAGAACACCTCGGCCGGTGAGGCAGGCGCGGAGGCTGGTGCTGGCATGTCGTCAGGCGGCGTCATGGGGGCGGATTGTGGCGGGTCGGCTTGTCCGATCGATGTCGATGTCGATGTCGATGTCGATGTCGATGCCGATGCCGATGCCGATGCCGATGCCAACAGCGACGCCCGTATCGATGTGAAGGGAGATGACGTGATCAATGACGTCGGCAGCAGCCAGCGAGGTGGCAAGCCGAGCCGATCCGTTCAGATCGCCGAGGCGTCTTGCTTGAGCGTTCTTGCCAGGTGCGCGGCCAGGAAGTCCACGCAGACCCGCACCTTGGCCGAGGTGCTCAACCGGGACGGGTAGACCGCCCAGACATTGGCCTCCTGCACAAACTCGGGCAGCAGATGGACCAACTGGCCAGCAGCGATCAGGGGGTCCACATCCCAGGTGGACCGCAAGACGATGCCGCGCCCGTTGACGGCCCATTGCATCACCATGTCGCCGTCGTTGGAGGACAGCGGTCCGCGCACCTTGATCATCCGCTCCTGCTTGCCGTGGCGCAGTCGCCAGACACCGAAGGGATGGTCACGCTCCTTGATGACCAGGCAATCGTGGGTGGCCAGTTCCGACAGCGTGCGCGGCATGCCGCGCCGCGCCAGGTAACTCGGCGCGGCACACAGCACGCGGTGGTTGGCGGCCAGGCGCTTGGCGATCAGGTGGGAGGCGATGTCGTCGCCCACCCGCACATCCAGATCGAAGCCCTCCGAGGCCACATCCACCAGCCGGTCGAAGACCTCGAAGCGCACCTGCAGCGCCGGATGCGCCTCCACCAGCGCCGACAGCGCCGGCGCCACCACCCGCCGGCCGAATCCGAAGCTGCTGCACACTCGCAGCGTGCCGCGCGGCGAGGACCGGGTGACGCCCAGTTCCTCGATCAGGTGGTCCAGATCGTCCAGGATCTTCAGCGCCCAGTGATAGACCCGTTCACCGTCCTCGGTCACGCCCACGCGGCGTGTGGTGCGGTGGAGCAGCCGCGTCTTCAGCGTGGCCTCCAGGATCTGGATGCGCTTGGTGACATAGGACGGCGACACGCCCAGGCCTTCCGCAGCGGCAGCGAAGCTGGCCTTGCGGACCACGGCGGCAAACACCCGAAGGTCTTCGGGCAGGGGATCATTGTTCATGAACCGTGCATACAGGCTTCACATGCGGCGGGATTGTAGGGAGATCGTGTGTGATTAGGATGGCGGCTTCTCCACCAGCGAATGAGGACGACCCATGTCTCAGCCCTTGAAAGTGGCCGCCATCCCGGGCGACGGGATCGGCAAGGAAGTGATGCCCGAAGGGCTGCGCGTGGTGCGGGCCGCCGCGAAGCGGTTCAACATCGACATCCAGTTCGAGCCCATCGACTGGGCCAGCTGCGACTACTACGAGAAGACCGGCCAGATGATGCCGGACGACTGGAAGGACCAGCTCAGCCCGATGGATGCGGTGTTCTTCGGCGCCGTCGGCTGGCCGGCGAAGGTGCCCGACCACATCTCGCTGTGGGGTTCGCTGCTGAAGTTCCGCCGCGAGTTCGACCAGTACATCAACCTGCGCCCGGTGCGTCTGTTCGACGGCGTGCCCTGCCCGCTGGCCGGGCGCAAGGCCGGTGACATCGACTATCTGGTGGTGCGCGAGAACACCGAAGGCGAATACACCAACCTGGGCGGCATCATGTATGCGGGCACCGATCGAGAGATCGTGATCCAGGAATCGGTCTACTCCCGCTTCGGTGCCGACCGGGTGCTGAAGTACGCCTTCGAGCTCGCCAATGCACGGAACCGCAAGCACCTCACCGTGGCTACCAAGAGCAACGGCATCGCGATCAGCATGCCGTGGTGGGACGGCCGGGCGGATGCCGTGGGCCGCGACTATCCCGCGGTGACGGTGGACAAGCAGCACATCGACATCCTGAGCGCGCGCTTCGTGCTGCAGCCGGGGCGGTTCGATGTGGTCGTCGCGTCCAACTTGTTCGGCGACATCCTGTCGGACCTGGGTCCGGCCACCACCGGCACCATCGGCCTGGCGCCCTCGGCCAACCTGAATCCGGAGCGCAAGTTTCCCTCGCTGTTCGAACCGGTGCATGGCTCCGCGCCGGACATCTATGGCCAGGGCATTGCCAACCCGATCGCGATGATCTGGTCGGGCGCGCTGATGCTGGACTTCCTCGGCCACCGTGATGCCCATGATGCGATCCTGCAGGCCATCGAGACGGTGCTCAAGCAGGGCCCGCACACGCCCGACCTGGGCGGACAGGCCACGACCGAGGCGCTGGGCCGGGCGATCGAACAACTGGTGCTGGCCCCTCAAGCCTGAGCGGGACGGCGATGGTGCTTGCGATGCCATCGCAAAGGCCGCCGTTCGGTGGACGGTCGGCGGCCAAGTCCACCGGGCAGGTCGACCGGCTAGGTCGACCGGCCCTCGCAAGCGGCCCTGTCGGTCAGCAACCGCTGACGGTCACTTGCCGAAGCACTCGCCCGCCACCGCAGGTGCATCGCGCAGCCGCGCGTCCATCGGATGGAGCGCGGCGACCCGGTTCTCGGTGATCCGGGTGCACTTGCTGCCCTGTCGCACCAGGGTCGTGCCCGAGCCGCTGGTGCCGGCCTGCACCACGACCGGCAAGGTGCCCGCCGCATCCTGGATCGCCCATTCCACACCGCGTCGCTCGCGGTTGGCGCGAGGATCCCGCGTGGCCTGTTCGGCCATCGTCTCAGCCGGGCTGTCGGACGCCGCGCGCCGGGGCGGGAGCGCCAGGTTCAAGCGAGATCGACGTTCCGTGGCGGGCAGCGGGACCGCTTCAGGCGCGGACGTCGATTCGGTCGTGGTGGACGCCGACGGCGCCACGACCGGGTCGAGAAAGAAATCGCCCAGCGCCGGAGGGCCTGGAGGCCGCGGAGCCACCACGCGGGGCGGTGGCGATGGCGGTAGCGGCGCCGGCCGCACCTCGGTTTCCAGCAACCGAACCCGGACGCCGGGCAGATCCAACGGATGCACGGGCCAGGCACGGTCGGTGCGCAGCATCGCCAGCCAGACGCCCTGCACCATCAGGGCGAACGCGGCGCCGATGACCAGCCGCGTTCGAGGGGGTCGGGCCAGGAACGGATCAGCCACGCGGAGCCACCGCGCGGCCGGTGCGCCGATCTGCCTCGCACCGTGGCTGTCGGCCTTCTCCTTGACTCCGTGCCTGTGGCATCCGATCACTCCCTCGTTCGGTCGGCGGCATCGTAGCGTGGGCGGGGCACACCGGCGTGCTCCAGATTCCGCTGCAGATCTCGCTTCAGGAACGGCGCAAGTTGGCCGATAACCAGATAAGCGAACCATCCAAGGGTCCGCCGATGGCCGGCTGGCCGGGCACCATCGCAGCGGAAGTCGGACACCGGGAGCTCATCGATGGTCAGGACCGTTCGAAACCGATTCCATGTGGCTCACTCTGATGAGCAGGCGCATCTGCACTTCGCGCTCACACGACTGAAGGTGAGTTGGCGCGCACTGGAGCGCCCCGAGCTGGAGGTGCTGCTGCGGCATCTGCTGATGGCGGAGCATCGCTGCACCTTGCATCGCAACGTCGTGCCGGAACGCCCCACCAACCGTTGGCTGCTGCCACGGCTGCGCCGACGACGTCAGACCGTGGCCCGACGCCTGGTGGCCCGCGGCGGCCGGGTCAGCCCGCTGGCGCTCAAGCATGCGCTGCCGCGTGGCAGCGACTGGCCGGGGCTGGCAGCGCTTGTCGGCCGACAGGTCTGGGCGCCGGCGGACCGGCGATCAGCGCAACGCATCCCTCGGCCGATGGAGCCCCAACGACTGGCTGCGTGATCGTTTCCACCTGGCCAGCGCGTAGCGTTTAGACCTTAGCGCTTGGCGATGGCAATGGCGATGGCGATGGCCATATCGCCCGCGATGGCGATGACGATGGCGATCGCCATCGCGCTGGGGCCGCGCAGCGATACGGGACGCGCCATCTGCAGCAACATCCCCTGTTGACGAGGAAAAGGCGCCGTACGCGCACGCACGACGCCTTCCAGACCAGTCGAGGACCTTCACTCGATCACTCGCTCAGCAGCCCGGATCCCCCTCACGCGGGATCATGCGGCCCTGTAGTCAGCGTCGGCGCCTCAATGCTCTGCGGCTTCCTGATTGACCGCGGCTTCCGCCAATTCGGACATCAGTTCATCGGCACCGATCATGTCCTTCACGGCGGCCTTGAGCTGCTTGTTGTCGTCCTGCAGTCGCAGGGCCTTGGCGAAGGCGGCCACGGTGCCGAAGCCGGTGATGCCGTAATGCGTCATGCGCTGGTACTGCGCAATGATCACTGCATCGAGCACCGGGCCCTTCTCGGGCGCATGGTCGATGGCGTGCTTCATCGCCTCGTTCACCAGCCCCTCCATGCCCTTGCAATGCTCCTTGGCCACCTTTTCGCCCTGATTCGCAATCAGTGCCTTGAGCAGGTCGGTGTGGCTGGCGATGCCCGATTGAGCGGCATCCAGCATCTTGGTCAGCTTCGGATGGGTGGCCTTGGGGGCAATCTTCTTCAGCGCCTTGGCCATCTGGTCGTTGGACGACCACAGGTCCTTGAGTTCGTCGACATACAGATCGGACAGGCTTGAGATTTGACTCATGGAATGCTCCAGAACGCCGTTCGGGCGTGGGTTGAGGGTCGAGGCTCACCAGGTCACTTTGTTACCGGAAATCGGCCCAGACCGTCACGGTCGGAGGAGAAGCGATCGGCACACGCGCGAGCCCTGATAGGGCCACTGCCCGGCAAGAGCGCCGGACCCTGCTTCACCAGCAATCGACGCACCCATGGCCACTCGCACCCCTGTTTTTCCGCCCGCGCCTCCTCTGACAGCGATCGGTCGCGCGCGCTACGAGAGGGACGAATCGGCCGTGTCCATCGGGCCTCCGGGCCGTTGATCGATCAAACGAACGGCGGAATCTTCCGACGCAGTGAGGCAGGCATGGGCACGGGCGACCCGCTTGCCTTGCATTCATTCGGGCCTGCCGCCCGATGAGCCGATTCCCGGCAAGTAGCGGCTTCCTCCCCATCAAGGAACAACCGTGAACACCACTCGCATTGCCTTCGTCAGCCTGGGCATGGCGGCCGCCGCCCTCACCGCCGCAGCGCTGGCACAGACGGCCACCACTGCGCCCGCCGCCAGCAGCGCCACCGTCACGCCACCGACGGCCGTGGGCGTGACCCCGCAGACCGCCGCTGCTGCGAACGAGAAAGCCATTCCGCGCAGTGACACCGCCACCGTCGTGCGCACCGGGCCCACGGCGGCCGAACAAGCGGCACAGACCTCGCAACGAATGACGCCCCCGGCCGCCGGCAACGCGACCCCTTCTCCCACCGGCACGACCGACAGCATGGCGTCGACCGATGCCCTGCCCGCCCGCACCGATCGCAATTGAATCCGCCTCTTCCACACACCGAGGAACACACCATGAACAGCTTCTCAAAGAACACCTCCGACCACCATGACCGTCTGGTGACTGGCCTCTTTCCCGATCGCGCCAGCGCTGAAGCGGCTTTCGACGCCGCAGGCCAACGCGGCTACGACGCCAAGGATGTGGACCTGGTGATGTCCAACGACACACGCAAGCATCACTTCGCCAGCGACGCGGTCACCACCGAGCTGGGCAACAAGGCGGCGGAGGGTGCGGGCATCGGCGGGGCCATCGGGGGCACGCTCGGTGCGATCGCCGCGGCTGTGGCGGCGGTGGGCACCAGCATTGCGCTCCCCGGCATCGGCCTCGTGATTGCGGGTCCCTTGGCGGCTGCTGCAGCCGGCGCGGGCGCGGGTGCGGCCGGAGGCGGACTGATTGGCGCGCTGGTCGGCTGGAGCTTGCCGGAAGAGCGGGTCAAGCATTACGAGGAAGGCGTGCGCCAGGGCGGCATCCTGATGGGACTTCGGGCCAGGAATGATGACGATGCCCAGCATTTCGAGTCGATCTGGAAGTCGAATCACGGGCAGCATGTTTACCGTTAAGCGGCCTCGCTGATTGCTGATTGCCGATCGGCAATCGGCAATCGGCAATCGGCAATCGGTCATCGACGATTGGCGATTGATGCTCTGTGATCGGTGGTCGGTGATCGCTCCGCGCTGATCGGTCATCGTCAATAGGCGATCACCGACGGTGGATCGGCGATGACGGCGCGCTGATTCGTCGACTCGCTTCGTGAATCGCACATCCTTGACGGACGCGAGGTGGTCGGCAGGTCGCCGTCGCCCGGGCGGCAATCCGCCTGGCGAGGGTCCAGCGCATGGACCATGATCGTCTCCCACTGACCCAGTGAATCCAGCGCGTTTGCCATTAAATCGGTCGACCTCGTCTGTCCGCGCGCAAGCCTGGTGTGTGCCGTCCCCATCGGCCCCTGGGCGTCTTCCGGCGCCGAGGACCGACAGATTCGCTGCATAGAATGCCGCGCATGACCGCTTCCGCCCCCAGCCCGCTTCCCCACACCTTGCGGTTCCTGGCCGGCGACAGCGAGATGGCCCGGCGGATGCGCACGCATGACTGGGCATCGACCCCACTCGGTGCGCCGGCCACCTGGCCCGCCAGCCTGCGCACCATGGTGGCGATGCTGCTCACGACGCGGCATCCCGCCTTCATCTTCTGGGGACCGGCGCTGCTGTGCCTGTACAACGACGCCTACAGCGTGTCGCTGGGACCGGAGAAGCATCCGCGCATCCTCGGCCTGCCGGGCAAGCAGGCGTTTCCCGAGATCTGGCCCATCGTGGGTGCCGACATCGAAGGCGTGCTCGCCGGCGGCCCGGCCACCTGGCATGAGAACCAGCTCGTGCCGATCGAGCGCAACGGACGCCTCGAAGATGTCTACTGGACCTATTCCTACGCCGGCATCGATGACAGCCACGCGCCCAACGGCGTCGGCGGCGTGCTGGTGCTGTGCACCGAAACCACCGATCAGGTGCTCGAGCGGCAGAAGACGCAGTCCGACCTGGCCCGGCTGGCCCAGCTGTTCGATCAGGCGCCGATCTTCATTGCGGTACTGACCGGCCCCGAGCATCGATTCGCCTTCGTCAATCCGTCCTATCAGCGCCTGGTCGGACAGCGCGAACTGCGCGGCCGCACCGTGGCGCAGGCGCTGCCGGAAGTCGTGGGGCAAGGCTATGTGCAGCTGCTGGACGGTGTCTACGCCTCCGGTCGGGCCTATGCCGCGCTGGCGGCGGATGTCGAGCTGCACGACGACACCACCGCAGAGGTGCATCACCGACGGCTGGACTTCGTCTATCAGCCGACGGTGGGAGCATCGGGCGAAGTGGACGGCATCCTGGTCGTCGGCGTCGATGTCACCGAGCGAATGGATGCGGAAAAGGCCTTGGAGGTCAGCGAGGAGCAGCTCCGGCTGGCCACCGAGGCCAGTGAAGTGGGCCTGTGGGACGTCGACCATGTGGCCAACACGCTCTACTGGCCGCCGCGCCTGCGCCACATGTTCGGAATCTTCAGCGACCGACCGGTGACCTTGGAAGGCGACTTCTACAACGGGTTGCATCCGGACGACCGAGACGCCGTGTTCCTGGCCTACAACAACGCCAGGGATCCCGTCCAACGGGCGGTGTACGACGTGGAATACCGCACCATCGGCCGCGAAGACGGCCTGGTGCGATGGGTGGCCGCCAAAGGGCGCGGTGTGTTCGATGAACAGGGCCGCTGCGTGCGGGTGATCGGCACCGCGGTCGACATCACCGGGCGCAAGCGCGACGAGGCCAAACTGCGCGAACTCAACGAAACGCTGGAGCAGCGTCTCACCGAGTTCCTGGCCGAGCGCAAGGTGTTCGCCGACATCGTCGAAGGCACCGATGCGCTGATCCAGGTGGTGGCGCCGGATTTCCGCATCCTCGCAATCAATCGGGCCTGTGCCGATGAATTCGAGCGGGTCTACGGACTCCGCCCGCAGGTGGGCGACCATCTGCTGGCGCTGCTCGATGCGTGGCCCCACCACCAGGCGGAGGTCCGAGCGGCCTGGACGCGTGCGCTGGAAGGCGACGCCTTCGTGGACGAACTTGAATTCGGCGAACCCACGCTGGCACGGCGGTGGTACGAGCTGCATTTCCATCCGCTGTTCGCCTCGGATGGCCGTCGCATCGGCGCCTACCAATTCGTCTATGAGGTCACCGCCCGTCGCGAGGCCGAAGCCCGACTCGCCCGCACCGAGGCCGCGCTGCTGCAGGCGCAGAAGATGGAATCCATCGGCCTGCTCACCGGCGGCGTGGCGCATGACTTCAACAATGTGCTGCAGGCCTTGAACACCCGGTTCGAGCTGATCCGGCGTCGACCCGACGATCTGGCGCATGTGCACAAATGGGCCACGAGCGGCGTGGAAGTGGCGCAGCGCGGCGCACGGCTCACCGCGCAGTTGCTGACCTTCTCGCGTCGTCAGGCGCCGGATGTGCGGGCGGTGCGACTGTCCGCGCTGCTGGACAGCATGCGCGACCTGTTGCGGACCACGCTGGGACCGGAGGTCGACTGTGTCATTCAATGCCCCGACTTGTGGGTGCATGCCGATGCCACGCAGATGGAGATGGCGCTGCTGAACCTGGCCATCAATGCCCGGGACGCGATGGTCGGCAGTGGTTGCTTCACCGTGGCGGTGGGCCTGGCGGCCGAGCCGGAACGGGTGGAGATCCGCGCCATCGACACCGGCACCGGCATGAGCGAGGCCGTGATCGCCAAGGCGTTCGAGCCCTTCTTCACCACCAAGGACATCGGCAAGGGCAGCGGTCTGGGACTGGCGCAGGTCTACAGCATGGCCGACCGCGTGGGGGGCTCGGTGCGAATCGAGAGTGACGGCCGAACCGGGACCTCCGTCATCGTCTCCCTGCGCCGTGCGACACCGCCGGCGGAGGCGTCCGCGCCGGCATTGCCCGCGGCCATCGGCAGCGCCATGGCGGGCACCGACATCCTGGTGGTGGACGACGACGATCATGTGCGCAGCTCCCTGGTGGCCTTGCTGCGCGGCGCCGGGCATCGGGTGGAAGAGGCCAGCGGCGGCGAGGCGGCGCTGGCGATCATTGAACAGCGTCCTGTGGACCTGCTGCTGTGCGACTTCGCCATGCCCGGCATGAACGGGGTGGCGGTGGCCAACCTGGCGCGGGCCACGCGTCCGGCGCTGCGGGTGGTGCTGATGAGCGGCTATGCCGACGGCAATGAGCTGCGCGACGCCATCGGGCACGGCGTGACCTTGCTCAGGAAGCCGTTTGACGCGGGGGCCGTGCAGCGCGCGCTGGAGACCGCCACGCCGCGCAGTTGACCCGGGGGGCAGGCGGCGCCAGCGGTGAGGGCGGGATCGCAGCGGATCCGCCCTCTTATTCCGGCTGGGATGCTGCCACGGTCTCGTCGAGGCGCGGCGGCTCGATCGACACCGACAGGTTGACTCGGAACTCACTGCCGAGTCCCGGACCGGCGCTGGCGGCGGTGATGGTGCCATCGTGCAGGTCGACGATCGCGCGGGCCAGTGCCAAGCCCAGGCCCAATCCGCGATAGATCGAGCCGGCAGGCCGTATCCCCTGGTAGTACGCATCGAAGACCCGGAGCAGGGTCTGCGGGGTCATGCCTTGCCCGTTGTCCTGGACCACGACGGCGACGCTGTCGCCGTGGACCTCGGTCCGGATCTCGATCCGGCCGCGCGGGTCGGTGTAGCGGGCCGCATTCGACAGCAGATTGCCGAGCACCTGCGACATGCGGACGGTGTCGGCATAGACCCAGAGGGGCCCGTCGGGCAGATGCACGACCAGCGCGTGGTGCTTGGCCGCGCGGCTGGGCGCGGTGGTTTCCAGGGCGGTCGCGATGATGTCGCTGAGCAGGACGCGCTTGCGGTGAATCGTCAAGGTGTCGCGGGACACCAGCGAGCTGTCCAGCAGGTCGCCGACCAGGCGCACGCTGAGATGGAGTTGCCGACCGATGGCGGCGCGTTCAGCCGCATCCAGCGCGTTCCCGCGGTGGTCCATCACGGCCAGCGCGGCGCCGATGGCAGCGAGTGGATCCCGCAGTTCATGGGCGACCAGGGCCAGGATGTCGTTGCGTCGTGTCTCGGCGGCCTGCAAGCCGACCGCGGCGGGCTTGACGCTTTGCTCATGCCTGGCCCAGTGACGCGACAAGGCGGAGGTGCCCTGCTCCAGCAACTGTTCTCGACGGGCATCGGCCAGACTGACCATCGGGCTGTCGAAGGGGCTCATGGTGAGCAGTTCGGCCACGAACGGACGCCAGGAGCCGGCTCTGGCAAAGGAGGCCGTCGGCATCGCGGCCACCAGGCGCGTGGCCAGACGATCCGGGTCATCGTCGCCCAGGTCGAAGTGGCGATAGGCGCGCAGTTGATGATCCATCGTCGTGGAGAGGTCACTGTGATAGGTCATGGAGGTTCTCGCGGGCTGAGGCCTCACAGTGACGGCTGAGTGACCCAGCGTCTGTGCGTTAGGGCACTCAAGCGCGAGAAGCGCCGCGGACACAACGGCTTGAGGCCTGGAAGGCTCGCTGCAGCGGTGCACGGCTGCCCCGTAGGCCGCGGCCCGCTCGGGCACCCGTGAGGCGGCAGCAGGATGGCGCTCGGGGCGGCACTGGGCACTGGGCACTGGGCACTGGACAGTGGGAGGCTGCCTCAGGAATCGCTGTCCGCCTCCGAGGTCTGAGGCCGCACCGAGCGCTCACGCAGCCGGCGCAGGTCATCCTGGACGTGCGCGAGCACGGTATTGAGCATTTCCAGGGCAAACGCCTGCTGATCGGCCAAGGCGATCAGCAGGCGCTCGCGGACGGCAGGGGATTGATCCTTGGCATTCACGCCGGTGAGGGACGCCTCCAGGCGTCTCAGCTCGGCTTCGGCGATGCGCCAGGTGTGGAGGGCGTTCTCGAGCTCAGGGGACAGCATCCCGGCCCCTCAGCAACGGCGGTGCCGGACGGCGTCCTGCGCGCCCAGGAGCACCGCCTGAGGCGCTGCGATTGACCGCAGGGTCGAGCCGGTCGTTCCCGGTCCTTCCCGGTCCTTCAGGCGGTTTTCGGCCGCAGGGCGGGACTGGATCGGCTGTCGGTCAGACCTTGCGTGAGTCCACCTGCCGGTCCCCCTCCTGTCGGTCCACGCGTTGAAAGGTTCTACAGGCCGCCCAGGATCACCGCGCCGGGATCGAGGAAGAACATGCGCTTCCAGCCCTGGGTCGCCGTGCTGAAGCGCCACGGCAGCGGCACCACCGACAGCACCGCGTAGTGCAGATGCGGCGGCTTGCCTGCCGCATTGCCGCTGGTGCCGACCGAGCCGATGCGCTCACCGCGCGCCACGAACAGCGGCGCGTCGGAGGGTTCGGCCAGATGGGCGTAGTAATGGATGCGCCACTTCGGACCCAGCACGGCGACCACATGGCCCCCCAAATCCAGCGAACCCTGATAGAGCACGATGCCGCCAGTCGTCGCGACGACCGGGCGCCCCTGCCTGGCAAAGATGTCGATCCCTTTGTGCACGCCCGACTTGCCCCAGGGCTCGAACCAGAAGGACTTCGGATTCCAGTCCGAGGCGGCGGCGCCGCCCACCGGGATGACGGTCGCCTCCGGGATCAGATAACCAGCGACCACCAACGCCAGCAGGCTGGACAGCGCAATGACAGTTCGACGCTTCATAAGCCCGGCAGGATACCGGCACGCCGGCCGGCCTGGGCTGCTCAGAGCTTGTACTCGAGCGAGACCCCGGCGGTCCGCGGCGAGCCGTAGATGGCGCCGTAGGCCAGGCCGCCCACGTACTTCTTGTCGAACAGGTTGTCGACGTTGACCCGCAGCGTCGCCTTGCTGTTGAGCTCGTAGGAGGCGAAGGCGTTCGTGACCATGTAGGCGCCCTGCTTCACGCTACCGATCTTGCTCACGGCGGATTGCCAGCGCGCGCCGACGCCGACGCGCAGCGCGGGCAGCATCGGCACGCGACTGTCGATGCGGGCCTTCAGCGTGTCACGCGGGACCCATTCATAGATGTCGTTGCCGTCCGGTCCCGTCAGCATCAGCCGGGTGTAGCCCACCGTCACCTTGGCATCCTTGTTGAGGCGTCCGGTGACTTCGACTTCATACCCCTTGGACTTCACATCCTTGCCTTCATAGAAGTCCTGGCCCACGATCGGGCTGGCCGGATCGGTCACCTTGCCCGCGTAGGTGGCCAGGCCGTTCTGCTTGGCCTGGAACAGCGCGAAGGTCGTCAGCAGCGACTTGTTCAGCCACTCGCCCTTCACACCCACCTCGGTGTTCACGCCCTTCATCGGGGCCAGGTACTTGCCCTCGGCGTCGGTCTGGTCCTGGTTCTGGAAGATGTCCGAATAGGAGATGTAGCCCAGCAGGTCCGGCGTGATGTCGTAGGTCAGGCCGACATAGGGGCTGGCCTTCTTGGTGTCGGGATAGGACGTGTTGGTGGCGGCATTGCCGTAGATGGAGGCGCCACTACGCTCCAGCCGCACCGCATTGACGCCGACCACGGCGTGCAGCGCATCGGTGAGCGACAGGCGCGACGCCGCGTAGAAACGGCTCAGCGTCTGCTCGCCGCGGGTGCTGGGCGCGCGCGGGCCCCATTGCGGCTGGGTGTAGGCATCGCCGCCGAAGGGGAAGGCGGGCAGCGGGTCCAGCATGTGGTCCAGGACCGCGAAGGTGTCCACCGCAGTCTTCTGGCGCGACTGGGACAGGCCCACCACCAGGCTGTGCTGACGTCCCAGGGCCGAGAACTTGCCAGTCACATTGGCGTCCAGCACGTTGTTGTCGGTGCTGCCCAGGCTGCGATAGGGCCATCCGACCAGACCGGTGTTGTCCGGATTCAGCACACCCGTCAGCGAATACGCATACAGCAGGCGGCTGGCCTCGTTGGCATGGCGGTAGTTGTAGGTGAGCTTGGCCTCCCAGTCCTGCGACAGGCGATGGGCGTACTCGGCGAAGGCGTTGTAGGACTTGGTGTTCCAGTAGGTCCACTTCTGCGAGGTGGAGGAGCCCACATCGAAGTCGGCCTGAGTCCCGTCGGAGCGCAGCAGCGTCAGCGAGCCCCACATCGGCGAATCCTGCTGGGCATCGACCGCGGTGATGCCGAGCGTCAGGACGCCGTTAGTGCCGATCTGGCCGTCCACCACGCCATACAACGAGGTGCGCTTGTCCTGGAGGCCGCGCAGATACGAATTCTTGTCCTCATGTGCGACCACCAGGCGGCCTGCCCAGGTGCCGTCGTCGGTCAGGACCTTGTTGTAGTCCAGCGCGGCGCGCTTGAGGCCGTAGGAGCCACCGGAGACGATGAATTCGCCGCCGTCTTCGTTCTTGGGCCGCTTGCGGATGTAGTTGATGGTGCCGGAGGCATTGCCCACGCCGGTCAGCAGGCCGTTGGCGCCGCGGATCAGCTCGATGCGCTCGAACAGGTAGGTGTCCTCGCGACCGACCACGGTGCCCCAGGAATTGGTCATGCCCAGGCCGTCGACCTCGGTCAGCTGGATCTCGAAACCGCGCGAGTTGAAGGTGGCGCGATTGGTCTCGTACTGCTCGACGTTGATGCCGGTGGCCAGCGCCAAGGCTTCATTGCTGCCGGTCAGGCCGAAGTTCTTCAGGTCTTCCTGATCGATGTTGCTGATGCTCTGCGGCGTGTCTTTCAGCTCCATCGCCAGGCCGGTGGCGCCCTTGGACACGCGGTTGGCACGTTTGGCCGACACGGTGATCTTCTCGAGCGTGGTGGCCTCCTGGGCCTGGGCATGGCCCGTCGCCAGGCAGGCGGCCAGGGCGCAGGCCGTCATCAGGAAAGGTTGCTTCATCGGGTGATCCAAAGGTTGGTAAGACGGCGTGTGCAAGCGCCTCATGGACGCCCAGTCGGTGCCGGGCTCGGGCCTGGGCGCGGCGATGCCCGGTGCCGACCGCGCGCCGGTCCCGCCCTGAGGCGACGGCATGACATCGGTACCCCGGCGCCACCTGCGATCGGCTTCGAACGTCGCGAAGCCGACAAGCCCGCCTTGCATTACGAATGCCAATGCGAATTGTTCTCGATAAAGATCGAGCCGGCGAGCGGGATGTGTGGTTTTTGCGACGATTTACAGGTGCACTGGGCGAGGGACAGGCTTTTGGGCCCGCCGAGTGCTCGGACACGCTCGTCGACGGCGCTGCCGTGACCGCCAACACCGCTGGACGTGTGCCGGCGTTGCGCGAGCTTGGCGAATGACCGGGTGGCGCGAGCGCCGCCTTGGAGACGCCCGCTCTGCGCCACCTCGCGGGCCAAAGCAAAACCGCCTGCCGGCGAAGCCGGGCAGGCGGTCTATTTGGAGGAGCGGGGCGCTGCCGCCGGGCTCCGTGCTCAGGCGAGGGCCAGCAATCAGGCTTGCTGGGCCTTGGCGAAGTTGGCCATGCCGTCGGTGATTTCCTTCTTGGCGGCTTCCGGGCCTTCCCAGCCCTTGACCTTGACCCACTTGCCGGCTTCGAGGTCCTTGTAGTGCTCGAAGAAATGCTGGATGGCCTTCAGGCGCATCTGGTTGATGTCCTCGGGCTTGGTCCAGTGCTCGTAGATCGGCAGGATCTTGGTGGTCGGCACGGCCAGCAGCTTGGCGTCGCCGCCGGCTTCGTCGTCCATCTGCAGCACGCCGATGGCGCGGCAGGTCACGACCACGCCGGGCGTCAGCGGGAACGGGGTGATCACCAGCACGTCGACCGGATCACCGTCGTCGGCCAGGGTCTGCGGCACGTAGCCGTAGTTGCACGGATAGTGCATCGCGGTCGTCATGAAGCGGTCGACGAACAGCGCGCCGCTTTCCTTGTCGACCTCGTACTTGATCGGGTCCGCGTTCATCGGGATCTCGATGACGACGTTGAACTGTTCGGGCGCCTTCGGGCCGGGGGTGACTTTGTGCAGGCTCATGATGGTGTGGACAGCTGGGGAACCGGTAAAGCCGGGATTCTAGGCGTTCGCCTGATACCGGCCTGACAGCGCAGCAACCGGGGGTAACGCCACGCCGACGGCTCGTCCGTCGCGCGCGCAGTTCACGCCGCCGCGCCGCCATTTCGTCGGCCGGCGCTGGAGGTCGTGCACGGCGATGACGACACTGCATTCATCGACACCGCAACGCCCTCAGGAGACCGACATGAACGCCACCCAACGCCTCGCCCTCAGCTCGGCCACGCACACCACGGTCAAGGCGCTCGTCTTCGGTGCGACCGCGGCGCTGGCGCTGGGTCTGGGCCTCGCTCATGCGCAAAGCCAACGCGAGCAGCGTGCGTCGATCGTGACGCTGGATCCGGTGGTGATCACGGTGAAGCGGCAGCAACTGCCCACGGTCTATGTCACCGGCCGCCGCGACATGTCGGCTGACCACGTGCAGGTGGCTTCGGCAGAATAATCTTCCGGAGCAATGGCTCCGCCCTTCGACTGTTGCACCACTGGTCAGTGAATCCTGGTGGATGCACCAGCGATGAATCAGGATGATCGGGCCATCCACGCCGCCGTGTAGTTTCGGCCGCCGAAGAACCTCTCTCATGTGACCATGGTCAACGAGGGAATGAGGCTGCACTCGCTAGACTGTGTGGTGTCGACGAGATCATCATGACAGAGCATGGGCGCCTACCAGCCAGCCGCCCCCTGTGTAGTAGAGAGGCTGACATGGCTCGAGCACTCACCCCTGGCCCGCTAGGAACCGAAACACGCCAAAGCACTTTTGCAACCGAGAGTCTGACTCCGGGTACCTTGCAAACATCTTGGGTGGACGAGCACGACCAGCCAGCGCACTTGCATTTGCGTGTCGAGCCTATGGATCTCTCTTTGCTGCCGAGCGCACTGGTGCCGCCTCCGCCGCAGTCTGGAACGCCGGTGGACGCCAAAAGACGTCTGACATCTGGAGAGATCGCGCTCTGTGAGAAGCTGTTCAAGGGTTCGATCAATTACACCCAAGTCTGGATACATCGCAACGAGTTTCTTCCATTCGGGCTTCAGCCAGACGACACCGCGATGACGCCGAACGGAGAGATCTATTTCAACTACGCCAAGTTTGAGGAAGACTTTTCGCTGAAGGATGCCGCGACTCAATGGTGGTTCATGCATGAGATGGTGCACGTATGGCAGCACCAACTGGGCTATTGGGTGATGTTGCGCGGCGCCATCCGTATCGGTCTCGGTTACGAGTACAAATTGGCGCCGGGGCGCTCGCTCGGCGACTACAACATGGAGGCGCAGGGCAACCTCCTCGCGGACTATTTCGTGTTGAAGCATTTGCAGGATGCCTCTGTCATGGCACAGCCCAAGTACAGCAAGGATCTCCCTCTCTTCGAAGTCGTGCTCAGCGGCTTTCTACAGAATCCCTCCGACCATGCGCATCTGCCTTGAATTGATCGGCATGCTGACCTTGTCGCTGACATGCAGCACCGCGTGGGCGACGTCCCGTCTTGGTGAAGCGACGGTCGAGTTGCGAAACGGCCTGCCGTGCTTCTCCTTGTCCGCAAAGGACATGGATCGCGATCGGTCCGCGACGCTGCAGGCGATTGCGGTCTCGGATGTTTCCGTCCAGCCCTCCTCAAGGGCTTGGTGGATCATCTTCCAGCCGTCGCTGCCAGTGACCGAGATGGCGGGTGCTTGCTACCCCTACGGCGAATCCAGGGCCGGCGCTGAAGACACGGGGGCAACGCCATTGAGGAGCGGCGTGGTCTATTCTGTGTTTCTCAATGTGCGCCCTTCCGACCGCTCGGACCCCACGCACGGCTACACGGTGAAGTTCTGCATGGCTGGGGAAAGTGAGGCGCGCAAGCTGGTCCCGATGAGCGCGTGGCGCGGAGGCGCGTGCCAGTAACACCTCGGCGCTAAAGCCGCGACATTCCCCCGAGGGCTGGCGTGGACACGACCAGCACCCGCACCGGAAACTCATAGGCATCGGCCGCCCCACCCTCTCGCAGTGTGGACACCCACGCCACCGCGGCGGTCCGGTCGACGTCGCGCACCATCAACAGCGTCGCCCGGCGCGGTCGGAAGGCCGCGGCCAGACCCAGCGATTCCGGTCGCCACCAGCCGCAGTCCCAGGGATCGGTGGCCAGCGCCCCGGTCGCCGCACAGTCCCGCCACAGGATCTGCATGCGCCACAGCAGCCCACGCCATCGCCCCCGGCGCGCCAGCTCATGGCTGCCGTCCAGCGCGCAGGCCGCGCCGTCCAGCGCCGGGTGGGGCGCCGTGCTGGCGACGCGAAGCGGCTCGGTCAACGATGGAAAGGCGCCACCCTCGCACCATGCCCGCAGGCGAAGCGCCAACGCCGCATCGACCACGCCGGCAGCATCCGGGGGATGCATCCAGGCCTCATCAAAGCGGCGGGGGAATCGCATCGGTCCGTCAGACGTTGGATGCCACGGACATCCCGACACAGGGCCAGCAGGCGACCGGCATCACCCGCCGTTCGCTCGTCCGGCATTTCCCGAACTCGGCGTGGCCGCCACACCGATCGGGATGACGCGCACGCCGGCGGGTTTCGCCGCGACCTCGGCCGGGCGCGCTGTCTGCGTCGCGGTGAACGGCAGGCGCAAGCGTGTCACCGAGAGAATGTCGACCGCGCCCTGACGCATCTGGCAAGCCAAATAGAGTCCGGTCACCGCCAGAATGACCGATGCAATGCCGGCGACGATCTTGATGGGAGAGGTGTGCAACATGGGGCGCGCGAGGGAACGAGGTCGGGAGGATAACAACCCGGCGAGCGAAATGACATGTCGCGCCGCTGCCCCAGCCGCGGGATCAGGAAATCCTCACTCTCGAGCCACCGCCTCCACCTGGATGCGCAGATTCACCGCCATCTTGAAGCCCCAGTCCTTGCCCGCGCTCAGGCCGAAGGCATCGCGCTGAAAGCTCCCCGAGGCATCCGCACCGCAGAAGTCGCGCTTGTTCATCGGATGAGGCATGCACTTGAGCTGGTGGACGGTCAGCGTGATCGGCTGGGTCACACCGTTCAGGGTCAGCTCGCCCACCACCTGGCTGGGCATGCCCGCCTTGATGCCATCGAAACGCCCCTTGAAGGTGGCCTGGGGATGCTTCTCGACGTTGAAGAAGTCCTTGCCCACCGCCCAGGCATTCATCGCATCAAGACCGAAGTCGATGCTGGCCAGATCCATCTTCACCTCGACAGTGCCGGCCCCGGTGGCCTTGTCGTACACGATGGTGCCGGCATTGCGATTCAGCTTCCCACGCCAGTACGACAGGCCCATGTGATCCGCTTCGAAGCTGGGGAAGGTGTGTGTGGGATCGATGTCGTAGGTCACGGGCGCCGCGTGAGCGGCAATGGCCATCAACGCGGGAATGAGCAGCAGCGATTTCATGGGCAGTCCTTTGGAACAGGAAGACAAAGAGCCAGGCGACCGCCAAGTGCGGTCACCCGTTCACGCGACGAATGGCACCCTGGATTCTCGACAACGGTACCCGCACCGGTGCCGTCCTGGAACTCGCCATCGACAGCGGCTGAAGCCATTCCCTGCGTCATGCGACGGCGAGCGGGACGTGCCGCCGGCCGGCTTTCGAACCGATCGGCCCGGCCCAGCCAGGGCGTGCGAGTCCCCCGCCCTGAGCGCCCCGCGCGGCAGGCCGCATGCCCAGGGGCAGTCGTTGCGCCGCGCCCCTGCAAGGCCTGACACCCCGCCGGCAAACCGCTGGTAAACGCTTATGCCACGCGGTGTCCCCAGGCTTAGCATCAATCGACGGACTGTAGCTGTGGCATGCGCGCAGGGCCGGCGCTGCAGGCATCAGGGCGTCTCAAATAAACGGCGATCAGCCAGAGGAGACAACGCATGTCGACAAGTGTGGCGCTGTATTTCGCGCTGGCCTGCGGGATAGCCGCGGTGCTTTATGGCTTCATTCAACGCAGCTGGATCCTGAGCCAGGATGCCGGCAATCCCCGCATGCAGGAGATTGCCCAGGCCATCCAGCAGGGGGCGGCGGCCTACCTGTCGCGGCAGTACAAGACGATCGCCATCGTCGGGGTGGTGCTGGCGGTGCTGATCGGCATCTTCCTGGGCCTGCCCACCGCCATCGGATTCGTGGTGGGCGCGGTGCTGTCCGGCGCCTGCGGCTTCATCGGCATGAATGTCTCGGTACGCGCCAATGTGCGCACCGCCCAGGCCGCCACCAAGGGCATCGGCCCGGCGCTGGACGTCGCCTTCAAAGGCGGCGCCATCACCGGGATGCTGGTGGTCGGACTGGGTCTGCTGGGCGTGGGCCTGTTCTTCATGTGGGTTAGCCGCGGCGGCGAGCAGGTGGACAGCGCCACCCTCAAGCCGCTGCTGGGCCTGGCCTTCGGCTCGTCGCTGATCTCGATCTTCGCGCGGCTGGGCGGCGGCATCTTCACCAAGGGCGCCGACGTGGGCGCCGATCTGGTGGGCAAGGTCGAGGCCGGCATCCCCGAGGATGACCCTCGCAACCCGGCCGTGATCGCCGACAACGTGGGCGACAACGTCGGCGATTGCGCCGGCATGGCCGCCGATCTCTTCGAAACCTATGCGGTGACGCTGATCGCCACGATGGCACTGGGCGCCCTCACCTTTGGCGGCATGTCGGTCGCGGCGCTGATCTATCCCCTGGTGCTGGGCGGGGTGTCGATCATCGCCTCCATCATCGGCTGCGGCTTCGTCAAGGCCAGCCCCGGCATGAAGAACGTGATGCCGGCGCTGTACAAGGGCCTGATCGTGGCGGGTGTGCTGTCGGCCATCGCCTTCTACTTCGTCACCCGGGCGATCTTCCCGCAGGACCTCACGCTGCCGGACCACCGCACCATCAGCGGCCATGCACTCTTCTTCTGCTGCCTGGTCGGCCTGGTGCTGACGGCGGCCATGGTGTGGATCACCGAGTACTACACCGGCACCGACTACCAGCCAGTGCAGCACATCGCCCAGGCCTCCACCACCGGCCACGGCACCAACATCATCGCGGGCCTGGGGGTGTCGATGCGCTCCACCGCCTGGCCGGTGCTGTTCGTGTGCGTGGCGATTCTGGCCTCGTATCAACTGGCCGGGCTCTACGGGATCGCGATCGCGGCAACCGCGATGCTGAGCATGGCGGGCATCGTGGTGGCGCTGGATGCGTATGGGCCGATCACCGACAACGCGGGCGGCATCGCCGAAATGGCCGATCTGCCGGCCAGCGTGCGCGATGTGACCGATCCGCTGGATGCCGTCGGCAACACCACCAAGGCGGTCACCAAGGGCTATGCAATCGGCTCCGCCGGCCTCGCGGCCCTGGTGCTGTTCGCCGACTACACCCATGCGCTCGAAGCGCGCGGGCTGTCGGTGAGCTTCGACCTGAGCAACCATCTGGTGATCGTGGGCCTGTTCATCGGCGGGCTGATCCCCTACCTGTTCGGCGCGATGGCCATGGAAGCGGTGGGCCGGGCGGCCGGGTCGGTGGTGGAGGAAGTCCGCCGCCAGTTCCGGGACATCAAGGGCATCATGGACGGCTCCGGCAAGCCCGAGTACGGCCGCGCGGTGGACATGCTCACCGCCGCCGCGATCAAGGAAATGATCGTGCCGTCGCTGCTGCCGGTGGTGGTGCCGATCGTCGTCGGGCTGCTGCTGGGCCCTGCGGCACTGGGCGGGATGCTGATGGGCACCATCGTCACCGGGCTGTTTGTCGCCATCTCGATGTGCACCGGCGGCGGCGCCTGGGACAACGCCAAGAAGTACATCGAGGACGGCCACTTCGGCGGCAAGGGCAGCGATGCGCACAAGGCGGCCGTCACCGGCGACACGGTGGGCGATCCGTACAAGGACACCGCCGGACCCGCCGTCAATCCGCTGATCAAGATCATCAACATCGTCGCCCTGCTGATCGTGCCGCTGCTGCCGGCGGCCGCCCTCACCGGCCCGGCCGCCGGTACGCACATGCCGCCCCCCGTGTCGGCGCCGGCGCCGGAGGTTTCGGCCTCCGTGGCGGGGTCTCTGCCGGAGATCATCGCCAGTCCGCCGGCCGACAGCGCGAGCGCGTCGGCCAGCGCGGCGTCGCAACCCTGAAGCCCGCGCTTGACCGACCACCGCTCGGACGCAACGGCGGCCGGTCGGCGCTGGGTGCCGAAGCAACGGGGGCGGTGATCCGTCGCCGGGCCCTTGGCGTCCGGGGCCCCAGCGGCGGAAGATCGGGAAGATCACGCCCGCACGGGCGAACGTCGCCCTTCAATCCGTCAAATTGACCCCAGGATGGCCCGCTTGGCGCCATCCTGGTGAAAACGCTGAGAAAAACCGCCCGGTGCCCGACAGTTTGGGCTTTGAGCGCCTGTCCGCACACGGCAGAATTGACGCATCACACCATCCAGCATTCAGGGATCCCCGACAACATGACCAGCCAGGCCATCACGCCGCGCGAACTTGACGCCCGCCGCGAGCAATTGGCTGATCTGCGCCGTCTGTTGGCCGAGCAGGAGCGCGACTACGCCACCTGCCGGGCCCGGGTGCAGCGCTTCATCGATCGCTATGTGGCGACGCTGGGGCCGCTCTACATGGAGTTGGACGCGCTGGAATCGCAGCTGTACTGCGCGATGCGCTACCTGCACGAATCGATGTCCCGTCACGGCATCGACACCCGTGCCCCCGACATTCCCCGCGCCACCGCCCTGCCCCAGTTGCTGATGCTGCCGCCGGGCGCCCCGCTGCCGCCCGAGCCGGAAGGTGGCCTGATCCAGGTCGGCCCGCCACCGCTGAAGACGCTCTACCGTCGCGCTGCGATGCGGCTGCATCCCGACCTTGCGCCGGACGATGAGGAACGGCAGCGCCGCGAAAGCAAGATGGCCGAGGTGAACGAAGCCTATGCCGCGCAGGATCGCGCCCGCTTGGAAACACTGCTGCTGGCCGCCGGCGAGAGCGTCATCAAGGTCAAGGGCGGCGACGCCGATGCGGTGATGCAATGGCTGCGTCAGGCCGAACGCGCGGTGCAAGGCCGACTGCGGGTGGTGCAGGCGCACCATGCGCAACTGACCAATCATCAGATGCACCAGCTGTGCGAGTCCATCGAGCGGGCCGAGAAGAAAGGCCTGGAGCCGCTGACCATCATGGCCAACCGGCTGCGCGCGCAGATCACCGAACGCCGCCAGGAGCTCTACATCGGCCAGCGGCTGCAGCCCGAGTCACACATGGCCGAGGCCTTCCTGCGTCAACGCCAGCAGCGCATGAGCGGCGGCGTCGCGGCCTCGCACTGACGCACTTGCACTGACGTCGCGCTCGCAACCGACGTTCAACGCACCGGCAGCGACGCAGCCCAGGCCGCGATCTCCGGGGCCAAGGCGTCAATGATTTGAGAGGTCGCGCGCACGGCGCCCGCCGCATCCGCACCGGCAGGCGCCGAGCGATCGAACACCCGACGCAAGCCGTCGCCCACCGTGCCGATCAACCGCAGTTGAACCTCGCTCTGGCCGGCGCTCGAGAAGGTCTGCACACAGTCTTCCAGCTCCAGCGTCAATGCCACCGCAGGCGATCGATCCGCACCCGCGGAGACCGGCGCGCGCGCGATGCGCTGCCGCAGCCGCGTGGCCACCAGCACCGGCAGCGGCGCGGCCCAACGGGTGTCGCGATAGACGCGGCGGGCATAGGGGTCGCTGTAGCTGAGGCGATAGACCAGACCCGTGCCCTGCAGCACTTCCGACGCGGTGACCGCCTGCAGATCCACCCGGCGTGCCAGGGCGGCGGCCTCGGCCGGCCACGGGGTGATCGGTCCCAGGTCGACTTGCTGCGGGGCCGGGCCGCGGCTGCCGCAGGCCGCCAGCCAGGGCAGGGTCGCGGCGCCGGCCAGTGCCGCCAGTACGGCGCGACGGCCGGAAGGAGTCGTTCGTGTCATGCGAAGAGGGATCGAAAGATCGTTGGGCGCGGTCGTCGCGGGCAGGTCGAGCGGTGTGGTCGACGGCCGGTCAGCGTGGTGGTGCAGGCGCTCGGTCATGGGGCTCACTTCCCTTTCGAGCCGGCGTCGAAGCCTGCTTCGCCGGGGCCCGGCAACGCAGGCTTGGGTCCCAGGATCAGACTTTGCGGCTGGTCACCGAGGGTTTGCGCGGCGCGTTCCAGGGCTTTGGCGGCCTGCGCCAGATCGTCCAGGACGGCGCGCTGGCGGGGCTTGTCGGACGAACCGACCAGCGCCAATTCAACCCGCCGCAGCGTGGTCTGCATCTGCGTGGCCGCGTCGCCCAGCTTCTCCAACGCCACGGCGCGGGTCTTGTATTCCTCGACCAGTTCGCCGCCCTGCTTGGCCAGCGTGTCCACCTGTCCCAGGGTGCGCTGGCCGGCCACGACCAGCCCGTCCGCATTCTTCACCAGCGAGGGCAAGGCCTTGGCCGTCGGACGCAGCTCCTCGATCAGGTGATTGAGCCCGACCGACGCCTCGCGCAGTTGCACCAGGGTCTCGCTGAGCTGTTGCTGATTGCTGTCGCTGAGCACCCGGTTGATGCGGTCCATCGTGTTCATCGCGCCCTGCACCAGCTTCGGTCCGGCGTCGCTGAGCTGATCCAGCACCGACGGCGCCAGATCGATGCGGCGGGTCACCAGCACGCTGGCTTGCGGATCGCGCGGGGTCTCGCCGTCGTTGAGATCGATGAATGACAGCCCCGTGATGCCCTGGTAGCCGAGCTTGGCCACGGTGCCGGCGGCAACCGGCGCTGCGGCGTCCACCTCGATGCCGACCAGGATCTGGCGCGGCTCCTTCGGATCGAAGGCAATGCTGTCGACCTTGCCGATCACCACGCCGCGCAGCTTGACCGGCGCCTTCAGGTTGAGGCCGGGCACCCCGGCACGCGCGACGACGGTGAAGTCCTGGGTCGAGCCGCGGTCATCGCGGAACCACAGCACCACCAGCACCAGCGCCGCGCCCAGCAGCAGGACGAACAGGCCGGTGGCCAGGGCATGGGCTTTGTTTTCCATGAGATCGGTCGGGTCCTTTCGTCCCGGCGGTCAGGCGGGCATCGCGTCGCGCTGGTGGAGCTCGTCGCGGTAGCTGCGAAGGTTGTCCACGGCGCAGCGCTGCACATGGCCAAGGAAGAAGTTGCGGATGAAGGGATGCGGCTGCCGCACCACCTCCTCCAGGCTGCCGATGGCGGCCAGCCGCTGATCGGCCAGGACCGCCACACGGTCGACCAAGGCGAACAGGGTGTCGACGTCGTGGGTCACCATCACCACGGTCAGGTCCATTTCGCGCTTCAGGCTCTCGATGAGCTGCACGAAGTTCTTGGAACTGGCCGGATCCAGGCCCGCGGTGGGTTCGTCCAGGAACAGCAGTTGCGGATCCATGATCAGTGCCCGCGCCAGCGAGACCCGTTTGATCATGCCGCCGGAAAGCTCGGCCGGCATCTTGATGCCGTCCTCCACCTTCAGGCCGACCTGCTGCAGCTTCTGCATCACCAGTTCGGCGATCAGGTCGTCGGGCAGGCTCTTCAATTCCCGCAGCGGCAGCGCCACGTTGTCGAACACGCTCAAGGCCGAGAACAGTGCACCCTGCTGGAACAGCACGCCCCAGCGGTGGCGCACCTGCGCCAGATCGGTGGCCTGGCAGTTGCCGAGCTTGTGGCCGAAGATCAGCACCTCGCCCTCGGTGGGGCGCTCCAGACCCAGCATCAGACGCAGCAGCGTGGTCTTGCCACTGCCGGAACCGCCGATGATGCCCAGCACCTCGCCGGCATAGACATCCAGGTCCAGATGCTTGTGGATGCGCACCCCGCCCAGCACGGTGCCGACATCGCGCACGGCGATGACGACCTCGGGCGCTTTTACACCGGTGCCCGCATCGGCCTCGGCCGCCACGTGCGCCGGTGGCACACCGGTTCGGTCCATCAATCCGCTCATGTCTTCAACCCCAGGTCCGAGAACATGACCGCGAAAATCGCGTCCACGATGATGACGACCGTGATCGCACTGACCACCGACACGGTGGTGCCGGCCGCCAGGCTCTCGCTGTTGGGCTTGATCCTCAGACCGAAGTGGCAGGCCACAAAGGCGATCATCAGACCGAACACCATCGACTTGGCCAATCCCAGCCACAGGTTGGACACCGGCACCGCCGCCGGCAGACCTTGCAGGAATTGCACGTAATCCAGGCCCAGCGTCGCCCGGGCGGCCACCATGCCGCCCAGCAGGATCATGCTACTGGTCCACACCATCACCAGTGGCAAGGAGAGTGCCAGGGCCGCCATCTTGGGCACCACCAGGCGCACCGTGTGGGAGATGCCCATCACCGACAAGGCGTCCAGTTCCTGGGTCACCCGCATCACGCCGAGCTGCGCCGTCATGGCTGAACCGCTGCGGCCGGCCACCAGAATCGCCGCCAGCAGGGGCCCGAGCTCACGCCAGACGCTGATGCCCAGGATGTTGATCACATAGATGTCGGCGCCGAAGTTCTGCAACTGCTTGGCGGTCAGGTAGGACAAGGTGATGCCGACCAGCACACCCACCAAGGCGGTGATGCCCAGCGCCTGGGCGCCGCTGCGATAGATGTGGGCGGAGATGTCGCGCCAGGAGATCAGGCCCGGATGGCGGGCCATGCGGCCCAGGTCCTGCACCACCTGCCCCAGCAAAGCGGTCGCATCCAGCAGATGGCCGGCCAGCTTCACCAGGCCGTCCCCCAACTGCCGGACGCTCTCGCGGCGCGGCGGTCGGGCCGGCTTGCCCGGCTTGGCGCTCAGCCGAGCGAACAGCGCCTGGAACATCGGCGCCAGCGGCTCTGCCGGCCAGGTCATCTGGTCAGGCTGTCGTCGCCCCCAGGCCTGCCACAGCAGCAAGGCGCCGGTGGGATCCAGCCGGCTGACCGCGCTGAGGTCCCAACGGACCTCCGACTTCGGCAAGGCGGACAGTTCCTGGCGCAGCGCCTCAACGCGCTCGCGCAGGGCGAGCAGCGTCCAGTCGCCTTCCAGTCGCGCTTGGACACGGCCGCCTTCATCCTGGCTGCGCAGGAGGCGGGGCGAGGGATCGGTGACGGTCTCTGGCTCCATGAGCTCCAGAGCATAGCCGCCCGCGCGCGCTCCCGGGGCGGCACTTGCATCGGAGGGCGAACGCACGCGCCGATTCAGGTGAGTTGCTGTCGCAATCGGTCGAGATAGGTGCGACTGCAGGGCAGCCGGCTGCCGTCGCGCAGACGCAGGTGCGCATCGCCGGCCTCGGTGGGCTCGATGGCCTCGATCAGCCGCAAGCGCACCAGATAGCTGCGATGGACGCGGACGAATTCGTCCGGATCGAGGGTCTGCTCAAAGGCGCTCAAGGTGCTGCGCAGCGGATAGTCGTGATGCTGCCGATGCAGGTTGATGTAGTTGCCGCAGGCTTGCACCCATTCGATTTCCGCCATCGGCAACAAAAATTCCTTGCCCAGCTTTTTCACCAGCAAACGCTCGGGGCGCGGCGGCTTGTCCATCGCGCGGGCGTGGGGTGGCAACGGCGCGGCATCGGCATCGGCATCGGCAGGATCAGAGGGTGTGCCTGCGTTGCGGGAGCGGCCGTTCGTTGGATCCTCAGCCGTGAGCACGATCGACAGCGGGGCATCGCCGGAATCCGGGCTGCGCCCATTGCCCGGGCTCGACACCGTGCGAACGACCTCGTCGTCGTGCACCGGGCTGCAGTCATCGCCCGGCGCTGGGCGCGCGGCACGAGCCGAAGCGTCGCCACGGGTGCGATCATGGTCTTCGCGGCGCCCATGCGCATCCACGGACGCCCGGACTGCATCGCCAGACCCAGTCCCGAGACGCGCCGGCCCCGGCACGGGCGCCGTCGACGGTGCCTCGGCCAGCAGGCTGGCCTCGCCCTGCCAGCGCCACAGCATCAGCCGGTAGGCGCCAGCAACCACCACGACGAACGCATAGCTGCGCACATCCTTGAGGGCCTCGTAGCCCAGCTCCCGCGCCCACGGGCCGAAGTCGTAGGTGTGCCCCTGCACCGCATAGACCAGCTTGCGCAGGGCCACCATGCCCAGCACATGCACCAGGCTGCAGATCAGGCTGAACAGCAGGTGCCAGGGCAGGTTGCGACGCCATTGGCCCCATCGCAGCGGCTTGGCATCCATCGCGCGGACGATCCAAGGGACCAGCAGGATCCACATCAGCGCGCTGGAGAATTCCCAACTGGCCACCTCCCACCACTCGAACGGCAACCGGGCTCGCTGGACATCCAGATACACGGTGACCGTGTTGGCCAGCGCCGACCCCAGCAGGATCGCCGTCCAGGCCGTCCACTCGAAAGCGGTGCGGCGTCGGAGATAGAAGCGCAGCCAGTCGTCCTGTGTCATGGCGGCGCAGTGTAGGCGCGGTTGGCGCCGCTTCATCACTCTGGCGGCGCGGCTCGTCACCGCCGGGGGGCGGGTCGTCACATCGGTGGCGCCTCGCGGGCCCGCGGGCCGATGCTGCAGGCCATGAACAGCCCTTCATGCCCCATTCCCCTGCCGGCGGACAGCCACGCTGCGCCGCCACCCTCCCACCTCGGCGTGCCGAACACACCGCTCGTCGACCGGCGGCTGACCGAACTGGACTGGCTCCGCGTCATCGCCTTCGGGCTCTTGATCCTCTATCACGTGGGGATGTTCTATGTGAGCTGGGACTGGCATGTGAAGTCGCCGCGCCCCCTCGTGGCGCTGGAATCGGGGATGGTGTGGCTGAACCCGTGGCGGATGTCGCTGCTGTTCCTGATCGGCGGGGCCGCGCTGGCGCTGATGGCGGAGCGCGGCCAGGCGGGTCTGCTGGGCCTGCGGTCCAAACGCCTGCTGCTGCCGCTGATCTTCGGAATGATCGTCATCGTGCCGCCGCAGTCGTATCTGGAGGTGGTCGAGAAGCTGCACTACAGCGGCAGCTACCTGGACTTCCTGTCGCTCTATTTCCAGGCCTATCACGGCTTCTGCCGCGACGGTCACTGCCTCAAGCTGCCGACCTGGAACCACTTGTGGTTTCTGCCGTATCTGTGGGTCTACTCGATGGTGGGCCTGCTGGCACTCAAGGCAAGTCGCTGGACCACCCACGCCGGCTGGGCGCGCCTGGCCAGCGGGACGCGCCTGCTGTGGGTGCCTTGGCTGCTGTTTGCCCTGCTGCGCCAGCATTGGATGGCACAGCATCCGGTCACCCACGACCTGGTGAACGATCCCTACAACCACGCGCTGTCGTTCTCGATGTTCGTGCTGGGGATGGCGCTGTTCGGCCACCGCGATGATCGTCACGGCGCCTGGGCGGCGGCGCGCCAATGGCGTTGGCTGGCACTGGGGCTGGCGGTCGCGGCACAGGTGGGCTTTACCGAATGGGTGGCCGCCTATGGCGAGTCCGAGATTCCGCAAGCCGATCTGATGGCGCTGCGATCACTCTCGGCGGCGCGGCAGTGGCTGCCGATCGTGGCGGCGCTCGGTTGGGCGAGGCAACTCTTGTCCCATCGGGATGGCCCGGCGTTGCGCTGGCTGTCGATGGCGGTGTTTCCGTTCTACATCGTGCATCAGACGGTCACCGTGGTCAGCGCGCATGCCCTGGCGCCGTTGCAATGGCCGCTGGCGCTGGAGGTCAGTGCGGTCGTCGCGATCACTGCGCTGGGTTGCCTGCTGGCCGCCTGGCTGACGATGCGATTGAATTGGCTGCGCCCGTGGATGGGCGTCGCACCGCGCCCGGCGCACGGGAAACCGGGATCGGCGTCGGCGCGAGCATCTGCACGCGCATCTGCACGCGCATCTGCCTAGCGCTGCAACCCGGCCCTATGCGCTCACCCATTGCAACAGGGCCTGGGCCTTCAGTTCGGGATGGAATCGGTCAGCAGGCTCATCGGCATCGGCATCGGCATCGGCATCGGCATCTGCATCGGCATCTGCATCTGCATCTGCATCTGCATCGATGGATTCGACACTGGAATGGAAAAAGCCCGGCACCTTGCGGTACCGGGCTTCTCGTTTTTTCTTATTAGTTGGTCGGGGTGGCGGGATTCGAACTCGCGACCCCTTGCACCCCATGCAAGTGCGCTACCAGGCTGCGCTACACCCCGACGAAGCCTCAGATTCTATACGCAGTTTTGCGCTTCATGCAAGCAAACTCTCTCGAATGGCCAACAATTCGTCGCGCACCTGCTCCAGCGAGAGTTTCTCGAGCGAGACGGTGGTGTGCGCCGAGCCGTCGGCCACATCCGCCGCGAGTGCGCGTTGGTATTCGCGGGCGTTCTCGATCTGCGCGGCGGCCACCAGGGCCTCGGCGCGGAAGTCATGCGCGTTTTGCGAATGGCCGGACTCGATCAGCTGATTGCGCGCGCCGCTGATGGTGAAGCCCTGGTCATACAGCAGATCACGAATGCGGCGGATCAGCAGCACTTCATGGTGCTGGTAGTAGCGGCGATTGCCGCGCCGCTTCATCGGCTTGAGCTGGGTGAACTCCTGCTCCCAGTAGCGAAGCACGTAGGGCTTCACGCCGCACAGCTCACTCACCTCACCGATGGTGAAGTAACGCTTGGCAGGAATGGCGGGAAGCGCGATGTCCATTGGAATCAGGTGCTCCGGCGGCTGGGAGGGAGGTCAGACTCTACTCGAAGTCTCCGGCCGCCGGCGTGTTGCCTTGGACCGCTTCTTTCAATTTGTGACTGGCGTGAAACGTCACCACATTACGCGCCGCAATGGGGATCGCCTCCCCGGTGCGCGGATTGCGCCCGGGCCGCGGTGCCTTGCGCCGGATGTTGAAGTTGCCGAAGCCCGACAGCTTCACCTCGCGACCGCTGGACAGGCTGTCGTGAATGATGTCGAAGAAGGCTTCGACCATGTCCTTGGACTCGCGCTTGTTCAGACCGAGCTTGTCGAACAGCAGTTCGGCCAGCTCGGCCTTGGTCAGCGTCGGCGTTTCCAAGCTGCCGAGCAGCACCCGGGCCTGCGCATTCAATTCGTCGTCGCTCATTGGCTTCCCTCTCTCCCTCCTCGGGCTCGCGCTCAGCCGCGCAGCCGCGCGCCGAGCTGTTCGCCCAGTTGCGCCACCACCTTGGCCACCGCCTGCTCGATGCGCTCATCGGTCAGGGTGTTCTCGTCGTCCAGCAGTTCCAGCCGGACGGCCAGGCTGCGCTCGCCCGCCTTCAGTTCACCCGACGGTTGGGCCGGCTTGAAGACGTCGAACAAACGCGCGGAGCGTACCAGGGCTTCGCCGCTGGCTTCGATGGCTTGCATCAAAGCAGCGTGCGTGACCTGCTCGCCGACGATCACCGCCAGATCCCGCTGCACCGCCTGTAGCCGCGGCACGCCCTTGCCCTGCGGCAGGGTGCGGGCCAGCACCGCATCGAGCGACAGCTCGAACAGCACCGGGGCGCTGGGCAGTTCATAGCCCTGACGCCATTTCGGATGCAGCTCGCCGATCACGCCGATGGCGTCGCCGTCCAGCAGCACACGGGCGCTGCGGCCCGGATGCAGCGCAGGATGCTCGGCCGGCTCGAAGCTCAGCACGCGGGGCGCGAACAGCGCTTCCAGATCGCCCTTCACATCGAAGAAGTCGACCGGGCGGTCTTTCTGTCCCCATTGCTGCTGATCGGCCGGGCCCCAGGCCAGGCCGGCCAGTCGCATCGGCTGGGCGATGCCGGCGATGGTGGTGTCGCTTTCGACGACGGAAGCATCCCGCAGGAACACACGCCCGATCTCGAAGACGCGAACGCGCGGCGCCTTGCGCGACAGGTTGTTGCGCAGCACCTGCACCAGCGAGCCCAGCAGGCTGGTGCGCATCACCGCCAGGGGCGCGGCGATCGGATTCAGCAGTTGGATCGGCGCAGCATTGCCGGCCAATTCCTGCTCCCAACGCGCTTCGACAAAGCTGAAGTTGATCGTCTCGAAATAGTCTCGCGCGGCCATGGCATGGCGCAAGGCGTGCACCGCGCGGCGCGACTCCGAGCGCACCTTGCCGACCACCGGCGCCAACGGCGGCGTGGACGGCAGCTTGGGATAGCCCAGCACGCGGATGATTTCCTCGATGAGGTCTTCCTCAATCTGGATGTCAAAGCGGAACGTGGGCGGGACCACCGTCAGCACGCCCGGCGCGGTGACGCTGAATTCCAGGCCCAGGCGCTGGAACACGCCTTCACACTCCGCCTGGGTCAGCGGCATGCCGATGATCTTCGCGGCGCGCTCGACACGCAGCGCCACCGGCTTGCGCTCGGGCAGTGCGACGGTCTGGTCGTCCATCGGGCCGGCATCTCCGCCGCAGATCTCCTGGATCAGTTGGGTGATGCGCTCGATGTGGTCCACCGTGCCGGCCGGATCCACGCCCCGCTCGAAACGATGTCCCGCATCGGTGGAGAAATTGAAGCGGCGCGAACGCCCCATCACCGCCTTGGGCCACCAGAACGCGGCCTCGACATAGACGTTGCGGGTCGCGTCGGACACTGCCGTCGCGTCCCCGCCCATGATGCCGGCCAGAGACTCGACCTGCTCGCGGTCGGCGATCACGCCCACCTGCGCATCCAGCTCGATGGTGTTGCCGTTCAACAGCTTCAACTGCTCGCCGGCCTTGCCCCAGCGCACGACCAATTCGCCGTGGATCTTGTCCAGGTCGAAGATGTGGGACGGACGACCCAGCTCGAACATCACATAGTTGGAAATGTCGACCAGCGGCGAGACCGAACGCTGGCCGCAACGCGCCAGGCGATCCACCATCCACGCCGGCGTCTTCGCCTGCGTGTTGACGTTGCGCACGATGCGACCGGAGAAGCGACCGCACAGGTCCGGCGCCTCGATGCGCACCGGCAGCTTGTCCTGATGGGCGACGGAAGAGGGTCGGATGTCGGGCGCGATCAGCGGGGCGCCGGTCAGGGCGGAGACCTCGCGAGCGATGCCGTAGACGCTCAAGGCATGCGCCAGGTTGGGCGTCAGCTTCAGCGTGAACAGCGTGTCGTCAAGCTTCAGGTGGTCGCGGATGTTCTGGCCGATCGGCACATCCAGCGCCAGTTCCAGCAGACCACCATGGTCCTCTGCCAGCTTCAGCTCGCGGGCCGAGCACAGCATGCCGAAGCTGTCGACGCCGCGCAGCTTGCCCTTGCCGATCTTGAACGGTTTGCCGTCATCGCCCGGGGGCAGTTCGGCGCCGATGGTGGCCAGCGGCACGCGGATGCCCACGCGGGCATTCGGCGCGCCGCAGACGATCTGCAACAGCTCCGGTCCGCCGGCATTGACCTTGCACACGCGCAGTCGGTCGGCATCCGGATGCTGGACGGCTTCGACGATCTCGGCGACGACGATGCCGTGGAAGGGCGGCGCCACCGGACGCAGCTCTTCGACTTCCAGACCGGACATCGTCAGCAGCTCGGCCAGCTCTTGGGTGTTCAGCGCGGGATTGCAGAAGGCCCGCAGCCAGGACTCAGGGAATTGCATGTCTATCTCTCTTGCGCTCTAGGCGACTCAAACGACTGTGGGGTGCGAGGCTTACTTGAACTGCGACAGGAATCGCAGGTCGCCGTCGAAGAACAGCCGCAGGTCGTTGACGCCGTAGCGGAGCATGGCCAGCCGGTCGATGCCGGAACCAAACGCGAAACCGATGTAGCGCTCCGGATCCAGGCCCATGTTGCGGATCACTTGCGGATGCACCTGACCGGAACCGGACACTTCCAGCCAGCGGCCCTTCAGCGGTCCGGTGCCGAACATCATGTCGATCTCGGCGCTGGGCTCGGTGAACGGGAAGTAGCTGGGGCGGAAGCGGATCTCCATGTCCGTCGTCTCGAAGAACTGCTGCATGAAGTTCACGTAGACGGACTTGAGGTCCTTGAAGCTGATGTTCTCGCCCACCCACAGGCCTTCGACCTGGTGGAACATCGGCGAGTGGGTGGCATCGCTGTCGACCCGGTAGGTGCGTCCGGGGGCGATCACCCGGATCTCGGGCATGGGTTGCCCGGCGTCGATCAGATGGCGATGCTTCTTGACGTGCTGCACCGCATAGCGGATCTGCATCGGGCTGGTGTGGGTGCGCAAGACATGCCCCCCCTCGATGTAGAAGGTGTCGTGCATCGAGCGGGCCGGATGGTCCTCGGGCGTGTTGAGCGCGGTGAAGTTGAACCAGTCGTTCTCGATCTCGGGGCCGTCGGCCACGTCGAAGCCCATCGAGCCGAAGATGGCCTCGATCCGCTCCATGGCGCGGGTGATCGGGTGGAGGCCGCCAGTGCCGCGCTGGCGGCCGGGCAGCGTGACGTCCAGCGCCTCGGCCTTGAGCTGCTTTTCCAGCTCCGCGTCGGCGAGCGCCTGGCGACGCGCGGCGAGTGCCGCCTCGATGCCCTGCTTGAGCTGGTTGATCTGCGCGCCGCGGGTCTTTTTCTCCTCGACCGGCAGGCTCGCCATGCCCTTCATCAGATCGGTGACCTGGCCGGTCTTGCCCAGGAAGCGGGCCTTGGCGTTCTCCAGATCGGCGGGCGTGGCGGCGGCGGCGAAATCGCCGGTGGCCTGTTGCAGCAATTGATCGAGGTCGTTCATCGCGGGGCGACTAGAAATTCGGAGGCACCGGAAGATGCCGAAATGAAAAAAGGCCGGACACGGGGGTGTCGGCCTTCAAAAGAGGCGCCTCGGCGAGCCGAGGCAGCCGTCTGCCGCGCGTCTTGGGACGCGCGTGCAGTTGGCAATTAAGCGAGCGCGGCCTTCACCTTGGCGAAGATGCTGGCAAAACCAGCAGGATCGTTGACGGCGAGATCGGCCAGGACCTTGCGGTCGATGTCGATCTGGGCCTTCTTCAGGCCAGCCACGAACTTGCTGTAGCTCAGACCCAGGCCACGGCTTGCCGCGTTGATACGGGCAATCCACAGCTGGCGGAACACGCGCTTCTTGGCACGGCGGTCACGGTAGGCGTATTGGCCCGCCTTCATCACCGCCTGCTTGGCGATGCGGAAGACGTTCTTACGACGACCACGGAAGCCCTTGGCCAGAGCCAGGACCTTCTTGTGACGAGCACGGGCGGTTACACCACGTTTGACGCGAGGCATGTTGTATCTCCTTGTCTAGGCTGGATTACAGACCAGCGAAGGGCAGCATCGCAGCGATGTGGCCCATGTTGGTCTCATGCACGTTCGCGGCGCCGCGGAGCTGGCGCTTGTTCTTCGTGGTCTTCTTGGTCAGGATGTGGCGCTTGAACGCTTGACCGCGCTTGACGGTGCCACCCGGACGGACGCGAAAACGCTTCTTCGCGCTGCTCTTGGTCTTCATCTTGGGCATGACTGCTCCTTCTATGTGCGTCCCTCCAGGCGACCGCGGGATTCACGGTACTTGATGGCCTGAAGGAGACTAATCAACCTGCCGACGACCCATCGACAGGTTCAGACCGGAACGAACAAACCCGAAGGCCATCCATCCCAGCAAACAAAACCGGGCCGCTGCCCGGTTTTGTTTGCTCCCATCCGGGAACAAGGCGGAGCCTTTGAGGCCGTCCGCCGGGCCGTCCCAGGGACGGCCTGCTTGCCAATGTGTCAGGCCAGGGCCCGGCACCATTTGCACCCCCTCGGGGGGGTGGGCCAGCGTACCCGCTGGCCCGGGGGTCAACGCTTCTTGGGCGCCAACACCATGATCATCTGCCGACCTTCGAGCTTGGGCATGTGCTCGACGACCGCGACATCCGACAGTTCATCACGGATGCGCTCCAGCATGCGCATGCCGATGTCCTGGTGGGTGATCTCGCGGCCGCGATAACGCAGCGTGACCTTGCCCTTGTCGCCGTCCTCAGCAATGAAGCGACGCAGATTGCGCATCTTGATCTGGTAGTCGCCTTCGTCCGTACCCGGACGAAACTTGACTTCCTTGACCTCGATGACCTTCTGCTTCGCCTTGGCTTCCGCGGCGCGCTTCTGCTCCTGGTATTTGAACTTGCCGTAGTCCATCAGCCGGCAGACCGGAGGGACTGCCGTGGCTGCGATCTCGACCAGATCGACGTCCAGGTCACCGGCCATGCGCAGTGCCTCTTGAATGCTCACGATGCCAAGCGGCTCGTTTTCTGGGCCATTCAGGCGGACTTCGGAGGCGATGATTTCGCGGTTCAACCGGTGCTTGCGCTCGGGAATCGCACGACGGTCAGCAAAAGTAGCGATGGTGGTTACCTTTCAGCGGGCCCTGGCACAGGTCCGAGTGATCTATACAACGCAAAAAGCGCCCGACTCAGGCCTTGTCGGTGATGGTCGTCGAGAGCTTCGTGACGAAGTCCTCCAGCGACATCACACCCAGGTCCTGGTTGCCTCGGGCGCGCACTGCAACCGCGCCGTTCGCCTTTTCCTTATCGCCAACGACAAGGATGAACGGCACTTTCTGCAGCGAATGCTCGCGGATTTTATACGTGATCTTCTCGTTACGCAAATCTGCGTGAACCCTAACCCCTTGTTTTTGCAGCGCTTTCACAATGTCACCGACATAGTCCGCCTGAGCGTCGGTGATATTGGCCACCACCACCTGGGTCGGCGCCAGCCAAACCGGCAGCGCGCCGGCGTGCTGTTCGATCAGGATGCCGATGAAACGCTCCAGGCTGCCGACGATCGCGCGGTGCAGCATGACCGGCACATGGCGCTCGCCATCCTCGGCCACATACTCGGCCCCGAGCCGGCCAGGCATCGAGAAATCGACCTGCATCGTGCCGCATTGCCATTGCCGGCCGATCGCGTCCTTCAGGGTGTATTCGATCTTCGGGCCGTAGAAGGCGCCGTCGCCCGGAGCGATCACGAATTCCACACCGGAGGCGCGCAGCGATTCCATCAGCGCGAACTCGGCCTTGTCCCAGACTTCGTCCGAGCCGATGCGCGCGTCGGGACGGGTGGCCACCTTGTAGATGATGTCGGTGAAGCCGAAGTCCTGATAGACCTTCTGCAGCAGCGCGGTGTAGGCCACGCATTCGGCCAGGATCTGGTCTTCGGTGCAGAAGATGTGGCCATCGTCCTGGGTGAAGCCGCGCACCCGCATGATGCCGTGCAGGCCACCGGTGGGCTCGTTGCGGTGGCACTGGCCGAACTCGCCGAAGCGCAGCGGCAGATCGCGGTAGCTCTTGATGCCGTGCTTGAAGATCAGGATGTGACCCGGACAGTTCATCGGCTTGAGCGCGTAATCGCGCTTTTCCGACTCGGTCGTGAACATGTTGTCGCGGTACTTGTCCCAGTGGCCGGTGGCTTCCCACAGCGACTTGTCCAGCAGTTGCGGCCCCTTCACTTCCTGGTAGCCGTTGTCGCGGTAGACGCGGCGCATGTACTGCTCCACCTCTTGCCAGATCGTCCAGCCCTTGGGATGCCAGAACACCACGCCGGGCGCATGCTCGTCGATGTGGAACAGGTCCAGGTCCTTGCCCAGCTTGCGGTGATCGCGCTTCTCGGCTTCTTCCAGCATCCGCAGGTAGTTCTGCAGATCGTCCTTGGTCGCCCAGGCGGTGCCGTAGATGCGCTGCAGCTGCTCGTTGCGATGGTCGCCACGCCAGTAGGCGCCGGCCACCTTCATCAGCTTGAAGTGCTTGAGCTTGCCGGTAGAGGGCACGTGCGGGCCGCGGCACAGGTCGGTGAAGCCGCCTTCCGCATACAGCGAGACATCCTGGCCTTCCGGAATGCTGGCGATGATCTCGGCCTTGTAGGCCTCGCCCAGGCCCTTGAAGTACTGCACCGCCTCGTCGCGCGGCAGCACCGACCGGGTGACCTTCTCATCCTTCTTGGCCAGCTCGGCCATCTTGGCCTCGATCGCCGCGAGATCCTCGGGCGTGAACGGGCGCTTGTAGGAGAAGTCGTAATAGAAGCCGTTGTCGATGACCGGGCCGATCGTGACCTGCGCCTCCGGGAACAGCTCCTTCACCGCATAGGCCAGCAAGTGAGCGGTGGAGTGGCGAATGACCTCCAGGCCGTCCGCGTCCTTCTCGGTGATGATGGCCAGACGGGTGTCCTGGTCGATCAGGAAGCTGGTGTCGACCAGCTTGGCGTCGTCACCGGCGCCCACGCGGCCCGCCAGGGCAGCCTTGGCCAGACCGGCGCCGATCGAAGCCGCGACGTCGGCCACGGTGACCGGATGCGGGAACTCACGCTTGGAGCCGTCGGGCAGTTGGATGGAAATGTTCGACATGTTCGGGGGTACTCCAGAAAACAAAAAAGCGCGGCCACTTGCCGCGCTTCTTCTGGGGTGCTGGTCCTGGGGGACTCGATCTGCGAGAGATCGGGAACCGGACAGCTGATGGAAAGACGTGACGAGCCGCGGCCGACTAAACCTTTGCAGTGGGGGTCGTAGTTCGCGGTGTCATAACCTGATCGCCTTTCCCGGTCCTTGTGAAGGAAAAAGAGGCGTCAAGTGTAGCGCACAACCCGTGCGCAGCCACCCCGCACGCCGCTCAAAGTGCCCCGACCTCCAGCGACGGCCTGGCGCAGGCCTCGCGAAACTCGTCCCGCAGCCGCTCGCCCTCGCGCACCGCCCGCAGCCAATCCCGGGCCCGACCAGGCACATCGTTCATGTAGTGCTGGAAGTCGTTGCGATCGGGCAGCTTGCCGTTGGGCAGCGTCTTGATCCATTCGGGGCTTGGCGTGAGCAGCACCACGTTGTCCAGGAAGGCACTGCTGCGGTGACGGCGTTTGAGGCCCTTGTCCAGCCAGCCGGGAATGACCTGGGCCTGGAAGTGCGGATACAGCGCCAGGCCGTCGCCCACCATCGCCGCATAGTTCAGGTGCAGGTGATAGTCGGTGATGCCGCCATCCCAATAGGCCCCCGCGGGCGCGCCGGCGATGTCGTGCACCGCCTGCAGCCAGAACGGAATGGAACAACTGGCCAGCAGGCTCGGCTTGAGATTGCCGATGTCCAGCGGCACCTGATGGCTGCGATAGTCGGCCAGCGGCATCGGCAGGGGGGCACGCCTGTCGGAGAACACCACCCGTTCCAGCCACGATCCCATGGCGCGGCGCGACACCGCATTCGCCGCAAAAGCGCCCAGATAGCCCAGCGGCGTGCGCAAGCGCCCTTCCCGTCCCAGCACATGGCGGCCGCGCGAGGTGAACACATGCAGTCGGAATTGCGGATGGCTGAGCACCGCCGCCTCGCGCCCGCCAAAGATCTCGTCCAGCTTGCCGGAGAAGGCGCGGGAGACGGTCGCCGCGGTCGGGCGCTTGCCCGGCGCCGCGTCGTAGTCCTGATGGGCGTAATCGTGCGCCAGACGCTCGAATTCCGCGTCGGTCTGCGTCACGGTGCGCGACAGGCAGGCTGTCGCCATCCGCCAGGCGCCGATGGAGGCGCCCAGCAGATGCACTTCCTGCCCGCCCGATGGCAGGAACTCGCCGAAGAGATGCGCATCCAGCGCGCTGAGGATCAGCCCCTTCGGACCGCCGGCCGCGCCGGGCACGACATGCACGTCCTCGGCGCGCAGGCCGCGTTCACGCAGGCGCTGCCGCGCGCGGGGTCCGGCCAGAATCTGCAAGGCCTGCATCGGCGGGTCATCCTTTCGTCGGCAACCCGCCGCGGTCGGGTCGCTTACAGCTTCATCTCGAGGGCCATGCCCACCATGGTGCGGGAACCGCGGTCCGCATAGGTGTAGTCGCCGCTGGCCACCGTCGTCAGACGGGTATTGCCCAGCGGGGCCAGATTATTGGCCGAGACACGCAAGGACGTCTTCGGACTGAAGGTCCATTGGGCGAAGAAGTCCAATTGCCGAGACCGCCACTGATCCAGCGTCTGACGCTCGGTCTGCTGCGTGCTGTAGCCCGGCGTGTAGACCAGGGTGGAGCCCACCGTCAGGGGCAGCCCGGAGAACCGGTAGTCGAAGCCCAGGGTGCCGGACCACGGCGGCTGCTGGTCCAGCCGGTTGTCCGGACCGGACAAGGCCTTCACCCGGGACCGATACACGCTCAGCGCACTGCGCAGGTTCAGTGCGGTCTTGGGGTCGAAGAAGATCGGCATCAGCTCGCCAGCCCGGCCCTTGAGCTCCATCTCGATGCCGCTGGTGGTGGCGCGGGAGATGTTGGTCGGCCGCATCACATAGCGCGGCACCGGCACGATCGCGGTCGGCGCATCCAGCGTGGTGACGTTGCGGATCAAGTTGTTGATGTTGCGATGAAAGAAGCCCAGGCTGAACAAACCGCCGCCCGCCATGTAGCGCTCGTAAGCGATGTCGATGCCGGTGGCCAGCTCGGGCTTGAGCAACGGGTTGCCGACCCGGTCCGGGGCGAGTTCCTCATTGGTCTGCGTCTCCAGCGGGTAGTTGCTGTTGAGCGCGTACCGTCCCATCAGTTGGCCGATCTCAGGCGACTTGTAGCTGCGGGTCAGGCTGGCGCGCACCATCTCCCGGCCCTTGGGATCGAGCTTCCAGTTCAGGTGCAGCAACGGGCTCAGCACGCTGCTGCGGTTGGTCACGTCCACGCCGATGCCACTGCTGGTGGTGGCGACGTGCTCGCTGCGCAGGCCCAGCGAGGCCGACCACAGCGGATTGATCTCCCACTCGTCCTGCACGAAGAAGGCACGTCGGTCGATGCGCGCGGTGAACGCCTCGCCGTTGACCGCCGGCAACTGGCCCACGCCCGCCACCGTCGTGGTGCGAGTTTCCTCACGGCGGCGCCATTCCAGGTCCCAGCCGACGCTCAGGGTATGGTCCTCGCCCAGCAACTGGCTGAACTTGCCGGCCTGGGTCAGCCCGCGGTCGGTGTTGCCGCCAATGGCACGCACCGGCGTGACCGCGTTGAACATCCGGTTGTCCCAGCTCGCCTTGGCGTTCTGGGCGCCGGCCTTGAGCTCGAACTTCTGGGTGTCGTTGAAGCGTTTGCTCCACTGGGCGTTGGCACGCAGCATCTGCCAGGTGCCGTCGTTGTCGGAGCTGTTGTCCAGCTTTGGACTGTTGTAGGTGCCGCCGTTGACCACGCGGGTGTCGCTGTTCCACTCGCCGCGCTGCGCAAAGCCCTGCAGGGTGACGGTCTCGTCATCGCTCAGTCGCCAGTTCAGGCGCGGCGAGCTGTTGAAACCGTGGCCATGGTTGCGGGTCTGCGCATGCTGGGCGGCGACGACCGGCTGATCGTTCTCGTCGGTCCCGGGGCGGCGCAGATCCAGCTCTTGACGGTTCAGCCACATGAAGCCCGACACCGGCAAGGTGAACGAGACCGGCCCGACCTTCTCGCTCAGGGTGAACGTGCCGGAAGGCCGCGGGCTCTCGATGTTGTAGCCCGCCCCCAGGCGCAGCTCGCGCTGCGACAGGCGCGGCGGCTCCTTGAGGATCACGTTGATCGCGCCGGCCACCGACTGCGCGCTCTGGTCCGCCGTCGCGCCCTTGGTGACTTCGATGCGCTCGATCTGCGCGGGATCCAGCTGGTCCAGCTTGAATCCCGGCGGCGCCGGATCTCCATTGATCAGCACCAGGGTGTAGCCGTTGCCCAGCCCGCGCATGCGCACCGCGCCATCGACCATGCTGATGCCGGGCAAGCGCTTGAGCACGTCGGCCACATTGGTGTCACCGTACTTGTCGAGCTCGTCGCGTCCGTACACCTGCTTGGCCACCGAGGCCTTGCGGCGCAGGTCGTTGTCGGACTGCCGGCCCCCGGTGATCTCCACCCGGTCCAGCCTGCGGGACGGGGCGTCCCCTCCCGGCGGGCCCTCCTGGGCAAATGCGGGCGACAAGGCCGTCCATCCGGCAACAGGCAGGCAGGCGAGCAGACAGGCCCGGGCAATGGCGTGGGTCTTCAATGGGGGCTCCAGGGATCAGAGGATCAGAGGATCAGAGGATCCGGGAATCCGGGAATCCGGAAATAAGGACTCGATCGGGACGCAGGGTATGTCGGCGACGGCGGCGCGTCGTCGCCACTGCGACCAGCTGCGAATTCCGGGGCGCCAGATGCAGCCCGACGCCACGAACCGGGAATCATCGCCGCGTGTCATGACCTCGCTGCGGCGATCCACCCCGTCAGCGCCATGCGCCGGCCCGATCCGTGAACAGGTGGACAGCCAGGGGGTCAGAAAACGGGGCAGGCTGTGGGCTGAATGCAGAAGCGGCGGACCGCCCACGCGATCCGCCGCTTCCGGCCTGAGACGTCCGCTGGACAACGTGCGGCAGCGCCGCCGTCGGCCAGCGATCAGCAATCAGCGCGCGCCAAGGTCAAGGGCAGCCATGCCCCTGCCCTTGAATCCGTCAGCGCTTGAGCTTCGCGAAGGCCGCTGCCATCGCACTGCCCGCGGCCGGCGCCGCGGCGGGTGCCTGACGCGCCCCGCCCTGCCGCTCGTTGCGGCCGGCGGGACGGAAGGCGTTGTCTCCGCCCTTGCCGGCGCCTGCGCGCGGCGCGGCGGCATCCAGCTTCATCGTCAGCGAAATGCGCTTGCGGGCCAGATCGACCTCCAGCACCTTCACCTTGACGATGTCGCCGGTCTTCACCACTTCGCGGGCGTCGTTGACAAACTTGTTGGCGAGTTGGCTCACATGGACCAGGCCGTCCTGGTGCACGCCAAGGTCCACGAACGCACCGAACTGCGCCACGTTGGACACCGTGCCTTCCAGCACCATGCCTTCCTTGAGGTCCTTCAGGTCTTCGACGCCATCATTGAAGCGGGCCACCTTGAAGTCCGGGCGCGGGTCGCGGCCCGGCTTCTCCAGCTCGCCCAGGATGTCCTTGACGGTGATCGCACCGAAGCGCTCATCGGCGAAGGCATCGGGCCGCAGCGCGCGGATCACGTCGCTCTTGCCCATGATGTCCGCGATCGGCCGGCCGACCTGGCTGAGGATGCGCTGCACCACCGGATAGGTCTCCGGATGGACGCCGCTCATGTCCAGCGGATTCTCACCGTCGCGGATCCGAAGGAAACCGGCGGCTTGCTCGAAGGTCTTCGGGCCCAGGCCGGCCACATCCAGCAATTGCTGCCGATTGCGGAAGGCGCCGTTGGCATCGCGCCAGCGCACGATCGCATTCGCCACGCTGGCCGACAGGCCGGACACCCGCGACAGCAGCGGCGCCGAGGCGGTATTCAGATCCACACCGACCGAGTTCACGCAGTCTTCCACCACGGTGTCCAGGGTGCGCGCCAGTTCGCTCTGGTTGACGTCATGCTGGTACTGGCCCACGCCGATCGACTTCGGATCGATCTTCACCAGCTCCGCCAGCGGGTCCTGCAGTCGACGGGCGATCGACACCGCGCCGCGCAGCGACACATCCAGCTCCGGCAGTTCCTTGGAGGCGAATTCCGAGGCCGAGTACACCGACGCCCCCGCCTCGCTCACGACCACCTTCTCGATCATCGTGCCCGGCGCCATCTGCTGGATGCGCTTGATCAGGTCCGCGGCCAGCTTGTCGGTCTCGCGCGAGGCAGTGCCGTTGCCGATTGCGATCAGGTTGACGCCATGGGTGGCACACAGGCGGCCCAGGGTGTGGATCGAGCCTTCCCAGTCGCGCTTGGGCTCATGCGGATAGACGGTGGAGGTGTCCAGCACCCGACCGGTGTCGCTGACCACCGCCACCTTCACGCCGGTGCGGATGCCCGGGTCCAGGCCCATCACCACCCGCTTGCCAGCCGGTGCGGCCAGCAGCAGATCGCGCAGGTTCTCGGCAAACACCTTGGTGGCGACCTTCTCGGCCTCCTCGCGCAGGCGGGCGAACAGGTCGCGCTCCAAGCTGAGCGAGAGCTTGACCTTCCAGGTCCAGGCCACCGTCTTGCGGATCAATTCATCGCCGGGGCGCTTCGCATGGCTCCAGCCCAGATGGCGGGTAATGCGGCCCTCGGCCAGCGAGGGCTGACCCGGGACGACTTCTTCGTCCAGCGCCAGCTTTGCGTCCAGGAATTCCTGGGTGCGACCGCGGAACACCGCCAGCGCGCGGTGCGACGGCACGGTGCGGATCGGCTCCGCATAGTCGAAGTAATCGCGGAACTTGGAGATGTCGGGATGGTTCTCGTCCTTGCCGTCCATCAGCTTGGACTTGAACAGGCCCTCCTCCCACAGCCATTCCCGCAGCTTGCCGATCAGCACCGCATCCTCGGCCCAGCGTTCGGACAGCAGATCGCGCACACCGTCCAGCACCGCGAAGGCATCGGCGAAACCGGCGTCCGGGTTGAGGAAGGCGGCGGCTTCGGCCATCGGATCCAGTGTGGGATCCGCGAACAGCTTGTCGGCCAGCGGTTCCAGGCCGGCTTCGCGGGCGATCATGCCCTTGGTGCGGCGACGCGGCTTGTAGGGCAGGTACAGGTCTTCCAGTTCCTGCTTGGTCGGCGCAGCGGCAATCGCGGCCGCCAGTTCCGGCGTGAGCTTGCCCTGCTCCTCGATGCTCTTGAGCACCGCTTCGCGGCGGTCCTCCAGCTCACGGAGATAGGACAGGCGCGCCTCGAGTTCGCGCAACTGGATGTCGTCGAGGCCGTCGGTCGCTTCCTTGCGGTAACGGGCGATGAAGGGCACGGTCGCGCCCCCGTCCAGCAGCTCGACAGCGGCATTGACCTGCGCCGGGCGCACATTCAGCTCGGCGGCAATCTGAAGCAGGATCTTGTCCAAGACAACTACGGGCCCGTGGCCGGGCCATGAGGCACAAAGGAGCGCGGAAGTTTGCCATCATTTGACGCCGGTCCGGCCCATCACGCGTCGCAGGAGGTTGCAGATCGCGTCGGCGCGGCCTGCGGGCCCGCGCCGGCACATGGCGCCGGAAACGACGAATGTCAGGTCAGATCGGGCGGACGTGGACGCGGCACGAAGCCGACCTGCAAGCCGAAAATCTTCACCACCTTGTTGAGGGTCTCGATCGTCGGATTGCCGACATCGCGCTCGATGGCCCGATGTTTGGCGAACTCGGGCTGGGTCAACCGGCTGCTCTTGCGCATCAGCTTGACCGCTTCACCGATCGTGACCTCGCCCTTGGCGACCTTGCGGTACATCTCATCCCGCAACTCCCGGTCGCGGTCTCGATCGACGTGGCGGATGCGCTTGTCCATGGCAACGCCGGGTCAGGTCAGTCGGGACAATTGCTGCGCCTGGGGCCCCAGCGCCACCGGTTGCGGGTTGTCCGAAAAGACATAGTCGCTGAGGTAGTCGAACCGGCTACCAGTCCGACGCCGCCTATTCTGCCCATCAAGATAGTCAAATCAGCGCATCCGACGCCAGCCGCAACCTAGGCCAGAAACGCGGCAGCGCCCTCCCCGGCCACCAGGCCACTGGCCATGGAGGCGGTGAGCAAATAGCCGCCGGTCGGCGCTTCCCAGTCCAGCATCTCACCGGCGATGAACACGCCGGGGCGGGCCTTGAGCATCAGTTGGGCATCCAGCGATTCCAGCCGGACACCGCCCGCCGTGCTGATGGCTTCAGCCACCGGACGCGCCGCGCGCAAACGCAGCGGCAGGGCCTTGAGCGTGCGGGCCAGGATCGCCGGGTCGGCGTATTCCTCTTTGGACAGCACCTCATGCAGCAGCCCGGCCTTCAGGCCCTCGATGTTCAGACGGCTCTTGAGGTGGGACGACAGCGAACGCGAGCCCCGCGGATACGCCACCTGCTCCACCACCCAGTCGGTGTCGCGTCCGGGCAGCAGGTCCAGATGGACGACCGCCTCGCCCTGGCGCTCGATCGCCTCCCGCAGCAGCGCGGATGCGGCATACACGAGCGAGCCTTCGATGCCGGTCGCGGTCACCACGAACTCGCCTTGACGAGCGAAGCGGCGACCTTCCACGCCCTCGGCGCTCAGCGCCACCGGCTTGATCGGCTGTCCGGCAAACTTCTCGGCGAAAAACGGTGACCAGCCGGGCGCGGCATCCGCCGCCGCATCCAGGCGGCGGGGGCCCAGATCGAAGCCACAGTTGGCCGCGCGCAGCGGCGCAACCTCAGCCCCCACGCCGCTGAGCAGCGGCGCCCAGGCGCCATCGGACCCCAGTTGAGGCCACGAGGCGCCGCCGAGCGCCAGCACCACGGCGTCCGCGCGGCTTTGGTGCTCACCGTCCGGTCCTTGGAAGCGCAGGCCGCCGTCGTCGGTCCAGCCCAGCCACCGGTGGCGCATGTGGAAGCGAACGCCCTGCCCCCGCAGCCGCGACAGCCACGCACGCAGCAGCGGTGCTGCCTTCAGGGACTGGGGGAAGACGCGGCCGGACGTGCCCACGAAGGTCTCCACGCCCAAGCCCGCCGCCCAGGCCCGCAGGGCTTCGCCGTCGAAGCGGTCGAGCCAGGCGGCGACATGCGGTTGGCGTTCGAAGAAACGGGTGTCGAAATCGGGGCGGACTTCGGAATGGGTCAGGTTGAGGCCGCCCTTGCCGGCCAGCAGGAACTTCCGCCCCACCGAGGCCATCGCGTCATACAGGTCGACACTCACGCCCGCCTGGGCGAGGCGTTCCGCCGCCATCAAGCCGGCGGGGCCGCCGCCGATGACGATGACATGGCGAGGAGAATCAGAAGTGGTCATGGCGAGGGTGGGGAACTGCGAAAGGCCGGGCAGTGTGCCAGACCTTGTTCCAAGGAACGCAAAGGACCGGCACGAGGCCTCCAGGCCGCGGGGTGGGCCGCCCTTTTGACGTCGGTCCACGACGGTTCACAACGACCAACGACGGCCGACGACCGCCCACGGCCGGCCGGCTTCCCGAGATCCTCTCGCTTTCGAGCGAATGACGCCAGCGCCCCGGCCCGCCTCAGCCCGCCGCCGGCAGTTCCAGCGTGAAGCGACTCCCCTGTCCGCTTTCGCTGTCCACCAGGATGCGTCCGCCCATGCGCTCCACGAGCTGCTTGCAGATGACCAGCCCGATGCCCGTTCCCGGCTGATCCACACGACCCAGGCGGTTGAACGGCTGAAACAGCTGCGACCGCTGGTCGACCGTCATGCCCAGGCCGTTGTCGGCCACCTCGATCAGGAAGCCGCGCGGCGCCGCCTCGGCACGCACCGTCACCCAGCCGCCCCGGCGGTTGTACTTGATCGCGTTCGAGATGAGGTTGTGCAGCACCTGCTCGAGTCGGATCGGATCCGCCTGGACCTGAGGCAGCGTCCTGCCCTCGTCCGGCGTCATGCCAATGCGCAGCGCCACGCCCGCCGCCTCCGCCGCCGGCTGTGCCAGCTCGACACAGCGGCGCAGCAGCGGCCCTGCCTGCACCGGCAGCGATTGCACCGTCAGCGTGTTGGACTCGACCCGCGACAGCAGCATCATGTCTTCGATCAGAACCAGCAGATGGCGGGCCGCGTCGTCGATGTGCTGCACCCGCATCTGCTGCAGCTCGTCCAGCGGCCGTTTCGGATCACTCGCCAGCAATTGGCTGAAGCCCAGCACCGCATTGAGCGGCGTGCGCAGCTCATGGCTGGCCTGCGACAGGAACTCGCTCTTGGTCCGGCTCGTCACCTCGGCCAAGGCCCGCGCCTGGTCCACGTCCTGCAGCCGGATCCGCTCCGCCAGCTCCCGCTGGAGTTGCTCGCCCCGCACGCGCACCTGGCGCTGCAGGGCCCGATTCCACAACAGCACCACCGCCAGGCCCAGCACCACCGCCGCCAGGGCCAGGCCGACGGCCCACAGCGCCCGGCGCTGCCAGCGCATCGCCTCGGTGTCCTGCGTGATCCATCGATCGGCAATCGCCTGCCGCTCGCCTTCGCCGATGCGCAGCAGCGCCTTGTCGAGGATGCGGCCCAGCATCGGCCAGTCGCGTCGATAGCCGATGCCCAGCGCATAGGCGTAGCCGATGTCGTCCACCACCCGCAGATTGCCGATGCCGTCGCGTCGCATCAGGTAGGTGGCGCCGGCCAGATCCACCACGGCGGCGCTCACCTCGCCACCGGCCAGACGGCGCAACACCGCGCGGTCATCGGCCTCCACCTGCAGCGGATTCGTCGCATAGCGTTCGCGCAGGAATTCGGCCACCGCATAGCCGCGCGCCACGGCCACCGGCTCGCCGGGGCGCAGCGGGCCGCTGTCGTCACCGGCACGGCGCAGCAGCACCGCCGGCACCTGGATGTAGGGACGGGTGAAACCGAGCGTCTGGGCACGCTCGGGCGTCTCGCGCAGCGACATCAGCAGATCCAGTTCGCCTTCGGCCAGATCAGCCAGGTTCTCGGCAAAGGTCTGCGGCGGCTGGAATTCGAAGCGCAGGCCGCTGAGCTCGGACAAGCGTCGCGCGTAATCCACCGACAGGCCGGTGATCCGACCGTCGTCATCCTGGTAGCTGAACGGCCCGTACATGGCCGAGCCGCCCACCCGCAGCACCGGATGCTGCGACACCCAGGCCCGCTCTTCGGGTGTCAGCCAGTCACGCGGATCCGCATGCCCCTGCGCGGCCAGAGACAGCCACAGCACCGCCGCCGACATACCGATCGCCAGCAAGGCGAAGGCGCGCAGCAGCAGGTGTTTCAAGGAGGGGCGCAGGGCGATGACCACGCCTGAATTCTGGTCCCGGCCGCCCACCGCGGGAGGTTCGTACAACCCGCATCCGGGGGTGTCGGCCGATGGAAAAAGTCACACCGAGCCGTCCTTCGACACGCCTACCCACCGCGGCGGCCGCGCTGCACGCGGATGGTGCGCGCCGCGGCGGGGTGCGTTCGCCTCGCCGACTCAGCCGCGCAAGGCCTGGCGCAGTTGCGCGCCGATCTCCGGCTTGTCCTGGAACGGATCGGTGGGATTGCGGGCCTGCATCACATCCTCCAGCCGCGTCTGCACGGCGTGCAGCGCCTTGGGATGGCTGAAGATGTAGAAGCGCTCCTGCGACATCGCCTCGAACACCATCCGGGCCACATCGGCGGCGCTGACCTTGCCCGCGCTGACCGCCTTGTCGGTCATCGCCTGCGAGATCAACTGGCTCTTCGTCGGCGCCGAGGCTTCCAGCGCTTCCGGCCGATTGCGATGGCTCTGGGTGATCCCGGTCGGCACGAAGAACGGACACAGCACCGAGCACCGCACCTGATCCGTCACCAGCGCCAGATCCTGGAACAAGGTTTCGCTGAGCGACACCACCGCATGCTTGGACACGTTGTAGACGCCCATGTTGGGTGGATTCAGCATGCCGGCCATCGACGCGGTGTTGACGATGTGGCCTTCCCAGCTCGGGTCCGCCTTCGCCGCCTCCAGCATCATCGGCGTGAAGAGCCGGACGCCGTGGACGACGCCCATCAGATTCACGCCCAGGACCCATTCCCAATCGCGCAGGCTGTTTTCCCAGATCAGCCCGCCCGAGCCCACACCGGCATTGTTGAAGACTACATGCGGCGCGCCGAAGCGTTCGCGCACGGCATTGGCCAGCGCTTCCATCTCGTCGGCCTTGGCCACATCCACGCGACGTGCCAGCACCGGATGCGCAGCGAACTCCGCCGCGGCTTTGTCCAAGGCGTCCGCCTGCACATCGCAGAGCACCAGGTTCATGCCGTGAGCGGCAGCGATCCGTGCCACCTCCAGCCCGAAGCCGGAGCCGGCGCCCGTGATCACCGCCGTCTTGCCTTGAAAGTTCTTCATGCTGTGGTCTCCGCCTTCAACGCATAACCGATGCGGGGAAAGTGCACCTGCACCCGCCCCGCCCGTTCGTCGTCACGAGCGATGGTGACGCGGCGAGGGTCCAGTCCGACCAGCTCGCCGGCCACGGCATCGCGCGCATAGTCCATCGGCGTGACCGTGACCCGGTCGCCCGCCGCAAATCCCAGCCCGGCCACCACCGTGGTCGACACCGGTGTGGCACCGCGCGCCAGGTCGATCGCCTGCGCCCCGTCCAGCTTGCCCGCTCGCTCGCCGTAGCCGATGGCCGCCACGCGGGCCATCCAGGCTTTCAAGGCTTCATGGCGGGCGAGGATCTCGGCCTGTGCGCCGGCGCGGGTCACGAACCAGAGCGGGTGATAGACGCTGAGGTCGGCGATGCTGGTCTGCTCACCCAGCAGCCACGGGCGGCCATCGGCCAGCATGGCGCTGAGCCAATCCAGGTATTGCGTCAGGGCGGCGGTGGCATCCGGCCCGCTCAGCCGGGGCATGCCTTCGCTCATGGCGCGGCGGTCCTGCACAAACGCCGCCAGCATCTCGGGCGGTGCACCGGCAAACAGCGCCGCCACACCGGCCGGTTGCATGGCGTATGGCAGCGCCGTCCAGAACAGGTCGGTGTCGGCCCACTGCGCCAGCGCCCGCGCCTGGCCGGCCAGCGCCGCCGGAAACAGGCTGGGCGTGGGCTGGCGGGCCTCCAGCACCTCGGCGATCAGCGCGGTGTCGCAATAGATGTCGGCCCCCACCTGCAGGAAGGGCGTGCGGCGGTAGCCGCCCGTCAGGGCCACCACATCCGGCTTGGGCTGGATCATCGGCACGGTGACCGACTGCCAGGCCAATCCCTTGAATCCCAGCATCAACCGGGTCTTCTCGGCAAAGGGCGAACTGCCATAGTGATGCAGGATCAGATCGCTCGTTCCAGCGCTACCGCTCATGTCGACTCCCTTCGCATGTCGATGTGGGGAATGCCGTCCTCGTCATACACCTCCGAGATCGGCGTGAAGCCGAAGCTGCCGTAGAAGTCGCGCAGATGCGCCTGGGCGCCGAGTTCGATCGCGCTCGACGGCCACAGGCGCCCGCAGGCCGCCAGGGCCTGCTGCATCAGGGTGCGCCCCAGGCCGCCCCCGCGGGCGGCCGGCGCCGTGATCACCCGCCCGATGCGGGCCGCGCCCTCACCCAGCGATGGCGGCAGCAGGCGGGCATAGGCGTGCAGTGCACCGTCGTCTGTTCGTCCGCACAGGTGCCAGACGCGGTCATCCAGCCCGTCCGGATCCAGATAGACGCAGCGCTGCTCCACGACAAACACCTCCGACCGCAGCCGCATCAGCTGATAGAGCGATGCGGTGGTGAGCTCGTCGAAGTGCTCGCAGGTCCAATGCAAGGCCGACATCAGATCAGCTTGACCAGCTGCTTGCCGAAGTTGCGCCCCTTGAGCAGGCCCAGGAAGGCCTCGGGGGCGCTGTCCAGGCCCTGGGCGACCGTCTCGCGGTACTTCAGCTTGCCGGTGGCGACCAGCGTGCCGAGCTCCTTCAGCGCCTCAGGCCAGACCGCCATGTGTTCGGACACGATGAAGCCCTCGATCTTCATGCGATTGACCAGGATCAGCTGCGGCGCGGTCATCGGAATCGGCTCGCCGTTGTAGCCGGCGATCATGCCGCACATGGCCACGCGGCTGAACGGGTTCGCACGCAGCATCACCGCATCCAGGATCATCCCGCCGACGTTTTCAAAGTAGCCATCGATGCCCTGCGGGCAGGCCACCTTGAGCGCGGCCGACAGCGATCGCACATCCTGATGCTGCTTGTAGTCGATGCAGTCGTCGAAGCCCAGTTCTTCCACCACATACCGGCACTTCTCGGCACCGCCGGCAATGCCCACCGCCCGCGCCCCCCGCACCTTGGCCAGTTGGCCGACCGCGCCGCCCACCGCGCCACTGGCGGCACTCACCACCACGGTCTCGCCGGGCTTGGGATCGATGATCTTCACCAGGCCGTACCAGCCGGTCACGCCGGGCATGCCCACCGCGCCGAGGTAGGCCGACAGCGGCACATGCGTGGTGTCGACCTTCTGCAGCACGCCGCGCTGCTGGGCATCCACCACCTGGTACTCCTGCCAGCCGCCCATGCCAACGACCGAATCGCCTACCGCGAAATGCGTGTTCTTCGACGCCACCACCTCACCGACGGTGCCGCCGATCATCACCTCGTTCAAAGGCTGCGGCTGCGCATAGCTCTTGCTGTCGTTCATGCGACCGCGCATGTACGGATCCAGGCTGAGGTAGTGATGGCGCACCAGCACCTGACCCTCGCTCAGTTCGGGAATGGGGATATCCACCCGCTTGAAGTTCTCGACGCCCGGCTCCCCGGTGGGTCGCGAGGCCAACTGGATCTGACGATTGATGTTGCTCATGGCGGTGTTCCTCTGAAATCTTGGGACCAACGCGCATTCGACCATGTTCCGGGCCGGATGCATGGTCGCTGGCGCGACAGCCCCGCCCGTGACGCGCGCCATGCCCCGGATGCAGGCCCGAACCACGAGCGGGACGTCTGGATCGCCCGGCTGCGGCGGCGATCACAGACGCCCGCATCTGCGAAAGCCAGTGTCGGGTTCGACTGCGAACTTACCCCCTGGGCACCGGACTCAATCGAGGCTCCCCACTAGACGGATGTCTCCATGCGTTCCAACCACAGCACAGCCCTTGGCGGCGGGTACCTGTCAGGCCATGACCGGTCGCACGCCGACTCCCGCCACATGCCGGAGACCTCGCCCAAATCCGCCGCTGACGCCAATTCCGCCGGATCCGCCCCGGCCTGCCAGAGCGCCTGCTGCGCCCCCTCACTGGACCTTCAGTCGAACACTGGGATGACGCTGCAGCAAACCCTGGCCCAGGCCCTGGCGCACGCCCAACGTCATGGCCATCAAGCCCCGCGTCAGAGGCTGGATCTGCGGCACTGGCATGCCCGCGAGGTCTCGGCCGTGCCCCGGGACATCTGGCGCCGGCTGGCGGGCAGCGTTGACATGGTGCAAATGCCTCAGGGCTGGACGCCCCGGGATTTCGCCTGGCTGGCCGCGCTCGCCCAGGTCAACATGGTGAGTTGTTCAGACCTGCCGCAGGATCGCCATCCCTTCGACACCCTGCCCCCGCCGGTTCGGGTGGTGATCACGCCGGAACCGCATCCGGATTGGCGCGCGGACCCCCATCGCCACCGACTGTTCCTGAGCACCGCCAAATCGGGCGATCACGCCTACCTGGACGCCCATGCAACGCAGCATCTCGACGCCCAGGCCCTGGAGATGCAACTTCGCAGGGACGGCCTGCCTGAACACTGGCCGTCTCCGCAGCGCTACCAGGATGCCATGGAGGCGGCCTGTCAATTGGTGGATCAGGCCCGCTCCCGGCTTCCTCCCTTTCAGGGCGCCGATGTGCATTGCTGGCCGCTGGATGTGGTGCAGGCGAAGGTGATCACCGACGTGATCGAGCACACGCCCCTGCCGCTGTTGTCGAGCCAGGGGCGGACCGCCTTCCTGGCGCTTCAGCACAACCTGAGGCCCGATTCGAGGATGGAGACGCTGGCGGCCTGGAAGATCCACCTGGTGGACGTGGCCGTCAAAGAGGCGGCGGCCACCTTGCTGCAGCCTGCAAGTGACACGCCGGCGCTCCTGCCGCTGGCCGAGCTGATCGACGTCGCACGCCAGCGCCGATTCGAGACCCGCTCCCCCCCACTGCGGGAACCGCTCGCCGCTCCAGCCACGCCCGAGCGCAGGACCGGCGATGGCCACGTCCGGCAGGCCCAGACGGCGCGACGTCCCCTGATCTCCCGTGCCAACAGCGAGCCGCACCCCAGCACCCAGGTGCGCGCCACCACCATGCCGGCGATGTGGTGGTCTGCGGGTCCACTCCACTTCCCTGCCGCCCCCCATCAGTCGCCGCAGGCCGGTTCCCTGGCCACGCTCTTGCTGCCCCCATTGATCGCCAGAGGATTGGGACTGCGACCGAGCTCGCGCGTCGGCAGTGGATCACCAGGCAGTCTCTCCACCGAGTCGGCACCCCCCACCCCGCCAACCGCGCCGTCGGCCGGGGGTCCCCACCAACGATCCCATCCACTCGCAGGTCTGGAGGGCGGCGCCCTGTTCGCTCGGCCAGCGCGCATTCAAAGCCACAGCCTGGAGGCTCCTCGGCAGGACCAGGGCTCGCTCGCCCCCTCAGAACCAACGAAGGAGGCCCCGCGCAGCGGCCCAGCGAGTGCGGGAGCCCAAAACCCGGACACCCCACCGCCGACCACGCCGAAGATCGCGGCGTCCGCCTCGGCCAGGCAGCGGTCGAACCCGGTCGGACCCGCGCGCGAAGCCCGAACCGACGCCGACGCGGGCAGCCGCCGCAGTGGGGACCTCATGCGCCGGCTTCAGAAACTCTTGTCGCCCATGCGATCAAGGCGTGACACGCTGGGCGAAGAATTCCTGGCACTCCCGCCGTTGCCAGCGGCGAAGCGCCTCTCGCCATTCCCCTCTCCCTCAAAGCGACGACCGGACCCGCGCGAGGAGACGGACAACACGCTGGGCACGACGCCCGCCCAAGAGCCCCCACCCCCAACCGTTGACGGCGTTCGCTGACTCAACGGGCCTCCATCCATCGCATCCACGGAGTCTCCATGACCCTCACCGCGCCGTCGCCGACCCTGTCGCCCCCCTCCCCGTTCGGCGCGACGGCTGAGCCCCGTCGCCTCGAATCCACCTCAGCCGCCCTGCAGGAGGTCCTGGACCGCAGCGTTGCCCGGTGGATTACAGAGCTGGATCTGCATGCGTTCACCTTCGCCGAGGTGGCGGCGGCCACCGCCCGATGCTGGCGGTGGCCGGCCGACCACATCAACCTGGTGCGCATGCCCACCGGTTGGTCGCCGAGCGATCTGCATTGGCTGAGCTGGTGCCCCCATGCACAGGTCATCCATTTCGCTGACGTCCCCGCGGACCCACAGGCGTTCGCCGCCCTCCCGCCTCACGTTCAGGTGGTGATCACGCCACAGATCGATCCCCGCTGGCGCGATCCCGCCCATGCGCATCGCCTGTTCCTCGATGCTGCATCGGGAGAGCATGCGGTGGTGGAGCACGCGCAATTGACCCAGATGAATGATCTGAACGGGCTGCTGAAACAGCTGAGGGAACACCAGATCCCGAAGTCCTGGCCCACCGCCGCCCACTATCAGGAAGCCTGGCAGGCCGTTCGCGACCTTCAGCAACAGGCCGCCGCGCGTGAAGGCCTCGACAGTGCCTCCGCAGACCGCGCTGGCGTCGCCCGTTCATCCGTCGCCCGCCTGGGCGTCGACCACGCCGCCGTCGACAGCCAGGGCCCGGTGCCGGTGAGCCCCGCCCAACTCAGCGCTTTGCGACGGGTGGTCTGGCGCACCCCCGTCCCGTTGCTGTCGCCCCACGGTCGGATGACCTTGCTGGCACTGCAGCGGAGCAACTGCCCGGGCAGGAAGGTGGAGCTGCTGTCGCTGCGCGAACTGAACCGGTACGGCATCGCGGTGGACGCTGCGGTGGACGCGCTGGTGGACATCCGCGGCAAGTCATGGGCACCAAAGAGCAAGAACGAGCTGATCAAACGCGCGGGCAATCGGCTGCATGCCTGCCTGGCCCACACACCGGCAGAGCAACAACGACGTGAAGCGCTGGTGGACAGGCCGAGCGTGGCAAGCCAAGCGCCACGGTCAACGCCGCCGTCCCGACCTGCAGATCGAGTACCGGCGCCTGACGCGCCCGCTCCCGCTCGCGATGTCGGCGATCGCCACGTACGGTCCACATTCAGTGTGAGGCCCGGCGACATGGCGCCACCACCGCCGCCGTCGCGTCCGCCCCCACCGCGGCCGCAGCGGCCGGCCCGGCGGCCTTCCAGACCCATTCCCGTTCAGGTAGCTGGAGCGGCTGGAGCGGCTGAAGCGGCTGAACAGTCCGCCGCGTTGGACGCCACGCTACCGATACGGCCCGCACGCCGATCGATATCGGCCAGCCGGTCCTACGCCGTCCTGGATCCCTCCGAGCGAGACCCCTGGGCCTCGCCGCCCTCCGTGCCCCGGACGCCTCACGCGGCCAGGGCCCGCTCCGGCCATCGGGCGGAATCAGTCGTCAGGGTCGGCGCTGCCGCGTACGCCGGGTCCCGGATTGGTAGCGTCGACGACGAGCGCAGCGAGACCGATGTCGCGCTCAACCGTCGCGGCGCTGCAATGACTTGAGGCTGCGTCCCTTGCCGGGCAGCGCACGCAAATACTTGAAGGTGCCGGTCGCGTGGGCGCACAGACGCCCGTCTTCGCCATAGACCGAGCCTTCGCAGAAGGCCATCGTGGTGGTCCGATGCAGCAGCCGCCCGACGGCGCGAAGCGATCCCTCGCCGGGCCGCATGAAGCTGGTCTTCATCTCCACCGTGACCACGCCCGGGCCGAAGCCCGGCTGGTCGCGGTGGAGGCTGCGGGCCGCATGCGCCATGGCCACATCCAGCAAGGTCATCAGCACACCGCCATGCGCCACCTCCCAGGAATTCAGATGCGGCTCGCGGATGTGCACCCGCAGTTCCGCCTCGCCGTCCGCCATGCGGACCAGTTCGAAGCCGAGCTGCTGCACAAACGGAATGTGCACCGGGAAGCTCAGCGGGAGGACCTCGGTCCCGGGGGATGACGCGTCAGGCGGAAGGCTCATGGGGCGCAGTTGTATCAGCTTCCGTGCACCGCGGACACGCCGCCGTCCACCGCCAGGATCTGGCCGGTGATGTGCTTGCCGGCCCGGCTGGCGAAGAGCAGCGCCGCGCCCTTGAGGTCTTCATCGTCCCCGATGCGCCGCAGCGGCGCATGCGCGGCCAGGGCGTCCTCGCCGATGTGCGCCATCAGGCCCTGGGTCATCTTGCTCGGAAAGAATCCCGGCGCCAGGGCATTGACGGTGATGCCGTGCACCCCCCACTCGCCGGCCAGCGCGCGGGTGAAATTCACCGCCGCGCCCTTGCTGGTGTTGTAGGCGATGGTCTTCATCAGGCCGCTGTTGCCGCTCAGGCCGGCGATCGACGCCACATTGATGATCCGGCCATGGCGGCGCGGAATCATGCTCTGGCGCGCCGCCTCCTGGCTCATCACGAACAGGCTGCGGATGTTGAGGTTCATCACCTTGTCCCAGGCCTGCACCGGATGCTCCTCCGCCGGCGCGCCCCAGGTGGCGCCCGCGTTGTTGACCAGGATGTCGATCTGGCCGAGCCGCTCCATCGTCTGCGACACGATGCCGCGGGCCTGCGCCTCATCGGCCGCATCCGCCGCGATCCAGCGGGTGTCGATGCCGCGGTCCTGCAGATGGGCCATCGCCTCCTCCAGATCGGCCGCCTTGCGCGAGCTGAGCATGATCTTGGCGCCCGCCTCGCCCAGCGCCTCCGCAATCTGCAATCCCAAGCCGCGGGAACCGCCGGTGATCAGGGCCACCTGGCCGCTCAGATCGAACAGGTCCTGGACCCGTCTGGTGGTGTCACTGCGGCTGTGGCCGGCGCCATTGCCATTGCCATTGCCGCTGCTGCTGTGGTTGTTGCTGTTCATGTCTGTCTCCTGGCGAATGCGCGTCGGCGCTGGTGGATGGGGACTGCGGAATCAGAACCAGCGATCCTGCATCTCGCGGGTCAGCGACTCGCGGCGGGCGACCACGCCCAGCCAGGCGTGGATCTTCGGCAACTCATAAGCGAAGAAGTAGCGCTGCGCCGCTCGCTTGCCCTGGGCGAAGTCGTCCTCGCGCCGGGGCCGATCCGCTGCCGATGGCTCACGGCGTTGGTCGTCGTGCGTGGGCGCAGCTGAGAACGCCGTCCGGACCGCGCCCGCCTCCAGGCTCAGCACCACATCCAGCCAGATCCAGGCCAGCACCGTGTGGCCGAAGGCCTGCAGATAGGGCGTCGCATTGGCAAGGGCCTCTTCCGGCACGCCGGTCGACCACGCCTTCTTCGTCGTGCTGCCCACAGCCGCCAGCGCGGCCGCCAGCTCATTCGACGCCTCGGACAGGCCCGGCACCTGGGCCGCGCGCTGCACAGTGTCGTTCACCCGCGTGGCCAGCGCCATCAGTGCGCGGCCGCCGTCCATCACCACCTTGCGACCCAGCAGATCCAGCGCCTGGATGCCATGCGTGCCTTCATGGATCATGTTGAGGCGGTTGTCGCGCCAGTACTGCTCCACCGGGAAATCGCGGGTGTAGCCGTAACCGCCCAGCACCTGGATGGCCAGCGAGTTCGCTTCCAGACCCCATTCGCTGGGCCAGCTCTTGGCAATCGGGATCAGCACCTCCAGCAGCAGCTTCGCCCCGTCCGCAGCCTCCGGCGGCGCGGTGTGCAATTCATCGACCAGGCGCGCGCAGAACAGCGCCAGGGCCAGACCGCCCTCGACATAGCTCTTCTGCGCCAGCAGCATGCGCTTGACGTCCGCATGCTCGATGATCGGCCGCTGCGGCTGGCTCGCATCCTTGCCCGCCGCCGTCATAGGCCGCCCCTGGGGCCGCTGCCGGGCGTAGTCCAGGCTGGCCTCATAACCGGCATAGCCCAGCATCACGGCGCCCAGCCCAACGCCGATCCGGGCCTCGTTCATCATGTGGAACATGCAGCGCAGGCCGTCACCGGGCTGGCCGACCCGATAGCCCACCGCGCCGGGCTGGCCACCCGGGGTAAAGCGACCCTCGCCGAAGTTGAGCAGGCAGTTGGTGGTGCCGCGGTAACCCAGCTTGTGATTGAGCCCGGCCAGGGCCACGTCATTGCGTTCCCCGGTGAGCTGTCCGTCGATATCCACCAGATGCTTGGGCACGATGAACAGCGAAATGCCTTTGGTGCCGGGCAAGGGCTTGCCATCGGGGCCCGGGATCTTGGCCAGCACCAGATGCACGATGTTCTCGGTGATCTCATGCTCGCCGCCGGAGATCCACATCTTGTGGCCGGTCAGGCGATAGCGCGGACCCAGCGGATCGGCCTCGAAGTCCGCCCCATCGGGCTCGGCCCGGGTCGCCACATCCGACAGCGACGAGCCCGCCTGCGGTTCCGACAGACACATCGTCCCGAACCAGCGCCCGCTGAACTCATTCATCGCGAAGACGCGCCGTTGCGCTTCGGTGCCATGCGCCATCAGCAGGTTGGCATTGCCGTTGGTCAGCATGGCGTAGCCGCTCATGGCCACACTCGCCTTGCTGAAGAAACAGTTCGCCGCCATTTCCACCACGCATGGCAACTGCATGCCGCCATGTGCGTCATCCTGCGCCGCGGACAGCATGCCGGAACCGACATACGCCGCCAGCGCGTCATGCGTGGCCTGTGGCAGGTGGACCCGCTCCCCGTCGAAGCGAGGCTCTTCGGTATCCACCAACCGATTGAACGGTGCAAACTTCTCCCGCGCGATCCGCTCGCAGGTATCGAGCACCGCATCGAAGGTCTCGCGGGAATGGTCGGAAAAGCGCTCCCTGGCATTCAGCTGCTGAACATTCAGCCAGTCATGGAGCAGGAAATCCAGGGTCTCGCGCATGGGGCGCTCCTCTTTGTGTTCCGTCCGAGCTGCGGCGCAGTCAGCCGGCACGCAGGGCTCGGTTCGCAGGCTTGCGAGTGACTCGCGGCAGCGGCGCGACGCCATCGTCGTTGCACCGGCTGCGCGGCGTCCACCGAGCCGATGTCGGAGCGCCCGTGGCGCGCTCCGCTCAGCCGCCCGTCATTCGCCGCAAGTGCCACCGACGCGGCACCGCACATCCGAAGACGGCCTGCAGGCCGTCCCGGCGTCCACGCCCAAGGGTCAAGGGCGGGTCAAAGCACCTCGAAGACGCCGGCCGCGCCCATGCCGCCGCCGATGCACATGGTCACGCAGACCCGCTTGGCACCGCGCCGCTTGCCTTCGATCAGCGCATGACCGGTCAGGCGCTGGCCCGACACGCCGTAGGGATGGCCGATCGCAATCGCGCCGCCGTTCACATTCAGACGGTCCATCGGAATGCCCAGCTTGTCCGCGCAGTACAGGACCTGCACTGCGAAGGCCTCGTTGAGCTCCCACAGGTCGATGTCCGACACCTTCAGGCCCAGCCGCGCCAGCACCTTGGGCACCGCGAACACCGGGCCGATGCCCATTTCGTCGGGCTCGCATCCCGCCACCGCAAAACCGAGGAAGCGGCCGATCGGCGTGAGCCCCTTCTTCTGTGCATAGGACTCGCTGACCATGGCGCAGGCGCCCGCGCCGTCGCTGAACTGGCTGGCATTGCCCGCTGTGACCACGCCGCCGGCCACCGCGGTCTTGATGTCCTTGATGCTCTCGTAGGTGGTGCCCACCCGCAGGCCTTCGTCGATGCCGACGGTCACCTCCTGGGTGATCATGCCCAGCGTCTTGTCCGCCACGCCGCGGGTCACGGTGATGGGCGCGATCTCGTCATTGAACAGGCCCTCCGCCTGCGCCGCACAGGCCTTTTGCTGGCTGCCCGCGCCGTACTGGTCCATGCGCTCCTTGGAGATCTTGTAGCGCTGGGCCACGTTCTCCGCCGTCTGCAGCATCGACCAATAGATCTCCGGCTTGTGCTGCGACAGCCAGCTCTCATGCAGCATGTGCCGGTTGGCCTCGTTCTGCACGCAGGAGATGCTCTCCACGCCGCCGGCCACGAACACATCGGCCTCGCCGGCGATGATGCGCTGCGCCGCCGTCGCGATGGTCTGCAGGCCGCTGGAACAGAAGCGGTTGATGGTCTGCCCCGCCACCGTCACCGGCAAGCCTGCCCGCAGTGCGATCTGGCGCGCGATGTTGCCGCCGGTGGCGCCTTCCGGCGTGGCGCAGCCCATCAACACATCCTCGACCTCGCCGCCGTCGATGCCGGCGCGCGCCAGCGCCGCCTTCACCACATGGCCACCCAGCGTCGCGCCGTGGGTCATGTTGAAGCTGCCCTTCCAGCTCTTGGCCAACGGCGTGCGTGCCGTGGAAACGATCAGTGCCTTGCTCATGTCTGTTGCTCCGGAAGTCGCCGGTGCCGCCCCGCCCGGGCGCCCTCTGCGGGGTCGCCCGGCGCCTGCGGGTGCGGGCGTCGGCTGTGGATTCGTTGGGCTGTGGATGCGATCGGTGGGTCAGTCGTTGAAGCCCTTGCCCTGCTCGACCAAACGGGCCAGCAAGGGCGCGGGCACCCAGAAGCTCGCGTCATCGTTGGGATTGCGGGCGAACCGCTTCATCGCCTGCACGACGTTGTAGAGCCCCACGGTGTCCGCATAGCACATCGGCCCGCCGCGCCACAGCGGGAAGCCGTAGCCGGTCAGGTAGACCATGTCGATGTCGGAGGCGCGCAGCGCAATGCCCTCTTCCAGGATGCGCGCCGCCTCGTTGACCAGCGCGAACACCAGGCGCTGCACGATTTCCTCGTCGCTGATCTTGCGCGGCGTGATGCCCAGCGTCGCCCGGTGCATGTCGATCATCTGCACCACCACCTTGGACGGGATCGCATCGCGCCGACCCGGCAGGTAGTCGTACCAGCCCTTGCCGGTCTTCTGGCCAAACCGGCCCATCTCGCACAGCACGTCGGCGGTGCGGGAATAGCGCAGGTCCGGTTTCTCGATGTAGCGGCGCTTGCGGATGTACCAACCCACATCATTGCCGGCCAGGTCGCCCATGCGGAACGGCCCCATCGCGAAGCCGAAGCGCTCGACCGCCTTGTCCACCTGCTGCGGCGTGCAGCCTTCTTCCAGCAGGAAGCCGGCCTGCCGGCTGTACTGCTCGATCATGCGGTTGCCGATGAAGCCATCGCACACACCCGACACGACGCAGGTCTTGCGGATCTTCTTGCCCATGGCCATCACCGTGGCCAGCACATCCTTGGCCGTGGCGGCACCGCGCACCACCTCCAGCAGCTTCATCACATTGGCCGGACTGAAGAAGTGGGTGCCGATGACGTCCTGCGGCCGCTTGGTGAAGGCGGCGATCTTGTTGACGTCCAGGGTGGAGGTGTTGGTGGCCAGGATCGCGCCCGGCTTCATCACGCTGTCGAGCTGGCGGAACACCTGCTCCTTGACCGCGAGGTCCTCGAACACCGCCTCGATGACCAGGTCCGCATCGCCGATCTCCGCATAGCTGAGCGTGCCATGCAGCATCGTCATGCGCTGGACATACTTGTCCTGCTTGAGCTTGCCCTTGCGCACCTGCGCTTCGTAGTTGCCGCGGATGGTGTTGATGCCGCGTTCCAGCGCCTCTTGCTTGGTCTCCAGAATGACCACCGGAATGCCGGCGTTCAGGAAGTTCATCGCAATGCCACCGCCCATGGTGCCGGCACCGATGATGGCGACGCTGCGCACCGGACGCAGCGGCGTGTCCTCGGGCACATCCGGAATCTTGGCCGCGGCCCGTTCAGCAAAGAAGGCATGGCGCAGCGCCTTGGATTCGGGCGTGAGCATCAGCTGCGCAAACGCCTCGCGCTCGGTGCGCATGCCGTCTTCGAACTTGGCACTCACCGCCGCAGCCACTGCATCCACGCACTGCAGCGGCGCAGGGAAGTGCTTGCTCATGGCGGTGACCGTGTTGCGGGCGAACTGGAAGTAGCCCTGGGCCTCCGGATGCTGCGCCTTCAGATCACGCACCCGCGGCAGGGGCCGCTTCTCGGCGATCTCCATCGCATAGGCCACGGCGCCGTCGATCAGGTCACCGTCGATGATCTTCTGGAACAGCACCTGGCCCGGCACTTGCGCGAGCAATTCGCTGGCCACCGGCTCGCCGCTGACGATCATGTTGAGCGCCGGCTCCACTCCCAGCGCACGCGGCAGCCGCTGGGTACCGCCCGCACCCGGTAACAGGCCCAGCTTCACCTCCGGCAGGGCCACCTTGGTGCCGGGCGCGGCCACGCGGTAGTGGCAACCCAGTGCCAGTTCCAGGCCACCGCCCATGCAGACGCTGTGGATCGCCGCCACCACCGGCTTGGTGCAGGACTCCACCCGGTTGATCAGGGAGATCAGGTTGGGCTCGGCCAAGGCCTTGGGCGAGCCGAATTCGCGGATGTCCGCGCCACCGGAAAACGCCTTGCCGGCACCGGAGATGACGACCGCCTTGACCGCCGGATCGTTCTCCGCCTGCTCAATGCCCTCGGCCGTGGCCTTGCGGGTCGCATAGCCCAGGCCGTTGACCGGCGGATTGTTCAAGGTGATCACGGCCACCGAGCCGCGTACTTCGTAACTGGCACTCATGTGTCTTCCTTCCAGTACTGGTGAGAGGCCTCGCCGCCGGTGTTCTCCGCACCGGCATGTCGATTCAAGAATGTGCCGCTGGCCACCAGCGGATCCGCCCATCCGTCTTGCGCCGACGCCCTCCGGATCCATGTCGGAGAACGCGCCGCCGAGCGCCGAGGCGAAAAGAACGATCGTTCGATTCTAGGCAGGCCGCAGGCGGGCGCATTGTCTCTGCTGTGACAACGCGTCACCAGCCACCCATGCGCGGACGGCGCCCGGCCGGCGAGCCACGGGCGCCGCGGATCCCCGGCGGATCTTCGGAAAGAGGCAGTCGGTCCAGGACGGCCGACGCAGGCCACGCATCATGACGCCGAAAGCCGGCGCGTTGCGGGAAGATGAAGGCGGAAACGACGGACGCACTGGCGTGCGCCACAGGTTCAGGACCGCCAAGGGGGGGTGAGGACGCGCTGCGTCCGTGGCGGCGCGCAGGCGTCGCCACGGAAGTCCCTGAGGACGTGTCAGCGAGTCTCAGCGCAGGCGCGGACGGTCGATCTGCGTCGGCTCGAAGCCGCTGTTGTCGTGCTCGTCCTCGGCGTTGGAGAACATCGCGCCAGGGGCGTTGTCGGACATCAGCAGCCCGTTGGCCACCGAACGCGGACGCGGCTCGATCATCGGGCCCAGCGTGTCCGGCGGGCTGATGGTGTTGGCCGCGCGCCGGCGCACCCGTTCGGCGATGAGGCGCAACTCGGTCAGCTCCAGCTGCAGATGCTCGATCTGGCGCCGCGCCTGGTTGTTCTGCTGGTCCAGCAGTTCACGGGACGCCTTCAATCGGTCGATCAATCGGCGCGACTTGTCCAGTCGACGCGACCACCACCAGCTCACGCCAATGCCGGCGAATGCGAGGCCCGCCAAGCCGGCGGCGACACTCGTCCACGGTTGCACGATATCCATGGCCCGACCTTTCTTTCTATGTTGTGCAATCAATGTAGTCCCGGCCGACACGGTTTTGTCATCCACCCCCCACCCTGATCAGGGGACTCGGTGGCCCCCCGTCCAGGCGCCTCTTCCAGTCGCGTGCGTCGAGGGTCAGGCTCGTCGGGATCCCCGCGGCAGCCCTTGTCGCCCTGCTGCGCGAAGGCGCCAACCCGCAGAACCAGCGGCACGGCGGCGTGCTACTGAGCGCATGGCTTCGCAGCCGCTTTCCGTGTTCCTCATCCGCTCCGCGCCCTCTACTGCCGCCATGTACATCCCCCCTCTCACCACGCCCCGAGCCGCCCACGCCCACGCTGAGTTCGCCACGCCCGCATCGCTGCCGTCCGCCTTGCAGGACTTCCTCCATCGGACACCGCTCGCCGCGCGGGTGGTTCAAACGCTGGCGCAGGCGCTGGAAGGGCGAAAGGAGCGAATCGACCTGTCCGCGCACGACCCCGCCCATTGCCTGGTGCCATCGGGCGTCATCGCGCTGCTGGCTCCCCAGGTGACCGAACTTCGACTGCCGCCCGGCTGCGATCTGGACACCATCCATCGGTGGATTCAACACGCCGATCAGCTGCGTGTGCTGGAGTTTCCCGACGTCAGGACCCGCGTCGACCACGCCCCCTGCATCGACCTCGGCCCGGCCCGACGCCTTGAACAGGTGGTCGTGCCGTTCGCCGTTCCCTCGGCGTTCTCCAACCCCCGCTGGGTGCGGATCGGCCCATCGGCGTCGATGAGACGACAGGCCTTGGCGTCCATCCCTCCAACGACCGGCCGCCCTGTGCTCTGCCTGGCGACGCCAGATGACCCGGTGGCCCTTGCTGGCGACAGCGTGCCCGGCCATCGATCACTCGCAGGCGCGCTGCCTCATCCCGCCAGCCCCCCGTCTTCCGCTCAAGCTTCGCTCGCCAACGCGGCGCTCCAGGCCTCAGCGCCCCGCACGCCCGGTGCCAGCCCTCTCGCGCCACTCTCGAAGACGCTCTTGAGCCTGTCCGCCATCAAGACACAAATGACCGAATGGGCCGATCCGAAGCCCAAACACCGCGGCATTGACAATCTGAAAACCATGCTGCATGGCATGACCCGGATCATGGAGGCCATGCCCGCTTCGCTGTTGCCGCTGCTGGCGCGACCGATCTATGACACGGTCAGACTGATGCCCGCCTGGAGCAGAGACCGGCCGCCCACACCGGCCGAGGCGCAAGCGGCGCTCATCGTGCTGCACCACATCGATGCCGTCGCGCGCGTGCTGACCCCGGACGGCTACCGGCTGAGAACGCCCACCGAGTTGGCGGCCGTGGCAGCCCTGCGCGCCTGGGTGACCGAGACCGACCATCCCGACCGGCAACTGGTCCGCGATGAGGTCGCCGAACAATTGGTGATCTTGTGGTCGGATCAGCGTCCCTCCTGCGACGTCCAGCTTCTCTTCGAGGAGCACGGGCTGCCGCTCGAACTGCCCCCGGTGGCGCACATCCGGGCGCTGGGCCCACGCGCCGCGCCATTCGACCTGGTGCTGGGCGACCACCGGGCTCGCGCACCGGCGGCGTTCAGGGCCAGTGCCGCGGCGTTGCCGCTCCGTGGGCTCGAGCTGCTGGAGATCCCGCCGGACGCTGTCCTGGAGAGCTTGGTCCACGGTCTGCGCGTGGGCTCGCTCTGGCTGTCGAAGTGCCGAGGTGGCTTCGACGCCAAGACCTTACGGCGCCTGCACACGCACCTGCCCCAACTGCGCCAGGTGATGGTGCCCATCGATTGGCCCAACCACGCGCCAATGGTCCACGAACGGTCATTGAGCGGCCTGAAGCGGTTCGCGTTGAGCGCGGATGACGCGCAGCAGTGGAAGTCCATGAGACAGCTGTCGACCCATGAAGGATGGGGGCAGGTCGTGAGCGTGCTGTGGGACGGCTTGTGTGAGGCCGCTGCGTTCATCGACTTGAGCGAGTTCGAGTGCGATCTGATCTCGTCCATCTCAGCGGACGTTCAGCGCGAGCTCGGGGTTCATCTGCGACACCTTTGCCTCCCCTCAGGAATGTCCAGCACCCAACTGCACGACTGGCTGCGCGCCTGCCCCCGGCTGGAGCGACTGGAGGCGCTCGACATCGTCGCCAGCGAGGCGATTGCGCTGGATTTGAGCCTGGGGCCGCCCACCCTGCAGCTCTACACCTCGCCCGGCTGGCTGCCGCCAATGCGCCTGGCGGGTCGGCCGGTGCCGCTGGCACTCCACACCGAACCCACCGAGGTGCGAATGGACACCCTTCAGGGCCCGTTTGCCCGTCCGTCGATGGCCGCCCTCACCAACCTGTACGACACCCTCATGACGCCACAGCAGGCGCCCACCGACGCAGTGGGGATCCCCGTGACCGACACCTCAGACGTTGTCCGGACTCAGCAGCTGCTGCGATGCCTGCCCGACACGCTCTTGTCACCCTCCATGCGTGTGGCGCTGCGCGACCTCAGTCAAAGGCGCGGACGCTGGTTCCCGCCCGACAAGCGTCTGGACGCGGCAATGGTTCTGCGCGAAGCGCAACAAGCCCTCACTCAATGGACCCCACAGGGAAGACGGGCCAAGACCGAGGACGAGCTCCGATGCCGGGCTGCCCTGATGCAGTGGGCCGAAGCCGTCGGCGAACCCGACGGCCAGCAAGCCCTGAGAGAAGCGGTGGTCACCCAATTGCTGCGGCACGTGGAACAAGCCGTCGGCCAGCCCATTGCCCTGACCGACGACATCAGCCTGCCCCAGCGCTCCCACGATGCGACCCCACCGCGCTTGGACCTGCCGCCGCTGGCCCTGCTCCATCAGATGGGATTTCGCCGCGACGCGCCCGATGCGCCGGAAATCGATCTGCGCCTGAAGCAGGCCGAACCGCGCGACGTCGACGATTTCCGACAGCAGGTCGGCGATCTGAAGATCCGCCGCCTGACCCTTCATCGGTTGTCCAGCGGCTTGGCGCCGATGGCGTGGATGCCGCGCTCGATTCGCACATTGGATCTGGTCTCCGCCGGGGAACACCTCGATCTCCCAAGCTGGATGACGGCGCTTGACGAACTGCCGAACCTCCACTGCATCTGGGTTCATCAGCGCCAGTGGGACGCGCTGCGCATTCAAGTCGCCGCGCTCAAGGAGCCCGAGCAGGCCACCGCCCTGCTGCTGAGCCTGGCGGTGCCCGCGATGTGGGGCCGCGTGCCCACCCCGATGGAGCAGCGCCAGGCTCCGGCCAGCGAGGTCCTGTCGTGGGAGGCACTGCCCATCGACATCCTGAGGCGCATCCCCCGGCAGTTGCCGCAGTTGCTGAGCGCCGCGACCGAGCTGACGCTGCCGATCGGAAGTCCCACCAGCCTGATCAACGACTTTCTCCGATCAACGCCCTTCCTGCGCGAACTCACGATTGCGGATGCCCGCCAGGACACCGACGAGCCACTGAACCTGCGCCTAGCGCCGGGCCTGCGCCTGCTGCGCACCGGCCCCGGCCTGCTGCCATCCGCCCTGATACCGGATGGGGTGAGGTTGGAAGCCTCCTGGACCATGGACTGCCTCACCGACGAAAGCCGCGAAGGCTCACCGATCACCATTCCTTCGCTGGCACCGCCGTCCGACCTCGACCGGCTGATTGCCAGCGGCGCCGTGCGTCTGGCGATTCCGTCCTTGTGGGAACTGGACAGCATCACCGACCTGGTGTTCAACCGCTACGGCCACTACCGTGGGTCTCAACCGGATCAACCGGAACAACCGGTCAAGGCAGCACCCACGTCGGAGCGGGACAGCGCCCCGGGCAGTACGAACGTAGACAAACGAAAAAACAGAACACTGGCCCTGCACGACGGCCTCAACAAGGGGTCCGCCCTGGCTTGGTCGGATGACCTCAAACTGGGCCCGGCCGCCGCCAACATCCTGCTGCTGGCTCCTGCGGCATGGATCCATTCCGCCCTGGAAGCGCACGGCTGGTTATACGCGGAGCCGCGCATCATCCAATCCGCCCTGCGCGAGACAAGCCGCTGGGAACACCACGAACTGAAAGACCTCCTTGGCGCGATCGAGAAGGTCCACGAGGTTCTCGATCGCATCTTCACCGTGCCTGGCACGACGGGAACGCGGCGACGACTCAAGACGCCGGCAGAGATTCAGGCCGATGCGGCCGAGCGGATCGAGGCGCTCCAGCCGGCGGCGCAGGAGGCACCGTTGGTGGACAAGGCTTCAGAAGCCTACGCATGAGGTGCGGCCGTGCGCACACCGGGACGCCCGGTGCTCACACTTCCAGCCACTCCTTGCGCACATAGGCATTCGCCCGCAGGTCTGCGGGCGTGCCCTCGAACACGATGCGGCCATGGCCCATCACATAGCAGCGTTCGGAGATCTCCAGCGCAATCGCCAGCTTCTGCTCCACCAGCAGCACCGACACGCCGCGCTGCTTCAGCGTCTTCAGATAATCCGCCACCAGCTCGACGATCTTGGGCGCCAAGCCCTCGGTCGGCTCGTCGATCATGATCAGGTCCGGATCCCCCATCAGGGTGCGGCACAGCGTGAGCATCTGCTGCTCACCGCCGGACAGCACGCCCGCCTCGGTGTGCTGTCGCTCCTTCAGCCGCGGGAACATGCGGTACATGTCGTCGTAGCTCCAGCGCGGCGTCTTGCCGCGCCGCCCGGACTTCTCGCCCAGCATCAGGTTCTGATGCACCGTCAGTCGGGCAAAGATGTCGCGGTTCTCCGGCACATAGCCGATGCCCTGATGCGCCACCTCATAAGCCTTCTGCCCCAGCAAGGGCTTGCCGCCCCAGGTCACCGAGCCGGTGCCGTCGACCTGGCCCATGATCGTCTTCACCGTGGTGGATCGCCCCGAGCCATTGCGTCCGAGCAAGCTGACGATCTCTCCAGGTCGGACCTCCATCGTCACCCCATGCAGCACATGGCTCTTGCCATAGAAGGCATGCAGGTTGTCCAGCTTCAGCGTGCGTGCGTCGTTCATGTCCTGCCTCCGCGCCTCAGGCGCCTGCTGCCTGCGCCTGGGCTTCGGCCAGCACCGAGCCCAGATAGGCTTCCTGCACCCGGGGATTGGCCCGCACCGCTTCCGGCGTGTCGAAGGCAATCACCTCCCCATACACCAGCACCGCGATCTTGTCGGCCAGACCGAACACCACGCCCATGTCGTGCTCCACCGTCAGCAGGGTGCGCCCCTCGGTGACCTGGCGAATCAGCTGAATGAAGCGATGGGTTTCGCTCTTGCTCATGCCGGCGGTCGGCTCGTCCAGCAGGATCACCTGGGCCCCGCCGGCGATGGTGATGCCGATCTCCAGCGCACGGGCTTCCGCATAGGTCAGGTTCATCGCCGGGACGTCGCGTTTCTTGTCGAGATGGATCATCTCGAGCAATTCGTCGACCCGGTCATTGACGTCATCCATCCCCGCCAGGAACTTCCAGAACGCATACCGGTGGCCCATGGACCACAGCAGCGCACAGCGGATGTTCTCGAACACCGACAGCCGCGTGAACAGGTTGGACACCTGGAAGCTGCGCGACAGCCCGCGGCGATTGATCTGGTAGGGCTGCAACTGGTCGATGCGCTCGCCAAACAGGCGGATCTCGCCGCTGCTGGGCGTGAAGCGGCCGCTGATCAGGTTGAACAGCGTGGACTTGCCGGCGCCATTGGGACCGATGATGGCCACCCGTTCGCCGGGCTTCACCGCCAGTTCGGCGCCACGGATGATCTCGCTCTTGCCGAAGCGCTTGCGCACCTCGCGCAGTTCCAATGCATAGGTCGTGCTCACAGGCTCTCCCGGCGCTTGATCTCTTTGTCGATGTCCGCCTGGACCTCGTCCCACTCGCGCTTGTACTGGCGGCGCGCCACCTCGAACAGCGCCAGTCCGGTCAGCAGCACGAAGCCGGCGCCGAACCAGGCATCCAGCGACTTGGCATTCAGCGTCGCGCCCAGATAGCGCATCTCCGGCCCCAGCGCCTCGTTGAGCTGCAGGTGATAGAGCATCTCCACCATGGCCGATCCGCCCAGCAGCACCGTCAGGCCGGTCACGCCCAGCGCCAGGTAGGACGTCCAGAGCTGCCGCAGCTTGCCGAACGCCGCCACCCGCAGGTTCATCATGATCAACGCCGCGAAGCCGCCCGGCGCATACATCACCATGAACAGGAAGGTCAGTCCCAGATACAACAGCCAGGCCTTGGTCAGCTCCGACAGCAGCACCAGCGCCACCACCATCAACACCGCGCCGATGATCGGTCCGAAGAAGAAGGTCGCGCCGCCCAGGAAAGTGAACAGCAGATAGGCCCCGGAACGCGCCGCACCCACCACTTCCGCGGTGACGATCTCGAAGTTCAGCGCGGACAGCCCACCCGACACACCGGCAAAGAAGCCGGAGATCAGGAAGGCCAGAAAGCGCACCCACTGCGTGTCATAGCCGATGAACTGCACCCGTTCCGGGTTGTCGCGCACCGCATTGAGCATGCGGCCGAGCGGCGTGCGAGTGAAGGCATACAGCAGCCCGGTGCAGATGAAGCAATAGACCGCGATCAGGTAGTAGACCTGGATCTGCGGACCGAAGCTGATGCCCAGCAACGGCTGGCCCACCACCCGGTTGCCGGAGATCCCGCCCTCGCCGCCGAAGAATTCCGGCAGCATCAGCGACATCGACCAGATCAGCTCGCCCAGACCCAGCGTGATCATCGCGAACGGCGTGCCGGACTTCTTGGTCGACACCCAACCGAACAGCGCCGCAAAGCCCAGGCCGGCCAGACCGCCGACGATCGGCACCAGGCTCACCGGCAAGGCCAACTGACCACCGGAGACCAGGTTCAAGGTGTGGATCGCCAGGTAGGCGCCCAGCCCGCTGTAGACCGCATGGCCGAAGCTCAGCATGCCGCCCTGGCCGAGCAGCAGGTTGTAGGACAGACAGGCGATGATCGCGATGCCCATCTGGGACAGCATGGTCTGTGCCAGGCTGCTGGTCCACAACAGCGGCGCCACGATCAACGCGGCGGCATAGGCGCCCCAGACCAGCCATCGACCGACGTTGTAGGGCTTGAAGTGATAGGTGGATCCGCGCGGCGCACGGCGTCGGTCCGAGGCGGTGGCGCGCGCGGTAGGGAACGGGCCGGCTGCAGCTGCTGCGGCGGAGGATGGGGCGGGGGGAGGCGAAGGCATCACGGCGGCCATGGGTCAGTCCTCCCGGGTGCCAAGCAGGCCCTTGGGCCGGAAGATCAGGATCAGCACCATCAGCAGATACGGCAGGATGGGGGCGACCTGGGCGAGCGTCAGTTTCAGCAGCGGATAGCCAAAGGTCTCGGGGCCGAGCTGGAAGACCTTGGCGAGCGAGGCGTCGACCGTCAACGGCAGCGTCTGCAGCAGGCCGATCAGGATCGACGCCACGAAGGCGCCGGCCAGCGAGCCGACGCCGCCGATCACCACCACCACGAAGATGATCGACCCGACGATCACTGCCATTGCGGGCTCGGTCACGAAGGTGATGCCGCCGATCACTCCGGCCAACGCGGCCAGGGCGCAGCCGCTGCCGAACACCAGCATGAACACCCGGGGCACGTTGTGGCCGAGGGCTTCCACCATCTCCGGATGGGTCAGGGCGGCCTGGATCACCAGCCCGATGCGGGTGCGGGTGAGCAGCAGCCAGAGGGCGAGCAGCATGAACAGCGCGACCAGCATCATGAAGGCGCGGGTCAGCGGGAACTTGGAGCAGCTGGCGGCGGCGCACAGCGCGGCGGGGGCATCGCCCCAGACCAGGGACAGGCTCTGCTGCGGCGCGTGCACCAGGGTGAAGGCGGCGCCTTGCAGCGACGGCGGGGGCGAGAACGGCAGGGCAGTGCGTCCCCAGATCAGTTGCACGACTTCGAGGGCCACATAGGACAGGCCGAAAGTGATCAGCAGCTCGGGCACGTGGCCGAACTTATGGACCCGGCGCAGCGCGCCGCGTTCGAACAGGGCGCCGAGTCCGCCGACCACCAGCGGGGCGAGCAGCAAGGCGGGCCAGAAGCCGATCCATCCGGTGATGGTGTAGGCCACATACGCGCCGAGCATGTAGAAGCTGGCGTGGGCGAAGTTCAGCACGCCCATCATGCTGAAGATCAGCGTCAGGCCGGCGCTGAGCATGAACAGCAGCAGCCCTGAGGACAGACCGTTCAGCAGGTTGATCAGGATTTGTTCCACGTCGTGTGCTCAGCCTTGATTCAAAAAGTGCAGGTCATCCAACTCAATCGATCGATCGATCGATCGCCCCGCCCCAGCCCCCACCACCAACCGCTCGCCGCCCCCAAGCCAGCGCCTAGGCTACCGGCACAGCCGGCACGCCAGCCGTCACCGAGGTGCTCGGAAGCTCGTCGCGCCCCACAAGCCAGCACCTAGGCTACCGGCGCAGCCGGTATGCCAGCAGTGACCGAGGTGCTCGGCGCGCCCCACAAGCCAGCACCTAGGCTACCGGCGCAGCCGGCATGCCAGCAGTGCCCGAGGTGCTCGGGTGAAGGGGGGAGGGGCGTAGCGAGCGGGCCGAGGTTGGGTCCGAGGCGCGCAGCCGTACTCCCGTACGGCGAGCACCGCGGACCCAAGATCGGCCCGCGCAGTAGCCCAGCCCCCCTTCACCGTTTCATTTGGCAGGAGGTGGGAGTGCTGGAGATGTAAGGATCGAACGTTCTCACCGGCGCAAAGTTATAGCCCGTGTTCTCCACGCTATAGCTGCGTTTCGCATCCGCCTTCTGCCACACGGTCAGGAACAGTGTCTGCTGCAGCTGATGGTCGGTCTTGCGCATCTCCACATCGCCATTGAAGCTCTTGAACTTCAGACCTTCCAGCGCTTTCGCCACCTTCACCGGATCGGTGCTCTTGGCCATCGCCATCGCCTGGCTCAGCGCGTTGTAGATGTGCAGCACGCTCCCGGTATAGAAGTCGTCATTGAACTTGGCCTTGTACTCATTGGCCCACTGCTCGGTCTGCCCACCCAGGCTGTTGTGGTTGTAGGAGATCTGATAGACCCGCCCTGCCCCGCCAGCGCCAATGGCCGTCGGCGTGCCGGTCACCCCGGCATAGTAGGTATAGAACTTCCCGTTGTACCCCGCCTCATTCGCCGCCTTGACCAGCAGCGCCAGGTCGGAGCCCCAGTTCCCGGTGATCACGCTGTCCGCCCCCGCCGCCTTGATCTTGGCCACATACGGCGCGAAGTCCCGCACCTGCGCCAGCGGATGCAGATCCTCACCGACGATCTGCACATCCGGCCGCTTCTTGGCCAGCATCTCCTTGGCGTACTTGGCCACCTGCTGACCGTGCGCATAGTTCTGGTTGAGCAGGAACACCTTCTTGATGTCGGGCTGGTCCTTCATGAAGGTGGTCAGCGCTTCCATCTTCATCGAGGTGTCCGCATCGAAGCGGAAATGCCAGTAGCTGCACTTGCTGTTGGTGAGGTCCGGATCCACCGCCGAGTGATTCAGGTAGAGCACCTCCTTGCCGGGATTGCGCTCGTTGTGCTTGTTGACCGCATCGATGATGGCCAGCGCCGCACCCGACCCATTGCCCTGCGTCACATAGCGCACGCCCTGGTCGATCGCGGACTTCAGCGCGTTCAGCGATTCGGCGGGACTGAGCTTGTTGTCGATGGCGATGATCTCGAACTTCACGCCCGCCGGGTTGCTGGCGTTGAACTTCTCGGCAAAGAACTGGAAGGACTTCACCTGGTTCTGGCCCACCGGCGCCATCAGGCCCGACAGCGGATCGATCCAGGCGATCTTCACCGTCTCGCCCTTCTGCGCCTGCGCGCCGGTGGCCGCCACGACGGCGAACGCCGCCACCGACAGCGTGCGCACCAGCGGCAGGTGCAGGCCGGGGATCGAACGCTTGCTGTGCTTGCTCATGGATGTCTCCTGATGTGGTTGTGTTGCAAGGCTTCTTCGAAAGCGAGGGACGACAGGACGATGCGCCTCGCTCAGGACCTGAACCGAGGCCGGAGATCAGCGGCCATCAGGCCGCGGGAACAACAACAGGGCCGGGCGGATGCCGTAGCGAACGCGAGGCGTCCCGCATCACAGCGCCAGAGCGGCCGATCAACAGACCCGCCCTCAGCACCCGGGCAGGCGATGGCCGCGGAACTGTTCGCGCAACTTCAGCTTGAGCATCTTGCCGGTGGCGGTGTGCGGGATCTCGGCCACAACGACCACGTCGTCCGGCACCTGCCACTTGGCGATCTTGCCCTCGTAGAACGCCAGCACCTCGTCTCGCGTGAGCGTGACACCCGGCTTGGGGACCACCACCAGCAGCGGCCGTTCGTCCCACTTGGGATGCGCCACCGCAATCACGGCGGCCTCGTGCACGCCGGGATGGGCCATGGCGATGTTCTCCAGCTCGATGGAGCTGATCCATTCGCCGCCGGACTTGATCACATCCTTGCTGCGGTCGGTGATCTGCATGAAGCCGGCCGCATCGATGGTCGCCACATCACCGGTGGGAAACCACAGCCCGGCATCGCGCCCATCCTGGCCGGACACCGGCACCAGCGGCGACGCGGTCTGGCCGAAATAGCTGTCGATCACCCAGGGGCCGCGCACCACCAGGTTGCCGGCGCTGCGGCCGTCCCAAGGCAGTTCGCGGCGCTGGTCGTCGACGATCGTCATGTCGATGCCGTAGATCGCCTTGCCCTGCTTTTCCAGCAGGTGGCGCTGCTCGGCAAGCGGCAGCTTCAGCTCGTCGCTGCCCAGCTTGGACAAGGTGCCCAGCGGCGACAGTTCGGTCATGCCCCAGGCATGGATCACCTCCACGCCGTAGTCGTCCATCAGCGTGCGCAGCATCGCCGGCGGACAGGCCGAGCCGCCGATCACCGTGCGCTTGAAGCTGCTGAAGCGCAGGGCGTTGGTCGCAACATAGTTCAGCAGGCCCAGCCAGACCGTCGGCACCCCGGCGCTGAAGGTGACCTGCTCCGATTCGAACAGCTCGTAGAGCGACTTGCCGTCCAGATGCGGCCCGGGAAACACCACCTTCGAGCCCACGATCGCCATCGCGTAGGGCAGGCCCCAGGCATTGACGTGGAACATCGGCACCACCGGCAGGATCACGTCACGCCGCGAGCAGGCCATCGCGTCCGGCAGCGCCGCCGCATAGGCATGCAGCACGGTGCTGCGGTGGCTGTAGACGGCGCCCTTCGGATGCCCGGTGGTGCCGCTGGTGTAGCAGAGGGTCGAGGCGGTGTGTTCGTCGAACTCCGGCCAGACGTAGTGACCGTCCTCGGCGGCGAGCAGATCGTCGAAGCACAGCAGCCCCGGCAGCGTGGTCTGCGCCGGCATGTGGGCCCGGTCCGTCATCAGGATGAAGTGGCGCACCGTGGTGAGCTGCGGCCCGATCTTCTCCACCAGCGGCAGGAAGGTCAGGTCGAAGCACAGTGCGGCATCCTGCGCATCGTTCGCGATCCAGGCGATCTGCTCGGGAAACAGGCGGGGATTGATGGTGTGGCAGACCCGCGCCGAGCCCGACACCCCGTAATAGATCTCCAGGTGACGGTGGCCGTTCCAGGCCAGCGTGCCGACCCGGTCGCCGGCAGCCAGTCCCAGGCGATCCAGCGCCTGGGCGAGCTGCCGGGCGCGCCGCACGACCTCGGACCAAGTCGTGCGATGCAGGTCGCCCTCGCAGCGCTTGCTGACGATCTCGGTGTTCCCGGAATGCCGGGCCGCATGCTGGATCAATGAAGAGATCAGCAGCGGCATCGACATCATCTGGCCCATCAGCGCCATGTGTGTCTCCTAGATCTTGTCGGCCTGCTCCGGCCCGGTCGGTGATGAACACCTCCACGGGGCCCGGCGGGCACTTGTGCGGACCAGTCTAATGCGCGGGTCTGTGCGGTTGGCGTCACCCTAGTGACGCAGCCGCGATTGCGGCATAGGGGATTTCCTGGGCGGCACCTCGGTTTTTGCGAGCCGCAGGCGCCGCCACCATCGCTCCGCCGGACCCTTGCCCAGGCAAGCAGCGCAAGGCCCCCGTGCCGACAATGAGAAACCTCGCTCGCTACACTGCCCGGATGAATGCGCCCGAGATGCTCGCACCGCCCTGGTCAGGGACTGATGCGACGGCCTGGACCAACCGCTTCGCGGCATTGGGACCGGACTTCTTCACCGAGCTGAATGCCGCCGGCCTGCCCGACCCGCACTGGGTCGCCACCAGCCCGGACTGCGCCGCCCTGCTGGGCTGGCCGCAGGACTGGTGGCAGCAGCCCGGTGCCCTGGCGGTGTTCAGCGGCAACGCCCGCCACGCGGGCATGCGGCCCTTGGCCAGCGTCTACAGCGGTCACCAGTTCGGCGCCTGGGCAGGTCAGCTCGGGGACGGACGAGCGCTCTGGGTCGGTGAACTCGGCACCCCGAATGGCCCGATGGAGCTGCAGCTCAAGGGTGCCGGCCCCACGCCCTATTCCCGGCGCGGCGACGGGCGCGCGGTGCTGCGGTCCTCGATCCGCGAGTTCCTGTGCTCGGAGGCGATGGCCGGCCTCGGCATTCCGACCACCCGCGCGCTGTGCATCACCGGCTCGACCGCGCTGCCGGTGCGACGCGAGACCCTGGAGACCAGCGCCGTGGTGACGCGGGTCGCGCCGAGCTTCCTGCGCTTCGGCCATTTCGAGCACTTCGCCCACCATGGCCTGCCGGCGCAGTTGCGCACCCTGTTCGACTTCTTCGTTCAGCACTACGCGCCCGAATGCGCCGACGCGCCCCAACCGGTGACGGCGGTGCTGGCCAAGGTGGCCGGGCAGACCGCCGAGCTGATTGCCCAATGGCAGGCGGTGGGCTTCATGCACGGCGTGATGAACACCGACAACATGTCGATGCTGGGCCTGACGCTGGACTACGGCCCGTTCGGTTTCATGGACGGTTTCGACCCGGGCCACATCTGCAACCACTCCGACCATCAAGGCCGCTACGCCTTTGCGCGCCAGCCTCAGATCGGTTTCTGGAACCTGCATGCGCTGGCCCAGGCACTGCTGCCGTTGATGCCCAACGCCGACACCGATGCCGAAGCCGCCGGCGACGACCTGCTGGAAGCGCTGGAGGTTTACCGGGAGCGCTTCGGCCAGGCCATGCTCAGCGCGATGCGCGCCAAGCTGGGCCTGCTCGCCGACACCGACGCGGCTGCGGAAGACGGCGTGCTGGTGGACGACTGGCTCCGCCTGCTGTCGGCGCATCGCACCGACTACACCATCGCCCATCGCCGGCTCGCCGCCTTCCGGGCGGATCTGGCGATCGACGATCCGGCGCAATCGACGATCCGTGACCTCTTCCTGGACCGCGCCGCCTTCGACGCCTGGGCGCAGCGCTATGCCGCGCGCCTGAATGCCGAACCCGCCGACGCCTCGGTCACCCGTGCGGCGCGAATGAATGCGGTCAATCCGGCGGTGGTGCTGCGCAACCACCTGGCCGAAACCGCCATCCAGCGTGCCCAGGCCGGCGACTTCAGTGAAGTGGAACGGCTGCTGGCCGTGCTGCGCCATCCGTTCGACGAGCCCGCCCGGGCCGCCGATGCTGATTTCCCGCCCGACTGGGCCCAGCAGCTGGAGGTCTCCTGTTCGTCATGAGCCAGGATCAAGACCGCCCTCCGACCTGTTCCGCCGACACCGGCGTCGACCGGGACGGGCAGCGTGATCCGGCACGCAGCGCCCAGGCGGCGCCGTTCACCCATCAGGAACGCGACCGCGAGCTCGACGACCCGGTCCGCCACCGCGACGCCGAACCGTTCTGCACCAACTCGGCCGCGATAGACTTCATGCCCCAGCGCTGAGCGCCGCAGACCCCTTGATCGAATGAAGTTGTTGCTCGATTTCCTCCCGCTGCTGTTGTTCTTCGTGACCTTCAAGTATGCGGATGGCCGGCAGGACTGGGCGGCGGCCTTCGCCACCGACCACCTGGGTTTCCTGGTGTCCGGCGGCAAGGTCGACGCCGAGGTCGCGCCGGTGTTACTGGCCACCTTGGTGGTCATGGTGGCCACCGTCGCGCAGGTCGTGTTCCTGAAGGCGACCCGGCGCAAGGTCGACCTGATGTTGTGGATCAGCCTGGCGCTGGTGACCGTGATGGGCAGTGCCACCATCTATTTCCACAGCGAGACCTTCATCAAGTGGAAGCCGACGATGTTGTACTGGGCGTTTGCGATCGTCTTCCTGGTCAGCCGCCTGGCCCTGGGCCGGGACCTGCTGCGCAAGATGCTCGGCGGTGAGCTGCAACTGCCGGATGCGATCTGGGCGCGGCTGAACTGGGCCTGGGTGAGCTTCTTCACCGCCCTGGGCTTTGCCAATATTTACGTCGCTTACCACTTCACCACCGAGGCCTGGGCCAACTTCAAAGTCTTCGGCGTGACCGGTTTGATCGTGTTGTTCGTGCTCGCGCAGGGGCTCTACATGGCCCGTCATCTGCCCGAAACCGCCGAGCCCGCCGACGGCGCCGCCGGCCCCGAAAAACATCAGCCATGACCACCGAATCCCCGACAAACCCCATGGCCACGCCCTCTGCGGAGATCGAGGCGCGCTTGCGCGCCGCGCTCGATCCGGTCGTTTCGCTGCATCTGCGCGACGACAGCGCCCACCACGCCGGTCATGCTGGCGCCCGCGAAGGGGGGCACTATTACCTCGAAATCGTCAGCTCGCGCTTTGCCGGTTTACCCAGGGTGGCGCGACATCGGCTCGTATATGATGCCCTCGCCGATCTGATGAAGAAGGGCATACACGCACTGGCCATCGATGCCCGCGCGCCCGACGAACAGCAGAAACAGGTCCAATAAGCAGCGCCGTCTACGGCGCTTTGTTTTGGAGCGCTTGACGCTCACCGGGAGCTCTGAAAGGCCCTTTATCCATGAAGAAGTTTGTGATTGCGGCCGCCGTGGCGGCCATCGGCGCCGTGTCCCTGCCGGCCCTGGCGCAGAACATCGCGACCGTCAACGGCAAGGCCGTGCCCAAGGCCCGCGCTGACCTGCTGATCAGCCAGATCGCCAAGTCCGGCCAGCCGCGCAGCCCGGAGATGGAAACCAAGGTCAAGGACGAGGTGGTTCTGCGTGAGATCTTCATGCAGGAAGCCGAGAAGCGCGGCCTGGCCGCGACGCCGGACTACAAGGCTCAGCTGGAACTGGCCCGCCAGTCGCTGCTGATCCGCGAACTGTTCGCCGACTACGCCAAGAAGAACCCGGTCACCGAAGCCGAAGCCAAGGTCGAATACGACAAGTTCAAGGCCCAGGCCAGCGGCACCGAGTACCACGCCCGTCACATCCTGGTCGAGAAGGAAGACGACGCCAAGGCGCTGATCAAGCAGCTCAACGGCGGCGCCAAGTTCGAGGACGTGGCCAGCAAGAACTCCAAGGACACCGGTTCCGCCACCAACGGCGGCGACCTGGGCTGGTCCGCTCCGGACGCCTTCGTGCCCGAGTTCAGCCAGGCGATGTCCAAGCTCAAGGCCGGCGAAATGACCCAGCAACCGGTCAAGTCGCAGTTCGGTTATCACATCATCAAGCTGGAAGAGTCGCGTGAAGCGCAGTTCCCCGCCTTCGATGACGTGAAGGGCCAGATCATCCAGCGCATGGGCCAGCAAAAGGTCTCTGCGTTCCAGGAAGAACTGCGCAACAAGGCCAAGACCGACTACAAGTTCTCGGCCAACTGATCTCCCTGAACTGATCTCCCTGATCAGCTTCTCGACGCGCCGGGTTGCCGGCCGTCATACTCTCGGGCCCGCGTTGCTGATTCGTCAGCCGCGGGCCCTTGTCATTTCATTCGTCCAGCGCCGCACCTGGGGTGCTGCGCCGGATGACCCCGCCTTGCTCGCCCGCAGGCGGTGCTTGTCGCCCGCTCGCGCCGGTGGCGCGCACTGCCGCAGTACCTGCTCCCCATGACGGCCACCCGCATCGCCAAACGACTCCTCCCCTCGCCTGAGTCACTGTCCCAGACCCCCGGCCTGCGATGGCTTGGCGCCTATCTGAGGGAACGGCCCTGGCTCTGGGTCGCCCATCGGCGCCGGGTTGCCCTGGGGGCGGCGCTTGGCTTGGCGGTCGGGGTCATTCCGCTGCCCACCCAGATGCTGATGGCTGCCGTCGTGGCCATCGCCTGCCGCGCCAACGTGGCGGCCGCCATCGCCGCCACCTGGCTCACCAATCCGCTGACGCTGGTCCCGATCTGGGGGCTGGCCATCTTTCTGGGGCGGCAGGTGCTCGGCGTCCATGGGCCGATCTCGGCGCCCAGTGAATTGGCGCTCGACTGGGGTGAGCCCGGCAGTTGGTGGCCGGCGGTCAGCCAATGGCTGTCGCAGCTCGGCGCGCCGCTGCTGGTCGGGCTGCCTCTGGCGGGCGCGGTGCTCGGGACCGCGCTCTACATCGTGGTCTACCTCGGGTGGTGGGCCGTGATCCGGATGGAGCGCCGACGCAGGCTGCGGGAGCGGGAACTGCGGGTCTGAGCCCGCACGGGACCGAGGAAGGCTCGGCATCACGCCTCCCGGCCGTGATGCAACGCCTCCCTAGACTTCCATCAGCGTGATGTCTTGCAGGTGGCCCGCAGAGATCCTCAGCTGCCGTTCGCAGCGGGCGGCAATCGCCTGATCGTGGGTGACCATGATGAGGGTCGTGCCCAGTTCGCGATTGAGGTCGAACATGAGGTTCATGACCTGCTCGCCGGTGGCGAAGTCCAGGCTGCCCGTGGGCTCGTCCGCGAGCAACAAGTCCGGCTGCTGCACGAAGGCGCGCGCCAGGGCTACGCGTTGCTGCTCGCCGCCGGAGAGCACGCGCGGGTAATGGGACAGCCGCTGCCCCAGGCCCACCCGCTCGAGCATCTGCCGCGCCTGGGCGCGCGCATCTCGCTCGCCGCGCAGCTCCAGCGGCAGCATGACGTTTTCCAGCGCGGTCAGGTGCGCCAGCAACTGGAAGCTCTGGAAGACGAAGCCCAGGTGTGCGCCGCGCAACGCCGCGCGACCGTCCTCGTCCAGAGCGAACATGTCCTGGCCGCGCAGGCGAACGGTGCCGCTGGTGGGCGTGTCCAGGCCCGCCAGGATGGCCAGCAAGGTGCTCTTGCCTGAACCCGAGGCGCCCACGATGGCCACAGATTCCTTGGCCTGCAACTGGAAGGTGATGTCATGCAGAATGGTCAGTACGCCACTGGCGTCCTGCACCGATTTGCTGACGTGATCGACTTCGAGGATGTTCTGAACCATGAATCAACCGCAGATGCGCCGCCGTGAATGGATCCAGCACTGTAGCGCCTATGCCCTGGCCACAACCCTGGCAACGACATTGGCCGGACCTGCCGCCGCACAAGGCCAAACCGCAGCGCCGAAAACTGCCGCGCCCCGCCGCATCCTGGTGCTGGGCGACAGCCTCTCCGCCGAGTACGGCCTGGCCCGCGGCACCGGCTGGGTGGCCCTGCTGGACCAACGTCTGCAAGCCCAGAAGCTGCCGGCCGAGGTGATCAACGCCAGCATCAGCGGCGACACCACCTCCGGCGGCCGCTCCCGCCTGCCCCAGTTGCTGACCCAGCATCAACCTACGCACCTGGTCATCGAGCTCGGCGGCAACGACGCCTTGCGCGGCCTGCCTCTCAACATGACCCGCGACAACCTGCGCGCCATGGTCCAGGCCGGCAAGCAGGCCGGTGCCAAGGTGCTGCTGGTCGGCATGCAGATCCCGCCCAACATGGGTGCCAGCTACGCCCGCGATTTCGAGAATGGCTTTCGTGTGGTCGCCGACGAGCAGAAGATCCCCCTCGCCCCCTTCCTCCTCGCCGGCGTGGCTGACCGCAAGGACGCCGCCGACTGGTTCCAGGGCGACCGCATCCATCCGCTGGCCAAGGCGCATCCGGTGATGCTGGACAACGTCTGGAAATCGCTGCGGCCGTTGCTTTGAACGGTGCTGATGGTCGCTGACCGTTCACGGGCGGGCCCATGACCGCACTGGTGCTGCTGCCCGGTCTGGACGGCACGGGGGACCTCTTCTCTCCGCTGCTGGAGGCGCTGCGGGACACGGTGGACACCCGGCTGATTCGGTATCCGACCCACGGCCCCATGGACTACGCCGGCCACCTGGCTTTCGCCCGCGCACGCCTTCCCACCGATGAGCCGTTCGTGCTGCTGGGTGAATCCTTCGCCGGTCCGGTGGCGCTCACACTGGCTGCCGAAGCGCCGGAAGGCCTGCGGGGACTGGCGCTGTGCTGCACCTTCGCCCGCAATCCCAGACCATGGCTGGCAGGGCTCCGCGCGTTCACACGCATTGCGCCCGTCCATCATCTGCCCGCGTCGTTGCGCGACGCGATGTTGTTGGGGCGGTTCGGTACACCCGGCCTGAGCCGCGCCATGACCGCCGCATTGAACCGGGTTGATGCGAACGTCCTCCAGTCGCGGCTTCGGGCCGTCACCCAAGTGGACGTGACGGTCGCACTGTCGCGCATCTCCGTGCCGACTTTGGACCTGCGCGCTACCGAAGATCGATTGGTGCCGTCGTCGGCCGCCCACCTGATACGCCGGGCGCTGCCCTCCGCGATCCACGCGGACATCGAGGGGCCACACGCGTTGCTTCAGGCCTGTCCCGACGGAGCGGCGACCCTGCTGTTGTCGTTTCTTCAGCGCATGGCGTCACCGATCTTGACGCCGCGTTTGCCTGATCCTGCTGATGCGTCGCCGACCTGACGCGGCTCAGCTTCCCCATTCGTCCTGCAGAAGCGGAGTTTCCCTGGGCACGACCCTTGCCGCCTCCCCGTGATCAACAGGAGCTGATCATGGAACGATTCAAGGACAAGACGGTGATCGTCACCGGCGCGGCATCGGGCATTGGCCGCGGGGTGGCCGAGCGCTTCTCGCAGGAAGGCGCCAATGTGGTGCTGTGCGACCGCAAGGCGGACGACCTCGACAAGGTCGCCAAGGAACTGCCCAAGGAACGCACCCTCACCCAGATCTGCGATGTGGCCGATTTCACTCAGGTGCAAGCGCTGGTGAAGGCCGCAGTCGACCGCTTTGGCGGGCTGGACGTGATGGTCAACAACGCCGGCATCGGCGCCGACGGCAACGCCCTCGACGTCTCGATGGACGACTGGCAGCAGACCCTGGCCGTCGACCTCAGCGGCGTGTTCCACGGCTGTCGCGCCGCCTTGCCCGAACTGCTCAAGCGCGAGGGCTGCATCGTGAACACGGCGTCGGTCTCCGGACTTGGCGCCGACTGGAACATGTGCGCGTACAACGCCGCCAAGGGCGGCGTGGTGAACCTGACCCGGTCGCTGGCGTTGGACTTCGGCAGCAAGGGCGTTCGCATCAACGCCGTCTGCCCCTCGCTCACCCGCACCGGCATGACCGAAGACATGCTCAAGGACAAGGATCTCGTGAACCGCTTCATGGAGCGACTGCCGCTGCACCGCGTCGCCGAGCCCGCGGACATCGCCGGCGTGGTGGCCTTCCTCGCCAGCGACGACGCCCGCTTCGTGAACGGCGTGAACCTGCCGGTGGACGGCGGCGTCACCGCCTCGAACGGCCAGCCGCCGATGTGAGGCCCGGTCTGCCGGAGGGGCGGCAATCCACGCATGCCACCCAGCAGGCCACGTCATGGCCGCACCCGCCCGCAATCGGGCGTGCCGGCGGGCGACGGCCGTCCCCCAACGCGCTGTGCGCATTTCGCGAACGACGCACTCGGTCGCCGCTGCGGATCCGGCAACGCACGCCATGATGCAATCCCTGCGTGCGCGCCGACGCACCGTCCCCAACCGGAGTTCTTGATGAGCGCTGCTTCGCCCGCCCAGCCCGCCCCGTCCACCTTGTCCACAGTGACCTCGCTGGTCGCCACCGCAGTGCTGCTGTTGTCGGCCCACGGCGCTTCAGCGCAGACGCCACCCCTCAAGCCATCGGGACCAGCCGCACCGGCCGCCGCCGCCTCATCCCCAGTGGTGACGCCCTACGGCGCGCAGCTTGAAGGCTTTGTCTACCCGCATCCGGTCCAGCGATTTCGCTTCACCTCGCAGCAGCAAGCGCTGGAGATGGCGTACATGGACATCGCCCCCACCGGCAAAGCCAATGGCCGCACCGCCGTCCTGCTGCACGGCAAGAACTTCTGCGGCGCCACCTGGGACGCCACCATCACCGCACTGAGCGCGGCGGGCTTTCGGGTCATCGCGCCGGATCAGATCGGCTTCTGCGCCTCGACCAAGCCGGCGAGCTACCAGTTCAGCTTCGCGCAATTGGCCGCCAACACCCAGGCGCTGCTGGCCTCCCTCCACATTCAGCAGGCCACGATGATCGGCCATTCCATGGGCGGCATGCTGGCCATGCGGTATGCGCTGCAGTATCCGCAAGCAGTCGAGCAACTGGTGGTCGTCAATCCGCTGGGATTGGAGGATTGGCAGGCCAAGGGCGTGCCCTATGCGTCGATCGACGACCTCTATCGCGGCGAACTGAAGACCAGCTACGACAGCATCAAGGCCTACCAGATGAAGTTCTACTTCAACGGCCACTGGAAGCCCCAGTACGACAAATGGGTGCTGATGCAGGCCGGGCTCTACAGTGGGCACGGCAAGGCGCTCGTCGCCTGGAACCAGGCCCAGACCTCCGACATGGTCTACAGCCAGCCGGTGGTGCATGAGCTCAGCCAGATCCGGGTGAAGACGCTGCTGATGATCGGCGGCAAGGACCGCACCGCACCCGGTGCCAACCGCGCCAGCCCGGCACTGCAGGCGCAATTGGGCCACTACGCAGCGTTGGGTCGCCTCGCGGCGAAGGCGATTCCGAACGCGACGCTGGTGGAGTTCCCGGACATGGGACACGGCCCGCAAGTCGAATCGCCGGCCGAGTTTCACGACGCGCTGCTGCGCGGCTTGAACGCGCACTGAGGCCCCGGCCGCGCGGGCGGCGTCTGCTCGGCCAAGCGTCGCCACTGGAGCAGTGGCGGACGGACCGCAATGGATGCCATCAATGCAACGGATGCAACGGATGCAATGGATGCAATGGATGCAATGAGCGAAATGCATGAAATGCAGGCCACTGGCCTCGCGGCCATCAGCTTCATTGCCCGTCTCCGTCGAATTGCATCAATCTTGACAAACACGCTTTACGGCCGAGTCAACACCCAGGCGGCGGGCTGCTGCATGATGCGGCTGTCATCGCCTCACACGATTCATGCCGACTTCCGATCGCGCGCCTCGTCGCCACCCCCTCCTCCTTCGCGTTCATGACCACGGCGGCGGCACCGCCCCACCGGTCGCCGGGGCCGCCGCCCCACGCCGCGCCACCGATCCACGCGCCATCGCCCGGCTGATCCTGCCGATCACACTATGTTTGGCGATGGCCGGCTGCGTGAACCTGGCCCCCGACTATGTGCGGCCCGACGCCGCCGTGCCGCATGCGGGCACCGCCGCCGCCAGCGACAGCGCGGCCCTCGCCTGGCGGTCGATGTTCACCGACAGCCGGGTGCGCGACACCGTCGCCCTGGCGCTCGCCAACAACCGCGACCTGCGGGTGGCCGCGCTGAATGTCGAACGTTCACGCGCCGCCTTCACCCAGACCGATGCCCAGCGCCTGCCCGCGGTCAATGCCGGCGCCAGCGCCAGCCGAAGCCGTGCGGGCCCATCCGTGTCGTTGCAGTTGGCGATGTCCAGCTTCGAGCTGGATGTCTTCAGCCGGGTGCGCAACCTGAGCGCTTCGGCCCAGGAAGCCCTTTGGGCCACCGACGAAACCCGACGCAGCGTGCAGATCAGCCTGGTGGCCGAAGTCACCAGCGCCTGGCTGACCTGGGCCGCTGACCTGCAACGTCAGGCCCTGGCCCAGCAGACGCTGGCCAGCCAAGAGCGCAGCCTCGCACTCACCGAGCGTCGCCACGCGGCGGGGGCCATCTCCGGCTTGGCGCTGGCACAGGCACAGACGGCGGTGGAATCCGCTCGAGCCGATGTCGCCACTTGGCCCGCCACCCTCGAGCAGGATCGGCACGCCTTGGAGCTGCTCACCGGTGCCGCCCTGCCCGCCGCGCTGGAACCTCGGGCGGAGGATGCGGAACGCGACCTCACCCTGCTGGTCGACCTGCCCAGCGGCGTGCCGTCCGCCGTGCTGCTGCGCCGGCCGGATGTGGTTGCCGCCGAGCATTCGCTGATCGCCAGCCATGCCGACATCGGCGCCGCGCGCGCCGCACGCTTTCCGACCATCAGCCTCACTGCCAGTGCCGGTCGCGGCAGCAGCGCCCTGTCCGATCTCTTCAAGAGCGGCAGCGGCAGCTGGAGCTACGGCCCGTCGATCTCGATGCCGGTGTTCGATGGCGGCGCCAGCCGCGCCGCGGTGCGACAGGCCGAGGTCAGCCGCGAGATCGCGCTGGCCACCTACGACAAGACGGTGCAGACCGCCTTCCGCGAAGTGGCGGATGCGCTGTCGGTCCGCGCCACGCTGGATGAACGCCTGGCCTCGCAGCGCAACCTGCTGGCCGCCACCGAGCGCCAGCTGCGGCTGGCCGAGGCGCAGTACCGCGCCGGCGGCAGCACCCAACTCGACGTCCTGGACGCGCAGCGCTCGCTCTACAGCGCGCAGCAATCGCTGATCACGCTGCGCCTGTCCGAACAGCTCAACCGCATCACCCTCTACAAGGTGATGGGCGGCGGCTGGAACGACGACAACAACACATCAAGCTGAGGATTTTCGGAATGAAGAACTGGTTGAAGCCGGGGCGGCTGGTGCTGCTCGCGGTGATCCTGGCGATCGTCGCGCTGATCGTGAAGTCGGTGTGGTTCAGCCCGCCGCCGCCGCCGCAGGTCACCACGGCGGCCGTGGAGCGTGGCGACATCGAGGAGTCGGTCCTGGCCACCGGCACCATCAATGCCTTCAAGCTGGTCAGCGTGGGCGCACGGGCCACCGGTGAAGTGAAGCGGCTGCATGTCGCGCTGGGCGAGAAGGTCAAGGAAGGCCAGTTGATCGCGGAGATCGATGCCCTCACCCAGCAGAACGCCCTGCGCGATGCGCAAGCCTCCCTGCGCAGCGCCGAAGCGCTGCTCGGCTCGCGCAAGGCCACCCTCGCGCAGGCCGAACTCGCGCTGAAGCGCCAGCGTGAACTGCGCGCGGCGGACGCCGGTGCACAAGCGGACCTGGAAACCGCCGAAGCCTCGCTGGGCACCGCGCGCGCGGAGGTCGACTCCCAGCAGGCGATGGTGGCGCAGGCCCGCATCAATGTGGACACCGCGCAGTTGAACCTCGGCTATGCCCGGGTGCTCGCGCCGATGGACGGCACGGTGGTGGCCATCGTCACCGAGCAGGGCCAGACGGTGAATGCCACCCAGTCGGCACCCACCATCATCAAGCTGGCGCGGCTCAGCACGATGACCATCAAGGCCAAGATCTCCGAAGCCGATGTGCCGCGCGTCAAACCCGGCATGCCGGTCTACTTCTCGCTGCTGGGCAATCCGGATCGCCGCATCCAGGCCTCGCTGCGGGCGATCGAACCGGGCGACACCACCTTGGCCGATGCCAGCAGCACGTCGACCACCAGCTCCAGCTCATCCAGCACCTCCACCAGCGCCATCTACTACAACGGCATCTTCGACGTGCCCAATGACGACGGCACCCTGCGCATCAACATGACGGCCCAGACCACCATCGTGCTGGCGCGAGCCAAGGGCGTGCTGACCGTGCCAGCGACGGCGCTGGGCAAGCGCGACGCGAAGACCGGTCAGTACACGGTGCGGGTACAGGGCGCGGAGGGGCGGATCGAAGAGCGCCAGGTGCGCATCGGCCTGAACAACCGGGTGCGGGCCGAGGTGCAGGACGGACTGCGTGACGGCGAACGGGTCGTCACCAGCGAAGCCATCGCCGGCGGGGCGGGCCAGGACAAGGGCGGCCGTCGCGGCCCGCCGCCGGTCTGACATGGCAGCGCTGCTTGAACTGCGCGGCCTGGTCCGCGAATTCCCGGCGGGCGACGGCGTGGTCGCCGTGCTGCGCGATGTCGACCTCACCATCGAGGCCGGCGAGATGGTCGCCATCATCGGTCCGTCGGGCTCCGGCAAGTCGACGCTGATGAACATCCTCGGCTGCCTGGATCGGCCCACCCGCGGCAGCTACCGGGTGGCCGGCCAGGAAACCGGCGCGATGACGCCCGATGAACTGGCACGGCTGCGTCGTGAGCACTTCGGCTTCATCTTCCAGCGCTACCAGTTGCTGGGCGACCTGACCGCGTTGGGCAATGTGGAGATTCCCGCCATCTACGCCGGCGTGCAGGGCGAGCATCGACATGAGCGATCCACGCAACTGCTGGCCCGACTCGGCCTGGCCGAACGGCTGACACATCGCCCCGGGCAACTGTCGGGCGGCCAGCAGCAGCGGGTCTCGATCGCGCGGGCGCTGATGAACGGCGGCGATGTGATCCTGGCCGACGAGCCCACCGGCGCACTGGACCAGGCCAGCGGCCGCGAGGTGATGAAGATCCTCGAGGAGCTGCATGCGGACGGGCACACCATCATCCTGGTGACCCACGACGCGCAGGTGGCCGCCCATGCCCAACGCGTGATCGAGATCAGCGATGGCTGCATCGTCGCCGACCGGCGCAAACCGGATGCGGCACCGCTGGCGGTGAAGCCGGCCGCGCCTGCAGCGCCCGGCGGCGCCGCCTGGCGCGCGGTACTGGGCCGCGTGGCCGAGGCTACCCGCATGGCGCTGCGCGCGATGACGGCGCACCGGCTGCGCACGCTGCTGACCATGCTGGGCATCATCATCGGCATCGCGTCGGTGGTGTCGGTGGTCGGGCTGGGCGAAGGCACGCGGCGCAAGGTGCTGGCCGACATCAGTTCCATGGGCACGAACACCATCGACGTCATGCCCGGCACCGGTTTCGGCGACCGCCGCGCCGGGGCGATCCGCACCCTGCGCGCGGGCGATGCAACGGCGCTGTCGCAGCTGGAATATGTCGACAGCGTCACGCCGTCGGTCGGCGTCAGTGCGGGGCTGCGCTACCGCAACATCGATGTCAGCGCGACCATCACCGGCGTGGGCGAGCAGTTCTTCCGGGTGCGCGGCTACGAGTTCGCTATCGGCCAGCCGTTCGATGCGGAGGCCGAGCGCCTGCAGGAGCAGGTGGCCGTCATCGACGACAACGCCCGCAAGACCTTGTTCCCCGACGGCGGCCAGCCGCTGGGCGAGGTGATCTTGCTGGGCGCCGTGCCGGTGCGGATCGTGGGCGTGACCGCCAAGAAGGCCAGTGCCTTCGGCAACGACGACGCGATCAACATCTGGCTGCCCTACACCACCGCGATGAGTCGCCTCACCGGCCAGGACTACCTGCGCGGCATCACGGTGCGGGTCAGCGATGCGGTGCCCAATGCGGCCGCCGAGCAAGGCATCAAGACGCTGCTGACCCAGCGCCACGGCACCACCGACTTCTTCCTGATGAACACCGACAGCATCCGCAAGACGGTGGAGCAGACCACGGCCACGATCACGGCGCTGATTTCGTCGATCGCGCTGATCTCGCTGCTGGTGGGCGGCATCGGGGTGATGAACATCATGCTGGTGTCCGTCACCGAGCGCACCGGCGAGATCGGCGTGCGCATGGCGGTGGGGGCGCGGCAAAGCGACATCCTGCGGCAGTTCCTGATCGAGGCGGTACTGGTCTGCCTGATCGGAGGCGGACTGGGCGTGGCGCTGGCGGTGGGCGGCAGCTTCCTGTTCGACCACTTCGCCGGGGCGGCGGGATTCAGCATGGTGATCTCCACCACGGCGATCCTGGGCGCGTTCGGCGTCTCCAGCCTGATCGGCGTCATCTTCGGCTTCCTGCCCGCGCGCAACGCCGCGCGATTGGATCCGGTGGAGGCGTTGGCACGGCCTTGAAGGGTGGAAGGGCTGGGGCCGGCCTGGCACCGGGATGGTGCAGCAAGCCGGCGCGCCCTGCGTGACTTCACATCCGCCTCACAGCGTTGGCGGACAGTCCTGCGGATGAGAACCTTCCAAACTGTAGGGCTGATCCTCGTCGCGCTCGCGTTCCTTCCGCTCTGGTGGATGCTCTCCGGCGTCGAACCTCACGCCCTGGAGGGCGCTCCCGGAGCGGGGATCTACTTCCTGTTTTTCTCGCTCCCGTTGCTAGGGTTGGCGGCGGTCATGTTGATCCCGTCCTCGCTGGTCCTGGTCTCCCGCCGATGCAGGAGCGTCTATGGCTACAGAGGCCCGTGGCTCTTGCTGTGGGCGATCAGCTCCCTATACAGCGGGCTCTTTATGGGCGTCATGGGCATGGTGCTTCTGGACCAGCTCCAGAGAACCCTGAACTGACGCGAATTCCCAGGGGGTGGTGCTCCGGCTCATCCGCGCCGGATGCATTTCACGCCACGGCGCTGTAGCTTCGTCGCCTCCCGCTGGAAGCTGGCCCACTCGATGACGACACTGCATTCACCGACAACGCCAACGCCTTCAGGAGCCCACCATGACCACCGCCCGCCAACTCGCTCTGCCCTCTGCCACCAGCATCACCGTCAAGGCGGTGATCTTCGGCGCACTGGCGTCGCTGGCGGTCGGATTCGGCATCGCCCACGCTCAAGGCCAGCGCGAACTGCGCGCCTCGATCGTCACGCTGGATCCGGTGGTCATCACCGTCAAGCGCGCTCAGCTGCCGACGGTCTACATCAGCGGCCGTCGGGATGCGTCGGCGGAAGATCGGCAAGTGGCTTCGGCTGACTGAGCGCCATCCCCTCGCGAACTGTCGATTCAGCCAGTCCAGACGCGAGCCCGGCTCGCCGCTCCCCAAACGCCTGACCTTCGTCAGGCGTTTTTTCATGGTCAGGCGATGAAGAATCGCGGCCCTGACGCTCAGCCGGGTCTGACTGCAAACCACCGGCGACGTTCGTCCAGGGCCTCCATCCGCTGAAAGCCGTTCGCCAGCAGCAGGGCTTTGACCGCTGATTCGTCGAGCGGTGTTGCCCAGAATGCGTGCGTCCAGGACTCGCTGTCCATCGTGTAACGAAGCACCATGTGGACACGGTCTTCACCGTCGACGGTGGTTCTGGACACCTCGGTCAACGCCAACTTCAGGCTGGCCGTCTGCCCGACCGTGCCCACCTCTGCCGTCCGCAGCCAGGCCGCATCGTGGCAATTCACGATGAGGTGGCCGTCGGGGGCCACATGGCGTCTGGCGGCTGCCAGGAAAGCGCCTCGAACGGTGGGATCGGCGTGATTGATCAACCCGCTGGGCAGAAGCACCACATCGAAGCGCTCTGGCAGCGTGAGCCCTTCGATGTCCGCATGAATGCGCCGGACCCGATCCGACACATGCGCCAGCATCTCGGCGGAGTTGTCCACGCCGGTGACCTGACAGCCAAACTCGAGCAGCCGGTGCGTGAGCAGTCCCGTGCCGCAGCCGAGCTCCAGCACGGCGGCACCTGACGGCAGATGCGGCCGGATCTCCTCGAGCTCGCCGGCATACCGCGACCGGCGGTAGACCTCGACAGAGCATCCATCTTTGGTTTGCGCGCCTGGACCGGATCCTTCGAACACCCACGCCGCCACGGGCGTCTCCTGCCTGCTCTGCATCGCTCCTCCCCCGTCATGTCCAGGCCAAGCGTAGCAGCGGCATGGGTCGCGCCGTCGCCTGACGCGTGGGGAAACGTCAGGTCGGTCGCATCCGTCTGTCCGCCGCCATGGCATTCCACGCCACCGCGCTGCAGCTTCATCGCCTTCCCCTGGAGACCCGGCCACTCGATGACGACACTGCATTCATCGACAACGCCAACGCCTTCAGGAGCCCACCATGACCACCGCCCGCCACCTCGCACTGCCCTCTGCCACCAGCATCACCGTCAAGGCGGTGATCTTCGGCGCACTGGCGTCGCTGGCGGTCGGATTCGGCATCGCCCACGCTCAAGGCCAGCGCGAACTGCGCGCCTCGATCGTCACGCTGGATCCGGTGGTCATCACCGTCAAGCGCGCTCAGTTGCCGACGGTCTACATCACCGGCCGTCGCGATGCGTCGGCGGAAGATCGGCAAGTGGCTTCGGCTGACTGAGCATCGACCTCGACCACGCGCCACGAGACTGCCTGCGCCGCACGCGGCAGATCGCCTCAGAAGCGAAGGTCAGCCGCCACGGCGCGCAGCGTCGCCGGCGCCACGCCGCCTGATCACAGCGCTTAAGCCGCAGACGACGGCTTCTCGGCGGGCAACTTGTCATCGCCCCCCTCGTCCGGATTGACCATAGGCCCGGCCGCCACACCGCCGACAGCGCCCGCCACGCCGCCTACCGTGCCGCCAACGACCACGCCCACCGGCCCGGCGATGGCACCGCCCAGGGCAGCGCCTGCTGCGACACCCACGATCACCCCGCCACCGGCCAGCACCGAGTTGCGTTCGCGCTCGGCCTCTTCGGGTTTCAGGGGATATTGCGCCCCTGGCGAGGGATCCTGTGAGGGCACCCCGTGACCGGGGCGGGCCTGTTCGGCCAGGTCTTTGTCGGTGGGCGCGGATGGCGTGGAGGCATTCATGGGAACTCCTGAGAGATCGACGGCGCCATCGCCCTTGCTCAGGCCTGGCGGCATCGCCTCCAGGTGGGGGCAATCCCGGATCCCGCCATCAGTTGGCATCCCATGATGGACGCAATCGGACGCCGCTTCCGCTCAGTGCACGCCCTCCGATGCCGGGCATCGGATCCGCCGAGGCCTGCCCAGCCCGCCATCACAGCCGCCCTGCACCAAGGTCTCCGGACGCAGCGGCCCCGACGGGGCCACCAGCGCGCGCCGGCCGCACCTTGGCGCGCAGCCAGATGAGCAGGTCGTCCACATAGGTGAACACCACCGGGACGACCAGCAGGCTGAGTGCCGTGGACGTGATCAGCCCCCCAATCACCACAATGGCCATCGGTTGCCGAAAACTGGGTTCGGCCCCCAGGCCGAGCGCATTGGGCATCATGCCGGCGCCCATGGCGATGGTGGTCATGACGATCGGCCGGGCGCGCTTGTGACAGGCGTCCACGATCGCGTCCAGGCGCGACAGGCCCTGCAAGCGACGAGCCACGATGGCGTACTCGACCAGCAGGATCGAATTCTTCGTCACGATGCCCATCAGCATCAGCACCCCGATCACCACCGGCATCGAGAACGACTGGCTGGTCATCCACAAGGCCATCAACGCGCCCCCCAGCGCCAGGGGCAGCGCACACAGAATGGTGGCGGGCTGCAGAAAGTCGTGGAACAGCAGGACCAGCACCGCATAGATGCAGAAGATGCCGATCGCCATCGCCAGGCCGAAGCTCTGGAACAGCTCGGCCATGCGCTGCAATTCACCCTGGTCGACAAAATGCACGCCCGCGGGCAGCGTGCGCAGCGCCGGCAGCGCGAGCGCCTCGCGCTGCACATCGCCGATGGCGCGGCCGTTGAGCTCCACCGTGAGCGTGACGTTGCGGGATCGATCGATCCGATCGATCTGCGACGGCCCGCTGCCCAGCGACAAGTCCGCCACCGACGACAGGCTCACCGTGCCGTGGGCGCCGGCCACACGAAGCTGGCCGACCGCATCCAGGTCACGCCGGACCTGCTCGTCCAGGCGAACCCGAACATTGATCTGCCGCTGCGGCAGGTTGAGCTTGGGCAATGCCTGCGAATAATCGCCATAGGTGGCCAGCCGCACGGCATCGGCCAGCGATTGCGTGGTCACGCCCAATGCCGCCGCACGCGCACTGTCCGGACGAATCTGGATCTCGGGACGTTGCAACGACGCGCTGGAAGTGACGTTGCCGATGCCCTGGAGGGTTCTCAGTTGCGCCTCCGCCTGCGTGGCGGCTCGCGTCAGGGCCTCGGGATCATCACTGGCCAGCGTCAGCTGCAGCGACTCCCCATTGCCGTTGCTGCCCACCGAGATGCGGGCCCCGGGGATCGACCGCAGCAACTGACGCATCTGGGCCTCGACTTCCGACTGCTTCATGTCGCGCTCGCTGCGCGGCACCAGGTCCACGGTGAGCGTGGCACTGGTGAGGTCGGCGAGTGTGGCGCCGCCCATGCCGCCACCGGTCGACGCCTCGCCCGCGGCGATGAAGACACTGCGCACCTCGGCCATGCCACTGAGCAATTCGGCGGCGCGACGGCTGGTCTCGGCGGTCATCTCCAGCGTGGTGCCCGGCGCCATCTTGAGGCTGACCGTGCTCTGTGCCTTGTCCTGCGCCGGCATGAAGGCCGTCGGGATGAAGGGAACCACCGCCAGCGACATCACCATGAACACCAGCACCCCAGCCACCGTCCGCTTGCGTGCCCGCAAACTGCTGCGGACCCAACCCAGGTAGCGGGTCATGAGTGGACCGTCCGCCGGGCCGGCGCCGTGACCTGCACGAGCGTCTGGACCCGCGCCTGAACCATCGCCAGTGCCCATCGGCACGCGCTTGGGTTTGAGCAGATAGGCGGCCATCATCGGCGTGAGCAGTCGCGCCACCAGCAGCGAGGCCAGCACCGCCACCGACGCGGTGATGCCGAACTGTCGGAAGAACTTGCCCGGAATCCCACCCATGAAGGCCGTGGGCAGAAACACCGCCACCAGCGTGAACGTGGTGGCGATCACGGCCAGGCCGATCTCATCGGCCGCTTCCATCGCCGCTTCATACGGCCGCTTGCCCATCAGCAAGTGTCGCTCGATGTTCTCGATCTCCACGATGGCATCGTCCACCAGCACGCCGACCACCAGGGAGAGCGACAGCAGCGTCACCGTGTTGAGCGAATAGCCCAGCAGCCACATCGCCAGGAACGCCGGCACGATGGACAGCGGCAGCGCAGCGGCCGAGACCAACGTGGCACGCCAGTCGCGCAGGAACCACCACACCACCACCACCGCCAGCAGCGCGCCCTCGATCAGCAGCTGCATCGAGCCGTGGTAGTTGTCCTCGATCGGGTCGACCGTGTTGAACGCTTCGTTGATGCGCACGTTCGGATGCGTCTGCGCGAAGGTGGCAACCGCCTGCCTCACGGCGCGCGCCACGCCCACGTCCGAGAAGCCGCGTGAGCGGGTGACCTGGAAACCGATCACCGGTCGCCCGTCCCGCAGCGCGAGGGTGGATCGCTCCGCATGGCTGTCGGTCACACGGGCGATCTGATCCAGTCGCACCCGACGCCCGTCCGCCAGCGGCAGCGACACCGCGCCCAGGTCCTGCGGCCGCTCCACCGTGGCGAGCGTGCGCACCGATTGGCGCTCTCCCCCCAGGTCGCCCTGCCCGCCCGAACTCTCCTTCTGCACCGCCTTCAATTGCGCCGACACATCGGAGGCCGTGACGCCCAGCCCGGCCATCAGCGCAGGTTGCAGGTCGATGTGGACCTCACGGTCCACGCCCCCCACCCGCGCCACCGAGCCCACGCCCTTGACGGCCAGCATCGCCTTGGCCACCTCGTTGTCGACCAGCCAGGACAGTGCCTGTTCATCCAGCCGGTCCGATTCGATGGTGAAGCTCAGCAACGCCGAGGACGCCGTGGTGAGCTTGGACACGGTGGGCGCCGCCATGCTGGCCGGCAGGTCCGCCTTCGCACCATCCACCGCATTGCGGACTTCGTTCAATGCCTCCTCGGCGTTCTTCTCGATGTCGAAGCTGACGCTGATCGAGACGGCGCCATCGGTGATGGTCGTGGTGATGTGGTCCAGCTGGGACAGGGATGCCAGCTTGTCCTCGATCTTTCGTGCGACCTCGGTTTCCAGCTGGGACGGCGCCGCGCCTTCGAGAGACGCCTGGATCTGGATCGTCGGCAGATCCATGTCGGGGAAATCCTGGACCTGCAGCTTGCCGAAGCCGATCAGACCGATCACCGTCAGCAGGACGAACAACAGGATGGCCGGCACCGGATTGCGGATCGACCAGGCAGAGAAATTCATGGCGAAGCTCCGTGCAAGGGGGCTGCGATCGATGCCGTCGGCCCCGTTGAGCCCGTTGATCCCGTCGATCCCGTCGATGCGGGTTGAGCCGCCACCACCGTCACGCGCGCCCCATCGGACAGGAATGCGGCGCCGCGTGCGACCACCTTCGCCCCCGCCGCCAGGCCGGACAGCACCTCCACCTGGCCTTGCTGGCGACGACCGGTCACCACGGCCACGCTCTGAACGACATTGCCCGACTGCCATTGATAGACATAGTCACGGCCATCGCGCGCCACCAGCGCGCTTTGCGGCAAGGTGAGCGCCGCCGTGGCCGGCAGCTCGATCACGCCGCTGGCAAACATGCCCACACGCACGGCGCGATCGTCCGGGAGGCTGACATAAACCAACGCCCGGCCCGTGTCGGTGCTGAGCACAGGGCCGACCAAACGCACCTCACCGTCCACCTGCTGCTGCGTCGGCAAGGTCACCCTCGCCCGCTGTCCCTCACGGAGGCTGGCGAGCTGTTGCGCATCCACCTCCGCGCGCCATTCGACCCGCCCCTGCCGCACCAAGCGGAACAGCTCCGAACCCGCGCTGACCACACTGCCCAGCACGCCGGGACGAGCCGACACCAGACCATCATCAGGCGCCAGGATGCGGGTCTGGCGCAACTTGAGCTGCGTCGCCGCCAGATCGGCCTGGACGGACGCGAGATTGGCCCGCGCCGTCGCCTCGCTGATGCGGTACTGCTCGATGCTCTGGGCGGACAGCCCCCCGCTGGACTCCACCTGCCGAGCGCGCTGTGCGTTCGAGATCGCCTGATCCAGCGACGCCTGGGCCTGAGCCACCAGCGCCTGCTGCTTGAGCCGCTCGTTGTTCAGGCTCTCGTCGGCCAGCCGGGCCAGCACTTGGCCGCGGAGCACCCGCGCGCCGACGTCGACGCTCAGTTCGGCCACGCGCAGACCGCCGGTCTCGGGGCTGACGATGATCTCCTGCCAGGCATTCAGACTGCCAGTCGCCTGTACCGTCCGCGGCCACTGCTGCAACGTGGGTACGACCAGCTCCACGGTCAGCACACTGGCGCCGGAGGCCTCGCTGGCGGCGCTGGCGGCACCGGTGGCCCCATCGGTCGCCTGCGGTGCCCGGCAGCCGCAGAGGGTCAGAAACAATGCGGTCACCGCCAAGGCGGCCCCGCGACGCATGGGCCGATTCAAGGCTGTGCTCCTGTGTGAATCTCGATGGGGCTCGACGTCCGCGATGCGGCGCCCACCCGCGTCGCCGCGGTGGGCGTCGGGGGCGCCGTCGATGGGGTGGGTGCGGGCTCGGACGAGCGGACCGATGTGGTCTCCGCCGGGGTCGCCGCATCGGGCGACCAGCCGCCGCCCAAGGCCTTGTAGAGCGCGATCCATTGGCTGACCCGGCTCTGCGCCAGGGTCAGCACCTCCATGTCGGCGCTCAGCGCCGCACGGCGCGCTTCCTCCAGCGACAACAAGCTGGTGGTGCCGGCGCGCCACGACATGTCCGCAGCACTCAGATAGCGTCGGTATTCCTCTGCGGCATGCAGGGCCTGCGTCGCGCGCTCACCGCTGCTGTGCAGATTGACCAGCGATTCCTCCACCTCCCTCACGGCGGCGCGAACCCCCAGCCGATAGGCGGCCAACGCGCTCGCATGACTGGCCGTGGCCGTGTCCACCGCCGCCCGACGTTTGCCGCCATCCAACAGCGGCAGCGACAACGACGGACCGAACGACCAGGCGCTGTAACCGCCCCCGCCCGACAGGCTGTTGCGGCTGATCGAACCGGTCAGCGAGAAGCTCGGATAAAGGTCCGCCTGCGCTGCGCCGATCTCGGAGCTGGTGGCCGCCAGTTCGCGTTCCAGCGAGACCACGTCGGGACGCTGACGCACCACGTCGGCGGGCAGGCGGTCCACACTCAACTCGGCAGGCTGGGGAATCACCGAGCTCCCGGCCAGTTGGTCTCGCAACGACGCTTCCTCCTGACCCGTCAGATAGACCAGCGCCTTGACCTGAATCGCGCAATCGGCCTGCTGGCGCAGCAGGGTGGATCGGCCGCTGGCCAAGTTCGCCCGGGCCAGTGCGCCGTCGGACGGGGCGGACAAGCCGGCCTGCACCATGGCCGCGGTGGCGCGCTCGGTGGCGGCCAGCGACTGCCATTCGCGCTCATACAACTGGGCCAGCAGCCCGCAGGCCCGGTATTGGACATAGGTGTCCGCCACCTCGGCGGCCAGCGAGATGCGCGCCTCGTGCCAGTCCGCCTGACGCGCCTCGACGCGCGCCGACGAGGCCTCGCTCATCCGGCGGATCCGACCCATGAGATCGATTTCCCAGCTCGCATCCAAACCGGCGCTGGCCATGCGGGTGATCGCGCTCTGGGTGCCGGTGAGCTGCTTGCTGCGACTCGCGTTGCCTGTGCCGGTCAGGGACGGCAGACCGCCGGCGCGGTCCTGGATCAGGGTGGCGCGGGCCTTCTGAATGCTGGCCCAGGCCTGGGTCAGTGTGGGACTGTCGGCCTCGGCCCAGGCGATGAGCTGGCTCAGCGCGGGATCGTGAAACTGCGACCACCAGTCGGTCAGCCCGCCGACCTGTCCACCATGCGGCAGCGGTGCCTGCCAGGACGATGCGGCGGCCTGCGGCGGCCCGGAATAGGTCGGGCCCACGGCACAGCCGGCCAGGGCCCAGAACAGGACGGTCGCAACGACGGCCCGCTCTGAAAGGATGAATGCTCGGATCATGGATTTACCTGCTCGCCGGATGCTAGTGAGCAGGTCCGTTAACCGGGCGCGCCCTGCGTTAAGCTGGGTAAATGCCTGCGGTGCCACGCCCATGCAGGCGTCGCCGAACGGGATACTTCCTTCCTTTTTTCACGGAACAAGGCCGATGAACAAGGTCCTGATCGTGGACGACGATGTCGACCTGACCGCGATGCTGTCGCAGTACCTCGTGCGAGAAGGCTTCGAGGTGGATGCGGTGCATGACGGCGAGGCCGGCGTCCTGGCGGCGACGAGCACCGCCTACAGCATCGTGATCCTGGACATCATGATGCCGCGGGTGTCGGGCATCGAGGCGCTGCGCCGCATCCGCAGCAGCAGCCTCGTGCCGGTGGTGATGCTCACCGCCCGCGGCGACAACATCGACCGCATCGTGGGCCTGGACATGGGCGCCGATGACTATGTGCCCAAGCCCTGCACCCCCGGCGAACTGGTGGCGCGCATCCGGGCCATCCTGCGGCGCACGGAGGCCCGTGCGGCCACGCTCTCGCCGCTGGGTCCGCCCGCCTCCAAAATGCTTCAGGCCGGCCCGTTGCAGCTGTGGCCGGGCAGCCGCAGGGCACTCTGGCAAGGCGAGCCGCTGGATCTGACCGGCACCGAGTTCACGCTCTTGGAGATCCTGATCCGGCATGCGGGCCAGCTGATCAGCAAGCAGGACATTTCGCAGCAGGCCTTCGGCCAGCCGCTGGCGCCGTTCGATCGACGCATCGACGTCCACATCAGCAGCATCCGGCAAAAGCTCGGCTTGCGCGCCGATGGGCAGTCCTGGATCCAGAGCGTGCGCGGGCGCGGCTACCAACTGCTGGAGGATTGATCATGGCGGGCACCCGGCGCACCGGACGCCTGTTCTGGAAGTTCTTCCTGTCGCAATGGGCCGGAATGACCTTGACCCTGGTCTGCGTGACCTTCTACTTTCACCTCACCGGCCGTCGTCCACCGCCCAACGATGCCGAGATGATGCTGCTCTTCGGCCTGGTACCGGTCGTGCCGCTGGGCTCGGTGCTGGTCACGATGCTGCTCACCAGCGCGGGGCTGGCATGGTATTTGTCACGTCCGATCCGCCATCTCAGTTGGGCCCTGCACCGGGTGGCCGAAGGCCATCTGGATACCCGGGTGCAGGACCGCATGGGGCGGCGCAATGATGAGATCGTCGACCTGGCCGGCGATTTCGACCGCATGGCGAGGCAGCTCCAACAGGTCACCGAATCCCGCAACCTGCTGCTGCACGACATCTCGCACGAGCTCAGATCGCCGCTGGCGCGACTGCAACTGGCCATCGGACTGCTGCGGCAATCCCCGGAGCAAACGGATGCCATGCTCGACCGCATCGAGCGGGAGAGCCAGCGCCTGGACGCCTTGATCGAGGAACTCCTGACCTGGCACCGCCTGGAAGCCGGCGCGGGCTTCACGCCCGCGAGCCGGATCGATGTGCTGGACCTGCTCCAGGCGATCGCCGAGGACGCTCAGTTCGAAGCCCAGGCCCAAGGCAAATCACTCCGGCTGGAAGCGCAGGGCCAGTTCGTGGCCGAAGTGCATGGCGAGCTGATCTACCGTGCCTTCGAGAACGTGATCCGCAATGCGATCAAGTTCACCTCGGCAGGCAGCGAGGTGCAGGTCAGGGTCGAGATCGATGCCGCCACCGACAGCCTGAACTGCTGGATCGAAGACCAGGGTCCAGGCGTGCCGCCGGACATGCTGGACAGGATCTTCGAGCCCTTTGCGCGAGTGGCCGGGTCGGAGAATGTGCAGGGCGTGGGCCTGGGCCTGGCCATCGCCCAGCGCGCCTTTGCCCTGCATGGGGGCGAGATCCGTGCACAAGCGCGGCCAGGGGGCGGATTGACGATGCGGATGGCACTGCCCAGGAGCCATATTTACCCAGCCTAACCTTGGCGAACGGCAGGCAACGGATGGCGTCCCTAGCATCGGCGCACCGTCAGACCGCCGAGCGCCAGCGCATGAGATCACCGTTTCGAACCTCGCTGCCCTTGTGGCGGGACTGGCTGATCGTCTCCCTTCATCTCTACGCAAGGATCCTGGTGCTGCTTGTCGCCACCTGGCCGCTGTGGTCCCCGTTCGCCCGGCCTCCCCTCATGCCGCTCGATTGCGAGTCCGGATGGCCGGACCCGCTGTTCGATGAGCCCGACGAGGGGGCCGTGGCGCTCCCGCCGCTGCGTTGTCTGCCGATGGCCCGACCGCGACGCGCGCCCGCCGGCTTGCCGGAGGTGGTTCATTGACGGCGGTCAGGGACGTCCCGCCTGCGCGGGCAGCGGCGTCGCCGCGGGGCCGACGCCTTGCGGCGGCTGCCGTCGTCGGTGCAGTGCATCTGGCGATGCTGATGACGCTGTGGCGCACGGCGCTCGTGGCCCCGCACGACGCGACGACACCGGTCGCCATCACATTGCGACTTCTGCCTCTTGCCACGGCCCCGGCACGCAGGGAAACGCCGGCGCCCTCCATGGCACCGCGGCTGCCGCCGCCCGCGACGTCGGCTCGTCTGATCCTTCAGCCGCTGCCGACGCTGCCGGTGCCCGTGCTGCCACCGCCTGCGCTGGCCGTGCCACCGGAGACCGCAGCGCCGATCCAGGCCCCGTCATCCCACGGTGCGGTTGGTCTGGATGGCGCGTCGGTCGCATCGCCTGGCGCGGCGGCCTCGGGAGTCGGGCGAAGCGGGCCGACCGGTTCGACGGGGCCGTCGGGGTCCACCGGATTGGCCCTGGCGCCTAGCCGCGAGGTGATGCGGGGCGCGTTGTCCAATCCGGCCGTGAACGACCCACGCGCCAACACGCCGAAACCCACCTTCGAAGAGAAGATCGCGATGGGCCTGGATCCCGGGCTTTGCCTGAAGACGGAGCGCCTGCCGGATGGAACCATCCGCCGCACGCTGTCGCGGTGGGTCGAGGCGCAATCGACGCTCTCGGCCACCTATGGCAGCAAGACGGCGCCGATCCGCGTGTGTCGGTGAGACCCTGCCGGCCATGATCGACCTCTCCAACCTCCCCGCCCTCGCCGACAGGCCCGGCATCAACCAGGCGCTCGCCCTCCGATGCGCTGCATCAGTTCCGCCGCCGCGCGGGAGAGCCGCTGCGCCACCTCGCCCTCCCATTCGGAATCAAAGGCGCCGGACGGTCCGATCGCGGTGAGCGCGATCGTCATCTGGCCGTCGCCGTCAAACACCGGCACTGCCAGCGCACTCACCCCTTCGACGATGCCCCCGACCGACCGGTGCATCCCGCGCTCGCGGATTTCCGCCAACTGCCGCGCAAACTCGGCCCAGCTCGGGACGGCGCGGCGGCGGTCATGGCGACCGACCCGCGCCAGGTCCATCGGGCCGCGCTGGCGGGCATCGGTCAGCAGCGTCTTGACCTCCGCCACCGGGCGATGCGCCGCGAACAGCGGGCCCGAGGCGGTATCGAACAGCGACACCACGGTGCCGTGGCGCATCGTCACATGCACCGCCGCCGGTGAATCGGCCGTGCGCACGATGGTCGCACCCTGCGAGCCCCAAACCGCGATCGCCACCGTATGGCCGATGTCCTGCGCCAGATCCTCCAGCATGGCCGTGGCTTCGCGGATCGGATCGATCTGCCGCAGGCCGATCAGCCCCATCTCCAGCGCCAGCGGGCCCAGCCGGTAATAGCCGGTCGCCGGATCCTGATTCATCAGCCCCAGCTTGCAGAAACTTACCAGGTACGGATGCGCCTTGGCCGGTGTCATGTCTGCAGCCTGAGACAGCGCCTTCAGCGGCATCGGCTGCCCGCGCGCCGCCGCGGCCTTCAGCAGGCGACCGCCCACCTCGATGCTCTGGATGCCGCGGCGGTCGTCGCCGGTGGGGTCGGAGGGGTCGTCGTGGCTCATGGATGGAAGAGAAAACCGGGCTTGCGAGTTCGTTATTGTTGAACAGGTTTCACGCCGGCGCTATATTCGCGGCGAGCGGTCAAAAATTCATCGATGTTGAACGCATTCAGTTTGGACGAATGCCTCAGTGGACCGATTCGCCCATTGCATCGCCCCTGCATCGCGCACCGCATCACCCGGTTCCCACCCGCCGCCGCCCAGGAAAGCACCGCCCATGAGCAAGAAATTCGCCAGCCAGGCCGATCTCGACGAGAAGCAGGTTTCCTTCGTCAAGCTCAGCGAGAACGCCTATGCCTACACGGCCGAAGGCGATCCCAACACCGGCGTGATCATCGGCGACGACGCGGTGATGGTGATCGACACCCAGGCCACGCCCGCCATGGCGCAGGACGTGATCCGGCGCATCCGTGAGGTGACCGACAAACCCATCAAATACGTGGTGCTCAGCCACTACCACGCGGTGCGGGTGCTGGGCGCCTCGGCCTATGCGCCGCAGCAGATCATCGCCAGCCGCGACACCTACGACCTGATCGTGGAGCGCGGCGAGCAGGACAAGGCCAGCGAGATCGGCCGCTTTCCGCGGCTGTTCCGGGATGTGGAGACGGTGCCCGCGGGCCTCACCTGGCCGACCCTCACCTTCACCGGTTCGATGAGCCTGTGGCTGGGCTCGCTGGAAGTGCAGTTGCTGCAGCTCGGCCGCGGCCACACCAAGGGCGACACGGTGGCCTGGCTGCCGCAGCAGAAGATCCTCTTCTCCGGCGACCTGGTGGAGTTCGACGCCACGCCCTACGCCGGCGACGCCTACTTCACCGACTGGCCTCAGACGCTGGAACGCATGGCCGCCCTGCAGCCTGCGGCGCTGGTGCCCGGCCGCGGCGCCGCACTGACCACGCCGGAACGCGTGGCCCAAGGCCTGGCCGGCACCCGCGCCTTCATCGCCGATCTGCACGCGGCGGTGACGGCCGGGGTCGCGGCGGGCAAGGACCTGAACGCGGTCTACAAGGACACCTATGCGGTCATGAAGCAGAGGTACGGCCACTGGGTGATCTTCGACCACTGCATGCCCTTCGACGTGACACGCTGCTTTGATGAAGTGACCGCCCATCGCGACCCGCGCATCTGGACCGCCGAGCGCGACCAGGCGATGTGGAAGACGCTGGAAGGCTGAGGCGATGACGGCGCCGCAGGCCGCAGATCGCGTCGGCATCGACGTTGGCGTGGACGTGGGCGTCGACGGGGACGACGTGGGCGCCGAAGTCGACGTCGACGTCGACTACCAGCAGGTCCGCTATCCCTATCGACGCCACCGCGACCAGGACCTCGCCACCCCGGCGCGGCATCCGGTGGTGGTGGTCGGTGCCGGCCCGGTGGGGCTGTCGCTGGCGATCGACCTCGCGCTGCAGCAGGTGCCTGTCGTGCTGCTCAATGACGACGGGCGGCTCTCGGTGGGGTCTCGTGCGCTGTGCTTTGCCAAGCGCACGCTGGAGATCTTCGACCGGCTGGGCTGCGGCCAACGGCTGGTCGATCGCGGCGTGTCGTGGGACGTGGGCCGGGTCTTCTTCCGGGACGAGCAGGTCTACCAGTTCAACCTGTCGGCCGAAGGCGGCCATCAACGTCCGGCCTTCGTGAACCTGCCGCAGTACGAGGTCGAAGGCGTCCTCGTGGAACGCGCGTTGTCGCTCCCGCTCGTGGACCTGCGCTGGCATCACGCGCTGATCGACGTCATCGTGCCGACGTCGTCGGACGCGCCCATCTCGCTGCGCATCCAGACGCCGGAAGGCGACTACACCCTGCTGACGGATTACCTGGTCGCCTGCGACGGCGCCCGCTCGCCGATCCGGACCGGACTGGGCCTGGGCAGCCAGGGACGTCGGTTCCTGGACCGCTTCCTGATTGCCGATGTGCGCATGACCGCGCCGTTCCCGGCCGAGCGCTGGTTCTGGTTTGATCCGCCCTTCCACCCCGGCCGCAGCGTGCTGCTGCATCGTCAACCGAAGGGCGTGTGGCGCATCGATTTCCAGTTGGGCTGGGACGCCGATCCGGAACTCGAAAAACAGCCTGAACGCATCCTGCCGCGGGTGCGGGCGCTGATGACCCAGGCCTCGCAGGCCGCAGGAGGCGACGGCACGGCACCCGAGATCGAGCTGGTCTGGGCCAGCGTCTACACCTTTGCCTGCAGCCGCATGGCGAGCTTCCGGCATGGCCGGGTGCTCTTCGCCGGGGATGCGGCGCATGGGGTTTCGCCCTTCGGCGCGCGCGGCGCCAACTCCGGAGTGCAGGATGCCGACAACCTCGCCTGGAAGCTGGCCAGCGTGCTGCGCGGCGAGGCAGGCTCCGACCTGTTGGACAGCTACGCCCGGGAGCGCGAGGCCGCCGCCGACGAGAACATTCGCCACTCCAGCCGCGCCACCGACTTCATCACGCCCAAGAGCGAGATCAGTCACCTGTTCCGCGCCGCCGTGCTGGACCTGGCCCGTGACTTCGACTTTGCCCGGCGGCTGGTCAACAGCGGCCGGCTGTCGGTGCCTTCAGTGTTGGCGCAGTCGACGTTGAATACGGCGGATGTGGGCCAGACAGCGGACAGCGGCAGTGGCCAGGAACCGGCCGCCATCAGCGCCGCATTCGAGGGACCGATGCGCCTCGGCGCGGTGGCCCTGGATGCCCCCGTGATGATCGAGGGACGACCGGACTGGTTGCTGCGCCTCACCCGGGCCGGCCGTTTCACCGCGCTGGTGTTTGCGGCCGAAGGCGGCGGGGACCGAAGCGTCTCGGGTGCCTCGTCGGGAGAGATCGCGGCATGCGCGACAGCGATGCGGGCACCGGCGGATGAAGCGGATGAAGCGGAAGAGACTTCCGAAGCCGCATCCGTAACTACAGAGACGACCGAGGCCGCAGGGACGATGCAGACGGCGCACATCGTCCACGCCGTCCTGCAGGCCTTCGAGGGCTTGCCCGCGCCTACCGTCCTCGTGGTGCGCGGCACGTCTGCGTTGCAGTTGCCCGATGCGGGCGCTATGGTCCTCACAGACCCGGACGGCCTGCTGCGCACCCGCTATGACGCACGCCCCGGCAGCGTGGTGCTGATGCGTCCGGACCAGCATGTCTGTGCGCGGTGGCGGCAGGTGGAACCGGTGCAGTTGAAAGCCGCCGTGCGCCGCGCGCTGGCGCTGCGCCCGTGATCCGCGCCACCAGCGCCACCCACCCGCCCGACCCCGGCCAACCACGCAGCAAACGCGACGCTCCCCACCAATCGGCACGCATCGACGATGGCACTCATCACCCACCCCCATTTCCAGTCCGGCGACGATTTCTACGAAGCGCTGCTGGCGGCGCATCAAGACCTGTCGCCGATCGAGAGCCAGGCCCTCAACGCCCGGCTCATCCTGCTGCTGGCCAATCACATCGGTCAGCAGGACGTGCTGCTGGAGGCCCTGGCGGCGGCCACCGCGCCGTTGAAGTCAACGCCATCGACATCGACAGCCGCATCGCCTGCCGCATCGAACGCATCCCCTTCTGCATCCCAACCCGCTGCGGGAGCGGTCGCTCCGGACACGACCGCCACGGTGGCCCCGAGCGCGACCGGGCCCGGCGATGCGGCCGCTTCACCGACCGATGCCTCCTCCGCCGTCTCTGCGGTTTCCGCTTCCCACAAGGACAGCCATGAACGCCCCTGACCCCGTCCACACCCCCATGACGACCGATGACTCGGCCCCTGCGGCCACCCCGCCCGGCGCGCTGCGCTACCAACACGGTTTCGGCAATCAGTTCGAGACCGAGGCCGTGCCCGGCGCGCTTCCAAAGGGGCGCAACAGCCCGCAGCGCGCGCCGCTCCGCCTCTATCCCGAACTGCTGTCGGGCTCGGCCTTCACCGCGCCACGGGTGGAGAACCGCCGCACCTGGCTGTACCGCCGCCAGCCGTCGGTGGTCACCGGGGCCTTCCAGCCCTATGACGCGCCGGCATGGACCTCCGGCGCGGCCGGCGGCGTGCCGGTGCCGCCGGATCCGCTGCGCTGGCATCCGTTTCCGTTGCCCGCCGACGAGGTGGCGGTGGACTTCGTCGATGGCCTGAAGACCTTGGTCGCCAATGGCGATCCCGACGGCCAGACCGGCATGGCCGCCCTGGTCTACCTCTGCAACCGCTCGATGCAGCAGCGTGCGCTGATGAATGCGGACGGCGAAATGCTGATCGTGCCGCAGCAAGGCGGCCTGCGCCTGGTCACCGAGATGGGCCTGCTGGACGTGGTCCCCGGTGAGATTGCGCTGGTGCCGCGTGGGGTGAACTTCCGTGTGGAGCTGCAGGAGCTGACCGCGCGGGGCTATGTCTGCGAGAACTACGGTGCCCCGTTCCGATTGCCGGAGCTGGGACCGATCGGCTCCAACGGGCTGGCCAATCCCCGCGATTTCCAGGCACCTGTCGCGGCGCATGAGGCCGACGCGCCGTACGAGGTCATCCGCAAGTACGGCGGCCAGTTGTGGCGCAATCAGCAGGCGGTCACGCCGTTCAATGTGGTGGCCTGGCACGGCAATCTCACGCCGCTGAAGTACGACACCGCGACCTTCATGACGATCGGGTCGATCAGCTTCGATCATCCCGATCCGTCCATCTTCACCGTGCTGACCTCGCCCAGCGACACGCCGGGCACCGCGAACTGCGACTTCGTGATCTTCCCGCCGCGCTGGCTGGTGCAGGAGGACACCTTCCGCCCGCCCTGGTATCACCGCAATCTGATGAGCGAGTTCATGGGCCTGATCCATGGCCAGTACGACGCCAAGCCGGAGGGCTTCCGTCCCGGCGGCGCCAGCCTGCACAACAGTCATGTGCCGCACGGGCCGGATGCCGATGCCTTCGAGGCCGCCAGCACCCGCACGCTGACACCGCAAAAGCTCGACCACACCCTGGCCTTCATGTTTGAAAGCCGCTGGCGTTTCCGCCCCACCGCCTATGCGATGAACGGCGGCGCGCTCGACACCCAGTACGCCGCCTGCTGGCGCGGGCTCCACGATCATTTCTCGACACCTCCCACCCCATGAGCCATTCCCTCTTTGCCGCCGACACCTGGCGCCATCTCGACCACACCCACGATCCGGCGCTGACGAGCTGGGTCGACTCGGCCAACCAGCCCGACACCGATTTCCCGATCCAGAACCTGCCGCTGGGCATGGCTCGTCAACGTTCGCCGCAAACGGGCGACGACGGTGCAGCGGCGGCCGGCACCGGCACCGGCACCGGCAGCTTCCGCCCGATGACCGCCATCGGCGACCAGGCGCTGGACCTGATCCGCGCGGCCGACGCGGGCGTGTTCTCCGAACCGGTCGCCACCGCCCTGCGCGCCTGCGAATCGCTGGGCCTGAACCCGCTGATGGCCGCCGGTGCGCACCTGCGTGGCGACTGCCGGCTGCAGCTGTTCGCCGCGCTGCGGTCGGACGCTCCAGCCGAGCTTCAGGCGCGTCTGTCCCAGGCGCTGATCCCGCTCAGCGAGATCGAGCACACCCTGCCCTGCCGCATCGGCGACTACACCGACTTCTATGCCGGCATCCATCACGCGACCGCCGTCGGCAAGCTGTTCCGCCCCGACCAGCCGCTGCTGCCCAACTACAAGTGGGTGCCGATCGGGTACCACGGCCGGGCGTCGTCCATCGGTGTGAGCGGCCAGACCTTTCGGCGACCGATGGGACAGACGAAGGCGCCGGATGCCGAGGCCCCCAGCTTCGGCCCCTGCAAGCGCCTGGACTACGAACTGGAGGTGGGCGCCTTGGTGGGCGTCGGCAATGAGGCTGGACAGCCGATCGGCATCGACGCCGCAGAGCAGCATCTCTTCGGTCTGGTGTTGCTGAACGATTGGTCCGCGCGGGATGTGCAGGCCTGGGAATACCAGCCGCTGGGACCGTTCCTGGCCAAGAGCTTCGCGACCACGATCTCGCCCTGGGTGATCACGGCGGAGGCCCTGGCGCCGTTCCGCCGGGCCTTCGTGCGGGCGGAGGGAGACCCTGCGCCGTTGCCTTATCTGGACGGGGCCGCGAACCGGGAGAGCGGCGCCATCTCGATCCAGCTGGAAGTGCATCTGCAGACCCGCGCGATGCGCGAGGCGGGCGAGCTGCCGGCGCGGTTGATGGGCTCGGACTTTGGCGATGCCTATTGGACCTTCGCCCAGATGCTGACCCATCACGCCAGCAACGGCTGCAACCTGCAGCCTGGCGACCTGTTCGGTTCCGGCACCCAGAGCGGCGCGGCGGCCGATCAGGGCGGCTCGCTGCTGGAGCTGACGCAAGGCGGCAAGCAAGCCCTGACCCTGCCCAACGGCGAGCAGCGCACCTTCCTTCAGGACGGCGACAGCGTGGCCCTGGTGGGCTTCTGCACCGCCGAGGGCCGTCGACGCATCGGCTTTGGCGCCTGCGTCGGGACGGTGCTGCCCGCCGTGGGCTGAACGGGCGCGTCGCAGGGCCAGCACCGCGCACGAGCCGCGGTGGTGGTCCGCGCGGCGTTGCCCCGGCGGCGAGGCGCCAGACGTCGGCATCCTGGCTTCAGCGACGCGTCTGCCAGTCGTCGCCGGTCATCACCGGTCATCACCGGTCATCACCGGTCGTCGCGGGTGGTCGTCGGTCGTCGCTGGTCGCCGTCGGTCGTCGCTGGTCGCCGTCGGTCGTCGCTGGTCGCCGTCGGTCGTCGTCGGTCGTCGTGGGTCGTCGTCGGTCTTTGGCCAATCGCGTGCCCGTGGCCAACCACCGGCCCAGCGACGCCCTCTGCGCTGACCATCGCGGGTGCTCGATGTGCGGGCGTGCTTGAACGTCCAAGGTCCAGAAAGTCAAACGCCGCGGGCGTGATTGCCAGCGGCGTTTGCAGGCGGCTCTCAGGCCGGCCGTCAGCGTTCGTTCTGCCGCCTGACGTCGTCTCCCCGGCCCGGACCCTGAGTCGGCTGCGCCGGCGCAGGACGCGGCGCCTCCACCCGGCGAGGCTCCTGCCGTGGCGCCTCGACTCGGGGCTGTGGCTGAGGTTGCGCTTGCGGCATTGGCATGCGCGGTGGCTCCATTCGAGGCGACTCCACCCGAGGCGGCTCGAAGCGCGGGGCCTGTTCAACACGCGGGAAGTCCCTGCGCGGCTGTTCGAACCGGGGTTGCTCCATCCGGGGCGGCTCGATGCGCGGCGCTTGCGGCGGTGCGACACGAACCGGCTCCTCCCGTCGATCCGGACGTTGCCAGTCACCGCGGTGGTCGCCGCGACCCTCGCGTCGGTCATCGCCCCGGTTATCGCCCCGGTTATCGCGGCCCTGCCACGCCGGCCGGCCGTCACGATCGCCTTCGCGGCGGTCGTCAGGTCGGCGGACATCCGGACCGCGCTGCGGCTGGCCCACAACCGGCTGTTGGATCTGCGGCCCGGTCTGCGCGGGCGGCTGACCGGACTCATTCGGATGCATCGGGACAATGATCGGCAGGTTGCGGCCGGGCGCGTTGGTGGAGCCCGAGGGCGTCGTCACGGTCGGATTGACCGGCTGTCCCACCGGGCGACCGAAGTTGCGGTCATCGGGGCGACCGTCCGGACGGCCGACATTGCGGTCATCGTTGCGGCCGTCCGGGCGTCCATCAGGACGTCCGTCAGGGCGCCCATCGCCGCGCCCGCCCGGACGTTCCGGCCAGGAACGCTGCGGCATCAACGGCGCGCTGGTGACCGGACGGGCCGGCGGCGGCTGCTGCGTGAACAGGCGGCCGTGCTCCCGCTCGAAACGGTACTGCGGCAGCGGATCGTTCGGACGCGTGACGCGACCGGGTTCGATGTGCGGATTGACCCGGCGCCAGTAGTCCGGGCTGTAGCGATAACGCGGCACGAACACTTCACGCGGAGCCAGCGGGACCCAGCCGCCGTAGCTCGGCGGCGGCGGACGGCGCCCGCCAATGGTGATGCCCACGCTGACACTCGAGCCGCCCACCCAGCCGACCATCGCCGGCGAATAGGCGGGCCGGGCGGCATACGGGCCGGGCACCCAGCACCAGCGGTCGCGCCAGTAGGCCCAGCGGCCATAGTGGAACGGGGCGAAGCCCCAGGGCATGTCGTCGACCCAGGTCCAGCCCCAGTGGCGGCTCCAGACCCAACGGCCGTATCGATACGGTGCCCAGTCCTGCACCACGATCGTGGTCGGCACCCAGACATGGCCGTAATCGGGACTCTGTTGCCAGGTGCCGTAGCGACCCAGTTCTTCCACGCCGGTCATCTCCGGCGACACCACCTGCGCCGGCAGCGCCGGCAAGGCGCCGGTGGAACGGGCATCGCCCAGCATGAACTGCGCGAAGGTGTCGCGCTCCAGGGGCTGGCGCTCGGTGCGGGCGCCGTTGTCCCACCAGAATTCCGCCTGTTCGTTGGTCGCGAGCCAGACCGGCTGGACCTCGCTCGCGCGCGAGTCGAAACGCAGCTTGCCCTGCCAGGACTGGGCCTGGCTGCCGCGCTCTTCCTGGGTGATCCGGTAGAGCCCTTCACGCTCGAAGCTGAAGCGGCCTTCCAGCGTGCGGATCGACCATTCCTCGGCCGCTTCCTGATTGCGCAGGCGCAGGCCCGCCGCGCCGGAAATGATCTGCACCGTGATGCGGTTGTCGTTGAGCGCATCGAACTCGATCTCGCTGCGTCCATCCAGCCAGAGGGTGGTGGAGCCGACGCTCAACGTGGCACGGGCATCGTCCTCGCTGCGCAGACGGTCGCCCTCGGCCAGCGTCTGGTTGCGCTGGATCTGGATCCATTCCCGCGCGTCGGCGTCATACAGCCAGACCTGGCCGATCACGTCGGCGACGCGGCCGGCGCGGGTGGGCGGGTCCGCCCAGGCGGCGCCGGTCAGGGCCAGGGTCGACCACAGTCCCAGCAGCACGGCCAGCACCGGCCGCGCCACGAGCCGCCGGATCATGGACTGCATCTGCCAGACCAGGGACCGCGGCATCAACAACTGCGCCAGGTGCGCCAGGAACAACCAGCGCGCCGGGAGCCCACGCGGCCCGGCGCCCTTCGGTGACGGCAAAGATCGGATCGACTGTGTCATGCCCACGGCTCCACCTGCGGAGCTTTCTTAACGTCTGAACCCCAGATCGGTGCACCGCTGCTTACAACTTGACGCGGTGTTGCAGATCGGTCAAGCGGGCCGGCCCTGCCTGGACACGGGCAAGGGCGGACCTTCGCACGGCGATCCCCCCCCCACCGACTTCAATCGTCCGTATTCGGATCCATGCCCGGGAACAGCACCTCGGTGTAGCCGAAGCGGCTGAAGTCCTTGATCCGCATCGGATAGAGCGTGCCGATCAGGTGATCGCACTCATGCTGGACCACGCGAGCGTGGAAGCCATCGGCCTCTCGGTCGATGGGCTCGCCCTTCTCGTCGAAGCCGTGATAGCGGATGCGCTGCAGCCGCGGCACCACGCCCCGCAGGCCGGGCACGGACAGGCAGCCTTCCCAACCGTCTTCCATCGCATCGGACAGCGGCGTGATGGTCGGATTGATCAGCACCGTCATCGGCACCGGGGGCGCGTCGGGATAGCGTTCGTTGCGCTGGAAGCCGAACACCACCACCTGGAGGTCCACCCCGATCTGCGGCGCCGCCAGGCCCGCGCCGTTGGCGGCTTTCATGGTGTCGAACATGTCCTGGAGCAGCGATTGCAGCTCGGGCGTGTCGAACTCGCGCACCGGTTGGGCGTGGCGCAGCAGGCGGGGGTCGCCCATCTTGAGAAGTTCTCGAATGGCCATGGGGTGTCCTTGACAGGGGTCGGGGCGTGAACGGGGTGACGTGAGACGTGAGACGTGAGACGTGCGGAATGGTGTCGCCTGAAGTGCGAGTTCCGGCCCGCGCGTTCCATCCGTTTCCTTCGCGGGGGCGAATCCCTGTGACAGCGGTCACGGGGAGCCGCACTCGGATGTTCGCGTGGAAGCCCGCCTGCGGCAGCCGACTCCTCAAGTTCACGTAATCTGCGGGGATTCTAAGAAGTCGTCGGAGACATCACCTTGAGCACGCCTATCGCGCCCCCGGCGCCCGCCACACCGGCGTCCTCGTCGCTCCCGTTCGCCCACGATGCCGCAGGCCACGGAACGCGCATCTTGCCGGTATTTCTGGAAGACCTGGGGCACGGCATCTACGCCATCGACACCGCCTTCCAACGCGATCATTTCGATGCGGCGTTCCTGATCGTCGATGCGGGCCGCGCGGCCTTCATCGACACCGGCACCGCGCTGGCCGTCCCGCGGCTGCTAGCGGCCCTCGATGCGCTGGGCGTGGCCCGCAATGCGGTGGATTGGGTGATCCCGACCCATGTGCATCTGGACCATGCCGGCGGCGTCGGCCCGCTGATGCGGGAACTGCCGACCGCCACGATGCTGGTGCATCCGCGTGGCCTGCGGCACATGATCGACCCGCGGGTGTTGTGGGCCGGCGCACAGGCGGTGTACGGTGAAGCGGAGATGCGCCGCTCCTACGGCGAGCGGGTGGCGGTGCCCGAGTCGCGTGCGGTCGCGAGCGTGGATGAGCAACGCGTCACCGTCGGCGCCCGGACGCTGCGCCTGATCGACACCCCGGGCCATGCCCGTCACCATCTCTGCGTGTGGGACGAGACCAGCGGCGGCTGGTTCACCGGGGACACGTTCGGCCTGTCCTACCGTGAGTTCGACGACCCGGTGCGGGGCGCATGGATCATGCCGACCAGCTCGCCGGTGCAGTTCGAGCCCGACGCGCTGCGCGCCTCGGTGGAGCGGATGATGCAGACCCAGCCCACCCGGATGTTCCTGACGCACTACAGCCGCATCGGCCGCGATGCCGCCGATGTGCGGCGGCTCGCAGACCTGCTGCTGGGGCAGGTGGATGAAATGGCCGCGATCGCGATGAAGCTGAAAGACGCCGCCGATCGGCACGTCGCACTCAAGCGGGATCTGCTGGCGCTGTATCAACGCCGCGTCGCCGCCCACCTGGGCGATGCGATGACGGCAGACCGCGTGGCCGACCTGCTCGCCATGGATGTGGAGCTGAATGCGCAGGGCCTGGGACTGTGGGTGGACAAGGCGAGCCAGGCGGCTCGCGCCTGACCGGCTGCGGGAGGGGGCCGAAGTCGACCCTGAACGCCGGCTTCGCCGCATGCGAGTCAGCATCCGCGCATCCGCGCATTCGCATAGGCACGCATGCATGCACGCAGACATCAGCGCAGACACGCAATCTCCAGGCTGAATGAAAACGGCCGGCAGGCCGTGTCCCCACGTCCTACCGGCCGCTGCGCGACTCGGCGTCCGTCACGCGTCCAGGTTCAATTCCTGAATCTTGCGCGTGATGGTGTTGCGACCGATGCCAAGCTTCTGCGCGGCCTCGATGCGTCGGCCTCGGGTGAGGTCCAGCGCGGTGAGGATCAGGCTGGCTTCGAAACGACGGGTCAGCACATCCCACACATCCGGCTCACCGGCGGCGAGCAGGCGGCGAGCTTCGCGGGCCATTTCCGCCACCCAGGCATCGGGCGACGGCGGCAGCGTCACCGCGCCCGGTGGCAGCGAGACCGGCGTGCTGAGCAGACCGGTGCCGACCGGCGTCACATCGGTGGTGACACTGCTCAACTGACCGGGCGACGCGAGCAGTTCCTGCGGCAGGTCCTTGGCTTCCACCACCAGGCTGGGTGCCATCACGCTGAGCCAGTGGCAGATGTTCTCCAACTGGCGCACATTGCCGGGGAAATCGAAGTTCACCAGGCGCTGCAGGGCCGCTTCGGACAACCGCTTGGTTTCGACCCCCAGCTCGCCGGCGCTGCGCTGCAGGAAATAACGGGCCAGCAGCGGCACATCCTCGCGTCGCTCACGCAGCGGCGGCAGACGCAGGCGGATGACGTTGAGCCGGTGGAACAGGTCTTCGCGGAAGCGGCCGTCCTTGACCAGCGTCTCCAGGTTCTGGTGGGTGGCCGCCACCACCCGCACATTCGCGCGCTGCGGGCTGTGACCGCCGACGCGATAGAACTGGCCGTCCGACAGCACCCGCAGCAACCGGGTCTGCAGGTCCAGCGGCATGTCGCCGATTTCATCGAGGAACAGCGTGCCGCCTTCGGCCTGCTCGAAGCGACCGCGCCGGGTCGCCTGCGCGCCGGTGAAGGCACCACGCTCGTGACCGAAGAGTTCGGACTCCAGCAGGTCCTTCGGAATCGCCGCGGTGTTGATGGCGACGAACGGCCCCTCGGCCCGCGGACTGTGCTTGTGCAGCGCGCGGGCGACCAGTTCCTTGCCCGAGCCGGATTCACCAGTGATCAGCACGGTGACATGGCTTTGGCTGAGTCGGCCGATGGCGCGGAAGACGTCCTGCATCGCCGGGGCCTGGCCCAGCATCTCGGGCATCTGGACCTGCGCCTCCTCCATCACCGATTCGCGCTCGCTCTCCTCCTGCGCGCGCCGGATCAGCTCCACCGCGCGCGGCAGGTCGAAGGGCTTGGGCAGGTATTCGAAGGCGCCACCCTGGAAGGCGGAAACCGCGCTGTCCAGGTCGGAGTAGGCCGTCATGATGATCACCGGCAGACCCGGCAACTGCTTCTTGATGGTGTTGAGCAGCTCCAGACCGGAGCCGCCCGGCATCCGGATGTCGGAGACCAGCACCTGGGGCGTGTCCTCCTCCAGCGCGGCGAGCACCTCGCGTGTCTGGCTGAAGCTGCGTACCGGCAGTCCTTCGCGCGTGAGCGCCTTTTCCAACACAAAACGGATCGAGTGGTCGTCGTCAACAATCCAGATCGACTTCATCTATGGCTCCCCTTTACCTCGTTGTCGGCTTGTGACCGCGGCTCAAGGCAAAGGCAGGGTGATTCGAAAATCGGTCCGGCCGGGCTGACTGTCGCAATCGATCATCCCTTGGTGCTGTTGGGCGATCGTCTGCGCCAGCGTGAGTCCGAGACCTGAGCCCCCATCCCTGCCCGACACCAGCGGGAAAAAGATGCGGTCCTTGATCTCATCCGGCACGCCCGGGCCGTTGTCTTCGATATGCAATTCCAATGCCAAGCGCCAGCGTTGCTTGCCAATCGTCACTTGTCGGGCCACCCGGGTGCGCAGCGCAATCTGCGCGTCGCCTTCTGCGATGCGCTCATGCAGCGCCTGGGCGGCGTTCTGGACGATGTTCAACACCGCCTGGATGAGCTGTTCCCGGTCGCCGCGGAAGTCGGGCAGCGAGATGTCGTAGTCGCGCAGCAGCTTCAGGCCACGCGGATACTGCGCCAGCACCAGCGTGCGCACCCGTTCGCAAACCTCGTGGATGTTCACATCCCCCACCACCTGGGCCCGACGATGCGGCGCCAGCAGGCGATCGACCAGCGACTGCAGGCGGTCGGCCTCATGGATGATGACCTCGGTGTATTCCTCCAGCTCGGCCCACAGGTCGGTCGGCTGCAGCTCCAGGGCCAGCAGTTGCGCGGCACCACGAATGCCGCCGAGCGGATTCTTGATCTCATGCGCCAGGTTGCGGGTCAGCTCCTTGGTGGAGCGGACCTGGTCGAGGTTGCGCTCCTCCCGGTCCTGGCGGCTTTGCTGGGCGTTCTCGATCAACTCGATGACCAGGCGCTGGGAGTCCTCGGTCTGGCTGACGATCACATGCACCGGCAGCAGGTCGTCATGCGCCCGTGGACCGCGGCGGATCTGGGCGTCGAACCGGCTGCTGGAGAAGTCATTGCGGCTGACGCCTTCCAGGGCGTCGACCAGCCGGGCGGTATCGGCGAACCACTCCAGCAGATTGCTGCCCTGCACCGCGCGACGCGGCAGGTTGAACAGGGTCTCGACAGCGGTGTTGGCGAACTCGCAGGTCCCATCCGGCCGGACCACCGCCACCAGGGTGGCGAGCAGATCGAAGGCCTGGTAGGGACTGGGGTCGAGGCCGTTCTTCGGCGTGCCGGGTGGGGTCGCCGCGGGCGGGACGGTGCCGAGCGGCACCGCGGGGGGCAGTGTCGCGTCGCCCGTGACGGCATCACAGGGGGCCGTGCTGGAAGCGGCCGCCGCCGCAGGGGCGGCACGCGCCTTGGCGCCGCCGGACCGGGCTTTGGGGGAAGGGGCAGGCGCCGCGGAATCGGGCGCCGGAGTGGATTTGGCGTTCATCGTGCTGCGTCGTCGCCGTCATCGCGCGGCGCAGCCTGAACCACCGCACCCGAATCAGGGCGGCAGCTTGGCGAGTTCGCGCTTGATGGCCTGGATGTCGCTGTCCTGGCGCGCCACGCTGGCCTTGAGCTCGGCGGTGCGGTCCAGGTACTTCTGGTAGTTGCGTTCGTCGCCACGCCGCTCGGGCTGGCCGTTGTTGTATTCCTGCTGGAGCTTGGTGAGACGCTCTTCGGCCTCCCGCAGTTCCTGCTCAAGCACGCGACGGCGCTCGTTGTCGCGCACCTTCTGGTCCTTGGGGTCGACACGCAGCTCACCTTGGGTCCCGGAGGCGTTGGAGGTGGGCGCGGCCGCGGGCGCGTTCTTGGGCTTGATCGGCGAGAACACGGTGATCGGCGTGCCCTCGATGCTGCGGCAACCCTTGTCCGCGGCTTCCTTGGCCGAGAGCGCATCGGTGTAGAGCACCGGCGGCCCCGGGCACCGGTAGACCACCGACTGCGCCACGGCGGGGCCCGCCATGGTCGCGGCCAGCGTCGCCAGGACGAGCCAACCGCCTGCTTTCCCTCGAGGACACCCAACCCGCTTCATCTGCATTCCCTGCTTCCCACTGACCTGAGTCGATACTCATTGTGACCCAAGCCGGGCTGTGGGAGGAAACGGTCATAGCTTCTCGCTGTTGCGAGGTGTACGCAGCGGGAACACTGCACACCGGACCGCGATGGGCCGAGCCAACGTCCGGTGTACGGCAGGTTTCAGGACGATGCCGCGCGACCGAGCGCCCTGCCCCACCGGTCAGACCAGGCACACGCCTCACACCGTGCCGACCTTGCAGCGCTTGCAGCGCTTGCAGAGCGATCGTGCCTGCGCCGGCTCGCGGGGGGGTCGAGTCGACCCGCCGGGCATGAAAAAGGGACGACCGAAGTCGTCCCTCTTGGCTTCCCTCATGTCGCCCCGGATGGGGTGCCGGCGCCCACTCGCGTGCGGCCGGTCGGGAAGGCGGGCGGGGCGTCGTGTGCCGTGGGGACATGACGCCCTGCCCTGTTGCCATTACAGCGAGTAGTACATGTCGAACTCGACCGGGTGCGTGGTCATGCGGAAGCGCTGGACTTCCTGCATCTTCAGTTCGATGTAGGCATCGATGTAGGCATCGGTGAACACGCCGCCCTTGGTCAGGAACGCGCGGTCCTTGTCCAGATACTCCAGCGCCTGGTCCAGGCTGTGGCAGACGGTCGGGATCTTCGCGTCTTCTTCCGGCGGCAGGTGGTACAGGTCCTTCGTGGCGGCTTCGCCCGGATGGATCTTGTTTTCCACGCCGTCCAGACCGGCCATCAGCAGGGCCGAGAAGGCCAGGTACGGGTTGGCCGAAGGATCCGGGAAGCGCGCCTCGATGCGACGACCCTTGGGGTTGGCCACGTACGGGATGCGGATCGAGGCCGAACGGTTCTTGGCCGAGTAGGCCAGCTTCACCGGGGCTTCGAAGCCGGGAACCAGACGCTTGTAGCTGTTGGTGCCGGGGTTGGTGATGGCGTTCAGCGCGCGAGCGTGCTTGATGATGCCGCCGATGTAGTACAGCGCGAAGTCGCTCAGACCGGCGTAGCCGTCACCGGCGAACAGGTTCTTGCCGTCCTTCCACACCGACTGGTGGACGTGCATGCCGGAGCCGTTGTCGCCGACGATCGGCTTGGGCATGAAGGTGGCGGTCTTGCCATAGGCATGGGCCACGTTCTGGATGATGTACTTCTGCAGCTGCAGCCAGTCCGCGCGCTGAACCAGCGAGCTGAACTTGGTGCCGATTTCCATCTGGCCGGCGTTCGCCACTTCGTGGTGATGCACTTCGACCGGGATGCCCATCTGTTCCAGGATCAGGCACATCTCCGAGCGCATGTCCTGGCCGCTGTCGACCGGGGGCACCGGGAAGTAGCCGCCCTTGACGGTGGGACGGTAGCCGCTGTTGCCGTGCTCGTATTCCTTGCCGGTGTTCCAGGCAGCTTCTTCGGATTCGATCTTCACGAACGAACCGGACATGTCCACATTCCAGCGGACGCTGTCGAAGATGAAGAACTCGGGTTCCGGACCGAAGTAGGCGGTGTCGCCCAGGCCGGAGGACTTCAGGTAGGCCTCGGCGCGACGAGCCAGCGAGCGCGGGTCGCGCTCATAGGCCTTGCCGTCGGTCGGGTCGATGACGTCGCAGGTCAGGATCAGCGTCGGCTCTTCGTAGAACGGGTCGACGTTGGCGGTGTTGGGATCCGGCATCAGCAGCATGTCGGATGCTTCGATGCCCTTCCAGCCGGCGATCGAGGAACCGTCAAAGGCATGGCCCGACGTGAACTTGTCTTCGTCGAACGCGGACACGGGCACGGACACGTGCTGTTCTTTGCCGCGCGTGTCGGTGAAGCGGAAGTCAACGAACTTGACCTCATGCTCCTTGACCAGGTTCATCACGTCGGCGACGGTCTTGGTGGCCATCAATCACTCCTCGGGGGGCTGGATTAGAAAGAAAGATTCGGCAGACAGGATGCGCGGTGAAGCTCGTGCCTCATTGGAACGACGTCCGCGCCTCAAGCACGGGACCAATTAGCAGTTTGCATGCCAACGGATTACCGGCCGATGACGTCGCAGGCGCCAGCTCGGTGCATGCGGCGCTGGCGCGCGTGCGGCGCGCGCCAGCCGGGGGCGCCCCTCTGAGACAGGCACCCGAACCGCCCGGCCGCGCCGAGGCATCCCGGCTCGCCGTGGTGCATCATCGCACCAATTCAGTGCCAATGGAGGCACCAAACTGGACGACTCCCTGGCGCAGCGCGTCGTAGGCGGCGGTCAGCGCGTCGTCCGAAGTGCCGGTGACGCCCTTCACGCCCAGTTCGATGTGGCGGCCCCAGGTCGGATGGTCCACGCTCGGCAGCGAGAAGACCTTGATGCCGGGGAACTCGGACTCGATGCGGACCATCAGCGGCGTGAGCGAGGCCTCCATCGCGCCCTGCACGATCATCGAGCGCTCCCGCAGGCCGACGGCGCGGTGCAGGTCCGCATGCTGCTGATCCAGCACCCATTCGATCATCGGATGGGCCATCACCGGAAAGCCCGGCACGAAATAGACGGTGCCGACCGAGAAGCCGGGGATCTTGTTGTACGGATTCGGGATGACGTTCGCGCCCACCGGGAACACGCCCATCTCCATGCGGCGGTGGGTGTCGGGATGGTCGCGCTCGGCCACCGTGCCCTGCTCGGTGGCCATCTGCTGGACGCGCTGCCAGATTGATTCCGCCGCCTCCGGATGGAGCGCCATCTCCCGGCCCAGCGCCGCAGCAGCGGCCTGGCGCGTGTGGTCATCCGGTGTGGCGCCGATGCCGCCGCAGCTGAAGACCAGCTCGCCGCTGTCGAAAGCAGTCTTGAGCTCGCGGGTGAGTTGATCGCGGTCGTCACCCAGGTACTTGGCCCAGGACAGCGACAGGCCGCGCGCCGACAGCAGTTCGATGACCTTGGCCAGGTGCTTGTCCTGGCGCTTGCCGGACAGGATCTCGTCGCCAATGATGATGAGGCCGATGTTCATGGTCGATCGTGGCTCCAAAGGTGGACGTGTGGAGATGTGGGAACGTGCGCACGTGCACACGCAGGAGGTGAAAGCGGCGTCGCCGAAACGGCTGCCGCAGACTGGCCGGGTGCCGCCCGCAGGCGGTCGCCCCGCCGGGGGTCAGGGGTTGAGCGGGGACGGCTTGTCGAGCGCGGGCGCACCGAAGTCCGGGCCATCCGAGGGCAAGGGCGGCGCGGTCGCATAGTTGGCGGGCAGCACATCCATCACCGGATCGGGTTCACGCGGCGTGACCGTGTTCGTGCGACGCATGTCCTGCAAGGCCGCCAGCGCATAGTGCGAGAACCACAGCGAACTGAAGGCGAACACCAGCGTCGACAGGAAAACGAACAGCAGCACGAACAGCGGGGCCAGTGCCAGGGTGAGCGCACTGAACGCCCACAGGGCCGCCGGCGCGGCGCCCAGGTAGCCGGTGACCAGGCCCACCAGCATCAGTGGCAGCCGATGCTCCGACAGCAAGGCACGACGCTCGGGCGCGGAGGCGAACTCGGACAGCACATCGAAAGTGAAGACGCGGTAGCAGAGCCATCCCAGCGTCAGCGGCGGAACGATCAAGGCAATCGGCGGGATCAGCCAGAACGGCAGCGACAGCACCAGCACCACCATGGCCACCAGCGTGTGGCCCAGCGACCAGCCCAGGCTGGCGAAAAAGCCCGCACCATGCTTGCGTTCCAGCCCGGGAAACCGGCGCTGCGCCACCAGATCGGCCAGGGCCGGCGTCATCATCGCGGCCACCGCCAGCAGGCACAGCATCACCAGCGCTGGCGAGGCCAACACGATGACCACCATCGGCGCGAGCACGGTGCGGAAGCCACCGGCGCCCAGGCTGTCGAGCCACTTCAACAGGCCTTCGATCAGGCTCCAGGATTCCAGCGTCGCCCGGACACCCGCCACCGCGGATTCCCAGAAGAAGTAGGACAGCACCGCGCTCAATGCCGCCAGCAGGATCAAGGGCAGCAGCGACCAGCCGATCACCCGCGGATGCAGGCAGTAGGCGGCCGCGCGCCAGAAGCCGTCCGCGATGCGGCTCATGGGCTTGATCATCAGTCGTCCCCTCCGGAGGTCAGGCGTGTTGTTGTGGTGTGCGCAGGCGCAGGCGTGGGCAGGGAAGTGGGCAGGGAAGTGGGCATTGGGGACGACACCGGCGAGGAGAATCCCGCACGCCTTCCGCCGAACATGCGCCGCAACCCCAGCCATTGCTGGGCCCAGAAGCCTTGGCCGTAATCGCGGCCGCCCTCTTCGGGCAGTTGGTCACGAATGCCGGTCGGGTCCCAGCGGTCCTGGAAATTGGCGGTGCGGAAGATCACGTCCCAGATCGGGAACAGCACGGCGAAGTTATGACCACCCAGCGTGCCGCGGCCATGGCCTTCATGACCGATGCCGATCGAGTGATGCAGGCGGTGAAACCGCGGGCTCACCAGCAGCCGTTCACCGAGGGCGCCGAAGTGCATCCTCAGGTTGGCATGCTGCAGGTTTTCGAGCAGTTGCGAGATCGCCACCAGGGCCACGAATTGACCTGGACCCACACCGATCATGCGCGCCACCAGCGCGACCGCGCTGTCGATCAGCAGGTCGTCCAGCAGATGGTTGCGGCTGTCGCTCCACATCGTCATCTGGCGCTGGCTGTGGTGCAAGGAATGCAATCCCCACCACCAGTTGAACTGGTGCTGCGCACGATGCAGCCAGTAGCCGAGCAGGTCGAACGCCAGAAGGTAGATCACGAAACTGATCCAGGCCTGGTCGGTCACGCCAGGCCAGACGGCATCGAGCTGGAAGGTGGGAATGCCCCAGAGACGCAGTTGGCCGGTCATGGTGTCGAACACCGGCACCATGGTGAAGAACATGGCCAGCCGGAACAGCCCCAGGCGCTGAATCAGCGTGTAGATCACGTCGATGCGGATCGCGCGGCGATCGGTCACCGGCTCCGCCGGGCGCCAGCGTTGCAGTGCGCCGAGGACCACCAGCAGCACGGCGATCTGCATCAGGCCGACCAGCAACCAGCCGGTGGCATCGAAGGCGTCCTCCAGCAGGTTGCCGTAGCCCAGGCCGAACACGATGGGCTGCACCACGCCCTCATACAGCGCCTGCTGCGCCTGGCCAAACAGATCGGTGAACCAGTCCATCACTTGATCAACGCTCCCGTTGTCCTCGCGTTATGCCACCCGCCGTCAATTCGTCTGCCGCGGCCTGCTGCTCGCCGGCCCCTGCGCCAGTGCCGACTCGGCCGGCTTGCGCATCCAGGCCGCATAGTCGGGATGATCCCGCAACGGCGCAAAACACATGCCGCGGGACTTCAATCCCTGCAGCAAGGGCTCCAGCACCGTCGGCGCCCACGGGTCCTGGCGCGACCAGATGCCCAGATGCGCCATCAGGATATCGCCCGGCTTCACCCGGCGCAGCGCCTGCTCCAGCAAGGCCTGGTTGGGGAACCGGTCGCTGGGCAGTTCATCGCCCAGGAAACCGGACGGACTCCAGCCGACATGACGGTAACCGCAGGACTGCGCCACCGCCAGCAGCGCTGTCGAGGTGCGGCCGGCCGGCGCACGGAAGATCATCGACATCGGCCGCCCGGTCATTTCCAGGAAACGCTGGGCGGGACGCTTGAGCTCTTCGCAGTACTGCGCAGCGGTGAGTTCGACCATCTGGACCGGTTGTTCGCCCGCAGCGCGACGGAAGCGGAAGCGGCCGTCCGGCAGGTCCGCCGCCCAGGCGTCGTGGAACCAGGTGTGCGAGCCGAAATCATGGCCCTGCGCCGCCAGCGCCTTCCACCAGGGCGCCCAACGGTCGTCCAGGGTCTGGCCGCCGTCCATCGTTGGCTCCTGGGCCAGGAAGAAGGTGGCCTTGGCATCGAAGCGCTTGAGCGTGTCCACGATCAGCGGCGCGACCCCCATGTGCCCGGTGTCGAAGGTCAGGTAGACCGGTTTGTCGCAGGGCGCGCCCTGGGGCTGCGCGCCGACGCCCGGCGCGACCACGGCCGCACCCAGCAGGGTGAGCAACGCGCGTCGGCCGGGGGACGTCCGGATCGGGTGTGTCACGATCGAGGCCTCACTGGCGCGGCATCTGGTCGAGGGTCCACACCCCGTGGGGGGACTTGCCGACCTTGACCTGCTGCAGGATCTGCTTGGTCTGCAGGTCCATCACGGTGAGCTTGCGGGCCCAGCGGGAGGTGAACATCAGCGTGCGGCCGTCGGTCAGGATTTCCATGTCGTCCGGGCCGCCGGGGGCACGCAGGGTGTCTACCACGGTGAAGCTCTCCAGCGAGATCTTGCTGATGGTGTTGGCCGCGCGGTTGCTGACCAGCACATGACGCTTGTCGCCGAGGGCGCGGAACGAGTGCGCGCCGTCGCCGGTCTCGATGCGCTTGACCAGCCGCGGCTGCGCCGCGCCGCCCACCTCGTAGACCTCGACACTGCGCTCGCCGGTCAGCGCGACCAGGAGGTATTTGTCGTCGGGCGTGAGGTAGATGTCGGCCGGCAGCTTGCCGACCGGGACCTTCCAACGCGGGGTCATCGTGTTCAGGTCGATGCACAGCAATTCGCTGCTGTCCTGCAAGCTGGCATAGACCACCGAGCTCTTGCTGTCGATGGACAGGTGGCTGGGCGTCTTGGGGGCGGCGAAGCGCTTGGTCAGGACCAGCGGCTGGGCCTGGTTCTGCGGCTGCCACTTGTAAATGTCCACATGGTCAAGCCGGTTGCCGGCCAGCACCAGCCACTTCATGTCGGGCGAGAAGCGCAGGTGGTAGGGATCGGGAATGCCGCGCACGGTGCGCTGCACTTCGGCAGTGACCGGGTCCAGGAAGGTCAGCGAATCACCCAGCGCATTGGCGACCACCATGGTCTTGCGGTCGGGCGTCAGGTAGAGATGGTGCGGTTCCTTGCCGGTCGGAATGCGCTTGAGCTCGCGGAAGCCCTTGGGGTCGATCACGCTGATGTCCGCATCCAGCGAGTTCAGCACGAAGATGGGACTGGTGGCGACCGGTGGGGCAGCGGCAGGCACCGAGGTGGCGCCGGCGCTGGCGGCCCAGCCAGCGGTGGACAGGGCCAGGGCGGCGACCAGCGTCCGCGCGGGAGAGAACAACATCTGAGATCCTTGAACAAGGCAGCGGCGGTCACGCCGTGACAGCCCTCAAGTGTAGGCCGGATGCCTGTGCCGAAGCCATGGAAGTGTGGCCTGCACCCCCGCCATCTGTGGGCGCCGTCAACAATCGACGGAGATTCGCAGTCGGCAGACTCCGGGCCACCGCCGGGCACCGTTCATGCCGACAAAGGCGCATGACTGCCCGCCCTTACCTGCCCGATGGCTGGAGATCCAGGCCCGCCCGGCACGGCTGTGCCGGACTGACGTGGGGCCGGACCGCAGTCGTGCGGGCCATGCGGGCCACGTGGCGGTCCGTGCGGGGCGTGTGGGCCGTGCGGGCCGTGCGAGTCCTGGAGGCCGGCCGGCGCGGCGCGGCCATGCGGGCCCTCCCGCTCCTCCAGGTGATCCCCCGCGCCTGGCCTTCACAGGCCAGGCGGGTGAGGCGGCACTTACTCGTCGTCGCCGCCCAGGATGCCGCCAAGCAGGCCGGCAGCGCCGAATCCGCCCAGCATCGAGCCTTCCTCGCGGGAGCCGCCGCGCTGAGGCGCCGCAGCGAACACGCGGGACGCCAGACGCGAGAACGGCAGGCTCTGCAGCCAGACTTCGCCCGGACCGGTCATCTTGGCCAGGAACAGGCCTTCGCCACCGAACAGCGCGGTCTTGATCTTGCCCACGTACTGGATCTCGAAATTCACGTTCGGGGTATACGCCACCACGCAACCGGTATCGACCAGCAGGGTCTGCCCCGGCTGCAGCGTGCGACGAACCACTGTGCCGCCCGCATGCACGAATGCGAGGCCATTTCCCTCGAGCTTCTGCATGATGAAACCTTCACCACCGAAGAAGCCGGTCGACAGCTTCTGCTGGATGGCGATGCCCAGCGACACCCCGCGGGCCGCGCACAGGAACGCGTCCTTCTGGCAGATCAGCGTGCCGCCGAGCTTGGCCAGGTCCATCGGCAAGATCTTGCCGGGATACGGTGCCGCAAAGGCGACCCGCTGCTTGCCCTGCCCCTGGTTGGTGTAAATGGTGGTGAACAGCGATTCGCCTGTCACCAGCCGCTTGCCCGCGCCCAGCAGCTTGCCGAAGAACCCGCCCTGGCTGGCCGAGCCATCGCCGAACACGGTGTCCATGCCGATGCCGGCATCCATGAACATCATGCTCCCGGCTTCGCCGATGGCCGCTTCCCCAGGATCCAGTTCGACCTCGACGAACTGCATCTCGGCGCCCTTGATTTCGTAGTCGACTACATCCATGCCCATGGTGATCACCTTCAGTCACAACTCAATGAAACGGGCCGGATATTAACGTTTCTCCACCTTCCTATACTTGAACCATGACGCCCATGCCCAGCGACGACAGCGCTCCGACGCTCAAGCCCGGCGACAGCTATGTGCAATCCTTCGCACGTGGTTTGTCGGTCATTCGCGCCTTTGGCGCTGACGCCCCACGCCAGACGCTCACCGAGGTCGCCCGTCGCTGCGGCCTTACCCGCGCTGGCGCGCGACGCATCCTGCTGACCCTGCAGACGCTGGGCTACGTGCGCGCCGAGGGGCGCCTGTTCGAACTCACGCCCAAGATCCTGGATCTGGGATTTGCCTACCTCTCCTCCCAACCGCTGTGGCAGTTCGCGGAACCGCTGCTGCAGCAACTGTCCAGCGAACTCAAGGAATCCTGCTCGATCGCGGTGCTGGAAGGTTCGGACATCGTGTTTGTCCTGCGCATGCCCACCCGAAAAACCATGGGCATGACGCTGGGCGTGGGCAGCCGCCTGCCGGCCTGGTGCACCGCCATGGGCCGGGTGCTGCTGTCCGCGCTGCCCAACGAGGAGCGCGAGGCGCAACTGGCCAAGCTGCCGCTCAAGGCCTACACCAGCCGCACGGTGCGCGATCAGCAAGAACTGAACGTGGCCATCGAACAGGCTCGCCAGCAGCAGTGGTGCCTGGTCGACCAGGAGTTGGAAGACGGCCTGATCGCGCTGGCCGTTCCGGTGACCGGACGCAACGGTCGGGTGCTGGCGGCGATCAACATCAGCACCCAAGCCAGCCGCACCCCGCCGCAGATCCTGCTGGAGCAAGGGCTGCCACGGTTGCAGGAGACCGCACAGGGCCTGTCGCGGCTGCTGCAGATCAAGGGCTGAGGGCCACACCTCCCCGCCACTCGTCAGCCCGAAACAAGTTCAGCCAGAAACCCCAGCATCACTGGGGCGTCCAGCGGCATGACCTGATGCCCAAGCGCAGTACGCGCATGCCGGCCCCGGGGTTCAAAGACGTCCCTCAGCAAGGTGGACGCCGCATCCAGCACCTGCGGAATGTGCCGAAAGCCCGGCACGCAACCCACATGACCATCCACGCGGATCAGCCGGATGCGATTCAGATCGCCATCAGCGGCTGAGGCCAGCTGAGCCATGCCTTGCAGCGCGCAGAACACCGCGGCCTCACGGCCCTGCATGATCGACAGCGTCTCGCCCAGCCGGCCGGTGAAGGCCAGCCGGTCGCCCTGCCAGGGCAATTGAAACGAGGTGGTGATGAGCGTCCCCACGCGTTGCCACGGCTCGTAGGCGCCGACCGGCAGTGCCGGTGGTGGCAATTGAAGACCCAAGGCCGCCAGCCGCTCCATGGGCAGTCCCGAGGCAGGTGACCGCATGGCGATGCCATGACCCTCCGACGGGGCTGAGTTGAACGTCGAGGACGCAAAGGTCGGCGGATCGGCGCTGATCGGCATCATGAGTTCCTGTGGAGGCGATGGGCAAAGGGGCTCGCTGGCAACGCGGGCTCGGGGCGTACCAAACGCACTGGATGTGCTGGACGTGCCCGGCCTGGGGGGTGTGCCGGGGCTGGCTCGGGCTGCCGGACGGCGGGTGGTGTCGACAACGCCCGTCAAGCGGGAGGCTCCTGCGCCTCCCAAGACGCCACGATCTCCGGATGGCGCGCCATCCAGTCCGCTGCGGCGCCTTCGGGCGTGAGGCCGCCACGACTGATCTGATCGTCCAGCGCCGCCACCACGGCATTGCCCAGCGAGATCCGACGCATCCAGTTCAGCGTCCTGGCGGGCACCCGCGACAAGGCCGATCGGCGCAGCACCAGCGTGGCCTCGTCCTGGCCTCTGAGCAGGCCCAGCGGCTCGCGCAGTGCGCGAATGCGATGCCGGTTGTGCAGGAACTGCGGATGCCAGAGCGGCACCACCACCCACTGCTGCGCCTGGACCGCCGATTCGAAGGCGCCCACGCAATCCTGAAGGCTGCCATTGCGAAACTCATAGCCCACCTCACCCAACCGGTAGGCGTCCATGATTTCCCGTGAGAACCGGCTGATCCCCGCACCAGGCCCGATGCCCTGGATGGTCTTGCGCATGCGCGCGACCACGGCGGGCTTGAGCAGGTCGGCCACGGCCTCGACCTCCTGCACCGGCACCTCGTCCGGCACACCCCAGATCGCGTACGGTTGGTAGAGCACACCCAGCTTGACCAATTGATCCTCGAAGGGTTGGATGTAGGCGCCGTGGCTGCCCGGCAGCCAGGCGGAGATCGCCAGATCGATCTCGTCATTGGCCAGCAAGCCAAACAAGGCTTCATGCGGTGCGTGACGGAATTCGAAGGGAATGCCGTCCCGGCGCAACAGCGCCGCCACCACCCCGCTGCTGGCGGCGTGGAAGGACAGATCGATGACCCCGATGCGCAACGGTGCCCCCGAGGGCAGACCAGTGGTTGCCTCGCGGTCCGCCGCGCGCGCGGTGTCAGCCGGCACGTCGCGCGGTGCGGACACGGCGGCCGTTGCCGATATGGCCGATGTAGCCGATGTAGCCGATGTGGCTGACGCCGCCGATGTGGCCGACGCCGCAGATGTGGCCGACGCCCCCGAGGCGCCGTGGCCAGTTGCCGACCCAGCGGCGTGTGAGGTGGTGGTCTTCATGCGCCAACCTTTGCAGCAGTTGCGGACGTCGTCAGAGAAACGCCTTCGGCATCGGTGTGCCAACTCGCGGGCTCGGCGGCATCGAAGATGAACTCGATTCGAACCTCGTTCGGGTCGATCACGAACAACTGGTGCTCGCCCAAGGCGGGCACGGTGCGGGCCTCGTAATGCACGGACAAGCGTCGCAGCCGCTGTTCCAGCGCCGGCAGATCGGTGCAGCGCAGGGCGATGTGGTCCACCGTGCCACCGCCGGGCCGCACCGCCGGGTCACCGAGGTAACGGGTCAGCGCCTCATTCGCACCGGGGACCAGTTCGGCCAGATGCAGGATGGGACGGCCCTGGGCATAGAGCCAGGCGCCGGGAAAGCCGAAGGCCGGTCGAGGGCCGGGGGTCAGTCCGACCACGGACTCGTAGAACGCCAGCGTCTGCGCCAGATGCGGCGTTCGCAGCGTGAAATGATCAATGCGTTGGACCTGCATGGCCCGCTCCTCGTCGACTGGGGAACGCGACAGTAGGAGCGGTCGCCACGATCGACAAGTCGTGTGGTTGACGATGAATCAACTCGCGACCGTGAAGCCGGAACGGGATCGCAGATGCAGGGGACGAAGGCCGTCAGAGTCAATCAGCCTGAGTCAAAGTCAGTCTGAAGGAGTCAGTCCAACGGGGTCATCCCGAATTCGCTCGCGGGGGCGCCAGGCAGACCGGCGCAGGCCAGCGCTGATGGGGGCAGATCGGGGCCGACCGGGACCGGCCGGGGTCAGGCCGGGGTCAGGCGGGAACCGATCAGCCGCCGAGCAGTTCCGCGGTGACCTGCTGCGCGCGCCGATGGACAGCGGCGATCCAGTCGCCCTGCAGGCGAATCGTCTGGGCCAAGCTGCGCCGGTGCGCGGAGATGCCGATCGCCGCCATCGGATAGCCCGACCGGTCGCGGATCGGGGCGGCGATGCAGTGGATGTCCGGGTGGTTCTCCGCCTCGTCGAAGGCGATGCCCGCATGCACCGCATCGCGCAGTTCGGCCCGCAGCAGGGCCACGGAGCTGAGCGTGCTCGGCGTGAATTCACGGAAGCTGAGGCAGTCGATCAGCCGGCGCTGCGCCGCCATCGGCAGGAAGGCCAGCAAAGCCTTGCCCACGGCGGAGCAATACAGCGGCTCCCAGTCGCCTGGGGTCTGCCGCACGGCCAGTTCGCCGCGGCCCGGCGACACCTCGACCAGCCGCACGCCATCGCCGCTGAGCAGCGCCAGGTGCGCGGTCTGGCCGGTGTCATCCACCAGGGCGCGCAGATGGGGGGCAATCCGTTCGGTCAGCCGCGTCTCAGGGCCCAAGCCGCTGGACCACAGCGCCAGCCGGGCGCCCGGCGTGAAGGTCTTGTCGATCGGGTCGCGTGACACCAGCGCATGCTTTTGCAGCGTCGCCATGAAGCGCAGCGCCGAACTCTTGTCGATGTCCAGCGCATCCGCCACATCCTGCAACCGCAGCGGGCGCTGCGCCTGGACGATCAGATCCAGGATGCGCAGGCCCTTGTCGAAGGAGCCGATCAGGGCAGGCCCAGCGCCAGTCCCGGTGCCGGTGCCAGTCCCGGTTCCGGTTCCGGCTCCAGTTCCAGTTCCAGTTCCAGACCCAGCCTCAGTGCCAGCTCCAGCCGCGAGCCCAGCCCCTAGCCCAGCCCCTAGCCCGATCCCGGGCAAGGGCGCATTCAACCGCTCAGTCAAGGTCTTGCTCACCCCATGTGCAGGCCGCCGTTGCAGCTGAAGTCCGCGCCGGTGGTGAAGCCGGATTGGCTGCTGGCCAGCCAGGCGATGATGGAGGCGATCTCTTCGGGTTCGCCCAGGCGCTTGACCGGGATCTGCGCCACGATCTTCTCCAGCATGTCGGGCCGGACCGCCTTGACCATGTCGGTGCCGATGTAGCCGGGGCTGACGGTATTGACGGTCACGCCCTTGCTGGCGAGCTCTTGCGCCAGCGCCATGGTGAAGCCATGCATGCCGGCCTTGGCGGCGGAGTAGTTGGTCTGGCCGGCCTGGCCCTTTTCCCCGTTCACCGACGAGATGTTGATGATCCGCCCCCATCCCTTGTCCACCATGCCGGGCACCACCTGTTTGGTGACGTTGAACATGCTGTTGAGGTTGGTGTCGATCACCGCGTCCCAATCGTCGCGGGTCATCTTGAGGAACATCCGGTCCTTGGTGATGCCGGCGTTGTTGACCAGCACGTCGATGGTGCCGTGCTCCGCGACCGCCCGATCGAACGCCGCGACGGTGGACTCCCAGTCCGCCACATTGCCCACCGACGGATAGAACTGGTAGCCCAGTGCCGTCTGCTCATTGAGCCATTTGGTGTAGTCCCGGCTGGGCCCGCAGCCTGCGATCACCTTCATGCCGTCCTTGTGCAGACGCTGGCAGATCGCGGTACCAATGCCGCCCATGCCACCGGTCACATATGCGATTTTCTGACTCATGGTTGTCTCCAGGATGGACCGCCATGCGCCGCGCCTTTGCGCTGGAGATCCCGAAGTGTGAGATGAAGAGACGCGATTCGAATGCAACAAGCTCAGCGGGTTCGCCGGTCAATGGCCCCGACGACCGACGTGAACCTCAGCGCTCCACGCAGAGCGCCACGCCCATGCCGCCGCCGATGCAGAGGCTGGCAATGCCTTTCTTGGCGTCGCGCTTGATCATTTCGTGGAGCAGCGTCACCAGGATACGGGCGCCGGACGCGCCGATCGGATGGCCCAGCGCGATCGCGCCGCCATTGACATTGACCTTGGCGGTGTCCCAGCCCATCTGCTGATGGACCGCACAGGCCTGGGCGGCGAAGGCCTCGTTGATCTCCAGCAGATCGAGGTCCTTGGCCTGCCAGCCCGCGCGCTGCAAGGCCTTCTTCGAGGCGGGCACCGGGCCCATGCCCATGGTCGCGGGATCCACGCCGGCGCTGGCATAGGAGGCGATCCGGGCCAGCGGCTGCAGGCCCAGCTCACGGGCCTTGGCCTCGCTCATCAGCAGCAGCCCGGCCGCGCCGTCGTTCAGGCCGGAGGCATTGCCGGCGGTCACCGTGCCGGCCTTGTCGAAGGCGGGGCGCAGGCCCGCCAGCGCTTCGGCGTTGGTCTTGCGGTTGATGAATTCATCGGCCGAGAAGAGGATCGGATCGCCCTTCTTCTGCGGCAGCGTCACCGGCACGATCTCGGCGGTGAAGCGGCCTGCATCCTGAGCGGCGGCGGCCTTCTGCTGGCTGGCCAGCGCCAGTTCGTCCTGCTGGGCCCGGCTGACGTGGTATTCCTTGGCCACGTTCTCGGCGGTGATGCCCATGTGGTACTGGTTGTACACATCCCAGAGGCCGTCGACGATCATGGTGTCGACCAGCTTCCAGTCGCCCATGCGCTGGCCGTCACGCGAGCCGGGCAGCACATGCGGCGACAGGCTCATGTTTTCCTGACCGCCGGCGATCAGGATGTCGGCATCGCCGTCGCGGATGGCCTGGGTGGCCAGCATCACCGCCTTGAGTCCGGAGCCGCAGACCTTGTTGATGGTCATGGCCGGCACATGCACCGGCAGGCCGGCCTTGATCACCGCCTGTCGCGCCGCATTCTGGCCGACGCCGGCCTGCAGCACCTGACCCAGGATGACCTCGTTGATGTGGTCGGCCGGCAGCCCGCTGCGGCGCAACAATTCCTGGATGACGATCGCGCCCAGCTCGCTGGCGGGCGTCTTCGACAGCGCGCCGCCGAATTTGCCGATCGGCGTACGGGCCGCGGCGACGATGACGATGTCTTGGGCTGTGCTCATGTCTCTCTCCTTGAAAGGCGTCAAACGAGGGGGCGGACGCCTGGAACCTCCGGGTTCTGGCGTCTCGTTCTTGTCGGGTTCAGGGTTCAGGGTTCAGGGTTCAGGGTTCAGGATTCAGGATTCAGGGCTTTGGGTTTGGGATCCGAGGCGCTGGGGTCGGACAGGCGGGACGGGGTCGGCCAGACCGGTCGTCGACGGTCGACGGAGGCGTGTCGAGGGCCGCAGGCGCTCATGCGCGCTCCTTGACGTAGCGACCTGGCGCCGGCTCGATCGGCGTGTATTGCCGATTGCCCGGTGTACGCGGCGCGGCCTTCTGGGCGCCCGCGTGCGAGGCCAGCCAGGCGGACCAGTCCGGCCACCAGCTGCCTGGATGCTCCACGGCGGTTTTCATCCACGTCTGGCCGTCGGCGGGCAGCGCGGCGGTCTTGCCGATCCAATGGCTGCGCTTGTTCTTGGCCGGGGGATTGATCACGCCGGCGATGTGCCCGGACGCGCCCAGCACGAAACGCTTCTTCCCGGTGAACACCTGGGTGTTGCGGTAGGCCGCCTCCCAGGGAACGATGTGGTCCTCCCGCGAGCCGTAGACATAGACCGGCGCCTTGATCGCGCCCAGGTCGACCGGCACACCGCAGGTGGTCAGGCGACCCGGGACTTTCAGATCGTTCTGCAGATAGGTGTGGCGCAAATACCAGCAGTACATGGGCCCCGGCAGATGGGTGGCGTCGCCATTCCAGTAGAGCAGGTCGAAAGCCGGCGGCGGGTCGCCTTTGAGGTAGTTGCCCACCACATAGTTCCAGACCAGATCGTTCGGGCGCAGGAAGCTGAAGGTGGTGGCCAGTTCCTGACCATGCAGCAGGCCCGGTCCGTTGGGCGCCTGGGGGCCGATGGTGAGCTCGCGCAGCCGCACCGAGGCTTCATCGATGAAGACATCCAGGATGCCGTTGCTGGAGAAATCAAGCAGCGTGGTCAGCAAGGTGACGCTCGCCGCCGGTTGCTGGCCGCGCGCCGCCAGCACCGCCAGCGCGGCCGAGAGGATGGTGCCCCCCACGCAGAAGCCCAGGGTGTTGAGCGTTTTGCTGCCGCTGATGGCTTGAACCACCTCGATGGCCTTGATCGCGGCCTGCTCGATGTAGTCGTCCCAATTCCAGTGCACGCAGCTCGCATCGGGATTGCGCCAGCTCACCACAAAGGTGCGATGCCCCTGCGCCACCGCATAGCGGATCAACGAGTTCTCCGGCTGCAGATCCAGGATGTAGTACTTGTTGATGCAGGGCGGCACCATCAGCAGCGGACGCTCATGCACCTGCGCGGTCAGCGGCTTGTATTCGAGCAGTTGGAAGAAGTCGTTTTCGAACACCACGCTGCCTTCGGTGGTGGCCACATTGCGGCCGACCTCGAAGGCGCTTTCGTCGGTTTGCGAGACATGACCGCGGCGGATGTCTTCCATCAGCAGTTGCATGCCGCGGGCGATGCTCTCGCCCTGGGTGTGGAGCGCGCGCTGCTGGGCCTCTGGATTGAAAGCCAGGAAGTTGCTGGGTGCCGTCGCGTCGACAAATTGCTGCACTGCAAAACGAATCCGGGCGCGGGTCTTGTCGTCGCCTTGGACCTGGTCCGCCATCTGCTGCAGCGTGCGGGCATTCAGCAGATAGAGCGCAGCGGTGAAATGACCCAGCCGGTTGTCGTTCCAGGATGGGTTGGCAAAGCGGCGGTCCTTGAGCGGCTCGGAGGCCGCGGCGGCCGCCACGGCGCCTTCATGGGATTCATGCAGCGTGCGGTTCCAGAGCTCCCCGGCCTGGCGCAGGTAATCCTGCTGCAGCGAAGCCCAGGCGTCGGGCGGGATCTGCATGGACTGCAACTGCTTGAGCGCGTCGCCAAAGCCCTGGGCCCAGCCGGACATGAGCTCGGTGGCCTGCGCGGCCAGATGCTCGAAGTCATGCGGGGTGGCCGATGACGCGGCTGATGACGCGGCCGATGACGCGGCTGCGGATTCGGCGGGGGCGGGGGCATCAGTCGTGCCGGCGGCGTGCATCGCGCTCATGAGTCTCCTTGTGCTGATCCGAGCAAGAAGCTTGCCACAGTCATCCACCCGGAAGACAGCGCAGCCTTCGCATATGCTCATGGACTTTTGTAGCCCGTCCAGCTTACCCCCGCGTGACACAGCGTGGCGATGCCCGCCCACCGATCACCGCAGTTTTCAGCGCTGGCCTTTGACGCTTTTCATGGTCCTCATCGCGATCGCCTGGATGTATGTCGTGCTGCTGATGGCCGCTGCGGAAGCGACCAGTCCGCAAGGCACGGTGCTGGGCGCGCTGGTGACCTTCGTGCTGTATGGGGCGTTGCCGCTGTCGATCGTGATGTACCTGATGGGCGCACCCGCCCGTCGGGCCCTGCGGCGAAAGGCCGAAGCGGCGGCCGCCGCACAGGCCACAACGCTCGAGGTCACCACCGACCCGTCGCCCGTACCCGATGCGGCGCAGGCAGCAAGGCCTCCCCTGGCCTCGGCAGTCGTCATCCCGGCGGCATCCGACGACACGCCGCCACATGACGCAGACGGCCCGCCACCATCAGCGTCTTCAGCGTCCGCGGAGTCTTTGGCGTCTTCCGCGTCTTCAGCGCAATCGGATCACCGCCGCCATGCGGCCGCTGCGCCGGCCATCGACCCGCTCGTGGCGGAACGAAAAGAACCGTGACGGCTGACTGAAGGTGCACCACCCTCCGCCGGTGATGGCCGCCGGGACCAGTCCCAGCCGCTGCAATCGACGACGCGCCAGGCCGGCCAGATCGGCGCGCCAGCGCGGTTCGCCGGCCTCGTTCGGCTGGAAGCGGAACAGCGGCTGATCGCGGTGGACCGCATCGACCTCAAACGCCTGCAGCACATCGGCGCCCACCTCGAACGCCTCCGGACCGATGCAGGCGCCCATCCAGGCATGGATCGATCGCGGATCGGTGCCAGCGGCCTCGCACAGCGCAGCCACCGTGTGGTCCAGCACGCCGCCGGCCAAACCGCGCCAACCCGCATGGGCCGCACCGACGGCACCGGGCGCGGCGAAGAGGACCGGCAGGCAGTCGGCCACCATGACGGCGCAGGCGATCGACGGGTCGGTGCTGATGCTGGCATCTGCGGGTGGCGGATCCGCATCCGCCGCGACATGGGTCGGCTCCAACCGCAGCACCGTCGATCCGTGGACCTGTTTCAGGAACACCGGCGAGGCGCCCACGGCTTGAGCCACGCGGCGCCGGTTCTCGGTCACGGCGGCCGGATCGTCCGCCACGGCGCGTCCGAGATTCAGGCTCTCGTAGCCGCCCACGCTCACCCCGCCTGCGCGGGTGGTCATGAAGGCCTCCACGCCGGGGAAGCTGGGCGGGAGTTGCCAGTCGGGTCGAAGCCAGTCGGCGTGCCAGGGCGCTTGCGCTGAGGCGTGCGTCGCTGGATGCGCTGCGGGATGCCGTGGCGGGTGGCTCATCGTCGATCGGCTCATCGGGTCGGACTCACGCTGCATCGGGACAGGCATCGGGATGGGTCAGGCGGAAGGCCTCCAGAGTCATGCAGTGGTCGTGGATGCGCATGACGGTCGGCACATGGTCGAGCCGACAGTCGAAGCGCTGGGCATTGAAGACCTGGGGCACCAGCAGGCAGTCGGCCATGGTGGGCGTCTCGCCGAAGCAGAAGCGGCCGGCGCGGCCTTCCTGCGCCAGGCGATGTTCGACCACCCCCAGGCCGCTCTCGACCCAATGGCGGTACCAGCGGGTCTTGTTCTCGTCGGTCACGCCGAGGTCCTTGACCAGGTATCGCAGCACCCGCAGGTTGTTGAGCGGATGGATCTCGCAGGCGATGTCCTGGGACAGCGCGCGGATGTAGGCGCGGCTCAGCGCATCACCGGGCAGCAGCGAGGGGGTGGGATGGATCTCATCCAGGTATTCGATGATGGCCATCGACTGGGTCACGCTCGCCTCCCCGTCCCGCAGCAGCGGCACCAGACGCGACGCAGACACCGCCGCGTAGGACTCCTGGAACTGCTCGTTGCGGGCCAGATGGACCGGCTTGTAGTCGAAGGTCAGTCCCTTGAGCGCCATGGCGATGCGCACCCGATAGGAGGCCGAGGAACGGAAGTAGTTGTAGAGCTCCATCCGAGGAATCATGCCACGCGGGGCCGCTACACTCGGTCCATGTTCCAAGCGCGGCGCTTCCAGCATTGCCCCACCTGCGGCGGCCTGATCGACTACCGCATCCCGGCGGACGACAACCGGCCTCGCGCCACCTGCACGGTGTGCGGCACCATCCATTACGAGAACCCGCTCAATGTCGTGGGCACGCTCCCGGTCTGGAACGACCAGGTGCTGCTGTGCCGGCGGGCGATCGAACCCCGGCTGGGCAAATGGACCCTGCCCGCGGGCTTCATGGAGCTGGGGGAGACGGTGGCCGAAGGTGCGGCACGTGAGACCGACGAGGAAGCCGGCGCCCGCTTCGAGCTGCACAACCTCTACTGCGTGATGAACGTGGTGCGGGTGGGCCAGGTCCACCTGTTCTACCGGGCCACACTGCTGAGTCCGGAATTCAATCCCGGGCCCGAGACGCTGGAAGCCAAGCTCTTCCACGAACATGAGGTGCCGTGGGATGAGCTGGCCTTCCACACGGTTCGCGAAACCCTGCAGCGCTTCTTTGACGACCGTCGCCGCGGCGAGGGCTATCCGCTGCACACGGCCGACATCGACTGAGGTCGCGCGGCGGTGGCCCGCCGCGGGCCATGCTCAGGGCTTGATGCCTTGCGCCGAAGCCCAGGGCCCGGTGATGCCGTCGAGCTCGCAGTCCCAAAGCGCCTGCGCATCCAGCGCATCGGTCACGCCTTCCGCATAGACCTTCAGCGCCAGGCTGCGCAGCATCACGACCAGGCTCCGGACAAAGGCCGCCCGGCCCGCATCGGCCGAGACGCCGGACACCACCGAGCTGTCCAGCTTCACATAGTCCAGGCCCGCCTGGAAGAGGCGGTCGATCTGCGCCAAGCCGGCCCCGGCATGCTCCAGCCCGACCAGCGTGCCCAGCGGCCGCAGCTGGCGACCCAGCTCCTGCAAGGATTCGAAGTTCTGCACCGCGGCCGGCTCGGCGACTTCCACCCCCACCAGCCGACGCACGGCCGAGGGCGCCGACTGCACCAGTTCCCGGGCTCGGGCGATGAAGCTGCCATCGTTGAGTGACGCGGGCGCCACATTGATGCAGCGGGCGCGCTGGTCGTGCTGCGCCGCCTGCAGTGCCAGGGCCAGCACCTGCAGATCGGCCTCGGCGCTGAGCCGGTGACGCAATGCCAGCGGCAACCAGCGCGAGGCGGGCTCGAACTCGCCGAGCGGATTGAGCTTGAGCTGCAGCGGACATTCCAGGTGCAGCACCTGCCGGTCGCGGCCGATCAGCGGGAACTCCAGCAAACGGCTGCGCTGATGGGCCAGCGCGTCGGAAATCAATGCACGCCAGGCACGCTCGCCCTGGGCGACCTCCTCGGACGGCGGCGCCTGGCGAAGCTCCAGCACCACGCCTTCACCCAGCTCGGCGCGCGCCAAGGCAGCATCGGCGGCGGCGAACCAGGCGCTCATCGGCTGGTCGCGCGGCAACTCCACCGCGCCAAGCGCCACACCGATGCCCTGCCCCAGCCCTTGCAGCCCGGCGCGCAGCGCATCGGCCAAGGCGGTGGCGGTGTCACCCACCACACCGGGCGCCGGCAACCACAATGCGAAGTCAGACCCGTTCAAGCGGCCGGCCAGACAGCCGCGCACCTGCTCCGGATACACCCGCAGGCCCTGGGCGATCGCCATCAGCGCCTGGTCGGTGGCGCCGTGACCCAGCCGCTGATTCAGGCCCGGCAAGTCGCGCAGGCGCACCAGCACCAGCCCGGCGCGCAGCGGACCATCGTCGCGGTCCAGCGCCGAACTCAGCTCCGCCACGAACTGGCGGCGGTGGGACAGGCCGGTGAGCTCGTCGCACAGCAGTTGATGATGCAGGGTGCGCAATTGCTCGGCCTGGGCCTCGAACATCTGCCGGGTGCGCACCACCATCGTGTTCATCGCGCTGGTGAGCTTGCGCATCTCCGGCACCTGTGGCTCCAGGACGGTCTCGAAGCGCCCCTGGGACACGCCCTCGGCCTGTCGCACCGCCGTGTCCAGCGGACGCCGCAGCCGGGACAGCACGAGCGCCGCCGCCACGCCGGTCACCACGCCGACCAGCAGCAGCCACAGGGTGGAATTCAGCGTCGCCCGCCAGAGCGCCTCATGCACATAGCCGGTCTGGCCCCGCACCTCGACCTCGCCGACCGCTCGCCAGCCGTCGGAAACCTTGGCCACGCCGGGCGCCACGCTCAGTGGCAGCACCGCCACGAACCAGGCCGGCGCGTGAGAGGTCTGCGGGGTCTCGATGTGGCGTTCGAAGACCGCCTTGCCCTGCGCATCGCGCCAGCGCACCGATTCATAGGCGCCCGCATCGAACTGCGCCGAGATCAGCAGCGACATCAGCTCCGCATCGCCCTTTTGCTGTGACAGTGCCAGCGCCAACGCATTCGCGTTGTCGTTGTTCTTGAGCTGCGCCTGCGTCTGCAGCAGCTCGCGCAGCGACCAGGTGCTCACCGCCACCCCGCCCAGCACCGAGGCCAGCACCGCGCCCAGCACCAGGCACCAGATTTGTCTTATCAGCGACATGTCGTGAATTCTCCGTTGCCTCCGGCGGCTTCCCGATGTCGTCGCGACCTCACTGGAAACCCTCCTCCTTCGCCCGGGCCAGCAGGTCCCGCCACAGCGACAACCGCACCAGCGGATTGCCGGCGGATGTGCTGCCCACGCCTGTCCAAAGCCCTTCGCCGTTGAAACTGAACACCGGCGAGAGATCGTCGCGTTGCGAGGCGCGACGGATCTCGGGATTGATATTGTCCAGAATCAGAGGCTCCGCCTCCGGTTGCGCATAGTAGGCGAGCACCATGTGTGCCTGCGCGCGTCCCTGGAACTGGGCTCGCACATAGACCATGCGCAACTTCGCCTGCGCCACGCCCGCCTCCATCAGGGTCAGGTATTTGGCGATGGCGTAGTCCTCGCAGTCGCCCTGACCCTTGTCCAGCGATTCCAGCGGCGTGGCCCAGTAGTCGATGCGGCCCCAGACCGCCTGGTCGTCCCGGAAGGCGATGCGCTGGTTGAAGAAGTTGTTCACCAAGGTCAGCCGCTGCGCGTCGTCCGGCAGCGCTGCGGCGCGATCGGCCATCTGCATCATGGCCCGCACCTGGGCCTGCGTCCTGGGCGACAAGCGAGCGGCACTCTCGTTCAGACGGTCCCGATCCCAGGCCCAGGCGCTCGCCGCCCACAGGCCGACCGCACACACCAACGCGGCCACGCCCGGATGGACCTGACCGACGCTGCGGCGACGGGAATGGCGGGCGATGAGCATGCGCAGGAATGTATCCGTCTCTTACAACTACCCTGGGCGACAGGCGACAAGACCGAACACAAGCGGCAATTTGCCGCAGGCGTGTGACCACATGTGTCTGCAAGCGCCCGGATAATCCAACGCGACCATGAAGACCCAAGCCGTCCACCAGGAACTGGAACGCGCCCGCAACAACGGGCCCCTTCGTCAGATCCAGATTCCCCCTTGCCCGGAGCTGCTGGAGCGCCTGCGGACCGCCATGGCCGCGCGTCCGCAACCCGATCTGAATGAGGTCGGGCGCATTGCGGCGGCGGATGTGGCGATGTCGGCCACGCTGCTTCGAGTGGCCAACAGCCCGCTGCACCTCGTGGCAGGCCACGTGCCTTGCACCACGGTCGGGCAGGCGATGTACCGGCTGGGCCTGGACGAGAGCGCGGCGCTGATGCAGGCCTTCCTGGTCCGGCATGCGATTCCGGTCAACAGCCCGCACCTGCTGCGCTTTTGGCAGCGGTCGACCAAGCGGGCGGTCGCGATGGCGTTCATCGCCCGCCAGTTGCCCGGCATGCGGGCCGACCTGGCCTACAGCTACGGCCTGTTCTGCCATGTGGGCATGCCGGTCCTGCTGCAAAGCGTACGCGGCTATGGCGCCACCATGGTGGAAGCGGCGGCCCGCATCGACCGGCCGTTCATCGCCACCGAGAACGCCAATCACCGCACCGACCATGCGGTGGTCGGCGCGCTGGTGGTGAAGGTGTGGCACCTCGGGGCGGAGATGATGACGGCGATCCGCCTGCATCACGACTTCGAAGCCCTGCAGGACACCGGCGTGGATCCGGAGATCCGCACCCTGATTGCCGCCGGCCTGATCGCCGAGCACCTCATGCGCCAGCACGAAGGGCTGGATGAGGACCTCGACTGGGCCGCCAACCGGACTGCGGCGCTGTCCTGGCTGCATTTGTCGGACGACGACCTGGAGCAATGGGACGAGGCCCTGCGTCCTTTGCTGGACGAGTCCTGAGGCCACGGCCGGACTGAAGCGAAACCGCGTCAAGCCGGGTCGGACCTGAACCGCAGAGGACGCGGCGCGGATCTCGATCTCGATTTCGATCTCGAGCCCCAACCCGGTCACGGACCCTCTCGCTCGCCTGCGGCCAAGCACTGCACTCCAAGCGCGGCGATCGCCTCGCCCCCCACGCCGAGCGCGGCGCCTGCGCGCCTGATCGCTTCCGTCCGGGGCGATGGGCAACACCCCGCCTCAGCGCCGCACGGCCACCCGGGCGGCGGCCAGATCCCAGCGCGCGCAGCCCACACTCTTGAACACCCGGGTGCGCCGATCGTCGATCGGGCGCTGGCCCAGCACCAGATCGTCCAGCGCGTCCTGCGGCTGGAACAGGCCGGCCGCCATCAGGTCGCCGGCCTCGGCCTGCGCGCCGACGGGATCGTCCACCCACACCTGCGCGCTGCGCAGCAGTTCGGGCGGCAGCTCCACCATGTCCTCGCGGAAGGCGCCCACGCCGATGACGACGGCGCCCTCCCCCACCCCGGGCCGCAGCACCGGCACCCGGCTGGTGGTGGCGCACACGATCACATCCCATTCATGCCGAGTCTGGGCCTCCGGCACGAGGGCCTCGACGCCCAACTCCGCCACGAAGGCCGGCACCTCCTGATGACCCTGCACATGGATGCTGGCCTGCGGATGCAAGGCCTGCATCGCCTGCACATGGGCCCGCGCCTGCACGCCGCCACCAACCACCAGCACACGCCGGGGCGCCGCACGCTGGAGATGCTGAAGGGCCAGCAGGCTGACCGCCGCAGTACGGCGGGCCGTGAGCGTGGGGCCGTCCAGCACGGCCAGGCGCTGGCCGGTGCGGCTGTCCATGGCCACGACTTCCCCCGCAATCGTCGGCAGGCCGAGTGCGGCATTGAGCGGATGCACGCTGACCAGCTTGGTGATCGACAGGCTGTCGCTCAGGCAGGGCATCACCAGCAGGACGCCGTCCTGGGCCAGGGGCAAGACCTGGCGCGGGGGGCAGGTCA